>NZ_CP065230.1 GCF_015767635.1 Halomonas sp. A40-4 | reverse complement strand
GACAGCTTACTGTTCATTATCGCTGGGCATTAACTCACAGTTAATCAACCACTTATCATCGTCTTTTCCGCAACTTATACACAACCTCATCTAGCTTTTATATAGTTGAATTTAAAGAAAAATATACAGTTGTTAACAAAATGTATCCCCACTATTAGCCACAAGGCAGCAGAAGACCAATGGCTGGACGCCGGTGCACTTCCCGGCAAGCACCATTGCGTGCTCCCTGACAGGCACCTGCGTGGACAGGCGGTATTTTTTACAAGGAAAAAATTGCACGTAACCCGGGAAGCCTCTACAATTTCCGGTCTTGAATTGAATCTCCCGGCTAGTTCCTCACTGGACCGGGTCTTTTGGAATTTATTTTCCGTCCTAACCACGTGGGAATAACGAGTTATGAAACGCACTTTTCAACCTAGCGTTCTCAAGCGCAAGCGCGCGCATGGCTTCCGTGCTCGTATGGCAACCAAAAATGGCCGCGCCATTATTTCGCGTCGCCGCGCCAAAGGCCGTAAGCGTCTGAGCGCCTGATCTCGGATTGCGTGTGCCACATCAAGGGTTTCCCCGGTGTTTTCGGTTACTTAACGCCGGGGATTACCGCTACGTTTTTGAGCAAGCAGATCTCAAGGTACATGGTAAAGGGATTATGGCGTTAGCACGCCGGAATACCCTCGGGCATCCCCGCCTTGGCCTCGTGGTCAGCAAAAAAAATGTGAAGCTCGCCGTTGATCGAAATCGCTTCAAAAGACTCGTTCGAGAGTCAGTCAGGCTACGTCAAGACCAGCTTCCCGCAGTGGATATTGTGGTACTTGCTCGGCGTGGCGTTCAGGACATGGACAATGACGTTTTATATCGTCAGCTCCATGGCATGTGGAAACGGCTTCGGCGCGACAGCCAGGCAGACAAGGCGCTACCTGCAAGCTCAAAGCACATTACTTGATGGGCACCTCATCGCTCGACCTCGGCCTGCCGCCTGGCAGGCTTTCGTGTGTCATGGGTCGAGTAATTGATACTGCGTCATTAGCATGTTCACCACCCAGCGGGCAGAACCCTCATGGACGTAAAACGACTTATATTACTGATTCCACTTGCCATTCTGGCCTATCTACTGGTTGTACAGTGGAATCAGGATTACGGACAGACGTCTTATCAACCGTCGTCCGAGGTATCGCAAGATCAAACACGCGATAACAACGCATCGTCGGGAAGTGGCGGTACGTCTGGCAATGACGACGCGGAAAACTTGTCGGTTCCCGGAGATAGCACTGCCGCTTCGCAGGACGCGCTAAACAGCGACGAAAGTGATAGCGACAGCCGTGACTTCATCGCGGTGACCACCGACGTGCTGGATGTTCGTATTGATCCACACGGTGGCGATATCGTGTATGCCGCCTTGCCGCAGCATAAACAGGCGCTCGAGTCGGATCGCAGCTATATTCTGCTTTCCGACAATCAAACGCGCAGTTACGTCGCACGCTCGGGCTTGCAACTTAACGGGGAAGCAAATCGCATTGCCTTTACCCCTGAGAAAAGCGAATACCTGCTGGGTGATGACGAAGAACAGCTTGAGGTCAACCTCACCGCCGAGATAAACGGCATTGAGGTCATCAAGCGGCTGACCTTCGAACGCGGCAATTATGCTGTTGACGTCAATTACTACTTGGCCAATAACACCGATGAGCCCGTTAGCGCTCGTTTTATCGGCCAGCTCGCTCGGGATAACAGCCCTGACCCGTCAAGCGGCGTCAGTATGGGCATGAATTCCTACCTGGGTGCGGCGTTTTCGACGCCTGAAGAGACCTACGGAAAGATTGATTTTGACGATATACAAGGCGGCAACTTCAATAATCGAGAGGCACAAGGCGGTTGGATTGCCATCATCCAGCACTACTTTGTCTCGGCCTGGGCGCCTTCCCAGGATCAGCAGAACCTTTACTACGTCTCGACAGACTCGCGCGACCGCAATGTCGTCGCCTTTGCTGGCCCCACCAGTGAGCTGGCGCCGGAAGAAGAAGCTTCCTTGGGCGCCACTCTCTATATGGGTCCCAAGGTCCAGGATCATCTTGAGGAAGTAGCGCCTAACCTTCGCCTGACGGTCGACTATGGCTGGCTGTGGTTCCTGGCAAACCCGCTCTTCTGGCTGCTTGACAAGATTCACGACATTGTCGGCAACTGGGGTTGGTCAATCGTCCTGTTGACGGTGTTGGTGAAAACCATTCTGTTCCCACTTTCTGCCAAGGCTTACAAGTCGATGGCACGGATGCGCAAGCTTGGCCCCGAGATGCAGCGTCTCAAGGAGATGTACGGCGATGACCGCCAGAAAATGTCTCAAGAGATGATGAAGTTCTACCAGAAGGAGAAGATCAATCCTCTGGGTGGCTGCTTGCCGATTCTGGTACAGATGCCCGTCTTTATCGCCTTGTACTGGATGTTGCTGGAATCCGTTGAACTGAGACACGCTCCCTTCATCTTCTGGGTGCAGGATCTGTCGGTGAAAGACCCGTACTTCATACTGCCGATTCTGATGGGCCTTTCGATGTTCGTGCAGCAACAGCTTAACCCCACGCCGCCTGATCCCATGCAGGCGAAGATCATGAAGATGCTACCCATCATCTTTACGTTCTTCTTCCTGTGGTTCCCGGCGGGCCTGGTGATCTACTGGGTGGTCAACAACATTATCTCAGTGGCGCAGCAGTACTTTATTACGCGCAAAATCGAGCAGGACCCAAGTATCGGCAAAGGCATGAAAACCAAAAAATAAAGCCGATACCTTGAACACCCAGACCCCCGCCCTTGCGGGGGTCTGGTGTTTCAGGGGGCAAAAACTCACACTACGCTCACTTGCCACCTGCACCTAAAAGAGAAACGCCATGGCAGACCGACTCTATACCCAAGACACCATCGCCGCCCTGGCCACGCCTCCCGGTCGTGGTGGCGTCGGTATTATTCGTGTTTCTGGCCCAGCCTGCCGCGACATTGCCGTCGCCATGCTAGGCCACTGCCCAGCCCCTCGCTATGCATACTATGGCGCTTTCATGGGCGCAGAAGGCAGTATCGATGAGGGGATCGCGCTACTGTTTCCGGATCCACACTCGTTCACCGGTGAAGATGTGCTCGAACTGCAAGGCCATGGCGGGCCGGTGATCATGGATATGCTCCTCGAACGCTGCGTCCAGCTCGGGGCTCGGCTGGCAAGGCCGGGGGAGTTTTCGGAGCGCGCTTTCCTGAATGACAAGCTTGACCTCGCACAGGCCGAGGCCATTGCCGACCTGATAGATGCCACCTCCCGCTCGGCCGCCGAAAACGCGGTGCGTTCGCTGCAGGGCGAGTTTTCCAATCGGGTAGCCGCGCTGGTAGAGCGGCTTATCGAACTGCGCGTCTACGTCGAGGCGGCGATTGATTTTCCCGAGGAAGAAATCGACTTTCTGGCTGATGGCCACGTGGCGAGCCTGCTGGACGAGGTAAACCGTGAGCTTATCGACGTTCGGTCTGCTGCTGGCCAGGGCGCCTTGATGCGTGAGGGCATGAGCGTTGTCATTGCCGGGCGTCCCAACGCGGGTAAGTCGAGCTTGCTCAACGCCCTGACCGAGCAGGACACCGCCATCGTCACGGATATTGCCGGTACCACGCGGGATGTGCTGCGCGAACATATCCACATCGACGGGATGCCGCTGCATGTGATTGATACCGCAGGGCTGCGCGATACGCCGGATGCCGTTGAGCAGATCGGCGTCGCACGGGCCTGGGCAGAGATCGAAGGCGCCGACCGCGTGCTGCTCCTGGTCGATGCGTCAACGACCGATGAAACCGACCCCATGGCAATCTGGCCTGAATTTGTCGCCCGGCTGCCGGACCAGCAGCGCCTGACGCTGGTACGTAATAAAATCGACACCAGCGCCGAACAGGCCGGCATAGACTTATCCACAACCCCACCCACGGTGCGTCTTTCTGCAAAGACAGGGATGGGTGTGGATAACTTGAAAGCGCACCTGAAAGATATCATGGGCTTTTCAGCGACCACCGAGGGGCGTTTTTCGGCCCGCCGCCGCCACCTGGATGCGCTTGACCGGGCAATGAACGCCCTTGAAACCGGCCGCCGACAGCTCGAAGGCAATGGCGCCGGTGAATTGCTGGCGGAAGATCTACGCGATGCGCAGCAGGCGCTAGGTGAAATCACCGGTGAATTCAGCGCCGATGATCTGCTGGGTGAAATTTTCGGTAGCTTCTGTATCGGCAAATAAGCTCTCCCAGACAGCGCTACTCCCCTACCAACCAAGACGCGCAATAGCGGCTCTGTGTGCCCAGCAGCGGTGTCAGCTGGGCCATCGCGCCGGCCAGGCGTTCGTCCAACCCCCAGGGCGGGTTGATCACCAACATTCCACTTCCGTACATACCGCGCTCCTGGGTGTCCGCGTCTCGCAAGCACAATTCGCTACGCCAGATTTTACGGATGCCGCTGCGCTCAAGCGCTTCCAAAAGCACCTTGTGGTTGTTGGCAGGCAGCAATGGATACCAGATCAACACCACCGCGTGACGCGCTTTCGCAAGCGCCACATTAAGGGTATCCGCCACCAACTGATACTCGTCTTTACGCTCGTAGCTTGGGTCAATCAGCACACAGACACGAGGCGTTGCAACAGGCAGACGCTGGCATAATCCCTGCAAGCCATCGCCATGAATGCGTTCTACGCTTTCTGCTAGCGCCTGATCATCGAAATGCTGGTGCTCGCCAGGGTGCAACTCAAACCCGTACAACCGCTCCCTGGCACGAAGCGCCTGGCTGATCCACCAGGGAGAGCCGGGGTAATGGGCCAATTCGTTGGGATGGCGCTGCGCACGGGACAGGGCATCCAGCCAGCTGCACAGCAGCGGGTCGGACACCGATTGAGCTGCTTCCCAGAGAGGCCAGACACCATCCCGATACTCCTTCAAGCGCTGGGTTTCTTCGCTCGACAACGGGTAAAATCCGCGACCCGCGTGGGTATCGATATATGTCACCGGTGAAGGTTTGCGCAGCAGATACTCGATGGTTGCAAATAACGTCAAATGCTTATGTACATCGGCAAAATTGCCAGCATGATATGCGTGTTGATATGACAACATGATAATTCGACAACTCATAAAAAAGCCCGCCATATCAGCATAGCGGGCATTGGGAAGGCTTCACAGCAACATTGCTTAGCCGCCTTGGCGTTGACCTTCTCCGGTGGGCGTTAAGGTAATTTCGACACGGCGATTCTGGCTGCGTCCGCTTTCAGTCTCATTACTGGCCACCGGCTGGGATTCACCATAGCCTCGAGTACTTAGACGCATTGAGGACACGCCATTCTGGTTCAAGTAGCTACCTACTGCCTGAGCCCGGCGCTCAGACAGTCGCTGGTTATAGGCTTCGTCACCGGTGCTATCAGTATGGCCCGCAATGTTGATCCGGGTGTCAGCATATTCACTGACCACATTGGCCACTTCGTTTAACGAGCTGCGGGCCTGGCTGGTCAATTCAGCGGAATCAAAACCGAAAGTCACGCTGCTGGGCATATTCAGCACGATATCGTCGCCGCGGCGATCAATTTCAATGCGCGAACCTTCCAGGTTTTGGCGCAGTTGCTGCTCCTGGCGGTCCATATAAGCCCCTATGCCAGCACCCGCTGCGGCACCTACCGCCGCCCCAATCAGCGCCCGATCTCGGCGGCTGGTGCTACCATCCCCGGACAGCGCACCGGCAGCCGCGCCTACAACGGCACCAATACCTGTGCCGGTTGCCGTCGATGAGCGCTGAGTTTGACCGCCGCCGTAAGGGTCCGAGGTTGCACAACCGGCAACCAGCACAGCGGCCGCTAACGGGGTCAGTAGTCGAGAAATACGCATCGCTCACTCCTTAACATTGTCATCTACTTATGAAGTTACTCGTCGCTTATCAAAGCCAACAACTCGTTCAAGAATAATAGACCTTGAGGCGATGCTTGCAGTCTTTTGGGCATTTCCATCAAAAGTCCTTTTTTCTCGGCATTGTGTAAACGCGCCAACAACACCTCAACCGGCAACCCCGTATGCGCTGACCACATGGAAACAGGAACCCCTTGGGTCAGACGCAGCGCATTCATCGAGAACTCCAGCGGCAGTTCGTTTGCAGCAATAGGCTGCTTGCCTGCAATAAAACCGCGCGGATCATTTACGCGTCTTAAATAGGCATCTGGCTGACGCGTTTTCCAACGCCGCTCAATATGCCATTGCCCCTGTGTATCAACATGACTCAACTTCCCGTGAGCGCCCGCCCCGATGCCCAGGTAATCGCCAAATTGCCAATAATTGAGATTATGCAGGCTCTGTCGATCAAGGCGCGCGTAAGCGGAAATTTCATAACGTTCCAGTCCCGCCTGCTGTAAACGTGAATGGCCCTGATCCTGAATGTCCCAAAGGGTTTCTTCATGAGGCAAGGTCGGTGGATGGACATAAAACGCCGTGTTGGGCTCTAGTGTCAATTGGTACCAGGACAAGTGTTCAGGTGATAACGCCAGCGCTTGCTCAATATCCGCCATCGCCAGTTGAGACGTCTGCTGCGGCAGGCCGTGCATAAGGTCAATATTGAGGTTATCAAAACCCGCCTGACGTGCCTGCCTGACGGCACTGACGGCCTCTTCACCACCGTGAATTCGACCCAATGCCGCCAGCTGTTCTGAATGAAAGCTTTGCACCCCGAGCGAAAGCCGGTTGATACCGGCATCTCGGTAACCGGTAAAGCGGCTTTGCTCAGTCGTACCCGGGTTGGCCTCAAGGGTGATTTCAATCGTCTCTGAAAATGGTAAGCGAGCACTCACTTCGCTTAAAAGGCGTCCATAGAAACCTGGCGAAAGCAGGCTTGGGGTTCCTCCGCCGATAAATATGCTCTGTATGGTTCGCCCCGCCGCCAGCTCAAGATCGCCATCAATATCCTGTAACAACGCCTTCAGGTAAGCGGCTTCTGGTAATTCGTTACGCTTGGGCTCATGGGAATTAAAGTCACAATATGGGCATTTTCGCACGCACCACGGCGTATGGATATACAGCGATAACGGTGGCAACGGCTCAGCCATGGGCCACCTTCAACACGTCGACTAACCCGCTCAGAGCACGACCACGGTGGCTCAAGCGATTTTTCGTTTCGCTGGGTAATTCCGCCACGCTTGAACTCTGATCGGGCAGCCAGAATAGTGGGTCATAGCCAAAGCCGCCCTCACCGCGCGGGTGTGCCAACACTTCGCCTTCCCAGCTACGCTGCACAATAACGGGCACCGGGTCTTCAGGGTGTCGCAGGTAAACCAGAACACACCAATAACGTGCCGTTCGCTGCCCTTCCGGGCAATCCTGCAAGGCTTCAAGCAACTTGGCATTATTACGCTGGTCGCTTTTGGGTTCGCCTGCATAACGAGCGGAATAGATGCCCGGAGCGCCCTGTAACGCATCAACCTCTAGACCTGAGTCATCGGCAAGGGCCGGTAATCCACTTTGGCGGCTCGCTTCACGAGCTTTAATAAGCGCGTTTTCCACAAAGGTCACGCCCGTCTCCGCCACGTCGTGGACACCGTAATCAGCCTGGGTACGCACATCGAACCCAAGTGGCGCTAATAATTCATTGAATTCTTTCAATTTACCAACGTTTCCGCTGGCAAGCACAAGCGTTTGAGTACTGGTCATCCGGCGAGCTCCTAGGGTGAACTACCAGTCTACGCATGCCCCTTGTTCGAAAAAAGCAATCCAAATGTAACGCGATGTATTTCCATCAAAAATTTTTCAAAGATTATGAAAATAATAAACCAATATATTCATATACTTATTCTTAAATCACCAATTAATTTCATCTTATTTGATGATTTTCTAGTAACATACGTTTACATTTAAAAACTATTAGACAACAATAAAATGGCTACCTGCTAATGCGTGATTTCTATGAGGGTCCTCCAATGCCGCAGGAAAAGGCTACAGATACGGTATTTGTCGTTACCGAAAAAAGCCCACAATCACAACTATTTGCTGAATATCTAGGGACTCATACCGAGTGCCAAGTGCATATCCAGTCACCTAATGAACGGATCACGGCCCCGTCATCGGGTAACACCCTGATGTTGATCGATAGCGATCACATAAGCGTTGATACCCTGCCAGACTGGCAGCATCAGCTCCCTGAGACGCTCAATAACGCGCCATTAGCTGCCTTTAACATCCGCGATATGGATCATGCACTTGAAGCGTTGTCCTGCGCGCAGTTGAAAGGGGTTTTCTATCGCCATGAAAGCCTGGATGTCATCTGCAAGGGCATTCATGCGCTGCTCGAGGGCGAGCTATGGATGTCCCGGGAGCTCATGACGCGGTTGATCCTGTTTTATCGCAAATATCAAAACAACGCTTTCAGGCCCGCCTGCGGTCTCACAAACCGTGAAATGGAAATTATCTCGCTGTTGAGTGCCGGGGCTTCCAACCATCAGATTGCTGAAAAACTGTTTCTTAGCGAACACACCGTTAAGTCTCATCTCTACAACATTTTTCGCAAAATCAACGTGCACAACCGTATCCAGGCACTGAATTGGATCCATCAGAATTTGGGCCCCATCCTGCCCAACATTGAAACCGCACGTAGTTTGCAGCGTCGCCACTAGTGCATGGCAAAGGGGATTGACGATGAAAGCAGTGCGCTATAAGACCGCCATCATCTGTTATTTCTTGCTATGGGCAAGTGCGACGACTCACGCCGAAGAAATGACAGAGACCGTATCACCCACTGCCAATGGGCAAGCGGCACTTGCCGAAGAACAAGCCGCAGTCGACGCTATCAACCAGCTTGCTGGCCCAGATGGCGCTAAAGCAGAACAACCCAGCAACGGCAGCGAATTAACCGGCATCATGGTGGACCGCACCATCACGATGGCGGGTAAAACCTTCTACCGCGCCTTCAGCCAGCGCGCCATGGGTAACCCGATTATTGGCAACGCCACTATCACCATCCAGGAACGCCCTGACGCCCGTTGGGGAAGCCAGGTGTGGATCATGGAAGGCAATCAGATGCATTTCCGCACCCAACTCTCTCCCAGAATCAGTGAGGCTGATCGCACAGCGGGGGAAGCCGTACAAATCGTGGAAGAAGCTCTACTGCGTCAAAAGCTGAGTTCAGCGCTATCTTCCGATAAAGACTTAGGAAGTGAGGAGTTACGATAATGAAAACTAACCTAGTACACACCGCGTTATTCGGTTCAGCTCTGCTTACCGGGCTAATCACTCTTCAAGCCCACGCTGGAGAAATGATTTACGAGCCGCTGAACCCTTCCTTTGGCGGGGATCCTTTTATGGGCAGCTATATGCTCAACAAAGCCCAGTCCCAGGATACCAACACCGACCCAAACACGCGTGATATTGATCGTCTTTCTTCTACCGAAAGGCTGATTCAAAGCCTTGAAAGTCGTTTGATTTCGCAGCTGTTATCGGATGTAGGTGATCCCAGCAACGATATCAACCAGGGTAGCTTCGACAGCGATGAGTTCGGCGTAGTGGTAGAAGATAACGGAGGTCAGTTAGTGATACGCGTTATCGATAAACTCACTGGGGACGAAACCAATATCAGCGTCGGGGGCATTTTTAATCCATGAGATAGCCCAACTATCGAAACAAAACTTTACGAACTAAAAAACCAAACATCATAAATGATGGATAAGTCAGGGGATCATCATGAAGATTATAGCTACATTCTTAATTGCGGGTTTGCTTAGCGGCTGCGCGGGAATGGTCGCCAATTCCGAAAACCTGGAAGGAACGGAGGCGACATTAACGCCGCGGGGAGCCACCTACCAGGATCTTGTCTCACTACCGCCACCAGCAGGCAAAATTTTTGTCTCGGTATATGATTTCCGCGATCAAACCGGGCAGTATCGACCTGCGCCCGCCAGCACCTTCTCCACGGCAGTGACCCAAGGTGCCGCTGCGATGTTAACCGGCGCCCTGGCAGATTCTGGCTGGTTCATCCCACTTGAGCGGGTGGGCCTGCAAAATCTGTTAACAGAGCGACGTATTATTCGTGCTGAGTTCGAGCGCTTTAATCAACCCGATACTCTCCCTTCATTACGTGCTGCTTCGGTCATGCTGGAAGGTGGTATTATTGCTTACGAATCTAATATACGAACCGGCGGTGCGGGGGCAGAATATTTTGGGATTGGGGCGTCGGGGGAATACCAGGTTGACCAAGTAACGGTTAACTTGCGAGCGGTGGAAATTTCTACGGGTGAAGTACTTGCCAACGTAACGACAACAAAGACCATCTACTCGAAAGAACTGCGCGCTGGCGTTTATCGTTTTATTGATTTTAGACGCCTCTTGGAAGCAGAAGCAGGCATCACTACCAACGAGCCAGTCCAGATGGCGGTAATGTCCTCTATCGAATCAGCGGTTATCCACTTAATTGCTCGGGGCGTAGAAAACAACCTTTGGAACCTCAGCAACGACGTTAACTTTGCAGACACGGTTCTTGCTGATTACTTGAATGCCCCCATACCCCAGTTGTAATTGGTCAAATAATGGGAAAACATAGATTATCAAATTATTAAGGCCATGCATTCTGCATGGCTTTTTTATTTTAATACTAGAGCCCAAAAAAAGTATTAGAAATATAGTACCAAACAATACGAATATAATTAAAAAAATCGTCTTACAAACCCTAAAACTTACGATAGCGAAGCCCGCCAAATAGTCCAAACTCAACACATAGAATACATTTGGATACAAAATGTTTCAGAGGGCTTCATCATGAAACGGCAGCGCGTCAATAAAGCATCAATGGGGATTTCCCCAGCCAAACACTCAATGTTGTTGGCAACACTATTGGCCGCCAGCATATTTACTGCCGCACCAGTTAAGGCTGACGACAGCCGCATCGAGCAGTTCTTTAACCAGGTTGATACCAATAACTATCGGGGCAACTACAGCATTATTGATCAGGTAGGCAATAACAACAAAGCCAATGTAAACCAATCTTACTCAGCGATTTATCAGCGCGGTAATTTTTCCAAGATAATTCAGTCCGGTAACTTCAATACCGCCAATATCACCCAAAAGGGTGGCAACAATTTTGGTGTGATATCGCAAGATGGCAATGCCCATGAGGCCAGTATTAACCAAGTTGGTGATGCAAGGAAAATCCTTGAAGCAAATGTATCCCAGCTCGGCAGTAAGAGTGATATACAGATTTCACAATCGGGGAGTGGCTACCGCAGCATTAACGTAGAGCAAAGAGCTTTCTCGGGTAATGCACGTCCAGTCACCGTCGAAACCTACTGAGCAACACTGGTTGCCTCAGTAATAACTAAAGCAAGTAAATCGTAAAGGGGAAACACCATGAAAACTCAAATGACTGCTATCGCCGCCGCTATCGCGCTTGCCATGAGTGCATCTGCCCTGGCGCAAACATCACCAGGATCTGAATTCAATGGTTCACGCAATACCATTGATGATATGGCAGGTCCTTCCTATGACGGCAGCGGCCTGGGCAATGACTCATTAATCGACCAGACCGGCGATTTCAACTCAACCAACGTTGTTCAGTGGGGCACGCAAGATTCCCGCATCAAGCAAATCGGTGATTTTAATACCGCCAACGTAGAGCAGGACGATGTGGTGGGTGGTTCAGGAGTGGGTGAAAACTATTCATTAATCGAGCAACGCGATAAAGGAAACCGCGCAGACGTCTCACAAGTTGGTGACAAAAACGACTCCATTATTGACCAACGTGGTGGATTTTTTGGTTGGAGCGCGGCCTATAACTACGCTAATGTCGTCCAAGATGGCGAGCTGAATGATTCATGGGTTGAGCAGGATGGCTACCGCAACAGCTCTAGTGTGGTACAGGACGGCGAGCTAAACGACAGCTACGTTAAGGCTGTAGGTGATTTCAACAAGACCTACACCACACAGACTGGTGACGAACTGGATAGCGATATTATCCTGTCAGGCAACGGTAACTACACTGCTGTTGAGCAAACCGGCTATGGCCACGATTCGTTCGTTCGCTCCGTCGGTAACTACAATTACAATAGCGTCAATCAGAGCGGTGCAATGGGAGATCCTTCTCAGCAAAACTTCTCTCAAATCCGCACTACTGGCTCTTTCAACTATAACTATGTTCAACAAGGCAACTAAGCGTTCATAACGCTGCCTTGATCAAAACCGCCTCTTATCAGAGGCGGTTTTTTATTATCTGATCGACACCGTTAGCGTACCGCCCTTGCCCTGAGTAGACGAACGCGAGCGGTTGCTACCTTTCTGAATATCCACTTCCAGGCGATCACCATCGCTTAACAACTTGACCGTGCCTTCCAGTGCGGTGCCCTCAA
Organism: Halomonas sp. A40-4; assembly: GCF_015767635.1. Classification (GTDB taxonomy): domain Bacteria; phylum Pseudomonadota; class Gammaproteobacteria; order Pseudomonadales; family Halomonadaceae; genus Vreelandella; species Vreelandella janggokensis. The sequence goes on along the minus strand of NZ_CP065230.1, from coordinate 4,138,155 downwards.
AGTTGAATTCCGCCGGTACCGTGCCGTTTTCCTCGATATGTTCGGTAGTTTCACCCTCGTGGGTAATGCGCCAATGGGCGGAGAACGCCGCGCCTTCCGACCCTTCCATGGTAATACGAATCGGATTCATCGATGGTTCCTCAAGCGATTGAGCGCTTAGCGGTAGGTGAAGGGTTAACCCCATTGCCAATAGCGTGGCGCCTGGCCACGTCCAGAGTCGTTTCATAATGGCCTCTACAACGCAAAGAGCCGCTTTTATCAGCGGCTCTTTGAGTATAGCGGAGTTTTCGTTACTTGCTGTTACATTAAGGCAAAGGCTTTCTCGGCAGCATCCAGGGTTTTTTGAATATCTTCTGGCGTATGGGCGCTGGACATGAAGCCCGCTTCGAACGCCGAGGGCGCCAGATACACGCCTTGGTCGATCATCGCGCCGAAGAAGCGGCGAAACGCTTCGGGGTCACAGGCGGTCGCCTGGGCAAAGTTATCCACACGGCGTTGGCCGGTAAAAAAGATCCCGAACATGCCGCCTGCCGATTGGGTCATCATTGGCACATTGGCGGCGTTGGCGCGTTCCTGCAGACCGGTGCACAAGGTTTCAACACGTTGAGTCAGGGCATCATGGAAGCCGGGTACCTGAAGCTTGGTCAAAAGCGCGATACCAGCCGCCATGGCCAGCGGATTGCCGGAGAGCGTACCCGCCTGGTAAATCGGCCCCATCGGCGAAATGTTCTGCATGATCTCGCGTTTGCCGCCGAAGGCGCCGACCGGCATACCGCCACCCACGATCTTGCCAAGGCAGGTGAGGTCGGGGGTCACACCGTAATGAGCCTGAGCACCGCCAAGGGCAACCCGAAAGCCGGTCATCACTTCATCAAAAATCAGGATACTGTCGTGCTCGTTACACACGCGGCGCAGCGTCTCGAGAAAGCCTGGCTGCGGCGGAATGCAGTTCATGTTGCCGGAGACCGGCTCGACGATGATACAGGCAATCTGATCGCCCATTTCTTCAAAGCATGCCTCAACACCTTCGGGGTCGTTATACGACAAGGTAATGGTATGTTCGGCAAGCGACGCCGGTACGCCGGGTGAGCTCGGCTCGCCATGCGTCAATGCCCCGGACCCGGCTTTAACCAGCAGCGAATCGGAATGCCCATGGTAGTTGCCTTCAAATTTGACGATCTTGTCTCGCCCGGTGGCGCCGCGTGCCAGACGGATGGCCGACATTGTGGCTTCGGTGCCAGAGCTGGTCATACGCACCATTTCCATCGACGGAATCATTTCGCAGATCAGATCCGCCATGGTGGTTTCAACCGCCGTGGGGGTACCAAACGATAACCCGTTATCCAACCTGGCACGGACCGCCGCAAGCACATCCTGGTCTGCATGCCCGGTAATCATCGGCCCCCATGAACCCACGTAGTCGACGTAGCGATTGCCTTCAACATCGAACAGATAAGCGCCTTGCGCGCGCTCCATGAATACCGGCGGGCGATGCAGCCCCTTGAAGGCCCGCACCGGGGAGTTAACGCCACCAGGAATATGGCGGCTGGCAAGTTCAAACAATTCAGCGGAAGTCGTCATGGCGTCCTCTTCATTAATTGCGTGGCGTCATCAAATTAAAAACGTGAAGCGCGCGGGGTACGATTGGGTAAAAACTGTCCGCTTGGCGTCTCATAGCCATGTGACAAGCTTTGCCAGGTATAGTGCTGAGCTTGCTCACACGCAGTAAGTAAGCGCTCACCTACAGCCAGGCGCGCAGCAATCGCCGATGCCAGCGTGCACCCTGAACCATGAAATTGTTCAGGTAGACGCGGCCATGGCCACTGCCGGGTATTATCCGGTGAATGAAGCGTCAGTAGCACCTGATCGTCATTGCCGGGTAGCGGATCATCGGTTGCTGACACCAGCACCGCCTGACAACCCAGCGAAAGCAAGGCTACCGCCCTGGCCGTATCGTCATCCGTTGACTGACACTCAGGCGTGAGTGCTGCCAACTCGGCCCGGTTGGGCGTCAGGATATCGACCAGAGGAAGCAGCCGCTCGATATACTGTTGACGCAATTCGGGGGTCGAGAGTTCAGCACCGCCACCGGCTTTGAGCACCGGGTCGGCCACCACCGGCACACCGGGGAAACGCCGGATAATCGATATCGCCGCCTCAAGGGTTGACTCGCTGCTAATCAAGCCAAGCTTGATGGCCGCCACCGGCAGAGTCGCGATCTCATCGACCATCTGGTTGATGAGATAAGCATCCGTGGGCACCACCCGCACTACGTTATGGCAGTTTTGAATGGTCAGCGCGGTGGGCACGGTCACCGCCCAGCCGCCGCAGGCAGCAATGGATTCGCTGTCGGCGATCAACCCGGCTCCGCCGGTCGGGTCATGCCCGGCCAGTACTAATACAACAGGAGGTAATGGTTGTCGCATCAGAACGGTTTCACCACCGCCAGCAAGATAATGCCGATCAGGCCAATCACCGGTAACTCGTTAAACCAGCGGAAAAATACATGACTTTTCGTGCAACGTGCCTGGCTGAACTGCTTGAAGTAAATCAGGCAGACGTGATGGTAGGCAATTAACAGCGCAATCAGCAGCAGTTTTACATGCATCCATCCCTGGCTGAGCCAGGCGGGTGCCAGATACAAAAGCCAGCCACCGAAAATCAGCACGGCAATCATCGACGGCATCATGATGCCCCGATAAAGCTTACGTTCCATGGTCGTAAAATACGTCATCGCTTGCTGATCATCAGCATCGCGTGCCTGGGCATGGTAGACAAACAGCCTGGGTAGATAAAACATGGCCGCAAACCAGGTTACCATCGCGATTAGATGAATCGCTTTGATCCATAAATACATTGTCACTCCTTAGGCCAAGGCTCTTTGTGAGATGAATCATTATCGCGAGGATCGCTGTAATGGTAATAACGCTCGATAGCGCCCCGGGTGATGATACCTGAAATACGCTGTTGTTTCGGCCGATTACCGTGAACCACATAAAGCGCGTCCAGAGCGTCATTCTGCAACGTCAAAAAGGCTTCGGAAAGGGTCGCCTGTAGCGCGATGGGTGCCATTTCAAGCCGCTCCCCAGGTACTTCCAATAAATCGATCAATCCTTCAGTTGAGGCGTTATCGCTTGACGACTCATCGTGTTCAATCATCCAACGCGCCAGGGCAGCGGCTTTTAGCCCAAGAACCGGCTTATCAGAACTGGATCGTTCGATCACCAGCCATATCGGGTTATTTTCCAGTAAGCGGCGCGCCTGATCGGGCGTTATCATCCGCGATGTGCGAACCAGATGACGCTCCATCACCGCTGGTACAGACACCCTGGATAGCGCTTGCATCAGCGGTTGCTGTAGCGGGTGCAGCCCATAGCGCACGCTGCTGATAAAAAACCCTTCGCAACCGGTTAATTGACGCGACGTCAAGCAGGCAACTACCACTGCCAACATTCCCGGCAACATGATACCTGGCGTATGGGTTAACTCCAGCAGAGCCATAAGCGCTGCCAGCGGTGCTTGCAAGACGGCTCCCATCATCGCGGCCATTCCCAACATGGCATAAATGCCCGGGTCAGCGGCTTTGGCTTCCCATACCCAGCCCCCAAAGTGGCCACTCAGGGCGCCTGTGGCGGCTCCTATCACCAATACCGGGCCGATGATCCCGATAGGTACCCCGCCGGCAACCGTCAGGGCCGTCACGGCAAGCTTTACCGCAATCAACGCCAGAAGCACCTGAACCGCCAACTGGTTATTGAGCGCGGCGGCCACACTGTCGTAGCCAATCCCTTGCACCTCAGGAAACCAGAAGGCGGCCACACCGGTTATAAGCGCAACAACACCCAGGCGGCCCCACAAGGGCCACTGCTGAAAACGCTGCAAACGCGATAAATGAATGAACCCGCCCGCCAACAAACCAATCACCAGGCCCGTCATCACCACCCAGGGCAGGTTCATTAATGAACCAAGGGCAACGTCGGGGATATGGAACGCCGGTTGATTGCCGTAAACCACTTGCGCCACCAGCGCCCCCATCATGGACGCCAATATAACGGGCATAAAGCTCATCATCGTGTACTCCATCATCACCACTTCCATGGCGAAGATGACACCGGCAATCGGGGTGTTAAACGAGGCTGAAATTCCCGCGGCGGTGCCGCAGGCAACCAGTACCCGTAAACTGTTGTTGGGTAGACGCATCCGCTGACCAAGGCCGCTCGATGCCGCCGCCCCAAGATGAATGGCAGGCCCTTCGCGACCCGCCGAGAGGCCTCCCAGTACGGCCACGACACCCACCCACCATTGGTTGAGCCAGTTACGCAGCGGGAAACGGCCTTGGTGGTAGGTCAAGCGTTCGATGACATGGGCCACGCCAAGCTTGCGGGCCGTGGCTTTCTGGCGGTAAAGCAAGGCGCCGATCAGGCCAACAGCGATAAACGGAAGCGCCACCCGCCCCCAGGGTGCCAGTGACTCAAACGCTTCAGGATTGCCCTCGGGCATATAAAGCAACGCCCCCGCAGAGAGTAGCAAGCGAAACACGACCATCAAGGCACCGGTAATCAGCCCCGACACCAAGCCCAATACGCATAGCTGCGGCAGCGCATCGACATTGGCCAACTGGCGCCGAAAACTGTCCAGGGTGAAATCAGATCGAGAAAAAAGCGCCACAGGCAACCTTCCTTGCTCTTGTGTCTATACACTCTTGTGTATCATAGCTGGATACGCATAAACAGCTTGGTATCCTATGCTTAAGCCGTTGGCGATTCGTTTTACGCTCAAAAACTGCAAGGAGTCATTGTGATTAAGGTAGGCATTGTTGGCGGCACAGGCTACACAGGCGTTGAACTGCTTCGGCTTCTTGCCATGCACCCTCACGTCGAAGTAACAGCCATCACGTCACGTTCAGAAGCGGGCGTGAGAGTCAGCGACATGTACCCAAATCTGCGCGGGCACTACGACACGCTGGCGTTTAGCGAGCCCGACGCCAAACAGCTTGGTCGTCTGGATGCGGTGTTTTTTGCCACGCCCCACGGGGTTGCTCACGCACTGGCCAGTGAACTGCTGGATCAAGGTACCCGCGTGATTGACCTCTCCGCGGATTTTCGCCTACGTGACGCCGACGAATGGGCGCAATGGTATGGTCAGCCCCACGGAGCACCTGCCTTGCTTGGCGAAGCGGTTTATGGCCTGCCGGAAATGCACCGTGAACAGATTAAAACGGCGCGCCTTGTCGCTGTGCCAGGGTGCTACCCCACTGCCGTTCAGTTGGGTTATCTGCCATTGCTGGAGGCCGGTTTGGTCGATGCCGGCCGGCTGATCGCCGACTGCAAATCAGGCGTCACGGGTGCCGGTCGCGGGGCTAAAGTCGGTTCGCTATTGGCCGAAGCCAGCGAATCCATGAAAGCGTACGGTGCTTCCGGGCATCGCCACTTGCCCGAAATCCGCCAAGGGCTGACAGACATTCAAGCCGGTGCAGTGAGCCTGACTTTCGTACCGCACCTGACGCCCATGATTCGCGGTATTCACGCCACCCTGTATTCGACGCTCATTGAAGCACCCGGTGACCTTCAGACACTGTTTGAACGTCGCTACGCAGGCGAACCCTGCGTTGACGTCATGCCCCCTGGCAGTCACCCGGAAACACGCAGTGTGAAAGGCACCAATACGTGCCGTATTGCAGTTCACCGCCCGGAGAATAGCGACACGGTAGTGGTGCTATCGGTGATCGATAACCTGGTGAAAGGGGCTTCGGGGCAAGCCGTTCAAAATCTCAATCTGATGTTTGGCTATGACGAAGCCACCGGCCTCAGTGCCCCGGCGGTTATGCCCTAGCCTCCATTGGGTCGGTAATAGTTGACCCTTTTGCTAGGTTTTACTCATAATTAGTATCCATGCAGTCTATTCGCTTCGGGGCGAGCGTCTGTCACTAAAACGACACTCGCCCCATTCGCTCACGGGAGGTAGCCATGAGCAGCGCAGAATCCTTTGTTCCAACGCCACTGTTGTTGTCCGATAGTGCTCAAAAACGCATCAACGCCTTGATGGCAGAGGAAAACAACTCAACGCTTAAACTACGCGTTTATGTCACCGGCGGTGGCTGTTCAGGCTTTCAATACGGATTCGATTTTGCCGATAACGTTGCCGATGACGACACGGTTATCGAATTTGGTGACGCCGCTCTGGTGGTTGATCCCCTCTCCTACCAATACCTGGTGGGCTCAACCGTTGACTACGAAGAAGGCCTTGCAGGGGCGCGTTTTCGAGTTCAAAACCCCAATGCCACCACTACATGTGGTTGCGGGGCTTCATTTATGGTGTAGCGGTTTCCCTTGAATATCGAACTGCGTCGACCCAGCGTTTATCGCAATTCCCACCCGTGACTTGACGCCCTGATGGTTTCTCGCCAAGGTTATTAGGTCAATAACAGGCTTAAGTACCAGTCGCAAAGCGGTGCACACTGCTTTGCTGGCACTTTGCCATACAAACCACGGGGAAAACCTATGAAATCGCTGCTATCAAGCACCGTACTTTCTTTATCCGCCCTGACGCTTGCGTTGGGCGGCGCTTCTGCTCAGGCGCAAGAGACGCCTAGCATCAATGTCGCTACCGACCCAAGTTTCGTACCGTTTGAGATGATGGATGAAGACACCGGCGAGATGGTTGGCTTCGACATCGATATCATCAACGAAGTGGCCGACCGGGCAGGCTTTGACGTCAATCTCACCACCATGGACTTTTCAGGCATTATTCCTGCGGTGCAAACCGGCAATCAGGAGATCGCCATTGCCGGGATCACCATTACCGAAGAACGGGCGGAGATCGTTGACTTCTCTGACCCCTACTACGATTCAGGCCTGAGAATCATCGTTCGCGCCGATAGCGACGTTGAAGACATTGATGACCTGGAAGGCATGTCCATCGCCACCAAAACAGGCTCCACCAGCTACGATTTTCTGGAAGAAAAGTTTGGTGACGACGCCGACTATACGCCCTACCCCGGCACTTCCGACATGTACATGGCCCTGCTGGGCCGCAACGTCGATGCTGTCTTCTACGACGCACCCAACGTGGCTTATTTCTCGCAAACCCGCGGTGAAGGCCGTACTAAAGTGGTGGGTCCCCTCTACGAAGGCCAGCAATATGGCATCGTCTTCAACAAAGGCAGCGAGTGGGTAGAACCTACCAACGAAGCCTTGGCTGAAATGCGCGAAGACGGCACCTACGATGAAATCTATGAAAAATGGTTTGGTGAAGCGCCCAGCGACGAATAATTATCGCTGAACGTTATTTGACCATTTCATCAGGGCCGGGCGGCATCGCCCCCGGCCCTGTTCGTTTGTCTTCTCATCTCTCAGGAGAACGCGCGTGGAACCGAGCTTTGAGTTTAATTGGGAAGCGACCATTAACTCGATTCCCCATTTGCTACCGGGGATCCCCTACACCCTGCTGATTTCCTTTGGCGGACTCGCCATCGGTTTTTTTATCGGCATCTTTTTTGGCCTCCTGCGCATAAGTCCCCTCCGCTGGCTGCGCTGGCCCGCCATCGTCTACGTCGAGGTCTTTCGCGGCACGCCGATTCTGGTTCAGGTGCTGTTTATCTTCTACGGCCTGCCTCAGTTGTTGGGAAGCCCTATCAATGCGCTCGTTGCAGGTATTGCGGCCATAGCGGTGAACTCGGGGGCTTATATTTCCGAAATCGTGCGGGGCGGTGTTCAATCCATTGAACGTGGCCAGCGGGAAGCCTCCCTGTCGCTGGGTCTTTCACGTACCCAGTCGTTTCGTTACGTTATCTGGCCTCAGGCATTTCGCCGGATGATCCCGCCCCTGGGTAATCAAAGTATCATCAGCATCAAGGATACCTCTTTATTTTCGGTAATCGGGGTGGGTGAGCTGGTTCGTCAAGGCCAGGTTTATATCGCCAGCACCTTTACCGCGATGGAAGTCTATCTGATGGTGGCCATCATGTACCTGGCTATCACCTGGACCCTTTCAATCATCTTGCGACAGCTTGAAAACAAAGGCTTGGTAGGCCAATAAGGAGACGCACAATGAACGACAAAGCTCAGCAGATTGTGCGTATGCAGCAGCTCAATAAACACTTTGGTAGCCTGCACGTACTCAAAGACATAGATATGCACATCACACCTGGCGAAGTGGTCGTGGTGATCGGTGCAAGTGGGTCGGGTAAATCCACCCTGATCCGCTGCATCAACGGACTGGAAGAATTCCAGACCGGTTCACTGGAAGTTGACGGTAACGAGTTGCTACCTAACGGCAAGAGTAGCCAGGCACTGCAAACCATCCGTACCGAAGTCGGCATGGTGTTTCAGCAATTCAACCTGTTTCCTCATTTAAGCGTTATCGACAATATCACCCTCGCTCCCATGAAAGTACGTGGCTGGAACCGTTCAGACGCCCTGGAAGCTGCCAAGCGTCTGCTTGACCGCGTTGGGATCTCCGACCAGGCGGATAAGTATCCCAGCCAGCTGTCTGGCGGTCAGCAGCAGCGTGTGGCACTCGCACGTGCACTTGCCATGGAACCGCGATTAATGCTGTTTGACGAGCCTACGTCGGCGCTGGACCCCGAAATGATTGGCGAGGTACTGGATGCCATGCGAGAGCTCGCTAAAGAGGGCATGACCATGGTGATCGTCACCCATGAAATGGGCTTTGCGCGTGAAGTCGCCGACCGTGTGGTGTTCATTCACCAGGGGGAAATCACCGAAGAGGGGCCTCCCGAACAGCTATTCGATGCGCCTCGACACGAACGTACGCAATCGTTTTTAGCCCGGGTACTCAAGCACTGATTTAGCCAAAAAATACGCTTGGTAACCGACATTTGATGGCCTGTGATCACCACAGGCCATTTTTTTTGCCTGTGGATAATTTATTTCTATAGGTTGTCACAACCTGCTTTTAACCTGCATCACGCCGCCTTCGAACTCGATAGCAGCGTATTTCCTTCCCTTGTTCACAGTCACGGTAACAACCCTGGTATACACGAGTGGAAAAACCGTGTCTCATCACAGCGGTGGATAAAACAAGCTTTCATCCACAGGCCCAACACGGTTTCTACTCAGTTAATCCGCCGTTTAATCATGTAGAAGTCAACAATATAACGTATTGATAAAAAAGATATAAAATCGCTTATCAACAGATTTTGTCCACACTAGTAGTAACAACATCAATAGAACTTCTCTTATATAATATTTATGTTGTTATTAGTAAGCGCTGCTGAACAAACGGGGTGTGGAAAAAACTGACGGTTACCCACAAGGGGTTTATACTGGCGGGCTTATTGAATTAAGGTGCGCATGCACCGACTCAACTCATCCGTGCCTGATGGCACAAGACGAGGTGTCTCTTGAATTACCCTGACCGCTTTGATGTCATTGTCATCGGCGGTGGCCATGCGGGAACTGAAGCCGCATTGGCCTCTGCTCGCATGGGCTGTCAAACCCTGTTGCTTACGCACAACATCGAAACGCTCGGCCAAATGTCGTGTAATCCGGCAATTGGCGGGATCGGCAAGAGCCATCTCGTCAAGGAAATTGACGCGTTAGGCGGCGCCATGGGTCTTGCCACAGACGCAGGTGGCATCCAGTTTCGTGTCTTGAACGCACGTAAGGGGCCAGCGGTTCGAGCGACCCGCGCCCAGGCTGACCGCGTACGCTACAAAGCAGCCATTCGTGGCATGCTTGAAAACCAACCAAATCTGACGATTTTCCAGCAGGCCGCGGGCGATCTGATTGTGGATAACGACACCGTGCGGGGCGTGGTGACGGAAACCGGTATCCGGTTTCACAGTGAATCCGTCGTGCTCTCGACCGGTACTTTTCTCGGCGGTGTGATCCACATCGGACTTGATCAAACTCGCGGTGGCCGAGCAGGCGATGCGCCCTCCAATGCATTGGCTGAGCGACTGCGTGCCCTGCCGTTCCGGGTTGATCGTCTGAAAACCGGTACACCCCCACGCATTGATGCTAAAACCGTTGATTTCTCTCAACTTGAAGAACAACCTGGTGACACGCCAACGCCGGTGATGTCCTATCTGGGTTCAAGGGAAATGCACCCCGAACAGATGAGCTGTCACATTGGGCACACCAACGAGCGCACCCATGAGATCATCATGGCGAACCTCGAACGTTCACCAATGTATTCGGGCGTGATCGAGGGCATCGGGCCACGCTATTGCCCTTCGATTGAAGACAAGGTCCATCGCTTTGCCGATAAATCGAGCCACCAGATATTTATCGAACCCGAAGGCCTGGATACCAATGAGCTGTATCCCAACGGCATTTCCACTTCATTGCCGTTCGATATACAGCTTCAGGTCGTACGCTCGATCAAGGGAATGGAAAACGCGCATATCACCCGGCCAGGCTACGCAATCGAGTACGATTTCTTTGATCCACGGGATTTGCAGCACTCCCTGGAAACCAAGTTTATCCACAACCTGTTTTTTGCCGGACAAATCAACGGCACTACCGGTTACGAAGAAGCCGGGGCTCAGGGCTTGCTCGCTGGACTGAACGCGGCACGCCGTGCCAGGCAGTTGGAAGCGTGGTATCCACGCCGTGACGAAGCTTACCTTGGGGTACTGGTCGATGATCTGATCACCATGGGTACCAAGGAGCCCTACCGCATGTTCACGTCACGCGCGGAATACCGTCTGTTGCTGCGTGAAGACAACGCCGATCTCCGGCTCACTGAAAAAGGTCGCGAATTGGGGCTGGTGGATGACATGCGCTGGGCAGCGTTCAGTAAAAAGCGCGATGCCATCGAGCACGAGTCGGCTCGGCTTGCCAGTACCTGGGTTCAGCCGAAAAGCCCGGCCGCCGCTGTTATCGCCGAGCACACCGGCCAGGCGTTGAACCGCGAGTACCGGTTGAGCGATCTGCTGAAACGCCCGGAACTGAGCTATGCGACCTTGACCCATCTTCCCGGTCTGGAAGCTTCTCCGGTGACCGACGAGGCCGTGGCTGAACAAGTGCAGATTCAGGCAAAATATCAGGGGTATATCGATCGTCAGCAGGACGAGATTGATAAACTCAAACGCCATGAGGCGATGCCCCTACCTGCTGATCTGGATTATCACCGCGTTGAAGGCCTGTCCAATGAGATTCGCCAAAAACTCAGCGAAGCACGGCCTGAAACTCTCGCCCAGGCGGCGCGTATTTCGGGCGTGACGCCTGCGGCCGTATCGATATTGCTGATTCAACTCAAGAAACGTCGGCTGATATCGACACCCGAGGTGGCCAACGGATGAGCGGCGTATCAACGCTGTTTTCCGATTTACCCAGCCAGGTCGAAACGCGGCTGGATGAAGGTCTCAGCGCATTAGGCACCCCAATAACAGCCCAGCAGCGTGATCAACTGCTGGGCCTGCTTGCGCTATTGCACAAGTGGAACCGGGCTTATAATCTCACCGCAGTACGCGATGTTAACGACATGGTATCGCGCCACGTGCTGGATAGTGCAGCCGTGCTGCCGTTTGTCGAAGGGCCCAAGCTTCTTGATGTTGGTGCAGGTCCCGGGTTGCCGGGGCTGGTCCTGGCCATTCTCAAGCCCGAGCTATCCGTGACCCTTCTGGACAGCAACGGCAAGAAAGTCCGCTTTCAGCGCCAGGCGGTAATGGAGCTCGGATTGTCGAACGTGACCCCCGTTCAAGCGCGGGTAGAGCAGTTTGCTGACAGCGTCTTTGATCAAGTGATTTCGCGGGCATTTGCCAGTTTGGTGGATTTTGTCAATCTGACGCGAAAACTTCCGACGGCGGAAGGACAGTGGCTGGCGATGAAAGGCCCTGGTGCCAATGAAGAATTGCGTGATCTGCCGGGTGATGTTCAGCTTTATGCAAGACACGCGTTACATGTCCCATTTGAGACGGCCGAGCGACAGCTGTTGATTCTGACCCCACAAGGAGTTGAGTAAGTGAGCCAGATCATTGCCCTGACCAACCAGAAAGGCGGCGTGGGCAAGTCCACTTCAGCCGTCAACTTGGCGGCCAGCTTCGCCGGACTCGACCGCCGTGTACTCCTGGTGGATCTTGATCCACAGGGGCACGCCAGCATGGGCAGTGGTATCGACAAGCACAGCTTGGAAAAAAGCGTTCTCGACGTCCTGTTAGGTGAGGCGAGTGCTGCCGATACGATTGTCCGGCAGCCGCCCGTGAAATACGATGTGCTGCCCAGCAACGGCGACTTGACCGCCGCGGAGGTCGAACTCATGCATTCAGACCACCGCGAAAGTGGCTTGACGACGGCGCTGTCGGGCGTATTGTCACAATACGACGTCGTACTGATTGACTGCCCGCCGTCGCTTAATATGCTGACAGTGAATGCCCTTACAGCGGCACACGGCGTGTTGATTCCACTGCAGTGTGAATTCTATGCACTGGAAGGCCTTTCGGCGCTGCTGGACACGGTCGAGCAGATTAAACAGAGCATCAACCCTGATCTGGCTGTCTCCGGTATTTTGCGTACCATGTACGATAAACGCACCAGCCTGACCCGTGAAGTCGACAAGCAACTGCGCGATTATTTCGGGGATGCACTGCTGAAAACCACGATTCCGCGTAATGTTAAAGTGGCTGAAGCGCCCAGCCATGGCCTGCCGGTTACCCAATACGCGCGCTTCTCCCGCGGCAGCCAGGCTTACCGTGTGTTAGCGAAAGAGCTAATTCGTCGACTCGCGCTATAATCACCACGACTGATCTATTTATCACGAGGGAATGCCCATGACGCGTAAACCCGCGCTAGGACGTGGCTTGGATGCTCTGATTGGTGCTGGTGCACGTCGCCGCGATAGCCTTGAACTGACAGCAGCTTCAGCAGATAGCGATGGTGCTGCGGATACGGCTACCTCACCGACTCAGGAACGCCTTGAACGTTTGCCGCTCGGCCAGCTATCACGGGGTAAGTATCAGCCGCGCCGCGATATCCAGCCGGAAGCGCTGGAAGAGCTAGCCGACTCGATCCGTGCTCAGGGGGTCATGCAGCCCATTGTAGTGCGCCCGATTGGCGAAGACCGCTACGAGATTGTCGCCGGCGAACGCCGTTGGCGGGCGGCTCAGCTTGCTGAGTTGGACGTTATTCCCGCGGTTATCCGGGACGTCAGCGACGAAGTCGCCCTGGCGCTGGCATTGATCGAAAACATTCAGCGCGAGAACCTCAATGCCATCGAAGAGGCGCTGGCATTGAAACGGTTAGGCGACGAGTTTGAAATGACCCAGCAACAGATGGCCGATGCGGTAGGCAAATCGCGTACCCAGGTGGCCAATCTGTTACGCTTGCTGGCACTGGATAATGAGGTTCAGACGCTGCTCGAACGGGGAGATCTGGATATGGGGCATGCGCGTGCGCTTTTGACACTCAATAGTGCTCAGCAGCGCCAGGTTGCCCACGAAGTGGTCAATAATGACCTCACCGTTCGTGCCACGGAAGCGTTGGTCAAGAAAGTCCAAAGCCAACCGGTAGCACCCACACCCAGGCGTCAGGCAAAAACCTCTGACGTAGCGCGTCTGGAAACTCAACTGGGAGAACTGCTCGGCGCCCCTGTGTCCATTGACCATGGCCAGAGAGGCAAAGGAAAAGTCACGATTCGCTATACCAGCCTGGAAGAGTTGGACGGTATCCTTGAGCATATTAAATAGCAGGCTTATTAAAAAACGGCGGAAAAAAGCTGTTTTTTCACTCTTTGGTCGCATATCGGCGCTTGAGAGAGTGAAATACCCACAACTTCGGTTGAAGGTCTTATAGCCCTTCCCTATAATCGCGCAAGATTTGTGCAGGCTGCGCAAGGTTGTTCATTGCCTGTAAACATGGCTTTTGACATAGCTTGATGGGCTGGAATGGCATGCAGCGACTGGAAACGCTTCGACGGCAGGCTTATGTCATCCGGTTAACGATTGCCCAATTGTTGGTCGCACTGGTTGGGTCGCTACTAGCATTGGTCGCCGTCGATAGCGGCAGCTCCATATCGGTAGCGCTGGGGGCACTGGTAGCTTTTCTGCCCCAGGCATTTTTTGTTCATCGGATGGCGATCTTCCAGCAGCGTGCGCCTGCATCACGCAATGCACTGAGGCTGTTTCGCGCCGAAGCAGGCAAGTTTGGTTTGACGGTGGCATTGTTTGCCATAGTGCTGAGCACAGTACCTCCCTCAAACCCCGCTTTCTTTTTTTGTGCTTATGTCGCGGTTGTTCTAATGCATTGGCTAGCGCCCTGGCTGATGCCTAGAGAATTGCGCAACTGATCGAGGTGACAAGTCTATGGCCGCAGGAAACGAAGTCTCGCCGACTTACTATATCCAGCACCACTTGCAGAATCTGACCTTTGGTAACCATCCAGAGAACGGCTGGTCACTGGCAAGTTCTGCTGAAGAAGCACGCGAAATGGGCTTCTGGGCGGTTCACCTGGACACCATGGGCTGGTCGATTGCCATGGGGCTGTTATTTATCTGGCTTTTCCGCAAGGCCGGAAAAATCGCCACGACCGGGGTTCCTGGGAAACTGCAAAACGCCGTCGAAATGGTGTTCGAGTTCGTCGAAAACATGGTCCAGGGCGCTTTCCACGGGCGTAACCCGATTATCGCACCGCTTGCATTGACGCTGTTCGTGTGGATTCTGCTGATGAACACGCTCAAGATCATTCCGGTGGATTACTTCCCGGAGCTGTTTGCCCGTCTGGGCGTTGATTACATGAAAATCGTGCCGACCACCGACCCCAATGCCACCCTCGGCATGGCGTTAGGCGTGTTCTGCCTGATTCTCTATTACAGCTTCAAGATGAAAGGTGTCGGTGGTTTTGCCAAGGAACTATCACTGACACCGTTCAATCACTGGGCGCTGATTCCTTTCAACCTGCTGCTGGAAATCATCGCGTTGCTGGTCAAGCCGTTCAGCCTGGCCATGCGTCTATTCGGTAACATGTTTGCCGGGGAAGTGATCTTCATCCTGATCGCCATGCTGCCCTTCTGGGCCATCTGGCTGCTGGATGTACCGTGGGCCATCTTCCATATCCTGATCGTTACCCTGCAGGCCTTCATCTTTACTGTGCTGTCCGTGGTATATCTGAGCTCGGCCCACGAACATCACTGAACGGAGCAATGCTTGCAATACGTTAACCTTTAACATCAACCCTCAACCTTGACCTTAACCTTGAGAAACTAGGAGCAATACCATGGAACTTATCTACGTTGCCGCTTCGATTATGATTGGCCTGGGCGCCCTGGGTACTGGCATCGGCTTTGCCATCCTGGGTGGCAAACTGATCGAGTCCACTGCACGTCAGCCGGAAATGAGCGATCAGCTGCAAACCAAAACCTTCCTGATGGCGGGTCTGCTGGACGCGGTACCGATGATTGGTGTTGGTATCGCGATGTACCTGATCTTCGTTGTTGCCGGTTAATGACAGCTTAGCCGAGCGGCATTCCGCTCGGTTCTGTTTCACTCCGGTCGCCACGAACCTGTCAGAGGTACATCCCTGTGAATATCAACATGACGCTAATTGGGCAGACGATCGCATTCGCGATCTTTGTCTGGTTTTGCATAAAGTATGTGTGGCCACCGATCAGCAACGCGCTCCATGAGCGTCAGAAGAAAATTGCTGATGGCCTGGACGCAGCCAGCCGTGCTTCTCGCGATCTCGAAGTCGCCCAGGAGAAAGCCGAGCAGACCCTGCGTGAGAGCAAGGAACAGGCTTCTCAAATTCTCGAGCAGGCCAACAAGCGTTCTGCTCAGATCGTTGAAGAAGCTCGCGATCAGGCCCGCGCCGAAGGCGAACGTCTGGTGGCAAGCGCACGTTCCGAGATTGAGCAAGAAGTGAACCGTGCTAAAGAGGATCTTCGTGCCCAAGTCTCTCACCTTGCCATCATCGGTGCTGAGCGCGTCTTGGAAGCGTCGGTCGACGAACAAGCCCATCGCAAGTTACTCGATGAGCTGGCTGCTGAACTGTAAGGAGGTGAATCATGGCGGAATTACTGACCGTCGCTCGTCCTTACGCTAAGGCGGCGTTTGAATACGCGCGTGATCATGAGGCGCTGGATAGCTGGTCAAAAGCGCTTGCATCTTTGAGTCAAGCCGTCACAGACAGTGATGTGCATCGTTTGCTGGGTAATCCGAAACTACTGGCCGAACAGAAAGCTGAGTTGCTGGCGGGCGTCTTGCCCGATCAAGGCGATGATGCTCAACGGCGGTTTCTGGACACGCTGGCAGATGAAGGTCGGCTTAACGCCTTGCCATCAATGGCTGATCAGTTCGAGCGCCTGCGCGCCGATCATGAACAGCGGGTTGATGTCGTGGTGTTATCGGCCTACAAGCTCGATAGCAAGCAGAAAACCAAGCTAAAGAACGCGCTCAAGAAACGTCTGAATCGCGAAATCTCCATTACCACTCAAGTGGATAAAACGCTGATTGGTGGCGTCATCCTGCGTGCCGGCGATACCGTCATTGACGGTTCGGTACGTGGACGATTGAACCGCCTTTCCGACGCGTTAACCGCTTGAGTCTGAGGGACATGGCATGCAGCAATTGAATCCTTCCGAGATCAGCGACATCATCAAGCAGCGAATCGAGAAGCTTGACGTCGCATCTGAAGCCCGTAATGAGGGCACCATCGTCAGTGTTTCCGACGGTATCGTGAAAGTTCACGGCCTCGAAGACGCGATGTTCGGTGAAATGATCGAATTCCCCAACAGCGTTTTTGGCATGGTACTCAACCTGGAGCGTGACTCCGTGGGTGCCGTGGTGCTGGGTGACTACCTGTTGCTTGAAGAGGGCATGACCGCGAAGTGTACTGGTCGTATTCTCGAAGTACCGGTAGGCCCCGAGCTGATTGGTCGTGTTGTCGATGCGTTGGGTAATCCCATCGACGGCAAAGGCGATATCAATGCCAAGCTGACCGATGCAGTAGAAAAGGTCGCCCCGGGTGTTATCACCCGCCAGTCAGTCGATGAGCCGATTCAAACCGGCCTGAAGTCGATTGACTCCATGGTGCCGATCGGCCGTGGTCAGCGTGAGCTGATCATCGGTGACCGTCAGATTGGTAAATCCGCCATTGCCATTGATGCCATCATCAACCAGAAAGGCAAGGGCGTGACCTGTGTTTACGTCGCCATTGGTCAGAAGCAGTCGACCATTGCCAACGTGGTACGCAAGCTCGAAGAGCACGGCGCGATGGAACACACCATCATCGTCGCTGCTGGCGCTGCCGACCCGGCACCCATGCAGTTCCTGGCGGCCTATTCCGGCTGTACCATGGGCGAATATTTCCGTGACCGCGGCGAAGACGCAATGATTGTCTATGACGATCTTTCCAAGCAGGCCGTGGCTTATCGTCAGGTATCGCTGTTGCTGCGTCGTCCGCCGGGTCGTGAAGCCTACCCAGGTGACGTTTTCTATCTCCACTCGCGTCTGCTTGAGCGGGCTGCTCGAGTGAACGTTGACTACGTTGAGAAGTTTACGGGCGGCGAAGTGAAAGGCAAGACCGGTTCCTTGACCGCGCTGCCGATCATCGAAACCCAGGGTGGCGACGTGTCTGCGTTCGTTCCGACCAACGTGATCTCGATCACTGACGGTCAGATCTTCCTTGAGACCAACCTGTTCAACTCGGGTATCCGGCCGGCAATCAACGCGGGTCTTTCGGTATCGCGTGTTGGTGGTTCGGCGCAGACCAAGATTATCAAGAAGCTCGGCGGTAGCGTGCGCCTTGCGCTGGCTCAGTATCGCGAACTGGCGGCATTCTCGCAGTTTGCGTCTGACCTGGACGAAGCCACCCGCAAGCAACTTGAACATGGTCAGCGCGTCACCGAGCTGATGAAGCAACACCAATACTCGCCGATGTCGGTAGCCGAGATGGCGCTTACGCTTTACGCCGCCAACGAAGGTCACCTGGATGATGTCGAAGTCAATAAAGTGCTGGACTTCGAGCGTGCCCTGCACGACTACATGAAGGCTGAGCACAGCGACTTGCTCGACAAGATCAACCAGACCGGCGACTACAACGAAGAGATCCAAGGCGGCTTGAAGTCGGGTCTCGAGAAGTTCAAGGCGACTCAGAGCTGGTAATGTCTGGCCCGTCTGAATTGGGCGGGTTTGCATGCTTTCTGAGAGCCACGAACGAAGGGTAGATCGCTATGGCAGCTGCAAAAGAGATACGCACCCAGATCGGGAGCATTAAAAATACGCAGAAAATCACCAGCGCCATGGAAATGGTCGCTGCGTCGAAAATGCGTAAAGCGCAAGAGCGGATGAAGGCTAGTCAGCCTTACGCCAGGCAGATTCGCAACGTGGTCAGCCACCTTGCCGACGCCAACCCCGAGTACAAGCACGACTATATGGTCGAGCGTAAAGAGGTGAAGCGCGTTGGTTATATTGTGGTCTCCACCGACCGTGGTTTGTGCGGCGGCCTGAACCATAACCTGTTCAAGGCCGTGGTGAAGGATGCCAAGGCCTGGCATCAGGAAGGCGCTGGACTGGACTTCTGCGCGCTTGGCGCGAAGGCCAGTGGCTTTTTTCGCAACTATGGGGGCAACCTGGTTGCCGCCAAGAGCGGGCTAGGCGAAGCGCCATCGGTCGAAGGTCTGATTGGCAGTATCAAGGTCATGCTCGAAGCGTACGATGAAGGCAATATCGACCGCTTGTACGTGGTGCATAACGAGTTTATCAACACCATGACGCAACAGCCGGTGGTACGTCAGCTTCTTCCGCTGTCGACCGATATTGGTGAAGACGCAGAGCAAGACGACGAAAACGCCCGTCCCGGAAGCTGGGACTACCTGTATGAGCCGGATGCCAAGGCGTTATTGGATAGCCTGCTGGTTCGTTTCATTGAATCGCAGGTGTATCAGGCGGTTGTGGAAAACGTGGCGTGCGAGCAAGCCGCCCGGATGATCGCCATGAAGAGTGCAACCGATAACGCGGGCAATCTGATTGACGATCTGGAAATGGTTTATAACAAGGCCCGCCAGGCCGCCATTACCCAGGAAATTTCCGAGATCGTCGGCGGCGCTGCCGCCGTATAACGCCTAGGGAGCCGACGCTTTAGCGGCTCCCGGCAGACAGGTTTCATTTGCAGGTTTTTGAGAGGAACCAAGATGAGCGGACGTATCGTACAAATCATCGGCGCGGTGATTGACGTAGAGTTTCCGCGGGACTCTGTGCCCAAGGTCTACGACGCGCTGAAGGTCTCTGATGTAGAGACCATCCTCGAAGTCCAGCAGCAGCTGGGCGACGGCGTGGTGCGCACCATCGCCATGGGCTCCACTGAGGGCTTGAAGCGTGGCATGGACGTGGCCGACACAGGTGCTGCGATTTCGGTCCCCGTGGGTAAAGCCACGCTGGGCCGTATCATGAACGTGCTCGGCGAGCCGATTGATGAAGCAGGTGAAATCGGCGAAGACGAGCGCATGCCGATTCACCGCAAGGCACCTGGCTATGCCGACCAGGCAGCGTCTGAAGAGCTGCTGGAAACCGGGATCAAGGTTATCGACCTGGTCTGCCCGTTTGCCAAGGGTGGTAAGGTCGGCCTGTTCGGCGGTGCCGGTGTCGGTAAAACCGTCAACATGATGGAGCTTATCCGCAACATCGCCACCGAACACAGCGGCTACTCGGTATTCGCGGGTGTCGGTGAGCGTACGCGTGAGGGTAACGACTTCTATCACGAAATGACCGAATCCAACGTTATCGACAAGGTATCGCTGGTCTACGGTCAGATGAACGAGCCGCCGGGCAACCGTCTGCGCGTGGCGTTGACCGGCCTGACCATTGCGGAAAAATTCCGTGACGAAGGTCGCGACGTTCTGCTGTTCGTCGATAACATCTACCGCTATACCCTGGCGGGTACCGAAGTATCGGCCCTGCTGGGTCGTATGCCGTCAGCGGTGGGTTATCAGCCGACGCTGGCCGAAGAGATGGGCGTTCTGCAGGAACGTATCACCTCGACGAAGACAGGCTCGATCACCTCCGTACAGGCCGTTTATGTACCGGCGGATGACTTGACCGATCCGTCGCCGGCCACCACCTTCTCGCATCTGGACGCTACCGTGGTATTGGCGCGTTCGATTGCCGAGTTGGGTATCTATCCGGCCATCGATCCGCTCGATTCCACGTCGCGTCAGTTGGATCCGTTGGTGGTTGGTCAAGAACATTACGACACCGCACGCGGCGTTCAGGGTGTTCTGCAGCGTTACAAGGAACTCAAGGATATCATCGCGATCCTGGGCATGGATGAGCTGTCTGACGAAGACAAGCTGGCCGTCGCCCGCGCGCGTAAAATCCAGCGCTTCCTGTCGCAGCCGTTCTTCGTGGCCGAGGTATTCACCGGTGCACCGGGCAAATACGTGTCGCTGAAAGACACCATCCGTGGCTTCCAGGGCATCCTCGAAGGCGAGTACGATGACCTGCCGGAACAGGCCTTCTACATGGTCGGCTCCATCGACGAAGCAGTCGAGAAAGCCAACCA
This sequence comes from Halomonas sp. A40-4, assembly GCF_015767635.1. Lineage (GTDB taxonomy): Bacteria > Pseudomonadota > Gammaproteobacteria > Pseudomonadales > Halomonadaceae > Vreelandella > Vreelandella janggokensis. The sequence continues at coordinate 4,117,699 of NZ_CP065230.1, read as the reverse complement.
GATGAAGAAGTAATCCCGTCCATTAGGGGGATTCGCTATGGCGAATAGCTTCACTTGCAATATCGTCAGCGCTGAAGCGTCCATCTACTCGGGAACGGTCGAGATGGTGGTTGCCTCTGGCAGCACGGGCGATCTGGGTATTCTACCCGGTCACGCGCCGTTGCTGACGGAACTCAAGCCAGGGCCGGTACGGGTGATTCACGATGGTGGCGAAGAAGAACATTTCTTCGTGACTGGCGGCTTCATGGAAGTCCAGCCAGATATCGTGACCGTGTTGGCCGATGCTGCATCGCGTGCCAGCGACCTCAATGAGGCGGCTGCCGAAGAAGCGCGTCAGCAAGCGCTGAAAGCCTTTAACGACAAGACGTCCGAGCTCGACTATACGCGGGCTGCTGCGGAGCTTGCCGAAGCCGTTGCCCAGTTGCGAACGATCCAGCAACTGCGCAAAAAAGCGGGTAAAGGCTAAAACCGTCACGCTTGGCGTGAAATACAACGCCCCTTGAACCCGTCATTAGGGTTCAAGGGGCGTTTTTTTTGTCTGGTAGTATATAAAACAGAAACGGAATGGCAGCCATAATGCAGGAATGATGAATATCCGCCGCGTAGCCTTCGCAAGCGTATAAGGAGAATGTCGTGTCATTGAACGATGAAACGCTGCAAGCCATAAAAATTGAGCTGCTTGACGAGCTTGAAAAGGACGCACCGAACACGGCACTGTTTGCTGAACGTCTGAGTGAGATCCGGTCGGCGGATATTGGCGAAATCCTCGAAGATCTGATCGAGGAGGACGACGCCTTGGACGAGGCGTTGGCGTTACTCGATGTTTTGTCCACCGAACGCGCCGCCAATGTCTTGGGTTATTTACCCGGCGAAAGCCAGCTAGAGGTCATCGGCAGTCTCTCGGATGCCTATGCACTCAAGCTGTTGGAAGAAATGGGCTCCGATGAGCGGGCCGATTTGTTCAACCTGCTCGATGAAGACCGCCGTGAAGCCTTGTTGCGTCGCATGGCCCACAGGGAGCGTGAAGACCTCAAGCGATTGGCCAGCTACGAGGAGGGCACTGCCGGGGCGATCATGACCTCGGATTACGTTGCGATTGCCAGTGGCATGACCGTCTCTCAGGCGATGATGCGGGTACGCCAGACCGCGCCTGACGCTGAAACGGTCTATCAGCTCTATGTGCTGGACAGCGAAGGTCAGTTGATAGGCACCATGTCGTTGCGCCAATTGATGGTTGCCCGCCCGGGCGCGCTGGTCGACAACATCATGATCAAGGATGTGATCAGTACTCCTGTGGATAAAGGGCAGGAAGACGTCGCCAAGATCGTGGCGCGCTATGATCTGCTGGCCCTGCCGGTGATCGATGCTGATGGTCGGATGGTGGGGATCGTCACCCATGATGACGCCATGGACGTGGCCGAGTCGGAAGCCACAGAAGATATCCACAAGGGGATGTCGATCGGTCAGTTGGAGGACGGCGTTAGCCGGGTACCGCTTTGGACGCTATATCGCAAGCGGGTGTTCTGGCTGGTGTTGCTGGTGTTCGCCAATCTGTTCTCCGGCGCGGGCATTGCCTATTTTGAAGACACCATTGCGGCGCAGGTTGCCCTGGTATTCTTTTTGCCGCTGCTGATCGGCAGCGGTGGTAACGCAGGGGCTCAGGCCGCCACCTTGATGGTGCGCGGGATGGCCACCGGTGATGTCAGCGTCAAAGACTGGGGAAAAATGCTTGGCCGTGAGCTGTTGGTGGCCGGTTCGCTGGGAGTCACCATGGCGATTGCGGTAGCACCTATCGGGGTGATTCGTGGTGGTGAGGCGGTGGCGATCATCGTCGCACTCAGCATGGTGACCATCGTCATGTTCGGCAGCCTCATCGGCATGTGCCTGCCGTTCGTGCTGGAACGCTTCAAGGTGGACCCTGCGACGGCATCGGCGCCGCTGGTGACAACGCTGATTGATGCCTCCGGGGTGTTGATTTACTTCAGTATTGCAACCGCTGTTCTCACCCCGCTCTAAAAGGCGGTATGGCTAGCGCATGCTGTAGCTAGCCGCGCGGGTGATGAACAACACTTCAACATTACCCAGCCATTCGATATCGCTGGCCAGTGCTTTCAACTGGCTGGCAAGGCATTGGGGCGGTTGGTGAACGGCGTCGCTGATAATCAGCGACACTGAGATTTTATCGTTAAGGTAGTGAAGCTGTAGCTCATTGAGCGTCCGCCATACCGGGTGCTTGTACCACCGCGCATCCAGGGCTGCCTCTACTTCGGGGCGCAAGGGCAGGCCTGGAAGGCGGCTTGGGTCGCCTTCTCCAGCGTCGTCTTCCGGGTCGATATGAAATATGACGTCGGTTAATGCAGGAAACTGATGGCGCAGACGACGACTGACCTCATTGCCGATTTCATGGGCTTCCGAGACGGTGATCTTGGGGCCGACCACAATGTGCAAATCGACCATTACCCAGCCAGCGGATTGGCGGGTACGCAGGTCATGGACACTGTCCACGCCAGGCACTCCGCAGGCTACGTCATGCATCTGCTGTTGGGCGTCTTCGGGTAGGGCGGTATCGACCAGCTCGCGAGCCGACTCCCATAGCAAGTCCCAGCCGACTTTACCGACCAGCAAGCCAACGATAATGGCGGCCACGGCGTCCAGCCAACCCAGGCCAAACTGGGCGCCGAGCAGGGCAACCAATACCACTGCAGTGGAGAGGGCATCGCTACGCGAGTGCCAGGCGTTGGCTTCCAGCAGTTTGGAACCGACCCGTTTGGCGATTTGCATGGTGTAGCGGTAGATCCACTCTTTACTGAGCAACGCAATAACCGTCACCACAATGGCGAACACGCCTGGCGCGTTAATATCGGCGCCGCTGAACAAACGATCCAGACTTGACCAGGCAATACCCCCCGCAACGAAAATCAGCACACTTCCCAGCAGCAGCGTGGTAAGGGTTTCGATCCGGCCATGGCCATAATGGTGGTCTTTATCGGGCTCCTGGCGACCGTAATGAATCGCTGCCAGGACAAAACCGTCAGTGACTAAATCAGATAATGAATGAATGCCGTCAGCAATCAACGCGGCGGAACCGACCATCAACCCGACGGCGACTTTAATGATGCTCAGAAGCCCATCCAGCCAGGCACCAATATAGGTGACACGCTTTGCTTCGCGGCTTTGTAACTGAGAATCTTGAATAACCGATGAGTCGACGCGCTGAGTCATGAGGTACCTTGCAGGGACGCCCCTTGGCGAATAGGTGCCTTATTGTAGCGCACTCACCTGCGTGCTCTATAGTCCCAAGCGGTTGAAGAATGCTAATGGCGGACAAGTTTGGCCAGGATGTGTATCCTTAAGCGCCAATATGTCCCCCTCAACCGAGAGCAGATGAGGATAAGCAATGGATTGGCTTCAGGTGGTGGTATTAGCCCTGGTGCAGGGAGTGTCCGAGTTTTTGCCGGTGTCCAGTTCTGCTCATTTGATTTTGGTGCCTGTGCTCACCGAGTGGCAAGATCAGGGCTTGGCTTTCGATGTGGCGCTGCACTTGGGCAGTCTGTTAGCAGTCGTGGTCTATTTTCGTGCTGAGCTGTGGCAGATGATGACGAGCTGCGTTTCCGCGTTGAAAGGCCAACGTGTCGATCGCGATGCACGTCTGGCCGGTTGGGTGATTATCGCTACGCTACCGGTATGCACCGTGGGTTTTTTAATGCGGGATGTGGTGTCGGAGTATATGCGTTCGCCACTGATTATCGGCGTCAGCTTGATCGTTTTTGGCCTCTGGCTGGGCTATGCCGATTGGCAAAAACGTGGGGTGCGTAGCGAATATCAGCTAACGTTGACAGATACACTATGGATTGGCGGGGCTCAGGCGCTGGCGCTAATTCCCGGCACGTCGCGCTCAGGCGTTACCATGACCGCCGCGCTGATGCTGGGAATGAGCCGCGAAGGTGCGGCACGCTTTTCCTTTTTACTTTCCATTCCGGTCATTGTGCTAGCGGGCGGGTTAGAAGCGATAGAGCTTATTGGCCAACCCAACCCGGTCGACGGACCCGCAATGCTTGTGGGAACGCTACTTTCCGGTTTGAGCGCCTATGCGTGTATTCATTTTTTCCTGGCGCTGATCAAACGGTTGGGGATGCAGCCTTTTGTGTTATATCGCGTTCTTTTTGGCGCTTGGCTGCTATGGTTTTTTCATGGTTAGGGCGGAGTAACAACGATGCGACAGGGTCGTCATTTGTGGTGCTATTGCGGCGTGGTCGTGCTGCTAACGATAGCGTTGATAGGCTGCTCGGAAACCGATCGGCCGCTGGAATCGCCAGTTAAACTGGAAGGCAATATATTCGGTACTTTCTATCAAGTGACGATGGCCGATTCGCTCACCCAGGGACAAGTCAACGCGATTGAAGCGGGTATCGAGCAGGAACTGGAAAGCGTCGATCAATCGATGTCGACCTACCGCGACGACGCCGAGCTGATGGCCTTCAATCGATCGCCACTAGGCGAGTGGCAGCCGTTGTCAGACGGACTCATCGACGTATTGGCGATAAGCCAGTCAATTGCCGAATCAAGCGATGGCGCTTTCGATATTACCATCGGAGACCTGGTCAATCTGTGGAGTTTTGGCCCTGAGGCTCGACCTGAAGAAGTACCATCAGCTCAAGAGCTTAGTGATCGATTGGCGCGGGTAGGCTTCGACGCCATTGAACTGGATACGCAGGCGCTTGAGGCGCGGCGTATCCGTGACGTGTTCGTTGATCTGTCGGCCATTGCCAAAGGTCACGCCACCGACCGCGTCGCCGCCTATCTGGATCAGCAAGGGGTCGAGAATTATTTGGTCAATCTGGGTGGGGATTTGATTACCCGCGGCGTTCGAGATGTAGATGAACAGACCGCGTGGCGCGTCGGCATTGAAGTGCCAGAGAACGGACAACAGCGCGCCCAGCATGTACTGCCGCTTGATTCGATCTCGGTGGCGACATCAGGCGACTATCGGAATTACTTTGAGGCTGACGGCCAGCGCTATTCGCACACGATTGACCCGCGCACTGGTCAGCCGATCACCCACGACCTGGCCTCGGTGTCGGTCTTTCATCCCTCCAACGCCTGGGCCGATGGTTGGGCCACTGCGCTGATGGTGGCAGGGGATGAAGAAGGCATGTCGATGGCCCGCGACCATGACCTGAATGTACTGATGCTGGTACGCGAGGGAGGCCAATGGCGAAGCCTGGCCAGCCCCGCCTTTGCCCAGCACTTCGGGGATGAGCTCGTTGAATCGTTAGAGATAGAGGTTGCGTCTGCCCGCGCGGACGACCGTAAAACCGCGACAGGTAATTAACATGCAAGAACTCGATATTGTCATTCTCGCGGCCGGTAAAGGCACGCGAATGCGTTCTCAGATCCCCAAAGTGTTGCATACGCTGGCGGGTAAGCCGATGGTTCAGCATGTGCTGGATACGGCCGCCGGCCTATGTCCATCGCGCATTCATGTCGTGATTGGCCATGGTGCCGACCAACTGCGCGAAGCACTGGTTGATTATCCCGTGACGTTTGCTGTTCAGGCCGAGCAAAAAGGCACTGGGCATGCGGTCGCCCAAGCGCTACCGCAGTTGGGCAGCGGTAAAGTACTGGTGCTGTACGGTGATGTCCCATTGATCCACCGTGATTCGCTGGCGGCGTTACTGGCCCAGGTGGATGATCAGCATATGGGGCTTTTAACCGTCATGTTAGAAGACCCCGCTGGCTATGGGCGTATTGTGCGCAATTCAGAAGGCGAGGCCGTAGCGATCGTCGAGCAGAAAGACGCCAGCCCGGAGCAACTCGCCATTACCGAGTGCAACACGGGCATGATGGCGATGACCAGTGCGCAATTGAAACGCTGGATGCCTCGACTCTCGGCAGATAATGCTCAGGGCGAGTATTACCTGACCGATGTGATTGCCATGGCTAAAAGCGACGGCATCACGGTTTGCACCGCCCAACCTTCCACCGCCACAGAGGTCGAAGGCGTCAACAACCGCGCCCAGATGGCGCGCCTGGAACGTGCCTACCAGGCCCAAGTCGCCGAGAAACTCATGGAACAGGGGGTAGCGTTGGCTGACCCGGCACGACTTGATGTGCGCGGCAGCCTCACCTGTGGCCATGATGTGTTTATCGACGTGGGCTGTGTGTTTGAAGGCGAGGTCGAATTAGGTGAGGGTGTGCGTATTGGGCCCTACTGCGTGATTAAAAATAGTACGATCGGAGTCGAGAGCCGCGTGGATTCGCATAGTGTCATCGACCACACGGTGGCCGCTGGACTTAATCAGATTGGGCCCTTTGCCCGATTGCGTGGGGGTACCCGGTTAGCGGTCAAGGCGAAAGTCGGTAATTTTGTCGAGACAAAAAATGCCGATGTCGGTGAAGGTAGTAAAATTAATCACTTGAGCTACGTGGGAGATGCGCGTCTGGGGCGTGGTGTCAATGTCGGCGCGGGCACGATTACCTGTAATTACGATGGAGCTAACAAACACCTTACCGACATTGGCAATTATGCCTTTATTGGTTCCAACACGGCTCTGGTGGCACCGGTGAGTATTGGGGAAGGCGCCACGGTGGGGGCTGGCTCGACTATTGCCAAGGACGTCAGCGATAATGCGCTGGCCGTATCGCGGGGGCGTCAACTCGAGAAAAGTGACTGGCAGCGTCCACTCAAGCATCACGACTGAAAAGGGGAAGGCCTATGTGTGGCATCGTCGGCGCCGTTGCCCAGCGCAACGTCCAGGATATCTTGTTGGAAGGGTTAAGACGTCTTGAATACCGTGGTTACGACTCGGCCGGCATGACGGTTTACGATGGTTGTTCGCTGACCCGCCACCGGGCGATAGGCAAGGTAGCCGCGCTTTCAAGCAAGCTGGATGAAGCGGCTTTACCCGGGAAATCAGGGATTGCTCATACGCGTTGGGCCACTCACGGAAAACCCTCTGAGGCCAACGCACACCCTCATCAAAGCGGTGACCAGGTTGCCGTTGTACACAATGGCATTATCGAAAATTACGAAGCTATTAAAGATCGGCTTCAAACCAGCGGCTACCGTTTTACGTCTGAAACCGATACCGAGGTTATTGCTCACTTACTCGCCGAGAAGCTGGATAGCGGCCTTAGTTTATTTGATGCCACCCAGCAGATCGTCAACGGCTTGGGCGGCGCTTATGCGCTGGGCGTGATGAGTGCTAACGCGCCAGGTGTTGTCGTCGGCGCACGGCAGGGAAGCCCTCTGGTGGTTGGCGTCGGTATTGACGAGGCATTTTTGGCCTCCGATCCGCTGGCGCTGTTGCAGGTTACCGACCGATTCATTTATTTGGAGGAAGGTGATCTGGTAGAGCTGCGTGAGCAGGGCGCTATTCGTATCGTTGACCGCCACGGAAAAGCGGTTGAACGACCGGTTCAAACATTTGAGCATGGTGATGGTGCGGCAAGTAAAGGTAACTACCGTCATTTCATGCTCAAAGAAATCTTTGAGCAGCCCGAGGTGATTCGGGCCGCGCTTGAAGGGCGTTTAAGCGAAGATCACGTATTGGTTGAAAGCTTTGGCCCCGATGCTCCGGCTATTTTTCAAGCCACTCGGCAAATCCATATTATTGCCTGTGGCACCAGTTATCATGCTGGTCTGGTGGCACGCTATTGGTTAGAGCGTTATGCCGGTATCCCCGTACAGGTGGAAGTGGCATCCGAGTATCGATACCGCTATCCCGTGGTGCCCGAGGGCACACTGTTTGTCACGCTTTCCCAGTCCGGTGAAACCGCCGATACCCTGGCGGCGCTGCGCTATGCAAAACAACTTGATTACGTGGGTACCCTGGCCATTTGCAACGTGCCGGGTAGCTCATTGGTGCGCGAATCGGATGTGACCCTGATGACCCGGGCTGGGCCTGAAATCGGTGTCGCATCAACCAAAGCGTTTACTACCCAGCTTGTCGGTTTGATGTTGCTGACATTGTCAATCAGCAGGGTACATGGCCGCGATGATCATCACGCCGATATTGTCTCGGCATTAAAAGCCTTACCCGCACTTTGCCAGCAAGTTCTGGCGTTAGATCCGGCAATCGAATTGCTGTCGGAGGCGTTTGCTGAAAAGCATCATGCGTTATTTCTGGGACGCGGCGCGCATTTTCCGGTGGCGCTGGAAGGTGCACTCAAGCTTAAGGAAATTTCCTATATCCATGCGGAAGCCTACCCGGCCGGTGAGCTGAAGCATGGACCGCTGGCACTGGTGGATGCTGATATGCCGGTGATTTCGGTGGCCCCTAACGACGAGTTGCTTGAAAAACTCAAGTCGAATCTACAAGAGGTGCGCGCGCGCGGAGGAGAACTGTTTGTGTTTGCCGATGAGCAGGTCGGAATCGAAGAACGTGATGATATTCGGGTATTACGCTTGCCTCATATCCACGAAGCACTGACCCCGTTGCTGTACACCTTGCCGTTGCAACTGTTGAGCTATCATGTCGCGGTACTTAAAGGTACTGACGTGGATCAGCCGCGTAATCTGGCGAAAAGTGTCACGGTAGAGTAGTGCCTGACAAAGGGGTAACAACAAGACAGTTGCTGCCCCTTTTTCACCAATGTTATTTCCCTTCCTTTAAAAATTCAGCCAAGTTTTCCAGTGGCTTATATATATCTGACGGATGTTTCAAGACAGTGCTCATGCCCAGTCGATGGACACAATGCGACATGATTCTCAGAGCATCTCTTCCGGTTCGATAAAAGCTTCAGTGCCAGTGGTATCGCATTGGCATTTGATCAATGATCGCATCAGTTTTTTCCCATTCCTTGGTGTAACGTTCTCGTTGCACTTTATGGAATGTTAGAAAACAACTGTTTTTAAAAAGAATACGCTTAAATTTAAGACTTTTATCGTTCAACTGTTCCGCGGGTGAAACACTAATCATAAAGTGACAAACCCAAGGGCAATGTCTGAATAGAATCAAAGTGTCCGGCGTTTATAAATTTTCTTTTCTTACAGTTGATTACATCCAATTGGGTTTTAACTGGCATGGATCATGCTCCTGGGTTGGTGGCTGCGAGCGAGATGCATTCTTCAAGGGTCCAGAATTGAACATTAGGGATGATGGCAAAAGTTCGCAGGCTGCAGCAGACAATTCAAATGGAGACACGAACATGAAAAAGTATCTCGTAGTAGCCGGTACACCTCTACTGGCCATTGTGATGGCCATCTCTACGGCGAATGCCAACCCTAGCGCAGGATTAGCTGAAGAGGTAGATCAGACGGTGGATTCTCAGGCCACCGCGACTGGCGGCAGCAGTGGAAGCGCGAATGGCGCTAGTGGGTCTGGTCAGGGCACCGGCGGTAGTGTCTATGCCAATGTCGACGGCGACTTTGATGAAAGTTCGGATGACAATAACCTCACCAGTGGTAACGGTACCGGTGGCGCTGCAAGTGGAACAGGGATGGGCGGCACCGGGGGGACAACGGGCCGTGGAGGGGATGCTTGGGCAATGAGCGAATCCTACAACACCTCGACCAACGTTATCTCGATGCAAGATATGAGCGCCACTGTCAGTGGCGCTAGTGTCAACGTCTATGGCGGCGGCGGAGCCACTGGAGCTGCTGGCGGTGCTGGCGGTGACGCTTATGCCGATAGCTACGGCGAAGGCACCGGCGGTGGCGGTGGCCAGGGACAGGGTGGCTATGGTGGTAATGCGACTGCTGATGGCGGTGATGGCTATGAAGGTGGCTACGGTGAAGGCTATGCCGAAGGATACGGTGACGGCTCTGGCGAAGGAGGCGATGCGGATGCTGCCAATGGCAATACCGATGCCCAGGGAGGCACAGCCGAAGGCTATGCATCTATCGCAGCCGATGATGTTGATGACGACAACACCAATACGGCCACTAATGGTGATAGCACCAACGGTGACGCTACCGCTAGCTCTGCCGTGGCGGGTGGAACCGCAGGTAACGGTTCTGGCACTGGCTCCGGCACCGGTTCGGCTTCTGGCGCCGGCGGTGATGGCGGTGATGGAGGCCTAGCGACAGCCAGCGGCGGTAACGGCGGTTCAGGCAGCGGTGGCAACGGTGGTAGCGGACAGGGAGTGGGCGGTGACGCCACTGCGGTAGCCGGCAACGGTGGCAATGGTGGCAACGGCGGCAATGGCGGTGCTGCAAGATTGGCAACGGGTGCAGCCAGCGTTTCCGTGGCGGCTGGGGTGTTCGGCGGCATCAACAACATGAACGTGACCACCGGCCTGTACAACGCTCAGGTATCGGGTACCAACGTCGCGGCTCACAGCAATGTGAGTATCGGCAACTGATTTAGAGCGCTAATGGCGCTTTAATGAACCGGGAGCTGGTGGGCGCAAATCCATCGGCTCCCCTGATGAACTGTCCGTATGGATAGGGTGCCGGGAGCCAGTGCCATGAAGGTGTCTTCAGTCAGTTCAATTCAATCCGAGTTACTTGGTCCCCAGCGTGTGCTGACGGTCATTACGCTCGTCTCTTCAATGATCGTCCTGGGAATGACAAAGAGTCAGGCCGACGATAGTCATGCGCTTAGCAGCAATGGTTTTGCAGCGATGCAACGGATGAATATCGAGGAAATGGATAGGGCAAGGGCCAGGGAAGGTGAGGCGATCGTCAATTTCAATACAGTAAAAAGCATCCAGAACATGCAAGCGTCGGTGACAGATACCTCCTTCAATATTGGCGGAAATATGGTCTCAGGCAATATCAGCTTTGCTTCTGATGCCTTGGGGAACTATAGCGGCACAGGCATTTTCAGTGCCGTGACGGGGAATGGGAATTCCATCAACAATGCCGTGGGTATCAGTGTCTTTATCGCCAACTGAGCCGTGATCGGGGTTGGATACACGATTCCCCAGGGAGTGATGCGCCATGAAACTAAGTCGACAACTTTGCTCTTGCATGGTGTCACTCTTTCTTGTTGGCAACGTGATGGTTGCCTATGCCGGACAGGTCGCCATATTCAATCGTTTCGGTAGTTTTCAGGTCGAGGCTCAGAGTCTGCAGGAAAAGGGTTGGGACAGAGTGGTTCGCCAGCAATATGATTTCAGCTGTGGTTCTGCATCTGTTGCGACCTTGCTGACGTTCCATTATCAGCGAGAGACCACCGAGGCAGACGTGTTTGAAAGCATGATTCGTGCCGGGGATGCCGAGCAGATCCAGCGACATGGCTTTTCCATGTTGGATATGAAGCGATATCTGGATGCTCAGGGGCTCAACTCCGATGGGTTCAGAATCAGCCTGGATGACTTTATTCGCATTGGTGTGCCCGCCATTACGATGGTGAACACAGCGGGTTACAAGCACTTTGTCGTTGTGAAGGGTGTGGATGCCAATAATATTCTGATTGGAGATCCCGCGGCAGGTACCCAAGTGGTGCCCAAAGATCACTTTGAATCACTGTGGGACGGAACGGTTCTGGGCGTGCGCGAGGAAATCGAGGTTGCCCGGAAAAACTTCAATAACGAGCAGGATTGGGCCGTGCGCCCCGCTTCACCTCTATCGGTAGGAGTGAGCCGTTCAAGCCTAGGTGCCAGTCTGCTGACCCTTCCCGCCAGAAATGAGATGGGTCGGTGATGAGGAGATACGAAAATGCCATCTCGATCAAGCACCATGTGTAGGCGAACGGGAGTTCGGTGGATTGGTGCAGCGCTGATGATAGCCGCGACCGGCACTGGGGCAGCTTCCCCACAGGCAAGCAATGTAGCGTCAGAACCATTAAATAGCCATTGGGAACCTTCTTCAGGCGTGAGTCTTTACACTGAGGTTATATCCTCATTGGCTGTAAATGATGAATTTCGTCGAGGCGTTGTTATTGCTGAAACAGAGCTCGATCAATTGCGAGCGGGATTCAGTCTTGGTGGGCTCGATGTGGACTTCGGAGCCAGGCTACAGACCCTGATCGATAACAAAGTTGAACTGGTGTCGGTTGTCAACTTTACCAGGGCGGGCGTCGACGTTGTGTCCCAGACATTTCGCGCCCCTTCTGGTTCAGTCAGTCAGGTGGGGCCTGGTACGGGAGTGCTCGTCACTGATATGACGCCCCGAGGCCTAGATCTATCAGGTCTGGCAGGTTTTTCTGGCGTTACCTTGAGCGACGCCAAGGGCTTTACGGCAGCTTTGCAAAATATCACTCGTGACGCCATTGTCAGTGGCGTAGTGAGCAATGCTTCTGGACGCAATATACAGCAGCGTATCGATGTTGATGTTCAGCTCAACAATATTGGGGCATTGAAGGCAGCCAGGCAACGGGCCGCGATTGTTGATTCCTTTGCAGGTATCCTGCGCTGATACGACAGCTGCCGATGAAGCAGCTGTCGAGTTTGTTCTTTCAGCTAAAAAATACCCATACCGATAGGCATGCGAAGTGTCAGGGTAGTATCCGGTGCATCATCGGTGATGCCCAATTCCAGGCCCAGGTTGAGCGAGACATCCGGGTTCAGCTGGTAAGACCACCCGAGCAGCAGGGAGCCAACGTTCAGGGTATTTGAGCTGACCTTAACCGTGTTGCCGGTACTGTTATTGACAAACTTTGTTGTCGTTTCGCCGATGAAGTCGTTTTTGTAGCCCAGCGTAAAGGACGTTTTCGGATTGATTGAGTAGGCCATGCCGAAACTCAATCGAATGGTATCTCCGGGATCTACCTCGCCTATGATCAGGTCGTCATCATCTTGAGTAACTTGCTGATTGACATCATCTTCAAGGTTGAAGACATAGCCAAGGTTAGCGAAATAGACAGCGGGCGCCGAGGGGACGAGCATGGTGAGGCTGGGCTCGAAGGAATGAAAGCCGGTGCCGGTGGTTAACTCCAATGGAGTGCCGGCGCTGTTACGACGAATATCGAAGGGGCCTTCACCGGTGGTGCTCTTGTAGCGCAGGTTACCGATGAAGTAGGGCATACCATTCAGGCCACGGTTTAGCTGGTAGTGGGCGGCAAATTCGATATCGCCTAGCGCATTATTGGATAATTCACGGTTCAACGTAAAATCGGGATTAACTTCTGAGACCGTGACACGGTTCGACTCATCCCGATAGACATAAGGCACTTTCATCTCGAGTTCCAGGCGGTCGGTAAAACCCAGCCGTCCCGTCAGTGAGGCCGTATAGCTATCACGGTCGACATCCTGTGCGGTAAACACCCCGATCAGCAGGGTGCTCAATACTTCGATACCCTCGAAGGTCGTTCGGTTAATGCTCTCGTGGGAGTACTGGAATTCGGGCTCCAGAACCAGCCTGCCCTTGGGGGTCAAGACGCCTCCATATTCCGCCATTGCCTGGACGTCTGGCTGGGTCTCCTGCTGGTCGGGGCCCTGTCCAACGGGCTGGACCTGCGAGTCCTCGGTTGTCTGTTGAGCCAGCACCGGTGTGCAACTGATAAAAGATGCCAAGCCGGCGGTATAGAGGAGTTTAGTGCCACGTGGAGTCATGGTGTCTTTCCTTTTTTCTTTTTGCGTAGTGCCTCGTCCTAACGGGGAGAGACATGGATCGTTTGCCGTTCATGGGGGCAGCCGTTCTTTGCGATACCGTGCTTTTCGATTAATCGGTATAAGGTGACGCGTGAGACACCCAGTTCGAGCGACGCACGCAGCACATTGTGTTTGTTGCGTGCCAGGGCAGACCTGATGGCCTCGAACTCTGCTGCGTCGCGAACCTGCTGAAGGGTATCAATACCCCGGGAAAGTCCATGTCGCCTTTCCAGCCCCATATCGGCGGGTGTAATGAGCCTCTGTTCGCACATGACCATTGAGCGTCTAACCCGGTTGACCAGTTCGCGGATGTTGCCCGGCCAGCGGTGCTGACGCATGACAGTGATACATGCGTGGCTGAATCCACAGACACGGGTTGGTTTTTCGGTTGAGAATTTCTGGAAAAAAAAGTGGGCCAGGGCTTCAATGTCTTCAAGGTGCTCTCTCAGTGCCGGTACCCTGACTTGAAGCACATTGAGCCGATGGTAGAGATCTTCACGAAAATCGCCCCTGCTGACGGCTTCATCAAGGTTGACGTGGGTGGCGGCCAATACCCTGACATCGACAGGAATCTCCTTAAGCCCACCGACGCGCAGCACTTTGAGGTCTTCCAGAAAGCGAAGCAGATTGACTTGTAAATCCAGCGGCAGGTCTCCGATCTCGTCGAGAAACAGGGTACCTCCCTGCGAATGCTCTATGATGCCGACCTTGCGCTGATTAGCCCCGGTGAAGGCGCCTTTCTCGTGACCGAAGAGTTCGGACTGGATAAGCCCGGGGGGTAGAGCGCCACAATTGACGACGTTAAACGGGCCATGGCGTCTGGGTGAATGATTATGAATAGCATGAGCTGTGAGTTCCTTTCCCGTGCCCGACTCTCCGGTGATCAGTACAGGTGCACTGGCACAGGCCACTTTGGCGATCGTTCGATAGAGCCGTTGCATGGTCGGGCTATCGCCAACGATATGATATTCGTCGTCCAAACAGGAAAGAGTCGGGATCCGGTGAGCGCCTTTGAGGTTGGCCATTGCCAGCGCATTCTCCATCAAGGTATCGAGTTTTCTTACATCGATGGGAGGGACTTGATAGGCGTAACAAGTATTAAAAATCCGCTCGCGCGTCTTCTCCTGACTTAACCCATTACGTTCGATGATGGCTACCCAAGAGATATCTGACAGCCGAGAGTGACTATCGATTTCCAAAGGAAGGATGGATGTTGAAGGATCGATAGTGAGCAATCCAACTCGACAAGGTGCTTTGTCGAGCAATTCCATTGCTTGATGAGCGTTGATAGCATGGTTAATTGACCAGCCATACCCTAAGAGCTGTTTTACGGTGTTATGAAGAAACGTCTTGTTTCCTGCTGTTATGAGTTGCCTGGCTGGCTCGATCATGACGTTACCTCATGGTTGCTGGCAACCACTGCTAATAGTGATCAGGCCCTACGTAAGGCAAGTTCTTGAAACGGCGTTTCAGCCGCGCATCATGAGTTATCAAGCCCCTATAGAAAGCACCCTTTTCCAGTCTCAGGCTGAAAATGAAGGGGTAGGTTTTCTAGCATGCAGCACTATGCCGACAGGAATGTGATTAGTGTTGGTCGATCATGGGGGAATGTAAAGTCCGGTGACTTAGCGTTAAAGCGGGTATTAAAAAGTATGAGTTTTGCCAGTGCTTACATTAAATATATTTTTTAACAAAGCGTTAGAGAAAATTTGACTATGCCAGAAGAGTAAATGAGCCGTCAGGTTAACTAATAAAATGGTACCTGCACTGAAATACTTTACCTATGTCAATGGCGTAAGCGAGTCAACTTTATTCTGCCTATCTCTCTTCGGTGACTGCAATGTTGCATTGCTCTACTCCGTTAGTCGGCTTATCATTATGGCGGTTTTTCTTTCCTTCGTTCGACCGCTGGGACTTCTTCGCCATGAAACCACCTGATTTCCGCGTCGCTGGGCATTATTGCCGTCGCGTGATGTGGCTGCTGCTTGCGTTATGCTGTCTTGCTGTTCCTTCCTTGTCTTATGCCGCTGCCGGCTCCCTCGATCTAACCCGCTCTATCGCCGGTGTCTTATCTGTTGCCATATTCGTGCTCGCCTATGCGTTAGTCATGGCCGAAGAACTTTTGCACATGCGCAAATCAAAGCCGGTATTGGTGGCTGCTGGTCTGATCTGGGCATTGGTGGCCTGGGTCTACGTTCAGGCGGGGTTGCCCCAAGAGGCGGAAACGGCGTTTCGTGAAACGCTGTTGGAGTATACCGAGCTACTCTTGTTCTTGCTGGTGGCCATGACCTATATAAACGCCATGGAAGAGCGGCGGGTGTTTGACGCTCTGCGCGCATGGCTGGTGCGAAAGGGGTTTAGCTACCGCACCCTGTTCTGGATTACCGGCATTCTGGCATTTGGTATATCGGCGATCGCCAACAACATGACCACGGCGATGCTGATGTGTGCCGTGGTGCTGAAAGTGGCCGAGGGCGATGATCGTTTTATCAGCCTTTGCTGCATTAACGTAGTGGTCGCCGCTAATGCGGGTGGCGCCTTCAGCCCCTTCGGCGATATCACGACGCTGATGGTCTGGCAGGCCGGTCAGGTTGCCTTCGGTGATTTCTTCCAGTTGCTGGTGCCGTCAATCGTCAATTTCATGGTGCCAGCGGTAATCATGAGTTGCTTTATTCGCAACAGAAAACCCGCAGCGTTGTCTGAAAATGTGTGGCTGAAGCGAGGTGCACGGCGCATTGTCGTGCTGTTCCTGATCACCGTGGCGATTTCGGTTCTCTGCCACTCTGTGCTGCATTTGCCGCCTGCCATGGGCATGATGTTTGGTCTTGGTCTGCTGCAGTTCTTTGGTTACTACCTGCGCCGCAGTTTGCCGCGCTCACTGGAGCGCAAGCGTGAGCGCTATTCCCGCCGCGGCGATTGGAAAAAACTCGAGCAACTGGGCAGCGTTGTCCCCTTTGACATCTTCAGTCGGATAGCCCGCTCCGAGTGGGACACGCTGCTTTTCTTCTACGGCGTGGTGATGTGTGTGGGCGGTCTGGGCTTTATCGGTTATCTCGGCCTTCTGTCGGAGACCCTTTACGGTAGTTGGAATCCGGTGTGGGCCAACGTGGTGCTTGGCCTGATTTCAGCGGTGGTGGATAACATCCCAGTGATGTTCGCGGTGCTTTCGATGGAACCGGACATGTCGCTGGGCAACTGGCTACTGATCACGCTGACGGCAGGTGTTGGTGGCAGTCTGCTATCCATGGGCTCTGCGGCAGGGGTTGCCCTGATGGGCCAGGCCAGGGGAATTTATACCTTTGCCCGTCATCTGCGCTGGGCGCCAGCCATCATGCTGGGCTATATCGCCAGCATTCTTACCCACCTTTGGTTAAATGCCGGGCTGTTTTAGCCCCGTTTCAATACAACCGCCCGCACGTTGACACGCGCGGGTGGTAGATTTGAAGCCATGAGTCGCTTAAATGTCGTGGCCCGTTATGACATGGCAGATATCCGCAAAGCTTTGTGCCCTCGGGATGGCATTGATCGTCTTGCCGATCGCCGCTTGAATGTCGCCGGCTGAAATGATGCCGCGAATACTGGGATCGTGACGATCATCATTTTCTATAATCAGCAAGTGCTGATCCGTAAAGCTTTCCATCGATATCACCAAATCCTCGATGCTCAGCGACGAAAGTTGGCTAAGCGGCATAGCGCTTAATTTGTGCCAGGGGGTCATGATCATTTCGGCCGTGATGTCCTCTTGACTTAGCTGGCGTTGCTGCATGGCGATATTGATTCGCCGCTTGCCAATGATTTCTTTGGCCGTGATCACCCCGATACAATGCTCATGGCTATCCATGACAAACAGCAACCGCACCCCCGCGTCGCGCATTTTTTGGTGGGCCTGATCAACCGGGGTATCGCCATCAACCCATTGAGGACGTACCTGGCTAAAATCGGTCAGAACGCTTATAGCTGGGCTTTGTGGCGATAACGACGGCTTTTTAGGGACAACCAGCGTTGGCGTTGACCCCAGTTGGATTAAAGGCTTGGGTGAAAAAAATATCTGGTTCATTAGAGTACCTGCGTTTAGTGACGTAATGGCAAACAACAGATGTCCTGCCGTTACGTCACATTTGCACGATATTCTTATGGCAACCTTAAGAAACGTTGGGGTCGATTGAGGTCATTCTGTGTCGGGAAGGATAACGCTGCAGCGTAATGCAAACGCGCAGTCCACCCTGAGGCGCCTGTGTCATGGTGAAATCACCATTGTGACGTTTGACGACACGGTCAACAATGGATAGCCCCAAGCCTGCCCCGGCGCCTGGTCCGGCACGCTGGAAACGTTCTATCACCTTTGAGTATGCCTGATCCGGGATACCTGGCCCCTGGTCATCCACGCAGAGTGAGACGTGATGAGCGGTGGCGGTTAAGGCGATGTCGATAACGCCTTTAGTCGGTGTGTGCTGGAAAGCGTTACCCACAATATTTTGCAACACGGTTTCAACGGCACCGGGCTCCGCTTCCATCTGCCAGTCCAGCGTTTCATCGGCATGCAGGGTCACCTGCTGTTGGCGTTCGGCGGCTAGCGGCGAGAGTTCGGCGAGGGTTTCACGTGCTTCGATGAGCAAGTTGGCTGGACGGTAGTGACGTTGTATTTCGGTTTCCGGTGCTAGACGGGCCAGGGCAAGCAACTGGCTGACCACTCGCGTGGCGCGGGTAACACCGTCGCGTAGGTGATCAAGCGCCTCTTCACGGTCTTCATGGCTATGGGCGCTCAGCGCATTTTGCGCGTGGAGGTCCAGCACGGCGAGTGGCGTGCGTAATTCGTGGGCAGCATCAGCGATAAAACGCTCTTCGCGGGTGCGTATCTGACGGATACGCGCCAATAATTGATTTAACGCGCTGGCGATCGGGGCTAACTCTTGAGGCAGCGACGTCAGCGACAGAGGTTGAAGGTTGTGGGGGCCGCGTGTCCTTGTCTGCTCGGCCATTCGCGACAATGGCGCTAACCCCCAGCCAATACACCACCACAACAGCAAGGCGACCAGGGGCAAGCCTATCAGCTCAGGTAATAAGGTGCGCAGGGCGACCGAACGACTCAATTCACCGCGGCTGTTTTCGCGTTCGGCGACGACAATTCGTTGATTGGTATCTGACTGATTCAGGGCATAAATCCGCCATGCCTGTTGGTCAATAGTAAGGTCATAGTAGCCCGTGTCCTGTCGGTGGGGGGGGATAGCGGGCGCTGTTGAGGAGCGCAGCAATAGCTGATCGTTTTCCCACAGCTGGAAGGTAAGCTGACTTGAGTAGCGATGTCCGTAGGGTGAATCGGCCGATTCGGCGCGCTGTAACGCGTTTTCAATATTGCTCAGCATCGCTTTGCGATCCTCACTCAGTCCAGACGCTTGCGCCATGCCTTCGAGAAGCCGGGCATGCTGTGCAAGTCGAGCATCTGAAAGCTCGCTTATCTGATGCGCGGCATAGCGGTAGCTGATCACCCCAATCACCAGCGTGCTGACGCCAAAGACCAGAAGTACCAAGGTGAGGGTGCGGTATTGAATCGATCTCATCCGGGGTTATCCATCACGTAACCAATGCCCCGCACGGTACGTATGACATGGGGAAAAAACTTGCGCCTCAAATGATGAATATGGACTTCAATGGCATTACTTTCGACATCTTCATCCCATCCGTACACCAACTGGGTTAAGGTATCGCGTGTGAACACACGTCCAGGGTGACTCATGAATTCCTGCAACAGTGTCAGTTCGCGGCGTGAAAGTGACACTTCTTGTCCTTGATAACTTACCTTGAGAGTGACCGGATCAAAGCGTATCCCCTGACACTCCAGCAGCGAGCGGGCTTGCCCATGGCTACGCCTTAACAAAGCGCGTAGCCGGGCGGTAAGCTCGGTGACATCAAACGGTTTGACCAAGTAATCATCGGCGCCGGCATCCAAGCCGGCAATTCGCTCATCGACCGCATCTCGGGCGGTCAGCACCAGGATCGGTACCTGATGACCTTCGCTTCTGACGGCTTTGAGCACGTCGACGCCATCCAGGCGGGGTAACCCCAGGTCAAGTATCACGGCATCGAAGGGCATCCCTTCCAGCAGCGTTGACCGGGCACTCACTCCATCGCTGAGATGGTCAACCGTGTACCCTTCAGGCTTAAGCGCCAGGCGTATACCAGACGCTAAACTTGAGTCGTCCTCTACCAGTAGGATGCGCATGATGAGAGATGATGTCCTTGGGTGAGTTTACCTATTCAGATGAATACGATAGTCAGATAAACACAATGGATGACAACGATAGTAGCGTCTATGGCACATACCTCAAAGATTATCCTATGCTCGCCTGAACACCGCCACGAGGCACTCCTGCATCTGGCCAAGTCGCAGTCGTCGAAAGGACAGAAAGCATTGACCGAGGCGCTAAAGTCGATGACGAAGGCGCCGGAAACGGCTTGGCAGAGCTTATGGATAAGCCTGGAGAGAGGGCATATCAACGGTGTTGTTTGGGTACAGCGGCTGCCACAGAATATGGCGCAGCTTTGGCTACCCAATGTGCAAGGTGATCACATAAGCGCGTTGATCGAGACGGCACGACATTGGGTCATTCAGCAACGCTTAACGCTTTGTCACATTGAGCTAGACCCAGAGGCGACCCAGCAGCGAGCGCAATTGATCGCCCATGGCATGCAGCCGCTCGTATCGCTGCGCTGTTTAAAAGCAGGCGTGGACCAGCGCTTTCCTGCTGCAAAGCCCTTCACCCAACTGCATTGGGCACCATGGGACCTTCTGACAACGGCTCAGGAGCATGCGTTGATGACCGCGGTTGGGCATGACTCGCTGGACTGTCGTGGATTACGCGACATCTTATCGGTCAACGACTTACTGGCTGGTTTCTACGGGCAAGACCCCCACGCCCCCGCTCACTGGCATGCGCTGTATGTGGATGAATCGCCGTCGCCCATCGGCGCCTTGGTGTTGGCACCGCGGAGCGAGATTAACCGTTGGGAGCTGATGCTGATGGGACTGGTGCCTGAGTGGCGGCGTCGGGGACTGGGCGGCCATATTCTCAACCATGCCTTGGCCCTCGCCCAGCAGGCGAACGCATTGGAGCTATTGCTATCGGTGGATCATGAAAACTTGCCAGCGTTTAACCTCTACAGGCGCGCTGGCTTCAGCGAATATGCTCAACAGTATGTCATGGCCTGGCGCGGCTAGCCGTCAAGACGTCGTTGCCGCGTTGACCCGGCAGGCGTGGTGGGTTTTGTGGCACTTTGAATTACCACTATACTGCTAATATTCATTAAGTAGGCGTATTGGTAGCCTTTAATCTTCAGCCGCCCAGACGCCGACAATAATAAATAAGAGGTGGTGCGAGTGAACGTTAAGCAGATAGCAAAAGGTCTTGTTGCACTTGGGGTTGCCATGCTGAGCGGGTCGGGAGCAATCGCTGATGATGCCTCCCGGGAGGCGATTGCGGAGCGGCTGGCGCCAGTAGGTAGCGTTTGTTTACAGGGCCAGGACTGTGGCACCCAAGCGGCGCAAGCAGAAGCCGAAACCAATGCTGAAAGCGGTGGTGGTGGATCGGATGGCGCCTCGCTGTATAGCAGTATCGGTTGTGCGGCGTGCCACGATAGCGGCGCGGCGGGAGCGCCAGGGCTAGGGGACGCCGAGGCGTGGGCATCTCGTCTTGAGCAAGGTACCGAGGCTCTCTATCAAAGCGTGTATGAGGGGAAAGGCGCCATGCCAGCGCGCGGTGGCAGTAGCGCGTCCGACGAAGAAATTCAGGCGGTTGTCGACTATATGGTCGCCGAGGCCGAATAAACAGAGTGTTGCTCTTTGTGCTTCTTTAAATTGTCCACAAGCGGTTGTGGCTGACAGCCTGTGGATAATTTATAAGCGCCGAATCTCGCTTGCACTTCTGATTTAAAGCACACCTCAGCCAAGTAAAGAACGGAGCCCCGCAATGGCATCCTGCCCTCGGGCCTGCTTTTTCTCCGGGTCTTCCTTATCCGCGCGGCCTTCCCATTCCAGGTCTTCAGCAGGCAATTCGTCCAGGAAGCGGCTAGGTTGGCAGTCCATCAACTCGCCGTAAGCTTTGCGCTGGCGGGCAAGCGTCAACGTCAGCGTGCGTCGTGCGCGGGTAATGCCTACGTAGGCCAGGCGACGCTCTTCTTCCACCGTGCCCGTTTCAATGGCATTGCGGTGGGGCAATAGATCCTCTTCCAGGCCCATCAAATAAACGTGGGGAAACTCCAGCCCTTTGGAGGCGTGCATGGTGAGCAGTTGCACCCGGTCGGAGTCGTCTTCTTCCGCCTGTTGCTCGAGGATATCGCGCAGCACCAGGCGTGATATCGCCGCTTCCACGCTATCGGTTTCGGTGGCTTCAGATGCATCATCTTCCGGATCGCGGTTGAGCGACTTTTCCAACTGGTCGATCAAAATCCACACGTTGGCCATGCGTCGTTCGGCGACGGTCGGTGCGCTGGCGTTCTGGTACAGCCAGGCCTCGTAATCCATGTCCCTCAGCATGTCGCGAATAGCGGCAATCGCATCGCCCTGGTCCATGCGTTTGCGTACACCGTCGATAAAGTGGGTGAAACGCGATAGCCGCTCCACGGCTCGGGTAGGCAGCACCTGCTCCAGGCCCAGCTCATGACAAGCGGCAAACAGCGAAATCGAGCGCTCGGTGGCGTAGTTGGCAAGTTTCTCGACGGTTCCGGGACCTACTTCCCGGCGCGGAACGTTCACGATACGTAAAAAAGCGTTGTCGTCGGCGGGATTAATCAGCAGCCGCAGATAGGCCATGGTGTCCTTGATCTCGTTGCGCGAGAAAAACGACGTGCCGCCGGACAGCTTGTAGGGGATTTGGTAATGCTGCAGCTTTAACTCCAGCAGCCGTGCCTGGAAGTTACCCCGATAAAGCACGGCAAAGTCCCGCCATTCGGCTTTTTCCTTGATCCGCCGGGTAAACATTTCGCTGGCGACTCGCTCCGCTTCGGCTTCCTCATGGCGATTGACGATGACTCGAATGGAGGCGCCGTCGCCCATATCCGACCACAGGGTTTTTTCGTAGACGTGGGGGTTATAGGCAATCAGCGTGTTGGCGGCGCGCAGGATCGTGCCGGTCGAGCGGTAGTTCTGCTCCAGCTTGATCACCTTCAGGCGCGGGAAGTCTTCGCCCAGGGTAATCAGGTTTTCCGGCCGGGCGCCACGCCAGGCATAAATCGACTGGTCATCGTCGCCCACCACGGTAAAGGTTGCCCGTTCAGCCATCAGCAGCTTCACCAGCAGGTACTGGGAAACATTGGTGTCCTGATATTCATCCACCAGCATGTAGTGGATCTTGCGCCGCCAGCGGGCCAGCGCTTCCGGGTCGCGTTGCAGCAGGACCACCGGCAGCAGAATCAGGTCGTCAAAATCCACGGCGTTATAGGCTTTCAGATGGCGAACATAGGCTTCGTAGACCCGTGCGGCAAAATGCTCGTCGTCGTCCGCCGCAAACGACAGCGCGTCGCTGGGCAGCATCAGGTCGTTTTTCCACTGGGAGATTTTGCCCTGCACCGTGTTGATTTGCTCGGCATCAACCTGGGCGTCTTTATTCATCAGGTCGCGCAGCAGCGCTTTGGCATCCTCCGGATCGAAGAGCGAAAAGCCGGGTTTGTACCCCAGGGTTTTCAGCTCACCGCGGATGATGTTCAGCCCCAGGGTGTGGAAGGTGGAAACCGTCAGTCCGTGGCCTTCCTTGCCGTGCAGCATTTGCCCTACGCGCTCTTTCATCTCCCGGGCGGCCTTGTTGGTAAAGGTCACCGCGGCGATCTTGCGTGCGCTCATACCGCATTCCTGCACCAGGTAAGCGATTTTGGTGGTAATCACACTGGTTTTACCGGAGCCTGCCCCTGCGAGTACCAAACAGGGGCCATCAATATAGCGCACGGCTTCCTGCTGGCGCGGATTGAGCCCGTTAATGCGGCTAAGGATGCTCTTTGGCGGCTGGGGCGTCATGGCGACGGGTAACCTCTAAAGTGTTGCAGGGCGGTTTCGATTATAATCAGCGGCGCTGGGTAAACGCATAATGGGCTAACAATAGGCAGGTGTTAATGTTTGAAGTTGCTTTATTTGAACCGCGGATGGCACCCAATACGGGCAATATCATGCGCCTGGTGGCCAACAACGGTTGTCGATTACATCTGATCGAGCCGCTGGGCTTCGACCTGGAAGAGAAAAAGCTGCGCCGCGCCGGGCTGGACTACCGTGATCTTGCCAATGTGACGCGCCATGCCGATTTTAGCGCCTTTCAAAGCGCCATGCAGGGACGCACCATCTGGGCAATCACCACGAAAGGCACCCGTGCCCACAGCGCGGCGCCCTATGCGCCAGGTGATGTGCTGCTGTTTGGTTCGGAAACCGCCGGGCTCTCGCCCGAGGTTCACGCTGCCTTGCCTGCCGAGCAAACGTTGCGCATCCCCATGCAGCCCAATAACCGTAGCCTCAATCTTTCCAACGCGGTCGCTATCGTTAGCTATGAGGCGTGGCGCCAGCAAGACTATGCGGGCGCCCACGCACTTTAGCCGTTTAGTCGGCAATTCCGTAGCGGTCACGATAAGCCCGAACGGCTTCGGCGTAGGCCAGCATCTCGCCACCGGCATGCTCTTCAAGATAGGTAAGCACCTGCTCAAGCGTCACGATACTAACCACCGGGATGCCGTACTGAGACTGCACTTCCTGAATCGCGCTCTGTTCACCCTGGCCACGCTCCTGACGGTCCAAGGCAATGATCACGCCCCGAGCACGAGCACCATTCTGCTCGATTAGACTCATGACCTCGCGTATAGCGGTGCCTGCGGTAATCACGTCGTCGATAATCAGAATATCACCGGCAAGGGATGCGCCGACAATGTCGCCGCCTTCTCCGTGGCTTTTGGCCTCTTTACGGTTAAAGGCGTAGGGGATGTCATGATCGTGGTGGTCAGCCAGGGCTGCGGCAGTCACCGCTGCCAGGGGAATGCCCTTGTACGCCGGGCCAAACAGCACATCGGCCTCAAGGCCGCTATCGACGATCGCCTGGGCATAGAAGCGGCCCAGCTTGGCGAGCGCGCGGCCGGTCTGGAACAGGCCTGCATTGAAGAAGTAAGGACTTACACGCCCGGATTTAAGCGTGAATTCGCCAAACTTGAGCACCCCCTGCTCAATGGCAAAAGCAATGAAATCGCGCTGGTAGGGTTGTAGAGTGGTGGCCACGGCGGTCTTCCCTTGTCGATCAAAAGTTGGGGCAAAGGCAACAATAAAAAGCAGGTAAATAGCAAGATTTGGTTTGTCTATTTACCCAAACGTCTAAACGTCGGGTATCATACAGCAGCGACGCAAAAGGGACGATTTATGAAAATTGCCAGCATTAATGTCAATGGTATACGTGATGCCGTCGACCGTGGCTTCCTGGACTGGCTGGCTCAGCAGGATGCCGACGTGGTCTGCGTGCAGAACATCAAGGCAAAAAGTTTTGAATTGGGTGACCATATTCTGTACCCGGAAGGCTATGAAGGCTACTTCCTGGATGCTGAAGAGGATGGTTTCTCCGGGGTAGCACTGTATTGCCGTCAAATCCCCAAGGCGATCATGTACGGCCTTGGCTTCCCCCAGTGTGACCACGAAGGGCGTTTTCTGCAGGCGGACTATGACCGTTTCAGCATTGCGACCTTCCTGATGCCCGACGGGAGCGACCAAAAAGCCAAACAGGCGTTCATGGACCAATACCAGGAGTATCTGACCAAGATGTCGCGCAAACGCCGCGAATACATCATCTGCGGTACCTGGAACATTGCCCACAAGACCGTCGATCTGGCCAACTGGTCCGACAATCAGCTCACGTCGGGTTTCCGCCCGGAAGAGCGCGCCTGGATGGATCAGGTGCTTGGCCCAACCGGGTTTATCGACACCTTCCGGGAAATCAACCGCGACGCGGGCGAATACACCTGGTGGCCGAAGCTTCATCAGGAAGTTCCCCGTGAGCGCCAGGAAGGCTGGCGAATCGACTACCAGCTGGTCGGTCCCAACTTCCGCCGCCACGTGGTCGATGCGTGGATCGATTACGATGCGACCTTCTCCGAGTTCGCCCCGCTGATCGTCGAGTACGACCTGGCGCTTTAGGCGCGTACTTCCCGCGTCGCCGTCCGTCCGTAGCTGACACGTCATAGGCCGACCCTTGGGTCGGCATGTGGCGTTGTGGCTAACGCTTATCAGCCTCGAATACCCAGCGCTTCGCGCTGCTTTTCACGTAGCTCGTCGCCGGCTTTCTCGGCGAGATCGAGCATGGCATTCAGCTCGGCACGATTGAAGGCGCCTGCTTCGGCGGTGCCCTGCACTTCAATCAACTCGTTGCTTTCGGTCATCACCACGTTCAGATCGGTGTCGGCCTTGCTGTCTTCCGGGTAGTCCAGGTCCAGCACCGGCACGCCTTTGTAGATACCCACCGAAATCGCGCTGACCAACTGCTTGAAGGGGTCACCTTTGATCTTTTTATCGCGCTGCAGGTAGCGGATCGCATCCACAAGCGCGACGCAGCCGCCGGTAATCGCTGCGGTGCGGGTCCCGCCGTCGGCCTGGATGACATCGCAATCCAGCGTAATGGTGAACTCGCCCAGTTTCTTCAAATTCACTGCGGCGCGCAGGCTGCGGCCAATCAAACGTTGAATCTCCAGCGTACGGCCACCCTGCTTGCCGCGGGTGGCCTCGCGGCCACTGCGCGAGTGGGTCGCGCGGGGCAGCATGCCGTACTCGGCCGTTACCCAACCCTGATTCTTGCCGCGCAGCCAGCGCGGTACGCCTGCTTCCACGCTCGCATTACACAATACCTTGGTATCGCCAAACTCCACCAGTACGGAGCCTTCCGCATGGCGGGTGTAATCGCGGGTTATGCGAATATCACGCAGCTGGTCGGCCTCGCGACCGCTGGGACGCACAACATCAGGACGCTTAGCACTGCTCACAAATAGTACCTCTCAATCAACGTGTCACTAGGAAAAGCCCCCCATTGTACACGTCTGGGCGTGCGCTGATTGGCCTATCGGGTAGACTGTTGGCAATGCATCATTAATCGTTTTTGACCAACAGGATGAACCATGGCCGCTTCCAGTCGCGTACACAGCATGACCGCCTTCGCCCGCGCCGAGCAGGTTGCGCCTTTTGGCACCTTGCAGGTGGAAATCCGCTCGGTGAACCAGCGTTATTTAGAGCCCCATTTCCGCCTGCCCGATGTCCTGCGCGACCTGGAGCCGACGCTTCGTGAAACGCTGCGTACCCGCCTGGCACGAGGAAAAGTCGAGTGTAGCCTGCGCTTTGAGGCCACCGAGGCCCATCAGGCGCCCGCCGTGAATGCTAAGCGGCTAAAAGAGATTGCCGACGCACTGGCGGCTATTCAACAGCAGGTGCCCAGTGCCGTGCCGCCGACTACCCTTGCGCTACTCAACCAGCCCGGCGTCATGGAAACCCAGCACCTGGATCAGGAGGCCATTACCTCGGCTGCCAAGGCGCTGTTCGACCAGGCGCTGGATGAGCTCATTGACGCCCGCGCCCGGGAGGGAGAGAAACTCGCCGTCATGATCACCACCCGGCTTGCCGCCGTAAGCGAGCAGGTCGCCACCGTGCGCAGCCTCCTGCCGCAGATTCTTGAGCGCCAGCGCCGCCTCCTGCTGGAGCGTTTAGAGGTCGCCAAGACCGACCTCGATCCCCAACGCCTTGAAGCTGAGCTGGTGCTGGTGGCGCAAAAGGCCGATGTGGACGAAGAACTGGACCGCCTGACGGCGCATGTCGACGAAGTCAGTCGTCAACTGAAACAAAAAGGCCCAAAAGGCCGTCGTCTGGATTTCCTGATGCAGGAACTCAACCGCGAAGCCAACACGCTCTCGTCTAAATCCGTCGTCGCCGAGACGACCCGCTGCGCGGTCGAGTTAAAGGTGCTGATCGAGCAGATGCGGGAACAGATCCAGAATATCGAGTAGCATCCACCAAAGGCCATCAAAAACCATTAAACTATTGTTTTTCAAAGAAAAAAAGACATAAGAAGTCCACCAAGGTCCACCAACCCCTCCGGAAATCCAGATCATATCGGGGAGTAATCCGGGGAGAAAAAGCATTGCCTCTCCTCCCTCCGACACATACCCTTACAGATACTCCCCAACCATGTCGATCCGAGTGCATGACCGGGAGAAAGTGGGGGAGGTGCCCGCTGGCACTCTAAATGCCGTTGCAAAAAGGTCCACTGGGCGCCAGTGACGAGCTCATATGACATTGAGCCGCCTATCTAGCCCAAGCCTAGCCCGAGCAGCTATCAAACGGTCGTTTGTTTTATTTTCAACGGGGGACGAGAGGAAATAATGGGAAGCCTTACCGCCAAGAAGAGCCAGTCGCTTGTCAAGGAGGGTAAAGCAGGGCGCTACAGCGACGGCAACGGTCTGTACCTGATGATACCGAGGAAAGGAACTCCTTACTGGATGTTGCGATACACGCTGTTTGGCAAGCGGCGTGAGATGACGCTGGGCAAACATGCCCACCTCTCTCTCGCCGAGGCTCGGACGAAAGCGGTTGAAAACCAGAAGTCTATACGCGAAGGCCTTGACCCCATCGAGGAACGCAAACGCGATAGCCAGGCCTTGATCAGGACAGTGGAGGACCTGTTTGCTGACTGGTACCCGGAGCTAGAGAGAAGACTCAAGCACCCAGCTATTCCAAAGCGGATATACAAAAAAGAAGTGGCGCCCCTCATCGGGGGTAGATCGCTGGATGCTGTCACCCCAATTGATATCCGTGAAATAATTAGACGAGTAACAAATAGTGGTAGGCCGACAATAGCTAATGACACACTGATGTATCTTAAACAGATGTTCAACCACGCCATAAAACTGGGAATTTTAACCTACAACCCAGCATCAGCCTTCAACGTCAACGACGCAGGCGGTATTGAGAAAAGCCGCGATAGGGTTTTGAGCCTCGATGAGATTCGCAACGTTTTCCAAGCCTTCAGAGACAATAGCGACAGCTTCAGCCGCGACAACTACCTCGCCTGCGCGCTACTGCTCGTCCTGGGGGTACGTAAGACCGAACTTACCGAAGCCCAGTGGTCAGAATTTGACCTGAAGAACGGCCGGTGGAACCTGAGCGGTGAGCGCAGCAAGACAGGCGCCGGGATCGTCATTCCCCTCCCACCGCAAACCATCGGCTGGCTGGAAGAGCTCAAGATCCGTGCCTGCGGCTCGGACTATGTCTTTCCTAATCGCCGCAGCAGTAAGCGGGCCCACATGGGCAAAGACACGCTGAATCGTGCCATTGCCAAGCTATTTGGCAAGGAGCCTGGCAAGAAGCCGCAACCAGAGAACCGGATGGGCGATATCACCGAGTTTACTGTGCATGATCTGCGCCGCACCTGCCGCAGCTTACTCGCTGCGGTTGGTGTACCGGGGCATGTCGCGGAGCGTTGCTTGAATCACAAGCTCAAGGGCGTCGAAGGCATCTACGACCGTTACGACTACTTCGACGAGCGAAAAGAAGCGATTATCAAGGTCGCAAACCTTCTTGGCCCTGCAATAAATCTTCCCTAACTCACAACGTAAATTTCTACACACCAACAACATCTCATGAGCCAATTTTGGAGAAAGCGCCATGAGACTAATCAAGCTTAAAGATGTCACCAGCCTTACAGGTCTTGCACGCTCCACCATTTACAAATACATTTCCGAAGAAAGATTCCCAAAACCAGTATCCTTGGGAGAAAGAAATGTCGCCTGGGTAGAGGAAGAAATTCAGGACTGGATCCTAGAAAAAATAGCCGAAAGAGACCTTGCATAAACAGGGTAAAAAAACACGCTCGTCATTCCACCTAGCCGCAACATTCCCGCCGACTAAAAAAATACCGCTCCACCAGCCGACACAGCTTCCTAAGCAGGAAGCTGTGTCGGCATTATCATGTTATTTTTTCAACGGCATCCCCTCTCAGCGAAGGACACTACCTCCTCACTGCCAACCACTAGGTGTGTAAATCCACCAGGTTTTCATCAGGCATCAGGCCGCCATGACCATGGCCATGCGACGATCAAGCTCCTCGTAGAAGGCCTCAACCCGCTTGGCAATGGTGCGGATCATCGTCTCGTCCCGGTAGGCACGCTTCACGAACAGCGGCATGCCCGGCCAGTAGCTGACGAAGTCGATCCACTCCCGCTCGCTGACCCACAGCCCGCCTTGGCACTGAGCGACGTGCTCCTGGGGCAGCTCGTCGGCCAGCAATAGCTCGATCTGGTACTTGGGCAGCTTGGTCTTGATTTCGACCAGGCCATTGCTGTCGACCAGGCAGTCGGGCGAGTAGCCCACCCCGTGGTTGAGGATGATGCCGACCTGCTCCAGTTGGGGCAGGCCGGCGGCCTCGTGATAGAGCTCCCGGGCCACGGGTTCCAGCTCATGACCGCGCTGGGTGTGAGCGTTGCCCTGGAAGGCATCGGAGGGCTCGCCGGTGATGCGCTCGCCGATCAGCTGATGCATGTAGCTCATCGCACCGGTACCGAAGCCTCCCGGCCCCTTGCCCTTGACCAGCAGAGTCTTCAGCTCGGACATGGTGACGATGCCGAGACGGGCGGCATGCCACTCGGGCGTGCCCTGTTCCAGTGTCAGGATCTGCATGACGATCTCCTTCTCGATGACACGGCATAGGCCAGAGAGGGGAGGCCCCTCGCCGGCCGGTCAGTGATGTTGATGGTTGGGCTGCGCCCGCTTCTGCAGGGAGGCACGCAGCTTGTCGAAGTCGCTGCGCGGTACCTGCTCGGCCTCGGCGTACTTGCCGACGAACCATTCCTGAGTCGCCGGGGGACAGGCGGCGATCAGCTGCCGGATCTGTCCGGCCTGGAAGGGTGTGACCAGCTTGACCGGGGCGGCGGCGTGACCGTTGTCCTCCTGGCCGCGGGTAGTGATGTTAAGCAGGGCGCAAAGTATGTAGCGCTTGCCGTAGCTGGTGGAGGAGCCGAAGGCCTGCACGGCGTTCTTGCTGCCGCTGGTATCGGCCGGCAACAGCATGCTGGTTTCTTCACGATGACCGTCCTGGTGCATCAGCACGCCGGTCACCTGAATGCCGCGTTCCTGGGTCTGAATACGGAAGCTCACCGCGAAGCCGTGCTTCTTCATGATCGGCCGCACGGTATCGACGATGTCCTCGAGGGTGGCGTAGTGGCCGTTGTTAGTCTTGCCGCGTTCGGCGATGCTCGGCAGCTCAGTCTGCATGGCCGCCATGGCGGCGCTATAGGCCATCAGCGCCTGCCGGTCGAGCACCCGCTCCTGCATTTGCAGCAGGCGCTCCATCTTGTCGATGTCGACCTCGGGATTGAGGGCGGCCCGCTCGATCACCTGGATAATCGCGGTGCTGTCCTGGGTGGTTTGAGCGATCGGTGCCTGCTCGGCGGTCTTGGGATGAATGTGGGTTGCCATGATGGCCTCCGTTATCGATAGCGTTGGATGACTTCAGGGAGCTCCTCGGTCGGGACCGGCTCCAGGGACACGGCCACGCGATAGACCTGGCCCTTGGCCAGCACGTGGGTCTCGGTCGATTGCTCGCGAGCCTCCAGCAACTGACGCGTCAGCTGGGTCAGGGCATGGCAGATCTCGAATGTCATGAGCGGTTGCATCGGTACCTCCAAAAACAAAAACGCCCGGCCTTTGAGGGGCCGGGCGCTATGCCGTGGTAGGGAAAAGGCGAGGTAGGGAGAGCTTAGGACCCCGTTCAGGCCACCAGCGCAAGGGCGGACTCTAACGCTTTGTCCTTGAGGCCGGCGCCCTGGCCGAACCAGGCGCAGTCCATGCGATAGTCGTTGCTACGGGCGCGCTTCTCGTGATCCACGTACTCTGTGACCGCGTTGAGTAGCCCCCAGGCGGTGCCTTGCGCCGTGCACAGCCGAGAGCCCCGCCCTTCACCCTGATAGAGCTTCTGGGCGCGGTTGAGGGCGCGAACGTTGGGCAGCTTGGACGGATCCTCCAGCGGCGCCTCGGCGTTGCAGATCACCGACTGGAAGTAGGTCCTCGCCTCCTCCTGGCTAACCTTGCGCTCGGCCAGGGTCTTCAGGCGATACATGAAGTCGTCCCACTGGGACACGGAGATACCCAGCTGCTGCTTGACCAGCTGCGGCCGAAACTCAGTGCTGTGCGGCACCTTCACTCCTTGCGACATGCCGTCCACGGCGATGGACAGAGTGTTGTTGCAGACCACCCGCACCGAGGTCGGCATAGCGACGGTGGCCAGAGAGCCATCGCAGGACGTCGCCAACAGCAGGTAATCGTTGACCTGGTCCTGCCCCTTCAGGGCGGCACCCAGGCCGCTGCGGGCCAGTGCCCAGAACTTGCGACCGCCCTTGAGCACCCCGGCGGTCTCGAGCTCATAACCCGCGTATTCGGTCAGATCACGGTAGAACTCCAGCACCTCTTCCGGCTGCACCACCTTGTAACGCTGGGAGACGACCGACAGCGGATCCTTGGTATCGGAGCGGTAGAGCACCTTCTGCTCCGGGAAAGAGTGGATGCTTCCCAGGTGGCCCGCGCCATCGGCAATGAAACGCACCGGGGATTCATCAATGTGCCAGTCCATGCCAGCTTGCTGCCGCCAGACCTCTAGTGGTTGATGACGAGACAGTTGCTGTCCCAGCCCATGCCAGGGGGTGTCACCGACGTAAGCCATGTGTTCGATTTGATGTGCCATAGCTATAGCTCCTTGAGAGACGAACACGGCATAACGGCCCGCTCTCCAAAGAAAGCGGGCCAACCGTGAGCATGTTGAGAAAGAGATTCGAGGGGCCACCACCAAAGCAGTGATGGAGGCGCGAGAGCTTGTAATGAGGGATCAGTCGACGTGGGGGCGAAAGGTATGGCCGCAAGCGCGGCACTCGAGATTGTCGAGCATCTGGTTGTCCAGCTCGCTACCCAGACGAGCCCCGGCGACGCCACCCGCGGTGCCGCCGATCAGTCCACCAAAGACTGCTCCGGCGATGCTGCCGACGGCGATCCCTACCGGACCACCGACTGCGCCCACCAGGGCACCGGCCTCGGCGCCACTCCAGGCACCGGCTGCTCCACTAGCGGTACCGGCCACCGCCCCCGTGGAGCCTCCTACCTTTCGCCCATGATGGCGCGACACCACCCGCGACGCGCTACAGCTGGGACAAGACATGGACATGACACTACCTCCTCCATCGGGAAAGACATGAGAACGAAGCCGTCCGTTTGGGGCTTCAAGGAGGTAGTACAGGTTTAAGATTCGGTTGAATCGACAACGGGCAGAATCCTGGGCGACACACCCGCTGGATCATCGGGGTATACGTCAGCTACGGAAAAAAGCCGGGGTTTGCGGCCTCCGCCGGCTTCCTGAACATGTTTCAGAACATCCGCCCGATGGATTCCAGGATGACGAGTCGGGACGACGTAATGTTTTACATCGCTGTGAGATGAGGTGCAGCGAAACCGTGACGTCATCGCGTCGCGGTGTCTTGTACGGATCGAAAACGGAATTTCCCGGAAAAGTGAGTGACACCTCATTCGCCAGGAAACTGGGGCGATTGGCATATCCAGGGATAGGGTTTCCCTGGGATTTTGACATGCGTCACTGACGGGTAAGTATTATAGGGAGATTCACTAGGCACATAACAGGGTCTACAAGGATGGGTTACTTGGCCATGATGGGCTCACTTGTGAAAGCCCATCCAGGATCATGGAAGATCATCCAAGGAGTGGTCCCACACAGACCACTCCCTATAGAATCATCATCCAACATAACCTTCTAGGATTGACCTGACAGACATCTGGAAAACGCCTGACGTGAAGCTCAGATGATCGTCAGCATCATGTCCATGTCAACGCCTACAATTCCCTATCATCTCCCTGTCGACCGACAAGACCATCGCTGCGGAATCTTTCACCATTCCCACAGCGAGGTATCTCCTCATGTCTCAACATCAACCCCTTCGTCATCCACTCAACGACAAGCTGCGCCTGTACTATGAAGATACCTATCGTGGATTTGAGGTGCAGCAGGAAAAAGGTGACCCTTTAATTCTGGACTATCTCGAACGCTCCTACCAAACACTTGATACTGTGACACGAATCAACACCACCACCTTCGCCTTTCGTGTAGACCTTCGCTTTCCAGGTAAGATGCCGCGCCTGCTCATGCATGAGAACAACTGCGTGCTGGCACGGTTCTTCTACAATTTTCGCTACGAGCTAAAGCGGCGGAAGACCAAGTTCCCCACCCAGCTGCATTACCTATGGGCACGTGAACAGGTCAACAGCGACAAACCGCACTACCACCTGATGATCCTTCTCAACAAGAATGCCTACGATTGCCTTGGATCTTTCTCGCCAGATGGAGACGGGGCCTACTCGCGAAACAACCTCTACCACCGCATGATGCGCTCCTGGTTGAAGGCAATGGGCTTCGATCATGATGACCCACGTTTCCGTCAGCTGATCCATGTCTGCAAAGACCCAGTCACCAAAGAGCCCTGGTCCTGCGTCCTGCATCGGCATGACCGAATAGCCATGAATGAGGCGATGTACATGGCCAGCTATCTGTGCAAGGCCTACAGCAAGCCATTCGGCCAGAGGGCTCACGTCTTCGACGGCAGCCGCTTTCCAAAGCAGTCGTCTTTGATCACTGAGTGACATGGTATGGGTCCGTCTTGGGCGGACCCGTTCTGACTCTTCCAACAAGGTGCCTGATGATGTTTCCGACTTCGATGTTTCCTTCCCTCTCGATCCCTCACAACACGCGTGACAGCCAAGCAGGATCGTCATCCCACGATCCCTGGGGTGATCGTCGTCTCGCCCGGATGGAACGCAAGGAACCCACCCGTCGACTGCTACGTGACGTCATGGCCCTGCGCCGGATTCGTGGCATGAGCCAGACAGCGCTGGCGGCTGAGCTAGGGGTCAGCGTGCGGACCCTGCAGGAGTGGGAGCAGAGTCGACGTCTGCCCTCGGGGGTCGGCCATGCTCTGCTCAGACAGTGGGTAGAAACCAACCATAGCGATGGAGATTGAGACATTGCGATGGAATATAAGCCAGCATGCGCACCTCTGGATGCCCATATTCATGTTTTTTAAGTTTTAAAAGTCACAATGTCTAACCCAATACCAGCTTTCACGCTCTAAGTAGCCCATCGCTACTGCTGGCGAGAGGCATCGCATGAGGCACGCCAGCGCCCATAGGGGCCACGTTTCTCAAGAGGGACAAGCTGAATCCCGAACGTCGCAAGCAAACTCCTGCTCTGCTTGAACTTGGCCGCCAACCCTCGGGACGTGACAGGCCAGGCACCTGAAGGATCAGGCTCAGGGCGATACCCATCGAGCAGCACAAGCCAATCCTTGACCGTGGCCTCTATCCGTCCATCCTCCGACGCATCAATGAGACGTTTCACGGCCATCGCGACAGGATTCTCCTCCAGCTCATAATCGCGACGACTTTGCTGGTTGGCATCGAGTTGTTGCCAGAATTCGGCAGTATCCCGACCCAAAGCATCAGCCACCAGCACACCTATCCGGCATAGGTCTCGCAAACCGCCATAGCGGTCGAATTGACGATCATTTTCAACATGGCTCCAGAACTGGTTAACATGGCCAAATACTTGGAGGAGGCCATGAATGATGGTTCTCTCCGCCATGCTGCGATCCTTCACAGCATTTTGAGGGTTGCCCCCTCCTGCATCATCCAGCTCAATGCTCAAGGTAGCATCGGATAGCGGCGCATAGGTCACTATGCTCTCACTGCTATTCAGTAAGCACACGCAACGAACGGTGAGATCAACCCCAGAACGCTTCGCTTTGGTTCTCCACTCCACTGTTTTTCCCTGCGTGATCGAAAGCAGGCCTCTCTGCTGATTTTTTGACAGCGTATCCACTTGATGAAAACTCAACAGGTAATGGCACTGCGCCCGAATATCAAGCTGTTTTATCGTATTGGGAAACTCGCTTTCGAGAAGGGTGCTAGCCGGATCTATGATGGTCTTTAGCATCTTCTGTGAGTCAATCAACTCAGAATTCGCCTCACCTAACAACTCGAGCAATACGGGCGAGCTATCTGAGCGCCAAGCCATGACCATCCAGGCGATTATCAGCAGGTCACTATCTTTCGGTAGCAAAGTGACATCGAACAATATAGATATCGATTGAGGGCGAATATTCCCAACATTATCGGGCAAGTCAACCGCCCAGCTTTCGCGAGGCATGACATGGGGAATCCCAGCCAAAACCTCATAGCTCGATAAACCCGGCGAGAAAACCAAGCAGCTTTCTCCAAGTACCAGCGCGCGTCGCCCGGTGTTAAATTCGACGCCCGCACGGCCGTAAACCGGCAACACAGATTGAGGGGTAGCACCATCAACGAAGTTGTTGATAGCAGACTTAATAACACCGTAGGAGACATCCTGATGACTGCCAGAGGATGCTCGCCAATACGCTCCCTTCACACGATCAAGGATCACTGGATCCATATACGGCAAGGTTTCGCCCGTCGCCTTATTGGTCAGCAGAGGGCTTCTCGTCTCATTATGAGTGAGAAAAAACTGCCCCTGGAGCATGGAAATAACATCTTCTACTTGCTTATCGCGGCGAGATTGCTTGGGCGCTTGGTTTGTACCAGGAAAGGCAAAACGAGCAGCAGCAGGCTCATTGCTTAACACAGGTTCCGATGGGCTGTAGGGCCAAGGTGCATTGAGTACGCTCTGAGTTTCGGGGTCGTGAAAGAGCGACTTCACAGTGACCGGTGGCTCATCATCGTGTGATGCATTGGGAAACGAAAAAGAGGTTCCTGTATCGGGCATAGGTGAAGTCTCTGCGGCATCATCAAGCTCATCAGAAGCCACCTTCCTAGCTTGCTCACGCCAATGCTCACTCAGGCCAAACCTCTGCCGCCGGTGCTTGGTACTGGCTCCCTCGTGTCCCACTGGATGAGACTCGTGGTTATCCTGACTATGATCCGTCATTCCCTACCTCGTGCCTTTTCGCCATCGAATATCTCGCAAAGCCTATCACACGGACCTCTGGCACCCGCTCTTCCCGATCCCCCTCGTTAGCGGTGATACCTCAAGCTTCTCAAGCTAGGCGACTACAAGGCCAAGACAGTAGAGGCGACTTATCGTCTCGATCACCACCCTCTGTCCCACGAAATGGCGCACAGCGGCCCAGGGCCGCTTTTATGCCGTGAGATACGGAAATCATTAGGTAGCGACATAAAACGCCGCACAAGGCGGCATGGCGCAATAACGTCGCCATCTCTATCCACAGCCCACTAACCAGCGAGGCCAAGCATGAAATTTTCACCCAACAGACGTATCAACTCCATCATGGACGCCCTGCTGGCCGCCAACAGCTGTCAAGGTCTTCGCTGCATCGCATGTCGGAGTTCTTCAAGACTGTGAGTTTCAAAAGATGGCTGCACGGAATGTCAGAAGCTGGCAGCACCACATCGACAAGCCCCTGCATGACCTACCAGTCATGCAGGGCAGCGATCAACGGGCACGACACCTTCCCTTGATGCACATGGCATTCATCGACCAGCCGGGCTAAGGCGACCTCGACGCGGGTCAGATCAGCCAGCCGGGCGCGCACGTCGTCAAGCCGCTGTGACGCCAGTTCCGCCGCCTCGCTGCAATGAGCACCATCCTCCAGAGTCAGTAGCTGCCCGATCTCGTCCAGGCTGAATCCCAGCCGCTGCGCCGCTTTCACGAATTTCACGCGCGCCACGTCGGCGCTGCCATAGCGCCGGATGCCGCCAGGAGGGCGCTCCGGCGTCGGCAACAACCCCCTGTGCTGATAGAAGCGGATCGTCTCCACATTGACCCCGGCCGCTTGGGCAAAGGTGCCGATGGTCAGATTTTCCGGTGCCTCATTCATCGAGCTTGACTCCGTAGTTGACTACGGAAGTAACGTTAGCGTATCGGCCAAGAATTCAGAAGGACAACCTCATGACGGAATCCAAGAACGGTCGTGGTGCCCTGGCAGCCGGCGGCCTCGCTGCGATCCTGGCCTCAACCTGCTGTCTCGGGCCGCTCATGCTGGTCGCGCTGGGCTTCTCGGGCGCTTGGATCGGCAACCTGACGGCCCTGGAACCCTATCGCCCGCTCTTCGTGGGAGTGGCACTGGTGGCATTGTTTTTCGCCTGGCGCCGAATCTACCGGCCTGCCACCGCTTGTAAGCCAGGCGAAACCTGCGCGATGCCACAGGTTCGCACGACGTATAAAGCCATCTTCTGGATCGTCGCTGCCTTGGTGCTGATCGCGCTGCTGTTTCCTTATCTCCTGCCCCTGTTCTATTAAGAGGAGAACGCCATGAAACGACTCGCTGCCTGTATTGCGCTTTCCGCGACGCTCGCCACGTCAGCTTGGGCCGCCCCGCAGACCGTGACGTTGTCGGTGCCGGGCATGACCTGTGCCGCCTGCCCTCTCACCGTCAAGGCCGCCCTCAACAAGGTAGACGGCGTCTCGCAAGTCGATGTGAGCTACCCGGATCGTGAGGCGGTGGTCACCTTCGACGATTCACGAACGTCCGTCGAAGCATTGACCGACGCCACCACCAACGCCGGCTACCCCTCAACCCCGGCACCCTCGGAAGCGGATCGGGAGTGACCATGAAGAACCCCAAGACCCTGCTGCGCGCAAGCGTGATTGGCACCGTCCTGGTGGCGCTGTGCTGCTTCACGCCCATCCTGGTGATCCTGCTTGGCACCGTTGGCCTGGCGGCACTGACCGGCTACCTGGACGTGGTACTGCTTCCTGCCCTGGCCTTCTTCCTCGGCCTGACCCTCTATGCGCTATGGCGCAAGAAGCAATACGACGCCTGTGGTGACAACACCTCTAAAGATTCAAGGAATTCCCCTCATGAGTGATGACATGAACCTGCACATCGTCGTGATCGGCAGCGGCGGCGCGGCCATGGCAGCCGCGCTGAAGGCGGCCGAGCGCGGCGCCCGCATCACCCTGATCGAACGTGGCACCCTCGGTGGCACCTGCGTGAACGTCGGCTGCGTGCCCTCGAAGATCCTGATCCGCGCCGCGCATGTCGCCCATCTGCGCCGGGAGAGCCCCTTCGACGGCGGTATCAGCGCCTGGGCGCCGGTGGTAGATCGGGCCAGGCTGCTTCAACAACAGCAGTCACGGGTTGAGGAACTGCGCGATGCCAAGTATGAAGGCATACTCCGCGACCACCCGGCCATCACGGTGCTCAGCGGTGAGGCCCGGTTCGTCGATGCCCATACCCTGAAGGTCAAGCTGACTGCGGGCGGCGAGCAGACCGTTCGCTTCGATCGCGCCTTTATCGGCAGCGGCGCTCGACCAGCAGAACCGCCGTTGCCGGGGCTGGCCGAGACGCCGTACCTGACCTCCACCAGCGCGCTGGCACTGGACAGCATCCCCGAGCGGCTGATCGTGATCGGCGCGGGGTTTGTCGCCCTGGAGCTGGTCCAGGCCTTCGCTCGGCTGGGCAGCCGGGTCACGGTGCTGGCCCGCAGCCGCCTGCTCTCCCAGGAAGACCCGGCGGTGGGTGAGGCCGTGGAGGCAGTCTTCTACCGCGAGGGCATCGAGGTGCTCAACCAGACCCAGGCCAACCGCGTGGACTACACCAATGGCGAGTTCGTGCTGGACACCAACGCCGGGACCCTTCATGCGGACCAACTGCTGGTGGCCACCGGACGGACACCCAATACCGAGGCTCTGAACCTGGCGAGCATCGGCGTGGAAACCGTGCGCGGGGCGATACTGGTGGATGAGCACTTGCAAACCACGGTACCAAGCCTCTATGCCGCCGGTGACTGCACCAACCAGCCGGAATTCGTCTATGTCGCCGCCGCCGGGGGCAGTCGGGCCGCCGTCAACATGACGGGAGGCGATGCCAGGCTGGACCTTAGTGCCATGCCGGGCGTGATGTTTACCGACCCCCAGGTGGGCACCGTCGGCCTGACGGAGGCCGAGGCACTCGAGCAAGGTTTCAGCGTGGAGTCCCGCGTGCTTGACCTGGAGAACGTGCCGCGTGCGCTGGTCAATTTCGACACCGAAGGATTCATCAAGATAGTGGCCGAACGCGAAACGGGGCGGTTGCTCGGCGTGCAGGCCGTGGCAGGAGAAGCCGGTGAATTGATCCAGACGGCGGTGATAGCGCTACGCGCCCGCATGACGGTGCAGGACATCGGTGACGAACTGTTCCCTTACCTGACCATGGTGGAAGGCCTCAAGCTCTGTGCGCAGACCTTCACCAAGGATGTGACGCAATTGTCCTGCTGTGCGGGGTAATAATTTCAATATTGCATGAAATCATTGTTTCATCTAAAGTTGAATTATGAACCAATATGATGATGATCTCGTGGCAGCCAAGCTAGCAGCTCTTGCTCACCCCGTCCGCCTGGCGGCCATTCGTCAGCTAGCGGCGGCAGGGCCTGCCGGCCTGGCGGCAGGCAAGCTCGCCGAGCGGCTGGGTACGGCGCCGAATGCACTGACCTTCCACTTGCAGAAACTCGCGGTCGCAGGCCTGGTTGCGTCGCGCCGCGAGGGCCAGTTCGTCTATTACCGCGCGGAGTTCGACGCCTTGCTGGCAATGACGGACCACCTGGTCGGCGCTTGCTGTCGTGAGTCAGACGCCAGCTGTGGCCCCCGCTGCCCCACCTCCGGCAGCCGGTAAAGTGCCGCCGGTTTCTCAAAGATCACTCATCAACGTCATCAAGAGGAGCGCAAGATGATCCAAACCACTCGCGCCAAACCTTCTTGGCTCAGGTCTATCGGCATCGGCATCGCGGTGTCGGCGCTGACCGCCATCGTGATGGTGGCATTGCTGAAAGCCGGGGTATCGCCTTTTCCAAAGCCGCCCTCCCTGGCCTTCGCCGAGACTCTGCTGGGGCGGTCTCTGCCGTTGCCAGTCGGCCTGCTTTTCCATACGGCCTACGTGACTTTCTGGTCGGTGGTGTTCGTGCGTTATTTCCCACGCAAGACCTTGCTGACTGCGCTGGGCCTGGCCGCCGTGCTTTGGGCGGTGATCCTGGTGGTGTTCTTTCCCGTGGTGGGCTGGGGTATCGCGGGTCTGGCGATCAGTCCCAAGCTGATCATAGCGTCCGCCGTGCCGCACCTGCTGTTTGGCCTACTGCTTTGGGGATTGGACCGCTACCTTGTCAAGCCGTCTCAAGCCTGAGACCGGAGCTTCACCATGCCAACGATCGATACCGCGACCCTCCGTGACTGGCAGGCCCGTGGCCTAACTTTCCTCTTGGTGGATAACCTGCCGGCCGATAGCTTCGCCAAGGGGCACTTGCCGGGGGCCATCAACATCGTCTCCGACGACATCCTGG
Organism: Halomonas sp. A40-4; assembly: GCF_015767635.1. GTDB lineage: Bacteria > Pseudomonadota > Gammaproteobacteria > Pseudomonadales > Halomonadaceae > Vreelandella > Vreelandella janggokensis. The sequence goes on along the minus strand of NZ_CP065230.1, from coordinate 4,076,877 downwards.
ACGAAGCGCCCCGCCGGCTACCCGACAGGCAAGCGACCATCGTCGTGTACTGCGCTAGCGAGGATTGCAAGCGGGCCGGCCGTGCCGCCAAACGCCTGGCCCGCCTCGGCTACACCGAGGTCTACCACTATGTGGGTGGAAAAAGGGCCTGGAAGGCTGAAGGCTTGTTACTGGAATACTGAGAAGGATCTTTATCCCATGCGCGATTGGATGGAACGGCAGCAATCCTGGATCTATCTGATATTCATCCTGGCTGGCCTAGCCGTCGGGCTGAGCCAGCCGGACACGACATCCTGGCTGGAAGCCATTCTCTGGCCACTGCTCGGCGGGCTGCTCTACGCCACCTTCACCCAGGTGCCCCTGACGCGGATCGGCCAGGGCCTCAAGGATTGGCGCTTCCTGGCGGCCCTGCTGCTTGGCAACTTCGTTGTGATTCCCCTCGTTTTGGGCGGGATGATGACCTTCATCCCCCTGCCACCCGTCGTGCAGGCCGGCGTGCTGCTGGTGTTGCTCGTTCCCTGTACCGACTGGTGTATCAGCTTTACCCACCTCGGCAAGGGCGATGCCGGCCGGGCCATTGCCGCCACGCCAGTGCTATTGCTCGTGCAGTTGCTGGCCTTGCCCGTCTATCTCTGGCTCTTCCTGGGCGTGGAATGGTTTCAGACCGTACTCAGCAGCCACCTGCTCGGCGCGTTTGCGGGATTGATTATCACCCCCTTGGCCCTGGCCTGGGTGACCGAGCGTTTGGCCGAGCGTCACCTCAATGCCAGACGGTGGGTTCATGGCTTGGGCATGCTGCCCGTGCCACTGCTTGCGCTGGTGGTCTTCGTCATCGCGGCATCGCAGGTGACGACCGTGGCCGGCCTCAGCGGGGTGCTACTGCAGGTGCTGTTGATCTTCGTCGTCTACTTGATCTTCGCCGCTTTCCTGGGCAAGACCCTCGGTAGACTGTTTCAGCTGCCCACGCGCTCGGCCAGAACCTTGACGTTCAGCTTCGGCACCCGCAACTCCTTCGTGGTGCTGCCCATCGCCTTGACGCTGCCCGAGGCCTGGCAGGCCGCCGTGGTGGTTATCGTCTTCCAGTCGCTGGTTGAACTCTTCGGCATGGTGGTGTACCTGAGATGGATGGGTAAATTGATCCCGGAGCTCTCTCACACATAGCCCTTGCAGCTCTCTGACCCAATTTCCAGGAGTGAAAGGTGATCGAACGTGGTGTTCAGCTGCCTCAAGGCGCAACGACGAACCTTGCACCGTACTCCTAGGTAATCCCCATCCCGATCCTCGACGGAAGATAGGGGCGATGGACGGTGACTACTCAGGCACCGCTGGCAAGCCTTCAAAGGTCGGCAACCACGGCCTCCATGGGGTCGCTGTCGCGGATCAGCAGGCGCGCCTCTCCCTGGGCATTGAAGGCGAAGACAGCGCTGGAGTGCGACACATCATAGTTCCCTTCGCTGTCTTCTTCGCCATACCCGTAGGTCACCCGATAGCGGCGTGTCAGCTTATCGAGTGCCGCTTTATCCCCCGTGAGGCCGATGAACTGGGGGCCGAAGGCGTCGGTGTAGCTATCCAGTGTCTCGGCGTCATCGCGGCGAGGATCCACCGAGACGAAGAGCACCTGGATTTCATCACGCGCGGTTTCATCCATGCGTTGGGTGGCCGCGTCGAGACGCGAAAGGGTGGTCGGACAGACATCGGGGCAATGGGTGAAGCCGAAGAACAGCAGCGTCGTCTTGCCGAGGAACTGATCGGCGCTCACCGTATTCCCGTTCTCGTCGATGAGTTCGAACGCCAGGGAAGGCATCAGCCCCGAGATATCCTTGGTCTGCCAGTCTGGATCGCTGCAGCCCGCAAGCCATAGCGTCACGAATAGTGCCATGATGCATCGGCGCATCCTGCTCCCCCTACTGTGCTGTCGGCGCCACGGCGCGGAACGTGTCACGCTGTCGCTGATTGCCGGCGAAATGAAGATTCACCTCGACGTCGTCACCAACGACGAGGGGGCGAACCCGCTTCATGAGCATGAGATGGTAGCCACCCGGGGCGAATTCGACCTGCTCCCCCGCCGCCAGCTCCAGTTGGGCGACGGGCTCCATGCGGGTGACGCCATCCTGATTGACACTGCGGTGCATCATGACATTACCGAAAGCGGGGCTATCCGCTCCTGTCAGGGTGACGCCCTTCTCGCTGGTATTGGTGAGGGTGAAATAGCCTGCCGCGGGCAGGTCCCCGGGTAGGAGCCGCAGACGCGCCTCGCTGACCTCCAGTTCGGCAGCCGCCAGCGTGCCGGACGTCGCGATCAGCAGCAGGAAGGTCGAGCACCAGCCCTTCGCTAGTCGCGGCAGACTAGGGTGTGGCGTGAGAGACATCAGCGGCATCCTCCTTGCGGGCATCACGGAACAGAAAGCTGAGAATGATCAGAACCCCGATGGCACTCATCATCGTGGCCGGTACCCAAGTCAACAGGCCACCGAGGAGCTGGTCAGTCAGAGGGTCCAGCGGCCAGGCGCGCCCGCATACCTCATAGACATCGAAAATGACACTCCGGCTGAAGACGATATAGGCCCCCAGCACGATCTGCGGCGGAATCACCACCAGCAGGATGGCGATGCGCTTGCCGTAACCGAGGCCGCCCTGCTGCGGCGTGCGGCGATCCAGGATCAACCACCAGAACAGCAACCCATCCAGCGCCATGCTCCAGTTCATCACTTGATACAGGTCGGTACTCAGCATCGCATCGAAGTGGACCTCGGGAATCAACCAGAAATAGATCAGCCCGACGAACAGTACGGGAGCGATCAGTGGATGCTGAAGCGTCCGGTATACAGGGCGCAGCAGGCGCGCGACCGGCCTCCATCCTGAAAAGTGTCTGATTCGGGTCGGCAAGCCGTCCGTCAGTACCGGCAGGGGGGCGGCCAGGGCAATCAGGAAGGGACCGGCGTGATGCAATACCAGATGCTGAGCCCGATGGGTAAAGAACATGTACTGGGCGAGGTAGTCGTAATGGGTCTGAGTGACGCCATAGATGGTGGCGACACCCAGCAGGTAGGCAAGGACTCGACCTGCGCCGGTGGCCTCGCCTCGCCGTCGGCGCTGCCGGAGGCCACGCAGGTAGAGCACGATGGCCAGCAGGCAGGCCCCCGACCAGGCCAGCGAGAACTCCCACGGCAGCAGGTAGCCCAGAGCGACGTCGAGCTCGATAGCCCTTCCCTCCCCAGAATCGGCACGCCAATGGTGAGCTTAGGAGCCCGCCGCACCATGCGGCAAGGTGGGCCTATAAACGCAGGCAAAGCCAGAGCCCGCACCTCGGTGCCTGGTAGGCGAGGAAGGCCGAGCCCCAACGCACCGCCAGTGGCCATGCAGAGGGCGATAGACCTTGGATAAGCCACGACCGAGTCAGCTCACGAGACTGACAAGACTCGCCATGTCGTCGTCATGGCCTACGCAGCGCGATTTCTGCGTAGATACCCTTGTAGCCAGTGTCGTGCTTTCTATCCGGTTCCGGCGCCGGCTTGGGGTTCAGGGACACCATGCGACCGCTGGGGTCATCCAATAGGCCGCGAAGCTGTCCATCATCGAAGCTCAAGCCCTCGACACCGCGTTGGTTGAGGCGTGTGACGGTGTCTTCCAACGCGGACATGCTGTGCCCTTCTTCTTCCAGCGGCGGGAATGCCTGAACCAGCGGCTGCTCTTCCTCCCAGCCGATCTTGATGGGCTGGTTGACGATTTGAACCTGGGTGTTCGGTGGCACGCGGTCGAAAATCGACTCGATATCCCCAGGGAACATGCGAATACAGCCACGGCTGGCACGCATGCCGATACCATCCGGCTGGTTGGTGCCATGAATCAAGTAGCCGTCGAACCCCAGGATAATGGCATGATCCCCCAGTGGATTGTCTGGACCCGGAGGCACCACGCTGGGCGCCTTCTCACCGCGTGCCCTGGCTTCACGCTGGACTGACTCGGGTGGGTACCAGGCAGGGTTCTCGATATTCATGGTAGTTTCGGTGACACCGAGGGGGGTACCGAAGCCTTCACGACCGATGCCGATGGGATAGGTCTCAACGCGTGGCGTTTCACCATCGTCAACCTCCGGATAGTAGTAGAGGCGCAGCTCGGCGATGTTGATGACGATCCCGGTGCGCTCAGCATCGGGCAGGATGAAGCGCCCGGGTATGGTCACCTCGGTACCCTCGCCGGGAATCCAGAGACTCACATCCGGATTGGCGCGCACGATCTCCCTGTACCCCAGGTTGTGTCGCCTGGCGATATCGAGCAGGGTATCTCCTCGATCATCCACCGTTATGCGGTAGGTGTCGCCGATCACATTGCCTTCCTCAGGCAGCGGATAGTGGCCGCGGGGCCACTCGTTCTCCTCTTCGGCCTGAGCAACGCTAATGAGTGCCAGCCAACCGACCAGCACCCCCACCACTGAGCGTGCTCGGAGCTGCCACCATGGACCTTTCCTCGCTGTACCAGAGTGAGGTTCCGATAAAGCCATTATTCTCTCCCTTTTCGACTGGACTATTATCATCCAGACCGACGTGTGTTGAGTTTCCATCCAAGCAGCACCAGTAAGGCGGCCAACACCCAGGTCGGCCAGCTACCGGTACGTGTGAACGGTGTGTTCCCCACCATGGGCAGCGCCTCGCCGCGGAGGCTCGTCGCCAGGAACTGTGGTGCGCGGGCCGTGACACGGCCCTGAGTATCGACGATGGCGGTCACCCCGTTGCTGGTGGCGCGGATCAGATAGCGGCCGTTCTCCAGGGCGCGCAGGCGGGCCATCTGCAGATGCTGCAGGGGGCCGATGGAGCGTCCGAACCAGGTGTCGTTGGAGACCGTCAGCAGCAGCTCGGCGTCGCGCGCCTGCTCGGCCACCCGGTCGGCATAGATGATCTCGTAGCAGATGGCGTTACCGATGGTGGTTCCGGCGGCGCGCAGCGGTTCCTGATCGTCGGTGCCAGGCGTCATGGTGGGCATGGGCAGGTCGAAGAAGGCGATGGTGCCGGCGAGCAGGCTCTCCAGCGGCAAGTACTCGCCGAAGGGCACCAGGCGCGCCTTACGGTACTTTCCCTCGGCGTTACCCAGGCCGATCACGCCGTTGTAGTAGTCGCCGCCGTCGCGCTGCAGGATGCCGGTGAGCAGGGCGGTGTCGGGGGCGAGGTTGGACTGCACCCGCTCCAGTATTGGCCGGGCCTCCTCCTCGAGCATCGGCAGGGCCGCCTCGGGCCAGACAACCAGGTCGAGGTCGTTGGACTGTGCAAGGGTCAACGCCGTATAGATACTGGCCGCCTCGCGCTGCCCCTCGGGAGTCCACTTGATCGCCTGATCCAGGTTGCCCTGCAGCAGGGCAACCCGCAGCGGCTCGCCGGCCGGGAAGGTCCACTGGGTCGGCAAGGCCATCGGGGCTAGCCAGAGAACAGCGATGGGCGCCGCGGCCCACCAGCGTCGTCTCAGCAGTTCCACGCCCAGGGTGCCGGTCAGGGCGGTGATCAGCGACAGCAGATAGACCCCGCCCACCGGGGCCCAGGCCGCCAGCGGCGAGTCTACCTGGGACGTGCCCAGCAGCAGCCAGGGAAACCCGGTAAACAGCCAGGTGCGCAGCCACTCGCTGAGTACCCAGATGCCGGCGAAGCTGAGGAAGGCCAGGCGTGGGCCCGTGACGCGGCGATAGAGCCAGAAGGGGACGGCGAAGAACAGCGCCAGGCTGGCCACGAACAGGCCGGTGAGGAAGAGCGCCAGGGGCGCCCCCGTATAGCCGTAGTCGTGGATCGCGACGAAGACCCAAGAGGCACCGGAGCCGAACAGGCCCACACCATAGCACCAGCCACGGAGACCGGCCTGAGCAGGTGTCAGGACATGGATGCCGGAATAGACCAGTGCCACCGCCACCGGGCCCAGCCACCACAGCGCAAAGGGCGCGGCGCTGAGAGTGGTCAGTCCCCCGGCGGTCAGGGCCAGCAAACAACCGAGGGCCGGAGAGATCCGGCCGGCAAGCGTCATGTACCGGACTGGCAGGTTCTCTGCATCCATGCCGTTACTCAGACACTCTGGTGGAGGGACGCTCACGTAAGGCCGCAATCGCAAAGGCGATGACACCCAGGAACAGGGCGATATCCGCCAGGTTGAAGGCGGGCCAGTGCCACTCATGCCAGTAGAAGTCCAGGTAGTCTACGACATACCCTCGTACCAGGCGGTCGATGCCATTGCCCAGCGCGCCACCCAGCATCAAGCTGTACCCCAGCGCCTCCAGACGAGGTCTAGGCCTGCACAGCAGGATCGTCAGGACAATAGTCACCATCCCCGTCAGGCCCAAGAAGAGATAGCGCTGCCAGCCGCCTGCATCGGCGAGGAAGCTGAAGGCCGCTCCCGTGTTCCACCAGTGGCCCCAATTGAAGAACGGGGCTAGCGGGATGGTCTGGCCATACGGCATCAGCGCCTGCACCAGCCCCTTGATGGCCTGGTCGGCCAGGCCGACCATAACGGCCAATGCCAACCAGTACCAGCGGCGTGGCACTGTCGGTATCCGCTCTGTCCTCATGACGTGGCTTCCTGGTAGCGCGGGCTTGCCGAGCCAGTCGTGGCATTATTGCCTGGCGAGAAGCGATAGCCCAGCAGCCGCATGGCGTTCAGGGTCACCAGCACGGTGGCGCCGGTATCCGCCATCACCGCGATCCACATGCCGGTGATGCCCAGCGCCGTGGTCACCAGGAAAATGGCCTTCAGGCCCAGCGCCATGGCGACGTTCGTCTTGACGTTGCGCAGCGTGGCCCGGGACAGGGCGATCAGCTCGGCGATGCCGCCGACGCGGTTCTTGAGCAGCGCCGCATCCGCAGTTTCCAGTGCCACATCCGTGCCGCCGCCCATGGCGATGCCCACCTCTGCCGCGGCCAGCGCCGGCGCATCGTTGATACCGTCGCCCACCTTGCCGACTGGGCCTCGGCCGGCGGCCTGCCAGTCACGAACGCGCTGGGCCTTGTCCTCGGGCATCAGCTCGCCATGTGCCTCGATGCCCAGGCTGTCACCGATGGCCGCGGCGGTACGCGCATTGTCACCGCTGAGCATCACCGCCTGCACGCCTAGGCGCGACAGCGCCGTCAGCCCCTCCCGGGCATCGTCGCGAGGTTCATCGCGCACGGCGATCAGGCCCAGCGGGCGCTCGCCTTCGACCAGCACGGCGAGAGTCTTGCCGGCGTGTTCCAGCTCGGCGATCCGAGCGCTCAGATCGTGATCGAGGGCGGCCTGCTCTGCCAGGTGGCGGGGGGTGATCAGGCTCAACTCACGCCCCTCGACCCGACCGGAGACCCCTCGGCCCGACAGGGCGCGGCTCTCACTCGCCAGTGGAAGGGAAAGGCCCAACTGCTCAGCGTGGGCGAGGATGGCCGTGGCGATGGGGTGGCTGGAGTCACGTTCCATCCCAGCCGCCAGCCTCAGGATCTCTTGCGTGCCCTGGCCAGTGGCCCAGTCCTCCACGTCGGTGACCTTGGGGGTGCCGGCGGTGAGGGTGCCGGTCTTGTCCAGCGCCACCGTCCGCAGCTTACCCAGCTGTTCGAGCACCGCGCCGCCCTTGATCAGCAGGCCCCGCCGGGCGCCCGCCGAGAGGCCGGCAGCGATCGCCGCGGGGGTTGAGATCACCAGAGCACAGGGACAGGCGATCAACAGCAGGGCCAGGGCGCGATAGATCGATTCCGACCAGGCCATGGTCGAGACCAGCGGCGGCACCACCGCCATCAGCAGGGCGAGCCCCACCACCGCCGGCATGTAGTAGCGAGCGAAGCGGTCGATGAAACGTGCCACCGGCGCCTTGGCGGCCTGGGCCTCCTCCAACAGGCGGATGACCCGTGCGATGGTGTTGTCCTCGGCGCCGCGGGTTACCTCCACCTCCAGGGCGGCATCGAGGTTGACCGTGCCGGCAAAGACGTCGTCCCCCGGCGCCCGCGTACGGGGCACCGACTCCCCGTTGATCGGTGACTCATCCAGGTCGGATTCGCCGGTCAGAATACGTCCATCGCAGGGCACGCGGTCGCCCGGTCGCACCAGGACTCGCTGCCCAGGCGTGAGCGAGGCGGCCGAAACCTCACGGGTATCCCCATCCTCCATCAGCCTCGCCGTGGACGGCGTCAGGTCCGCCAGGGCCGAGATGCTGCGTCGCGCCCTCGACGCGGCCACCCCCTCCAGCAACTCGCCTACGGCGAACAGGAAGACCACCACCGCCGCTTCGGCGGCGGCATTGATGGCCAGGGCCCCCAAGGCGGCGATGCTCATCAGCATCTCGATGGTGAAGGGGTTGCGCATCTTCAGCGCACCCCAGGCGCCTTGTGCAATGGGCACCAACCCCACCAGGGTGGCCGCGACGAAGGGCCAGTTGCCTAGGCTAGGCCAGACCAGGCGGAGAACGAAGGCCAGAGCCAGCAGCCCCCCCGTGACGAGCACCAAGCGTCCCTTGGCGGTCTGCCACCAAGAGGCCGGAGCGGCATCCGCCTCATCTCCCTCATCATCGGTGGCAAGCTGGTAGCCGAGCTCGTTAAGGATCCGCTCGATCGCCTCATGAGAAGGCGTCGTATCCTGTTGAGGGTGAATCCTCACCGATCCGGTGACCGAACTGGCCGACACCTCCCCGATGCCCTCCAGGCGGCCCAGAGCGGCCTCTACCTTGCGCTCGCAGCCGCCGCAGTCCATGCCTTCCACCTGCAGTGTCAGCGTCGACGGGATGGTGCCTTGCGTTGGTTCGGTCATGGCGCTGCCTCTCCGAATGTCTTAATCTTGTCCGGAAGCATAATCCCTGTAGCAACTACAGGTTCAAGTCATGCGAGAGGAGCATCAGGATGCCGGAGATTAGCCCTACCATCGGTATCGGCGAGCTGGCACGGCGCGCCGGCTGCAAGCCTGAAACGGTGCGCTATTATGAGCGCATCGGGCTGGTGGGCGATGCATCGCGTACCGAGGGTGGGCAGAGGCGCTACGGCGAAGAAGCCGTCAGGCGGCTGACCTTCATTCGCCATGCCCGAGACTTCGGCTTCTCGGTGGATGCGGTGCGTGAGCTACTGGCGATGTCAGACCAGCCCGACATGCCCTGTCAGGAGGTCGATGCCGTTGCCAAGCATCACCTGGAGGAAGTGGAGTCGCGGCTGCAGCGGCTCTCGGCACTGCGTGACGAACTCAGGCGGATGGTGAGCCAGTGTGCCGGCGGCAAGGTCGAGAGCTGTCGCATCATCGAGGTGCTGAGTGATCACCAGTTGTGTATCAGTGAGGCAGCCCACAAAGGCGCTCACGATTTGGGATAACCTCCTGTGCGTCCCAGCGTGCCCTAGTTGAGACATTCAGGAACAGCATGATCACCAACTTCATAGAGAAGCCCAGGGTCGCCTTGTTCTGGTGACCGCTGCGTTGGGCCTGGGGAATGATCTCGTGGCTAATGACATACATCATCGCGCCGGCGGCGAGGCTGCCTAAAACCCCCAGCGTGACTGGCGAGACACCTTCCATAACCCCTGCCCGTGTGAAGTGAGTGCCGCTGAGGCTGTAGCGTCACGCGACGCTAGGTACATTGTGCCCACCGAGGCGTGTTTCACAGCAAGTCCACCTAAAGGCTTGTCAGTTCTCCAATGCGGCCAGATCGGAAGCAGCGGACGTTCCGATGGCTTTTTGCAGACGTGTCCGAGCCTCGAACAGTGCGCTGCGATACTCCTGGCGTGTGGGTGACTCACTCAGAATGAGGCGCTGCCCTTCCTCGAGGGGATCCACGGGGCGGTCATCCACCCTCACTTCGTAGTGCAGGTTGGGCCCCGTGGCGAGTCCGGAGGCCCCTACCTCACCCAGTTTGTCGCCGGCCTTGATAGAGTCCCCGACCGCCAGGCTGGCGGCGAATCGGTTGAGATGCGTATAGCGACTGATGGTGTCCGTATCATGTTCTACCTCGACAACACGTCCATAACCTCCCCGGCGACCGATGAAGGAGACGCGCCCCGGCGCCGTCGCCATGACCGGGGTGCCGCGAGGCGCGGCAAGATCGATACCGTCATGACGTCGGACCCCGCCGTACACGGGATGGCGCCGGTTGCCGAAGGGGGATGTCAGGCGTGCGCCGAAAATCGGGAACTGCAAGGTGTCTTGGAGGCTACCGTCCTTAAAGAGCATCACGCTGGCTCTCTGGTCCGCCGGCCATACCATCTCCAGCCGCTCCGCCTGGTCAGCCAACCCCATATAGGTCAGACGGGGAGGCCCGACTCGAGTGCCATCCTCACGGCGATCTTCTTCCCACAGTAACTGCAGACGCTCGCCACCCGAGATATCCCGGCGTGTGTCCATGAGTCCGCCCAGCAGCATGTCAAGCTCTGCTGCGAAACGCCTGGGTATCTCCTCAGCCTCCAAGGCGGCATAGAGTGACGTCTTGACATCTACTTCACGACCCAGGGTCAGGGTGTCGAGGCGAGGCTGGACAATGCGCGTCGACGGACGCTCACCCAGCGTGACCACGTACTGAATACCCGAGTCACGCTCGATGGCCACCGACACCGGCTGTCCCGTCGCCAGAGAGGTGAAAGTGATACGATCTCCGGGCCGCAATCGTCTTGGGTCGAACCTGTTCGCCAGCGAGGTCGCCGCTTGGGCGCGCAGCTCGGCATCCACACCAAGCTGCTGCAGCAGTGCGTCCAGGGTATCCCCTGGTGCCACGGTGAGCTCTTGGGCGACGCGACCCACCTTCGCGATAGCTTGTGCCCTGGCCGGTGCCGGCTTGGCCAGTGATAATCCGGCACGCTCTTGCCAACGGGCTTCGGCCAACACGGGGCTAAGGACCATCAGTCCCACTAGCAACCAGCGTCGTGTCATGATGCATCCTCTTCGCCGGAGACCTCGGCTACCTCACGGTTAACGGCGTCGACCAGCTCCTGCATGCCGAAGGGGTCCAACAGCTCGCCATTGACGAAGAAGGTCGGCGTCTTGCTGATCTGGTTGGCCTCGACGTCAGCCTTGTCCTGGTCGAAGACCGCCTGTACCTCTGGTGAATTGAGCTGCTCTTCGGCTACGGTTCTGTCCAGTCCGGCCTCGCTGGCGATCTCCATGATCGCTTCCTCATCGACACTGCCATGAGCCGCCCACTGGCTCTGCCGAGCCAGCAACGCCTCCAGCACCGGCTGGAAGACGTCCTGGCGCCTGGCGACTTCCAGCACGCGAATGGCGGTATCGGACAGGTCTCCGTGGAAGGGCGTGTAGCGCACCACCAACCGCACCTGGTCGGGATACTCTTCCTGGATGCGCTTGGTCAGCGGATAGAAGGCACGGCAGGCCTCACAGGCCGGGTCGAAGAACTCCACGATGGTCACCGGCGCTTCTTCCGGCCCCAGAACAGGCGAGTGTGAGCGCACCAGAGAGTTTTCGGCCTGAGCGCCATCCTGGCTGGCCGCCTCGGCGCCCATGCCCAACAACGAGGGTCTCGCTACGATCACGATGAGGGCGGTCAGCATCAACGCGCCAACCAGGATAAACGTCGCTTTTTTGTACATTGACTTCTCCAATTCAAGTGGTTAAACGGAAAGCAAGACCAGAGGACTGCTGAGTGGATCTCAACCGCTGTTGGGTGCCTAAGTCGGCGAATAGTGGCGTGTTATCCATGCCCATAAAGATTGGCTCCCTGATGCGCATGATCAATATGCTCGAATTCCAAGCTGGAGTGGCCAATGTCAAAGCGCGCTTTCAGTTGCGCCTTGATATCCGCCTTGATCGCCTCGAGCTGCTGCCAGCCTGCTTCCGTCGTCACCACGTGGCAATCAAGTGCGGCGGTATTCTCCTGCATTTGCCATAGGTGAACATGATGCACATCCTCAACCCCTTCGACGCTGCGCAGGAGATCAATGACTGATTGACCATCGACATCGGGAGGCGAGCCCAGCATCAGTGTCCGGATAGGGGTACCTATTTCCGTAAAGGCAAGATAGAGAATATAGAGTGCAATACCGATCGTGATCGCGGGGTCTACCCAGCGCATATCGTATAGCAGAATCAGCGAGCCCCCAATGATCACAGCGATGGACGCAAAGGCATCAGACAGGTTGTGCAGGAAGAGAGCCCGAATGTTGACACTATGTTTTTGCATCGACCAGGTGAGCAAGGCCGTTAGCGCATCGACAAGAAGAGCGACAATCCCGATGATGACGACTATCCAGCCTTGAATCTCTGGCGGGTCGATCATGCGCATCACGCCTTCATAAATTAGATAAAACCCAACAAGAATGAGAGTAGTGTAGTTGATCAGCGCTGCGACAATCTCGATTCGTCCATAGCCAAACGTCATCTGAGAGTCAGGTGGTCGCCTCGCGATCTTGCGGGCAGCAAAGGCAATGACAAGGGCAGCCATGTCGGAAAAATTATGCAGCGCATCCGCGATCAGCGCGAGGCTTCCCGCCAGGATACCCCCCACTATCTGAGCAACGGTCAATATCCCGTTGGCCCAGATGGCGATGCTCACCCGACGGTCACCAGAGGTGGGGTCAAGGTGGGGATGATCGTGATGATGTCCCATGCGTCATCCTTGTGGTGTCACCTGGAGACCCGGCAGTATAAAACCTATAGCAACTCAAGCTTCAAGCCCGAATTCTAATGAAGACCGAGCCAAGGCTAAGCGTATGGAACTTTGCATAGTGGGCGCTGTACCAGACATGGTTACCATCTCCCATGCCCCGGAAGGAGCCCATTGTGATACCTAAGCCTCACCCGCACACCTGGCTGATGAGCCTAGCTTTACTCTTGATGCTGGCGACGCCAGCCCTCGCCGAACCACGGCTGCCAGACTTCACAGAGTTGGTCGACAAGGCCGCGCCAGCCGTCGTCAACATCTCCACCTCACGGGAGATCGAGAGGTCCATGACATCCTCTCGGCAGTTTGGGGGGCAGGAGGTGCCGGAGATCTTTCGAGAGTTCTTCGGCGACCGCATCCCGATGCCACCCGGCGGTGCGCCCAATCGCAATGAGGAGCCACGTCAGTCACTGGGATCGGGCTTCATCTTCGATGAAGACGGCTACATCATGACCAACGCCCACGTGGTCAAGGACGCCGATAAGATCCTGGTGCGCCTGAATGGCCGGCGTGAGCTCGAGGCTGAGCTGGTCGGTGCTGATGAAAAAACCGACGTGGCGGTCCTCAAAGTCGAGGCGGACAATCTGCCGACCCTGGAGCTCGGTGAGTCCACCGATCTCAAGGTCGGCCAGTGGGTCGCCGCCATCGGCTCCCCCTTCGGCTTCGATCACTCGGTGACGTCCGGGATCATCAGCGCCATCAACCGCACCCTGCCTCAGGACGTCTATGTCCCCTTCATCCAGACCGACGTGGCGATTAATCCGGGTAACTCCGGAGGACCGCTCTTCAACCTGGATGGTGAAGTCGTGGGCATCAACTCCCAGATCTTGACCCGCAGCGGTGGCTACATGGGCCTCTCCTTCGCCATCCCCATCGATGTAGCACTGGATGTCGCCAACCAGCTGCGCGAAGAGGGTTACGTGAGCCGCGGCTGGCTGGGGGTCAGCATCCAGCCGGTGTCCAAGGACCTGGCGGAGTCCTTCGGCATGGAACAGGCCGAGGGTGCCTTGATCGCCGAGCTTGAGCCCGGCAGCCCTGGGGCGGAAGGCGGCCTCAAGGCCGGTGATGTCATCCTTGAGGTGAACGGCCAGGAAGTGGACCACTCCACCACGCTGCCGCGCCTGGTCGGTCAGACGAGTCCGGGGGAAGAGGTCGAGCTCAGGGTGCTGCGCGATGGTCAGCAGGAGACCATCACGGTGGAAGTTGGCGAGTGGCCGGATGCCGGTGCCGGTCAATCCGATGGCGACCCGGTTCGACTGGGCATCGCGGTTCAGCCGTTGAACGACATGGAGAAGCGTCGGCTTGGCATCGATCACGGGGTGCGCATCGTCAAGGTGGCCCCCGCCGGACATGCCGCTGCCGCCGGCATTCGCCCCGGCGATGTGCTGGTCAGACTGGGCCAGCAGCCGGTAGAGAGTCCGGAACAGCTGAAGGAGATGCTGACCCGCCTGCCAGATGATCAAGCGGTGCCTGTTCTGCTCAACCGCGAAGGCCGCACCTACTTCGTGGCCCTGCGAGTGGGCAATGGTGACTAACCGCGACTGAGTAGCGTTCAATACATCAGCACAGCGGCGCCCTGGCGAACAGGATCGCTGGGGCGTTTCTTCAGACTCTCGTACATTCTAATGCACGGCTGGGGAGGGTATCCGGATTTAATGGTTGATGCGTCAACCTACTGTTGGTGCATGCTTCCCTCGCTAATTCCAGCAAGAACCCCACACGCCTCAACTTCCCGGCCATCGTTGCAACTCGCTCTCAGTGAAACGAGTTGTTTCTCAAGCGCCTGTAGAGCGGTTATCTGCGAGCGCACGTGAGAGATGTGATCATCGAGCAAAGCGTTCACGGCGGCACAAGGTTGGTGAGGGTCGTCCTGATACCTCTGTAGCTCGTGAATCTCTGCTAGCGACAGGTCCAGGATTCTGCAGCGACAAATGAAAGCCAGCCGCTCACTATGTTCCTCGGTATAGACACGGTAACCGTTCTCCTGCCGATCAGGCGACGGTAACAGGCCCTGTCGTTCATAGAAGCGGATCGTCTGTGTATCGACCCCTACCAACTCTGCCAACTGACCAATACGCACCAAGCTCCTCCTCAACGGATTCTCTCCGCTCTGTTGACCTTATAGTGACTATATGGTTTTAAATGATAGCCCGATAATATTCAAGTGGAGTCGTATCATGAGCAAAACCTGTGGAGCCCCCTGTGGCGGCGATGCGACGCCCATAGCGGATACCGATATGCGTCGCTCCTCCGAAGCATCGGGGAAATGGGTCAGCGTTTATGCCGTGCCGAAGATGGACTGTCCATCGGAAGAGCGAATGATTCGCCTGGCCCTGAACGGCTTTGAGGAGATTCGGGTGCTGTCCTTCGACTTGTCGAACCGCCGATTAGAGGTCGTGCATGACGGCGAGGTCGAGCCCATCACCGCAAAACTGACAACCTTGGGGCTAGGAGCCTCGCTTCAGGAAACGGCCGCTGCCGATCCTGAGTCGATCAAGGCGGTCGGTGACACGTCGGCCTCTGCCGCGCAGGAGTCCGGCACCCTGCGTTGGTTGCTCGGTATCAATGCGGTCCTGTTCGTGGTGGAAATGACGGCCGGCCTGATCGCGCACTCCACCGGCCTGATTGGAGAATCCCTGGACAATTTTGCCGATGCGGCCGTGTACGGGCTCGCCCTGTATGCGGTTGGGCATAGCGTAAAAATGCAGGTGCGTGCCGCGCATCTTGCAGGTGTGCTCCAACTGATTCTGGCGGTTGGCGTACTCGCAGAGGTGGTCAGGCGCTTTGTATTCGGTAGCGAGCCTGAATCGCTGATGATGATAGCGATTGCATTCGTCGCATTGATTGCCAATACCAGTTGTCTGCTGCTGATATCCAAACATCGAGAGGGCGGGGCGCACATGAAGGCAAGCTGGATATTCTCGGCCAATGACGTGGTGATCAACCTGGGGGTCATCACCGCCGGCGCCTTGGTCGCGTGGACCGGAACCAATTATCCGGATCTGATTATCGGCACCATCGCGGGGGTCATTGTGCTCAACGGTGCCAGGCGCATTCTGGCGCTCAAGGGTTAAATAATGTCTATTAATAGCTATTCAGTGGCCTGCTGAGCCAGTTCACCTAGCAAAGTCACCTCAAGCACGACGCCAGTGTTGCGAAGACACTCTGGAGCCTGGTGGCCTCCCTCGCCACGGGCAATGGCGCGCGTCCGATCTGGACGCCTTTCGTCAGGATCCGGTCACGGCGAAGCTGCTGGGCATCGAGACCGTGCCGGCGAGAGGCCGCCTCGGCAAATACCTGGTACGCATGGGGACGGTCCACCTCGACGCGCTCCAGAGCATCGCTCGCTACTGGGCAAGGCACTTGGCGCCGCCGATCCTGGACTATCAGGTCAAGACCCTGAGCTATGTGCCAGTGTTCGTGGATGGCACCGCCATCGAAGTGGATGGCCAGTTGTTCGGGGAATCGCCTCATTACACGCGAGCTTGATCAGCGGGGAACAGCAGCCCCCCAGAAATTGAAACCGGCAAACCTCGGGACCTTCGAAAGATAGCCCGTCTCCATCCGCTGGATACCGAAGCCTGCGTGCCCGATAAGCTCGGGTATGTCGCGGTTGAGATGGCAGCCCCCCGCCACTCTGCGCCACAGGGGATTGATACGGCGCTGCCACTGGCGTACGGCTTCGTCGGGCGCCGTGCCGTGTTCGCAGAACAGCAGTTGGCCACCCGGCTTGAGCACGCGACGCATCTGCTCCAACGCCCGGTGCCAGTCCGGAATCGTGCACAGGGTGTAGGTGAGCACCACGGTATCGACACTGTTGTCGTCGAGAGGGACCTCCTCGCCCGGCAGGTCCAGCCAGCGCACCTCGAACTGTGCGCTGGCGACGTTGTGGCGGGCCTTGCGTCGCATGCCTTCGGAAGGCTCGAGCCCCCAGACCAGCTCGACCCGGTCCGGATCGTAGTGGGAAATATTGAGCCCGGACCCCATACCCACCTCCAGAACACGGCCCCGTGCCTGCGGCACCACGGCCGCCCGCTGTCGCTCGACCACCGTGTTGCCGCATGCCAAGTGGAGGAGGTGTGGCAAAACGTGATTCTCGTAGAAGGACATCAGGAACCGCCTTCAGTGTGGTTGTCGCATGACCGATATACGGCCGGGCTACCCCAGTGTCGCCAGCGAGGGAAACAAGTCGACCATGATGCTGGAAAGCCGCGTCATGGTGCCCGAGACGATGGCGATGCCCATCAGGATCACGATCGTGCCGGCAACTGGGCGAGCATAGGCGCTCCACCTACCCAGACGTTGCCGATGCAGGGCGAATCGATTGATCAGCAGGGTGCTGGCGAGAAAAGGCAGCGCCAGGCCCGCCGAGTAGGCGCTGAGATAGAGCATGCCGGCCTGGGCACTGGCGGCGCTGGAGGTGGCCATCAGGATGGCGCCCAGGATGGGGCCGATACAGGGCGTCCAGCCGATGGCGAAGGAGACCCCGAACACCGTCGCCGACAGCGGGGAGCCACCCTGGACCTTCGGTGTGAACTGAAGGGTGCGCTGGAACAGCGGCAACCGGAACACACCGGTCATGAACAGGCCCAGCACGATCACCGCCGAGCCGGCGACCCAGTTGAATTCCTGGCGATACCCCCGCATCAGCTGGCCGATACCACTGGCGCCGAGTCCCAACAGGATGAACACGATGCTGAAGCCGAAGACGAAGAAGGCACTGAGGATCAATGCCTCCAGGCGTCTATCGGCCTTGCCGGCACTCCCGCCCGTGACCACCGACAGGTAGGCCGGCAACAGCGGCAAGGTGCAGGGCGAGAAGAAGGAGACCAACCCGCCGGCGAAGGCACCGATCAGACCGATAGAAGAGAGAGATTCCAAGGCGTTACGCTTCCTGGGGGGCAAGGTGCTGGGCGCGAAGCAGCCTGGGGCCAGCCGCCTGCTTCGCATTTGGTTCGGCGGATGATTCTAAAGGTTGTGTCTACCTCAAGGTCAATCACGAATAAATGACTATCGATATAATCTAAAGAGATAACCCACCTTCCTTCGAAAGCCCTTGACCTTAAAGTTGACTTCAAGGTTATCGTGCGTAGTGCATCATCTGACACTTAGCAGAGATAAGGAAAGCGAGATGACCCTACAGCTAGGGGAGATAGCTCCCGATTTCACGGTCGAATCCACCGAAGGCACGCTTGGCTTTCATCAGTGGCTGGGCAAGGACTGGGCCGTGCTGTTCTCGCACCCCGCCGATTATACGCCAGTCTGCACCACGGAACTGGGCGCATTTGCCAGGCGTAAGGACGAGTTCGCCGCGCGTGGTGTCAAGCTGGTGGGGGTGTCGGTCGACCCCCTCGCTTCTCACCACGACTGGGCGGAGGATATTAAGCAGACCCAGGGCGCGGCCCTGAACTACCCCCTGCTGGCAGACGCGGACCAGGTGGTGGCTCAGTTGTATGGAATGATCCATCCGAAAGCCGACCCCAAGGTGACGGTGCGTACCGTCTTCATTATCGATTCCGACAAGAAAATCCGCCTGACCTTGACCTACCCGCCCAGCACCGGGCGTAACGTCGACGAGATCCTGCGGGTCATCGACTCGCTCCAGCTAACCGACAAGCACAAGGTGGCCACCCCCGTCGACTGGCAAAACGGTGACGATGTCATCATCTTGCCGTCGCTCTCGGATGACGACGCTAAAGAACGTTTCCCCGAGGGTTGGAACGCCAAGACGTCCTACCTGCGAGTCGTGCGTCAACCGGACTAACGGAGCCACGGCTCGCGAATCAGGCCGCCTGTCCCAGACGGCCTGTCGGAAGCTCCGATTCACAGTGTCGTGAGGTGAAGCCATGCAAACACTCAGTATCGGCGAGCTTGCCGAACGCAGCGGGGTCGCCAGCCAGGCGATTCGTTTCTACGAGAAAGAGAAACTCATGCCCGCCCCCCAGCGGACGGACGCCAATTATCGGCGTTATCCCCTGGATGCCGTGGCCAGGCTGCAATTCATCGTCCATGCCAAGCAGTGGGGCTTCACGCTCGAGGAAATCCGTGAGCTGTTGATCCTCCAGGATGCCAACGGCGACCGGGCGCAGGCCAAGCGCATCGCCGGAGAGAAACTGCACAAGATCCGCGAGCAAATTCGACATCTCTCGCGGATCGAGGCCGTGTTGTCGAAAACACTCGACGAATGTGCGGGCGAAGGGCCGATGCAGGAAGGCTGCCCGATAGTCGAGGCCATCGCCGAGAAGGCCGAATGAGCGACATCGTCGCCTCCGGCAGTGTAACGCCGGAGTCCCGAAGCGCGCACGCCGGGCCGGCAGGTAACTAAGCCAGGAGACCACAGTAATGACGGAAAACGTCGATATCGAGATTCGGGGTATGTCCTGTGCGTCCTGCGTCGGACGGGTGGAGCGGGCCCTCGGCCAGCAGCCGGGCGTGATTAACGCTCAGGTGAACCTGGCCACCCAGAAGGCGACGATCCAGATGGAGGGAGGCTCCACGACGGCCAGCCTGCTCGACGCTATCGAAACGGCGGGCTATCAGCCGGTGGTGGAGAGCCTCGAGATTCCCGTCACCGGCATGAGCTGCGGATCCTGCGTCTCGCGGATAGAACGAGCGCTCGGCAAGCTGCCCGGCATGGTGGAGGTGAGTGTCAATCTCGCCACCCAGAAGGCCTTCGTCCGTTTCCTGCCGGGGACCGTATCGCTGGCACGCATTCAGCATGCCATCCGCGAGGCGGGCTATGAACCGCAGGAAACCGAGTCGCAGCAGCAGGCGGACGACGAGGATCGCGAGGGACGACAGCTTCTCCACCGGGTCATGCTCGCGGCAGTGCTCACCATCCCGGTGGTCATCATCGCCATGGGAAAAGTGATTCCCGCCTTTGATGCGCTCTTGGCGAGCATGATGCCGCATCGCGGCTGGATGGGCGTCGAGTGGCTGCTGACCACGCCCGTGCAGTTCTATGCCGGGGCACGCTTCTATCGCGGTGGCTATGCCGAACTCCGGCATCTCAACCCGGGCATGAACAGTCTGGTCATGATCGGCTCGAGCGCCGCCTACTTCTATTCGGTCGCCGCCCTGCTGGTGCCCGGCTTTTTCCCGGCTGGTACCGCCGTGAGCTACTTCGAGGCGGCAGCGGTGATCGTGACGCTGATCCTGTTGGGACGCTACTTCGAGCACATCGCCAAAGGCCGCACCTCCGAGGCGATCAAGAAGCTCCTGCAGTTGCAGGCAAAAACCGCCCGCGTCATTCGCGATGGTGAAGCGGTCGAGGTGCCGATCGAGGCCGTCGTGCCCGGTGATCGCATCCTGGCCCGCCCGGGCGAGCGCATCCCGGTGGATGGCATCGTTGAGGAAGGCCATTCCTTCGTCGACGAGTCGATGATCAGTGGCGAACCGGTACCGGTTGCCAAGCAGCAGGATGCCGAAGTCGTCGGCGGCACCATCAACAAGAACGGCGCGCTTACCTTCCGCGCCACGCGGGTCGGTGCCGACACCGTGCTGTCGCAGATCGTCAAGATGGTGGAAGCGGCCCAGGCCGAGAAGCCCCCGATCCAGCAACTGGCCGACAAGATCGCCGGGGTGTTCGTGCCCGCAGTGATCGTCATCGCCCTGATCACTTTCGGGGTGTGGTTCGCCTTCGGGCCGGCCCCGGCGCTGTCCTTCGCCTTCGTTACCACGGTGAGCGTGCTGCTGATCGCCTGCCCCTGCGCGATGGGCCTGGCCACCCCGACCGCGATCATGGTCAGTACCGGCAAGGGGGCCGAGATAGGAGTGCTGTTTCGCAAGGGCGCGGCGCTTGAGACGTTGGCCAAGATGGATACCGTCGTGCTCGACAAGACCGGCACCCTGACTCAGGGGCGACCCGAGCTGACCGACTTCGAAGTGATCGAGGGGCACGAGAACGAGGTGCTTCGCCTTGTCGCGGCGGTGGAAGCCCAGAGCGAACACCCCATCGCCGAGGCCATCGTGCGTGGTGCCCGAGCACGTGGACTCGAGCTGCCGGCCGTCAGCCATTTCAGCGCCGAGCCGGGCTACGGCATCGAAGCCGACGTCGCCGGTCACCGGCTTCACATAGGGGCCGATCGCTACATGAACCGGCTCGGGATTGGGCTCGGCAAGGCGGAAGAGCGCGCCAAGGCGCTTGCCGAGGATGCCAAGAGCCCCCTCTATGCCGCGGTGGACGGCCGACTCGCCGCGGTCATCGCGGTGGCCGATCCGCTCAAGGAGGGCTCGGTCGAAGCCATTTCAGCACTCAAGGCGCAGGGGCTGGAGGTGGCCATGCTCACCGGCGACAACCGTGGTACGGCCGACGCCATCGCTCGTCAAGTTGGCATTCAGCGCGTACTCGCCGAGGTGTTGCCTGACCAGAAGGCGGACGAGATCAAGCGACTACAGGCCGAGGGCGGCAAGGTCGCCTTCGTGGGCGACGGGATCAACGATGCCCCGGCGTTGGCGCAGGCCGACGTGGGCATCGCCATCGGTACCGGGACGGATATCGCCATCGAGGCCGGCGACGTAGTGCTGATGCGTGGCGACCTGAGGGGAATCGTCAATGCCGTGGCGCTCTCCAAGCGTACCCACCGGACCATCATCGGGAATTTCGTCTGGGCCTATGGCTACAACGTGGCGCTGATCCCCGTGGCGGCGGGCGTGCTCTATCCGTTCATCGGCGTATTGCTCAGCCCCATGCTGGCGGCAGCCGCCATGAGCGTCTCCAGCGTCTTCGTGTTGACCAACTCGTTGCGGCTACGCCGCTTCACGCCGGATATCGATGACGCTTCGCCGGTGACGAGCGGTGAACCCCAGACAGGTCAAGTCCACCAGGCCTAAGCAGCGAAAGTCAACAGGAGACCAGGATGATGGGAAGCGAAGCATGCACGTGGGGGATGGCGGGGATGGGGCTCATTTCCATCCTGCTGATTATTGCGTTGGTGCTTGGCGTCGCCGCGCTCGCCAAGTATCTGTTCTTCGGAAAGAAGCGTGATAGCTGACAACCAATCGCTACGACAGGTTCGATTCCCCGGGTTGATCAGAGAGCGATGAAGAGGCCGTTCATGAAGAAAATCATCTACTCCACTTATTGCCTTGCTGTTGTAGGGCTGTTCGGTCTCATTACGCTCCCCGCTCTGGCGGAGGAAACGGGGGGCGATTCTCTTGAAGGCCACCAGGCCATTAGTACAGCCGATACTGGAACACCCCTGCCCGCATCGATTACGGCATTATTGGATCAAGGACTCAAATTACACGGAACCTTTAATGCCCCGGGAGATATACAAGGTTATGCCTTGTCCTATGATAATGAGCCCGTGGCGGCTTATATTCCCTCCACTTCCGACCACGCCATCATCGGTACCTTAATTGATCCTCAGGGCAACGCTGTAATGGAAAATCAACTTCAAGCTCTGGTGCTGGAACCGATGCTGGAAGCTACCTGGAGCGCGTTCGAGGACACTCGCTTTATTCCGGAAGGACCTGATAGTGCGTCACATATCGTGTATACGCTGACCGACCCCAATTGTCCCTACTGCAATGCGCTGTGGAAGAGCTCACGGTCTCTAATCGATCAAGGTGAGCTTCAGCTTCGTCATGTGCTGGTCGGCGTTCTGTCAGAGGACAGTCTCCGCAAGGCGGCCGCGATCCTTGAGTCGAATGACCCAACCAAAGCCCTCGAAACCCATGAATTGAACTTCCGCAATGGCGGCATCAGTCCGGTGGTGCCGTCGGAGGAGAGTCGAGCGCTTCTTAGGCGGCATGCCCAGCTCATGCGCGAGGCCGGCGCCACGGGAACGCCGACCAGCTATTACCGCGATGAAGAAGGTAATGTGCAGCGCATCAATGGTGCGGTGTCGACCGACCGGCTTCGCAACATATTGGGTGTCGAATGACACGCCATAACGGCACAGGGGTGACATGAGATGTCATCTCACACAACTGAGATGAGTATGGCAAGCACGCTCGGTGTAAAGCACAGGCTCATATTGGGAGCTTCTGTGCTGATTGGCTTGGTGACCCTCTATTGGATCCTGATGGAGACCGGTGCCTTATCGACGCTCACCAATAAGCAGGCTCTGCGTGAGTGGGTTGGCCAGTTGGGGGGCTGGGGGCCATTGACCATTATCGCCATGATGATAGCGGCCATTGTCATGAGCCCGATACCCAGTGGGCCGATCGCCATGGTGGCCGGTGCGATCTACGGCCCTCTATGGGGGACGGCGTATGTGGTCATCGGTGCCGAGGCCGGCGCGTTGCTCGCCTTCGGCATCGCCCGCCTGCTCGGCTACGAGGTGATCCATCGCTGGTCGCGTATACGTCCCATGTTGGACTGGCTGGGAAAGGAGCGCTCTCAAACCGGGTTGATGCTCGTCGTATTCGCATCGCGATTGGTGCCATTCATTTCGTTCGATGCCGTCAGCTACGCGGCGGGCCTGACACCGCTGGCCTTCTGGCGTTTCTTGATTGCCACGCTGGCCGGGGTGGTTCCGACGGCTTACTTGATCGTCATATTCGGCGAAGTCCTGATTACCGCCGACTCCCGTGGCCTCACGGTCGCGCTGATCCTCGCGAGTGGGGTCACGCTCCTGCCGCTCCTGGCGAGAGTTGTGTGGACTCGGCATCGAAAGCGACGGACTAGCTCCAATTGACGGCTGCCGATGCCGATTGCCTCGCCCGGGTAAGCGGATTAAATGGTTGATCTTACCTTTGCATGAGAGTGAGACAGACCGGCATCTCATCGGATTATCTGGTTGATGCTTCACCTACTGCTGGTGCATGTTTCCTTCGCTAATTCCAGCAAGAACCCCACACGCCTCAACTTCCCGGTCATCGTTGCAACTCGCTCTCAGTGAAACGAGTTGTTTCTCAAGCGCTTGCAGAGCGGTTATCTGCGACCGCACATGAGAGATGTGATCATCGAGCAAGGCGTTGACGGCGGTACAAGGCTGATGAGGGTCGTCCTGATAGCTCTGTAGTTCGTGAATCTCAGCCAGTGACAGGCCCAGGATTCTGCAGCGACGGATGAAGGCCAGCCCCTCACCATGCTTCTCGGTA
Organism: Halomonas sp. A40-4; assembly: GCF_015767635.1. Taxonomy (GTDB): domain Bacteria; phylum Pseudomonadota; class Gammaproteobacteria; order Pseudomonadales; family Halomonadaceae; genus Vreelandella; species Vreelandella janggokensis. Next base: position 4,053,254 of record NZ_CP065230.1, on the reverse strand, counting down.
TAGACACGGTAACCGTTGTCCTGCCGATCAGGCGGCGGCAACAAGCCCTGCTGTTCATAGAAGCGGATCGTCTGTGTTTCGACCCCTACCAACTGCGCCAACTGACCAATGCGCATCAGCCTCCTCCCCAACGGATTCTTTACTCTATTGACCTTATAGTAGCTTTATAGTTTTAAATGGTACCACAACATTGTTCAAGTGGAGTCGTATCATGAGCAAATCCTGTGGTGGCGCCTGTGGCGGTGATGCAACGTCCGCAGCGGATACCGATATACAGGCCTCCTCCGAAGCGCCGGGGAGATGGGTCAGCGTTTATGCCGTGCCGAAGATGGACTGTCCATCAGAAGAGCGAATGATTCGCCTAGCCCTGAACGGCTTTGAGGAGGTTCGAGCGCTGTCCTTCGACTTGTCGAACCGCCGGCTGAAGGTCGTACATGACGGCGAGGTCGAGCCCGTCACCTCGAAACTGAAGACCTTGGGGCTAGGCGCCTCGCTTCAGGAAACCGTCGCTGCAAATCCGGAGACCATCAAGGCCGCCGAGTTCTCGGCAGCTTCTGCTAAGCAAGAATCCGGGGCCCTGCGCTGGTTGCTCGGCATCAATGCACTTCTGTTCGTGGTGGAAATGACTGCCGGTCTGATCGCCCAGTCCACCGGCCTGATTGGAGAATCCCTGGACAATTTTGCCGATGCGGCGGTGTACGGGCTTGCCCTTTATGCGGTTGGACATAGCGTGAAAATGCAGGTACGTGCCGCGCATCTTGCTGGTGTACTGCAACTGATCTTGGCTGTGGGCGTGCTCGTAGAGGTGGTGAGACGCTTTGTATTCGGTAGTGAGCCTGAATCGCTGGTGATGATGGCTATCGCATTCGTCGCATTGATTGCCAATACCAGTTGTCTGCTGCTCATATCCAAACATCGGGAAGGCGGGGCGCACATGAAGGCAAGCTGGATATTCTCGGCCAACGACGTGGTGATCAACCTGGGGGTCATCACCGCCGGCGCCCTGGTCGCGTGGACCGGTTCCAATTATCCGGATCTGATTATCGGCACCATCGCGGGGGGCATTGTACTTAACGGTGCCAGACGCATTTTGGCGTTGAAGGGTTAAATAATGCTCATTGTTGGCAAAAAGCTCTCGCCGTATGCCCTATTGTCCATATCGGGCCTGCTGGCAGCGTCTGATCAGGCTGTAAAGTGGCTGGTGCAGCAATCAATGGCCTATGGCGAGTATGTTTCGGTGACCCCGTTCTTTAACTGGGTGCACCTATGGAACACCGGTGCCGCATTCAGTCTTTTTGCGAATGGTGGAGGCTGGCAGCGCTACTTTTTTAGGGTATACGGATTTAATGGTTGATGGGGCACCTTCACCCCATCAATCATTAAATCCGTATACCCGAAATCACGCGACTCAAGACGGAATCACCATGCTCGTCAAAATCATTCCTGAACTCGGTCTCTTCGCGCTGATCATGGCGCTGGGCCTGGCGTTTATACAGGCGCTGGCTCCGTTAGCGGGTGTCACGCTCCGCCGCCCACTCTGGATGGCCTTCGCCGAGCCCATGGCATGGGGGCAGTTCGCCTTCTTGCTGGTGGCCTATGCCAGCCTGACCGCGAGCTTCCTGCTCGATGATTTCAGTGTGTCCTATGTGGCCAACAACTCCAACTCGATGCTGCCGTGGTATTACAAGCTCACGGCGGTGTGGGGGGGACACGAAGGCTCGGTGCTGCTATGGAGCCTGATCCTCAGCGGCTGGGGCTTCGCCGTCAGCCTGTTCTCGCGCAACCTGCCGCGTGACATGCTGGCCCGTGTCTTGGGGGTCATGGGCATGGTCAGCACCGGATTCTTGCTGTTCATCCTGATCACGTCGAGCCCTTTTGAACGTCTGCTGCCGGGAGTGCCTCAGGACGGCGCCGATCTCAACCCGCTGCTACAGGACGTCGGGCTGATCCTCCATCCCCCCATGCTCTATATGGGCTATGTGGGCTTCTCGGTAGCTTTCGCCTTTGCCATCGCTGCCTTGCTGGGAGGGCGGCTCGATGCCGCCTGGACACGCTGGGTGCGGCCCTGGACCAATATTGCTTGGGCCTTCCTCACCATGGGCATCGCGCTGGGTAGTTGGTGGGCCTACTACGAGCTGGGGTGGGGCGGCTGGTGGTTTTGGGACCCGGTGGAGAACGCCTCGTTCCTGCCCTGGCTGACCGGGACGGCGCTCATCCATTCGCTGGCGGTCACGGAAAAGCGTGGCACCTTCAAGAGCTGGACCGCCCTGCTGGCGATCTTTACCTTTTCGCTGTCGCTGCTGGGCACCTTCCTGGTGCGCTCCGGGGTGCTGACGTCGGTGCATGCCTTCGCCAATGACCCGTCACGGGGCATCTTCATTCTGGCACTGCTGGGGTTCACGGTGGGCGCTTCCTTGCTGATCTTTGCCCTGCGTGCGCCGCGGATGAGCGGCAATGTGGGCTTCGGTTGGTTGTCTCGAGATGCGCTGTTGCTGATCAACAATATCCTCTTGGTCGTCATGACCGTGACCGTTTTGCTGGGCACGGTCTACCCGCTGATTCTCGATGCCCTGGGGCTGGGCAAGATCAGCGTCGGCCCACCGTACTTTAATACGCTATTCGTGCCGCTGACCGTGCTGCTGTGCGCCTTCATGGGGCTAGGCCCCGTGGCGCGCTGGAAGCAGATGGCGGGGCGCGAGTTGATGCGCCGACTACTTTGGTCCGGCATCGCCGCGCTGATCACGGCGGCGGCGGTGCCGTTCCTCTACGGCGGAGAATGGAACGCCGCCGTGGCGCTGGGGCTGGTCATGGCCCTGTGGGTCGTGCTGGCGTTGATCCGTGACCTGTTCGACAAGACCCGCCATGCCTCCTCACCCCTGGCCGGCTTGCGCAAGCTGTCGCTGGCGCATTGGGGCATGGTAGTCGGCCATCTGGGCATGGCCATCACCATCGTGGGCGTGGCCATGGTGTCGAACTATGCCATCGAGCGTAACGTACGTCTTGCCGTGGGGGAGCGTGTCGAGATAGGCGGTTACAGCTTCACCATGACCGACCTGAGCGAGCGCCGCGGTCCCAATTTCCTGGCCGATACGGCAACCCTTGAGGTGACACGTGATGGCCAGCATGTCACCACCCTACGGCCCGAGAAGCGATTGTATATTGCCCGCGGTCAGCCCATGACCGACGTCGCCCTGCGCCCTGGGCTGCTGCAGGACATTTACGTGGCGCTGGGCGAAGACTTGGGTGACGGTGCCTGGGCCATGCGAATCCAGATCAAGCCGTTCGTACGCTGGCTCTGGCTGGGGGCGTTGTTGATGGCCACTGGCGGTCTGCTGGCGGTGGCGGACCGTCGCTATCGGCGTCAGCGCTCAGTGCCAGCTGACTCCACTCTCCTCCGTGAGGTCCATACATGAAACGGCGACTGTTACTGCTTTTCCCCTTGCTGGTTTTCCTGGGACTGGGTTTCTTTCTCTACCGAGGCTTGGCCATGGATCCCAGTGCCCGCAATTCGGCACTGCTAGCCCAGCAGTTTCCTGCCTTTTCCCTCTCGACACTGAAGGATCCTGGTGCCCGGGTCGATGAGTCGCTGTTGCACGGGCAGGTCACGCTGGTCAATGTCTGGGCCGAGTGGTGCCCGACCTGCAAGGAGGAAATGCCCCAGCTGCTGACACTCGCTGAGCGCGGCGTGCGCTTGGTCGGCATCAACTACAAGGACACCCGCGTCAAGGGGCGGGAGTTTCTCGACGAGTTCGGCGACCCGTTCGAAGTCAATATCTTCGATCCGGATGGCGATCTGGGGTTCGAGCTCGGCGTCTACGGTGTGCCGGAGACCTTCCTCGTCGATGCCGAGGGCATCATTCGCTATAAGCACACGGGCTATATCACTCCCGAGGATGTCGAACGTGTCGTGCAGGAGGTGGGCAAATGGCGTTGATGACCCGGGCCGGCCTGCTGTTGCTCTTGTTGATAACGTCGGTCCCTGTGCTGGCGGATTCGGCTATCGAGGTGCGTGACTTCGAGAGGCCAGTAATGGCCGAGCGCTATCGTGATCTTACTGCCTCATTGCGCTGCCCCAAATGCGATGCCCAGGCCATCGACAGCTCGGATTCCCCGGTGGCTGCCGACATGCGCGAACGCGTTGCAGATTTGTTACGCGAAGGGCGATCCGATAAAGAAATCCTCGATTACATGGTCGCACGCTTCGGCGAATTCGTGCTTTATAACCCGCGACTCGACGAGCGTACCTGGTTGCTATGGGGATTGCCGTTCGTGCTGGTGATGATCGGGGGGTTTATCGTGGCGGTCTTCGTCCGCAAACGAAAGCATGCCCAGGTTCGAGCGCTCAGCGCCGAGGAGCGCGAGTACCTCAATGCCCTGTTTAACCGCGAGGGGAGCGAATGAATCTGCTCTGGTTGGGCATCGCCCTGTTACTGTTGCCTGCCCTGTGGCTCGTGATCCTGCCGCTGAGACGGACCCGCCCGCTGCACGATGCTCAGCAGGCCTTCGAAACCAAGCAGCGCACCGATGCCCAGAACGTGGCGGTCTATCGTCAGCGCCTGGCCTCGCTGGAAACGGCCCATGCACGCGGCGAGCTCGACACCGCGCGAGTCGAGGAGGGTCGGCTGGAGCTCGAACGCAGCCTGCTCGAGGATACCCAGGTACGCCGACGCACACCGCTCAAATCCCCCCAGGCCGGACGGTTGTTGGTGCCGCTGGTGATGGTGGCGTTGGTGGTGGCCAGTCTGCTCTGGTATCAACGGGAAGGCGCCGAGGGCGATCTGGCACTGTATGCCGTGCATCAGGAGGTGCGCAACTCGCCTGACGGCTCGCTGGCGATGCTGATCGAGCGGCTCGAGGAGCAGGCCAAGCGACAGCCGGACAATCCCAAGGTGTGGATGTCGCTGTTTCCGCTGTACCGGGACAGCAATCGGGGACGTGATGCCATCGCCGCGCTTGAGCGCCTGATTGAGCTGGAGGGTCGACAGCCTTCCCTGCTGGCGCAATTGGCACAGATCCAATTCTTCGTCGCCAATCGCTCGATGACCGAGGAGGTCCAGGCACTGGTCGACGAGACCCTAGACAAGGATCCGCGTCAGCCGACGGTGCTCGGCATGCTGGGCATCCATGCCTTCGATCGCGCCCGCTATGAAGAGGCTATCGATTACTGGCGACGCGCGATCGCCGGCTTCGACGACCCCGGCTCGGCGGAAGCGCTGCGGGAGGGCATTGCCGTGGCACAACAGCGCCTGGACGCCTCGTCCGACCAGGTCGATGCCCATCAGGCCGCGCAGGACGGCGCGTCGCTCGCGGTCAGGGTCGGCCTCGCCGAAGCGCTCCGCGAGTGGGCCGCGCCGGGCGACACGGTGTTCGTCGTCGCCCGCGACGTGGCCGGCGAACTGCCGCCGCTGGCCATCGAGCGGGCCACGGTCGCCGACCTACCGCTCGAGGTGACACTCGACGACGACGATGCCATGGCGCCCCAAGCACGGCTCTCCCAGATTGCCGAGCTGCGCCTGACGGTGCGCGTCTCCGCATCGGACGAGGCCACCCCGCAGCCAGGCGACCTGATCGGCGAGGCGGGGCCGGTGACACTCGGCGAGGCCGACTCGCCGATCGACGTCACCATCGATCGCATCGTTGACTAGCCAGGCTGATCGTAAACGCAGTCTCGGCAACGCGACTTGGCTGTCAGAGCATTAAGGAAGAACCATGCTGCAATATCCGCAGATCGATCCCGTGGCCATCTCCCTGGGGCCCGTGCAGATTCACTGGTATGGCCTGATGTATGTGGTCGGGCTGGCCGCCGCCTGGTGGCTAGGGCGTCGTCGAGCCCATCGCCTGGGTTTGAGTCACGATGATATCGGCGATCTGATTTTTTACGCTGCCGTGGGGATCATCTTGGGTGGCCGCCTGGGCTATGCGCTGTTCTACGGGCTCGAGCAACTTCTTGCCAACCCCTTGTGGCTCTTCAGGGTCTGGGACGGGGGCATGAGCTTCCATGGCGGCCTTGCCGGTGTGCTCATCGCCGCCCTGCTGTTTGCCCGCAAGCATCGCCTGGCCTTCTTTCAGTTGACCGATTTCATCGCCCCGCTGGTGCCGATCGGCCTGGGCGCCGGGCGCCTCGGCAACTTCATCAATCACGAGTTACCGGGACGTATCAGTGACGTTCCCTGGGCCATGGTCTTCCCCCCCATGATGGGGCTGGGGCCGGAGCCGCGGCACCCTTCAGCGCTTTATGAGTTCGCCCTGGAAGGCGTGGTGCTGTTTGTCATGCTGTGGTGGCTGTCGCGCCGACCGCGCCAGCGGGGCCTCATCTCCGGGCTGTTCCTGGTGCTGTATGGCGCCTTCCGCTTCACCGTGGAGTTCGTGCGCCTGCCCGATCCTCACCTAGGGTTCGTCGCCTTCGGCTGGCTGACCATGGGGCAGCTGTTGACCCTGCCGATGCTCATCGCGGGGCTGGCCCTGGTTGTCTGGTCAATGCGTCAGCCAGTGGATAGGGGGAAAACGGCGGCGGCCTCATGAACACGGCCTTCACCTTTCTGCTGGTGCTGCTGTTCGTCGCCACACCGGTAGCGGCCCGTGGAGAGTTTCCCGCGGGCAGTGGCAAGAGCTCCCCCTTCGGTACCTCGGCTCAACGGGAATTCCTGGCGGCTAAAGAAGCCTTCCGGGCCAGCGCCTGGCGAGACGATAGGCGGCTCTACGTCGGTTTCGTCATTGCCGAGGACTATTACCTCCACCGCCATCGGTTTGCACTGGAAAGTCGCTCTCCGGGCGTCAGTTTCGGTGAGCTGGCAATTCCCCCCGGCGAACCCATGGTGCACGCGTCTCTGGGGGAAATCGAGGTGTTCTATGACCAGGTGGTATTCAGTGCGCCCATCGAGGCGAGCGACACCGCTGCCGAGCCGCTGGCCATCGCGGTGACCTTTCAGGGGTGTTCCGACCGGGGACTCTGCTATCCGCCCGAGCAGGTCGAGCTCGACGCGCTGTACGGTTCCCCTCCGGCAGCCTTTGATTCTCCCCCTGGTGATACTGGGGATAGCGAAGAAGGAGCGCCTTGAATGGATCCCACCGACCTGAGCCTGCCGCCGCTGGCGGCGGCCTTCGTCTTCGGCCTGCTCGGAGGGGCGCACTGCATCGGCATGTGTGGCGGCATCATGAGTGCCCTGACCTTTGCCGTGCCCCCCAGCATGCGGCAGCCGGGACGCCTGGCCGGCTTGTTGCTCGGCTACAATCTGGGTCGCATCATCAGTTACATGATCGCCGGCGCCCTGGTGGCGCTACTCGGCTCAGTGCTCAATCATGCCCTGGACGGCATCGCCCTGGTGCTGCGTATCCTGGCGGCGGTCATGCTGATTCTGATGGCGCTGTATATCGCCAACTGGTGGAAGGGGTTGCTGCGTGTCGAGGTCCTGGGTCGCTCGCTGTGGCGGCGTATCGAACCGCTTGGTCGAGGCTTGATGCCCGTCGTGAAGGTGCCCCAGGCCTTCGCGCTGGGCTCGATCTGGGGCTGGATGCCCTGCGGGCTGATCTATTCAATGCTGGCCTGGAGTCTGGCCGTGGCCGAGCCGCTACGCGCCGCGGCGATGATGGGGGCCTTCGGTCTCGGCACCCTCCCCGTCGTCCTGGCGACCGGTATGGCAGCCCGCCGCGTCTCGCTATGGATTCGCCATCCAGCGACCCGCACGCTGGCGGCGCTGCTGATCATAGCGTTTGCCGTCTGGCAACTCTGGCATCTGCAGTCCATGACCGGCATGGACGATATGGCCAGCATGGCGCCGTCGCATCACTGATGGCATCCGCACGGGCCATCCGTGACGATAGCCGGTTGCGCCGATCCCAGCGATTCGATCAGTTGCTTCAGGCTGGGAGCTTCGGAAGCATTATCGTGGTCGATGCTTTCCAGCCATCGCGCTATCGCCTGGAGTTCATGGATCCGCGAGCGAATGTATGGCCGTTGTTCAACCAGGGGAGCGTACGTATCGCTAAGCGGAGGGCTGCCTTGGTCCGCCCAGGTCAATATCTTCTTGATGTCTGGGAGACCGACTCCCAACGAGCGAAGGCAATCAATGAGACGCAGGCGACCCAGTGCCTCCTCGTCATAGAGTTGATAGCCGTTGCGCGGGTCCCGTTGCGGTCGTAACAACCCCTCACGGGTGTAGTGGCGTACCGTTTCCGCAGTGACCCCACCAGCCCGAGCCAGTTCAGTGACTCGCATTGCCTTTTCCTCACCTACTCATTTGCAGTCAGCCTACAACCGTGCGGCCGCCCAAAGGTCAAGGCCTGGTTATAGCGCTCAATGGGTGGCCGCCCGCATGACGCGGGGACGCCAAAAAATAAGGGCTTGACCTTGAAGTGGGCTTCAAGGATATCTTTCCAGCAAGCAGCGCCGCTGCCGGGTGAAAATCGAAGCCAAGCCGTCCATCAGCCTTGCTGGTGGAACGGTGATTCCCAGGAAGATAGAGGAGAAGAGTCATGCGGAAACGTCACACGGCGATCTTGACTGCCGCCATCATCGTCGCCAGCGGCTTCGGTGCCGGCTCGCTTCTTGCGCAGGAAGAGAATCAGCAGGCGCCAATGGAGGGCAAGGGCATGCAGGGCGATATGATGCAAGGGGGTGGCATGATGGGGATGATGAGTGAAATGAATACCATGATGAAAAACTGCAATGCCATGATGGAAAGCATGCAGCAGGGTCATGAGGGCGATAGCAACGCCTGAAGTGGCATTGGCCGGGGCTGCTTCGCATAGGAGCGGCCTCCGCTAGGATTGGGTGGCGCGAGGGGAGGACGGTACGTGAAAAAAGAGCTCTATACACCACTACTTGTCTTAGCATTGATGACCAGTTCTCCTTCCTTTTCCCATTCCCTCGAAGATGCCGAGGCAGAGCTGCAAGAGCGGGAACGCTACGCCCAATTCGTCGACCAGCCAGCGCCGGCATTTTCGTTGACCGATACAGACGGTAATACCGTGTCGTCTTCCGACCTGGAAGAAAGCGTCGTGGTGCTCAATTTCATCTACTCGCGCTGTCAGGAAGCTTGCCCGGTGCATATGAACCTGATTGCCGAGGTGCAGGAGCGAGTCAACGATACCGGCCTACGAGATGATGTTGAATTTATCACCATCGCTACCGACAGCGAGGATTTTTCCGGCACGCACAACAACATGCGGGCCTACGGTGAAAATTTCGATCTGGACCCCGCCAACTGGCGTTTTCTCTATCGGGCCGAAAATGAGCCTGCCGAAACCACCCGCCAGGTCGCGGAGGCCTATGGCCTTCGATTCGATGATGTGGCCGAGGGCGTCCAGGCGCATGGCGTCGTGACTCATGTCATCGACCAAACAGGACGGATGCGGGCCCGCTTTCATGGGCTCAAATTCGATCCGGAGCACCTAGTTTCCTATGTAAAGGTGTTGGCAGAAGGACCAGAGGAATTATCCACCGGTGCGTGGGATCGTATTCGCCATACTGTCGTCAACACCTTCAATTAATACTGTGAGATATAGCGATCTTGCTATCAACTGTTCTCGCGAGCTCAATGGAGGTTCAGCGTATGAAACACCTGAAAACATTCACCCTGGCTGCGCTGCTGTCCTTTCCCTTATCGGGACTGGCAGCCGAGACGTCGGCAATCCTCTACAAGAACCCCAACTGTGGCTGCTGCGCCGAATACGCCAAGTATCTCGAACGAAGCGGGTTCGAGGTGGAGACAATCGATACTCACGATCTCGCGAAGATGAAAGCCGAGCACGATGTCTCCGAGGAACTGCAGGGTTGCCATACCACGCTCATCGACAATTACGTCTTCGAGGGCCACGTTCCCGTGGAAAGCGTCACCCAGGTACTCGAAGAGAAACCTTTCATCAAAGGCCTGAGCGTACCCGGCATGCCGCTTGGCTCACCGGGAATGTCGGGCGAGAAACAGGGTCCACTAGAGGTCTATACCTTGGCCTTCCAGCCAACCGATAGCCCCGAAATATACGCCACCCACTGAAGGTGAGCCTTGGTGATGAGACAACTGATCGGGACCAGTTGGGTAGCGGTGGCATTGTGGGGAATGATCACTTCTTCGGCCGTCGCCGAACCACCCAAACGTGTGGGGCCGAATGGGTTTCTTCTCTGGGAAAGCCCACGCGAGGTGTCGGAAATCAGCTTCGAGGCTGGCGACGGTACCCCGCTGACGCTGACCACCTTCGGAGGAAAGCTGATCCTGCTCAATATCTGGGCGACCTGGTGTGGTCCTTGCCGCGAGGAAATGCCCACCCTGGATGCCCTCCAGACCGAACTGGGTGGAACGGATTTCGAGGTCGTTGCGCTCTCGATCGACCGCAAGGGCATCGAAGTCGTCAACGAATTCTATCAGGAGGTGGGTATCGAGCATCTCGCCCCCTACGTCGATCCAACCGGCATGGCCAGCGCTAACCTGGGTGCCGTGGGTATACCCACGACACTTCTGCTCGACCGCCAGGGCAGGGAGATCGGGCGCCTGGTCGGAGAGGCCGAATGGGATACCTCCGAGATGATCGACTTTCTTGCCGAAATCATAGAAGCCACCCAAGAGGAAGCGCCATGAGTTGCTGTGACGACAAGCCCCAAAAAGGCCAAGAGAAAGCCGGACTGAAAGGCCTGGTAACAGGCCCGCGCCGATGGATGCTGCTGGGCGCCGTGGCGGTGGCCGGTGGCCTTGCCATGGGCTGGGATCAGTTGGTCCTGCTCGGCCTCGCGCCTCTCCTGGTGAGCCTCTTGCCTTGTCTCGTCATGTGTGGACTGGGGCTTTGCATGATGAAATGCAAGGACAAGACAGGCAAATCAACTGACCCGAGTGAAGCCACCGACGCGCAAGCCGGGGTGGAAGCCTCCACAGCGGTACCCACGGAGACGGCATCCGCCAATCGTCTATCAGCGGATCACCAGGTGCCGTCCGAGCGGCCCATATCCAAGCTCCAAGCCTAGCCGCGGGATAAGCGAGGATGCTGGAGCTTGCCAATATCGGCCTGGCGACGGCCTTTCTGGCGGGCCTGATCTCGTTCGCTTCGCCCTGTGTCTTGCCGCTCGTACCGGGCTATCTTTCCTTCGTCGCCGGGCGCTCGCTGGGGCAGATACGAGAAGCGGATCGACGGGAACGACTCCGGGTGTTGACCCAGTCGATCTGGTTCGTGCTCGGGTTCACCACGATATTCCTGATGCTGGGCGCCAGTGCCACGGCCATTGGGCGCCTGCTACTGATCTATCGCCAGGAGGCGAACCTGGTCGGCGGCCTCATCGTCATCCTGTTCGGTGCCTTCATGACCGGGCTCATTCCGCTGCACTGGTTACAGCGAGAATGGCGGTTTATCGGCCGGCTCAAGGAAGAGGGTGGCGTGCCCGGTGCGGCTTATCTGCTGGGTGTGGCGTTCGCCTTCGGCTGGACCCCCTGCATCGGCCCGATTCTGGGCGCCATTCTGACGGTCAGCGCCTCGACGGCCAATGCCTCGAGCGGTATGGCGTTGCTCGGCATCTATTCGCTGGGCCTGGGGGTGCCCTTTCTGTTGACGGCGGTGTCGCTCGATCGCTTCCTGCACCACCAGCCATTCCTGCGCCGCTGGGGCCGAGCCATGCATCTGACGGCCGGGCTGATCATGATCCTGATGGGTATCCTGATGGTTACTGGCAAACTGTCCGAACTGTCCTATTGGTTATTGCGCACCTTCCCTGCGCTGGGCAGCATCGGCTAGCCGTTATTCGAGGAAATATTGCAATGAACAAGATCACGAGTCGCTTCTGGCGTGCCCTGTCACTGACGAGCTGGGTCATGGCCAGTCTGAGCTTCGTCAGTATGGCCGGGGCCACCGAGGAGGCATTGCCGTCGCTGAGTTATGACCAAACAGGCGAACGGCTGCTCAAAGTACAGGCCAACCAGCTTTTCGAAAGCACGGATGGCCGGGCGGCCTGGACGATGATTCCATTGCCCGACGAAGTAGCGGAGGGACGGTTGGTAACGGTATCGGCAACCGCCGAACAGGCCCTCTATATCGCCGGCCCCTCGATCGGGGTGCAGCGCAGCATCGATCAGGGAGAAAGCTGGCACGAGATCGATGAGGGACTGCCTAGCCAAGACGTTATCGCATTCACCGTGCATCGTAACCAGCCAGAAACGCTTTATGCTGTGGTTGTCGATGACGGCCTCTACCAGAGCGAAGATACCGGCACGACCTGGAAGAAGATGGATAGCGGTCCTGCCCAGGCCGTTCGTCGGCTCATCCACTCCGATATGGAGGGTAGCATGCAGACCGGCTGGCTCTATGCGGTGTCCGACGATGTGGTTCGCCTGTCGATGGACTGCTTCTGCGGCTGGCGACCGACCGGGGATCTCAATGCCGGCAGGGTCTATGATCTGGCCTACAAGCTCGACGATCCCGAGCACGTCTATGTAGCCACGGAGCAAGGACTGTGGCGCAGCGACAATGGCGGTCAGGAGTGGCAGCAAGTTAGGGGTAATGCCCCGACGCTCGTTGCGCTAACGCTCGCGCCGCAGGGAACGCTCTATGCCCTGGATCGTGAGGGGGAACTCATGCGCAGCGAAGATCAGGGCCAAACCTGGACACCCCCCGATGCGTAAGCGCTGGATCCTCGTCACAACATGGCTGCTGATGAGTGCCGCGGGGCAGGCCATGGCGGGGGGTGGCCCCTCTTCGCGCGATACCTCTCGGCTGGAAGAGGGAGAAAGGATCTACCAGCAGTACTGTGCCAGCTGCCACGGCAGCGAGGGCGAGGGCCAGCCGAACTGGGAGCGCCAGAATACCCAGGGCGAATTACCCGCCCCCCCACACGGGCCGGAGGGGCATACCTGGAAACACTCCGATGCGATGCTCTACCGGATCATCGCCGAGGGGTGGCGCGATCCCTGGAACAAGACCGAAAGACTCACCATGCCGGCCTTCGAGGATGTCCTGACCCCCGCCGAGATTCGCTCTGTGATTAATTTCCTCAAGTCGTTATGGACATCGGAGCAACGACACCACCAGGCGGAAGAAAGCGTAGGAGCTTCATTTCCGACGCAAAGTGAGTAGCTGTGGGGCTGGGGAAGCGCTGCGTAAACACCTCCGCAGCTGACGGAGAGTCAACCGCAGGGTAAAACCTGGCTTTCTTGCCACTGTCTGACCAAAGCCAACCGATGAAGCAGATTTCTGTCGCTCAGGCTCAGCAACAGAACAAGAAGAAGGTTCCCCGCAGCGAACGGTGTCTGGGAAGCCTTGAACAGGACATCATGCACGCCCCCAAGGTCAGTAGCGGCATTTTCACCACTACGCTGCTGACATTACTCTCAATACCAGCCCAGAGATGGTGGACATTTCATCGCACGCACGAAGCCCCCTGCGAGAGCGTCACCTTGAGCTGATTGTGGTAGGTTTGCATTTGCTCTCAGCTAGGACTGTCTCTCTCCTACCAAATGGAGAGTAAGATGGGTAGGAACAAATAAAAAACTATGCACAAAATAAAACTAACCAACTGTTTTATAATTAAAAAATACATCAAATTACATCTTCAGATTCAAAATATTGAGTGAGGGATATGAGTCGAGCTACACCCTGGAGTTCAAGTGAGGTAGAGGCGACCGTCGCCACCTACCGGCAGATGCTGGTGGCGGAACTAAGCGGGCAAAACTATAACAAGCGCGAGCTCAATCGAGCGCTGATGGCACAGCTCCACGGTCGCTCGGCCAGCGCTATCGAGTTCAAGCACTGCAACATCAGCGCGGTGCTGCGCGATGCCAACTGCCCCTATGTCGATGGCTACAAGCCGCGCAGCAACTATCAGCAAAGTCTGGTTGAGGTTGTCGAGGAGTTGTTGCTGCGAAGCGAACTCGTTGATCGCGCGGCGCGTTTGGCCGCCGACCTGCCGGTGGTTGATACTACCGGCCTCTTAGACGAGCGTATCATCGTAGAACCTCCTAGAACGACACTACCGCAAAAAGGCGTTCGGGAGTTCCATGCCGACTATTCAGTTCGCCCGCCGCAAAAACGTGACTACCTGGCCCGGGAAACCCGCAACCGGGAACTTGGCCTTGCGGGTGAGCACCTTGTGATGCGCTTCGAGCAACAGCGCTTGATAAAGGCAGGAAAAGAAAAGCTCGCCGAGCGTCTAGAGCATGTCGCCATCACGCAAGGTGATGGACTAGGGTTTGATATTCGCTCGTTCGAGCCCGATGGCCGAGACCGGCTGATCGAGGTCAAAACTACGGCGTTTGCCAAAGAAAGTGCGTTTTTTATCACGCCTAACGAACTTGCCTGCTCGCGTGCTTACTCTGAGCATTATCACTTGTTCCGGCTTTTCAACTTCCGCAAAGGGCCGAAGCTTTTTTGCCTGAAAGGCGACCTTCAGGGGCAACTCTGGCTCGAACCCGACAGTTATCGGGCGGGCGTGCGTTGATTCAGTAGAGATTGATCACATCAAATGCCCGATCTTCAACTGATTAAAATCCCCATATTCTCCTGCCAAGCCTCGTTCAATCGCTGGGTGATCAGCTTGACCGTGATGGCTTTCACACCAAGGTCTTTTGCCACAGCCGGTAAGGTGCCAATAACGTCCGCGATCTCCTGAACGTGCGGCTGTGCCTGTTTCCAGTTGGCAAAGCCTGCATGGGTGGCGAGCTGTTGGATGGCTTTTAGCGAGGGCTGCTTGCCAAAGCCCATATAGGCAGTGGCGTGTACTGCAAAAGGGTGGGGGCTAAAGGTCACATCATAAAACGGTGCTGGTTTCCATTGGCCGTGATCATCCTGCAGAAACGCCCAGTTTTTACTGTGGTCGTCCTGGTTGCAGGCAAATAAGTTGAACAGTGCGCGTCGGAATTGCAGTTGGCCTACGGCGGGGGATTGACACAGCTGGCGGCTTGCCTTGATCAGGTCGGTGTAATCAAGGCTAGGGGTTCGGAAATCGGCATCCAGCAGCCCGCAGGCGCTGTGCATATGGAGGCGCCCCGCAGGGTTTGTCTGATGGATCCAATCAAACCGTCTGATGGCAAGCCAGGCGCGCTCACCCTGTGGCGTAGGTATGCGTAGTAACTGCCATTCGGGCGGCTCAAGGCCTGCTGTTTTAGCCATTTCCAGGTATGCCGCTTCGCATAGCCCCTCTTCATGACCCAGTGGCAGGTGTTGAGAGGTAAACTTGACCAGCCAGGCGTCATCCTCTGGCTGGGCATAGGTTCGGCACTTTTTCGATTGGCCGTGCGGCTAGAAAAGCTGTGCCTTCGGCCTTGCCCCGCCGGCGCTACCCGCTGCGACCAAGGCGCTGAGCACATCTTCCGTTTGCCCATCGAAAACGGCCTGTGCCTGGAGGCCGAGTGTCGCCAGGTCTTCGTTATCGCTCTGTGTCGGCGCTGCCTCTGATGCTGGCTCAAAGGCCAGTGCGCCCATACCACGTTGGCCAACAAATGCCAGCCGGTCCATCGCCGTAAGCTGCGTAGGTCCTATGCCATGCTGACGAAAGGCGCGGTCCTGTAGCAGCAGACCCCAGCCATCGGCTAAACAGTCGCCAAATACGCCATGAAGCCCTTGATGCGGCGTTCTAGGGGCGGGTTGAAGTGTCAGGTCGTCTTCTAACGTAAAAGGCGATAGATTGCCATGCTGTTCTAGATAGCCTTCCGCGTACTGAAAGAATACCCCTTGGCGGTTTTGTGCCAATACGCCAGCCGCGACCTGTTCACCGGTTGATAGCGTGCGCGTCACGTTCAGCCGTTGCGTAGGCTTAAAGGCCATCTTTGAGTACCTCATCGATAGAGGAAGGTATCTTTTCGTTGAATGCGTCGTGCTGGGTCAGCGCGTATAGCCGCGCCAAGTCGTCCAGGCTTTGCCATAGCAACAGCAGCTGGCGAAACGAGATTTGCCCGGTGAGCTCAAATTTTTTGATGGTGGGGGCGGGCACACTGCTGCGCTGCGCCAGTGACGCCCGGGATAGCTTGGCATGTTCGCGTAACCGACGCAGGTGAGCAGCAAAGGCTTGCTGAACATCGGTATCGTCCAACAGCAGAAAACGGTGCATAAGTTAACATTCTTAAAAAGGATACCTCTGTACCTATTATAGATGTTTTAGGCTTTTTATGGATATTATTGTGTCTATTTTTATTGCTTTTCGTGCTGTAGCCTGCTGCTGACGTTGTTCGACTGGCCCCTCCCCAACTGCCTCGCTCACAGCCCCAGCAACTCCCCAGCCGGCAAGTGGCTTGTCGCCTTCATTTCCCGCAGAGAGATATTGGAGCGGATGCTCGATACCCCCGGCAGCTGGCGTAGTACCTTTTCCACGAAGCGGCTGTAGTCATCAAGGTCGCGGGCGATGACCTGCAAGAGGAAGTCCGCCTCGCCGGTGGTGTTATGGCAACTGAGCACCCGGGAGCTGGCCTGGATAATGCGTTCGAACTCCGCGGTGGCCGCCTCGCTGTGTTGCGTACAGGTGATCTGCACAAAGGCCAGCACGTTGCCGCCAAGCTTTCGGCGGTTCAGCGTGGCTTGATAGCCTTCGATCACGCCCAATTCTTCCAGGCGTTTATGACGCCGCCAGCAGGTGGCTTCGCTCATTCCCAGCCGCTCGGCCAGCTTGGCGATGGATAGCCGACCATCGGCTTGAAGGCTATCGATTAGTTGGGCGTCTATGTTGTCCAGTTGGCTCATTTGAAAATCTCTTTCAGGTTTATGCGTATAAAAGAAAGAATGATTCAAAATTAGCCTGTGTGTCCATCCATCAGAAAAGTAATTTCAGGGGCGGTTGGTTATAGTAAAACAATGGATACCGCGCAGGAGTCGTTTATGAAAGCCGTTGTTTTTGAGCAGTTTTCCGCCCCTCTCCATATACAGCAGTTGCCAGATCCGGCGCCAGAATCGCATGGCGTGGTGGTTAAGGTAATGGCGAACGGGGTATGCCGCAGCGACTGGCATGGCTGGGTGGGGCACGATACCGATATCCAGCTCCCTCATGTGCCGGGGCATGAGCTGGCAGGCGTTGTCGAAGCGATTGGCAAGGACGTCAAACAGTGGCGCATTGGCGATCGCGTCACGGTGCCGTTCGTCGGTGGTTGTGGCACTTGCCCTGAGTGCCATGCCGGGAACCATCAGGTGTGCGATAGTCAGTTCCAACCCGGCTTCACGCACTGGGGGTCTTTTGCCGAGTATGTGAGTATTCACTACGCCGACGTCAACTTGGTCGCGCTGCCCGAAACGCTCGACTTTGCCACGGCAGCCAGCCTGGGCTGTCGGTTCGTCACCTCCTTTCGGGCGGTGGTCGATCAGGGTCAAACCTCGGCCGGTCAGTGGGTGGCGGTTCATGGCTGCGGGGGTGTGGGTCTATCCGCCGTGATGATTGCCAACGCCATCGGCGCTAACGTTGTCGCTATCGATATTTCGGAAAAAGCGCTTGCTCTGGCCCGCCAATTGGGCGCGACTGCCACCGTGAATGCCGCCAAGGTGGCCAATGTGGTAGAGGCGGTGGCGGACATAACTCGGGGAGGCGCTCACGTGTCACTGGATGCGCTAGGGCACCCGACGACCTGCTTTAACTCCATCAGCAACCTGCGTAAACGGGGCAAGCATATTCAGGTCGGGCTGATGTTGGCGGAGAACAGCACACCGGCTATTCCCATGAGCAAGGTGATTGCCAACGAGCTTGAAATACTCGGCAGTCATGGCATGCAGGCGCATCGTTACGGCGCCATGCTGGCGATGATTCAGTCTGGCAAGCTGGCGCCTGAGCGGCTTATCGGTAGGCGCATCACCCTCGAGCAGTCCATTGAGGCGCTGATGAACATGGATAAGTTCGAAGGGGTGGGCGTGACGGTAGTGACGGCGTTTTGAGAAAGCGTGCTCAGGCGTTGCGCCTGATGAGGAAGCTATCCTTGCGTTGAATGGGGCTGGCTGGGTCAGCGCGTATCGCCGCGCCAAGTCGTTTAGGCTTTGCCATGGCAAATGCCTGTCGCGTATTGAATCGGGAAGGTTGGTGAATATCACATGCCTATTGCCGTTAGCTTGGCCAATGCTTCATCAATGATTGAAGGACAATCCCCATGCCCACCCTTCGCCACATAATACTAACCCTACTCCTTGCCATAATGGGCGCGCTGCCGCTCGGTGTTCAGGCAAACGAGGCCATCTGGCAGTCGCTTGAAGAAGGCGGTCTGGTGATGCTGATGCGCCATGCGCTGGCGCCGGGCATCGGCGACCCGCCCGGGTTCGAACGTGGCCGCTGCGAGACCCAGCGCAACCTGTCTGGGGAGGGGCGTGCCCAGGCGCGGGCGATTGGCGAGGCATTTCGCGAGCGGGATATTCCCATCGGTGCGGTGTACGCGTCGCGCTGGTGTCGGGCGCTGGATACCGCCGAGCTCATGGAGCTTGGCGACGTCGAGCCTGCGCCGTGGCTGGACTCGTTCTTTCGCGGACGCGGTGATCGGGACGTCATCACCCAAGCTGCTCTTGAGCAGATAGCCGCCTGGGAAACGTCAGGCAACATGCTGCTGGTAACCCATCAGGTGAATATCTCGGCGCTGACCGGCCGCGGCGTGGGGTCGGGCGAGATGGTGGTGGTGCGCCCGACCGCGGATGGGCTGGAGGTGGTGGGCCGACTGGACGTTCGCGCGCCGTAGCCGGTTTCTACCAATTTCCTTCAATGAAACGAGGCAAATTATTCGCTCCTCATGGGGGCGTTGAGGTTTTACGCTGGGGGATATTAATAAGGAGATGGTTATGTCCTCGAATAGCACCCAGCAAGCGCGTCATGTCATCGCCCAGCACCCGGCCAGGCGCGACGATATCGGCGATCTGGTCACCCGGCGGCCCTTGCCGGGACCGCAGCTCGAGCAGCTCGATCCGTTTCTGTTTCTTAACCACCACGGCCCCCAGACGTATCCGGCCCATAATCAGGGCCTGCCGTTCGGCCCACACCCGCACCGGGGCTTCGAGACGGTCACCTTTATTCTCGAAGGCTCGCTTGCCCATGCCGACAGCACCCAGCATCAAAGCGTGATTCACGCCGGTGGCGTGCAGTGGATGACGGCAGGCAGTGGTATCGTGCATGCGGAAATTTCGCCTGAGGAGTTTCTACGCGACGGTGGCCCGCTGGAAATTCTGCAGTTGTGGGTCAATCTTCCGGCGCGCTTGAAGATGAGCAAGCCGCACTACGTGGGGCTCCAGCATGACGACATCCCTTCGCTGGCGCTGCCGGGGGGCGGTGAGCTAAACCTGATCGCCGGTGAATGGCAGGGCAGCGTTGGCCCTATCGAGACGCTGACCGGTGTGTTTATGTCGACGCTGGGGTTGCCTGCTGGATCGCGAGAACAGCTACCGGTAGCGTCTGGGCGGCAGGTATTTCTCTATGTAGTGGAAGGAAACGTTGAGGTGGGCGGCGAACCCGTTGAGCCTCACCATCTGATCGAAGTAGACCGCGCAGGCGATAGCCTGGTGATTGAAGCCAGCAGCGATGCTCGACTGTTGTTTGGTCACGGTGATGTCATCGACGAACCCATCTATTCTCACGGCCCCTTTGTGATGAACACCCGCGAAGAGACTGTTCAGGCGGTTGAGGACTATCAGAACGGTAAATTTGGCGGGTTAGACGCCTAATGGTAATGGTGTTGCAGGCGCGTATCTACACCGGTTCACCACGATAGTAGTGCCACAAGAACAGCGACCCCACCGTGCGCCAGGGTGCCCAGGGCTCGACCAACTGACGCGCCTGCTTGGGCGTGGGTTTGTCATCCATACCTTTCAAGCGGCCGAGTGCCACACGCAACGCCAGATCGTCGGCGGGGAAAATATCCCGGCGCTTAAGCGAGAACATCAGGTAAATCTCGGCGCTCCAGCGACCAAAGCCGCGCAGTTGGGTAATCGCGGCGATGGCGTCGTCGTCACTGAGGTGTTCAAGCCCATCGGCACTAAAGGTGCCCGCCAGCTCCGCTTCTGCGAGCCCCTTGGCGTATTCGATCTTGCGCCAGGAGAGCCCGGCATCACGCAGTGCTTGGCTGTCGATATCGATCACCGCCTGGGCATGGAGCTCGGGGAGCAGCGTATTGATACGGCCCATGATGGCGCGGGCGGCCTCGGTGGAAAGCTGTTGACTGACAATGGTACTGAAAAATGTCGCAAAGCCCTGATCGCGCTGGCGTGGTTCAGGCGCACCCACGAGGGGGTAAGCACGGGCGATATCCGGGTCGGCCTTGGCGAGGGCTGCCATAGCCTGTTCGATGGTATCTGGGTTCATCAGCGTCTCGAGTATTGAGAAATAAAAAACACACTAACAAAGCTAGGACACTAATGGGATTAACCCCATGCGGAGTTTCCCTTTCGCCCGCTAACTTTTAAGCGCAGTATGTTTCTACTTTCGTCTAATCCTGCGATCATTTGCGCCATCGCGATACCATCGGTCGGTATCCCAAGGAGATAAGCATGCAGGAATCGACGGCATCATCGTCTCAAGGGCTGGCGCGTAACCCGCGGCTGGCTGAATTTGTATTGGCGCTAGGCGGTTTTGGCATCGGCACCAGCGAGTTCGTCATCATGGGGTTGATGAATCGCATCGCGGAGGATCTGGCCATCACTGTGCCCCAGGTGGGCTATGCGATCAGCAGCTACGCCCTGGGCGTTGTGGTCGGTGCGCCGCTGATTTCTGCCCTGGCGGCAAGGGTCCCCAAGCGAGCGCTGCTGATCGCGCTGATGCTGGTGTTTGCCGTGGGCAATATTGCCAGTGCCATGGCGCCGGGCTTCTGGTCGTTTGTGGGCCTGCGCTTTATCGCCGGGCTGCCTCACGGCGCCTACTTTGGCATTGCCGCTCTGGTGGCCGCCGGGGCGGTGCCCGTCGATCAGCGGGCACGGGCGATTGCTCGGGTGATGATGGGCCTGACTGTCGCGATTCTGGTGGGCGCCCCCCTGGGCACCTGGGCCGGGAGCTTTTTCGGCTGGCAGATTGCCTTTGCCGCAGTGGGCGGCATTGCGCTGCTTACCGCGCTGTTGACCCGGTTCTACGTACCGGTTCAGCCCGTTGATGCCCTGGCGAGCCCGCTGCGTGAGCTGTCGGCGCTGGTCAAGCAGCGCGTGCTGGTTACCTTGGCCATCGCCTGTATCGGCTGCGGCGGCATGTTCGCCATTTTCAGTTACGTGATGCCGACGCTGACCCAGCAGGCGGGCATGAGCGAAGCGCTGGGGCCCTTGGTGCTGGTAATCTTCGGCCTGGGCTCCATCGCCGGGAATTTGATCGGCGGGCGTCTGGCGGATAAAAACCTGATGCGCGCAATTCCGTCTATTCTGCTGTGGTGTGCGGTGATCCAGGGGCTATTTTACTTCGCGGCGAATAATGTCTGGTCGGGGCTGCTGTTTGTGGGGCTGGTGGGCACCAGCATGGCGCTGGCGCCTTCGCTGCAAACCCGTTTGATGGATGTCGCCGAGGATGCCCAAACCATGGCGGCATCGCTCAATCACGCGGCCTTCAACGGTGCCAATGCGCTGGGGGCCTGGCTTGCCGGGCTTGTCATCAGCGCGGGCTTCAACTGGTCGAGCACCGGCCTGGTGGGAACCGGGTTGGCGCTGTGCGGGCTCGTGCTGTTTGCCGCCGGGCGCTGGCTGGAGAAACGTTATCCCCCGGCCCGCATGGCGGACGCCACCTAACGGCAGAGGCGAAAGCCGCGCATCCCGAAATGAAAGTGGTCGGCGTGGGCGGCGTTGTAGTCGGGGCCCAGGGTGTTGCCGAAAAAGTCGCAGGCATCGTCGCGTATGTCGCGCAGAAACGCTCCCGCTGGCCCATCGTTGCCCCAGTCCTCAAGCAGGGTAATGCGCTCACCGTTGGCGAGGTGAAAGCCGGTCACGTCAAGCGCCTCGGCGGTGGCGTGTTCGCTGCGCCGTCCGCTTTCGCGACCGTACACATTGCGGCAGGCAAAACTTCCCACATGGTCGACTTGGCGTACCCGGGTGCCGAGAAGGGTCTCGGCGCTGGGTTGCAGCGCGTGGCGCTCGAACATTACCCAGGCAAGCGCCAAGGGGCAGCTGGCTACAAACGATTGGTTGAAGGCGACGCTGCTGGCTTCAAGGCGCACCACGTTCTCAAGCGGGCAGCTATCGACGGGGGTGTAGTCGGCCAGAGGGGAATAGTGCAGCGCATCATCCGGCACGCTGTCCAGTGCGGCCAGGCAGCCGTCACGGTCATGTTCCAGGCGGCTCAGTTTTAGCGACGTGACCGGTGTTATCGGGTCGTCGACGTATAGCGGTGCCCAGGGTGACCAGTGGCGGGGAATGTCGATGACGCCCTTTTGCAGGGCAACGGCTAACGCGATCAGTGCCAGTATCAGCCAGCTACTTCGCATCGTGACCTCCCTGTTCTGCGAAACGCTACAGTCGTCGCGACGGGTGTGCGATACTGCGACCCTTTTCTACACTGCTCTAATTGCATGAGTTTACCTCGCCAACAAGGGAAGCGCGTATGTCCCAAGGTACACTGTTTATCGTTTCTGCCCCATCGGGGGCGGGTAAAACCAGCCTGGTGCGCGAGCTGATCGAAAGCCTCGATGGCATTCAGGTGTCGGTATCGCACACCACCCGGGCCAAGCGCGAGGGGGAGGTCGATGGTGTGAATTACCACTTCACCGATGCGGCAACCTTTGAGGCGATGATTGCGCGTGGCGAGTTTTTTGAGTACGCCAAGGTTTTCGATAATTATTACGGTACCTCGCGCCTGGCCGTCCAAACGGTACTTGATGCCGGCCAGGACGTGATTCTCGAAATCGACTGGCAGGGCGCGCGCCAGGTGCGCGAACAAATGCCCGAGGCCGTGTCGATTTTTGTCCTGCCACCGTCGCGCAGCGAGCTGGAGCGTCGCCTGGCCAGCCGTGGAACCGATGAGCACGCCATCATTGCGCGACGCATGCGTGATGCGATCAGCGAAATGTCGCACTACGACGAATACGACTACCTGGTAGTCAACGATGACTTCACCACTGCCCTGCAGGAATTGCAGTCGCTGGTCATTAGCCGCCGCCTGGCGCGCCCGTTAATGAGCGAACGCCACGCGCCCTTGCTGGCAACGCTCTTGTCACAGGCGCCCGGCGTCGAGTAATCTACACGGTTCTACTACCCTCTTTAGCTGGATCGGCCCGTTTGATCTCTCTCGGACGCGATTCAGCATCGTTATTACAGGAAGGCACCCCATGGCTCGCGTCACCGTTGAAGATTGTCTTGATCATGTAGAAAACCGTTTCAAGCTCGTGATGATTTCCACCCAGCGTGCCCGTCAGCTGGCGCGGGGCACCCGTGACTCACAGTTACCCTGGGAAAACGACAAGCCCACGGTCATGGCGCTGCGTGAAATCGCAGCGGGTCTGGTCGATCACACGGTACTGGACGAACCGGTTGAAGCACCTGTTCGCGCTCGTCCAGCAATGGCTCCCAGCGCACAAATCGACGAATAGGATTCACGACCGATTAGAGGCGCGGTGAATGTTTACCATTGATGACCTGGCCGACCGACTCGGCGGCTACTTACCCCCCGACGAGATCCAACAGGTCAAACGCGCCTTTTATTACGCTGAACAGGCCCACGATGGCCAGCGGCGTCGCTCCGGTGAACCTTACGTTACCCATCCGCTGGCGGTGGCCAACATCCTGGCGAACATGCACATGGACCATCAAAGCCTGATGGCCGCCATGCTGCACGATGTCATTGAAGATACCGGGGTGTCGAAACAAGCCCTAGGCGCCCAGTTCGGTGAGCCGGTGGCAGAACTGGTCGACGGGGTTTCCAAGCTGACCCAGATCACCTTCGAGGATAAAGCCGTCGCCCAGGCGGAAAACTTCCAGAAGATGGTCCTGGCGATGTCCCGGGATATCCGCGTGATTATCGTCAAGCTCGCCGACCGGCTGCATAACATGCGCACCCTGGGCGCGCTGCGTCCCGATAAAAAGCGCCGCATCGCCCGCGAAACCCTGGAAATCTATGCCCGCATCGCCGGGCGGTTAGGCATCAACACCATCCGCGTCGAGCTCGAGGACCTGTCCTTTCAGGCGATTCATCCGATGCGTTCGGAGCGTATCAAGCGCGCTGTTTCCAAAGCGCGTGGGCATCGGCGCAGTGCCATGCGGGAAGTCCAGGCGACGCTGCAACAAAGCGTCGACGACGAAGGCTTGAGCGGTACGGTCGTCGGCCGCCAAAAGCATCTGTTGTCGATTTATCGCAAGATGCGCGACCAGCGCAAACCCTTTGTCGAAATCATGGATGTGTTCGGTTTTCGCATCATTACCGACGATGTGGCCAGCTGCTACCGCATTCTGGGTGTGGTGCATAACCTATATAAGCCGGTGCCGGGCAGGTTCAAGGACTACATCGCGATTCCCAAGGCCAACGGCTACCAGAGTCTGCATACCACCCTGTTTGGCGCGCGGGGGATGCCGATAGAGGTGCAGATTCGCACCCGCGAAATGGAGGCCATGGCCAATAACGGCATTGCCGCCCACTGGTTGTATAAAGCCGGGCAAACCTCGCACCCGATCGCCGAAGGCAGCCACGCCCGCGCCCGCGCCTGGGTGAAAGGGCTTCTGGAGATGCAGCGCCACGCCGGGGATTCCCTGGAGTTTATCGAGCACGTCAAAAACGATCTGTTTCCCGACGATATCTACGTGTTTACCCCCAAGGGCGATATCATGGAGCTGCCCCAGGGCGCTACGGTGATCGACTTCGCCTATACGGTGCATACCGATATCGGCAACCACTGTATCGCCTGCCGTATTGATCGCCATCTGGCGCCGCTTTCCACGCGTCTGGAGAGCGGCCAGACGCTGGAAATTATCACGGCGCCGGGGGCGCGCCCCAATCTGGCGTGGCTGAACTTCGTCACCACGGCCAAGGCGCGCTCGGCCATTCGTCATGCCCTCAAGCATCAGCGGCATACCGAAGCGGTGATGCTCGGGCGGCGGTTGCTGAACAAGGCACTGGCCCCCTTCAATACCAGCCTGGAAGAGCTGGAATCGACGGTATTAAACCGCGCCTTCGAGCAACTCGACGTGGCGTCAGAAGAAGCGCTACTGGAGTCGTTGGGCCTTGGCAACCGCGTTGCCCACGTCGTGGCACGACGGCTGGTGGATGTGGCGGACGGCCATCCCAACGAGCTGATCAATGAGGGCACCAGCCAAAAGGCGGTGGTGATAAGCGGCAGCGAGGGCATGGTGATTAACTTTGCCCGCTGCTGTCACCCGCTGCCCGGTGATAGCATTATTGGCCATCTTTCGATGGGTAAAGGGCTTGTGGTTCACCGGTCTGAATGTAAAAACCTGCTGGACAGAGACGACCCTGACAAAGTCTTTGCGCTGGAATGGTCAGAGAACATCGACGAAGACTTCCCGGTTGTCCTGCGCATTGAAATCGAAAGTCGCCGAGGGATCGTGGCGCAACTCGCCGGGCTGGTCACCGATGCGGATGCCAACATCGAGCGCATCGGGATTGAAGAGCGCGATGCGCGCCTTGCCACTGTGAACCTCACGCTTTCGGTAAAGGGTCGCGTTCACCTTGCCCGCATCATGAAACGTATTCGCAACCTGCCTAACGTCAGCAAAATAACCCGCATGGCCAATTAAGTGCCCGCTGTGGCAACCTGCTGGCCCAAGGCTGGCAGCGTTAGCGATGGCGAGACCACCATGATCAACGTTGAGTGCACCAAGGAGCATGACATCCAATGAGCAACAAAGCTGTTATCAACACCGAGAAAGCCCCCGCCGCTATCGGCCCTTACTCTCAGGCGGTTAAAGCAGGCAATACCGTGTACCTGTCGGGCCAGATTCCGCTGGATCCGGCCACCATGGAAATCGTGTCAGACGATTTTGAAATGCAGGCTCGTCAAGTATTTACCAACCTTCAGGCGGTCTGCGAAGAAGCTGCCGGGACGCTTGGCGATATCGTCAAACTGAACCTGTACCTGGTCGAGCTGGATAACTTTGCGATCGTGAACAAGGTGATGGAAGAGTTTTTCGACATGCCGTTCCCGGCCCGCGCCGCGGTAGGGGTAAAAGCGCTGCCGAAGGGGAGCCAGGTGGAAGCCGAAGCCGTCATGGTCATTGGCGATTAAGGCAGAAAAAACACCTGCCATGAGCAAGCTGGAGACTCATGGCAGTGTTGTGAGCATGTGGCGGACGGTTAAGCCTTTTGCACGCGCCAGAAGCCACCTTTTTTCAATACCTGAGCGTAGCCCTCGCGGAACGTTGGGTAGCGGAATTGATACCCGGTTTCCAGGATACGCCGGTTATCGCAACGCTTGCTGGTGCGACGACGCAGCGGCGATTGCATCGTGTCCGTGGACGTGACTTTGAGTTGCTGGGCAATCCAGTCCATCACGTTGTGCATCGTGACCGGTTCGCAATCGCTGCCCAGATAGAGGTCCGCCAATGGCTGGCTGTTTTCCTGGCAGTGAATCAGATGGGCCAGAATGCCGGTACAGTCGTCGCGGTGAATGCGGTTGGAATAGATCACCGGGGTGACCGCGGCGATCCGGCCTTCGGCGACCTGGTGGATAAGCCGGTCGCGGCCAGGACCGTAGATGCCTGAAAAACGCACCACGGTGCCGGGTAGCGGGTGGTTGATAAGCGCCTGCTCGGCTTCGCACATCAGGGTGCCGGAGAAGCTTGTCGGTTCGGTTGGGCTTTCCTCGTTGACCACCTCGCCTTCCTGCTGGCCGTAGACGCTGGTCGACGACACGAAAAACACGCGGCGGGGCGGTGTGGCGTGTTGTTCCATGACGCTCAATACCCGCTTCAAGCCCTCGGGGTAAGCACTCTGGTAGGCACTTTCTTCAAAGTGGTCGGCGCTTACCGTGTAAATGACGTAATCCGCCTCGGGGAGTGCCTTGGCGTCGGCGTCTTCGAGCTCATTGAGATCCAGTGCCAAGGGCTCGATACCGGTATCTTGTAGAGCATCGACATGGCGACGAACCCCAATCACGCGATGTCCTTCGCTAAGCAGTTCGCGACCGAGCGTTATGCCGATATCGCCACAGCCAATAATCAGTACGGTTAGCGTCACTTGCTCGCTCCTGTTGATAAATAATCCCTATTAGATACAAGGTCCCTGATCTACAATTCCTTATATATAGAAGCAATCGTAGAGACGACATCGTCAGCAGGGCTTGTTTGTCCGTTGCCTACCCGCTAACTGTCGCGATCGCTAGTCACAAGCTGCTACGAGAGGATGCCACTGGCACCACTATGACTTTAACAGAACTTCGCTACATCGTAACCCTTGCCCAGGAGCGCCACTTTGGCCGTGCCGCCGAGCGCTGCCATGTTTCCCAACCCACCTTGTCGGTGGCTGTCAAAAAGCTCGAGGATGAACTGGAAACGCCGTTGTTCGAGCGTTCCAAGGCGACGGTCCAGGTAACGCCGTTAGGTGAAAAGATCATTGCCCAGGCACAGCGTGTGCTTGAGCAGAGTAGCCTTATCTTTGATATGGCCAGTGCGGGTAAAGACCAGCTTGCCAATCCACTGCGGATCGGGGCCATTTACACCATCGGCCCCTATCTGTTCCCGCACCTGGTACCTGAGCTTGCCAAGGCTGCGCCGCAAATGCCCCTGTATATTGAAGAAGGGTTGACTGGCGGGCTACGCACCAAGCTGCGCAGCGGTGAGCTGGATGTCATCATCGTGGCGTTGCCGTTCACCGAGACCGACGTGGTGACCAAGCCGATTTACGATGAAACCTTTGAAGTCCTGCTGCCTGCCAAGCATCGCTGGGAAGCGCGGAAGGCGATCCATAAAGAAGAGCTATTGGAAGAGCGCCTATTGCTGCTGGGCGAGGGCCACTGCTTCCGCGACCAGTTGTTGGAAGCCTGTCCCGCGATCACGCAAAAGCTCAATAACCCCGATAACACGCTTATCGCCGAAGGTGGCTCGCTGGAGACAATCCGGCATATGGTGGCTTCCAAGCTGGGCATCACCGTACTGCCTCAGTCGGCGCTGGGTACCGACCAGTATGAAAACGCCATGCTGGTCAGTCGCCCCTTTGTCAGCCCCGCGCCTTCGCGAACGGTCGCGATTGCCTGGCGGGCCAGCTTTCCGCGCCCCAAAGCCATTGATGCGTTGATCAACGCCATCAATCATTGTCGTCAGCCAACCCAGGCGTCGACGGTTGCCTCATGACGGCGCTTTCGGCACCGGTCACCGCCCTTAAAGGCGTTGGTGAAGCACTGGCGCTGAAGCTCGGCCGCCTGGGGATCGAGCAGGTCAGCGACTTGCTGTTTCATTTGCCATTGCGCTATCAGGACCGCACCCGGCTGACACCTATCGGCGAGCTACGCGCGGGCAGCGAGGCGGTCATCGAGGGCGAGGTCACCGCCTGCGATGTGGTCAAAGGGCGCCGACGCAGCCTGCTGGTGAGGCTGCGCGATAATAGCGGCATTTTAAGCCTGCGTTTTTTTCATTTCTCCCCCGCCCAGCAGCAACAACTTAGGCCCGGGGCCACCGTACGAGCTTTTGGCGAAGCGCGCGCTGGGGCGACGGGGCTGGAAATCTATCACCCCGAATATAGGCTGAGCGGTGGCAGCGAAACGCCGGTCGACGAGTACTTTACGCCGATTTATCCCACCACCGAAGGGTTGCATCAAACGCGCCTGCGCGCGTTGACCCAGCAGGCGCTGGGACTGCTGGAAAATCAGCCCGAGGCGCTGCCCGACGTTATTCCCGACGCCCTGCGCCAGCGCTTTCAGCTACCCGGACTGCACGCCAGCCTGAAGCTTCTCCACCAGCCGCCGCCGGATGCCGACCTGGAGCAACTCACCCACGGCCAGCACCCGGCGACGCGGCGTCTGGCGTTGGAAGAGCTGTTGGCTCACCAGCTAAGCCTGCGTGAGGTACGTTTGCGCATTCAGTCAGATGGCGCCCCTGAGTTACCTTCCGGGCGAAGCCTTCAGGCGCGTTTTCTTGCCCAACTGCCTTTCGCTCTGACGGGTGCCCAGGGGCGGGTGCTGGAAGAAATTGCTCTGGACCTTGCCCGTCCTGCCCCCATGTTGCGATTGGTACAAGGCGATGTGGGCTCGGGCAAGACCGTGGTCGCCGCCATGGCGGCGTTGTCGGCGTTGGCAGGGAACTGCCAGGCGGCGATCATGGCACCCACCGAAATCCTCGCCGAGCAGCACTACCGCTCGTTTAAAGCCTGGTTTGAGCCACTGGGCATCGAAGTGGCCTGGCTGGCGGGCAAGCTCAAAGGCAAAGCGCGGCTGGATACCAAGGCGGCGATTGCCGATGGCCGTGCGCGCATGGTGGTGGGCACCCATGCGCTGTTTCAGGACGATGTGCATTTCCAATGCCTGGGGCTGGCGATTATCGACGAGCAGCACCGTTTTGGCGTGCACCAGCGCCTGGCGCTGCGTGAAAAAGGCGAAGCGGGGGGGCTGACGCCGCATCAGTTGATCATGACCGCCACGCCCATTCCCCGCACGCTGGCCATGAGTGCCTACGCGGACCTGGATGTCTCGGTGATCGACGAACTGCCTCCCGGCCGCACGCCGGTAAAGACCGTGGTGGTCTCCGACGAGCGCCGCCCGGAAGTGGTCGAGCGTATCCGGCGCGCCTGCAGCGAAGGCCGCCAGGCCTACTGGGTGTGCACACTGATCGAAGAGTCCGAAGCGCTGCAGTGCCAGGCGGCGGAAGTCACCCGCGACGAGCTTACCGAGGCGCTGCCGGAGCTTGCCATTGGCCTGGTGCACGGGCGCATGAAGTCCAGCGAAAAAGCCGAGGTGATGGCGGCGTTTAAAGAAGGCGAGCTGGACCTTCTGGTCGCCACGACCGTGATCGAGGTGGGCGTGGACGTCCCCAACGCCAGCCTGATGATTATCGAAAACCCCGAACGCCTGGGGCTTTCCCAGTTGCACCAGCTGCGCGGCCGCGTGGGGCGCGGCAGTACCGAGAGTTTCTGCGTGCTGCTTTACCACCCGCCGCTGTCCAAAACCTCCCGTCAGCGTTTGGCGGTGATGCGCGAAACCACCGATGGTTTCCGCATCGCCGAGAAAGACCTGGAAATTCGTGGCCCCGGCGAAGTCCTCGGCACCCGCCAGACCGGCCTGGCGCAGATGAAAATTGCCGATCTGGAACGCGATGCTGACCTGCTGGACCAGGTCACGGCGCTGGCCCAGGCGCTGCAAGGCAACAAGGACATCACCACCGTGCTGGTGCGCCGCTGGCTGGGCGAAGCCGCCGGGCGCTATGGGCAGGTTTAACTCAAGCCAGGGTCGTCAGTTCCGTTAGTGCTGATAAGACGACTCGCCGCGTCGCTCAGCGGTGCCAACTGGTTCGCAATCAGGCGCAGTTGGCTCTGGATCGGCCGGTAACGTGTGACGGCGTTTTCCTCTTTGGGCGGGCCTTGCTCATCGAGCTGCGCGATCAGCGCCTCGGCCTGGGCCGACAGCGGGGTTATTGGCTGGCGGTTTTGTAGCTGCTCGGCGAGTTGGTCGAGCAGTTCGCACATGCGCTTGGCGGCGGGCACGGACGCACTGTCGTCCTCGTCGTCGGCTAGCTGGTGGCGATGGGCGCCGAGGGCCGAAAGGTGGCTCAGCAGGGTGTTGGAAAGCACCAGAAAGCGCAGCCCGTTGTCGGCATCCTGCTTACGGTAATGCCCCGGCTCGTGAAGCATATTGGTCAGCAGCGTGGACAACGCCGCATCGGCATTATGCGCATTGCGTCGTGCCAGGCGATACGCTAAATCGTCCTGCTTGCCTTCTTCGTACTGGTGAATGATTTCTTCCAGGTAGCGGCGATGGTTGGTCAGCGCATGTGCAGCCTCACGGTTAAGCCGGCGCCCTTGCCAATCGGGCAGAATAAAGAACACCGCCAGGCCGGCTATCAGGGCGCCAATCAGCGTATCGAACAGGCGCGGCCAGATAAGATCGAAGCCGTCACCTACCTGATTGAAACTACACAGCACCAGCAGGGTGATCGAGGCGGTGGCGATCACGTAGTGCTTTTCACGATTGGCAAAAAACGACACCCCCGCCGCCACCGCGATCATGCTTTGCACCAGCGGGTGGGGAAACAGGCTGATGGATGCCCAGCCGACGACTAACCCCAACACCGTGCCGATGATCCGCTGAGAAAGAAACCGTCGTGTGGTGGCAAAGTTGGGTCGGCAGACAAACAGCGTGGTCAAGAGGATCCAGAAGCCCTGCTCCGGATCAAGCCAGTGCAGTAGCCCATAGCCTGCCACGAGCGCGGTACTCAGCCTGACGGCGTGGCGAAAGGTGGGCGAGCCCAGGGTAAAGTTGAGCCGCACTCGTCTCCAGGCTTCCAGCAGGCTAGAGGGTGAGCGGTCGTAAAGCGCACTGTCACGGCGTTCGCTGCCGGTATCCGGATTGTGGGCGCTGGCAATCTGCGCTTCCAGGGTGGTCAGGTTATCCGCCAGGGCGTTGAGCGGGCGCATAAGCGGTTGCCACTCGGGTTTCCCTTGGTCGCCCAGGTTATCGATCGAGGCGCGCAAGTCGGCCAGTGCCTGTTCGCTCTGTTCGTGGCCGAACGGGCGGTTGAGCAGCAGCGACTTGGCTAACTGACGGCAGGCACGACCCTGTTGATCGAGCAGCCGCTGGCAGCGAAATAGCACGTCATGGTGAAAGAACGCATCGGTCAGGGCGCTATACGGGTAGTGGGTTGAGCTTGCCCGTTC
This sequence comes from Halomonas sp. A40-4, assembly GCF_015767635.1. Lineage (GTDB taxonomy): Bacteria > Pseudomonadota > Gammaproteobacteria > Pseudomonadales > Halomonadaceae > Vreelandella > Vreelandella janggokensis. The sequence goes on along the minus strand of NZ_CP065230.1, from coordinate 4,021,627 downwards.
GTGGATATCCTGGGCGATAAAGTAGATGCGTAGATACCGGTTGAGCTTCTGGTCACCCCGCTGGCCTTCCAGGCGGCGAAAGATCATCTCCTTGGCCTGATTAAGCGCGGTAACGACCTTACCGTTCTGGCGTGCCAGCGCCACGCGGCGGGCTTCGACATCCACACCCCGGACCGGCTCGAACAAGGCCGACTTCAAGATCAGAAATTCGCCCAGTGCCTTGTATACCCTCGCCATGCTCTGCTTGACCGGCTGGCGCGAAAAAAGCGCGCACCAGATGACCGAAATGACGCCGTACCAGGCAGCACCCGCCAGGAGCAGAAGCTGGCGGTAGGCGACGTCTTCATCCACCCCGCCATGCTGTTCAATGTTGATCATCGAATAGATCGACAGAATCAGCGTACCCGAGGCGATGGTGGCGTAGCGTTGGCCAATGGCCCCGAGCATGATCAGAGTAAACGTCGAAATCGCCAGCCCCAGGGCAAACAGCCACGGCCACGGGAACAGCCACTGCACGATGAACGACGCCGAGGCAAAGCAGGCAAGTGTGACCAGCAGGGCCTGGAAGCGGCCCTCCCAGCTGTCGTCGGTTTCCGACAGTGCGCAGGCGATAATGCCCAGAAACAGCGGGATGACCAAGGCGACATCGCCCAGCAGCGCGCTGAGCAGTAGCGCACCGCTGAAGGCGATAAACACGCGCACGCTGTAGGCGAACTTATCCAGCGTCCAGAGGCGGCGCAGCGGTAATGCAATGGGCATAGGGTCTCTTGGTGGTCGCTTTTATTAGACTTTAGTCGAGACCATAGTATAGAGGGTTTGGGTAGCGCCTGTCTGCAACGCTGATCTATCAGTGACCGGCGAGGGGGTAACCTAGCAGCGGGGTGGGCGAGTCACCGGCGGTATCCGGACAGGGTGACGTGACTGGCCCCTCGAGCGCTAGCAGTGCTGTCGGGGCCGCAAACTACAAATGCTTGAGCAGTTTCTGTAGCTTGTTCATATCGGCAGAGTCGCCTACCAGGCGGACCTCGCCGTTGATCATGCCGTCGAGGAAGGCTTGCTGCGTGGGCTTCTTGAGGATGCGTAAAGCGGCCTCGTCGTCGCGAAAGCGCAGTTCAAGGTCCAGGTCGACCGGCAACCCTTTACCACTGGTAACGCTGGTTGGCGTCATCCGGTAGTAACGGGCAGTACTCAAATCTTCTGTGGCAATGCCCCAGTCCAGGCCGCGCATGCGTTCCAGCTGTTCGCGAAAGCGCGGCTTGCGGCGCAGGGCACGTTTGAGCAAGAAGCCCAATAGCCACAGCGTCAGTTTGAGCTTCATCAGGAAACAGCGTCCTTGAGCGCTTTACCCGGCTTGAAGGCGACATTTTTGCTGGCCGGAATCTGCAGCGGCGCACCGGTCTGTGGGTTTTTGCCGGTACGCGCAGCGCGTTCGCGGACGGTAAAGGTGCCAAAACCGATCAGGGCAACGTCTTCGCCTTTGGACACGCTGTTGGTAATTTCATCAAGGATGACGTTGAGGACTTGGCCCGCTTTATCTTTGGACAGATCAGCATTTTCCGCAATGGCGGCTGCAAGTTCAGGTTTACGCATAAGGAAACTCCCTTTGTTTAATGATCGTGCAAGATACACTGTCGTGTTGTTGGTAAGGACACTGTAGGCGCGGCCGTCGTTTCAGCCAAGCCGCGAGCGCCGCGGAATTCAGCCTAGCAGCGTAGGGGCTGCTCTGGAAAGCTCCACTTTCCTTCTCACGCAGTTGCCTGTCAATGCAAAACCAATCAAACGTCTGTCTTTATCTTCAGCGATTGCCGTCATATCACCGCCTTCGCCTTCGATCCGCCAACGTTCAGGGGCCTCGACCGGTGGGTAGGCAACCACCGGTAGCAGGGGCGTTTTGACGATCACCGGCCAGGCCCCGAAGCTGACCTGTGTGGGTGTGCCGACCAGGGTGGCGGCGAGCGCCTGGGCGCTGGCTTGCAGGGGCTGAACGTACATGGCGTTGATGCCGTCGACGCAGGCAACGTCGCCCAGCGCATCGATATCCGGGTGAGAGGTGCGCAGTTGCCGGTTCACCAGAATACCGCTGGCGGAAACCGTGAGCCCTGCTGTCTCAGCCAGAGCGGTACGCGGGGTCAACCCCGTCGCCATCAAGATGACATCGACGTTGAACGTGTCGTCGTTATCCAGCGTCAGCGTCACGCCGGGGTCATCATTAAGGGCCATGGTCTTGATGGTTCTGCCCAGGGCAAGGTGGATGCCTGCGTCAACAAACGCCTTGCCGAGTGCTCGGCCCAGGGGGCCAGGCAGCAAGCGGGAAAGCGGTGTGGCATCGGGGGCAATAACGGTGACGTCATGACCGCCCGCGTGCAGATCATTGGCAAACTCGCAGCCGACGAGGCCTGCGCCGATCACCGCCACGCGAGCAGGCGCTGTCCCCAGCGCATGATGAAAACGGCGATAGTCGTCAAGATCGTTGACGGTAAAGCAATGCGCTTTGACGGAATCGGGTATCGCCATGGGCACCCTTGGCTCGGCGCCGGTGGCTAACACCAGGCGGTCGTAGCCAAGCGCTTGGTCATCTTCCAGCCGCAGCGAGCGGTTAGCCACGTCAATCTGGCGGACAGGGGTGTGGGTGATCACTCGAGCGTCAAGTGATTCGGCAAGCGCCGCGGCGTTGCGCTGTGCGAGCTTTTCGGGCGGGAGGCGTTTGGCGAAGCCGGTAGACAGCAGTGGTTTGGTATAATCGTCGCCGCTATCGGCGCTGATCAAGTGCAGGGTGCGCGTATCGCCTTTGCGGCGCAGCGCACGGGCAAGACCAACGCCCGCCATGCCAGTGCCAACGATAACGAGCTCAGCGTGTGATGAGGGCATCCGGGTATCCAGTGGTCAGTGGGACAAAAGCCTGTAAAGCCCACATGTTACACTAGGTGATCGTTTAATTGCCTGGAGGCTCTGGTGTCGCGTCACTGTGTTGAAACTGCCCCTGACTTGCCATGTTGGCGTCCCATTAGAGCGCTGCGTCCGGCGATGAGCGCGCCGTGGTGGCAATGGGTTGCCTCCACGGACTCACTCACGGCGCGTATTGTGTCCGCAGGGGGCGAGCGGCCTTTCCGCGTGCGTCTGTTACGCCAGGGGGTTGGCTTTCCACACCCGCATGAGGCCCTGGCGCTGGGTATGGCCGCCCGGCGCTATGCGTGGCGCCGGGAGGTCGCCCTGTGTGTGGATGAAACACCATGGGTAGTGGCGCGTTCGGTGGCTCCCCTCAAGGCGCTCAGAGGCCAGTGTCTGGAAAACCTGGGTGAGCGTTCATTGGGCAGCTGGCTGTTTCGCCAGCCGGACCTGGTGCGTGGCCCGCTGTACGCCACGCGTCATGCGCCTGGTTTTACCTTCCCTGGCGATGCCAGCAGCCTGTGGGGGCGCCGCTCGGTATTTCAGCACGGCTGTCAGCACGGCGGGTTATCGCTGCTGGTACAGGAATACTTTTTATCGACCATGGCGGATGATCTTGCGCTGCCTTCGCGCTAGGCTAACGCTGCGTCTCTTGGATGGGTGAGGTAAGCATGGATCGTTCTTTATTACGGCCAACCGGGTTGAGTCGGCTGGCGGATTTTATACAGCTGATGCGTCTGGATCGGCCGATCGGTACCTGGCTGCTGATGTGGCCAACGCTGTGGGCCTTATGGGTCGCCGGCGAAGGGGTACCCGGGCGCAACGTACTGCTCATCTTTATCGCCGGGGTATACGTCATGCGCGCAGCGGGCTGCGTGGTCAATGATTATGCCGATCGTCACGTCGATGGCCACGTCAAACGTACCCGACAGCGCCCGCTGGCTACCGGGCGGATCAGTGAAACCGAGGCCCAACTGCTGTTTATCGGGCTGGTGACGGCGGCCTTCATGCTGGTGCTGTTGACCAATTGGTTTACCGTGTTGCTGTCGGTGGGCGGCGTGGTATTGGCGTTTATCTACCCGTTCATGAAGCGCTACACGCATTTTCCCCAGGTAGTGCTAGGGGCGGCGTTTTCCTGGGCGATTCCGATGGCGTTCGGTGCGGTCCTTGGCCATGTGCCGGTAGAGGCATGGCTGCTGTTCTTTGCCAATGTGCTGTGGACGGTTGGCTATGATACCCAGTACGCCATGGTTGATCGTGACGACGATATCAAGATTGGCATTAAATCGACGGCCGTGTTGCTGGGTAATGCCGACCGGCTGGTGATCGGGCTGCTTCAGCTGGCCACGCTGGCATTGCTGGCCTGGGTGGGCGCGCGCCTCGGGCTGGGCGGTTTTTTCTGGCTCGGCCTGGCGGGGATGGCGGCGACGTTTATTCACCAGCAGCGCTTGATCCGTCACCGTGAGCGGGATGCCTGTTTTCAGGCGTTTCTGAATAATCACTGGTCGGGCCTGCTGGTGTTTGCCGGTATTGCGCTGAGTTGGTGGCCAACGGCTGGCGAATCTCTGTCAATGTCATAGAATTGTCATCAAGTCATGGTGTGATCGTCATGTACCTGTCACTGGATTACTTTCTATCGGACACCGTGAGGCTCTGGAATGACCGCCAAGACCGTCTTGATCGTCGATGATGAAGCATCCATTCGCGAGATGATCGCGGTGGCGCTGGAAATGGCCGACTACCGTGTTCTTGAAGCGGACAACGCTCAGGATGCCCACGCCATGGTCGTTGATCATCAGCCTGACCTGCTATTGCTCGACTGGATGATGCCCGGTACCAGCGGCATCGAGTTGGCTCGGCGCCTCAAGCGCGAGGAAACCACCGCCGAACTGCCGATCATCATGCTCACCGCCAAGGGTGAAGAAGACAATAAGATACAGGGGCTTGAAGCGGGGGCCGACGATTATATCACCAAGCCGTTTTCGCCCCGTGAACTCGTGGCACGCCTCAAGGCCGTGCTGCGTCGTGCGACCCCACGTGGCGTGGAAGATCCCATCGAAATTAATGGGTTGCTGCTTGATCCGGTGGGCCACCGGGTAAGTGCCTACGGTAAAGCGCTGGATATGGGGCCGACCGAATACCGGCTGTTGCAATTCTTCATGACCCATCAGGAAAGGGCCTACACACGTAGCCAGTTACTCGACCAGGTGTGGGGCGGTAATGTGTACGTGGAAGAGCGCACTGTGGATGTTCATATTCGTCGGCTACGCAAAGCCCTGGGCGACGGACATCAGAACTTGATCCAAACGGTACGCGGTACGGGCTACCGCTTCTCCGCTCGAGCTTAACCGTGCGTTTGTGGAGCCGTGAGCTTTGGCGTTTGCTAGGTTGGGCGGCACTCGGCATCTGCCTGGGATGGCTACTTGGCCTGCCGGGCCTGGGGTTGGCCGGTGGCTTCGCGATGTGTCTGGTCTACCACTTGCGGCAATTGCGCGCCGCTTACCGCTGGCTGACGCAACGCCCGCAGGATGAACCGCCGGCCGCAGGAGGACTGTGGGGCGAATTGTTTGATCGTTTGTACCGATATCAGAAAAGCCAACGGATTACCCAGGGCCGTCTCCGCTCGACGCTTGCCCGCATTCAAGAATCCTCGGAAGCCATGCGCGATAGCGTGGTGATGCTCGACCGTCACGGCGACCTGGAGTGGTGGAACAGCGCTGCCAGCAATATGCTGGGGCTACAAACCGCTCACGACCGTGGACAACATATTACCAATCTGCTTCGCGACCCGCGGTTCATCAGCTATTTCAACGCCCGCGACTACAGTGAGCCGCTGACGCTCACGTCGCCGATCGATGAGCGTCGCATTTTGCAGTACCAGATTACCCTTTATGGTGACGACGAGCGCCTGGTCATGGCGCGCGATATTACGCGCTTGCATCAGCTAGAGCAGATGCGCCGCGACTTCGTTGCCAACGTCTCCCATGAGCTGCGCACACCGTTAACCGTGTTATCGGGCTATCTCGAAACCTATGGCGAAATGGCGGACCAGCTTCCACCCCGATTGGGGCGCAGCATTGGGCAGATGCAGGCTCAGACACAGCGCATGCAAAATCTGGTCAACGACCTGTTGCTGCTGTCGCGATTGGAAATTGATCAGGGCGGACAGGATCATCAGCCAATGGACGTGACGTCCCTGCTAAACAGTGTCGGGGCCGATGCGCTGGCGCTTTCCGAGCATCAGCACACGCTCACCATTGAAGGCGACTACCCCGCGCAGTTGGTGGGCAGCGAGCAGGAAATCCGCAGTGCCATTTCTAATCTGGCTTTCAATGCGGTGCGCTATACGTCTGCTGGCAGCGAGATTACGCTGTGCTGGAAAGCGTTTGGCCAAGGTGCCTGTATCGAAGTGTGTGACGATGGTGAAGGGATAGACCCTGTGCACATTCCCCGCCTCACCGAACGGTTTTATCGCGTCGATAAAGGCCGCAGTACCGCTACCGGGGGCACCGGGCTGGGCCTTGCGATTGTTAAGCATGTGCTGTTGCGCCACGATGCTCAGTTGCAAATCGACTCGCATCCGGGTGAAGGTGCCCGTTTCCGCTGTGTTTTCCCGGCGGCCCGCCTTAGCACGCCTTCCACGCCCCCGCGTAGTGTCTCCTCGGTTACATAGCTGGCTGTGTCGCTGAGTAACGGCGTCACATGTGCCATTGCGACACATATCCAGCGTATCCAAATGACACCTCCTGGCGATCAATTGGCATAGTGAATGTAATTTAACTCATTGTTATTAATGGCTAATAAGTGAAATAGCGAAAAGCTGGCATAGAGGATGCTCTTCTATAGGCAAGACAGTATCTGTCACTGTAAGATGCAGAAAACTGTTGATACTTTTCTTTACGAAACAAAGAAAAGTAACTACGCTTAGACAGTAGCCCAATGCCGAGCAAGGATGTTCTGCATTAGCAGGGATGATTCAAGATTCATTGGATGAGTCTAGAAGGCGGTCACACTGCCAGTCAGGGTAACGTCCACGGTTGGAGTCCCGCAAAAGGATTGGAAGCTGGTAAGCACCACCGCCTAAAATGATCACTGTCGAAGACCCCGCCTTGGCGGGGTCTTGTTTTTGTCAGCCTTTTAACAACGTCAGCTTTCCCTTCTTTCAGCCTCTGTATACTGGCCTTGCGCATACGTCAAGAACGCTTGGTCACCGACCGGGCATGGCGATAATGGTAATCCCACATCAGCACCGCCCCGGCCACGGCACCGGGAATCAAAAACAGGTTGGCCAGGGGGATCCACGTCAATAGCGTGACCAGACCGCCGTAGCTTAAGCTTTGCCACCAGCGAGCCGATAGGCGACCGCGCATATCGCGAAACGCTACCTTGTTGTTATCCATCGGGTAATCCAGATAGGTGATGGCCATCACCCAGGCGGAAAACAGCGCCCATAGCAGGGGTGCCAACAGGTTAAGACCTGGAATCCAGCCAATCACGAACAGCAGTACGGCACGGGGCAGGATATAACCCAGCTTGACCATTTCGCGGCCCAGCGCATCAATGGTCGTTTTGACCAGCCCCCGATCATCCAGAGGCTCATGCCCGGTGACCTGAACTTCAACTTTAGCGGCCAAGAAGCCGTAAAACGGTGCCGCAATCAAGCTGGTCACCAGCGTGAAGGTAAAAAACACCACGACCAACAGGCTAAGCACGAAAAGGGGCCAGATAAGCCACGACAGCCAGTCCAGCCAACTGGGCACCATACTCATCCAATGCGCCAACCAGCCCTCAAAGCGGTTTATCACAAAGCTGAACATGCTGACGTAGACCAGCAGATTGACCAGGATGGGTAAAAAGACATAACGCCTTAGCCCAGGCTTATAGACACAACGTGTGCCTCGGCTGATGGCAGTGAATGCATCCAGCATGAAAACGTGTGACTCCTCGATAATGACAACGCCCTGGCTGCCGTGCAGCCAGGGCGTATTGCATGAGGAATCAGGGGGCAGGTCAAGACTTTTTCGGTGCTGCCTGCTGGTCCAGTGTCTCAGGGTCGGTATGGCGGATATCCAGCCCCTTGACGAGGTAGACGACGTGCTCGGCCAGGTTGTTGGCGTGGTCACCTACCCGCTCCAGTGCGCGCAGCACCCACATGATGCTGAGTACCGAGGTGATCGAGCGCGAATCTTCCATCATGAAGGTCATCAAGGAACGCATGGCGCTGCCGTATTCACTATCGACAAACTCATCCTCACGCACGACCTGCATGGCCAGTTCGGTGTCGAAGCGGGCAAAGGCAGTCAGCGAATCGCGCAACATTTTACGCACGTGCTCGCTGATATGGCGCACTTCCACCAGCCCGCGAAGGGGATTGCTGCTCTCGCTCAGGCTGAGCGCATTGCGGGCGATCTTGCTGGCTTCATCGCCGATCCGTTCCAGGTCAGAGGTAGCACGGATGACGGCGAGCACCAGGCGCAAATCCGAAGCGGCCGGCTGACGACGCGCGAGAATACGCGTGCACTCGTCATCAATCTGCAGTTGCAGGTCATTGACCTGACGGTCGTTGTCGCGGACTTTCTCGGCCAGCCGCGAGTCACTTTCCAGGAGCGCGAAGACGGCGTCCTGGACCTGTTTTTCCACCATGCCGCCCATGGCCATCAGGTGGGTCTTGAGTTCTTCCAACTCATGATTGAATTGGCGCGAGATATGCTGGCTGTGAGTATCGCTGGTAATGTCCATGGAGCCCTCCTAACGGGGTTGCGTCAACCTAAGCCATACGGCCGGTTATATAGTTTTCGGTTCGTTGTAGACGAGGATTAGTGAAAACGTGGTCGGTGGGTCCGTACTCTACAAGCTCACCCTGTTGCAGGAAGGCAGTGTAATCAGACACACGGGCCGCCTGCTGCATATTGTGAGTCACCAACACTAACGTTAGCTGAGATTTCAGATTTCGAATCAACTCTTCTATCTTGAGGGTCGAAATCGGGTCAAGCGCCGATGCGGGCTCGTCAAGCAGCAGCACGTCGGGCTGCACCGCCAGCGTCCGCGCGATGACCAGGCGCTGCTGTTGCCCGCCTGACAGCTGCCAGGCAGAGCGATGCAAGCGGTCCTTGACTTCATCCCACAGGGCTGCCGAGGTGAGCGCCCACTCGATGATGTCATCCCGTTGGCGCTTGGCGAGCCGTTTCTGCAAGCGCAGACCAAAGGCGACATTTTCGTAGATCGACATCGGAAAGGGGTTAGGGGTCTGGAACACCATACCCACCCGACGGCGCAGCTCTGTGACGTTCATTTCCGGCGCATGAATATTATGTCCTTCAAGGCTGATCTCACCGCTGTGGCTGACCGACTCATTAAGGTCATGCAAGCGATTGATTGCTCTCAAAAAAGTCGATTTGCCACACCCGGAAGGGCCGATAAAGGCCGTGACCCGGTGGCGCGGGACCTGCAGCGTTAGCCGTTGCAAAGCCGGTTTCCCTGCGTAGGCCAGGCTGAACTGGTCAATCTCCAGACAGCACTGATCCGCTGGGAAATGCGTCACGGGGGCCTGCGTGGCCTGATCGACGTGTCGGGATGTTAGCATTCGCTTCCTCGCTGACGACGTAGATGATGACGCAATAATATGGCAGTTAGGTTAAGCACCAGCACAATCAGCACTAATAACAGGGCCGTGGCATAGACCAACGGGATCGCTGCCTGGACATCCTCGCCGTGAAAGGCGGTGTCAAACAGATGATAGCCAAGATGCATAAACTTGCGTTCCAGGTGTAAGTAGGGAAATTCACCGTCGAGGGGCATTTGTGGCGCGAGCCTGGCGACACCCACCAGCATCAGAGGCGCAACTTCACCGGCCGCTCGCGCCACGGCCAAAATGACGCCGGTCAACATAGCGGGAGTGGCCATGGGCAGTACGATACGCTTCAACATTTCAAATCGCGTGGCGCCCAGAGCCACCGCCCCTTCACGCTGGGCGTCGGGAATGCGCGCCAGTCCCTCTTCGGTGGCGACAATCACCACCGGCAGCGTCAGCAGGGCGAGGGTCAGCGATGCCCATAACAGGCCACCGGTACCAAAGGTGGGGGACGGCAGCGCGTCGTCAAAGAACCACGTATCCAGCGAACCGCCGATGCCATAAACAAAGACCCCCAGGCCGAAGACACCGTAGACAATGGACGGTACCCCCGCGAGATTGCGGACGCCTATGCGTACCAGGCGGGTGAGGGGTCCCTGATGGGCAATCTCATTGAGATAGATGGCGGCCAGCACGCCAAAAGGCGTGACGATCACCGACATTAGAATCACCATCAGCATGGTACCGAAAATAGCCGGCCACACCCCCCCATCGGTATTGGCGGCACGCGGTCCCTGGCTTAAAAACTGCCAGACGTCCGTTGCCCAGCGCTGCACTTTTTGGCCAACGTGCATGGCATTGGGCGCTTCAATGCTCAGCACGGTGGCAAGCGGCTGGCGCAGGGTTTGCCCCTGGGGCGTACGCAAGGTGAGCTGATAGCGAGCGCGCTCGGGCGCGGACAGCTGGAGCGCCTGCTTTGCTTGCTGCAGGGCAGTATGGCCGCTAAAGCGCTCGCCGTTTACCTCAATGGCTTCCAGATAGCCGATAAAGTCGCCCCAGGTGCGCCGTTTCAGACGCAGCAGTGCCGCGGGCTGGGTCTGTTGTGCAATGGTGTCAATCGCCACCCAGCGCCAGCGGGCGTCGTCGATGTCACGATTGCCCGTAAAGTAGAGGCGTTCGCTACCTGCCCGGTTGGGAAGCGGCATATCGCGGACTGCCTCGCCTGCCACCACATCGCCATTGTGCAGGGTGATTTCATCCAGTGTTGCCGGCCAGAAATGGCCCAGGCCACGTGTCAGCAGTAACGCCAGCAAGGCGCCCAGCATGAGCAAGGAGAGGGCTACACAGCCCGCGCACAGCCACGGCCAGATGCCCTGCTGTACGGCACTTTTCAGCCACTTCACGAAGCCCCCCCCAGTCGCTGGTAGCGACGGCGCAGCCGTTGGCGAACCAGCTCGGCCAGGGTGTTGACTAAAAAGGTGAACAGGAACAGCAACAGGGCTGCGAGCACCAGCATGCGATATGGAGTACTCCCCGCAGTGGCTTCGGGCAGCTCAATGGCGATAGCGGCGGCCATGGTACGCATGCCTTCGAAGGGACTGGCGCTAAGCAGCGCCGTATTGCTGCTGGCCATCAGTACGATCATGGTTTCCCCCACCGCTCGGCCTGCGCCGATCATGATGGCTGAAAACAGCCCCGGCCCAGCTGCGGAAAGCGCGACTTTAACGACCGCTTGCCAGCGGCTGGCGCCGAGCGCCTGAGCGCCTTCCATCAGCGGGCGAGGCACCTCGGTGAGCGCATCTTCGGCCAGCGAATAGACGCTGGGAATCACGGCGAAGCCCATTGCCAGGCCGACAATCAGGGCATTACGGGTGACGTAATCGAGTCCAAACACGGCATAAAGATGCTGGCGAAGGTCGCCATCCCAAAAGGTCTGCTCCACCAGTGGCGTTAACCACAGGGCGAGGATGAACATGACAATGAGCCACGGAATCAGCCACAGAGCTGCCCACGAAAGCGGCAGACGACGCTGCCAGCGGCGGCTTGCCAGGTGCCAGACCAGACCGGCGAGCCCGGCACTAAGCGGCAGCCAGACGATGACCACCAGGGTGCTGGCCAAGTGGCGCTCGACCCAGGGGGCGAGCAGCATACCGGCGATAAAGCCGATGACCACCCCAGGGATGGCTTCCATCATTTCCAGGGTTGGTTTGATGCGGCTGCGTAGTCGGGTCGACATGAAAAACGCTGAATAGGCGGCCGCCCCCAGTGCGAGCGGCAACGCAAACAGTAATGCCATCAGGGCGGCTTTCAGCGTTCCCCACGCCAGCGGCGAGAGCATGGCAAGCGAGGCGTTGTCGCCATCCAGCAACAAGGGGGCTGCTTCCCAGACCAAAAATACCCCAATACCCAATATCGCCAGCAACACACCGATACCACCGGCGGTGATGAGTCCGGTGGCGATGCGGTCCTGCAAGTGGCGAAGCGGCTGATGAAAGAGCCGAGCGCGAGTCATTTGACTATCATGGGCAAGTCAGCGGTAGGGTCAGCGTTTGGGGGTACATGCATGCTCCTTACGTTACGTGACCAATGTGACAATTAAATGACAGATTCCGGCTACCATGCCCGCTGAGCCTCCAGATCGTCCAGGGGCAGGGGAACGAAACCCGACGCCCGGGTAATTTTCTGACCTTCAGTCGACATGATGAGATCCAGAAACGCCCGCTCGGCGGCAGGTAGCGATTCGTCAGGCGGCAGGTTGACGTAGATATACAGGTAGCGGGAAAGCGGATAGTCGCCGCTTTGAATGGCGGTTTCGCTGGGCGGCACGGCGTTACCCTGCGTAGTGGTCAGTGAGAGTGCCTTTACCGATGGCGTCAAGTGGTTATGACCAGAATAGCCCATTGCTCTGTAGGACTCGCCTACGGCCGCGACGACCGCCGATGCGCCCATGTACTCGCTGATATCGGGGCGGAACTCACCGTCGCACAGCGCGCGTTGACGAAACAGGCCGTAGGTGCCCGAGGCCATATTCCGTCCGTGCAAGGCGATGCGACCGCTTGGCGCCGTCGCGTCCTGGGTCAATGTTTCCCAGCGAGCGATCGATTGTTCGCCACCACAGGCCTGGGTGGTCGAAAAAACCGCATCCACGTCCTGACGTGAGATCGCCGACAGTGGGTTGTGACGATGTACAATCACGATAAGCGCATCGCGTGCCACGCGCAGTTCCAGCGGTGGGTAGCCATAACGCTCGATAAAAGCGTTGCGTTCCTCGTGGGTCATGCGCCGGGACATGGGGCCGATGCGGGTAGTGCCCGCCAACAAAGCCGGCGGTGCGCTGGCAGAGCCGCTGGCTTGAAATTGCACGTTGATTTCCGGATATTGAGTGGTAAGCGCTTCGCCCCAGCGCAGCATCAATCCGGCCATGGTGTCCGAGCCAACGGCGCCCAGGGTGCCGCTCACGGAAGGCTGCTGGGGCTGTGCCCAGCCGACAAGCGGCAAACTCAAGAGCAGCCAGGCCAGGCCCAGTGCCGCGCGATATTTCATGCGAAAAGCGAAACCGTTACTATTCAATCGGAAGCTCTCTTGTGATTAACTCGTTATTTATTGCAATGCAGCAAGGCGCGCCTCAGATGGCGACCTGATTTTCACAATAATAAACCGACAAAGCGACCGACACATGACACTGCTGGATACCGATTTGGACGATGTGCCTGCCCCCCAAGGGCAATTGACCCTCAAATTACTGGCTTCGCGCCAGGATACCAATGTTTACGGTGACATTTCCGGCGGATGGCTGGTGAACCAGATGGATCAGGCGGCCGAGCTGGCGGCTGGCCGTGAAGCCGGCGGGCGAACCGCCACCGTGGCCATTGAGGCAATGGATTTTTTAAGCCCGGTGCGGGTCGGGTCGATGGTGAGCGTGTACACCCAGCTTCAAGAGGTGGGGCATAGCTCGATGAAGATCGATGTGGAGGTGTGGGTACGTGCCCTACACGAACAGCATCTGGACGAGCGCCAAAAGGTGACCGAGGCACGCTTTGTGATGGTGGCGCTGGACGACAATGGCCGCATCCGCGCGGTGCATGACTAAACAGGCCCTATAGCGACTCTAGAAACATGACTCTAAACATAAAGGGCGCTTGAGTCAGCGCCCTTTATGCCTGTCTGCGATCTAAACGCCTATGAACCTACGTTATCACGGCTTTTCAAATAGGCGTATTCGCCAACATCGCTGAAGGGACGGACGATTTTCTGGAACGCCGAATAGGACTCATACACCCGGCGCGATGCTTCGTCGTCTTCGACCTGACGCTGGATGGCTTTCTGAGAGCTTTCATAGAGCGCCGCCATGACCTCCTCGGGGAAGGTGCGTAACTGTACATCGTGTTCGTCCACCAGGGCTTCCAGGGCCTGGGCGTTACGAAAGGCAAACTCGCTGTACATCGCCAGATTTGAGGCGCGTGCGGCTTCGGTGACGACGGCTTTCAGGTCGTCGGGCAGCGCGTTCCAGGCGTCGAGATTGATGGTGCCCTCAAGCGCGGCTGTTGGCTCATTCCACACCGAGGTGTAGTAGTAGTCCGCCACCTGATGCAAGCCGAAGGCCAGGTCGTTATAGGGGCCGACCCAGTCGGCGGCATCCAGTACGCCGGTTTGCAGCGAGGTGAAGATCTCCGACCCCGGCATGTTGACGGTGCTCACGCCGATGCCGTTCATGGCTTCACCAGCTAGTCCCGGCAAGCGCAGCTTGAGGCCCTGCATATCGTCCAGCGAGTTGATCTCTTTCTTGAACCAGCCCGCCATTTGCGGCCCGGTATTGCCGACAGCAAAGGGCTTCAGGTTGTGCTGAGCGTAAATCTCATCCCACAGCGCCTGGCCATCACCGTGGTAAAGCCAGGCGTTCATTTCGGTGGTGGTCATGCCGAAGGGCACGGCCGTGAAAAACTGCGAAGCGGCGACTTTTCCACGCCAGTAATATGACGCCGAGTGGCCCATTTCCGCAGTGCCCGCCGCCACAGCATCGAAGACTTCAAGCGCAGGTACCAACTCGCCCGCGCCGTGGACGGTAATTGTCATGCGGCCGTTGGAAAGCTGCTCCACCCGACGGGCGAAGTCATTGGCACCGGTGCCTAGCGCAGGAAAGTTTTTCGGCCAGGAGGTGACCATGTCCCAGTTGTAGGTTTCGTTGGCGTGGGCCTGGGAGGTGGACACGAAAGGGGCGGCGGCGGCCCCTGCGACGCCAAGGCTGGCGGTTTTGAGAAAGTGACGGCGTTGCATGATGAGCAAGACTCCAAACGTAATGTTGCTATTTTTTATGGGGCGCACGGGCACCGATTCCGCCCGTCAGTATGCGTGAGGGCGAATTTTGCCCGCAAGTTTTCCGATCAATCGTCGCTGGCATCTTTCATGCGGTTGGCATGGCGAACCAGCCAGTAGCAGCCCCCAAGCGCCAGCACTGCCGCGGCCAGCGAGGCAATCTGCCAGGGATCGATGGTTTCCATGTCCAGCACCATGAACTTGCGCACCAGTGCCATGATGGCAATCAGCACGACAATCTCGACATGGATAAAGCCTTTGCCACTGGTCATCGTCCGTACAATGGAGTTGTTGAACTCCATGGCAATCAGCACGGTAAGAATCATGTCGAATAGCGCTTGAAACACGCGGTAGTCAAAGGGGTCACGGCTTTGAATGAATAACAGCTGGACTACGTGAATGACCAGGTAGTACATGGCAACCAGCACGGCCCCGGCGATGGCCAGGGTCAGTATCAACGAGATGATGCGTTCAAAACGGTGGTAGCCGCTCAAGGCTGACCAGCCGTTGCACACTTCGGGAAAGAGGCGTTTCAAGCGTTGTTTCATAAGGTTCTCTGTGGGGCAGTCGGTGCGCGCACGCAAAGATGCGTCAGTAATGCGTCGCGAGTCGTTTAAAGCGGTGTCAGCTTGGCGAAACCTAACACCAGCCATTTAACACCCTCGCCTTCAAAGCTGACCTGGACCCGGGCGCGGGCGCCTTCACCTTCCGCGTTAAGGATTATCCCTTCACCGAAGACCGGGTGTTCTACCCCCTGGCCAACATGCAGGCTGGGCAGGTCGTCGCTGGCCTCGACACTTTGTTGTGCGAAGGACGTGCGCGAGGCGGTGACCGGGCGGGAAATATGTCCGCGGAGGCGCACTTCTTCGAGCAGGTGCGGCGGCAGTTCGCGCAGAAAGCGCGACGGGCGTGGAAACACCTCTTTGCCATGCAGGCGGCGGGTTTCGGCGTGGGTGAGGTAAAGTTTCTGCATCGCGCGGGTCACGCCGACGTAACACAGGCGACGTTCTTCCTCGAGCCTTCCCGGCTCCTCCAGTGACATCTTGTGGGGGAACAGGCCTTCTTCGACGCCCGCAATAAATACCACGGGGAATTCCAGGCCCTTCGCCGAGTGCAGCGTCATCAGCTGCACGCTGTCCTCGAACTCTTCGGCCTCGTGATCCCCGGCATTGAGGGCGGCTTCTGACAGGAACGCCTCCAGTGCCGCCATGCCTTCGCCGGCTTCCGGGGTTTCAAAGGCATCGCCGTGGGTGAAGGCCCGCGCGGCGTTGACCAGCTCCTCGAGGTTTTCCACCCGCGCCTGGCCTTTCTCGCCACGTTCGCTCTTGTGGTGTTCGATCAGGCCCGTGTGGGCGGTTACGTGGTCGATGATCTCGTGCAGTGGGAGCCCGGAGGCGTCGTTATCCAACTGCTCGATCAGGTTGGCAAAGGCCTGCACCGCGTTGCCCGCGCGGCCTTTCAGCGTGCCGTCGTGAATCGCGTCGTGCAGTGCCTGCCACAGCGGGATGTTTTGCTCGCGGGCGCGCAGGCGAACGATTTCCACCGTACGGGTGCCAATGCCCCGCGTCGGCACGTTGATCACCCTTTCCAGAGAAGCGTCGTCGTCGCGGTTGAGCAATAGTCGCAGGTAGGCCAGGGCGTTCTTGATTTCCAGCCGTTCGTAGAAGCGGTGGCCGCCGTAGATACGGTAGGGCATTCCCTGGCGGATCAACGTCTCTTCCAGCAGACGCGATTGCGCGTTGGAACGGTAGAGAATCGCCATATCGCGGCGGTTGAGGCCTTCATCGACTTTTTCCTTGATGGTGTCGACGATAAAGCGCGCTTCTTCGAGGTCGTTAAAACCTGCGTAGACGGATATAGGGTCACCCTCGACGCCGTCGGTCCACAGCTGTTTGCCCATGCGTTCGCTGTTGTGGCTGATCAAGGCGTTGGCCGCATCGAGAATCGCGCTGGTGGAGCGGTAGTTCTGCTCAAGGCGGACTGTGTGCGTCTGGGGGAACTCCTGCTCGAAACGGCGGATGTTTTCGACCTTGGCCCCGCGCCAGCCGTAGATCGACTGGTCGTCGTCGCCGACCACGGTCATTGGCGTCTGCATGCCGGTGAGCAGCTTCAGCCAGGCGTACTGGAGCGTGTTGGTGTCCTGAAATTCGTCGACCAGCAGGTGGCCGAAGCGCTCGCGGTAATGGGCCAGCAGTGCGGGGTTGTCGCGCAGCAGTTCAAGGCTTCTGAGCAGGAGCTCGCCGAAATCGACCAGCCCGCCGCGTTCACAGGTCAACTGGTAGCGTTCGTAGAGCTCGACCATCTGCCCCATATAGGCATCGCCGTCCACGTTGACCTGATGCGGGCGTAGGCCTTCTTCCTTACAGCCGGAAATGAAATGCTGTACCTGGCGGGGCGGGTAGCGTTCGTCGTCGATGGAGTAGTCTTTCAGCAGGCGTTTTACAAGCCGTAGCTGGTCGTCGGCGTCAATGATCTGAAAGTGCTGTGGCAGCCGCGCATCCTGCCAGTGGGTGCGCAGCAGGCGATGGGAGATCGAGTGGAAGGTGCCCACCCAGACATGGCGCAACGACAGCCCCAGCAGCGCTTCCAGACGGGTGCGCATTTCTCGCGCGGCCTTGTTGGTAAAGGTCACGGCCAGCAGCGCATAGGGGGACAGGCCCTCGGCCTGCATCAGCCAGGCAATGCGGTGCACCAGCACGCGGGTTTTGCCCGAGCCGGCACCCGCCAGTACCAACAGATTGCCTTGAGGGGCGCTGACCGCTTCGCGCTGGTCGGAGTTAAGCTGATCGAGTATCGCCGTGACGTCGTCCATATAAGCCGCTGCCGGGTCGAAAAATGGGCCGTCAGTTTAGCACAGCCACAACGATAACTTGGCGTTCACGAGTCTTCCGGGAAACGCAGTGAGTTAAGGCTCTTCTTCACCGACTTGAGCTGCTCGGCGAGTTTCGGGCCACGGGTCTTGGCGACGCCCACTGCCAGCACGTCGACCAGTACCAGATGGGCGATGCGCGAACTCATTGGCGTGTAGATTTCGGTGTCTTCGTGCACATCGATATACAGCGGCAGTGTCACCTCTTCTGCCAGCGGTGAGTCGCTGGGGCACAGGCCAATCACCGTTGCACCCGCCTCCCGGGCCAGGCGGACGCTGGCGACCAGCGCCTTGGTGCGCCCGGTTTGCGAAATCGCTACCACCACATCGCCTTCCTTTAGCGTCACCGCGGACATGTTCTGCATGTGGGGGTCGGCATAGGCGGAGGTGGAAATCTGCAAACGGAAAAATTTGTGCTGGGCGTCGAAAGCCACGGCCCCTGACGCGCCGAAACCGTAAAACTCGACCCGATTGGCCATCGCCAGAGCATTGACCGCGCGGCCCAGGGCATCGTTATCCAGGCGATCCCGTACCGATAGCAAGGTGCCCACCGTCGAATCGAAAATGCTGTGCGAGAACTCGGCGACGGAATCGCTATCGTTCATCGAGAACTGGGCAAACTGGCTGCCGGTGGCCAGCATCTGGGCGAGCTGGAGTTTAAAGTCCTGGAAGCCATTGCAGCCCAGAGCGCGGCAGAAGCGCACCACGGTGGGCTCGCTGACCTTTGCCTCGGTGGCAAGGTCGACGATCCGCATATGGATGACTTCCTCGGGATTACGCAGTACAAACCGCGCCACTTTCTGCTCGGAGCGGCGAAAGTGCTCCATGCGGCGTCTCATTTCATCGAACAGGGCGCGACTCACGTTTAGCTCCTTAAAATAAAGCCGAGTAGCTCACTATATGGGCAAGCAAAGCATGCGGCCACCGTTGGGGTGACGTTAGGCGGTTCTTTTTTCTAAGTGGTCATCATTTTGTCAAGTAGGTTATAGTAAAAACTGAAGTGCCGCACTGCATCATCTATCAGTCGTCACGGATGCAGGTGGACGTAGGCATATTCACCTGGAGGAACGTCGATCATGCGTAATGTCGAACGCATCACCTCGGTCAAGAGCGAATTGCTCGATATCTTCATGAGCATGGAAGTGGATGAACATGTCCAGCGTCGGCGTAGTGCCGCGCAACGCAACCTACGAGCACGGCGGGGAATCGAACTGCATCGGGAATTTCAAGCGTTATCGCGGGATATTGCTCCCTTACCGGACGAAGACGAACGGCAAGAGAGCGAACTGCACTGAGAAGCTAATTTCACCAGGAGAGGTGCTCAACGGCGATGCTTGACGTGAGTCTCGCCGTATAAAGCACGGTCATGGGCGTTTGGCTCTGCTAAGCGCAGAGCCAACTTGACCCGACTTAAAGGATACCCGCGAGGAACACCACAATAACGCCAATCGGCGCGATAAAGCGCGCGATGATGTTCCACACGCTGAGCCCTGTGCCGGACAGCGCCAGCTCCTGCTCGACGCTCTTGCGATCCAGGCGCCACGCGACAAACACGACGGCACCGAGGCCGGTGAGCGGCAGCAGAATCTTCGCGGTGAAGGTGTCAAGCAAGTCGAAGATATTCAGCCCGAAGAACAAGACATCCGACCACAGGTTGAACGACAGCAGCGCTGCGACACCCAATAGCCAAACCACAATACCGCTGACCAGCGTCGCGGGGACCCGTGACAGCGAGGTGCGTTCTTCAAGCATCTCCACAGTGGGTTCGAGCAACGAAATTGCCGAGGTCAGCGCGGCAAAGGTCAGCAACAGGAAGAACATCAGCCCCAGAATGACACCGCCGGTCATGTTGCCGAACGCAATAGGCAGGGTAACGAAGATCAGCCCCGGCCCTTCGCCAGCGCTCAAGCCATTGGCAAACACGATGGGGAAAATGGCCAAACCGGCCAGCAACGCAATGGCGGTATCAATAATGATGACCGTGCGCGCTGTGCTCAGCAGGTTGACGTCTTCGCCCAGGTAGGAGCCGTAGGCCATCATGATGCCCATGCCCAACGACAGCGTGAAGAACGCCTGGCCCATGGCGGCCAGCACCACACCGCCATTCAGCGCACTCCAGTCCGGACTGAACATGAACGCCAGGGTTTCGCCGAAGTGGCCGGTGGTCATCCCATAACCCACCAGAATCAGCATTAAAATGACCAGCGCGGGCATCAGCGAGCGCACGGCGCTCTCAAGCCCTTTGGTCACGCCGCGGGCCACGATGCCGATGACCAGCAGCATAAAGGCGCTGTGCCAGAGCAGTAGCGTGCCGGGGCTGGCCAGCATGCCATTAAAGATCGCGCCAATGCTGTCGGCATTCTGACCGCTGAAGGTGCCAATCACTGAACTCAGCGTATAGTTGAGCGACCAGCCGCCAATCACGCTATAGAACGACAGGATCAGGAAGCCTGCCAGGACACCGCTGATACCCACCAGCGCCCATCCCTTGGACTTGCCGCTTTGGCTGGCCAATTCTTTCATGCTGTCGATGGGATTTTTCTGCCCGCGTCGGCCGATCATCCACTCGGAAAGTAGAATGGGCACGCCGACCAATGCCACGCAGGCAAGGTAGACCAGCACGAAGGCCGCACCACCGCTTTCGCCGACCAGATATGAGAAGCGCCAAATATTACCCAGGCCTACTGCCGAGCCGGCGGCTGCCAGCACAAAGGCCATTTTCGATGACCACTGTGCATGTGCAAGTTTTGCCATACATCACCTGTTGATTAATTGATTGTAATAAGTCGTTGTCGGCGCGTTGCACCGTTATTCGAAAAAGGACTGACAGAAGATTGCCAGCGTCGTTTTTCGAAAGTATGCGCAATTTATCCGATCAGTGACCTGCATGCCAGTCAGCACCGCTAAAAAACCAGGTTAAAACAGTTGGCTCTGCTTTTCATTGGCAAACGGACCAAGCGGCGGTAGTGCCGTCATATTTTGAAGGTCGTTATAGAACATGCGGGCGAGCATCGGGGACTCCCGATTATCCGCGGTATGCACAAATAAGAAAGGGGTTTTCCCCTGATTTATCCACAGGGCTAGGCGTGACTTCCAGGCACTGAAATAGTCAATATTAATGGCTTTGTCAACATGGCCAATAAAGCGAATGACAGGATGATTCGCTGTTGAAAGCACGTGTAATGGGAGTTTCGGCTTTTCTTGCTGGGCGTGGGCCAGGCCTGGGTGGTCATTTGCCGGGGTCGAGAACAGCGGGCGCACATCGAGCATCACACGGTTTGCCCGATAAGTTATCAACAACCGGTTAAGGGCCTTCTCGGCCGCGCCCTTGTGGAAAAAGTCATGGTGACGCACTTCAACCGCGCAGGGTAAATGCGTGGGCCAGCCTGCCAGCAAGGTTTCCAACCGGGGTAGTTCATCAGGGCCAAAATCGCGAGGCAACTGGACCATGGTGGGCCCCAATCGGTCGTGAAGTGGGGCGAGGGCATCTAAAAAGGCCCAGGCCTCGTCCAGGCGTGTCAGGCGCTGATCGTGGGTAACACTTGCAGGGAGTTTGAAGCAAAAACGAAAATGGGCAGGCGCCTGGCGTGCCCAGCCCGCGACTGTTTCCGGTTTGGGCGCACCGCTGTAAAACGTGGTATTGCCCTCGACGCTGGAAAACACCGCCGCATAATCGCTGAGCAGGTCGGTTTTGGCGTAACGCGGATAGAGCGTGCCCGACCAATCCTGATTGGACCACATGGGCAAGCCGATATAGAGCGGGCACGTCATGGTGTGGCGTTAACCTCAAGAAATATGGCCATTAATGTAACAGCCGGACAAGTGACGCTGCCAATGCTAGTTGGAGCGCCTGGCAGGTGCGGGTGGTATTTTGATGAAGCTAAGGGAAGAAAATATGCAATTGTCGGCGTAACAGGCGCGTTACTATCTATCCAGGCTTTATGATCAAGGAGCGCACGATGAGCGCAGCGCACGTCAGCAGCGATGATATTCGCGACCAATTTTCCAAGGCCATGTCGGCCATGTACCAGCAGGAAGTGCCTCAATACAGTGCCCTGCTGTCGTTGGTCGCGGCGGTTAATGAAGAGGTGCTGGCGGCGTCGCCGGCGCTGCGTGAGACGCTCGCCGCCAATAATGCTCTGGAGCGCCTTGACGTGGAGCGTCACGGGGCGATTCGCGTCGGCACGCCCGAGGAGCTCGCGCTGCTGCGGCGCATGTTCGCGGTGATGGGCATGCTGCCCGTCGGCTACTACGATCTGGCACCTGCCGGCGTGCCGGTTCACTCCACGGCGTTCCGCCCGGTCGACGATGCAGCGCTGTCGCGCAATCCCTTTCGGATTTTCACGTCGCTGCTGCGCCTGGAACTGATCGAGGATACCGAGCTGCGTCAGCAGGCTCGCGAGATTCTGGATGCACGGCGTATCGTGACCCCGCAGGCCGAGGCGTTGATTGAAACCTTCGAGCGCCAGGGCGGGCTGACTGCCGATCAGGCGGCGCAGTTTGTCGATCAGGCGCTGGAAACATTTCGCTGGCACGACCAGGCCACGGTCGACCTGGTCACCTATCAGCGCCTACAGCAGGAGCACCGCCTGATTGCCGATGTAGTGTGCTTCAAGGGGCCGCATATCAACCACCTGACCCCGCGCACCCTGGAAATCGATGAAGTGCAGCGGCGCATGCCACAGGTAGGCATCGACCCCAAGGCGATTATCGAAGGGCCACCGCGCCGTCGGTGCCCTATTCTGCTGCGCCAGACCAGCTTCAAGGCCCTGGAAGAGCCGATTGCGTTTGCCGATGCCGCCCAGGGACACCACACGGCGCGCTTTGGCGAAATCGAGCAGCGCGGCATCGCGCTCACCCACACAGGCCGTGCGCTGTACGACCGCTTGCTTGGCGAGGCGAAACAGGCTGCGGAGGCGGAAAACGCCGCCCACCAGGCCCGCTTGGCGGCGGTGTTTGAGGCCTTTCCGGATGACGAAGCAACGCTGCGGCGCGAAGGATTGGCGTTTTTCCACTACCACGCGATACCCGGTGCGCAAGTGGCGGCGCCGGTCGATGAAGGTGACGTGGAACGGTTATTGGCGCAAGGCGCGCTGACCGCCACGCCGATGACCTATGAGGACTTTCTGCCGGTTAGCGCGGCGGGCATTTTCCAGTCGAACCTGGGTGACAACGGCCAAAGCGGCTACGCTCAGGATGCCAACCAGCAGCAATTCGAGCAGGCGCTCGGCGTGCCGGTCACCGATGAAGTCGCCCTCTACGCCAAGCGCCAGCAGGCATCGCTCGATCAGGCGCTGGCGCAGTTAACTGGAAATGGTGGTGCGAATGAGCCGGGCTTTTTCCAGTAGCAGCGGTAAGTGTCGTTCCATCAGCGTTTCAAGGTCGACCCGAGCGGCATTGGTGCTGATGTTGATGGCGCCCAGGAGTTTGTCGTTGGCATCGAAGGCGGGCACGGCCAATGACCGCAGGCCCGGATCGAGCTCCTGATCGGCAATGGCGTAGCCTTGCTCACGCACCTTGCCAATGCACTGCTTGAGGTCGTCTTTTTGGGTAATGGTCTTGTCGGTGTAGCGGGTTAACGTCAGCCGTTCGAGGTAGGCGTCGAGTTCGGCGTCGGGAAGCTGAGCAAGCAAAACCCGACCCATCGACGTATGCGCGGCGGGTAGCCGTGTGCCCACCGACAGGGTAATGCCCATCAGGCGATGCGGGGCGGCAGAGCGGGCGACGTAGGTGATATCGTCGCCATCCAGGACGGCAAGCGAAGAGGACTCACCGCTTTCCTGAGTAATATCTTCCAGATACTGCTGAATGACGCTGCGGTAGTCATTGGCCGACAAAAAGGCATAGCCAAGCTGCAGCACGCGCGGCGCCAGCTCGAAATAGCGCTGCTGCTTGCGTACGTAGCCCAACGCGTGCAGCGTCAGTAGAAAGCGTCGTGCCTTGGCGCGATTCATGCCGGTGCGCGAGGCCACTTCGCTCAATGTCATCCGCGGGTGCGCATCGTCAAACGCCAGGATGACATCCAGGCCGCTGGCAAGCGCGGTGACAAAATCGCGGTCATCGGGATCTAGTTTGTCTTCCTGAGCCGTTGCGTCCATGGGGTCGATAGGCCATTTAGAGGGATTTAACTGAGCAATATAACACGCTGTTCGAATAACGAACAAATGCGCATTTTTGTGTACTTTCAGCTCATTACGATGCATTGATAACACGTTATAATGATGCACCTAGCTTACACATGATGACGACCCAGCGCTGAGAGGATATCAATCAATGAGTCAGCCAAAAGTAACGGTACTTCATGGCCCCAACCTGAACCTTCTAGGGGTTCGTCAGCCCGATGTGTACGGGTATGAAACGCTTGAAGATGTGAACAACGCTTTGCGCAAGACCGCGATAATGGCGGGCTGGGAAATCAACTGTTTCCAGAGCAATCATGAAGGCGAACTGATCGACGCGATTCATGCGGCACGTCTCGATGGAACCCTGGCCATCATCATCAACCCGGCTGCCTATACCCATACGTCCGTTGCTATCCTGGATGCGCTCAATGCCTTTGAAGGCAAGGTGATCGAGGTGCACATCTCCAATGTCCATCAGCGTGAAAGCTTTCGGCATCATTCCTATGTCTCGCTGCGTGCCGATGGGGTCATTGCGGGCCTTGGCACCCAGGGCTATCAAGCAGCGCTCGACGCTATTCTGGCAGCAAACGATTAAGCGTTGTCGCCCTACACGGCGAGCAATCCCGCAAGTGTCATCCCCCCGATGATCAAGCTAAGCGTAAAGAAGGACGCCACCGTCGCCACCAGCATGGCGGTGGCGCTGATGCCACCGAGACCGTAGCGCTGACCGAAGAGTGGATAAATGCTGATCATCGGCGCGGCGGCGAACAGCAGCGCACCGGCAACGTAAATTGGCTCGATATCGGGGATCAGAAGAAACGCCATCAATACTGCCAGGGGATGAAGGATAAGTTTGCCGATCACAATTTGGCCCACGTCGCGCACCATGCCCTTAACGTGAAGCCCAAACAGCGACCCACCAATCACAAACAGCGCTGCAGGCCCTGCCGCTTCAGCGAGCATATTGATCGCTTTATCAATGGGAGTGGGAATGACCAGTCCGGTTAGCGCGATCAATATGCCTACCGAGAGGCCGATCAATACCGGGTTTTTGGCCAGGTTCAGCGCCGTCTGCCGAGCGGTTTGCCACGGGCTGGCGCCGTGTTGGTTGCCCATTTCAGCAAGGATCAGTGCTGCCGGAATAATCAGAAGATTTTCAATCAGCATATTCAGTGCCAAGAGCACCGCGGCGGGTGAGCCGATGACCATGGCGGCCACCGGGTAGCCAACGAAACCGCTATTGGCCGCGGCCATACCCAGTGCCTGCATGGCGCTGACGTTGAGCGGTTGGCGCTGGAGCCGGTAGCAAAGCCACAACCCTGCGCTGAAAACGACGATGGAGCTCAAGCCGTAAGCGATCAGGTAGTCGAGCCTAAGTATCTCTTCCAGAGGCTGCTGGGTTAACGCACGAATCACGAGCGCCGGTAGCGAGCAGTAGAGCACGAATACGCCCACTCCCTGCAGCTGCTCGCGCTGGATAATGCCGCTCCATCTCGCTGCGTAGCCTACGCCAATCAGCAGGAATATGGGGGTGGTGATTCCCAGTATCGCGAGCATGGCAGCCCCTTGACGCATGAAGGCAGGTTCAAATAGCGAATAATTGTACGCTATTTCGCTGGCGCTTCATGGTATGGAGTGAGCAGAGGAAGCGACAAGCTGCTCTATATAGTGTGTACGCAGCGGTATCACATGCGGGTCGATCTGGTTGGCGGGGATACGCCCGGCAGTGAAGAAACGAAAGGCATCCACGCCCTGAAACACGAACAGATCAACGCCGGAAAGCGTTTTGGCGCCAGCCTGATAGGCGGCATTCAACAGCTCGGTATGGGCGGGGATGTACACCGCATCAAAAACCCAGTGCTGCACGCCCAGCCCGGCGGTATCGATGGGGCAGCCGGGGTGGTTGATATGGCCAATCGGCGAGCAGTTGACCACGCCCTGCCAATGGGGCAGTGCCTGCGGTACCTGCGCTGACGTGATGCACGTCGCGTGAATACCCATGGCGTTGAGGTCACGGCTGAGGTTTTCTGCCCGGGCGCTGTCATGCTCAAGAATGTGGATACAGCTGACCGCGAGTTCACCCAGCGCGCAGGCCACCGCACGGCCGACCCCCCCGGCACCGATCAATAGCACATCGCCTGCGGGCTGATCGCCGAACGAGTGGCGGTAGGCGCTGATGAAGCCGGTGTAGTCGGTGTTTTCAGCGCGCAGGCCGCCTTCATCGAAAAGTAGCGTATTGGCGGTGCCGACCCGGCGCACGCCCTCGCCGCGAATATCGGCAAGCTTCGCGGCTTTTTCCTTGAACGGGAAGGTCACGTTGGTGCCCCGGTAGCCCTCAGCGCGCAAGGTGTGTATGGCATCGGGAAAGTCAAAATCCTCGACGCCCCGGCTATCGACCAGGTCGTAGCGTACCGGCTCGCCCAGTGACGCACCCAGGCGCTCATGCAAATCCGGGGATTGCGATTTGGCAATGCCCTCGCCTACCAGTCCGAGTTTGATCATGCTTGGGGGTCTCCCGACGTGTGGTCTGCTGTGTCTTGGGCAATGCCGTCAATTTCCGCTTCCAGGCGCTGCTGCGCGGTGACGCGCACAAAGGCATTCGGCGCGCCGAGCCCCTGATATCCCTCACGCTGCACCAGTTCGAAGAAGAACGCCTGACGGCCGGGCTGGGTATACAGCTGATGAAAGTCGCCGTCGTTGTCCTGGTCAAAGAGGATATGATGATCCTTCATCCACTCAAGAGTTTGCGCCGGCAGGTCGAACCGCGCGGCCAGGTCACGGTAGTAGTTACCCGGAATCGGCAGTACCGGCGTGCCTGCCTGCTGGAGCGCTGCGCTGGTTTCACGCATGGAGCTTGTGCGCAGGGCGACGTGATGGATCCCCGAGCCGCCGTACTGGCGGACGAAGCGGTTGCTGGCAGTATCCGGCGAGGCGCTGGCGTTAAGCGCCAGGCGAAAGCGGCCGTTATGGTTCTGCAGCACCTGGCTCTGGATCAGGCCGCGGGGGTCGGTGACATCGAAGGAGGGCGTTGGTGCCAGCTGGAAAATAGCGCGGTACTGCAGCATCAGCGAGAGGTAGTCGTGGTAGGAGAGCGCCACGCTGATATGGTCGATATCCACCAGCGACCCCTGAGGAACCGGCTGTACATCGACAGGGAACTCGCGGTCCCAGGTGCGGCTAAGCTGCGAGTCGTCGATGATATAGGAGAGGCTGCCATCCACATTGCGCAGCGCGCTCATGCGGTGGCTGGCGCCCACTTCTTCAGGCTCGACAATGTCGTAGCCAAGCTTGTCTGCCCGCTTGAACGCTTCGTAGGCGTTGCCCACGCGCAAGCCGATGGCGGTGACAGCGGAGGCATCACGACCTGGTACACGGCCGGTGAAGCTCGCTTCGGTGTTGAGCACCAGATTAACGTCACCCGCCGCCCAGCGTTCGGCGTTAAGCGAGTGGTGACGGCCCACGCAGGCCATGCCCAGCGCGGTAAGCAGCTCGCGTAGCGAGGCTAGATCGTCAGGCTCGACGGCGATCTCCAGAAAGGCGACCGACTCGATCGGCTGTGGTGCGGGAATCCCGCTGTCGGCCTGCATGCTGCGCAGCAGGTTGTAGGAACGCAGCCCGTCCCGGGCCGTCTGGTCGCTGTGGCCCATGCGGAACACATCGTTGAAGATCTCGTGGGAGAGCGGGCCGTCGTAGCGGGTCTCTTCCAGCATGGCCATGAACTTATCCATCTGTAGCTCACCCTGGCCGGGGAAGCAGCGATAGTGGCGGCTCCACGACAGGTGATCCATGGAGAGACGCGGCGCATCGGCGGTCTGTACCAGGAAGATGCGATCCCCCGGAATACGGCCGACGGTGCCAAGCTCGGTCTGGCGCGAGAAGATATGGAAGGTATCCAGCACCAGGCCGACATTGGGGTGCGCGGCGCGGCGCACCACTTCCCAGCTGTCGCGGTAGTCGTGAATGTGCCGGCCCCAGGCCAGTGCTTCATAAGCCACGCGCAGATTACGTCGCGCAGCACGCTCGCCCAGCGCATGGAAGTCGTCGGCGGCGCGGCTCAAGCCCGGTAGCGAATCGGGATGAACGGTACTGCATACCATCAACAGGTCCGTGCCGAGTTCTTCCATCAGGTCAAACTTGTGCTCGGCGCGGTCAAACGCCCGCTCCCGCGCGCGCCCCTGGAGACCTTCAAAGTCGCGAAACGGCTGCAGGGTGACCAGCTTGAGCCCGCGGGCACGAATCAGCTCGCCCGCTTCTCGCGGCGTGCCGGGAAACGCTGTGAGGTCGTTTTCAAACA
The DNA here is from genome assembly GCF_015767635.1 of Halomonas sp. A40-4. Lineage (GTDB taxonomy): Bacteria > Pseudomonadota > Gammaproteobacteria > Pseudomonadales > Halomonadaceae > Vreelandella > Vreelandella janggokensis. Next base: position 3,993,572 of record NZ_CP065230.1, on the reverse strand, counting down.
GCTCAAGCCCCTCGAAGCCGGCCTGGGCAATGGCGTCGACCTTCTCTTCCAGCGAGCCGCTCAGGCAAACCGTGGCGATGGATGAGTACATGGCATCACGCTCCTTTGATTGATGAACATCAGTAGCCCGCCAGGCGCGGCAGGAAGGTGACCAGCTCGGGCACGAAGGTAATCAGCAGCAGGATCAGGAACTGCACGGCCAGCATGGGCAGAATGCGCCGGATAATGGGGCCCATCCCTACCCCCGAAACTGAGTCGGCCACAAACAGGCAGAGCCCCATGGGGGGTGTGATCAGGCCCATCATCAGGTTGAAGATCACCACGATGCCGAAGTGCAGCGGGTCGATACCCAGTGCCATGGCAATGGGGTGCAGAATCGGCACCAGCACCAGAATGGCGGCGATGCCTTCCAGAAACAGTCCCACCACCAGCAGTAGCAGTATGACGGCGATCAGGAAGGTCCATTGGGTGTCGATGCTCATCAGCGCCCACTCGGTGAGCATGTTGGGCACGCGTTCGAAGGTGAGCACCCAGTTGGCCGCCGCGACGGCGCCCATGATGACCATGATCACCGCGCTGTCACGCATGGCACGGGCGAAGATGCCGGGCAGATCCACCAGCTTGATATTGCGGTAGAGCATCACACCCAGAATCAGCGCGTACACCACGGCAAAGGCCGCCGCCTCGGTGGGCGTGACGATACCAGCGAGAATCGACCCGACCACAAACACCGGCATGAGCGCGGGCAGCAGTCCGTGGAGGAACGCATGGCGGCGTGACGGCTGTTCTGAACGAGTGGCGCCCAGGTCGCCGGCGAAAAAGTAGACGTAGATGGAAAGGCCCAGCGCCAGCAATAGCCCGGGTACGATACCCGCCAAAAACAGCCCCGGTACCGAGACACCCGACACCGTAAGCGCATAGATGATGACCGGAATGCTCGGCGGAATAATCGGGCCGATCACCGACGAGGCCGCTGTGAGTGCAGCGGAGAAATCGCGGGGGTAGCCTTCTTTCTCCATCGCGGGGACGAAGACCCGCCCCAGCGCCGAGGTGTCGGCAATTGCTGACCCCGAGAGGCCGGCAAAAATCACCGACGCCCAGATGTTGACGTGCGCCAGTCCCGCTTTCAGACGGCCGACAATGGCAGTGGCCAGGTTGATAATGCGGTGTGTAATGCCCGCTTCGTTCATCAGCTCGCCGGCCAGAATGAACAGCGGTATCGCCAGTAGCGGGAAAGACTCCATACCGCCGAAGAACTGCTGCGCGACGATACGGATGTGGTAAGGCAAGTCACCGGTACCCATCAGCACCGTCAGCGTGCCGAGGATGGCAAAGGCAAACGGCACCCCAAGCAGGATGAGAGCCAAGAGCAATATAAATATCACGATGCTGCCTCCTCATCGGCGTGCCTGGTCAAACGGCGTGCGCCCATTACCAGGGCAGAGACACTGAGCAGCCCGCCGCCAACCAACATGGAGGCTTGAAAGAGCCACATCGGCATCCCGGTGCTCGACGATGTACGCCCACCTCGGGAAGCGATGAACTCAACCGCCGACATCGTCAGGCCGATGCCGATCACCAGTACCGCCAGGTCGACGGCGACGGCCTGCCAGCGCACCCAGCGCGGCGGCAGCAGGCGGCGAATCAGGTCAAAGCCGATGTGCCTGTCCTGCAGGTAGGCCCAGGACATGCCGAACATCAGGCCATAGATCATCAGGTAGATGGCGGTGTCTTCTCCCCAGGTAATGGAAGCACCGACGGTATAGCGCGCAAAGGCATTGCCTGCGACCAGTAGAAAAATCAGGATCATGGCAAGCCCGGCCAGGCTGCCATTGAACAGGATCAGGCCACGATGTAGCCGGGCAAGAAGATGAGACATGAAAGCACCTTCGATCGTTAGTCAGGTACGCAGGGCCGCGGGTGGACCCTTCAGGGCCCACCCGCAAAGCGCTTTGGTCAAGCGGGGGTTAGAAGCGTGCGGCTGCATCTTCCACGGCGGAAGAAAGACGCTCGATCCACTCGGCATCATCACCCAGCTCATCGCGCAGATATGCCTGAACCGGTGGCTGAGCCGCTTCGCGGAAGGCCTCCATCTGCTCGGCAGTGGGCTGGGTGATTTCCATGCCCTCGGCTTCCAGCTTGGCGATACCCTCTGCCGAGTTGAACTGCTGAATGGCACGGCCGGTAGTGCCGGCGACCACAGCGGCGCGCTTCACGGCGGCCTGTTCTTCTTCGCTAAGCGACTGGAAAATCTCATCGTTGATCAGGATGTGATCCACGCCGTAGACGTGGCGGTCCAGCGTGAGGTAATCCTGAAACTCGTAGAAATTGTTGCCGTAAATCACCGAGATAGGATTCTCCTGGCCGTCGACCACGCCGGTGGCAAGCGCCGTCGGCACCTCACCCCAGGCGATACCCTGCGGTTCAGCGCCCAGTCCCTCTACCATTTCCTGATAGAGCGGAATGGTTTGCACGCGGAATTTCAGGCCTTCCATATCTTCCGGTGAGTGGATCGGACGCACGGAGTTGGTGAAGTGGCGAAAGCCCGTCTCGCCGTAGGCCAGCGTACGCAGGCCGGTCTCTTCCAGGCAGTGCTCGGCCAGGGCGGTGCCGAATTCGCCATCCATCACTTCCCAGGCCACCGGCGCAGACGGGAAGGTATAAGGAATATCGGTAACGGCGACGGCTTCGCAGAAATTGGCGTAGGCGCCGGAAACCATTGAGATGGTGATGGTGCCATCCTGAGTACCTTCAATCAGCTCGGTCTCACCGCCCAGCGAGCCCGCGGGGTAAAGCTCCACGGTAAGGTCGGTTTCGGCTTCCACCAGGTTTTTGAACACCTGCCCGGCGGCGCCTTTTTTCGAGGTCGTCCAGTCGTCCGGGTCCACGTGGGCAAAGCGCAGCGTCTGTGCGGAGGCATGCGCCGCGCCGATGAGCGTGGCAGTGGCGATGGCAGCGGTCAGCGTGCGTTTCATGGACACGTTGGTGGTAGCGAGTGGTAAAGACATTGTTGTTGTCCTCTTGTCGGGCCGTTGTCATGGGGAGTGAAAAAGCCTTGAGCAAAGGCGTGCCAGGCCAATTCATTCTGTCCTTTTGAACAATGTACGAAATGGTACGTTCAGTCAAGCTGTGGCATACTAGACGAAAGACGACCACGACAATAAAAGGCATGCTCCATGACAGCGACTTCGGCTACGGCCAGCCCTAGAGACACACGGCGTCGGCGCAAGAATGACCCCGAATCCGTGCGCGCCGATATCCTCGCGGTAGCCACCCGTGAATTTTCCGAAAAGGGCCTTTCGGGGGCGCGGATCGATGAAATCGCCGAGAAGACCCGCGCCTCCAAGCGCATGATTTATTATTATTTCAGCGATAAAGAGACGCTCTACCTGCACACGCTGGAGGCCGCCTACCAGAAGGTGCGCCTGCAGGAAGCCGAGCTTGATCTGGATCACCTGGCCCCGCTCGAGGCGCTCTGTCGACTGGTGAGGTTCACGTTCTGCCATCACGCCAAGAATCCTGACTTTATTCGCCTGGTGATGATCGAAAATATTCACCACGGCCGGTTTCTGGCGCAGTCCGAACTGATTCAGTCGCTCAACGCAGGTGTGATTGATGTGCTTGGTGATGTCTATTCGCGGGGTGTTGCAACGGGCTGTTTTCGCGAGGGTCTGGACCCGAGGGAGCTGCACTGGCTGATCAGCGCGCTGTCATTCTTCAATGTCTCAAACCAGCACACCTTCTCGCGTATTTTTGACTGGCAGCAGACGGCGCCGGAGAACCAGCAGAAACTGGAAGACCACGTTACCGATATGGTGCTGCGCTACGTACGGGTCGACCGGGAAGCGCCCTGATCGATGACGTAGGTCACCGATCATGACGATGGCGGGCACGTCAGTGATTGCAAGTTAGCGTCTGCCTATTTAGCGTATAGTTCGAATCGCGAACATCTGTGCAAATTCGTTCCTGCCGAGTCGTGACTTTGTGAACGGTGCCGCGGGTTCTGAACAACGCTAACAGGAGGCTTGACGCCCATGCCGGCCGGATTTTTAAAGCACCCCTTCATGAGCCAGCGCGCCGTCGCTGAATGTGACGACGACGCCATGGTTCGCGCCATGCTGACCGTTGAGTTGGCCCTGGCCGAGGTTCAGGAAGCCAGTGGCGCCATCCCGCATGGCGTGAGCCAGCAAATGCGAGAACAGCTTGCGCGTGCCGACCTTGATGCCTCAGAGATTGCCCAAGGCATTGCCAGCGGCGGCAACGCGGCGATTCCCTTCGTCAAGCAGGGCCGTGCGCTGCTCACCGATGATCTCAAGCGCTACTGGCATCAGGGGGCGACCAGCCAGGACGTAGTCGACTCCGCGCTGATGCTGCTGCTCAAGCCACGCCTGGCAGCACTCGATGAGTTGCTCTTGCGCTGTCGTTCGGCCGCGCTGGCGCTGATGGAGGCACACATCGACACGCCCATGGTGGGGCGCACCCTGATGCAGCAGGCGCTGCCGATGACCTTCGGGGTGAAGGTGGCTCACTGGGCTATCGGTCTGGAGCAGGCGCGCCGCCGTTTATTCGCCGTCGAGCTTCCCGTGCAGTTGGGTGGGGCGGTCGGCGTTCACTCGGGGTGGGATACCCTCGGGCTTGAGTGGATGGACGCCTTGGCCGGGCGGCTAGGCCTGGCGGTGCCGGTGTTGCCCTGGCATACCGATCGCTACCCGATCCATGCCCTTGGCACGGCGCTGGATGCAGTCGCCGGGGCAGCCGAGAAAATCGCCCTGGATGTGTCGCTGCTCACCCAGACCGAGGTCGGCGAAGTCGCGGAACCTACTGCGCCGGGGATGGGGGAGTCATCCTCGATGCCCCACAAGCGGAATCCGGTACGCAGCGCGCTGATTCGCGGCGCGGCGCGGCAAGTGCATGGTCATACCAGTGTGTTGGTCAACGCCACTGCCCAACCGCTTGAGCGGGGACTAGGCGAATGGCATGCGGAGTGGGCGCCGCTTACCGAGAGCGCGCTGCTGGTCGAAGGCGCACTGGAGCAAGTGGCGGTGTTGCTTGAAGGGTTGGAGGTGAACCCTGCCAACATGCACCGCAACCTCGCGGCAACCGGCGGCGGCATCATGGCCGAGCCGGTGGCGCGGCTGCTGGCTCCCACGCTGGGCGTGGAGCAAGCCAAAGCGATCAGCGCGGAAGCAGCTGAAACTTCACGCCGGGAAGCACGCCCCTATTCAGAGGTACTGGCCGAGCATCCTGATGTGAAAGGGGCCGTTAATCCCGATGCGCTGCGTGAAGCCTGCGACCCCGCTTTATACCTTGGTAGCAGCGCCGCCCAGGTCATGCGCACCAGGAAATGGCTCGCGTCCTCGTCAGCGCATTGAAAAACAAAGCGTTAAGTTCGGCTGTGGACGGGACGATGGATCCGGGCGCGCGGTTGGTGGGTGCCGCCGGGTTTGACCCAATGAGCATTCGGCAGTAACTTGTTCGTATGAAGAATCTATGTTCGCCTAACGAACAATTACCGATGAGTCAGTAATGTCCAGCTAAGAGGCACCCATCATGGCCGAGTTTCTCAGCCTGCATGACGCGGTAGCGCGCTTCGTCGAAGACGGCGCCACCGTGGCCATGGAAGGCTTTACCCATCTGATTCCTTTTGCGGCGGGCCACGAAGTCATCCGCCAGGAAAAGCGTGACCTGACGCTGATCCGCATGACCCCCGATATCATCTACGATCAGTTGATTGGCGCAGGCTGCGCCAAAAAGGTGATCTTCTCCTGGGGCGGCAACCCCGGCGTGGGCTCGCTGCACCGCCTGCGCGATGCGGTCGAGAAAGGCTGGCCGCATAAGGTCGAGATTCTGGAGCATAGCCACGCCGCCATGGCCTGCGCCTTTGAGGCAGGCGCGGCGGGATTGCCGCTGGCGGTTTTTCGCGGCTACATCGGCAGCGAGCTGCCCAGCGTCAACGACCAGATCAAGTTCATCGAGTGCCCGTTTACCGGGGAGCGCCTGGCCGCCGTGCCGTCGGTGCGCCCGGATGTGTCGATCATCCACGCCCAGCGGGCGGATCGGCAGGGCAATGTGCTGGTGGAAGGCATTGTCGGCGTCCAGAAGGAGGCGGTACTGGCGGCCACGCACAGCATCGTCACGGTGGAAGAGATCGTCGATGACCTTGATGCACACCCCAATGCCTGCGTGATTCCTGGCTGGGCCATCAGCGCTATTGCTGTCGCCGAGAAAGGCGCGCTGCCCTCCTACACCCACGGCTATTACGGCCGCAGCAACCGCTTCTATAAAGAGTGGGATGCCATCGCTCGCGATCGTGACACCTTCACCCGTTGGCTCGACGACAACGTTTACAGTGTAGGGGAGAACAGCAAATGAGTCTCGAATATACCTCTTCTGAAATGATGTCGGTGACCGCCGCACGGGCGCTGGAAAACGGCATGACCTGCTTTGTGGGCATCGGTCTGCCCTCGGAAGCCGCCAACCTGGCACGGCTGACCCATGCCCCCGATGTGGTGCTGATCTACGAATCCGGCACGCTGCAGACCAAGCCCGATATTCTGCCGTTATCTATTGGCGATGGCGAGCTGTGCGAATCGGCGCTGACCACCGTGGCGGTACCGGAGATGTTCCGCTACTGGCTACAGGGCGGCAAAGTCGACGTGGGCTTTTTGGGCACCGCGCAGATCGACCGCTTTGCAAACCTCAACACGACGTTGATCGGCGATTACAAAGCGCCCAAGGTACGCCTGCCGGGCGGTGGCGGCGCGCCGGAAATCGCCACCAACGCCGGTGAAGTCTTTATCACCCTGAAGCACTCCAAGCGCGCCTTTGTGAAAGATGTCGACTTTGTCACCACCCTAGGCTTTGGCCGCGACGGCAAGGGGCGCGACAACGTGCCCAATATCGGTAAAGGCCCCACCCGCGTCATCACCGACCTGTGCGTGATGAAACCCGACCCGGCCACCAACGAGCTGGTCGTGGTGTCACTGCACCCAGGCGTCAGCCGTGAAGACGTGATTGACGCCACCGGCTGGGAAGTGCGCTTTGCCGAACAGCTCGCAAGCACGCCAGAACCCAGCGACAACGAGCTTGAGATCTTGCGTGAGCTCAAAGCACGCACCGAGCGGGCCCACGGGGGCGAATAAGGAGCTTGTCATGAGCAATGTCGAAATGAACGACGTCTATCTCTGTCACCCGCGTCGTACGGCTGTCGGTCGCTTTGGCGGTACGCTTGCCAGCGTGCGCCCGGATGATTTTGCCGCGACGATTTTCAAGGCCGTACTGGCGGAAGCGCCGACTCTCGATCCCGCAGCGATCGAAGAAGTCTTCATGGGCTGCGCCAACCAGGCCGGTGAAGATAACCGCAACGTGGCGCGGATGTCGTCGCTGCTGGCGGGCATTCCTGCCTCGGTGCCCGGTACCACCATGAACCGCCTGTGCGGCTCGGGGATGGACGCGGTCGGTACCGCGTTTCGCGCCATTAAAGCCGGTGAGATGGGGCTGGCGCTGGCAGGCGGCGTGGAGTCCATGTCCCGCGCGCCCTACGTCATGGGCAAGGCCGATAGCGCCTTTGCCCGAGGACAGAAGATTGAAGACACCACCATCGGCTGGCGCTTCATCAACCCGCTGATGAAGAACGCCTTCGGCGTCGAGTCCATGCCGGAGACCGCCGAGAACGTCGCCGAGCAGTTCGACATTTCCCGGGAAGACCAGGACGCCTTTGCGCTGCGCTCCCAGCAGAAAGCCGCCGCGGCACAACAGGGCGGACGTTTCGCGCAGGAAATTACCGCCATCGAGATCCCCCGCCGCAAGCAGGAACCGCTGATCTTCGATCAGGACGAGCACCTGCGGGAAACCACCCTCGAGAAACTCGCTGGCCTGCCCACGCCCTTCCGCGAGGGAGGCAGTGTCACGGCGGGTAACGCCTCGGGCGTCAACGACGGCGCCGCCGCCATGCTGGTGGCCAGCGGCGCGGCGGTCAAACAGCACGGCCTTGCCCCGATGGCTAGAATCATCGGCATGGCCACGGCAGGCGTCGAGCCGCGCATCATGGGCTACGGGCCGGTCCCAGCCGTCAACCGGCTGCTGGAACGCACCGGTGTACGCCTCGATGACATCGATATTATCGAACTCAACGAAGCCTTTGCCGCCCAGGCACTGGCGTGTATGCGCGACCTGGGGCTGGCAGACGATGATCCTCGCGTCAACCCGAACGGCGGCGCGATTGCCCTGGGGCACCCGCTGGGCATGTCCGGAGCCCGCCTATTGCTGACCGCCGCCCATGAGCTGCAAAACAGCGGCAAGCGCTATGCGCTGTGCACCATGTGCGTGGGCGTGGGTCAGGGTATCGCGACGTTGATTGAACGCGTTTAACGGAGACCGTCATGGCATTTCATAGCATCAATGGCCGCAGCGTCGCGTACCGGCTGCTCGGCGCAGACGTAAACCCGCTGGTTGTGCTGGCGCACCCGCTGGGCATGAGCCAGTCGGTTTGGGACGACGTGATTCACGCGCTGCTGCCCCGCTACCGGGTGCTGACCTGGGATCTCCCCGGCCACGGTGCCAGCCAGGCGGTCAGCGGCGAGCAGATCACGCCCGCTGATTTAGCCGCTGAGGCGCTGGCATTGGCAGAGCTGGCGGGCGCTGAGCGCTTTCACTTTGCCGGTACCTCCATTGGCGGTGTCGTCGGCCAGCAGTTGATTGCTGCGCATGGCGACCGCCTGCTCTCCGCGACGCTGACTAACACCGGGGCGGTGATCGGCAACCCGGAACTGTGGAACACCCGTGCAGGCCGCGTGCGCCAGGAGGGCCTGGCGTCGATGTCTGAGGAAATCGTGCCGCGCTGGTTTGCGCCAAAGGCGTTTGAGGCAAGCCCGGCGCTGAAAGCGGGCTGGTGCACCCAGATGGGCCGTGGCGACGATGAGTCCTACGCTCAGCTGTGTGAGATGCTTGGCCGCGATACGTTCACTGGAAAGCTCTCGGGTAAGAGCGCCCTTCATAAGGTCGTTCCTAATAAGGTCAAAGTACAGCTGTTTGGCGGAAGCGAAGATCTGGCCACGCCGCCCGCGACGCTGGAAGCCCTGGCGGCAGAGCTCGATGACGCACCGCTGGAGATTTTTGACAGTGTCGGCCATGTACCCTCGGTAGAAGCCCCGACGCTGTTCGCGCAAAAGCTCCTCGGGGTGCTGGCAACGGATCTGGGCGACGTGGCCAACCACGGCGTGGCGTACGCGACCGGCCTGGAAACCCGCAAGCAGGTGTTGGGCGACGCACACGTTGAGCGCTCCACCGCCAATGCGAACAGCCTGGATGCCCCCTTCCAGCAGATGATTACCCGCCTGGCCTGGGGCGAGCTGTGGAGCAACGATGATTTAACCCGCCGTGAGCGCAGCATGATCACCACCGGGATTCTTGCCGCGCTAGGGCGCGAAGAGCTCACACTGCACTTGAAAACCGCCCAGCGTATTGGCCTAACGGAGGCGGAGCTGCGCCAGGTGCTGATGCACGTGGCGATTTACGGCGGCGTGCCAGCCGCCAATCACGCCTTTGCCCTCGCTAAAGAGTTGGGTTGGGGTGAATAGGCGAGACATGTTAACGAACGAGAGGTAAGGGTGATGAGCCACGACAACAAACGCTTTGTAGCACGTGACCGAGATTGGCATCCGCCTGCCTACGCCCCGGGCTATAAAACCTCGGTGCCACGCTCGCCGCAGCAGGCGCTGGTGAGCATGCAGCAACCCACCGTGTCTGAATTGACTGGCCCCGATTTCAGCCATCTGCGCATGGGGCCCCACGATAACGACCTGCTGATGAACTTTTCCCAGGGGGAGGGGCTGCCCCAGGGGGAGCGGATCATCATGCATGGTCGCGTCGTCGATCAGTTCGGCAAGCCCGTACCGCATACCCTGGTCGAGATGTGGCAGGCCAATGCCGGCGGCCGCTATCGGCATAAAAAGGACGCCTATCTGGCGCCTTTGGATCCCCATTTCGGCGGTGTCGGGCGCTGCTTGACCGACGATCAGGGGGGGTACCGTTTCCGCACCATCAAGCCCGGCCCCTATCCCTGGCCCAACGATGTGAATAGCTGGCGCCCGGCCCATATCCATGTCTCGGTGACCGGGCCTTCAATCTCTACTCGTTTGATTACGCAGATGTATTTTGAAGGTGATCCGCTGATTCCGCTTTGCCCCATTGTGCATACGCTCAGCGATCCTGAGGCAGTGGACACCATGATCGGCCGACTCGATATGGCGCACAGTAAACCGATGGACTGCCTGGCCTACCGCTTTGACATCGTGGTGCGCGGCGAGCTGCAAACCTACTTCGAAAACCAGTAAGGCCAGGGGGATCATCATGCAACAACCCGCTATTCAACCCAACACCCAGCCAGCCAGCGAGCTGATGCTGCGCGAAACGGCGTCGCAAACCGCCGGCCCCTATGTGCATATTGGTCTGGCGCTCGCCGCAGCCGGCAACCCCGTTCGGGATGAAGAGGTCTGGAACGAGATGGCCAAGCCCGACGCCGAGGGTGAGCCTATCGAGATCGTGGGCAACGTGATCGACGGCAATGGCGACTTGGTGCGCGATGCGTTTCTAGAAGCCTGGCAGGCCGATGCCAACGGCAACTACCAGACCGATTACGACCTCGGCAAGCCGTTCAACAGCTTCGGCCGGACCGCTACCACCTTTGATCACGGCAGCGAGTGGTCGCTGACCACCATCAAGCCCGGCGCGGTGAAACACCCCAGCGGGCAACTGATGGCGCCGCACATTAACCTGGCGGTCTTTGCCCGGGGGGTCAATATTCACCTGCAAACACGGCTTTACTTCGATGATGAGGTTGAAGCGAACGCCCAGTGCCCGGTGCTTACGCGTATCGAATCGCCGACGCGCCGCCAGACCCTGATCGCCAGGCGCGAAGAGGTGGACGGCAAGGTGCGTTATCGCTTTGATATCCGCCTGCAGGGCGAAGGCGAGACGGTATTTTTTGATTTTTGATACATGCCTGAGGTGCATGCAACGATGAGGGCAGCCAAATGGCTGCCCTTTTCAGTCTGGAAATAAGGAAGACGCCCTCTATTGTTACGTTACGCAGAGCAGCTTTGCTTTAACTCCATTGCGGCGTTGTAGATGTCGTTGGCAGCGCCGCCAATGTCTTCCAGGTAGTTATCAATGGTTTGCTGCAGCACCGGGCCCCATTCAGGGTCTTCCAGCGCGTCGTCGATGACGACGAACTCATGCCCTGCCTCGACGGCTTCTTCGCGCCCTTGGCGTATCATCTCGTCGTAAACTTCCGCCGCGCGAAGCGACCACTCCAACCCGCTGTGGTCATCGATCACCTGCTGCAAATCAGCTGGCAGGCGGTCGTAGCTGCGCTGGCTCATGGTGGCGAACAGCGAAAGGTCATACAGGGGAACTTCGGTATGGTACTGCGCCAGTTCGTTCAGCCGGAAGGTCTTCATGCCTTCCCAGTTGAAGCTGAGGCCGTCGACGACGCCACGCTGCATGGCGGTAAACACATCTGGCGCTGGCATACCCACCGCCTGGGCGCCCAGGCGTTCGAACATATCACCCACCACCGGCGTAGGGCGGCGTAAGCGAAGCCCCTCAAGGTCTGCCGGTGTTTCAATCCGTTGATCCTTGGTATGCAGATAACCTGGGCCGGTCGTGAACAGGAACAGAGGGCGCGTGTCGGCGTACTCCTCCTCAAAGTGGCCTTGGTCGTAAAGTGATTGAAGAATACAGGCACCCTGGCGGGCACTTGATGATACCCCCGGCAGCTCAACCACCTGGGTCAGAGGAAAGCGGCCTGCCGTGTACCCTTGGGCGGAAGCGCCAATATCAGCGATGCCCATCACGGCGCTTTCATAGGTCTTGTCAGACTTGGCGAGGGTCTGGCTGGGGAAAATTTCCACGCTCAACTGACCGTCGGAAGCCTCTTCGACGCTTTCCGCCCAGGCCTGAAACAGCTCGCGGTCGATCATGGAGCCGCCCGGCCAGACGTGTGCCACTCTGAGGGTGGTACTGGCCTCCACGGTGGAGGCGGCAAGTGACGCGGCGAGTACGCCAAACAGAGTTGCCTTGGCCAGGTGGCGGGACTGTTTTTTCATTGTCGTTATCCTCATATCTAGTCAACGGGAGTACGTTTTTGTGATTGTTCTTGAGATGGTTTTTGAGACGGTTCTTGAGACGGTTCTTGAGACGGCTTTTATGGTGGCTTAGAGATCCAGCACAAGCGTTTTGCTCTTGGCTCTGGAGCAACAGGGTGTGAACTGATCGTTGGCCGCGTGTTCATCGTCCTCCAGGTATAGATCCCGGTGGTCGGGTTCGCCTTCAAGCACACCGGTCAGGCAGGTGCCGCAGACCCCCTGCTCGCAGGACACCATGATCTCGATGCCATTTTCAGCCAGCACCTGGTGGACGGTTTTATCGGCGGGGACGGTAAAGGCCGCGCCGCTGCTGGCAATGCGTACCTCGAAGCTGCCGTCGTCTTCTGAGGCGGTCTCCGCACCGGCAAAGTACTCGGTGTGCAGCTGCTCGTCTGGCCAGCCACACCGTTTACCCGTCGAGATGACGGCGTCGATAAAGCCGCCCGGGCCGCAGACATAGACCTGGGCATCAGCGTCTGGCTCACCGAGCAGTTTTTCCAGGTCGAGGGCTGGGGACGCAGTGTCATCGTCCAGGTAGAAGTGCGCTTTATCGGCAAAACTTGATGCCTCGATACGCTCGCGAAAGGCCATGCGCTCGGCGGAGCGTGCACAGTAGTGCAGCGCGAAGTCTGTCTCGGTGCGCGCCAGCCGTTCTGCCATGCACAGCAACGGGGTGATGCCAATCCCGCCCGCCAGCAGATACGTTCGCTTAGCTGGCTTGAGCGGGAAGTGGTTTTTAGGGGCGCTGATGAGCAGGAAGTCACCCTCTTTTATCTCATCGTGCATGGCGACGGAGCCTCCACGGGAGGCTTCGTCTCGCAATACGCCGATCAAGTAGCGATCCCGCTCCTCCGAGTGATTGCACAGCGAGTACTGTCGTATCACGCCCTCCTTGACCTGCACGTCGATATGGGCGCCTGCGCTGAAGGGCGGAAGCGGACGGCCATGCGGGTCGGCAAGCTCGAAGGTGGCGATGCCCAGCGCCTCCTCATGGCGAGCTTTTACCTCGACAATAAGCGATAGAGAGGGGTGGCTCATGCCGTTGCCTCCTGGGGTTGCTCGGCCTGCTCCTCTTTTAAGATGCGATCAATAATGCGGCGCGCCTGTACGCCCCCACCGTCAATATTGAGTTTCAGCAGTTGGCGGTCGGGGTAGAGCAGCAGGTTGCGCTGCTGTGCCTCGAGCATCTCAAGATCCTCTTCGAAGATCTTGCCCTGACCCTCGCGAATCTTATCGGTAAGCGCTTGGTCTTCCGGCTTGAAGTTGCGGGCCATGCCCCAGAAGTACCAGATAGAGGTATCGGTCTCCGGGGTGATAAAGTCGACCACGATACTTGAGGCTTTGACATTGGCCGGTGCGTTGGCCCCGCCATTGCCTGCGTGGGCTACGCCGACGTCGATTAACACATGGCTGGGTGGGGTAAAGCGGCAGATCTGCCAGCGGTCTACGGGCACATCGTCAGCCAGCCCGTTCCCCTTGAGGGCGGCCTGCCAGAAAGGCGGCGCGGGTATGTTTTCCATTTCACGGCTGGTGACCACTTCATCGCCGTTTACCGTTGTGTCCGGCGCCGCCTCTTCTATCTCGGGTTGGCCAATGCTGGAGGCATGCACATAGGTCTCATGGGTAAGGTCCATGAGGTTGTCGATCATCAGGCGATATTCACACTGAATATGGTAAAGGCCGCCGCCATAAGCCCAGTCGGGATTATTGGCCCAGTGCAGCTCGGGAATCAGGTCGGCGTCAGCCTTTTCGGGGTCGCCCGGCCAGATCCAGATAAAGCCATGACGTTCTTCAACGGGATAGGCGCGGTTGCTTGGAAAGCCGCGAACCCGCTGACCGGGCATGCTGTCGCATTTGCCGCTGCAGTTCATCTCGAGGCCGTGGTAACCGCACACCAGCTTGCCATCACGGACAAAGCCCAGTGAGAGTGGAGCGCCGCGATGAGGACAGAAGTCCTCCACGGCAGCAACGCGACCTTCATCGCCGCGGAAGAAAACTAGTTGCTTATTGCAAATAGTTCGCCCGAGCGGCTTGTCGGTAAGCTCATCAGGGGTGCAGGCGACGTACCATGTGTTCATTGGATAGGGGGCTTGTTGTGTCACGGTCAACTCCTTCTTGGTATTGTTGATGGGTATTTGAATCATTGTTATTGGATCCAGAGTAAAGGCTAGAAGGGTTTTTACCGTCAACCTATACTTTCGTAGCGTGCGCTGGTTCACCGCTAAATCTTGTTGATATGAGAGAAAAACCACATGAGTGACAACGATAAAAGCCTGGTCAGTCGGCTCCGCAAGCTGATAGGTGCGGGCCACTACCACCCAGGAGAGCGTCTTGGGGAAGAGGCGGTAGCCGAGCAGTTCGGTGTTTCAAGAACGCCGGTGCGCCTGGCGTTTCGCACGCTGGAGCAGGAGGGATTGCTCCAGCGTGCGGGCAAGCGGGGATTCATGGTGCGTGAGTTTACCCAGGCCGATGTTCACTGCGCCGTTGAGGTCCGCGGGGTGTTGGAGGGGCTGGCCGCCCGACGCCTGGCGGAGCGGGGCATGCCGCAAGATGTGGCCGAGTCACTGGGTTTTTGGATCCAAAAAGGCAGGCAGCTACTGGATAAAGGGTACCTTTTGGAAACCGATATCAATCAATGGAGCGATATCAATTCACACTTCCATGGCAGCATTGTGGGGGCTGCCGATAGCCGTGTGGTGGCCGATGCCATTTCGCGAAATAACCATCTTCCTTTTGCTGCCGCCGACTCCATCATTATCGATAGCGAGGATTTGGCGCGAGAGTTCAAGAAACTGCAGCTGGCCCAGTTTCATCATGAGCTTATATTTCAGTCGCTTAAGTCAGGGGAAGGTGCCCGTGCGGAAATGTTGATGCGTGAGCACGCGCTGATTGGGCTGCGTTATCCCGAGCTGCTGGCTGATAACCCCTGAAGCGAAGAGTTATTTAGTTTTAATGTGTAATTAAACCAAAGTATAAAATATTTAAAATTCTATTTAATCAATAGTTTGGGTTATCTCAATCAGATAAGACCTCCGCCTTAATTGACAGGTGGAGGTTTTTTTTGCAGCTTTAGTACGTAATGCGGATCAGCGTTCGCATTGAGAACAAATACAATTAGACTCGACACTAAAAGCAGAGATCAACAATGAAAATGAACCGTTTTGTTGCATGCGCCCTTCTGACACCCTGTGCTTTTGCTGCTCAGGCCCATGCCTTTGACGTAGTGGAAGCAGGGGAACCCGTGGTAACCGGTGAGCCAAGCCGCGTAGGCCCGCCCTGGAACCATCGGTCGACGATCAATATTCCCGGCACGCAAACAGATATCGCCTTCGGCGGGTACGTCAAGCTTGATGCTTTTTACGACTTCGATTACGACCTGGGCACATCGACCAACCCTTACGCGGTCATGAATCCGGGCAACAAGACCGATGGTCGCACCAGCTTTACGGCCTATGAGTCACGCCTGAATTTTCGTACGCAGACCCAAACCGACTATGGGCGTCTATCGACTTACTTCGAGGGGCACTTTGTCCCCGACGGCAAATTTGGCCTGCGCCATGCCTACGGGGAGCTCAATGGCTTTCTAGCCGGGCAGACATGGTCAAACTTCATGAGCTTTGTGGGCGGTACGCGTACGCTGGCGTTAGGCGACCCCAAGGGCTACGCCTTCGAGCGGCAGGCGCAGTTACGCTATACGCAGCCGGTGGGCGACGGTACGTTTTCGGCTGCCCTGGAAAATCCCACCACCGTCATTGCTCGCAATGACGCCGACGTTGCCGATGGCGAGAGCCAACTGCCCGACTTGACGCTGCGCTATGAATACAAGCGCCTGTTTGCCCTGTCGGGGATCGCGCGTCAACTGTCGACCAATAACATCACCAACACCATCGATGACGACGC
Organism: Halomonas sp. A40-4; assembly: GCF_015767635.1. Classification (GTDB taxonomy): domain Bacteria; phylum Pseudomonadota; class Gammaproteobacteria; order Pseudomonadales; family Halomonadaceae; genus Vreelandella; species Vreelandella janggokensis. The sequence goes on along the minus strand of NZ_CP065230.1, from coordinate 3,977,526 downwards.
CACTGGCTATGGGATTCAGGCGCAGTTCAATATGCCCTTCAGCTCGACGACCAGCTTGCGGGGCAGCGCTACCTTCGGCGAGGGCATCGGTAACTATATGGGGAATCCCGGTAATGTGGGTCACCGTAATGCCCCGGACGTTTATGTGGAGGGTACTGACATCGAAACGATCGAGACCCAGGCATTTGGTCTGTCGCTCAATCATTACTGGACGGACAGCTGGTTCAGTTCCGCCGGCGTTTCGCGCCTGGAGCAGGATTTGCCGTCTGGCTATGGCGATCATTTCGAAACCCTTGACTACGCGTTTGCCAACGTCATCTGGGACGTCACCGAACGCATGGCGGTCGGTCTCGAATACCAGCATGCCGATATCGAGCAGGTGAACGGTGATGCCAATGATGCAAGCCGACTGCAGGCAAGTGCCACCTTCCAGTTCTAGCGATTTACGCTTTGCAGTGATGTGAAGGTGTCAGTGATGTACCGCTGTTTTGATCACGTTTTGGGCTGGCGCTTTGCCAGCTTTTTTGTGCATGTGTGCAGGGCCAGCGGGAAGGCTTTGCTACGCAGCCGCTCAGTCGCTTGATGGTCGCCGTGAGCCCAAGGCTTATTCGGGCGTGTGCTCGAGCAGTATGGCTATCCCTTGTCCTCCCCCGATGCAGGCGGCGGCGATGCCATAGCGCATCCCATCGCGTTTGAGCTGGCGAGCGAGCGTCATCGCGAGACGCAGGCCGGTCGCGGCCAACGGATGGCCAATGGCGATGGCACCGCCATGGACGTTGAGCTTGGTGAGGTCGAGATCCAGCTCGCGGGCGACGGCAAGCACCTGTGCACCCTGAGCCTCATTGATCTCAAGGCGGTCAATATCGTCGAGCGTGAGGCCACTGCGTTCCAGCAGCAGCCGAATGGCGGGGGCGGGCCCGATACCCATGAGCTCGGGGGCTACGCCGACCACGGCGGTGGCGCACAGGCGTGCCAGAGGTGGCGTGCCCATGTGCGAGCCCGCCATCACCAGCGCCGCTGCGGCACCATCGACAACGGCGGCGCTGTTGCCTGCGGTTTGTACGCCGTCGTCGTATACCGGCGGTAACGGGTTCAATACGCTCCAAGGCGAAGGCCGGATATGCGTATCCTGGTCCACGCGGTTGATCTTGCGGGGTAGGCGTATGCCCCTGTCATAATAGCCAGGCAGGGAGAAGGTTTCGTTGCCAACCGCTACGATCTCCGCAGAGAAAATCCCTTGCGCCTGGGCGTCGACCGCGCGGGCGAAGCTGCGCTCGGCATAGACGTCTACCTGCTCACGGGTGATGGCATAGCGCTGCGCCAGCGTATCGGCGGTCTGAATCATGGATACACCAGGCGCCGGATCCATGAGCGCTTCCCACAGGAAGTCCTTGAAGGCCACCTGTTCACCCAGTTTGAAGCCTCCTCGGTGCGTATAGGCGACAATCGGGTTGCGGGTCATGGATTCCGTGCCGACACACAGCACGCGTGTGGCCTGGCCAAGGGCAATCTGTTCCGCGGCCTGTTTCAGCAGTTCAAACCCGGTGCCGCAGACGCGTTGCGTATGCAGGGCAGGTACCTCCTGAGGCACCCCCGCATACAGCCCAATATGGCGGGGGAGTAAGTAGGCGTCGACACTGGCTTGTGCCACTGAGCCTGCGATGACGGAATCCACGTCTGTGGGTGACGTGCCGCTTGCGGCCAGAACCTCCCGGGCCACCTTGATGCCAAGGTCGGTGGGTGAGATGTCGCCTAACGCACCGTTCAGGTCGGTAAACGGCGTGCGCAAGGCGGCAACCAGGTGGATGTCTTCAAAGGCCGCGTAGTGGCCGCGTGTCATGAGCATGCTCCCAACGTGGTATCGGGAGCAGCCTCGAGCGGGTCATGTGCTCCCCTGAGTGACGGGGTATCGGTGTCTAGGTGCTCAACTGGCGGGCAGCACAATGCGTGGATCCCGAGGCGGCTCGGCGTAAAGGCAGGCCACAAGATTCGGGTAGCGCTCGCGAACCAGCCGCTGATTCACCGACCCTTTGTCGGTGACTTCGCCCTGATCGGCGGAGAGTGGCTGATCCAGCAGGAGCAGGCGATCCAGCCGCATGGAGCTTGACTGGCCGTGACCATGCGCGGCCAGGCGTTCGGCGAACCATTGGTGCAGCTCGGGGTTCGTGGCGATCGCCTCGAGGGAAGCGCTTGCCAGGCCAAGGTGCTGTTGGCAGGCTGGCAGATTCAAGACGACGAATCCGGTGAGGTAGTCGCGCCCTTCGCCAACCACCACGATGTCCTGTACCAGGGGAGCAAAGTGCTCGACAAGGTGCAGGCGTAGCGTGCCCACATTGACCCAGGTGCCGGTGACCAGCTTGAAGTTCTCGCTGAGTCGACCGTCGAACAGCAGCCCCCGCTCCGGGTGGTCGGGGTCAAGCAGGCGCATGGCGTCGCCGGTGCAGTAGAACCCTTCGTCGTCAAACGCCTCGTGCGTCCGCTGGGCATCCCGCCAGTAGCCCGGCGTGACGTTGAGGCCCTTGAGACGCGCTTCCCATTTATCGTCCGTGGCCACCAGCTTGAGCGTCATGCCGGGAACGGGCTCGCCTATCAGCCCCGGTATGTCGCCAGGGTCGTCGGTGCAGAAGGCCAGGCACGCTTCCGTGGAGCCCAGGCCGCTTAACATGGGCACAGGGGCGCCACGGCTCTGTCGTCCCAGGGTTTCCAGGGCGGTTCGCACATGCCCGGGCAGCACGGCGCCGCCGAAGTGCATCATTTCCAGGTGGCGGAAGAAGGCGGCGCACAGCGTGTCGTCGTCGCGTAAGTGTTCGACCAGCGCCTCGAACCCCTTGGGGACGTTGCAATAAAACGTGGGTGAAACCTCGCGCAGGTTCTCGGCGGTACGACGAACTCCCTGGGCCGTGGGGTTGCCGTCATCAATGTATAAAGTGCCGCCGTTGTGAATCGCCATTCCCAGAATGGTATTGCCGCCGAAGGTATGGTGCCAGGGCAGCCAGTCGACCAGCACGGGTTTGCGCTGCTCCAGAAAGCCCAGTCGCTTCGTCAGCATGGCTTGATTGCTGCACAGCATGCGGTGGGTGTTAATCACCGCCTTGGGCATGCCCGTCGATCCTGAGGTAAACAGTAACTTGGCGACACTGTCAGGCGTTACGCAGACGTGGGCGGCGTCAACTGCGGCGCTTGCCGGTGTCGCGGCGAGTGACGCGAGCGCCAGGGACCGTTGAGCTGGCGCGCTGGCCACGCAGGTAATGTTGTCGTCGCAAACGACCGCCAGCGCCTGGCTAAAGCGCGACTCGTCATCGACAAAAACCATGCCCGGTGTCACCAGCGCCATCACATGCTGCAGCTTGACGAAGTCTTCGGACAGCAGCGCGTAAGAAGGCGAGACCGGCACGTAGGGAATGCCGACATGCATGGCGGCACAGGCGAGCAGGGCATGGTCAATGCTATTGCCAGATAGCACCATCAGCGGACGTTCCGCTGACAAGCCGTGATCGAGCAATGCCTGTGCCAGGCAGGTCACCCGGGCCATCGCATCGCCAAACGTCAGCGTTCGCCACTTCTGCGGTCCATCCACTCGCTCCGCCAGAAACGTTTGCTGCGGTGTTTCACTGGCCCAGTGTGCGAGGCGTTGGGTCATGGCGCGGGGGTAGTCAGGTACGTCGCCACCGTGCAGTCGATGTTCTTGAGCGTGTTGCGAGTGGCTGGGCGACGGGGGGGAGGGGGGTGACATTCGTGGCTCCATAGCGAAAACTCTTGGTTTTATTGTGTGCTGTCATGCTGGCGCATATAGTTATAGTTGTTAACTAGATAGTTGGCTAGGATGCCAGTATAAGACCTTGGTTGTATCTAACTCACTCGAGACGGGAATTATTTTCATGACCATATCCAAGAAGAGCGCATCTGTTCACCAGGTCGAGCCCGATGATAAAGAGCCGACGTCTGTTGCTGGACTGGAGCTTGAAAACCGCCTGGGTTATGCCTTGAGAAGAGCCCAGCTGACGGTTTTCAAGCATTTCAACGAAGCCATGCAGGCGTATGAAATACGTCCGGCCCAGTTCTCTTCGCTGGTAGTGATTGAAGGGTATCCGGGGATAACTCAAACGAACCTCGCCAAGATACTGGACATTGATCCGCCCAGAATCGTTAGTCTTATCAATCACCTGGAGGAAAGAGGGCTGGCGTTGCGGGTACGCTGCAAGCGTGATAAGCGCTCCCACGGGATTTTCCTCAGCAAAAAGGGCGAGGCGTTGACCGAGCAGCTGAAAGCGTTGGCTGAACAAAGCGATATTCAGGCAACTCAATCACTTAGTGAGATTGAGCGGCGTCAATTGCTGTCTCTGCTGGTAAAAATCTATGCGCCGGACACCGCCGACGAATAATTCTTTAGTCGTATTTTTAATAACGCTGCTTGCATGCTGTCTAAAAGAAAATTACTTATAGTTGGTAACTAGTTTGGTGTCGGCGATCCCGGTTGTGCATGTCATGGGAGTTTCCGCATCCAGGGTGGCGTCCTGACCAAACAAGAAACGATGCCATGCGCCACGCCAGACGGCGAATTCATATAACAAAGAGACAAGACAATGAGCAGCTTAGCGACGGTACCGAAAACCGGCACTGGACTGATGCGCCGCAGCCTCGAGACGCTCTGTCGGGTTGCCGCGATAAGCGGTGGCCTGCTGGTGGCGGCGCTCGCGCTCATCACCGTCGTCAGCATCCTGGGTCGGTGGCTGGCAAGCGCGCCTGTCCTTAGCGATCTGTCTTTACTGGACTGGATGGGCCCTATAACGGGGAATTACGAGTTGGTGGAGATGGGGACGGCCATCGCGGTGTTCCTGTTCCTGCCCTACTGCCATCTGCGCGGCGGTCACGTCACGGTGGATCTGGTGGTGATGCATGCGCCGACCATTATTCAGCGCGGGCTCGCCGTTGTCGCCGAGACCCTCTTTCTGGTGGTCTCGGGCGTGATGACCTGGCGCCTCTATCACGGCTTGCTGGATAAGCGTCGCTACCTGGAAACCAGCATGCTGCTGGATATACCGCTCTGGTGGGGGTACATCGGTGGCATCGTGGGCCTGGCATTGTTGACGGCGGTTTGCCTGTGTCGCGCCACCGATGCGTTAGCGTACGAGCCCAGGTTACAGGCCCCGATGCAAGACAGTGCCGACCAAGGAGACCTGTGATGACACCGCTTACCCTGGGCGCAGGTGGTTTTATTGTCCTGCTGTTCATGATGGCTTCACGTATTCCGATTGGCTTGGCCATGCTGGTCGTTGGTGCGCTAGGCATGATGCTCATCACCGGGCCGATGGGCATCTTGAATGGCTTGAAGACGCTCCCTTACGAACACTTTTCCAGTCATACGCTATCCATCATTCCGCTTTTCCTGCTCATGGGGCAGTTTGCGGCGAGAGCCGGGCTTTCCCGGGCCATGTTTCAGGCCGCCAACGATTGGCTGGGGCACCGTCGCGGTGGGCTGGCGATGTCCACGATTGGCGCCTGCGGCGCTTTTGGCGCCATTTGCGGCTCTTCGCTGGCCACAGCGGCGACCATGACACAGGTGGCACTGCCTGAAATGGAGCGCCAGGGATATCGCGGTAGCCTGGCGACCGGTGCGCTAGCGGCGGGTGGCACGCTCGGGATCCTGATTCCCCCCTCTGTGGTGCTGGTCATCTATGCGATTCTGGCTGAACAGAATATTAACGAAATGTTTGCTGCCGCCTTGGTGCCGGGGCTGCTGGCGGTATTCAGCTATATGCTGGCCATCTCGCTATACGTGCGGCTCTTCCCGAGTAGTGCGCCGAATAAGGCGAAAGCATCCCGGGGAGAGCGTTGGCGCTCGCTGCTGGAAGTATGGCCTGGTGCCGCCATTTTTATCGTGGTCATCGGGGGCATCTATACCGGTGTCTTTACCCCCACCGAAGCGGCAGCCGTAGGCGCGGTTGCCACGGGGATTCTGGCGATGACCCGCGGCGGGCTGCGCTGGAGCGGGCTGCGCGACTGCGTGCTCGACACTGCCGTTACCTCGGCAATGATCTTCTTCATCGTGCTCGGTGCCAGCGTTTTCAACAGCTTCCTTGCCCTGACTCAACTGCCGCAAATCACGGCTGGCTGGATCGTAGGCCTCGAGATCAGTCCCTGGGTGGTGCTGGCCGGCATCTTGTTATGTTATCTGGTGCTCGGCTGCTTCATGGACAGCCTGTCGATGATATTGCTCACCGTGCCCATCTTTCTGCCCATCATCATGGGTATGGACTTCGGCTTGCCCGCCACGGATGTGGCGATCTGGTTCGGTATCCTGGCGCTGGTGGTCGTCGAGGTTGGCATGATCACGCCGCCGGTGGGGCTGAACATCTTCATCATCCACTCCATGGCGCCGCGCATTCCCTTGACGGAAACCTTTAAAGGCATCCTGCCTTTCCTGGTCGCTGACCTGATCCGCATCATTCTGCTGGTGCTCTTCCCCGCCATCACGCTTGGCTTCGTCTACTTGATCAACTGAGCCAGAGGTAAGACATGAACCACGTCGCGATCCAGCCAAGATTAACGCCCACTTGATGGCGAGGAGATAGCTAATCGAGAAGTTCAGCGCTGAACAAATTGTTAAACGATCGTTTTTGATAAGTAACGTTGTAAGTCGTTCGATAAATCCGAGGAGCAAGAGATGAGTAACTACCAAGATCGCTGGCAAACCGTGAAGGTTAACGTCGAAGAGGGGATTGCCTGGGTGACGTTGAATCGCCCTGAAAAGCGCAACGCCATGAGCCCGACGCTCAACCGTGAAATGATCGATGTGCTGGAGACCATCGAGCTGGATCAAGAGGCCCACGTACTGGTACTGAGTGGCGAGGGCGAATCCTTTTCCGCCGGTATGGATCTCAAGGAGTACTTTCGCGAGATCGACGCCAGCCCCGAGATCGTGCAGGTCAAGGTGCGCCGCGACGCCTCTACCTGGCAGTGGAAGCTGCTGCGCCACTACGCCAAGCCCACCATCGCCATGGTCAATGGCTGGTGCTTTGGCGGGGCCTTCTCGCCGCTGGTGGCCTGCGACCTGGCGATTGCCGCCGATGAGTCGGTGTTCGGCCTCTCGGAAATCAATTGGGGCATTCCTCCGGGCAATCTGGTCAGCAAGGCCATGGCCGATACCGTGGGTCACCGTGAAGCGCTCTACTACATCATGACCGGGGAAACGTTTACCGGGCCCGAGGCGGCCAAGATGGGGCTGGTGAATAAAAGTGTGCCGCTGGCCGAACTGCGTGACGCCACCCGGGAGCTGGCGACCACGCTGCGTGACAAGAATCCGGTGGTGATGCGTGCGGCCAAGATCGGCTTCAAGATGTGCCGCGAACTGACCTGGGAGCAGAATGAAGAGTACCTCTACGCCAAGCTTGACCAGGCGCAGCAGCTCGATCCGGAACAGGGGCGTGAGCAAGGGCTGAAGCAGTTCCTCGACGAAAAGAGCATCAAGCCGGGACTTGAGAGTTATCACCGTTAACCCCGACAACAACCGACAATGAAGTAAACGAGAGGTTGCCATGGATCTTGAACTGTTAATTGGCGGTGAGCGGTGTGCCGCTGAACAAAGCGCGAACTTTACGCGGGCCAATCCGCTGACCGGTGATGTCGTCACCCAGGCGGCGGCGGCCTCTGCCGCCGATGCGGCGCGGGCCGCAGACGCCGCCGCGAACGCCTTCCCTGCCTGGTCAAGAACGGGGCCCGGCGAAAGGCGCGCCAAGCTGCTCAAGGCGGCCGACGCCATGGAGGCACGCCAAGCCGATTTCATCGAACGGATGGTGGAGGAAACCGGCGCCACGCCAGGCTGGGCAGGCTTTAACGTCATGGTGGCCGCCAGCATCCTGCGCGAGGCCGCGTCGCTGACCACGCAAGTGAATGGCGAGGTCATCCCGTCCAACGTGCCCGACAACCTGGCGATGGGCGTGCGCGTGCCCTGCGGCGTGGTGGTGGGCATTGCGCCCTGGAACGCGCCCATCATTCTGGGTACCCGTGCCATCGCCACACCGCTGGCGTGCGGCAATACGGTCGTCCTCAAGGCCTCCGAACAGTGCCCTGCGACCCACCATCTGATCGGGGAAGTGCTGGTCGAGGCGGGCCTGGGCGATGGCATCGTTAATGTGGTGACCAATGCGCCCCCGCAGGCCGCCGAGGTCGTCGATGCGCTGATCGAGCATCAAGCCGTGCGGCGTATCAATTTCACCGGCTCGACCGAGGTGGGGCGGATCATTGCCGAAAAGGCGGCGCGCCATCTCAAGCCGGTCCTGCTGGAACTGGGCGGCAAGGCGCCGTTCGTGGTACTGGAAGATGCCGACCTGGATGCCGCCGTGGAGGCCGCTGCCTTTGGCGCCTTCTTCAATCAGGGGCAGATCTGCATGTCCACCGAGCGGCTGATCGTGGTGGATGCGGTCGCCGATGCCTTCGTCGAAAAACTGGCTCGCAAGGCAGAAACACTGCTCGCGGGTGACCCGAAAGAAGAAGGCAATGCGCTGGGGACGCTGATCAATCGCGAATCGGGCGAGAAACTTAATGCCCTGATCGACGACGCCCGGCAGCACGGCGCGCGCCTCGCCTGCGGCGGCAAGGCCGAAGGCGTCATCATGCAGCCGACCGTGGTCGATGGGGTCACCCAGGCGATGCGTCTGTATGGCGAAGAGTCGTTTGGCCCGGTAGTGGCGCTGATGCGCGTCAAGGATGAGGAAGACGCTCTGCGCGTGGCGAACGATAGCGAATACGGCCTTTCCGCCGCCGTTTTCAGCCGCGACACCGCCCGGGCGATGCAGTTTGCCCAACGAATTGAATCGGGTATTTGCCATATCAATGCACCCACCGTGCACGATGAGCCGCAGATGCCCTTTGGCGGCGTCAAATCGAGCGGCTATGGACGCTTCGGCGGCAAGGCCGGGATCGAGGAATTCACCGACTTGCGCTGGATGACCATGCAGCTTGGTCCGCGTCATTACCCTATTTAGCTAAGTGCAGGACACCATGTCCTGCAAGCAAGCGACGTCAATAAGGAGTCCATTACAATGACAATAAAACCCACACTCGCCAGCCTCGCGTTGATCAGCGGCATGCTCATCAGCGCGGGTGGCCACGCCCAAGACACCGTGACCCTGCGCCTGCACCACTTTGCCGCCCCTTCCACCCCCGTGCAGACCGAGTATCTGGAACCCTGGGCACAGCGAATCGAAGCGCAGTCCGACGGGGCCATCAACGTCGAAATATTCCCTGCCATGCAGCTGGGCGGGTCGGCCCCCTCCCTTTACGATCAGGCCAAGGACGGGGTCGTCGACATTGCCTGGACCTTGTTGAGCTATACGCCGAATCGCTTTCCCGAGTCGGAGGCATTCGACCAGCCCTTCCTGCCCACCACCGGGGAAGCCACCAGCATGGCGGCCCATGAGTTTGCGACAACGCATATGCAGGATGACTTCGAGGGTGTCTACCCGATCGCCGTCTTTGCCCATACGCCGGGCAAGCTGCATACCAGGGACGTATCTATCGAAAGTGTTGATGATCTCGATGGTCTGGCCCTTCGTGCGCCTTCGAAGACCATGAATCGCTATCTGGGGCTGCTTGGCGCGCAAGCGGTGGGCATGCCAATGCCGCAAATTCCGGAAGCCATCTCCCGGGGGGTGATCGACGGCCTGGCGCTGCCGTTTGAAAGTGCGGCGGCGCTGGGCGTGCTGGACGTTGCCCAGAACCACACCTTTTTCGAGGGTGGCCATGGGCTATATACGGCCATGATGGTGCTGGCCATGAACCAGGCTAGCTATGACGCGCTTTCGCCGGCGCAGCAGCAGGTGATTGACGATAATGCCGGGCTTGCGGAAGCACAGCGCATCGGTCAGGTCATGGATCAAGCAGAAGAGAAGGCGATTGATGCCATTGAAGCAAGCGGTGAGGGGAACATGGTCTACATCACCGAGGATTCGTTGCAACCCTGGCAGGCGGCTGCTGAAACGGCCACAGCCCAGTGGATTGACGACATGGAGAGCCGTGGCTTCGATGGCCAACGGCTTTATGATGAGGCGACGCGACTGGTAGAGACGTATACCGAGCAGACACAGTAGCCTTTATTGTCATCTGGCATCGTCAACCGCCTTCGCTCCTGCGAAGGCGGTTTTTTGCTATGGGAGGAGCCTGGGCCGATCCGGTGCGCAGGCGTTGTTAAGGCGCCCGACGGACTATAGACCAATGTCGATTAGCCCCGCGCTCCATAGTGGACTAACGTAGTGTTATATGGCGAACTAATATTCGCTATGCGAACTAATATGAATCCAATAATAAATGCCTGGAGCCCCTATGAAAACGATGCTCACCCGCTGCTTGCTTGCAGCTGCCGTCGCCGGTGTGACAGCCGCCTCGGCGCAAGCAGAAACGACCCTGCGTATGGCGCATTTCTGGCCTGGAGCCTCGGGTATCAATGAAGCTATTTTTGAAGCCTGGGCCGAGACCATCGAAGAAGCGTCTGGCGGCGATCTAACCGTTGAAATGTTTCCTTCCGGCACCCTGGCCAAGCCAGACGCCATTTATGAGGCTGTCGCCAACGGCATCGCGGACATCGGCGCAACCGCGCAGGGGTACACCGCTGGACGCTTCCCGCTGTCGCAGATCGTCGAACTGCCAGGCGTCGCGACGACCGCGACCCAGGGAGCCTGCGTGCTGCAAACGCTTTACGACGACGGCCACCTGGATAGTGAGTATGAGGACACGCGCCCGCTGTTCATGTTCACCACCGGGCCAGGCGGTATCCATACCATCGATACGGATGTGCAGCGCCCAGAAGACCTTGAAGGCCTGCGCATCCGTCGACCAACGGCTGTGGCGGGCCAGATGCTGGACAATATGGGGGCCGTACCGGTCGGCATGCCGGCACCGGATATCTACACGTCCATGCAGCGTGGCGTTATCGATGGGCTGAGCTTCCCCTGGGAAGGCCTTAAAGGCTTCCGCATCAATGAGCTGGTCAACTACCACACCGAGGTGCCGTTCTACACGTTGATTTTCGTCGCCACCATGAATCAACGCGCTTACGACAGCCTGACGCCTGAGCAACAAGCCGTCATCAACAATAACGCGGGCATGAAGTGGGCAGAGAACGCGGGCGAGGTATTTGACCGCCTGGACGTTGAAGGCAAGCAGGAAGCGGCCGACGCGGGTCACACCATCCGCGAAATCGACGATCCGCTGGATCATCCCGATTGGCAAAAGCCGCTCAAGGACGGTATCGAAAGCTATCTCACTGAGCTTGAAGAGCGGGGCCTGCCAGGCCGAGAGGTTTACGACGCCGCGCTTGACGCCAGCGAGTCCTGTGCCACCCAACAGGGGTAGTCCGTCATGCAGTCAATCCTGTCAAGGGCCAGCCATTGGCTGGCCCTGTTTTGCCGTCTGGTCGCAGGTGTTGCGCTTATCAGCCTGTTGGCAGTGACCATCGCGGATGTTTCCACGCGTTATTTATCAAAGCTTACCGAAGGGGCCATCGCGTTTCGTGTGAGCGGCAGCGTTGAGCTGGTTAGCTACCTGATGCTGTTTTCTTTATTGGCTGCCATGGCGGCCAATGTCGAGAAAAGCCAGGTGGTGGTGGAGGCTTTCTCCCATGGCCTCCCGGCACCGCTGAAAACGAGGCTGCATGGTGTCTACCTATTGGGCTTTGCAGCCCTTGGTGTGGTGCTCTTCTTCGGCCTGCTGGATTCCGCCGCCTCGGCGGCCCGCCATGGGGAGGTAACGCAAGACCTGCGTATCCCGATGGGGCCGGTTTACTATCTGGCGGCCTTCTTGAGCATATTGCTGGGCATACGCAGTGCCATTCATGCGCTGTTGGGCATGCTGTTTGGCGTTGAAGAGGAGGTGGCCCATGGGGAGTGAAGTAATCGGCGCCATGGGGCTGGGGCTGTTATTGGTACTGATGATTCTGCGTGTGCCCGTTGCCTTGACGATGCTGATCGTCGGCGTGGTGGGGTTTGCCCAGATCATCAGTTGGGATGCGGCTATCGCCCAGCTGAAGACAGTGCCTGTGGAAGTGCTCTCGAACTACAGCTTCAGTGCTGTGCCCATGTTTGTCTTGATGGGGGTGCTGGCCGCGCATTCGGGGATGGCCGGTAAGCTTTTTGATTCGACGCGAACCATCTGCGGCGGCTGGAAAGGTGGCCTGGCCATCGCGGCGGTGGGCTCCTGCGGTATCTTCTCGGCGATTTCCGGCTCTTCGCTAGCCACGGCGAGCACCATGACCCGGGTGGCGCTGCCGGAAATGGAGCGTTATGGCTACAACCGCGGCTTGGCGACAGGTGCCCTGGCCGCAGGCGGCACGCTGGGCATCATGATTCCGCCGAGTATCGCGCTGCTTATCTACGCCATACTGACCGAGCAGTCCGTTGGCGATATGTTCATGGCCGGGCTGATTCCCGGCCTGCTGGGGCTGGTCATGTATGCGTTGACCATTACGGTACTGATGCGGCTGCGTCCCTCACTTGCCGTGGCCGGTGAGCCGACCGCCTGGAAAACCAAGCTCGCTTCACTGACGGGGTTGCTGCCGTTCTTTGGCGTTTTCCTGATCATGATCCTGGGTATCTATTTCGGCGCCTTTACGCCCACCGAAGGGGCCAGCGTCGGCGCTTTCGCGACCTTGTTATATGCCCTGGCCAAAGGCATGCGCCTGAGTGGCTTGTGGCGCAGTCTTCAGGAAACATTGGCGCTTTCTGCCGTGGTCTTCTTCATGCTGGTAGGGGCCGAAACGCTTGGCTATTTCATTTCGGTATCGCGCATCTCGTTCTCGATTACCGAAGTGCTCTACGGCATGGATCTTACGCCGCTGGTGGTCGTGCTATGCATTCTGGCGCTCTACTTTGTGCTGGGCATGTTCATGGACTCCATCGCCATGCTGGTGATCACCGTACCGGTGGTATACCCCATCATCCAGGCCATGGGTATCGACCCGGTATGGTTTGGCATCATCACCGTTCTGACGGTGGAGCTGGGACTAATGACCCCGCCCGTGGGGATGAACGTGTTCGTGATCAAGGCAATGGCGCCGCACGTGGGGCTGGGGGAGATATTTAAAGGGGTGGCACCCTTTGTGGTGTCTGACCTGCTGCGCCTGACGCTTTTGATTCTGTTCCCGGTACTCTCGACCTTCTTTTTGCTATGAGGAACATTGGATGTCGACGCAATAATTGTTGGTTGGTGGCTCCACTTATGATGAGCCTGCGTCCTTCTCGGCTACCGATGGATAGCCCGGCTTCTAAACCTTCTTGATAAGGAAGCTAACCATGCAAATTCAAGCGGCAGTGATTTCTGAGCAGGGGCATGACTTCGAGTGGCAGACGGTCGAGCTGGCAGAGCCCTCTATGGGCGAGGTACGGGTGCGCATCGTGGCCACCGGTGTCTGCCATACGGATGCGGTGGCCCGTGACCTAGGCCTAGCTCCCTTTCCCATCGTGCTGGGCCACGAGGGCGCCGGAGTGGTGGAAGCCCTTGGCGAGGGAGTGAATGGGCTTGAGGTGGGCGATCACGTGGTGTTGTCGTTTGCCCACTGTGGCGGATGCGGTCACTGCCTAACGGGTCATCCCACAGTCTGCGATGCCTTTAACGAGCTTAACTTTGGTGGTGCCATGGATGACGGTAGTCATCGTCTGGCGCGGGGGGATGAGGCGCTGGCCACCTTTTTTGGTCAGTCGTCCTTTGCCACCCACGCCGTGGTTAGCGCTCGCAATGTGGTGCTGGCCGACCCGGAGGTGAACCTGGCGCTGCTCGGTCCGCTGGGTTGCGGCATCCAGACAGGCGCTGGCACGGTGCTCAACCGGCTCAAGCCTGAGTTCGGGTCAAGCTTAGTGGTCTATGGCTGTGGGGCCGTTGGGCTCTCCGCTATCATGGCAGCCAGGATTGTTGGTTGCCGTCAGATAATTGCGGTGGACGTCCACGACAACCGTCTTGAGTTGGCCCTTGAGCTGGGGGCGACTCATGCAATCAACGGACAGCAGGAAGACACTGTCGAGCGCGTGCGGGAGATCACCGGTAGCGGCAGCCAGTTTGCCGTGGAGACCACCGGGGTGCCCATGGTGGTGCGCCAGTCTCTGCAGGCACTGTGCCCGCTTGGCGTCTCGGCCATAGTTGGTGTCACTCCCGAGGTCACTCTGGACGTGCATCATGATCTGATGGCCGAGGGCAAGTCGATGATCGGGGTGATAGAGGGTGACTCGGTACCGCGCGTTTTCATCCCGCAACTAATCGCCTACTTCAAGGAGGGGCGCTTCCCCTTTGATCGGCTGGTCAGGTTCTACGCACCTGAACAGATCCACCAGGCATTCGAGGACTCGAAGAAAGGTACCACCGTCAAGCCGGTCATCCAGATTGGCCAGTGAATCGAGCCCCAGAGTAGCAAGGCCGGAATGAAGACATTGGGTTATGGGTCTGCACGCAACTGTAATTGATGCTCGGCCGCTTGAACAAGGCGCCGTCTACTCGCTCTCGTTCAGTTCGCCTGATCGGGGACTTCTTTACTAGAGGCTATACTATTATTTTGACGCGACCGAAATTCGCGAGGCGAGAACTTGGTATTACGCTTAAAAAAGCGCGTGAAGTAAGCCGGCTCAGAGAAACCTAAGCTGTCAGAGACCTGGCCAATGGTCATATTGGTATAGGTGAGCTGTCGCTTGGCCTCCAGCAGCAGACGCTCATGCAGCAACTGCAGGGCGCTGCGTCCGGCGAGCTGGCGGCAGAGCAGGTTCAGGTGCGCACTACTCACCCCGATCTGCTCGGCTAACTGCTCAATGCTAGGCTGCTCGCGATAGTGTGCTTCGATCAGCACCTGATACTGCTCTAAATGCTGCCGCCCTTTGTCACGCTTGCGGGGGCCATAGCGTTTTGCCGCGCTGCCGGTATACGCCCCAAGGCGCGATAGCTCGACCACCAAGGCTTGAATAAGTGCCTCGAGCAGGCTGTGCCGTCCGGGGGCCGGCTGGCGGTACTCCTGGTCGATCTGAGTGACCAGGGTGGCAATTCGCTCAGCCCGGTTGGTCTGGCTCAGAGGGTAGAAGTCGGCTTTTTTTAGCGTGCTGTTCTCACCCATTAACGCATGTAAGTGGTCAGCCAATGGCTTAGCCAAGGTAATGATGTGCCCCTGCACATCCGGTGAAAAGATAAAGCCGTGAATAGCCATGGCGGGCACCACGATGGCGCTGGCGCTCTGCAGCTGGTGGTTCGTTCCCTCCAGCGCTAACTCAACGCTACCTTGCGCAATAAACAGAATATGCACCAGGTCGGCATGGCGATGCGGGCGGATATGCCAGTCATGGAGCTGGCTGCGTTCGGCGATGGATTCGCAGTGGAGCAAGTCGGGCGTGGGCCAATGCTGTGTCTCGCCATAGAGCTTGAATACCGGAACGGACGTTGCCGACGAGGCAGGCATCATCTGCATCTCCTGTACGACCAAGGTTGAGTAACAAGGCGCTAAATGTCCAATAATTGATCTCGATCATGCCTTATTATGCGGCGTGTTTCATTGAAAAATACAAGTCATCAGTTTAGATAACGACAATGACGAGGTATTCACTATGAAGACACAGGTCGCGATCATTGGCGCGGGCCCCTCTGGTCTGCTGCTGGGGCAGCTACTCCATCGCCAAGGCATTGATAATGTGATTGTTGAGCGGCGCAGCGGTGAGTATGTATTGAGCCGTATCCGTGCCGGCGTGCTTGAGCAGGGCATGGTGGACTTGCTGCGCGAGGCGGGTGTTGACCAGCGCATGGATCAAGAGGGTTTACCCCACGACGGTTTTGAACTTGTTTTCGACAACCGCCGCGTGCGGGTCGCACTGGATGAGCTGACCGGTGGCAGCAACGTCATGGTTTACGGCCAAACGGAGGTAACGCGGGATTTAATGGAGGCTCGCGAAGCCGCTGGCGCAACCACACTCTATGAGGCGGACAACGTTCAGCCGCACGACCTGGAGAGCGACCATCCCTATCTCACCCTTGAGCACAACGGCGAGACGATCAAGCTGGAGTGTGACTATATCGCCGGGTGCGATGGCTACCACGGCGTTTCCCGTCAAGCGATTCCTCAAGAGCGCATCAAAGCGTTTGAAAAAGTCTACCCGTTTGGCTGGCTGGGTATGCTGTCGGATACGCCGCCAGTGTCGGATGAGCTGATTTACTCACGCCATGAGCGTGGCTTCAGCCTCTGCAGCATGCGCTCCGCTACCCGCAGCCGTTACTACCTTCAGGTGCCGCTGGATGAAAAGGTAGAAGATTGGTCTGACGAACGTTTTTGGGAAGAGCTCAAGCGCCGGCTGCCTGACGAGGTGGCCGCCAAGCTGGTCACCGGGCCTTCGATTGAGAAGAGCATCGCGCCGCTACGAAGCTACGTGGTCGAACCCATGCAGCACGGGCGGCTGTTTCTGGTCGGTGATGCGGCGCATATTGTGCCGCCCACCGGCGCGAAAGGGCTGAATCTGGCCGCCAGCGATGTGAACACGCTCTATCGGCTAATGGTGAAGGTCTACCAGGAAGGCCGCACGGATTTGATCGAGCGCTATTCGCAAACCTGCCTGAAGCGTATCTGGAAGGCAGAGCGCTTCTCCTGGTGGATGACCTCCATGCTGCACAATTTTTCGGATGAAGACGATTTCAACAGCCGCATGCAGCTGGCCGAGCTGGACTACGTGACCAGTTCTCAAGCCGGATTGACCACGATTGCGGAAAATTATGTGGGTCTGCCTTACGAGCCGCTCGAATAGTGGGTCTTTGGTGACACTTGCCACCACAATCCACCTGTCAATGTTTGGTATTACTGGCGATGGTACACGCTCGGCAATCTGCATAATCATTGAGCGGTCGAGCGCTGTGTCAAGAAAAAGGCGCGCTCATTTGTTGCTCATGATGGCGATGCCAACATTATTTAGGTGCGTCGCACATTTAGCTTATAACTGCGTCAGCCTTAGCTCATCCATTAGTCGTAAACGATACGTCGTAATTAAGTACGGGTATGCCCTGCATCCTCTTGGGGGTGACGAATAAGGAATGTTCAAAATAGCTAGGTTTTTTCATAAGCCATTGATTTTTGGTAATTGGTAATTGGTTGCGATTATGTCGACTTGCTCAATTAGGTATGCAAATCTACCTGATAGGTATTGGTAGCACAGCCACGCAAAGGTAATACTCACTGGAATTGTTATATCAATGCGGGCAATGAGCACGTCGCAAGTTCTAGGGGGAGACGAACAGACTCTCTATGTGGAAGCCTCCGCTTTCAAGCCGATCTAACTTTTTATGGGAAGCGACATTGGCTTGGGCCTTTTCTTTCTACTGCCTGATACGCTGGATCTTTGCCGTAAAGAATGATTCGTGCTGGCATCTGGCTGAATATAATTGGCCTGAAAGTGATTGTTGTAGAAGGTTTATACGGTTGTGCCAATAGTTTTGGTGTTTCTTTTTAAAGCGCTGCAAATATGTTCATTCTCTGTTGCTCATTGAGCCTAATAACAACATAAAAGAGAGAGTATCTTTATGCCTGATAAAAACTATCTAAACCGGCTGCGCTATGTGGCTTACGCATTAGTGATGCTGGGAAACGCTGGACTTCTTAGTGCTTGTAGCAGCGCAGAAAAGACACCTGTCTCTTCTTTCCCAACGCAAGCAGAGTTACGTCAATCCTGCGCAAGTTTGGCGAGAACAAAGATTCCTGAAAGTGCGATCGGCCTGCCTAGTGGCGCGGCCACTATCACTAATGCTTCCTTGATCGAGACTGCTAATCAGCCACAGTCGCTTCCCGAGTTTTGCAAGATAATCGGTAGTATTGCACCCGTCGACCCAGTGGCTCCGTCGATTACCTTCCAGCTTAATTTACCTCTGGTGTGGAATGGCAAGACCGTGCAGTACGGTGGAGGCGGATTCAATGGCTCGCTCGTAACGGCACTTGAACCGTTGCGCAATGCCCCAGAGGGTGCACCATTGCCCATCACCCAAGGCTATGTCACGTTTGGTACAGACTCGGGGCATCGTATCGAGGATGCCTCAGCAGCGACTGAGGTCGCGGAGTTTGCTCTTAATGATGAAGCATTCGAGAATTTCGCTTACGCTTCCTACAAAAAAGCAAAAGATGTCGCCTTTGAGTTGATTAAGCAATTTTATAAGCGGGAACCACTTTATAGCTATTACGTTGGCGGCTCCGAAGGCGGGCGAGAAGGGTTGACTATGGCGCAACGCTTCCCGACTGACTATGACGGTATCGTGAGCGTGGTGCCAGTGATTCGTTGGACGGGATTGTTTCACGGTTTTCAGCGTAATGCCGTTAACCTACTCAATGGGGGCTGGATGAACGCGGACGAGATCGAGATGCTAGGGCAGAGTGTAGTGAGTGCCTGCGATCAGCTTGACGGTCTGGCTGATGGAGTTATCCACAATTTTCATGCGTGTCAGGCGCAGTTCAATCCGCATTCACTGCGATGCAGCAACGATACCGCCACAGCAATGCCTCACGACTGCCTCACCTCAGCGCAGGTTGACCTAATTGAAACGGCTGGAGAGCGTTACAACTTTCCTTTCCCACTTGCCAACGAACTGACCTCCTACCCGGGCTGGCTCTATGGTGTTGAAGATGTCCCCGGCGGCTTTGCCAGCTGGGTGACCGGCCCCAAGCCACCCTCCTTACCGGTTGACCCTGATCCGCGTAGCACGGCGCGACAGTTTTTGTATGGTGATAATTTTATCCGTTACGTGATCACACAGGATCCGAACTTTGATCTACGCAACTACAATGTTAACGATTATGCGGCCCGTGTGCGGGAAGTCTCGGCGCTAATGGATTCGACAGACCCAGATCTATCCGCTTTTTTCGAGCACGGTGGAAAGTTGATTATACGTGAAGACACTGGCGACTACGCTCAGAGCCCTCTGGCCGGTATCGAATATTTCAACGCTGTCGTGGAGGAGCTTGGAATTGAAAACGTCAATAATTCAGCCCGCCTATATTTGGCGACGGCGACGACTCATGGCGGTACTGGTCAGAGCATGACCGATGGGCGAGTCATTCCAACGAACCATGACATGTTGACCATACTGGATCAATGGGTTGTGGAAGGCGAAACCCCGGATGATGCCCTACTCTTAACGCGGAATAAAACCTCGGCGCCTCATACGCCGTTTGCATCACAGTTGATGTGCCGATACCCCCATTACCCGCACTATATTGGAGGAGACTTACGGGTTGCCTCTAGCTATGAATGTCGAGGGGGTCAGTAACCATCATGTCTTAGCCCTGTATTATTTGTATCGCCATGACCGGTAGCCTGCCTCGCACCTGCTGTGCCCGTCACGGCTTAAGAGCAGATTGAAAGCACTCAGACTGCGTTTGAGGCGCGGGCTACTATTGCCCACTGCCATGTACGCAACAATGACCAAACGCCCTCATCTTACCCAGTAAAGTTTTGTCGATTGGTGAAAGGGCTCAAGAAGCACTGCCCCAGCATGATTATTCAGCGTTCTACCGGCGGGCGAT
Organism: Halomonas sp. A40-4; assembly: GCF_015767635.1. Lineage (GTDB taxonomy): Bacteria > Pseudomonadota > Gammaproteobacteria > Pseudomonadales > Halomonadaceae > Vreelandella > Vreelandella janggokensis. Next base: position 3,958,016 of record NZ_CP065230.1, on the reverse strand, counting down.
CTGGCGCTGGTGAGGCTCGCGGTGGGATGCTGCCGCTAAAGCCCGACATGGCAAGCCTCTCGGTGGGCTCCAACAATTTCCCCACTCGTGTTTACGAGAATCCGCCCCAGCTGGTGGAGTAGCTTGCCGATGAGATGCTCAAGTACGACGTAAAGCCTGAAATCGAAGCGTTTGATCTGTCGCATATCCATCAGGCGGTTGCACTCTCCAAGCAGGGAAAGCTGAAAGCACCGCTCTATGTGTAGTTTGTCATGGGCGTTAAGAATTCGATGCCAGCGGACAATCCAACGTTTGATTTCTATATCGAGACGCTCAAGCGGCTAGCGCCGGATGAGCAGTGGTGTGGCGCAGGTATTGGCGTTAACCATTACCTGCTCAATGAGTGGTCAATAGCTGCAGGTGGCCATACTCGTATCGGCCTTGAAGACAACGTACGCCTGGATAGCAATACATTGTCACCTTCCAACGCGTCTTTGGTCGAGCGCACCGTCGCCTTATGCGAAAGGTATGAGCGCCCAGTGGCAACCTGGCAGCAGGCCCGTGAGTTGCTGAGTTTATAAACACGACAAAACCCGCAATAAAACCGCAGGAGTAAAGAGATGACAAATGTTACTGTCGTAGGTGATGCACCTGAGATCGATGAGATCAAACGCGTTGTGCAGCTATATGTCGATGGCTTTCAAGGCGGTCGAGAAAAGCTAGAGGAGGCTTTTCATAAGGATGCGTGGATTTTTGCTGTGGATGCTGATGGCAAGTTGGCGACTGACTTGATCAGAGACCGTTTCGAGCGCTGGGCGGCGAGCCACCGTAAAGTGAAGAGCCGCTTTATTGCTGTCACCCAGGCGGGAGAGGTCGCCAGCGTATTGCTAGGCTTTGATAATAGCGACAATCTAGCGGATTCCTGGGTCGATGTGATTGCCCTGGTGAAGGTCGACGGCATCTGGAAAATTACCAATAAAACGGCAGCCCATAGCACCCGCTCCGCGTGGGCGAAGCCGAACTCCTAGGCGTTAATGACCCCTATTCAGAGAACAGAGAAAACATCAGCCCACGCAACCAGCGGTTGCCTGGGTCTTGATGAAAGCGACGGTGCCAGAAAAGATTAATCGGGATTTCTGGGAACGTTAGGGGATGCTCACGAATGGCTAACCCGAAACGTGTTCGCGTTGCCTCGGCTAATTTATCGGTGACCGTCACCACTAGATCGCTGCTGCTGACGATATAGGGAACCGCTGCGAAATGCGGCAGTGTTAACCGAACTGGGCGCACAACCCCAGCATGCGCAAGCTGCTCTTCGATAATGCCATGCCCGGTGCCCCGGGCAACCACCACAGCGTGATGCGCTTTGCGAAACGCCTCAAGGCTAAACTCCTCCGCAGCGAGGGGGTGATGCTCGCGCATTAGGCAAACGTAGCGTTGCACAAACAATCGCTGCTGGTAGAAACCTGCCCCTAGTTGCGGGATCAGGCCAACTGCCAAATCTATCTCTCCCTCCTCCATCTCGTTTTTCAGGTCATTATGGTGACTGCGCACGGTGTTGAGTGAAACCCCCGGCGCATGGCGCGAAAGATGTTGCAGCAAGCGTGGAAGAAATACTATTTCACCGATATCGGTCATGTTGATATGGAAAGTGCGATCACTCTGCGCAGGGTTGAAATCGTCGCATAGGTTCAGGGTGTCGTTCATTCGCGACAACGCATCTGCAATGCCGGGGTGAAGTCGACTGGCACGGGGCGTAGGTTGCAGACCTTGCGACGTGCGCTCGAAAAGTTCGTCCTCCAGCAAGTGGCGTAAACGCTTCAGTGCATGGCTCACCGCCGGCTGGGTGATACCCAAGCGCAGCGCCACCCGTTGGGTATTTTGTTCTTGGTACAACAAGTCAAAAACAACCAGCAGATTCAGGTCAATGTTGGCAAGTTTCTCCATCACCTTGCGCCTCGCAACGTATTCCACAATAGTCGAATGCAGCCGTCAGAGAGGTTTTTAACTGGTTGATTCATCTTGTTATTAGCGCCGTTTATAGTCTGAATGAAGGAAGCTGTGTGGTGGCAGTTGGCGCTTCCGAATAGCGTTAGGGGAGAGCATATCGCTCCACATATAACGGTAATCCCCTGAGCAGAGTTAAACCATGGTAGCTAACAGCAAAGTAGCAAATACACAGCCAAAACGTCTTTCGATCGGCATCATCGGTGGCGGCATCGGAGGGGTCGCCTTAGCCGTTGCATTATCCCGTGATAGCCAGCTTGATGTTCAGCTTTTCGAAGCTGCGCCCCAGTTCTCTGAAATTGGTGCAGGCGTTTCCTTTGGCCCTAACGCTGTAAAGGCCATCCAACGGCTGGGCTTGGAGGCCCCCTATCAACGTATTGCCGACTCCTCGCCCGCTCCCTTTGAGGATGTCTGGTTCGAGTGGCGCCGAGGCAGTGATGATACCTACTTAACTGCCAGCCTGGCGCCAGGCGTTGGCCAATCCTCGGTACATCGTGCTGATTTTCTTGATGCGATTGTTGCCAATCTGCCTGAGGGCATCGCCCACTTCGGCAAGCTCTGTATAGGCGTTCAGCAAGATGCCGATAGCGCCACCGCCAGCTTCGACGATGGTAGCCACTTTAAGGGTGATGTGATCATCGGTTTTGACGGCATTAAGTCGGCGGTGCGCCCCCATGTGCTACCTCCGGAGCAGTACGGCGAAATTACTCCTTTCTGGAGTGGCACTTACGCTTATCGCGGCATGATCCCCACCAGGGATCTAGAGGCTGCTCTAAAGGCTAAAGGCAGCGAGAAGCGCCTGGCATTGGTGCCTCAGATGTATCTTGGCAAAGATCGCCATATTTTGACCTTCCCGGTTAAGCAGTCCCAACTTGTTAACGTCGTGGGCTTCATCACAGATCGTTCGTTACCGAACCCTAAACTGCCCGAAGGTGAAAAGTGGGTTCAAGCCGTCAGCCAGGAGGAAATGCTAAAAGTATTTGCAGGTTGGAGTCCGGCTTGCCAAGCCATTCTTGAATGCATTCCTGAGCCGACGCGCTGGGCGCTACACGAGTTACCTGAGCTTGCCCGCTACCAGCGCGACCGCGTACTGATCGTTGGCGACGCCGCCCATGCACTACTACCTCACCAAGGTGCCGGTGCCGGTCAGGCGCTTGAAGATGCCTACGTGCTGGCCAGCCTACTGACGGATGAGCATTGTGATCGTCAAACGGTAGGCGGTGTATTCGCCGCTTTTGAACAAGTACGCCACGCACGCACCTGCAAAGTCCAGAGAACGTCACATGAGGCCGGGGATGTCTACGAATATGCCGATGTTGGCATCGGTGACGATGAAACCAAGCTGATCAAAAACCTGGAAACCCGTTTCGGTTGGCTCTGGAACCATGATCCTTACCACGATGTTGTGGCGGCATGGCAGTACATATCTCAATTCTAGTTTGGCATATATGAAAGCGGATAGCCCTACGTACCTTATTCTTTTGTCGCAAACACTTTAGCTGACTGACGATACAGGTCCAGTCCATTGTTTATATGGTTATTTTTATATTAAGTATTTGATAAGTATGGATATATTTATATTTCCACGAAGGATGAAGGGTGCTTGAACGTCTCTCAGTAGGAAAGCGGCGACAGTCCTGGGAAGAAAAGACGCTAGTGCTTGGGGTTAATGACCAATGGTGATACCTCCTCGGTATGGACTAGCACCTAAACAATATTGGTTCCGTCTTCCTGGCGCCACCAAACTGACATCAAGTCAACGATTGCCAGACGCTGGAGCCTGCATGTCAACCGTCATTCAACATATTGAGACGCTGCTGGTCGACTTACCGACCATCCGTCCTCACAAACTCTCCATGACCACCATGGCCTGCCAAACCATGGTCATTGTGCGCATGCGCCACTCTGACGGTATCGAAGGGCTCGGCGAAGGCACCACCATTGGCGGTCTTGCCTATGGCCCGGAAAGCCCCGAGAGCATTAAGCGTAATATCGATATCTATCTGGCACCGCTGCTGGTTGGTCAGCCATCCCAAAATATCCACCAGTTGCGTACCCGCCTGAACCGTCATGCTCGCGGCAATATGATAGCCAAGTCGGCGCTGGAAACCGCGTTACTCGATGCCCAAGGCAAGCGGTTGGGACTAAGTGTCGCTGAGTTGCTTGGGGGGGCGCACCGCGAGCACATGCCTGTGCTGTGGACGCTTGCCAGCGGCGATACCGCTAAGGATATCGACGAGGCACTAATGCGCCTTGAGCAGCGTCGACACTGCGACTTCAAATTAAAGATTGGTGCTAATCCGCTCAAGCAGGACGTGCGCCACGTAGCGGCGATTAAAGAAGCCTTGGGCGATCGTGCCAGTGTGCGCGTTGACGTTAATCAGGCTTGGGATGAACCCACAGCAGTGCAGGGCATTCAGGTGTTGCAGGATGCCGGTGTTGAGCTAATCGAGCAGCCCATCCCCGCCCGTGAACATGCCGGCCTTGTGCGCTTAGCCAATCGCTTCAACGTACCCATTCTGGCGGATGAAGCCGTTCAGGATGCCCGTGATGGGCTGGACCTAGCGTGCAACGGCTTTAATGGAGCGTTTGCTCTTAAGCTTGCCAAATCTGGAGGTATTTACGGCGTTTTAGAGCTTGCTCATGTTGCCCAGGCGGCCGGCGTTGGCCTGTACGGCGGCACACTATTGGAAGGCACTATTGGGACTGCCGCCTCGCTACACGCCTGGGCGACACTGCCGGAAATGGCCTGGGGTACCGAGATGTTTGGTCCGCTGCTGCTAAAAGATGACATCGTCGTGAGCTCCCTTAATTACACCGAATTTGGCGTGGAGCTGCCTCAAGGCGCGGGGCTGGGTATCACGCTGGACGAAGATAAGTTAGCTCACTACTCGCGTCATTAACCGCGTGCCTGCCCCATTGGCGTTCGCCGCGATTTAAAAAGGAGAAACTCATGCTGTTCCAAGTAGAGATGACCGTTAAGTTGCCGACCGATATGCCGGCAGAGCAAGCGGCCAAGATTAAAGCCACTGAGAAGGCGTATGCACAAGACCTGCAACGCCAAGGTAAATGGCGCCACCTATGGCGGGTAGCAGGCAGCTACTCGAATGTCAGCATTTTTGACGTCGAGGATAACGGCGAGCTGCAAGAACTGGTAAGCAACTTGCCACTTTTCCCCTACATGGACATCAACGTCAAGCCGTTGTGTCGTCACCCATCTTCAGTGCGTGACGACGACAGCTAAATTAACTGCATAAACGCCGGTTCACTTTAATAAAACACTCCATAACAAACTGAGGGTTTCATCATGACCGTGAAGATATTCGACACCCCCGAAGTTCAAGACTTCCTCAAGGCCATCGCCGGATTTGACCAAAACGGTGGCAACGAGCGCGCCAAACAAATTGTGCATCGCTTGGTTAGCGACCTGTTCAAGCTGATGGATGATTTCGACGTTAGCGAAGAAGAGTACTGGGCGGCCGTCAACCTGCTCAATGCCCTCGGGCATGAAACCCAGTTCGGACTGCTCTCGCCAGGACTTGGTTTTGACCACTTCCTCGACCTGCGCCAGGACGCCATCGACGAGGAAGCCAAGCGCGTTGGCGGTACACCGAGGACCATTGAAGGTCCACTGTACGTGGCTGGTGCCCCCGAGGCGGAAGGCTTTGCCCGCCTGGACGACGGCCAAGATCAGGATGGCGAGACCATGTGGCTGACCGGCCAGGTCCGCGATGTCGACGGCCAGCCGATTGCCGGTGCCAAGGTCGAGATCTGGCACGCGAACTCCAAAGGCGGCTACTCCTTTTTTGACCCCTCTCAGTCCGAGTACAACCTGCGCCGCACGATTTATGCGGATAGCGAAGGCCGCTACACCGCGCGCAGCATCATTCCCTCCGGTTACGGGGTGCCCGAAGGCGCGCCGACCGATGTGGTGCTCAAGTCACTGGGTCGTCACGGCGAGCGTCCGGCGCATATCCATTACTTCGTCTCCGCTCCAGGCCACCAACACCTGACGACCCAGATCAATCTGGCGGGTGATCCCTACACTTATGATGACTTCGCCTTTGCCACTCGGGAAGAACTGGTGGTGCCCGCTGAGCGAATTGAGGACCCGGCCGAGATCGCCAAGCGCGACCTGGACGGCCCGTTCTCCCACGTGGTGTTCGACGTCGAATTGGCTACCACCGACGCGCTGGAGCTGCAGGTACGCCACGCCCGTCCGCGGGCCAAGGAAGACGATACAGACTTGGCTAGTCAGCTTGCCGGTACCGCCAAGGTATAAGTCTCACGCTTTGGTTTAGACAAGCCTTTCACAGGGCTTGTCATAGCGAGACCCATTCATACGAGGAGAGAGATCATGACCACGCAACTTGATCAACTCGAAGCCCGCGTGCGCGGTGCTGTACAAGATGACCCTGACAACGGTATTTTCCGCTGCCATCGCAGCATGTTCACTGACCCTGAGTTCTTTGAACTTGAGTTAAAGCACATCTTTGAAGGCAACTGGCTATTCCTGGCCCACGAAAGCCAGGTTGCCGAGCCAGGTGACTACATGACCGTCACCATGGGACGTCAGCCGGTGGTCATCACCCGCGACAAGCAAGGGGAACTGCACGGTCTCATCAACGCCTGTGCACACCGCGGTGCTACTCTATGTCGTCGCAAGCGCGGCAACAAAGGCACTTTCACCTGCCCGTTCCATGGCTGGACCTTTAAAAACGATGGCACGTTGCTCAAAGCCAAAAACGAAAAGGGCGGGGCTTATCCCGACAACTTCAAGCAGGACGGTTCGCACAACCTCAAGCGCTTACCGCGCTTCGAGAACTACAAAGGTTTTCTGTTTGGTAGCCTAAGCGATGATGTTCAACCGCTCGAAGAGCACCTTGGTGAGACCACCAAGATCATCGACAACATCGTCGATCAAGCCCCCGAAGGCCTTGAGATCCTTCGTGGTACGTCGTCGTACACCTATACCGGCAATTGGAAATTGCAGGCCGAGAACGGTGCCGACGGCTACCACGTTAGCTCTGTGCACTGGAACTATGCCTCCACCATGGAACGCCGCAACTACGACGCTGGTGGCACCCAAGCAGTGGACGCCGATGGCTGGTCCAAGAGTAAAGGCGGCTTCTACTCCTATGAAAACGGTCACATGATGCTGTGGACCCGCCTACTTAACCCCGAAGTGCGCCCAGTCTACCAGAATAAAGACTGGATCCAGGAGCAGGTAGGTGAAGCCCGCGCCGACTCTATCGTTAACCAAACGCGCAACCTGTGTCTCTACCCCAACGTCTACCTGATGGACCAGTTCTCCACGCAAATTCGCGTGTTACGCCCCATCGATGTCAACAAAACTGAAGTCACGATTTACTGCTTCGCACCCAAGGGCGAATCCGCCGAAAACCGCGAAGTGCGTATTCGCCAGTACGAAGACTTCTTCAACGTCTCGGGCATGGGCACTCCGGATGACCTAGAAGAGTTTCGCGCCTGCCAAGAAGGCTACAACGGTGCGCTGGCCGAATGGAACGATCTCTCACGCGGGGCCAAGCAATGGGTTGAAGGCGCCGATGAAAACGCCCAGGCCATCGATATGAAACCCCTGCTCAGCGGTGCTTCACCGGAGGACGAAGGCCTCTATGTGCTGCATCACAAGCACTGGGTCGATGAGATGCTGCGTGCCATCGAAAAAGAGCGCAGCCAATTTATCGCCACCGCGTCCGCCTAAGCGCTCAGCGCCTTAGAAGAGGGGAGAATTATCATGAGTATGACGTATCACGACATCCAAGTCTTCCTATACCGTGAAGCCCGCCTGCTGGACGACCGCGAATGGGATGAATGGCTAGCATGCTATCGCAAAGATGCCGAATTCTGGATGCCCGCCTGGGATGACGACGATCAGCTCACGCGCGACCCACATAGCGAAATCTCGCTGATCTACTACCCCAATCGCGAAGGGTTAGAGGACCGGGTCTATCGGATCAAAACGGAGCGCAGCGGTGCGAGCACACCGGAGCCTCGCACCACGCACCAGGTGAGCAATCTTGAAATCCTGTCGCAAGACGGCGACACGATGGAGTTGCGTTTTAACTGGCACACGCTCAATCACCGCTACAAAAAGACCGACAGCTTTTTCGGCACGTGCTTTTACACGCTAGACGTGTCAGGTGACGTACCGCTGATCACAAGAAAAGTCGTGCAGTTGAATAACGACTATATCCATCAGGTCATCGACGTCTATCACGTGTGACCTGATGTGAGAGGAGAGTTAACCATGAGCTATACCATTGCCCTCAACTTTGAGGATGGCGTCACCCGTTTTATCGGATGTAAAGAAGGAGAAACGGTTCTCGACGCCGCTTATCGGCAAAAAGTTAACCTGCCGATGGACTGCTCTGACGGCGTATGTGGCACCTGTAAAGGACACTGTGAACAGGGTGAGTTCGACATGGGTGACGAGTACTTGGAGGAAGCGCTCTCCGATGAGGAGGTTGCTGACGGACAAGTGCTCACTTGCCAAATGGTGCCGTCATCGGACTGTGTCGTCCAAGTGCCGGTAGCCTCCAGCCTGTGCAAGACTCAGGTCGGCAAGGTTGAGGGCACGCTGTCGGTCGTTGATCAACTGTCGGAAGACAGCATTGAGCTTGTTGTCGATCTAGACGAGCAGGAAGGCCTTGCCTTCCTGCCAGGCCAGTACATCCATATTGACGTGCCCGGCACAGATGCTCACCGCTCCTATTCGTTTAGCTCCTTGCCAGGTGATAAGCGCGCTACCTTCTTGATTCGTAACATTTCCAAAGGGGTCATGAGTGGTTACTTGACTGAACGGGCAGCAGCGGGAGATAGACTCACGTTGACCGGCCCGCTAGGGAGCTTCTACCTGCGTGAAGTGACTCGCCCAGTCCTCATGCTGGCGGGTGGTACGGGACTCGCACCGTTTCTTTCCATGCTGGAGCAACTGTCAGAGAAGGGTTGTGACACGCCGATCCATATGATTTACGGCGTCAACAAAGATGACCACCTGGTCAAAACTGACGCACTCGACGTCTTTGCTGAGAGGTTGCCTGGTTTTACCTACTCCACAGTGATCGTGGATGAAGAAAGTGATCACCCGCGCAAAGGCTATGTAACCCATCACATGGACGCAGAGGTAATGCATAACGGTGATGTGGACGTTTACCTGTGCGGCCCGCCGCCAATGGTGGATGCCGTGCTTAAGCACTTCGATGCTGAAGGAATCGAGCCACAGAGCTTCTACTACGAGAAATTCACCCCTAATGAAGTAGGTGGTGCCTCATGACACAACGTTTTCAAAACAAAGTCATGGTGATTACCGGTGCGGCTCAAGGGATTGGGCAGCGCGTAGCTGAGCTTGCTGCTTCCGAAGGAGCAAAGTTAGCGCTGGTGGATCGTGCTGATGATATCCATGAGGTGGTGAACGGACTTCGTGAGAAAGGTAGCGACGTAATCGCGGTACAAGCGGACCTGGAAACATACGCCGGCGCCGAGGAAGCCATGCAGGCTGTACACGAGCAATTTGGGTGTATTGATATTCTTATTAACAACGTGGGCGGTGCGATCAATTTCAAGCCATTTACTGAGTTTACCGATACCGAGATTGCTGCCGAAATTAACCGCTCGCTGATGCCTACCCTGTGGTGTTGCCGTTCGGTACTGCCCACCATGGTGAAGCAGGGTAATGGTGTGATTGTTAACGTCTCCTCGGCAGCTACACGCGGTATACATCGAATTCCTTACTCAGCAGCCAAAGGGGGCGTCAACGCAATGACCGCTTCGCTTGCGTTTGAATACGCTGAGCATGGCATTCGCGTGGTGGCGACGGCGCCAGGTGGGACGGAAGCGCCGCCACGACGCATTTCGAGAGGCACTCCTAAGCCTAGTAACTCGACAGAACAGGCCTGGTTCCAGGCACATATTGACCAAACCAAGCAGAGCTGCCTGATGAGTCGCTATGGAACGTTGGATGAAATGGCAGCCCCCATTTTGTTTCTTGCATCTGACGACGCCAGCTATATCACCGGTAGCGTACTACCTGTGGCGGGTGGTGACCTTGGTTAGTGGCTATTGGCAACTTAGCTGCGGCTTAAACACAGATAATTCTAACTAAAGCTTAATCGTTAATTTATAACTCTAATCACAATAACCCAGGAGAAAGCCGTGAAACATCTTGAGAAAGGCGTCAGTCTTAGGCATGCACCCCGCGATTTTATACGTGACCTCAATGCTGATAATGCAAGCACAGGTTTGGTTGCAGGCATTTTAGGTCTTAGCGTAGGAGTCGTTCACATTAGCGCTGGTACCTCCGCTGGTCTCGATTCCTCCTTCATTATGATTTGGGTCATAAGCTATCTGATGATCAATGGATTCTTTGGCCTCTTGATGCCAGCCTATTACCGGCTGCCTTTGCCGATGGCTAATTCAATCCCCGGAGCGCTGATGTTTGCTGCGGTCATTCCTGTTGTGGGGCTTGAAGCCGCCTTAGGGGCTAGTTTGATCGCTGGCGCCATAACATTGGTAGCGGGTTTGACCGGTGTGATGGGGATAGTGATGCGCCTTATTCCCATGCCTATCGTGATGGGCATGGTCGGTGGGATGCTGCTTAGCTTTGGCCTTAAGATGGTAAGCCCGCTGGAAGATGCGATAGTGCCAGCGTCTATCATGATCCTTGCTTTCTTTATTTCTGCGCGACTCTTTCGCAAAATTCCACCGTTGATTGTCTCAATGGTCGCAGGTCTGATTTACCTCATGGTGACTGGCGTAGATCTGTCAGGCATTGAAGCGACCATTCGCTTCCCGGAGTTCATTATGCCTGAGTTTAGCGTTGCGGCTTTCCTGACCTACGGCCTGCCCCTGGCCATTATTCTCGTTGGGATGGAAACGCCGGCCGGCGTTGGCCTGGTCAAAGGGATGGGGTATAAAGATGCCCCGGCTAATGCAATTACCGCTGTGGGCGGGTTAGGCACCATGATATCTGCATTCTTCAATCTTCATAGTACCTGCATTGCGGCCCCGATGACTGGGGTGTGCGCATCGCCAGAGGCCGGTAGTCATGATAAACGTTGGGTAGCGGCGGTAATTGCCGGTACCATTTTTATCATTGGCGCGCCTTTCTATGGCTACGTGGTCAGTCTTCTAGAGGCAACGCCAAGCTACTTTATTGCCATTATTGCGGGTTTGGCACTAATGCGGGTCATCACGTCGGCTATGTCGATCGCCTTTGCCGGTAAGAAGCACGAGATGGGTGCATTATTTGCTTTCTTGATCGCCGCTTCTGGGGTTTCAATGTTGGAAATTGGCGCCACTTTCTGGGCACTGGTCGTCGGTGTGATCGTATCGCTTATTTTTGAAACCAAAGATTTTGAGTTCGTCTTTAATCGTGGTGCTCTAAAGAAAACGGGTTAAATTTCGTATCCTCAAACCCATGCCATCTATCTTTCTTGGCCCGTGGCTTTTTATATCGAGCGGGCCTTTTTTGTGTTCCTACTTTGAAAGTGGGCTAAAGCAGAGACTTCAGTGTGGCTAAAGGTTATTCCTTTTATTCTTTAACCCCACTTCGATATTGCTGGTAGGAAAATAGTACAACTCACGTTATTAGGAATTCGTTGCATGCAGCTTTACAAGGATGCCTCTATCCCTGCTATCACTGCTGGCTTTGTAGCGGTGCTGGTCTCTTATTCCGGGCCACTCGCCATCTTTTTCCAGGCGGCTCAGAGCGCCGAAATATCCAGTGCCATGATGACGTCCTGGGTCTGGGCCATCTCAATCGGCGCAGCTGTCTCAGGTATCTTTTTAAGCCTATGGTTAAAAGTGCCGGTAGTGACCGCTTGGTCTGCACCCGGCACGGCACTGCTGGTGACCTTGTTTCCAGGACTTTCGCTAAACGAGGCGGTAGGCGCTTATTTAACCGCTGCAGCGGTAATTTTTGTGATTGGAATTACAGGTTCTTTCGACCGGATTATTCGTCTGATTCCGCCTGGAATTGCTAGTGCCATGATGGCGGGTATTCTTTTTCAGTTTGGTGTTGGAGTATTTGTGTCGTTGGAAAACGTTCCGATGCTGGCGATCGGTATGATCATTGCCTACCTGGCCTTCAAGCGGCTGACACCTCGCTACAGCCTAGTGCTATTGTTAGTGGTTGGCGTCGCGTTGGCTGTCTTCTTAGAAGGCGCGAGTCTGGAGGGCGTTTCTGTTCAGCTTGCCGAGCCACAGTTAATCCGTCCTGAGTGGACGTGGGATGCTACCTTAAGTTTGGCAATCCCGCTGGTGCTGGTCAGCCTTACTGGGCAGTTCCTGCCAGGCATGGCGATCATGCGCAGTTCTGGCTATAACACAGCTGCTAAGCCAATTGTTACCGTCGCCAGCTTGACCTCTTTGGTTACTGCGTTTTTTGGCGGTATCACCACTGTGATAGCTGCCATTACGGCAGCGATATGTACCAGTAAAGAAGCCCATGAAGATCCAGATAGACGCTATGTGGCCGGCGTGGCGAACGGCGTCTTCTACCTTGTGGGCGGTACTTTCGCCGGAACCATTGTGGCGTTATTTACCGCATTGCCAGGAGAGTTCGTCGCTGTGTTGGCGGGTTTGGCACTGATCGGAGCGATTACCAGCAATGTGAGTGCTTTTGCCGCGGAAAAGAATCACTTGGAGGCATCGGTCATTACCTTCATTTCCACGGCATCTGGTATAAGTTTTTTAGGATTGGGTTCGGCTTTTTGGGGTGTCATTTTCGGGGCGCTTGCCTACAACATTTTACATCGTCGTTTTTCTTTTGAGTGACGGTATGAGAAATAGCATCATTGATAAGATCTATGCGGCAATCGACGATAGTAAAGCTTCACTGCATCGTTGGAGCAAAGCGCCAAGGACTACCTTGGCTCGCCGGGCCTACCGTAAGCAGTCAGTGTTAGCCACAAAATACTCAACGAGCCGTCTTTAGGGATAGCGGCCGGAACGACGATTTTCGACCAGAACCTCTAAAATGGCGTTAGCCTCCTGCATCATGAGAGAGGGGGGCTCACCGCGTCGGCGACTACAGATGACGGGGGTAACCAGTGATTTATCTTTCAACGGAATATAGGTGACGCCATCGCGCTGGACGCGCTTGACTTGCTCTGGTACCAGCGTAATGCCAATGCCTGAGGCCACTAGGCTCAGTGCGGTTTGTAGTTCGTTGGCCTCTTGTACAACCTCCACCTTTAACCCCTGGCGGCGGAAGATGCCCAGTACCATGTCTGCCATGCTTGGCCTTGGCTTGGATGGAAAGAGAATGAGTGGGTAGTGGGCGAGGTCTTCGCAGCTCGGTGTCGTGCCTTCTAGGGGGTGTCCGTTAGGCAAGGCGGCAATTAACGGCTCGTTAAAGAGAATCTCTTGTTCGACGTCTGGGTCATCAATGCGTAGGCGCCCAAACCCAATATCAATACGGCCAGCCTTGAGTGCCTGAATTTGCTGAACGGTCGTGAGTTCTGCTAATGAGAGCTCGACATTATCCTTTTGGCGCAAGTCGCGCACCATTATCGGTAGTTGACCATAAAACACGGAAGGCACAAAACCAATGCCAAATAGCATGCGTTTGCTTCGTGCCATGCGACGCGTTCCATCGATGGTCACTTCCACTTTCTCTAATATCTGTAGCGCGTGCTGTTGAAAAAACACGCCTGCAGGGGTCAAACGCAGACCCCGGGTGCTTCGCTCAAATAGTTCAGCGCCGACTTCTTGTTCTAGCTGCTTGATTTGGCGAGATAAAGGCGGCTGAGATATGTGTAAGCGTTCGGCTGCGCAGGTGAGGTTAAGCTCCTCGGCAACAATACAAAAGTATCTCAGGTGGCGCAGTTCCATGATACCTCCAGGGTATGAGCGGCTGCTTAAACAATATTGGTTTTATCTCTTTACTGGCAGCAGTCTGTTTATAGTGGGGGAGTAAGGCAATGCCCAATGCTGCTTCGGATTGATCTGCTAGGCGTATCATACAATTTTTCAGTCGTTAGCGGATTAAATGTCGTCTCATAAACGCGGCATATCGGCAAAAACAAAAGTTTCAAGAAGGGGATTTCATTATGTATGACCGTATTCTCGTTCCTATTGATGGTTCGGAACATGCAAAGCAAGCGTTATCTGTCGCTTGTAAGCTGTTGGGCGAAAGCGGTGCAACGCTTTACTTATTGCACATACCGCAAGTGTTGGCGTACGAAGCCACCTTAGTCTGGGGTGTTGGCGCGCTAAATGCAGAAGCCCCTCTTGATGAACGTATTAAAGCTGGCGACCAGCTACTAGAGCAAGCGCTCGCTTCAGCGTGTGAACAAGGGGCTCAGCAGGTTGAAAAGCATCTCATTCAGGGCGATCCGGTGAGGGTGATTTTGGAGACAGCTAACAACTTGCCGATAGATGCTATCGTTATGGGAAGCCGCGGACTAAGTGACTTGGGAGGGGTGATGATTGGCAGCGTATCGCACAAAGTGAGTCATTCTGCAAAGTGTCGAGTGATCACTGTAAGCCGGTAGTGTCGGTGGACGGTCGGCCAATGCATCAACGCTACCCAGCGCAGGTTATAAATAAGCAAAAAAGGGGGCTTATTGAGCCCCCTTTTTGAACTTCATCTGTTTCTGCATCAGGCGCGTTTCTTCGCCCTTTTGCCATCTGGCTGGCTATCGCTGGCATCGCTTGGCTGGGGCAGCGAAGGCAGCGACTTGGCCAGCATTTCCACGCTGTGGCGGTAGTAAAGCTGGCTTTTGTTATGCTCGCCGAGACTGGCGTAGAGGCGAGCAAGCTCGGCGCAGGCCACACCGCTGGGGCGTTGGCGTTGGCTGGCCTCAAAGTACTCTTGTGCTTTGGTCCATTTACCGGTGCGTAGTGACAATCGCCCGCAGGCAAGCAGCAGCTCGGGGTCGTTAGGCCGTTCCTGAAGCCATTTTTCCGCTTTGACGAGCTGGCGTGACGGATCGACATTGAGCAATCCGTAACGCTTCACAAGCCGGGCATCCCAGTGGTGATCGAGAGAGTGATTCAGCAACCGTTCGGCAATGGTGTCTTCGTTGGCCTGTAGCAGGGCCTCGGCGTACAGCACGATGAGCTCGGTCTTGCCGCGCAGGTAGTCGGGCATGTCTGCCCAGAGGCTGCGAACACGCTCGATATCGCTCGGATTTTTGGCCTC
Source organism: Halomonas sp. A40-4 (assembly GCF_015767635.1). GTDB lineage: Bacteria > Pseudomonadota > Gammaproteobacteria > Pseudomonadales > Halomonadaceae > Vreelandella > Vreelandella janggokensis. The sequence continues at coordinate 3,942,862 of NZ_CP065230.1, read as the reverse complement.
GAAGATAATCAGCTCACGGTATGCTTTGAACTCGAGTTCTTCGCGCTCCTGCTGTGAAATCAGCTTTTGCGCGGCTAACCGGGGGATCAGCCGGCGTAATCCTTCCCAGTCGTTGACGCTCAGGAAGACCTGCTTGAGAAGCTTGAGTACTTGCGGGTGATTAGACAGCTGCTTGTCCAAGCGGTTAAGAATTGCCAACGCTTCTTCAGGCTGCTGGCGGTCGATCAGTAATTGCGCCTGCATCAAGCCAATGGCGGTATCAGCACCTTCCGTCGTCAGTTGGGCTTGATTGATGTGCTCTTGGGATTGGGTGTAGTTGCCTTGATAGTGTGCCGCCAGGGCTGCCGATAGGTAGTTCACCAGCGGCGTGCTGGAATCATCGGCCGCTTTCACCAGCGTTTTTTCTGCGCGTTTCCAGCGCCCTTCGGTCATGGCCACCAGCCCCCGCACAGTGCGCTTCATGGCACGGCGGTTGCGGGCGCGGCTATTCCAGGTGCGAAATCGGCCTACCGGGCGAATCATGCCGCTTAGCAGGCGCAGTATAAAATGCAGCACCAGAAAGGCGGCCAACAGCAGTACAAGGCCAAACCAGAAGGAGGTTTGCACCGAGGTGTCACCGACGCGTATCAGCCAGTAGCCGGGCACTGACATCATCAGGTGGCCAAACAGCGCCCCAACGGCGAGCCCGGCAACAATCAGCAGGATGAGCTTTCTCATGACTCACCTCCCTCTTGTTGCTGGCGCGACTCGTGGCGGTTGTCGATAAATTCCGCCATGGCCTGTTGCGATCCGCTGATATCCGGCAGTTCGGGCTCGACGGTCACCTCCTTGAGTTCTTCAAGGCGCTCGATCACGCGCTGGGTTTCTTCCCGAGAGGTGTCATAGTAACCGTTGATCAGTTCCAACGCCTTGTCGATACTCGCTTCGTAAAGCGACTGCTCTTCTTTGAGCAAGGCTAACTGGGATTGCTCAAGTATCAGCCGCAGACTTTGGCGCAGGTATGATTCCTGCTCCGGCGTGACCAGCGCTTCCAGGGCTTCGTCATGGTGGCGAATCATCACCAGGTCTTTCAGTTCTTCGCCGAAGCGGGCCAGTTGGCGCTCGAAGGTGCCTGTGGGCGGCTGCTCGATGCTCGAGGTCACCGCACGCTCTTCCACTGCCTGGGAAAGGCGCAACCCGGCGACGCGTTCCTGTTGCGCATTCAGCGCCAGATAGACCCCGGTGCGGTCCAGGCGCGGGACAGCATCAAGGGCGGCCAGTTCGTTGGCGATTTCCCGCCGGACGGATGTCAAGGCAGGGTTGTCGGCATCTTCCAGGCGCGCATCGGCGGTGCGCAGCAGCGCAGTGGCACCTTCAACATCACCTTCCAACTGCAGACGCTGGTTGGCGAGGCGCAATAAATAAGCGGCTTCGGCATGCAGCCAGTCGCGCTCATCGGTTTCCTGCTCTTGAGATAGTTGCGCCAGTACGTCGTCCAGGGTGTCGTCGACGTTGCTGCGATAGTTGGCAAACTCATCGCGCAGCTCGCTGATGGTGCTGTCAAACTGTTGCTCGCGCTGGGCTTGAGCGTTTTCAAGCTGCGCGGCAAGGTCGTCAACGGCCTGTTGCGTCGCACTGCTTTCACTGAGTTCATTAAGTCGCTGCTGCTGGGCTTCCAAGCGTAGCCAGCCCTGCCAGGCGACCACGCCCACCGCTATCGCCAGTAGCAGTACCAACACAATGGCAAACCCGCCTTTGCCTTTGCCGCCGCCAGTGGGCGGCGTGGATTGGGACGGCGGGCTTTGCTTGTTGCCGGATGAAGGCGTTGACGACGAAGCAGGACTTTTTGCGCTGCTGGAAGAGGTATCCTGTGAAGAGCCACTCTTCTTGGGATCGCTGGACGCAGAGGCTTGTTGCCCGTCGCTTGATTGATTGGCGCCTTGGTTCTTTGGCTGGGTTGTATCCTGAGCGGCGTTTTTGGCGCTTTTCTGGCGTCGCCGTGAGCGCTGACCACTGGATGAGGAAGCAGGCGTCTGCGACGACGCTGATGTGTTTGTCGAGGGGCTGGAATCGTCGCCATGACTACCAGGGGCGCCATTAGGAGGGGAGCCGGTTGTGGAGGATGACGACGGCGCCGCCTTGTCCTCACCAGCGGTATACGCCGCGTTTTTCTGGGTGTCGTCCTGATCGCTTGTTTGTTTGCTCATCTGTCGCTAGCCCTTGTTAAGTTCCTTGATCGACATCGGCACCCGCTGGGTCTAGGTCCGAGCCAACGCGGCGATTAACGCCGGTGGTGTGGCCCCTGACGCCACAATGGGGTCGCAAAACCCCAGTCTTTCAGCCAGTGTAGCCAAACGGCGACTGGAAACGATTAGCGGTTGGTTCAACGCTGCCGGTTGGCACCATTTTGCCAGATGTTCTAAGAGTTCGCCGCTGGTGACGATCAACGCCCGGTAATTACCCGTTGCGAGCCGCGCTTTTACGGGGCTCGATGGTGTCAGCAAGCGGCGTCGGTAGACGGCCAAAGCGGTCACCTGCGCGCCGCGTTCGGCAAGCGTATCCGCTAATAGCGGTCGACCGCCTTCACCTGCGACTATCAATACGCGCTGGTGGGATAGCCTTTGCAGTGATGCCAAGCGCAGCAGCGCTTCGCTGGTATCCTCACTCTCACGCGGCGGCGGGACATGCACGCGCACGCCTAACTGGTCGTAAAGCAAGGCCGCTGTACTTTGACCAACGCTATAGTAGTCAATGCCGACCGGCAGCTGTGGCCAGTAGCGATCAAGCGCCTCGCTCAAACAGCCAGCGGCAAAGGGACTCACAACAACGATCTTATGGTACTGATCAATATTTAGCCAAACCTGGCGCAAGGTCGTGTCTTCGGGCAGCGCCTGAAGCTGCATCACGTCCAGTGTCTCAGCGTTGACGCCCTCGCGGCGCAGTGCCTCTGCAAGCACTGTCCCTCGAGTACCAGGCCGGGTGATCAGTACCGGTAGCGTCATATCTCGTTGCCGTATACCTCGGCCAGAATCTTGCCTGCTCCCTGGTCAAGCAACTCCTCAGCGATGCGAATACCCAACGCTTCGGGTTCGTGCATCGAGCCGTGGCCCTCCGCGCGGAGCACTTCGGTGCCTTCCGGGTTGCCGACCAGCCCACGCAGCCACATCGTCTCGTTATCAAGGTCCAGCACCGCATGACCGGCAATGGGCACTTGGCAGCCGCCTTCCAGGCGCGTATTCATCGCCCTTTCCGCGCGAACGCGTGTGGCAGTATCAGCATCGTCCAACGGCGCCAGAAGTGCAATTAATTCAGGATCGTGCAGTCGGCACTCAATGCCAAGGGCGCCCTGCCCGCAGGCGGGTAGGCAGATTTCAGGCGGCATCGCCTGGGTAATGCGGTCGTCCAGGCCAAGCCGCTTGAGGCCGGAGGTGGCCAGGATGATCGCCTCGAATTCACCGCTATCCAGCTTGCCCAGGCGGGTCTGGACATTGCCGCGCAGGTTCAGAATGCTGAGATCAGGACGCGCCTCGCGCATCTGTAGTCCCCGTCGCAGGCTGGCCGTGCCAATGCGAGCCCCCTCCGGCAGCTCGTCAAGGCTGCGGTAATGGTTCGAGACAAAGGCGTCGGTGGGGTCGGCGCCTTCGAGAATTATCGACAGGCCCAGGCCTTCGGGGAAATGCATGGGGACATCTTTCATGGAATGCACCGCGATGTCGGCGCGACCGTCCAGCATGGCCTCTTCCAATTCCTTGACAAATAATGCTTTGCCACCAATTTTAGAAAGCGGTGTATCGGTGATCTTGTCGCCTCGCGTGGACAGCGGCACAAGTTCAACCTCAAGTCCGCTGTGCGCCGCCATCAGGCGGTCGCGAACATGCTCCGCTTGCCACATCGCCAGTTGGCTTTTCCGCGTGGCGATGCGTAGTTTGGTGATAGATGCCACGTTATTCTCCTTTTGCCGCTGACACGGCGCGTCAAATTATGATAGTTCTCATCATAAAGCACCCGGCTACCCAGTAAAAATAACCAATACCGCAAGTGATCTTGAATGCGTCCCAAGTTGCTTGCCTCAGGATACCCTATGACGCCCTCTGCACCGTATGGACAGCTGGATCAATTTTTCCTGCTTTCCCATGATTTATTTTTCTGTATTGACCTGGAAGGGCGGTTTTTGCAGGTAAACCCTGCGTTTGAGAACCTGCTGGGTTATTCAGCGGACGCACTCGTGGGTAGGCACTGTGGCAAGGTGGTTGACGTGCGGGACCACCTTCTCATCGAGACAATGTTTGAGCGCTTGATCCAGGGGCACGATGTTCCCATCTTCGAGGTGCGGGCCCGCTCGTCCTCACAGGCGCTTCACTGGTTAGAGGTCGATCCTTCGCTGGGCGACGGGGTGGCCTATGTCATCGCGCGGGTGGTGTCGGATCGCAAAGCCACCGAAAGCCGACTGAAGCTCCTCGAACGCAGCGTCGAGTCAAGTACCAATGGCATGATCATTGCGGATGCGGCCCATGCTGACTTGCCTATCGTGTACGTTAATACCGCCTTTGAGCGGATCACTGGATATACCCGCGAGGAAGCGCTTGGCCGCAACTGCCGTTTTTTGCAAGGCGACGATACCGATCCCAATACAGTCAAGCAGCTACGCCGGGGTGTCGCTGATGGTATAGAAGTGCATGTGGTGATTCGCAACTATCGGCGCAATGGCAGGCCTTTCTGGAACGATTTATACGTTGCTCCGGTGCGCGATACGTTGGGGCAAGTGACCCATTTCATCGGCGTGCAAAACGATATCTCTGAACAGCGCGAGTACCAGGCACAGTTGGCTTATAACGCCAGCCATGATGCGCTGACGGGGTTGCCAAACCGGACGCTGCTGACCCAGCGCCTGGAGCAGGGATGCCTGGTGGCGCGCCGCTACCAGCGTCATCTCGCCGTGCTGTTTATCGACCTGGACGAATTCAAGCCGATCAATGACACCCTTGGGCATGAAGTCGGTGACTTTATTCTGATGGAGGTCGCCAAGCGGCTTGAAGAGGAACTGCGCCCCTGGGATACCGTAGCGCGTTTCGGCAGTGATGAATTTGTGGTCCTCCTGCCGGATCTGGCCCACCACAGCGACGTGATTCAAGTGGTTGAGCGGATTCTCAAACGATTGGCGACACCCTACTGGCATCAAGGCAGCGAGTTGCGCATTACCGCAAGTATCGGTGGGGCGATGAGCGACGGTACCCTCAGTGACCCTTCCCAGTTGATCCAGCAGGCTGACTTGGCCATGTACAAGGCCAAGCGTCGCGGGCGTAATACCTGCCAATGGTATACCGAGGATCTCAACCGCAAGGTCAGCGAACGGGTCAGCCTGCGCAATGCGATGCAGTATGCGATTGAGCAGCAGCAGTTCGAGCTGTATTTCCAGCCGCAAATGCACGGGCCCAGTGGCAGGGTGGTGGGCGTGGAAGCCCTGATCCGCTGGCCGCACCCTGAACGTGGCTTCATTCCGCCCGGGGATTTTATTGGCCTGGCGGAAGACACCGGGCAAATCATCCCGATCAGCGACTGGGTGCTCGCCACTGCCTGCCGCGTTGCCAAGCAACTGAACGAGCTGGGCCTGGGGCGAATCACCATGGCGGTGAATGTTTCGCCGATGCATTTCCAGCGCCCCGGTTTTCTGGAAACGGTTGAACGGGTGCTTGAGGAAAGCGGCCTGGCGCCGGAACTGCTTGAACTGGAACTGACCGAAGGCGTATTGATGGATAGCGCGGAGCAGGCCATTCAAGCGCTGCAGCGCATACGGCAGTTGGGCGTTCACATTGCCATGGATGACTTTGGCACCGGTTTTTCCAGCTTGAGCTACCTTAAACGCCTTCCTATTAACAGAATCAAAATTGATCGTTCATTTGTGCGTGATGTGATTACCGATCGCCACGATGCCGCCATCATTGATGGCGTTGTTGCCATGGCGGGAAAGATGGAGCTAGAGGTGCTGGTCGAGGGCGTGGAAACCGCTGAGCAGTTTGCCTACCTTGCCCAACGTCACTGCGACTACTTGCAGGGCTACTACTTCGCGCGCCCCATGCCATTGAACGCCCTGCTTGATTTCTTAGCGTCGCCCCCGACGTTGTCGACGCCCTAGGCATTGATGCCGTCGTGATAAAAACGGCGTGCCGCTCCCGAGGGTGACTCTGTTACACTTTCCGCTATCGACTCTAATTGTTTTGTCAGCAGGATATGCCTCCGATGAGCCAAGCTACGAACCAGTCTTGGGGCGGTCGCTTCAGCGAGCCCACCGACGCCTTTGTTGAACGCTTTACCGCGTCCGTCAATTTTGATCAACGCCTGGCGCGCCAGGATATCCAGGGATCTATCGCCCACGCGACGATGCTGGCGCGCGTCGGCGTGCTGACCGACGACGAGCGTGACGCGATTATCAACGGCCTGAGTGAGATCAAGGGCGAAATCGAGCGCGATGAGTTTGAGTGGTCGGTGCCGCTGGAAGACGTGCACATGAACATCGAAGCCCGGCTGACCGACAAGATCGGTATTACCGGCAAAAAGCTTCACACCGGGCGTTCGCGCAATGATCAGGTGGCTACTGATATTCGCTTGTTCATGCGCGACGCCATCGACGTCATAGAAGCCGAGCTTGTCCGCCTGCGCGAGGGAATGATCGAGCTTGCTGACCGCGAAGCCGATACCATCATGCCCGGTTTTACCCACTTGCAGACCGCCCAGCCGGTGACTTTTGGCCACCACTTGCTGGCCTGGCAAGAGATGGTCGCCCGTGACCACGAGCGCCTGCTGGACTGCCGCAAGCGGATCAACGTGATGCCCCTCGGTGCTGCGGCGCTGGCCGGTACCACCTACCCGATCGATCGTCACGTGACCGCCGAACTGCTGGGCTTTGAGCGCCCGGCGGAAAACTCGCTGGACGCCGTGTCCGATCGCGACTTCGCCATCGAATTCACCAGCTTCGCCAGTATCCTGTTGATGCACCTGTCGCGCATGAGCGAAGAACTGGTGCTGTGGACCAGCGCCCAGTTCGATTTTATCGATTTGCCCGACCGCTTCTGTACCGGCTCGTCGATCATGCCGCAGAAGAAAAACCCCGATGTGCCTGAGCTGGTGCGTGGCAAGACGGGCCGCATCTATGGCCACTTGATGAGCCTGCTGACCCTGATGAAGTCCCAGCCGCTGGCCTATAACAAGGACAATCAGGAAGACAAGGAACCCCTGTTTGACGCCGTGGATACCGTGCGTGATTGCCTGAAAGCGTTCGCCGACATGGTGCCGGCCATCGAGCCGAAAAAAGCCAGCATGTTTGAAGCGGCGCGCAAAGGCTTTTCCACGGCCACCGACCTGGCTGACTATCTGGTGCGCAAAGGGGTGGCCTTCCGTGATGCCCATGAGATCGTCGGTCAGTCGGTGGCCTATGGCCTGAGGACTGAAAAAGACCTTTCAGAAATGACGCTAGATGAACTCAAGCAGTTCTCGGCCACTATTGAGCAGGATGTATTCGAGGTGCTGACGCTGGAGGGCTCTGTGGCCGCGCGCAATCACATCGGCGGAACGGCCCCCGACCAGGTGCGTGCCGCCGCCCAGCGTGCCCGCGAGGCACTGGCAACCTTGAAAGGGGGGGCACTATGAAAAAAATTGCCTTACTCGCCGTGGTGGCCCTGTTGCTGGTCGGCTGTGGACAAAAAGGGCCGCTCTACCTGCCCGATGACGATAATGTCGATCAGCAGGAGGGTTAAATGGATCATTTTAACGACCGTGACGGCCTGCTTTTTGCTGAAGATGTCCCGCTTGACCGTATCGCCGAGACATACGGCACGCCTTGTTATGTCTATTCAAAGGCAACACTGACGCGCCATTTCCGCGCCTACACCGAAGCGTTGGGCGGCCATCCACACCTGATTTGCTACGCGGTAAAGGCAAACTCCAATCTCGCCGTGCTGGGGCTGTTGGCCAAGCTGGGAGCGGGTTTTGACATTGTGTCGGTGGGCGAGCTTGAGCGCGTGCTCAAGGCGGGCGGTGACCCGGACAAGGTCGTGTTTTCCGGCGTGGCCAAGCAGCCCCATGAAATGGCCCGGGCACTTGAAGTGGGCATCAAATGTTTCAACGTCGAGTCACGCCCCGAGCTCGAGCGGCTGAACGCCGTGGCGGGTGAGCTTGGCAAGATGGCCCCGGTGTCGCTGCGGGTCAATCCCGATGTGGACGCGGGTACCCACCCATACATTTCCACTGGCCTTAAGGACAACAAGTTCGGCATTCCCGTCGACGATGCCCTGACGGTGTACGAACTGGCCGCAAGTCTGCCCAACCTGCAGGTCAAGGGCCTGGATTGCCATATTGGTTCGCAGCTTACCGAAACCGCGCCGTTTCTGGATGCGCTGGAGCGTTTACTGGTGCTCATGGAGCGCCTGCGCGAGCGTGGCATCGAGATCGACCATCTGGACCTGGGCGGCGGCCTTGGCGTGCCCTACCGGGATGAAACCCCGCCGCACCCGTTTGACTACGCAAGCCAGCTACTCTCGCGCCTGTCGCGTTGGGAAGGCGGCGAGCAACTGACGCTGCTGTTCGAACCCGGTCGTTCGATTGCCGCCAATGCGGGGATCATGCTCACCCGTGTGGAGTTTTTAAAACCTGGCGAAACCAAGAACTTTGCCATCGTGGATGCCGCCATGAACGATCTGATACGCCCGGCGTTGTATCAGGCATGGCAGGCCATTGTCCCGGTGGATACGCGATCAGCGCGCGAAACCTCGATCTACGATGTGGTGGGGCCGGTCTGTGAAACGGGCGACTTTTTGGGTCAAGAACGCGAGTTGGCGATTGCCGCGGGCGACCTGCTGGCCGTGCGGTCCGCCGGCGCCTATGGGTTTGTCATGGCCTCCAACTACAACAGCCGCCCGCGCCCCGCTGAAGTGATGGTAGACGGCGAACGTTGTCATCTGGTCCGCGCCCGTGAAACGCTGGAAAGCCTGTGGTCCGGTGAAGCCTTGCTGCCCGAAGGAGGCTGCTAATGCTTTTGCACTTCACCAAAATGCACGGCCTCGGCAACGACTTTATGGTGGTCGACCTGGTCACCCAGCGCGCCCGCCTGCGCGACGAGCAAATACGCCAACTGGCGGATCGGCGTTTTGGCATCGGTTTTGACCAACTGCTGATCGTGGAGCCGCCCCGCGACCCTGATATGGACTTTCGCTACCGGATTTACAACGCTGATGGCAGCGAAGTCGAAAACTGCGGTAATGGGGCGCGCTGCTTTGCGCGCTTTGTCCGTGAACAGCGTCTGACCCACAAGCACGAAATTCGTGTTGAAACCGCTGGCGGACCGCTGGTGTTGAATGTTCAGCACGACGGCCTGGTGCGTGTCGACATGGGGCAGCCGCGCTTTAATCCGGCAGCCGTGCCGTTCGACGCCCCGGGCGACCAGCCGCTGCACGATGTCGAGGTGGATGGTGAAACGCTGCAACTGGGTGTGGTGTCGATGGGCAACCCCCATGCGGTGCTTCAGGTCGATGACGTTGATACCGCTCCCGTCGCGCGTTTGGGTCCGCTGCTCGAAGCGCATCCGCGCTTTCCCAAGCGTGTGAACGTGGGGTTCATGCAGGTGCTGTCGGCAAGCGAAATCCGGCTACGGGTATTTGAACGCGGTAGTGGCGAAACGCTAGCCTGTGGTACCGGGGCCTGCGCCGCCGTTGCCAGTGGTATCCGCCAGGGGCTGTTAAAAAGCCCGGTGCGCGTCCATTTACTCGGCGGCGAATTGAGTGTCGAGTGGTCGTCACCCGAGTCACCGCTGATCATGGTGGGGCCGGCGACGCATGTCTTCGACGGCCGGGTAGCGATTTACTAGCGCTTTTGAACAACCGATAGAGCAAGCAGTCTTTGACTAACCCAAGGAGAACGGCGATGTCCCAAGCCCCAGAACCGCGCAAAACGCTCGACCCCGATCAAGTCGCGTTTTGGCTGGCGCGGCATCCCGATTTTTTCGTGGGGCGGGAAGGGCTGCTGCAGCAGTTGCAGGTTCCTCATCCGCATATTGAAGGGGCGGTGTCGCTCCTCGAGCGCCTGGTGATCGACTTACGCCAGCGCGCCGAGACCGCCGAAGGGCGTCTTGAGCATTTGCTGGAAACCGCTCGCCATAATGAGGCCCAGTACCGACGGCTGCGCGAAACGTTGCTGGCGCTGGTGGAGGCCGACACGCGTGACGCTTTGGCCCAGGCGTTGGCCACGCAGCTTAGTGAGCGCTTCAACACCCCCGCCATGGCGCTATGGTGCCCCGCGACATTAAGCGACGACGAACCCTCACTCCCGCAGCCGCCCCGGCATGTGCTGGATCAGCATGCCAGTGCCCGGTTGGCGGCGTTGCTCGATGGCCGCACCAGTCGTTGCGCCAAACTCAGCGTCAGCGACTGGAAGTGCTTGTTACCCCACGTCAAAGCGCCACGCAAGGCGGGTTCATGCGCCATTTCGCGGCTTTCTGCGGGTGAGCCGCTGGGGTACTTGCTGATTGCCAGCCCCGATGCCGATCAGTACCGCGCCAGTATGGATACGCTGTTTACCGAGTACCTTGGCGATATCGTGGCACGGCTGCTGATTCGCCTGACGCCCACCCATGAATGACGACGCTACCCGCCAGCACGCTGAGGCGTTTCTCGCCTCGCTCGCACGCCACGCAAGCGAGGCGACGGTGGCTGCTTACCGCCAGGATATTGGCGCGCTGTGCGGGTTTATTGAGCGCCAGGACGACGATGCCGCCGCGTTCGACCAGCATCTGCTGCGCGCGTTTTTGGGGGAAGAGCGCCGCCGGGGGCTTGCGCCACGCAGCCTCGCCAGGCGCCGCGCGGCGTTATCGCGCTTCGCCGATTACCTGGTGAAGCAGGGCTTCATCGCCGATAACCCGCTGGATCTGGTCCGTACACCCAAGCAACCCCAGCACTTACCGCGCCCGGTGGATGTCGATACGCTGGCGCGCTTTCTGGATACGCCCCACGATGACTCGCCACTGGCGCGCCGCGATCAGGCAATGCTGGAACTGCTCTATTCGAGTGGGTTGCGCTTGGCGGAGCTGGCGTCACTCGACCTTGAGGCTCTTCAGGACCATCGCGTACGCGTGCTGGGAAAAGGCGGCAAGCCCCGCCAGGTGCCGGTGGGGCGTCGAGCCCGGCAGGCGCTGGCGGCCTGGTTGAGCGTCCGGCCCCAATGGGCGCCTGACGCTGAAAAAGCGCTGTTTGTCGGCCAGCGTGGGGCACGCCTGGGACATCGGGCGATTCAAAAGCGCCTGGCATTGCTTGCCATTGAGCGGGGGCTACCCGAGCATTTGCATCCTCACCGACTCCGCCATTCATTCGCCAGCCATTTACTCGAGTCCAGCCAGGATCTGCGTGCGGTGCAGGAGTTGCTGGGGCATGCCAACCTCTCGACCACCCAGGTCTATACGCGGCTGGACTGGCAGCACCTGGCAACCAGCTACGACGCCGCGCACCCTCGCGCAAAACGCCGCCCACGGAGCGAGCCATGACCTCACTCAAAGCGATTACCTTTGATCTGGACGATACCCTCTGGGATAACAGCGGCGTGATGGCGCGAACGGAAACCGGGCATTACGGCTGGCTGCGTGAAAACCTCGCCGCTTGGTTGGCCGAACGTTGCTGGCCGTCGTGGGGGCTAGGGTTTGATCAAGGGCTTGAGGATTATCTGCAACGCCGAAAGCGACTGGCCTTGGAAGTGCCCGAACGACGTGGCGACTTTACCTGGCTGCGTTTACGTGCCCTGGAAGCGCAGCTCGAGACCCAAGGCTTGCCGCGCAGCGCTGCAACGCTGTGGGCCGCCGCTGCCATGAATGAATTCCATCGTTTGCGCGTACAGGTGACGCCGCACCCCGAAGCCGCCGAGTTATTGTCAGACCTTGGGCAACGCTATCGGCTGGCGGCCATTACCAACGGTAATATTCACCTCAAACGTCAACCGTTGGCGGGTTACTTTGAAGTGGCGATCGCCGCCGGTGAACTATTGGCCCCCAAGCCCGACCCCACGGCGTTTCTGGCCGCGCTTGAACGCTTCGAGGTCGCGCCGCACAACGCCATGCACGTGGGCGATTCCTGGGAAGAAGACATAGTCCCGGCCCTGCGGTTGGGCATGCACGCGGTGTGGATCAGCGAGGAGCGTCACGACGCGCTGCCCAAGGGCGTCCATCAGATTGGCCATGTGAGAGAGCTGCGCGGCGTGCTGGCGGCATTGAAGACGCCTTATTGAGGCGTCTTCAACCACTGGTCCAGACGCTGTGCGAGGGTGTCGACCCCGTCACGCTTGAGCGACGAGAACAGTTGAACCGATACCAGGTCCTCCCACCCCTTCAGGCGTGATCGCACTTGCTGCAACGCCGCGTTGGCCGGGCCCTTTTTCAGCTTGTCGGCCTTGGTGAGCAGAATATGCACCGGCATGTCACGCTGGTCGGCGAACCCCAGCATCATCTGGTCAAACTCGGTGAGCGGATGGCGTACATCCATCAACAGCACCAACCCGCGCAGGCTGAAGCGGCCGCGCAGGTAGTCAGACATGTGCTGCTGCCATTCCAGCTTGACCGTTTCGGGGACTTTGGCGTAACCATATCCGGGGAGATCGACCAGGCGGTATGCCTCATCATTCATGACGCTAAAGAAGTTGATTAACTGGGTGCGCCCCGGCGTACGCGAGGTGCGGGCCAGCGCTTTCTGCTGGGTAAGGGCATTGATCGCACTGGATTTTCCGGCGTTCGAGCGCCCGGCAAACGCGACTTCGGCACCGGTATCGTCCGGGCATAGGGCGAGCGTAGGCGCGCTGGTCATAAATTGCGCGGTGGGGTAATTAAGTCGCACAGCTGAACTATCATGGGGGGTAGGCATGGCATTAATCCTGACAAACAAAGATAAAAACAATCAATAAGGTGACCAACAATGCGCGACAAGATTTCTGCAATTTGGAGGCTTCGCTATACTGCACACAAATGGGTTTCTATGGCCCGCGGGTAGTGTAACACCGTGCTCTGCCGGGCAGCGACCAACGTGTCAGCTTGTGTGTCGTGCGGAGGCTTTGATAACACCAACCATAATGGAATTGCGATGAGAACATTACTGGCAAGCCTGGCCATTTCCCTGGGTGCCGCGGGGAGCGCTGCGGCAGATCCTCGGTCGGAGGCTGACGCGGCCGCCGGTGAAACCCTGGCAACGCCCTGTGCGGCTTGTCACGGGCAAGCTGGTATCAGCCCTACACCGACATTTCCTCATTTGGCGGGCCAGCAGATGTCGTACCTTGCCAAACAAATCATGGATATTCGTGATGGCCGCCGTGAGGTGCCGCAGATGGCGGGTCAGGTGGATAATTTTGATGACCAGGACGCCTGGGACGTGGCCGCTTTTTACGCCGGGCAGGAGCCTCATCTTGGCCAGGCGGATGATGACGAAGCGCTGTTGGCCCGTGGTGAAGAGCTGTACCGGGCCGGTGACAGGGAGAATGGCATTCCGGCCTGCAGTGCCTGCCATACGCCGACCGGCCGGGGAATAGGCAGTGCGGCTTATCCAGCACTCTCGGGGCTGCAAATCGATTACACGGTCAGCACCCTGCAGGACTTTGCCGCCGGCGACAGGGACAACGACCCTAACGGCGTGATGCGTGATATCGCGACAAAAATGAGCGATGACGACATGCAGGCGGTAGCTAATTATCTGCTGGGTTTGAATTAAACGACCGCCCTCAATAAGCTCATGTTATTAATCACTTGTTTTGCCAAGCGTGGAACCCCAGCCGAACGCTGGGGTCACAAGGTCGCTTTCCCACGGAGAAGAGTCACTATGTTGAAAACGTTAATGGTTGCGGTTGCCGGACTAAGCTTGTCAGCGGCGGTCAGTGCCCAAGAGTTGGTTGAAGGACAGCACTACGAAGTGCTCGACGAGCCGGTTGAGACGCAGGTTGAGGAGGGGCAAATAGAAGTGCTGGAGGTATTCTGGTTTGGCTGCCCGCACTGCTATCGCCTGCAATCACATGTTAATGAGTGGTACGAAACCCTCGATGATGACGTGACGGTTGAAAAAATGCCGGCGACCATGGGCGGCGACTGGAATACCCATGCCAACGCCTTCTACGCCGCGAAAGAACTCGGTATTGAAGAGGACCTGCACGCGGATTTCTTCGACGCCATCCACCAGGACGAGCGTTCTCTGACCGATGAAGACGAGATCGCCGCCTTTTTCACCGATTATGGCGTTAGCGAAGAGGAAGCCAAGGAAGCCCTCACGGCCTTTAACGTTCGCAGCAACGTGAACAAAGCCAATAGCCGCATGCGCGATATGCGCCTGATGGGTGTGCCCGCGCTGGTGGTCGATGGTCGCTATGTCGTGACGCCAAGCAGCGCCGGTAGCCTTGAAAACATGCCCAATATCGCCGACGCCCTGGTTGATCAGGTCCGTGAAGCGCGCCAAGAGTAACGCTTTGTGACGCTGCATTCACCACGGGGTTTTGCATGAAAGAGCTGGAGGCACACGCACCGCTGCTGAGCAGCGGCCACTTGCGTCTGTTAACGTTTAATCTCCAGGTCGGTATTCAGACCTCGGCGTATCATCACTACGTAACGCGCAGCTGGCAGCATCTTCTGCCCCATCCCCAACGTTTGCAGCGGCTGGCATTGATGGCCGAGGTGATGGGCAGGTTCGATGTGGTCGGGCTTCAGGAAGTCGATGGCGGCAGCTTTCGCTCAAGCCGCGTTAACCAGGTCGAATACCTGTCCGCCAAGTCGGGATTGCCCCACCATTTCCAGCAGTTGAACCGCAATCTGGGCCGTATTGCTCAGCACAGCAACGGGCTGCTGTCGCGGATGGTTCCCAGTCAGATAGAGGAGCATCGTTTGCCAGGCGCAATGCCGGGGCGGGGTGCCATCCACGCGCGCTTTGGTGAGGGGCCGGATGCGCTGCATATCTTTGTCGCGCATCTGGCGCTGAGCCATCGCGGTCGCGTGCGGCAGCTCAACTACCTCAGTGAAATCATCCAGCCGCTGCGCCATGTGGTGGTAATGGGGGATCTGAACTGCACACCGGATCAGTTGCATGCCCACGAGCGCTTCAATGACGCCCTGCCGCTACACCCGGTAAAACCCCTGCTGAGCTACCCATCCTGGCAGCCGCGGCGAGCGCTGGACCATATTCTGCTCTCCCAGTCCCTCGAGGTGGTGGATGTGCAGGTACTGGATCATCTGTTCTCTGACCATCTGCCCATTGCCGTCGATTTGCCGCTTCCTGAAGCCTGTCTAGCGGCGATTCGCGCAAGCGTTTAATAGATAAGCGCGTCTCGCTGTTCAGGGACGCTGCAATGTCTGCGTATTTGCGCTATTGTCTGGGGCGCTGACTCCTCTTAGCCGTTTTACGCGAGACACTTCCATGTCGGACACAACAAAACTACCTGCGTTGATAGGTGCGCTGGACCGCGCTTCAGAGTGGTTCGGGCGATCCCTTGCGTGGCTGATCATCATCATGATGCTGATTCAGTTCGCGATTGTACTGCTCCGCTATGCGTTCAGCGTGAACAGTATCTTTATGCAAGAGCTGGTGATGTACATGCATGCCAGCGTCTTTATGCTTGCCGCGGCTTATACCTTTCGGCACGACGGTCATGTGCGGGTCGACATCTTCTACCGGGGAATGTCGCCACGCCGCCAGGCCCTTATCAATGTGGTGGGCATTGTGACGTTATTGATGCCGGTGATGGTGTTCATCATTGCATCGAGCATGGGTTACGTGGCCAATTCCTGGCGCATCCTCGAAAGCTCCCCTGACCACGGCGGCATTCCGGCCGTGTTCGCACTGAAAACCCTGATACCGCTATTTGCATTGCTGATGATCGTTCAAGGCGTCATTGAAGTTGTACGCAATGGTTATGTGCTGGCCGGACGGATAGCGCCCGCCGAAGATGATGACCATCATGAGGAGCGCCTTTGATGCTGGAATTCATGCCGATTGTTTTATTTGCCGTCATCTGTATTGTCCTGATGTTCGGCTTTCCCGTGGCGCTCTCGCTGGCGGGCACGGCGCTGCTGTTTGCCGGTATGGGGCTGGGCCTCCAAGCCATGGGAATCGATGCCAATTTCGATGGTGGCTATCTTGCCGCGCTGCCCAACCGACTATACGGCATCATGACCAACCAGACGCTGTTGGCGGTGCCGCTGTTTGTCTTGATGGGGGTTTTGCTCGAGAAATCCAAAGTCGCCGAAACGCTGCTCGATGCCATGGCACTGCTGTTTGGTGCCATGCGCGGTGGCTTGGGTATCTCGGTGACGCTGGTAGGCATGCTGATGGCCGCATCCACAGGCATCGTGGGGGCAACCGTGGTCACCATGGGCCTGATGTCGTTGCCGACGATGTTGAAGCGTGGCTACAGCACCTCGCTTGCGACGGGGACGATTTGTGCCACCGGCACGCTGGGTCAGATTATTCCCCCTTCCATCGCGCTGGTACTACTGGGTGACGTCTTGTCATCGGCGTATCAGCAAGCGCAGCTGGATATGGGGATTTTTAGCCCGAAAACGGTATCGGTGGGTGATCTCTTCATGGGCGCACTGGTGCCGGGTTTAATCCTCGTGGTCATGTACATGGTTTACGTAGCGCTCATCGCGTGGTGGCGCCCGAGCATGGCCCCCGCCGCTGATCGAAAGGAGTTGATGGAAGAGCTTGGTCACACCTCGGGGCTTGGCATGTTGCTGCTCAAAGGTCTGGTGCCACCCGTGGTGCTGATTGTGGCGGTGCTTGGGTCGATCCTCAGTGGCTTTGCGACACCTACCGAAGCGTCCGCCGTGGGCGCCTTTGGCGCCCTGGTGTTGGCGCTAGCCTATCGCCAGTTGGATATGGCGACCCTGAAAGACGTTCTGCGTTCGACGACCAACGTCACCACCATGGTGTTTCTGATTCTGATCGGGGCGGCGCTGTTTTCGCTGGTATTCCGGGCTTATGGTGGCGAGCACATGGTCACCGAGCTGTTTGAAGGTATGCCCGGCGGCGTGGTGGGCGCAACGATCATCGTGATGCTGGTTATCTTCCTGCTGGGTTTCATTCTCGACTTTATCGAAATTACCTTCGTGGTGGTGCCCATCGTCGGCCCGATTCTGCTCGCCATGGGGCTTGATCCGATCTGGCTCGGCATCATGATTGCGATTAACCTACAAACGTCGTTCTTGACGCCACCGTTCGGCTTTGCTCTCTTTTATCTGCGTGGGGTGGCGCCGCCGTCAGTGCCGACTTCGGCGATCTATCGCGGGGTGATTCCGTTTATCCTGATGCAGTTGGGCATGTTGCTGATGCTGACGTTCTTTCCGCAGTTGGCAACGTGGCTGCCCGCGCAGTTCGGCGGCTAGCAATAAGTTGAAAGTCGCCGCTGCTATCAACGCAAGGACGTGACAACCTAGCACTTACGCAGTTAAATAACTCATTAACCATTTGCAGCAAGCCGCTTGGTCCAACGCCTGAAGCACATGGCTGAGCGGTGTTTTCCTACCCATAACAGTAATAATAGAAAGCTAGAGGGTTCATTTATGAAAGTAAAAACACTCCCCGTCGCCATTGCCATGACGACCGCCATGTCCGCCAGTTTGCTGGCGGTGTCGAGTATTGATAATCACGCCCAGGCTCAAGAAGAAGAATTCCGCTGGAAGATGGTCACATCCTGGCCGAAAAACTTCCCGGGTGTCGGCCAAGGCCCCGAGCGTCTTGCCGAGCTTGTGGATGAAATGTCGGATGGCCGCCTGACCATCGAAGTCTTTGGTGCCGGTCAGCTGGTGCCAGGGTTTGAGGTATTTGACGCCGTTTCCGACGGTACCGCTGAGCTTGGTCATTCCGCTTCCTATTACTGGAAGGGCAAAGCCCCCGCTGCCCAGTTCTTTGCCGCTGTGCCGTTTGGCATGAACGCCCAGGAAATGAACGCCTGGCTACACTTCGGTGGCGGGATGGAGCTGTGGAACGAGCTTTACGATGAATTTGGCGTCGACGTATTGGTGGCCGGTGCCTCAGGCGTGCAAATGGGCGGCTGGTACAACAAGGAGATCAACTCGGTTGATGATCTGGATGGCCTGAAAATGCGTATGCCAGGCCTGGGCGGTGAAGTCATGAACCGCATGGGCGTGGCGATCGTGAACATGCCGGGCGGTGAGATTTTTACCTCGCTGCAGTCGGGCGCGATCGACGCAACCGAGTGGATTGGTCCTTATAACGACCTGGCCTTTGGCCTGCACCAGGCGGCGGATTACTACTACTATCCGGGCTGGCACGAGCCGACCGTGATGTTCGAGGCGATCGTCAACGAAGAGGCCATGGCCGAACTTCCGGCGGATCTGCAAGCGATCCTGAAAACCGCGGTACGCGACGTCAATGCCAACGTGCTGGACGAGTACACCGCGCGTAACAATGATGCGCTGGAAACACTGGTCAACGAGCATGATGTCGAGCTGCGACGCATTCCTGATGACGTATTAGCGCAGGCACGTGAACACTCGGCAGATGTCGTTGCAGAGCTGGCAGAATCCAGCGAGATGGCAACGCGGATTTACGAGTCCTATCAGGCTTTCCAGGAGAAGGTCGAGGACTATCACGCGATCTCCGAACAGGCATACTACAACGCGCGTAACCCTGAGGGCGACAGCGCCGAATAATACGCTGAGCCTTGCATGAAATGGCCGCCTTCGGGCGGCCATTTGCGTTTTTAAGGCAGCACAAACGCCTCGGCTTGGGTATCCTAGCTGAATACTGTTTTTATCCGAGGATCCTCATGTCTACTGATTCCCGCCTGCGCAATGTGCTTACCATCGCCGGCTCCGACCCGTCCGGTGGCGCTGGGCTGCAGGGCGATTTGAAAACCTTCTCGGCACTCGGGGTCTACGGTACCAATGTGATTACGGCGGTGATCGCCCAGAATACCTGCGGTGTCGCCTCGGTATATCCGGTGTCGCCCCAGGCGATTCGCGAGCAGTTGGAGAACCTGCTCGACGATGTCGAGATCGATGCCGTCAAGATCGGTATGGTCGCCAGCCGCGACGTGGCCGAGGTGATCGCCGAGGTGCTGGGTCGGCGACGGCCACGCTGGATCGTGCTCGACCCGGTAATGGTGGCCAAAAGCGGCGATATTCTGGTCGATAATGAAGGTATCCGGGCGGTGCGCGATATCCTGGTGCCACTGGCGGACGTGATTACCCCCAACCTGCCCGAGGCCGCTGTTCTGCTCGACGCACCATCGCCCACCGGACTGGATGAGATGGAAGCGATGCTGCCGGGCTTGACGCAGCTTGGCGCGCCCTATGTGGTGCTCAAAGGGGGCCACCTGCGGGGCGAGACCTGCCCCGATTTGCTGGCGACGCCCAATGAGCACCGCTGGCTGCCAGCGTCACGGATCGCCACGGAAAACCTGCACGGCACCGGCTGCGCGCTTTCGTCAGCTATTGCGGCCTGCCTCGCCAAGCTCCCGGCAGGTGCTGAAAATGACGCCCCGGTTGCTGCGATTGCCGAGGCCAAGCAATGGCTGCATGCCGGTTTGGAGGCCAGTGTCAGGCTGAATGTGGGTAACGGGCGCGGCCCGGTGCATCACTTTCACGCCTGGTGGTAAAGCACAGCGCTGCTCGCCGGGGTGGCGTCACCGTTTAGCTTGCGCAATGGACCGTTGCGCACCATGCTGAAGGGTGTTGCTAGCAGGCCGAGGAGCGTTTGCGATGACCCGTACCCTACTGTTTGCCACTGACCTCTCTGCCGAAAACCGCGCCGCCTTTGCCAGAGCGCTGCGCCTGGCTTACGCCGACGGCGCGCAGCTCGATATCGTCCATGTGCTCGATCCCTACCTGCCCCGTCGCGTCTTTCACGAGGTTGAAGCGGCGGTGGTAGACGATATCGCCGCCACTCTCAAAGATGTCCGTGAAGATTACGCCCTCGAAGAACCCAAGACGCTGATCCAGACGGTGGCTGGCGCGCCTTACGTTGAAATTATCCGCGAGGCCCATGAGCGCCAGGCAGACCTGGTCGTAGTGGGTATGCATCGCAAGCGCGGACAGAAAGACCTGCTTGCGGGGACTACCCTGATGCGTATTATCCGCAGTGCGCCTTGCCCTGTGGTGGTTGCCTCGCAGCCGCCTACCCAGCCGTGGGGGTCGATACTGGTGCCCGTCGATTTCTCTCTGACGGCTCGGCACAGTCTGCGGGAAGCGTTGCAGCGTTTTCCTGATGCATCACTGACGTTATTGCATGCCTGGAGCTTGCCGGGCGAGCGTGAACTTGGCTCGCACCCTTACTATGCGCAATGGCGAGATCACGAGGTGACGCGGCTGCGCGAACGGCTCGCTCAGGAAATTGACAGTTTGATGGACGAGCTGGCGGGCGTTCCCGACGTTGAGCTGGTGCTGGAGCACGGCTCCCCGTGTGAGGTCTTGAATGCTTACATCAAGCGCCACACCCCTGATTTGGTGGTGATCGGCAGCCGCGACCAACCGCACCATGCGAGCCAGATGACCGATATGCTATTGAGTGAGCCTCACTGTGACGTGATGCTATGCAGGGCGTAATTATACGGAACTTTTATTTGGTTTTTATGTAGTATAGGTGCTGTCTTGCAACAATAAGAGGTGCCTTGCTATGTCGTTACATGTCGGTTTTCTCAAGCCTTGCGGGTATCGCGTTGGTGTATGGCTGGCGGGCGCGTTGCTGCTGTTTGGGTCTTCAGACCTTTGGGCGCAGACAGTCAGCGAAAAAGGTGAGCGCTTCGAGCGAACCCTGGAAGAGAACGGCCAGCGCTATGCGCTTATCGGCAGCGGCGTTTTTACCTACATGATCTGGACCGCCTATGCCGGGGCGTATTACCAGGCAGAAGGCGAGACTGATCCCCAGCCGCAAAGCGATATACCCCGCCGCCTCGAGTTAGCTTACTTCCATGATATCGAGGCCGAAGAGTTTGCCGACGCCACCACAGAAACGCTGCAAAAAAACCTGACCGCCTATGAGTACTCGCAGCTGGAAGCCGATATTAATACCTTTAACCAACGTTATCAGGATGTCGAGCCACAGGACCGCTATGTCTTGAGCTGGGACGGCGATACGCTGCGCTTGGCATTGAATGGCGAGATTCTATTCGAGGGCGGTAATGCAGAACTGGCCAGTGCTCTCTTTGGTATCTGGCTAGGCGAACGTCCTCTGGGTGAAGACTTCCGCGATGCGCTATTAGGGCGGTAATCAGGTATTGGCAAGCGCGTTATACTGGCGCTTTTGCGAGCGAGGCATAGCGTGAAAGCATTGATTCAGCGGGTAACTCGGGCAAGCGTTGATATCGAGGGTGATACCGTGGGCGCCATTGACCACGGGCTGTTGGCGCTGGTGGGCATTGAAAAGGGCGATAGCCAGGCGGATGCCGACAAGCTGTTGCACAAGTTGCTGAACTACCGTGTGTTCAGCGATGCCAATGGCAAGATGAATCTGAATGTGCAACAGGCCGAGGGCGGCCTGCTACTGGTGTCACAGTTCACTCTGGCCGCTGATACCCATAAAGGCCTGCGGCCCAGTTTTTCCAGTGCCGCGCCCCCCGATGAAGGCGAGCAGCTGTTTAACTATCTGGTGGCCCAGGCGCAATCCGCCTGGCAGAACGTCGCTACCGGCGAGTTTGGCGGCAATATGCAGGTTTCGCTGGTGAACGACGGGCCGGTGACCTTCTTGCTGGAGAGCTGAGCGGGTCTTCAGGCGTTCTCGCTGGCCACTAACTCAGCTTCCATGGCTTCCAGTGCCTCCTCGGCGGCCAGCCACTCGGCTTCGGCGTCGTTCAAGCGCGCCTTGATATCAGCTTGGCGGGCCAGGGCATCGGTCAATTCAGCTTTTCGAGCGTTGTCGGTGTAAAGCTCAGGGTCGGCCAGTATTTCCTCGACCTTTTCCAGTGACTGCTGGGTTTTCTCCATCGCTTTTTCCGCTTGGTCACGCTGCTTTTTCAGTGGACGCAACTTCTCACGTAATTCAGCGGCTGCTTTGCGAGCCGCCTTGCGATCACCGCTGGGCTGTTGGGCCTGGCGTTCGTTTTTCTCGCTGCGGCTGTCGCGGCGGCTTTCTTCAAGGCGTGCTTTCAGCCACGCTCGGTAGTCGTCCAGGTCGCCATCAAAAGGCTCGACGCGATGGTCGGCGACCCGCCAGAACTCATCCACCGTGGCGCGCAGCAGGTGACGGTCGTGGGATACCAGGATGACGGTGCCTTCGAAGCTGGCCAGCGCCTGGGTCAGTGCCTCACGCATTTCCAGGTCCAGGTGGTTGGTGGGCTCATCCAGCAGCAGCAGGTTGGGTTTTTGCCACGCCACCAGGGCCAGCGCCAAACGCGCCTTCTCGCCGCCTGAAAAGGTGACTACCTGACCAAAGGCGTCGTCGCCTTTAAAGCCGAACCCACCCAGGAAGTTGCGGATTTCCTGGTCGCTGACGGTGGGCGATAGCCGCTGTACATGCACGAATGGGGTGGTGGTCACGTCGAGCCCTTCCAACTGATGCTGGGCAAAGTAACCAATCGCCAAGTGCTCGCCGGGCACCCGCTTGCCATTCAGCAATTCGAGCTCGCCAGTGAGTGATTTGATCAGCGTTGATTTACCCGCCCCGTTGGGGCCTAGCAGACCGATCCGACTACCCGGCAGGAGGGTAACATTGACCTTGTCTAGCTGGACGATATCGCCCGCATCGCCGCGATAACCCAGCGTGGCCTGGTCGAGCACCAGTAGCGGGTGAGAGGTTTTATCCGAGGCGGGCAGGGTGAAATGAAAGGGCGAATCGACATGGGCGACGGCAATATCTTCCATGCGCTCCAGCATCTTGACGCGGCTTTGGGCCTGCTTGGCCTTGGTGGCCTGGGCACGGAAACGCGCGATAAAGCGCTCGATTTCCTCGCGTCGTGCCTGCTGCTTGGCGGCTTCTGCCCGCTGGAGGGCAAGCTTTTCGGCGCGGGTGCGCTCAAAAAGTGAATAGTTGCCGCGGTAAAGTTCCATCGTTTGGTGATGCATATGCACAATGTGATCGCAGACGGCATCAAGAAAATCGCGGTCGTGGGAAATCAACAGCAATGTGCCGGGATAGCGGGTGAGCCATTGCTCCAGCCACAGCAACGCATCAAGGTCCAGGTGGTTGGTGGGCTCATCGAGCAGTAGCAGGTCGGAGGGCATGAACAGCGTGCGGGCCAGGTTGACGCGCATCCGCCAGCCCCCGGAAAACGCCGAAAGCGGTCGATCGAGGTCCGCCTGAAAAAAGCCGAGCCCGACCAGCAGCTGTGCTGCGCGGGATTCGGCGCGATAACCGTCGAGGGTTTCAATCAAGCCGTGCAGTTCAGCCTCCCGGTGGGCATGCCCTGCATCCCTGGCGGCCTGTAGGTCCGTTTCGGCCTGGCGAAGGGCGATGTCGCCATCCAGTACATACTCGATAATCGGCCGGTCCAGCGCATCGACCTCCTGAGCCATGTGAGCGATACGCTGTCCACCGCTCAGTTCGACGTCGCCCTGGTCCGGGCCGAGTTCGCCCAGGAGTAGTTTAAAGAGGCTCGATTTGCCTGCACCGTTAGCCCCGATAATCCCCGCTTTCACCCCGTCGGGTAGGGTGAGGTCGGCGTTGTCGAGTAACGTTTGCGTGCCGCGTTGCAGGGCGACTTGGCGCAGTGCGATCATGCGTTCTCCCGAATAAGGTGGGTCATACAATGCCAGATTCTAGTGCGCTTGATTCTACCCGATTCGCGGCGCTTCAGCAGACACCGCTGTGGGATTTCGCGCTAACCTTTTATAGTCGCCCCGGCGTCGAGCAGGCGTGCCTGACGCTACAGGACGACGCAGGCGTGGATGTCTGCGAGCTGTTGTTTCATGGCTGGCTGTATGTGCATGGACTCGAGGCGTTACCAGAGTCGCTTGAAGCGCTGCGCCAGGCGCGCCGTGATTGGCAGACTGGGGTGACAGAAGTGCTGCGCGGGCTAAGGCGCGATTTAAAGCATCACGATGCCTCAAGTGAGACCGTTACCGCCCTGCGTGAGCGGATCAAACAGGCAGAGCTGCTCGCCGAGCGTGAAAACCTTCAACGTTGGCAAACGTGGGCATTGGACAACGAGCAGCCCACTGCACGCCTGAGAAATGTGCCAGTTAGCTCGCAAGATACGGGAAGATGGCTGCAAGAAAACGTTTTATTGCCACAAGATGCGAAAATGGAAGGTTGTGGGTCAAAAACACGACAGGCCCTTCAACACGCCTTTAGCGTGCTAGGTCAGCAACTTGACCCCTTACGGCGGGCGCGCTAGCCTGAAAATTAGCTGCTTTTGAATAACTAACTGTTATTCGGCCTCTGAGATGTGCAGCGCCATTCAGCGATTGCACAGTGGCCACAACACTGCGCGTTGTGAGACGCGCCGATCAAAGCAGATTCCTGCGCACTCGTACAGCGCGCTTACCACTGCAAGGGGAACACCGCATGAAGGCAAGCAAGTTAGTAACGACGGCGAGCGTCAGTGCACTGTTGGTTGGTATGTCGGGCGTCGCTCAGGCAGACAACTGGCGTTACGCGCACGAAGAATATGAAGGTGATGTTCAGGACGTTTTCGCCTATGCGTTCAAAGAGCACATCGAAGACAATTCCGATCATACCGTCCAGGTCTATCGCTTTGGCGAGCTGGGCGAGTCCGATGACATCATGGAGCAGACCCAGAACGGTATTCTCCAGTTCGTCAACCAGTCGCCTGGTTTCACCGGCTCGCTCATCCCTGAAGCACAAATCTTTTTCATTCCCTACCTGCTTCCCACCGACGAAGAAACCGTACTTGAGTTCTTCGACGAGAGCGAAGCCATCAACGAGATGTTCCCAGAGCTTTATGCTGAGCAAGGCTTAGAGCTACTGCAAATGTATCCGGAAGGTGAGATGGTCGTGACGACCAACGAGCCGTTCACCTCTCCCGAGGGGCTGGATAACAAGAAAATCCGTACCATGACCAACCCGCTGTTGTCGGAAACCTACGACGCGTTCGGGGCTACGCCAACGCCGTTGCCTTGGGGTGAAGTCTATGGTGGCCTACAGACCGGCGTTATCGACGGTCAAGAAAACCCGATTTTCTGGATCGAGTCCGGCGGTCTGTATGAAGTGTCTCCGCACCTGACCTTTACCGGTCACGGCTGGTTTACCACTGCGATGATGGCCAACCAGGACTTCTACGAAGGTCTTTCCGAAGAAGATCAGCAACTGGTCCAGGAAGCCTCTGAAGTGGCTTATGATCATACCATCGAGCATATCCAGGGCTTAGCCGAAGAATCGCTTGCCAAAATTCAGGAAGCCTCTGACGAAGTCACCGTCACGCGTTTGAATGAAGAGCAGATTCAGGCCTTCCGTGAACGTGCGCCTCAGGTTGAGGAAGCATTTCTGGAAATGACCGGTGAGCGCGGTGAAGAGTTGCTCAATCAGTTCAAGGAAGACTTGGAAGAAGTCTCCAGCGACGAAGAATAAGCAGCCCTCGCCATACAAGGTGCTGCAACGGAAGGACCAAAGGGGCGGCCAGCGGCTGCCCCTTTCTCATATGATCAATAGCAATATCAATTCGCTTGTTGGAAAGTAATTCGTTCATCCAGCGTTGAACCAGTAACGTTGGGTTACCGCTAGGCTAATTATGTTAGCCGTGGATGGCACAACAATTTCCGGCATTTAGATCGGTGTGGAAAGGTGAAATCGCTAGCGCAAGGCTGCGTGATAAAAGGAGTCCGGCCATGACCGAAGAAGAGTCTGAGAAAAGCTACCGCTCTGGCTTGCCCGGTTTTTTAGGGGTGATTGATACAGCTATCAGCAAATTAGAAGCCGTCATTTTGGCGATGGGTGTTTTGCTCATGGCTCTGAATACGGTCACTAACGTGGTTACACGCTTTGTGTTCGGCCACAGCATCATGTTTACAGGTGAGATTAACCGTATCCTGATTATCATGATTACGTTTGCCGGTATTGGCTACGCCGCCCGGCACGGTCGGCATATTCGCATGTCGGCCATCTACGATGCCCTCCCCACTGGAGGTCGCAAATTACTGATGATCGTCATTGCCTTGTTTACCTCGATGGTCATGTTCTTTTTGCTTTACTACTCGGTGTTTTACATCATCGATTTGTATAGCAAAGGGCGCGTGCTGCCATCCTTGGGGCTACCCATCTGGATCATTTATCTCTGGGTACCGATGGGCTTTTTGATTACCGGCATTCAATACCTGCTAACGGCAATTAAGAACATGACCTCCCGGGATGTGTACCTCTCCACCGGGGTGGTGGATGGTTATAAAGATACCGAAACGGAA
The DNA here is from genome assembly GCF_015767635.1 of Halomonas sp. A40-4. Classification (GTDB taxonomy): domain Bacteria; phylum Pseudomonadota; class Gammaproteobacteria; order Pseudomonadales; family Halomonadaceae; genus Vreelandella; species Vreelandella janggokensis. The sequence goes on along the minus strand of NZ_CP065230.1, from coordinate 3,916,575 downwards.
GTCTAACGCAGGGCAACGCTGCCTAGGGGAACCGCTATGACGACAATAATGGTCACTACGATGATTGCCCTGCTGTTGCTGGGCTTTCCGATGATGATCCCGTTGATCACCGCCTCGGCCATTGGCTTTTACATGATGTTCAACGGGCTGGGGCAGATGGAAACCCTGATTCAGCAGATGATGGCGGGGATACGTCCCGCATCGCTGATCGCGGTACCGATGTTTATTCTGGCCGCCGATATCATGACCCGGGGCCAGTCAGCCAGTCGGCTGATCGACATGGTCATGTCGTTTATCGGCCATGTGAAAGGCGGCCTGGCCGTCAGCACGGCCGCTTCGTGTACGCTGTTCGGGGCAGTGTCGGGATCGACGCAGGCCACGGTGGTGGCCGTTGGTTCGCCGTTGCGGCCGCGTATGTTGAAAGCGGGGTATTCGGATTCGTTCACTCTGGCGTTGATTATCAACTCCAGTGATATTGCCTTTTTGATTCCGCCGAGTATCGGCATGATTATCTACGGGGTCATTTCAGGTACGTCTATTGGTGAGCTGTTTATTGCCGGGATCGGACCTGGCTTGATGATTCTGATGATGTTCGCTGCCTACAGCATGATTTATGCGACGGTGAAAAACGTCCCTACCGAGCCAAAGTCGACCTGGGGAGAGCGCGGTAGGGCCGTGCGCATGGCGCTTTGGCCGCTGGGTTTCCCGGTCATTATCGTTGGCGGTATTTATGGCGGTATTTTCAGCCCCACTGAAGCTGCTGCGGCCTGTGTGCTGTATGCCGTCTTCCTCGAGTTTCTGGTATTCCGTTCGCTGAAAGTGAATGATATTTACGCCATTGCCAAATCGACGGGCTTGATTACCGCCGTGGTGTTTATTCTGGTGGCCGTGGGTAACAGCTTTTCGTGGATCATCTCGTTTGCGCAGATTCCCCAGGCGATTCTGGAGGCAGTGGGCGTCAATGAAGCAGGCCCCACCGGCGTGCTGATTGCCATTTGTATCGCGTTCTTCGTGGCATGCATGTTTGTCGACCCGATTGTGGTGATCCTGGTACTGACACCCATCTTTGCGCCAGCAATTGCCTCCACCGGGCTGGATCCTGTTTTGGTCGGGATTTTGATTACCCTGCAGGTGGCCATCGGCTCGGCGACGCCGCCCTTTGGGTGCGATATCTTTACCGCCATTGCGATCTTCAAGCGCCCGTATTGGGATGTGATCAAGGGCACCCCGCCGTTTATCTTTATGTTGATTCTGGCGGCCGTGCTCCTGATCATGTTCCCGCAAATTGCCCTGTTCCTGCGCGATATAGCGTTTCGCTAAGTCGTCACAAGGAGAACGCCAATGTTCAACCGCATATTAGTGCCGGTGGATGGCTCCAAGGGCGCCCTCAAGGCGCTTGAGAAAGCCGTAGGCCTGCACATGCTGACCGGCGCAGAGCTGTACTTGCTATGTGTGTTCAAGCACCACAGCCTGCTTGAGGCATCGCTTTCCATGGTGCGGCCCAGCAAGCTGGACATTCCTGACGATGCGTTGAAGGAGTACGCCACGGAAATCGCGGTACACGCCAAGTCCCATGCGATAGAGATGGGGGCTGATAGCGGGAGCGTGCGGGCCTTCGTCAAGGGAGGTCGACCATCGCGAACCATCGTTCGCTTTGCCCGCAAACGTGAGTGTGACTTGATCGTTATCGGTGCCCAAGGCACCAACGGCGATAAAAACCTGTTGTTGGGCAGTGTTTCCCAGCGAGTGGCAGGCTCAGCTCACTGCCCCACGATGGTGGTGTAACGCTCTTCCCCGGAGATATCGCCGGGTAATAACACCCGCCGCCTCGGCAGATGCAGCCTGGGGCGGCGGGTGTTACTCTTTTAAGTGTCCTTTCAATACGCATCCATTACCCTCATCACGGTGCTTCGCACCACGCAAAAAAGGTGTTCTATGAACGTAGCGATTTCCTCAACGGCCCTGGTTGGCTTACTACTGGTGGCTCCCTTGGCCGCTGCGGCGCCGGAAACAGAAGAAGAGCGTTTGGCCTATAGCCTGGGCGTTACGCTGGGTGAAAGCATGCAGGCCGATGTCGAAGATCTGGATATCGACACCTTTACCGACGGCATACGCGATGTGTTTGAAGGTAATGATCTGGCGCTTGATGAAGCGCAAATGAGCGAAGCATTGATGGCTTTTCAGGAGCAATCCATGGCGGCCCGCCAGGAGGAAGCGGCGCAAGCCAGTGAAGCGAACCGTGAAGCCGGTGAAGCCTTCCTCGCCGAAAACGCCGAGCGCGATGAGGTGACCGTCACCGAGTCAGGCCTCCAGTACGAAGTGCTTGAGTCAGGCGAGGGCGAGTCGCCTGGCCCCGAAGACACCGTCGAGGTGAATTACGAAGGCATGCTGCTGGATGGCACGGTCTTTGATAGTTCCTATGAACGCGGCGAGTCGGTCAGCTTCCAGGTCAATCAGGTAATCGAAGGTTGGCAAGAAGCCCTTCAAGCAATGAGTGTGGGCGACAGCTGGATGCTGTATATCCCTTCCGACCTAGCCTACGGTGAAAGTGGCCAGGGCCCGATTGGTCCCAACGAGGTGCTCACCTTCCGTGTAGAACTGTTGGACGTTGAATAGGTGATGCCATTGCCGTCGTGTCTATCTCCGCGCTGTTGGATCAGTGGGTTGCTGTTTATCGGTGGCTTGGAGGGAGCGACGGTTGTTCAGGCAGCGCCCGAGCCGTTAGCCGCGCTAGGCGCTGACAAGAGGGCTGTCAGCGTCGTGGGTATTTCATCCGGTGGGTACATGGCCACGCAGTTGGCCGTGGCCTTTCCTGAGCGCTTCAGTGCAGTGGGCGTATTGGCGGCGGGCCCTTGGGGATGTGCGGAAGGCTCGTTAAGCCGGGCGCTGAGTACCTGCATGACGACATCGGGCGGCGAGCCATCCCTCGACAGGCTTGAAAATCGCCGTCGCCGCTACGAGGCGGCAGGTCAGGTGGGGCCACGGGAAACGCTCAGTCAATTAAGGGTGTTTTTGTGGCACGGCGAGGATGACGATGTCGTGGATCCTGATTTGGGCGATTTATTGGCAGCCCAATGGGAGCGCTGGCTGTCCGGTGCCGATCAGCTGCGCGTCGTTCGGCGTGAAGACACCGGCCATGGCTGGCCGGTCAGGCTGGACGATGAGTTGCCGCCTCCACGAGCCTTGGGCGACTGTCAGCAGGGGGGTGGCAGCTACCTGCTTGCCTGCGATGACGATGTCGCTGGCACCATGATGCGCTTTCTGTACCCCGAGCGCGGAAGGAACGATGAGGGCCAGGGTCACTTAAGCGCCTTTGATCAGTCCGACTTCGCCGTGGCCGGGCTGGCCGATAGCGGCTTTGTTTTTATACCCGAAGTTTGCGAACAGGGCGGATGTCAGGTCACGGTGGCACTTCACGGCTGTCAGATGAATGAAGACGCGATTGGCGATGCATTTGTACGCCACAGCGGGCTCAATGACTGGGCAGTGTTGCATCAGCAGGTCGTGCTTTATCCCCAGGCGGAGAGCAGCATGATGAACCCTCAAGGCTGCTGGGACTGGTGGGGTTATGCGGAGCGTTCCTCACAGTTAGCCCCGATGCACGATACCCGTGAAGGCGTGCAGGTCCAGGCACTAGTGGCCATGCTGGAACGGCTGCAAGCAACGCCTGGGCAGGATTAACGACCCAGTTCATGCGATAGGGCAGCCGTAAGCCCTTGAGGCGTTGGCGAATACAGTACACGTTGCAAGATATCGCCGTCGCGGTCGACCAGGTAGAGTGATGAGCTATGGTCAATGGTGTACTCGATGGCGGAGTCGGGCGCCTCAACGCGCCGCGTAATGACTCCGTAACGGGACATCACGTCATTCAGTTCGGCCTGGTTGCCGCTGGCCCCGATAAAGTCCTCGCCGAAAAACGCCAGGTACTCTTCGAGCCGTTTCAGGGTATCGCGCTGGGGGTCGACGGTGACCATGACAGGCACCACTTTTTCACGTTGCGAGGCTGAAAGCTCAGCCAGCGCCTGGCGCTTGACCGACTGCGTCATAGGGCATACGTCAGGGCAATAGGTATAGCCGAACGACAGCAGCGCAATCTGGTCATCAGCAAGCTGGGACAGCGAAAAGTCGCCTCGGGTGGACGGCAGTTCAATCTCACCGCCAGGCGGCATGTCGCTTTGCGGCGTCAGCGTGGCCTTGTAGAACACGGCACCACTCGCCACAACCAGTGCGGCGGCAGCGCCGACACCAAGCCATAGTTTCGGATAGGCCATGGTATCTCCCTGCAGGCGATGAACTCGACCCTATTGACGACTGGGTAGCTATGTTCATAGTAACAGTAAACCCGCACCTGTCACGGCGTGGGCCAACAAAAGGATAAGGAAGTCCAATGGCAAGCATTAGCGGTGCCCTCGGCCCCCTGTTTCTATTGATCTTGCTGGGCGCTGCGCTGGGCGTCAAACGCTGGCCCAGCGATACGTTCTGGCCGCACATGGAGAGGCTGATCTACTTTGTGCTTTTCCCGGCCATGCTGGTGGCGACGCTGGCAACAGCGGATGTCAGCCAGGTGCCGGTGACCCGCCTGGCGCTGGTGCTGCTCGGCGCGATGGCCGCGTTTGGGCTGCTGCTCTGGCGGCTGCGCGCAAGATTGAAGCTGACGCCGGCGGCATTTACCTCGGTGTTTCAGGGCGCGGTGCGTTTCAATACCTATGTAGGCGTTGCCGGGGCGGCGGCCCTGCACGGCAGCGCCGGCGCCACCACCGCCGCCGTGGCGGTGGCGCTGATGGTGCCAGTGGTCAATATCATGTGCGTGGCCAGCTTTGTTGCCGCCGGCACGCTCGGCAACGCCAGCATTGGCAAAAGCATCATGGCACTGATCAAGAACCCCCTGATTCTGGCGTGCTTGCTGGGTATTGTGTTGAATCTTTCCGGCATAGGGCTGCCGGGCTGGAGCCACGATACCGTCGATCTACTAGGCCGTGCTGCCTTGCCGCTTGGGCTGGTTGCTGTGGGGGTGGCATTGCGCCCGGCAGCGCTGCTGCGCGTTGATCGTGGCGTGCTGGCGACGAACAGCGTCAAGCTGTTGCTGATGCCTGCGTTAGTGCTGGGGCTTGCGTGGCTGGTTGGCCTGGATACGGTGAGTCGCGACGTCGCGCTGTTGTTTGCCGCACTGCCCACGGCGACGTCAGCGTATATTCTGGCTCGCCAGCTGGGTGGCGATGCCGAATTGATGGCTGCGATCATCACCGGTCAGACGCTACTGGCGATGCTGACGCTACCGGTTTGGCTTCAATTGGCGAGCGGATGAAAAAGCAAATAAAAAATATTCGTATTTGTGTTGACGAGGTAAATGAGAACTATTACATTGTGATTGTGGCGTTTGATGAGACGCCACAGACCACGACAGATTTGGCAATCATTACCACTTTCCTGTCATGGTTTCTCCCTCTCATTGCTAGTCACGGTCTTTTGCCGCTCCTCTGGAGCGGCTTTCTTTTTTCTAATAACCACTTTCTTGATCCTTGCCAACAACGCCCTGCGCTGTTCGGGCAGATAATAGGCGCTTTGCCTATGCTGACCTTGAAACCTCGACAGGAGCAACCGCCATGCGCATCGCTGTGTTTAGCGCCAAGCCTTATGACCAAACCTTTCTGACCCTTGCCAATGAGGACAAGCATCACGAGCTGAGTTTTTTTGACGTGCGTCTAAACGCTGATACGGCGATGCTGGCGAGAGGCTATGAAGGGGTCTGCGTGTTTGTGAACGACCATCTGGATTCCACCGTTCTACACCTTCTTCACGACAGCGGAACACGGCTGGTGGCGTTGCGCTCGGCGGGGTTCAATCATGTCGACTTAGCGACCGCCGAACAATTGGGCATGACCGTCGTACGTGTGCCCGCCTATTCACCCCATGCAGTCGCGGAGCACGCGGTAGCCCTGGTGCTAAGTCTTAATCGAATGACTTACCGTGCCTACAATCGAGTGCGCGAGGGTAACTTTTCCCTGGACGGCTTGTTGGGGTTTGACCTGCATGGCAAGACCGTAGGCGTGATCGGAACTGGCAATATTGGGTTGATCTTTGCCGATATCATGCATGGCTTTGGCTGCCGTATTCTGGCCAGCGATCCTTTTCCAAACCCAGACGCCAAAGCGTTTGTGGAGTATGTCCCTCGGGAAATACTCTTTGCGCATGCCGATATTATCTCACTGCACTGCCCGTTGACGCCTGACACTGATCACCTGATCAATGAAAAAGCGATAGACCAAATGAAGCCCGGGGTTATGCTGATAAACACAGGGCGAGGACGCGTGGTTGATACTCAAGCGGTGATCGCCGGGTTAAAAAGCGGCAAAATTGGCCGCTTGGGGTTGGATGTCTACGAAGAAGAAGAGCAGCTGTTCTTCGAAGACTTGTCCCAGGGCGTGATCGATGACGATCAGTTTATGCGACTTACGACCTTCCATAACGTGCTGATTACCGGTCATCAGGCGTTTTTTACCGACGAAGCGCTCACCAATATTGCAGAGACGACGCTCGAGAATATTGATGCCTTTGAAAGTGGAAATGGCACATTGCATCGGCTGGTATAACCGAACCGACGTTATGCTGCCGAATCATTGATAAAGGGTTTTCTGTGATTTTAAATAAAAAGCATTCGCATTTTACTTGACGGTGTAAATGAGAACTATTACATTGTGATTGTGGCGTTTGATGAGACGCCACAGACCACGACAGAGTTGGCAATCATTGCCAGTTGACTGTCATGGTTTCTCCCTCTCATTGCTAGTCACGGTCTTTTGCCGCTCCCCTGGAGCGGCTTTCTTTTTTGGGCCTTGGTCACCCAACTGACCCACACCGCTGCCTCCGCCCGGCGTTGTGAGCAAGTTCTCTTATCCCGCTATACAACCTCGTCTTTTCTCACTAAGTCACTATCAATTCAGATGTTTATCTGTGCGATAGGCTTAAGTGGGGTACCCGAAGCGTAAGCGATCAGCCTTCAACTTTGGTTGTATTTTGTGCCATGTGCCTTGCCTGATTGGATCATGAGGCTTAAATTCTCATTTGTACGATGTATGACAACTAGACGGTTGTCACGATTTAGAGCCTCGCGAATGGGTGTTGGCACACTTCAACGAGGGAAGCATGAGGATGGTGGCGTGAAGTTTTCCAAACAAGACGTAATACAAGCGATCGGTGATGGCCTGCTCTCGTTCCCGATAACTGACTTCGATGACAACGGCCAGTTTGATGAAGCCAGCTACCGTGAGCGGCTAGCCTGGTTTATTAGCCATGATATTTCCGCCGTGTTTGTGGCGGGCGGCACCGGTGAGTTTTTCAACCTATCGCTGGAAGAGTACCGCCGTATCGTTCAGGTGGCGGTTGAGGTCATTGACGGCAAGCTTCCCGTGATTGCCAGCGCCGGTTTGAGCGTGGCGACAGGTAAAGCCTTTGCCAGTGCCGCGGAAGAGGCCGGCGCCGATGGCATTTTGCTGATGCCGCCCTACCTGACCGAGTGCCCGCAAGACGGTCTGGTCGATTACGCCCGGCAAATTTGTGACTCAACGGCAATTAACGTTATCTACTACAACCGCGGTAACGGCATTCTCAATGCGACGTCTGTTCAGGCGCTGGCGGATGCCTGCCCGAACCTGATTGGCCTGAAGGACGGCAAAGGCGATATTCAAGCGCTGAACAAGATCGTCAAGACCGTGGGCGACCGCCTGACCTATATCGGTGGCGTGCCTACCGCCGAGATTTTCGCCGAAGCGTATCTTTCCATCGGTGTTAATACCTATTCCTCGGCCGTTTTCAATTTTGTTCCCGATATGGCGGTGGCTTTCTATCGAGCCCTCCGCGCAGGGGACAGCCGTGTCGTTAAGCAAATTACCCAAGAGTTTTTTATTCCGTTTATCGATTTGCGGGATCAAAAAGCCGGGTATGCCGTGAGCCTGATCAAAGCTGGTGCCGATATTATTGGCCGCCCGGCTGGAAAGGTTCGCGCGCCTTTAACGATGCCTACCGCTGACGAATGTCGGCAGCTTAAGCAACTAATCGATAACGCCAAGTAAATTCCTTCTCAAACCGCAAGACCATAACAAATTTACAATGACCGAATGAGGTGAAGCATGTTGGTATCTAAGAAAGCGCTAGCTGGACTGGGTTCGGCCGCCTTGATGGCATCAATGACCGTTGGTTCGGGTGTTGCCTTGGCTCAGGATGGCCCTTTGCGTGGCAATGTTCGGGTGGTCATCGGCTCTACGTCGACCGGTGGTGATACCTATCAGAACTCCAGCATTGTCGCGGATGCATTATCCGAAAAACTGGACCTGAACATGAAGGTTGATGCGGTTGGCGCGAATTCCGCTTTCCGGACATTGGATCGCGATTCCCGCGGTAATACGCTGATGATTTTCCATGACCAGTCCTACTTGGGTTACTTGTATGGTGTGGAGGGCTACGACAATATTTTTGAAAAATATACCGTGGGCCCGACAGTGGCTATTAACCCAGGCAATGCCTACTTGGTGCCCAAAGACTCTCCGTACGAAACCCTTAACGACATTATTGCGGCGGTAGGTGAAGGAGAGACGGTACGCGTCGCAATCCAGCCTGGCGGTGTCTCGGAAATCGGTTTTAGTGCATTAAAAAATGCCATTGCGATTGAGCATCCTGGTCAGGAAGACAACCTGGTGGCGGTCAATACCGGATCCCAGTCAGACAAGAATCAGCAGCTTTTCGATGACCAAGCTGACGTGATTAACGGTACAGTGCAGGCTAACGAGCAATACACGCGCTTGCCCGAAGATGATCAAAAGGCCATGCGATTTGTCTGGTTGACAGCCCGCGAACAGACGATTGAACAGGCGCCAGAAGAGGGCCTGGGTCAAACCACTCGTGAACAGCTACTGGAATACGTTGAGCCTAACGTCAATGTCACGATGGGTGATGACGAAAACTTCACCTTCGATAAAGAGTTCTTCTTCCTTTATAACAAGGATATGGATCCCGCCATCGTTGAGCAGATCGATGAAGCTTTAGCAGAAATCTACGAGGAAGGCGAGATTCAAGAAACACAAAAGAACGCATTCTTCATTCCTAACTTCAAGCCTTCTGATGAAGCGTCTGAGTACCTGCAAGACAAGATGGCACGCTACGAAGGCATTATCGAAAACATCAAGTAAGCGATTCAGGCACCGGCACATGAGTGTCGGTGCTATCGCCATCAGACATAAAGCACTATAGAACCACGATAGGCCAGGATAGCCTGCTGCCTATATCGGAGCTGTTATGGAATCAGGTCTGTCAAGTCTGCTTAGCATCTCGATCGATTTCGAGACGTCCCATTTGTTCTTCCCGATGATTATTCATTGGGTGTTGGCGCTGCTGTTCCTTGCCGTGTTAGTGACAAAGACAATTCCTTTTTTGGCCGCTGTAAAGCGCGGCGAGCGCACCTTGCCGATTATCGGTGAGTCCATGGATAGCTTCCGCTTCTTCGGTACTCTTGCCTTGATGGTGGCGTATTTCTATCTGATGGCGTTCGTGGGCAATATGTTTCCCTATACGGGTTACGGTTTCCTGTTCGTCTCGATGGTTTTCGTCTTGCTCATGGCATTGATGTACATGCATGAGTGGACAAAAAAGGCGGTGACCACTGCGGTGATCACCGCCATTGTTGCGCCCAGCGTGGCTTGGTTCGTCCTGGCCAAGCTTTTTAAAATCACCCTGCCGTGACCGAAGTGAGAGCCCCCCATGGAATTTTTGTCACTTCTTGATCTAACGTTTTTCCTTCTTGCTGCTTTGGGCGCCCTGGTCGGCATTATTTTTGGCGCAATACCCGGCATGACGGCGACTATGGCGGTAGCCGTGTGTCTCCCGTTGACCTACGCCCTGGGCCTTAACCACGGCTTGGCGCTGTTGCTTGGCCTGTATGTAGGGGGAATATCGGGCGGTATGGTGCCGGCGATTCTGATTAATATTCCCGGCACCCCCTCGTCTATCACCACCACCTTCGATGGCTACCCGATGGCCCAGAAAGGTGAGGGCGAGAAGGCCCTTCGGGTCAGCGTCATCGCCTCAGTGGTCGGCGGTCTTATCAGTGCGGCCGTGCTGTTCTTTTTTGCGCCGGTGCTGGCAGATTTCTCGATCAAATTCTCCTATGTGGAGAAGTTCCTGATCATTCTGCTTGCGTTGAGCGTGATTGCCTCACTCTCCAGCAACATGCTGGTGGGTATCTTCAGCGGCGTGATCGGCATCTGGCTAAGCCTGGTTGGCGTCTATAGCACCTCTGATGGCGGCAACGGCAAAACGCGGCTGATGTTTGATTTCTTGGAGCCTTACCTGTTTGAAGGCTTCTCTTTGCTGCCTGTATTGATCGGTATCTTTGGTATCTCAACAATTCTGCTTGAGGCCGAAAAAGGCGTTAAGAATGACCTGACCGGTGAAGGCGTGAAGCTCGGCAAAGGGAGCAGCGGTTTCTCAATGTCGATCTTCAAAGGTCGTTTGACCAACCTGGTTCGCTCCTCATTTATAGGTACCTTCGTCGGCATGCTGCCGGGGGTGGGCGGTAGTGCGGCATCTGTGCTGGCTTACACCCAGGAGAAGAACCTGTCGAAGGACTCCTCTGAAATGGGCAAGGGTGCGCCTCAGGGCTTGATTGCCTCGGAGTCTGCCAATAATGCCTTGACCGGCGGTGCGCTTATTCCACTGCTTTCCCTGGGGATCCCCGGTGACTCTACCACCGCTGTGCTGATTGGAGCCTTCACCCTTCAAGGCATCCAGGTGGGGCCGCTGTTCATCCCGGAGAACGTGGATACCTGGTATGTGATGATGACGGCGCTGATCTTCGCCAACATCGTGATGTTCTTCCTGATGTTCTACGCCATCAAGCATATCGCCAAGGTGGTGATGGTGCCTAAGCACCTTCTCTTCCCGATCATTGTGATGATGTGCGTGGTCGGTGCCTATGCGATCAATTACGGCATCATGTTCGATGTCTGGACCCTTTTGATCTTCGGTGTGCTGGGCTACGTCATTCAGAAGGTCGGGCTCGAAGTCGCACCTTTGATTATTGGCTTTATTTTAGGCAGCCAGGCGGAAGTCTATTTCGTCAAGAGCCTTGAGTCTGCTGGCACTTTCTCCATCTTCTTCACCAAGAGCCCAATCGCCGTTGTGCTCTGGATCTTGATCATCGCGTCGGTGATTTTTTCCATCTTAATGGGGCTCAAGCGTCGTAAGGTCAGCCGCGAGGGAGCTTCCCAGTGATAGCTATTCAACTGCATATCCCGGAGGGTCGACCATGACGCAGGACAATCAGTCACCTCGTGTGATTCGCATTCATCCCAGTGATAATGTTGCCGTCGCTGTCGCACAGGGTGGGCTGGCAGTTGGCGAGCGTCTTGATGACGGCATTGAACTCCAGACGCATGTGCCTCAGGGCCACAAAGTAGCTCTGGTGGCCCTGGCCGAGGGGGATGCCGTGATTCGCTACGGTGAGGTGATAGGAACGGCCGCCCTGGCGATCCCTTGTGGTGGCCATGTCAATGAGACCAATCTACTCATGCCTACACCGCCTGCGTTGGACGATCTGCCGCTGGCGACACGTCCGGCGCCACCAGTGGAGCCATTGGAAGGTTACACCTTTGAGGGGTTCCGTAATGCCAACGGTAGTGTCGGCACACAGAATGTTCTCGGCATTACCACCAGCGTGCAGTGTGTGGCGGGTATTGTGGATCACGTGGTGCAGCGCATAAAACGTGAGTTATTGCCCAAGTTTCCCAATGTCGATGCGGTGGTAGGGCTTAACCATAGCTATGGCTGTGGCGTGGCGATCAACGCTCCGGCCGCCGTAGTGCCCATTCGCACGCTCAAGCATCTGGCTCAGAATCCCAACTTTGGTGACGACGTCATGGTCATCGGGCTGGGGTGCGAGAAACTGCAGCCCTCTACCCTGGTGGATGATCAGCCAGTGAGGATCTACGAGAATACTGAGGCTGCTGATCCCCAGGCCAATGTGTTGAGCCTGCAGGACGAGTCGTTCGAGGGCTTTGACGATATGGTGGCAGGCATCATGGCCATGGCAGAGCGACATCTTGAGCATCTCGATAAGCGGCAGCGGGAAACTTGCCCGGTGTCCGAGCTTGTGGTCGGCATGCAATGCGGTGGTAGCGATGCCTTCTCTGGACTGACAGCTAACCCGGCCGTGGGGTTTGCAACCGACTTGATCGTCCGGGCCGGTGGTAGCGTGATGTTCTCTGAAGTCACCGAGGTGCGCGATGCGATTCACCTGTTGACGCCCCGCGCGATTGATTCTTCCGTCGGTAAAGCACTAGTCGATCAAATGGCTTGGTATGACGATTACCTGTCTCAGGGTCAAACCGATCGGAGTGCCAATACGTCGCCTGGCAACAAGAAAGGCGGATTGAGCAATATCGTTGAAAAAGCCTTGGGGTCGGTGATCAAGTCGGGTAACTCACCCATCATTGACGTTATTGGGCCTGGAGAGCGTCTGCGAAAACGCGGACTGACCTTCGCCGCCACCCCTGCCAGCGACTTTATCTGCGGTACCTTGCAGGCAGCAGCGGGCATGAACCTGCAGGTCTTTACCACCGGACGCGGGACACCCTACAACCTGCCGATGACCCCGGTGATCAAGGTCTCGAGCAACTCTACCCTGGCGCGTCGCTGGCATGATCTGATCGACCTCGATGCCGGACGCATCGCCACGGGCGAGTCATCCATCGAGGAGATGGGATGGGAGCTTTTCCAACTCATTCTCGACGTGGCCAGCGGCCGTCGGCGCGTTGCCGCCGATAAGCTCGGCCTTTACAACGACCTGGTGCTATTCAATCCCGCACCAGTGACTTAACAGCAGAAACACATCTCGACAGAGCCGATACTATAAAGAGGCAAATTTAAATGTTTCCGACGATTAAAAAAATGCGTGTTGTGCCGGTGGCTGGCTACGATGGTTTTTTGCTCAACCTGAGCGGCGGCCATGCCCCCTGGTTCATCCGCTGCGTGCTGATTCTAGAAGATGACGCTGGCAATAAAGGGGTCGGGGAAATCCCGTCCAGCGACGGTATCATCAAGGGGTTGGAGCAGTGCCGCTCCCTTGTTGAAGGCTCGCAAGTCAACAACGTCAAGCAGACGCTGAACCAGGCGCGCCAGATCCTGGCCCAAAATGGACGTGAAGAGCGTGGCCGCCAGACCTTCGATCTACGCGTTGCGGTTCACGTTATTACCGCTATTGAATCGGCATTGTTCGACCTGTTCGGTCAGGCGCTGGGTATGCCGGTGGCAGATTTGCTGGGGCAGTACGGGCGCCAGCGCGACGAAGTCGAAGCGCTTGGGTATCTCTTTCTGCTGGGTGACCCTGAAAAGACGGACCTGCCGTACCCCAAGGCCGAGAATCCCAAAGATACCTGGGACGAGGTGCGCTACAAAGAGGCGCTCACCCCAGATGCGGTCGCTAACCTGGCAAAGGCTGCCTATGATCGCTACGGCTTCAAGGACTTCAAGCTCAAGGGTGGCGTACTGCGCGGCGAGGAAGAGGCCGACTGCATCCGCGCACTCCATGAAGCTTTCCCGGAAGCCCGTTTGACCCTCGACCCCAACGGCGCCTGGAAGCTCGACGAAGCGGTACGCGTGCTCGATCCGATCAAGCACCTGCTAAGCTATGCTGAAGATCCCTGTGGTCAGGAAGAGAGTTACTCCGGTCGCGAGACCATGGCCGAATTCAAAAAGCGCACCGGTCTGCCTACAGCAACCAACATGATCGCGACCGATTTCAAGCAATTGCAGTATGCCGTGCAGCTTAATTCCGTCGATATTCCGCTGGCGGACTGCCATTTCTGGACCATGCAGGGCGCTGTGATGGTCGGCGAGCTGTGCAACGAGTGGGGCATGACCTGGGGCTCGCATAGCAACAACCACTTCGACATTTCCCTGGCGATGATGACCCACGTAGCGGCCGCTTGCCCTGGCGAGATCACCGCCATCGATACCCACTGGATCTGGCAGGATGGCCAACGTATCACCAAAGAGCCGTTCCAGATCCGTGATGGCAAGCTGACCGTGCCTAAAACCCCAGGCCTCGGCGTCGAGCTGGATGAAGAGAAGCTGAAAGAGGCACATGCGCTTTACAAGAGCCTCGACGTGACTCAGCGCAATGACGCCATGGCCATGCAGTTCTTGATTCCAGGATGGGAGTTCGATCCCAAGCGTCCTGCGCTTGTGAGGTAAGAGCAGCAACGCTCTGATATGATGTATATCATCATACTTTGGGCGAAGACGTTTATGGTCAAGGAAAGCGAAATGACATCGGTTCAAGCTCCCCTCAACGTAAGCAAAGTCGCGAAGCAGGGCAGTCTCTCCAAGCATGTTGCTACGCAGTTGGAGGCCTTGATCGTGCAGGGCACAGTGGCGGTGGGCAATAAGTTGCCCACCGAAAACAGCTTGTGCGACTCGTTCGGCGTCAGCCGAACCGTTGTGCGAGAGGCCATTACCCACCTGAAGTCCCTGGGGCTGGTAGAGACGCGCCGGGGAGTGGGCACCACAGTGCTGCGAGCCAAGGCAGAGGAGCCAAGACCCGCGCAGCATATCAACCCCACGACCGTTGCCGATATTCTGCACCTGCTCGAACTGAGGTTAACCCTGGAGCCTGCCGCGGCGGAGCTGGCGGCGCTGCGCCATGACGATGCCGACCGAGAGCTCCTGAGGGCCCAGCATAACGCCTTCATCAAGGCTCATGCCGAGAAACGGCTGGCGCGGCAAGAGGATTACCTTTTTCACTTTGCGATTGCAAAGGCGACCAAGAACCCCTTCTTTGCATCTTTCTACGAGCAGTGGAGCAAGAGTGTCATTCCCAGGGCCAAGCTGCTCAGTATCGAAATCGACCCTAAATCATCCGACCGTTACCTGGAGCGTGTTCAGGCCGAGCATGACGAGATCATCGAAGCGATTTTGTCGCGTGACGCACAAAAAGCCCGCGACATGATGTTCAAGCATCTTGATCGAGCCAAGAACATGTATGCCCAGTATCGGGACCAAACGTAGCACCATCGGGCATCCAAAGCGCCCGATAAACTAAGCTAAGGAGGAATCTATGACGATCCGTGGTGAAATGCTGATCGGTCAGCAAGCCGTTAGCGGCAGCCAGGCCGACATCCATGCGGTGAACCCGGCCACCGGCGAGACGATGGAGCCGACCTACGTGGGAGGTAGCAAGGCAGAAGTTGAAAGTGCCTGCGAACTCGCCGAAACCGCCTTCGCCAGCTACCGCGAGACCGGCCTTGAAGCACGCGCCACCTTCCTCGAAACCATTGCCTCCGAAATCGAGGGTATTGGCGATGAGCTCATCGAGCGTGCTATGGCCGAGACCGGCCTGCCTCGCCCACGCCTGGAAGGCGAGCGTGGCCGTACCTGCGGTCAGCTGCGTTTGTTCGCTTCCGTCGTACGTGCCGGTGAGTGGCTCGACGTGCGCATTGACCCGGCACTGCCAGACCGTTCGCCCATGCCGCGGACTGACCTTCGCCAGCGCCATATCGGTCTTGGCCCGGTCGCCGTTTTCGGCGCCTCCAATTTCCCGCTGGCGTTCTCTGTGGCCGGTGGTGATACCGCTTCAGCGCTTGCCGCTGGCTGCCCGGTCGTGGTCAAGGGCCACTCCGCCCACCCTGGTACGTCCGAACTGGTGGGCCGCGCCGTTCAGCGCGCCTTGGCCAAGTGCAACCTGCCTGATGGTGTCTTCTCGCTGCTGTTCGGCTCGGGTAAAGAGATCGGCCAGGCGCTGGTCAACGACCCGCGCATCCAGGCCGTTGGCTTCACCGGCTCGCGCAGTGGCGGCACGGCGCTGATGGCCACGGCCCAGGCGCGCCCGCAGCCGATCCCGGTCTACGCCGAGATGAGCAGCATCAACCCCGTGTTCCTGTTGCCGGAGGCCCTGGAAGCGCGTGGCGAGAAGATCGCCGAAGGCTTTGTCGGGTCTCTCAACATGGGGGCCGGCCAGTTCTGTACCAATCCAGGGCTTGTGATTGCTGTTAAAGGCAAGGCGCTGGACGCCTTTATCGACGCCGCTGGCGACGGCGTTAAAGCGAGTATCAGCCAGACCATGCTCTCCCCGGGCATTCATCAGGCCTATGAGCAGGGTGTTAACGCCCTCTCCTCGCATGCCAAGGTACGCGAAGTGGCGCGTGGTCAGGTTGGTGAAGGCGCTAACCAGTGCTGCGCGGGCTTGTTCGTTGCCTCTGCTGCCGACTTCCTGACCGATGAGACCCTGCAGGCCGAGGTATTTGGTGCCAGCTCGCTGGTTGTTGAGTGCACCGATCAGGCTGAAATGATGCGCGTGGCTGCCGAACTTGAGGGTCAGTTGACCATCACCCTGCAAATGGATGATGGCGATGTGGACGCGGCCAAAGCACTGCTGCCGACCCTGGAGCGCAAGGCGGGCCGTATCCTGGCCAACGGCTGGCCGACCGGTGTCGAGGTGTGCCACGCCATGGTTCACGGTGGCCCTTACCCGGCAACATCGGATAGCCGTACGACCTCGGTGGGCAGCGCGGCGATCCATCGCTTCCTGCGCCCTGTTTGCTACCAGGCACTGCCGGAAGCGCTGCTTCCGGATGCCCTGCAAGATGCCAATCCAGAGGGTGTGAGCCGCTTGGTGGATGGTAAACGCGAAGCCTGAGTCAGAAGGTTGTCAACCGTAAACAGACGGTTATATAAGTACTTAACTAAGCGGCCTACGGGCCGCTTTTTTTTGACCTATCGACCTATTGCGTTGCGCGCGTTAGCCACGCAAGCTGCGGTAAACGTGCCCATCCAAGGAGACTCCCATGCAACTCTACCTGAACGCGACCTCCCCCTATGCCCGCGTGGCGCGGGTTTGCCTGTATGAAAAGCAGTTGATCGAGCGCACTGAACTTTGTTGGTGTGACCCCTGGGCGGCGGATAGCGAACTTTTACAGATTACCCCGCTCAGTCGCATTCCGACGCTGGTCACCGACGACGGCGAGGTACTGACCGAGTCGCTTTTGATAGCGCTCCACTTGGATGCTCAAGGCGAAGGGGAGTCGCTTTTGCCACACAAGACATATGCGGAAACCCTGGCGCTGGCCGGGCTTGGCCATGGCTTGACGGACGCGGCGTTCAATGTGGTGATTGGCCGCAAGCATAATGGCCATGAGGTCGATACAACGGTATTGGGCAGCCGTCGCTTGAAAGCCATCGAGCGCACGCTGGCAACGCTTGATGCGCACCCCAGCGTGCTGGCGGGCAATGCGGAGCGTACGCTGGGGTCGATTACCGTTGCCGTGGCACTTTGCTATCTCAGCTTTCGCTTACCGGCCTTTGATTGGCCTAACCGTTTTCCGACGCTTCAGGCCTGGCATGCCAAGGTGGTGGAGTGCGAGAGCTTTGCGATGACGGCGTTTGAGTAGCGGCTAAGACAAGCAGCTAGTCTTCTCGTCGGTAAATCAAATCCCATACACCATGACCGAGCTTTTCGCCGCGGGCTTCAAACTTGGTCAGCGGGCGGAAGGCGGGTCGGGGCACGTAGGGAGCAGTATCAGCAACTGCCGTATTGGCGTAGCTGGGTGCGTCTTCCATCACGTCTGCCATCCATTCGGCATAGGCTTCCCAGTCGGTGGCTAGATGAAAGGTGCCACCGGGCTTAAGACGGGTGCGAATCAGCTCAACAAACGCAGGCTGAACAATGCGCCGTTTGTGGTGCTTCTTTTTTGGCCAAGGGTCAGGGAAGAACAGCTGAACAGTGGTCAGTGAGCCTTCCGGTAGACACTGTTCCAATACTGCCAAGGCGTCTTCGCGGTAAACGCGCAGGTTGGTGAGGCCGCGTTTATCCGCTTCATCGAGCAGTTTGCCCACGCCGGGGGCGTGCACTTCAATGCCGATAAAATCGGTTTCCGGATGGGTTTCGGCCTGCTCAATCAATGAGTTGCCCATGCCAAACCCGATCTCGACGACGCGAGGCGCCTGGCGGCCAAACAGGGCATCTAGATCTTGGCGGCCGTCGGCGATTGTTAGCCCCAGGCGTGGCCAAACGTCCTCTAATCCACGCGTTTGTGCTGGGGTCATACGCCCGGCACGAATCACATAGCTTTTGATGCCCCGTCGGTGCAGTGGGGCGTCGGCGTTTTCGGGGGCGGTGTCTTTCGTATCGGTCATGGTGTCTCTGTATCAGCCGTTAATCCGGCCAGCAAAAGGCGAAGAGGGGTCGGCGGTCTGGCGGCGCGGCATGCGGCCTGACAAGAAAGCGTCTCGGCCTGCCTGCACGGCAAGCTTCATGGCGTTGGCCATGCGCAGCGGGTCGCGGGCATGGGCAATCGCGCTGTTCAGCAGTACGCCGTCGCAGCCCAGCTCCATGGCCATGGCGGCATCGGAAGCAGTGCCAATGCCTGCATCCACCAGCACCGGCACTTGGCTTTGTTCAATGATCAGGCGCACATTGTGCGGATTTTGAATGCCGTGGCCAGAGCCGATCAGCGAGCCCAGCGGCATGATGGCGCAGCAGCCCATGGCTTCCAGCTCGCGTGCCACAATGGGGTCGTCGCTGGTGTAGACCATGACGTCGAAACCGTCGGCGAGCAGCGTTTCGGCGGCCTTGAGCGTTTCGACCACATTCGGGTAGAGGGTGGTCTCGTCACCCAGCACTTCCAGCTTGACCAGATTATGGCCATCTAGCAGTTCGCGGGCCAGCCGGCAGGTGCGCACAGCGTCTTTGGCGGTGTAGCAGCCTGCGGTATTGGGCAGCAGGGTGTAGCGCTTGGGCGAAATCACATCCAGCAGGTTGGGGGCCTCGGCATCCTGGCCCAGGTTGGTGCGGCGCACCGCAAAGGTGACAATCTCGGCGCCGCTTTGCTCGATGGCAGCGCCGGTTTCGGTAAAGTCTTTGTATTTGCCGGTGCCGACCAGCAGGCGTGAGCTGAAGTCGCGTCCGGCAACGGTAAACGGTGTGTCAGTGAGTGGCGTCATCATGGATTCCTTTAGCCGCCGCCAATAGCGTGGACGACCTCAATATGGTCGCCATCGGCCAGGCGGGTGTCGGCAAGCTGGCTTTTGGGCACGATTTCTTCGTTGATCTCAACGGCAATACGGCGGCCACTGAGCCCTAATTCTTCCACAAGGTCTGCCGCCGTCGCACCCGCGGCGAGGGAGCGTGGATCACCGTTGAGGGTAAGTTTTATCGACTCATTAGAGGTAGACATAAACTGGGCGCGTCCCATTGTGTGCAACAAAACGTGTGAGTGTAGACACCCTCCATTGTAGCGGTTTCGCGCCGCGCAAGGTATGTGGCAGCGTTAAACTGCACAATGAAAACCGATCAATCGGTAGATAAGGAGAGCAAGGTGCAGCGAACAGATAAAGTGTGGTGGCTTGGGGTAGCGTTTTCAGGCGCGTTGATGGTGTTGTTGGGGGCCTATGCGGCCCATGGCCTCGAGACACGTGCCAGCGCCGAACTTATCAGTGCTGTGGAGACCGGGGTACGCTACCAGGCTTGGCATACGCTGGCCATGCTGGCAGTACTGGTATGGCGCAGCAGCTGCCCAGTAGCGGGGCAGCACTGGGTGCTGGCGCTTTGGAGTCTGGGTATTGCCGGTTTTTCAGGCTCGCTTTATCTGATGGCACTGGCGGGGCTTAGTCTGGGTATTGTGACCCCCATCGGCGGGCTGCTGCTGGTGGCAGGCTGGCTGGTGCTGGGTGGGGTGGCTATAGGGGCTGATTTTTCAGCACGCCCACCCCATAATCCAGGGGGTTGACGATGCCTTCTAGCTTGCCGATCTGCGATAAGTCACCATGGGTGATGACGCTGCTGATGTTGGTGTCAGGAAAGCGCAGGTTCTTGACCACGTGAACCTGGCTTGGCATGCCCTTGCCGTTGATGTCCATGACCCAGGCAAGGAAGCCACCCGAGAACTTGGCCAAGCTACCAATCGGGTACAGGCCATAGGTTTGGATATATTCCACCAGAACGGTTTTGTCGTAGGCGGCGTCTGTTTCATGAATCCTACGGTAGGCATCAATGGGCGCTCGTGGTGGGACACCGTTACGCGTATGAAGCAGTTTGTTAATCGCCTTGATGACGGATACGAGCCTAACCGTTTCCGATAGCTGTTCACCTCGCTTGCCCGCCGGGTAGCCGGAACCGTCCAGGCGCTCGTTGGCATTCTCGATCACATCGCGGCAGATGGGGCTGGGGGTCCAGTTCAGCTCATGCAGCTTATCAAGTAGCTGCTGGACATGGCCGCTGAGAATATCCTTCTGTGCCGGGGTCATGTTCACCTTGAGCGACGGCAACTGCTCGCTGATCAGCAGTGGCTTGCCCATGGTGTGCAGCAAAGCACCCAGTGCAGCCCCTCGCACCTGGGGGGCATGCGGGTCGCGAATCACCAGCATATCGATGAGTTGACCGGTCACCTGCACGGCGTGTCTAACCCAGTCTGGCTCATTGCGCAAAAACGCCAGGGCATAAAGGAAGGTCTTGCGATCCTGTTCGACAAGATAACGCAGGGTATCGACGCAATCGTAGAAGATTTCAGCCGGAAACATCTGGCGGGTGTTCATGTACATCAGGCCCACTTG
Source organism: Halomonas sp. A40-4 (assembly GCF_015767635.1). Lineage (GTDB taxonomy): Bacteria > Pseudomonadota > Gammaproteobacteria > Pseudomonadales > Halomonadaceae > Vreelandella > Vreelandella janggokensis. The sequence continues at coordinate 3,895,983 of NZ_CP065230.1, read as the reverse complement.
CAGCTGATGAGAGACGTCCATTACACCGCGCTCCATGGGCGACTGGTGAGCGTGCTTATGCCGTTCTTGAGCTTCGCGTTGCTGGATCTTCTTCTCCTTCGTACCTGGAATAAACAAGGGGGAGTGATAGACCATTTTGTCGTTCGTACCGGTACGGTAGGCGACCTCTCGTTCTGACTCATTCACGTAGTGGAACAGGGATTCCGTCTGGGACGTCGATAGATGGGTGAACTGAATACCGATCACTGCATAGCCGTGGTGGCCGAAGGGGCGTATATGGCGGATATTGCCTTCGCTAAAAAAGCTATCGCCGTTGGGAAACGAAAGCGTTACCCCGGGTATTGCTTGATCAACGCCCATGGCGATACTGTCTGCCAGATCAATGTCGACCATGCAGCCCCCGATAGACAGGTTACGTAGCCTGCCTGGCACATTGAGTTCATGCGAATAGACCTCAATGCCAACACGGGTTTGCATGCCCAGAATAAAGGGGATTCGAACGGCGCCCCGGTTTTCTTTAACGAAAACTGTTTCCGGTAGCTGGCACTCCAGGCAATACAGCGTACTGTCTGTTTTGAGCAGCTTGACGGCAACATTACTGAGGCTATAGGTCTCGCGCTCAGTGGCATGGGGCCCTTTCAGCGCTTCCAGGTCAAAGCTTAGGCTGTCGCTGGTTAGGTAGCGCTCAATATCTGATCCAGCGTATTCCACCTCCAGTACCATGCGCCCATTACCCAGGTTCAACTCAATAACCTCTGCCTTCAAGACATAGGGCATGTCACTGGAATATATAGATAGCTCATGGGCATGCTGAAGCAGTGAGCGAATCACGCTTGCCGAGGGATTTTCGTGCAGGGTAGGAGCCACCATGTGAAATGCCTCAGTTATTAATTATTATTCGCCTATTTTCACGATATAGGTCTTTTTCTTTATATAACTAAGACTATATAGACTTTGATTAGCGGGGCAATCACCCCAACGGTAAATTTTTGTCCCTCATCGCGGCTGTAGGCACTTGGGGGTGGCCCCTTTTAGGCTTGAAACCGACCCTACCCCGCTAGCATACGCAGCGGCATCCACAGCCCCATGGCGATCATCACCAGGTTTTCGGTGAGCGAAACAAAGCCCAGTGGTACATTGCTGTTGCCGCCTACGCAGGCACATTTCAGCTCGCGCTTGTCGATATAGACCGCCTTGAACACCGATACTGCCCCGACGGTGCCGACAAACAGCGCGAGCGGCGCGGCCAGCCAGATAAGTGCGCCCGCCAGCATCAGAAGACCCGCCAGCGTTTCGGCGTAGGGGTAAAAATAGCTGTAGGGGACATAGCGCTGGGCCAGCAGGTCGTAATTCAAGAACATGCTGCTGAAACTTTCGACATCCTGAAGCTTTTGCAGGCCCAGCAATACCATGGCGGTGGCAACTGCGTATTCCGGCATGCGCGCCGTGATTAACGAACCCTGGGCGGCCCAGCTAATAGCCAAGCCAATCAGCATTGCTGTGGCGAAAATCGCCAGCACCGGCCGGTAAGTCGTACCTTTGGCGTTGGGAACGCTCATCCCCAAATGCTCACGCAGCTCTTCGTAGCCGCCGATACGTTGATCACCGATGTATGCCTGAGGCGTGGTGTCTACTTTCTCTTGGGCTTTAAAGGCGTCAATCTCATCGCGGGATGTCAGCGTATGGTCGTCAACCTCAAAGCCTTTGCGTTTGAGTAAATCAACCGTCTTCAAGCCGAACGGACACATGTGCTCGGCGGTTTTCATCCGGTAAACCCGCGCGATTGGGTGTGTTGATGATGGCATGGCAACCTCCTTATTTTTGCCTGAACAGGGCGATAGGCATAGCGCCTAAAAACCATAGCTCTTGTAAACCATAGCTCTTGTAAACCCTGACTCTTATAAACATAGCCCTTGGTGTTGCCTTCAGGTCAAGCCTTTGAGGCATACTTGACCGCTCAACAGCCCGATAAGGGCCGTCGAAAGGTTAAGCAGCTAAATACGATTGGCGTTTAGGCCGCGGCAGGCGCGATAAGCATTTGCTTGTTGGTCAGTGAGGAAGGGGACGGAAGTGTGAAACCACTCACTGCTTGCATCATGGTGTCTGCCGTATCGGAGAGCTGTTCTGCCATGCGATGCGAGTTATCCACCGCTTCGCGGGAAAGCTCCAATGCATTATAAATTTCGTTAACACTTTGCTCTAACTCTTCAACGCCCTGGTGCTGCTGCTGGACGGCGTTATCCATATTGGTCAAGCGAATTGCTACTTGCTCGAAGCTTTGTATAAGTGACTGGGTGGTATTGGCGATGGTGGATGTTTGGTCAACGCCTTGTGAGACCTGATCAGTGGTGTCGGCGATAGTCTGGCGTATCCGAGACGCGGTGTTCTGGGTATTCTTCGACAGCGTACGAACTTCGTTAGCCACCACGGCGAAGCCTCGCCCGTGCTCACCCGCTCGAGCAGCTTCCACGGAGGCATTCAATGCCAGAAGGTTGGTCTGGAAGGTAATGTTATCAATTTCGCTCAGCATTTCGTGAATGTTGCTTGCGTGGTGTTTTAGCAGGCGCATCATTTCGCGCATCTCTTCAACTTGCTCGCCGTTTTGGCGCGCGACCTTTTCAGCATGAGTGGCCAGTTTGCGAATTTGCTGTGATTCTTCGGCGGTTTCGCGTGTCGTCGCAGCGAGTTCTGCGGTACTGGTGGAGATACGCTCAGTTTGACTGCTGTTGCGCGCTGTTTGCGTGCGTAGTTGTTCTTGGGCAACAAAAAGCTGCTGACTGTAGTCAGTGACGTGGCTGGCCGTCGCTTGGGTTTTGCGCAAACTCTCAGCAACCTGGTCGCGCATGTTAACGACGGCGGCAACTGCGGGTAACTTCTGTTGTTGGTCGCTAAAGGCCATATCCAAATTGCCGGCACCAGCGGCGACGGCAAAGCGGCTGACGTAAAGGCCTTCTTTCACCATGCTTTCCAGCACCTTGGCCAGGTAGCCGAGAATGACCACCTGAACCACGACGGCACCGCCATGCATTAGCAAGCAGTAGAGTAAATCTGCAAAGCCGTGACTGCTGCTCCCCTCTGTCATGCTTTGCATGTCGCCCATACTGGTATACAGCTGAACCACCCCCTGGTATTGAAGCCAGGTAAACAAGGTGTGATGTAGCGCGATCACCAGTCCACCAAAGGCAATAACCCGCCAGTCGCTGTAAAGAATCAAGACGGCGAGCAAGATAAAGATACTGAAGTGGGCTTCGATCAACCCACCACTTTGCTCGATCAGTACGGCCGACCAGGCCATCATTACAGCGGCTTTGACGAACCCATTAAGAAGGTGACCGTGCCATCGGTGTTGGACAATGTACGTCAGCGGTAGGGTAATCAAGCCTGCAATGAAAGTAAGTAACAGGGTTTGGGTGAAAATACCCACCACCACGCATAACAAAACGATAAAGCCTAGTGGCAACCACATGAGCCTGTCGGTGCGTGCTATATGGTTGGAAAGGGATGCATCTGCCATTGTTATAGTGTCCTTGCCTATTATGAGAAGCGCCTGTGATTGCTAAATATAAACAGTTATTGTACATTAATTGTACAAATTGTATTTGCAACAATGAGGAAAGTACAACGATTAATTATTGAGCAAGGTTGGCGTGGCCTGCTGGACCGTCTTCGAGTATGGCGCTTGATAGAGCTGCCGCCGTGCAGGGGCGTCCAAACAGAAAGCCCTGATAGATATGGCAGCCCAGTTGAGCGAGCACCAAGCGTTGGTCATCGGTTTCCACGCCTTCGGCCACCACCCTGAGCCCCAGGCTTTGTGCAAGGGCGATGATGGTCGCGGCAATCGGCGTGGCTTGCATCCCCAGGGCCAGATCTCTGACGAAGGCAATGTCGATTTTAAGCGTGTCGAGGGGCAATACCTTGAGGTAGGCCAGCGATGAATAACCCGTGCCGAAGTCATCCAGAGCAAAGCTGACACCCTCATGTTGTAGCTGCTGCATCTTTTTGATGGTGCCCTCGGGGTCGCTTAATAGCAGTGATTCGGTAAGCTCCAGTGTCAATCGTTCGGAGGGCACATCATGTTGTTGAATGACCGACAGCACCTGGTCGGCAAAGTCAGGCTGCTGGAACTGACGCACACTGACATTCAATGATAGCTGAAGCCCTTGAAGCCCGGGGACATGACGCCACTCGCCCAGCAATCGGCAGCCTTCCTGCAATACCCAGTGCCCCAATGGCAGAATAAGCCCGGTCTCCTCGGCGATGGGGATAAAGTGCCCTGGTGAAATCATGCCGCGCTCAGGGTGCTGCCAGCGAACCAGGGCTTCAGCGCCAATCACTTGCCTGTCGGCATCGACCTGAGGTTGGAGATAAAGGCATAGCTCATTGTGGTCAATCGCGTGTCGCAGTTCGCGCTCAAGGCTTAAGCGCTCTTCCAGCTCGTCTTCCTGTGCTTGTTGAAAGAGTCTAGGTTTCCCATCCCGCTGGCGTTTGGCTTCCAGCAGGGCCAGACCGGCTCGTTTGAACAGCTGCGGTGTCGGTTCCCGGTCGAGGGGCTGGAAGATAAGCACGCCAACATTAAGCTTGCACGGATAGGGATGGCCTTTTAGCAGGTAGCCAGCGGTCAGCGACGCCACTATCTCATCAATGAGACGCATCATTTCCTGCTCGGCGTTGGGAGCTTCTCGGCAGGCAAGTGTTCCCACCAGGGCAAACTCGTTGCCGTCCAGCCTGGCGACCTGCCACTCAGCCTCTACCCATTGTTGAAGGCGCTCGCCCAGTTGGCGTAGCAGCTCATCGCCAATGTCTTGCCCCAGGCTGTCGTTGAGTACCTTGAAGCGGTCAATATCAAACAGCGCCAAAAAAGCGTACGGGTGGGTAGGCGTCCTTGACGTGCCTATCTCGGCGAGGCGCTCCTGCAGCGCCCGACGGTTGGGAAGCTCTGTCAGTATGTCGTGATAGGCGAGGTGGCGAATACGCTCCTGGGCCTGCTGTTCTTTCGAGCGGTCGCTGAGCAGCGCGACGTAGTCACGGTCGTTACTGTCAGCATAGGTGACGCGGCTAACGCTCAGCCAGGCGGGAAAGCCTTCACCGTTGGCATCCAGGGCGGTGATCATGCCGCTCCATTCGCCCTTTTTTTCCAATGCTTGGCGTATGTGCTGGCTGAGTTCGCGGCCTTCTTCGGCGTAGTCAAGTTGTGAGACGGACATGCCTTCAAGCTGCTGGCTGCTGAGACCCATCAACCGTTCAAACGCTGCGTTGCAGAGGCGAATCCGGGCCTGTTCATCGAGCAGTATCACGCTATCCTGCAGTGCAGAAATGACTTCGAGCAGGCGCGTCTGTGTCATGTGTTCATGGCGCTCGCTGTCATGCAGGCGACGCTGTACGCGGGTGGCGACTAACGCGAGTATGGCGGTCAATACGGCAGCGCCACTAATAAGGAAAATAATCCAGTGGGAGGCTGGCGATACCGAAGGTGCCACGGCATCCGGAGTAGGCACAAACCAGGCAGCCTGCATGGCCACGTAATGCATCCCACAGACGGCAGTGGCGAAACACAGCGCCGCAATGAAGGCACAGGTTCTGGCGCGTTTTATGCCCCACTCGTGCTGGCATAGGCGGTAGGCATAGACGCACGACATGCCTAAGCTCACTGCGACCAGCAGTGAGACCACGAACAGACCCGGGGCGTGATGCAGCTCAGCTGGCATACGCATGGCGGCCATGCCGCTGTAGTGCATTAGCCCGATGCCGACACCAAGGCCGACACCTGCCAGTAGAAGCGTTCGGTGCGGCGGTCTTTCATGGGAAAGTGCGACCATCACGCCAAAGCTACCCAGAATGGCGGGCACAATGGATATCAGGGTAAGTCCCGGTGCATGGCTTACAGGAAAATCAAGCTGATAGGCGTGCATGCCAATAAAGTGCATGCTCCAAATGCCCAACCCCATGGCGCTGGCCCCGGCGAAAAGCCAACCCAAGCGCCACAAAGGGTTAGATCCCTTTCTCACCAGCTTGATGATATCCAGGCCAGCGTATGAAGCTGCAAGGGCCACCAGCCAAGAAACCAGTACCAGGAAAGTATCGTGTTCTCCCTGAACCGCATTTAAGGCGCCAGGGTCTGACAAAAAATTGATTAGCATTTATAGACCGCAGACCCTTTGGCTGTTGAATATATCTAATATCGGCACATAGCTTGTGATCTGTAATAGATTTGTTTAATAGCGTTTGAAACGGCAACCTTGGCGGAGCTGAGCAGATTAACATGACCGGCGCTTGGTCGGTGATATGTCGATCAAACGTATTGGTGGCCGCAGTTAGCTGTTCGCAACGGTCACTTGACCTTGGGGCAACCCCAGGGTTGTAAGCTTCGGTCGTGCCCACTGATCGGGAAATTTGCCATGATGAACGCAGATTGTTTTGCTTTGATGAGCTCCATGGGTTGGTTTGGTTGGTTGATGCCGCTGGCTTTTCTGCTGCTGGTAGGCTTGAGTATCGCCGCGCTGGCAAAATATTTGTTTAGCCGTACCTCAAAGGGAGATCCCTCATGAACCGTTTAACTGCCTCGCTGCTATCCAGCGCATTGCTTCTCGGTGCCACCTCGGCCCAGGCCGCGCTGCCCGATGAAGCCACGCTCTACAAAAATCCCCAGTGCGGCTGCTGCGATGAGTACGCGCGCCACCTGGAAGAACAGGGCGTTGACGTCACCATTGTCGATGATGCTCAACTCGGCGAGATCAAGCAGCAGGCGGGCGTGCCCTATGGACTTGGCGCCTGCCACACCATCGAGATGGGTGAGTACTGGATTGAGGGGCATGTGCCGATGGAAGCCGTCACAAAGCTGTTTGACGAGCAGCCTGACGTCGGTGGTATCGGCCTGGCCGGTATGCCCATCGGCACGCCGGGCATGCCAGGGCCTCAGAGCGAACCCTATGAGGTGTATACCTTTACCGACCAGGAAGACGCACCCTTTATGACGCTTGAGCCGTGATTGAAGGTCGCGTCACGGTTTATCCGGCAGCACATAGCTGGCGGTAACGTGGATGACCGGTTTGGTTTCATCGGCAGTGGAGACGATCTGTACCTCGCCCACCGCCAGGCGGCGGCCGAGCTTGATCAGCTTGGCGTGGGCGATGATGTCGTGATCGCCGGAGGCGGCGCGTAGGAAGTGGCAGTTCAGGTCGCTGGTCACGGCCATCGGCTCCGGGCCAATCTGCGCCAGAATGGCCACATACATGGCCACATCGGCAAAGCCCATCATGGTAGGGCCGGAAACGCGTGGGCCCGGTCGCAGGTGCTCGTTACCAATCGTCAGGCGCATCGTAGCGCTCATCTCTCCCACGCTTTCAATCCTGCCCATGCGCTGGGGAAAGACCTCATCGAGAAAGTGTTCGATCTGTTCGACGGTCATCACGGTCATTGTTGTTTTCCTTCATAAAAAAGCCCCGAGGCAAACGCCCCGGGGCTGATCGTACCTTTAGCGAGTTTACTTCGCCTTATGCACTTGGCGCCACTCGTGGAGTAGCGGTTCGGTGTAGCCCGACGGCTGGACGCGGCCTTTGAAGATCAGGTCAGACGCCGCCTTGAACGCGGTAGAATCTTCGAAGTTGTCGCTCATGGCGGTGTAGGTGGGGTCCCCGGCGTTCTGCTCGTCGACCACCTTGGCCATGCGCTTGAGCGTCTCTTCGACCCGTGGAGCATCGACAATGCCATGGTGCAGCCAGTTGGCAATGTGCTGGCTGGAGATACGCAGCGTGGCGCGGTCTTCCATCAAGCCGACGTTGTGGATATCCGGCACCTTGGAGCAGCCCACGCCGTGCTCAACCCAGCGCACCACGTAGCCCAGAATGCCCTGGCAGTTGTTGTCCAGCTCCTGCTGCTTTTCCTCGTCGGACCAGTTGGCGTTTTCGGCAACCGGTACAGTGAGCAGGTCATCCAGGAAGTCTGGCTCGCCCTGGGCTTCAAGTTCGCGCTGCACGTCGGTGACGTTGACCTGATGGTAGTGCAGTGCGTGCAGTGCTGCGGCGGTGGGCGAGGGCACCCAGGCGGTGTTGGCGCCCGCTTTCGGGTGACCGATTTTCTGCTCCAGCATGTTGTGCATCAAGTCGGGCATTGCCCACATGCCCTTGCCGATCTGGGCGCGACCGCGCAGACCACAGGCGAGACCGACCTGAACGTTGCTCTTCTCGTAGGCCTGAATCCAGGCGGCGCTCTTCATGTCGCCCTTGCGCACCATGGGGCCCGCTTCCATGGCGGTGTGCATTTCGTCGCCGGTACGGTCAAGGAAGCCGGTGTTGATAAACACCACGCGTGATGTGGCTTCGGCAATGCATGCCTTGAGGTTGACAGTGGTACGGCGCTCTTCGTCCATGATGCCCATTTTCAGGGTATCGCGGTTCATGCCCAGAATGTCTTCCACGCGGCCGAACAGCTCGTTGGCAAACGCGACTTCTTTGGGGCCGTGCATCTTCGGCTTGACGATATACACCGAGCCCGCACGCGAGTTGCGCGGCTGGTCAGCGTCTTTCTTCAGGTCGTGCAGCGCCAATAATGAGGTGACGACGGCATCGAGGATGCCTTCCGGCAGTTCGTTGCCGTTCTCGTCGAGAACCGCCGGGGTGGTCATCAGGTGGCCGACGTTGCGCACGAACATCAGCGAGCGGCCTGGAAGCGTCACGCTGCTACCATCGGTGGTTTGCCAGGTCCGGTCGGCGTTCAGCTTGCGAGTAAAGGTCTTGTCGCCTTTCTCGATTTTCTCTTCCAGGTCGCCCTTCATCAGGCCGAGCCAGTTGCTGTAGACGCCCACCTTATCTTCCGAGTCGACGGCGGCCACGGAGTCTTCGCAGTCCATGATCGCGGTCAGCGCGGCTTCAGCCACCACGTCCTTGACACCCGCCGGGTCGGTTTTACCGATGGCGTCGTTGGCGTCGATCTGGATTTCCAGATGCAGGCCGTTGTTGCCCAGCAGGATGGCGTCAGGCGCGGCGGCATCGCCGCTAAAGCCGATCAGCTTACCCGCGTCCTTCAGGCCGGTTTCGCGTCCGCCCTCCAGCGTGACGACCAGGTGCTCATCGCGAATCGCGTAGTTCACCGCATCACGGTGAGAACCAGTCGCCAGCGGCGCCGCGCGGTCGAGGACGCCGCGGGCGTAGGCAATGACCTTTGCGCCGCGCTTGGGATTAAAACTGGTGCCCTTTTCCGCGCCGTCTTCTTCCGAAATTACGTCGGTGCCGTAGAGCGCGTCGTACAGGCTGCCCCAGCGGGCGTTGGCGGCGTTGAGCGCGTAGCGCGCGTTGCTCATCGGTACGACCAGCTGCGGGCCCGCCTGAACGGCGACTTCACGGTCAACGTTGGCAGTGGTGGCGGTGACGTTGGCGGGCGCGTCGACCAGGTAACCGACGTCTTTCAAGAAGCGACGGTAGGCGGGCATGTCCGCGACCGGGCCGGGGTTTTCGCGATGCCAGGCATCAAGCTTCTCTTGAAGAACATCACGTTCTTCTAGCAGTTGACGGTTTTTGGGGGTTAAATCGTGAAATAGAGCATCGACGCCTGCCCAGAAGGCGCTTTCGTCGACGCCGGTGCCGGGCAGGGCCTGCTCGCTGATAAAACGATCCAGGTCGGCTGCCACCTGTAAACGGTGACGCGTGATACGCTCGCTCATGGAGACTCTCCTGTTAAGGTGGCTGTGACGCCGTTTTACTCGGCTGATGCCCCGTCACAGTCAGATGAAAACGCATTTAAAAACTATTTATGGAAAATAATTCCACATCTGTGTGGGCATGTAAACAGCATAGACGCTAAAGCGCTATCATGCTCGACCAAAAGATAAGGAATGACGCCATGGGTGATTGACTGACCGGTGGCGAAAGAGCGGTTTAAGGAGAGGTGCGAATGCGCGAGTTCGATCATTTAGAGGCATTGTTTCGCCGCCACGCTGGCGACTCAGCACTCTCCCGCTTGGTGCCTGGTGACGTCCTTGCCATGGCGATGAATGACTATTTTCAGCACTACGGCCTGGAGGCGCTGCGCCTTGACACCCGGGACGTATACGCAGGGTTTATCGATACCGGGCGTTTTTCGCTGTGGTGCCAGGTATGGAGCCCGCCTGCACCAAAAGGCACCGCCTTTGTCGTCCACGGCTATTTCGACCACCTGGGGCTTTATCGCCACCTGCTTGAACGCTTGTTGGATAAAGGCTGGCGCGTTGTGCTGTGGGATTTGCCCGGTCATGGGCTTTCCAGCGGTGCGCGTGCTGCCATTGATGACTTTGACGACTATCAGCACTGCCTCACGCATGTGCAAACCATTCTGGCCCAGCAGTCCATGGCGCCTGCCCCTTGGATGGGCATCGGGCAAAGTACCGGTGGGGCGATCCTGGCGACCGACGCGCTGAGCCGCCGCCATGCAGCGGGGTGGGATGGCCTGGTGCTATTGGCGCCGCTGGTTCGCCCCTGGGGCTGGAGCCAGGCAAGCTGGCTGCACCTGATCGCCAGTCCCTTCGTTAAAGCGCTGCCGCGCAAGTATCGGCCCAACTCGACTGACGAAGAATTTACCGAGTTTCTACGCGATCACGACCCGTTGCAGCCCAATCAGCTGAGCGTGGCCTGGGTCACCGCCATGCGCCGCTGGATACCCAGGCTATTGGCCCGCGACCCGCTGGATTTGCGAGTGATGATTTTACAGGGCGAGCAGGACGTTACTGTGGACTGGGAATGGAACCTGGCGATTCTGCAGGATAAATTCCCCGGCGCGCAGATCTATCGGCATCCGGATGCCAGGCACCACCTGGTGAATGAAGCGGAGCCGATTCGCCGTGCACTGTTCGATGCCCTGGACGCGTTCATCGATCAAGTGGCGGCGTCCAGGACAGAAACGTCACCCAGGAAGCCGCCCTCATCGTCAACGACGGATGATAACCTTTGACTATTGGCCCCTTTATATGAGTGGGGGTTAATGCTATCACCAGATGCTTGTGCGAAACTCGCAATGACCTACTTACGCTAGCCCATTTTCAATCAGGATCGTGCGATGACATCTAACACACCGAAAGTACTGGTATTTGCGGGTAGTGCCCGCGAAGGTTCACTGAATAAGCAGCTCGCCCAACTCGCCGCCAAGCGTATCGAGGCACTGGGCGGCCAAGCCACTTTTATCGATTTAAAGGATTACCCCTGCCCGTTATTTGACCAGGACATTGAGGCGCAAGGCATGCCGGACAATGTGCTGAAGCTGCGCGCTATCCTCGCTGAGCACCAGGCGGTATTTATTGCCTCGCCGGAATACAACGGCTTTATCACGCCGCTGCTCAAGAACACCCTGGACTGGCTATCCCGGCCCTATGAAGACACCCCGGGCCTGGGGCTTTTTGCGGGCAAGTGGGCGGCCCTGGTGGCAGCATCACCCGGCGGGTTGGGCGGCATCCGCGCGATGCCCCTGGCGCAGCAGCTCCTCGCCAACCTTAGCCTGACGGTTCTGCCGCAGCCGCTATCGCTTCCCCAAGCAGGTAGTGCATTCAACGACAGTGGCGCGCTACATGATGAGGCCACCGGCCAAAAGCTTGATGCGCTCTGCCAGCGCCTGGTCGATTCGCTGGCCAAAACCCACGGCTGAGCCCCCTTCAACAGCCTATCTAACTGCCGGTAGCCGATGGCTATTAAGTATTGCCCCTGCAGTAAGGGCATAACGGAAATTATATTTTTATGGCTGGTGATATGACCAATCTCAAGCGGTGGGGTTTGTTGTTGTCTGGATGACGGCCCTGAAATACTTGGCGTATCACTGGTCGGGGTGATGGGAAAACTCGTACTAATATAGTGTTAAAGTTTTCTTTATGACTGTCGTTATTATTCCCACTGATCAAGTTTATCGTAAGGGAATACGGCGTGGTCATAAGCTTGTTACGAAGCTGCTTGACACTGGCAGCACTCTATCTGTGGAGCGTCACGGCCGTTGCGGTCGAATTGCCTCCTGAGGTGAAGGCGGGGGCTACCAGCCAGAATTTCATTCAGGGTGACCAGCAGCGCCTACTGGAAGAGCAGCGGCATCGGTTGCAGCAATTGCAACGCCTGCCAGGCAGGAGTGAAGCACCGTCGGCGTCCACTGCATCGCCGCAGGTACAATGCTTGCCAATCGAGGTCATTGACCTGGAAGGCGTTGTGTTGCTTAGCGATGACTTTCAGCAAACCATCATTGAACCGTTCACCGGACACTGTCTGACGGCGGATGATCTCAATGAGCTGCTGCAAGCTGTTACGCAGGCCTACCTTGATCGTGGCTTTGTTACTACGCGTGCCTATCTGCCCCAACAGGACCTTTCCCGGCAACGCTTACGGGTGGTCGTCGTCGAGGGGCATATCGACGCCTTGGAAAGCCCGGGCGACACGCCAACACCTCGCGAATTGGCCATGGCTTCACCGACCGGAGTGGGCGATGCCCTCAATCTCCGCGACCTTGAGCAACTGATCGACCAGTTGAATCGCTTGCCTTCACGTCAGGCCACCTTGGAGCTTATGCCGGGCGATACGGTAGGCGGCAGCCGCATTCATGTCTCCGGCGCGGCCAGTCAGCCGGTAAGAGTTTCGCTGGAGCACAACAATAATGGTAGCGGGGGAACCGGCGAACAACAGTGGCGTGGGGGGCTCGAGTGGGATAGCCCTCTGGGGCTCGCCGATCAGTTCATCGCTCAATGGGGGCATGACGTAACTGACCGCCCCGATATCGGCTCCAGCAGCGGCCATTTTGCTTATAGCCTGCCATATGGTTATTGGACGTTCTCTTACGACTATACCGATAGCGATTATCACACCCTTGCCGAAGCCAACGGCTTTCTCTTCACTCTTGAGGGCAAAAGCGAGCGGCATCGGTTGCAGGCCGAACGGCTGTTATGGCGCGACAGCGTCAGCAAGACAGCAGCGAGTATCGGCATCAGTCGCCTATCAACGCGCAACTATATCGATGGCGCCCGCATCGGGGTGAGTAGCCAGCGCTTGAGCGAGCTCAGCATCGGCATCAACCATGGCCGCCGTATCGGCAACGCACTCTTCAATACCGATATCGGCTGGCATAAGGGACTTACCCTGTTTGGAGCGCAGAGCGATGGTGCCAATGCTCCCGGAACCCCAACGGCGCAGTTCGAAAGGGCGACCCTGACACTGAGCTATCTCCAGCCCTTTTCATTGTTCCGTCAATCACTGAGTTTTTCGAGTCTGCTCCATGGCCAGTGGAGTGATGACGTCCTCTATAGCCCGCAACGCTTGAGCCTAGGGGGGCAGGATTCGGTTCGTGGCTTCAAGGAACAGTCCTTGAGTGGGGCCAGCGGTGGATATTGGCGTAATCAGGTCACTTGGCAATACCCGCTCGAGAGTGTCCGGCCCCTGTTCGAAAACCTCGAAGTATCGCTGGCCTATGATGTAGGGGTGATCCACCGTGGCCGCCACAACCCCGAACTCCATGGTCGGCTCAGTGGTTATGCTCTGGGCGTCGGTCTGCGGGGTGAGCATCTCGAGGCCAATGTCAGTGTCGGCCATTCACTGGAACGTCCCGATGTGTTTCCACGGCGGGAGGCGCCGGTGTATTTCAGCGTTAAGGCGTTCTTTTAGGTGAGGTCCAGTCGCGATGGACTGTGAATGGCCACAAAAAATTAGTGGAACTAACAAACGAACAGTGATGCAGGGAAGCAGCCACCATGAATAGTCGTAGCCCCTTGAGTCGTTACGTCACCATCCTCATCATCAACGCCCTTTTCTGGCACCCGGCTGTGGTTCTGGCCGACGGCATCGTCGTCGCCCCCGGCGCCAGCAACACTTCTCTGGACCGGGCCGGCAACGGCGTACCCGTGGTCGATATCGCGACCCCCAATGGGAGTGGACTGTCGCACAACCGCTTCTCTGACTACAACGTCGACGAGAGGGGCGTCATTCTGAACAACGCCACCAGCAAACTGCAGTCCACCCAGCTCGGCGGGCTTATTGTCGGCAACCCTAACCTGCGCGATCAGGCGGCACGTCGAATTATCAACGAAGTCAATGGTGGCCGACCCAGTCGACTCGAAGGCTATACGGAAGTGGCGGGTGCCGGCGCCGATGTAGTGGTGGCCAACCCCTACGGCATCACCTGCAACGGCTGTGGTTTCATCAACAGCCCACGGGTGACACTCTCCACGGGCCGACCCATCATAGAGAACGGTGATCTCGAGCGTTTCGCCGTCGACCAGGGACGGGTCGCGATCGAAGGTCTGGGGCTCGATGCCACCCAGGTCGATCAGTTCGACATCATCACCCGAGCCGCCGAAGTTAACGCCGAACTCCACGCCAATCACCTGAACGTGATCACCGGGGCCAACGACGTAGACGCCGAGACCCTGGCGACCACGGCGCGCCAGGGCACCGGGGAGGCCCCGGCACTGGCCATCGATGCCTCGGCCCTGGGTGGCATGTACGCCGGTAGCATCCGCCTGATCGGCACCGAGAGTGGCGTGGGGGTCAAGCTGGCTGGGGATATGGCGGCCAGCGAAGGCGATATCCTCATCGACGCCAATGGCCACCTGCGCCTGGCCGATGCCTCCAGCACCGGCCAGACACAGATCAATGCCATGCGCGCGACGCTGAGCGGCGATATTCATGCCAGCCAGGCCATTAAAGTGCGCACCCGTGAAAATCTCGACATCGACGGCAACCTGACCAGTGGCGGCGATATCACATTGGACGCTGAAACCAACATCGACAACCAGGGGACTGTCGTCGCTGGCATCGAGAATGACACCCTCCAGCCTGATGCCGACCTCACCCTTCGGGCAGACCGCCTCGATAACCATGGGTGGCTCGATGCTACCGAGCGCCTCATGGTGACATCCACCGAAGCGCACAATCATGGCCGCCTACTGGCCGATGAGATCGCCGTCGAGGCCCGCCAGGAAGTGACCAATACCGGCACTATCCAGGGGGAGCGCGTGACCCTGACGAGTCGCACCGTTACCAACCGGGGCCAAGCAGCGACTCTAGCCTCCACAGCCTCTCTCGAACTCGATACCGACCATCTCGACAACCTCGGCGGCAGCGTGCAGTTCGCCGAAGGCCAGGACGTTCGGCTTGACCTCGAGCGCCTCGACAACAGCGGCGGGACCCTGAGCCTTGACGACGGTGACCTTCAGGGCCGTGTCGGCACCCTGACCAATCGTGGCGGACGCCTCACCGCCGACCTTATTGATCTCGACGCCACCTCACTGGATAACAGCAGCGAAGGGCTTATTGCCGCCACCGACGGTGACCTGAACCTCGACGCTGTCGATACCCTGGACAATAGCCAGGGCCGGTTGCAGGCCAGCGACGACGTGACGCTTACAGCCGCCACGCTCACCAACAACGGCGGCACGATCGGCGGCGATACCGCCATGCTCACCATCGCTCAGGATCTAAGCAACGACGATGGCGTGATCAGCGCCGAGCACGGTGACCTCGCGGTTGAGGTCGGCGCGCGGCTTGACAACGCCGCAGGCCACCTCCAGGCACGCACCGGCACGCTGGCGCTCAGCGCCGGCGAGGTCGACAACCGGGGCGGTGTTCTGTTGGCCGAGCAGGCCATCAATGCCAGTGTGGGCGGCGCGCTCGACAATGGTGCCCAGGGCGTGCTCACTGCCGACGCCATCACGCTTGACGCCGCACAACTGTCCAATCACACCGGTAGCCTGGTCGGCGACCTGGTGACCCTGATGCTGGCTCGCCTCGACAACGATGCCGGACTGATCAGCGCCAATCAGGGGTTATATTTAGACCTGGTCGATACGTTAAGCAATCGCGCCGGTCGCTTGCAGGCCACCGACGGCGAACTGGTACTGAACGGCGGGACGACGCTCGACAATACCCAGGGCATCCTGGTCGCCGATAGTCTGCAACTGACCGAGAACGGCACAGTCACCAACCACCAGGGTAAACTCATCGCCGATGCCATCGCGCTGGATGCCGTTTCGCTCGACAACACGGATGACGGTCTCGTCGCGGCAGGCGTGGGAGGCATGGACATAACGCTGTCGGGCGCCCTCGACAATCGCCACGGCAAGGTCCAGTCAGACCAAGCGCTGGCCATTGCCGCGCAGCAGCTCGATAACCGCAATGGCGTGGTGCTCACCCAAAACGGCGCGCTCGATACATATTTCGGCTTGCTGCAGAATCAGGGCGGAGCCCTGCAGGGCGACAGCGCCACCTTCACCGGCGACACCCTGGTCAATGCCGATGACGGCCTGATCGCTGGCCTTGATGGCCAGGTGAAGATGGTCCTGACCAATGGTCTCGACAATCGCGACGGCCAGGTCCTCGCCAACGGCACGCTCGATATCGACCCGCCGTTTATCGACAACCGCCAAGGGCAGTTGGCAGGGCGCACCGTTCGCCTGGAAGCCGGTCATCTCGACAACGCCGGTGGCATGATCGAAGCCAGCGAGAACCTGGCGGTCGACGCTGAACGGCTGACCAATACCGATGGCGAGCTGCGCGCACTGGGCGGTGACGATAGCCGCTTCACCATCGCCGGCACCTTCGATAACCAAGATGGCCGTGTCGAGCTGGCCAGCGATGACGCCACTCTGGAGGTCGGCACCCTACGTAACGGCCAAGGGCAACTCCAACATGCCGGCAGCGGCCTGTTCCAGATCACCGCTGACCGCCTCGCCAACGCCGGAGGCCAGGTGCAGGGCACCGGTAGCGGCCAAGTGACGCTGGGCCGACTCGACGACATCGGCCAGTGGCAGTTCAACGACGCGCTCGGCTTCGACCTCGATCAGGGACTGACCCTCGCCGCCGCCGACCGACTCGCCACTGCCGGTCACCTGACCCTCAACCTGACCAGCCTCGATAACCGCGGCCAACTGCTCGCCAACGATGGCCTGACCCTCCATGCCAGCGACGACATCACCAACCGTGGCCTGATTTCCACCCAGGGCGACCTCGCCGTTAGTGCCCACGACCTCACCCAGCGTGGCGGGCGCCTGGCCAGCGGTGGCACCTCCACCTACCATCTCGGCGGCAACCTCGACAACCAGGGTTTCCTCACCGGCGTCGGTGATGTCGACATCACCACCGCTTCCCTCGATAACCGCGGCACACTGGGCAGCCAGGCGGGCCTGAGCATCGTCAGCCGTGGCGGCATCGATAATCGTCCGGACACCCTGCTGTTCGCCGGCGGCGACATGACCCTACGTGGCCAACGGCTCTTCAACCGGTATGGCGATATTTACAGCCGGGGCAGTCTCGATTTTGCGCGTGACGATCAACATACCAAGGCGAATAGCCTCGAGAACCGCTCGGGGACGATTCAGGCCGAAGGCAATATCGACGTATTTGCCACTAGCGTCAAAAACACCAGAGATGTTTTCGAAGAAAAATGGATCGAGAGGGATAGCAGTATAGTTAAAGAGCTGTATGTGGCTAAGGCGTATGAGAGTGGGCCATATTATAGCCATGGCTGGGTTCCAACAAAAGTCAGAGTTCCTGAAAGAGATGTGGACTTCTACGACTTCATCTTGAAAGATGTGTCTGAAAATACCTTGGCGTCCAACTCGCCAAGTGGAAATATTGTATCGGGAAGTGATTTAACTATAAGGGCATCAAGTGTTGAGAATGCTGCCAGCCATATCTCAGCAAGAAATAATATTAATATTGTATCAGGTAGTGTGAGAAATGGAGGGAGTGCTGGGGAGAGAAGAATAAGAACTAGAAAATATGAGTATGACAGAGGTTTTCTTGAAGGAAGTAGTGGAGGAGAGTTTTACAAGGTTTTTGATAAGGGTGAAGAGAATGTTTCTGAGGATGATTTTAAGCCAGGATTGATGGCGAAGTATGAACTAAAAAGTGATATTATTACAATAGTAGAGACTGATAGCTCCTCCCCAGGCACCATTCAAGCGGGCAACAGGGTTTCCTTGCATGTATCCGACAATTTGGAAAATGGCACGGTCAAGGAAAATGCTCGTGTGCAACTGGAGGGTGACTTGGGCGACACGGCAACGAACGCCCCCGTCAGTGAGCTGACGATCACTCTCAACCGTCGCACTGCCGACGCCTCCGCCGAAGACAACCTGACACCGGCCGAGCCCAACGCCACGATGGTGGAGGCCGGTCAGCGCGTGGACGATTCCAACCCGGGTGACGTAGGCACCTACCGCGACGTTCCCTTCGAGCGCGTCTCTCCCACCCAACTCTCCTCGTTCCGCCTGCCGCAGGGGCGCTACGGGCTCTTCGTGCGCAATACCTCGCCGCAGAGCCGCTACCTGATCGAGACCAACCCGGAGTTCACCAGCACCGAGCGGTTGATGGGCTCCGACTACCTGCTCGATAAGCTGGACTACACCGGCGATGGTGCCTACCAGTTGCTCGGCGATGGTCGCTACGAGTCGCGCCTGGTGCGCGATGCCGTGCTGGCCAATACCGGGCAGCGCTTCCTTGAGGACTCTCTGAGCGACGACTACGCCCAGTACCGCCACCTGATGGACAACGCCGTGGCGGCCAGGGATGCCCTGCAGCTTAGCGTCGGCGTTGGCCTGACCCCGGCCCAGACTGCGGCACTCACCCACGACATCGTGTGGCTGGAAGAACAGCAGGTCGACGGCGAGACGGTGCTGGCCCCGGTGCTCTATCTCGCCCAGGTCGACGAGCGCAACGTGCGTGGTGCAAGCCTCATCCAGGGACGCGACATCGACCTGATCGCCGGCGGCGACCTGGTTAACGTCGGCACCATCCGCGCCGACAATGATCTTACCGCGAACAGTGGCGGTTTGATCCTCCAGGGCGGCCTGCTCGAGGCTGGCGAGCGCCTGGACCTGAGCGCCCAGGATTCGCTCCGCAACGCCCTGGTCGGCGAGATTCGCGGTGGCCATGTCAGCTTGACGGCCACCGAGAGCGACATCGTCAACGACCGCACTGCGGTCACCGCCGGTCATGACCGGTCTTACGAAACCTACCTCGATCAGGGCGGGCTGATCAGTGCCCGCGCCGGCCTGGAATTGAATGCCGGGCGCGATATCGTCAACCGCGCCGAGATCGCAAGCCAGGGCAACGCCACCCTGCTGGCGAAACGGGATATCGTCACCGAGTCGGTGGTCGATGCCCGGGGCCAGGTCAACGGTTACGGTGTCGAGCAGAGCAGCGAAAGCACCACGCAGCTTGGTGCCAGCCTCACGACAGAGGGAGTTGCTACCCTCAGTGCCCGGCGCGACGTGCGCCTGACCGCCAGCGAAATCGACAGTGGCGAGAGCCTGACCATGGAGGCGGGCAACGACATCCTTCTCGATGCCGCCGAGGACCAAACCTACACCCAGACCCATAGGGGGTGGCGTGCGTCACACACCCGCCGCGTCGAACAAGCCGGTAGCGAACTGACGGCCAGCGACGACATAGCCCTCCAGGCGGGCCGCGACCTCACTGCTACCGCCAGCCGTGCCGAAGTCGGCGGCGATCTGGCGCTCGATGCCGGTGGCGACCTCACCCTGGCCGCGGCCGCTAATATCGACCATCACGAATCTCATACCGCCAGCACCAACTGGATCAGCCGCCGGGTGCGCCAGCAGGGCAGCGAGATGGTTGCCGGCGAAGACCTCACCATACGCAGCGGGCGTGATATGCGCCTGATCGCCAGCGACGCCAGGGCGGACGACGAGGCCTTCCTGATCGCCGGGCGCGACGTCGAACTGCTCGCCGCCAATGATCAGGACTACTCGCTCTACGAAAAGGAAGAGAGCGGCCTGTTCAGCAGCAGCTACCAACGTGACGAAATCAACGACATTCGCGCCGTGGGCAGCCGGCTTGAGAGCGACGGTGACCTCACCGTGGTCAGCGGCGCCGACCAACGCTATCAGGGCTCCCGCCTCGAGGCCGGTAACGACCTGACGCTCGCCAGCGGTGGCACGGTCCGCTTCGAAACCGCCAGCGACATGCATACCGAATCCCATGAGCGCAGCAAGAGCAATTTCGTGAGCCAATCCGCCTCCGGCGAAGGCGTCACCCGCGAGACGCTGCGCCAGAGCGAACTGGTGGCCCAGGGCGAGCTGATCCTCCAGGCTGCCGACGGCCTCCAGATCGACGTGGAGGAGATAGACCGCCGCAGCGTCGCCCGTACCATCGACGCCATGGTCGCCGCCAATCCCGACCTTGCCTGGCTCAAAGAGATGGAGCAGCGGGGCGACATCGACTGGCGGCAGGTCAAGGCGATCCACGACAGTTGGGATTACGAACAATCCGGGCTGGGTGGCGGGGCCGCGATGGTGATAGCGATTGCCGCCGCTGCCACCGGTCAGTACTACGCCTTGGCGGCCATGGGCGGGGCGGGTGCCGGGGCGGTGGCTGTTTCCGCTAGTGCCGCCGCGGGCTCGCTGGCTGGCACCGGGGCGGTCAGCCTGGTCAACAATCGCGGCAACCTGGGCGATACTTTTAGCGATACCTTATCAAGCGATAGCTTGCACGGTGCAGTCAACGCTGCCCTGACGGCCGGTGCCACCCGCGGCATGACCGACCGTGTCTGGGGAACGCAGACCAACCCCACCACCAGTGCCACGAACAACCTCAACCTCAGCTTTGGCCATGGCAGCGATATCGCCCGCTTCGCCGGTCAGCGCGCCACTCAGGCCGCTATCGATGCAGGCATCCGCACCGCCATCGAAGGGGGCAGCTTCAGCGATCATCTCGACGACGGCGTCGAAAACGCCATTGCACATGTGGCCAGCGGAGTACTGTTCAACGCCGTGGGTGATATTGCCAACGAGCGTTTGTGGCAAGAAGGTGCACCGGAAAAGATAGTCCTACATGCTCTGGTCGGTGGCAGCGTCAGCGAAGCCATGGGCGGCGACTTCGCTACCGGTGCGCTGGCCGCGGGGGCCAGTGAAGCCCTCGTCCATCACCTGATCCAGGACGAGAGCCGTGTCGAATTCAGTAATGCGGCTGCTCAGATCGTGGGTATCGTGGCCGCCGAACTTGGGGATGGTGACGTTAATGATGGCGCATGGATCGCCGGGCAGGTGGAATCCTACAACCGACAACTGCACACAGCGGAGCGGGAACTGGCCCGCGACCTCGCCGACTCGAGCGATGGGCAATTTACGCTGGAGGAGATCGAGAGTGCGCTACGTGGGATGTATCACGATGAATTGGGTCAGGCCCCTAGAGATAATACCCAAGTTGATTTGAGTGATGTAGACGGCGTCTTCGGCAGTTACTACGATTTTGGCGGTGAGTGGCAAACCATATCCGGCCAAGATGGCACGACTCGCTATCTGATCCAGCAAGTGCCGACAGAAGCACCTCCAGACTTGATTGCCTATATCATTCAAGAGACGGGAGGCGACGGCTCGCCTTACCGGGCCCCTGTCTATGAACTTGCCCCCCAGGAGCCCGATCCGGGTCAGCCAATAGATCGCATGTCAGGTCGCCCACTGGACGAAACCGGTCGCTACACCGTCAGTTATGTGGTGAATGGCAAAATCTACCATGTGCCGCATTTTCCATGTGGTGATGCGGCTTGTATCGCGCAAGGAGCGAATATTGATTACAGCGATCCCTCAGCGCAGGCATATGCCAGGGCGTTGGATGCCAAGGCACTTAAAGATCTTTCTAACGCAGCAACATTAGCGGCAATGATTAACCCTGCCGGTGCGGTTGGAGCAAGCGTAGGTCTTTCAGGAACCGCTGCAAACGTGCTGTCGGGCTATTTGTCAGATAATTTCATTGAAACGGCATCTGCAGAAGCTGCTCAGTATAGCTTTGAACAATACGCCACCATGAGAGGGATGCCGCAAACTCAAGCTATGCGGTTTGCCAATTCTTTGTCACTGGTAGGCTTTTGGGATCATGTTGTTGATAATGCAGGTGAGATGGTAGAGCGATCTCCTTAAAAATTCTTGGGTGATTTTTATGCCGAGTAAAGTCGAGTTCTTTGAAAGATATCTTATGAAATATAGGGTTAAAATCCTGTTTAGTATGGTGTTTGCAGCAGCATTAAATGCAGTTTTGCGATTTTGGGGGAGTTGGGAGTATTTTGGTGGGGCGCTTATTACACATTTATTATTTTGGCAGGGCGTGAGGTCATATCTGTATGGAAAAACTATTTCTACGATAGGAGGTGCGATATCAGAACATGACAGTAAGCGAGCAAGGCTAGGGCTCTGTATGGCAATGTTTGTTGGGTATCTTGCTGTGTTCATGTTTGATGGAGCGCCGTGGGGAAATTAGTAAATAAAGGTAATTACTTTGACGAGCTAGGATTCCTTGCGTGACCTTGGGCGACGGTTTCGGACCAAAGGGGTCAGTGTCATTGATATCTCTGGTTCCAAAGATCTACGTCCGGGCGACGTCACCCCACTGCAGTAGCAGTAACTTTAATCGTGTTTTACCACCAGTTGCTCGGCATAGGCTGACGGCCTCAGCGCCGGGCTCCTCCAGGTGGGCGGTGTGTCGGTACGCTCAAGGATGATGCCACGGTGAACAAGCTGGATGCGTTCTGCCAGCGCTTGGTGGAGTGCCTCGCGCAAACCCACCGTCAGGCTACCTGGTGGCGGCGGGCTTCTTCCAGATCATAGGCGTTTTGCAGGCGCAGCCAGTAACCCTCGCTGGTGCCAAGAATGCGTGCCAGGCGCAGATCGGTGTCTGCGGTAATCGCGCGGCGACCCAAGGTGATTTCCCCGATCCGGGTGGCCGGGGCGTCCATCTGCCGGGCTAAGGCATTCTTGCTTAATCCCATTGGCTGCATGAAGTCCTCATAGAGAATTTCGCCGGGATGGATATTAGGTAGTTTGGCCATTTCGACCTCCTGGTTCCTTAGTGCTATCCGGCAATCTTAATACTAAGCCCCCTTCAACATCCGATCCAACTGCCGGTAGCCGATGGCTTCGATTAAGTGGGGCTGGGTGGGCTTGGGTTCACCCTGCAGGTCGGCGAGGGTAAGTGCGACGCGCAGCACGCGGTGGTAAGCGCGGGCAGAGAGCTTGAGTTTTTCCAGCACCCCCGCCAGCCAGGCGCGCTCTTCATCATTAAGGGCGCAGGCCGTCTCCAGCGCCTTGCCGCTGAGTTGGCTGTTGAGCGCACCTCTTGCCATTTGCCGTTCCCGGGCGGCCATGACGCGCTGACGCACGGCTTCGGATGATTCGCCCTGGGTTTGCGCGGTGAGCTGCTCCGGTGGCAGTGCCGGGACTTCTACCTGCAGGTCGATGCGGTCGAGCAGCGGGCCTGATAGCCTGTTCTGATAGCGCTGGATCTGGCTGGCGGTGCACTGGCAGCGGTTGCGCGGATCGCCGAGATGCCCGCAGGGGCAGGGGTTCATTGCTGCCACCAGCTGAAATTGCGCCGGGTAACGGCGCTCGTGGCTGGCGCGGGCGAGGTGAATTTCGCCGGTTTCCAGCGGTTGTCTTAAAACTTCCAGTACGCTTCGGGAAAATTCCGGCAGTTCATCCAGGAACAGCACGCCATGGTGGGCCAGCGAGATTTCGCCGGGTTTGGGTTTTGAGCCGCCGCCCACCAGTGCCGCGGCGCTGGAGCTGTGGTGGGGTTGTCTGAAGGGTCGCTGGCCCCAGTCGGCTTCCAGCGGCAGCCCGCACACCGAACGCACCGCCGCCACGGCCAGCGCATCTTCTTCCGAGAGTGGCGGCAAAATACCGGGCAGGCGACTGGCGAGCATGGTCTTGCCGGTGCCTGGTGGGCCCGCGAAAAGCAGATTATGGCCGCCAGCAGCGGCGACTTCCAGGGCGCGCCGGGCCTGTTGCTGGCCACGCACGTCGGCCAGGTCGGCCATTGGCGCCGGGCTTTTGACCGAGGCGGGCAGTTGATGGGGCGGGATTTTTTCCTGATCGAGCAGGTGGGCGACGACATCCCATAGGGTGTCGGCGGGTAGCACCGGCAAATCTCCCGCCAGCGCGGCTTCATCGGCGCAGGCGCGGGGGATGATCAGTGCCTTCTTGGCGCGCCGCGCGGCCAGGGCAAAGGGCAGGATACCGGGTACCGCGCGCAGCTTGCCGTCCAGCGCCAGTTCGCCCGCAAACTCCATGCCTTCCAAAGCGTCGACGGGAATCTGCCCGGAGGCGGCAAGAATGCCCAGCGCGATGGGCAGGTCGAAGCGGCCGCCCTCTTTGGGTAAATCGGCCGGGGCCAGGTTTAAGGTGATGCGCCGGGTATTGGGAAAGTCAAAACCGGCGTTGACCAGGGCGCTACGCACCCGTTCGCGGCTTTCTTTGACGGCGGTTTCCGGCAGGCCGACTAACGTCAAGCCAGGCAAACCGTTGGCCAGGTGCACCTCCACGTGCACTGCCGGTGCGTCCAGGCCGACCCCGGCCCGTGTCGCCACAATGGCAAGCGTCATGCGCGTTCCCTCGCTGGTTGTTAATTACCGTATGCTGATTAACCTACCGTATTTATCAGAGGGTGAGTAGCCAGATGCGCGGTACGGCATAGGCCGCCATCACTTCGGGCTTAGCGCTTCCTGGGGCGCGTCTTCCAACGCGGCGACCAGTTCTTTGGCGAAGCGCTGCGCCGAGGGCAGTGCGCCAAAGCTCCACACGGGTGGCAGACGCAAAAGGCGGTCGTTCTTGACGCTGGGTAGCTGCTGCCACAGGCCGCTTTCCGCGAGTTGCGCCTCGACGCCAGTAGGCAACGGGTCGACGATCACCAGAGTGGCATCCGGGTAGCGAGCGAGCTCTTCAACGCCGACCAGCGAAAAGCCCCAGGCGTTGGTCGCCTGATCCCAGGCATTGGGCAGAGCAAGCTGCTCCAGTACCGCGTTATAGAGGCTGTTATCACCGAACACGCGCACGTGGCGGGCATCCATAAACTGGATCATCAATAGCGGCGCCGTGTCGGGTCGTTCGTCACGCAGCCGGGCCATCAGTGAATGCGTCTGCTTGATCAGTTGCGACGCTTGAGGTGCGCGGTCCGCCAGTTCGCCTATCTGCTCGGTGATGCTTTGCATTTCTTGCCAGGTGTCGCTGCCGGGCGTGTAAAGCTCGACGGAGGTGACGGGGGCGATGCGCTCCAAACGCGGCGTTAACCCGGCAAACATGGGGGATATCAGGGTCCGCTCGGGCTGCATCTTTGCCAGCAGCTCCATGTTGGGCTGGCTGCGCAGGCCCAGATCGGCGGCTTCGTCGGGCAGCCGTGGCTCACCCACCCATTCATGGTAGGCCTGTTTCTGGGCACCTCCAACAATGGGGGCGTCCAGGGCAATCAAGGTTTCAGCCACCGTCCAGTCGATAGTCGCCAGCTGCGCCTGGACGGGAAAACCGCCGAGTAGGCACACAGTCAGCAAGCCAATACGAGTGATCAAAGAAGACACAGCGGAACAACGCATGATGACGGCATCAATAGAAAATAAGGGCTGTATTTAAACGATAATATTTATTGTTTGCAAACAAAACACCCAGGCGAGTGCCTGGGCGCGGTGCCGACGCGGCGAATTTAAAGCTGCTGAACTTAAAACGCCGACATTAAAACCGGTAGTGCACGCTGGCGGTAATGCCGCGTTCGGCGCCGAAGTAGCAGTACTCCAGTGAGTTACACGAGGCGACGTACTCTTCATCCAGCAGGTTGCTGACGTTGAGGCGAGTCTCGACGCCTTGCATGCCTACCTCGCCAAGATCGTAGCCGAGCGTGGCGTCCACCAGGGTGTAATCCGGTACCGTTTCCGTATTGGCACGGTCAGCCGCAATGTCGGCGTAGTGGCGAACGCCTGCGCCGATGTCGGCGCCGCTCAGCCAGCCGTCGTTAAACGCATATTGCGCCCACAGCTGAACCTGGTGGCGCGGCGAATAGATCGCGTCATTGCCCTCGTTGCCGTCGTCGCTCTTGGCGTAGGTGATGTCGGTGAAACTGTACCCGGCCTGCAAGGACAGCGCCTCGGTGAGCTGGGTGCGCGCTTCAAGCTCGATGCCCTGGGACTCGATCTCGCCCACCGCGCGGTAAGGGTCGGTAGGCTGTTCCTTGGTGGCCACGTTTTCCTGGCTGATGTGAAACAGGGCGGCACTGTACTGGCTGGCGCTGTCGTTGGGCTGGTATTTCACCCCGGTTTCCCACTGTTCGCCTTCCATGGGGGCCAGCAGATCACTGTTGGCATCCACAAAGCTGGTGGGGGTGAAGGCCGTCGAGTAACTCAGGTAAGGCGCGACGCCGTTTTCGAACAGATAGACCGCCCCGGCCCGGCCGCTGAACTGGGTGTCGTCGAGGGTGCTCGTTTGGCCGGTATCCTGGTTGGTATTGTCGATGTCGACCCAGTCGTAGCGCCCGCCCAGGGTGAAGCGCCAGTTATCCAGCGCGATCAGGTCTTGAAGGTAGACGCCGGTCTGTTCCAGTTCGTGACGCTCGTTGATGGGCGCATACATCGCCGTGGGGTCGGCGCCGTAT
Organism: Halomonas sp. A40-4; assembly: GCF_015767635.1. Lineage (GTDB taxonomy): Bacteria > Pseudomonadota > Gammaproteobacteria > Pseudomonadales > Halomonadaceae > Vreelandella > Vreelandella janggokensis. The sequence goes on along the minus strand of NZ_CP065230.1, from coordinate 3,869,629 downwards.
TCTGGATCAAAGGCATCGAGCGACGGAAATGCCCCTGACGGCCAGCTGACGTCGTTGTCGCGCTGCTGATAGTCGACCCCGACCAGCACGGTGTGGTCCATAAAGCCATCGTTGAGGTTGGCTTCAAGCTGGTTATCCACCGTCCAGGCGTCGAGCGATTCGTCGCTGCCGGAGTAGTAGCGGGCCAGTTCATTGGAGGTGGGTGACGTCCAGCCAAAGCCATAGACCTGGTTCAGGGTGACATCCGAATTGAGGTAGCGCAGCTGCTGGCGCGCGGTCCAGTCGTCATTGAAACGATGCTCGAAGGCGTAGCCCACCATGCGTTGGGTCCGCTCATAGGCCTCATAATCTTCCTCGCCGTCAAAGAAGTTATTGCTTATCTTGCGTCCGTTGCGCGGGACCACGGCGCCTTCGTAAGGCACGCCGGAGTGGTAGCCGCCCTCGGGTTCGTCCTGCAGGTAGGCGTCCAGGGTCAGGCTGGTGGCGTCGCTGATATCCCAGGTGAGCGACGGTGCAATGGCGTAGCGTTCCTCCTCTGTCGGACCAAACTGGGTATCGGCGGCGCTGGCAATGCCCACCAGTCGATAGGCCACGCGCTGTTCTTCCCCGAGTGGGCCGGTCAGGTCAAAGGCGGCGCTGCGCTGGTTGTTGTTACCCACGCGGAAGCGTAGCTCGCCGCCGGACTGGAACTCGGGGCGCTTGCTGTTAAGTGCCACCACTCCCCCTGGCGAGGCCTGGCCGTAGAGTACCGAGGCGGGGCCCTTGACGACTTCAATGCTGTCCAGAAACCACGGGTCGACGCGCAGGGAACTATGCGAGTTGGTATCGCCGATGAGTTTCAGGCCGTCAAGAAAGGTGTTGCTCAAGCTGCCGTCGGAGAAGCCTCGCAGCACCAGGTAGTCGAAGCGGTTGGACGCGCCGATCTGGTTGCTATAGACCCCGGGCGTGTAGTCGGTGGCACGCTGTACCGTGCTAACGCCACGATTGTCCATATCCTCGCGGGTAATGGTGGACACGCTCTGGGGCGTTTCGATCGACGGCGTTTCCACCTTGGTGGCCGCCTGCTGAGCGGTAACGGTCACCGTGCCCAGTTTGTCGCGCTGGGCTTCCTGAGCGGCTGCAAAAGGCACGCCGCTGGCGATGGCCACGGCAATGACCAGCAGCGATGGGCGGAAGTGGCAAGCTGAAATTGGCATGGTAACGATCCCTTGATAGTTTTAGTAATGAGAATTGTTACTTTTTAGTGCAGGAAGTAGGTATGCAATCTGCCAAATTGGCTATGCGCAATGCCAAATTCATCTGGGGGCGCGCTGTGAAATGACGTCATGGGGTGCGATGCCAAAGCGGCGACGAAACGCCGTGGCGAAATTGGTGGCGTGACGATAGCCACAGGTGTGGGCGGCTTGCTGAACACTCATCCCACGTTGAAGAGCCTGATAGGCTTTGGCCAGTCGGCATTGGCGTAGATGCTCAAAAATTGAGCAGCCATAGCGGGCACGAAATTTCTGGCGCAGGCTGCTTGGACTCATCGCCACTTCTCTTGCCAGGTCGCTGAGGCAGTAGGCGTGCTCGGGATGGGACGCCAACCGGGTATGGAGGGCGGCTAAACGCGCCTCGTCGCGGGCCGGTATAATCGGCTGCGCCTGAGCTGGGTCTTGCCGCGCACATTGGGGTAACCCTTCACCCAGCAGTTGCAGGGCCAGGCCTTGCCAGATCAGTGGCTGGCGCCAGTCGGCCAGTGGTTCGGCGGTGGTATGGCGTAACATCTGCGTAAAGGCGTCCGACAAGCGCCAAGGGTATAAGCCCGGCGTTGGGGGCGTCGATGGCAGGTCCAAGTTGGTGGTGGCGAGCACTGCCAGGTTCACTGTGTGCAGCCTTGCCTGAGCCGGCTGAAAAACGGTCAGCGGCTGCTCGGCAGTGAAATGGACGCACATGCCGTCGCCTGCCTTGAGTTCCAGGCGTTGATCCCCCAGGCGGGCGGTGATGTGCCCCTCGAGTACCACGCTGATAAACCAGGGCACTGTCTGGCGAGAGGCTGAGCTATAGGCGCAGTTCACGCATAGATCGGAAAGCGTCAAGTGCATTGCTTGAGGCAGGGCAACGTCGCGAACGCTGCCGGTGGCGACGCTCGCCCCGGCAGATGCATTGCGAACGCGATAGTCAATACCGAAACGCTGGCCTAGCTGGGCAAGCGTCCCCGGTGTTAGCTCATAAAGCGGTTGACTGACTTGAGGGCCGAAGGTGGCGGTGGTCATGCGTGCATCACGTAACGGTGAAATTCGGCAATGCATCAAAATGGGGCATTGATGCATTGCCTGCATCATTGAATGCGAATTACGTTACCATGTGCACAATAATAATCAATGATATCTATTCGCATTCATCATTGCGATTTGGATTCGTCTTGATCTTCCTTGGTGTCGACGTTATCGGAATCCGCCTGGGGCTCTGCGGGTAGCGGCGGTGCCTCGGCTTCGACGGGCGTCGAGGCATCGGCTGCCTGGGCGTCCACGGCGGCTTCGAGGCTGGCGACCTGGCGTTCCAGCGCTTCTACCCGTGAGCGGGTGCGCTGCAATACGTCCATCAAAATATCGAAGTCCTCCCGGGACACCAGTTCCAGGCGGTCAAAGGCCCCCCGCACCACCTGATGAACCCCTTTCTGGATATCTTCAGGCGCTTGGGAAGCGTTCTGCAAGCGGTCGCCGATTTGCTGGGCGAGTCGGCTAATATGGTCTTGAGGCGCCATGGCTTTCTCCTAACGGTCAATGTCTCGATACAGCTATCTGATCATCAGGATACGCAACCCAGGCGGGATTCGCATGCTTCTTGGGCTAATTTGTGCCGCTGGCTGATGCCCTACGGTGGGGCGTTTGCGTTTTGCCTTTGAGCAATTTTGGTGCAATACCCGGCTTGTTAGCGTGTATGGCGGGCGGTGAGTCGCCAGTATGCCCCACACTATTGCCTTTAAATAAATGAAATATAAGTAAAAAAAATCAGATGGCACGGTATGCGCATTAGTGGAGCAGGCACTTTTTTTGGGCGGCTCGGCCGCTCCTTAATCCAGCAGGGGAGATTCGGGATGAAACTCATCACCGCCATTATCAAGCCATTCAAGCTCGACGACGTTCGCGAAGCACTGGCCGACAACGGTGTTCAGGGCATTACCGTCACCGAAGTTAAAGGCTTCGGCCGTCAAAAAGGCCATACCGAGCTATATCGCGGCGCTGAATACGTGGTCGATTTCTTGCCCAAGGTAAAAGTCGAGGTCGCCGTGGACGACGGTCGCCTCGAAAGCGTGCTCGATGCGATCTGCAGCGCGGCCAACAGCGGCAAGATCGGCGACGGCAAGGTATTTGTCACGCCGCTTGAAGACGTTATTCGGATTCGGACGGGTGAGCGCGGTGCGGACGCCGTTTAAACCTGGCTTTACGGGTCATTTCTTTAGTTCAACGGGGAACTTACAATGAATGAGTTGACTGATCTGAGCTACGCGCTCGATACGTTTTACTTTCTGATCTGCGGTGTGCTGGTCATGTGGATGGCCGCTGGCTTCTCCATGCTGGAAGCTGGCCTGGTGCGTTCCAAGAACACCGCTGAAATTCTCACCAAGAATATCGCGCTGTTTGCGATTGCCTGCACCATGTACCTGCTGGTGGGCTACTACATCATGTACTCCGGCAACGCCGGTGGCTTCCTGCCCAACCTGGGCTTCCTGATCGGCGCTGAGAACAGCGTGGATGCGGTCACCGCCGGTGGCGATGACGCACCTTACTATTCCATGCGTTCCGACTTCTTCTTCCAGGTCGTCTTTGTCGCAACCGCAATGTCGATCGTCTCGGGTGCGGTCGCTGAACGCATGAAATTGTGGGCCTTCCTGGCATTTGCTGTCGTCATGACTGCCGTGATCTATCCGGTATCTGGCTACTGGACCTGGGGCGGCGGCTGGTTGGCCGAAGTTGGCTACTCTGACTACGCCGGTTCGGGCATTGTACACCTTGCCGGTGCCGCAGCCGCGTTGGCAGGCGTTATCGTGCTGGGTCCGCGTAAGGGCAAGTACGGCAAAGATGGTTCTATCCACGCGATTCCGGGTGCCAACATGCCGCTGGCGACGCTGGGTACCTTCATTCTGTGGATGGGCTGGTTCGGCTTTAACGGTGGCTCTGAATTGAAACTGGCCGCGGTTGATTCCGCCAATAACGTCGCCCAGGTGTTCGTGAATACCAACGCCGCGGCTGCCGGTGGTGTGATTGCCGCCCTGATTCTTGCCAAGCTGTGGTTCCGTAAAGCGGACCTCACCATGGCGCTCAACGGCGCGCTGGCTGGCCTGGTGGCAATTACTGCCGACCCGCTGTCGCCTTCGGCACTGGGTGCGACGATTATCGGTGCGATCGGTGGTCTGATCGTGGTGGCTGCCATCGTCACGCTGGATAAGCTGAAACTGGACGATCCAGTCGGTGCCATCTCCGTTCACGGTGTGGTGGGTATCTGGGGCGTGCTGGCTGTGCCGTTGAACAATGATGGCGCCTCTTTCGGCCCGCAGCTTATCGGTATCTTGGGTATCTTCGCCTGGGTCTTCATTGCCAGCCTGATCGTATGGCTGATCCTGAAAGCCATCATGGGTATTCGCGTCAGCGAAGAAGATGAGTACGAAGGCGTCGATATCGCCGAGTGCGGTCTTGAAGCCTACCCTGAGTTCGGTATTAAAAAATAACGGGTCGGCGCCCAAACCTTATTGGGTGCCAACCAGAAGAGCCCGAGTGCTCGTTACTAGCCTCCCTTCACGGGGAGGCTTTTTTTATTCTGCGCCGGTAGCGGTGTATGCTGATAGGTAACGGATAGCGAGCAGGGCGCTAGGCTTGTTATCTTTCATTATCATGGCTACCCAGCTAGAGGATCTCGCAATGAAACTAATCTCTGCCATTATCAAGCCATTCAAGCTTGATGACGTGCGCGAATCGCTCTCCGACATTGGCGTACAGGGCATTACCGTCACCGAAGTCAAAGGTTTTGGTCGTCAGAAGGGCCACACCGAGTTATACCGCGGTGCTGAATATGTGGTTGATTTTCTACCCAAAGTGAAGCTCGAAGTGGCGGTTGACGACGACATGGTCGAGCAGGTCATCGAGGCGATCACCCAGGTAGCGAATACCGGCAAAATCGGCGATGGCAAGATTTTCGTCATGCCGCTTGAGCAAGTGATTCGTATCCGTACCGGCGAGACCGGTAAAGACGCGGTATAACGACCCGCGCGCCAGAACACGAAACCCCCGCCAAGCGATGCTGTTACGCACCGAGTGGCGGGGGTTTTTATTGGGCGAGTTGTCGCTGAGAGAGCTACTTGTTGAGGAAGTGACTCGTTGAAAGAGTGACTCGTTGAGAGCGTTACTTTTCGACAAAAGCCCGTTCGATGACGTAGTCGCCCGGCTCACCCATGCGTGGCGAGATGTTCAGGCCCAGTTCGTCGAGTAGCGCGCTGGTGTCGTCGAGCATGGCCGGGCTGCCACAAATCATTGCACGGTCCTGGCGCGGGTCGATGGGCGGAAGCCCTGTGTCTTCGAACAGTTTGCCGGTGCGGATGTGGTCGGTCAGGCGGCCCATGGTGTGGAACTCTTCACGGGTAACGGTCGGGTAGTAGACCAGCTTCTCGGCGATTTCCTCACCCAGGTACTCGTGGGCGGGCAGCTCCTTGGTGATAAAGTCGGCATAGGCCAGCTCGGAGACTTCGCGGACGCCGTGAACCAGCACGACTTTCTCGAACCGCTCATAGACTTCCGGATCCTGAATCAGGCTCAGGAAGGGCGCGAGGCCGGTACCGGTGGACAGCATGTAGAGGTTGCGGCCGGGCAGCAGGTCGTCGGTGACCAGCGTGCCGGTCGGCTTGCGGCTGACCATGATCTGATCGCCGACCTGCAGGTGCTGTAAGCGCGACGTAAGCGGGCCGTCGGGGACTTTGATGCTGAAGAACTCGAGGTGGTCTTCGTAGTTGGGGCTGGCAATCGAGTAAGCGCGCATCAACGGTTTGCCGTCGACTTCCAGGCCAATCATGACGAATTGGCCGGTCTTGAAGCGCAGGCTGCGTTCCCGGGTGGTGCGGAAGCTGAATAGGGTGTCGTTCCAGTGGTGAACGCTGAGGACATCTTCCAGGGCGAACTTACTCATGCCATTTCCTCCGTCGGTGACGCCATCAACGCCACGAATATTCAAAAAAAGAATAAAAAATAGATATCAAGTTGCCAGCAAGTCTAAGCAAAGGATGGTATATCTGTTAAGTAAATAATCTTGATAACGCTTATCTTTAAAATAGATATAGCGTCTTGGTGAAAGGTCAGACCCCATGCACTATACCCTGCGTCAGTTGGAAGTCTTTGTTGCGGTTGCCCAACACGAAAGCGTGTCGCATGCGGCCCGCGCGCTTGCCATGTCCCAGTCGGCGACCAGTACGGCACTTGCCGAGCTGGAGCGCCAGTTCGACTGCCAACTGCTCGATCGCGTGGGCAAGCGCCTCAAGCTCAATGCCCTTGGCTTCCAACTGCTGCCCAAGGCAGTGGCGCTTTTGGACCGTGCCGAAGAGGTGGAGGAATTACTGCGTGGTCAGCAAGGGGTGGGATCGCTGGATGTTGGCGCTACCCTGACCATCGGCAATTATCTGGCAACGCTTTTGATCAGCGATTTTATGCAGCGTTATCCCGGTAGCCGCGTGCGTCTGGCAGTGCGCAATACACGGCATATTATCGAGGGCGTCCGTCAGCACTCGCTGGATTTGGGGTTGATCGAAGGGCCGTGTGATGACGATATGATCATCAGCCAGCCGTGGGTCGAGGACGAGCTGTGTGTCTTCTGTTCGCCGCGCCATCCCCTGGCGGGCAAGACCCACCTGGAGCTTGAACAGTTGATGCGGGAGGACTGGATCATGCGCGAGGAGGGGTCAGGGACGCGGGTGACCCTGGAGCACGCCGCTCGCCACCGACGCAGTCGCTTCAACACGCTGCTGGAGCTTGAGCATACCGAGGGCATCAAGCGGGCGGTGGAGTCGGGGATGGGGATCGGTTGTGTCTCCCGCCTGGCGCTGCGCGATGCCTTCCGGCGAGGCAGCCTGGTTCCGCTACCCACACCGGAGTTGGATCTTAAACGCCAGTTCACCTTTATCTGGCACCGCCACAAGTACCTCACCACCGGTGTGCGCGAGTTCCTGCGACTGTGTCGGGAGATGACCGCTAACGCCAAGCGTAGCGATGACATCCCCATGCCACCGATTCCTTAACGGCGCTCTTCTCCTTAACGGCGCTTTTCAGGGGCCGGTAACGCCGACCGGTCCCGGTCTTCCTCCAAGGTGAATCCGCCCACCAGCTCGGCAAGATAGTCGGCCTGGTCTTTCAACTGCTCGGCAGCGGTGGTTGACTCCTGCACCAGCGCGGCGTTCTGCTGGGTCATCTGGTCCAGGTCGGTAACCGCAATGCTGACCTGGCTGATACCGTCATTCTGCTCACCAGCCGCCGTGCTGATATCGCCCAGCATCTGGGTGACTCGGGAGACACTTTCGGCAAGCTCGTGCATTGCGGCCTCGGCGTCGCGCACCATTTGCGTGCCGCTTGCCACCTTTTCGGTAGAGGTATCGATCCGCTGGCGAATATCCTTGGCCGCGTCGCTGGCACGCGATGCCAACTGACGGACTTCATTGGCCACCACGGCAAAGCCGCGGCCCTGTTCTCCCGCGCGGGCGGCCTCTACCGAGGCGTTCAGCGCCAGTAGGTTAGTCTGAAAGGCAATCCCGTCGATGACGCTGACGATATCCTGAATCTCTGCCGATGTGGTGCGGATGTCGTCCATGGTGGTCACGACTTGTCCAAAGGCTTTGTCGGTGCGCTCTGCCAGCTGCGAGGCGGTTTTGGAAAGGCCGCTGGCCTCCTGCGAGGCGCTGGTCGTATGCGCCACGGTGCTGCTGATTTCCTCCATGGCAGACGATGTCTGCTGCAGGCTGGAAGCCGCTTGTTCGGTGCGACTTGAAAGATCGCGACCGCCCTGGGTGATTTCATTGGCGGCGTGATTGACGGATTCACTGCTGCGTCGGACATCAAGCAGGATGGCCTGGATCTTGTCAGCAAAGGCATTGAATTGCTCTGCCACCGCCGCGCTCTCATCACGACCCTGTACCGGCAGGCGTTGGGTCAGGTCGCCGTTGCCGGAAGCGATCGCCTGCATGCGGCTGGCCAAATGCTTGAGGGGACGCGAGATGCTGCTACCCAGCAACCAGCTGGCCACCAGGCCCAGCAAGGCGATGACCAGCCCCATGCCAATCATGCCGAGTGTCGAGGCCTCGCGCTGGCTTTCCATCTGTGTCTGCAGGTCATTGAGACCGGCCAGGACGGCACTTTCAGGCAGCCGGATCATCAGCACCCAGGGGTTACCGCTTTCATCGACTGAGAAAGGCCAATAAAGCTCGGTCATGCCCTGGCCCGTGTTGAGCCTGCGGACATTTTCCCCTTGCTGAGCCTGGGCGATGCCGGCCTGGAGGTCTTCACCCAGCACCTCGTCAGCGTGCTTGCCGAGCAGGTCAGGCTCGCTGGTGTGCGCAGCCAATGCCCCGTGCGAGGCGATCAGGGCGATTTCGCCCGCGCCATCGTAGAGCGACTGATTGGCCTCTTCCAGCAAGCTTTGAATGAACTCCACCGACAGGTCGACACCGGCGCTGCCGCGGAACTCACCGTCGACCAGAATGGGGGCATTGAACGACGTAACCAGCAACGTCTCGCCGTTGTAGTCGTAATAGTGAGGGTCGACCACGCAGGTACGCTTCGTTTCTTTGGGGCACAGATAGTATTCCCCGCGCCGAATGCCATCGGCATCGCGCTGCTGGTTTTCCATGTCACTGCCCAGCGCCAGCACCTCGATATCGCCGCTTTCGGTGCGGTACCACCACGGCATGAAGCGACCGTCCGGGCCGTAACCTTGATCCTCACGGCCGGTATACAAGTCATCGCTATCAAAGGCATCGGGCTCCCAGCCGATAAAAGCGTCGAGCAGGTCGGGGTTGTCCACCACGGTCTGACGCACAAGCCGCGAAAGCTCTTCGCGGCTCATGGTCATCAACGGCTGGCCCTCGTCGTCTTCCTGACCCAGCATGGCATTGGTGTTCGCCAGGCTTTGGGCAAGCGTCAGAGCATGTTCGAGCTCGCCCTTGATTTCTTCGGTCTGGGCCGAAGCGGTCGCTGCCAGGCGAGCCTCTATGTTTTGTTCGAGCAGCGTTTTCGTCTGCTTTTCAACCAGTGCCTGGGAGCGGGCGTTGGCAATCACCGAATAAATAACCAACGCCGCGACAACCAGCAGTATGCAGCCACCGACCAGCGTGGCAATAAGGGTGCGGACAGACTTAAATTTCATTATTGTTAATTCTCTCTATGCGCGAGAGCCGCCTGCGGCGACTTTGGAGCGGATGTCATAAGATGGCCAGCCTGTGTGGCTGAACCACTCGACAGTTTAAATCGGCTGATGGTCTCGGTGAGATGGTCGGCCTGATCCTTGAGCTGCTCGGCGGCGGTGGTCGATTCTTCCACCATGGCCGCGTTTTCCTGGGTCATGCGGTCAAGGTCAGCCACCGCAATGTTCACCTGACCGATACCGTCACTTTGCTCCGTCGTTGCGGAGGTGATTTCGCCGAGCACATCGGTGACACGGGTGATGTTATTGACGATGTCGTCCATGGTTTCACCGGCGTTGTGCACCCGTTTGGAACCGTTTTGGACCTTGCCCTGGGCGTCTTCGATCAGGTTTTTAATATCGTTGGCGGCGTCATTGCTGCGTTGAGCAAGCTTACGCACCTCTTCCGCTACCACAGCAAACCCACGGCCGTGTTCACCGGCCCGTGCGGCTTCTACCGAGGCATTGAGTGCCAGCAGGTTGGTCTGGAAGGCGATGTTGTTCATCAGCGAGACGATATCGCCAATCTTGCCCGAGGACTCGGCGATATCTTCCATCGTCGTGATGACCTCTGATACCGCCTGGCCGCCACGGCCGGCAACATCGGATGCCGCCTGGGATAGCTGGTTGGCTTCTTTGGCGGACGTCGATGTGTGCTCGACCGTACTGGTGATCTCCTCCATTGAGGCAGACGTCTGTTGCAGGCTGGAGGCGGTGTTTTCAGTACGCCGCGACAGGTCCTGGCCGCCGTTGGCGATTTCCGTGGCGGCGTTGTGGACCGATTCACTGCTGGAGCGCACATCCTGCAGTACCGTGTCCATGGTAGCCACAAAGCGGTTGAAGGCGGCGGCAATCTGGGTGATCTCGTCGTTACCCTCCTCCGGTAGGCGCTGGGTCAGGTCGCCTTCGCCCGAGGCGATGTCATTCATCGCATCGCGGGCCGATAAAAGACGGCGCAGCAACCATTTGAGCAGCAGACTAAGCGCGATGGCGGTTATCACTGCGACAATCAGGAGCGTGATGATCGACGTGGTGGCAATCCCGCGTAGTCCGGCGGTGGCCTCGTGCTCATCCATTGCCACCATGAGGTGCCAATCGCTGTTGCCGCCGACGGCGCCACCTTGCAGCAACATCTCACGGCCCTCCAGTGTCAGGGCCTGGGGCTCGTTGCTGGCCGCAATCTGCTGAAGATAACCGGCATCCAACTGGTCGCTGAGTGCGGTGGAAGGCTCTAGTGCCAACTCGGCGTTGGGGTGAGCGACCAGCGTGCCGTCGCCGGTGGTTAAAAAGCCAAAGCTTGACGGGGTAGGCGCAATGCTCGCAACGATCTCGATGACAGCCTGGATGGTAATGTCGCCACCGACCACCGCCGCCAGTTCACCATTCTGATAGTAAGGGTGCGCAAAGGTGACGATTAAGCCGCCGCTTTGGGCGTCCACGTAAGGGGCGGTGATGATCGTGTCTTTGGCCTCGACAGCATCCTGGTACCAGGGACGTTGGCGTGGGTCGTAATCGCTCGGTGGCTCCCAGCCATCAGAAAATACAGCGTCAGATGTCTCGGGGTAGGCCATATAGGCCGTCATGAAGTCGCCGGAGTCGGCTAATTGCCGCAGGGCTTCTAGCGGAGCGTCGCTAGTGGCCGCCTCATCCATACTGGCAAGCATGCTGTATCGGGCGTTAAACCATTCGTCAATCGCCAGGGTATTTCCATTGACGACTGCGTTCAGGTTGCGGGTAACCTGCTGGGTATTGTGGTGCTTGACGGTGATGTAGCTGGCTATGCCATTGATGACCAGGGCAAGGATAATCGCCACTAGGGTTGTGAGTAATAGCTTGGCGCGCAGGGATGCAAACATGGTCGCTCTCAAGTCGAGGTGCATATCAGGGCGCGGGTGCCACGCCCTGTCATTGATCACGCACGTCTATCGGCAAGAGCGATCGTTTCTTTAGGCAAGTGAGAGGTGGATGTCGTCGCTGGGTTAGCGCAGGTCGCTCACGGCCGTTTGAATATCCGTCAGCGAGGCTTTGCTCAGATCTTTGGAAAGGGTATGAATCACAAGTTTTTGCGTGGGGCCATCGAGCTTGTCGCGCAGCAGGCCCAAGAATTTGGGTGGAGCGACCATGATGAGCTTCTCTAAGCTGTTACCTACTCGAGCGTTATAAAGGTGGTTGGCGACCTGCTTGGCGAACAGCTCGTTCTCGTGTTTGGAGGCGGCTCCCTCTTCACCGGAACTGCGCGCGCTGGTCGAATTGGATTCGTGAACGTCGGCACCCGGACGGTCGGTGACCAGGTCGCCCTCGTGCAGGCGCCCTTCGGCGTGTACCAAGCTTTCCTGCTCGGTGAGTGTCAGCGCTTCGCGGGTAAAAATGCGCGCACGCGCGGCATCAGCGACAACAATATAGGTGGTCATCGTGACGCATCCTCCTTGTCGTTAGTGGTCACTTAACCATGGCAAGCGTTTAGCGCTAGGTCAAACGCTCACCCTGGATAACAACACTTGGCTTAAAGCACCTTGCTCCGCAGCAGGCTCGTGACGGCCTCGCCAATCAGCACCAGCACGATGATGGCAATCAAGATGGTGGCCACGGTCTGCCAGGCGAAGGTATCAATCGAACCTTGCAGGATAACCCCGATACCACCGGCACCCACCAGTCCCAATACCGTCGATTCACGAATGTTGATATCCCAGCGCAGAATCACAATGGCAAAAAAGGCAGGCATGACCTGTGGGACCACTGCATAGGCAATCACCTTGGCTTTGGAGGCGCCGGTGGCTTCCATGGCCTCAACCGGGCGCCGGTCAATCTCCTCGATCGCCTCACCCATCAGCTTGCCGATGAAGCCGATGGAACGAAACACGATCGCCAGAATGCCGGCGAGTACCCCGGGACCGAAAATTGCCACGAACAGCAGTGCCCAGATAATGGTGTTTACCGAGCGGCTGGAGACGAGAATGAAACGCCCAAACCACAGGCAGGCCCGGTTCGGAGTCGTGTTCTGGGCAGCAATATAGGCCACCGGCAGGGCGAGAAAAATCGTCAGGAAAGTGGCCAGGGTGGCAATATGCACGGTCTCGATCAGGGCGCCAATGATGTTGTTCAAGCCTTCGCCACTGGGCGGCCACATACGGGCGCCAAGCCCGGATATCTGATTGGGCGCGTCCCACACCCAGGGCCAGAAGATATCAATATCGCGCACTGCCCAGAAAACCACCATTACGGTCGCGAGGAGCACAGCGAAGCGGATAAGGCGCTGCCTGGGGTTGTGACGCTGCCAGACGCGGTCGGCAAGTTGTTGAGCGTGATCTACCATATTTTTTTCCTTACCCAGCCGCTGATGCCTTCACTGATCAGAATGACCGCGATGATGACGAGTAGAATCGCAAACGCGAAATCGTAATCGTAGCGTCCAAAGGCGTTCATCAGTGTGCTGCCAATGCCGCCCGCGCCGACAATCCCGACCACTGCGGAGGCACGCAGGTTGCTGTCGAGCTGGTACATGGAAAGCCCCACCTGGCGCGGTAGTATCTGCGGGAAGACCGCATAGAACAGAATGGCCCCGTAGCCTGCACCTGCTGCCTTCATGGCTTCGACCTGGCCCCAGTCAATTTCTTCGATCTCTTCGGCGAGGAGCTTGCCCACAAAACCGATCGAATAGAGGATAAGCGTCAAAATCCCTGCGAGAGGACCAAAACCGACGGCGGCGACGAATAGAATCGCCACGATGACCGGATGGAAGCTGCGCGAGATGATGATCACCGCCCGGCCAATGATATATATCGGCATCGGTGCAATGTTGCGCGCGGCCATGACGGCAAACGGAATCGACAGCAAAACGCCCAGCAGCGTCGCCATGATGGCGATTTGAAAGCTTTCCTTGAAGCCTGTGATCAGCAGCTCATAGCGCTCAAGACTGGGTGGGAAACCACCGCCGAAAATACGCCCTGCGCGGGGAAGGCCTTCTGCAATCCGCGCCCAGTTGAACGGCAGTGAGCCAAAGGCCCAGACCAAGTAGACGACGCCGACGAGGATCAAGCCGTAGCGCAGCAAGGGGTTGGCAATAAATGGTGGTTTTTTCCAGGTGCGTGGCGTTGATGCCTGGGCGTCAGGCGGAGTCATGAGCGTGTTCCTCCGCGGGTGTATCGGTGATCGCATCGTCCGGCGCGTCTATGCCGCCGTAGATGGCATCCAGAGCGTCTTTGTTGAAGTCCGCGGGCAAGCCATCAAAGATCATCTTGCCGTGGCGTAAGCCCACGATGCGCTCGGTATAGGTCTTTGCCTGGGCGACGTTGTGAATATTAATCAGCACCGGCAACGACAGCTCGCTTGCCAGGCTTTGCAGCAGAACCATGATCTGCTCTGACGTACGCGGGTCGAGTGAGGCGGTGGGCTCATCGGCGAGCAGCACATCAGGCTCTTGCATCAATGCGCGCACCACCCCGACCCGCTGGCGCTCACCGCCGGAAAGCTCGTCGGCGCGCTTGTTGGCATAGTGGGCAATGCCCACGCGCTCCATCAGTACAAAGGCACGCTCGATATCGGACTGAGGGTAGCGGCGTGAAATCGCCTGGTAGAGGTTCACATAGCCCAAGCGCCCGGCCAGCACGTTTTCCATCACGGTCAACCGGTCCAGCAGGTTAAAACCCTGAAATACCATGCCAATCTTGCGTCGCGCGCGACGTAGCTCCGCCCCTCTCAGGTGCACAAGCTCGTTGCCGTTGAGCTTGATGGAGCCGGATGTCGGCTCGACCAGGCGGTTGATGCACCTCAGCATGGTGCTTTTACCCGCCCCCGAAGCGCCTACGATAGAAACGACGCTGTTTCCCTCTACCTTGAGATCAAGCCCTTTCAGCACGGCTTCATCGTGGCCATAACGTTTGACCAGATTGGTAATTTCCAGCATGTGTTCGCGTCCATCGTCGAAAAATAACCGCACCGCCAATGGCGGTGCGTAACGTTTTACTCTTCCAGGTTTTCCGGCGTATAGCTCACGCCATTAGCGGACTGGATGGTACGAATCACCTGCCAGTTATCTTTGTAATTGATAGGGATGAATTTCTCGACGCCTTCAAACTCTTCGCCTAGTTCGGTGCCCGCAAAATCAAAGCTGAAGAAGGCCTCCTCGATTTTGTCGACCAGATCCGGGTGCAGGTTGTGTGCGTAGTTATACGAGGTAGTGGGGAAGCTGTCGGACTCGTAGATCAGGCGAACATCTTCCTCATCATAAAGACCCCGTGCGGCCATGCGCTCGACGACTTCCGATGCCACCGGGGCGGCGTCATAGTCTTGAGCGACAACGCCGAGCATGGACTGGTCGTGGCTGCCGGAGTAGATCACTTCATAATCTTCACCGGGGGTGATGCCAAATTCGGGCAGCAACGCGCGGGGGGCCTGGTTACCCGAGTTGGAGGTCGGCGAGGTATGGGCGACGCGCTTGCCCTTGAGGTCTTCCACTTCATGGATATCGGAGTCGACATGGGTGAACAGCTGCAGGGTATAGCCGAATCGGCCGTCGTCGGAGCCCATCAAGGCAAACGGTACTGCACCGGCGAGATTCACGGCAAAGGGCGTGGGGCCGGTGGAGAAACCGGCAATATGCAGCCGACCGCTGCGCATGGCTTCGACCTGAGCGGCGTTTGACTGCACGGCGAAGAAGCGCACATCGCGTTCGGTAACCTCCTCAAGGTGGTCGATAAAGGGCTGCCAGATATCCGAATAAATGGCCGGATCTTCGACCGGGGTGTAGGCGAAGATCAGCGTATCGGGGTTGGCCCATTCCGATTCATCGCTTGGCCGGTCAGCCACCATATCCCCATCGGCGTCACAGTAGATATCCGCCAGGTCGCCACGCTCACATTCAGCGTAGGCTTGGGTGGATAGCAGTGCGAGCGGCAATAGCGATACAGCGGTGAGCATTGCAAGCGGGCGCTTGCGAAAGAGCGGCGTTGTCATAATAAGCCTCGTTGTGTGTTGTTTTTGTGTTATCGCTTCCCTTCGCTGGGATTTTCTACTCAGAAAGCGGGAAATGTTTCATAAGTGGACATTTGATGCGAAGGATGATTATTTTCGAAAGTAGACACTTTCAATCTAGGGTTTGTGACAAACTTATGTCAAATACTTTACAGGCGCCTTACGACCATTGGCGCAATCGCTATTTGCTAATACGCCACGGCCATAGCCAGGCGAATCAACAGGGGGTGATTGTCAGCTCGCCCGAACACGGCGTGACGAACTTCGGGCTTTCCGAGCAGGGTGAGCAGCAACTTGCCCAACGGGTGGCTGACTGGCAGTGGCCGATACCCACTCGCGTGGTGCACTCGGACTTTTTGCGCACGTCGCAAACGGCTGCCCACATTGCCGACGCGTTTGGACTCACACCAAGCGTGGAGACGCGCTTAAGGGAGCGCTATTTTGGCGAGTTGGAGGGGCAGAGCGATGAACGCTATCCCAGTATATGGGTATTGGATGCCCAGGACGCCGAGCATCAGCACCTCCAGGTGGAGGCGGTGAGCGCGGTGGCAAAGCGTATGCGAGCGGTGATAGACGACTGGGAGCAAGCGGCCAGCGGGGAAACCATCGCCCTGGTCAGCCACGGCGATCCGCTGCAGATCCTGCTCACGGCGCTTGCTGGAAAACCGCTTGGCCAGCACCGTGAACAGGCAGCGCTATTGCCTGCCAGTATTACGTTGATAGGGCCCTAAGAGTTGCCTTCAGACGGTGGGATCCAGGCAATCATGTCGACTTCCACGTCGGCACCACCGGCGAGTCCCGTGACGCCAATGCAGGTACGCGTGGGTAACGGCTGCGGGAAGTAGCTCGCGTAGACCCTGTTGACCTCGTCGAAGTGGCCCATGTTGGTAATAAACACCCGCGACTGCACCACGTGCTCGAAACTGCTTCCCACTTCCTCCAGCACAATCGCCAGGTTCTGCATGACACGATGGGTCTGTTCGGTGAAAGTGCCGAGCAGCATTTCGTTGGTTTCCGGCACGGTGGGCATTTGTCCGGTAATAAATACCAGATCGCCCACGCGGCAGGCGTGGGAAAAGGGCGCGATAGGCTGGGGCGCCCGGTCGATAAATAGCTTTTCCATGGTGTCGCGATCCTTTGTACATTGTTTTTTAATGCGTGTTTAAACGTCTTATAAGCATTATGGGCCTCAAGCGAGGCCCATAATGACGTACTTATCAACAGCCGCCTTGCTGAAGAGGGTGTGGATTAATGCCCCAGAATCTGGCTCAAGAACAGCTGAGTACGTTCGGACTGCGGGTTGTTGAAGAATGGCTCAGGCGCGTTCTCTTCAATTATCTGTCCCTGGTCCATGAAAATCACCCGGTCAGCGACGGTTTTGGCGAAGCCCATTTCGTGGGTCACACAGATCATGGTCATGCCTTCTTCGGCCAGCTCCACCATGACGTCCAGCACTTCCTTGATCATCTCAGGGTCGAGGGCCGAGGTGGGCTCGTCAAACAGCATGACGTCAGGGTGCATGCACAGTGAACGGGCAATCGCCACGCGCTGCTGCTGGCCGCCAGAGAGCTGCCCGGGGTATTTGGTGGCTTGTTCGGCAATGCGCACCCGTTCCAGGTATTCCATTGCCAGCGCTTCGGCCTCTTTGCGGGGTTTCTTCTGTACCCACATCGGGGCAATACAGCAGTTTTCCAGCACCGATAAATGGGGGAACAGGTTGAAGTGCTGGAACACCATGCCGACGCTGCGGCGAATCTGTTCAATACGCTTAACGTCTTGAGTCAGTGCGACACCGCCGACGGTGATATCCCCTTTCTGGTGCTCTTCAAGGTGGTTGATACAGCGAATGAGCGTCGATTTACCCGAGCCCGAGGGGCCGCACACTACGATACGCTCGCCCCGTTTAACTTCCAGGTAAATGTCCCGCAGCACGTGAAAATCGCCGAACCATTTATTGACATTATGCATCTCGACCATCAGGTCGGAATCGTTGGTGGCTGCTTGTGTCATGTTGATATCCTACTCAAAATCATAAAGAAAGCGGCATGAAGCGTTGTCGACGACCTACTGCTTATGACCGGTATTTAGCCTGCGTTCCAGGTACTGGCTGTAGCGCGACATGCTGAAACAGAAAATCCAGAACACGAACGCGGCAAACACATAGCCTTCTAGCGAGAAACCCAGCCAACGCGAGTCGGAAAGTGCCGCTTGCACAATACCCAACAGATCAAACAGCCCAATGATCATCACCAGGGTGGTGTCCTTGAACAGCGAGATAAAGGTGTTGACGATACCGGGAATCATCATCTTCAGCGCCTGGGGCATGATGATCAGCCCCATGCGTTTCCAGTAGGTCATCCCCAGCGCTGCCGCTGCTTCATCCTGGCCTTTGGGGATCGCCTGCAGCCCCCCGCGAATCACCTCCGCCATATAGGCACTCTGGAACAAGGTCAAGCCGATCAGCGCGCGGATAAGGCGGTCAACACTCAACTCTGTGGGCAAAAACAAGGGCAGCATGACTGACGCCATGAACAGGATGGTGATGAGCGGAACGCCGCGCCAGAACTCGATGAAAATGACACAGAACGTTCTGACAATCGGCATTTGGGAACGCCGCCCAAGGGCGAGCACAATGCCGATAGGCAGCGCGCCAATCATCCCCACACTGGCCAGTAGCAGTGTCAGCATCAAGCCACCCCAGCGGTGGGTGGAAACGCGCGGCATATCGAAATAGCCGCCGTGCAGCAGCACATAGGCGATGACCGGGAAGGCCAGCAAGGCAAACACGGCCACCCAGCGCTTGAGCGGCAGGCGGGGGATCACCAGCCAGGCGATAATGCCGGCGAACATGGCAAACACGATATTGGCGCGCCAGTACTCCTCGCTGGGATAGAGCCCATAAATAAACTGGGAAAAGCGTGCGTTGACGAATACCCAGCAAGCGCCGGCCCGTGTGCAGTCTTCGCGGCTATCGCCCACCCAGTTGGCATCGATAAACGCCCACTGGATCGTGGGCACCACGAGCAGGTACAGGACATACAGGCCCAACAGCGTGAACAGGCTATTAATGGGGCCGTTGAACAGGTTGCCGCGTAGCCAGGCAATGGGGCCGATGGTGCCTTTCGGAGCAGGCTGCTCGGGTATCATGTCTTTGTTGTGAATCATAAAGGTCGTCTCCGGCCTAGCGTTCGACCAGCGCAACGCGAGCGTTGAACCAGTTCATGAACATGGACACCAGCAAGCTGATGATCAGATAAACCGCCATGGTCATGGCAATCACCTCGATGGCCTGACCGGTCTGGTTGAGCGTGGTGCCAGCAAACACCGAGACCAGATCGGGATAACCGATGGCGGTGGCCAGGGAAGAGTTCTTTATCAGGTTGAGGTATTGGCTGGTGAGCGGCGGAATAATGACCCGCATGGCTTGTGGAATGATCACCAGACGCAGGACGAGTTTGCGCGGCAAGCTGAGTGCCTGGGCGGCTTCCGTTTGCCCATGAGGGATCGCCTGAATACCCGAACGCACAATTTCGGCAATGAACGACGCGGTGTAGATGGACAGCGCCAGCCACAGGGCTAGAAACTCGGGAATGATGGTGATGCCACCGCCAAAGTTGAAGCCGCGCAGTACCGGCATTTCCCAGGTCACCGGTACACCCGTGACGACGAGCACCAGTAGTGGAAGACCAAAAATAATCACCAGGGACATCCAGAAAACCGGCAGGCGTTTGCCGGTGGCTTCATGGCGACGTTTATTCCAGACAATCAGCGCGATACTGGCAACGATCGCCACCACAAAGGTGGCAGGAATCAGTCCGAAGCCTGACTCGAACAGCGGTTGGGGCAGATATAGCCCACGCACATTGAGAAAGATGGCTTCGCCAAACGCCATGCTCTCCCGGGCGCTGGGTAGAGCCCGCAGTACCGCGAAGTACCAGAAGAAAATCTGCAACAGCAGCGGAATATTACGGAAGGTTTCGATGTAGGCGTTGGCTAACCTAGCGATCAGCCAATTGGGCGAAAGCCGCGCAATACCGACAATAAAACCGATAATCGAGGCGGCCAACACACCCAATCCACCGACCAGCAGCGTGTTAAGCAGGCCGATCACGAAAGTACGGCCGTAGCTACTCTGGGAGGAGTACTCGATCAAGGTCTGGCCAATACCGAAGCCGGCGGTGTTGCTTAAAAAGCCAAAGCCAGTGGTGATGCCTCGAGCCTCAAGGTTGGCTTGGGTGTTGCCGATTATATAGATAAGAAAAGCCACCACAGCGGTGACTAAGAGGATTTGGAAAATAAGCGCGCGCTTCGCGCGGTCTCGCCAGAACGGCGGCTTTTGGCCGACGGGGCGAGCATTGGGTCGTACAGACATGGGTGGCGTCTCCGCGATACGGAAAGTCAATCAGATGGCCCGCCTATACCCTGGCAACAGGGCATGGCGGGCCAGGGGTCAAGCGAGACGCTTAGCGAATCGGCGGAGCATACTGGAAGCCACCGTCAGTCCACAGGGCGTTGACACCGCGTTCAATTTCAAGCGGTGAGCCCATGCCCACGTTGCGGTCGAAGCTTTCAGCGTAGTTGCCGACTTGGCTGATGATGTTGTAGGCCCAGTCAGCCTCCAGTCCCATGCCTTCGCCGTAGTTGCCATCCTGGCCGAGCAGTCGTGCAACATTGGGGTCTTCAGACGATGTCATCTCGTCGACATTTTCGCTGGTAACACCGTATTCTTCAGCGTTGATCATGGCGAACAGCGACCATTTCACGATGTTGAACCAGGTATCATCGCCCTGGCGTACCACGGGGCCCAGCGGTTCTTTGGAGATCACGTCCGAAAGAATCATTGAGCCTTCAGGGTTATCTAGCTGGATACGCAGGGCGGCCAACTGAGAAGTGTCGGATGTCAGTACGTCACAGCGTCCTGCCTGGTAGCCGCCCACGGTTTGTTCGGAGGTATCAAATACGATGGGGTTGAATTCCATGTCATTAGCACGGAAGTAGTCGGCGAGGTTTAGCTCGGTGGTGGTACCTGACTGAATGCAGATGGACGCACCGTTTAACTCATCTGCGCCCGTAATCCCCAGATCCCGTGACACCATGAAGCCTTGGCCGTCATAGAACGTTACGCCGGTGAAATTGAGACCCAACGTGGTGTCGCGCGTCGTGGTCCAGGTGGTGTTGCGTGACAGTACATCCACTTCGCCAGACTGCAGGGCCGTGAAGCGCTCTACGGCATTGAGGGAAATGTAGTCAACCGCGTCGGCATCACCGAGTACGGCGGCGGCGACGGCGCGGCAGACGTCAACGTCAAGCCCTTGCCAATTGCCATCGTCATCCGGTGCCGAGAAGCCGGGTAAGCCATCGCTGACGCCGCAACGAACGGCGCCGTTATCCCGGGTATCTTCCAGCGTGTCGGCCTGAGCGGTGGTCATACCCGCAAGGGTAATCGAACCAGCAGATACCAGCAGCGCCAAGTGTTTTTTATTCAACATGTAGGTTCCCTCGAATTGTTTGAAATCGTTATCCATGCCGTAGCATGTGACTAAACCTAGCAAGGAAGATGCCAAAAGGGGTACAGGCGCTGATTCAGCGCTTTTCAACGATAAATCGAACGTTTGATACGAACGTCTAGGTGCAAAAAATAAAAATGCCCACCCTCCCTGCACCTTTGTGGGGCGGGGAGGCAGTGGGCAATGATGAAAAGCGGTCTTCTGGCGGGATTATTTGGCGGCGATGGCCCTGCGCATGAACGGTGGTAACGCCAGTGCGCCGCGATGGGCTTCCAGCGTGTAGTACTCAAGCGGCAGGTCGTGGTTGGCAACTGCTTGCTCGCGAAAGGTGTTCACGTCGGTGTTTTTGCCTGCCAGTGTCACGCTCCACCAGCCGGACGGATACACTGGCTGCGGGAAGGGCAGCGTGGCGACGCTGTCAAACCCGGCTTCCTGCATGTCGTTGCGCAGTTCACGAATGATGGTGCCGCTATGGTAAAGCGGCGATTCGCTCTGCTGTACCATGACGCCGCCGTCTTTAAGGATGCGATGGCAGCGCCTTAAGAAATCGGTTTTAAACAGGCCCTCGGCTGGGCCAACCGGGTCGGTGGAGTCGATAATCAGTACATCGATGCTCTCGTCGGGGGTATCGTCCACCCACTTGACGCCATCGGCGAACAGCAGCTCGGCGCGGGGATCATTGTTCGATTCCACCAGCGCTGGAAAGAAGCGCTCGGAGGCTTTGGTGACTTCCTCGTCGATATCTATCTGGGTGACGTGTTCAACGCCAGGGTGACGCAATACTTCTTTGAGTGTCCCGCAGTCGCCGCCGCCAATGATCACCACCCGCTTGGGGGCCTGATGGGTGAACAACGCCGGATGGGCAATCATCTCGTGGTAGAGAAAGTTATCGCGGTCGGTGAGCATCACGCAGCCGTCCAGCACCAGCAGGTTGCCATAGGTCTCGGTGGCATAGACTTCCAGGTGCTGATAGGCGCTTTGCACATCCAGCAGTTTATCAGTGACTTTCAGCGAGAAAGCACTGCCGTGGCTATCGAAGACTTCGGTAAACCACTGGTCGTCACGTAATTTGCTCATGGCTGGGCTCCCGGATGTGCATCGTTCGATTGGGTCGCGATGCTCTGATGATATTGCGGGCTAAGGTCGTGCAGCGCTTCCATGAAGGCGGTGACATGATCCGGGTTGGTGAACTGGCTGATGCCGTGGCCCAGGTTAAAGATATGCCCGGGACCATGGCCGTAGCTTTCCAGCACGCGGGCAACTTCGGCGCGGATCGCGGAAGGCCGCGCGAACAGCACGTTGGGGTCCAGGTTGCCCTGTAGCGCGACCTTGTGGCCGACCCGGGCGCGGGCATCGGAAAGCTCTGTGGACCAGTCGATGCCCACGGCATCGGACCCGGCACAAGCGATGTGTTCCAGCCACTGGCCGCCATTCTTGGTGAACAGAATCACTGGCACCCGGCGCCCGTCATGCTCGCGGATCAGCCCGGCGACAATCTGCTCCATATAGCGCAGCGAAAACTCGAGGTACGCCGGGGTGGTCAGCGCGCCGCCCCAGGTATCGAAAATCTGTACCGCCTGGGCGCCCGCACGAATCTGCGCGTTAAGGTAGTCGGTCACCGCGTGGGCCAGGGTGTCCAGCAACTGGTGCATGGTATCCGGCGTGTCATAGAGCATGGTTTTCAGGTGGCGAAAATCTTTGCTCGAGCTGCCCTCGACCATATAGGTAGCCAGTGTCCAGGGGCTGCCGGAGAAGCCAATCAACGGCATGCGGCCGTTCAGCTCACGGCGAATCGTGGACACCGCACGCATCACGTAATCCAGGTCGCGCTCGGCATCGGGAACGCGGAGCGCGGCGACCTCATCAGCGGTACGCACGGTCTTTTTGAACTTGGGGCCCTCACCGGTTTCGAAATACAGCCCCAAGCCCATGGCGTCGGGAATCGTCAGGATATCCGAAAACAGGATGGCGGCATCCAGCGGGAAACGCTCAAGAGGCTGCAGCGTTACCTCGCAAGCCAGGTCATGGTTTTGGCAAAGGTCCATGAAACTACCTGCATCGGCGCGTTTAGCGCGGTATTCCGGAAGATAGCGCCCTGCCTGGCGCATCATCCACACGGGCGTGCGGTCAACGGGCTCGCGCGCCAAGGCGCGAAGAAAACGATCGTTTTGCAAAGGTGTGGGGTTCATAGACACTTGCTCTTGAGAAGTTTGCCCGCATTGTAGGGAGCTATTGTACTGGAAGATAGACCGCAAGGCGGCGCGACCCATGGCAAAAATTGTCGCACCACGCCGATTTTTCTCGACGTTTTTCCGTCACGCTAATCGTGAGCCGACCGCCGCTTCCTGCTAAACTACACGACCATTTTGCCAACACTGGTGTGGTTAACTGGTTTGGTTAATCAGCGAGGTAACCTGTGACCATTCGCTTCATCGCCGCTTCACACCTGCCCACGCCCTGGGCCACGTTTACCATGCATGGTTTCGAAGACGAAGCCACAGGCAAGGATCATATCGCCTTGACGCTGGGTGATGTGACCGGCGATGAACCGGTGTTGGGGCGTGTCCACTCGGAGTGCCTGACCGGTGACGCCCTGTTTTCGATGCGCTGTGACTGCGGCTATCAGCTACAGGAAGCGCTCAAGCGGATTGCCGAGGAAGGCCGTGGCGTGCTGCTATACTTGCGTCAGGAAGGCCGTGGTATCGGCCTTTTGAACAAAATTCGTGCCTATCACCTGCAAGACCAGGGGGCCGATACCGTCGAGGCGAACGAGCAATTGGGCTTTGGCGCCGATATGCGCCGTTATGACCTGTGCGTGCCGATGCTCGACCACCTGGATATTACGTCGTTGCGGTTAATGACCAACAACCCGCGTAAGGTCGATGCCCTGACCCGTGATGGTGTTAATGTGGTCGAGCGCTTATCCATTACCACGGGATTGAACCCGCACAACGAACAGTACCTCACTACCAAGGCGGGCAAGCTGGGGCACATGATGGCGCTGGATGATTTTACCCAGGCAAGCGACGTGGATATTGAGCGCAAGGGGTGATGGGTCGCTCAGGAGCATCCAGAATGGCAACCTTTGGTAACGAACAGCATGAAAAACCGTTGGCTGGTCAGGATAAATTCAGCGTTATCGAAGAGCGCCTGAATAGCATCTCCCACGGGCTGGGAGCGGTACTCAGTCTGGTCGGTATGGTCGTGTTGTTGGTGTTGGCGAGCTTGGCGGCCCATGTTGACCCTTGGAAGATCGTCAGCCTGAGTCTATATGGTACGACGCTGATTCTGCTGTATACCGCCTCTACCCTTTACCACGGCATCCCCCATCGGCGGTGGAAGCAGCGCTTTCAGCTGCTTGATCACTGTGCGATTTACCTGCTGATTGCCGGTACGTATACGCCCTTTCTGCTGGTTAACATGCGCGGCCCTACGGGCTGGGGACTGTTTACCGCCGTATGGTCGCTGGCACTGGTGGGAATTGTCTGCAAACTTCTTTGGCCCAATCGCCTGGCGGTGCTTCGCGTGGTGATTTACCTGCTCATGGGGTGGATGATCGTACTGGCTTCAGAGGAAATGGCGGCGAACCTGTCGTCGACTGGCATTGTGCTGCTGGCCAGTGGAGGCGTCGTTTACACCCTGGGCGTTATCTTCTACGCCGTGAACACCATCCCCTTCAACCATGCCATTTGGCATCTGTTTGTCATCGCGGGCAGTGCCTGCCACTACGCGGCTATCTTCAGCACCGTTCTGCCTCACGCTACCAACGCTTAACTTTCAGCCGCCGCCTTTTCACGGGCAATGGCACGTGCCATTTGCGGGCGCTTGGCATGGCGTCCGTGGTAGGCAATCAACGGATCAGGCAGGCGATGCTTCATACTGGCGGCCCAGCTTAGCGTGTGGGTGAGAAACAGGTCTGCCAGTGTAAAGGTGTCCCCCACCAATGTTTCCTGGCCCTGATAACGCCGTTCCAGCGCTTTCAAGGCGCGCTGAAACTCCCAGGCACAGGTGGGTAATATGGCGGGGATACGTTTATCCGCGGGCAAGGCAAACTGATGCTTGGCCTGATTCCACAGGGGCTGTTCCAGTTCGGTGACGATAAAGCTCAGCCATTGATCGACCTGCGCCCGTTGTATGGCGCTATCGGGGATCAAATGTCCATTGCCATGCTGTTCGGATAAATAACGGCAAATCGGCAGCGACTCAAACAGAATGACCTCGCCGTTGTCGAGCACCGGTACTTTACCATCGGGGTGACGCGCCAGATGCTCTGGCGTCTGGCCCTCGCCTTTATCCAGCGCGACATGCTGGCAACGGTACTCGAGGCCCAGCTCCTCGAGCGTCCAGGTGGCTCTCAGCGAGCGAGAATTAGGAAAGCTGTAGAGGGTAATCATGGGGCATCGCTGATCGTGCCGTAACCGGCCACTTCATCGTTTTTGATCCACTCAATATTGCCTTCACTGTTGCGGCGGACACCATAGCAGTCAATTTCATCACCGCCGTAATCGAAACACATGGTGTCATCAACAATGGTAGCCTCTCCAGAATAGCCGTCGCCCACAATTTCGCCATCGGGAAGGTAGACTTCGCTGTAGGCTTCACCACCAGCCATCTCGCCTTGTACCTGATTTCCCCATACCAGCTCACGAATTTCTTGGCCGGAAAGTCGTTCGCCATTGGTATCGGCCTCTGCGAAAGCGCTTACCGATAGTGTGCTGAGTGCTGCTGCCAGGCAGATCCCGGTAATGCTAGAGACTTGTACATGCATGATATAGGGCCTTTATTCTAGAATAGTGTGTACAAGATTAGCCGAGATAAGCGGCAATTGCGAATAGGCAACGCTACTGGTCCCTTGCCTCGCGGATACGTTCATAGGCGTTGCTGATCTCGCTGGTGCGCGCCTGGGCGACGTCGCGCATGCTTTCGGGCAGCCCTTTACCGGCCAGTTTGTCCGGGTGGTTCTGGCTCATCAGGCGGCGGTAGGCCTTCTTGACCTCGGCGTCGCTGGCATCCTCTGACACGCCCAGCACCCGGTAAGCGTCTTTGAGGGCTTCTTCGCTGGCGCCCTGAGAATTGGCAGCGGCGCCGTGCAACATGGCTTCGATCTGCTGGACTTCGGTCTCGCTGCAGCCCACGCCGCGGGCGACGCGCAGAATCATCTCGTGTTCGGCGTCATGCAGAACGCCGTCGGCAGCGATGGCCGACAGCTGAACCTGGAGAAACACCTGACGCATGACGGGCTGATGACGGGTGAGACGGTTGACGCTGGCAAGCTCGGCGTCCAGATCGAAGTCGTCGCTGCGGCCGCGCTCAAAGGCGGCGCGTGCCCGGGTGCGTTGTTCACCCTGCAGGCGCATCTGGTCGAAGAGTTTCTCGGCGACGTCCAGTTCGCCGTCGGTGACCTTACCGTCGGCTTGGCACAGGCAACCCATGACCGAAAAGATCGAGTCCAGAAAGCCTTCCTGGATGCGCATCCGCGCCTCATTCAGACGCCGCTTGATACGTCGCCCCAGCCACCAGCCCAGGCCGCCACCCACCAGCAGACCAACGGGGCCGCCGAAAGCGAGGCCGATAAGCGCAAAAATAACAATCAGAAATAACATGGCAGTCTCTAACGTTGATAAATAAAAAGATTACGGCAGTCGGGCACGAATCGCGCGTTCGATGCCGTCGGCATCCAGGCCGCAGTCATGCAGCAGCTCGGCAGGCGTGCCGTGTTCCACAAAGGCGTCCGGCAAGCCGAGGTTGAGCACTTCTACTTGAACGCCTTCGGCATGCAGGAGCTCATTGACGGCGCTTCCGGCACCACCAGCGATGACGTTTTCTTCCAGCGTGACCAGCAATTCATGTTCGTCGGCCGCGTGGAGCACGGCTTCGCGGTCCAACGGTTTGATAGAGCGCATATTGATGAGCGTGGCATCGAGGCTTTCAGCCACCTCGGCGGCGGCAGTGTTAACGCTGCCAAAGGCGAGTAACGCAATGCTGGCGCCACTGCCTGAAGACTTGCGGCGCACCTCGGCGCGGCCAATGGGTAGCGCTTCCAGGTGCTCGGGAATCGCTACGCCCGGGCCGGTGCCGCGCGGATAGCGCACGGCGGCAGGGCCCGGATGATGGTAGGCCGCACTAAGCATGGCGCGACACTCGGCTTCATCCGCGGGCGCCAGAATCACCATGCCGGGCACACAGCGCAGAAAGGACAAGTCCATGCTGCCATGGTGGGTGGGCCCGTCTTCGCCGACCAGACCCGCGCGATCAATGGCAAAGGTGACGTCGAGGGATTGCACTGCCACGTCATGAATCAGTTGGTCGTAGCCGCGCTGCAGAAACGTAGAGTAAATGGCCACCACCGGTTTCATGCCTTCGCAGGCCATGCCCGCCGCGAGCGTGACGGCGTGTTGTTCAGCAATCGCCACATCAAAGTAGCGCTCGGGGTATTCCTTGGAGAAACGAATCAGGTCCGAGCCTTCGCGCATTGCCGGGGTAATCCCCATCAGGCGATCATCCGCGGCGGCCATGTCGCACAGCCAGTCGCCGAATACGTTGCAGTATTTTTTCTTGGCAGGTTTTTTGGGCGCCACAGGCGCGGCGGTTGGCGTTTGATGAGCGGGCTCGCTGGGCTTTTCCAGTTTGGTAATCGCATGGTAGCCAATCTGGTCGGCTTCGGCGGGTAAGAAGCCTTTACCCTTGACGGTCTTGATATGCAAAAACTGCGGGCCGTCCAGGTCGCGCAAAGTGTCCAGCGTCTCGGTGAGTGTTTCGAGGTCATGACCATCGATGGGGCCGACATAGTTGAAGCCCATTTCTTCAAACAGCGTGGCGGGGCTGACCATGCCTTTCATGTGCTCTTCGGTGCGGCGGGCAAGCTCCAACGCGCCGGGAAGGTGGGAAAGCACCTTTTTACCTTCTTCACGCATCTTAAGATACGGCTTGCTGGAAAGCACGCGGGCCAGGTAAGTCGCCATGCCGCCGACGTTTTCGGAGATCGACATCTCATTATCATTGAGAATAACCAACATGTTGGCATCCACGTGCCCCGCATGGGTGAGGGCTTCAAACGCCATGCCGGCACTCAGCGCGCCGTCGCCGATAATCGCGCAGACGCGGCGTGGCTTGTTCTGGGCCTGGGTGGCCAATGCCATGCCAAGCGCGGCAGAAATTGAGGTGCTGGAGTGGCCGACGCCAAAGGTATCGTAGCCGGACTCGGCGCGGCGCGGAAACGCCGCGAGGCCACCGTGCTGGCGAATGCTGAGCATGGCGTCACGCCGCCCTGTGAGTATCTTGTGCGGGTAGGCCTGATGACCCACGTCCCATACCAGTCGGTCGTCGGGTGTGTTGAACGCGTGGTGTAGCGCCACGCTCAGCTCCACCACCCCGAGACCCGCGCCAAAGTGGCCGCCGGACACGCCAACGCTGTAAAGCAGATAGGCACGCAGTTCGTCTGCCAACTGGGCAAGCTGCCTGGCGTTCATGGCCCGCAGGGCGGCGGGGTGGTCAAAGGAGTCGAGCAACGGCGTTGCCGGGCGCTCGCGGGGTATTTCGTCGAACAGCTTCATGGGCATTGTCTAGTGGTCGCGCTCGATCATGTAGTGGGCAAGGTCGGCCAATGGCTGTGCGTTCTTGCCCAGTGGGGCAAGCGCGGCAATGGCCTCGTCAATGAGTGTCTGGGCTTTGTGCTGTGCGCCTTCAAGCCCCAGTAAACCGGGGTACGTCGGCTTGGCGCGGGCAGCATCGGCGCCGGATGTTTTACCCAGTGTGGCGGTGTCACCCGTCACGTCCAGCACATCGTCGTGAATCTGGAAGGCTAGTCCAATGGCACGCGCGTAGCGAATCAGCGCCTGTAGACGGGAGTCGTGTTCGTCAACGGCGATCAGCCCGCCCAGACGAACCGCGGCGACGATCAGTGCGCCGGTCTTGTGGGCGTGCATATGCTCCAAAGCCTCGACATTGGGGTGGCCACCAACGGCAGCGAGGTCCAGTGCCTGGCCAGCGACCATACCATCACGGCCAGCGGCGCTGGCAAGGGTGGTCACCAGGCTGCCAAGCCGTGGGTGCCCTGTGCGGGCCAGCACTTCAAAAGCCAGTGCCTGAAGGGCATCGCCTGCCAGGATAGCGGTGGCTTCATCAAAGGCCTTGTGGACCGTTGGCTGTCCGCGGCGCAGGTCGTCGTCGTCCATGGCGGGCAGGTCGTCGTGGATCAGCGAATAAGCATGGATCAGTTCGATGGCGGCGGCAGCTGCGTCAAGCTCGTCGTCGCGGGCCCCCAGCGCCCGGCCGGCCAGATACACCAGTAACGGGCGTAGCCGCTTGCCACCCACCAGCAAGCCATGGCGCATGGCGGCTTCCAGGCGCGGCTCGGTGGCCCGTTGCGTATCAAATAGCGCGGCCAGGGTGGCGTCAACGCGATTATTGCTTGTGTCACGCAACATAGTCAGCCCAGCGGCGGCGGGCGCTACCATGGTGGCGTCTCCTTGTTGCTGTCATCCGTGCCATCAGAATCTTCCGTGGGCGCGTCGGGGCCATCAAAGGGTGTAACGTTCAAGCGGCCTTCACTGTCTTCACTGAGCGCGCGCACCTTTAATTCCGCGCTATCCAGGCGTTGCTGTGCGTCACGGGTGAGGCGAACGCCTTGCTCAAAGGCGGTCAGCGCATCCTCCAATGAGAGTTCGCCAGACTCCAGGCGTTCCACGAGCGTCTCTAGTTGCTCAACCGTGGCGGCAAAATCTTGTGGGGGTGTGGTGTCACTCATTGGGCCATGCCTACCGTTTTCCTGACGCCCTGACGTGGGCGGCGCGTGTGTCTGCAGAGAACAAGGCCAACAGTATACACCGAGGGCGGGGGGTGGCGTCTGCCCTCAAGGCCCTGCCGAAGGTGCGACTTGTGTCGCGTTCATCTTGACAACGCACACTTTTCATCACGCGAGCCCAGCGAGAGCGTGGGCGAATGTGCTACCATACGGGCCTTCCGCGAACCGTTAAGCGGCGCATGCCGCCGATCATAGAGGTTGATTCAGCCATGGCCAAAACGTCCCTGGACAAGAGCAAGATCAAGATCCTGCTGCTCGAGGGCGTCCACCAAAGCGCGGTGGACAATTTTCAAAACGCAGGTTACGAAAATATCGAGCATCTGCCTACATCGCTGGATGAAGAGGCGCTGATCGAGAAGATTCGTGACGTTCACTTCATCGGTATTCGTTCCCGTACTCAACTGAATGAGCGCGTGTTCGCGGCGGCGGAAAAGCTGGTGGGCGTTGGCTGTTTCTGCATCGGCACCAATCAGGTCGACCTTGACGCAGCGCTCAAGCGCGGGATTGCGGTATTCAACGCACCGTATTCCAACACCCGCTCAGTCGCTGAGTTGGTACTCGCCGAAGCCATCATGCTGCTGCGCGGTATTCCGGAGAAAAATGCCCGGGCTCATCAGGGCGGCTGGCTGAAATCGGCGAAAAACTCCCACGAAGCCCGCGGAAAAACGCTGGGTATCGTAGGTTATGGCAGCATTGGCGCGCAGCTTTCCGTGCTCGCCGAGTCGCTGGGCTTTAACGTCATTTATTACGATGTGATCACCAAGCTGGGCATGGGTAACGCCAACCAGGTGGCGAGCCTTGAAGAGTTGTTGGGGCGCGCCGATGTGGTCAGCCTGCACGTGCCTGACCTGGCGTCCACCCGCTGGATGGTAGGCGAAAAAGAAATTGCTGCCATGAAGCCCGGTGCCATCTTGATCAACGCCTCGCGGGGCAGCGTGGTGGAAATTGAACCGCTGGCTCAGGCGATCAAGGCGGGCAGGCTGAACGGGGCGGCGATTGATGTCTTCCCCGTCGAGCCGAAGGGCAATGCCGAGGAGTTTGAAAGCCCGCTACGCGGCCTGGAAAACGTTATCCTCACGCCGCATATCGGCGGCTCGACCCTGGAAGCCCAGGAAAATATCGGCATCGAGGTGTCGGAAAAACTGATCACCTATTCCGATAACGGCACCACGGTGACCTCGGTCAACTTCCCCGAAGTGGCGCTGCCCGCGCACCCGGACAAGCATCGCTTGCTACATATTCACGACAACGTGCCCGGTGTGCTGTCGCAGATCAACCGTGTGCTATCTGAGAACGGCATCAATATCTCGGGCCAGTACCTGCAAACCAACGACAAGGTTGGCTACGTGGTCATCGATGTGGACAAAGCCTACGGCCCCCAGGCGCTGGAAGCGTTGAAGCAGGTCGACCATACGCTGAAGATTCGCGTGCTCTACTCGGCGCAGAATAGTTAAGCAACCTTACCGTTGTACTAAACGGTTGCACTAACGCCAAAACGGCCCCGATCGGGGCCGTTTTGAGTTCAAACCTCTGGCTCAAGCCAAATCAAACAGCAACACTTCCCCCGCCTTCTTGCCGGTCAGCGTAAATGTTTCGTCCGGTTGAAACGACGCGGCGTCGCCCGCGCTTAGCGTTTCGCCGTTGACCTCCATTTCGCCGTTCACCACGTGCAGCCACGCATAACGGGTACTCGGTGTATCTGCCTGTTCGCCTTCATTAAACAAGGCGCTATACAGATTAACGTCCTGATTAACGCTCACCGAGCCATCCTGGCCGTCAGGTGATACCACCAGCCGCCACTGGCCCTGCCGCTCAGCGTGCGGAAAGGCTTTCTGTTCGTAGCTGGGCGCAATGCCGCGTTTGGCGGTCTCGATCCAGATTTGCAGGAAGTGCAGGCCGTTTTCCTTGGAATGGTTGAACTCGCTGTGCAGCACGCCGGTGCCTGCTGACATACGCTGCACGTCCCCCGGGCGCATCACTTCACCATTGCCCATGTTGTCCTGATGGGCCATTTCGCCATCGAGCACATAGGAGATGATCTCCATATCCCGATGGGGGTGAGCGCCGAAGCCGTGTCCAGGGGACACGCGATCTTCATTGATCACCCGCAGCGCACGGAAGCCCATGTGGTCAGAATCCATGTAATTGGCAAACGAGAACGTATGGTAGGAACGCAGCCAGCCGTGGTCGGCGTAGCCTCGCTCGTTTGAACGGCGGATCTTCATCATCAACTCCAGAGTGTTGGGAGAATGACAATTAATATACGCCTGCTGACTGAGGGCGTGGGGTGAAGGTTTCTCAATGATCAGATCGAATAAATCGACGTATCGGGTTGGGCGCTTTACGTCAGACTTTTTGCTAAAATGCGCTCGTTAATTCACCTGGTCCGCCTTTTACGGGGGCGACTACCTGGAGTTCGTCATGTCAGTACCTATGTCATCAACTACGTCATCACCGCGTATTGTGGTCGCGGCGTTATATAAGTTTGTCACCCTGAACGACTTTGAAGCGCTGCGTGAACCGCTGCGCCAGACCATGCTGGATAACGGCGTGAAGGGCACGCTGCTGCTTGCCAAAGAGGGCATCAACGGCACGGTTGCCGGTACCCGCGAGGGCATCGATGCGCTGCTCGCCTGGTTGACCGCCGACCCACGGCTAAGTGATATCGACCATAAAGAATCGTTTTGTGACGAGCCGCCGTTCTATCGTACCAAGGTGAAACTGAAAAAAGAGATCGTCACCCTGGGTGTTCCGGACGTCGACCCTAACGACACCGTAGGCACTTACGTCGAGCCGGAGCAATGGAACGACATTATTGCCGATCCGGAAGTGCTGGTTATCGATACCCGCAACGACTATGAAGTGGAGATCGGCAGCTTTGAAGGCGCCGTCGATCCAAAGACCACGACCTTCCGTGAATTCCCTGAATACGTGCGCGAACACTATGACCCCGAGAAGCATAAAAAAGTCGCCATGTTCTGTACCGGCGGTATCCGCTGCGAAAAAGCTTCCAGCTTCATGCTCAAGGAAGGTTTTGACGAGGTCTATCACCTCAAGGGTGGCGTGCTGAATTACCTGGAAAAAGTCCCCGAAGAGCAGTCTCTGTGGCGCGGTGAGTGCTTCGTTTTTGATAACCGGGTGACCGTTCGCCATGACTTGAGCGAAGGCGAGTTTGAACAGTGCCATGCCTGTCGTCGGCCGATCTCCGCAGAAGATATGCAGTCGTCCGCTTATGAGCCTGGTATCAGCTGCCCCCACTGCATCGACTCGCTACCCGAGAAGACCCGTGCGGCGGCGCGCGAGCGTCAGCGCCAGATTGACCTCGCCAAAGCCCGTGGTGAGCCGCATCCATTGGGCCGTGATATGCGTAAAGCGTCGTCTATTTAGTTGCTTACCGGCAGTCAGGTGGTGGTGGAATTCGTTTCCGTAAGCGCGACAGCGGCCGCACAGGCACGTTATCCTTACGCTCTTTGCGCCTACCTATAAGTAGAGGTGCCTTCAGGAGAGCTTTTCAGGAGAGAGCCAGGTGAGTGACGTAAAGCGCAGGACCGTTGGCCGCCCGGCCAATTCGGCCAAAGCAGGCGGTGGGCACAGCCAGTCGTTGGTGCGTGGGTTAAATCTGTTGGAGTACCTGGCCAGCAGTCCCGAGGGTTTGGCGCTTTCCGCCCTGGCGGAAATGGCCGATCTCGCGCCTTCGACAACCCACCGATTGCTTCAGGCGCTGCAGAGTCAGGGCTTCGTCACTCAGGAGAATGAACAGGGCCTGTGGCGTATTGATGTCAAGACGTTCCGCATCGGCAACAGCTTTCTCGAAGCGCGGGACGTGGTCGCCACCAGTCGTCCGTTTTTACGTCGCCTGACAGCCGAGACCGGCGAAACCGCCAACCTGGGCATCCGCGATGCTGATACGGCGGTGTTTCTTGCCCAGCACGAGTCGCCGCAGATGATGCGCATGATTACCCGGCTAGGCTCGCGGGCGCCCTTGCACGCCTCCGGTGTCGGCAAGGCCCTGCTTGCCTGGATGCCCGACGACGAACGCGCCCAACTGCTCGCTAAAGGTGAACTGCCCCGGGTGACCGAAAACACCCTTTACCAGCCCGACACCCTGCTCGACGAGATGCATTGCATTCGTGACCAGGGTTTTGCCTGTGACCGTGAAGAGCATGCGATTGGCTTGCACTGTGTAGCAGCATGCGTCAATGACGAGCACGGCATGCCGTTGGCGGCCATTTCGGTGTCAGGCCCCGTGGCGCGTATCCCTGAGGCTCGGCTACTGGAGCTGGGCGCGCTGGTGCGCCGCGTGGCGGATGAGATTACGCTGCAGTTGGGTGGTCAACTTCCCGCGTCCTGATGCTGAGCCTTTTTTGGATAGCGCTGCTCAGCGCTACGTTATTGCCTGGCGGGTCGGAAGTCTGGCTCGCGCGACAATGGTGTCAGGGCCAGCCGGTCCTGGCATTATGGTGCGTCGCCACCGCTGGCAATACGCTGGGCAGCCTGGTCAATGTAGCCTTGGGCCGTTACGCACGGCGCTTTCAGGACCGTCGTTGGTTTCCGGCTTCCCCCGCGCAGCTGGCCCGTGCCGAACGTTGGTACCAGCGTGTTGGTGAAGCGAGCCTGCTGTTGTCTTGGCTGCCGATCATTGGTGATCCGTTGACCGTCGTGGCCGGCATATTACGCTTGCCCTGGTGGCGCGCGCTGGCATGGATACTGGTCGCAAAAGGTGCCCGCTATGCACTGATACTCGGTTTGGCAGCGTCCTGGCTCGAGCCTTTGTGCAGGTAATCATGTTAAGCTCAATATCCTATACAATGCTTATATGTTCCTTGGCATGTATGATTAGTCGAAACAATTAGCTCAGCCGTCAGGTTGATGCAACGACTCACCATCAAAGGGAGGTTACGGTGTGACGCCACTACGTTTATTACCCTGTCTCAGCGTCTGGCTGCTAGCGCTGATGACGCTGTTTGCTGCGCCCGTGTTTGCGCAAAGCAGTACACCAAGTGAAGGTGGCAGCGACGGGGCAGAGACCACTGAACCACAGTCCTATGAATCCCTGGCGAACTTACTCGAAGACGAGCAGGCTCGCCAGGAACTCATCGACTTGCTACGCAGCCAGGCGTCCGAGGTGGCCGAGTCATCGGAGCTACCCGGGGGCGCTGCCCAGGGCAGTGATATCGCCCCCGAGGATGTGTCGCTGCCGCGCCAACTGGCTCAACTGACCAGCAATGTTGTCGGCGAAGTCGGCGGCCAGTTCGAACAACTAGTGCTGCTGGTGCGTGGCCTCTTTGTCGGTGGTGGCGAGAGCGTCTTCGACATGGCGGTATTCATGTCCGCGGCGATCAATCTTGGTATCGTGATTGCCGCCACCTTCGCCATGTTTATGGTGTTTCGACGCGTGGCGAAGCCGTTGTTCACTAAAATCAGTGGCTGGTCCCAGCAGGGCGCCGGGCTGACGCCCGTCCTGCGTTTGATTGTTTGCGTGGCGATTGCCGCCGTGATTGATGTGCTGCTGGTGGCGCTTGCCTATGTCGGCGGTAATCTTGTTGCCACCTTTGCGGTCGGTGAAGTTGGCGACCTCTCCACTCGGGCATCCCTGTTTCTCAACGCCTTTTTAATCATTGAGCTCTTGAAAGCCGCGGTGCGGATGCTGTTTTCCTCGCGCTACGAAGGGTTGCGACTGTTGCCGATTTCAGCGCAGGAAGCCTCCTACTGGAACCGTTGGTTAGCCCGCCTGATTGGCATGGTGGGATACGGCCTGATGGTCGTGGTCCCGCTGGTCAATTTCTATGTGTCGGCAGCCATTGGTCAGGCGGTCGGTACCTTGATCATGCTGCTGGCGTTCATTTATGCCGTGGCGGTGGTGCTGAAAAACCGCGTGCGCCTGCGCGACAACCTGAATACCGTCGGTGCACGCTCGACACTAGCCGCCAGCCGTGTGTCTCTTCAGCTGTTCGCCCGCACTTGGCACCTGTTCGCGCTGCTCTACTTCCTGATGGTGTTGGTGCTGACGCTGGTTCGTCCAGGCGATGCCTTGCCGTTTGTGCTGTTTGCGACACTGAAAACGCTGGCAGCGGTCGTCGCGGGCCTCTTGGTGTCGTCGTTCCTGACGCAAACCATTGGCCGCCGCATTCAGCTCTCGCCTGACATGCGCCGCAAGCTGCCGCTGTTGGAAAAGCGTCTTAATCGCTACGTGCCCAATGCGCTGCGTATTCTGCGCACGGTGATTGTGGTAACGGTCATCATGGTGGTGCTGGATGCCTGGGGCGCGTTCGATCTGGCCGCCTGGTATGCCTCTGAAGCCGGAGCTGGCCTGGTTAGCAAGTTAATCAGCGTGGCCATTATACTTATCGTTGCGATCGGCGCGTGGCTGGGGCTTGCCAGTCTGATCGAACACAAGCTCAATCCGGATACCGGAGTAGGCGAGCCCACCGCACGGGCAAAAACGCTGCTCAGCCTGTTCCGCAACGCACTGGCCATTGCCATGGTGACCATCACCGGCATGATCGTGCTGTCGGAGATCGGCATCAATATCGGCCCGCTGATTGCGGGTGCCGGTGTGCTTGGCCTGGCAATTGGTTTCGGTGCGCAAAAACTGGTTCAGGATGTCATCACCGGCGTCTTCATCCAAGTGGAAAACGCCATGAATACCGGCGATGTGGTCACCGTTGGCGGCATTACCGGCACGGCGGAAAAACTCAGTATCCGCTCGGTGGGTATCCGTGATCTTAGCGGCACCTTCCATATCGTGCCGTTCTCCAGCGTCGATACGGTCTCCAACTACATGCGCGAGTTCGGTAACCACGTCGGCGAGTACGGCATTGCCTATCGCGAAAGTATTGACGATGCGATCGAGCAACTAAAAGTCGCGTTCGAGGACCTCAAGGCCAGCGAAGAGCATGGCCACAAGCTGCTCGAAGACATGACCGTTGCCGGGGTCATCGCGCTGGCGGATAGCTCGGTCAATATCCGTGTGGTGATCAAGACCACGCCGGGCGACCAGTGGGCGGTTGGGCGTGCGTATAACCGTTTCGTCAAGCTGCGCTTTGATGAAGCCGGTATCGAAATACCCTTCCCGCATACCACGCTGTACTTCGGCGAAAACAAGGACGGTAGCGCACCGCCCGCGAACGTCCGGGTTATCGACTCCACCGCCGAGGAAACAGACGGCAAGCAGGCTCCCCGTCAGGACGCTGGAGAACAACAACCGGCCTCTCATCAGGATGTGCAGCAAGCGTCGGACTCGGATCACATCAAGCCCGACCACGACGACGTTGATACGCCTGACGGGCGCTAAACGCCGCATCGTAATACGCAAAGGGGCTGCCATCGGGCAGCCCCTTTGCTTTGCGGGTTACCCCGGATAGTTTTCCGAGTGACGCCCTTCCACATTGATGGATTCGCCGCCGTCGACAAATAGAATCTGCCCGGCGACAAAGTCGTTGTTGAGCAGGTAATGCAACGCCTGCACGAGATGGTCGGGTTCGCCTTGTTGCTTGACGGGGATCCCGTCGATGCGCCAGTCGATGTAGTCGCTGGTACGCTGGGAGGCGGGTAGCACGACGCCCGGCGCGATGCCGTTCACCCGGATGCGGGGGGCAAACTCCAGCGCCGCCATGCGTGTCATCTCCGCCAGACTCTTTTTGGACAGCAAATAGGCGGCGTAGGGGTACTGGTGGTAGGCCACCTTGTTGTCGATGATATTGATCACCTGGCCCGTGTCGACAGCGCTTGCAAAGTGCCGGGTTAACAATAGTGGGGTAAACAGATTCACCCGGAACTGGGTTTCCAGCATCTCAAGGTCGGTCTCGGCAAGGGGCGCGGGCGTGTAGGCGGATGCGCTGTTGAGCAGGACGCTCAGCTTTGGGAATCGCTGTGTTACCTGCTCGATCAGTCGGCCCACATCGTCGTGCAAGAAATCGCAGCTGAATAGCTCGCAATCCCGACCTTTTGCGCGGATGCCTTCGGCGACTTCCTCTGCCTCATCGCGGGAGCGGTTTACGTGCAGCGCGATGTCATAGCCCGCGTCAGCCAGTGATTCGGCAAAATGACGTCCCAGGCGCGTTGCCCCGCCGGTAACCAATGCGGCCGGTGTACTCATTGAACAATCCTCGTCGTGATAGGGTGCTTGATCGGTGTAGGATGACATGACTGTCTGCGTGAGGGCAGCGTTTGTCAATAAATTGTACAGTACTTGCACAAACGGTGCAGAACGTTAGGCTTGGGTTTTATCGGCGCTTCGCTCAAGGATGGATAACATGTCTCAATCACGTTTATATGCCCAACCCGATACCTCGCTTCACGAATGCGTCATTTCGCTGGGCTCCAATATAGAGCCCGAGCGGCACGCGGCCGAGGCACTGGATATCCTTTGCCAAGAGTGTGAAATGGTCGGCCGCTCCCGTGAAATCGTTACCACGCCGGTCGGCTACCAGCAGCAGCCCAACTTTCTCAACGCGGCCTTACTGGTGCGCACGCGCTTATCGATGAGTGACTTTCGTGCCTACCTGAAAGGTGTGGAAGATCGCCTCGGCCGGGTTCGTGGCCCGATCAAGTCGGGGCCGAGGACCATGGATCTGGACATTGTTGCCTGGGATGGCGAGCTGGTGG
Source organism: Halomonas sp. A40-4 (assembly GCF_015767635.1). Lineage (GTDB taxonomy): Bacteria > Pseudomonadota > Gammaproteobacteria > Pseudomonadales > Halomonadaceae > Vreelandella > Vreelandella janggokensis. The sequence continues at coordinate 3,831,328 of NZ_CP065230.1, read as the reverse complement.
ATGAGGGCTATCTTGAGCACGATTATGTGCGGGTCCCCGTTGATGAGTTGCTGTCGGCAGTGGAGCGCAAATAAATCCTTCCTTGGGGCTAACGCCGGGTACTAAACGGCCGATAAGTAATATTCCTGGCTGTTTCCTTTAAGCGCTGTGCCGCTTGGGAGAAATCGGTGGTAAGCCTCAAAACCAATATCAGTTCCTTGCTTACTCTTCAGCACCTGCGGAGTAGCCAGCAGTCGATGCAAACCGCCATGCAGCGGCTTTCGTCCGGCCTGCGCATCAATAGTGCCAAGGATGATCCTGCTGGCCAGGCGATTGCCAACCGCATGACAGCACAAATCAAGGGCATGACCCAGGCGATTCGCAACACCAACGATGGCATATCAATGGTGCAGACAGCGGAAGGCTCGCTAAATCAGGTTAACGACAACCTGCAACGCATCCGTGAGCTGAGCGTGCAAGCAGCGAACGGCACCAACTCTTCCGACGACCTGGTTTCTATCCAAGACGAAATCGATCAGCGTTTAGAAGAGATTGATCGCATTGCCGGGCAGAGTAATTTCAACGGCATAGGGCTGATTGACGAGCCAAAGTCGTTAAACATCCAGGTGGGTGCTAACGATGGCAGTAGCATCGCAGTACGTTTTGAAGGGATGGGGTTGCAGGCCCTGGGCCTGGAAGGCTTTAGTATTCTTGATGACGGTAGTGCCACCGAAGAGCCGCTAGCGACCCTGGATGACGCTATCAAGCGCGTAGACCGTCAGCGCAGCTATATGGGGGCCGTGCAGAATCGCTTTGAAAGCGTGATCGACGGGCTTAATACCAATATTATCAACACGTCCGCCGCCCGGTCGCGCATTCAGGATGCTGATTACGCCAAGGAAGTTTCAAATCTGGTGCGCGCTCAGATCCTTCAGCAGGTAGGCATCGCTATTTTGGCCCAGGCCAACCAGCAGCCGCAGATGATTCTGCGACTGCTGGAAGGACTCTAGTGGCTACTTAATAATGCCCTGCTCACGCGCCATGGCATACGCAGCCTTGGGGCCGTGCCATAAAGTGGGCAACAGGATCAGCGACACGGGAATGGCGGTGATCACGATAAACTGCTGTAGCGCACTGATTTGCCCGGCGCCCATGTTCAGCAATATCGCCGCCATCAGGGCCATGGCGATCCCCCAGAAGGCGCGGATGTAAGGGTTGGGGTCATCGTGACCAGCGCCCACGACGGCGATGGCGTAGCTCATCGAGTCACCGGTGGTCGCCACGAAAATGGTCGTTAACAGCAAGATCGCCAACGCCATCCAGGTGCCGCCGGGCAGTGCTTGCGCGACGGTCAGCGTGGCCACGTCAAACTGGAAGTTGTTCAGCGCTTTGGTCAGCTCGATGGCACCGCTGAGCTGATAGTAGATGCCCGAGCCGCCAAGCAGGGTAAACCACACGCTGGTGGCAATCGGCGCGATAACAGCGACGGCGACAATCATCTGGCGAATGGTGCGGCCACGGGAAATGCGCGCCACGAAAATGGCCATCAGCGGTGCATAGCCGATGAACCAGGCAAAGAAGAACACCGTCCACCACTGCATCCACCAGTCGGGCGCGGTGTCCGCCGTCGTGGTTGCCATGGTGAAGAACTCGCTCACATAGGTGCCCAGCCCTGCCACATAGCTGTTGGTCAGGAACAGGGTCGGGCCGAAGATAAAGATGACCGCACCAATCGTGAGCGCCAGCAGCACGTTGAACCGACTGAGTAGCTGAATGCCTTTATGGACACCGCTCATTGAGGACAGCACATAAATGCTGCCCAGCGCCGCAAGAATGATCAACTGGCCGGTATAGCCTTCCGGCAGACCAAATAGCTCGTGCAAACCAAAACTGACCTGGGTCGCCAGGAAACCGATCGGCCCCACGGTGCCTGCCACCAGGGCAATCACGCAGCAGGCATCGATAATGCCGCCGAGCGGCCCACGTAGCAGGCGCTCGCCAAATACCGGATACAGTAGGGTGCGCGGTTGAAGCGGTTGGCCTTTCACATAGTGGGCATGCGCCAGCACCACCGCCGAAAGCGACCCGAGGACTGCCCACGCCAGGAAGCCCCAGTGGTTAAATGACTGGGCGAGGGCGTTCGCCACGGCTTCTGGTGTGCCCGCCTCGCTGTCAAAGGCGGGAGGGGTGACCACAAAGTGGTAGATCGGCTCGCCTGCCGCGAAAAATACCCCACCCCCGGCCAGCAAGGTGCACAGAATGATCGATAGCCACTTGAAAGTACTCATTTCCGGCGCATCGAGGTTGCCGATTTTGGCGTTGGCGGCGGGGGTAAAGGCCAGGCCAATGGCAATCAAGAAGGTGGCGATCAGCAGCAGTTGAAAGTAGGTTCCAAATACCCGCGCTGTCCAGGCGAAGCCGGTACTGATGCTGTTGGCAACGAGGTCGACATCGTAAAGTGATAGACCAATAAAGGCCACGATAAAGCCGATGCTGAGCAGCAGCACCAGAGGATCACCGAGGGCGCGTAGACCACTTCGTGGCATCGCGTCTTGAGTTGATTGTGTCGTCATGAGAGTCCGTTTGGGAATTGGGCAAGATGGTCGTCAAACTTAACAGCTTGCCGCGTTGAAAAGTGGGAAAAAAAAAGCGCCATTCATGGAATGGCGCTAGGACAGGAAACTGAGCACATTGTAACGTCTTTATAGACCAACGTCTAACACGGCTTGCTGCATTATGGTGCGCTACCAGTGGAAAAGCAGCGACGCGCTGGTGGTGGTGTCGCTGCGTTTGTCGGCATCGTCAGGGGGCTCTGAATTGTGTTTGATCTCGTAGGAGAGGCGGAGCGAAAGCTTTGAGTTCAGCCGTGTCGTCAGGGCGGTGAGCGAGCGCGAGGTGACATTCTGGCGCGTGTATTCCAGCGACGCTTCCTGACGGATATCGGCGTAGTCGGCAAATTCCCAGCGATAATCGATGGCCGAATAGGCAACGCCCAGGCGCTCATTACCGTGCTCGCGGAGCCGGTCGTGGCGGTAGCCCGGGCCGGCTTCCAGCGACAGCGTATGACGCTCGTTGTCGAGGATCTGCCGCCCGTAGCCGCCAATCGCGCTGAGCTGCTGATCGTAACCGGCAAAGCGATCTTTTTCCCAACGGGCAAAGCCAAACAGGTAATGGGGCCCGTTGAAGTCGTAGCGTTCGCGGGCCGCCAGCAGGTACTGTTCGGCGGCAGTGTCGTCTTCCTTGCTGACGTGGCGCACTTCGCCGCGCAGCGAGTGGGTCAAATCGCCCGTCAACCATTGCAAGCGGGTTTTGCCGATGAGCGTTTCACTGTTGGTATTGCCCGTGAGGCGGTTGTAGCCCAATTCAGAGTCGCCGCTGAAAACGGGGGTATCGTCGGACGGAGGGTCAGGGGCGTAAAAGGGGCTTGCAATGGCTGACGCGCTCCAGAGAACACCCAGTAAAATGGCCACTCCCTTTCCCCAATCCTTCGCTAGCATACCGCTCTCCCTGATCTGGCAGTGCAAGGCCTGTTACCTGTCCAGTTGACCAAAGCAGCGAAGTTTAACGCCCTCTGCATGCGCATGCCATAATGAGGCCGTTACCGCTTGTGAGTGCCGTCATGCCATCCTCCCGCCCGAACAAAACATTAGCTGAGTTGCAACGCTGGCGTCGAACGCGCTCCAGGCGGCGCTGGTACAAACGCAGCTTTCGCCTTCAGGTCATGCTGCTTGTCGGTCTTTTGCTGGCGGGCATGCTGTTGGCACAAGGCACCTATCTGAATCACCGTAAAGCCGAGATCATCAGCACGCAAATGGGGGAGCGGGCCTTGGCGGTAGCCAAGACGGTGGCCTCAATGCCCGCACTTATCGATGCCTTTGACGATGACAATCCCGCAAGCGTGATACAGCCGCTGGCCGAACGCGTGCGTCGTGAAACCGGCGCGCGGTACGTGGTGGTCGGTAATAACCAAAGCGTGCGCTATTCGCATCCGGTGCCCGAGCGTATCGGCTTGACCATGGTAGGCGGCGATAACGCGCGGGCGCTTGAAGGAGGCGAGTCCTATGTATCGGAAGCGACCGGTACATTGGGGTCCGCCATGCGCGGTAAAACGCCGGTGCGCGATGAAGCGGGGAATATCATCGGCATTGTCTCGGTCGGCTTCATGCTTGATCGCGTCGCAATGGATATCGCTCGCTATAACAGCCTGGGCTGGTCATTGGTGGCGCTGATGATCGTGCTGGGGTTTGCCGGTGCCTATTGGCTCTCCCAGCATCTAAAGCGTGTCATTCTGGGGTTGGAGCCCTACGAAATTGCCCGTCTGGCGATGGAGAAAGAGGCCATCCTGCAATCGATACACGAGGGTATCCTGGCGGTGAACCGCGAAGGCCAGATTACGCTGGTGAACCAACAGGCTCGGTGGTTCCTGGGGTTGGCCGACGAGCATATTCTCCTCGGCCAGCCGATCCGCGAGGTGGTTCCCAATTCGCGGCTCCAGGAAGTGCTTAAGTACGGTCAGCAGGAGTTCGACCAGCAAATGTGGCTGGGGGATCATCCGGTGGTGGTTAACCGCGTGCCGATTGTCCACGAGGGCGAGATCGAGGGAGCGGTGGCGACATTTCGCAGCCGTCGGGAGATTGTCGATCTATCCCAGGCGCTGACCCAGGCTAGCCGCGATGTCGACATGCTGCGCGCCCAGGCGCACGAGTTTTCCAATAAGCTCTACACCATTTCCGGCTTGCTGCAGCTCGAGCGCATTGATGAGGCGCTGACGTTGATCCACCAGGAAACCAAGCGCGCTCAGGCGCAGATGAGCTTCTTGATGCGTAACGTCGTCGATACCGTTTTGAGCGGTACCCTGATGGGCAAACTGACCCGTGCCAGGGAACTGGGCGTAACGCTGGATATTGATGAACAAAGCTCACTTAGCCGCCCGCTAACGCCGACCGGGCAGGAAGTGATGATGAGTGTGGTGGGTAACCTGCTGGATAACGCCTGCTACGCAGCCTTGCATGGGCCGAATGACCCGCCACGGGTACGCTTGTTTTTCACCGACCTGGGCGAGCAATTGCTCATTGAAGTGGAGGATAACGGGCCTGGTGTTGTCCCTGAGCATGTCGAGTCGATTTTTAGCGAAGGCTTCTCGACCAAAACCGGTCAGCATCAGGGACTAGGCCTGGCGCTGGTGGCGCGACTGTGCCGCCAGCATGGTGGCACGGTCACCCTGGAGGACAGCGAACTCGGCGGTGCCTGCTTTATCGCGGTGCTGGACCGCTCACTATGTGCCGACGGTGACGCGTCATCGTCCGTGATAAGCTAACCGGCGCAGATTCTTACAATGACAACTAATGGCCTGTAATTCGGTTAAAGGAAGCCTTATGTCGGCGCACGAGTACGGTATTTTGGTGGTAGAAGATGACTTTCGCATTGCCGATATCCACCGCGCTTTTATCGAGCAAAGCGAGGGTTTTCATGTTGTCGGCATGGCCCGCAACGCCGCTGAAACCAATGCCCTGATGGCCGAGCAAGGGCAGCACGTGCAGTTGATCTTGCTGGATGCTTATCTGCCCGATGTGGAAGGGCTGGAGCTGCTATGGGCGCTGCGTCGTGATTACGTACAGGTGGATATTGTCATGGTCACCGCCGCCCGTGAGGTGGATACCATCAGCGAGGCGCTGCGCGGCGGTGTTTTTGATTACCTTATCAAACCCATTGAAGCCGGTCGTATGCAGCAGATGCTGGCGCGCTTTCGCCGAGAGCGCGAGGCATTGGCCAGCCGCGCGGAGATGAATCAAGCCGAGCTTGACCAGGTGCTGGCCCGCGCAACGCCTGTTGAACCCAACGTCCCCAGTGGGCGAAGCCTGCCAAAAGGTATCGACCGCCTGACGTTACGTTCGGTGGTTGAGGCGCTCAGGCAAGCGCATCAGCCGTTGGCTGCTACCCAGGTGGCACGGGGGATGGGAGCAAGCCGTTCCACGGCACGCCGCTACTTAGAGTTTTTGGTCTCAGTGCAAGTGGTAGACGCCGAATTGGGCTATGGTGATGTAGGTAGACCCGAACGCCGTTACCGTTTGCGGGCCGGTGCCAATGGTTGGCTTGAGGGCCTTTAATCAGGAACAAAAACGAAGCGGTTTAAACGTCCTGACAGCACCGTGAGCAAAATGAACACAATGCGCAGAATGCTTTTTTTGTGCTTAATGTTCACAAGCTTGTCGCCCGGGTCTGCTTTCTTCTAACGTTCACAGCGTGAAGTGCTATGCATCACGACAACACGCTCACTACAACAACAGTTTGAAACGTGGAGAACGCTATGACTCTCAAGTCTTCCTTGAAGTACGTAACGCTGCTGGCTCTGCCGCTGGCCGCAATGACGACTTTTTCCAGCACTGCCGCTGCCTTCGAACCGGAAGGTAAAGTCGAGTGTATCGCCCCCTCTGACCCGGGCGGCGGTTGGGACTTTACCTGCCGTAGTGTCGGCAACGTGCTCCAGGAGCTCGACCTGGTGTCGGGTAACGTTCAGACCATCAATATGGCCGGTGCCGGTGGCGGTGTGGCTTACGGTCATACCATCAGCAAGCGGGCTGGCGATGAGGAGCTTCTCGTCGCGGCGTCTACGGCCACTACGACTCGCCTTGCCCAGGGTCAGTTCCCTGACATGACCGCGGACATGGTCAACTGGATTGGGGCGCTGGGCGCTGACTACGGCATCATCGCCGTCTCCGCCGATTCCGAATACGATGATCTCAATGAGCTGATGGATGCCCTTAAAGAGGATCCACGCAGCGTGAAGTTTGCTGGCGGGAGCGCCAAGGGCGGCTGGGATCACCTCAAGGTATTGATCGCGGCTCAGGCGGCCGAGGTCGAGAACCTGCCACGCATCGCTTACCTGTCTTACAACAATGGCGGCGAAGCACTGACCCAGGTGATCGGCGGCCACGTTGAAGCGTTCACCGGCGATATCACCGAGGCTCAAGGCTTCATGGAATCGGGTGATCTCAAGGTGTTAGCGGTACTGTCTGAAGAGCGCCTACCCGGTGACCTGTCTGATATTCCCACCGCACGCGAACAGGGCATTGATGCGCTGGGCCCCAACTGGCGCGGCTTCTATATGCCAGCGGATATCTCTGACGAAGCCAAGCAGTACTGGGTCGATGCCATGGATACCATTTATGCGAGCGATGAATGGAAGAACGTCATGCAGCAAAATGGCCTGATGCCTTTCCACATGAGCGCCGGTGAGTTCGAGACCTTCGTTAAAGACCAGATCAAAGATATCGAACAGCTGTCCACGGATATCGGGCTGATTCAGTGATGGTTTTCAATGATCGTATCTTTGGAATACTGATGATCGTCCTGGCCGTCGCGTACGGCTGGGGCGCCACTCAGTTTCCCGAACCGTTTGGCGGGTCCGAGGCGGTCGGCCCCGAGACATTTCCTCTGTTATTAGCCGTCGTACTGGGGCTGTCCAGCCTGTACATGGTCGTACGGCCGGATCCGGATAATGCCTGGCCATGGAGCCGTACCGGTATCGAACTGATCGTTGCGGTCGTGGTGCTGGTTCTGTATGCCATGCTGCTGCAACCGCTAGGCTTCATCATCAGCACCGCACTGGCTGTGGGGACTCTCTGCTGGCGCATGGGTTCACGCCCGGTCAAGGCTTATATCACTGGAGCGGTTTCCGGTGTGGTGGTGTACCTGGTATTCAGTTTTGCCCTCGATCTGGCGCTACCGCTAGGCATATTGTCGTTCTTGGAGGTGGGCTAATGGAAACGCTTGGCTTCTTGATGGACGGGTTTGGCGTCGCGCTGCAGCCCCATAACCTGATGTTTGCGCTGATCGGTGCCTTTTTGGGCACTTTGATCGGTGCCTTGCCAGGCCTTGGCCCGGCCAACGGGGTGGCGATCCTGATCCCGCTGGCCTTTACCCTCGGTCTGGCACCGGAAACCGCCCTCATCATGCTGACGTCGGTGTATGCCGGGGCGATGTATGGCGGGCGCATTTCCTCGATACTGCTCAATATTCCCGGTGACGAACCGGCGATGATGACCTGTCTTGATGGCTACCCGATGGCACAACAGGGCAAGGCGTCCGAGGCGTTGGCGATCTCTGCCGTTGCGTCCTTTATCGGTAGCCTGGTGGCCACCATAGGGCTGATTATATTGGCACCTCTGTTGGCAAAGTTCGCCTTGACCTTCGGGCCTGCCGAGTATTTCGCGCTCTTCCTGCTGGCGTTCGCAACCTTGGGCGGTATCACTGGCAAGAATCCAATGAAGACCGTTGTAGCAGCCGCCATCGGTTTGATGATCGCCACGGTGGGTATCGATTCCACCGGGGTGCAGCGCTTTACGTTTGGAACGCTGGAACTCTACGAGGGCGTTGATTTCATCATTGCGATTGTGGGGCTGTTCGCCATTTCCGAGCTGTTGTTCTTCATCGAAGAGAAGGCCGGTGGTGGCAAGGAAAAAATGGCAGTCAACAAGCTCTCGCTCAAGTGGAAGGATATCCGAGAGATCCTGCCTTCCAGCTTTCGTGGTGGGGTGCTGGGCTTCATCGCTGGCGTGCTGCCAGGTGCCGGTGCGTCGCTGGGTAGCTTTATTGGTTATACCCTGGAAAAAAAGGTCGTGGGCAAGAAAGGCTACTTCGGCAAGGGGGATCCACGCGGTGTCGCAGGTCCCGAGGCCGGTAACAACGGTGCTTCAAGCGGCGCGCTGGTGCCCATGCTGACATTGGGTGTGCCGGGTAGCGGCACGACGGCGGTGCTGCTGGCGCTGCTGATTTCGCTGAACATCACGCCGGGCCCGCTGATGTTTACCCAGAATGCCGACATTGTCTGGGGCGTGATTGCCGCTCTCCTGGTGGGTAACTTCCTGCTGCTGATCCTGAACATTCCGATGGTGGGGATCTTCGTCAAGCTGCTGTCGGTACCGCCCATGTACCTGCTGCCGATCGTTACCATGATTGCCTTTGTCGGCATCTACTCGATCAGCAATACCGTCTTCGATCTCTACTTCATGGTGATCTTTGGCGTTGCCGGCTATCTGCTGCGTAAGCTTGAGATTCCCCTGGTGCCGATCATTCTCGGTCTGTTATTGGGGCCGGAGATGGAAAAGAACCTGCGCCACGCCATGGATATATCCGACGGTGACTGGACCATACTATGGAACAGCGGCCTGGCCATTGGCCTTTGGGTATTTGCCGGTCTGGGCTTGATCCTGCCCTATATTATTGGGCCCATCCTGCGCCGCCGGATGCGCAATCCCATCGAAGAGGGAGCGTCTGGCAGCGATTAATCCTGGAACGGATTCATCAACCCTGAAAAACGGGGCGTCGACGAGAGTCGGCGCCCCGTTTTTGCACGGTCACAGTGCATTGAGCGTTACTGGTGCATGATCAGCGTGCGCTCGCCGACAGCTGCTGCGCTATCTTGGTGCTCCTAGTCGTATTCTGGTTTTTTAGACTTATCTTAAGTTGCTGATTGTGCGTCCATAAGTTGCTTATGTGCCAATCTGGCGCAGCCCTTGCAAATTGTTTGTTGCTAGTGGACGTATACCAAGCTTTGTTGCTTGGCATACGACGCCAATAAACGAGCCCCCAGCATAAGGGGTGCAAGGAGATTCAAGTGACCACTTTCCTACGCAAGACACACCCGAAGACGTCTAGAGTGTTCTCAACTGCACTGCTGACCGCTGCTGTGATGGGGGCCAGTACCCAGGCCGTCGCACAAGACGACGACCCGATCAAAGTCGGTATCCTGCACTCGCTGTCCGGCACCATGGCCATCAGCGAAACCGTTCTTAAAGACACCGTCGAGATGCTGGTTGAGCAGCAGAATGAAGCCGGCGGCCTGCTCGGCCGTGAAATTGAACCCGTGGTGGTTGACCCTGCTTCCGACTGGCCGCTGTTTGCCGAGCGCGCCCGGGAGCTGCTTGAGCAGGAAGAAGTGGACGTCATTTTTGGTAACTGGACCTCCGTATCGCGTAAATCGGTACTGCCCGTGGTGGAAGAGTTGAACGGGCTACTGTTCTATCCGGTGCAATATGAAGGTGAAGAGTCGTCCGAAAACGTCTTCTACACCGGCGCGGCACCCAACCAGCAGGCGATTCCGGCCGTTAACTACCTGCATGATCAGGTCGGCGTGGAGCGCTGGGTCCTGGCGGGTACCGACTACGTCTATCCGCGCACCACTAACCGTATCCTGGAAGCCTACCTGAAAGAAGAATTTGGCGTGGCCGACGAAGATATCATGGTCAACTACACGCCCTTTGGTCACTCCGATTGGCAGAATATCGTGTCGGAAATTGGCCGCTTCGGCAGCGAAGGCAAGAAAACCGCCGTGGTATCCACCGTTAACGGTGATGCCAATGTGCCGTTCTACCGTGAGCTGGGCAACCAGGGTATCGACGCGGCCGATATTCCCGTCGTCGCCTTCTCGGTGGGCGAGCAGGAACTCACCGGGATCGATACTGGGCCGCTGGTGGGCCACCTGGCAGCCTGGAACTACTTCATGAGCGTGGATGCCGACGCCAACTACGACTTCATCGACGCCTGGCTTGAGCATACCGGCGAAGACGACGCCGTGACCAACGACCCGATGGAAGCCCACTACATCGGCTTCAACATGTGGGTAGAGGCTGTTCAGAAAGCCGGTACCACCGATGTGGACGCGGTTAAAGATGCCATCATCGGCGTGACCGTGCCCAACCTGTCGGGTGGTTCGGCCGCGATGATGCCCAACCACCACATCACCAAGCCGGTCATGATCGGGGAAATTCAGGACAACGGCCAGTTCGCCGTGGTTTGGGAAACGCCGTCTACCGTGGCAGGCGATGCCTGGTCGGACTACCTACCCGGTTCGCGTGATCTGATCAGCGACTGGCGCAAGCCAATGGAATGCGGCAACTACAACGTGGCGGAAAACCGCTGCATGGGTAGCGATGCTGAAGAAGCGCAGGCCGAGTAAGCCTATGTCAGGGGCGGTGTAAGCCGCCCCGTTGTTGGATCCGTTTTCCCCTTATTCATCTACCCAGGCGATGCCTTGCTTATGGCACCGCCTGGGGCACGCCACTCGAAGGACTCACTCATGAGGATCCCTTGCTATTCGTGGACAGCACGTACCATGTCAAGGATCGTCACCTGTTTGCTCATCAGCCTGCTGGCCTGGTTTCCCATGGCGGTTCAGGCACAGGAGGACGATGGTCAAGCGCTCCTTGAAGCGCTGGATACGCGCTCATTCGACGACAAAGCCATGGCCATCAACGCCATTATCGAAAGCGAGCAAGAGCGCGCCGACGTCTGGTTGCAGGCGCTGCTGGATAGCGACTTACAGCGACTGAAAGACGACGGCCGCTTTGTGATCGCGCTACAAACCGCGGGGCTTGACGTCACCGTTGAAGATGCCCTGACCGGGGAGGCCCTGGGCGAGGTCAGCCGCCGCGACCTGGATCGGTTAACCATCAACAACGCGCTACGCACCCAGCTGCGTTCGGCGATTTCGCTGGTCGAGCTGTATAACGGCGATCAAGACGCCCGTTTGGACGCGGCGAAACGGCTGATTGGCGAGGTAGAGGAAGAACAGGTCGAGCCGCTCACCAACCGGCTGGAAAACGAACCGTCGGCAGCGGTACGCGATCGGTTGAATCAAGCGCTGGCGGTCTATCGCCTCAACCAGGGCGATATCGAGGCCGTCGAGGTGCTATCGGGTAGCTTGAACAGTAACGTCCGGGTGGCGTTGGGTCGTGCTACCCAATCGGATGACCCGCAGATGGTCGACGCCGCCACCGCCGCCCTGGCCGATATCGAGCAAAACCTTAAAATCAACCGCGCCGCCGAGACGCTCTACTTCGGCCTTTCCATGGGCTCGGTGCTGGTGCTCGCGGCCATTGGCCTGGCGATCACCTTCGGCGTGATGGGCGTGATCAACATGGCCCACGGCGAGCTGATCATGCTGGGGGCCTATACCACCTGGGCCATGCAGCAACTGCTGCCCGGCCAGCCGGGGCTGGCCCTGATACTGGCGATCCCTGCCGGGTTCATGGTGTCCGCTCTGGCAGGAGTGGCGATTGAGCGTGGCGTGATTCAGTTTCTGAAAGGCCGCCCGCTGGAGACATTGCTGGCCACGTTCGGTGTCAGCCTTATTCTTCAGCAGCTGGTACGCACGGTGATCTCACCGCAAAACCGTACGGTGATTACCCCGGAATGGATGAGCGGTTCGCTGATGGTGAACGATGCGCTGTCGCTAACCCTTAACCGCATGTATGTGCTGGGGTTTGCGCTGGTGGTGTTTGCGGGCCTGATACTGATCATGCGCCACACACGGCTGGGGCTTGAGGTCCGTGCGGTCACCCAGAACCGCAACATGGCCCGCTCAATGGGCATTCGCGCCACACGCGTGGATATCATGACCTTTGCGCTTGGTTCCGGCGTGGCGGGGCTTGCCGGTGTGGCACTCTCCCAGCTCACCAATGTTGGCCCCAACCTCGGCCAGAACTACATCATCGACTCCTTCATGGTGGTGGTGTTCGGTGGTGTCGGCAATCTATGGGGCACGCTGGTGGCCGGCATGTCGCTGGGCATTATCAACCAGGTGCTGGAACCCTGGGCAGGGGCGGTACTGGCCAAGATTATCGTGCTGGTATTCATCATCCTGTTTATTCAAAAGCGCCCCCGCGGACTCTTTCCGCAGAAGGGCCGGGCGGCGGAGGGCTAATCGATTATGTGGCTAACACGACCCTTCAACGAACGCTCGACGCAGATTTTTCTGCTCATACTGGTACTTGCGGTCACCGTGGTGACGGTGCTGCACCTGGCGGTACCCGCCGGGCATCCGCTGTACGTATCGGGCTATACCGTAGGACTATTGGGCAAGTATCTCACCTATGCGCTGTTGGCGGTCGCGGTGGACCTGGTGTGGGGCTATCTGGGGATTTTGAGCCTGGGGCATGGCGCCTTTTTCGCCATTGGCGGCTATGCCATGGGCATGTACCTGATGCGCCAGATCGGTGATCGCGGCACCTACGGCGACCCTATCCTGCCCGACTTCATGGTCTTCCTGAACTGGGACAGCCTGCCGTGGTACTGGTATGGGTTTGATATGGCCTGGTTTGCCTTTGCCATGGTGTTGATAGCACCGGGGCTGCTGGCGCTGGTATTTGGCTGGCTGGCCTTTCGCTCGCGGGTCACCGGGGTGTATCTGTCGATCATCACCCAGGCGATGACTTTCGCGTTGATGCTGGCGTTTTTCCGCAACGAGATGGGCTTTGGCGGCAACAACGGCCTCACCGATTTCCGCGAGCTATTGGGTTTTGATTTGCGCAGTGAAGCCACCCGCCTCGGTTTGTTCATTGCCTCCGGGGTGGCACTGGCGTTGGGCTATTTGGTATGTCGGTCGATTGTCGGTAGCAAACTCGGTCGGGTGTGCGTCGCCACCCGCGATGCGGAAGCGCGCACGCGCTTTCTCGGCTATCGGGTGGAGCGCTTCCAGCTGTTCGTGTTTGTCGTCTCGGCCATGCTGGCGGGGGTGGCCGGGGCGCTCTACGTGCCCCAGGTGGGTATTATCAACCCCAGCGAATTTGATCCGATTTTCTCCATCGAGATAGTCCTGTGGGTGGCGCTGGGTGGCCGCGCCTCGCTTTACGGTGCGGTGATCGGCGCGGTGCTGGTGAACTACGCCAAGACCGTGTTTACCGGGGTCATGCCCGATGCCTGGCTGTTCGCGCTTGGGGGGCTGTTCGTGTTTGTCACGGTGTTCCTGCCCAAGGGCGTCGCCGGGCTCTTGGAGCGTCGTGCGCGACGTCGAGACGATACTGACGTAACGCCGGAAAAGGAGGCCAAGGCATGAGTTTTTTCCAATCGTTGACCGAACGCGACCGGGTGTTCGACTTCATGACGCCCCAGTTATCGAAGGTGGACGTACGCCACGGGCCGATTCTCTACATGGAGGATGTCACCGTCAGCTTTGATGGCTTCAAGGCCATCAACAACCTGAACCTGACCATCGACGATGGCGAATTGCGCTGCATTATCGGCCCCAACGGGGCGGGTAAAACCACCATGATGGACATCATTACCGGCAAGACACGCCCAGATGAAGGCAGCGTTTGGTTCGGCAGCCGTCATAATCTGCTGCACATGAACGAGCCAGAGATTGCCAGCCTGGGCATCGGGCGCAAGTTCCAGAAGCCTACGGTGTTCGAGGCGTTGACGGTATTTGAAAACCTGGAACTGGCGATGGCGGCGGATAAGCGGATCATACCGACCCTCACCGCCCGCCTGACCGGCGAGATCAAGGACCGCATTGACGAAGTACTGGAGACCATCGGCCTGACGACGCTGCGTTATCAACCCGCGGGTATTCTTTCCCACGGCCAGAAGCAGTGGCTGGAAATCGGCATGCTATTGATGCAGCGCCCGCGCCTGCTGTTGGTGGATGAACCGGTTGCCGGTATGACCGAGCAGGAAATGGAGCGCACCGCCGAGTTGCTCACCGGCTTGGCGGGGCAGCAGTCGGTAGTGGTGGTCGAACACGACATGGGCTTTGTGCGTTCGATTGCCCGCCAGGTGACGGTCTTGCACCAGGGCAGCGTGCTGGCGGAAGGTACCATGGACCAAGTCTCCAGCGACCCCAGTGTGGTTGAGGTTTACCTGGGTGCCGATGACGAGGAGGCCGCCTGATGCTAGCCATTGAAAAGCTCAATCAGTTCTACGGCGAAAGCCACACACTGTGGGACCTGGACCTTGAGGTGCCCGTCGGGCAGTGCACCTGCGTGATGGGCCGTAACGGCGTGGGCAAAACCACGCTGCTGAAGGCGGTCATGGGTGAAGTCGCGGTGAAAAGCGGTGCACTACGCTACTCGAACGGCGATACAGGCGAGGTTGAGCTGACCCAAAAAGCCGTTGAAGAACGTTCACGCCTGGGCATCGGCTATGTGCCCCAGGGGCGTCAGATTTTTCCGCTACTGACCGTGGAAGATAATCTGCGAACGGGACTGGGGGCACGCCGAGACGGGGTGAAAAAAATACCCGAGCGGGTGTATGAGCTGTTCCCGGTGCTCAAGGAAATGAAAAACCGTCGCGGCGGCGATCTCTCCGGCGGCCAGCAGCAACAGCTGGCTATCGGTCGCGCTTTGGTCATCGAGCCAAAATTGTTGATCCTGGATGAGCCCGGCGAGGGCATCCAGCCCAATATCGTCTCGCAAATCGGCCAGGTGATTCGCCAGTTGATCAACGAGGACGGCTTGACGGTACTGCTGGTAGAGCAAAAACTACCCTTTGCACGTAAATACGCCGACCGCTTCGTGATCATGGACCGCGGCCGGCCGGTGGCAAATGGCGATATCGGCGAGCTTTCCGATGAACTGATCCAGCAGCATTTGACGGTTTAGGTTATCCACAGCGGGCTGCGCTGTCTAAAAACGCTCCCACTCAATGGCAGACGTTTTGTCCCCCGGGAGTGTGATCGGCGCCTAAGATAATGAAGGCGGTTCCATCGGCGTCTGGCGTGCCCGGCGCCGCTTGATCTGCTGCGTGATAACGCCGTAGCGCGGACCGGCCAGGAAGGCAAGCATCAGGAAGATGCCGGTCATTACCGCCATCATGCCACCGATGGAGACGTTGAGGTGTACGGCGAGGTAGTAGCCACAAACGCTTGAGCCGATCGAGACCAGCGCGCCGATGACAAACATCATCCACAGTCGGTCGGTCATCAGGTACGCTGCCGAGGCCGGCACGATGGCGAAGGCGATAAACAGCACTGCCCCCACGGCGTCAAAGGCGGCCACGGCGGTTGAGCTTGTGAGCATCAGGAGCACGTAGAAGAGAACCGACGGCATGAAACCAAAGGTCTTGGCCAGTGCCGGGTCAAAGGTGGCCAGCTTCAACTCCTTATAGAACAGGAAGATAAAGCCATAATTCAGTACGGTCATCACGCTCATGGAGACCAGCGCCTGGGGGATCGGCAGGCCAAACAGATTGACCGTGTCCAGCCAGACGAAACCGATCTCACCGAGCAGGACGGTGTGGGTGTCGATATGCACGTCATGGGCATAGATGTTGAGCAGCAACACCCCGATGGAGAACAGTGCCGGAAAGACCAGGCCGATGGCGGCGTCCTGCTTGACGCGCTTGGTGCTGGCCAGTGCCTCAGTGAGCAGGACCGTCAACAGGCCGGTCAAGGCCGCTCCCACCAGTTGTACAGTTCCGCTCTGCTGCTTGGTAAGCAGCCAGACGATGACAATGCCAAAAACGATCGAGTGGCTGATGGCGTCAGACAGCATGCTGTTGCCGCGCAGTACCAGAAAGGTGCCCACCGCCGAGGAGGCAATGCCCACCATGGCGCCGACCAACATGATCTGTAGATCCGTGCTACTGAGCAACGCCGCCATCATGATGGTGTTGCCTCAAACGTTGCGACCACTTTCTTAGCCTCCTCGTAGCCACGGGCTGTGAGCTTCCAGCGAGTGATCCGCTGCGATCCCGTCTCGTGATTGGATTGCTGTGTTAGATAGCCCTGGCGCCGTAGTCGATACAGTATCAGGCGGACACCTAAGGTGTTGTAGTAGCGGGGTGTCGCGGAGGGGTGCTTGTAAAAGGCATACAGCAACTGCTGCCTACGCAACGCTCTTTTTCGCTGATAATGCTGCGCCAGGCCCCACAGCAGGCCACGTCCAGGCGCCAGTGCCAGCGAGATCAAAACAATAGTGGTGGCGGTAAGGACGATCAGTGGGCCGGTGGCCAGGCCGCGTGAGAGGGTGCTAACGGTGGCGCCGGAGACACCGCTGACAATACCGATAGCGGCAGCAATCACCAGCATGCCGCCCAGGTGGCGGCTCCACTGACGGGCGGCCGCTGCAGGCGCCACGATCATGGCGGCCATCAGAATCACACCGACCATTTGTAGGCCGACGACCACAGCCAGTGCCACCATGGTGGTGAGCGTTGCCTCAATGGCGGTGGTGGGCATACCAAGGGTGCGTGCGTACTCCGCATCGAACGTGACCAGCTTGGCCTGTTTCCAGAAAACAGCTAACAGCAGCAGGGTAATCAGCGTGATACCGCCCATCACCCATAGATCCGAGCGAAGAGTGGCAGCGGCCTGGCCGAAAAGGAAGGCTTCCAGCCCACCTTGGGAGGCATTATGGGTGTTCTGAATATAGGTCAGTAGCACGATGCCCACGGCAAAGAAGATACTCAAGCAGATACCCAGCCCGGCATCGGTTTTCAGGCGACTCATTCGGGTCAGCATCAACATGGTCAGTGCGGCGAGCGAGCCGGTCGCCAACGAACCGACGATGATTCCACCAATATCGCGGCTGCCGGTGATGATAAAGCTTAAACAGATGCCAGGAAGTGCGGCGTGGGAAATGGCGTCGCCCAGCAGACTCTGACGGCGCAGCACCGCAAAACAGCCCAGCGGGCCGCTGATCAAGCCGAGCAGTGAGGCACCCATTACCACGTTCTGGAAGGTGTAGTCAGACAATAGATCGAACAACGGCATGCGTTATGTCACCTTCGATGCGGCAAACATGAGCGCATCACTATCGTTCAGCAGGGCGATCTGACCACCATAAGCTTGGCGCAGATGCTCGACCTTGAAGACGTCATCAGCTTGGCCACTGGCCACCACCCGGACGTTGAGCAGTAGCAGCCAGTCGAAGTAATGCCGGACCGTCTGCAGGTCGTGGTGAACCACGATCAACGTCTTGCCCGCATCGCGCAGGCGGCGCAGGATGTCGATGATGGCTCGCTCGGTGGTTGCGTCAACTCCCGCCATGGGCTCGTCCAGAAAGTAGACATCGGCCTGTTGAACCAGCGCCCGAGCAAGAAAAACCCGCTGCTGCTGGCCGCCGGATAGCTGGCTGATCTGACGATCGGCAAAGGCTTGCATGCCGACCATTTCCAGCGCTTCCAATGCCTCGTGGCGTTCTTTGCGGCCCGGACGCCTGAACCAACCCAGGCGCCCGTAAAGTCCCATGATGACTACATCCAGCGCCGTAGTGGGAAAGTCCCAGTCAACGCTGGAGCGTTGCGGCACGTAACCGACGCGCTTGCGTTGCGCGGCGTAAGGGCGTCCATGCACCATGACATCGCCGGACAGCGATGGAACAAGTCCGAGCAAGCTCTTGATCAGCGTGCTCTTGCCTGCGCCATTGGGACCGACAATGCCAGCCATCACGCCGGCGGGAATGTCGAGATCAATGTCCCAGAGCACGGGCTGGCTATGGTAGCTGACCGTCAGGTTGCGGATGCTTAGGGCCGGGTCGGTATTGCTAAGTGTGGCCATCAATAGGCTGCCTTATCGGATATGTTGAGCGATTTCCCACTTGCTCGCCCAGTCGTTCAACTCAGCAGGCAAGGGCGCTAGCGACCCCCCCAGCGCTTCGACAATGTGCTGGGTATTGCGATAGATCATACCCATGTAAGTGCCATCCAAGGTGCCCGCATCGCCCATGGCATCGGAGTAGAGTTCACCGCCGATCTCGACATCATGGCCGCGTTGCTCGGCCGCATCCATCACGGCCTGAACCGTACGTGGATTGATGGTGCTTTCGATGAAGACGGCGGGTACGGCCCGCTCCACGACAATATCCGCCATGCTGCGAATATCGGCAATGCCCGTTTCGGTCTCGGTGCTGATGCCTTGCACACCTTCCACTTCAATATCGTAGGCGCGGCCAAAGTAGCTGAATGCGTCGTGAGCGGTGACCAGAATGCGCTGTTCTTCAGGGATGCTGGCGATACTCTCTTTGACCCATTCATGCAGGGCAAGCAATTGAGCCTGATAGCGCTCGGTATTGGCTTCAATGGCGTCGGCGCAGTCAGGGCGCGCTTCACTGAATGTGGTGCGCAGCGTGGGCAGCGTTTGCGCCCAGAGGGAAACGTCCATCCAGAGGTGTGGGTCGATGCCGTAGATATCCTGTGCGGTAATCAAGTCGCCTGGATCGATCGAGGCGGGAGCCACCGCCAGGGTCGGTGTGCGCTCAGAGAAGTTTTCCAGCACCTCACCCAACTGCCCCTCCAGCGAGTAGCCCGAGTAGAGAATCTGTTCGGCGTCACGCAGCGTCGTCACATCATTGGCGCTCGCCTGGTAGAGATGGGGGTCAACGCCTGGACCCATCATGGCGTTCACACTGACACACTCGCCCCCGACCTCTTGAGCAACATCGGCAATCATGCCGATGGTCGCCACCACATTGAGCGGCTCGTTGTTAGCAGAGGCCGTTGCTGCGAACGAAAGCGCTCCCAATAGCGCCACTGGGTATCTTGTTGCCATGCTGAAACTCCCACCGGTGAGTTATACTCGTCTACGTTGCTGCGCGCAACACTGTGTTGCCTCAAGTAATAAGTATAGCCTTGGCTAAGTTTCTTGCGTCAGGGATTTAATGTCAAGTGGGCAGCCGTTTGATATTGGTGGCTTTCAATCATGGAGCTGTGAAGGGCAAATCGCCCGACGCTTAACGCGCCGGGCGCTTGGTTAGACCGCTCGGCTATTCAAACGCCGCTCCTGGAGCGGACGAATAAGCAGCCAGTCAATGGCCAGCATGACGATGAGTGACGCGCCCACAAGCGGAAACAGTAGGCCGCCAACGGCCAGTATGGCGATCAGGCCGCGGAACACCCGTTTGTCCGAGGGCAGGGGTGGAACGCCCATCTTGCCCTCGGGACGGCGCTTCCACCACATCACTCCGGCTGAGACAGCTAGCAGAATAATGGCGATGCATACGGCTAGAAATAGCAGTTGATTGGCAAGCCCGAACTGCTGGCCCATATGCACGTTGATGCCAAACTCCAGCCAGCGTCCCAGCGGGCCGTAATCGGCGTAGCTCATGTCAAGCAGGCGTTCGCCGCTGTATTGGTCAAGGTGCACCACACGCTGCTGACTGAGGTCATTGGGGTAGGCGGAGCCGGTATACACGCCGGTATCGGTGTTGGGAAGGTTCACAGCGTAGCCGCGATGCAGCCCCAGCTCATCGAAGGTGGCAACGGCCTGGTCTATCCCCATTGGTGTCATGGAGGTAGACGATGTGGAGGACTCGGGCAGTTGCGCCTGCTCTAGCGACCAGGTGGTCGAGCTCTGGTCACTCAGACGGGTGTCTGACATGGGGACTTCCACGCGCACGCCCGACGGGTAGCCAAAGTTATTGCCGTTGGCCCACTGGTTGACCTGCGCACCCCAGACGCCCGACCACGGCATGCCAGTGATGGCGAGAAACACAATAAAGGCACCGACAAAAAGGCCGGTAACAGCATGGGTATCGCGCCAGAACGTCCGGCTTTTGGGTTTGCCGCGCACGCTGACGACACCCCCTGCGCCTTTACGGCGTGGCCACCATAGGTAAAGGCCGGTAAGCACCAGCAAGATTGACCAGCCGCCGGCGATTTCAATCAGTTTGCGTGCAGTGGGTCCAAAGTATTTCAAACTGTGCAGGTAACGAACGGTCCACATCACCGTGCCACGGTCATCCAGCATTCCCAGCACATTCGCGGTATACGGGTTGACGTAAACCGCCAAACGCTCGCCTCCCGCCGTTTTGACAGTGATCTCCGCCGAGCTTTCTGGGGTAGCGGGGTCAGTGAATTTGACGGCTTTACCGGGGTGGGCCGTCAGGGCCGCGCTGATCAGCGAAGAGGGCGGTTGCGTCGCCTCTTGAACGGCCACGCGCTTCATATCGGCGTGTATCAGCGCGTCCAACTCGTCTTTAAAAAGGTACAGCCCTCCCGTCATCGCCAGGGTGATCATAAACGGCAGTACCAACAGGCCTGCATAGAAGTGCCAACGCCAAACGGCGCGATAGAGGTCAGAGGCATGACGCTTGCCTGCCTGCTGAGAGGTTGTCGACATACTCAAACTCCTCGCCGCCGAACCATGGGTGCCTGGCGGATAGTTTTGAAAAACGGCCGCTGAACAAGGCGATCGTGAGGAGAACCGTGTTGGCGGTAACTGAGTAATGGGCTATGTGAGGAGCGATACCAGGCGGTATTTGCTGAACGACGTAGCTGCACGGAGGGTTACCTGAAAAGCACAGTGTAAAAGCTGTGGGTAGGACAAAGGTCAGATGGTAGCGGAAAGTGGTTGCATACACAGCCCTGAAAACGCGGTCATTTGTCACATTGTTATCGCAGGCAAGCGGCTTGGGTCGTGTCGCAGCAAGAGGCAGGGCGCATCTTGCACCTTATTCGTGCGCGAAGGGATCCGGTGTTTCTTTTTAGTGCATTTTTATGACGGGATTTCGACCACCACGTTGCGATGGTAGCCACTCGCTGGGCTAGTCAGTCGGTTTTCACCATTTTGGCGCATTCTTTGCATTGGAAAGTCAGTCATGCGCCAACAAGGAAGCGAAAACGCCTCATGCTGCTGAGTGAACCTGCAAGATTGGATGACACCTCCGGACACCGCTTTGATGCACAACGCCACTGGGCGGCATCGCTGGCGCTGCGCTTTGCCCATCGCCAAGGAGTCACCCGGATGGTGCAGTCGCGCCACTCGGGGCCATTACGGGTACAGCGGCCTTTTTATCCGGAAGGCCGGGGTGAGGCCTGTCACGTTTATCTGCTGCACCCGCCGGGTGGGTTGGTGAGCGGTGATGCGTTGACCATCCAGGCACATGTGGAAAACGGCACTCACGCGCTGCTGACGACACCCGCCGCCAACAAGCTCTATAAAGCTGACAGCCAAGGCGTCGCCTGGATCCAGCACACCTGTCTAAGCGTTGACGACGGCGCGACCCTTGAATGGCTGCCCCAGGAAACCATTGCCTTTGACGGCTCCAGAGGCGAGCAGTATACGCAGATTGACCTTCACGGCAGTGCCCGCTGCCTGGGCTGGGAAATGATGGCGCTGGGCCGCCCGGCGAGCGAGCTGCCCTATGTGTCGGGACGCATTGAGCAGCACTTTCGTTTGACCTTGGACGGCAAGCCGCTGTGGCTGGAGCGCCAGCCCCTCGACCCTTTGCACCCGCGCTTTACCGGGCGCTGGGGGCAAGGGGGCGCGACGGTACAGGCGACGCTCTGGGCAGTGGGCATAGCCGATGTGGCGGGGGCTATCGAGGCCCTGCGCGAAGCGCTGCCTGACAACCCCCGCTGGGCCGTTACCGTGCGCCACGGCGTATTGTTGCTGCGCTATCTGGGCAACGCCCGCAATGAAGCCTGGGCGCTGTGCGAGCAGGCCTGGCATCTACTGCGCCCCCTTTGGATCGAGCGTGAAGCGCACACACCGAGAATCTGGCTAACCTAATAACTCGCTAACGGAGACGCCCCATGGAATTAACCCCGAGAGACAAAGACAAGCTATTACTGTTTTCAGCCGCCCAGCTTGCCGAGCGCCGTCGCGCACGCGGCCTGAAACTCAACTACCCCGAAGCGGTCGCGCTGATCAGTTTTGAAATCATGGAAGGCGCCCGTGACGGTCGCAGCGTGGCCGACCTGATGAGTTACGGCCGCGAGATATTAAGCCGCGACGACGTGATGGAAGGGGTGGCCGAGATGGTCGACGAGGTTCAGGTGGAAGCCACCTTCCCCGACGGCACCAAGCTGGTCACTGTTCACACCCCCATTAATTAGGAGGTCGCCATGATTCCCGGCCCAATGATTCCAGGACAGTATCAGTTAAAAGACGGCGATATCGAGCTGTGTGTCGGCCGTGAACGTATCAGCGTCGAGGTGGCCAATACCGGTGACCGGCCGATTCAGGTGGGGTCGCACTATCATTTTGCCGAGGCCAACCCGGCGCTGGTGTTTGACCGTGACAAGTCACGTGGTTATCGCCTGGACGTCGCGGCGGGCACGGCAATTCGCTTCGAGCCCGGCCAGACCCGCGAAGTTACCTTGATCCCGTATGTCGGTAAGCGGGAAATTTATGGCTTCCGCGGCGATGTGATGGGTGCGCTTGATGGAGGTAAGCAATGAAACCGGACAACAAGATCAGTCGGCAGGCCTACGCCGATATGTACGGCCCCACGGTGGGTGACCGTGTGCGGCTGGGCGACACCGCACTGTGGATTGAAGTCGAAAAGGACGCTACCCACTACGGCGACGAAGTGAAATTTGGCGGCGGCAAGGTTATCCGCGACGGCATGGGCCAAAGCCAGCGGGCCGACGACACGGTGATGGATACGGTCATCACCAATGCGCTGATCTTGGACTGGTGGGGCATCGTCAAAGCCGACGTGGGCATTCAAAGCGGCCGTATTGCCGCGATTGGCAAAGCCGGTAACCCGGATACCCAGCCGGATGTCGAGATCGTGATTGGCCCCGGCACCGAAATCATCTCCGGGGAAGGCAAGATTCTCACCGCCGGGGCGCTGGATGCCCATATTCATTTTATTTGTCCGCAGCTGGTGGAAGAAGCGCTGATGAGCGGCATTACCACCATGCTCGGCGGCGGCACAGGGCCGGCCACCGGCACGAATGCCACCACCTGCACCCCTGGCGCCTGGCATATCGGCAAAATGCTCCAGGCGGTGGACGATATGCCCATGAACATTGGCTTACTGGGCAAGGGTAACGCCAGCCTTCCCGAGTCGCTGGAAGCCCAGCTAAACGCAGGCGCCATGGGCCTCAAACTGCACGAGGACTGGGGCACGACACCCGCCTCGATCAATAACTGCCTTAACGTGGCGGATGTTTATGATGTGCAGGTGGCCATCCACACCGACACCCTGAACGAGTCGGGCTTTGTGGAAGACACCCTGGGGGCCTTTAAAGAACGCTGCATTCACACCTACCACACCGAGGGGGCCGGGGGTGGTCACGCGCCGGATATCCTCACCGCCTGCGCCAAGCCCTATGTGCTGCCGTCGTCCACCAACCCGACGCGCCCCTATACGGTCAACACCATCGACGAACACCTCGATATGCTGATGGTGTGCCACCACCTTGACCCCAATATTCCCGAAGACGTGGCTTTCGCCGACTCACGTATTCGCCGGGAAACCATCGCCGCCGAGGATATCCTCCATGACCTGGGCGTGATCTCGATGATCGCCTCGGACTCCCAGGCCATGGGGCGGGTCGGTGAAGTGGTCTGCCGCACCTGGCAAACGGCCCACAAGATGAAAGTGCAGCGCGGCCTGCTGCCGGAAGACGAGGTCCTGGGCGCCGATAATTTCCGCGCCAAGCGCTATATCGCCAAATACACCATTAACCCGGCCATCACCCACGGTATTGCCCACGAAGTCGGCTCCATCGAAGTCGGAAAAATGGCGGATCTGGTGCTTTGGAAACCGGCGTTTTTCGGTACCAAACCGGCGATGATCATCAAGGGTGGCATGATTGCGGCGGCCCCCATGGGCGACCCCAATGCGTCGATTCCCACGCCACAGCCGGTGCATTACCGTTACATGTTTGGTGCCCTGGGCCGAGCGGCCAGCCAGACCCGGCTCAGCTTTGTCAGCCAGGCGGCGCTGGATGCGGGGATTAAACAAACGCTGGGGCTGAATAGCCAACTGGCCGCGTGCAAAAACGTACGCCAGGTACGCAAGCAGGACATGAAGCTCAACGACGCCTGCCCAGAGCTGACCGTCGACCCACAGACCTACGAAGTGCGCTGCGATGGCGAAATTTTAACCTGCGAGCCCGCCACCGAGCTGCCGCTGGCCCAGCGATATCACTTGTTTTGATTGAGCTATTATCCGGGGCGCCGGGGGTAGGCCTACGAGAGGGCGCTGTGAATACGTCCGTGTACGCTACTTTTGCCATCTGCCCTCCATGGATGGAGGAAATGCCGGAAATGTATGGAACATTTTTCGGCCATGGCAAAAGACCCTCTCTACGGCCTACCCCCGGCACAGCCGCACCGAGCGAGAAAGGACGCTAGTCATGCTAAAACTGATAGAAAGATTAGGGCTGATAGAGGAAAGCGCGGCGAGCGACACACTCACGCTGCCCTTTGAGCTACGCATCCGCGGACGCTTGAAAGCCCAAAGCGACAGCGGTCGTGAGCTGGGGCTGTTTCTGGATCGCGGCCCGGTGTTGCGCAGCGGCGAAGGCCTAAAAGCGGAAAGTGGTGAGATAGTACGCGTCTGCGCCGCCGTAGAACCGGTGGTGACCGCGCGAGTAAGTGCTGGCTTACCACTGGCGCGCCTTGCTTACCACCTGGGCAATCGCCACGTACAGCTGGCGCTGGGAGAAGATGAAAAAGGCGGCTGGGTGCGCTTCCCGCCGGATCATGTACTGGAAGAGCTCGCCGAGTTGTTAGGTGCAGAATTAGAGCACCACAACGCCACCTTCGACCCTGAGCCGGGCGCCTATAATCAGGTAGGCGGCGGTGGTCACTCACATGGTCATTCCCACGGGCACGGCCATTCTCATGACCACGACCACCCTCATGACCATTCGCACGACCATGAGCATCACCATGCCCACTGATGTCACCCCGCAAAGCGATGAGCTGGCACTGCTGGGGCTGATGCAACTGGTCAGCCCGTCGCTGCCCATCGGCGCCTTTGCCTTCTCGCAAGGCCTGGAAAGTGCCTTCGAACTTGGCTGGGTAAGTGACGAAGCAAGTCTGGCCGATTGGCTAAGCGGCGTATTGGAAGACGGCTTAACCCGTTGCGAGTTACCCGTGCTGGCGCGGCTGCATCAGGCCATTGGCCAAGGCGATAGCAATACGATTGCCCAGTGGGATACGTGGCTGGCGGCAACGCGCGAAACTGCCGAGCTGGCCGCTGAAGACAGTCGCCTGGGTGCCTCACTCAAGCGTCTGCTGGGTAGCCTGAATTTGATGCCAAGTGAAGACTCACTACCGTCCTTGTTACCGGTTCAATCAGGTTATGTAACCCTGTTTGCGTACACTGCTCATACCCGTGGCGTCTCCGTTCGACACACGCTGCTCGGCTTTGCCTGGGCGTGGCTGGAAAACCAGTTGGCTGTTGCCTGCAAAGCCCTGCCCCTGGGCCACACTGCTGCCCAGCGGGTGATCGAGCAGTTGCGCCCGGCACTTGTCGGTGCCGTTGATCAGGCGCTTTCGCTTGATGACGAAGAGCTCGGCCCCGTGCTACCTGGTTTGGCGCTGGCCAGCGCCTTGCACGAAACCCAATATTCACGACTGTTTAGAAGTTAGGAGATATTCATCATGACGCACTGTTTACGCGTTGGCGTGGGTGGCCCGGTTGGCTCGGGCAAAACCGCACTGTTAAAGCAGCTCTGCCTGGCGCTGCGCGACCACTACGATATCGCCGTGGTGACCAACGATATCTACACCCGCGAAGATGCTGACTTTCTGCTCAAGCACGATGCGCTGCCGGCCGACCGCATTTTAGGTGTGGAAACCGGCGGCTGCCCGCACACCGCCATTCGAGAAGATGCCTCCATGAACCTGGCGGCCATCGATGAGCTGCAGGAACGCCATCCCAAGCTGGAACTGGTGATGGTGGAGTCCGGCGGCGATAACCTGTCGGCGACCTTTAGCCCCGAGCTTTCGGATCTCACGCTTTACGTGATCGACGTGTCCGCTGGCGACAAGATTCCGCGCAAGGGTGGGCCGGGCATCACCAAATCCGACCTGCTGATTATCAACAAGATCGATATCGCCGAGCAGGTGCATGCCTCGCTGGAGGTGATGGAGCGCGACTCGAAAAAGATGCGTGGCGAACGGCCCTTTGTGTTCACCAATCTTTATGACGGAGTAGGGCTTGAAGAGATTATCCGCTTTATTCTCGATAAAGGGATGCTGGACGAGCGGCGGACGGCCATCGCGGGCTAACCTGGGGTGGGCACAATAAAAAAGTCGCCCCGACCAGGCGGTTGAAGGGTCGAGGCGACTGAACAAAGGTGGGTGGCATCAAGCCTTAAAACGGGCCGTCCCTGGCCACCACACCCCTACATTGGACCGGCGCGCTTTCCATCACCTTAACTTATGTTATGAACATTCTAATTTCGCTCTGAATAGGCCAAAAACCATCGAATGGTCCTGAATAATTAAAGTTTAAACAACGTTTGTCGATAAGAAACGAATAATAATTTTAATACTTCATAACCCACAAACGTTGGAATTCGCTCACAATGACTACCTCTGAATCTCCCTCTCGCTGGGCCTTGGGCCTGCAAACCAAGGTGCTGATACTGGTCTTGCTACCCTTGTTCCTGGTCACGGTTGCCCTCGTGGGGTTTAAAGCCTACACCATGACCCAGTACGCCCGTGACACGCTCGCGGAACAGCGTGACCAATTAATTGAAGAGCGCCGCAGAGCGGTCCGCGATATTGTGCAAATGGCGAGGACTGCCATCGAACCGATTTACGAAGATGCCGGTGTTAACGATGAGGAAGCCAAGCAGCGGGTCGCCGAGATTGTGCGTTCCATGCGCTTCGAAGATAACAATTACATCTTTATCTACGACTATGACGGTAACAATATTGTGACGGCCCCCGCGCCTGAGCGCGAAGGGACCAACATGATTGATGCGCAAACGCCCGATGGCACCTACCTGATCCGCGAGATTATCGACGTTGCCCAGAGTGGCGGTGGGTTCTATAGCTATGTATGGGAATATCCAGGTACCGACGAGTTTCAACCCAAGCACTCTTATGTGGACCGCCTTGAAAAATGGGATTGGTTAATCGGTGCGGGTGTCTACGTGACCGATGTTGATGAGGCGATGACCGAACTGGAAGCCACCAAAGCGGCCGAGTTGCGCCAAGGCATCATCTTTGCCGCGCTGCTGGGGCTGGTCGTGTTTATCGTGGTTGCCCTGGTGGCGTATATTTTTGTGCGGCGCACCGTCGGCCCGATCAAGCGCACGGCTGCCGCCATGAGTGATATTGCTCAGGGCCGCGGTGACCTGACCCGGCGCCTCGCGGTGGAAAGCAACGACGAGATCGGCGAGCTGGCCGTGCAGTTCAATGCCTTTGTCGAGCGCATGCAGGACACGCTGCGCGACGTTCGCCACAGTACCTCCAGCGTCTACGATTCCGCCGGGGAGATATCCCGCAGCAGCGAGGAACTGTCGACGCGGACCGAGCAGGCGGCTGCCAACCTACAGGAAACCTCCGCCTCCATGGAGGAAATTACCTCGACGGTCAATCACAGTGCCGACAACGCCCAGCAGGCCAATAAGCTGGTGCAGTCCACAGCAGAAGTCGCTCATCAGGGCGAACAGTCCATGGAGCAGGTCGAGCGCACCATGCAGGATATCAATGAGTCGGCCAGCCGTATCAGCGATATCATTACCATGATCGATTCCATTGCCTTCCAGACCAACATCCTGGCGCTCAACGCTTCGGTGGAAGCGGCTCGAGCGGGCGAACACGGCCGTGGGTTTGCCGTGGTGGCGGAGGAAGTTCGAACCCTGGCGAGCCGTTCCAGCGACGCGTCCAAGGAAATCCGCACGCTGATTGATGCCTCGGTACAGCACACAGATTCCGGCGCCAAGCTGGTGCGCGATGCGGGCGCCACCATGCGCGAGATTGTCGAGAGCGTGGCCAAGGTGACCGATGTCATTGGCGAGATCAGCGCCGGAGCGAAAGAACAGAGCAGCGGTATTGGCCAGATCAACACCGCCGTGGCGGAAATGGATACCATGACCCAGCAAAATGCGGCCATGGTGCAACAGTCGACCACTGCTGCCGCCGATATGCGCCGCCACGCTGAGCACCTGAATCAGCTAATCAACTCTTTTGTCCTTGGCGAAGGCGAGCCACAGCATCAGGCGCTCGCCTCTCCGGCGCCTCAGCAGCGTGACAGCGATAGCGCCATGAAACGTCCCGCGCTGTCATCCCACGCCTCATCACAGCCATCTTCAAAGCCCTCGCCGGCGAAGCATGCCGCAGATGACTGGGAAGAGTTCTAACGCTGACGAACAGTGCGGGCGATATCAGCACTGATGAAAGATGGGGATAAAAACGGGGCTTGCCATCTGGCAAGCCCCATTGCGTTTACGTCAGTGGTGATTATCCGTTATGGCGCTTGGCCAATCTTTCCGCCAGCAAGGTGACGGCGCGCTTTGCCAGTGGTGAAAGCGCAGTATCCTCGCGTTCCAGTGTGGCGACCAGGCGATGCTTCATGGAGCGCGCCCAGAAGGTTTCCAGGTGGCGGCAGGTGGCCGCGGCGGCCGTTTCTTCATCGCGACCGCCGCCCAGGTTAGCGGCGATCTGGTTGGTCATGTGAATCAGCTGCGTATCTTGTTGCAACGACATTGCGTACCTCCTTAGCCATGGGCCATCGCCGTCGACGTGGGGCGATGGTAAATCAGGTGGCGGCCGGGCCGCGCAAAGCCTGCCAGTAGCAGGCCCGATGCCTGGGCCTGCTCCACCGCGAGCGCCGTGGCCGCGGAGACCGCCACCAGGGCACCAATACCGGCACTGGCACATTTGTGCACCATCTCGTAGCTGGCGCGACTGGTGACCAGCGCGAACCCTTCGTCGAGGGGGCTGGCCTCGCGGGCAAGGGCACCAATCAGTTTGTCCAGGGCGTTATGGCGGCCCACATCCTCGCAGAGCCGTTGGATGCGCCCCTGGGCATTGCACCAGGCGGCACCGTGGCTGGCGCCAGTGGCTGCCTGCAGCGGCTGGTGGGCGGCCAGTTCCTGCAGGGCGCGCTGAATGGCGCCATCGCTCACAGGCGGCGCCACCACATGGGGAATCGGGCGGATGGCCTGCTCCAGGGCTTCGGTGCCGCACAGGCCGCAGCCGGTGCGCCCTGTCAGGCTGCGCCGGCGCTGTTTGAGTTCGGCCATCCGCTGGCTGGCAATGGTGAGATGAACGGTGAAACCTTGGGGCGCTTCATGGATATCGAGGTCATAGCACTCGGTGACATCGGCCAGGATACCCTCGGAAAGACTAAAGCCCAGGGCAAACTCTTCTAGATCCGTCGGGCTGGCCATCATCACTGCGTGAGAAATGCCGTTGTAGACCAGTGCCACCGGCCTTTCCAAGGCCAGAAGATCCCCCTGGGCATCGGCGTACCAGCCGTTAGTACCCCGGTGCACTTCCACCTGCTGGCGCATCAGGGCGGACTGCGGCGCTGGTGCCGTGTCGTTCATCGATGCACTCATGGCGCCTCCTGCTGAGCCTTGGCCAGGTAATCACGCTGGGCCAGGTCAAAGGCACTAAAGCGCTGCTGCCAGGCCGACGGTTGGCTGACTTTTTCCACCTGCACCGCCGTGACCTTGTATTCCGGGCAGTTGGTGGCCCAGTCCGAGTTGTCCGTGGTGATGACGTTGGCGCCGCTGCCGGGGTGGTGGAAGGTGGTATACACCACGCCGGGTTGCATACGCTCGCTGAGTCGCGCGCGCAGGACTGTCTGGCCTGAGCGGCTGGTGATGCCCAGCCAGTCGCCGTCGCGCACGCCGCGCAGCTCGGCGTCAGACGGGTGCAGTTCCAGCACGTCCTCATCGTGCCAGCGCTGGTTGTCGGTGCGTCGGGTCTGGGCCCCTACGTTGTACTGGCTAAGGATCCGCCCGGTCGTCAGCAGCAGCGGGAAGCGGCGATTGGCGCGCTCCTCGGTGGCCACGTACTCGGTAATCGCAAAGCGCCCCAGGCCGATGGGGAACTCAACCTCGTGCATGGTCGGCATGCCCAGCGGGTACTCGGCGTTGCAGGGCCACTGCAGGCTGCCGTGCTCTTCGAGCTTGGCGTAGCTGACGCCCGCGAAGCTTGGCGTCAACTGGGCGATCTCGTCCATGATCTCGGACGGATGGGTGTAGTGCATCGGGTAACCCAGCGCATTGGCCAGATCCTGGGTGACTTGCCAGTCTTCCTTGCCGGCCACCGGGGCCGTCACCTTGCGTACCCGGTTGATACGTCGCTCGGCGTTGGTGAAGGTGCCGTTCTTCTCCAGGAAGCTGGAACCCGGCAGCAGCACGTGGGCGAACTTGGCCGTTTCGTTGAGGAAAATATCCTGCACGATCAGGCAGTCCAGCGACGTGAGCGCCGCCTCGACGTGCTGGGTGTTGGGATCGGACTGGGCGATATCTTCGCCCTGTACGTAGAGCGCCTTGAAGGTGCCTTCAATGGCGGCGTCGAACATGTTGGGAATGCGCAGCCCCGGCTCGTCGTCGAGCGTCACGCCCCACACCGACTCAAAGCGGCCCCGGGCGGTGGGGTCGGCCACGTGCTGGTAGCCCGGTAGCTCGTGGGGGAAGGAGCCCATGTCACAGGAACCCTGGACATTGTTCTGGCCGCGCAGCGGGTTCACGCCCACGCCCTCGCGGCCAATGTTGCCGGTGGCCAGGGCCAGGTTGGCAATGCCCATCACCATGGTGGAGCCCTGGCTGTGTTCGGTTACTCCCAGTCCGTAGTAAATCGCGCCGTTGCCCGCCGTAGCGTAGGTACGTGCTGCCTGGCGAACGGCCTCGGCGGGCACGCCGGTGATGGCTTCGGTCGCCTCCGGCGAATGGCGAGCCTCGCCGATAAAGTCGCGCCAGGCGCGGTACGCTTCGGTATCGCAGCGCTTGGCGACGAACTCCGTGTCCTCGAGGCCTTCGGTGACCACCACGTGGCCCAGCGCGTTGACCAGCGCCACGTTGGTGCCCGGGCGCAGCGGCAGGTGCTGGGCCTCGCTCATGTGCGGGGTCTTTAAAAGGTCGATGCGGCGCGGGTCGGCGACGATCAGCTTCGCCCCCTGGCGCAGGCGCTTGCGCATCATCGAGCCGAATACCGGGTGGGCGTCGGTGGGGTTGGCTCCGATCACGATAATGGCGTCCGACTTCATCACCGAGTCGAAGGTCTGGGTGCCCGCCGACTCGCCCAGCGTGGTCTTCAAGCCGTAGCCGGTGGGCGAGTGGCAGACCCGCGCGCAGGTGTCGGTGTTGTTGTTGCCAAACGCCGCGCGGATCAGCTTCTGCACCAGGTAGGTTTCTTCGTTGGTACAGCGCGAGGAGGTAATCCCGCCGATGCTTTCGCGGCCGTGCTCGGCCTGAATGGCTTTCAGGCGGCTGGCGGCAAAGCCGATCGCCTCTTCCCAGCTGACTTCCCGCCAGGGCTGGTCGATGCTGTCGCGGATCATCGGCGTGGTCAGGCGATCCGGGTGGGTGGTGTAGCCGAAGGCAAAGCGCCCCTTCACGCAGGAGTGGCCGTGGTTAGCATCGCCGCCCTTGTAGGGCACCATGCGCACCAGTTGGTCGCCCTTCATCTGGGCTTCAAACGAGCAGCCCACGCCGCAGTAGGCGCAGGTCGTCACCACGCTATGGTCCGGCACGCCTTGGTCGATCACGCTCTTCTCCATCAGCGTGGCCGTGGGGCAGGCCTGCACGCAGGCCCCGCAGGAGACGCAGTCCGAGTCCATGAAGGCGTCGTTCTGGCCTGCTGATACTTTGGATTCGAACCCGCGGCCATCGATGGTTAGCGCGAAGGTGCCCTGGACTTCGTCGCAGGCGCGCACGCAGCGCGAACAGAGGATGCACTTGCTGGGATCGAAGGTGAAGTAGGGGTTGGACTCGTCCTTGACCGCCTCCAGATGATTCTCGCCCGTAAAGCCGTAGCGCACTTCGCGCAGGCCGACGCTGCCCGCCATGTCCTGCAGCTCGCAGTCGCCGTTGGCCGGGCAGGTCAAACAGTCCAGCGGGTGGTCGGAGATGTACAGTTCCATCACGTTGCGGCGCAGCTTGGCCAGCCGGGCGTTCTGGGTGGTCACCCTCATGCCCTCCACCACCGGCGTGGTGCAGGCGGCGGGGAGGCCGCGGCGGCCTTCGACCTCCACCGCGCAGAGACGACAGGAACCGAAGGGCTCCAGGCTGTCGGTGGCGCACAGTTTGGGAATGTTGATATCCGCCAGCGCCGCCGCACGCAGCACCGACGTGCCTTCCGGCACGCTGATCGTCACGCCGTCGATAGCAAGGCTCACCGAGGCAGTGCCGACGGTCTGAGCAGGGAAGGGCGTGCCGAGGTCTTTGCAATGCCCGGCGTTGCCGGCATGCTGGCTGGGGTCGAAGTGCTGAATCATGATCTTTCTCCGTTCGCCGTCCGCTGGAAGTCGTCAGGGAAGTGTTTCAGGGCGCTCTGCACCGGGAAGGGGGCCATGCCGCCCATGGCGCAGAGCGAACCGTCCACCATCGTTTCGCAAAGATCGCTCAGCAGGGCGAGGTTGGCGTCGCGATTGTCATTGGTGCGAATGCGGTCGATCACCTCCACCCCCCGGGTCGAGCCGATCCGGCACGGTGTGCACTTGCCACAGGACTCCACCTTGCAGAACTCCATCGAAAAGCGCGCCTGCTCGGCCATATCGACGCTGTCGTCGAACATCACCACGCCGCCGTGCCCCACGCCTGCGCCCACCTCGGCGAAGGTTTCGTAATCCAGCGGCATGTCCCATTGGCTTTCGGGCAGGTAGGCGCATAGTGGCCCGCCCACCTGCACGGCACGTAGCGGGCGGCCGCTGGCTGTGCCGCCGCCGAAGTCTTCCATCAGCGTGCGCAGCGTAGTGCCAAAGGCGAGCTCTACCAGACCGCCGCGCTTGACGTTGCCCGCCAGCTGCAGTGCCAGGGTGCCCCGCGAGCGGCCCATGCCGTGATTGGCGTAGGCCTCGGCGCCTTCGGCCAGAATGAACGGTACGGCGGCTAGCGAGAGTACGTTGTTGACCACGGTAGGGCGGCCGAACAGGCCCTCAATTGCGGGCAGAGGTGGCTTGAAGCGCACCAGCCCGCGCTTGCCCTCCAGGCTTTCCAGAAGGGATGTTTCTTCACCACAGATATAGGCACCGGCGCCCAGACGCACTTCCAGGTGGAAGGTGCGGCCGCTACCAAGGAGGTCGCCGCCGAGATACCCGGCGCTCTCGGCGCGGCGAATGGCCTCGTCGAGGATCTCTTTCGCCAGCGGATACTCGGAGCGCAGGTAGATATAGCCTTGCGTCGCGCCCACCGCGAGCCCGGCGATGGTCATGCCCTCGATCAGCATGTAGGGGTCGCACTCCATCGCCAGCCGGTCGGCAAAGGTGCCGGAGTCGCCCTCATCGGCATTGCAGACGATGTACTTCTGATCGGCGGGCGTATCAAGCACGGTCTGCCACTTGATGCCGGTGGGGAAGGCCGCCCCGCCGCGCCCGCGCAGGCCGGAGGCTTTGACTTCCTCGACGATGTCCTGAGGCTCGCGTTGCAGGGCTGCGTCCAGGCCGCTAAAACCACTGTGGGCGCGATAGTCGTCAATCGACAGCGGGTCGGTGATGCCAATGCGCGCGAAGGTCAAGCGCTGCTGGCGGGCGAGGTAGTCAATTTCTTCCGTGGGGCCCAGTGCCAGGGGATGGCTGACGCTACCTTCGAGCAAGCCGTTGTCGAGCAGCGCCGCTACATCCCCCGGCGTTACGGGGCCGTAGGCGAAGCGCCCAATGGGGGTTTCCACTTCCACCAGCGGCTCAAGCCAGGCAAGACCGCGGGAGCCATTGCGCACCAGCGTGATGGGTTGGCCGCGTGCGGCGGCCTCCTTCTCCAGTCGGCTGGCGACCGTATCGGCCCCCAGTGAAAGCGCGGTGGTATCTCGGGGGACAAAAACGCGAATGCTCATCCCATCACCTCCAGCGGCCGGGTTTGTAGCTCATCTATCAATTCATCGAAGGCGTCCGGCGTGACGCGGCCGCGTATGCTGTCGTCCACGCGGATCGACGGGCCGCAGGCGCAGTTGCCCAGGCAGTAAACGGCTTCGAGGGTGATTTCGCGATCCGCCGTGGTCTGGTGGTAGTCGACCCCCAAACGCGCCTTGGCGTGGGCTTCGAGCTGGCGCGCCCCGACCGACTGACATGCCTCTGCGCGGCAGATCTGCACGACGTGGCGCCCCGGCGGCGTGGTGCGAAAGTGGTGGTAGAAGCTGATGACGCCGTGCACTTCAGCACGTGTCTGATGGAGGGCATCGGCGATGATGGGCACCGCTGCCTCGGGAATAAAGCCGATGCGATCCTGAAGGGCGTGGAGGATCGGCAGTAGGGCGCCGGGCTTGTGCTTCAGGGCGTCGACCTCGGCCTGAATTGCCTGCGGCGCCCACGCCTGGGAGTGGTTCATGATGCCCACCTCACAACTGCTTATTATGTTTTAAATATGCACGGCTTTTCATATTTAAAAAGACGTGCATCACGGTTGAGACAAAGCTAGCATCAAGTTATCGACTGAAAAATATGAAATAGTGTGCCTATGAAACGGATCAAGGTAACGCCGACCTGGTGCTTTAGCGATGAAGAGGGGCACCGGCTCGACCCCCACCTTTTGCGCCTGCTGGGGGCGGTTCATCGCCACGGCAAGTTGACCCATGCCGCCGAGGAAGCGGGGATTTCCTATCGCCACGCGTGGAATCTACTGCGCCAGGGCGGGGAGTTTTTTGGTGTCACCTTGGTAGAAATGGCGCGGGGGCGAGGGGCGCGGTTATCGCCGCTGGGTGAGAAGCTGCTATGGGCCGAGCAGCGCGCCACCGCTCGGTTAAGCCCGCAGCTTGATAGCCTGAGCTCCGAGCTGAACCTTGCCATTCAGCAGCACCAGGAAGGCGTGCACCCCGTCCTGCGCCTCCACGCCAGCCACGGGTTTGCGATAGAGCTGCTGCCGCAGCATCTGGGTGAGCTGCAGCTTTATCTGCAGTACTGCAGCTCGGTGGAAGCGCTTGCAGCCCTGAACCAAGACCGCTGTGATCTGGCGGGCTGCCACCTGCCCAGGGGGGCTGTGGGGGAAAAGGCACGGCGTAAATACCGCCGCCTGCTCAAACCCCGCTATCATCGGCTGATAGGATTTATCGCCCGCCAGCAGGGGCTAATGGTGGCGCCAGGTAACCCGTTGGGCATTGATGGCGTTGCCGCACTGGCCGACAGGCCGGTGACGTTTATCAACCGGCAGGCGTCGTCCGGAACCCGGGAACTGCTGGACAGCCTGCTGGCCGAGGCCGGTATTTCAGCCGCCAACGTCAATGGTTACGGGGTTGAGGAGTACACCCACTCGGCGGTAGCGGCCTATGTGGCGGCGGGCATGGCGGATGTTGGCTTTGGTGTCGAGGCCGCCGCGCAGCGGTTCGGGCTAGATTTTGTGCCGTTGGCCACTGAAGACTACTTGCTGGCGTGCCATCATCGTTCCCTGAAAGAGTCGCAATTTACCGACTTTTTGCAGGTGTTGCGCAGCGCTTCCTTCCAGGAAGCGGTGCAGTGTCTGCCAGGCTATAGCCCCAGCCAGTGTGGCGGCGTGATCGAGATCGGCAGCTTTTTATAAGGGTTTACTGGTTGATCATGGGCCTGTCACTGGACAAACCCTTTTCGATGGTTATCTGCCGGGCGTTGGTTAGCCGCTGGTCGACGTCGCTTGTTGAGCATTACGCTCACGCAAATGATTTATGACGCCGCCTTGCGCAATCAACGTTTTCTGGCGCTCCGTCAGCCCGTGGTGCAAGGTCATTGTCCCCTTGCCGGGGACCTCGGCGATCAAGTCATCGCCTTTGGCAAGTTGGTTGTAAAGATCCCTGATCACAATCATGTCTCCCTGACCCAAGCGCTCGCTATCTTCGGGGTGGCAAAAGGTGAGCGGTAAGGCGCCAAAACAAATCAGGTTCTGCCAATGAATGCGGGCAAAACTCTTGGCGATCACCACCTGCAAGCCCAGATAGCGGGGCACCAGCGCGGCATTCTCGCGACTTGACCCTTGGCCGTAGTTAACACCGCCGACAATCACATGACCGCCCTGGGTGCGGGTGGTGTCAGCACGGGTCGCGTAGGTATCATCGACGGCTTCAAACGTGAAAGGGGCCGACGCATAGATGCTGCTCCAGTAAGGCAGCACCCGCTGACCGGCAGGCATGATGTCATCGGTTGAAATGTTGTCGCCGACGACCAGTAATACGGGTACTTCCAGCGTATCGGGGAGGGGGCTCAACGCCGGTAATGCCGGTGTGTTGTCCGTTTTTTGCAGGGGCTTGAGGCGGGCTTCTTCAACAGGCAGCGGCGCGTTAAACAGCGCACGGTTAATGACTATCTTGTCTGGCTCGGTAATGCGCGGATACGCCATGGAAAGCGTTCGTGGGTCGGTAATGACCCCGGCCAGCGCCGAGGCAGCCGCCGTTTCCGGGCTGCATAGAAAAACGCTGTCTTCTCGTGTGCCCGAGCGCCCCGGAAAATTACGCGGTACCGTACGCAGGCTGTTGAGCCCCACGGCAGGGGCTTGGCCCATGCCGATACAGCCGTTACAACCTGCTTGATGGAGTCGCGCGCCACTGGCAACAAGATCAGCCAGATAACCCTGTTGAATCAGCGTGGTGAGTACCTGACGAGAAGACGGGTTGATGTCCAGCGAGACACCGTCGGCCACCTGTCGGTCGCGGACGATTTCCGCCACGACCGCAAAATCACGATATCCCGGATTACCTGAAGAGCCGATATAGGCCTGATGGAGTGGCTGGCCTGCCGCTTCGCGAACGGTGACGACATTATCCGGGCTGGAAGGCAGTGCGATCATGGGTTCCAAGGTCGCGAGGTCAAGATGATCGTTGAGTTCGTAGCGACAGCCGGGTTCCGCGGCCAGTGGCTGCCAGTCACTCTCCCGTCCGCGAGCCGCCAGAAAGCGACGGGTTTCTTCGTCGCTGGGGAAGACCGTGGCCGTCGCGCCCATTTCAGTGCCCATGTTCGCCAATACATGGCGGTCCATGGCGGAAAGGTGGGCAAGCCCGGGGCCGTAATATTCGATCATCGTGTTTTTGCCACCGGCAACGCCGTGCCGACGTAACAGCTCGAGAACGATGTCCTTGGCGGACACCCAGTCGGGCAACTGGCCTTCCAGCTTAATGCCCCAGATCTTGGGCATGGTGATATACAGTGGTTCGCCCGCCATGGCCATGGCGACTTCAATACCGCCTGCGCCAATGGCCAGCATCCCCAGCGCCCCTGCCGCCGTGGTGTGGCTGTCGCAGCCGACGATCGACTGACCGGGGACGCCGAAGTTTTCCATATGCACCGGGTGGCTGATGCCATTGCCAGGGCCTGAGTACCACACGCCGAAACGCTCGCAGGCACTTTTCAGAAACAGGTAGGTTTCTGCATTCAGGTTGTCCGCTTGTACCAGACCGTGGTCGATATACTGCACGCTGGGCTGGGTATGGACACGGTCCAGGCCCATGGCTTCGAGTTCCAGCATGACCAGTGTGCCCAGCACGTCCTGAAGCAACGCCTGGTTGATCTCCAGAGCGATTTCGCTACCCGGGATCATCTCGCCGCTGACGAGATGGCGCTGGATTAACTGCTGGGAAAGGTTCAAAGGTTGGGCGGATGTCACGGACTGAGTCATTGTTATTCACCGTCGGTGGAGTTGCGTTACACCTGGGCAGGCAGGGGATAGCGACGATCGGCGCTGCCTGCTTTGCCTACCTGCCCTGGGGTGTCGTGGCCGATCAAATCGGGGAGAGTGGCACAGGCCTCAAGCAGCGCGGGCAGATTGACACCCGTGTTCACTCCCATCTGCTCAAACATGTGTACCAGGTCTTCCGTGCACACATTGCCCGTTGCGCCGGGGGCAAAGGGACAGCCGCCCAGCCCTCCCAGCGAGGCATCGAAGCGGGTAATGCCGACCTGCCAGGCGGCCAGCGCGTTGGCAAGGCCCATGCCCCGGGTATTATGAAAATGTAGCGTAAACGGTACGCCAGGGAAGCGTTTCAGTACCTGAGCACACAGCGCGCTCACCTGAACCGGATTGGCAACACCGGTGGTATCGCAGAGCGTGACACCCTCTACGCCCAGCGCCAGCTGTTGTTCGATGAGGTCGAGTACCCGCGCTTCAGGCACATTGCCTTCAAACGGGCAACCAAAGGCCGTCGACAGCGAGGCGTTGATAAACACGCCGCTGCCCCTGACGGTATTAATGATGTTGGCAAACTGCTGGAGTGACACTTCGGGCGTCATGCGCAGGTTGGCCCGACCGTGGGCATCGCTTGCCGACATCACCAGGTTGATCTCGTCGACACCGCAGGCAAGTGCACGCTCAGCACCTTTCAGGTTAGGTACCAGCACGGTTATGTCGACGCCTTGACGACGTTGAATGGCGCTGACAACCTCGGCGGCATCACTTAGGTTGGGAATCGCCTTGGGCGACACGAAGGAGGTGGCCTCGATGCGCGCAATGCCGGTGGCGGTCAGGGCATCAATCAACGCCACCTTCTGGTCGGTGGGTATAAAACGTGATTCGCTCTGAAAGCCATCCCGAGGAGCGACTTCGTTGATTTGTAGCGTCTCCATCGTGCCCTCTCAAGGTTAGATAATGCCTGCATGGCGCAGTTTTTCACGGGTTTCGGTATCGATGCCCAACTCGTCAAGCACTTCATCGGTATGGGCACCCAGCGGCGGGCCACCTTGCCCAAGCCTGCCGGGCGTGGCGCTCAATTTGGGCAGGACGCCCGGCACCTTGAGCGAACGACCGTCGGCACGCGTCACGGTCTGAATCATTTCGCGGGCCAGGTAGTGCGGGTCGTTGGCAATATCCGCAGCGGTGTAGGGGTAGCCTGCCGGCACGCGCGCCTCCTCCAGGAGGCGCAGTATCTCGTCGCGCTCCCGGGTCTGGGTCCAGGCCTCGATAGCGGCATCGATTGCCTGGGCATGCTGGGAACGGCCATCGTTATGCGCCATGGCAGGGTTCTGCGCGAGGTCGTCGCGGCCAATGACCTGCATCAGGCGCTTGAAAATACTGTCGCCGTTGCCTGCGATAAGCACATAGTCACCCTGCTGCGTACGGTATGCATTCGAGGGCGTGATGCCCGGCAGTGCGCTACCACTGGGTTCGCGGACATGACCGGTCGCATCGTATTCGGGCAGCAGGCTTTCCATCATGGCAAAGACGGACTCGTAGAGCGCGACGTCAATTTCCTGCCCCAGGCCGCTGCGCTGTCGTTCCTGAAGAGCAAGTAACGTGCCTATCACGGCGTATAGCGCGGATAGCGAATCACCGATGCTGACGCCGACCCTTACCGAGGGTTCATCCGGCTGGCCGGTCAGGTAACGCAGCCCGCCCATCGCCTCACCGATGACCCCGAACCCTGGCTTGTTACGGTAAGGGCCGGTCTGGCCGAAGCCGGAAACGCGCACCATGATCAACCCGGGGTTATGCGCGGCCAGTGCTTCATAGCCAAGCCCCCAGCCCTCTAGCGTGCCGGGGCGAAAGTTTTCAACGATGACATCCGCCTCTACCGCCAGGCGGCGCACCATTTCCTGGCCTTCTTCAGTACGCAGGTCGAGCGTTACCGAGCGCTTGGTACGGCTTTGCACATGCCACCAGAGCGAGGTGCCTTCTTCGAGAATCCGCCATTTACGAAGGGGGTCGCCGGTGCCGGGGGGCTCGATCTTGATCACGTCAGCGCCAAATTCGCCGAGAAGTTTGGTGGCAAACGGGCCTGCAATCAGTTGGCCAAGCTCTACGACTTTCAGTCCATCGAGGGGAAGCTGGCGCGTGGTCATAATAAGAGCTCCTGATAACCCTGTTGATGCCGTTATTGTCAGTTTGTTTTCCACCTAGCATCGGCGAGCTGGCGTGTGAGAACAATTAAGCAATCAGGAACTAGGTGTTCGTCATGGACGAAGCCTAAGATGGCGAGGTACGTTCTTTTACCCCAATAGCAGGGCGGTCAGCGCGATGCTGCGATTTGATTTTGTTACCTTGAAACTGTTTGTTGCCATTGCCGATGAGGGGCGGCTCACCGCCGCCGCTGAGCGTGAACACCTTGCCGTGGCAGCGGTCAGCAAGCGCGTCAGCGACCTGGAGGCGCTGGTGGGCACCGAACTCTTGTATCGCCGCCCCCGGGGAGTTGAACTTACCCCGGCAGGCCGGGCGTTTTTACACCATGCCCAACGCATTCTCGAAGACGTGGCGCGAATGCAGGCCGAGCTGAGCGAATACGGCGAAGGGGTGCGCGGTCATGTGCGCATCCATTCCAACACCTCGGCGATCATCGCCTTTCTTCCCCAGGATTTAAGCGCCTTTGCCCTGACCTACCCGCAGATCAAGATCGACCTGCAGGAACGTACCAGCAGTGAAGCGATTACCGCCGTGCGCGATGGCGTGGCCGATATCGGCATTTTTGCCAGCCATGTGGCGGCGGATGAGCTGGAGGTAAAGCCCTACCGGCGCGATCAGCTGGTCCTGGTGACGCCGCAGGATCATCCGCTGGCTGTTCATCAGCAGCTGCATTTGCATCAGGCCGCTGAATACGACTTTGTAGGCTTGCAACAGGACACGTCGCTACAATCGCTCCTGCATGAGCAGGCCAGCCAGGCGGGAAGAACCCTGCGCATGCGAATTCAGGTACGCAGCTTTGATGCGATTTGCCGCATGATTCATTACGGCATGGGCGTTGGTGTATTGCCTCAGCAAACGCTGTATCGCGATTTGAAAGATTTAAAGTTATGCATGATCCCCTTGGCCGACGAGTGGGCCAAGCGCGAGCTGGTGGTGGGAATGCGTCATTACGCTACTCTGCCGCTGGTGGCCCGCCACCTGGTCGATCACCTGTTAGCGCCTCATACCCCCGAACAGCCTCTGTAGCTTTAAAAACTACCATGTTAAACGCATCGGCAAAGCGATAACGTGCATGAACATCACAACCCAGGAGAAGGGCATGACCGAGAGCATTGCAAGCGAGGTGAGAGCCCTCACCTTTGATGTCTTTGGCACGGTGGTGGACTGGCGCAGTAGTGTCATTCGGGAAGGCCAGCAGTTGGGTGACGCCAAGGGCCTCAACATCGACTGGGCACGCTTTGCTGACGAGTGGCGCGGAGGCTATGCACCGGCGATGGATCGCGTGCGCCAGGGTGAACTGCCATGGACTCGGCTGGACGAGTTGCATCGGATGACGCTGGACCGGTTGCTCGATGACCATGGCCTGGCCGACTGTCTGGATGAAACCGAAAAAGACCATTTGAACCGGGTCTGGCACCGCTTGACGCCCTGGTCTGACAGCGTTGAGGGGCTTTCAAAGCTAAAACAGCGCTATGTGTTGGCCACGCTATCC
This sequence comes from Halomonas sp. A40-4, assembly GCF_015767635.1. GTDB lineage: Bacteria > Pseudomonadota > Gammaproteobacteria > Pseudomonadales > Halomonadaceae > Vreelandella > Vreelandella janggokensis. The sequence continues at coordinate 3,789,486 of NZ_CP065230.1, read as the reverse complement.
AACGGCAATGTCTCACTGCTGGTGAACATGGCGCGCCATGCTGGCCTGCCCTGGGACTGCGTGCTGTCATCGGAGCTCGCCGGGCACTACAAGCGTGACCCGGAGGTGTATCAGATGGCAATGCGACTGCTCGACCTCAAACCATCGCAGGTGATGATGGTGGCGGCGCATCAGGATGACCTCCAGGCCGCCTATCGGCAGGGCATGCGCACCGCCTTTATCAAGCGTCCCCTGGAGCACGGGCCAGACGCCACACCTGATTTATCCATTGATCCCCGCTTCGATTTCGTCGCCGAGGACATCACCGACCTGGCGCGACAGCTGCTATGAAACTCGACCCGACATCACTCAGACTGTTTGTGCGCGTGGCTGAAACGGGCACCATCAGCGGCGCGGCCGATGCGTCGTTCATGGCGACTTCGGCCGTCAGCAAGCGGCTTAGCGAGCTGGAAGCCTACTTCAACACGCCACTGCTCAAGCGCAACAATCGAGGTATCGTGCTGACGCCCGCCGGGAGTGCTCTGCTGAATCTATCCCGTGGCGTACTGCATAATCTGGAAGACCTCGGTCTGCAAATGCGCGACTATTCCAGTGGTCAACGCGGCATGGTGCGGGTGTTCGCCAATATGTCAGCGATCACGCAATACCTGCCCAACGAAATGCGCGTTTTTTTCGAGCAGCACCCGGATATTGGCGTGCAGTTGGAAGAGAAAGTAAGCCCCATCATTACCCGCGAGGTCATGAACAACAACGCGGATATCGGGGTGTGCGCCCAACTGCTGCATGGCTACGACCTCATCGAGTTTCCCTACCACGTTGATGACCTTGTGCTGGTGGTCCCCAAGCAGCATCCGCTTGCCGAGCGGGAGCAGATCGATTTTCGCGAGTGCCTGGACTATCCCCATGTGGGGTTGCATACCGCGAGTGCCATCAATCTGGAGATTATGCGCGCCGCCAGCATGGTCAATAAGACACTGCGTATCCGTATTCAGGTGACCAGCTACGACGCGCTATGCCTGATGGTCCAGGAAGGCCTGGGGATCGGCGTGTTGCCCCGCGGCGCCATTCGTCAGTATGTCGATGGCCTCAACGTCAAGGTGTTGGCGATTCGCGACAGCTGGGCACGGCGTCGGCTGAGTATCTATGTGAAAGATTTAGACAAGCTCTCCATGGCCGCCCGGGTGTTGGTCGACCATTTGGTGAATGCCGCGGCGGTGCGTTGATTGGCGGGCTCTCCAAGTCAGCTGTTGTGCACTTTCCTCGTCCAGCTTTCGCGTTTGGAGAAGGCAGGTTCATCAATCACCAATATACAGCTACCCACCTTTAGCGCTATCACTCTAGCAACCATCAAGCGATGTTCCCCTGCTTGGTGAGTTTTCGGGAGGGGCGCGACCTTGGCCTCCCACAGCAAACAACAGCACAACATGCTTCCCGACGCTGAGAGGAAATAACAATGACTGCAATAAAACTACGCCACCTACTGCCCGCTTCCCTGTTGGTCGCTGGTGCGCTTACGACCGGCACTGTTCAGGCACAGACCGCGCTTAACATGGGCGCCGTGCCCACCGGTACTGGCTGGTTTTTCGGTATCTCGGAAGGCGCGCGCGTGATAAGCGCCAATTCAGATTACGAAATTACCGTACGTGAAACGGGCGGCACTCGTGAAAACGCCATACGACTGAATAACGGCGAGCTTGACCTGGCGTTCACCGAAGCCCTGGTGGGGTATGAGCTCTATAACGGCGTCGGCCGTTTCGAGGATACACCCAACCCGGATGTGCGGCTCGTTTACTGGATTGCGCCGTCCACCATGCACTGGGCGGTTCGCCAGGATAGCGATATCGAAACCTTTGAAGACCTGAACGGCGAACGCTTCAACCCCAGCAGCATTGGTGGGGGCGGCGAGTACATTACCGAGCAGGTGTTTGGCATCCTCAATATCGAGCCGGACTTCCAGCGCATGCGGGTGAACGATGCGGCGGAAGGCGTGACCGATGGTCGCCTGGTGGGCTTTAGCTACAACGGTGTGCCGCCGATCCCGCTGTTTACCGAGGTGCATTCCTCACGCCCGCTACAGCTGCTGTCGCTGACGGACGAACAGGTGGACACGGTGATTGAAGAGTTGCCCTTCCTGTCGCCTGCCATTGTACCGGCGGATACCTATACCGGGATGAGCGAAGCCCAGTCGCTGGGGATCTACATGGGCGTGGCGGCAAGCACCGAGCTTGACGCCGATACGGTGTACGAACTGACCAAGGCGTACTGGGAAAACCACGACGAAGTGGCGGCTTCTTTCAAGCCAGCGGCAAGCGTTGAGCCACAGACCGTGGTAGATACCGCCACCTTCCCGCTGCATGCCGGGGCGCTGCGCTACTACCAGGAGTTGGGTCTGGACATTCCGGAAGACATCATTCCGCCTGAAGCTCAGTAAGTACACTCTTGAGCCCCCGCCGGTATCCCGGTGGGGGCGTTAGCTATCAGCCTGACGCGTTGCTCGACCGCCTTGGGGCGGGCGGCGCGGGAGTTCCCCCATGGATACCGCTAAGAATCCCAATGTTGTTGAAAAGTATCAGGAGGATTCGGGCAAGCGACAGCTCTCGGGCTTCTGGTTTGTGGTGGTGCGCACAGCCGCCGTTGCGATGGCGATTTTCCACCTCTATACGGCCGTTACCGGGCCGGTGAATACGCAAAACGCCGTTCACCTGCTGTTTGCAATGCCGCTGATTTTTCTGGCTTACCATTGCCGGGTACGGGATGCCCAGAAAATCCCCTGGTTTGATATTGTCCCGATTGTCATGAGCGTCGTGATCAGCGGCTACTACGTTTATCACTTCGACCGCATCATCTATCAGCTGGGCTATCTAACGCCTACCGCGCTGGATCTGGTGCTGGGCGTGAGTGCGATCTTGCTGCTTCTGGAAGCCTGTCGCCGCGCTATCGGTCTGGCTTTCCCGATCCTGGTGCTGATCGCCCTGGCGTATGCGGCCTTTGGGCAACACTTGCCCGGCGTGTGGGGCCACGGCGGCTTTCGCTGGGACGATCTGGTGGCGACCTTCTACCTCGGCCCCACTGGCATCTTTGGCAGCCTGATGCGCACCTCCTCCACGGTGATTGTCATCTTCATCATGTTTGGAGCGCTGCTGGTCACGACCGGCGGCGGCGATACGTTCATGCGGCTTTCCACCGCCGCGACCGGCGGAATGGCAGGCGGGCCCGCCAAAGCGGCTACCTTGTGTAGTGCCATGTTTGGCAGCATCAGCGGTAGCACGGCGGCCAACGTGGCCACCACCGGGGTGTTCACCATTCCGCTGATGAAGAAAAGCGGCTATAGCCCGCGTTTTGCCGCGGCGACTGAAGCGTCGGCATCGACCGGCGGACAGATTCTGCCACCCATCATGGGCGCGGCTGCGTTCGTCATGGCCGATGTAATATCGACCAGCTACCTGGACATTATCAGTGCTGCCCTGATACCGGCGCTGCTTTTTTACCTGGCTATCTGGATGAGCGTGCATTTTGAAGCCAAGCGCCTAGGGCTGGACCCGATTCCCAAAGACCAGCGGCCAAGCTTGCGCGAAGGGTTTTTCAACGTAGAAACCTTACTGCTGCCGCTGATCGTGCTGATTACCATGCTGATACTGCGCTATACACCGACAACCGCCGCGGTGGCAGCGTACTTCACGGCGATGGTGCTGTATCTGGTATCGCCACGCAGTCAGGGAACGCTATGGGAGCGGGTAAAATCCCTGCCGGCGGCCCTCGAAGCCGGGGCGATGACGGCGGCCATGATTGCCGTCATTATCGGCAGTGTCGCGCTGATTGCCGCGGTGATCAGCCTGACGGGGCTGGGGCTCAAGGTGTCCTCGCTGATCGTCATGGTGAGCGGTGGTGATGTGCTGATCACGCTTTTGCTGGCGATGGTGGTGGCCATTATTCTGGGGATGGGCCTGCCCACGGTCGCCGCTTATATGCTGGCGGCATCGGTGGTCGCGGCGGCCTTTATCGAAGCGGGGCTGCCAAGTCTTTCGGCACACCTGTTTATCCTTTATTTCGCGATTCTGTCAGGCGTCACGCCGCCTGTCGCGCTGGCGGCTTATATCGGTGGCGCGATTGCCGGTTCGCACTGGTTCCGTACGGCACTGACGGCCACCAAGATTTCGCTGGGCGGCTTCCTGATTCCCTTCATGTTCATTTACCACCCGCCGCTTCTGGGCCAAGGCACGAAGCTGGAAATTGGCATGGCAGTGGCATCCGGGGTGCTGGGTATTATTGCCCTGGCGGCATCGACCATCGGCTATTTTGCGCGCCCATGTTCCTGGCTAGAACGTGGACTGCTGCTGTTCGCCGCCCTGATGCTGATCAATGGGCAAGCCATCACCGATGTCGCCGGGATTGCCGTTATAGCAGGTATCTTCGCGTGGCAGCGTTTTGCGACCCATACGCCTAAAGGCGCTACCCCGCTAGCTTCTGAACCTTCCAAGGAAACGCACTCATGAAGGTAGTGATCCCCGACGATTATCAGGATTGCGTACGCACGCTGGATGCCTTTGCCAAGCTGGCAGGCCACCAGGTCACCGTCTATAACGACACGGTGACCGATGAAGACCAACTGGTGGCGCGCTTTCAAGACGCCGAGGCCCTGGTGCTGATTCGCGAGCGCACACCGATAACCGCGTCGTTGCTGGCGCGGCTACCCAAGCTCAAGGTGATCAGCCAGACTGGTGGTGGGGCGGCTCATGTAGATATGGCGGCCTGCCGCCAGCACGGCGTGACCGTACTGGCGGGCACCGGCTCGCCCTATGCGGCCGCCGAGCTTACCTGGGGGCTGGTGCTGGCGGCGATGCGGCATATCCCCGACGAGGTGAATAATCTCAAGGCCGGGCGCTGGCAGCACACGCTGGGTACCGGCTTGAAAGGCCGTACGCTGGGTATTTTTGGCTACGGCAAGATTGGCCAGTTGGTGGCGCGTTACGGCCAGGCGTTTGAAATGGACGTGCTGGTGTGGGGGCGGGAGACGACCCGCGAGCGAGCCGCGGCCGCAGGGCTTGAGGTGGCGGATTCCCAGGCGGATTTCTTCGAACGCAGCGATGTGCTCAGCCTGCACCTGCGGCTAAACCCGGAAACCCGCGGCATCGTCACCGCCGAAAACCTCGCCGCCATGAAGCCCACGGCGCTACTGGTGAACACCAGTCGCGCTCCGCTGGTGGAAGACGGGGCGCTTGAAGCTGCGCTCAACGCCGGGCGGCCGGGTATGGCCGCCGTGGATGTGTTCGATGACGAACCGGTGCGGGCGCACCCGTTGCTGGAACTGGCTAACGTCGTGGCGACGCCGCACCTGGGCTATGTCGAAAAAGACAGCTATGAGCTCTATTTTGGCGATGCGTTCGACAACGTCGTGGCTTTTGACACAGGCCAGCCGGTGCGTGATCTGGCCGCAGGGGAATAACGATTCCCCTGCATTTATCAACTCAGCCCGACCAGCCAAGCCACATCGGCACGTAAACCACCAATAGCAGTACGCCGATCAACCCCAGTAGATATGGCACGATAGCCTGGGTGATGCGCTCCAGCGGCAGTTGCGTCACCGAGGAGGCCACATAGAGGTTGATGGCCACCGGCGGGGTAATCATGCCGATGGACAGCCCCACCACGATAATCAGGCCAAAGTGGATCGGGTCGATGCCCAACTGCAGCGCAAGCGGCAGCAGCACGGGGGTCAGAATGATCAACGCGCTGGCGGTCTCGATAAACACCCCGGTGAGCAGAATGACCGCGACGATCAACAGCATGATCACGTACGGGTCGGTGGACAGCGACAGCACCGACTGGGCAATAGCCCCAGGTACCTGCCAACTGGACAGCGTCCAGCTGAGCACCGCCGACATGGCAATCACCAGCATGATCACCGAGGTGGTCATCGCCGAGCGAATCAGCAGTTGGTACACATTGGGGATCGTTAAATCGCGATACACAAACAACGACACCATAATGGCGTAGTTGACCGCTACCACCGCCGCCTCAGACGGCGTGAAGATGCCCGAGAAGATGCCGCCAAGGATAATCACCGGCGTCATCAGTCCCCAACTGGCGTCTTTGAAGGTGCGCAGAATCACAGGCAAAGACAGCGGTGTGCCCTTGGGGTACTGCCGCCGATAAGCCTGGGTAATGGCGATTGCCATCAGCCCCAGGCCCATCGCCAGGCCCGGCAAAAAGCCGTTCAAGAACAGCTTGGAGACCGACTGCTGGGCGATGACCGCGTAGATGATCATCGGCACCGACGGTGGAATCACCACGCCGATGGTGCCGCTGGCGGCGATCAAGCTGGCGGCGGAGGCGGGGTCGTAACCCTTGCGCTTGAGCTCCGGCACCAGGCTCGAACCCACGGCGGCGGTGGTGGCTGCTCCCGAGCCGGAAATGGCGGCAAAGAACATCCCTGCCATGATCGAGACGAGCGACAGCCCGCCGCGCATAAAGCCCACCAATGAATCGGCAAAGCTCACCAGCTTTTCGCTTACCTTACCCTGGGCCATTAAATCCCCGGCCAGAATAAACATCGGGATCGCCACCAGGGCGAAGGAGTTAATCCCCTGGAACATCTGCTGGGGCACCACCATCAGCGGCACGCCCGCCTGATAAAGCGCAAACAGCGTGCTGGCGCCAATCGCAAAGGCGATGGGCACGTTGAGCAGCATCAAGGCAAAAAACAGCCCGAACAGGAGCATCGTCATGACGGTGTCTCCCTTGGCTCGTGGGTATCGCCGGTGACGACCAGTTCAACGGCATCCACCAGGGCGTACCAGGCCATCACGGCGGCGCAGAAGGGCACCACGGCGTAGACATAAGACATCGACACGCGCAGCGCCGCCGACTTCTGGAAGCTCTGTACCTGCATGTATTCCACGCTAATCACCGCCAGGGCAATCAGAAACGCCACGACCACCAATGTGGCCAGCAACCGCGCCAATTGGCGCAGCCGAGCGGGCAGGGCATCGACGGCAAAGGTGACCGCGATATGTCGGCCGCGCTGGAACGCCAGGGTGCCGGCAAGAAACGTCAGCCAGACCAGCAGAAAACGGGCGACTTCTTCGGTCCACTCCACGGCGGTGAACAGCACGCGGGAAATGATTTGTAGTGTGATAACGCCAATCAGGGCCGCCATGGCCATAAACACCACGGGCTGGATGATGGCATCCAGCCCGTGCTCAACACGGCGCAGCCCCGCGATCAGCGCGCGGGCGCGTTGGGTCACTTATTCCAATGCCTCCCGAATGCGCGGTAAATAGTCACCAAACTGCTCGGCGTATTCGTCGTAAACCGGCTGCACAGCCTTTTGGAAGGCCTCGATATCCGGCGAGTCATTGATTTCCATGCCTGCCTCGCGCAGCTCGGCGAGCTGTTCGGCTTCCATCTCGGCATTGACCTGGCGTTCATGCTCGGCCGCTTCCTGAGCGGCTTCCTCCAGGATCACCTGCGCGTCTTCGGGGAGCTGGCTCCACACGGAAGACCCCATGACAAAAATCGCCGGGGCGTAGGTGTGCCGGGATAGGGTCATGTAGTTCTGGGTTTCGTCCAGGTTAAACGAGTGGATCACGTTGACCGGGTTTTCCTGACCGTCGATGGTGCCCTGCTGCATGGCCGTCAGGGCTTCGGTCCAGGCCATGGGAATGGCGTTGGCCCCAAGGGCGCGGAACGTATCGGTGTACACCGGGTTTTCCATCACGCGAATGCGCAGACCATCGATATCTTCCGGCGCGTTGACCGGGCGTTCGCTATTGGTCAGGTTACGGAAACCACGTTCGGCGTAGGCCAGGCCTTTCAGGTTGACTTCGGAGAGCTTGTCCAGCAGCTCCTGACCGATGGGGCCATCGAGGACTTCGTAGGCGGCTTCGGGTGAGGGAAACAGGAACGGCAGCTCAAACACCGCCATTTCCTCGACAAAGTTGGCCACCGGCCCGTTGGTGATCACGCCCATATCCACGGTGCCGATCTGCATGCCTTCCAGCAGCGTACGCTCATCGCCCAGCGAGGCGTTGGGGTAGATCTCGATATCCACCTTGCCGTCGGTGCGTTCTTCAACAAGCTCTTCAAACTTGGTGGCGGCGATATGGAAGCCATCCTGCTCGTTCACCACATGCGCCAAGCGCAGGGTAACGGGGTCCATATCGTCAACGGAGGCATTAGCGGCTCCCACCAGCGCCAGTGAGATGCCCAGTGCCAGCGTGCTACGTACAAATGTTTTCATTTTATTGTGTTCCCGGTTCTTGAGGTTCAGAGATGCCCGTTAAGGATGCACCAAGGAACTGAAAAGGGTCAATTGACTTAAGCCGCTAAGCGCTCCCGCGGCTGGACACAGCCCGCCCGCACGGGTAGGATACGCCCCCTAAGCGCCCGTAGCTCAGTTGGATAGAGTATCGGCCTCCGAAGCCGAAGGTCGTAGGTTCAATTCCTACCGGGCGCGCCAAACATATCAAGGGCTTACGTTAACGCGTAGGCCCTTTTGTTTTGTGTGTGACCATCCTGTGACCACATCGTGGCCACAATTTTAAAACTACCTTCTCATCTGGCTTGCTTCTCGATGACCGTTGGCTGCTATGAGTCACATGCTGGTCACATGTCAAAGTGTTAAACTCCCTCCGCTTCTATTCCATGCTGGGCGAGCCACGCCTTGCGTTGCTCATAGTCCGGCATGGCCCGTTCCAGACGGCGCCAGAAGGCGGGGGTGTGGTGGGGCTCGTGCAGGTGAACGAGCTCATGGACGACCACGTACTCGGCGATGTGGCGGGGCAGCAGGATGGTCTTCCAGTGGAAGTAGATCCGGTTGCCCTTGCCGCAGGAGCCCCAGCGGTAGCCTAGGTCCTGAACTTTCACGCCGGCGGGCTCGACGTCCATTCGCCGGGCGTGCTGCTTCACTCTTGCGGTGAGCCAGTCGCTGGCGCGAGCGCTGTACCAGCGAACGAAGTGCTCCCGGGCGTCTTCCAGGGCGTCCTCACGCAGCTGGAAGCGCCCGGCGACGAGCTTGAGCGGGGCGTCCTGCTCCTCCTGGGTCACGCGCTTGAGCCGGTAGCTGCGCCCCAGGTAGAGGAAGCCCTCGCCGTTGACGTACTCCTTGCGCGGCAGCCGGCGGCGGCGCTCGGCCTTCTCGGCCAGCTTCTGGTAGATCCACAGCCGCTTCTCGAGCACGAAGTCGCGCAGGAGCCGCTCGTCGGTGCCGCGAGGCGCGGCGATGACCAGCTCGCCGTCGCGGTCCACGGTGATCTCAAGCGTCTTGCGGCGCGAGCTCTCGCGCACCTCCAGGGTCAGGTCATCAACGGCAAGTTGGGTCATGCGTTCACCAGCTTGTCGTGATTGCTGCGGGCGAGATCGAGCAGCCGCTGAGCCACCTCGCTGGCCTGGTCGAAGGGCACGAGCCGCTTGATCATCAGCCTGGAAAAGATATGTTGGCGCAGCGCCTCCTGATCCGGGATGTGGGAGGGCTTCCAGAAGTCGGGGATGGCGATTTCCTGCTGTATCAATCCGACCAGCTCCTCGGTGGCCTCTAGCAGCTTCTGGGCGCTGGCCTCGTCCAGCTCCTCCACGGAAAGGCCGCTGCTGGCCACCAGCTCCCGCCAGAAGGGTTCGGCGTGGGCCGGCATCTCGGGGATCTCCTCGCCCCCCACACGGGCGCCATCACGAAGCTGCTGAATCAGCGTCTTGAGCGCCTTCACCTGCGCGGCCCACTGACCATCTAGCTGCTCCAGCAGCTCCTCCAGGCGCTCGCTGAGCCGGCCATACTTCACCGGGTCCTCGTCCAGGTGCTTGCGGACGTGGGAGCGTACCGCGTGCTCCATCTCTGAGGCCTTGGCCCGGTCGCCCACTTGGCGGCCGAGGTGCTCGTCGAACTCGGCGTCGGTGAGCTGCACCGGCGGGATGCGCGGGTCGATGCCCAGCGAGATCACGTAGTCGTCGATCAGCTTGCGCACCTTGTTGCCGATATCGCGGCCGAGCTCCGGGGTGTCCTTGTAGCGGTTGCGGGCCAGGGCATGGATGTAGGCCAGCCGCTTGGCATCGTTGACGAACTCCAGCCCCTCAGGGCGCGGCAGCACGTCGTCCAGGCCGCGGTTGAACTCCTTGAGCTTGACCACGAACTCGGCGCGCACCCGTTCGTCGGCGAGCGCCTGCACCGCCTCCTCGGTGTCGTTGAGGTCATCCACCCCCTGGCCGCGCAGCACATCGACCACCCGCAGGTGGCGGTCGCGCAGCAGCGGGATCTCGTCCTTGAGGCTCTGCAGGGCGCCCTCGATGTCCTCCTCGCTGTAGGCGGCCAGCGCCTCCTTGAGGTGGTTAGCCACGCCAAAGTAGTCCACCACAATGCCGTGGCGCTTGCCGTGGCCGGTGCGGTTGACCCGGGCGATGGCCTGCAGCAGCTCCGCCTCGCGTAGGGAGCGGTCCAGGTACATCACCCCCTCGATGGGGGCATCGAAGCCGGTGAGCAGCATGCTTTTGACGATCAGGAAGGCCAGCGGGTCGTGCTTGGCGGGGTCCTTGGAAGGCGTACCATCCAGCGGCGGCAGAGGCTTCTTGAAGCGCTTGATGTGGCTCTCCACCGCGCCACGGTCGCTCCACTTGGCCCAGCTGGGATCGTCATTGTTGCCACTGCTGAACACCACGGCGAACTCCAGCTCGCCCAGCACCTTGCGATAGCGCCAGGCCTGGACTGCCGCCTTGACCCGGGGCGGGCGGGTCAGCAGCTGAGTGTCGTCCAGGGCCTTGTCCTCGGGGGAGAGCGCCAGCGCCTCCTCGAGCAGCTCGATGCGGGTCGCCTCCAGAGCCTCGAAGTAGCGCAGGGCCGCGCGGCGGCTGTAGGCCACCAGCTGGGCCTTGTAGCCGTTGGGGAGGATGTGGGTGACGTAGTGGCGCAGGATGTCTTGGGCCTTCTCCTGGATCAGCTGCGGCGCCTCGAAGATCTGCCCCTTGGTGGCGTACTTCTTCTTGATCGCCTCCAGCTCCTCCTTGCTGTGGTCGCGGAACAGGTCCTCGAACAGGCCGTCGAGGCTGGCACCGTCCTTGATCGCCCCCTTGGCGGTGCGCCCCTCGTAGAGGATCGGCACCGTGGCGCCGTCCTGCTCCGCCTCCTTGATGGTGTAGCGGTCGATGTACTCGCCAAAGATGTCGTGGGTGCGCTTCTTGTCGCCCATGATGATCGGCGTGCCGGTGAAGCCGATGCGGGCGGCGTTGGGCAGGGCGCGCATCATGTTGGCGTGGAGGTCACCGGCCTGGGTGCGGTGGGCCTCGTCCACCAGGATCAGGATCTCCTCACTGGTGTTGAGCACCTCGAAGGGCTCGCTCAGTGTCGGCTTCTTGGGCGTTCCGTTGGCATAGGGAGTTGGCTCGGCGGCATCGCGGCGGCCGCTGTCCAACCCGCCGCTGGCGCCAGCCTCCTCGTCGCCCTGCCCCTCTTCCGCCTCGGCGTCCGGGTCGCGGTATTTCTGGATGGTGCCGAACACCAGGCCGGGGTCGTCGCGGCTCAGCAGCTTCTTAAGCTGGGCGGTGTTGCCAGCCTTCTCGACGCTCTCGCCGGTGAGCTCGGCGGTGGTGGAAAGCTGGGCCTGGAGGTCCTTTCGGTCGGTGATCACCACCACCTTGAAGCGGCGCAGCGTCGGGTCGGTGCGCAGCTTACGCACCAAGAAGACCATGGAGAGGCTCTTGCCGCTGCCCTGAGTGTGCCAGACGATGCCGCCACGGCGGTCGGCCTCGCCGTCCTGACGGCGGGTCTTGCCGCTCTTCAGGCGCTCCACGGCACGGGTGACGCCGCGGAACTGCTGGTAGCGGCACACCAGCTTGATGGTCTGGCCGCCGACGTTCATGAACAGGGTGTAGTGGCGCACGATGTCGAGCAGGTTGGCCCGGGTGAGCATGCCGGCGATCAAGCGCTGCTGGGCGGAGAGGTCCGCCACGCCGAGATCGATGGCCACCTCCGCCTCGCGCATCGGCGCCACCGTCTTCCAGCTCAGGTAGTGAGCGAAGCGGGCGCCGATGGTGCCGACGCGGGCCTCATCGAAGTTGCTGGCCACCAGGAGCTGGCTAGTGGCGAACAGCGCAGGTGCCCCCTCGTGCTCGCCGGCCTCGCCCTCCAGGAAGCGCTGGTCGTGGTAGCGGCGCAGCTGGTCTACCGCCTGGCTGATCCCCTCCGGCAAGCTGCGGCTCTTGCACTCCACCACCACCAGCGGGATGCCGTTGACGAACAGCACCAGGTCCGGGATCACGTGGCCCTTGGCGCCATCGTGGCCGGGCGGGCACTTCACCTTGAACTGGTTGACCACCGTGAAGACGTTGTTGGTGGGCTTCTCCCAGTCGATGTAGCGCAGCACCTGCCCGCGGCCGCCGTCCCAGCCCTCGACCCCCTCGACGGGCAGGCCATTCACCAGCAGCTCGGTGGCCTGCTGGTTGGCCTCGAGCACCCTGCTGGCCGGCAGCCGGGTGATGGCCGCCACCGCCTGGTCCAGGCGTGCTTCATCCAGCCATGGCTTGCCGTCGCGCAGGTTAATATCGCGCAGTCGCTGGCGCAGCAGAGGCTCCATCACCACCTGGGCAAAGCTCTCGCGGTGGGTTACGGTGGGATTGTCCACCGACCCGGCCAGGAACTCCCAGCCCTGACTGACAAGCTGGTCGATAAAGGGTTTCTCGACCTCTGCGTACTCAGGTCCCGCCATATCACGGCATCCTTACTTTTTATTGAGCTAGCAGGCCTGTGACAGGCCAAAGGCTTATATTCACATAGCGTGAACGATCCTGTCCGCATGATACGGAGTGGGTGTGCCCACTTCATTAGTAGATAGGTTTTTTAAAGGAGGTGTAGCTGGTGATTTTCTCGATATCCGCGAAAAGGGCTTCAACACCGTGATTCAGCGGGTTGCCTTCTACCAAGCGACTCTCAGCCCAAGTTAGCCATTCCGCCAAAGTCATATCACCAACGCTTGTATCCCTATTTATCTCGAGCCGTGTCAGGGCTGCCAGAAAATGGCGAGCCTGTTCGTGTTGCTGCCATGCGTCTGCCAGCTCGAGGAAACGCTGCCATCGATTGTTGTCAACTGTTCTCTGGGGGCGCATCAGGTAGAGGTGGCTGAGATACTTTTTTAGCAGCAGCGATACGCTGCCAATGACCCGGTGCGGGAGTGGGTATTCCTGCCTTGTCGCACACCTCCTTCAGTTTCTGGCTCGGAAGGCCATACTCCTTCGCCAAGTGGCTCATGGGACGCGACCATACCAGTTCATAAAGGCGTGCACGTTCGATACGTGTGGGCAACATTTGCTATCTCCAGTCATGCGCAAAGCCGGGTCTTGAGCAGAGACAACGGAAAGAAGGCCTCTGCTTATAGAGCGGTGGATATTGCTTGCGTTGTCGGTGACCCTTCTCTCAGCCGCTCCAATGCCAGCGCAATGAGGCGATCCGAGAACAGCCGCAGCTTGCGCTGACCGGCAATGTCATCGGGCCAATATCGCAGGCCCTCCTTGATGGCTTCGACGGTCGGTTCGACATACTCCTGGCTGATGAGCCAGTCCAGCGTCGCCAACACCTCCATTCCCAGCGGTGACTGGAAGCCGTCGATCAGTGCATCGACTTCTTCAACTACACCGACGTAGGGGCGTGCTTCGGCGCTGCGCAGGTAGACATGCAACCGATCCCGTCGCGATTCATCGAACCACACGACTTCCTCAGGAGTGGCATCGTTAATGCGTCTCTCGCTATGCAGGTAGCTGCCGTCCAGGCCATTGAGCAGATGGCGCAGCCTGTCGGAGTAGGGACCGTATCGATGAGGCTGAAATTCGAGCTTGAGTGGGTTCTCAAGGCCGTGAGCAATGATGCGCTGCTCCATCAGCCAGGCTAGTTTCTGGACCTCCAGCAGTGAGCACTCGATGCCTAACACCCAATAGCGGCGCACCAGTTCGGCAATCATGGCGCGTGCGGGGGTAAGCCTCTCCACGCCGCTACGCTTGGCGACGTTTTGATACTCGACGGTGGGCTCGAAAACCAGCACCCGGACGTTATCCAGCTCGGCTAAGGCGGCCTCGATTCGCGGGCGCACCATGGCCCAATCGAGCCCCCCGTTGCCGCAGCCCAGCGGTGGCAAAGCGATGGAGCGAATGCCCTTTTCGCGGATTACCTGCTTGAGATCTTCCAGACCGGACTCGATCCATTCCACTCGCGTCTTGGCGCGCCAATGCTGCTTGGTCGGGAAGTTGATGATCCAGCGCGGCCCCAACAGGGCATCCCGCTCGGTGACGAACATGCGGCCGGTCACCACCTGCTGATGCTTGCAGGCGGCTTCGTAGGCGGCGAAGTTCTCGGGGAACGCCTCCTTGAACATCAGGGCAATGCCCTTGCCCATCACGCCGACGGTGTTGACGGTGTTGACTAGTGCCTCGACATCGGCCTCGAGGAGATTGCCACGGGTATACTCAATCATTGGAAGAACCAGTTGGGTCGTGTAACCACCTTCAGCGAAAGCTGGTGTGCCGCTACCTGTGCTCTGACGGCGACTCGCACCTCGTCAGTATACGTGCCAATGCCAAGCAGTGCAGAGGCCGGCAGATGATGATGAGCCAGAGCCTCGGCCTGATAACGCTCGGTCTTCTCCGGGTCCTCCCTGTCCCGACTGAAGTCCTGGGCCTGCAGCAGCGGCCATGGCACAAACTCTTCCAGATTCACCAGCTGGCTGCTAAAGCGGGCCATGGGCAGGTAGGCGTGGCGGTCGGTGAAGACAAAGGCCGAACCTATCTCCTGCAAGCGTGGCAGTGAGCAGACCAGCACCAGGATGTCTTCCTTGCGCTGAATGGGCACGCCGCGGCCGGTCACGATGTTGAGCAACATGGGCGAAGCTGGCGTGAAGTAGAAGGGGATATAGTCGCTGAGAGTGCCACCCGGAGGGGTCGGGACGTCTCGTGTTGCCCGGCGCCCTATCAGGTCGCGATTCCCAATGGTGACAAAGCCAGGGTCTTGCTCCGCTGCTGAACGGCAATAGAGGCCATGCGCCAGTAGCCACGGCAGGTTGTCACGATGCGTGATCCTGAAGATCAGCGCCTTCCGAGAGTTCAGGCTGCGAGAGAGGTCGGTCGCCACTGGTCCGGCTCCTTGGTCACACTGTCCGGGTCGATGCCCTCCACCGGGCGGGTCTCGAAGCGCACCTCACCGCCGGTCTCCATCAGCATTACCGCGCCCACCGGGAAGGAGCGGGCGATGCTGACCAGCAGGCTCTGCACGTGGTCGTCGTCCCACACCCAGCCGCGCTGGAAGTCGGGGAGCTGGATCTTGCCGGTGGTGATGTCCTTGAGCAGCTCGGGCAGCGAGCGTTTGGTGCTGTCGAAGGTGGTCATGGCGGTTCCCTGTGCGATGTGATCCTGATGCTGTGGTGTTGTTGTAAGAGCCCCGGTCTATGCCGGGGTGGTGGCCTGGGCCTGGTCGAGCAGCGGGGTGACGCGGACTCGGCCAGTAAGGAGGTCGTCCATCAGGCCAATTTTTTCAAAGACAAGCTTGCTCAATGCCTCCCTTTCTTTATCAGCTTTTCTCTCAATGCCTTGGAATATATTCTCCATGCGCACTTGCTCTTGAATGGTGGGCAAGGCGAATGTATATCCGGAAAGCTCATCTCGGTTTATTTTCGGAATCCCAGTCCTCATGGAGGCAGCGTTAGCATAGGTGGAGAAGCTTTCACTCATCACAATCCTGAGCAGTATCGCTGACGTCAAAAGCTTCGGCCTTAGAGGATACATGTCAGCACTGCATATCGAGTCAATATCGGCAAGCCATGCTTTTCTTAAATAGGGGCGTATCTTGCTATATACGACATCACCTGGACGAACGATATACTTCCCGCTGATCGCGCCTTGATCACGAGCCGTTTCTACCCTAATCAGCCTAGAGACGCCTGCTTCAATATGGTCAGGGGCTATTAGCGGCAGACTAGCATAAGGCTCTATTAGCGGGCTGATTTGGCCCGATGGAAGTTCAACAGCGTCTAGAAATCCCACCACCTCCCACTCTCGCGGAATCAACCCCAGCGGCGACTCCTTGTAGAGCTCCGGCGCCTGCTCGGGGCTGGGGCGGAGCCGACCGCTCTCATCGATGCCGCGGGTCAGAAGGTCGTGGAGCAGGCCCTCCTTGACCTTCTCCAGCTTGGCGATCAGCGCCTCGGTCTTCTGGATCTGGGTGTCGAGGGTGTTGAGAACCCTGCCGATTTTTTCCTGTTCCTTTCTGCTGTTCGGAAAAAGAAGCTCATAGCGCTTCAGCTCACTTCTTTTGATGTGCTTCATGGTGCTTCCATGAGCACTTTTGTCCATCTCCGCAACAGCATGAGAAAGAACATGATATAGGAGTCGGTGGCTTACCCCTTCTGACGGCTTGACCTTGAAAAGGTGCTGGTTAAGCCAGGCTGGGCCTCCATTCCACTGCACCACGCAAAGGGTGCCACTCCAGGAAAAAATGATGTCGCCGTTGTCGATTTTGAAATCTTCGCTCAGGCGACCCTGATAATAGTCGCAGTCGGCACTTGAGCCAGTAATCTGTGCAATTCGAACAATGGGGAGCCCATGCTCAGACCAGTCCTCGGGCTTGAAAGCGTAGCCATTGATGTATGCGGCCAGGTCGGTGAGATTGACACGGCTCCAGCCTGGCAGAGCGTGATCAGACATATCCCAGCCCCTCCAGGTACTGCTGCAGCTCCCTGGCGGCGGCATCCCGCTCGGCCTCGATATCGGCCAGCGTTACCCGGTACTTGTCCCACCAGGTCTCGAAGGCGGCGATCACCTGCTGGCGCTGCTGGCGGATATAGCGCTCGAGGATGCCCTTCAGGTCGTTATGCAGGATGGTGCCGACCAGCTCGGCGGCGGCGGGCTCGTCGAGAGCGTCCACGGCGGCGTTGAGGTGCTCCTCGAAGCTATTTACCTTGGTCTTGTGCTGCTTGCGTACCTGGGTGCGCTGGCTCTTCCAGGCCTTGATCTGCTCCGGCGTCGGGGCGTCATCATCCTCGCCGTCGCTGGCTTCCGATTCGTCGCCGTCGTCGCTCTCGGGCTTGGCCTCGGCGGCCTTGATCTGGGCGTCCAGCTCCGCCTTGCGGGCGGCGAGTTCCTCGAGCTCGGCCACGTACTCCTCCAGCAGGAAGTGGACCAGGCGGTGGTCGAGGGGATTGGCCTTGCTCTGCTCATCCTCCAGGAGGCTCACGATGCTGGTGCGCCAGGCGTCCACCACGCCCAGGCAGCCGCGGGCCTGCAGGGTACGGAACTCGTTCTTGTTGTCGAACCAGAAGCCCGCGATGATGCCGCGCACCGCGAAGCGGTCGAGCATGGCCGTGGGCTCCAGCACCGCAGTGAAGCTGCCCAGCAGCTCGTCGCGCAGTTGGGTGAGGCGGCTGCCGTTGCCGGTCAGGCCGGTGATGCTGGCGCCATGCTCGGCCCACCAGGCCTCGAAGGCGGCCATCACGCTGGCCTCCTTGGTGGTGAGGCCTGCGTCGGCCTCGATGGTGGGCTTGAGGTCGCGCTTCTCGGTCAGGGGCTCGGCGAAGTCCACATAGTCGGGGTCATTCGCCCTGTGGATAAAGAGCGCCATGGGGTCGAGGCCCTGGGCCTCGAAGAGTGGGCGTTTGGCGTCGATCTCGGCCACCGGCACGCCGCCCTTGAGGTGGGCGCGCACGTCCTGGGGCTCCGGCGGCGGGGTGTTGTCGGCGTAGCGGCGGATGTTGAGGTTGTAGTCGTTGTCGCGCAGCTCCATAAGCGGCACCACCCGGGAGAAACCGGGCTCGTTGGCGAAGGCCTCATAGGTGCTGGCGATCTTCTCGAGATGTTCCGGCAGCAGGTAGTTCTGGGCGCGGCCCTCGTGGTATTCGCGGTCGGCGTTGATGAACAGCACCTTGCCCTTGCGTTCATCGGGCTTGGCGCCCTTGGCGCGCAGCACCAGGATGCTCGCCGGGATGCCGGTGCCGTAGAAGAGGTTGGGGGCCAGACCGATCACGGCCTCCACCAGGTCGTCCTCGAGCATGCCGGCGCGGATGCGCTTCTCGTCGCCGCCGCGGAACAGCACGCCGTGGGGCATGACGGTGGCCAGGCGGCCGTCGGACTTGAGGCAGGCGACCATATGCTGCAGGAACATCAGGTCGGCCTTCTTGGCCCCCTCCGGCACGCTGCCGTAGTGGAAGCGCTCGGTGAAGTTCTGGCTCGGCGTGTAGCCGATGGAGAAGGGCGGGTTGGTGAGGATGCGATCGAAGCGCACCAGCTCGCCGCCCTCGACGTGCTGCGGGTCGGTGAGGGTGTCGTCGTTGCGCAGGTCGGCGGAGCTGACGCCGTGCAGCAGCATGTTCATCTTGGCGATGGCCCACACCGAGCCGGAGGTTTCCTGGCCGAAGAGGTTGAGCCGGCGCGGATCGCCGCCCTGTTCCTCCAGGTACTCCTTGGAGAGGATCAGCATACCCCCCGACCCCATACAGGGGTCGTAGACGCTGTGGTCCTCCTGAGGGTCCATCAGCCGCACCATCATGCGGACCACCGGGCGGGGCGTATAGAACTCGCCACCTTTCTTGCCTGCGGAGTCAGCGAAATCGCGAATCAGGTATTCGTAGGCGGCGCCAAGCAGGTCGGGGAACTCGAAGTCCTCGTTGCGCAGCCGGTACTCGCTGAAGTGGACGATTAGATCCCGGAGCTTCTTGTCCGGCAGGGTGGTGGAGCCCACCTTGCGGGTGAAGTCGATATGCTCCAGCACCCCGGCCAGGCTGGGGTTGTGCTCCTCCAGGCCGGCCAGCGCCTTGTTGAGCGCGCTGCCGACGCCCTGGTGGGCCTCCTTCAGCAGGTGCGACCAGCGCGACTGCGGCGGCACGTAGAAGGTGGCGCGATACCAGTCGGGGAACTCGACCTGATGGACGATATCGATCTCGCCCGCTCCGGCCTCCTTGAGCTGGGCGCGGACCTCCTCCTGGCGCTGCTCGAAGACGTCCGAACAGCGCTTCAGGAAGAGCATGCCGAAGATGTATTCCTTGAACTCCGAGGCGTCCATGCGCCCGCGCAGGATGTCAGCGGCCTTGAAGAGGTGCCGTTCCAGTTGGTTGAGGGTGAGGATCATACAGCTTCCTTGGATATGTTAATCAGAAGAATCAGGCTTAGCTGATGTAGGGACATGCTCGATGACATCCTCAACTTGGCATCCAAAATATTCACATAGCCGGTCAACGTTTTCTGTTCCGGTGTTGTAACCGCGTTGATTGGCAATTTTGGATAGTGTCGTGCGGTGGATGCCTGTGGCCTGTGACACTTCATCAAGCGTAACTCGCCGATTCTCCTGAAAACCTTTCTCAGCAAGTAGCTCTTTTAAGCGAAATCGAATCATGGAAATGGCCTTTTTCAATTGGCTGCATCCTATCAAGTATTATGTTTTTTCGCATCTTATGTTGAGCAGACGCTACAAAATGAGCTTGACAGCATCATTTTGGCGCTTATTATGTAGCGTGTAAGCTACATATGGCCACTAGGGAGTACGTAAGATGCCTATTCACTACTTAACAACAGGCGAGCTTGCAGAGCGCATTAAGTACGACGCGCGCACTATCCGTGAGCGCTTAAAAGATGACGTGCTGCTGGAGGGCATTCATTACATTCGCCCGTTTGGCGGCCGCAAGATTTTGTACCTGTGGGAACCGATTGAGCGCGATATGCAGCTGCACTCAAAAGAGGAGAGCATGGGTGTGCCAATGGCGCGTGGAGGTGTATGCCATGGGTAAAGTTGCAGCGCGTAAAGAAACAGGCAAACTGTATTTTGACTTTCGCTATTTGGGAAAACGTTGCCGTGAGCAAACAACGCTGGATAACACAGCAGCTAACCGTAAGAAATTAGAGCGGATTCTGGAGAAGATCGAGGCGGAGATTACGCTGGGGTCGTTTGATTATGGCCGCTACTTTCCAGATAGCCCTCGCGCCAAGGAGTTAAGCAAGCGTGCATTAACGGCGGTTGGGGGTTATCACGCCACGCCGTTGCTACGCCAGTTCGCCGAAACGTGGTTTGCAGAGAAAGAGATCGAATGGCGTGAATCACAAATTGTCACCGTGCAGGGTTGTTTAGATCGCCATATCTTGCCCGCGTTAGGGCATAAGGAAGTCGGCAGCATCACTCGTGCAGAAATTCTTGAGTTCCGGGCCTCACTCGCCAAAGTTAATACCCGGAGCGGCAAGAAGCTTTCCGCCAGTCGCATTAACCACATCATGACGCCATTGCGCATGATGTTGAATGAAGCCGCCGACCGCTATGAGTTTAGCTCACCGTACCGCGGGATTAAATCGCTCAATGTGCCACGCACTGATGTGGAGCCGTTTACGCTTGAGGAAGTGCAGCAGATCATACAGCGCGTGCGCGAAGACTTTCGTCAGTACTACACCGTGCGTTTCTTCACCGGTATGCGTACTGGCGAGATCGACGGCTTGGTTTGGGAGAACGTGGATTTTGGCCGTCGCCAGATTTTAGTCCACCAAGCACTGGTGCGTGGCCAGATAGTGCCGACGAAAACCGATGGCTCCTTCCGCTCTATCGACATGTCACAACCCGTCTTTGATGCGCTGAAGGCGCAGTTTGAGGTAACGGGTAAAACAGGACTGGTATTTACCACTCGTAAGGGCACTGCTGTATCTCACGTTAATGTAACGAAACGGGTGTGGTATCCCTTGTTGGAGGAGCTAGGGCTGCGTAAGCGCCGTCCTTATCAAACTCGCCACACTGCCGCCACGCTCTGGCTGGCGGCAGGCGAGAGTCCTGAATGGATTGCCCGTCAGATGGGCCATACCACCACGGAAATGCTGTTCCGTGTGTACTCACGCTTTGTGCCTAATTTAACGCGTCAAGACGGCTCTGCGTTTGAGCGCATGCTGAACCAGAAACGTGCCTAGGAGAAAACGATGAAACCGATCGATACGCCAACGAAGCGCCGTGACAACATCGAAGATACCCTGCACGTGATGGCAGCACTGCAATCTCAACAACGCCTTGAACGCCGCTTGGCAGAAGCGCTTGCTGCCGCCACCAGCTTAGCGCCTGGCTGTGCTTTGGTGGTGTGGCTGGGGGATGGGCAAGAGCGCACTAACCTAGATGCGTTAGCAACTTGGGTAGGCCGCACGCTTAAACAGCTAGGGCTTGATGCCAATCGCCAAGCCATTCCACGTTTGCTTGCAGAGCTAGAGCGCACCTTATGGGCCTGGGAGGATCAAGCATGGCAGTAACATCGCAAACGGTCACTCAAAAGGCAGACCGTCAGTTTGAAGGGGAGTTATATGTCGCCGGCGTCGAAGGGCCGGAGCGGTTGATGCAGCATGAAGTCTGGTCGCTGTACTTTATCGGCACTAAAGGAAATTTAAGCGCCTTTCTAACCGACCGTCATGTAACAAAAGAAGGGGCTCCTAAAATGGGCCAGCGGCTCAAGGTGACAGTGCGTTGGGCTAACTTCGCCAGTCAAAAACTGTGCTTCATCACTCGTTATGTGGTGTTGGTCGATTAAAAGTAGAGTAGTCCACATTTCCCACCCGTCAGTTTACCCCCACCCCTTTTAACAAGGGCGGTGGGGGTAATGGGTTATATGCTGCGGTGTTTATATCATGTTGGCTTTCTATAAATGATGAGCAGCAAACTGCTTCTCAAGGCAAATGTAAAGATTAGACGTATATTCGACAAAGGATACTATGCTGTTCAAAGTGCGTAGCATTAAAGGCCGGTGTTTTGCAATATAACTTAGGTACGCTTAACATTATGATAATTTTAAAGTATAGTTTGCTGGTTTTAGGGTTTTGACGTGCACATATCAATATTTCAACATAACTGATATTTGCTGTTGTGCTTTTTGCTAAACCGACTTTTCAGACAGAACTTAGCATGGGCCAGCAGCTTCAAGTAACAGTGCGTTGGGCTAACTTCGCCAGTCAAAAACTGTGTTTTATTACTGGTTGTGCTCCCCCCTTAGTGGCTAGTTCTTGTGCTATATCATAAAACTTCTCCCACCCTATTTTACCTAGTTAGTGGAGGTGTTGCTGCCTTACAGGTCGTTAGAACCAACATTAAAGCCATATACTAACATCGTCATAAATACGGCAAACCGAAATGCCTCCCATAGAGGCTGTTGATTATCTGAGTAATGACCTCGCGTGATTTTTAGATGGGCATTTCCGTACCAGTACCTTGTGCGGCCAGAGGGGGAGGAAGTGGGTACAAGGTCAATGCGTTTGTGAGGAATGCCAGTAGCGTCAGACCAATATTTTTTTATTGATTTTTTTTTGCTTCCTTCTTTGATTTCAACAAGGAGGTAAGTGTGCTTCATACAGCGCAATGGCCGAAGAAGTCCCAGTACTGCATTTATAGCTTCCGCATGCGGAAGAGTGATATGCCCCGTGCTTCGCTGCATAGAGTAAAAAAAATATTGTGTACCTGCTTCAGCAGCTACTACGTGCTGTGGACACCACTCCGTTAGTATGTGAAAAAACTTTCCTGCTTCTCGTAAGACGTTCGGCTTTAAGGGTGGAGCCATGCAGCTATTCAGCTCAGGCATATAGATACTCCGAGATGCGTTGTGATCTCTTTGTTCAATGTCTTTATAGCGGCTAAATACTGGATTGTTTCGAAAAGTTTTTGTTGACATTAGGTACTTGCCACATTTTTGCCAGCGGCTAAGATCTTCAGGATTGAGAAAGAAACGTTTTGCAGATTGTGCAATGGCTTCTTCCAAGGTCATACCGTGATGCTCTAGCTGTTCGATTAGCCGCAAGCATTGATATATCACCGTGACTGCAGGGAAATTGCTGCTTTTTTTAAGTATGGTGTCCAGTGGGTTCTGGATAGGAGCATGGTAAGGCTTATACGGTGCCTTGATAAGAGGGGAGATATTAAACTCACACCATTGATTTTGTAGGTGCTTCAATAAGTCACTGGCGCGGGTAGGGTTTTGAAGCCCGCGCCGATTTCGCCAACTGGTAAGCGCTGTTTTAGAGGGTATTTTAAGTAATACAAGTTGTTGATGTGTCGTTAGAGGCACATCAAATCGTTGGCTAAGTAGTTTTCCAAGGGCCCAGTCTAGCAAGTGGCTATATGAACTCAGTGTTTCATCCGGACTGGCATGTCCTGCCCACAGTGCAAGCAGCCATAAGCGCTTACGAGAGGGACGGTGTTGGGGAGGGAGTCCTGCTAACTTAGACAGATCGACATCCTCATTGGGCATAGCTATATGGCCGTTATCATCCGTTGACCACGTGCTTTCCAATAGTGCATTTGGCTTGCTCTCTAGTAGACGTAGCAACGTGAAACTGATGAAACTGTGGCGTAGATGGTGATAACGAAGGCTCTTATCACCGCTAACGGTTTTGAGGGCAATTTGAATCGGTCGAAAAAGCATGCTGTCTTCTAACAATGAGGAGCCTTCTCCATCCCGGCAAAACAATAGCTGCTTGTCGGCGGTACGCGTCATGGCTTGGTTGCGGCGCTCTTGTACCCAATCAATCAAGAATTCCCGTTCTTCTGGCATCAATAGCCATAGTGGTAGACGTCGTGTAGCTGAATAGCTTTTGCCACTGTGAAATGAGTTCGCACGTACGATGACTTCCCCTGATATGCCAGTTTGATCAGTTAGATAAGCAATGTCGTGTATTAGCAGTGAAGCGCATTCACTTCGGCGAAGCCCTAACCGATAACCGAGTATTAGTGCCAGTATCTGCATAATTTTGAATGGTCGATCCTGCTCTGATGAAATAATCATCTCGATCGCTCGGCAATATTCTGCAGGCGTAATAATGTTCACGTCAACGCGATGCTGTTGTTGCTGATCTGCTTCAAGTTCAATGGGCGGTATAGCATAGGCGCTGGTGAGGTAATGATGAAAATCACGCAAACGATTTTGCGTTCTAATGCGGCTGGCTGACGATTTAGAAGCATTTAGCACAGTTTCATAAAGCTTTTCCCATTCACCGACACTGGTAACTTCTAATTCACCCATCATGTGTTCGTGAATGATGAGTGGTTTTGCGATATTCGAAAGATAAGTGGAGATTGTACTGATGGTTAGTCTGGATTTGACACGCCCACCTTTGCGGATCAACGCTATACACCAGTTTGCTAACAGTGTAATCATGACGCCGTTTTGCTCGGTTTTGGCCAGTAATGAGCCAATGTTAGCGATTACTTTCGCTTTTCCTGTTTTTTTTGCTAGTGAAACGGATAAACATGCCTGTAGCTTTCTCAGTTGCTTCAACTGGTCTGGATATGCCCCGTCACGGTCAGGAAATACGTTAAAGGTATGCAGGGTTTCATCCTCTTCAGCAGTTTTAATAGGTTTGAAAGACACTACTTGTCGATTGGTAAAACGGTGCCATACGCTTGGTGGAAGCGACAATGATGAGTCTTCTTGGCTTGAGTAGTAGTTAAATAAGGGTAGTAATTCTAGTGATGCTGACGTCTTGGCAATGGTAAGAAGCGCCGGTAGCTTCACTTTAGCTAGCTCTCTGGATAGGCGTTGGGTATAATAGAGTAAGCATTCTATGGCGCTGTCAGGCACGGGCCAATTGCGGCCGCATTGCTGGTGATAATTTAGTAATAATAACTGGCTTATAGGGCTCAAGAATAGACGCCTGTATTGGTGTTGCTGTTCGTATTCCAAGCTATTATCAGGTAAGTCATTAAATGCGACTGAAGCCTGTGTGATTTTATTTCTACTATTGTTCTTAACGGCATGATGTTCTTTTTTCAGTGTTAAATAGGCAGTGTCCTTCTCAAATGCTATGCCATCAACCATAGCTATAGGAACCTGCTTTAACCACTCTTTATTGAGCAACGCGCCTTCACGAACCAGCTGAAATAAAAAACGCCCCGCCAGCCATGTTTTTAATTCATCCTGATGAAGGCTGATGGGGGGCAATAATTGATCGTGACTGTTTACAGCGGTATCCCAGCTGTGTAGTTGACTAAAAGAGTCAGTCGTTACTTGCGGCGATTTGCGTGGTAGCGTGACCATAGGGCTTGGAATACTTACTTTCCAATCCAGTTCTCGCGCTCCACGCTCCAATCCTTTCACTAAAAAATTATGCTGTTGGCGTAGCTTTTGTGGGCTTGTGATCGTGTGAAGCGACTCAAACGCATCGCTGATAGCTCGTTCAGGAAAGTCCAATCCAAGTTGCCCTGTAGCGGCACCCGGTATACGTGACTCTATCTGATCCAGCGCGGAAGATAGCTCTTTGAATTTGTCGCGTGCTCGTTGATAGCGCCGCGACGCTTCTCCATCAGCACCCGCTTGTATCGGTGGCGATAATTTCCAGCCAGCCCAAATCGATTGTTCACTCATAGCACGGCCCCCTCGATCGCTCTCCACCCCTGGCGCTGCATCATTAATTCAATGGCTGAGCTAATGTGCTCACGATATTCATGTGGACAAAATGTTGAGTATTTTGCCCATGGCTCCTGTCCCGCATCCCAGTGGCCCATGTATGCATCGACTAATTCAGCGGAGCAGCCGACTTCTTTAAGATGGGTATGTAAGTAATGACGGTTGATATTCAGCGGAGGTGAACCAGGCCAGTCCAAATGTTCCTGAAGTCGCTTAGGTGTGACCTGTTTTGGATGGCCGTATGTATCCAAAAATAGAAAAGGGCTGTCCCATTGCTGCTGCAGATATAGCTTTAGACGACCCACGATTGCTTCACGATGACGAAGGTAATGTTGGAGCTGATCCATCATTATCGTTGGTAGCGGCAAGAAGCGAGCGTGGCTCTGTGCATCATCGGTTTTATCAGCGATGACCATCATGCGGCGTGACAACGACAGTTGATCCCATTTAGGTAAGGGATCGCGAATGCTGCGATAACCAGTGCAGAACATCAGCATTGCCACGGTATGGGCTGTATAGCGGTTATGAACGTTTACCGTGCGCTGAAACAGTGAGCCGCTTTGATCGGCTGACGTTATTTGCTGTTGCATGTGCACTACTAGTTTTTCAACATACGATGCTTTGGGGACTAGCTGAGAGCCTACGTAGTGAGCTGTTTGTTGTTGTAAATCTGAAGCCACTGCTGTGTGCTCTGAGTCAGCGGTTGTTTGCCCCTTTTCGGTTTTAGGTTTTGGCCACTGCTGCTGGATGATCCGCATGGCATCCAGGTAACGCTTTTTCAGGTAGTGATTGTTGGGGGCGAAATAATACAATGATGCCTGCTGGCCAAAAGAGGGTACCCGGGCGGTGATCAAGCAGGCCGCCGTTAGATCTGCATCACCGCTGTTCAGCGTATTAAAGAGATGCATGCCCAGGCGGTGTACCGTCAGCCGGGAGCCTGTTTGCTTATTAGTGTTGGCAAGCAGTTTTTTAAGCTCGATCGTGGATTCCTGTCTTTCCTTATCGGTAAATAAGGCAACTGAGCGTTTTTTTATCCGAAGCGCTTTGTGCCTTATAGCTGGCCTAAGTAGGGAGCGCAAAAAATGTGGAATTGGTAAAACGATACGCGTCTGGGTGGGACGCATATCGTGACGCCAGTGACTACTTAATTGGCGGCTATCCGGAGGCCTAATGACGCCGGTGACCCAGCTGCTTGTTTCTAATAAGAGGTAGATTGACTGTTCATGCAGTGCTGATTTAGGCACCTGTTCAACGCTATTGGCAATATGCACATCGAGTACATTTTCTAAACTCCGGCCGGTCATCAGCATTAAACCAAGGATGCATGTTAAGAAGGTGCGGTTTCGTTCTGTGCGATTTAGCTGAACCTGTAGATGATTTAAATCGTATGCAGAGAGCTGCTCCCATCGACCAGGTAAAAGCTGTGCTGATTTATCAAGATGCAGTTGCTGGGATCGTGCACGAAAAACAGATTGAAGCGACGAATCACCCTTTGCTAACGTTAATGGCTTGTCGCTCTGTATCAGTTCAATCGATGAGCGCTCTTCAATCGCGGAGAGGCCCGCTTGACGTACGGAGCTATAGTCGGCTGTTTGAGACGGGGAAGTGATTACTGAACTCGATAGGGCTAACCATGGCTCATCAGTGTCTACGTCAATAGGTCGAGTACGCTGGGGAAATAAATAATTATCGTTATCCGCTTGCTTAGAGTGGTTTCTTTTTCGTGGCTGCCTGTCATTGAGAGCGTAGGCAAAAAAACGTTCTAGCTGCTGTATATAAGTTTCACTGCCTTCTACCTTTTTTCCAGCAATCGATTGGCAAAATTTTAATAATGTATGGGTGGATTGATCCCATGGAGCAAGCTGTGCCAACCCATCGGTATCCATACGTCGAGCAACTTTACATGCTGCTTCAAGGTTTTTTTGATAGGTGGCTATGTTGAGGCGTTTTATATCATGATCTGATAGCGATTGATGTTCGGATAACGCCTCTATCTCTTTTCGCCATTGAAAAGCCACGTTGATAATATGACCGAGAAGCTTCAACCGATCTTCAGTGTCGATATGCTTAGATATTTTATAGAGCGCGCCATGGATCGGGTTAGTGCCGTAAATGCCTTTTTCGCCCTTACCTGACTTTATTTGAAACTCAATTTTTTGATTCTCAATGCCTGTGATCAAATTTTTGATCGCTGATACATCCCAGCAGTCATCTCCAACGATAATAAGGTGCTGAAGTGTGACAATCAGTGCGGGGTAGAGCTGTGAAAACGAAAAATAGTCAGCGCGTGGCTGTATCGCCTCTTCAAGAAGCAATGTTAGAGATACGCTTCGTGTCACCTTAAATACCCTTATTTAGATCAGTGTTTTCTTCGGTTGAGGCCAATTGCTTCTAAAAAAGATTTTTTAAATCGACATTTAGGTGAGATTAACGCCAACGTTTCTGGATAGTCGTTTATTGCATGAACTCGTAGCTCTGAAAAATATGCGCCTGCTTTGCCTGGGTCTAAAGCTAAAGCTAAGTCACTACTCATGTTTAACATGAGAACAACTCTATTTAATTCACTTAGTAGCGGTGGCTCAATCAGATTGACTCTGATTTTTAAAGAAGCAGGAAAACGCCTGGCAAGTTCGAGTGATCGAAAATTCCCCACGCATACATATATTTTACTTCTACTGCCATTTTTCTTTTCATAGATAATAGGTGGTGAGAGAAGAATGGCTGCTTTAATGGCTTCCTCCGTCAGATCTCGCGCGTCTTTTAATAAAGGGGGGCGTAGCATAAGTGTTTTTAAAATATCGTGAGTGATATGCTCAGAGATTTCTATCTGAGACGCGGGAACAAGTTTTGAGCCTAGAAGATTTATCATCAAATTTTAAGGTATTTTGGCTTCATTTCTTATTAAACCTAACTGTGTTTTTGGTAAAAATCAAGGCTATTTTTACATGCAAAATGTACCGAATAAATTTGGATTTTAAAAGAATCAGTATGATTTTTATACATGCAGAAGTTGGGCAGGTTAATGAGCAGGTGTAATATCCGTATTACTGATATTACACTTAAAATAAGTGCTTAAGCCGGTTGTTAGGGAAACGCTGCATAAATACGGCCGCCGCTGTCTTAGTACCCTCGGCAGGGTATAATTTGGTTAGCTATTGTTCGACAGAGTTTTCGATGAAGTAGGTCTCGTTTGCTCAGGCTGAGCATCAGAACAAGAAGAAGGCCACTCGCCGGGAGCGGCTCCTGGCACAGATGGATACCCTAATATCATTGCAGCGTCTGATCGAGGCGTTGTCGCCGTCTTACTTTCCTAAATCGGTGGGCAAGCGCGGTCGGCCACCAATCGGTCTAGAGCGAATGGTGCGGGCCTATTTCCCTGCAGCAATGGTACGGACTGGCCGACGAAGCGCTCGAAGATGCCATCTATGACAGCCAGGCCATGCGTGACTTCATCGGTATCGACCTTGCCATCGAAAGTGTTCCCGACGTGACCACATTGCTTCGCTTTCGCCATCCGCTGGAGAAGCAGTAGCCACCCCGCGCAGATTGTCTGATCAGAAAGTACGATCACCGCGGCCAAACCGATAAAGCACCCATGCGTCTGGAAGGTATCGAAGTTGTGGGGAATATAAGAATTATTAACTGGTAGACCCCCCCCAGAGGTGCCGCCAAGTCAGCGGCTTCAAGCTCGCAAATGGTCTCACGCATAATGCGCGCCAGGTAAATGTTATGAAATACTCAATTAACAAGCAGGCATATTAGGCGAACACCTCTCGCGACTGACGTATTAACTAAATAGCTATAAATTATTTCATTTATCCTTAAAACGCTTAATATTATTATACACTGCATAACCGCCAGCAATTAATGTAGCGATCATGATAAATAAAATCGGCGATATACCTATCCAGAACTGAGACGCATCATTCATGTCTTCACCTCTAATAATGTCGTTCATATAGATATTAGCAGAAAATTCACGAGTGGGAGACATATGCCAAATGAGTATCTCTTCAAGAATCCGCACAATCACGACCCGCTTATCCCAATATGCAGCCTCTCGAGCTTCTCCTGTTTGCACCGACAATGTCTGCAACAGTAGCTCATTCTTCTCGACCGACTTTTTAAGATTCTACCGGGCAATATTATCAACAGTCTCAGGCGCTGAAGGATCACACTGATGAAGCAGCTCTTTGAGCGTATACCTGGGTGAATCACCTGAGAGGACGCTGATCAATTCATCCCCGGGCAACTGCAGCGAACAATGTTCGCCTGAGTGTTGTCCCCGCGATCACTATTGAGCCACTGTCGGTGGCATTTTTTCCGGGCAGCCGTGTTTTCCGGCTGCCTGGCCAGATTCAAGACACACTACCCCCATGAACGTGTTTCTGGCATCGTCCGGCCAACACCAGGTTGGCCAACGCAAATAGGCTGAACAGCTGAGCTTGGTTCTTCTTAGTCAGCCCCTTATAGCAAACCTTGCGATAGCCAAACAGGTTCTTAATGACATGAAACGGATGCTCGACCTTGGCATAGATATTGGTTTTGGTCTTTTCGAAGGCCAGCATCAACGTTTTCTTCCAGCTGTCTTCCATTTTCTTAATTGCGCTGCGTCTGACAGGGGCAAAGCACCGCGTCTCCGAACTCTGCTTTTCTTCAACTAGATATTTCCCCATGCCGAAACACCCTGTGTCGCCATCTATCCGTTTACCATCCTCTCTGACCAGATGCCTCACCATGGTGACATCGGCGACGATGGTGCCCTCGCGCATGAACAATCCTTTTTCGGCCAGGTGAGCATTGATCTCCTCGAAGATCCGCTGGGTCAGGGCATGCTTTTCCAGCAGATGGCGGAAGCGCAGCAGTGTGGTCGCATCCGGCACGCTCTCGATGGCCAAATCGATTCCCACGAAGTCACGCATCGCCTGGCTGTCATAGATGGCATCCTCCAGCGCCTCGTCAGCAAGCGCATACCACTGTTGCAGGAAGTAGATCCGCAGCATGCGCTCCAGGCCAATGGGCGGTCGGCCCCGCTTGCCCGCCGCGTTCGGGAAGTAGGATGGCGACAGCGCGTCGATCAGCCGTTGCCAAGGCACCAAAGCCTCCATCTGGGCCAGGAACCGCTCTCGACGGGTGACCTTCTTCTTGTTCTGGTGCTCTGCCTGGGCGAACGAGATCTGCTTCATCGGATGGCTCTGTCAGACGGTGGCGGGATGGTCAGATTCTACCCTGCCGGCCGCTGCGAGGCAGCTCCGGCGGATTTGTGCAGCGTTTCCTTAATAAACTAGACGATAGTCTAGTTTTTGCCGATATGCGTGTCATGTTCTGCCCTCGGTAACCACTTATCCAACATGATGAAGGCTACTGGGTGTTCTTTCTATCTATCTGAATTAAAATCTTAAATTCTCAATCTCAGGCAGGTTCTTATGCGGCATCGCCGCTCACTAGGACCGCATGAGGATATCCCTTATACGACTTTAGCAGGTTTGACTCCCGCGTCGGAGAAGCTATCTTAGATCTGTAAGTTAGATATCTAATAAAATACGTCGCCACCCAATGGTGACCTGGGACCCCCCCCCAAGATGAAGGAGACCGTGAGCTATGTTGACCCCGGAAGAAAATGAACTGCTGTGCCGTGTCGAAGGCGAGGCCCCAATGGGGGAAATCATGCGTCGTCACTGGCTTCCTGCCTGCCTGTCGGAAGAAATCGAGGAACCGGATGGGGATCCGGTGCGGGTGAGGCTGCTGGGAGAAGACCTGGTGGCTTTCCGCGATACCGACGGCCGCGTGGGCGTACTGGACGAAATGTGTCCCCACCGCCGGGCGTCGCTGGTGTTGGGTCGTAATGAGGAGTGTGGGCTGCGTTGCCTCTATCACGGCTGGAAGATGGACGTCGACGGCAATGTGCTCGAGATGTCATCCGAACCGCCGGAGTCGAAGATGACCGAGAAGGTCAAGCACAAGGCCTATCCCACCCATGAGGCGGCGGGTTTTGTCTGGGTCTACATGGGCCCTCCCGACGAGCAGCCGGAATTCACGGCCCCGGTGTTTCAGCCGACACCCGATACCAAGGTGTCCATCTCCAAGGTCATCATCGACTGCAATTGGGCCCAGATTCTCGAAGGGGCCATCGACTCGGCGCACTCGTCCAGCCTGCACTCCACCGACATGGTGCCCGCGCGGACCACCGGCGCCGAAGCCACGGATACGCTGTGGCTGCGTCCCTCCACGGACAAGGCGCCACGCCTGCAGGTCCAGAAGACGCGCTTCGGCTTCCGCTACGCGGCGATTCGTCGGCCGATCAAGGATGCCAAGACGCACGACTACGTGCGTACCACGCTATTCATTGCCCCCTATACCGTGCAGATTCCACCGAACAACCAGTACGACATCGCCATTCTGCACGTGCCGATCGACGACACCCACACCGCCTTTCACTTCATCGCCTGGGGCGACGCTGCCACCACACCGGATACGGAGTCCTGGCGCAAGTTCCTGGGCACGCAGATCGGTATCGATGTCGATAAGAGTTTCCGTAAGTTCCGCACCCGCGAGAACAACTACTGGCAGGATCGGCGGATCATGCAGCTGGGCACGAGTTTTACCGGCATCAAGGGGATCCCCAACCAGGACATCGCCATGTGGGAAACCATGGGACCGATCGCCGATCGCACCCATGACCGGCTGGGCGCGAGCGACCTGGCGATCGTCGAGTTCCGTCGCCAGATGCTCCAGGCGGCCAAGACCATGCAGCAGGGTGGGACAGCCATCGGTGCCGAAGAGCCACGCATTCCGCATTACAAGCTCAAATCCTTCCAGGGCATTGTGACTAAGGAAACCGACTGGCGTGAGCTGGGGACGGCCCCGGAAGAGGCAGAGTATTACGTAGAAGAATGAGTTCATGACACCCGCTCAGCGGTACGGTCATAGCTTCGCGTGGGAGGCGTGCTCGCCTCCCAGCATGGCGATTCTCTGATCACAACACAGGAACCCTGATGAACAAGCTCGAACTATCCATTGCGGTGGGTAATTATGACCGCATGCGCCCCTTGATCGACGGTGAGGTACAGATCGATGGCGTGGACCCGGTGTTCATGCTGCATGATCCGGAAGAGATCTTCTTTCGTGCTTTCCGACATGCCGACTTCGACATCACCGAGTTGTCGCTGAGCAGTTACACGGTGAAGACGGCGGCAGGGAGTTGCCCCTATATCGGCGTGCCGGTTTTCCCCTCGCGCGCCTTCCGCCATACCTCGATCTATGTGCGCACCGATCGCGGTATCGAAACCCCCGCCGATCTGCGTGGCAAGCGCATCGGTGTGCCCGAGTACCAATTGACCGCCAACGTGTGGGCGCGGTTGTTTCTCGAGGAGGATCATGGGCTCGAACCGCGTGATGTAACCTGGATGCGTGGTGGCTACGAGGAGCCTGGCCGGGTCGAGAAGATCAACCTCGATCTGCCCGATGGGGTACGCGTGGAGAACATTCCCGAAGGGGAAACCCTCTCCGGCATGCTGGCCGCAGGTGAGCTGGATGCGGTGATGGGGCCGCGCGCGCCCTCCTGTTTCGAGCAAGGGCATCCTCACGTGGGCTATCTGTATGCCAACCCGCAGCAAGCGGCATCGGATTGGTACCGCCGCACGGGTATCTTTCCCATCATGCACCTGCTGGGTATCCGTAAGACGCTCGTCGAGCGTCACCCCTGGCTGCCGTTCTCCGTCTATAAGGCCTTCGAACAGTCCAAAGCCAGAGCCCTGGCCAAACTCAGCGACACTTCGGCCACCAAGGTGACCCTGCCGTTCGTCGAAGATCAACTACGGGCCGCGCGCCAACTCATGGGGGATGACTTCTGGTCCTATGGTTTTGCTCCCAACCGCCAGACCCTGGAGCGATTCCTCCGGCAGCATCACACAGAAGGGTTGTCACGACGGCTGTTGGAGCCCGAAGAGCTTTTTCATCCCGCTACCCTGGAGAGCTTCAAGATCTGATCACCCTTGGCATGGCTGAGCCGATGTAGAGTGACGCTAACTAACAGCCTTATAACAATCCATAACGACTGTAGACTACAAGGTACAATAATGAAAATATCACTCAAGAAAACCCTGATGACCGCGGCTCTTGTCGTTCCCAGTCTGGCGATGAACATCGCTGCTGCGCAGAGCTACAATATGACCGTTGCCGGTGCCTCCCCCGGTGGACTCTGGTCGTTGCTCGGTGCTGGCCTGGATAGCGCCATGAAGGCCGAGTTCCCCGGCTCGACCGTCACCTACCAGACCTCCGGTGGTGGCCTCGCCAACGTGGCCGTCCTCCAGCGCGATGACGCCAGCCTCGCGATCATCGAGGATGCCGTTCTGCAGCGGGCTCGAGAGGGCGAGGCGCCATTCCGCGAGCCGACCGACGATATCCGGGTCCTTGCCTACCTGTACACCTGGGCGCCGATGCAGGCCGTGATGCGCGAAGACTTTGCCGAGGAGTATGACATCACCAGCTTCGAAGACATCGCTGAGATCCAGCCGCCGATCACCATTGCCATTAACAAACGCGGCAATATTGCCGCGAGCGTGGCCGAAAGCATGCTCGAAACCATCGGGGCGAGTCCCGACGAGGTCAAGCGGTGGGGCGGTAACATCATCTACGCGGCCTCCGGTGAGCAGTCGGGACTGATCCAGGACCGCCGCATCGACATGTTCCTCAACAGCCTGTTCGTCGGTCAGAGCTCGATCATGCAGGCAGGGGCAAGCGTCGACCTGACCCTGTTGCCGCTGTCCGAGGACACCGTGCAGGCCGTTACGACGAGCACGGGCACCACGCCCTTCGTCATCCCTGGCGGTGCCTATGATTGGGCCCTCAGTGACGTCCCCACCGTCTCGATCAGCGCCGCTTTGGCGGTGCGCAGCGATATGGACGAACAGCAGGCCTATGACCTGACCAAGGCCATCTACAAAAACTACGAGAAAGTGGCCGGTGTCCATCCAGCCATGCAGAGCCTGACTCCGGAGATCATGGCTTCCGTGGAAGTCGTTCCCTATCACGACGGGGCCGCACGCTACTTGAAAGAAACGGGCCTTCGTTAAGTGGGTGAGCCGGCATCAATGCCGAGGAGATATCGATGAATCAGATTCTTTCGGTCTTTACGGGGACCGGCGCCAAGCGACAGTTAACGGGTAAGCTGGGGATGGCAGTGCATGGATGCGCTGCTCTGGTGGCACTGGCGGTCATCTATACCACGACGATCGTGTATGTCGATCTCTACGTCATGATGGTGGTGTTCCTGTCCGCCATGCTGGCCCTGCTGTTCATCAATATTAGTCCAGGCCCCCTTGGGCGCAAGGACCGGCCAGGCCTGATCGACTGGTGCCTGGTGCTGGCCAGCATCGCCGTCGGCGTGTATTTCTTGCTGGAAAGTCAGCGGATCGCTGAACGCATCACGCTGCTGTTTCCACTGGAAACGCCGGACCTGCTCGCGGCCAGCGTGTTGCTTGCGCTTACCATCGAGGCGACGCGGCGCACCGTGGGCTTCGGCCTGACCAGCGTGGTCATGGTGTTCGTGGTCTATAACCTGTGGGGACATGGCCTGCCGGGAGCGCTCGGGTTTCGGGAAGTCAGCTATAATCACTTCCTGGATATCATGATGTTCACCTCGGATGGCCTGTTCGGCGTGCCGCTGCGTGTCGCCGCGACCTATGCGTTCCTGTTCGTGATGTTCGGGACCTTCCTGTCCAAGGCGGGTGGTGCTGAGTTCTTCTACAATTTATCGTCGGCGCTCGCCGGGCGTCGTACCGGGGGACCGGCGAAGATCGCCGTGATCTCTTCCGGCCTGTACGGCACCATGTCGGGTAGTCCGACCTCCGATGTGGTCACGACGGGCTCCGTCACTATCCCTATCATGCAGCGTCTGGGCTACAGCAAGCCCTTGTCCGGCAGCGTCGAGGTGGCGGCCTCCACTGGGGGCAGCCTCTTGCCGCCGGTGATGGGCTCGGCGGCGTTTATCATGGCGGAATACACCGGCATCGAATACCGTGAGATCGCCATCGCCGGCATCGTCCCTGCTCTGTTGTACTACCTCTGCGTCTACGCCCAGGTGCACCTGCGTTCCCAGAAATTGGGCCTGCGTGGCCTGTCCAAGGAAGAAACCCCCCCGTTGAAGGGGACCCTCAAGAACGGCGGCCTGTTCATCGTGCCCCTGGTGGCGCTGTCGGGCGCGCTGCTGATGGGCTATTCACCGACCTTCGTGGCGGCCATCGCCACGGCGGTGGTGCTGATGGTCGCGATGGTACACCCTTCGACCCGTATGGGCCCCCGGGCGATCTGGAATGCCCTGGCCGTCACTACCCTACGCATGGTGTCGGTGGTGGCCGCCTGCGCGGCGGCCGGTCTGGTAATCGGCGGCATCTCCATGACCGGCCTGGGCGGTAAGTTTGCCGACCTCGTCTACTTGATGGCCGGGGACAGTGCCTTCCTAGCGTTGGTCATTTCCGCCGTGCTGGCGATCATCCTGGGGATGGGCATGCCGACGCCGTCGGCCTTCATCCTGGGCGCCGTGCTGGTGGGGCCCACGCTGCTGTCGATGGACTTCAGCGTCCTGCAGACCAACATGTTCATCCTCTACTTCGCGGTGCTCTCGGCGATGACCCCGCCGGTGGCGGTGGCGGCGTTCGCGGCCTCGGCCATCGCCGATGCCAGCCCGCTGAAGATCGCCGTCGGCGCCGTCAGGCTGGCCATCACGGCGTTCATCGTGCCGTTCGCGTTCGTCTACGGCGAGGGGCTGCTGATGGTCGGCAGTTGGCAGGCGATCGCGGTCTCGTGTGTGACGGCTATATTGGGAGTGCTGCTGTTGAGTATCGCCGTGGAGGGCTACTGGCGTCAGCCCCTGGCCATACTCCAGAGGCTTGGCTTCGGCTTGGCAGGGCTGCTTTTCATCACCCCCAGTTGGTGGGCCGTGGTGGCGGCCGTGCTGGTAGGTGTCGTGGCGATCATTGCCTCCCCACATCTGCGGCTGCATGGGCACAAGACCCCTGTATGACGGTGTCGTGCGCTGGCCGCTAACCCACAGATCGCGTCATCCCTGCCGATGAGCAGGACGGGATGGCCCCGGCAGCGTTTCCAGCGGTGCCGGGGCCACTGCCGCTGGTGATGTTACCCAAATCATGACGACCAAAGGAGCGTACATGTATCGAATCGATAGCCAAGCACTCGGCGAGGCGATTACCCGTAATGTCACCGAGGCGCTGGAGGAAGACATCGGCAATGGTGATATTACGGCGCAACTGGTCGCGCCGGACGATCAGGGAGAAGCCCGCATCACGGCCAAGGAAGACGCGACCCTGTGTGGCGTCGCTTGGGTCGGTGAGGTCTTCCGTCAGCTCGATCCGGCGGTACGCATCGAGTGGCACGTGGCCGATGGTGACCGAGTCGAACCCGGCCAGACGCTCTGCCGTCTGACGGGCAATGTCCGCTCGCTGCTCAGTGGAGAACGCAGCGCGCTCAACTTCCTCCAGATGCTCTCCGGCACCGCCACCCGCAGTCGCCACTATGCCGACCTGGTTGAGGGCACCGCGGTGAAGTTGCTGGATACGCGCAAGACCCTACCGGGACTGCGTCTGGCACAGAAGTATGCGGTCGCCTGCGGGGGCTGCCACAGCCACCGGATGGGACTGTATGACGCCTACCTGATCAAGGAGAATCACATTGCTGCCTGCGGCGGCATCGCCCCGGCGATCGAGGCGGCGCGACGCCTGGCCCCCGGCAAGCCCATCGAAGTGGAAGTGGAAACCCTCGACGAACTCCGGCAGACGCTCGAGGGGCTCCCCGACATGATCATGCTGGATAATTTCAGCCTCGAGGACATGCGTGAGGCCGTGTCGCGGACCGCTGGTCGGGCCAAGCTCGAGGCCTCGGGAGGCGTCACGGAAGCCACCCTGAGCGATATCGCTGCCACCGGGGTCGATTTCATTTCATTGGGGACCTTGACCAAGGACGTGGCGGCGATCGATCTCTCGATGCGCCTTTCGCTGAGGCAATAGTGCCAGGCCGACCCTGGGAGACGGTTGAAGCATGGGGGAGGTAAGAGGGCGGCCGGCGTCAGCGTCGGCGCGACCAGCTCGAGGAGCGTGAAATCGAGTAGGAAGGAGGGCTTTCCCTCGTCCTCTTACACTCCGTCTGTACCATTCGGTATATAAGTGCCTATTCAAAATTAATCGCGTGATCAGTTCCGTAACCACCGAGTAAGCGGTGTACCTCTTCACATAGACGTTCAAACGAGAGATAGGCACTCAAAGGCAGCCAGGTGTACTTCATCTGCCGCCACAGAATCTCTATCAGATTCAGCCCTGGTGAGTAGGCAGACAGATAAGTGCCCAATCTAAAGTTTTCGTGTAATATCCATGCCAGGATTTCTGGCACGGACAGAGCCATGGAAAAACGCTTCATTGCCCCTCTCACTGAACCTGAACAACAGACGCTGACCTCCGCCTATCACCATGGCGAGAAGCGCGCTCTCCGTCGTCGGGCGCATGCCATTCTACTGAGTGACCAAGGCCATACGATTAACTAAATCAGTGAGATACTTCAGGTTCGCCGCGATGCCGTATCACGATGGTTCAAGCAATGGGAAGTGTCCGGTTTGGATGGTCTCATTCACTCAAGACCCAGCGTGACGAAACGGACTTTCGCAAAACGCAAGGCCTGATGAACGCGCTTCACGAGCGAGAGAACCAAGGCGAGCACGAGCTCTATTACTTTGATGAATCAGGTTTTCGTCGTCGGTGCCGTATGCGTGGAGCCCTATCGGCAAGCCTTGGGAAGTCACTGCCTACTCCCGCAGCCGAAGGCTAAACGTGTTGGGATTCTTCGCCGTTGTGGTGCTCGACAATGCCAGCATGCATCGCTCCAAGGCCTTTAGACGCAAGAGGGTGGAGTGGATGTCGCAACGTGCGCACCTGATCTATCTGTCTGCCTACTCACCAGAGCTGAATCTGATAGAGATTCTGTGGCGGCAGATGAAGTACACCTGACTGTCTTTGAGTGCCTATCTCTCGTTTGAACGTCTATGTGAAGAGGTACACCGCTTACTCGGTGGTTACGGAACTGATCGCGCGATTAATTTTGAATAGGCACTTAACATGCATTATAGGATCATATCAAGAAGTTAATAACGACCCAAGATTTACCAGATACTCGAAGCCATAAAGCAAATTCCACTTCTCCTTCAGGGGGCGAAAGAAGCGCTCAACAGGGTCATTTTGTAGGGCGGCGGCCATGCAGTCGCCTGCGTACCTCCAGTTCATCAATTCAGATTATTCTATTTTTATCAGTGCTCTTTCATCGGTACAGTTTCAAGTCCGTGTGATAGCGCGTGAAGTTGACCCGGTTTGGTGGACACCCGACCCTTTGAGAAGGGGGAGTCCACTATGCCCAAGTTCCGAGCCCCTTATCCTGCTGAATTCCGGCAGCAGATCGTCGAACTGGTCCGAGTCGGCCGAACCCCGGAAGAGCTAGCCAAGGAGTTCGAACCCACCGCTCAGACCATCCATAACTGGGTGAAGCAGGCCGACCGTGATGCGGGACATCGTCACGATGGGCCGACCAGCACCGAACAGGAAGAACTGCGACGCCTGCGTCGCGAGGTCAAGCAGCTCCAGCCAGGGCCTGCTCTCGGGTTGAGACATCTTGCTGCTGCTGGGCCTTGGTCCGCCACTGGTAGAGCTGGCTGGCCTGAAGGCCCAACTCTCACCACACAGTAACTCCGAGACACCACCCTCGGCAACAGCGTTAGTCTGGCGCAATCGGGTAGGAGGCGGGGTTACCCCCGCCGTCCTCCCACACCACCGGGCATACGGTTCCGTACCACGGCGGTTCATGAAGGCTATCTGAGTCGTTGTATCGTACCGAGTATCGAGACCAGCCCCTGATCCATGAACCAGCTCACGGGGAGAGCATGATTCAAATGGGACGCTCCCGCGTTCCACCATGGCCCCTGCCGTTGGTGGCCGAGCGCCACGCCCGTTCCTTCGGGAGCCCTAGCTTCATCAGCCGCCGTACCCTCGGATACACCCGTTTCCATTGCCGCCACAACAGGCAACGTAGGCGGCGACGTATCCAACCATCCAGCGTTTCCAGAGGCCTCTTCACATCCACCCGTCGGTAGTAGCTGGCCCAGCCTCGAAGTACCGGGGCCAGTTCCTTGAGGACTCGCTGAAAGCTGCCTCCTCGTCCGCGCCGGAAGACCGCCTGAACACGTTGTATCAGTCGGCGCAGACTGGTCGGCGCCAACGTCAGACGAGGTTGACGATGAAACGTCAACTGATAGCCCAGAAAGCTTCGACGCCACGGGCGATCCACCGCGCTCTTGCGGCGATTGATCTCCAGCCTGAGTGAGTTCTCGAGATAATCACTCAGGCTGTCCATGACCCGCTGCCCCGCTCGGCGGCTGCCCACATACACCTGCAGATCATCCGCGTAGCGGCAGAAGCGGTGCCCTCGTCGTTCCAGTTCCCGGTCCACATCGTCCAGCAGGATATTGGCCAACAGGGGGCTCAGGGGCCCACCTTGTGGTGTCCCCTGCTGCCTCTTCACGACCCGGACATGCTCGACCACTCCCGCTTCCAGGAAGCGGCGTATCAGGCGCAGAACCCGACGGTCACGCACACGACGTGCCACACGAGCCATCAACAGATCGTGGTTCACCCGGTCGAAGAAGGCCGTCATGTCGAGGTCAGCCACCCAACGGTGACCTGCCTCGACGTGGCTCTTCATCGCCGACACGGCCTGCTGGGCGTTGCGTTTCGGGCGATAGCCGTAACTCGACTCAGAGAACTCCGGGTCGAATATCGGCATCAGCACCTGCAACAGGGCCTGCTGGATCAACCGATCCACTACCGTGGGAATACCGAGTTGCCGCATTCCACCCTGGGGTTTGGGGATCTCGACGGCCCGGATCGGGCCGGGGTGGTATTCGCCTGCCAGCAGCCGCTCGCGCAGCACTGGCCAATGACGCTTCAGATGATCCGCCAGTTGAACCACCGTCATGCCATCGGCACCCGGCGCCCCCTTGTTGCGCATCACCCGCTGGTACGCTCGCTGCATGTTGCCGGTGGCAACCACCTGCTCCATGAGCCAGCTCGACTCCGCGTTCGTCCACGATGATGACGCCGGACAGCTCTCGGCTCCCACCGGCCGGGACTCGGGGTTCTTCCCCTGCCCCTCTGGGTAGGCCGTCCTGTTCGGATCGGTATCAGCCTTGTCGAGTCTATCGCGAGACATCATCGCCTACTTGCGGTCCTTCATGTTCGGCCCTTGGTGCCGTGGTGAGCCGGCACTTACTATGGCCTCTGCTGACTTCTGGGCAGCCATCCCGTCGCCTCTCGACGCCGGTAGCCCCTTCGGGCAGCTATCCCAGACCTCCCAGGGTAAGACGCGTGACCTTCCCGCTTATGCCTGTCGGATTTACGTCATGGCGTTCCGTGCAAGTATCGGGCTTTGATGATAGTGGCCATCTCACCCCGCCATGCCGCCTCGTATCCGCTTCCTGTTCGTCAGGCCAGCGTTTTGCCTTCGACTTCCTTCAGATTCCACCTCGCGGTGGACACCCTTGCCGTTCGGCTAGCACTTCCCCTTGCCGGGTGTGCAGGGGACTTTCACCCCCAAGTCATCCCGAAGCACCACCCTCGGGAACAGCGCCGTCACGGCGCTATGCGCCATGCCTGGCGCACCAAAGAAACGACCGGTGCCACGGGCACCGGTCGCCATCTCAGCTTGTGCTTGTGGCGCGCGCCTGACGTGCACGCTGTTTCCATAACTGCCAGGGCCTCTCCACCTGGCCTTCGGTGGTCTCCATCGCTGACCTAGCCTCGCCGGCGGTGAGGTATTCGACGGGGCCGAGGCGCAGGGCATCGGCCTGCAGACGCGCATTCACTTCGACATAGATGGCCCGATAGACTGCTTGCTTGAGCGTGGCCGCGGTCACG
The DNA here is from genome assembly GCF_015767635.1 of Halomonas sp. A40-4. Lineage (GTDB taxonomy): Bacteria > Pseudomonadota > Gammaproteobacteria > Pseudomonadales > Halomonadaceae > Vreelandella > Vreelandella janggokensis. The sequence goes on along the minus strand of NZ_CP065230.1, from coordinate 3,748,166 downwards.
GTGGCACCGTGACCGCGCATGAGCACGACGTTGTTCTCCCCCAGGGAGTCGGCCAGGGAGGCACCGAGGGCGCGATCACGGATCAGCAGGTCTGTGGCCGTACCGGCCACATCGCGGATCTCGAAGATTGGTGCTCCGTCTCCCAGGAAGCCGCTCATGTGGCACATCGGGCGCAACGGGGTCGACTTGACGGCACTGAAGGGCACCACCGAAGGGGAGTGGCTGTGTACCACTGCCATTACATCGGGACGGAGCCGATAGATCTCGCCATGAATGAAGCGCTCGAGGTACACCTTCCGCCCATCGGCATCGACGGGCGTACCATCGAGCTCGAAGGTCAGTATGTCGTCGCGGGTAACCAGGCCCGGCGCCATGTTGCGGGCCAGAAGAAAGCGTTCTGGATCGTCCGGGTCGCGGATGCTGATATGTCCGAAGGCGTCGAGCACGCCCTCATCGAAAAGGATATGGTTGGCATCTACCAGGTCGTCAAGGAGTGCCTGCTTGTCTTGTGCCGTTGGTGTCGAGTCGTAGGGAGTCATCGCCTGTTCTGTCCTGTCTTGGGGTCGTTATCAGGCAACCAGCCCGCCCGGTCATTCGTTGGCGTCGGCCAGGTTGCGGATGATCGTGAGCAAGGTGCGCCGGGTTGCCCGTAGGTCGTCGTCATCCACACCTTGTACTGCGATGTCGTTGACCTCTTCCGCCAGGGGCACCAGGATCTCCTTCAAGTCGCGTCCCTTCTGCGTCAAGTAGATGTGGATGTTCTTGCGGTTGCCGTTCAAATGCCGCCGTTCGATCAGGCCGTTGGCCTCCATGGCTTTCAGGGCGGTGAAGGTGGTCGGCTCCATCAGCCCGGCCTGTTCGCTGAGTTCTCGCTGCGTCAGTCCTTCGCTGACCCACAGGATGCGCAGGAACGACCAGTGGCCGAAGCTGACCGAGTGCTCGGCCAGTCGTGTCTGGAGGCTCTTGGTCAGGACGCGCCCGGCGTCCCGCACCAGGTGGGCCAGGCGGTCGTCCGGCACATCTTCCCGCCAATGACGCAGGATCGTGTGAGTTTCCTGAGTGCTGCTGCGTGTCATGGAGATATTCTCTCATTTGCCCTGAACGAGGCTCCAAATTATAACCGACCGCTCGAGGGCAGGCCTACCTGATGGGACAGCGCAACATCCTTCTCCGTGGTGGCGGAGTCGAGCATGGCTAGGCACACCTCCATGGTAGCCATGCCCCAGGCACCGGAGTGAATAGGTGGGCGGTCGTGACGGACGGCGGCGATCAGTTCGTCGAGGACCTCTCGTCGCGGTATCGTCGGCGCGGAGAGGGGTTCAAGATAATGTCGATCGTTGGCATAGACCTCCACGCCCTGAGGCGTGGGACGCAGGTCGGCACCGTCACAGGAGACCACCACGAAGCCGAAGTGATTATGGGTGATACCTGCCAGGCTGCTGGTGGCCAGCGACAGGCCGGCACCGTAGGTGCGGGCGTTCTTGAGCTGAGCTTCCTCTTCGACACCGCGAAGCCCCGCCAGGGCGGCGCGGGCCTGGCCGTAGCATTGCGGATCGCGGGGCTGTCCCAGCTCTCCCGTCCAACCACAGAGTTCGTCGCTATCGAAATGGGCGTATCCGCTATAGGTCATGTTGGCGAAGGCGCCATCGTCGAAGTTCAGTAAGGCACTATAGGCCCCTTCGGTGGGGCGGGTCGCGTCCCAACGACCGGTGGCGGCGCGCACGCTCGCGACGCGACCACCGCCGAGCAGGCGCACGATATCTACCTGGTGGGCGGCCTGGCTGAACACCACGCCGCCGCCTTGCGCCGTGTCCAGCTCCTCGGGGCGACGCGGGCGATAGAGGAAGTCGGTGAAGTTCAGGGCACTGATCATGCGCACCGCGCCGAACGCCTGGCTGTCGATCAGTTTCCGGGTGTGCAGATAGGGCGCATCGAAGCTATGGCTGTGGCCAACGATCAGCCAGCGTCCGGCATAGGACATGGCATTGATCATCGCCTGGCAGTCCGCGAGGGAAAGTGCCATGGGCTTTTCGACCAGCACATGCTTGCCGTGTCGGGCGGCCAGTTCGACGTGCTCACGGTGATACTGGTGGGGTGTGGCGATATACACCGCCTCCACCTCGGGATCGGCACATAGCTCGGCCACCTCGGCATAGGCGTTAGCGGAGAAATCGGCGGTGAATTGCTGGCGCGCTTCTTCGCGCGGGTCGGCTGCCGCCACTAAACGTATGCCGGGATGGGCCGCGAGGGTGGGTAGCAACAGCATGAAGCCGCGTCCCAGCCCCGCGATGCCGAGTCTCAAGGGGGATTCTGACATGGTGCGTCCTCCGGGAGCAGAGCCGGCTCACTCCGGCAGGTCGATCACCAGTTCCTTCGAACAGGCACGCGAGACGCAGACCATGATGTGATCGACACGCTCGGCCTCGGACAGCACGAGATCGCGATGGTCCGCTTCGCCCTCGATCAGCGTCGAACGACAGGAGCCGCAGGTGCCGCTTTCGCAGGAGTAGGGTACATGGTGGCCGTTGACCCGCAATGCCTCGAGGATCGAGACCCCCGCGGGCACCGGAATCGCTTCGCCGGTCTTGTGCAGGCGCACGGTGAACGGCGTGTCGTTTTCTGCCGAGGCGTGTTTCTGGGCGCCGAAGTCCTCGAAGTTCACGCTGGAGGGCGTCCAGTGGCCGGTCATGTCACGCACCGCCTCCATGAGGCCTCGCGGGCCGCAGCAGTAGATGTGGGCGCCTTTGGGATGTTCCAGCACCGGCCAGAGGTCGAAGGAGTCGTCCGGATTTCCGTGGTCATGGTGGATCACCACCTTGCCGCGGTATTCGGGACCGCTGAGCTCCTCGAGGAAGGCGGTCTGTTCCGGCTCGCGGGTCAGATAGTAGAGCTTGAACGGCTTACCGCCGGTGGTGCGTAGGTGGTGGATCATCGAAAGGATCGGGGTGATGCCGATGCCGCCGGCGATGAACACGTAGCGTGCCGGATTGCCTTTCAGTTCGAAGTCGTTGACGGGTGCCGACACCTGCAGGCGATCCCCCACGCGGGTGTCATCCACCAGGCTCTTCGAGCCCCCGGTGCCCGCCTCCTCACGCTTGACCGCGATCACGTAGCGGTCCCGCTCTTCGGGATCGTTGCACAGAGAGTAGCGTCGTACCTGGCCATTCGGCACCTCGACATGGAGGTGGGCGCCCGGCGTGAACTCGGGCAGCTCGTCGCCCTCCGGGTGAGCGAATTCCAGACGGTAGATGCCTTCGGCGATGGCATCCAGCGTGGTGACCTCAAGCTCGGTCATGGGTATTGCATTGTCTGTGGTCGCCATGGGGGATCCCTTTGTTGTTGTGGTGGTACAAATATTCTTTTATATCTAAGTATTTTTGCAGCAAGAATGCAAGGCATGAGGCTGCGACTTTAGTCGAGAGGCAGTGAATCGGTTCCAGAAGGGCGATAATGCATCGACAAGCGCTGCATAAGGCTTCTTCAGTGCAGCATCCCAATCGGATCACCCACATGGTGCTGGGGCGCGTTTCGCGCCCAAGAGGTTGATGTATTTAGGGTAATGCAATTGACTATAATAGAAATATATTCTTGCTTTCCGCAGGTCGTTGTGAAAGGGGTGATATGCCCATCGGTCAGACAGGAAAGAGAAATGACGTTAAATCTAGATAAGCTGATATTCGCCAAAACGCCAGCTTAAGGCCGCCGCGTGGCATGGAAGCTCCCCCCTGGTTTCCTGTTTTGGAAAGGCTTCATAACCTTCCTGAACCGGATCCCCAGCGCCTCTAGCCTGAAGTGGCTGTGGATTGCCCCAGGGCTCGTAGTCTGTTCCAGGTCTTCAGGCGCAGCATGGCCGCGACATCCCCAGGGTTCTGCATCGCTTTCACTCGTACCTGAGTGTGAAGAACCTTGTATTCGGGTTGCTGCATGGGGGCACACTCCTGGTGAGATCACGGAGGTGGTCAATTCTCCGTGTCGTCTGGGGAGCTGTTTACCATGTCGCCTGACAGCGGAGGGAGGAACTACGCTCCAAGACCGGTTAGCGACGATATCCTTGGCCGCTATGGCTTGCAATCCAGTGTGGTATCCTCAAATCAAAGGTAGTGTTGTGGCAAGGAACTAGAGTAAGATGATTCTCCAGTTTTATTAATCCGGTGTCAATTTACGTCTGATATAATACCTGCATGAATACAGACGCACGCAAGCTCAGCACGGAGCAACAAGAACTTCTCAGGCAGAAGGCGATTCGACTCCGCGAGAAGGGCAAAACCTTCCGCCAGATCGGTCAGCTTCTTGACGTTCACCCTGACACCGTCGGGCGCTGGTATAAGCGCTATCAAGCGGGTGGTGCCGAGGCTATCGCTGTCCAGAAACGCGGCCCCAAAAACAAGCCTCGACGGTTGACCGAACAGCAGGAACAACGTGTCATCGAGGCGATTCGTGACCAGATGCCCGACCAGCACAAGCTTGGCTTTGCGCTGTGGACGCGGCGCGCGATTACTCAGTTGATCAAGCAGTTCTGGGGCATTGATATCTCGGTCCGCACGATGGGCGATTACCTCAAGCGCTGGGGCTTCACGCCTCAGAAGCCATTGAAGAAAGCGTGGGAGCAGAACCCGACCCGCGTTGACGCTTGGCTGAAGGAGGAATACTCGCAGATTCAGGCCCGTGCCAAAGCAGAGAACGCCCAGATTTTCTGGGGTGACGAGACGGGTATCAAAAACAATACCCAGCACGGTCGGAGCTATGCACCAAAGGGACAAACACCGGTGCAACCTTTGCCGGCCAAGCGTGTATCGCTCAACATGATCTCGGTGATCACCAACCAGGGCACTGTACGATTCATGCTCTATGAGTCGACCATGACCGCCAAGGTCCTGAAGAAATTTCTGCGCGCGCTGATCGAATCGACGCCCGGTAAGGTCTTTCTGATCCTGGATAACTTGAGGGTACACCACGCCAAGGTCGTGAAACGCTGGCTGGAGCGCAAGACAGTCAAACGCTATCTGGAAGTATTCTTCCTGCCAGCCTACTCCCCGGAGTTGAACCCGGATGAGTACCTCACTGAAAGCCATGGTGCATAGTGGGCCTGCTGCTCGCTCTGTCGACGATCTGAAGAAACGCACGCGATCATGCATGCTGACGCTTCAACGCCGTCCTGAACGAGTGAAAAAATACTTTGATGCTGGGCATATCGCTTATGCCGCATAACAGACCTAAATTTCCGCCGGGTTAATAAATGAAAAGCTCTATTTTAGTCGAGCTCTACCATAAATCTTGAAAAGAAGTGGTCGAGTTCATCGAAGCCGTCAAGCGGTAGCACAAGCGAGACGTACTGGTCCGGGCGCACCACCACCAGCGCGCCGGCGCCGCGGTCGATGCCGCGCAGGTCGAAGATGTCCCGGTCGGTGCCCGGCACCGGCGCATGGGCCTTCTGGTAGTCCTGCAAGCCGAGGGGGCCCTTGTGGGGCTTGAGCAGCGCGTGCATGTCGGCCCAGTCCACCTCGAGGTGGGATTGCTGGATGATGCCGTGGACGTCGAAGATGGCATCCGGGTCGGCCCCTTGCGGGGTGAAGCGGCGGATCGGCGAGGCGTCGCTGGCCAGGTAGTCCATCAGGGCGTTGAAGCGTGAGCCGGGGCTGCGCGGGTCGACCATGTCGGCGAAGGCGTAGAGCCGCCAGCGGCCGTCGGCGCGATGCACGTGGCCCAGGTGGACCTGCTTCGCATCGCCGAGGCGAACCACCTCGGCGGAGTGGAAGCGGCGCCCGGGTGGGAAGCCGGTGGCCAGGTGCAGGTGGCGATCGTCGCCGGTGAGCAGGGCCGGGGTGTAGTGGGTGGCGAAGCCGGCGGTGAACTCGCTGTTGGTGACGAACTGGCGCTGCACCTCGGCCAGCCCCTTCATCGCGGCCTCGGGATCGTCGGAGCCCTGGGCGGCGCCAATCGCCCGCGACCAGCGGGTATCCATCTCGATCAGGTTCTCGGCGATGACGTGGCGCTCGGCGTTGTAGGTGTGCAGCAGGCTCGCCGGGCTGCGCCCCTCGAGCACCGAGATCAGCTTCCAGCCCAGGTTGAAGGTGTCCTGCATCGACACGTTCATGCCCTGCCCGGCCTTGGCGGTGTGGGTGTGGCAGGCATCACCAGCGATGAAGACCCGCGGCGTGCGGTTCTCCACTTGGTCGTCGTCGACGTCGTCGAACTTGTCGGTGACCCGGTGGCCAACGCGGTAGACGGAGAACCAGGCGGTCTCTTTCACCTCGAAGGTGTAGGGCGCCAGCACTGCCTGGGCCTTGGCCAGCACCTCTTCCTTGGTCAGCCAGGCATCCAGGGCGATGTTGCCCATGTCGACGTAGAGCCGGACCATGTAGCCACCCTCGCGGGGGATCAGCAGGATGTTGCCCGCCTCGGCGGACTGGATGGTGCACTTGAAGCGGATGTCCGGGAAGTCGGTCACCGCCAGCACGTCCATCACGCCCCACGCCTTGTCCTCGCCGTGGCCCTGAGGCACGCGGCCGATCGACTCGCGCACCACGCTGTGAGCGCCGTCGCAGCCGACCACGTACTTCGCGCGTACTGTCTTCTCGCCCTCTGCGGTCCTGAGCCGCACCGTGACCCGCTCGTCGGGCGCCTCGGGAACCTTCACCGCGAGGGTCTCGTGGCCGTAGTCGACCCCCAGTCGGCTGGGGGAGTTGTGCATGTACTCGAGCAGGAAATCGAGCAGACGTGCCTGGTTGACGATCACGTGGGGGAACTCGGAGAGGCCGTCGCGCACGTCCTGGACCCGGCCGAGGCGGGCGATGCGCGACTTGTCCTCGGGGGCCGGCCCCCAGAAGTGGGTCTCGTTGATCCAGTAGGCCTCGGTGGTCAGCTTCTCGGCCAGGCCGAAGGCCTCGAACATCTCCACGGTGCGGCAGGCGATGCCGTCGGCGCGCCCCACTTCCAGCGGCCCGTCGGCCTTCTCCACCACACGGGTGACAATATCCGGAAAGGTCGACAGCTGGGCCGCCAGCAGCAGGCCGGCGGGACCGGTGCCGACGATCAGCACGTCCACCTCCTCCGGCAGCGGGCCCTGCACCTCGCTGCGACCTTCGGCCACGGGCTGGATACGCGGGTCGCCACTGCGATAACCATTGAGGAAGTACTGCATCTGTTCGCTCCATCCCGCTTGTCGCGGGTCGTTGTTGGGGTCGTCGGGGGGCGGATGTGTCTGCTGCAGCAATTCGACACAATAGTGATTATCAGTATTGTGATTGTAATCGTGACGAACAATACGACTTTCCGCTAAGAACTTGCCCGCAAGGTCCGGCCAGACCGTCGTGCTATCGACCTTCGGATGATTGATCATCACTGTGATGATCACAATACTGACGCAGATCAAAGAATGACCACTTCCCTATCCACCGCCCCGACCAACGACAAGCGAGCCGACAATGACAACCACCGCACGCCACGCCATCCGCTACCCCCTGGCCCTGACACTGATCTCCGCCTCCCTGCTCGCCGCCAGCGCTCCTGCCCTGGCGAAGGAGCTCAGGCTCGGCATGATCACACCACCCCAACATATCTGGACCCAGACCGCGGAGAAGTTCGCCAAGAACGTTGCAGGGCAGAGCGATGGGGAGCTGACCGTCGCACTGTTTCCAGCCGGCCAGCTCGGCGACGAATCCGCCATGTTCTCGCAGATGGAGTCCGGCCTGCTCGACATGGGCATCATGACGGCGGCCCTGACCAGCCAGCGCGAGCCCTCCATGGTCGGCTGGTTCACTCCCTTCCTGTTCGACAGTGTCGAGCAGGCCGCCCAGGCCACCGAAACCGAGGCCGCCCAGCTCATGCTGGACAACCTGGAAAGCAAGGGCCTGCACGCCTTCGGCTACACCTTCGCCGGCATGCGCCACATCCTGATGCGCGACCAGCACGTCACGACCATCGAGGACGTCGCCGGCAAGAACATGCGCATTATCCCCTTCACCGCGATGAACACCTGGTGGCGCGCCATGGATGCCCGACCCACCCCCATCAGCCTGCCGGACGTCTACCAGGGCCTGCAGAACGGCATGCTAGACGGCGTCGACATCGACCTTGATGCCTTGGTCGGCTCCGGCTTCTACGAAGTCGCCGAGCACCTGACCCTGACCAGCCATATGGCCTTCCCCGCCGTCTCGGTGATGAGCCAGGCGACGCGGGCCTCCCTCTCCGATGAGGAGCGCGAGATCATCGACAGCGCCATGCAGGAGGCCCTGGTCTGGGGTATCGAGGCGCAGATCGAGGCCGAGCAACGCAACCTCACTACCCTCGAGGAGAGCATCGACGTCTACACCCTCGAGGAGGCCGAGGGTGTCTTCGCCGAGGCCAACCAGGCCTTTGCCGAGCGCTTCGGCGATCACCCCCTGATCCAGGCCTTCCAGCAGCAGGCCGCCGATCGCCTCACGACCGAATAATGCCACCGGGGCGCCACGGCGCCCCGGCGTGCACCGAAGGAGTCCCCATGCCGTCTCGATCCCTGACCTGGCTGAGCCGGGCGAGCCGTCGACTGAGCACGCTCGAGCAAGCACTGTGCAGCCTGCTGATCGTGGCCTTCGGCGCCCTGCTGATCGCCAACGTCTTCGCCCGCTACGTACTCAACAGCCCGCTCTACTTCGCCAATGAGCTGGCGGTCTACATCCTGATCTGGATGGCCTTCCTGGCCGTCTCCATCGCCATCCACCATGACCAGCACGTTCGCCTGACCATGCTGGTGGGCCTGCTACCGGCCCCTACTCAGCGCGCCTGCTACTGGCTGACCGAGCTGCTCTGCATAGCGATGCTGGCAGTGATGCTGTGGTACGCCATCGGCTGGCTGCGCTCGCCGTCGGTGAACTACGACATCGCCATCACCCTCGACTGGCCCAAGTGGCACTTCTACCTGATCGTGCCGATCTTCTGCGCCACCTCCCTCTTCCACCTTATCGCGCGCCTGCCCGATCGTTCCCGCACGGTCTTCAGCCTGCCCAGCGACGAGGAGTGACCCATGACGCTCGCCGCCTTCCTGCTGTTCATGCTGCTCGGCATGCCCATCGCCTTCGTGCTGCTGGGCGCCACCTTCACCTTCATCATCGCCTCGGGCAACTTCCGCTTGCTGGAGAACTTGCCCCAGGTGATCTTCGGCTCGCTGGAGGTCTTCGACCTGCTGGCGATCCCGCTCTTCATCCTGCTCGGCGAGATCATGAACGAGGGGGGCATCACCCGGCGCATCATCACCGCCGCGCGCGCCTGGTTCGCCTGGGTACCGCACAGCATCGCCTACGTCTCGCTGACCTCGAACCTGATGCTCGCCTCGATCATGGGCTCCGCCACCGCGCAGATCGCTATCATGAGCCGGGTGATGACCCCGGAGATGGAGCGCGACGGCTACGACAAGGGCTTCGCCGCCGCCCTCACCGCAGGGGCCGGCCTGCTCGGCCCGATCATCCCGCCGTCGATGGTGTTCATCATCTACGGCGTCATCGCCCAGGTCTCGATCGGCGCCATGTTCATGGGCGGCATCATCCCCGGCCTGGTGCTGTTCCTGCTGATCAGCGGCCTGATCGCCCTGGTGGCCAGGCGCGCCCACAAGAGCGGCGGCGCCGAGAAGTCACGCATCCCGTTGTGGGGCGCGACGCGCGGCGCCCTGCTCACCCTGAGCATTCCGCTGGTGATCGTCGGCGGCATCGCCTTCGGGGTGGTGACCCCGACCGAGTCCGCCGCCGTGGCGACGCTGATGGCGCTGGTCCTCGGTGGCCTGTTCTTCCGCGAGCTGCGCTGGGGCCAGTTTCCCGGCGTGCTGGCCAGGACGGCGCGTAACACCGCCATCGTGCTGTTCCTGATCGCCGCCGCAAAGGCCTTCGGCTGGGTGCTGGTCTACAACCAGATCCCGCAGCAGGTGGCCGGGCTGATGCAGGGCACTACCGAGAGCCCGGTGGTCTTCATGCTGCTGGTCTTCGTCATGCTGATCCTGGTGGGCATGGTGCTCGACGGCATCGCCGCGCTGATCATCCTGGTGCCCATCCTGCTGCCGGTGGCCCAGCAGAGCTACGGCATCGACCCGATCCACTTCGGCATCGTCACCTGCATGACCCTGAGCCTGGGGCTGCTGACCCCGCCGGTGGGGGCCGGTCTCTACGTCGCCTCCGCTATCAGCAACGTTAGCTTGCCCCGCATTACGAAGTGGATCTTTCCGTTCATCCTAGCAGCCTGCCTCGTTATCTTGGCGGTCATCTTTAACCCGTGGCTCATTAGCGTTTTCCGTTAAGCCTAGCCACTTACCTCCCGCTTACTTTTCATCGATGTGAGTCACTGGCGACTAGTGGGTTAGCCAGTGATCTCATTCAGTGCCTATTACAGAAACTTCTGCTATGGTCACAGCTTATTTTGCCCTTTATAAGACACTATATGACTCGAACACCGCTCTCTGAAGCTTTTGACCTGCCCGGTAATCTGTTAAGGCGCTGCCACCAAATTAGCGTGGCTATTTTTCTGCGCAAGTGCGAGGCATTCAACCTTACTCAACTGCAATATATTATCCTTTCTGCACTTGAAGAGATGGGTACCAGCGACCAAGTTACCCTAGGTGGCTATACAGCGCTGGATCGCAACACTGTCGCGGTCGTGGTTCGGAAGCTGGAGGAGCGTGGCCTCATTACTCGGCACCGCAACCCTGAAGATCGTCGTTCCATGGTAGTAAAGCTAACCAAGGAAGGAGAGGCGCTACGAGAAGCTGTAGAGCCTGCTGTTGAAGAGGTGCAAAGTGATATTCTGGCGCCACTGAACGCCGAAGAACAACAGATACTGCTTTGTCTTCTTCAAAAAATTGCCAACGATAATAATCACTTAAGCCGAGTTCCAGTACGCTTAAACGACATTTAGCGCTTTAACTTTCAGCAAAACCTAAGCTTCCAAGATATTCCCCTTTATTTCTTTGGATAGATGTAGTGCTATGACGACCCTATGCGCTAGAAATCACTCCTTTTTTCAATCGTAAGACTCGGAATGCTAATGGCCCTTTAAAAAGGTTCTTCGTCGTTTCATGTGGATTTGGCCTAATCGAACAGGCGGCCCATCGGGCTGCCAATCAGGTAGATCATGGCGATGAAGTTGGCCTCGTTCCGGTAGCCTCGGGCGCGTGATCTAGCCGCCTGGAACAGGCCGTTCATGCCTTCCAGTCGTGCGTTCGTCAGTCCCGAGATCCAGCGCCTCACCACCTGCTCGGCATGCCGCTCCAGGGTCGCCAGGGCCTTTCCCATCGGCTTCAGCAGCGGCTTCTCCGAGACCGCCGCCTTCATGACCTTGAGATAATTCGTGATGCGCCACCGGGCCGCTCGCGGCGTCGGCGCCTTCTGGATCCAGCGCAGCTTCTCCTTGATCACCCAGGCATCGGACGTGGCGCTCTGGTCAGCTACCAGCTCCTGGAGCGCCGCTAGCTGCTTGGGCGTGAGGTTCTCGTTGTCCAGGCTCTTCAGCAGGGCCCAGCGCAGTGACTTGGGGTGTCCCTGCTCCCGGTGCTCTTTCTTGCGCACCTCGTCCAACCGCTTGGTGAAGGTCTGCACGATATGAAACCAGTCGACCGTGATCTCAGCCCTGGGAAGGTGCTCGGCCACACCACTGAGGAAGGCTTGTGACATGTCGCACACGACCTCGATCACGTTGTCCGGGTCGCCGCCATGGGCCGCCAGGAAGGCGCTGAAGGCCTCGATGGCCTCCTTGCCGTGGCCGGGAACGGCGAAGATCACCGGCTCCTGCTTGCGTTGCATATCAAGGAACACCGTCACATAGCGTTGACCGCGCCGGGACGCGGTTTCGTCCACGCCGACGGTGGCCACGTTGCTCAGATCCAGCTGCCCCAGCATCCGACCGACGTAGTGATGCACGATGCGCCACAGCCGCTTGTCGGAGATCTCCAGCTGTCGGGAGACGGCCAACACCGGCATCTCCTTGACCAGTGGCATGGCCGCCTGCTCGAACAGCAGGGTGAAGTCGCTGCCCGGCCTCGCCCAAGGGACCTCGATACGCTTGACGCCATGCTCCGGGCACTTGGTACGCGGCACGCGGGCGTGCAGGTAGCAGTGATGCTGGAAGAAATTCAGGTGCCGCCACGTCTTGTCAGAGAAGTCATGAGCCGGACAGGCCTGGCCGCACTCAGGGCAGGGGTAGAGGCTACCACGCTCGGCCTCGACGTAGAGGTCCAGACGGTGGGGCGATACGGAGGTATCCAGGTGCTGGTCCTTGAGAATCCAGGGCGCTTCCAGGCCCAGGCTTAGGGTCAGAATCTGGGTGCCGTCCATGTCGTACCTCCTGTCGTCGTGGAGGTCATATCCTGGCCCAGCTCAGGGGGGGGAATTCCACACCCAACGACGAAGAGCCAATTATTTTTCCCTTCGACAATATTTTTTTGAATAGCCCTCTTGGTCAGTAGCCGTTAGGTTCTAGTGAACCAATAGTTAACTGAATCAATTCACCAAAAGCGGTATTGGGAAAAAGGGGTAGGCCCGCCTCATTCACGAGGGGGCCGATTGCACGGTTTGAAGGTGGTGGCTGTTGACATCGCTTACCAGGACCGGACTCTTCAGCGCGAGTAGCTATTGAGTAATACCGGAGCGCGGTCCTTTTTTCGCTTTTTGATAGCTCTTTGGAATCGATTGCGGCCGTCCAAGCAGTCGTGATCGCCGACCGCCGCCGCGGTCGCTCGCTTTCTGATGCTGTGGTGGTCTCGTTGGAGCGTCAACTCAACGCGGTCAGCTTTGGCAACCCCTTCAGCAGCGTCGGCCACCACTTGTCGGTAGCGGCTCCGAGATGAACGGTGATTCGCCGAGCGTGCAGCCTTCAGCGTGGCGGCCGCCTTCAGCACCTGCTCGCGCATCCGGCTCAGGCTCCAGCCTTGTCGGGTTTGCCGCTCCAGGAGGCAGCGCAGGCCATGCAAGACCTGGTAGGCGTAGAGGCTGAGCAGCAGACTCACCTCGTTGCGCGCCATCACGTCCTGGACGGTGGAGGCGCCGCGATCTGTCGACGAGAGATGCACGTCGAGTGCCGACTTCACCTCGCCCATGTGCGCTTCGGCGCTGCCGCGCTTGCGGTAGAGCGCCAGGACCTTCTCCGGCGGCCAGTCGAACTTGCCGAGGTTGATGACCAGGAAGAAGGCATGCAGCAGCAGATCATCGGGGTGCTCTTGCACCACCAACACCACGCGACGCGGTGCCGGCCAGGAGCCGGCTTGGTACTCCAGATCGTGGCACCACTCCCGAGGCTGCTCGGGTGGCCGGCCGGGTGGCCGCTTCAGGAGCGGCGCTGCCAGCTTCTGTAGACCGGTGTGGCTGCGCAACCGGCCCAGGTATTCGATCTCCCGATCCTCCAGGGCCTCCAGCGTCGCGTTATCGGTAAAACCGGCGTCGATGCGCACACGAACCTGGGCGCCGGTGCTCTCATTGAGTCGCCGCACCAGATGCGGGATCCAGGTATCAGCGTTCTCGGCCGGACCAGCGTTGCCCTCGCGCAGCACCCCACCCACCATGTCACCGATTTCGGCCAGTGAGGCGACCAGCGGCGAGTCAATGCGTGCCCCGTACAGGCCATGAAACGCCGAGCCGCCCTGATGGCCGTGGACTTCGATCGGCAGGCCGTCGATGTCCAGCGTCAGCTGCTTGGGACGTTCACCGTTCTTCAGCGAGGTCAGGCGCCAGAGCACCAGCCGCAGCAGGCCTTCGTGCACGACATCGATGTTGTCGTTGCGGCCCAGGCAGGTCAGCAGCCGCGACAGCGTGGCTTGCGACGGCCGGTCTTGGGCCAGGGGCGTCGTCCCGCGCGCGTCGCTGCAGCACCAGGGTACGCAGCTGACTGGCCAGCGAATGAGGATGCGCAGCGGGTTGCGCTGGTCGACCAGGTTGTCCTCGAGCGCCTCGATCACGCCGCTGTTGTCGAGGGCTTCACGCAGCAGCAGCGCGCCGCTGTCGCTGGTGGTGCGCTGGCCGCTTAGCTCGACACGCACAGCGCCGTTGCACGAGGGCGTCCAGGTGGACAGGCTTTCACCCATAGCGGATGGCTCTCTTGGTTCAGGTTCTTGGCGGAACACACTGAATTTTCAAGAGAATACCATCCGCTATCTTCGTTTTCAGGCCGGCCTCATGAATAAGACGGGTTAAGTAGTGGACGATGATGAGCAGCAGCGTACTACAGCGTCTCCACGTCAAACGCTACGATTTGCCGTTGAGCGCTGGAAAACTCTACGCCTACTAAGTGAATAGGCTTGCCGCTAGCACGGTACTTGTCGGCATAGCCCTTGGTTTTGATCTGCTCAATCGCTTTGCCTTTAGGCAGTTGTTCAACCACCTTGAACTCAAACAGGTAAACATGCCCGTTAAAGTCTATGCTCATATCCACTTTGCCGTGGTGGCTGGCGTCTTCCACCGTCACATTCACACCCAGCGCGGCGAAGTGGCTGTAAAACACGCTGGCGTAATGGCCTTCGTATTGGGCAATGGGGTTGTTGCGGTACCAGTCGTGTGGCAAGCCGGCATAAAGCGCTTTGAGGTGGGTTTCCAGGCCTTGGAGATCGTGCGCTTGCAAGTTACGGAACAGCGTAAGCCGCTCCCGAGGGGGGGCTTGCACACCCAGCACAGGTAAAAGCGCTTGGTTAAGGCTGGCTTCCACCTCAAGGTTGGGGTAGCCCAAGGTGTAGAGCCAATAACCGGTCATCGGCTCCTCGACAGCATGCGCGGTCAGGTAGCCCGTTTGGAACAAGAGCGCTTCGGTGGCGATATGGTCGACATCAAAGCGGCCTAACAATTCGGCTTCTGTTTGCAGTTGGCTCAAGGCAGGAGTGAACACACCGCGTTTTTTTAGCAGTTCGACTAAAAACGTAGGGGTAGCGCTTTCAAACCAGTAAGGGGTGAATTTCCGCTCTTCTAACAAGAGCAATACATCAAACGGGTTGTAAACGCTGGGCACGTCTTGCCCGCCCCAGCGATAGCCGTTGTACCAGCGGCGAATCTCGTCACGGTCAAGCCCAGGCAGTTCAGGCGCAAACACCGTGTCCACATCGTGGTCGGTATAGCCACAGATAGCGGCATAGTCAGATGAGAGTGTGATGTCGCGCAGATTGTTCAGCCCTGAAAACAGGCTGACTTTGCTGAACTTGGAAACGCCGGTCAGCAGTACAAAGTGCAGGTGGGGGTCGGCATCTTTCAGCACGCTATAGAGGTTTTTCAGACCTTCGCGCAGTTCGCGCGCCCTATCGCTATCGAGAATATTATCAAGGATGGGTTTATCGTACTCGTCGATCAGCACTACTACGCGTTGACCGTGAACACGATGCGCTTGCTCAATCAAGCTAGCAAAGTCGTCCGCAATACGCTTAGGAGGCGTCGACGTAATCTGCAGACGTGCACGCTGCTGCTGCAACTGATATCGAATGTTCGCATCTAGGTCCTCTCTGTCAGCCGCCACTCCATTGCCAAAGCTTAAACGCACCACCGGGTATCGCTGCTGCCAGTCCCACTTGTCGTGAATATATAACCCGTAAAATAGCGCTTCGCGGCCTTCAAATAGGCAGCCCAGGGTATCTAGCAGCAGGCTTTTGCCAAAGCGACGCGGGCGGGAGAGAAAATAGTATTTGTTTTGGTTCGCCAGCTTTTCAATGAACGGCGTTTTGTCGACGTAGTAATAGCCGCCTTCTCGGATATCCGAAAAAGTTTGAATGCCTATAGGCAGCTTACGACGATGAGCAGCTGGCATGCTGGCCTCCAATGCTGAACCGATGAAACACAGGACAGTTTAGCACGGTGGCGATAAGGGCAGGTGGCGCGTATGGAGCTGTGTTTTTTTGCATAGGTACTGCTGGCGTTCTACGCGTAGCCGAATCAATAAAAGGAGTCCGTAGTGCGCGGTGACCAGAGGTCAAATTTGGTAGAAAACAGGACACAGAAAAGTCACGGTGTGTGCCAACGTTTGGACAATGAAGGGCACAGAATGGCGTTAATGGGTGTGATAGAGAAGATTTGAAATGCATTGGAATGTTAATTAACTTGTTGATTTAAATATTGTTTATTGGTTTTTTGACGGTGGGGAAGGGCGATGCTTGTGCGGCTTAAACCGGCCTCCGAAGCCGAGGGTCGCAGGTTCGAATCCTGCCGGGCGCGCCAGATTGTGAAAAAAGGGCCTGCGAGAAATCGTGGGCCCTTTTTGTTGGTTTGGCTTCTTGTCGGCCAAGAGCGGACGTTTAGGATCCACTGAGATAGCGCTTTGATAACGCCTTGTTAAGCTTTCTTCCACTTAAACCTGATTCTATGATGATGCACTGTGTGGGGCAGTACACCGTCAAACTGTAAGCGGCCAGTAACAATACCCGGAAATATTCCAACTTTATTGGCAAACTCTTCAATGGAAGCCCTGCTAAAATCCCGTACTCGGACAAATTTTTCGTATTCATTTTTAGGAATTAGTGTCTCTTGCGCAAAAAGATCAGCCTCCTCTTCTTGCCTCATATATTGCCTGTCGCTTCGACCGTTTTCTAGGAATGTAGCCCTTTTATCATGAAGCAATATATGTCCTATTTCATGCATCAAACTAAACCAAAAAATATCAGACCAGCTACCTCTAAGTGACATCATTATTACTGCTTTATTTTTCTCTATCCAAAAAGTGGCGCCCGTCGTATATGTTTTTGGAAAGTGAGGTATCAAAACCAAAGCTACACCACAGCTGGCTAACAAGCTGCTAAGCTTATCAAGCATAACGTTAGGGTCTGTCTCAAACGTAAGGGCTTTAATGTCGGCTAGGCATCTATTTAGTTTTTCAGGATCAAGCTCATTTACTTCTTTCCGAGACGCAAGGATATGACCTGCTCTCAACCATGCCGCTAGGCCTTCATGAGAAGTACTATCTTTTTCAACTTGTCTAAATGCAGGCGCATACTCTTTTACTTCTCCTATATTAAATAAAGACGAAACGCCGAAAAATTTTCTGAGCTCCTTCACTCTAGCTATTTTGCTTTGGGTTTTCTGGACTAACCCCAATTTTGATAGTTCCGAGTAGGGATAAGACGAGACTACATCCACCTCGCCTTCAGCCTTCTTCTCGTCAATTTTTTTGGCAATCACCAATCGATAACTGGATTCCAAATTATTCCAGACATGCGCAGGTACACCCACAACTTGCTCAAGCTGTAGTGCAGTTTCCGAAGTAATTGCTTTTTCACCCTTCAAGATCTCGTTGATAGCTTGAGCGGGGCGCCCCATCCGACGAGCTAATTCCGCCTGACTGACTCCCATTTCTTCAAGCACCTCGTCCAGATACTCACCGGGCGGGATAGCCAAATCTGACATGTGTGCTTGTTCAGTCATCATAGTGTTTGCTCACTTCTTCAATCATCACAACATTCAAGTAGTCGCCATCCATAGTAAAGATCAGCCTATAGAACCCCGTAAGCTTGACCGCATATTGTCCTTCGCGCCTACCTTTTAATGCGTGGCACCTAAGACTTGGCAAGGCTATAAGGTCCTCCAGGGTCTCCGTCGCTTGGATGATTTGGATACGTTGAATGTATTTCCGCGCAACCTGATCGCCGAATTCTCTAACCGCCTGTTTTTGTTGGTTAAAGCACTTCTTTAGCTTTTTCTTGCGGAACTCGACTTTCAAAACAAGGCATCCTAAGGATAGCAAAAAATGACGGCATCTTCACCCTATGGGTGAAGACTATACGCCAAAATTATCGGTTGGTCGACACGAATGCTAAATGGTCCGAGGAGTAATATGCTTAACGCCCGGCTCACGCGCCGGTTTGGAGCCGCAGATCGGCGGAAAATCGGTCGCTGTGCAGCCGATTGTTAAGCCAGTTCCTCAACGGCCCCCCAGTGTATGCAGTTCTCTGGTAGAACCGATCCCTCCACACCAATCAGATAATCGAGCAAAGCTTTTACTTTTGCTCGAACACTTTCATCCTCTCTAATCCGCACTAGCGCATTATATGGCTTCTCGTTTTTTACTTCTTCCCCGAAAAGAGCCGTTTCGAAACAGGTCTTGCAAGCAACGAGATTTACACTTCCGTCCTCTTCCTGTAAGTCTTCGATAGTACTATTCATGCCCCAGGCGGGATTTTTCTTCCCATTAGCCGTAAGCTCCTCATCGGTATCGTGAAGAATGCAAAACGACTTAGAGAATTGTTTAAGCACTTTGGCTACTGACGGAATAATTCCTTTCCCCCTTGCCCTGATGATCTGAACATCACCATATTCCTCTGGGTAGAACTCTTTTAACATCGAGAAAGCTGTATATTCAGTGTCACCCTCAACAATGACTTGTCTTCCACCAAAGAAAAACTCATGCACATAAGGATCACAGACATTCATCAACTTCAAATTTCTTTTATCATCTTCGTCCAGCTTGGCTCTTTCAGGACGATATAATGTTGTACTCTTAACCTCACTGTCTTCGTCTCGAAACACTCTAATTATGGTCGTATTGTCTTTCGACAAATCTATAAATATTGGAGAGTGCGATGTGATCATAACCTGCCAATTACCGCTCTCCGGTAGATCATAAAGGACCGACCTAGCCTCCCGAATGGCGGAAGGGTGCAGGCATATTTCAGGCTCATCCAGCAATAGCACATGGGGTCGAGAACCCTTTTTATCCTGAGATTCAGATAAGTATTTTAATGTTGCCCATAACAGGGTTCTCCTTGCACCACTCCCTTGGTGCTCAATAGTACTAAAGTAACCGTCTTCCGGCCCCATAAGAAGATCCGCATTACCTTTGAAGGGCTGATATGCTCCTTCAAGATCAGCTTCTGGCTTTGCATCGAATTTTATTTGGTGTTTAGGAAATAACTTGCTCAAATACTCGGATACTTCACTTTCGATCACTTTGACTTCATCCTCAGTCGCTTGGACGACTTTTGTCTGAAGCTGCCGAATTCTATCTAGTATCAATTCATAATCGGATTTTTCTTGCTCAGGGTCTGTCTTAATTTCTGATATTTTTTCCTTTAGCATGCTGGTTATTAGCTTGGTTATTTCAGCTGCTTGCTTTTCTGGTGTTGCGAAAGCATCTATCCTATGTGGAAGGGGGCGCCGAGAGTTAGCAACGTTCGGTGCTCCCCAAGGAACTTGATCATCCCAATCATTTTTTTGAGTATCGAACCCTTGTCTCTTGGGGTCTTTATTTGGGCTGTCCCAAACCCATTTTTCACGGATTAACCACTCGCTATCTGCAGTGGGCTCAAGCCATCTTTCACCCGGTGCATCATCAAACACGATTGTATGCAATTCAATTGTAGGCAGATTTTCTGGATCGACTTGCCCATTGGGAAAATCGTTTATTGTCAGTCTTCCATCCTTGGAGCCGTGGGACATTACAGTTTCATAAGCCCTCAAAATACTGCTTTTACCGACATTATTAGGCCCGACAAGAACAACGATATCGTCAAGCTCGATCTCAACTGTCTCAGCCCCAATTGATCTGAAGTTATTGATCTGAAGTTTATGAAGACGGGGGCGAGGAGAGTTCCCTTCTTCATCGACAAGAGGAACCACCTCTACTGATTTCTTCTTAACAGCCATGTTATCTCCTTGTAGGGGCTTAACAGTGAAGCATTTTTTCGCCGTGCGGAGCATGGCGGATAAATGCCTGTTGGACTAAGGCGCGTCCATCAGGCAGCTATTTAATAGGGGATTGTATTGATCAGCGTGCGGCCTGAGGTACCAAGCCGTCCATTGGCATGTCTGTGGTAACGCGCTCTAATGGTGAGATTCGCCATCATGTCAGTGCCCCCGAATCTAAGTTAATCCAATGTAGCGCGCCTGATGGCTAAAATCCATCACCGGGACGAGCGTCGCCGTGACCCGCTAGCGGGCCAGTTAGCCAAGTCCGTTGTCGTCGTAGGGCGTTACATCATGCTCGATAGCGTTGCTCCTTGTGGTTAGGCGGCTGATCATGGATGGGCCGCTGGGGAGTGAGCGTCCCGATCATCCGCAATGTCGGCTGACGACAGTGTGGACAGGTGTAGGTTGGCTCCGCATCGCTGGCGGCTGTATCAACATTTGGGACTTGCTCAACAACCGCTAACGCTCGACGAATCTGCATCAGACGTTGCTGACGGCAGCGATTGGCCAGAAAACCGTAGTGACGCACCCGCATCAGTCCTTTGGGCAGGACGTGAAGCAGGAAGCGACGCACGAACTCCTCGCCATTGAGGATAAGTGACTTGTGTCGGTCATGGTCGCGATAGTCCTTGTAGCGTAGGGTCACTTGCTGGTCGTCTACGGCGAGGATACGCGCGTTGCTGATGGCGATCTGGCGCGTGTAGCGCGTCAAGTAGCGAACCACCGCATGGGTGTGTTCAAGGCAGTCCTTGCTGTAAACCACCCAGTCAGTGGCCATCAGCGTGTTAAGTTGAGCATCGACATCACCGGGCCGGGTGACTCGGTGGAGATCGCCTGCATGGGCGGCCTTGCGCAGAGCGCTCACCATGTGCCCGCGAAAGTGGCGTGACAAGGCCCGTACGGGGAACAAGTAGTTGCTATGCGCCCCACGCCAGCGGCCATCGTCACTCAAGGCACCGCCTGGGACTAAACAGTGCAGATGCACATGCTGGCTCAGGTTCTGGCCCCAGGTGTGAAGCACGGCGATCATCCCCATTTCGCCGTCAAGGCGTTTGGGATCTCGTCCAAACGTGCGTAACGTCTGCCAGGCACTCTGGAAAAGCAACCGATGGATCACTTCGGGATGAAGCTGAACCCAGCCATTAAGGCTGTGCGGCAGCGTGAACACGACGTGGTAATAGCGCACCGGCAGGATATTGGCTTGCTGACGCTCGGCCCATTGTTCAATGGCGCGGCCTTGGCACTGTGGACAGTGACGATCGCGACAACCGAAGTAACGTGGCTGTACGTGAGCACAGTCGGAACACTGCAAGACCATTCCGCCCATCGCCTCCGTTCGGCAGGCCAGCAGATGGGTACACACCCGTTGGCGCTGGCGATCAAGACCGATGGGATCGAGAAAACGGGTCAATGCCTGTTGCAAGGTAGCGGCCTTAGTCATGGCTCACCTCCAATCCGGCCACCAGGTCAATATGACACTGATCTCCCCCTTGCTGGCTCGGTAGCCAGTGCAGGTAGCGCATCGTCGACTGGAGGTTGCGGTGGCCCAGTAGTCGCTGGAGCTGATGGACGGGCAGGCCTTGCTCCAGAACATGGGTGGCATAGGCATGGCGCAGACTATGGATGCCACCGACCCGCTCGATCCCGGCCAGGCGCTTGGCTTGAGTAAAGGCCTTCTGTGGCGCACTGGCGTGCAGGGCTTGATCGGGAAACAGAGCGCTCGGGAACAGCCATGTGACTGACCGATAGGCGCGCCAGTAATCGCGCAAGCGATCAAGCAGGGTCACCGGTAATAGCACCATACGATCCTTGCCGCCCTTGCCCTGCGTCACGCGGAGTTGGTAACGCTGGCTGTCGATGTCACTGACTCGCAGGTGGCAGACCTCGGTCACACGCAATCCGCAGCCGTAGCACAGTTCGAGCATCATACGATGCTTGGGGTTTTGGCAGGCGGCCAGGATCCGCCGAACCTCGTCGCGGGTCAGCAGTTCTGGAATCCGCTGCGGTTTTTTGGGGACGGTGAGAGGCACATCAAACGACGGCCACTGCAACACGTGCAAGTACAGGAACCGCACGCCGTGCAGGTAGACACGGCAGCTAGCGGCGGACAAACCGCGCTCCTGAACCAGGTGATTGAAGAAGTGTTGCAGGTCGTCGGTACTCAACGTGTCTGGCGAACGGTGGAAATAACGTGCCAGATCAGTGACCACCATCAGGTAGGTGTTGTGGGTACGTTGCGCAAAGCCACGCTGACGCATGGCCGCGATCATCTTCTGTCGCAAGGCAGTCATCGTCGTCACTCCTGTCTATTGACCCACGTGGGTCAATCAACAGTGTGGCCCGATGAGGCAAAAAACGTGGTTCGTCGACAGCTACCGCGAAGCGGTTTAGTTCAACAGCGTATTAGACGGCGCGCTCTATGATTGAATGAACAAGCTGGCACTTTTTTCCGGAAAATGCAGCTTGTCAGGCTCTCCCAAGGCTATGATTCTTTGGCCTATTAATTTCCATTAGGCCATATAATCAAAATTCGCGCGCCTACTGCATTTCCCGGAATGTCCGCTCAGGGTCGAGAGCTGACGCTGGCGATGTTAACTGGCTGTATTTTCTAATCGTAACGGAAAATGGTGCGCTAAATAGCTGACATTCGAGGCGCTAATTTGAAAGTGACGCGACCTAGTCAGGTTTTCGCATTGTACAGCCATTTCGAATACTGAATCCGCGGCCGATTCCACGCTCTGCATAAACGTCTACAGCACCCAAGAATAGCGCCATCCCCTCGCCTGATTTGACCTACGATTGAGTGTTAGAAGTAGGCTGATAAACGTGAGTACGCTTGTGAATATGTTGGTGGTTCGCGTAGTACTCGTACAAGTTGTGCACTTCGGTTGACCTGTGATGGATACCACGTTCTCCCCACATGAGCCACACCAGCGATTTGCCGGACTGCGTCAAGTAACTGTCAAGAAGATCACGACGCAAATAGCTAAAAGACCCACTGATCTGCGAGCCGTACTCACCGACTTCGCGGTATAGGGACGCCACACCTGCGGCATCGTGCAAGTCCCATTTGTTGGCATGGTATTTGAGACTCAAAGCCTTACAGAGCCATTTAGAAGGCAGGCATGCACCGCTATTCTGGTTCATTAAGCTGTGGTAGCTCTCCCAGTTATATTTCTGCACTGGGAGCTCGACCGCGACGCCACTGTTTGACCACCTATCATCGGACACAATGTATTCCGCGCGGTTGTCCTCTTGCTCATCAGCGACAGGTAGTCCAGGAATCGAGGAGAAAGGCATCTCACCCGCATAGGTGTAGTAGTAGCCAGGCTCTTGCGGAATTGCTTCATTGCCAGGGTATTCGAGACCAGTGAACAACTTGCACAGGCGTTCGACTTCTCCGCTGTCAACAAGTACACCTCGCAGGAAGGTGAAAACCTGTCGGTCATCGGCCGGGGCATTCTGTTCTAAGAACCCGTCAAGCAAGGCCCACTGCCCCGTCAAGCCATCAATATCATTGATCTCTAGTATCCCGCGGTAGTCTGGTTGCGGACCTCTCACGATCCAATCACCGGTACTCGTAGGCTGATCGCTAAACAAGTCTGGGAGTTGCAGATCGATGCTCTCAGCCTCAAGAGGAAACGTCGGATCGATGTCTGCATCTGAGGGCCTAGCGCTGCGTTCATCGGCAAGGAATCCCCCTGCATACCGGACACCCCACATCTCGAAGTAAGCGATCCAGCCGTACTTCTTCCCGTATCGGTCGACCTTGTGCTTATCACCTCCCATACGAGGGCCGGAGTTCATTTGCCGGTCAACGGCTTCAAATTGCTCGGGGTCATAGCCCAGCTCCAGCATTCGCGAAACTATTGCCGGTAGCACCCGTTGGTATTCTGGGTTGCTATCGTCGTAGTTCCAGCGATCTGGAATCAGTCTCCCTACCGTGTAGTTGCTGAAGTCCATTCGAATTGCTGCGTCCTTCGCACGTTCGATCACCGCCGAGTCGTACTGCGGCAAGCTGTCAAACGGACTGGGCAGCTGGCTAAACGGCGGAAGCAGGTGTGCTGCCTCGTCCTCAGACAAGCAAGCCGGATCAAGTATCCTTGCAATGGCAATTGTTCCCAGACAGTACTGCTGATATAAGGCATGCCAAGTAGGATGCGAAGCGCCAGGTGAGAACATTGCTTGATAAATCTCACGAGCAACTCGAGGCAAGGCCTCACGCATCTCTACAGCATTGATATCCGACCAGGTTGTCAGCGCCGCACCGTAGGCTGCGGCGAACATCCGCTCGGGGACGTATTGGTCTGGAACGGAAATTGACTCCACTGCCAGCTGGAAAAACTCCCCTGGCCGTTTGGCTGCGAATTCGTACAGGGTCTTGGTGGCCACGTCGCGCAGGCTTCTGATTGTTGATGTCAGCGTCCACATAACCCAGCGGGCCCGCCGAATCTCTCGCTCGTCTAGGTCACTCGATTTCCATTTAGACGACAGGAATTTGAAGTCGTCTTCAATTTCTTCAGTTCTCTCTCTAACCCACTCCGACCAGAAAAGATCGCGCTGCGTATTGGGCATAGCTAAGAGCACGCCGTGCAAGAAGTCCATGTCAAACGGATGCGCTCGTGCTGCCCTGGTACTCCGGAGTCTCGTGAAGGCAATCTGTGCGAACCGTTTCGACTTTTGCATTGCGTGCGCAAACTGTTCTACTGTTTCCCGCCCGTTGTGCCTTGGATCTGATTGCGCCGTCAACAAAAGAGCGTTCATGACGAGGTTCTCGTCCGACAAGTCTTGCCAAAGCTGGCGCCTGCCAAGGCGTTGGGGATACAGGCCAACTAGAGCCCGAAACACGTCAAAGGCGAAGGTATGCGACCCAGGCTCACGGAATTGGAATTGCGCGCGTCCCTCATCGCTTTGCAGCCACTGCGCCAAGCCAGGCCTGTCAAGCAGGTGGAGCGCCATCATATATCCGGCCATCAGGTCGTATGAAAATGCGATTCCTTGGCCTCCTTCTTCAGAAGTTGTTCGAACGAGGACGCCTTCGGATTCCAGCGCGCGAATGACGCTAGCATCCCAGCCCATGTCTCGAACTGCCGTCCGAGCAGCGTTGAACTCCACACTTCTCACGTTGCCTTCCCAGAGAAGGCGCGCGATCGTCAGTAAAGCATCTTGCACTTCTTCCTGATAGATGCGATCCGCCGTCGGTGAAAGCTCAGCGACTCGTGCGGCAACCCTGTTGAAGTGCTCTTCGAACAGGCTAGTAAGCGAACTGGGCAGTGCCTCCACTCCGACAAGGTGCTGGCGACGAGGGTTTGCCACCTCGCAGAAGATTCTTAGCGTCAGCGGGTGCTGCAAGAACTCGATTGGCAGATCCGCATCGGTGGCATCGATCTTGTAGTACTCAAGGTACTTGTCGATGGCCGTCTGCGGGTCTTCCTGGAACCCATTGTGCTCAAGTTGAGGAAGTTCTTCCGGCAGGCACATCTGAGCGAAATCATTACGTAGAGTGACAACTAACAGGACATACGGAAAGTCCTTCAGTAGCTCTTCCGCTCGCGCAAGCTCATCCTTCCAGTTTCTTGGGTCTTCTGCCTCATTCAGGCCGTCAATGACAACGGGTAGGCGCTTGCCCGCGCGCTGTCCCGCCGCATCTACAGCCTCAATCAGCCGTTCGAAGCTCTCCGCCGGCCTGCCAGAAATCTTGAAGGCAGATACAAGAGCGTCAAGCCCTTTGCCTGCATGAAGATTCTTGCCCAGCAGCAAGACTCCGCCGGGGAGGTCTCCGTCCGGTTGTGTCACCTTGATGGCAAGCTCGGATTTTCCTTCGCCTGCAGCTGCGAGCACAGCCTCGGATCGAAGGCCGATCGACCTCTCCAGACTTTGCAGCGCCGACGAAACCGTGTGGAGATCCGCGACCAGATTCGCGGCTAAAGGTGCTCCACCTGAACGCGTCCCACGCAGCTTCGAGAGCAGCTTGTGGTAGCGCACCGGCTGAGACGAATTCGCTACCAGTATTTGCTGTACAGAGTCGAAATCGCCCTTGCCGAGCGCCGCGTGCAAGCTATCAAGGAAGTCAGCCAATCCGGTAGCTCGATCCAGGAGCGAGTCGACTTCGGCCTTGAGTTCGGTTTTGAGTTGTCCCGTGAGCGAAGCAATGGCCGCACAATTTGTCTTGAGGACGCTTGAGAGCTGCTCCAGTGACCCCCACGCGCTCTGGCCGCCCAGATGCCTGAGTATCTTCTCCTCTGCCCCAACGACCACATGTACTTCTGGCTGGTATCGGCGGTTGAATGGAGCAGCAGCGAGCCTGTGCTGCTCAGCAAGTAGCTCAGGCGTCAGAACTAGCTCACCGAAGTAGGTTTCTCGAAGTAGTGCTCCAGGCCCAACCAATAGATCTTCGATGTCCGTTGCTGTCAGCAGCTCCAGCTTCAACTCGGGGAAGCGGTCTTTCTCAAGCGCAAAGAACCACTCTTGGTCTACCTTTGTCAGCGTGTGGCGTGTCCACAGCTTCCAATCGGTAACTCCTGGGACATGCTTACGCGTCTTCTCTATGCCCTCTATGATCTTTCTGCGGCGTGTGGTACCCAAGTTTTGTCCGTTCGCCAGTTCATACCATTTACATTGCCAACCAATCCAGCGTGGCGGCGCTCCGAGATCACAAGACTCGGTCAGTTCAAGGTGAAACTCCACACCAGGCTGGTTTGCGAGTTGCTTGAAGCGACCGAAGCGTCTGTAGTGTTGGCGCACCAGAGCACGGCAAAGCTTCTCAAAGTTTTCGTCCGCTGCTCCGGGCAACTCACTGAATACATCCCAATTTGCTTCAGGCATTAGCGTTTTCTCTTTCAACTGGCGTCGTCGGGATCGGACGGGTAGTCGTGTGCTGAGAAGACTTCAACTTTCGCACCAGCCTCGATAAAGAGTTTCACAAACGCTGAAACCTCTGCCTCGTCAGTCGTGACAGTGATTTGATCGCCTTCAAGATCGAGGTGATGATCAGATACCAGTTGGTCGAGATCATTGGGACCTAAGGTGTAGAGGTTCAACCTGTGAAGCAACGAGAGCATGTCATCTGAAAATCTCTGATCCTCTGGAGCACCAAAAGATATGGAGTGGCTGTCATCTTTCGAAGCCTGATCGCTAAGCTTGTCAATGTCCTTCACGACCTTCTCCGCGTCTTGCACTCGTTTAAACTTTCCGATGAGAACCAGGTTCATCGAATGCTCAGACCCGTATCCGTTCCAAATCTTCATGATTGCGTCTCTAGTTTGATCTCGAAGGTGCTTCTGAGTTGTTTTAGCGCCGACAAAACTCCGGCACCTCCGATTTTCGCTCCAGCGGGTGAGTAAGAACTCGCGCGCAGCATGCCGGATGCGTCTATGTGCGCATAGGCTTGAAGGCCTTGCTCATTGGGAAGCGGATCGCACGTAGGCAGTCCTGTCGCACCCGCCTGACTGACCGTAAGGGGAACCTTGCCTCTGTAGTTGGAGACCCACTCCTGAAGTGCTCGGCCGACCAATTCGTTCATGCTTGTGACCGCAGTGGTTGCTTGCTGAGGAAGCAGCAGCAATTCACTAGCTCCAACCTTTTGAGCAAGCTCGCTTATTGCGTCGAGTTCTGCAACCGTGCGCTCGTTGACTACGACATTGATCCCAAAGGGCGACAAGGTAGCAATCTACTCCATGCCTCGAAGCAGGCTGGCAAACGGCTTCCCACGCTGTTCTTCATAGGTACGACCTACCCCATCAACGCTAATGCGCGCGAAGTGGATCGACCCCTTGAGGCGCTCGACCAGCTGTGGAGTCAGGCGATGACCATGAGTCGTGAATGTAACCGCGAGCTGAGTTTCTCCCGCAGCCCGTTGGCATATGTCGGCGAAATCAGGATGCAGCGTTGGTTCGCCGCCGCCAAATCCAATGCCAAGGCATCCCTCAGTATCCAATTCCTTCAACCAGCCAAGCAGTTGATCAGTATGCAGCGACGCCTTGTGCTTAGGCGCATAGCAGTACTCGCAGTGAAGATCACAAACATTGGTGAGCGCAATGGATACTTGGCGGGGAGACATCGACCAAACCGCCTCTTCCGGGCGCCATTCATCTAGCAGGACATTCAGACCTGAAAAGCGATCGAAAAGATGCACCCCATCAGGGCCGATTCTGGTCTTCATAAGGCATTTCACCGAAAGCAGTTCTACTTTGAATGGGGCTTAAAGCGCGTCGAAGTTATCGAGGCAGAAGTTGGCGCCTAGTCTGCTAAGGGTCGTTAGCAGCCACCGTATTCCCAACTCGTTGTGCCGAATGACCTTCGCCAAGCGTCTGCTACTTCAACTGACTTGAGTCCAGCCTAGCACAGGCTGGTTAAGTTGGCTGAGAGTCGAGGGGCGAGCTATCAACGCTTCTTCCGTCGGGTAGGGGAGCCGTCTTGGATAAGAAATTCTTCAACGAGCGCGCTATCTACACAGACAACACATGCAGCCGTTGCTGCAGCTATTGCATAGGCTTAGGTATAAAGCGCCAAGTAGCGGTTTTTGGAAGGTAGCAGATGTTGGCGACACAGGTCAGCCAGGCGTTCGCGGTCTTCGTCCCGAATCGCCTCAATCATCAATTCGTGCTCGCGGCGGGCTTGAGCGAGGGCGTCGCGGTCGGTGATCGCAATGAAACGGATGCCGTGGGCTTTCTGGGCGAACTCGTTGATGGTGGCGTAGAGGTAGGTGTTGCCGCAGGCCCGGAAAAGCGTGCGATGGAAAGCGATGTTCATATGAAACACCTGACGCAGGTCGTGGGCATACACGGCCTCGCTATGCTGCTGATGAACCGCTTCCAGTTCAGCAAGCCATTCTGGCGGAGCTGGCAAGGGCAGCTTGTTGACGGCGGCCAGCTCGAGAATCTCGCGCATGGCGTAGATCTCTTCGACCTCATCCGGTGGATAGCTCCTGACGAAGGCGCCCCGGTTTTTGATGCGCTCCGTCAGGCCGATGCTATCGAGTTGGAATAGCGCCTGACGGACGACGTGCCGCTTGCAATTGAAGCGTTCCATCATGGTTTCTTCGACCAGCCGCTCGCGGGGGTGCAGGCGGCCGAGCACAATGTCCTCTTCTACCGCGGCCACGATGTCACTGACACCATGGGTAGATTGCGAGGCTTGGGTTTCGGCACCGCGTGTTGACGGCTGGGCGGTTCGGCTCATGATCGGTTTCTCAGCCTCCATGGCAGGGCATATGGTTAAGAAGTGTACCAAACTCGCCTTCACGCTTCATGCTGCCTCGGAATCCTGCAGGTGGGCGCCGGTCGACAGGCGCGGAAGTCGCAGCCTTCCTCGGCTTGCAGGATCTGCTCCATAAACAGGCGACGATAGCCCAACAGCGGCGCTTCGCTCGTCTCGGTTTTGAACGCCTGCCGACGTGCATCAAGCTCCGTGTCATCCACTTCCAGACTTAGCCGATTGTTGCTGACATCCAGCGATATGACGTCGCCATCGCGCACCAGTCCTAGTGGGCCGCCCTCGGCAGATTCCGGGGAAACGTGGAGCACGACGGTACCTGCCGCCGTGCCGCTCATGCGCCCATCGGATATGCGCACCATATCTTTGACGCCTTGGGCGGCCAGTTTCTTGGGGATCGGAATGTAGCCAGCTTCGGGCATGCCCGGTGCGCCCTTGGGCCCGATATTCTGCAGTATCAGCACGTCGTCGGCGTTAACATCCAGGTCGGGATCGTCAATGCGGTTGGCCAGGTCTTCAAGGCCGGTGAACACCACGGCGCGGCCACGATGGGTCATCAACTCGGCGGAGGCAGCCGACTGCTTGATGATGGCGCCGGCGGGGGCCAGATTGCCGCGCAACACTGCGATGCCCCCCTGGGCATAGATAGGGCTTTGCTTGGGGCGCACGATCTTCTGGTCGATGAGGTGCACGGCGGCATCGATGTTTTCACCCAGGGTGTGGCCGTTGATGGTCATGGCATTCAGGTGCAATAGCGGTTTTAGCTCGCGCAACAGGGTGGGCAGGCCGCCGGCGCGGTGCAGGTCCTCCATGTAGCCTTCGCCTGAGGGCTTGAGGTCCACCAGTACCGGGGTTTCCTGGCTCATGCGGTCGAAGGCTTCAAGGTCGATGTCGATGCCTAGCCGCCCGGCGATGGCGGTCAGGTGAATCAAGGCGTTGGTCGAGCCGCCTAATGCGAGCAGAACCCGCAGGGCGTTCTCGAATGCCTCAGGGGTCAGAATTTGATCGGGGGTAACACCAGCCCGAGCGAGCGCTACGGCCTGGGCACCGGATTGCTCGGCGATGCGTTGCCGGTCGGCATAGACCGCCGGTGCAGTAGCGCTGTTGGGCAGCATGATACCCAGTGTCTCAGCCAGGCAAGCCATGGTGCTGGCGGTACCCATTACCGAGCAGGTGCCTACGGTGGGGACCAGCTTGTCGTTGACCTCGTTGATCTCCGCCTCGTCGATGTCCTTGCCGCGATAGGCCGCCCAGTAACGGCGGCAGTCGGTGCAGGCGCCAACGCGCGTCCCGCGGTGTGAGCCAGAGAGCATGGGACCCGTGACGACCTGAACTGTGGGAACACCAGCGCTTGAAGCAGCCATCAACTGAGCGGGAACGGTCTTGTCGCAGCCGCCGATCAGTACCACGGCATCCATCGGCTGAGCGCGAATCATCTCTTCAGTATCCAACGCCATGAGGTTGCGCAGGTACATGCTGGTGGGGTTGGCGAAGGACTCATGGAGGGTGATGGTAGGAAAGTCGACCGGCAAGCCGCCCGCGAGCATCACACCGCGTTTTACGCTCTCGACTAACCCCGGCACGTTGCCGTGACAGGCGTTGTAGCCGCTATAGGTATTGGCAATGCCAATGACCGGGCGTGAAAGCGCGTCATCCGTGTAGCCCATTCCCTTGATAAAAGCCTTGCGCAGGAACAGCGAAAAGTCGGCATCGCCGTAGTTGGTTAGGCGATTGGACATGCCCAGAGTAGGGCCGTCGGCGTCAGATTGCTGATGGTCACTGCCTTGGCGGTTGTTTCGGAAGTCCTGGCTCATCGCGGTTTCCTCTATGTTGTTCGCGGCTTGTCGGAGGTCCGTTGATTACGGTTCTTGAACGCAAGGCTAGGCGGTAAAAATCGGCTTGGCAAGATTATTAATAATATTATTGACAATATTGTTGATAGGCAACTACGTTTGATCTTGCAAGCACGCCTTGCACGACAATGTGCGATACAACGACAAACAGCACGTGAGGTAACAACGATGCAAATCCGTAGCGCTTACGCCGCAACCCTACTGTCCGCCCTGATGTTTTCAGGGGCCGCCCAAGCCGATTATTCAGCCGCTGATGAGATCAAGGTGCTGCAAGGTTTCAAGGCCGGTGGGGGCAGTGATGCCCTGGCTCAGTTGACCCAACCGTTCTTGCGGGAGTCGCTGGGTGTGGAATTTATTAACGAGTACTTGCCTGGGGCCACAGGCGCGATTGCCTGGACCCGTCTAGCCCACCAGTCGCCGAATGATGGCAGCGTTATCAGCATCACCAATACGCCGATGTTGATGACCAACTACATCATGAATGACGCCATCAATTATTCGATCGAGGAACTGACGCCAATCGCCAACGTGGTCACCGACCCAGGCATCATCGTGGTGCCAGAGGATAGCCCCTATGAAACCGTGGAAGAGTTCCTCGCTGCCGCTGAGGAAAGACCCGGTGAGATTACGGTGGGCAACTCGGGCGTTGGGGGGGATGACTTCTTCTCGACCATCATGATCGAGAAGGCGACCGGCCTGTCCTTCCAGAAGGTACCTTTCCAGGGCGATGGTCCATCGGCCACGGCGGCGCTGGGCGGCAAGATCGATGCCAGCTTCAACAACCTGGGTAACGTCTATGGCCACATCGAGTCGGGCAGCCTGCGGCCGCTAGCGGTATTTGCCGAAGAGCGTCTGGATATCCTGCCTGATGTGCCCACCATGGTAGAGATGGATATCGACGTCGTGGCGGGTTCCTCACGCGGTTACAGCGCGCCAGCGGGCATTCCGGACGAGGCTCGCGATGAGCTGATCGCTGCCTTTGAGGCGCTGGGAGAGAACGAGGAGTTCCAGAAGACTGCCCAGGAGCGTGCCATGAACCTCGACATCCAGACCGGTGACGATTACGGCCAGATGATGCAGGACATGGAAGGCCAGTTCGTAGAAATCTGGGCAGATGTCAAAGATGAGGTCAACCAGTAAGGCAACGGCGCCAAAGGCGCAATACGGCGATCGACAAGGGGGTGTGAGATGAACATAAGTCGTCTGGTGTTGGGGGTGTTTGCCATTGGCTTAGCAGCGACGTTCTATGTCACTGCGCTTGGCTACCCCGATAAGGCGGCGAACATGCCTCTTATCTACTCGGTCGTCGTGGCCTTGTTAGGCGCGGCGATGGTGGGGCAAGAGATCATCAGTACCCTGCGTCGCCGCAAGGTGTCGGTCGAGGGGGCGGCCACCGCTTCCGATGCTGACCCAGAGGAGACAGCCGTTAGCGAGCAGGAGCACCAACGCAAGCCATGGAAGGCCATGCTGATCTTCCTGCTGGCCGCCGTCTACCTCTATAGCATTTCGATACTGGGGTACCTGGGCGCCACGGTGGGCTTCATGGTCGTGGCCCTGTCGATCATCGGACATCTCTCATGGCGTTTCGCCGCAATCGGTATCGTGTTGCTGGTCACGCTGGTGTGTACGGTTTTCATCGGCTTTTTGGGTCTGCCTGTGCCGCTGCTGCCGCCATTGCTGTCCTCATAACGACATAGTGCGCACTTCTTATCCTCAGCTCGCCTTTATCGGCCCAGCCTGTCAGCGAGTTGGGGGTGGGTGCCTGACGCAGGCTTCTGGAGTCTAGTCATATGGATAACCTTGTTCTGGTGGGCCTGACCAACGTCATCTCGTTCACCAATATTGCCCTGATTCTGGGTGGCACACTGCTGGGGCTATTTGTGGGGGCCATGCCAGGGCTCTCTGCCACGATGGCGCTGGCTTTGTTGCTGCCGCTCACCTTCGGTATGGACCCGGCCTCGGGGCTCAGTATGCTGGCGTCGCTCTACGTGGGGGCCTCATACGGTGGTTCGATCGCCGCCATTTTGTTGCGGACGCCGGGCACGCCTTCGGCGGCGGCGACAGTGCTTGATGGCTATCCGTTATCGCAACAGGGTCAGGCTGGCAAGGCGTTGGGGGTCTCGATCTTCGCGTCTTTCATCGGGGGTCTGATGAGCGGTATTGCACTGCTCACAGCAGCGCCTCTACTCGGTGTGCTAGTACTCAAGTTCGGCCCGATCGAGCTTTTCGCCATTGCCGTACTGGGTATTACCATCATCGGCTCGCTGGCCCAGGGCTCGGTCATCAGCGGTCTGCTTTCCGGGGCCCTGGGGCTGCTGGTGAGTACTGTCGGCATGGACCTGATCACCGGCACGCCACGCATGACCTACGGCATCATTAATCTTTTCTCGGGCATTGAGTTCACGGTGGCGCTGATCGGACTGTTCTCGATCCCCCAGGCGCTCATCCTGATCGAGAATGCGCATGGTAAACAAAAGGTGGCGAGCAAGATCACCGACCGGTTGATTCCGCCACTGGCCGAGCTTCGCCGTTTGCTCCCCAATATTTTCCGCTCCGGCGGCATTGGCATCATTACCGGTCTGATTCCGGGAACCGGCGGTGATACGGCGAGCTGGTTCGCCTATAACGAGGCGAAACGTTTTGCCAAGGACAAGAGCCGTTTCGGCAAGGGTGACATCGCTGGGGTGGCCGCCCCTGAAGCCGCCAACAATGCGGTGGTCGGCGGTGCCCTGATTCCCACGATTGCCCTGGGCATTCCTGGCAGTTCCTCCACTGCGATTCTGCTGGGTGCTCTCATGGTGCAGGGCATCCTGCCCGGCCCCAATCTGCTCACAGATTATGGCGATGTTACCTACACCCTGATCTGGGCGGTCATTTTCGCCAACATTGGCTTACTGCTGGTGGGTCTTTTGTTTACCCGCCTGTGCGTGAGTGTGACGCGGATCCCTGACAGCTTTGTGGCCTGCTCGATTATAACGCTGTGTGTGATTGGTGCCTTTGCGATTAACAACAGCCTGTTCGAGGTAGGGATGATGCTCGGTTTTGGGCTGTTCGGTTACTGGATGAACAAGGCGGGCGTGTCGCCAGCGCCGATGGTGATCGGGCTGATTCTTGGGCCGGTCATGGAAACCAGTTTCCAGCAGTCAATGCTGATCGGTCAGGGCAATCTGGGCATCTTTTTGACCAGCCCTATCGCCGTTGTGTTGCTGTGCATTGCCGCTTTCTCAGTACTGCAGGCGACCCCGTTTTTCCGCTGGCTGCGGGGAACGCTGAGAAGCCGTACTCAGCCGGAATGACCCAAATCTCAATGTAAGGATTTACCATGACAACGATAACTGACGTACGAGCTCGGACGGTCAATGTACCGCTGGATAATCCCACCAGCTTTTCCAATCGCCAGGTACTCAAGCGCGATTACGTGCTGGTTGAGGTGGTGGGCGATGATGGCCATGTGGGCATTGGTTTTTGCTATGGCGGCAACAATGCGGGTTCGCTGGTGGCCAATGCCGTCAGGGAACTGCTCAAGCCGGTGCTGATCGGAGCGGACGCCCATTCGACCGAGGCACTGTGGCAGGCAATGTATCAGGAATCGCTGCTGCATGGTCGCTGCGGTTCGGTAATGCGTGCGATCAGTATTCTGGATACAGCGCTTTGGGACCGAAATGCCCGGGCCGCGCAACTGCCGCTTTATAAATTCCTGGGCGCAAGCGACACGCAAAGCGTGCCAGCGTATGCCAGCGGGGGTTACTACCTGGACGGCAAGACCCCCGCGATGCTGGGTGAAGAAATGGCCGGCTACGTGGCGAAGGGGTTCAAGGCGGTCAAGATGAAGGTCGGCCGCGAAGACTTGGCTGGCGAGGAAGCGCGACTGGCGGCGGTGCGCGAGGCAGTAGGCCCCAATGTGCAGGTAATGATGGATGCCAACAATGCCTGGCGGGATCTGCCGTCGGCGCTGGCCTTTATGCGCATGGCCGAATCGTACGCCCCTTTCTGGATCGAGGAGCCGTTCAGCCCCGATGATATCGACAACCATCGTCGCCTGGCGGAGCGTACGCCGGTGCCGGTCGCCACGGGCGAAATAGAGGCGGGCCGCTGGCGCTTCAAGGAGTTGCTGGATAAGGAAGCGGCAATGATTCTGCAGACCGATGCCGCCGTATGTGGCGGTATTACCGAGTTTCGGCGCATCGCCGCCACAGCGGCCAGTTACGGTGTCGACATTTACCCGCACTGGTTCCACGACCTGCATATTCACCTGGTGGCGTCGGCACCCAACGTGTCCATGGTCGAGTTCTTCGCTGACGATCAGGTGCTTAACTTCAGGCGCCTGGTGGATACACAGTTGCAGTTTGCCGACGGCCAACTGTTGCTGCCCACCGCTCCGGGACTTGGCTTCGGCTTTGATCAGGCGGCGCTTGAGCGCTATGCCATCGAACCCTGGCACTAACCGTCTTACAACAAGGAGAATGTCATGTCTCAAGTGAGTGGAGACGTCTGGTCACCGGTCATTACCCCCTTCGGCGCCGACCTGGCGCCGGACGGGCAGCGTTTTGTGGCGCATTGCCAATGGCTGGCCTCGAATGGCGTCGGCTTGGCGGTGTTCGGCACCAATTCCGAGGCCAATTCAATGACGGTGGCTGAAAAGCAGGCGTTGTTGCAGGCGCTGGTGGATGGCGGTATCGATCCTGCCCGAGTGATGCCCGGCACCGGCAACTGCGCGATTGACGACTGCGTCTCATTGACCCGCGCGGCGGTGGAGGCGGGCTGTGCCGGTGTGCTGATGCTGCCGCCTTTCTATTACAAGGGGGTCAGCGATGAGGGCTTGTTCCGCTACTACAGTGAAGTGATCAACCGCGTTGCCGATTCACGCCTGCGGATCTACCTCTACCATATTCCGCCGGTCACTCAGGTGCCGCTTTCGCTCGAACTGATCGAACGGTTACGCGATGCCTTCCCTGGCATCATTGCCGGCATCAAGGACAGCGGCGGTGATTGGGCCCACACCCAAGCGTTGACCGAGCGCTTTGCCGGGCAGGATTTCGCCGTGTACGCGGGTAGCGAACGGTTTCTGCTGGATACCTTGCGGGCCGGTGGCGCTGGCTGCATCAGTGCCACGGCCAACGTTAATCCGGCGGCCATCGTTGAGTTGGCACGGCATTGGCAGGAGGGTGATGCCGATGAGCGTCAGCAGCGCCTTAACGTGGTACGCGACCTGTTTGAAACTTATCCGCTGATCCCTGCCATGAAAGCGGCGACGGCGTATTTTTCGGGAATCGACGATTGGCGGCGCTTGCGCCCACCCTTGGTGGAGCTGGACGACCAACGTACCGCTGAACTTATGTCTGCGCTCAAAGCGACGGGTTTCCAAATGCAAGGAGTGGGTGAGGCGCGCCATGGCTGAGCAAATAAAACCGTGGCGGATTGTCGCCGTACGCCGACTCAGCGAAGCCCAGCTTGAGGCGCTTTCCGGCATGGCGGAGGTTGACTACTTCGAGGATGTGGATGCCTCCAATCACGCCGACTTTATGGCAGCACTTTCCAAGGCCCATGGCCTGATCGGCGGTAAGTTGGAGCTCAGCGAGGCGATGTTGGCCAAAGCGCCAGCGCTACAGGTGGTTGCTACTATTTCGGTAGGCTATGACCATTTGCCCCTTGAGGCGCTGAGCCGGCGCGGCATTCTGCTCTGCAATACACCGGATGTGCTGACCGAGACCACCGCCGATACGGCGTTTGCGCTGATCATGGCGACTCAGCGGCGTCTGGTCGAGCTTTCCAATCTTGTCCGTGACGGTGGCTGGCAGGCCCATATCGGCCCCGAGCATTTCGGCGTTGATGTGCACGGTAAAACCCTGGGCATCGTAGGCGCAGGGCGGATTGGCGCGGCGATTGCCCGGCGCGGGGCACTGGGCTTTGGCATGCCGATCCTGTACACGGCGGCATCGCCCAAACCGGCGCTCGAGCAGGAGCTCGGCGCACAGCGGCGTGATCTTGAGGCATTGTTAGCCCAAGCGGATATCGTCTGTTTGAGCGTGCCCTACAACGCCGACACCCATCACCTGATTGACGCCGATGCCCTGTCCCTTATGAAGCCGACGGCGGCACTGGTCAATGTGGCAAGGGGAAAAGTGGTGGATGAACCGGCGTTGATCGAGGCACTACGCCGCGGTCGTATTCGTGCCGCAGGGCTCGATGTGTTCGCCGAAGAACCATTGCCTGCCGACTCACCGTTGTCCGCCATGGACAATGTGGTGGTTGCCCCGCATATTGGCTCGGCGACCCATGAAACGCGTGACGCCATGGCGCAACTGGCCGTCGATAACCTGGTGGGTGCGCTGGTTGGCAGTGGACCGCTTACCCCCGTTAATGAGGATGTCTGGCGACGGACCTTCTCTGAAGCCCAGGAGACATAATGCCCCGACGATTGGACCATATTCTGAGCCTGGATGATTTCGAGCGGGCCGCCAAGCGGCATTTACCGCGACCGCTGTTTGGCTATGTCGCGAGCGTCGCCGAAGACGGCATGACCGCCCGCGCCAGTCGTGATGCTTTCGATCACTACGTGTTTCTACCGCGGGCGCTGGTCAATGTGGCCGATGTATCGACGGAAACCGAGCTCTTTGGTTGCCGCTACGCCTATCCGTTTGGCATTGCCCCAATGGGGATAAGTGCCCTGACGGCCTATCGGGGCGATCGGGTGCTGGCGCGGGCGGCGTCAAACGCTGGCATTCCCATGATCGTCAGCGGTACCTCGTTGATTCCTATGGAGACCTTGGCAGGGTCGAATGGCTCAGATTGGTTCCAGGCCTATCTGCCCGGAACGCCAGAGGAGATTGATGCCCTACTGGCGCGTGTCGAGAAGGCCGGATTTAGCAATCTGGTGATCACCGTGGACTACGCCGTGCCGCCCAATCCTGAAAATCACCGGCGAGCGGGCTTCTCTTCACCGCTGCGCCCCAGCCTCCGGCTCGCCTTGGATGGCCTGGTACGGCCACGTTGGCTATTCGGGACCTTTTTAAAGACATTGTGGTACCACGGCGTTCCGCACTTCGAGAATAACGCGGCAACGCGAGGCGTGCCGGTGCTGGCAAAAAACGTTAACCGGGATTTCTCGGGCCGTCGGCACCTGGATTGGTCAACGCTTGATCGGGTTCGGGCGTGCTGGAAGGGTAACCTGATAGTGAAAGGTATTCTCCACCCAGACGATGCACGACGGGCCGTCAGTGCCGGTGCCGATGGGGTGATTGTTTCCAACCATGGTGGCCGTCAGCTCGATGCCACCGTGGCACCGCTGACCATGCTGCCCGAGGTGGTGGAGGCAGTTGGTGAAGCGGTGCCGGTGATGATCGATGGCAGCTTCCGGCGTGGCAGCCAGGTGCTCAAGGCGTTGTCCTTGGGCGCCAGCTTCGTGTTTCTGGGCCGTCCCTTTAATTATGCGGCCAGCATCGCGGGCGACGCCGGTGTGGAGAAAGCGGTCACGCTCTTGGGTGACGAAATAGAACGCGATATGGCGCTGCTCGGCGTAACAAGCGTCAAGGCGTTATCCGTGGATTTACTAAAGCGAAATGGGTTCTATTAGTTCTATTTAAACTGATGTGGATTCAGTGAAAGTGTTCCATCCATCGCGATGAACCTGCTGGCCTGGCCCATCAGAAACGCGGCGCTCAACGGCGGGGCGCCATGAACGTCAACTGTTTTCCGTATTGCCCCCTGATTTTGTTGACGAGCAGATCAAAGTCTCCAGCGCCTGAGGTCAGCACGATGACCTCGGCTGTCTCCGCGCGCTCCATGACATCGAGCACGATGCCAACATCCCAATCCCCTTTTGCAGAACCGTCTGAACGCTGACTAAAAGGCGTTCACGACGCCTCTGTTGGTGGTGGATATCGCCCAAAACTTATTGTCATCAAAGTGGCGGCCATAGGTTTCGAGCACGTCGGCGTCACCTTTTGCGTAAAGCGTCTGTGTTTTATCCCGTCCCGGGCGGGCAAGGAAGGTGGCGAGGTTTTTAGTGTCAATACAACTTTTAGGTAAATTTTTTCGAATATGAAAAGCGAGAAAAGTACCTTTTTATGGAATGATCATTACATTAGCATGCTAATCACCTAGTGGAGAGCATTTCTCCGTACCAACCCAAGGAGACGTATCATGAAACTCAGGACAACGCTTTCAGCTCTTGTCATTGTCGCCATTCCCATGGTCGCCCAGGCCGACCCGGCCACTGAGCGTGCCATTCAACTGAACGAGCCTCTGAAGACTGGCCAGGTAACGCAACAGGACGCTGATACGTCGGTATCGGTCATGGATTTATCCCAGGATATCGTGAGCGAAGGCGACAGCGCTGCCATGAAAAAAGCACGCGCTAGCCTTAGAACGGAAAATCAGCACGAGACAGATATCCAGTTGAGCGCTGATCAACTGGAACTGGCGCGCGAAGCGACCACCTAAACGCGATCGAATACCGACGTGCTATTTGGCTTATGAGCCTCGGGGCCCCGACACACTGTCGGGGCCTTTTTAGTGTGCGCCAGGCATGGCGCGCAGCGCCTTAACTGGCGCTGTTCCTGGGGGTGGTGCCTCAGGATGACTTGGGGGTGAAAGTCCCCTGCACGCCCGGCAAGGGGAAGTGCTAGCCGACGGCAAGGGTGTCTCCCGCGAGGGGGAATCTGAAGGCAGCCTGAGGCAAAACGCTGGCCTGACGAATAGGAAGCGGATACGAGGCGTTATGGCGGGGTGAGGTGGCACTAATCACTAAAGCCCGATACTTGCACGGAACGTCATGACGTAAATCCGACAGGCATAAGCGGGAAGGTCGCGCGTCTTACCCTGGGAGGTCTGGTGGTCTGCCATGGTGCTACCGGCGTCGAGAGGCGACGGGATGGACCACCAGACGTCAGCAGAGGCCATAGTAAGTGCCGGTTCACTCCGGCACCAAGGGCCGAACATGAAGAACCGCGAGTAGGCGATAACGTCTCGAGGATCGATCATGAAGACAGAAACTGACGCTAACACCGTCACTCACCCAGAGGGGCAGGGGCAGTACCCTGAGCCCCAGCCGGTGAGCGTCGAGACGACCCCGGCGTCGCTATCGTGGACGAAAGCGGAGCCAACCTCGCTCATGGAACGGGTCGTTGACCCGGAGAACATGGAGCGAGCTTACCGTAAGGTGGTTGCCAACAAAGGGGCACCGGGTGTCGATGGCATGACAGTGCATCAATTAGCCAACCACCTAAAGCAATACTGGCCAACGCTGCGCGAGCGGCTGCTGGCCGACGAGTATCACCCAAGCCCAATCCGAGCGGCCACGATCCCCAAGCCTAAAGGCGGCGAGCGGCAACTCGGCATTCCTACGGTCACAGACCGACTGATCCAGCAAGCGCTGCTGCAGGTGCTCATGCCTATCTTCGACCCGATGTTCTCCGAGTCGAGTTACGGCTACCGCCCCAAACGCAACGCCAAGCAGGCCGTCTCGTCCATGAAGGCCCACGTTACCGCCGGCCACCGCTGGGTGGTCGATCTCGACCTGGAAGCCTTCTTCGACCGAGTGAACCACGACCTGCTGATGGCACGGGTGGCGCGACGCGTTGACGACAAATGCGTGCTGCGCCTGATCCGCCGCTACCTGGAGGCAGGCATATTCCAGCACGGCCTGCCCACACCGAGACGCCAAGGAGCGCCTCAAGGTGGGCCCCTCAGCCCGCTGCTGGCGAACATCCTGCTGGACGATCTGGACAAGGAGCTGGAACGCCGAGGCCACCGCTTCTGTCGCTACGCCGATGACGTTCAGGTGTACGTCAAAAGTCGACGAGCAGGCGAGCGTGTCATGGACAGCTTGAGTGAGTATCTCGAGAGTTCACTCCGGCTGACGGTCAATCGCCGCAAAAGTGCGGTGGATCGGCCGTGGAAACGCGGCTATCTAGGCTACAGTCTCACTCGGCACAATCAGCCGAAACTGACGCTAGCCAAGACCAGCCTGAAGCGTATGACGCAGCGTGTCCGGGAGATCCTGAAGCGTGGCAGGGGGCGTAACATCCAACGGGTAATCGAAGGGTTGAGGCCAGTCCTACGAGGATGGGCCAACTACTTCAGCCTCGTTGATGTAAAGCGCCCGCTGGAAGCGCTGGATCAATGGATACGCCGCCGCTTACGCGGCCTGCTCTGGCGGCAATGGAAGCGCCCAGCGACCCGGCGGCGGAAACTCCGAGGCCTAGGTCTGGACGCATACCGAGCTTGGAAATCGGCGGGTAATGGGCGAGGCCCCTGGTGGAATGCCGGGGCATCGCACATGAATCAGGCCCTGCCGAGGAAGTGCTTTTATGACCATGGCCTAATCTCGATACTCGATACGGTAGGATGGCTCAAACGTTGTTCATGAACCGCCGTGGTACGGAACCGTATGCCCGGTGGTGTGAGAGGACAGGGGAGGTAACTCCCCTTCCTACTCGATTTACGAACTCATGAATCAAAGCACCATGGCGTTCATGGTTTGCTACTCTGCCCGCCACTTGCTCGACGAGCCCCATCTGGTCACCGCCGCCTCGGCTGGCTCGCGATGGTGGCCATGCCAGGTTCCAGCCGCTGCATTCAGCGGCGCTCAGTGCCCCCATCAAGCGCGCGAAGAGAGTTGGTTCGAGCGAGCAGGGGGCCAACGCTCAGGGCGGTTGCTGTAATGCAGGCCTGGGCACTCACAGCGAATCGCTAGTCTTTGACTACCATCCGCCTGAGCAGCAGGGGCAGCAGCAACATCAGTAGCGTGATACGTAGCAGGTGGTGAGTGGTAACAAAGGCAGGGTCGATACCCAAGCTCAGTGCAACCAGGCTTAACTCCGGGGCACCGCCGGGCATGTAGGCGAGCAGCGCTGCCGCGGCGGAATACCCGGTGAGCAGGTGGCCTGCCCAGGCCGCGATAATGGCGAGAAACAACAGTACCAGGGCCTGAATGACGGCCATCAGCAGCGCCATGCCCACCGCGCCAAGCTTGGCGCCAGCAAAGCGCACGCCCACGGAGATACCGATGATCACCTGGGCGAACGCAATGATCGCCGGGGGCACCGCGGCGTGGGTGAGGCCGGAGAAGTGCAGTACCCCTGAAACCAGCGCCGGGCCGAACAGCAGCGGGCTGGGCAGCCGAAGGATCTTGCCCAGCCATACGCCGCTGATGCCCGCCGCCAACAGCCAGCCGATATCTATCGGGGTTGGCATCCATAGCCACTGTGACAATGCGGGCGTGGCACCGCCAATATCGACATGGCCGATAAACTGCAGCGCAGGCGGAATGGCCACCAGCAGCACCAGGATACGCACGGCGTGGGTAATGCCGATAATGCGTAGATCGGCCCCGGAGGAGAGCGCCATCCCCGTCACCGTGGAGACCCCGCCAGGCACGCCAGAGTAGAGCGACGTCTCCCAGGAATGCCCGGCCACGCGGCAGGAGAACCAAACCGAGAAGGTCATCATTACCGCCGTGGCGATCAGCATGACGGCAAGGCTGATACCCCACAGGCTGGCGTCTCCGGTCATCTCTGGTGTGAACGCTGAACCGAGCATGACCCCAATGACCACTAGTACCCCCTTGCGCCCCCTGCGCGGTGACTCAAGGGGGACGCCCGCCAGAGAGGCCACGGTGGTGGCGATCATGGCGCCCAGTAACCAGGGGAGGGGAAGTTGTAGCCAGTAAGCCAGCCCACCGCCGACAATCCCGAGCGCCAACGTCGGCAGAAAACGACCCAGCGAGCCTATCCGTGCTGCCAGCATGGCTTTCAATCTCCTTTTAGCGTTAAAACCCCGGCAGTTGAGAACATCTGCCGGGGCGGTCGTGTCGAGCGATCGGCGTTTGGCTTTTCGTCAATCAGCGTCTGGCCGCAAGCATCTTTGGCACTGCCCAGGGCAGCACCAGCAGCAAGGCAGCGGCTATCCACAGCCCCAGTGAAATACCCGACTGCCACAGGATGCCGACATCACCCCCGCTGATGGACAGCGCGCGGCGCAGATTCTGCTCCATCAAGCCCCCCAGCACGTAGCCAAGAATCACGGGGGCCAAAGAGAACCCCAGCTTGCGCAGCAGGTAACCAAACACGCCGATGATCAGCATCAGGTAGATGGCAAACAGGTCGGAGTGCAACTGGTAGACGCCGACGAACGCCAGGATAGCAATGGCGGGTACCAATACCCAGCGCGGGATAGTCAGCACGCGGGCAAAGACGCCAGCCAGCGGGAGGTTCAGCATCAACAGGACAATGTTACCGATGTAAAGCGAGGCGATCAGGCCACCGGCCACTTCCGGGCGCTCGGTGAACATCATCGGTCCTGGGGTGATGTTGTAAAGCATCAGCGCGCCCAGCAATACGGCCGTGGTGCCCGAGCCGGGAATGCCAAGCGTCAGCATGGGCACGAAGGAGCCCACCGCGGCCGCGTTGTTGGCTGACTCTGGTGCTGCCAGGCCGCGC
Organism: Halomonas sp. A40-4; assembly: GCF_015767635.1. Lineage (GTDB taxonomy): Bacteria > Pseudomonadota > Gammaproteobacteria > Pseudomonadales > Halomonadaceae > Vreelandella > Vreelandella janggokensis. The sequence goes on along the minus strand of NZ_CP065230.1, from coordinate 3,705,062 downwards.
ATGTCGCCCTTGCCAAAGGTATTGTCCTTGTCGGAAAGGCGCTTTTCGGTAGTGTAGGAGACGGCGCCCGCCACCGACGCTCCGGTCCCGGGGAGAACGCCGATGATAAAGCCGAGCAATCCCGACCGGCCGATAGCACCTTTACACGCGATAACTTCCTTGAGGGTGACAAAGACACGACCCAGCGGCGGGAGCTTGCCGTCGTCCTCCGAGCGGTGAGCATGCTCAAGCATCAGCAGAATTTCGCTGATGGCAAACAGCCCGATGATCATCACCACAAAGTCGATGCCGTCATAGAGCTCGGGCAAACCGAAGGTATAGCGCAACACGCCGCTGCCGGAGTCGATACCCACGGTGGCAATCAGCACGCCGAGCACCGCGCCAATGGCGGTCTTGATAGGATCCTTGCCCATCATCACCGACATGGAGGAGAAAGCGAAGATCATGAGCGCAAAAAATTCGGCCGGGCCGAACATCACCGCGACTTCCGCCAGCAGCGGTGCGAAAAGTGTCAGGCCGATAATGGCAATGGTGGCGCCAATGAAGGAGCTAACGGCCGAAAGGCCTAGCGCGGGGCCGGCAAGCCCTTTCTGTGCCAGCGGGTAGCCGTCCAGGGTGGTCATGACCGCACCGGCATCACCGGGCACATTGAGCAGGATGCTCGACATGCGTCCGCCGTATTCGGCGCCGGTGTAGACGGCGGCCAGCAGGATCAGCGATGACTCCGCCGGCAAGCCGAGGGTGTAGGCCAACGGCATCAGAATGGCGATGCCGTTGATCGGGCCAATACCCGGCAAGGCCCCGAACAGGGTGCCCAGCAGGGCGCCAAGGAAGGCCAGGCCCAGGTTGAGAGGGGTTAGCGCAACCCCGAAGCCGTCGATCAGGAAATCGAACATCTCAGCGATCCTTTAGATGAAGCTGGCGAACAAGTAGCCAGAAGGCAGACTGATGCCGAGGGCGGCGGTGAACAGAAAATAGCCGACAATCGACATGACAATGCCGGTGATCAGTGCCTTACCCCAGGTGGCATCAAACAGCCGCGCCAGGGCGGTGACGACCAGCATCGATGAGACGATGAACCCCAGCTGTCTGAACAAGACGGCGTAGACCAGCAGTAAAACCAGCACCAGTAACAACCGGAGCGCCAGTGTCTTGTGCGGCCAGCTACCGTTGTCGCCGGGCCTTAAGATCATGACCAGCGATAGTAAGGTCAGCAGAATCGACAGCCCCAACGGGAATGCCTTGGGGCCGACGGGCTCATAGCTGAAAGGTATCTCCAACTGAACGGCCTGAACGGCGATAAACGCCGCCAGACCGATCAGGGCAATACCCAATACTCGGTCGGCGGCGATGCTCATTGCGTCAGACCCACTTCTTCGGCCAGCCCTTTGAACTCGGTAACCTGTTCCTTGACGTAGCTGTCGAAGTCGTCACCGAAGCGTGACATCGGGAAGAGACCACGCGCTTCACGCAGTTCTGCAAAGACAGGGTCTTCTGCCAGTGCCTGCATGCGCTCGATCCAGGCCTGGTAGGCTTCATCGCTGACCTCCGGCCCCATGTAATAGCCACGCCAGATCGGCCATTCCACGTCGTAGCCCTGCTCGGCCGCGGTAGGGATGTCGGCGTAGGGGCCACCCATCCGCTCTTCGGAAAGTGACGCCAGTACGCGGATCTTGCCGCTCTCAAGCTGAGACTTGAGTTCCGAGAGGTCGCCGGTGAACACTTGAATATGGTCACCGAGCAATGCCGCCAGGGCCTCGCCGCCACCCTCGAAGGCCACGTAACGCAGATCCCTCGGTGACATGTCCCCGGACTTGGCAATCAAGGCCGCCTTCATCCAGTCCTGGCTGCCCACGGTTCCGCCAGCGCCGAAGGCAATCTCGTTGGGATTTTCTTTGAGATCGGCCATCAGCTCTTCGAGATTTTCCCAAGGGGCATCGGCACTGACGACGATCGCGCCATAGTCGACGCCGAGCGCGCCCAGCCAGCGGACTTCATCAGCGTCGTACTGGCCAAACTTGCCAAGCGCCAAGTTGACGGCGGCACCTGTGCTGGCGGCAACGATCAGGCCAGGGTCATCGGTACGTACACCGTTGACATGGTTATAAGCCACCGCGCCAATGCCACCGGGCATGTAGCTGACCATCATCGGCTTGTTGATCATGCCGGTATCCTGCAGGCCGTTGGCGGCCAGGCGGCAGGTCAGGTCGTAGCCACCGCCGGGCTTGGCTGGCGCGATGCACTCGGTGGATTCCGGGATCGTCTGAGCGTGGGCCTGGCCCATCAACATTGCACTGCCTAGGACGGCAAGGCCAGAGGCGCGGCGAAGGATTGGGTTGATCTTCATGACGAACTCCTGTTCTCTTGTTGTCGTCGGGCGCGGGGAATGTCCGAGCCCGGTCATACCAGATGACAGTCGCCATGTTAGGCAGGCAACCTTTCACCAACCTGTCATCTTTCCAATACTGTTCTGAGACTTTAGTTACATGCGCCTAATCATCGTGGAAGACGATCCGATGATCGCCCGCTCGCTGGACAATGCGCTTGCTCGTCTGAGCAATACCGTTGATGCCTTCACGCGCGCCAGCGAGGCGCGTACGGCGTTGCAAAATGACGCTTTCGATCTTGTTTTGCTCGACCTGGGGTTGCCTGATGGCGATGGTCTTGAATTGCTGAGGGAATTACGCGAGCGAGGTGACAGGACACCGGTGCTGATCCTTACGGCTCGGGACGGTATCGACGATCGCGTCCACGGTCTCGATCTGGGTGCGGATGACTACCTTGCCAAGCCGTTCTCGGTGGCAGAGCTTGAAGCCCGTGTGCGTGCCTTGCTACGGCGCAGCCAGCAGCGCAGCGATAATCGACTGAAATACGGCCCTTTATGCCTGGATCCCACGGCGGGCGTCGCGACACTCGATGGCACAGTGCTTGAATTGCCCCGCCGTGAGCTGCGCCTGCTTGAAGGGCTGCTGCTACACGCGGGCAATATCGCCCCGCGTGAGATGCTTGAAGGGCGAGTGTTCAGCTTCGGGGACGTTGGCTCCAACGCACTGGAAGTTTACGTGAGTCGGTTGCGCAAGCGACTTCAAGGAAGCTGTCTGCGTATCCGAACCTTTCGTGGCCTGGGCTATCGCCTTGAGGAAGCGCCCAGGTGATTCACGTTCAGGGCACGCTAAAAGCGCGTCTGGCTATCTGGCTGCTCGTCATGGTCTCGGGGCTCGGTACGCTACTGCTGATGGAGGCTTATTATTCCACCCAGCGCGCGGCCGAGCGCGCCTATGACAGTCAGCTTGAAGCGGCTGCACTGACGACCGCCGAGTCGGTGCAATGGGAAGGCAGCGAACCTGTCGTCAGGATTCCGCCCGCTGCCCTGCAAATTCTGGCAACCTCTCATCAGGAACGGGTCTTCTACGCCGTGCTCGATCCTGACGGACGACGTATCTCGGCCAACCTCGATATCCCCATCCCCAGGGCAGGGCGTGACAAGGCGGCCATCGAGCCCACCTGGCTTGATCTGACGCAGGCGGGTACCCGCTGGCGGTTGCACGGGAGGGAATACGACTCGGCGGGATGGGACATTCAGGATCCCGTGCAGATCTGGGTGGGGCACACGGTCAGTGGGCGTCAGGCATTGGCAAAAGAGCTGTTTGATCGAGCGGTCATTCGATTTATCGCCATGGTGCTGCTGGCAGGCATCCTGATGCTGTTGGCAATGCGAGTGGCATTGAAACCGATGCGCCAGTTGCGCCATCAATTGCGGCAACGCACCGCCGATGACACGCGGCCCCTCAATGGCAATGTGCCGGAAGAATTGCGTGAAACGGTCGAGGCGCTTGATACGCTGTTTACCCGCCAGCGCGAGAGCCGCGACAACCTGTTGCGCTTCACGGCGGACGCCAGCCATCAGCTCAAGACTCCGCTGGCGGGCCTGCAGAGTACCAGCGAGCTGGCTCTGCATAGCCGCGACCCTGATGAGTGGTATCGAGCCCTGTCGGATGTGCACGACGGGGCGAAACGCACCAGCCGCCTTGCCAGCCAGCTGTTGAGCCTTGCGCGCCTGCGCCATATTGAAGAAGCTGACGAGCTCAAGCCGCTCGACCTGAAAACGACGCTCCATGACACCGTGCTGGAATGGGCCCAGCGCGAGGTGGCGATGAACCACGACCTGGGGCTGGACGAGCTGCCTGCCGGGCCTGCCATGATACGGGGCCAAGCCTGGGCCCTCAGCGAGCTGCTGGGCAACCTGATCGACAACGCGCTGCGCTATACCCCCGCCGGTAGTGAGATTACCCTGGGACTCAAGACCAGCGACGATCACATCGTGCTCTATATCGAGGATAATGGCCCCGGGGTGGAGCCCGACGTTCGTCAACGGATGTTTCAGCCCTTTGAACGCGGCGGACGCCAGGATACGCAGGGGTCAGGCCTCGGTCTGGCGATTGTGGATTCCATTGCGCAACGCCATGAGGCCGATTTGCAGGTCAAAGAGATGCAACCGCATGGGCTTCGGATTGAGTTGCACTTTCTGGCGATAAGAGGGGAACCCTGATGCACCGCCTTTGGCTGATGACGGCCCTGCTGGTTGTCTTTTTATCATCCTCTCAGCGTTTGCAAGCGATGCCGCTGGTGGTGGAAGCCGCCTTGGATCGGCAGGTCGTCGCGCCTCTTTTGGCGGCTTTCGAGCAGGCCCACCCCGCTATCGAGCTCATCTACCGTGATCGTTCCACATTGGAAGTCAATGACTTGATAGCGACAGCGGAACCACCGCCCGACGTGGTGATCAGCTCCGCCATGCCCTGGCAGATGAACCGGGTGAACCAGGGCTATGCCCAACAGCTGGATTCGGCACAGGCCAGTGAATGGCCCGACTGGGCCAAATGGCGGAATGAGCTGTTCGGCTTCACCTTCGAGCCGATCGTCATGGCTTACCGGCTTGATCTAGCGCGCCACATCCTGCCACCGCAAACGCATGCAGACCTTCACACACTGCTAAGCGAACAGCGTGAGGTGTTACAGGGTAAGGTAACCACCTATTCCCCGTCAGAAAGCGGTATCGGTTATACCCTGTTCCAGCAGGATGCCCGTTATACCGACAGGTTCTGGGATCTGGTGACGGTACTGGGGGATGCCGACGCCGAGCTCGAAGCCAATACCCGCTCGATGCTGGAGGGACTGACGGAGGGACGCTACTGGCTGGGTTATAACCTGCTGGGTTCCTATGCCATGGTGTGGGCTCAGGAAAATCCCGAGGTGATTGTGCAGGTACCTCAGGACTATGCCCTGGTGATGATGCGAACCGGGTTCATCCACCGTGATGCGCCGAATCTGCGGGCAGCTCAAGCCTTTATGAACTTTCTGCTCAGCCGGGATGGTCAGCGTGTATTGGCGGCGCAAACACCGCTGTTCAGCGTGCGGCCAGATGTGGTCGGGCCTTACACCGCTCAACGCTTGCGCGATCAGGTCGGCGATCGTCTCTATCCCATCACCCTTAACGCCTCGGTGCTTGCCTTTGTCGATGCCCTACGTCGGGATGCGTTTATGGCACGGTGGCAGCGTGAGTTTAGTCGCTATCAGCGCGGCGATGATTAATGCACTGTTATGCCGTTTTTGTTAACGCTAACCTAGCAGCAATTCTTTATCGATATGTATAAAACTATTTGCCTCGTTTATCAGTGAGGCGGCTGTAAACTGAGGGACGCCGTAAACCTCAACGGTTTTACCATGTTGAGTGCGGATTTTATTGACGAGTAGGTCAAAGTCCCCATCACCGGTTACCAGCACGATAATATCGGACTGTTCGGCGTACTCTATTGCATCAAGGGCAATGCCAACATCCCAATCGCCCTTGGCGGAGCCGTCCGAGCGTTGAATGAAGGGCTTTAGCTTCACTTCAAACCCAATGGCCCTTAGTATCGTTTGAAACTCGCGTTGTTTTTTATCGCCTTTGTCGATGGCATAACAAACGGCTTTCACAACGTCTCTTCCTGTCGTTGCTTGAGCCCAAAACTTATTGTAATCAAAGTTTTTCCCGTATGCTGATCGCACCGTGTAATAGATGTTTTGAATATCCACAAATATGGCGACTTTTTTCATAAAATATAACTTTTATCCCGTGAGTGGTATTCAGTTCAAGCCGAACAGTTGGCTGATCAGCGGAATCAGCACGGAGCTGAATATCCCCGTCATGCCCATCGCCAGGCCGGCAAAGGCGCCCGCGAGGGTGTTGCGTTGCATGGCATAGGCCGTTCCGAACCCGTGTGCGGCCAGGCCGAGTGCGAAGCCGCTTGACGTATGTGAACGCACCTTGAGAACGCGAAATACCAACGGGGCTAGCAGGCAGCCCATCACGCCGGTGGTCAACGATAAACCGGCGGATAGTGATGGGAATCCGCCTATCTGTTCCGAGATGCCAATGGCGATGGGAGAGGTGACCGATTTAGGGGCCATTGATAGCAACAGCGCATCGCTGGCGCCAAAAAGCTGGCCAATCAGCAAGGTGGTCACGACGGCCGTCAGGCTGCCGCTTAGGCAAACGACCAGCAACGGCAGCAGCATTTGGCGGATACGTGCACGGTGGTCATAAAGGGGCACGGCCAGCGCCACGGTGGCGGGACCCAGCAGAAAATGAATAAACTGCGCCCCTTCAAAGTAGGTGTCGTAGTCGGTGCCGCTAAGGGTCAGCAGCAGGATGATCATCAACATCGCAACCAGCACCGGATGCAGCAGCGCAGTGCCGCCTGCCTTACGATTAAGCATGCTGGCTGACAGGTAAGCCCCCAGCGTAATCACAATCCAGAACAAAGGCCGAGCGTTGAAGTAAACCCAAAAAGTGGTGAGCTCCATCGCTTATTCCTTATGCTTGTATTGACGTCTTTCCCACGCCTGCAGCATCCAGCCGGTTAGCGACAAGGTAATGAGGGTGCTCAGTAGCAGCGATGCCAGAATCGTGAGCCACTGCTGGGCGAGTGTCTCTGCAAATAGCATCAAACCGACGCCTGCCGGGACAAACAGCAGCGATAAATGCCGAACCAAACCCTCGGCAGGTAAACGCAGGCTATCGGGCACGCGGCCATGGAACATCAGCCCAATCAGCAGGAGTAGCATTCCCGCTACCGGGCCTGGAATTGGCCAGCCGAACCATACCATCAGCCACTCGCCCATTAATTGGCAAATCAGCAGTATCAAAAAACCCTTAACCATATGGATGACCTCGCCAGTTGTTCGGAAAGGGTCAAGCGTTGTATGTCCCTGTGGCGAGTTCACCATATCAGGGATAGTGTTGATACTCAGGAATAGTGTTGATACATGCTATGGGATGACGGACAAAACGTAGGGCGCGCCTACCAGCGTCAGGAATTTGAGTATTCCAGAGACTGATAGACGCGCCCATCGTGATACATATGGCGTTAAAGGAACGCTAGACGTAGAAGTCCAGATCCTCCTGCGCTTTCAGTAGATCCCGCATCTTGATGGGATCGTCGCCAAAGAAGAAGAGCAGGCCCCAGTGCGTCCCGAAGGCCGACCGGTCTGGCACCGTCTCTTCCGTCGGCGCGACCAGTTCATGGGACTCGAAATAGGGATGCTCGATCGTTTCTTTGGGCATCTCCAGCTTGCTGACCACGCGGCGCCTTGGGTACACACCGAAGCAGCCTGCGTAGCCTTTCGCATCGACCACCTCGCGTGGGAAGAAGGCGGCCACTTCCTCTTTAGTACTTTTCGGGTCGAACACCAGCATTGAGGCCTGGTACGCATTAAACCCGTAGGCTTTTTCGATAAGCTCGAACGCCTTGAAGCCGGGCGGACGATAGGCAACCTCGCCAAAGTACATCTCGCCGTCAGCGGTGACGAAGTACTCGGGGTGAATCAGGCCGAACTGGATGTCGAACGTTTTAATCAGCAATTCGATCTGCTTGGTAATCGCGTTGCGCCAGCTTTCGAGTTCTTGCGTGGCGGGCACGAAGACCGAATAGCCCAGCGTCACGTATTCCGAGATGTTGAGGAACTGGATCTTGCCATCGTGTATCCAGGCTTCCACCGCAAATTCCCAGCCGCTCAGGTGGCTTTCCATCAGCAGCGGATATTCTTCGTCTGGAATGTGTTCAATTTCTTCCACCGTACGGATCATGCGGTGGCCGAGGCAGCCAGCTTTATCGAATGCCTTGACGTGAATCGGGTCGTCCGGGTCACCATCGAGCTTGAGCAGTGTCTGGTTGACGCGCTTCATGAAGCGAATAACGTCTTCTTTCTCGTGGGCTTCTTCGAAAATTCCCACGCGAATACCGCCAAGCTGCGCACGGCGTTTCATGAGGGCCTTGTCGCGGAACAGGATGGATTGCCCATACATGCGTGGACTGTCCAGGAGGACAGAGTTTATCGCACCGGACCACTCAACGGTTTCTTCAAACAGTGGGATCGCAACGTCGACGCCTTCGGCTTTCAGCCTCTCGGCGATTTCCATGGACCGGTCATTCAGCCGGATAAAATCCCAGGCGATGAAGGGGATATTGTTAGCGGTGCAGAAATCTTCGGCCCATTCCGGAGCCACCACGACATAACGGCGGTCAAATTTTTGCGCCGCCTTGATCGCATTGACACTCCAGCCGAGCAGGGCGATGTAGCCCTTGTTAGGGTCCTTCGGGGTCTCGGTACCTTTAACCGAATCCATTTCCGGGTCGCGCCAAGCGGTTACCGATTCGGGTAACTGCTTTTCTGATGTTATCGACATTCGATGTTCTCCTTTGCGGGTTAACCGAGACAGACTGCGACAACATAGGGGTGTACAAGATGAAGCAAGACGCAGTCAGTGTTGTTTAGAGATGATCGACCATGTCAGCAGTAGGAACTTTTCAACACATCTACTCTAACCCTAACCTAGTCGATTCCCATGTGGATGGCAATTTGATTGTAGTATTTCCGGAAAAAGGTTGTATAAGTTTACTTGCTGCTCGGAGAGGTTAATGGGGCTGATGGGCCCGCAATGATTTGTTGCCAAGGGTGCCTGATGGAGGCGCTCACAACATGCGCGTTCTTCTAAAAACTTCGGCCCTGTAAATTAAGAGAGGCGGCAGGACGTATTCCGTCATGCCGCATGGTCGTGTAGTACTTCAATCCTCGCGCATGGCCCGGGCCAGCATGTCCGTAATGGGTTTTGCCAGGTAGCTGGAAAAGCTTCTTTCCCCAGTACGCAGCATCACTTCAGCGGGCATGCCGGCGAGCAGTTTCATGGTTTCAGTCATGTTCTCTTGCCCTTCAGTGGTGACGCGTAGGCGCACCTTGTAATAGCGGGCTCGTGTCGCTTCGTCTTCAAAGCTGTTGGCACTGACGTGAACCACCTCGCCGTCAATGACGTTTGACAGGCGCTGGTTGAAAGCGCTGAAACGGATCTCGGCAGGCTGGCCTATATAAAGGTGGTCAACATCGTGGTCCGGTACCTTGGCTTCCACAATGAAACCGACATCGGTGGGCACAATATCGAGCAGTGGATCACCCGAACGGATAACGCCGCCCAAGGTGTGCACTTTTAGCCCGACCACCGTTCCCGAAACCGGTGCCAATACCTCGGTGCGGTCTACCTTATCCATCAGGGCGGTTAGCCTTTCCTCGGCGTCGGCGACTTCGGCCTGAGTTTGACGTAGAGCCTCGCCCACCTGCTGCTGAAACTCCTGCAGTCGCACCTGCTTTTTCAGCGCGTTCTCGCTGATCTGGGAATGCAGCCGGGCGACTTCGGAGGCATGCTGGGCATTGATGCTCTGGTACTCAAGACTCTCACGCTCCAGTTCGTGCATTCGCTGGCTGCTTATCATGCCTTTTTGAAACAGTTTACGGTGATTGCCAACATCACCGTTAAGTGAGCTGATGCGTTGTTGATTGATACGCTGAGTGTTGGTCAAACCGTCGATCTGTTCGTTCATTTGCACGATCTGCTCATCCAGGGAGGCCAGCGTGCCGGTGAGTGAATCGCGTCGTGACACAAACAGGCGTTGTTGTACTTCGAGTACCTCTTTCACTCGAGGGTGATCGGAGGAGGTTAATTCTTCAGGAAAGCGAAGGGTGTCGGCGTCACTGAGTTCAGCGAGCAGCCGCACTTCCGTCGCGCGGCTGATCAGATAATCGGAGCGGGTAACCCGCAGTTGGGAGCGTGCCTGGGTATCATCCAGTACGATCAGGACATCCCCGGCTTCGACATGGTCGCCGTCTTCGACCTGAATGCTTTTGACAATACCGCCCTCCAGGTGCTGGATGGTTTTGGTGAAACTTTCCACCGAGACGGAGCCGGGCGCCACCACCGAGACCGCGAGATTGGCGAACACCGACCAACTTCCGAAACCGCCAATCGCCAGTATCAAGATGGCAACGCCCAGTCGGCGGTAGCGCGTATCTTCGAGGGGCAGTTCGTTGTCTTTGCCTGGCGCCGGGCCGGGCCCTTGGGTTTTTTTCATGTTCATGACTGGGTATCCTCGCCGCCATTGCGGCCTCTTGCGCTAGGCTTCAGTGAGGCCACGCGCTGGGGGGGCACTGGGCGTCCGCCATCCGCCGTCATGCGAGTAACGGGAGCCATTTTGGTGGGCGGCTTGAGCGACGCTATCTGCCCTTCTTTGAGCACCAACACCCTATCGACATTCTTGAGCAGGCCAGGCCGGTGGGTAATGATCAGTGCGGTGGTGCCCTCCTGACGCAGCCGTACCATGCAATCTGCCAGGGATTGCTCGCCGGCTTCGTCCAGGTTGGCGTCCGGCTCGTCGAGCACCAGCAGAACGGGCTTTCCGTATAGCGCTCGCGCCATGCCGATGCGCTGTCGCTGGCCTGCGGAAAGGGCGTTGCCGCCATGGGAGAGCCAGGTGTCATAACCGTTCGGCTGTTCGAGAATCATGTCGTGTACGCCGGCTCGCTGAGCAGCCAGCACGACCGCTTGAGGGTCGACCTCCTCAAAGCGGGCAATGTTTTCCGCGATGCTGCCATCAAACAGCTCGATATCCTGAGGCAGGTAGCCGATATGCGGCCCCAGTGCCGTTCGGTTCCACTGGGTGATGTCGGCCCCGTCCAGGCGCACACAGCCCACCTGGCTTGGCCAGATGCCCAGTGCCACACGCGCAAGCGTCGACTTGCCGGAAGCGCTGGGCCCCACGACGGCCAGATGCTCACCCTTGGCAACGGAAAGGTTGATACCGCGCAGGGTAGGCAGTTTTTGCCCCGGCGGTGCGGCGTTAACACCTTCGAATACGAGGCGCCCCTTGGGATTGGGGAGCGGCATGCGCGGCTCTTCGGCCGGGATGGTGGCCAACAGCTCTTCAAGGCGGCCCTTGGCGGTACGCGCACCCGAGAAGCCCTTCCAACCATTGATCATCTGATCGATAGGGGCCAGCGCGCGGCCCATAAGGATGGAGCCGGCAATCATCATGCCGGGCGTCAGGTCGCCTGCCAGTACCAGGAACGCCCCGAGCCCGAGAATCAATGACTGAAACATCAGCCTGAGGACCTTGGAAGTGTTGGTAATCAGGCCTGCCCGGTCGCTGGCTTTTGACTGCAGCACGAGGTATTCGCGATGGCGCGCGCTCCAGCGGCCCATGATGCCGGGCAGCATGCCCATGGCGTGGAGCACCTCGGCGTTTCTCAGGTTGCTGTTGGCCAGGTCCTGGGACATGACGTGCTGACTGTTGGCATCGTTCAGCAGTGATTTAGTGATGGCTTCGTTGATGATGGCAAGGATTGTCAGAATGATCCCCGCCCCCAGGGCAAAAAGCCCGAACCACGGATGAAACAGCGCGAGCACGCCGATATAGATGGGCACCCAGGGCGCATCGAAGAAAGCGAAAAGACCGTTGCCGGACAGGAATTGGCGCAGCGTTGTCAGGTCATTCAATGGCTGGGCCGAGGGCTTGCCGGGCATCATCAGGGAGCGTTTGAACATGGCGGCATACAGTCGCTGGCTGATCTGCACGTCGAGTTTGTTACCGATCCTCACCAATATGCGAGAGCGCATGAGTTCCAGTCCGCCCATGACCATAAACAGGAACACGACTACCAGGGTTAGCATCAGCAACGTTTCCTGACTGCGTGTAGTAATGACCCGGTCGTAGACCTGTAGCATATAGAGAGGGGGAACGAGCATCAGCAAGTTGATGAAGAAGCTGAATGTGCCTACATAGATAAAGCTGCGTCGGCAGGTGCCAAGTACTTTCTGCAGGTCGGAACCTTCGCGAGAATTCAACATGGCCAAGCTCCAGAGCGAGGTAGTGAAAAGTATGCTGACTGCCGAGCCATCGCATTCACCTTTTAAGAGTCATCTTGCCGGTCGTTAACGGGGCGCCATTAGGTTCTGCGGCGTCACTTCTTTTTGTAACTCTATTGTTTCTTTGTGTTATTCAGCGTATCAGCTTGCTTTTAAACAGACGTTGCTATTTTTTTCGTTTTATTTGATGGGATAACTCCTGATTAGTGTTTTTTGCTTCAGCATTTCCTTTTAGCTTTGGTGGCTATTTTTATAATCAAATCCGCTTATTTTGTTTGTCACTATTTTGTCGATCAGCGGTGTCTGAATTTAGGTGTTTTCATTTAATATGTTGTTTTAAATGGTTTTTATTGCTAATAAATTTTGACGTTTTGTAACATTTGGATACATAGATCCCCTTTTTGACCTGCCTTGCTACCCGGTAAAGCCCGGTTAGACTCACCAATAGTCGCCCCAATCCGCCATCTGTGAACACGCTATCCGAACACCGATGGCCAAAGGGGAATGTCGTCAACAATGCTTGGTGAGTGCTCATAGTGCACACCCTTGTGCGCTAAAAAGTCTAATTAAAACCGTGGGGTGGAACATGTTTTCAATGTCTTTCGTATCTGGTCAGGCAAAGTCGTTGTTAGGATCCGTTCGTGAAGGTGGCCGCTGGGGCCGGGATACCTTCCAAGATCATCACCTCCACGTTGTCCCCCATCCATCCCCCTGGGAATCCTCCATAAAATCCATGCGCATGGCCTGGGAAGATGCTCGTAATGAAATGTCAGTTTTTGAAAGTTTCGAGCGCCCGTTCGTGTTTGAAAACCTGCCTTCCCCGGCTTTGGGCAGGCTCAAGATGCGGCTTGAAGCCATGGATGAGTTCGGCCGGGTGCTGCCTAACGCAGAAATGAACATTGAACTTGATGTGGTGCCCGAAAATGAAGTCGCCGATCCCGCTGCGTCGGGTCGAGCGGCAGCGGCCTCCGAGCCTGTGGATACAACGCTTACCTCGCTGGCGGCTGACGAGCCACTGCCTGCGCCGGCTGACGATGGTCCGTTCATGGCCCAGGCGATACTGGCGGATACCTTCACACCCATTCGTATTCAGGCCGAAGACAGTGATGCCAGCGATGGTGCGTCGGCGTCCATAGCGGGCGGTAGCATAGCGGTGGTTAATGACCCAAACGAGGCGAACACCGCCAACGCCGATGGGCAAGCCTATGTCGACTATGGTAATGCAACGGGCGAAACACTGACGTTCACCTTCAGTGTTGATGAAGCCGGTGAGTACGAACTGGCACTGGGCTATGCGCTTAGCCAGAATGGTGATGGCACTGACCGGAACCGCCCCCTGCGCCTCGACGTCAATGGCGAGCTTCAGGATCGTATGTTCGACCTGCCGAGCACGACCTTGACCAGTAATGCTGCCGATTTCAGTGACTTCGGCGAACGTACGATTCGCGTGCAGCTTCAAGCGGGCGAGAATACCGTCAGCTTCACGTCTAACGGAGCCAGTGGGCCCAACGTCGACTATCTGGAGGTGCGCGCGCCGGACCCCGACGTCTACGTGATTCAGGGTGAGGATTTGGTGGTAGAGCCGAATTCTAATGCTGAATCGGACGCTACCAATCGGGTCGTTACAGTCGATAACATCGCCTCTTTTACCAATGGTTTAGAGACGTTCCGGGTGGGTGCCGAGGGGGCGAGTTATCTTGATTGGGCATTCGGTAATGCCAATGCCTACGGTGATTTTACTCTGGATGTGGCCACCGCGGGCACTTACAACGTGACCGTCACTTACGCCACAAGCGATGCACGTTCATTGAATCTCTCCTTGGTCGACGATGGTACCCCTACTCAAATAGGCTCTTTCGCCTTTTTGCCGACAACCGCGCCCGCTTACTATCCAACGGGTACTTCTGATGTCCCTTCGGGCAATTTGCCCGGTGGTGGTCCAGCGCCTTCGGCGTGGGAAGGCTGGTCCACCGAAACCATTGAAATCTCTCTCGCCGCGGGCAGCAACACCCTGCGTCTGGGCGGCGGCACCACTGGCCCCAATATCGACAAGATCGAGGTGGCATTGCTGGCGGCCGACCCGGTGGACCCTACCGGGCCGGTGATCGATGCCATCGTTATTCAGGCGGAGGACGCCGAATTGGGCGCCGATAACGACGCCGGCACCCTGGTGCGCGACGCCCAGAATCCCGAGAGCGGGGCAAGTTTCAATGGCCTTCGCCCTGATTATTCCGGCACTGGCTATGTCGACTACGGCAGCCAGCCCGGTGATAGCCTGACCTTCACGGTCAACGTTGCCGAAGCCGGCAGCTACGACGTGAACTTCCGCTATGCCAGCAGCGGCGATCGCCCGATGGCCCTTGCCGTCAACGGCGCAGCGCTACCGCAACAGGCGTTTGTGTCCACGGATACCAACGGGAGTAACGAAGCGCCGGAAGGTTTCGACGTCTGGGGTTATCAAAGCCTGACCACCGAACTCGTGGCTGGCGACAATACGATTGTGCTGAGCATTCCCGCTGGTGCAGGAAGCGGTCCGAACCTCGACCGTCTTGAAGTCACCACGGCAGGCACCGGCCCGGTTGGCGATGTCGAGGCGGATACCGATGAGACAGCGCTGGCCTTCAGTGCCGACAACCTTGTGGTCAACGGCGCCAACGCGTCCGCGGCTGGGTTCAACGTCACGGGACGCGATGACGACATCGTCTTCGTCGGGGTGACCTTCGATAATGGCGTGACTGTCGACGAAGTCACGCCAGACGCCGATGGCAACTTCACCCTGGATCTCTCAGGGCGGGACGACGGTGATCTGTCGGCCAAGTTGATCGCCATGGACGCCTTTGGCAACCGCGTTGAGCGGTCCCTCGCCCTTACCCTGGATACCACCGCCGATGAGGGGGGGAATCTGGCGCTTGAGGGCCCGGACGCCGAAATCGCGCCTGCCGACAGCGCCACAGTCGTGTTCGGCGTTGCTGGCATTGACGTCGATTCGACACTGGAAGTCAGCTTTGATGGCGGCGCGACTCGCCAATCTGCCACCAGCGATGGTGACAGCCTGTCGGTTGACCTGAGTGGGCAGGGACCGGGCGATGTCACGGTGACGTTGATCGTGACCGATACCGCCGGTAATGAAGCCAGCGTTCAGGACACAGTGACGCTTGCAGCCCCAGCCGGGCCGGTGAGTCTCTCTGTCACCTTCGATGACGCGACCATCAGTGCGTATAACGAAACCCAGGACAATCCCGCAAGTGGCACCGGCGCCGCGGTAGAAGACGATGGCGGCACGCTGTCGTTGACCGATAACGTCTGGAAGCGCGCCGACCTACCGAGCGACTACACCATCACTGGACAGACACTGCTGACCCTGGACGTCGCGATTTCAGCGTCGCCGGTGCCGGAGATCGTCGCGATCGGTTTCGATGCCGACGATAACCCCTTCAACGGCGGCAATAGTGTCTATCAGCTTGGCGGTACCCAGACCCAGGGTGGGTTTATTGATCTGCGCGGCCAGGGTGTCGACAACGGCGATGGCACTTTCCGGTTCACCATTGATTTGGCGGCGCATGCCGGGACCACCATCGACTCGCTGGTCTTCGTCAACGACGATGACCTGGGCGCCATAGGCAGCGCGAGCTTCAGCGCTGTGAGTCTTTCAGAAGACGAAGTGCCCGATACCAACAGCGCCCCACGCGTGGTGGGCGGCGGTATTGCCGATCTCAGCCTGGATGAGGGATCGAATCTCGAGGTCGACCTGCCCTTCGTCGATGATGATGGTGATGCGCTCAGCTATAGCTTCGTCGTCACCGACGGTGATGGACAGCCGGTCACCGTGGACGGTCTGAGCGTGGTTGATCAGGTATTGAGCGGCAGCCTTGAGGGGCTGGCGCCCGGCGACTACACCGTCTCGGTGACCGCCGATGATGGGACGGTCACTACCTCGACCGACTTTGCGCTGACGGTTGAAAACGTCAACGACGCGCCCGTTGCTGAGCCCGTCGCGCTTGAACCTTACTTCGGCGAAGTGGGCGAGAACTTCATTCAGATCCCGCTGGCTGACTTTGCGTCATTGTTTTCCGATCCTGATGGCGACAGCCTGACGCTGTCCGCCGAAGATCTTCCCGCCGGACTTGAGGTGGTAGACGGTGTTATTCAAGGCACTCCCAGCCAAGGCGGCACGTTCGACGTGGTGATTCGTGCCACCGATCCGGCGGGCCTGTCCAGCACGCAGACGCTGAGTTTCGTGATCGAAGGCACGCAAGTGGGCGATTCGATCACCATTGAGGCGGAAAACTTCACCGATCTTGATGCGTCCAACCTGATCGTGACCGGAAGTGCAAGCGCGTCCAACGAGCAACTGATCCGGCTGACCAGTAACGAACCCGCGACGATCGGCACCGATCTCGCAGCCGGCGGTATAGAACCTGGCTGGTACGTGGCACGGCTGTATGTGTTCGATGAAAACGATGGCGAAGGTTCATTATCGCTTACGATCGGCGACACCGTCCTCGAGGCACGCAACGCCGCTAGCGACAGCCTGAGTTCCGATGTGGTGCTCAGCGACGATTTCGGCACCATCGTGGGCACGGGTCCGCGCGGTAATGCGGGCCAGAGCGGCAACCGCAAGGAAATCGTGTTCGAAACGCCCTTTGAGGTGACCGCCGGTGATCTGGCGAGCCTTGAGCTTCGCGGTGCCGGTGGCGAGCTGATGCGTATTGACTCGCTGGTGTTCGAGCGCATTGATGAGCCGGTCAACACGGCGCCGACCCTCGAAGGCTTGGGCGCCGATGTCAGCGTCGATGAAAACAGCACGATTGTGGCGAACCTGGCGATCGACGATGCCGATGACGACAGCCTGACCGTGACGCTATCAGGTGCCGATGCGGCCTTGTTCAGCTTTAATGAGGCAACCGGGGAGCTCGCCTTCATCAACGCGCCGGACGCAGAGTTAGCGGCCGACAGCGATGAGAACGGCATCTACGAGTTGACCGTGACCGTCTCCGACGGCGAGGACAGCGTCTCTCAGGACACCCTGATCACGGTGGCGGATCTCAACGAGAGCATCGTCATCGGAGAGACTACCTATGCCATCGACGAGAACCTGACCGAGATCGGCGCGATTCCAGTGGTCGACGAAGATGGCCTGACGACCGGCCTGAACGCGCCGGTGTTTGCGATTACCGGTGGGGTGGATGCGCCGCTGTTTACCATCGACGCGGCCACCGGTGCGCTGAGCTTCATCAGTGCCCGCGACTTCGAGCTGGCGGTGGATGACGACGAAGATGGCGTCTACGCAGTAGAGGTCACCGTCACCGACGGCGACCTGACCGACGTCCAGACCCTGGAAGTCACCGTCAATGACGTCGATGAAGCGCCTTTCTCGCCGCTGAGCCTGCAGATCCAGGACGGCACGGTGACCAGCTTTGATAACGACGCCAATGATACGGACACCACGGTGCGCAATCCGGGCAACCCGGAAGCTAATGAGAATCTGGAGAACGGACTGCGCCCGGGCTTTTCTGGTACCGGTTACCTGGACTTCGGCGATACGGCCGGTGATAACGTCACCTGGCAGGTCGATGTGGCCCAGGCCGGCCAGTACGATATCAGCGTGCGCTACGCGACCAACTCCGATCGTCCACTGGACCTGGTGATTAATGGCGGCACCCCGGTTGTTCTCGACATGCTGGCGACCGACCCCGACGGCACCGGGCCAATAGAAGGGTTTGATAACTGGCTGTTCGAAACCGTCACCGTGACCCTGGAAGCCGGTACCAATAGCATCGAGTTGGCGATTCCGGAAGGCGCGACTACCGGCCCCAATATCGACCGCATCGAAATCACCGAAGGGGGCACAGGCCCGATTCCTGTCGATGACAGCGCGGACGAAGATGGCAACCTGACCCTGACCGCCGCCGACGATACCCTTGAGCCTGGGCAACTTGCCACGGCGCTGTTCAATGTGGCTGGTGCCGACGACGATATCGTGACGTATGAAATCAGCTTCGATGGCGGTACGACGCGTACCGCCGTCACCCCAGAGGCAAACGGCGATATCACGGTAGATCTCAGCGACCAAAGCGGTAGCGTCACCGTCACGCTGATCGTCACCGACGCGGTGGGTAACGAAGCGCAGGCCAGCGACAGCGTCACCGTCGATGATGGGACGCCTGTGCCCTTCAACTTTGAGATCCAAGGCGAAGCGCTGACCATCGAAGATCCGGACAACGTCGGTGATACCCTGGATACGCAGGTTCGCGATGCCAACAACACCGAAACCAATGCCGCCACCGGCTCCGATGGCCTGTGGGATGGCTTCTCCGGCACCGGTTATCTGGACATGGGTGGCGATGTCGGCGATGCCGGGTCATTCGATGTCGTCGTCGATGAAGCCGGCACCTACACCCTGACGGTTCGCTACGCTAATGGAGGAGGCAACGGTGCCGATCGCCCGATGAATATTTTGGTGGGTGGCGAGTCCCAGGGCAGCCTGGCATTCGCGGCTACCGGTGCTGATCCAGACGGCTGGGAAAACTGGACGGACGTCGAGATCGAGGTGGAGCTTGAGGCGGGCACCAACACCATTCGTCTGGAAAACCTGACGGCGGCCGGGCCCAATATCGACCGTCTCAGCGTCACGCGCGAAGGCGTCGAGCCACCCGAGGTAATTGAGCCGGGCGAGCGTTTCTCCGTCAAGATCAACTTCCAGCCTGAGGGCGTGGTGGTGCCTGACGGTTATATCGCCGACAACGGCAAAGCCTTCGGCACCCAGTCGGTGACCATCGACGGCCAGACCTACCAGTATGGCTGGGTGACCGAGGCGTCGATCTACGACGGTGAACCGGGCACCACGCCACTGGATATTTCGAGCCTGACCAGCGTGGCGGTCAACGACCGTACCGATGATATCGCCGGCCTCGATCCGCGCCAGGGCACCTATGCCCACTTCGACCAGCCCGGAAGCGCGTATGTGCGCGCCGGTTGGGAAATCGAGCTGGAAGACGGCTACTACGAAGTCACCATTTCGATTGGTGATACCTCTGGGCCGTATGACAGCCGTAACGTGTTGAATGCAGAAGGCGAGCTGTTCAACGACCCCTTCACGCCCTTCCGTCCGGACGACTTCCCGGCGGACGGCAACCCGGGCGATGACACAGAAGGCGTGCGTTCTGATCTGGTCACCCGCATCGTGCAGGTTAGCGACGGCCGTCTGACGCTCGACTCGCTGGGGCTCGACAACGAGAACACCGAGATCCAGTACATCGAGATCCAGTCGCTGCCCGACCTGACCCCGGATGACGCGCGTGAAGCTCCGGAGGATTACGCTTTCTTCACCGACGCGCGCGCCATCGCGGGTGTTGGGGAGAATGAAGTAGAAGTTGACCTCGACCCGGAAGACAGCGCCATTCCCACCGGCGTTGACCCGACATCGGACATTTTTGTGGGCATCTCGGTGGTCGATGGGCGTGGCGGTGCCTTGCTTGAAAGCCTGAACGACGGTTCGGTGAAGCTCTTCGAAACGGTCACCGGTGAAGAGGTCTCCTTCAACGTCAATACGACCGGTGGCTTCGACTCACTGACCATCTCGCCCAGCCAGACGCTCAAGCCGTTCACCAGCTATACGCTGGTGATTGATGGCTTCCGGGACCGCGGGCCCAACGATGATGCCGATGCCCCGACCCGTGAGTTCCAGAAGTACACCAACACCTTCGTGACCGGTGAGGAACCGGAGGTGGTCGCCCGCGACGTGGCCTTCAACGATGTGGTGGAGCTTAACGGTGCCGCGGACAATGCTTTTGGCTTCACCTCGCTGGAGATGAGCCCTGACGGCGCCTTCATGTACATCGCGACCATCGGCGGTGATCTGTTGCGCTACGACGTCGACCCGGTCGACGGCTCGCTATCCAACCGCCAGGACCTGAGTCTGCCGAACGATTACTTCGACCAGCCCGGGCAGAGTCAGCAACGTGGCATCATCGGCCTGGTGGTGGATCCCACCGACCCGAATGTGCTGTGGATCACCGACAACTACCCGATTCCGCTCAATGGACGCGATAACGGCGTGCCGGAATTCAGCGGTCGCATTACCAAGATCACGCTGGACGGCGGTAGTGATTTTTCCGGTACCGCCGAGCCCTACATCACCGGACTGCCGCGCTCCAACGGCGACCACGTGACCAACAGTCTCGAGTTCCGCCCCAATCCGGACTATGACGCGGCTACCAACCCCGATGTGCCGACGCATCTGCTGTATCTGATTCAGGGCTCCAATTCGGCCATGGGCGAGCCGGATAGCGCCTGGGGTAACCGTCCCGAGCGTTTGCTGAATGCCGCCGTCATGGAGATCGACCCCACCCGTGACGCACCTCCCGGGGGCTTCGATGTATCGACCGAGCCCGTTCCCGACAACGGCCAGAATACCCGCTTCGATGACCCTGACGGCCATCCCAAGGATGACCCTATCCCCATGGGCAATGGCGAATTCCTGGTGTTCGATGAACGTGGTGTGGCCACGGTGCAGGACGCCGACGGCAACGTGCTGCAAAGCTACTATGACCCCTATGCCGAGGGCGCGGTACTGACGATCTTCGCCACGGGTGCACGCAACGCCTACGACCTGGTATGGCATTCCAACGGCTTCCTGTACGTGCCGACCAACGGCTCGGCGGCGGGCGGCAACGTGCCGGACGATCCCTCGACACCTGAGAACGAGCGTTACACCAACGTCGAGAATCAGGACGACTACCTGTTCAAGATTGTCGAAGGGGGGTACTACGGCCACCCCAACCCGCTACGGGATGAGTACATCTTGAATGGTGGCAACCCCACCGGAGGCAGTGACCCCAATCAGGTAGATGCCTACCCCTCAGGAACTAGCCCAGAGGGTAACTACGATATCTCCGGTGTCTACTCGCTGGGTGAGAACCGTTCGCCCAACGGAGCGGTGGAGTACACCAGCAATGTGTTCGGCGGCAACCTGCAGGGTAACGTGCTGTTCACCGAGTACTCCGGCGGTGACGATGTGCGCAGCATTACCCTCGATGCCAACGGCAACGTGATCGGCGACGATGTACTGCGCGACCCGGAAGGCAATGTCATTACCTACGTGGATCCGCTGGATATTATCGAGAACCCGGTGACCGGCCAGCTCTACCTGCTGACCCTGAACCGCGGCAACGGCCAGAGCCAGATTATCCGCCTTGATCCGGCGCCAGGCGGCGTGGTGGATCCTGTGGATCCCGATCCAGAACCCGGTGACGACCTGGTATCGCTGCTGGTCATTCAGGCGGAAGATGACACCCCCAATGATGGCACCTCGGTGACCATCGCCGATGGCGCTGGCGCGGAAATCCAGATTCGCGACATCAACAACACTGAAACCACGGAAGGCCTGCCTAACGGTCTGCGTCCCGGTGCCTTTGGACTGGATGGCAACACCGATGGTGATGACGGCGTGCCCGGCGGCTATGCCGACTACGGCAGCACCAATGCCGACTTCATGACCTTCGGTTTCAATCTGGCCGCAGACGACGCTGGCGATTCGGTACTGCGAATCCGCTACGCCAACGGCGGCGACACTAATCGTCCGCTTGAGGTATTCGTCAATAACGTAAGCGTCGGGGTGTTCGATTTTAGTCCTCCTCCCGGGCTTACTGGGGATGCGGCCTGGGCAGAGTGGCTGACCGAGGACGTGGCGGCGTCGCTAGTAGTGGGAGAAAACACCGTGCGCCTGCAGGCCACGAACAATACCGGCCCCAACATCGACCAGCTTGAAGTATTGCAATCGCCGCCGGACAGCACCTCAGGCTTCACCGATTACGAAGCTGAAAATGCCTCGCTTGACGGTCCTGTGGTCGTACCGGAAAGCGTTGATGATCGCAACGCGTCCGGTGAGGGCTTTGTCGACTTTGATGGCGCGGGTGATCAGACCATCACCTGGACCGTCGAGGTAGGTGAGACCGGCAACTACGAGATCGGCTTCCGCTACGCCCTGGCGGTGAGCAAGGCCGACCGCCCGATGGAAGTGACCATCAACGGCGTTAACCTGGGGGTGGTCAATTTCCCAGGCCAGAGTAATGAGGCGGAAAACGACTGGTTCTTCCAGGAATTGCTGGTCAACCTGCAAGCGGGCAGCAACACCATCAGCGTGACGGCACCTGAGGCCAACGGCCCCAATGTCGACCTGCTGAGAGTGCCCGATGCCCCCGTCGATAATTTCATGCCGGTGTATGCCGATGTGTCCGATGGCGCACGCATTGAGTTGGAAAGTGGCGACAGTGCACGGACGATCAACGACCTGACCGCCGACTTCTACTTCACGGTGGATGCCGACGGTCTTTATCGCCTGGATCTAGCGGCCAACGCCGGGGCCAGCGATGGCCAGGGCCTGTCCCTGACCCTCAATGGCCAGCCGTTGGATGTGCTGGTCTATCCAGGGGAGGGAGATGCCGGGGAAGAAGGCACCTATGTCGAGCTTGAGGCGGGGGTGGAGTACAACCTGCGTGCGGTCTCCAGTGCCGACGGCGCCGATGACCTGGATTATCTGGACGTGACGCCTGTCGTCGGCAGCGACAATGCCGATATCGCTGTCCAAAGCGGCGATGCCGCCTACTATTCCGACCGGCTGCACTTCAGCTACCTGGAGAACAACAGCGCCTCGAACGACAATCGTGACTTCAAGGAAAGTGCTACCGTCACAATCTCCAACACGGGCACCAGCGAGCTTGCGATTCTCGACGCCGATATCGACGGCCCCTTCGTGCTGGAGGACCCGAGCGCCTTCGACGGCCTGATGCTGGCTGCTGGCGCGTCGGTGCAGGTCACGGTGCTGTTCGACCGGGACAGCTACACCGCGCCTACTAACGACGCCGGTGACGGGGTGTTCGAAGGCCGCATTCGCCTGGTGACCAACGATGCCGATTCGCCGATTGCCGAAATCCACATGGCAGGCTTCTGGCAGGCGCGGGACGAGGGCGGTTGGGAACCCAATGTCAATGAAGTCTGGGAGGTGTTCGGCTTCGGAAACCGTATCGACGGCCTGACCACCGTGGGAGGCGGCGAGAACTCGGTATTGAATGACTTCGACCTCTATCGTCCCGTTAACGACGACGAAGTACTGTCGCGCTACTGGACGCTGGCCGACGGTGCTGGCGAGGCGAAAATCACCCAGTTGGCGGCCTACCATGGTGCTGGCGGCGCAACGCTGGGCATCCATAACCCTGGTAACAAGGGACAGGACATCATCTTCAGCAACCACGCTGGGGATAACAACCAGAGCCTGCTGCCGATTAAGAGTGACGGGCAGTTCGCCACCGCGAACTTCTCGCTTGCCGATATTCCCGGTGGCTGGACCGGTCAGGGCGTGTTTGGTATTGAAGTGGCGAACCTGTCCACCGACCCATCGCTGAACCCTGAGGGAGGCGGCACGCCGCCCGCCGATGCCGATGGTATCGAACGTGGCTATACGGTACGCATGTTCCGGGCGTTGGATGCCGAGGGCAACGTGATTCCCAATACCTACCTGGGCATCATGGACTACACCGGCATCAACTATGACTACAACGACAACATGTTCGTCATCGAAGGTGTCACGCCGGTGGCCGGTGGTGAGCTGACGGTGATCAACAACGACGGCGTGCCGTCCAACGACCGACTGGTGATGTCGCGGATTGAAAACCCGGCCAACGCCGCGCAGGAAGTCCACGACGAAGCGACCATCACGATCAGGAACGATGGCTTCGAGACCCTTGATATCAATAGCATCGAGGTCAGTGATACTACCCTGTTCGAGCTTACCGAAGCGTTTGCGGCGGTCAGCCTTGAGCCGGGCGAGTCCATCGACGTCACGGTGCGCTTCATCGCCGATGATCCTAACGATGCCAGCCTTTACGAGGCGAGTCTGATCATCAACTCAAGCGATGCCGACGAGGGTGAGAAAGTCATCCAGCTAGCCGGTTTGGCCCAGAACCAGTCGGAGAGCGGACAAGAGCCACTCGTTCAGGAAATCATCAACGCCTTCGGTTACAGCACCAACGTGGCCGAAGGGCAGATGAACCAGGGCGGGCTGGTGGAAGCCAATGGCGACGAGATCCTGTCACCCTACTTCCAGCGTGCCGACGGTGGCTCGCCGATCAAGATTACCCAACTGGCGGCCTACCATACCCAGGGCGATGTAGCCCGACTGTTCGTCCACGATGTGGATAGCCGAAATCTCGATGAGATCCTGGCCCACGATGAGGCTGATGGTCAGACGCTACTGCCGCGCACGCTCAACAACGGCGATCTCTTGACCACGACCACGCTTGATCGCGATGCGCCCTTTGGGTTCTTCGCCGAGATCTCGGGTCGTCAGGGCTATATTTCCTGGTCCGATCCGGACGCTAACCTGTATGAGGACACCATTGATGCTATCGGCAACCCGGGCACCAACCTCAACTGGGACGAGAACGATGGCCACCTGATTCGCGTCTATGTCGCCAAGGACGCCGCCGGCAACGTGATTCCAGACACCTACATCGTGATTCAGGATTACGCAGGGGTTAACTACGACTACAACGACAATATCTTCCTGGTCGAGAACGTCCAGACTTATGACCCCACCGGGGCGGAAGATGCTGACGGCAACGGGCGGGTGGACCTTTACGACGACGATGACAATGATGGCGTGCCTAACTTCATCGACGACCCGGACCCGGTTGGTCAGACCGCCTTCAATGCCGGTGAAACTGCCTGGGCGGTGGGCAGCGATGGCTTGACGCTTGAAGCCAAGCTCTACGATAACGGTGGCCAGGGGGTGGCGTATAACGACACCACCGCTGCGCACCAGGGGGCGGCCTTCCGCGCCGACGAAGCGGTGGATATCTCCAACGGCACCGAGGCGCTGGGCTACATTGCCGATGGCGAGTGGGTCGAGTACACCCTCAACGTCGAGACAGCGGGTACCTACACACTTAGCTTCTCGACCTCCGCGACCACCGATGGCAAGTCCATTACCGCCGCCTTCGAGCAGGGGGCCGGTTTCTATACCCCGGCGCAGGTGCAGACCTTGCCCAACACCGGCAGCTTCGGAAGCTTCCAGACCGTCGGTCCGTTGACCTTTGAGCTGGAAGAGGGTGAGCAGGTGCTAAGGCTGACCTTTAACGGTGGTCAGCTGGATCTGGCATCGTTCACCTTGGACTTTGAAGCACCGGTGGACGATGGCCAGAGCGCCTTTAATGACACCCAGACTGCCTGGGAGGTTGGCGCCGAGGGCTTGAGTCTGGAAGCGCGTTTCTATGACAACGGTGGCCAGGACGTCGCCTATAACGACACCACCACCGCCCATCAGGGCGACGCCTTCCGGTCCGACGAGGCGGTGGATATCTCCACGCCCTCGCAGGCGATCGGCTTCATCGAGGATGGCGAGTGGGTGGAATACACCATCAATGTGGCGGAAGACGGCGTTTACGACCTCGACTTCCTGACCTCGATGGACTCCTCCAACCCGGCCGCACGCTCGATTACCGCGAGCTTCGCCAAAGGCGATACGCCCTACGTGACGGCTTCATCGGTAGGGGTATCGCCAACCGGAAGCTGGACCTCCTTCACCCAGACCGATACCACCCAGGTAGCGCTCGAAGCCGGTGAGCAGGTGCTACGGCTGACCTTCAATGGCGGGCCCATGGACCTGGCATCGTTCAACCTGGTACCTGTGGCGCCGGCCGAGGATGGTCAGCAAGCCTTCACGGACAGCGGTGATCCCTGGCAGGTCGGTAGTGACTTCACGCTGGACGCGGCCAATTACGACGAAGGCGGCCAGGACGTCGCTTACAATGATTCCGGCGACGCCCAACTCGGTAGTGACTTCCGGGGTGACGGGGTCGACATTGTCGGAGACGGCGATGCCATTGGCTGGGTCGATGACGGCGAGTGGGTGGAATACACCCTGAATATTGCCCAGGACGGCACCTACGACCTGTCATTCCTTTCAGCGCTTGGCGATGGTAGCGGCCCGCAACGCAGCATCACGGCCACCTTCACCAAAGGGGACGGCACGCCTTACGCCTCGAGCGACGCGGTGGTGGTCTCGCCAACGGGTGGCTGGAGCAATTTCCAACCCACCGATGCCACACAGGTGGCGCTGGAAGCCGGCGAGCAGGTCATGCGGCTTACCTTCAATGGCGGCTCTCAGGACCTGGCATCGTTCAGCCTGGCGCGCGATGGCCAGCAAGCCTTCAATGCCGGGGCAACCCCCTGGCTGGTGGATGCCGAGGATGGTTTGGCGCTGGATGCAGCATTGTTCGACGAAGGCGAGCAAGGTGAAGCCTACAACGAGCTGTCAGCGGCGCAATTGGGAACGGGTTTCCGCGATGAGCCGGTGGATATCGTGGGGCAGGGCGAGGCGATTGGCTGGGTCGAAAATGGCGAATGGGTGGAATACACCATCAACGTCGAACAGGCCGGTAGTCACACCCTGTCGTTCGTTACCTCCAACCCTAACAATGGGCGCACTATTACAGCATCGGTTGAGCAGGATGGGGTGACCTACGATCAAGCAAGTGGCTCGGTGCCAAACTCCGGCACCTGGGGTAACTTCGTCGATGGGCCATCGGTGACACTCGATCTTGAGGAGGGTATTCAGGTACTGCGGCTCACCTTCAACGGAGGCTCTCAGGACCTGGCTTCTTTCCAGATCAGTCGCGACCCAGATGTGAGTGCGGCGAGTCTCTCGAGCATGGATATGATGGCCATGGCTGGTATAGAAGAGAATGTCGCAAGTCAGGACGAGCTCGTCGCGATGAGTGACGACGTCAGCCTCAGCGGGGTACAGGAAAACGATCAGGGTGCTCTGCTGTAAGATGCATCATGGAATGTTAATCAGCCAGCCTGGCTGGGTTGATTAAATAGCAAGACCCCATAAAGCCTGCGAGCAATCGCAGGCTTTTTCTTGTTTGGCGCGAGCGCTTTCAAGCAGCCATCCAGCATGGATGTTTGCTGATATTGGTAATGGCGACTAGTCTTGTACAAGTTGTGTGTAACGCATGATACATCAGTTTTTATTCAACAGGAGGTTGACGTTATGTCCAGCCCTGAGCATAAGCAGAAAATATGGAAGATGATCAAAGACATTAAAGTCGGCATGCTAGTAACGCTGGATGACGATGTCCCGCGAGCCAGGCCGATGCATCTGGTGCAGGATGACTATGACGGTACTCTGTGGTTCTTCACCCGGCGCAGTGCTGAAAAGGTAACCGAAACCGAGCGTGATCATGATGTATGCCTTAGCTTCTCTGATCAGGAAGAGGGTATCTACGTGTCGCTATCGGGCAAGGCCAACCTCACCGATAGCCGCGATCTGATTGAAAGATACTGGAACCCTTTCATCGCGGCCTGGTTCCCAGAAGGCAAAGACGATCCTGACGTGGCCCTGCTGGAAGTCAAGGTGCAGATGGGTGAGCACTGGAAAGCCAAGGAAAGCAAGGCGTTCCAGCTATATGAGGTAGCCAAAGCCAACGTCAAAAAAGACACGACACCAAACCTTGGCGAAAACGAAAAGTTCGGTGGCTAGTTCAGCCGGGCGGCAACCAAGCCGCCCGTCTGGTATTAGAGTTTGACGGTGGGGTCGCCAAAGCCTTGAGGCACATACAGGTTGTGCTCACCAAGGTTGCGGGTATCGGTTTCACCGCAAAGTGCCATGGTGGTGTCCAACTCCTTGTGGATGATCTCCAGCGCCCGAGTGACGCCGGCCTCGC
The DNA here is from genome assembly GCF_015767635.1 of Halomonas sp. A40-4. Classification (GTDB taxonomy): domain Bacteria; phylum Pseudomonadota; class Gammaproteobacteria; order Pseudomonadales; family Halomonadaceae; genus Vreelandella; species Vreelandella janggokensis. The sequence continues at coordinate 3,677,108 of NZ_CP065230.1, read as the reverse complement.
CCGCAGCGCCCAGTCCATAGGTGTAGGCTCTACCGATGTAGGTGCCTTTGGCACCCAGCGCAAGTGCCTTGAGGACATCCTGACCCGAGCGAATCCCCGAATCGAGATGCACCTCCACCTTGTCGCCCACGGCGTCCATGATGGCGGGCAGCATACGGATAGAGCTCATGGCACCATCCAGTTGGCGCCCCCCGTGGTTGGAAACGATGATGGCATCCACGCCGATCTCGGCGGCACGACGCGCATCTTCTGGCGCCATGATGCCTTTGACGATCAGTTTGCCGCCCCACCACTCCTTGAATTGAGCAATTCGATTCCAGTCCAGCGATACATCAAACGCTTCCGCCGTCCAGGTTGATAATGACGAAGGGTCCGTCACCCCTTTGGCATGGCCGACGATATTGCCAAATGAGCGCCGCTTGGTTTGCAGCATTTCAAGCCCCCAGGGAATCTTGGTGGCCATGTTGGCGATTGAGCGAGGGGTCAATTTGGGGGGCGCTGACAGCCCATTCTTGATGTCTTTATGGCGTTGGCCAAGCACCTGCAGATCCACCGTCACCACAATCGCGGAACACTTCGCCGCTCTGGCGCGTTCGATCAGACGGCGCATGAAATCGTCATCTTTGAGCGTGTATACCTGGAACCAAAACGGCTTGGTGGTGTGCTCGGCAACGTCTTCAATCGAACAGATCGACATGGTCGACAGGGTGTATGGCACGCCGAATTTCTCGGCTGCCCGCGCCGCCTTGATCTCACCGTCAGCGGACTGCATGCCGGTCAGCCCCACTGGCGCCAGGGCCACCGGCATGGCCACGTCTTCGCCGATCATCTGATTGCGCGTGGTACGCCCCGACATGTCGACCGCCACTCGCTGCTTGAGGTGGATGTGCTGAAAGTCGCTGGTGTTTTCGCGAAAGGTCTGCTCTGTCCAACTGCCCGACTCAGCATAGTCATAGAACATCTTGGGCGTGCGGCGGACATAACGACGACGGAGATCTTCGATATTGGTATAGACCGGCATGTGTAATCCTATGAAGTGTAAGAATGGCAGCAGACGTTCTCGGCAGCAGACCCAGACCACCACCAATGACTTTTTTAACAGAATACCGCCTTGAATACATAGCCCGGCATAAAATTAAACGGCAGGACGATAAGGCGTCATCGCACTCCGGTTTTTTCGTTCGCGCTGTTGACGTGTGGGTTATGAAAGCGCAAGGTGGTGGCAGTTGGATAGCAAGTTGAACGTAGTCAGTAGCATCGAAGCATCTTTAGTGTTTGAGCCTGGTGAAAGTTTCTTGTTCTACCCATCGCAACTCGGGTATTTCCCCGGCATACATTTCGCTAAATCGAGGATTTCGATCATGGCAACTGGCACAGTAAAATGGTTTAACGACGCAAAAGGCTACGGCTTCATTTCTACATCAGAAGGCGGCGACGACCTGTTTGCGCATTTCTCCGAAATTCAGGCTGAAGGCTTCAAATCCCTGCAAGACGGTCAAGAGGTTTCTTTTGACGTCACTCAGGGTCAAAAAGGCCTTCAAGCTTCCAACATTAAAGTACTGTCGTGAACGACATGCTATAACGTTGGTTACCGACGCGTCGGTAAGCTTAAAACCCCGCCATGTGCGGGGTTTTTGCGTATCTACCCCGGCGTTTTTGTGTTGAAAAGTGTGCGTGCCGACCGCTCCAGCATGTATCAAAGCGTCACTTTACCCCGCAGATTCTTGGTTTTGCCTTTACGCGTTTTGGCATCCACCCGTTTGCGCTTGGCGGAACGGGTGGGTCTTGTCGGCTTGCGCGTTTTTTGCTGCTTGACCGCTGCGCGAATCAATTCCCGTAGCCTTGCCAGGGCATCTTCGCGGTTTTGCTCCTGGGTGCGATAGCGCTGGGCCTTGATGATGATCACGCCTTCCTGGGTGATGCGCTGATCGGTCAGCGCCAGAAGCCGCTCTTTGTAGAAGGGCGGCAAACTCGAGCGATGAATGTCGAAACGCAGATGGATGGCCGAGGCCACCTTGTTGACGTTCTGGCCGCCAGCTCCCTGCGCACGAATGGGGTGCAGCTCGATTTCCCATTCAGCCAGCTCCACATTGTTGGAAATACGTAGCATAGGACTCCTTGGCATACTGGGTTGATCGTAAAATGTCATAAATGGTTTGACTGGCGACGAGCGTCGCAATCCGTTTAGGGCCTTTTGACGTTTCATCGCGGTGCGAATGAAACGTCAAAAGATCCTATATGTTTATAATAGGTAGTTTTTTTATGCCATGGAGAAGCCGATGAACGACGTTATCAAGCTGCTGACCTCGCACCGTTCGATCCGCAAGTTTGAGTCGCGCGAGATGCCCGACGGATTATTAACTGAACTGATCCGCGCTGGGCAGGGCGCCGCGACGTCCAGCCATATTCAAGCCTACAGTGTGATGCGTGTCACCGATATGGCGAAACGTGAACAGTTGGTCGAGCTAACCGGCGGCCAGGGCTACGTGGCAAGCTGCAGCGAGTTTTTGGTCTTCTGTGCCGACATGAAGCGCCCGCTTGAAGCCGCCGAGCGCACTGGGGAGGAGGACGTCATCAGCGGCATGACCGAACAGTTGCTGGTCGCCACGGTGGATGTATCGCTGGTAGCGCAAAACGTGGCCATTGCGGCGGAGTCGGAAGGGCTCGGCATCTGCTATATCGGCGGGATACGCAATAATCCCCAGGCGGTCAGTGACCTGCTGGACCTGCCGACGCATGTCTACCCGGTATTTGGTATGTGCATCGGCTATCCCGCTCATGACCCCGATGTTAAACCACGCCTACCGGTTGAGGCGGTGCTCAAGGAAAATCATTACAGCGATGACTCTGAGCAAGTCGCAGCCTTCGACCAAACCATGCAAACCTACTATCAGGGCCGTAAAGGTGGCAACAAAGACACGGATTGGTCGCACAACCTGACGCCGTTATTTACCCAAAAGCTGCGTCCGCATATGCGTGAATTTCTGATCGAGAAAGGATTCAAGATGCAGTGAGGGAAAAGCCTGCGCCGCCGATCTACTTAGACAAGCATCGACGGTTTGAATAATGCAGTACGGTCGATGGTGTTGCCTGACAGCATGAATTCCCCCATGCCCCGGTAGTGCAGCGATTCCTCATCATCGGCCGAGGGCGCTACATGGGCTTTCACGACCTCAAAGATAAACAGGTTGTAGCGTTCAACCATGGCGTCATCGCGTAGTTGGCACTCAAAGGACGCGTAGCACTCCTCAATCAGCGGGGCCCCCACCTTCTCTGCTTTGCCTGGAGTGAGGTCAAAGGTCTTGAATTTGTCGACCTCGCTCCCGGAGCAGTTCCCGATACTCACCACCGTATCGACAAGCGACGCCGAGGGAATATTGATCACGCATTCCCCGCTATGATGTACAAGCGCGTGGGAGTGATTGCCAGCGGCGATAACGCACCCGATGAGCGAGGGCGAAAACGCCATGACCATGTGCCACCCCAGGGTCATGATGTTGGGTTGCGCTTGCCATTGCGATGAAACCAGCACAATCGGGCCGGGCTCGAGAAAGTGTCTGGTATTCGAGACAGGAAAGTCTTCCTTCATCATCGTCGGGTGTGTCATCAACAACCTCCGATTGGGTTTGATTGAACTGGGTCAAGCGCTCGGGCGGCGCATCACTGTCATCAATACCCCCGCGCCGATCAAGCTACCGGCACCGCAGCGGTGTAAAAGACGGCGAAACTTGGCGGTCATCAGTTTCCGGCTTGTCGTCGACAGCAGTGTGTAGCCGAAATCCGAGATGACCCCTATTGCCAGAAAGGTGGTAAACAGAATCGCCAACTGGGGCGCCAACGGATGGCTCTGGGTAATGAACTGCGGCATGAAGGCCATGAAGAAAAGAATGCTTTTGGGGTTCAGGAGTGTCACCCAAAAGGCCTTGGCAGTGCCTTGCTTGACGTTGGCACCAGAGGCTTCCAGGTCATTCAGTTGGCCGGATTCTCGCCACATCTTGATGCCTAGATAAAGCAGATAGAGAACCCCTAGCCATTTAACGATGGCGAATAGCTCCGCCGACGCCATCAGCAGGGCGCCTACGCCGGCAAACGAAAGTGACATCGCCACCAGGTCGCCCAAGAAAAAGCCGGGCAGCATCGCTAAAGCTGCCTTGCGTCCCTGGTTGATGCCGGTCATGACCAGTAGAGCCACCGCGGGGCCGGGGGAGGCGATCACCAAAAACGAGGCCAGTACAAACGACAGCCAGAGTTCAATCGACATAGCGTTAACCTTCTTGAACTTAGATCACTAGTGATAGCTATTACTATAGTTTTACTTCGATAGCGATGTCAGCCGAAAGCTATCCCTGCAACACAATCGCGAGCGAAGTACAGCCAGTCCCTCAGCATTTGTTTTAAGTGGATGGTAGTGGGCTATAGCGGCGGGTGTTATTCATTCGTGAATCTTTATGTTACGTTATAACGTTTTATATGGTGAGGTTTATGTATGAGTGAGCACATTACGCACAGGAAGCAGGCAAGCACCGATGCTCAGGGAGCGCCAGTTGATAAAGTCTGGGAAGCCAAGCTATTGGCCATGCCACCCAGTGACTATATGAACGCCGAGCAGCTGGCATTTTTCCGCCAGCGGCTGCTCGATGAGCGTGCCGAAATTGAGGTGCACTTAAATGAAATGAAAGAGGTGATCGCCTCCCGTGAGCGCGACAGTGACGAATCGGATCAAGCCTCCTTTGAAGAGGAACTGCGGCTGGCATTGCGTCAGGCTGATCGCGTATCACGCTTTGTGTTTATTACCCAAAACGTGGCGCACGACACCGTGGCCGAGCTTTACAACTTCTTCAACTCATCTCAAGAGGTAGCCCAATGACCGTTTTAACCTTACCCGATATCGCCAGCCAAACTACTCGCTTACCGAGTACCTTGACCTGGGTGGGCATGGAGGGCATTGCGCTACCTGCACAGTTGGGTACTCGCAGCGTGATAGTCAAACTGGACGCAGGGGTGAGCCTTGATGATAGCGAAGCGCGCGGTATCCATATGTCGCGGCTGTATTTGGCGCTGTCACCGCTTGAGGACGCACCGCTTACCTTGCCAGCCGTGAAAGACATATTGAGCGCGTTTTTAACCATCCAGGAGGGGTTATCCCAGCATGCGTACCTGAATGTGGAAGGAGAACTGCCGCTCAAGCGGCAAGCCCTTATTAGTCCGCTCGCCGGGTGGAAAAGCTACCCCTTTTCAATGTGCTGCCAATTAACGCCTGATGGTTTTCAGGCTGAGCTAGGGGTGACGGTGGGCTATTCATCCACATGCCCCTGCTCGGCGGCGCTGGCGCGGCAGTCTATCCAGCAAGCCTTTAAGGAGGATTTTTCGGAAATTCCGTTAACCCAATCGGCGGTACTGGCATGGCTGGGCAGCGAAGAGGGTATATTAGCCACGCCCCACAGTCAGCGCAGCTTTGTCGAGTGCTCGCTGCGTTTAGCAGAAGGCGAAAACGATGAATTGCCCATTGCAGACTGGCTGGAGAGTACGATTGATCGTATCGAAACGGCGCTAGGCACCGCACTGCAAACCGCGGTGAAACGTATCGACGAGCAGGCCTTCGCCCTCGCCAACGGGCAAAACCTGATGTTCTGCGAAGACGCGGCACGGCGGGTCGATAAAGCCCTGCGGCAAGCACCGGGTGTAAGCGGTTTTCAGCTCAAGGTCGTGCATGCCGAGAGCCTCCACGCCCACAATGCGGTGGCACGCAGCGAGTGGAATGGGTAAATGTGACGGGGCGCTTGCTACTAGACGCTAAACGATTATTGGCCTTCCGTGCGGTGCTTGTTTAGGATCAGTAACGAACCTCAATAAAAAATAGCGAGCCGTCCTCATGAAGCCAGAAACCATTGCTCTCCACCATGGCTATTCGCCCGATTCCCAAAACGCCGTGGCGGTGCCGATTCATCAAACCACGTCGTTTTCCTTTGACAATGCGCAGCACGCGGCGGATCTGTTTGATCTTAAAGTGGAAGGCAACATCTACTCGCGCATCATGAACCCCACCTGTGCCGTGTTGGAACAGCGGGTCGCTGCGCTGGAGGGCGGTATCGCCGGGCTGGCGGTGGCGTCGGGGATGGCGGCGATCACCTATGCGATCCAGACCATCGCCGAAGCGGGCGATAACATTGTTTCGATCAGCGAGCTGTATGGCGGCACCTACAATCTGTTCGCCCACACCTTGCCACGCCAGGGTATTCAGGTGCGTTTTGCCGACAAGGACGATATCCAAGGCATCGAAGCACTGATCGACGAGCGAACCAAAGCGGTTTTCTGCGAAAGTATTGGTAACCCCTCGGGGGGAGTGGTCGACCTGGCGAAGCTCGCCGAGGCGGCTCATCGTCACGGGGTGCCGGTGATGGTCGATAACACCACCGCGACGCCGTTCCTGTGTCGGCCGATTGAACACGGGGCGGATATCGTCATCCATTCCGCCACCAAATATATCGGTGGCCACGGCACCACCGTGGGCGGCGTGATCGTGGATTCGGGCACCTTCCCCTGGGCCGCGAACGCCAATCGCTTTCCTCTACTCACTGAGCCCGATGTCTCCTATCACGGCGTGAGCTATACCCGCGATGTGGGCGATGCGGCCTTTATTGCGAGGGCCCGTGTCGTGCCTTTGCGCAATATGGGCGCGGCGCTTTCTGCCCAGGCGGCCTGGAACCTGCTTCAGGGGCTGGAAACCCTGTCACTTCGCATCGAACGCATCTGTGCGAATGCCCTGGCCGTTGCCAAGCACCTGGAAAGCCACCCATTGGTCACCTGGGTGCATTATGCCGGCTTGGAAAATCACCCCGATCACGCGCTGGCCAAGCAGTACATGAACGGCCACGCCTCGGGGATTCTCAGTTTCGGCATTGAAGGGGGCCAGGCCGCCGGTGAGCGCTTCTACGATGCCCTGGCGCTCATTCTGCGGCTGGTCAATATCGGCGATGCCAAGAGCTGTTCTTCCATTCCGGCGTCGACCACGCACCGCCAACTGAATGAGGAAGAGCTCAAAACCGCTGGTGTCACACCGGATATGGTGCGCCTGTCGATCGGTATTGAGCATATCGACGACCTGCTGGCGGATATTGATCAAGCGTTGGCGGCCTCACAAGGGTCGTGACGCTAATGGAAGCGAGCATGACGCTCCCACGTCAAATGGCGGTACCCTAATCGTTATGCTGATAGGTGGTTTGATCAGGATTTTATGAGCTTGCTAACGAATTTAGACGTTATCGGGGCCATCATGCACACTGGTCTGGGTCCATGTTGTAATTAAACAACGCAGTTGAATCAAAGGTTGAATAGTATCTGGCGATGATGGCGTTAGATCCTAGGCGGCTGAGAAGCGCTTTGACTAACGTCGAAAATGGACAGTGCCCAACGTTTGACCCGCGGCACTGCAGGAAGGTAAAGCTTACGTCATACAATAAAGGAGAATGCGAGTGAAAATAGGCGCACCGAAAGAAAGTGCCCGGGGGGAGGCGCGCGTCGCGCTCACCCCCGAGAGCGCCCAACATATTCAGAAGCTGGGCCATGAGTGCCTGATTGAAGCTGGCGCCGGTGAGGCGGCGGGCTTTAGTGACGCCGCGTATCGCGACGCGGGCGTGAGCGTTGTAGACGGCGCTGATGCGCTGTGGCGCGACGCCGAGGTGGTCATTAAAGTCCGCGAGCCTTCCGATGACGAAGTCAAGCAGCTGCACGAAGGTCAAACCCTGATTACCTTCTTCTGGCCAGCGCAAAACGAAGCGCTGCTGGAAGCCTGCAAGGCGCAGGGTGCCACCGTGGTGGCGATGGACATGGTGCCGCGTATTTCCCGGGCACAGAAGATGGACGCGCTATCGTCCATGGCCAATATTGCGGGTTACCGTGCCGTCATTGAGGCAGGCAACAACTTCGGCCGCTTCTTTACCGGTCAGGTCACCGCCGCCGGCAAGGTCCCGCCTGCCAAAGTGCTGGTGGTCGGCGCTGGCGTGGCGGGCTTGGCGGCGATCGGTACGGCAACCAGCCTGGGCGCCGTTGTGCGCGCCTTTGACGTGCGCCCCGAAGTGTCTGAACAGATTGAATCCATGGGCGCCGAGTTCCTGTTCCTCGAATTTGACGAAAGCCAGGACGGTTCCGAAAGCGGTGGTTACGCGGCACCTTCCAGCCCCGAGTTCCGCGAAAAACAGCTTGAGTGTTTCCGCGAGCAGGCGCCGGATGTGGATATCGTGATTACCACCGCGCTGATTCCCGGTAAGCCAGCTCCCAAGCTGTGGCTTGAGGATATGGTTGCCGCGATGAAGCCCGGCTCGGTGATTATCGACCTGGCAGCCGAGAAAGGCGGCAACTGTGACCTGACCAAGCCCGACGAGCGTGTGGTGAGTGATAACGGCGTGGTCGTGGTGGGTTACACCGATTTCCCCTCGCGCATGGCCACCCAGGCGTCGCTGCTGTACGCCACCAATATCCGTCATATGCTGACCGATCTCACCCCCGAGAAAGACGGTGTGATCAATCACAACATGGATGACGACGTGATCCGTGGTGCCACCGTCGCGCATCAAGGCGAGATCACCTTCCCGCCGCCGCCGCCCAAAGTGAAAGCGATTGGCGCGGCTCCGCCGAAGAAGAAAGAAAAGGAACCGACGCCGGAGGAGAAAAAAGCCGCCGAGCATGCGGCGTTCAAGGCTCAGACCAAGCGACAGGCAGGCTTGTTGGCGATAGGTGGTGCCCTCATGCTGCTGCTTGGCCAGGTGGCGCCCGTCTCGTTCATGCAGCACTTCATTGTGTTTGTATTGGCCTGCTTTATCGGTTTCCAGGTGATCTGGAACGTCAGCCACTCGCTGCACACGCCACTCATGGCGGTGACCAACGCAATCTCGGGCATCATCATTCTCGGCGCTATCCTGCAGATCGGCACGAGTAGCGTGATCGTCGGCATATTAGCCGCCATTTCGGTGCTGATTGCGACCATTAATATCGTGGGTGGCTTCCTGGTGACACGCCGGATGCTCGCCATGTTCCAGAAATCCTAAGCAGCGGAGAAACGATATGTTAGGTCAAGGATTCGTATCTGCTGCGGCGATCGCGGCAAGTGTTTTGTTTATCCTCTCATTGGGGGGGTTGAGTAACCAGGAGAAAGCCAAGCGAGCGGTGTGGTACGGCATCGTCGGCATGGCGGTAGCGGTGTTCTTCACTGCCTTTGGCCCCGGTATCGGTGGCTACTGGTGGCTGATTCCGATGATGATTATCGGCGCCGCCATCGGGGTATACCTGGCTAAAAAGGTCGAGATGACCGAAATGCCCCAGCTGGTGGCCGCACTGCATAGTTTTGTCGGTCTGGCCGCGGTGTTTGTTGCCTGGAGCGCGGATCTGGAGCGCCGTCGGGTGATGGCGGCACAGGCCGCCGATGGCGCGATGCAGGAGTTTTCCGCCTTTGCCGCGCTGGTGGCGACCAAAGCCCCCGATGAGCTGATGTTCCTGCAGATCGAGGTGGTGCTGGGGATCTTCATCGGCGCGGTGACCTTTACCGGCTCGGTCATCGCCTTTGGCAAGCTGGCTGGCAAGGTTGACGGTAAGCCGAAGCAGCTGCCGGGTGGGCATATGCTCAACGCCGGGGCAGCGGCGCTGTCGCTTCTGCTGGCGATCATGTACCTCAACGGCGCGGGCTTCTGGACGCTGATCCTGCTGGCAGCGCTGGCGTTCTTTATCGGCTACCACCTGATCATGGGCATCGGCGGGGCGGACATGCCGGTCGTGGTCTCCATGCTCAACAGCTACTCGGGCTGGGCGGCAGCTGCCATCGGTTTCACGCTATCCAACGACCTGCTGATCGTCACCGGCGCACTGGTGGGCTCATCGGGTGCCATTCTCTCGTATATCATGTGCAAGGCGATGAACCGTAACTTCATCAGCGTGATCCTGGGCGGCTTTGGCGGCACCCAAGGGCCGGCCGCCGAGATCGAAGGCGAGCAGGTGGCGATTGATGCAAACGGAGTAGCCAGTGCCTTGAACGACGCCGACAGCGTCGTTATCGTGCCGGGTTACGGCATGGCAGTGGCGCAGGCGCAAACCGCCGTCAGCGACCTGGTACGCAAGCTTCGTGCGGCGGGTAAGGAAGTCCGCTTCGGTATTCACCCCGTGGCGGGACGTCTGCCGGGGCATATGAACGTGCTGCTCGCCGAGGCCAAGGTGCCGTACGATATCGTGTTGGAAATGGATGAAATCAATGATGATTTTGCCACCACCGACGTCGTCATCGTTATCGGTTCCAACGACATCGTCAATCCGGCTGCCGAGGAAGACCCCAACAGCCCGATCGCTGGCATGCCCGTGTTGAAGGTCTGGGAAGCCAAGCAGGTGTTCATCTGCAAGCGTGGCCAGGGCACCGGCTACTCGGGGATCGAGAACCCGCTGTTCTTCAAGGAAAACAGCCGCATGTTCTACGGCGACGCCCGCGACAGCATCAACTCGCTACTGCCGATGGTCGAATAGGTCGACCCACGCAGATAACGATCCAGAACGAAGCCCGCGAGCCATCGCGGGCTTTTTTATGCTGTGCAGGCCCTCGATACGCCTGCTATGGTCATTGACCGCCTTCTTTTTGGGGCACTCGCTACCATGAACCAACGCCCTGACCCCCGCGTGCTGCTGCGCCTGCTGGGGCTGCTTCGCCCCTATCGGGTGCGGCTGGCCCTGGCAGGCCTGGCGCTTTTGTTGGCCTCGGGGAGCGTTCTGCTGCTGGGCAACGGACTGCGTCTGGTGATCGATCGTGGGTTTCTGGCTGCGAATCAGCAGGCGCTGGCCCAATCGCTGGCGCTGATGCTGGCCGTGGTGACGGTACTGGCGCTGGCGTCCGCGCTACGCTACTACCAGGTGACCTGGATCGGCGAGCGGCTGGCGGCCGACTTGCGCCAGCGCGTGTTTGACCATTTGCTGACCCTGGAGCCGAGCTTTTTCGAGAGCGCAAGCGACGGCCGCGCCGCTGGTGAGATTGCCTCGAGGCTGACGGCGGATACCAGCGTCCTGCAAAGCCTGTTCGGCTCGTCGGTGTCGCTGGCGCTGCGTAACCTGGTCATGCTGGTAGGCGCCGTGGTGCTCATGCTGGTGACCCAGCCGTGGCTGTCGGCGATGGTGCTGATCGGCATTCCGGCGACGCTGTTACCTATTGTGTGGTACGGCCGGCGTGTCAGGCGGCTGTCGCGCACCAGTCAGGATCGGGTGGCCGAGCTTGGCCGCTATGCCGAAGAAGCGCTGAGTGGCATCCAGACGCTTCAGGCGTTTACCCACGAGCCGGTGGATAAGACGCATTATAGCGAGCGTGTAGAGCAAGCTTTCTCCAGTGCCGTTGAACGCACCCAGCAGCGCGCCTGGCTGACCGGCATCGCCATGCTGGTGGTATTCACCGCCGTGGGCTTGATGCTCTGGCAGGGCGGTCAGGCCGTATTGGCCGGCACCATGAGCCCCGGTGAGCTCTCGGCGTTCATCTTCTACGCGGTGCTGGCGGCAGGAGCGATTGCCACCCTGGCCGAAGTGGCAGGCGACGTGCAGCGTGCGGCGGGGGCGGCGGAACGCCTGCTGGAGTTGCTCGATACCCAACCCAGGATCCAGTCCCCCGTGCCGCCGCAAGCCCTGCCCAGACCATCACAGGGCGATATTGCGCTGGAAAACTTAAGCTTCACCTATCCTGGCCGGGAAACCCCGGCGCTGGTTGATGTTGATCTGCATATTCAGCCGGGCGAACGGGTCGCCGTGGTGGGACCCTCGGGGGCCGGTAAAAGTACCTTGCTGGCGTTGTTGCTGCGTTTTTACGATCCAAGTCAGGGGCAAGTCACCCTGGATGGCTACGATATCCGCACCCTGGATCTGGTGGCCTTGCGCCGTGTCATGGGGCTGGTGGCGCAGGCGCCGGTGCTGTTCAGTGGTACGGTGGCCGAGAATCTACGCTATGGGGACGCTGAAGCGAGTAATGAAAGGCTACGCATGGCAGCCCAGGATGCCAGCGCTCTGGACTTTATCGATGCGCTTCCGCAAGGTTTCGATACGCCCCTTGGCCCTGGAGGCGTGCAGCTTTCCGGCGGTCAACGTCAGCGCCTTGCCATCGCCCGGGCGCTGCTCAAAGATCCTGCCGTGCTGTTGCTGGATGAAGCCACCAGCGCGCTGGATGCGGAAAGCGAGCGCCTTGTCCAGCAGGCGCTGGATCGGCTGATGGTCGGGCGCACCAGCATCGTCATTGCCCACCGGCTGGCCACAGTGATCGCCGCGGATCGCCTGCTGGTGTTCGACGGCGGGCGGTTGGTGGCGGCGGGAACGCACCGCGAGCTGATCACGACCAGTGGGCTCTATCGCCATTTGGTCGCGTTGCAGTTTGGTGGTGAAACGTTATAAAACAGTTGCGTGATCAATACGGGAATTGCCATGTCGAGTTTTCTTCAACGCCTCCGCGCCGTCCACGCCCCCTCGATCGGGCTTGGCTGCATGAACCTTTCCCACGGCTACGGTCAGCAAGTGCCCGAGCCGGAGGCGCTGCGCGCCCTCGATTCAGCGTTCGATATGGGCTATCGCCACTTTGATACCGCCACGCTCTACGGCGCCACGGCCAACGAAACGCTGCTTGGCCGCGCGCTGAAGGGGAAGCGTGAGCAGGTGCTACTGGCCAGCAAGTGCGGCATGGCGATTGACCTCGAGACAAACAAGCGGGTGATCAATGGGCACCCCGACACGCTGCGTCGCCAGTGCGAGGCCAGCCTTAAACGTCTGCAAACCGATCACATCGATATCTATTACCTGCACCGCCTCGACCGCCAGGTGCCGATCGAGGAAAGCGTCGGGGCGCTGGGCCGTCTGGTGGATGCGGGCAAGATCGGCGGGGTGGGGCTTTCCGAAATTTCCGCGGCGACGCTGCGCCGTGCAGTGACGGAATACCCCATTGCCGCCGTGCAGTCTGAATACTCGCTGTGGACGCGCAATCCCGAGATTGCCCTGCTAAAGGCCTGCCGGGAGACGAACACGGCCTTGGTGGCGTTCAGCCCGCTGGGGCGCGGGTTCCTGGCCGAGGCGATCAGTGACCCGGCGCGCTTGCCCGAGGGCGACATGCGCCGTCATATGCCGCGCTTCAGCCCGGATAACTTTGCCCATAACCGGGAGTTGCTCGATGACGTCACACGGCTTGCCAAGCGTCTAGGTGTTACCTCTGCTCAGCTGGCGTTGGCGTGGGTCAATGCCCAGGGCGCCGACGTCATTCCGATCCCCGGTTCCACCTCGATGGCCCATATGCGCGATAACCTCTCGGCCGAGACGCTCTATCTGGATGCCGCCACCTGTCAGCAACTCACCGCGATGCTGACGCCCGAGCAGGTCGCTGGCGGGCGCTACAGCGACGCCCAGCAGGCCGACATCGACACCGAAGAGTTTACCGTCAACCGCTAGGCGAGTGTGCTTGACGGGTGAGTCATATTGCTTATAGGTCAAGGCTATTAAATCATTGGTTAAATGCAAATTGAGACTATGGCGATAGTGGTCTAAAACATTAACAAGACAAATGCGGTGTTGGCGGGGTCATATACGACTAGCGAGCACCCATCGATGGTTGTGCTGGTACTTGCCAGCGACAAAAGCAATTGAGGGGAGAGCAATATGAGCGGCAAATGTCCGGTAATGCACGGGGGCAACACCTCCACAGGTACGTCCAACAAGGATTGGTGGCCGGAAGGCATCAACCTGGAGATCCTGCATCAGCAAGATCGCAAATCCAATCCGATGAGCCCTGATTTCAACTATCGGGAAGAAGTCAGAAAGCTCGATTTTGATGCGCTCAAGCAGGATGTTCACGCCCTGATGACCGATAGCCAATCATGGTGGCCGGCAGACTGGGGTCATTACGGCGGTTTGATGATCCGTATGGCATGGCACTCGGCAGGTACCTACCGTATTGCCGATGGTCGTGGCGGCGGCGGTACCGGCAGCCAGCGCTTCGCGCCGCTCAACTCCTGGCCCGATAACACCAGCCTTGATAAGGCGCGTCGTCTGTTGTGGCCGATCAAGAAAAAATACGGCAACAAGATCAGCTGGGCTGATCTGATGATCCTGGCCGGTACTGTTGCCTATGAATCCATGGGGCTGCCGTCCTACGGGTTCTCGTTCGGCCGTGAAGATATCTGGGAACCGGAAAAAGATATCTATTGGGGCGATGAGAAAGAGTGGTTGGCGCCTTCAGATGAGCGTTATGAAGATGTCGATAGCCCCGAGACCATGGAAAACCCGCTGGCAGCCGTCCAGATGGGCCTTATCTACGTTAACCCCGAAGGTGTTAACGGCCAGTCGGATCCGCTGAAGACCGGTCAGCAGATACGCGAAACCTTCGCCCGTATGGCGATGAACGACGAAGAAACCGCCGCGCTGACTGCTGGTGGTCACACTGTGGGCAAGTGTCACGGTAATGGCGATGCCTCTGTGCTGGATGCCGAGCCTGAAGCCTCAGACGTTGAGAATCAGGGCTTCGGTTGGGGCAATCCCAACATGGACGGCAAGGCCAGCAATGCCGTTACATCGGGTATCGAAGGCGCATGGACGACGAACCCAACCCAGTTCGACATGGGTTACTTTGACCTGCTGTTTGGCTACGAATGGGAACTCAGGAAGAGCCCTGCTGGCGCAAATCAGTGGGAGCCGGTGAACATCAAGGAAGAAGACAAGCCGGTCGATGCCAGTGACCCGTCGATACGTCATAACCCGATCATGACCGATGCGGACATGGCGATGAAGATGGATCCGACCTATCGGGCGTACTGCGAAAAATTCATGGCTGACCCGGAGTACTTCAAGACGACGTTCGCCAAGGCGTGGTTCAAGCTGACCCACCGCGACCTGGGGCCGAAAGCACGCTACATTGGCCCGGAAGTACCCGACGAAGACCTGATCTGGCAGGACCCCATTCCGGCGGGTAACACCAACTACTCCGTCGAGAAGGTCAAAAAGCAGATTGCTGAAAGTGGTCTCAGCCAGAGCGACATGATCACCACTGCCTGGGATAGCGCACGGACCTATCGCGGTTCCGACATGCGCGGCGGTGCCAACGGCGCGCGTATTCGTCTTGCCCCGCAGAAAGACTGGGCGGGTAACGAGCCCGAGCGGTTGGCCAAGGTGCTGGCAGTGTACGAAAAAATCTCTGCCGACTCGGGTGCCAGCATCGCCGATGTGATCGTGCTGGGCGGCAGCGTAGGCATCGAGAAAGCGGCTAAAGCGGCGGGTTACGAGGCGCTTGTACCCTTCACACCGGGTCGCGGTGACGCCACTGACGAGATGACCGACGCTGATTCCTTCGCGCCGCTCGAGCCGCTGGCCGATGGTTTCCGTAACTGGCAGAAGAAAGATTACGTGGTCAAGCCGGAAGAAATGCTCCTCGACCGCGCGCAGTTGATGGGCCTGACCGGGCCGGAATTAACGGTTCTGCTCGGTGGTATGCGTGTCCTGGGCACCAACTTCGGTGGCACCAAGCATGGCGTATTCACCGACCGTGAAGGCCAGTTGACCAATGACTTCTTCGTTAACCTGACCGACATGAGTTATGCCTGGAAGTCAGCAGGTAACAACACTTACGAAATTCGTGACCGCAAAACGGATGCCGTCAAGTGGACCGCCACGCGCGTTGACCTGGTGTTCGGCTCCAACTCTCTGCTGCGTTCCTACGCGGAAGTTTATGCCCAGGATGACAATGGCGAGAAGTTTGTGAACGACTTTATCGCCGCCTGGACGAAAGTGATGAACGCGGATCGCTTCGACGTTTAAGCGCGACGCCGCCATCGACAAGGCGCTGCCCTCGGGCAGCGCCTTTTTTTTGCCACTAGTGCCGGCTCTTTTCTGTGGTTTAGGTCGTCACGTTCAGCGCTGGAATGCGCAGTAGCTGGCGTAGCTGCGGCAAACGCTCTTCCAGCAGATCTGCCAGGGTGTAGCGATCGAGCACAGCAAAAAACGCTTCCAATGCCTCATTCAGTACAGGCGGCAGACGACAGGCGGGGGTGATAACGCAGGCGTTTTTGTCGCGAAAGCATTCCACCAAGCCAAATTCAGACTCGGTATCGCGCACCAGGGCACCGAGTTTGATGCTGGCAGGGTCGCGCTTCAGCCACAGGCCGCCGTGCTTGCCGCGTAGGGCGGTGAGGTAACCTTTTTGGTTGAGCTCCTGGACGATCTTCATCACGTGATGGCGCGATACGTTATACGTCGAGGCGATCTCGTCGATCGTTGCGCGCTCCTCGCCTTTTACCGCCAGATAGAGCAGCACGCGAATGGAATAATCGGTAAAGCTGGTCAGGTGCATAGACAGTCCGCGACGGGTCGAAGGGCGATCGCTCAAACTTCCATTATACGGTGAATTGGGGACAAGGCGAAGCGCGCTCAAGGACAGCGGCCAGGCCGGGTAGCCGGGTGATGTGGCAGATTGTCGCTGAAGGTTGGCGGCAACGCTTAAAGATGTATTATATATACTACTTTAATAAAAAACGTCGCCCTATCACTCAATCAGCGAGGCTCACCATGCTTACCCAAGACCAAGAAGCGTTAATTGCTGCCACCGCGCCCGTCGTGGCGGAACACTTGAATACCATCACCCAGCGTTTTTACCCGCTGATGTTTGAGCGTTACCCCAGCGTGAAGCCGCTTTTCAATCAGGTTCATCAGCAAAACGGCGCCCAGCCCCGGGCATTGGCAGGCGCCGTATTGGCCTATGTAGGCTTGCGCGAAGACCCAGTGAAAGCCCGTCAAACGCTCGAAACGGTGGTCAACAAACACGTATCGCTGGGCATTTTGCCGGAGCAGTATCCGATTGTGGGCGAGTGCCTGATGATGGCGATTGGTGAAGTGTTGGGCGATGCGGTTACCCCTGAGATCGCTGATGCCTGGGGAGCGCTCTACCAGGAGCTTGCCGATTTATTGATCGAGCTGGAAGAAAACCGCTATCAGGAGTTTGAGCAACGTGAAGGCGGCTGGCGCGGCACCCGGCGTTTCCGCGTGGCGGATAGCCAGCAGGAAAGCGCGGTGATTCGGTCGTTCATCCTTGAGCCCGAAGACGGCGGCCCGGTGGCGGCGCATGCGCCCGGCCAGTACATCGGCGTCAAGGTGACCATCGACGGCGAGCCGGTGCACCGCCACTATAGCCTGTCGGCAACACCCAACGGCCGCGCCTACCGGGTGTCGATCAAGCGCGAGAGCGATGGTCGCGTGAGCCGTTACTTCCACGATCAGTTAGCCAATGGCGGGGTTGTCGAGTTACTTCCTCCGGCGGGTGAGATGACGCTGGTACCCGGTGACGCACCGCTGATGCTGATCAGCGGCGGTGTGGGGCAGACCCCGCTGCTGCCGATCGCCAAACAGGCACTTGGCCAGGGCCGCCGGGTGGTCTATCTGCACGCGGCACAAAGCCCTGAATATTGGGCCTTTGCCGATGAGCTACGCGCGCTTGAAAAGGCCTATCCGGCACAGTTCACGCTGGTGACCGTATTTGAGCAAGGCGACGAAGGCGACCATCAAGGGCGTCTCCACCAGGCGCTGCTGGCCGATTATTTACCCGAAGGCGCGCACTGCTACTTCGTTGGCCCCCATGGCATGATGGAAGGTGTCGAGCAGGCGCTGAAGCAACTGGGCGTGGCGGATTCACATCGCCACTATGAGCACTTCGGTCCCGCCATGCCGCTTAACGCGGCCTAATCGGAGATCCAGCGGGCGAACTGTCGACGGTAGGCGGCTTGGGCCTGGCTGACGCTGACCGGCGTCAGCCATACCTGGGTGCCCGGCAGGCACTGGGCAAGCGTGGCACAGGCGGTTGGTGTCAACGCCCCCAGGCGTGGGTAGCCGCCAATGGTCTGGCGGTCGTTCATCAGCACAATGGGCTGGCCGTCGGGGGGGACCTGTACGGCGCCCAGCGGTATACCCTCCGAAACGATGCCCTTTAGCGTGCCGCCAAGCACCGGCCCGGTCAGGCGAATGCCCATGCGGTCGGCGCGGTTATCGACCTGCCAGGGCGTATTAAACGCCTGATACAGGCTGTTGCCGGAAAAACTGGCTACCTGGGAGCCAAGCACGATGGGCAGGCGGCAGCCGGACGTTGGCATGAGCGGGGTCAGGTTTTCAGGCAGCGTGCGTGGTGGTTGAGAGCTTCCCCGCCACGTCAGGCGCTCGCCCGCCATGAGCGGCTGACCGTTCTCCTGCAGGCCGCCTAATTGCTCGCGGACCGTGCACGAACGGCTGCCAAGCACCTCGGGTGCATCCAGGCCCCCGGGAAAAGCCAGGTAAGCGCGTAACCCCTGACGTGGCTGCTTAAAGGCCAACTCCTGTCCTGAGCGCAAGCTGAAGCTGGCGTTGGGTGCGAGTGGTTTGCCGTCAAGGGTGGCAGCCAGGTCGGCACCGGCCAGTGCCAGCGTTACCTCGTCCTCGGCTTCCAGCGTCAGGCCACCTCCCATGACAATTTCAAGGGCAGCGCTGTTGAGCGGGTTGCCCAGTAGCCAGTTGGCCCAATGAAATGCGATCCAGTCGGCAGCCCCGCCCTGGGTGACACCCAGATGACCCACGCCAAAGCGTCCTGCGTCTTGAACCAATGCCAGCGGCCCTGCCTTTTTTACCACTAATCCTGCCTGGCTCACGAGCGTTCCTCCATTGGCGTGGTATCGCCACCCTGGGCCTCAAAGTCGGCGCGGGAGATAGACCGGAAGCGTACGCTGTCGCCTGGACGCAATAGCGGTTCCCCGCGTTTGGCGTGTTCGAATAGCGGCACTGCCGTGCGGCCCAACACGTTCCATCCGCCGGGAGAGGGGAGTGGGTAAATGGCCGTTTGACGATCGGCGATGCCGACGCTACCGGCGGCCACGTGCCGCCTGGGAGTGGTCAGGCGTGGTGTCGCAATGGTGTCATTCACCAAGCCCATGAAGCCGTACCCCGGCGCAAAGCCCAGCGCGAACACGCAGTAGTCGTCTTGGCAGTGCTGATCAACCAGCTCGGCAATGCTGATGCCCGCGCGCTTGGCCACCCGCTCAAGATCCGGCCCGACGCTCTCGTCGTACCAGACGGGGATCTCATGGTGCTGGCCTTGCTGGGTATCGGCGGGCGTCAGGCCCGTCAGGGCGTCCTGCACGCGTGCCTGGGCGTCGAGGTGGCTAAGCGTTCGGCAGTCATAATGCAGTAACAGCGTCGTATAGGACGGCAGCAAATCGACCAGCGCCTCGCCAAAAGCATCGCGCAGCGCCTGGTCAGCCGCCAGAATCCAGGCCATGTTGCTGACGTCGATGGTATCGAAAAGGCGTACCATCAAGGCTTCCATCCCGGCGGTTTCGATACGCAGCTTCATGCTGCCCCCAGATTATTAAATGCATCGCGGATGGCGCGCACGGCGGCGACAGACTCGGGGTTGTCGCCGTGAACGCAAAGCGTATCGCAGGGTAACGACAGCGAGGTTCCGTCGCGGGCGGTGAGGGGTTCGCCTTTGGCCAGCATGACGGCCTGGTCGACGATCGTGGCCTGCTCATGGTGGACCGCATCGGGCAGCCGCCGTGAGGCCAGGTGGCCGTTGGCTTCATAGGCCCGGTCGGCAAAGGTCTCGAACCACAGGTTGACCCTCAGCTTGGCGGCTAACTCGCGGTGCGGCTCGGGGTTGGCAGTGGCCATGATCATGAGCGGCAGGCCGGGGTCATAGGCATGCACTGCGCGCATCACGCCTTCAAGCAGTTCAGGGTTGGCCGCCATATCGTTGTAGAGCGCGCCATGGGGTTTGATGTAGCTCAACTGAGTGCCCTCCGCCTGGCAGATACCCGCCAGAGCGCCAATCTGGTAGAGCACCATATCCTCGACCTCGCTTTGTGAACAGGCCATGGAGCGGCGACCAAAGCCCATCAGGTCAGGGTAGCCGGGGTGCGCGCCAATACGCACACCGTGTCGAGCCGCGAGTTTGACCGTGCGGCGCATGACGTGGGGGTCGGAGGCATGATAGCCGCAGGCAATGTTGGCGCAGTCAACAAAGGGCATCACCTCGTCGTCCAGGCCAATCGACCAGTTGCCAAAGCTTTCACCCATGTCGCAGTTGAGAAGCGGAAGGGGCATAGGGCCTCCTGTAGTTATCAAAGAGCTATTCTCATCAAAGAGCTATGGTCATCAAAGAGCCATGGTCATTAAAAAAAGCGATCAAGCATTTATTCAATATATGAAGTCGTTGGCGGCACTGCCAAGCTTTTAGCTGGCGTTACGCCTTGATGCGCTATCTATCGTGCTGTTATTTCGTGGAAAAAAGGTTGACGACGAAATCTCATAAGATTATCAACGGCACTAGGCTATAGGCTTGAAGGTGATGAAAAGCACCGCCTACGTCAAGCGTGCAGTAACACCACAAGGTACTAACCTATCGACACGAGGGCTTAATCATGCGTACCCGCATTGCAACGCCGCTGCTTCTGGTCACGGCATGTAGCATCGCCGCGACCGCTCAGGCCGCCGAATGGACCATGGCAACGCCTTACGGCGATGCCAGTTTTCATACCCAAAACACCAAGCAGTTCGCCGAAGACGTTGCCGAGGCAACGGATGGGGACCTGACCATTAACGTGCAAAGCGGTGGTGCCCTCGTTTCTCACGGCGAAATCAAGCCATCGGTACGCCGTGGCACCATTGCCGCAGGGGAGATATTCCTCTCGGTACTCTCCAATGAAAACCCGATTTTTGAGGTGGATACCCTACCCGGTGTGGCCGGAGGCTATGAAGAAGCTTATGCGCTTTGGGAAGCCACCAAGCCAATCATCAGTGATCTGTTTGAGGAAGAAGGCCTGATTCCGCTTTACGCGGTACCCTGGCCTGCTCAGGGTATCTATACCGCTGAAGAGCTGACCGACCCGGATCAATTTGACGGCTTGCGTGTGCGGGCGCCCAATATCAATACTCAGCGGTTTATCGAAAACCTGGGGGGCAGCCCGACCGAAACGGAAGAGTCCGATATCCCCACAGCGTTCAGCACCGGCCGGGTAGATGCCATGATCACCTCGAGTTCCACGGGCAATTCGATGGCTGCCTGGGATTACGTCTCGCATTACACCGATGCCAACCTCTGGCTACCCAAGAACATCGTGTTCATCAACCAGCGCAGCTTTGACCAGCTGGACGAAGACACCCAGGATGCCTTGATGGAAGCGGCCGAGAAAGCCGAAGAGCGCGGCTGGGAAATGAGCCGCGAAGATAACCAGGAAAGCCTGGCGATATTGAAAGAAAACGGCATCACCGTTTCCGAACCCAACGAGGATGTGGGGGAGGCACTGCAGGAAGCGGGTGATGAACTGTTTGCCGATTGGGAATCCCGGGCTGACGATCAAGCCAAGGAAGCGCTGCAGTCATACCGTGATCAACTTGAGGATTGATGACCTGTGTTGAGCGGCGCAGATACTGCGCCGCTTTGCGCGCAAGAGGCCAAACCGATGACGTTCAAATTCGATAAGCTTTATCGCCTGGGTGCCTGGGGCGCTGCGCTTTGCATGATCGCGATTTGCGCGCTGGTCTCGACCCAGGTGTTTTCTAGGTTGGTCGATGCGCTACTGGTCATGGTCGGTAGCGCGCGACTAAACATCAGCATCACCGGCGTCTCTGAAATGGCATCTTATCTGCTGGTTGGTGCCACCTTTCTAGGCTTGGCGTATACCTTCGTCCACCACGCCCATATCCGGGTAACCTTGCTGATTACCCGGCTTCCCTCGACGCTCCGAGTCTGGTTCGAGGTGTTTGGCTTGATGGTGGCGATGACGCTTAGCCTGCTGCTCTGCTACGGGTTGATTGCGTTGATCCGCGAAAGCATCGCCTATAACGATGTTTCCTCAGGCTTTTTGTCGATTCCGCTGTGGATTCCCCAAGCCGTGTTGGTGACCGGCGTTGCCTTGCTGTGTTTGGCGCTGGGCGAGGCGCTGGTGATGGCGCTGCGCCTGGCATTCAAGGACCCATCACGTTTTCGCGAAGTCATGGCCAGCGAAGAAAACAACGACCCCTGAACCTTGTGGGAGATGCCCTGTGCTGCTACTTAGTGTCGTCACCATCCTGACCCTGCTGGTGCTGTTGGGCAGCGGCGTTTGGATAGCCTTTGCGTTGATTGGTACCGCCTGGATAGCGCTCTCACTGTTCAGCTCGTTTGAACCAGGCCCGGTGCTGGCGTCTGATTTCTGGGGGGCGAGTTACGGTTGGGATCTCACCGCGCTGCCGATGTTCATCTGGATGGGCGAGATCCTGTTCCGCTCGGGGCTGGCCGACAACATGTTTCGTGGGCTTTCGCCCTGGTTAAACCGGTTCCCCGGGCGTTTGCTACACACCAATATCATCGGCAGTGGCATGTTCGCGGCGGTGTGTGGCTCGTCGGCGGCCACCTGTGCCACGGTGGGCAAGATGACCTTACCGGAGCTGGAACGCCGGGGTTACGACCCGCAGATGGCGATCGGCACTCTGGCTAGTGCCTCGACACTGGGGTTGTTGATTCCTCCCTCCATCGTGCTGATTGTCTATGGCGTCGTGACCGAGCAATCCATCTCGCGGCTGTTCATGGCGGGTATTGGTCCTGGCCTCATGATTCTTTCGATGTTCATGGGCTATCTGGTGCTTTGGTCGCTGCTCAAGGGCAACCGTGCCGGGCTGACCGGCAATGACGAGTCGGGAATGAGCTTTGCCGAAAAGCTGCGTAATACCTGGTCGCTGATCCCCATCCTGTTGTTGATTGGCGGGATTATTGTGTCGATCTACGGCGGCTTGGCGTCGCCCACCGAGGCGGCGGCGGTCGGGGTGGTGCTATCGATGTTGATTGCTCGTTCGAATGGGCATTTCAACCGCGAGATATTTCAATCCTCGCTTTTCGCAGCGGTGCGCACGGCGTGCATGATCGCTTTTATCATCGCCGGGGCATCGTTTCTTACCTCGGCCATGGGCTTTACCCAGGTCCCGATGAAGCTGGCGCAAGCGATTGGGGAAATGGGCCTGTCGCCCACCATGCTGCTATTGGCGCTAACGGTGCTGTTGCTGGTGATGGGGTGCTTTCTGGACGGCATTTCGCTGATTCTGCTGGTCACCTCGATTATCATGCCGCTGGTCAGCGCTGCCGGGTTTGACCTTATCTGGTTTGGGATTTATCTGGTGATTGTGGTCGAGATGTCGCAAATCACGCCGCCCGTGGGCTTTAATCTCTTCGTGATACAAGGCCTCACCGGGAAGGATATCCTGACCATCACCAAAGCAACGCTGCCGTTCTTTCTCTTGATGCTGGTGGCGGTTGCCTTGCTGCATCTTTTCCCGAGTATTGCGCTGTACCTGCCCTATGCGATGAATCGCTAACCCCGGGCCCTGCGCAATGCATCGTTAGTGCCCATAAAGCGAAATGCCGCCGCGCCCATTGCGTTTGATGTAGTACATGCTCTGGTCTGCGGCATCGATAAGTTCTCTGCCGTTGCCAAAGCCGCCGTCGCTAAGGCAGGCAATGCCGATGGAAACCGATACGAAAAGGGGCTTGCCATCAACCGTTTCCATGGGCGTTTCGGCAAGGCGCTTGGCAATCCGCTTGGCGAAACGTTGTGCTCCCTTGGCCGACTCATCGGGCAGAATGATCAAAAATTCTTCGCCCCCGTAGCGGCCGGCTAAATCCCCCTCGCGAACCAGCGAGCCGAGTACGCGGCCGAAGCGCTCCAGTACGCGGTCACCGGTCTGGTGGCCAAAGCGGTCATTGAGCTTCTTGAAATGGTCCAGATCGATAAACACCACTGACATGGTGTGGTCGTGCGTTTGGCAATATTCAAAACGTTTGTGCAGCTGTTCTTCCAGCCAGGCGCGATTGGAAAGTCCGGTGAGCGGATCCCGTCGGCTACGTTCTTCCAGTTCCGTCTGGCGTTGCTGGAGCTCATCGAGCTCCTGCTGTTGGGCATTCAACCGGGCGTTGAGCACAAATGTCTGCTGAAAGAGTAACTGCTGTGCCTGGATGATCAACGCCTCGGTATCGTGCGAGGAAGGGACGGTAAGTTCGAAGAGATTGGTTAAAAGGGGCAGTTGGGATTGGACGTTTTTTAGCAAGTCGCTTAGTGAGATAGCAGGCGTCGTCACCACCGGACTCAACTGACGCAATAGGGTCGCCAACGCTTGACTGGGGTTGGCCGACAGCCACGTATCGGCGATAGGGCCTGAAAGACGCAGGCACAGTAAGTAAGTCTCTTTCTGAGTTCCAATCTCATCGTGGCTGGCGCTGATGGCTTGGGCCAGCGAAACCGGCACCCCCCA
This sequence comes from Halomonas sp. A40-4, assembly GCF_015767635.1. Lineage (GTDB taxonomy): Bacteria > Pseudomonadota > Gammaproteobacteria > Pseudomonadales > Halomonadaceae > Vreelandella > Vreelandella janggokensis. The sequence continues at coordinate 3,652,835 of NZ_CP065230.1, read as the reverse complement.
CTTGGCGGCGAGCCAACTGCCAACCGATGAGTGGTCACAGCCGAAGCGCAGGTGTTCGCCACGACTGAGTTGCGCATGGGAAAAGGTGGTGTTTGCGTACAGGTCATGGGCGTCTTTGGGGTAAACCGCTAGCAATGCCAGCATGCCGATGTCCTGGAGCAGTGCCGCGGTAAATACAAAGCTGGCCTCCTCGGGGCACAGCTGTTCTGCAAGGGAGCGGGCCGCCAGGGCCGACACAATGGAGCGCCCCCAAATACGCTGAATCAGGTCACCTGACTGGCGGTCACGCCATAAGCTAAAACTCAGCACCGCGGCCAGCGTGGCGTCCAGCCCGAGTCGCGACGTAGCTTCCCGACACGAATGCGTTTCTGTTTGTTGACGGGCATAAAAAGCGCTATTGGCCAATGAAATCAACCGCAAGGTCAGTGCCGGATCCTGCTCGATGGCATTGGCATAATCATTAAGGGTCGCATCGGGGTAGCCTGCAACTTCCAGGACGCGGATCGCCACCGTTGGCAGCGATGGCAGCCTGGCGCATTGGTCCAGGTCGTTCTGCAGAAAACCCGGCAGGGCCGGTATGGCGAGATGATGTGTGTTGTCGCTATTAATAATGCCCGTCATATCGGCTCCTTTTCTCACGCTAGCTTAAAGGGCCAATTGCTTTTTTTCATCTTATATTGTGGGAAAGCAAGCTAATACCTTCGGCGGCCACAATCTATATCAGCCAGCGTTTAGTGTCAGGGCTTCACCGTCAAGGCGGTTCACTATAAGCTGGTTCAAACAGAGCAGCGAGACAACCAATGCAGACGGGTATTGAAGCGGCCGATATTTTTCGGCAGTTGGCTGAAGGGATGGGACAAACGGGGACCCCTCAGTTTTACCCAGCGCTAGTGGAGCGACTGGCAACCTTGCTGGGCGTGGATCATGCATTGGTGGCCCACGTTAATGCCGAAAATGACACTGCGGGCAGTGTCGTCGAAACCCTGGCGGTTTGGTCCAACGGGATGCATATGCCCAATGTTACCTACCCATTGGCCGGCACGCCCTGTGAAACCGTTGTGGGGCGCGACCCATGCTTATACCCCTGCGACGTGCAACAGCGCTTTCCTGATGATCATCTGCTGGCGGAACTGGGGGCCGATAGTTACATGGGCCTGCCGCTGTTGGCAGCGGACGGCAGAACGATCGGGCTACTGGCGCTGTTAAAAAACGCTCACATGGAGCTGGATGATCTTGCCAGGGAAGTGCTGCGGATTGCAGCGGCGCAAGCTGGTGCCGAGCTTGGACGCCAGCAGGCCGAGGAGGCACTCAAAGCCAGCGAGGCGGTTGCAAGGGAAAGCGAACGACGTCTGGATACGCTGCTCAATCACCTGCCGGGAATGGCCTACCGCTGCCTTAACGATGAGCACTGGACCATGGAGCTGGTCAGCCAGGGTGCACAAGAGCTAACCGGTTATCAGCCCCACGAACTGGTGGGCAACCACCTCATAAGCTTTGCTGAACTGATCAATGACCAAGATGCATCGCGAATGTTTGACGAGGTGCAGGCAGCCATTCGCGACAGACGTCCTTATCAAGTGGTTTATCGCCTGCATCATCGCGATGGACGAATCCGCTGGATGTGGGAGCAAGGACAAGCGGTGCTGGATGAGACGGGCAAGGTTGTCTGCCTGGAAGGGTTTATCACAGATGTGACCGATAACCAGGAAGCCCAGCGCGTTCAGCAGGCGGTAATGCAGGTGGCCTCAACGGTCACGTCACATGTGGGCGACGATTACTTTCAGCAGTTGATCAGCACGCTGGTGGAATTGCTGGAGGCTGACGGCGGCTTTATCGCGCTGCTCAATCGGTCACCCCATGAGGCGGGTGACCGTGATCGTTCGGCGGGCACCGTCACAACGGTAAGTCTTGTCGCAGACGGTACGCCATTGAATAATCAAACCTTCGTGTTGAGTGATTCACCCTGCGAACAGGTGGTCATTGAACGCGAGGCGGTTTCGCATAGTGGCGGCTACACGCCGATACCCGGAAATGCCATACAGGCCCAGGCCTGGATAGGCCGACGTCTCGATAATGCCCACGGCGAAGCCATTGGCGTGATGATGGTGTTCTATCGTGAGCCGCTTACCACCAACGCCTTCGCGACCTCAGTGCTACGCATTTTGTCGACCGGCGCCGCCGCGGAACTGGAGCGCCGTCGTGATCAGCGCCGTATGCACCAATTGGCGTATACGGACGGCACCACGGGGCTTGCGAACCGTGTTCACTTCCTGGAGGTTCAGACCCGGATGCTGCGCCGGGCGGCCCATCTCCATCAATCGCTCGGCTTGATCCTGCTCGATATCCGCCGCTTCAAGGAGATCAACGATACCCATGGCCATCAGGTAGGCGACCAGCTCTTGGCGATGGTCGCAGGGCGTCTGCAGGATGCCATACCTGACAGCAGTACCCTGGCGCGGTTATCCGGCGATGAGTTCGCGATACTGATGGATAACCCTGACGAGGCCGAACTGGCCGAAACGCTGGACCGTCTTCGCGAGACGGTCGCTGAAACCATCCGGCTGGGTCATAACGCGTTCAATCTGGAAGTGAGCGTGGGGTTCTCCCGTTACCCTGCGGATGCGACAGTGGCAAGCGAGCTGTTCAAGGCGGCCAGTATTGCCTTGCACCACGCCAAGCGCGATGGCAGCGTCTGTCCGTTCAGCTACGACATGATGCGTCAACAACGCCGCCGTCAAAAGATGACCGAGCGGCTCCACCAAGCCCTGATGGAAAATCGCCTGGCGCTTTATTACCAACCCCAGGTCAATATAAAGACCGGCCAACTGGCGGGCGCTGAGGCGTTGTGCCGGTGGTACGAGCCCGACTGGGGATGGATCAGCCCGGGGGAGTTCATTCCCCTGGCGGAGGAGCGTGGGCTGATTAGCGCGCTGGGTGACTGGGTGCTGGTGGAGGCCGCCAGACAGATCCTTGAATGGCAATCACAAGGAATGGCGGCGCTGCCTGGGCGCCTGTCGATTAATATTGCCGCACAGCAGTTTGCCGATCCGCAGTTGGCTCAGCATATTGCTGAACTGACACAAGGCGTGCCCGCGTCGGTATTGGCCCTGGAACTCACCGAGAGCGACTTCATGCGCGACCCCGACCAGGCGGTCGAGATTACCCAGAGGATGCGCGACGCTGGGTATGCCCTGTTTATCGATGATTTTGGCACCGGGTATTCATCGCTTTCCTATCTAAGGCGCTTTGCCGCCGATGCGCTGAAAATCGATATCTCCTTTGTACGCGATATGCTCGACAATCAGCATGACCGCGCCATTGTGAAAACCATCATTGCGATGGCCGATGCCTTGGGAATGAAAACCCTGGCGGAAGGCGTGGAGCATAAAGAACAGGCCACCCTGCTTGCCCAAATGGGATGCCTTGAGGCGCAAGGGTTTCTGTATGGTCGGCCCAAACCGGCCGATGAGTTTGCAGCGGCGTGGTTAAAACCCTAGCTTGTTAACCCGCGTCATCGCCCTGTCATCATCGTTGGCATACCCTACGCGCCGCCAACTCGTGATGAAAGGAGTGCCCCATGCGCCTGGCCCTGTTTGATCTTGACGACACCCTCCTGGATGGAGACTGCAGCGACCGCTGGAATTTATGGATGATAGAGCAAGGCTGGATCCGCGATGTCGACGCCTTTATGGTGCGAGCGGCGCAAATGCAGCAGGCCTATCACGCCGGAAAGCTGAAGCTTGAAGAGTACTTGGGCATGACCCTGGCGCCGCTACGCGGGCGTCGGGTGAGCGATGTGCAAAAAGAGGTAGAGCGCTTCGTCGCCACCCATCTGGAGCCACGCATTTTCGATCAGGCCTGGGCCTGTCTGGATGCCCACCGCCAGGCGGGCGATACCCTGCTGCTGATTTCTGCCTCGTCGCGCCACCTGGTCGAGCCGATTGCGACCACTTTAGGCATTGAACACGTGCTAGCGGTAGAGCCCAGCGTGGAGCACGGCATCAATGAAGACGCGCGCTATACTGGCGGCAGCGAAGGGGTTTTTTCCTATCGTGGCGGCAAAGTGATGCGCCTGAAACAGTGGCTGGCCGAGCAGCAGATTACCCCCAGCCACACCACCTTCTACTCAGACTCCCGCAACGACCTTCCGCTGCTTCAGTACGTAGATTGTCCCGTCGCTGTCAACCCCGATCCGGTCCTGGCCGAGGTCGCTAGCCTCGAAGGTTGGCGGCGCTTGGACTGGCGAACCACAAACCCTGCGGTTGCCTTTCGCCAACGTTAATCAGTTTAGCGCCTGATAGATCAGATTAAAGCCGACTAAAAACATGGCCAGAATCACCAACCGGTAAAACAGCACTTCGTTGACGCGGCTTTGCAGCCACAGGCCATTGCGCACGCCGATCCAGGCGATGGGTACCAGCACGAACGAGGCCCAGGCGCTGGTAACGTTAATCTCGCCAAGCCACATATAGGGCGCCAGTTTGATCACGTTGACCACGGCAAATGTCACGGCGCAGGTGGCGATAAACGTCTCTTTCGACAGCTTGCGCGGCAGCAGATACACGTTGAGCGGTGGTGCACCTGCGTGAGCCATGAAGCTGGTAAACCCGCAGATGCTCGCCGCCGGCAATGCCCATCGGGAGGAAATGGGCTTTTTGGCGACGGGCTTGAGTAGCATGTAAGCGGCAAACACCAAGGTGATCACGCCGAGGGTCAGGCGCAAGCCCTGTTCGCTCAGGCTGTCGAACAGCAGCGTCCCTACTGCCACGCCGATGAACAGCCCCGGCACAAAACGCCATACCTCGGCTACCGCCTGCCTGCCCCACCACGCCTTCACCGCAAACACATCCATCACCAGTAACAGCGGTAATAAAAGGCCCGCTGCCTGAGCCGGGCTGATCGTCAGCGCCATCAGCGGCACCGACAACGTGCCGAAACCACCCGCAAAGCCGCCTTTGGAAACGCCGGTCAGGTACACGGAAAATACGATTAACAGCCAGGCGATCACGGAGTAGTCGGGGAGCATACGCCTCTCTCGGTTATCAGTGGTCAATAAAAAGCCCCGCAGAAGCGGGGCACCACAGTTTAGCATTAGATGAACGTTAGCGGGCGAAGCGTCACTCCATCAAGTTTTCATTAGCCACTCGTGGTCGGGGTCGTTGTGGAATTTCCACACCCGTTTGGGGCCGGCCATCACGTTTAAGTAATAAAGCGAGTAGCCATGGGCAGCACCAACAGGGTGATAGCCCTTGGGTACCAGTACACAGCAGCCGTTTTCTACCGCCATGGTGTCATCAAGGCTGCGGTCATCGGTGTAGACGCGCTGAAAGGCAAAGCCCTGAGCGGGATTAATGCGGTGGTAGTAAGTCTCTTCCAACTGTGACTCGTGGGGTAAGTTATCCACATCGTGTTTATGGGGCGGGTAGCTCGACCAGTTACCCGCGGGGGTGAATACTTCGACCACCAGCAGGCTATCGGCGGGCTCCGTCTCCGGCAAAATGTCGTGCACATGGCGGGTGTTCGTGCCCTGGCCACGGGTGCTCTGCTTGATGTTGTCCGGTGCAATCAAGCGTGGCGCATGATTGCCATGCCCTGGGGCCGCACACACCGCTAGCTCAAGATCGGTGGTCGCTTCCACCGCGTAGCTAACCCCATTGGGTAGGTACACCGCGTAGGGTGGAATCTGTTCAAAGATATCCATGCGCTTGCCGATATCATCAAAGCGATGCTCACCGCAGGTCACATTGGCGCGCCCTGTGAGCAGCACCAGGCAGACTTCCTGATCATCGCTGCTGGCTTCCAGACGCTGCCCCTTGGCGAGTTTATGCACCCGAAAGCCGACATGCGTCCAGCCAGCGGAGGCGGGGGTAACGTCAATCACGGTGCCTTGTGCGTCTGGGGCGGTGGGGCGTACCAGTAGTGAAGTCATTCTTCGCTCCTCTTGACGGTTCGGCGACGGTCTAGTCAGCCAAGCGTCTTGAAAATAAAATCTGATGTGGCTGCTTAAACCGCAGCATCGAGCATAATTTTGCGGCCTTCACGTAGTGAGCGCTCCGCTGCATCGGCCAATCGCAATGCCTCTAACCCGTCCTGGGCGCCCGCAAGAGGCGTGCGCTTTTCCTGCCACGCATCGACGAAATCAAGAATCTCTAATCGATAAGCCTCGGCATAACGCTCTAAAAAGAACCATTTGGGTTTTTCTTCCACTTGCCCCGTCTCGCCGGTAAAGCGCAGCCGGGTATCAGACTCGTTCTGGGCCTGCAGCATGCCTTGGCTGCCAAAGGCTTCGATACGCTGATCATAGCCGTAGCACGCACGCCGTGAGTTGCTGATTTGACAAAGTTTTCCACTGGCGGTGGTAAGCGTGACCATGGCGGTATCTACATCGCCCGCTTCGCCAATGGCTGGATCGATGATGCTACTGCCGACGGCAAAAATGCTTTCAATCGGCTCATCAAGTAGCCAGCGCGCCATGTCCAGATCATGAATCATCATATCCCGGAACAGCCCACCTGAGTCGCTGACATACTCGGCAGGTGGGGGAGACGGATCGCGGCTGATAATGGTCAGGGTTTCCAGTGCCCCAATACGCCCTTGGGTAATGGCCTTTTTAAGTGCAGAAAACTGAGGATCGTGGCGACGGTTAAAACCTAACGCGCAGGTCACCGGGTGTTCGCTAAGTACCTGCAGGGCATCGCGGGTGCGCGCTAAATCCAAGGCGATGGGTTTTTCGCAGAGAACCGCCTTGCCTGCGCGAGCGGCGCGCTCCAGATACTCCGCGTGGGTAGGCGTGCTGGAGGCAATCAGGACGGCGTCAATGTCGCCATCCGTAAAAATCTCATCAACGGAGGTCGCTTTGCTGCCGTACTGCTCGGCCAGCGCTTCTGCGGCAGGCTGATGAAAATCGGCCACGGCGGCCAGGGTAACATTTGGGTGTAAATGAATGGCTTGGGCATGCACCTTGCCGATGCGTCCAGCGCCGATCAGTGCGAGTTTCATGAGCTCTCCTGTTTTATTGTTGGTGTTGGCTTGTTTTGGTGTTTAGGTCTTACGCTTTTTTGTCGTTGTCCTTTCCTTTGTCACGAGTTTTGTCTTGCCGTACCCCTAGGGCAATGGCCAAGGTCTGGGCCAGGCAGAGCGATGCGGTCAAACTGCGGAAGCTTTTTACTTCAGCTTCATTGACAACGAAGGCAACATCCGCAAAGCGAGCCAGCGGGCTTAGGGTCGAGTCGGTAATCACCACAATAGGCAGACCACGCTGATAGGCGTCTTCGCAGGCTTTTTGGCTCTCTTCGGCATAGGGGGAGAAACTGATGGTCAGTAGAGCGTCATGTTGGCTCATGGCGCGCAGTTGCTCGCCGTACATCCCACCCAAACCATTGACCAGCAGCGCAGGTTTATCCACATGCGCCAAGGCATAGGTCATGTAGCTGGCCACCATAAAGCTCCGTCGGGCACCCATCACATGAATGGCATGGGCCCGCTCAAAAATATCCAGCGCGTTTTCAAGGTTCTCTGGGTCAATGCGGCTAGGCAGTTGCTCCAAGACGGCGCGATTAGCGTCGGCGAACTCCCATAGCAGCTGGGTACTGTCCGGTGTTTCCCCGGTGGCACTGCGCACCGCTCGAATTCGCTCGGTGTAGTTAGGCAGCTCATCGACCAGGCGGCTGCGAAACAGCTGCTGCATTTCAGAAAAGCCCTTAAATCCCAAACTATTGGCCAGGCGAATCAAGGTGGAGGGAGTAACATCCGCCTGCTCGGCAATTTTGGCCACGGTCGCCAGAGCCACCTCCTGAGGGTGATCAAGCATAAACCGCGCGGTTTGCTGCAAACGTTTGCTTAGCGTGGCGTACTCGGCGGTGATCAGCGTTTCCAACTCACGGTAGCTTTGAGGTGGCTGCGGCATACAATTTCCTTAGCGTTAACGCGTGTACCACTTAGCTGAGAGAAAACTAAGCAAAGGGACTGATTGTTGAGCAGTCTAGTTGATTGAAATAAATATTCCATTTATACCAAAGTATAGAATAAATAATTTGCCTGTATTGCTATTTGGAATCTATATTCCATAGCGCCAAGGCATTTAATGCCACTTCCCTACCAACAACGATAACGTTATGAGGAATTATTTATGGCACGTCTATCTCAATGGCTTCTAGCCTCCGTTGCCACCACGGCGCTCATGGCGGGTGCCGCACAAGCACAGGAAACAGCACAAGAAGAGAATCGCTTCGTCATGGTGACCCATGGCGTTCCCTCGGATCCTTTCTGGTCGGTGGTCAAAAATGGCGCTGAGGCAGCGGCTGACCTTGTAGGCGCGGAGCTTGAGTACCGCGCACCTTCCACCTTTGACATGGCCAAGATGCAGCAACTCGTCCAGGCGGCAGTGGCCTCTCAACCAGACGGTTTGATCCTCTCGTTCACCGATGAAAATGCGCTGGGCAGCGTTGTGCAAGACGCAGTCGATAACGGCATTCCCGTCATCACCATCAACTCCGGTGGTGATGTGGCGCGGGATTATGGCGCCCGCTTGCACGTTGGGCAGAGTGAGTACGAAGCGGGCAAGCAGGCCGCCGAGCGCATGCAGGAAATGGGCGTTGAGAAAGGCGTTTGCGTCAACCATGAACAGGGCAACCAGGGCCTTGACCAGCGCTGTGATGGCTTTGTTGAGGGCTTCGACGGCAATGCTGAGCAGCTAGCGACCACCTACGACCCCACCAATATTCGCAATGCCATTATCGCTTACCTTAACGAGAACAGTGATGTGCGTGGTGTGTTGACCTTGGGTGCATTGGCCGCTGATCCGATGATTCAGGCCATGCGCGAGCAGGGGGCTACCGATATGTTCACCCTCGGTACCTTTGATCTTTCACCCGACATTTTGGAAGCCTTGGATGCGGGTGAACTGGACTTTGCGATCGACCAACAGCAGTACATGCAGGGGTACTTACCTGTCATGTTCCTCGACCAGTTCGTCAAGAACGGGCTGCTACCCGCTGGGGATGTTGCTACCGGTCCGGGGTTTGTCACTCAAGAAAACGCAGCGCAGGTTATTGAGCTGAGTAGCCAGGGTATCCGTTGATAACGACCTAATCGGAAAAGGCTCGGCGGTGCCGAGCCTTGGGAGTCGATCGCCATGAATTCCAATGAAAATAACCAAGCGGCTGCGCCAGCAGCGGCTGATCAAGACGAACGGATCCAGAAAGTCTCGTTTTGGAAGAAAGCGCTCAATCGTCCTGAGTTGGGGGCGCTGGCCGGTACCGTGCTGGTGCTTGCCTTTTTTATTGCTGCCTCCAGCGGCACCGGGATGTTTACCCCCGCGGGTATTATTAATTTTCTGGAAGTTTCAGCCCAGCTCGGCATTATCGCCACGGCGGCAGCACTACTGATGATCGGCGGGGAGTTTGATCTCTCGATTGGGTCGATGATCGGCCTGGCTGGCATTTTGATTGCGATCCCCGCCGTAGAGTATGGCTGGCCGCTATGGGCCGCTATCTTATTGGCATTCGCTTGTGCCGGGTTAGTGGGCTGGATTAACGGCAATCTGGTTAATCGCACTGGCTTGCCGTCCTTTATCGTCACGCTGGGTTTTCTGTTTATTCTGCGCGGCCTAGCGATTGGTGTCAGCCGGTTGTTGACGGGGCGAACCCAGGTGGGTGGCGTTGAAGAGCATATCCCCGGCGATTGGTTCGCGTCGCTGTTTTCCGGTGAGGTCGCCACGGGCCTGTTCTCTTGGATGGCCACGCAAGGCTGGATCGGCACTAATTTTGCGGGCAACCCCACCGTTTCGGGTATTCCGGTCTCCATCGTCTGGTGGTTGGGCTTAACGGCCGTGGCGACCTGGGTGCTGCTGTGCACGCCCTATGGCAACTGGATCTTCGCCAGCGGCGGCGACGCTAATGCCGCGCGCAATTCGGGCGTGCCGGTACGTCGGGTCAAGATTTCACTGTTCATGTTCACTGCCTTCTCCGCCACCATTTTTGCCTGCATTCAGGTAATGGATACCGGATCGGCGGACACCATTCGTGGCTTGTTAAAAGAGCTGGAGGCCATTATCGCGGTGGTGATTGGCGGCGCTTTGCTGACCGGCGGCTATGGGTCTGCCATCGGCGCAGCGCTGGGTGCGCTGATCTTTGGCATGGTGCAAATGGGTATCTTCTACACCGGTGTTAATACGGACTGGTTCCAGGTCTTTTTGGGCGTGATGCTGCTGGTGGCCGTGCTGTTCAACAACTACATGCGCAAGAAGGCGATGGAGGCCAAGTAACATGACAACTCAAACGCCAATGATCGAAATGCGCAGCGTCAGCAAGCACTTCGGCAGTGTGATCGCCTTGAGCGATATTTCCATGCAGGTCTATGCCGGTGAAGTGATGTGCCTGCTCGGTGATAACGGCGCGGGCAAGTCGACGCTGATCAAAACCCTCTCGGGCGTTCATCAGCCCACCCATGGCGAGATGCTGCTGGATGGCGAACCCGCTCGCTTCAAGTCACCGGCTTACGCACTAGACGCAGGTATCGCGACGGTTTTCCAGGACTTGGCGATGGTGCCGTTGATGTCGATTACCCGGAACTTCTTTATGGGGCGCGAGCCGACGGTGGGCTGGGGGCTGTTCAAGCGCATCGATTGGAAATACGCCGACCGCATTGCCAAGCAGGAAATGGCCAAAATCGGCATTGATGTGCGCGACCCGAGTCAGCCGGTGGGCACGCTTTCCGGCGGCGAACGCCAGTGCGTGGCGATTGCCCGAGCCGTCTATTTTGGCGCCAAGGTGCTGATTCTGGATGAGCCAACGTCCGCCCTCGGGGTCAAGCAGGCCTCGGTAGTACTGCGCTATATCGCCAAGGCGCGGGCCGATGGCCTGGCGGTCATCTTTATTACCCATAACGTCCACCACGCCTTCCCGGTAGCCGATGCGTTCACCCTATTGTCACGCGGTGGCAGCCTGGGGTCCTTCCGCAAAGAAGACGTCACCCGCGAAGAAGTACTCAACATGATGGCCGGTGGTGCCGAGCTGGAGAGCTTGGATGCAGAACTCGCTGAGTTCCAGCGCAGCGACCGCGAAAAAAAAGCCAATAGCGCTGCTGGCAACCAGACTACTCCGAAGGCCGCTGGCGGGAAGATTGATGAGCCCGCTGAAAACGTTTAGCGAACAGCTACCAAAGAGCCAATATGACTATGTCAGCATCTACTTTCTCATCGCCGTTTACGTTGGCCGTTTGTGCAGAAATGGTTTTTCGCGACCTACCGATGAATGAACGCGTTAAGCGTATTGATGCGTTGGGTTTTCAAGTGGAAATCTGGGACTGGACCCGGCACGACATTGAATCCCTGGCCAATAGCGGCGCGACGTTTTCATCCATGACCGGCTATGTCACCGGTACCCTGGCGGATGCCGCTGGGGCCGATGAGTTATTGCACACCGCCTCAGAGTCGGTTGACGTCGCCAAGCGCTTGGGCATTCCACGCCTTAACCTGCACGGAACGGGGCTGGATAGACAAGGCCTTCCTGTGAAACCTTGCCAGCAATTGACCGGCTCTATGTGGCTCAAAGCCCGCGACACACTTAATAGGCTTGCGGACTTAGGCGAGCTTAACGATGTCACTTTCGTGCTTGAAAACCTCAATACTGACGTTGACCACCCCGGCGTGCCGTTTGCCCGATTGGCAGATGTATTGGCGCTTGTAGAAAGTGTTGATCGCCCTGGCTTGCGCATAATGCTGGACGTTTATCACGCCCAGATTGGCGAAGGTAATCTGATAGAGCTGATTCATCGCTGTGCGCCCTACATTGGCGAAGTGCAGGTGGCTGATGTCCCCGGGCGCTGTGAGCCGGGAACAGGCGAGATTAATTACTCGGCCATTGCCAAAGTGCTGAGCGACATAGGTTATCGCGGCACAGTGGGTCTGGAAGGTTGGGCCTCAGGTGATGATGAGCTTGCGCTCGACCGATTCCGTGCGGCCTTTTCACTTTAAGCGCTGTTGGCTTCTTATTGATGAGCGCCTGCCGCTGGCCACCCAAGAAGCCCATATGTTCGAGCTACCTTATTGCCCAGTACCACGAACCTGTTACGTGGGGAGAACTTTATGCTAAACAACAATATGCAACACCGACCGCTTGACCTGATTTGCTTGGGGCGTGTAGCGGTTGACCTTTACGCTGAGCAAATCGGTAGCCGCCTGGAAGATGTTGCCAGCTTCGCCAAATACCTGGGCGGTAGCTCCGGCAATATGGCCTACGGTACCGCGCGACTAGGGTTGAAGTCAGCCATGCTCTCGCGAGTCGGCGATGAGCAGATGGGCAACTTTGTACGCGAGGAACTTGAGCGGGTAGGCGTGGATACCACGGCACTGCAAACCGATCCTGAACGCCACACCGGCTTGGTGCTGCTGGCACTGAAAGACCGCGAAAGCTTTCCGCTGCTGTTTTACCGTCGCGACTGCGCCGATATGGCCATCGACGCTGACACCATCGACCCTGAGTTTATTGCCCGCTCAAAGGCATTGGCGATTACCGGCACCCACCTTTCAACGGATACCACTCGGCGAGCATGTCGCAAAGCGCTGGACGCCGCTGCTCATTATGGCGTGAAGCGGGTGCTGGACATCGACTACCGTCCCGTACTGTGGGGGCTGACCAATCCGGGTGATGGCGAAACCCGCTTTATCGCCGACGAAACCGTCACCACCGATCTGCAGCGCTGGCTACCTGATTTCGACCTGATTGTGGGCACCGAAGAGGAGTTTCACATTGCCGGTGGCAGTACGGACACCTTAGCGGCCCTGCGTGCGGTGCGCGAAGTTAGCGAAGCCACCCTGGTATGCAAGCTGGGGCCCATGGGTTGCGTGGTGTTTGAAGGCGCTATTCCTGACCGCATCGAAGGCGGTATTTTGGTCAAGGGCGTACAGGTTGAGGTGCTCAACGTGCTGGGAGCCGGTGATGCCTTTATGAGTGGGCTACTGCGTGGCTGGTTACGCGGTGAACCCTGGCAGACCAGTGCCGGTTATGCCAACGCCTGTGGCGCGTTGGTGGTCTCCCGCCACGGCTGTGCCCCGGCCATGCCCACCGAGGATGAGTTATTCGATTACCTGCAACGCCGCGATGAGGTACCCCGTCCGGATATCGATCAGCGCCTAAACCATTTACACCGGGTCACCACCCGAGTGCCAGCCCAATGGCCCGAAGTGCTAGGTCTGGCTTTTGACCACCGTCGCCAGCTCACCGATATGGCCCGCGAAGCGCATGCCGACAGCGAGCGGCTGCCTAAGCTTAAGAAGCTGTTGGTGTCGGCTGCCGAGGAGGGCGCAAAGCTGGGTGGTATTACCACGCCCGCGATTCTGGTAGACGACGTGCTGGGTCAGGAAGCGCTCAACCAAGCCAGCGGCAAAGGCTGGTGGATTGGCCGCCCGGTGGAACTGCCGGGCTCACGTCCGCTGCGCTTCCAGCATGGCGATGATTTAGGTGCCTGCCTGCGCCAATGGCCGCGGGAGCAAATCATCAAATGCCTGGTGTTTTACCACCCCGACGACGAGATTGCGTTGCGCCTGGAGCAGGAAGAGCGGCTGCGCCAGCTCTATCAGGCGGCCTGTGCTTATGGGTTGGAGTTGTTGGTTGAAGTCATTCCCCCTGTGAACATGCTCAATGACGACACCACCTTGCCGCGCAGTCTTCAGCGCCTCTACAACCTGGGTATCCGCCCTGACTGGTGGAAACTACCTGCCATGTCAGATGCAGCCTGGAAGGCGGTGGGCGAGACGATCGAACGGGAGGATGCCTACTGTCGTGGGGTCGTACTGCTTGGGCTAGACGCCCCCATGGACGATATGAAGCGCGGCTTCGAAGCCGCAGCCAATCATGCCTGCTGTAAAGGTTTTACCGTCGGGCGCACGCTGTTTGCCAGTGCGAGCCGTGATTGGCTTGCCGGGCGTATCGACGACGCCAGCTTGGTAGAGCGGGTCGCCCAGAACTATGCCGAGCTTATAAAGGCGTGGCGGCAATTAAGGCAGTCGCTGCCGCAAACCCTGGCTCACACGGAGGAGGCGTAAGATGAGCACCATTCGACTCACCATGGCCCAAGCGCTGGTCAAGTACCTCGCTGCCCAGCGTATCGAAATAGATGGCCAAGAAGTGGCGTTGTTCGAAGGCGTGTTTGCGATTTTTGGTCATGGCAATGTGGCGGGGTTAGGTGAAGCGCTTTACCACGTGCAGGACACGCTGCCCACCTTTCGCGCTCATAATGAGCAAGCCATGGCACACGCGGCGATTGCCTTTGCTAAAGCCAATGGCCGTAAGCGGTTAATGGCCGCCACCAGCTCGATTGGTCCAGGGGCGACCAATATGGTCACTGCGGCGGCGCTGGCCCATGCCAACCGACTGCCCATTTTGTTGTTGCCGGGAGACACTTTTGCCACCCGCGAGCCTGACCCGGTTCTCCAGCAGGTGGAGCATTTCGGTGATCCTACCATTAGCGTCAACGACTGTTTTCGTCCCGTGTCGCGCTACTTTGACCGTATCAGCCGCCCGGAACAGCTACTCACCAGCTTGCCCCAGGCGATTGCCACCCTGCTTGACCCGGAACACTGCGGCCCCGCGACCCTGGCGATGCCTCAGGATGTACAAACCTTTGCTTACGACTACCCACAAGCCTTTTTTGCCCCCAGGGTGCATCGCATTCGGCGCTCGCCACCAGAGGCTTATGAGCTACGCCAAGCAATCGGCGCGCTACAACGGGCCAAGCGCCCGCTGATCATTGCTGGCGGCGGCGTGCATTACGCCACTGCTTGCGACGCCTTGGCCGATTTTGCCAAGGCAAGAGGCATTCCGGTAGCCGAAACCCAGGCGGGTAAAGGCGCGCTGGCGGATAGCCACCCCTGTGCGGTGGGGGCTATTGGCGTCACCGGCAGCGCAGCCGCCAATCAGTTGGCGGAGCAGGCGGATGTCATCCTCGCCGTAGGCACTCGGCTCCAGGACTTTACCACGGGCTCCCGAGCGCTATTTGAAAACAATCATAAAACGCTCATCGCCCTTAATGTTGGGCGTTTCGATAGCGTTAAGCATCTGGCACTGCCGTTGACCTGTGATGCGTTGGCAGGACTTGAGCAACTTGATGACGCATTTGGCGATGGGTGCGGCAGCAATGAATGGCGCGAGCAGACCGATACGCTCAAGCGTGAATGGGCGAAGACAGTACACCAAGTGACGGCTGACCAAGGGGCCGCGTTGCCCACCGATGCCCAGGTGATCGGCGCAGTCAACCGCCAGGCCGGGAGCGATACCACTGTGGTATGCGCGGCGGGTGGTTTGCCCGGCGAGCTGCATAAGCTCTGGCAGTGCTCAGGCCCTGGCAGCTACCACGTAGAGTACGGTTTCTCCTGCATGGGCTATGAAATTGCCGGTGGTATGGGCGTCAAGATGGCCAAGCCCGAGCGAGAAGTGGTGGTGATGGTGGGCGATGGTAGCTACCTGATGCACAACTCGGAGCTGGCGACCTCGGTGATGCTGGGCCACAAGCTGATCGTCGTGGTGTTGGATAACCGCGGCTATGGCTGTATCAACCGCTTGCAACATGCCACCGGCGGCGCCGGATTCAACAACCTGCTGCAAGATTGCCGCACTGTGGAGGCGGGCGCTCCGAAAACCGATTTTGCCGCCCATGCCAAAGCCCTGGGCTGTGAGTCCGAATCGGTGAGTGGCATTGCCGAACTGGAACAAGCGCTGGTGCGAGCTCGTAGCGCCACCTCGACTTATGTGATTGCCCTGGATACCGACCCGTTACCCAGCACCGAGGAAGGCGGCGCCTGGTGGGACGTGGCCGTGCCCGAGGTCTCCGAGCGTGAGCAGGTTAATACTGCCTATCAAAGCTATCGCGAGGCCAAACAGCGCCAACACCATTAGGACTAATAAACAAAATATTGAGGAGCCACGCTATGCCATCGGTCACATTAGGTATTAATCCGCTCACCTGGACGAACGACGACTTGCCCAGCCTGGGTGGCGATACGCCACTGGAAACCTGCCTGCAAGAAGGGCGCGAAGCGGGGTTTAGCGGCTTTGAGCTGGGCAACAAATTCCCCCGCACGCCTGCCGCCTTGAGCCAGGCGCTGGGCGCTCATGATCTGGCGCTGATTTCAGGCTGGTACTCCGCACGCCTGCTTGAGCGTAGCCCAGAAGAAGAGATTGAGGCTGTGCAGGATCACATGAACCTGCTCAAGCAGTGTGGCGCCAAGGTCATGGTGTTGTGCGAAGTTACCCACTGTGTACACGGCGATCAGCAACGCCCACTCTCCCAGCGTCCGCATCTTTCTGATGAAGAGTGGCAGCGCCTGCAGCATGGCCTGGATGTGGTCGGCGACTATCTGAAATCACAGGGCATTCAACTGGTGTACCACCACCACTTGGGCACGGTGATCGAGAGCCAAGCCGACGTTGAGCGCTTAATGGACAACACCGGTGAAGGCGTTGGTCTGCTGCTTGATTTTGGTCATCTGCGCGGCGCTGGCGGTGACCCGCTCGCCATCGCCAAACGCTACAGCCAGCGTATCCACCATGTGCACTGCAAAGACTTGCGCTTCCCGGTGCTGGACGACGTGCGCAACCGCGACAAAAGCTTTTTAAACGGCGTGCTGGACGGCCTGTTTACTGTGCCCGGGGATGGCGATGTGGAGTTTCTTCCCGCCTTAACTCACCTGTGTGAGCAGGGTTATCAAGGCTGGTTAGTGGTTGAAGCCGAACAAGACCCCGAAGTCGCCCACCCGCTGACTTATGCCCGTCTGGGCTACCGTAACCTTTGCCAACTTGCCGAGCAGGCGGGTTTTAACATTGCCAGCTAAACAGCGCCAGAGATGCCTTTAAATCAGGAGCTTGTATGAAGACGCTATCCCACTATCTCAATGGTCAGTTCTCTGCTGGTCAGAGCCAGCGCACTTCGCCTGTTTACAACCCGGCCACCGGTGAACAGAGCGCCCAGGTGGCGCTTGCCAGTGCCGACGACGCCCGTGACGCAGTACGCATCGCCGATGAGGCCTTTGTCAGCTGGTCAAAAACCTCGCCGCTGAAACGCGCGCGTATTCTGTTCAAGTTCAAAGCACTGGTCGAGGAGCACACCGATGAGCTGGCGCGGCTGATATCCAGCGAACACGGCAAGGTGTTTTCTGACGCTAAAGGCGAAGTCACCCGCGGCCTGGAAGTGGTCGAATTTGCCTGCGGCATTCCCCACCTGCAGAAGGGCGAGCACTCCATGAACGTGGGTAGCGGGGTGGATAGCTACTCGATGATGCAACCGCTGGGCGTCTGTGCGGGTATCTCGCCGTTCAACTTCCCTGCCATGGTGCCCATGTGGATGTTTCCCATCGCCCTGGCCTGTGGCAACACCTTTGTAATGAAGCCTTCGGAAAAAGATCCCTCCACGCCGTTGCGCCTGGCTGAACTGCTTAAAGAGGCGGGTCTGCCAGATGGCGTCTTCAACGTCGTCAACGGCGATAAAGAAGCCGTGGATGTACTGCTCACCGATGAGCGAGTCCAGGCGGTAAGCTTTGTCGGCTCCACGCCGATCGCCGAGTACATCTACGCCACTGCCTCCGCCCATGGTAAGCGCGTCCAGGCTCTCGGCGGGGCCAAAAACCATATGGTGATCATGCCCGATGCGGATATTGACCAAGCCGTGGGGGCGCTGATGGGCGCCGCCTATGGCTCGGCGGGCGAGCGCTGCATGGCAATTTCCGTCGCGGTGCCCGTGGGTGAAGAAACCGCCAAACGCCTGCGCGAAAAGCTGGTAGCTGAACTGGAGAAATTGACGGTTGGGCCTGGTCTGGTCGATGGCCCGGATAACGATATGGGCCCGCTCATCACCCGCGAACATCGCGACAAAGTGGCGGGCTACATTCAAACCGGCGTGGATGAAGGCGCCGAGCTAGTGGTGGATGGTCGCCAGACAACGATAGAGGGGGCGGGCGATGGCTATTTTATGGGTGGAACACTATTTGATCATGTGACGCCAGACATGCGCATTCACTCTGAAGAAATCTTCGGCCCAGTGCTGGCGATTGCTCGAGTGGAAAGCTTCGACGAAGCCGTCAGCATGGTCAATGCTCACGAGTACGGCAACGGTACGGCGATCTTTACCCGGGATGGCGATGCGGCGCGTCAGTACTGCGAGCAGATCCAGGTCGGCATGGTGGGCGTTAATGTGCCGATCCCGGTGCCCATGGCGTTCCACAGCTTCGGCGGGTGGAAGCGTTCGCTGTTTGGCCCGCTGCATATGCATGGCCCAGACGGTGTGCGTTTCTACACACGCATGAAAACTATCACCCAACGCTGGCCCAGCGGCATTCGTGAAGAGACCAACCACTTCACCATGCCGACCATGTAAACAGTCTACTGGGCACGACACTATTCAACGCCGGGCCCAGCCCGGCGTTATTGTTTTAAAACAGGGATAATCACAATGAAAACCCTCAAGATTGGCCTGATCGGCACCGGTTTTATGGGTAAAGCCCACGCCGTCGCCTTTAATTCAGCGTCCAGCGTTTTTGATCTGCCCGCCAAGCCCGTTTGCGAACTGCTGGCGGACGTTAACCTTGCCACCGCGGAGAGCCGGGCGCGTGCCTGGGGCTTTACCCGCGCCACCGATGATTGGTGTGCCCTGGTGGCAGACAGTGACGTGGACGTGGTGGATATCTGCGCACCCAACTTTCTGCATAAAGAGATGGCCCTGGCCGCCATTGCCGCGGGCAAGCATGTTTACGCCGAAAAACCGCTGGCGCTGAGCACGGCAGACGCCGACGAGATGGTCGTTGCGGCTGAAAAGGCGGGTGTTAAAACCCTGGTAGGCTTTAACTATATTCGCAATTCAGCCACCCAGTTGGCCCGACAAATTGTCGCTAGCGGTGAGATTGGTGAGTTGATTCACTTTCGTGGACGGCACAACGAGGATTACCTGCTCGACCCGCAAAAGCCCCACGATTGGCATACACAGCGGGCAACAGCGGGTGCCGGTGCGTTAGGCGATGTAGGGTCGCATATTCTCAATATGGCCGAGTTCTTGACCGGGCAGCGTATTACAGAGGTATGCGGTCAGCTACAGATTGTTATCGCATCGCGGCCCAAGGTCGACGGCAGCGGCATGGCGGCAGTGGAAAACGACGACCAGGCTCAGGCCATGCTGAGCTTTGACCAGGGGTTAATGGGTAATATTGAAACTTCTCGGGTAGCCGCTGGGCGCAAAATGGGGCTGGCCTACACCCTTACTGGCACAAAAGGCGCTATCGTGTTTGACCAGGAACGCATGAGCGAACTGCAGCTTTACCGCCACGGCGATGCCCCAGGGAGACGTGGCTTTACCACCTTGTTCGCTGGCCCTGAGCACCCTGATTATGCTTCATTTAGCCCTGCCCCAGGCCATGGCTTGGGCTATAACGATCAGAAAATTATCGAGGTTAGGGATCTTGTCGAAGGCATCATCAACCACCGCCCTCTCTATCCTGATTTTCGCGAAGCGGCCCGGGTCAATCGACTGATCGATGCCATCGAAAGGTCAGATCAGATAGGGCGGTGGGTGAGGTTATAGCCGTTCTAAGACACCAAGTAAACCAAGCGCTGGGGATGCTTTTAGAAGGCCCCGGCGCCTGCCTTGAAGAAGGGCGTCACAGAATAATCAGCGTCGCCAGCCCCAGAAAGGATAGAAAGCCAACCACATCGGTGACGGTGGTTAAAATGACTGCGCCGGACAGCGCTGGATCAATCTGCAGCCTTTTCAACACTAGCGGAATCAGCACGCCTGACAAGTTGGCGAGGCTCATGTTGATAAAAATGGCCAGGGTGATGACCAGCGTGATCAGTAAGTCACTGAACCACAGATAGGAAATGAACCCGACGACGAGGGCCCACACCAGACCGTTGCTCATGCCTACCCAGAGTTCCTTGTTATACAGCCACTGTTTGTTGTTACCGGCAAGTTGGCCCAACGCGAGGCCGCGGATCACGACCGTCAGGGTTTGGCTACCGGCAATGCCGCCCATGCTGGCAACGACAGGCATCAGGATGGCTAATGCCACGATTTGATCGAGCACTGCTTCGAACTGACCGATCACAAAAGCGGCTAAAAAAGCGGTCAACAGGTTAATACCCAGCCAAATGCCGCGGCTTTTAGCACTGCGCATGATGGGGGTGAATACTTCTTCTTCGTCACTGACGCCTGACATGTGCTTCAGGGTCATATCAGCGTCATCTTGGGTGATTTCTAATACATCGGCGGAGTTCAACTGCCCAACCAGCAATCCATCGCTATCGCACACGGGCACAAAGGGCAGCTCTTTGGAGCGCAATAACGCCGCTGCATCACTGACTTTCATTTGATCATTCAGGGTAAAAAAATCATCCATATAATCATCAACCACGGCACTTTGTGGTTGTTTGATCAAATCAATCAGCGTCAGTGTGCCGAGCAATCGCTTATCTTTATCCGTGATCATGATCTGCTGGGATTCATCGTCGAGCAGCTGGTGGATGCGTATATAGCGTTGCACGGCTTCTAACGAGACACCCTGCTTTACATTGACCGTCTCGGGGTCCATGTATCGCCCCACCACATCATCTTCATAGGCATGCAGGTTTTCGACCTGGGCGCGAATTTCCTGGTCCAGGCTGGCATAAACGCTGGTCTTGATGGCTTCGTCAGCAACGTCCAGTACTTCAGCCACTTCCTGGGCATCCAGGCCCTTGACGATCTGCTCAACATCGCTTGCCGATAAATCTTCGATATAGTCAGCACGGATGTCTTCATCGACTTCTGCCAATACCTCGCCGATGAGTTCGCCAGGGATGTACTCCCAAAGCCGATCGCGGGTTTTAGCGGGAAAAGATTCAAGGGTGCGCGCAATGGCCAGGATGTCCAGCTCGGCAAATAGCGCTTCCAGAGCGGTGCTATCTTCTTCATCCAGGCTTTTTTGAAGATAAAGCAACTGCTCTTCGGTATTGGTATATTTTTCATCATCGCGCATAGCGTCCATCCTTAGGCAAATTGATCGTCAACACAGCTACTTGAAAGCTCTTGATGGCGCTCTATCAATTTTATAGACAGGTCTGGTTAAAAGCTACGCGAACACCATGGGCCATGCGCTGCTGAGCAGACACAGGGGGTACATCGGTGCCGATCATTTCATCGGCGGCGTCGGCCCAGGTCAGCGTGCCGTGGGTGAAACCCAGCGGCGCCAAGGCACGGCCAATCCATTGCGTGCCGGTAAAACGTTGCGTTTCGCCATTCTCATCGGTGAGCAAACTGACAGTGTTGTCCCGATGCAAGCGAACGATATACCAGCCCATATCAAGTCCGTGAACTTCTACATCGGGCAGCGGTGTAGGCCATTGCGCAAGGTCTTCAAGGGTGACGTGAGCGGGAAGGGTAGAAGGCATGGCGTATCCTCATGTGTGAATATCCGATATGCCAAGACTAAAGACTGTACTTTATTTGTACAGCAGTAACCGCCAGATCCGCTCGTTCATGGGGCTGCGCCAGGTGGTGTCGACCCATAAGGTGGTAATTTAGGCGGTTTTAAGGTGAGGAAGAAGGCTCTGGTCGGGTAGCCAGCCAAAGGGCAATCAGCGCCAGTAGCGCTATTACCCCCCAGCGACTCCAACCGGGGCCGAGTGACCAGCCGGTAATCAGCGCGCTCAACGCGATCGTGCTAACGGCCGCCAATTTACCCCGCCTTGAGATGGCCCGCTCCTGCTCCCAGGTTACCAGCAGCGGTCCGACATAGTGGCGAGAGCGGATCCAGGCCTCAAAGCGCGGTGAGCCTTTGGAGGCGCAGTAAACCGCCATTAGCATAAAGACGGTGGTAGGCAGCAGGGGCAGAAAAATGCCGAGGACACCGATACTAAAACTCAACCCTGCCAGCACGATCCACATGAGGCGGATCAATCTCATTCTTGCTCCCGGTAGGCACGCTTCAATAAAGTCATCGTGCTGATTGTTAAATAAGTATGGACTTATGTCACTGCTTTGCCACTCCAGCAACTTTCATATAAATGCAGCCACGCCGTCATCGTCTTGTCATTCAGCTTCTCTAGTGTCTCCTAACGTTCAATCGTTGGTTTAAAAACGATCAGGGGGGGAGACCAGAATGAGTAAAGAGATCGAAGATCATCGTCTGTTTAACCACAGTGGCAACCAACCTTTTGCCGAAGTATTGGCACGCCACGTATCCCGTCGCGATGTAATGCGCGGTGGTTTGAGCATGGCGGCTGCCTCGATGCTTAGCTTTGGCGGTACTGCTCAAGCGCTTGCCTCAAACGGCGCGCAAAAAAAGCCCCTGACGCTGGCATTTGAGGCGGTTCATGGGTCGCTGACCGATGCCGTGGTGGTGCCGGAAGGTTACGTGGCCCAAGTCTTAGTGCCCTGGGGGACGCCGTTAAGTGCTGGCGACAGCTGGCAGCCCGACCAGCCGATGACTGCCGAGCGCCAAGCCTCTAGTGTGGGAATGCATCACGATGGTATGGCCGGTTTTGCCCTGGATGCCAACAATGCTTCGCGTCGTTTTGTGCTGGCACTCAACAACGAATATATCGACCAGGCAGCGCTATGGGCGCCTCAAGGCGGACCCACCAATGCGGATGAGGGGCAGCGGCCTGCGGATGAGTCGCGCACTGAAATCAATGCTCATGGCGTCACCATGGTTGAGATTGAAAAAGACGCCAACGGCCACTGGGCGCATGTGCCGGGGTCGCGCTATAACCGCCGTTTGACGAGCGCAACGGTGATGGACCTGGCTGGGCCAGTGGCGGGCAGTGACTATGTCAAGACGCAGTTCTCACCGACAGGCATGCAAACACGCGGCACGAACAATAACTGCGGTAACGGGGTAACGCCCTGGGGCACCTATATTGCCTGCGAAGAGAACTGGCCCGATATCTTTGTGAACCGCGGCGAGCGCTTCCAGGACGATGCGCGGATTGGTATTCCCACCGATAAAAGCCGCTATGGCTGGGATACCTCAGCAGGTGATGTCTCTGAGCAGGACGACGAGTTCGCTCGATTCGATATTACGCCGCGCGGCGAAAATGCTGAAGATGATTACCGCAATGAAGCACGCACGTTCGGTTATCAGGTGGAAGTCGACCCCTACAGCGATGCCCTCGCGATCAAGCGCACGGCACTTGGGCGTTTCCGCCATGAAGGGTGCTGGTTGGGCAAGCTGGAAGCCGGTCAGCCAGTGGTCTATTACTCCGGCCATGATGCCCGTAACGAGTACGTATACAAGTACGTCTCCGATGCCGCCTGGGATCCCGCCGATGCCAATCGCCCCGGCGAAGCGTATGACCGCCTCGCCATCGGTCATAAATATTTGGATAACGGCACTCTCTACGTGGCCCGCTTTCACGCCGACGGCAGTGGTGAGTGGCTGCCGCTGACACCTGATGCGCAAACACAGGACGGCCGAACGCTGGCAGCGGCGCTTGGTCTAGCCGGCGACGATGCGGCAGGTATCATCATCAATACCTGCGATGCAGCGGATTTATTGGGCGCCACGCCAATGGATCGCCCTGAGTGGGCGTCTGTTGATCCCGCCTCGGGCGAGGTGTATCTCACCCTGACCAATAACTCACAGCGCATCGCTGAAGATACACAGCCAACCTATACCAACAGCGGTGAGCGCTTGGAACAGGTAGGCGTTGGTTATGACCTGGCACCCACTAACGCGGCCAATCCACGTGCCAATAACGAAGCGGGGCATATTATTCGCTGGCGCGAAAGCCGCTTGCCCAACGCTTTTACCTGGGAAGTGTTTGTATTTGGCGCCGCCGCTGACGATACAGATAACCATTCGGGCTTGACCGAAATGAACCAGTTCGCCAGTCCCGATGGGCTCTGGTTCGACGAGCGCGACGACGGGCAGGGCATTCTTTGGATTCAGACTGATAACGGTTATGAGGGGGTAACCGAGTACACCAACGATCAGTTGCTTGCCGTGGTTCCCAATGGGCTGGATGATATTCAGGGTACCGGACCGGTGATCAACAACAGCAACCAGCAACAGCTCAAGCGCTTTGCGGTGGGGCCGAATGGCTGCGAAGTCACTGGTATTTTTGCGACGCCGGATAAAACCGCGCTGTTCATCAATATTCAGCATCCCGGTAACTGGCCTGCCGATGGTGGCGCGTTGGCCCAAGATGCCACCGTTGCCGCCAGCGGCCAGGTACGCCCTAGGGCATCAACCGTGGTGATTCAAAAGCGCGATGGTGGGCCGGTAGGCGTTTAAAAGCAAAATTTCAAAAGTTGCTAGCGGGTCTTACCAAGAGCGTCGAACCTATCAAGGTTCGACGCTCTTTTTGATGCTGGGTTTACTGTACACGATATTTCTCTTGTCGAGCTTATAACGCCTGAAGACCTATGTGCTGGTCAGAAAGCCGCCATGCTGGCCGATTTAGCCGTGACGGCTTTCCCTAAAAGCTTGATCCGCCCGCCGCTCAAGCGCCTCCACAACGAATCGTTGCCCCCACTTGGTGATTACCAAGTGTCACTGGTGAAGCGCCCAGGCAGTGGCGACGCCAGCGAGGTGTTGGCCGAACGGGTGATCGAGGCGTTTCGGGAGGGGTGAGCCCGAATGGTTAATAAACGGTCATTATTTTAATGGGCACGTTGAGAAATGCGCTGGCGCACAGCAGGCAGAATTAACCGATTTCTCCTACGCTAAGTAAGTGCTTTGTAAATTTTTTATAGGACTGTCCAAAAATTAGCGCAATATATCTCTGTATTTGGCGCTGGATAACTCAGGTTATGTTAACAGCTGGTAAATGATTATATCGTCAGTGTAAATAAAGTGATTTTAATGTCTCCACTGTTTTCAATAGCACGGAGGCCACACCGAGTGAACCTTTCAACGTGGGTCGGTGCCGCTACGCATGTTGAGCAATACAAGCTCAAGGATGAGTAAATAGTATGTATCAGCACTATGCGCGACCAGGACCTGAAGAGGGTGGTGAGGCGACTGGCCATGCGGTGGCTATCTTCAACATGACCAGGGACTCGCGCAGGGTCCAAGTCATGGACATCAATACCGACTATCAGCGCTTATGGGGTGGGGCCCGGGATGAGTGGGTGGGTGCCACCCCCAACGTGGTTGAGCAAGAAGCGGCCAATCAGCAAATTCTTGCCCAACTGCACGATGTGCTGAACACCAGTGTCGAGCACGCCTTCGAGGGTATCGGTGGGCGTGAGGTCTCACGCCGGCATGATGGGTCGTGCCGACACATCGAGTGGCGCATCACGGCAATGGGAGCCCATCAGCACGATGCCATCACGCTGGTGCTTACACAGCGTGATGTGACCGATCAGGTGGAAAATGAGGCTCAACTGAAGCGGCTTGCCACCACCGATATGCTGACAGGGCTTGTTAACAGATCGCAATTCGATACGATGTTGAAAAGCGAACTCAGCCGTCAGGATCGCTACGCACGCCCTCTCTCTTTGATCATGCTGGATATCGATTACTTTAAAGATATCAATGATCGCTATGGGCACGATGTAGGCGATCAGGTATTGGTCGAAATAGCCAATTTGCTGAAAGGCAATTTACGTCAAGTAGACTACTGCGCAAGGTGGGGTGGCGAGGAGTTCATGCTTCTGGCACCCGAAACACCCCTGGAACACGCGGTGCTTCTCGCCGATAAGATACGGTGCGTGATTAACACTGCGAGTTTACCCACATCAGGCCCCATCACCGCCAGCTTTGGTGTGGTTGAGGCACAGCCTCAAGAAGCGGTCAAAAGTATCATGAAGCGAGTGGATGACGCCCTTTATGTCGCTAAAGAGAAAGGGCGTGACCAAGTCTCACCTATCGAGTTAGTGACATCGACGAGGTTTGCCTAAGCAGGATCGCGACCAATCGCAAACGGCGCCCATGCCTGGCGCACCGGCATGATTTCAAGCCGATTGATATTGATGTGTGGCGGTAGAGTGGCCAGGTAATAAAGCTGTTCGGCAATGTCTTCGGCCTGCAGGGGCGTGGTGCCTTTATAAAGCGCATCGGAAGCCGCCTGATTGCCTTTGGTGCGAACCAGCGTGAACTCGGTTTCGGCCATGCCGGGAGCCAGATCGGTCACGCGGACCCCGGTACCCTGCAGGTCGCAGCGCAGGTTGTAACTGAACTGTTGAACAAAGGCTTTCGAGGCCCCGTAGACATGTCCGCCTGGATATGGCCACTGCCCCGCCACCGATCCCAGGTTGAGGATGCTGGCACCCTTGCCGGTAGCTAACAGGTGAGGCATGGCGGCGTGCGTCACGTTGACCAGTCCCGTGATGTTGGTGTCGATCATGGTGTGCCAGTCTTCCAGCGCCACTTTTTGTGCGGGTTCGGGCGCAAGTGCCAACCCGGCATTATTAATCAGGCAAGTGAGTGGCAGCAGCGTATCGGGGAGTTGGCTTAGCGCTTGTGAAACCGCGTCACTATCGCGCACGTCCAGAGGGATCGTCAGTACGGTGACGTGAGGTGCCAGTTCACTTTCCAGTTCAGCCAGTCGCTCCTCACGGCGCCCCGTCAGAATCAGCGACCAACCTGCCTTGGCAAATCGCCGTGCGGCGGCTTTACCAAACCCTGAGGTTGCCCCGGTAATCAATACGCTTGGCATGATGCTTCTCCTTCGAATCAAATCAAAATTGACGTCATCCTATAATGCTCGAAGCGACGCGCTTAGAGCCAGTTCATTTGGTCGTCTGTGACATTGGCTGTGCTGCGCGCATGCTATCTCAAACGCTATAGAATAGCGGGAACGTATCGCCAGGCGGGTATCTATTAGCGGATATCAATGTGTTCTCGATGAGGGGTTGATGCTTGGAAAAACGAGTCGCTAGTGGCGAGGTTAGACAGCTACCCTAGCTGTCTGCGCCAGCGGTTCTCGATGGTATCCAACTCGGCAGCCCCGTAAAGCGCATTATCATGTTGCCCATAGTAGGCCCATAATTGATCGCCATAATCGAAGTGCCACCACTCGCTGGGCAGGTTGGTGAAGCCATGCTCGCTCATGATGTGATACAGCAGACGGCGGTTATCCCGCGCCTTATGTTGCTGAGGGGTCAGCGATTCCAGATGCTCGAAATAGTCGCTATGAGAGGCCGGTAATGCCTCGTCAAACAGGGTGCCCATATCCAGCGGCAAGCCATCGGCATCGCACAGCGTGACGTCGACAGCTCCGCCCGTCAGGTGTGGGCTGGGGGCGAGCGGGTCACGGCTGGGTACCGAGACAAACTCCCTGGTACGTTCCAGCAACTCGGCTTCACTGAGGTCGGGTTGGTGGTGGTGGATGGCTTCGTGCAGGGTATCAAACAGATACTGCTGCACCCGCCATGGACGCCATCCATCCAGTACGATTAAGCCGATGCCGTCGGGCAAGCTGCGTGCTGCAGCGAGTAGTGCCCGATAAACCCCCTCTCGAACGAAACACTCCGGTACCGCGCCTGGGATGCCAAGCCGAGCATAGGCGGGAAAAACGCTGATCGGTGCGGGCGCAAGGCTCATCGGCATTAAACGTTCACTGTTATCGTCAATCGGGACGCGGCGCAGCTGTTCCCAGCACGGTGCTGGGTAACTGGGTACAGGCGGCAAGGCCTTCAATAGTGTGTTCAAAGGCATCGTCTTATCCAAGCGGGTTATCAAAACTGAGTAGGTAGCCACAGCGTCAGCGGTGGAAAGAGAATCAATAAAATAAGGACGGCAATTGCCGTCAGTACAAAGGGCCAAATGGTTCTGAATAGCGACACAATTTCAAGACGACTGACCGCCGCCGCCACGAATACGCATGCGCCTAGCGGTGGCGTAATCAGCGCAATGGTGATGTTCAGCGTGATGATGATACCCAGATGGATAGGGTCGATACCCGCCATCATGGCGACCGGCGCGAAGATGGGCGTCAGTAGCATCAACGCCGATACCTCCTCCATGAACATGCCGGTGACAAAGGTGATGGCGCTGAGCAGTAATAAAATAACGACACTATTATCCACATAGGGTGATAGCAGTGACACAAACTGTTCCGGCACCTGGGCATAGGACAGCAGCCAGCTAATCGTGGCTGAGGCGGCCATGATCAGGAAGATGGCAGAGGTCAGGCGCGCCGTATCCAAGATGGCTTTCCAGCATTCCTTGAGCCGTAACCCTCCCAGCACGACGCCACATAAGGCGACATACAGCGCTGTCAACGCGCCCGATTCTGTGGGCGTGACAAAGCCCAGCACGATACCGGCAACGATAATGAAGGGAGCAATTAGCGCAGGCAGAGCCGCGATGAACGCCAAGCCTAGCTGACCCAATGAGGGAAATTGAGTGCTTTTGGGTAATCGGTGGCGCCAGGCATACCAGGCGTTCATGCCCATAAAGGCAATACCCAGCAACAGCCCTGGCACGACGCCCGCCAGAAATAGATCACCGACTGACGTATTCGTCAGTGAGGCGTAAAGAATCATGAAGATACTGGGCGGAATAATCGGGCCAATCAGTGAACTGCCCGCGGTCAACCCGGCGGCAAATGCCCTTGAGTAGCCCTCTTTCTCCATGGCGGGTACCAGCAACGACCCAAGCGCCGAGGTATCGGCCACGGCAGAGCCGTTGACACCCGCGAAGAAAACGCTCGAAACCACGTTGACGTGACCCATACCTCCCCGCAAGTGCCCAACTATCAGGCGGGCGAACCCCATCAGACGCTCGGTCAAACCACTGACGTTCATCAGGTTGCCAGCAAGGATAAATAACGGAATGGCCATCAGTGAGAAAACATTGATACCACCGAAGAATTGCTGGGGCATCATGCGTGGAATCATCGAGAAGTCGACGAATAAAAAACCCACAAACGCGGTGGTCAACAACGCAATAAACAGTGGCAACCCAAGTAATACGTGGCCAAGGAAAACGACCAGCATGGTCAACGTCATAGGGAGTCCTCAACGGTTTTCATAGGGAGTCCTCAACGGGCAGCCCTCAGCGGTTTTCATAGAGAGTCCTCGACGGTCTTGAGGGGCGCCGGACCATAGAGAAGCACATGCCAAGCCAGTAGCAGGAAGCCAAGTGGTACCGAGAGAAGGGGAACCGTGCGGCTAATACCGAGCCCGGACGTGGTAAACATGCTGACCGACAATGCATAGCGATAGCTAACCCATGCGCCGCCCGCTGCAATCAACAGGGTAAGTAGCCACTGGTACACATTGAGCAGGCGAGCGAAGGGAGCTGGCAGCAGCTTCTCCAGTAGCCCGACGCGCATATGTCCGCCTTCCGACCAGACGGCGCCTGCCGCGAGCATCACGGTGGCGATAATCAAGAAGCGCGATAGCTCATCGGTCCAGATAGGGGCACCACCGGCAACATAGCGGGCGAAAACACCATAAAGAATGGCCGCCACATTAAGAGATAGCAGCGCTCCTGCCAGAGTCAGGGTGATGGGGCGGCTGATCGTGAGAAGACGGAGCCGAAGCGTTTTGAACATGGCAGCCTTCCATTAAATTCAGAAATGTGAAGTAAAAAATAGAGGGCCGGTAACGTACCAGCCCCTGTTGTTGCCACGATGATAGATGCCGTTAGTCGAGCAGGTCGCTCATTCCGGCATCTTCCAGTGCCATATCGATCCAGCGTTGCTCGATATCACGCTCTTCGAGCCATTCAAGATAAGCAGGCTGACCGATTTCGCGGAAAGCGGTGAGCTCCTCTTCAGAAGGGCGAATCACTTCCATACCTTGTTCTTCCAGGTAGGCGATACGCGAGTCGACCTGCTCCTCGTTGTGCTCACGGGCATTTTGGTTCGCTTCGGCGACGGCTTCCTGAAAGGCATCACGAAGCTCGTCATCCCAACTGGCGATCATGTCGCTGTTGCCCACCAGGAATTGATTCGAATACTGGATGTTGGCAAGCGTCAGGTAGTCCTGTACTTCGTAAAGGCTGCCCAGGATGATATACATCGGCGGGTTCATCTGACCGTCCGCTACCCCGGTGCGCAGTGACATGTAGGTTTCTGTCCAGGGAATGGGCGTGCCGGAGGCACCGAAGGCCTCATAGAGGGCAACCTGGCTTGGGTCCATGGCCCGGAAACGGAGACCTTCGAAGTCGTCAGGGTGACTGATAGGCTTCTCGTCATTGGTAAAGGCTAAAAAGCCGCCTTCCTCAACGACTGCCAGCATATCGATACCGGCGCGCTCCTTCAGCGCCTCACTGACTTCCTGCCAGTACTCCCCTTCATCAAAGAAGGTACGGGCTGCCGCAAAATCGTCGAACAGGAACGGGATAGCACTGACGAAAATCTCATCGACGAGGGGCGAGACACCCGCAAAGGACGCCACGTTGAGCATGGGCGTGCTCATGGTTTGCTCCATGCGCTCCTGCTCTTCGCCCAGCGAGCTATTGGGATATAGCTCTAATTGAATCTGATTGTCGGTTTTTTCCTCAACCAGTTCCTTAAGGTTAGTGGCAAAGACGTGTACAGCATTCTTGTCGGGGTCGGGGGCGCCGTTGTAACCCAAATTTATCGTGGTCTCGGCGACGGCATTGCCAGCCATCAGGGCAGAGCCGATCAGGCACGCCGAGATGAGATGCTTGGGTGAAAAGCGTTGGGTCAACACGGGGTGAGTCAACATAGTCAGTCTCCTGGTTTATTGTCGTGAGCTGTAGGGTGCTGAGTGAGCGCTATTAGATTTATAGGTGTTGCCTACAAGAAGACTATGTATTGAGGCGTTGACTATGCAAGACCCTTAGTGTGGACTTTATTGCAACAGTCGCGGCGCATCGGCCGAGAAAAAGCGCATGCCTTTGTGTAAATGATCGATACAGGCCGTGGAAGCCACAGGGAGTTCCTGCCCCTTCAAGCTAACGATCTGCGCACGGGTACCGTTCATCACCGGGTAGCGCATGGGTAGCGTGCAAATTTCGCCGCGTTCTATTTCATCGATGACAGTGATTTCCGGCATAAACGTAACGCCAATGCCTGAGCGAACGAAATTCTTCAACACGGAGACAGAGTTGGTGTGCAGGCGTGCTTCGAGATGAATACGCTCCTGGTGGGCCACCATATTGACCATTTGCCGCATACCGAAAGGATTGTCCATTAACGCCAGCGGCCAATCTTTTAAGTCATGCAGCGTCACAGGCCGGTCCAACTCAATGAGTGGGTGATTGGGTGGCACAATGACATCGAGTGGCTGGCGGGTTTCCACATGGCAGTAAAGCTGCGGGTCCACCGGCGGTGCATAAAGTAGTGCGATATCCACTTCACGGTCTTTGAGTAGCGACATCGCTTCATTGACGCCCGCCATGCGGACTTCGACATTAATACCCGCAAACGCCGACATAAACGTTCCTAGCGGCGCGGTGATCAGATCGGCGATAAACCCTTCCCCAACGGCAATACGCACTTCGCCTTTCGCCAGGCCCTGAAGTGCCATGAGCTGGGAGAGCACGGTCTCTTCTGAGGCCCGTTGGGCATGAAAATGATGCACCAGCAACTGACCGGCTGCGGTTGCGCGCATGCCGCGTCCGTGTCGTTCGCATAGCTGGGTATCCAATTCTTCTTCGAGTGCTTTTAATTGGCGGCTAACGGCGGAGGCATCGACATTTAGGTGGGCCGCGGCGCGCCTCAGCGAGCCGCGGCGAATAACTTCATTGAGGTAAGTTAATGCACGTTGATTAAGCATAAAGACACCTGACCATAAGATGTCATTCATATTAACGGATGACCGCTTGGCAAGTGCAATTGGTACAGGTCAGGCTAGGCGAGTGGTTGGGTCGATCGCTCGCCCTGTGCGTTTTTCGCCGCCACCGCATCCGCCAGCATATCGGCGGTAATGGCAGAGAGCGTCCAGCCCAGGTGGCCGTGACCAGTATTGTAGAACACGGTGGGCAGTTTGCCGGGGCCGACCTTGGGCAGCATGTTGGGGAGCATCGGGCGCAGGCCCGCCCAAGGCACCACGCGGCGGGTGCTGACACCAGGGAAGCACTCTTCCACCCAGCGGATAAGCGGGCGGATGCGGTTGTCGCGAATATCGCGGTTGAAGCCGTTGAACTCGGCGGTACCGGCAATCCGAAAACGTTCATCCCCGAGGCGGCTGGTGACCAGTTTGGTTTCATCATCCAGCAGGCTGACCGTTGGCGCAGCCTGCTGGGAGGCGGCATCATCGAGCTGCACGGTAATCGAGTAGCCTTTGACCGGATAGATATTGACCCGGTCGCCCAGCTTGGCGGCCAAGGCGCGGCTGCCCACCCCGGCGCATACCACCACGCTATCAAAGGTTTCGCGCACCGGTTCGCCGTCAGCCTCGCCTTCAAGAGAGGCGGTGATCCAGGCGTGCTGTTCGTCCGCGCCGATATCCTGCACGCTATGGCCGTATTTGAGGGTTACACCGCGACGTTCGGCGGCTTGCGCCAGGCCGTGGGTAAACTTGTGAATATCGCCGGTGGCGTCGCTTTCGGTAAAGAAGCCGCCGTAGTAGTTACCCGCCAGGGTGGGTTCGATGGCACGCATTTCCTCGGGCGTCACCGGCTGGCGCTCCAGACCACCTTTGCTGAGCAGTTGCGATACCTTGGCGGCGTGGTCATAGCCCGCTTTGTCGCGATAGATATGCAGAATGCCTTTCTGCTTTAAGTCGAAATCGATCTGCTCGTCTTTTGCCCACTGAAACAGGTGCTCGCGGGCGGCAATGGCCAGCCGTGCGGTCTCGGTGGTATTGGCGGCGTACTTGGGAATCGCGGCAATAAATTCGCCAAACCAGCTGAGCTTGTGCCAACTCGGGCGGGGATTGACCAGTAGTGGCGCGTCGTTTCTGAGCATCCAGCGCAGGCCCTTGATGACCGTCGGCCAGTGGTTCCACACTTCGGCGTTAGAGGCTGACAGCTGGCCCCCGTTGGCAAACGAGGTTTCCATCGCGGCATAGCGATGCTTTTCAAAGACGGTGACCTCATAGCCACGTTTGGCCAGGGCGTAGGCGCTGGTAATGCCGGTGATACCACCACCGATAACGGCAATGCGTTGCATAAGTCTCTCCGGTTTTCATGAGCGTCGGGAATCCCACCTAACGGCGTAATGGCTGCTGGGCGTACCCCTTCCGTCATGGAACCTGAGAGATTCGCGTGCCCTGTGGGGCGCGCTTGCTCCTTCGGTGGGCTGAGTGACGCAGTCATCAGCCGCTCTTCGGAAAGTGTGAGCAATAGCGGTCCGGTTGCCTGAGAGTTTCCGGGGTTGTTGCTCCTTCGGCGCTGGCGTCATCCTTGTGAGATCCGCCAAGCTCTCCCGCTATTACCTGATTATTGTTTAATCGTGATGGTTTTTAACGTTATCAGCTACGCAATGGAAGTCGACCAAAGTCGTGAACGCTGATTCCACGGGCCTGTTTCAACAGAATTATTCTGCTGGCTGGGCGCGCGCAATGATTGCCGTGCAATCAAGCCCGGCCGGCAGCGTGCCGGTACTGAGGCCGTTGTGCTCCGCCAGCCGTCCGGCGCAGAACGCATCGGCCACACAAGCCGGTGCGTGCTGCACCAGCAGGGCGCCCTGTAACGCCAGGGCCATACCGTCCGCCAACTGGCGTGCGCGGTACTGAAGCGCTTGGGTATCCTGCATTTGCTGCTGTAACTGGTGAATAAAGCGGTCCAGATGCGTATCAGCGCCTTTTGCCTTGGCGAGCTCTGCAAAATAGGCGTCGAGCACCTCGGGCTGCTTTTCAATCGCGCGCAGGATATCCAGGCATTGAACATTACCGCTGCCTTCCCAGATGGCGTTAACTGGGGATTCGCGGAACAGGCGTGCCGTTATGTGGGTTTCCATGACGCCGCTACCGCCAATCACCTCCATCGCTTCATAGGCGTGGTGGGGCGTGCGCTTGCAGATCCAGTACTTGCCGACCGGCGTGGCAATCCGCGAAAGCAGGCGCTCGTGCTCGTTGTTCTGCTGATCCATGGCGCTCGCCATGCGCAGCATCAGGGTGGTCGCGGCTTCACTCTCGATGGCCAGGTCGGCGAGCACGTTTTGCATCAGCGGCTGTTCGCTCAAGCGCGCCCCGAAGGCATGACGATGGATGGTGTGATGAATTGCCTGGGCAGTCGCCTGGCGCATGCCGGCCGCGGAGCCAATCATGCAGTCGTAGCGGGTCATGGCGACCATCTCGATGATGGTGCGCACGCCGCGTCCTTCCTCGCCCACCATCCAGGCAAAGGCGCCGCGCAGTTCGACCTCGCTGGAAGCGTTCGCCACGTTGCCCATCTTGCGCTTTAACTGCTGGATATGAAGTGGGTTTTTAGTACCGTCGGGCCGCCAGCGCGGCAGCAGAAAACAGCTCAAACCGCCGGGTGCCTGGGCGAGCACCAGAAAAGCGTCGCACATCGGCGCCGAGACAAACCATTTATGGCCGACCAGTTCATAGGCCTCGCCCGGACCGCCTTGATCAATCGGGTAGGCGCGGGTGGTATTAAGGCGCACGTCCGAGCCACCCTGCTTCTCGGTCATTGCCATACCCAGGGTGACGGCCTGTTTTTCGAAATAGGGCACGTTGCGCGGGTCGTAGTGGGGCGCGGTGATTTTATCGCCCCAGCTCTCAAGCAGGCTGGGCTGATGGCGTAAGGCTGGCAGGGCAGCGAACGTCATGGTGATCGGGCAGCCGTGAGCTGCTTCCACCTGGGTGTGCAGGAAGTAGTTGGCGGCGCGGGCAACATGGGCCCCCGGACCCGGGTTGCGCCAGGGGCTGGCGTGCAGGCCGTGCTCCACCGCTGTTTGCATAAGCTGGTGATAGGCGGGGTGAAACTCGATCAAATCGACCCGGTGGCCTTGCCGGTC
This sequence comes from Halomonas sp. A40-4, assembly GCF_015767635.1. Taxonomy (GTDB): domain Bacteria; phylum Pseudomonadota; class Gammaproteobacteria; order Pseudomonadales; family Halomonadaceae; genus Vreelandella; species Vreelandella janggokensis. The sequence continues at coordinate 3,618,045 of NZ_CP065230.1, read as the reverse complement.
ATGGGTCACCAATTGTGGCGAGTGGCGGTTGGCGTCAAACCCTAAGGCGATGGCTTCAGAGGAGCCTGCCCACTGGCCAAACGTTTTGAGAGCCGTGTCGTCAGTGTCGCCTTCGCGCTTGACGCCTTCCTGAAGCGCGCGGTCAGTGGTGTAGCTATTGTAGTTTTCCAGCGACGGCGGCTGGTTTTCCACCTGATGGGTGCTCGCTTGTAGCCGATCAGCGAGGGGAAAGTGTGACGGCATAGTGACCACCTCTTATTGTGTTAGAGGGCCAATAATGAAGCGGCTATTTTTTAAACGGCTGTTGGGTCAACTTTAGCGCTAAGCGCCCATTATGCAAACACCCCCGTTTTGACACCTCGCTTTGCGCTAGCGCACGACTTCACTGACAATAGGCAGTCGCCCCTTTAAACATGGATATGAGTCATGCAAGCAAACGGATTTTTTGATGATGTTGGCGAAACAATCGGTGAAGTGATTCGTGGCGTCGTCGAGTTTCTAATGGGTATCTTTACCAATCTCTTCGGCGCGTTTGATGAGTTTATCGATGGCCTGACACGCTCGCTGGGCATCAGCGACTCGTTTTTCAGCATCGTGGTGCTGATCATCGGCGTGTTGATTCTATGGGGAGGATTGCGGGCCTTTTTCCGCGGTTCGATCATCGGCGGTATCATCCAAACCCTGCTGGGGCTGTTTATCCTGTCATGGCTGATGATGTGAATATGTAGCTGGGTACCTGAGGGCTACCCCAGTTGCTTCTCCAGCGCGAAAATATGCGCATCATCCGCTCCTAGCTCGCGCAGGGCGTGGGCGAGGTTTAAAAGGTACTCGCGATTGGGGCCGCTGGGGCCATGGGCCTGGTTGATTTGACGTGCCATATCGGCAAGCGGCGCCTCGCCGAGAAATGCCGGGTTGTCCTCGCTTGCCAGATAAATCAGCCCCTCGCTCTGGCCATACTCGCCGCCATTCTCGTCAGTAAAGGTTAAGGGTACTTTTTCCCGCAGGTAGCCATTTTTCTCGCGCACATCCAGAGGGCCGAGTACTTCAGGCGTAATGCGGTAGGCCATGCCGTGGCACACTGCGCCTGGCGCACGGATCAACGTGGCAACACGCCCAGGTGCGTCTGGAGTACCGCGGTGGTCGTGGGAGGCTTGCCAGAAGCGTCGTGCCCAGCCGGTAATGAAGGCGGGCTGGCGCTCCAGGTAGTCAAAATCAGCTTTCCAGATCAATGAGCCGTCCAAACAGCCACAGGTCGGCATGCTCATCGAAAAAGTTTCTTTGCTGGTTTAAGGCAGTGGTATCAAGCAACATAAAGCATCTACCCCCGATTACCTAAGTGGCATCGTACAATGGCGTTAACGATCGTCCATCATCCCGGTTATACGATTGATTTACCAGTTAACCACCCCTTTCCAATGGAGAAGTTTCGCGTCCTTCGCCAACAGCTTGGAGAGCAGGCGCTGGCGACGCCAGTTGAGTGGCTAACCCCCCGGCCTGCCAGTGTCGGTGCGTTGGCGCGCGTGCATACTCAGGCGTACCTGGACGCTTTTTTGAGCGGTACGCTTGATCGTGCCGCACAGCGCCGTAGTGGCTTTGTTTGGTCTGACGCGCTGGTCGAACGGGTAAGGCTGGAAACCGGCGGCACGCTGCTGTCGCTGGAAGTCGCTTTGGCAACAGGACTTGCCTGCAACTCAGCCGGTGGCACCCATCATGCCCATGCTGATGCAGCGAGCGGTTATTGCTTGATTAATGACCTTGCTGTTGCGGCGGCTCATGCCCTGACAAAAGGCTGGGTCGAGCGGGTGTTGATCGTCGATTGCGATGTTCACCAGGGCGATGGCACGGCACGCCTCTTCGCAGGCGTACCTGGCGTCTTTACGTTTTCAATGCATGCCGGTCGCAACTTTCCCGCTCGCAAGGCGAAAAGCGATCTAGATGTCGCCCTTGCCAATGGGATGGAAGACAATGCTTATCTGGCGGTGCTGGCATCGCGATTGCCAGGCCTGTTGGCGGCTTATCAGCCGGATGTGGTGCTTTATGACGCCGGCGTGGATGTTCATCGTGATGACCGCCTGGGCTATCTGGCGCTGAGTGACGAAGGGCTTTATCAACGAGATGCCTATGTACTGACGTGCTGTCGAGAAGCTGACATCCCCGTCGCGGCGGTGATTGGCGGCGGCTATGATCGTGATATCGTCACGTTGGCAAAGCGCCACGCCCAGCTTCATCGAGCAGCGGCAGATGTGCTTGAACGTATCGGCGAATAGCAATGAAGAAATAGGGATGAAAAAGGAGACAGGCATGCGCGCGATTTTTCTGGTGGATAACGGCTCCCTGCGGCCCCAGGCAACCCATAACTTGCGGCGTGTGGCGGCGTCCCTTAGCGAGCTCATGGGCGAAACCGTGCAGGCGGCTTCGCTGCTGCACTCCAACAAGATCCCAGTGGAAAAGGTTGATGGCATTCCTGCGATAACGCTGGGTCCTGCTGCCGAGCGGGCGGCTGAACAAGGCGCTGACGACATTATCGTGCTGCCGTTCTTTTTCGGCCCCAGTAAGGCACTGACCGGCTACCTGCCGGAGCGAATGGCCACCCTGCAGGAACGCTTCCCCCACGTTAACGTGCGCGTGGCTCAGCCGCTGGTCGATGAACTGGGCGATAATGACCTGCGCCTTGCCGAGCTGCTGGCCGACAATGTTCGTGAGCAATACGCAACAGGCCAAACGCCGAGGGTCGCGCTGGTGGATCATGGTAGCCCGATCCCCGACGTTACCGCTGTGCGCAATCGCCTGGCAGGCCAGCTGAGTGTGCTGCTGGGCGATGACGCTGCCAGCGTCGTCGCCGCCTCCATGGAGCGCCGCGAGGGCGATGAGTACCGCTTCAACGAGCCGCTGCTGGAAAATCTGCTGGATAGGTCCGAATTTCACGCCGGACCGGTGATCTTGGCGATGCTGTTTCTGTCACCCGGTCGCCACGCAGGCGAAGGCGGCGATATTGCCGAGATTTGCGCGGCCGCTGAACAGCGCCACCCAGGGCTGAATGTCGTCCCCACCAAGCTGGTAGGTGAGCATCCAGGCATTGTCGATATCCTGCACACACACCTGCGCCAAGCGCTTGATGGCCAACGTTTTCTGCTGGCGTTGCCAGCTCCCAACAACGCGGCTCATTAGGCGATGGGTGTAACAGGGCTCAAGAGCGCGTAGAATCGCGGGCCTTTCGATGCGCACTCTACATACTCAGGGCCCAGATCTTGATCGCAACCGCTAATATCACCATGCAGTTCGGGGCCAAGCCCCTGTTTGAAAACGTCTCCGTCAAGTTCAACAACGGCAATCGCTACGGCCTGATTGGCGCCAATGGCTGCGGCAAATCCACGTTCATGAAGATTCTGGGTGGCGAGCTTGAGCCGACATCCGGCCAGGTGATGCTGGATAGCAGCACGCGGCTGGGTAAGCTGCGCCAGGACCAGTTTGCGTTTGAAAACGAGCGTGTCATCGATACCGTGATCATGGGCAACGACGAGCTTTGGTCGGTCACCGCCGAGCGCGAGCGGATCTATTCCCTGGCGGAAATGAGCGAAGAGGACGGCATGGCGGTGGCGGATCTGGAAGTGCGCTTTGCCGAACTGGATGGCTACACTGCCGAAGCCCGTGCAGGCGAGCTGCTCCTTGGACTGGGCATTCCCATCGAACAGCACACCGGCCCGATGAGTGAGGTGTCACCCGGTTGGAAACTGCGCGTGCTGCTGGCTCAGGCACTGTTTTCGGATCCGGATGTCCTGCTCCTCGACGAGCCCACCAACCATCTGGATATCAATACCATCCGTTGGCTGGAGGACATGCTCAAGGCGCGCAACAGCACCATGGTGATCATTTCCCACGACCGCCACTTCCTGAATAGCGTGTGCACCCATATGGCGGACCTGGATTACGGCGAGATTACCCTGTTCCCCGGTAACTACGACGACTACATGACCGCCGCTACCGCCGCACGCGAGCGTCAGCACTCGGACAACGCCAAGAAAAAGGCCCAGATTGCCGAGCTGCAACAGTTTGTCAGCCGCTTCTCGGCCAACGCCTCGAAAGCCAAGCAGGCCACCTCGCGGGCGCGCCAGATCGATAAAATCAAGCTGGAAGATATCAAGCCGTCGAGCCGGGTGAGCCCGTTTATCCGCTTTGACCAGAATAAGAAGATCCACCGTAACGCGGTGAATGTGGACAACATCAGCAAAGGCTATAACGGTGAGAAGGCGCTGTTTGAGCGGTTGTCGATGACCGTCGAAGCCGGTGAGCGGATCGCGATTATCGGGCCCAACGGCATTGGAAAAACGACCCTGCTGAAAACCCTGGGCGGCGAGCTGCACCCGGATGCTGGCGAAGTGAAGTGGACAGAAGCCGCCGAGCTTGGCGTATTCGCTCAGGACCATACCGACGATTTTGCTGTTGATGCCACCTTGTTTGAATGGATGGGTCAGTGGACACAGGGCGGTGAGCAGGTGGTGCGCGGTGCGCTGGGGCGGATGCTGTTTTCCAGTGATGACATCGATAAATCGGTCAAGGTGATTTCCGGCGGCGAGCAAGGGCGAATGCTGTTCGGTAAGTTAATCCTCACTCAGCCCAATGTGCTGCTGATGGACGAGCCCACCAACCACCTGGACATGGAGTCCATCGAGGCGCTGAACCTGGCGCTGGAAAACTACCCGGGGACCCTGCTTTTTGTCAGCCACGACCGCGAGTTCGTGTCGTCGCTGGCCACGCGTATTATCGATATGCAGCCGGACGGCATCGTCGACTTCAGCGGCAGCTACGACGACTACCTGCGCAGCCAGGGCGTGGCCTGATTCGCCAGGCGTTAGCCAATAATGCGCTCGAAGGTGGTGTCGGTGGCGGGTTCACGGTCGCCATCGAGCATATCGCCGGTAAACAGCGTCTGCATTTCTTTGGCAAGCGCTACATAGACGTGCATCTGCTGATTGCGACGCTTGCGCAGCGGTGGCTTCACCAACAGGCTGATGCCCTTGATCGGCTCGTGCGTTTCATTGCGTAGCAGGTCGGGCATTTCCCCGGGCGGAAACGCATTGGCGATGGTGATCGGGTTCGAGGGTTGCTCGCCGGCAATATGGAAGACCTTCTTGATCGGGTCGAAGGTGGCATCTTTATCCCTCAGCCAATCGGCAAGGCGCTGGTCGGTATTTTCATCCGGGTGCGAAAAAATCACGAACAGGGAATGCTGAGCCACTTTGCCGGACTGCTTTGCGGGTGCCGACGAGGATGCTTCCTCAGGCGGTGTCGACGAGGAGGGTGCATGCGTGGCGCGCTCCATGGTGGCGGTGTCCATCGGCGGTTGACGACGCTGCCGCATCACATAAATGAACAGCGCCAGGGCCGTTAACGCTAATACGATAGAGCCGATTGCCAATAAGGTGACTAACGGTGTTGTCTCCATAGTTTTTATCCTTTTTTGCGCGCCAATCGCGGGTTAATTGCGTCGCCAGATAGTCGCATTGAGGGCAAGTGCCAAGGCTACCCAAAGGGCGTAGGGCACCATTAACCACGCTGCTAATGCGCTTACCTTAGCAAAAACAATGATGGCGAGCATGATCAGCATCAGTAGTAGTGCGATATCGCCAAGTGCGGCGGCTATTTGCTTCCGGCCAAAAAACAGCCACGACCAGGCGGCATTTGCCACCAGTTGGAGGGCATAAATGGTCAAGCCAGCGGTGCGCCAGGCCGAGTCGTCAGCCATATAGATGCGCCACGCGGCAATCGCCATCAAAAGGTAAAGAATGCCCCAGGCAATGGGAAATGCGATATTCGGCGGTGTCCAGTCGGGTTTGTTGAGCTCGCGGTACCAGCTATCGGGCCTGAACCGTGCCCCGGTGCTGGCGGCAATGCCCACCAGAGCCAGCGATATCAGTAAAACGAATAGCGAATGGAGCATTCATCACCTGTGTTTCAAACGTAAGAATCAACAGCCTAGCAGCGTTTTGCCACCATCAGACCCAAAAAAAGCACCACCGAAGTGATGCTTTTCATTATTAAGCGACTTTTTGAAGGTCGACACTTACTCCATGCGGTCGTAACCATTATTCATGAACGGGTAGTCGGTATAGCCTTTTTCGTCGCCGCCGTAGAAGGTTTCATGATTGGGCTCGGTGAGCGGGGCGTTCATACGGAAGCGCTCGGGCAGATCCGGATTGGCAATGTAAGGACGGCCAAAGGCCACGGCATCTGCAGTGTTGTCACCGATACGCGCTTCTGCATGCGCGGCATCGTAGTTGCCGCAGTAAATCAGGCTACCGCTGAAGCGCTCACGCATCTGCTCGCGGAAGCCAGCAGGGAACTGAATGTCGCCGCCGGCCCAGTTGGGCTCGTTCAGGTGCAGGTAAGCCAGGCCGCGCTTGGAAAGCTGATCGGCCATGTAGAACGCCATGGCTTCGGGCTCATCGTCCGTCAGGCCGAATAGCTCGATAAACGGCGTCATACGAATGCCCACCCGGTCGGCACCGTAAACGTCGATCACGGCGTCGACCACTTCCAGCGGAAAGCGCGCCCGATTTTCCAGCGAGCCGCCGTACTGGTCGGTGCGCTGGTTAGTGCCGGTGGCGAGGAACTGGTTGAGCAGGTAGGCGTTGGCCGCGTGGACTTCGACCATGTCAAAGCCGGCCCGCTTGGCGCGCTCGGCCGCCTGGCGATAGTCGTCCACGATGCCGGGGATCTCGTCGGTTTCCAGCGCGCGGGGCGTGCTGGTGGGGTGCTGACCGGCAGTACCGTCTTCAAATTCAACGAAACACTGGGCGCCTTCGCCTTTCAGCGCACTGGGCGCAACCGGCTGCTGACCATTGGGTTGAACCATTTCATGGGAAACCCGCCCAACGTGCCAAAGCTGTAGCGCCATCCGGCCACCTTTAGCATGTACCGCGTTGACCACGCTTTTCCAGCCGGCTTCCTGCTCGTCGGTCCAGATGCCGGGGGTATACACATAGCCGCGTGCCGTAGGCGAGATATTGGTCGCTTCGCTGATAATCAGCCCGGCCCCGGCGCGCTGGCCGTAATAAGCCTCCTGAATCTTGCCCGGCACGCTGTCTGGGGTGCGCGCACGTGTCAGTGGCGCCATGATCACCCGATTGGGGACCGACAGGCTGCCAAGCTGCGTTGCAGCGAGAAGCGATTCGTAAGCCATTAAACAAACTCCTTTTGAACTCTGTAATTGAGTAGTGGCGAACAGAATAGACCAGTTTACTAGCTAATGCCAACTCTATATTCCCTTCGCGTTTCAGACGTCCAACGCTGGCGAAACGTCTTGCTCTCATTGGGCGCTGGCTCTGTTACCCTAACCCTCTTCATAGACAGGCAGTGATCGATAGCATGGTAAAAAAAGCATCACCACGGCGTCCCTATCAAGTGGCCGAAACGATCAAATGCTGGATCGTGGATCGCCATCTGAAACCAGGGGATCGGCTTCCCAGCGAGGCAGAACTCATTGAAACACTTAACGTATCGAAAGGGACGGTGCGCGAAAGTACTCGGGTATTGGAAGCTCAGGGGTTGGTAGAGACGCGTACCGGCCCGGGGGGTGGTGCCTTCGTGAAGGCAATGAGCGATGAAAAAGCGGTGTCTCTATTAAGCAATTATCTGTTCTTCAAGGATATTTCTATTCAGGATATTTATCAGATCCGCCTGGCACTGGAGCCTGAGTTGGCCGCTTCGTTAGCCGGCAAAGTCAGCGAGGAAGATATGGCGCGCTTGCGCGAGAGCCTGCACAGCTATGCCACACCATGTGAAGACAGTGAAACCGAACGGCAGCAGCACCTCGACTCGCTGAATTTTCATTTGATGCTCGCCGAGCTGGCAGGCAGCAATCAGCTGCTCACTTTTATCATTCGCTTTACCATTCAAATACTGTCCGACCTGACGATTTATCATCGCCTTTACGAGCCCGTTACCCACGACCTTGGTCAGACGGGCTGTCGGTATCACGCCGAAATATTGGATGCGATTGAGCTGGGAGACGCCGACAGCGCCTTTCGCATAATGCGCGAGCACATGCTGGACGCCCAGCGGGTCATGAACCATCAGGAAGCCCAGGTCAGGCGCGCTTTCCTGCCGGAACTATTGGCCTAGCGGCATTGAGAGGTATCCAGTTGCTGCAGAAATGCCATCATGACGCGCACCGCCGCCTCTCCATCATCGGCTGAAATACGTTCGTCGGGATGGTGGCTCAAGCCATCTTTACAGCGCACGAACAGCATGCCGATATCAGTGACATCCTGCATGGCCAGGCCATCATGCCCTGCGCCGCTGAACATCCGCTCGGTGGGCTGCTCCACGCTCGCGCAGGCTTGCTCCAGGCCACGCATGATCCATTCGGCGCAGTGGGCGCCATCGGCGCTATAGGTGTTGTCCATTGAAAGAGTCAGTCCCCGGCGTTCAGCCACTTCGTGCAGGGTGGCCTTAATCGTCTCATGGCCCTGTTGCCTGGTTTCCGACTGCGGGGAACGAAGCTCGACCGTAAAGGTGACCGAAGCGGGGATCACATTCACTGCGTTGGGGTGAACATCCAGTTGCCCGATGACGCCGACCAGGTCCTGCGTTGTTTGGAGAACTCTGTCCACGGCCAGCACCATGTCGGATGCCCCCACCAGGGCGTCGTGACGACCCGGCATGGGGGTCGTGCCCGCATGTCCCGCCTTGCCGCTTACCGTCACTCGGTGCCTCTCGATGCCCGTGAGCGAGGTGACAACGCCGACGGCATGATCGCGTTGCTCCAGTCGAGGGCCTTGTTCGATATGCACTTCCACAAAGCCCAGTGTATTGGCAGGGTCACGGGCCAGGGCAGGAATGCCATCGGGGTCTACGCCGAAGCCGCGCAGCGCTTCCTTTAAAGAAATCCCCTGTTTGTCGCGTGCCTCGAGTTGCTGCGGGTCAATGGTGCCGGCGAGCGCACGGCTGCCGACGAGCGTGGTGGGAAAACGCACGCCTTCTTCATCACCAAAGGCCACGACTTCCACCCCATAAGGCAGCGTGACGCCTGCATGGCGAAGTGCTTCTAGCGCGACAAGAGGCACCGCGATGCCCAGCATGCCATCATACTTGCCCCCTTCAACGACTGAGTCCTGATGAGACCCCATGATCAAGGTCGGCTCGCCGGACAGGGCTTTAGAGCAGCGGCCGACCAGGTTGCCCGCTGCATCCCGTTCGGGGGTGAGTCCTGCGCGGGTCATCCACTGCTCGATGAGCGGTAGCACCTGGCGATGTTCGGGCGAGCAAAACAGGCGCGTGACGCCGGCACCGGGTTGAGAATGCTGGGCGGCTTCATCCAGACCGCTCAATAGATACTGCCCTATCTTTCCTTCCGCGAAGGCAGCGTGTGAGTGTTGTTGAGACATAGAAACTCCATCGAAACGCCATTAGCGCAGCGGCAGCTGTTGCCAAAACGCTTGAAAGTCGTCCGCTCTGAAACGCGCTTCAAGTGCTCTTAGTGACGCAATGACGTCGTCGGACCAGTCGACCCTGAGGTCTATGGGCGCGTGAAAAAAGGACTCGATACGTAGCGCGGCCGAGCGTGTACCACGCGCGTCGCCGCCCTCATCGAGTGCGGCCTCCAGTGCGGTGAGTAAATGGCCGAGCAGTTGTTGCGCGTGATCGGCGGGAAACTGAGGGGCCGCTCCGTTTTGAAGGACAGCCTGGCTGTTGAGTGTGCTCACTTTGATGAAACGCTGAGCCAATACCTCTACAACCTCAGCGCTATGCAGCATATTCCCTATGGCGGCAATGCCGGGGTAGAGGCTAGCCGCTATGCCGGGAAGGTTAGCAGCGCCGGTATGCACATCGGCTCGCCCATCGCTGCCCATCACTAAACACTGGCGCAGCTCAGGATGGGCGTCGCGACGGGTGGCGGCATGCAAAGCCTGGGACGCCGAAGCGCCGTTACGGAGTGCCTCGTGAATCGTTGCGGGGTACCAGGGATTGGTATAACGCCCCTGGGTGACGCACGCCCCAAGGCCGCGCCAGCAATGATGCACATAGCCGCCCACCGCTACACCACCCGTTGCAGTGAGCGTCGCCACGGTGCCTGTGTCAGGTTGAACGTGAACCAGTGACAGCGTCATAAGATTACTTATCAATAGCCGGCATAGTGGCCAATGATCAAGCCTACCCAGGATAGTAAATAGACAACGACCATAAAGGGCAGAATGGCTTTTAACCACTGCGCATAGGAAACGCGGCCAAGAGCCAGCATTGCCAGGGTACCGCCTGAGGTAGGCACAATCAGGTTGGTCAAGCCGTCGCCAACCTGGAAGGCAGTGATCATTAACTGACGGCTCATGCCCACCAGGTCGGCCACAGGAATCAGAATCGGCATGGTGACCAACGCTTGACCTGAACCCGAGGGTACGAAGAGATTGATAACGCCTTGGACCACACTGGCACCTATCGCTGAAAACAGTGGGGGAATGTTGTCGATCAAGGTGCTCAGCGAGTTGACGATGGTATCGATAATCACCGCCTGCTCCAGAATGACCTGAATAGAAGCCGCGACCCCGATCACCAGCGCGCCAGCGGTGACACCCGCTGCCCCTTCCATCATCTGTTTGACAATGCCATTGGCCGAAAGGCCGTTGAGCGCCCCGATAATGATCGCCAGTAACAGGAAAGTGGCGGCGATCTCGTTGATATACCAGCCGCGGGTAAAGACGCCGATCAACATGCCAATCAGGCCGGCCACAAAGACGGCAATGGTCAAGATGTTGCGCTTGGTCAGGTGGTACTCGCTTAGGGGCTTGCTTAATGCTTCGGCGTTGTCCGGCTCTTCAAAGTCCATCTTGACGACGCGCTTGCAGATATACAGCGACAGTAGAGCGAGTGATGAAACCACCATCAAGGTGCGCAGCCAGGCGCCCGAAAACGTGGGTAACTCGGCAATACCCTGCGCCACGCCAACGGTGTAGGGATTGATCGGCGACAGCGCGAAACCGATACCGATGCCGCCCACCGCCATTGTGGTACCTACCAGGCTCGAGCACCCAATCGCGCTGGCAATGAGCACAGCAATGGGGACGAGGGCGATATTATTCTCAAACCCCACCGCAACACCAAAAAAACCGTAAATGAAGGTGCCAACGGTAATGATCATGTTACGGCGTTCGATCCCGACGCGGTGAACCGCGACGCCAATGGCGTTTTCGAGTGCACCGGTTTTCTGCAGGATGTGAAACAGACCGCCAGCGATAAAGACAATAAATAGGTATTGCGAGGCGGAAATAAGGCCTTCTGGTATCGCCACAAAAATATTGAAGGGCGACATGGCGGCCACGTCGTTTAAGTACTTGAACGAGTCTGCGATGACGACGGTACGTCCGTCCTGGGTCGTTCGCTCAAACTCACCGGGCGGGATGATGAAGGTCAGCAGATAGGTCGCGACCAGTATCATGAAGATCAGCACCATCGGGTCCGGAACCGTTTGGTACCACTTTTTTTGCGGACGGGCTGCCGCCGCCGTGTTGTGTTCTGTCATGAGAGACCCCTTGCGTATTGTGTGTCGCAGCGTGGTGCTCGTAGGTGGCACCTTATATTCAATTTATCATGATAAATTAAGCGGTCAAGAAAACGACAATACGCAAGCACAACGGCTACCTGTCCACTGATGGTCAGGAGGCAGTGCCTATAGATGAATGATGATGTGTAATGTTTATCCCCGCTGCCAGGGCCAGCGGCGTTTGGCGGGCGTATCAATCTGCTGTAGCGCGCTGGAGAGTGGCAGCATGATAGCGGTTAGCTGGCGGTGGCAGACGGCGCTGCTGAGAACCCCAGGGCACTGTCTTAGCAGCAGCTCGCACTGCTGCGAGGCGATATATAGTTGTTCGGTAACGGCAGGGGCAAATAGCGGTTTGGCCTGTTGGCAGCAATGGGTAAGCTCGCGGGATAGCATCGAGAGCATGCCGGTATCCAGCCAGCAGGGGAGCGGGTCGTCCAGGCGTCCGGCAATGGAGTGCTGGACGGCTTCAAACGAGGTGCGCAGGAACATGATGGTGTGGCGAAGCTGCCGCTGCTCGCTGTTCATGGTAATAACCTAACACTGTCGCCAATGGTTAAATGCGAAAAATAGTAGTTCTCATTTAAGGATGACGATAGCGCTAGTCAATCAGCCTGTCAATGCAGCGGCTATAAGGGGCCGCTTTCAGGCTGAATTCGCCGCCTGGTAAAGCTGCCAGTCGTTAGTGGTCAGTGGCTTGGCGCCCTGCTCGGTGACGACCACCGTATCGCTCAGCCCGACGCCCCATTGCCCCGGCACTCGCAGGCAAAGCGGCAGGTGAAAGACCATGTTGGCCTCAAACTGACGCCTTTGCCCCTGGGCGATATAGCCCGTGCCTTCCACCCAGCTTGGCGGAAACTGCGCGCCCACGGCATAACCAAACACGCCGGAGAAAAACAGCTGGTCGCGCTGGGGTGCCAGCAGCGCATCGGCAGCCTGGGCGGCATCGTCAAAGGTGTTGCCAGGGCGCATAGCGGCGCACAAGGCCTCAAACATCGAACGGCACAGGTCACGGGTGGCGGAAAGCGCGGAACTGGGTGTGCCGGTGACCGCCGTGCGCATCATGGGGGCGGTATAGCGCTGATAGGCGGCACCGAACTCCAGAAAGACGGGTTCATCGGGCTGAATAATGCGCCGTTTGTGATTGACGTGAATCACGCCGATACGGTGTCCACTGGTCACAATCGGCTGCAGGCTCATAAACTCGCTGCCGTTCTCCAGCAGCGCTTTGGCGCCTACGGCAGCAATGTCGTTGTCGGTCATGCCGGGGCGAATAACCTGCATGGCGGCCTCCAAGCCGGCGGCGGTGATGCGGGCACTTTCCCGCAGCATGTCGAGCTCGGCGGGGCTTTTCACAATCCGGATCGCATCCAGCAGGTCGCCCGCTTCGCAGAAACGTTCCTTGCCCACCGCCTCGGCGAGGGCTTGCATGACGCCCACGCGCAGCCCGCTGCTCCAGCCATCGATGCCGATGCGCTGGCAGTTGGCAAGCAGGTCGGCCAGTGGCGTGAGAATTTCATCCGCATTTTCCCAGCGATAGCCAATGATCTCGTCCACCCGTGCGGTGACAACCGCTGCGCCGGTTTCAATCGAGGCGACTTGAAGCACCAGGCGCTCTGGCGTGCACACCAGACACGCATGCACCGAGACTTCAAAGGTGTGGTAGCCGGTCAGGTAATTGATATCGGCGGGGTCGGTAAGTAGTAACGCATCGACCCCGCGGCTCGCCATCGCATGGCGCACCTTGTCCAGACGCGCCTGATATTCGACGTGTGCAAAGGGCAGTTCACTCTGGGCGAGTGTCTCGGCAAGGGCTTCGCGGTAGTGATGATAATCCATGGCGACCTCCGGTATCAGGTAGGGTCAGTATAGGAGCCAACCACCGGAATGCACCCGCTAATCTGTGCGGCAGAAAGGCCACACCTGATAAAACTTGCGGCACTGGAATTCCGCCTCGCAGCTGTTGAGTTGCGACTGGTAGCGGCTGGCCCGCGTGGCCACCTGCCTTGCCGCTCTCTGTACGGCGGGTTTGCCCCGGTAGCTGCCGCGTTGGTAGCCGCCCGCGCCTTCGTGATAGGCCAGATAAAGATGTTCGGGATTGCTCAGTGAAATACCGGTTTGTTCCCGGGTGCGCTGGTTGTACCAGCCGATAAAGTCGGTGGCGTGCTTCATGTGTGTGCGGCGAGCAAACAGGCTACCGGCCTGATCCTCGTATTCGCCCCAAACCGGATCTTGTGCCTGGGCGTAACCCTTGGCGGAGGAGGGTCGCGGGCCCGGGATAAAGCCCAGGTAGTATTTGCGGTCCGGACGGACATGGCTGCGAAATGACGACTCCTGCTGGATAAACGACATCTGCGTGGCAATGGGCGTCCCCCACCGCTCCTGAGATTCCTGAGCGTAGTCGTACCAGGTTGGCTGCTCGCGGAAAATTTCGCAGATATTGCTTTGATCCTGAGGCGGGTTGGGCGCGAAGGTGGCGCAGCCCGAGAGCAACAGCACCAAGGCGAGTGCTACCCAGAGGCGGAGCGTTGGTAGCGCCGATGTATTTATGCGAAAACCATCAACAGGGCGAAGCATGAAAGCGTCCTTGTGAATAAATTATTGTCGATAACGGGTTGTGGATAAGTGTTGGAAAGTCTGTGGGTAAATCACCAGGCGCGTTTTTCAGCCTTAGCGCAACAAAGCTTCTAAACTGCGACGCAATCGTTGGGCTTCACGCACTAATGTCTCTCCCGAGAGCATCCCCACACCCATCACCAGGCCAACCCTTGGGTCGTGCTTGGCGCATACCGGGCTCAGGGGGCGCACTACCAAATGGTCTTTTAATAATGCTTGGGCGATCTGTACATCATTGATGCCCGGCTCAAACTCGACGCACAGACTGATAGCGCTGCTTGGCATTGAAACACTGCGCACCTGTGGCAGGGTGCGCAGCTGATCATGCAGCACCTGCTGGCGGCCTAGGTAGTCGCGTTGAATACGGTGGCACCAGGTATCCAGGTCGCCGTCAAACATGAACTGCGCCAGCACGGCTTGATCCAGCATACGGCCTTCGCGAAAAAGTTCACTGCGCAGGCGGTTCATCGGCCCGGCCAGATGCCGGGGTACCACCAGGTAGCCCAGGCGCAGCCCAGGAAACATCATCTTGGAAAACGAACCGACCAGCAAGTGGTGCTCGGAACGCGGGTCGAAGAGCAGGTTGGCGTGATCGTTGCGGTTAAACTCGTAGTCGTCTTCAATCACGTAGGTGGGCGATAAGGCATCGCAGAGGTGGCGTTTATGCTCAGCGTTAGTGGGTACGCTGAGCGGGTAATGATGAGAACCGGTCAGATAGACCAGGGTGCTAGCATTTAGCGTGCTGGGCAGCCGATGGCCCTCGCCAGGCCGCCACGGCAGCATTTCAATCGTAAGCCCCGCGGCGCTGAACACATTGCGCGCTCCCCAGTAACAGGGGGATTCAATGGCAACGGTATCCCCTACGTCTGCAAGCGCCATGGCGCATAGCTCAATGCCATTATGGGTACCGTCAGTGATAATGATTTGTTCGGTATCGCAGTGAACGTTGCGCCAGCGTGCCAGAAAGTCTCGAATCGCTCGCTTTAGCGGGCCATAGCCGCCAGTGGAGTAAGACAGCAGGAGAGCGTTCTGCGGCACCGTCACACTCGCATAAAGTTGACGCCACTTGCGCATCGGGAACTGGGCGATATCGGGGATGCCAGGGACGAAGGACCCGTTTTGAATCATGCTGGCCCCGGCGTCATTCAACACGCGCTGGGCACGCTCGGAAAGGTGGAGGCGGGTTGGCACTTGGGTCGCCGTTGCCACGGGCTTGTTGGTCCAGGTTCCCTGACCATGGGCCGTTTTCAGCAATTGTTCATCGAGTAGTGTCTTGATGGCCTGGGCCAGGGTTTGGCGGGCCACACCCACGGTGCTTGCCAGGGCACGGTGAGAGGGTAGACGAAGCCCGGTGGGCCATTGTTGGGTGATCGCCTGACGCAGCGCCAATTCAATGCGTACCTGCTTGCTTAGCTGCTGGGGCTGGTGGGCATACAGATGTGCAAAGTGGTGCAAAGCCTCCTTGTGGTCCATGTCGAAGGTCTCCTGTTGTGCGTTACGGCGGCTATTACCGAGCCTTGCGACGAACGTCGCCGATATAGTTTGCACCTATTCTGTGCATCAGAGTAGTGGTCTAGTCGAAAGCCGAAGTGGTCCATTCGTGTTCTGTCTGCCGCCTGCTAGCGTGCGGCTATACTGTTTTCGACAGGATTCGGATACTGCGCCTCAGAGCGCCGATGATAACCTCCAATAACTTGCAGGACTCTGTGCTATGACAACGTCTTCTTCAGAACAAGCCAAGCTCGTCCGGGTGCTGGCCCGCGGTGACGTATTAGCCCTGGCATTTGGTGCCATGATCGGTTGGGGCTGGATTGTCCTCACCGGTACCGCTATTCAGTCAGCCGGCAGCGTCGGTGCCATTCTAGCTTTTATTGTCGGCGGGTTAGCGATTGTACTCGTCGGCCTGACCTATGCGGAGCTGGCCTCGGCCATGCCCAAAGTCGGCGGCGAGCATGTCTATAGCTACCGGGCGCTAGGTCATTGGCCCTCTTTCTTCTGTACCTGGGCTATCATATTGGGCTATTTGAGCGTGGTGGCGTTCGAGGCGGTGGCCTTGCCGACGGTCGTCGAGCACTTGGCGCCAAATTACGCAGTGGGGCACCTCTGGACCATCGCCGGGTGGGAAGTCAAAGCCACCTGGGTTGCGGTGGGCGTGGGCGGCTCGATTGCCATGATGATCATCAACTACTTCGGCGTGAGTACCGCGGCACTGCTGCAGAAAATTGTCACTGGTGTCATTCTGTTGGTCGGCGTAATGTTCGTCACCGGCTCGCTGTTTGAGGGCAATACCGCCAACATGATGCCGCTGTTTTCGCAGTCTGAAGGCAGCGTCATGGCCGGGGTTATTGCGGTCATCGTGATGGTGCCGTTTCTGTTTGTCGGCTTTGATGTCATTCCGCAGGCTGCCGAAGAGATCAATTTGCCGTACAAGGCAATCGGCAAGGTGCTGATGGTATCGGTGATTCTGGCCGTGGTGTGGTATTCGCTGATTATTCTGGCCACCAGCCTGGCCCTGGATAGTGACGCGATCGCCGCCAGTTCGCTCAGCGTACCCGATGCCATGGAACGTCTATTTAATGCTTCGTGGGCCGGTAACCTGATGGTGATAGCCGGTATTGCGGGTATCATTACCAGTTGGAATGCTTTCTACATTGGTGGCTCGCGGGCCATTTATGCGCTTGCCAATGCGGGCATGTTGCCTGCCACGTTCGCCAAGCTGCACCCCCGCTATAGAACGCCCACCAACGCTATCTTCCTGATGGGCTTTCTTTCCTGCCTGGCGCCTCTTTTCGGCCGCCCTGCGCTTGTGTGGATCGTCAATGCGGGTGGGCTGGGGATTGTGCTGGCGTACCTGTTTGTGGCGGTGTCCTTCATGGTCTTGCGCGTACGCGAGCCGGATATGCCCCGTCCTTTCAAGGTAAGCAACGGCAAGCTGTGCGGCACGCTGGCGATCATCCTGTCCTTCGGTATGGCGTGTCTCTATCTACCGGGTAGCCCGGCGGCGCTGGGCGTCGCGGAATGGACGATCCTTGCCGTTTGGGTATTGCTCGGCATCGGCTTTTATATCCACGCGCTGCGTACCTATGGGCGTGACTATAGCGATCGCCATATGCAAGCGGATCTATAAACCTTTGCCAAGTCGTCGAGATATATTTTCAAGACCAGGGCTTTTCAGGAGCAATATATGAGTTTTATCGAACAGTGGTTGCATGATGGCGTACCTGCCTTGGTGGGCGGCGAATGGCGTAAGGGCCAGCAGACCTTCTTGGTGGATAACCCCGCCACCGGCGAGACAATCGCCCAAGTGGCCGATTTAGGCGCCGACGATACCCGTGATGCCGTAGCGGCCGCCTACGATGCCGGGCCTGCCTGGCGCGCGACACCAGCGAAACAGCGCTCGGCACTGCTGCGCCGCTGGTTTGAGCTGATCCATGAGCACGCCGATGATCTGGCACGTCTGATGACTCTCGAGCAGGGCAAGCCGCTGGCGGAAGCCAAGGGGGAAGTCATCTATGGCGCCTCCTTTATCGAGTTCTTCGCCGAAGAAGCCAAGCGTATGGCCGGGGAAACCCTGCCCAGCCACGGCGCGGACAAGCGCCTTCTGGTACTGCGCGAGCCGGTCGGTGTGGTCGCTGCCATCACTCCTTGGAACTTCCCGCTGGCGATGATTACCCGCAAGTGCGCCCCGGCCCTGGCCGCGGGCTGCACCGTGGTTATCAAGCCCGCTGAAGCCACACCTCTCACCGCCCTGGCGGCAGCGTACCTGGCGCTGGAAGCGGGCTTGCCGACGGGCACCATCAATGTGGTGACGGCATCGAAACCGGCAGCGGTGGGTGAGGTACTGACCACTGATCCACGGGTGCGCAAAGTCTCGTTTACCGGGTCTACCCCGGTGGGCAAACACCTGCTTGCCCAGTGTGCCAGCACAGTGAAGAAAACCGCCATGGAACTGGGCGGCAACGCACCCTTTATCGTCTTTGACGACGCCGATATCGATGCCGCCGTGGATGGCGCGATAGCGTCTAAATTCCGTAACACCGGGCAGACCTGTGTGTGCACCAATCGCTTCCTGGTGCAGGACGGTATTTATGAGGCGTTCGTCAGCAAGCTCACCGAGCGTGTCAATGCCCTGAAAGTCGGCGATGGCCTGACCGAGGGCAGCGTCATCGGCCCGCTGATCAACCAGGCGGCAGTCGACAAAGTTCAGCGCCATGTAGACGACGCCTTGAGCCATGGCGCGCGCCTCTTGTGCGGCGGCAAGCCTCACGCCGCCGGCGAGCGTTTCTTTACCCCCACGGTACTGGCGGACGTGACCACCCAAATGGCCGTGGCCGATGAAGAGACCTTTGGCCCGGTGGCGCCGGTGTTCCGTTTCCAGCGCGATGAAGAAGCTATCCAGATGGCCAACGACACGCCCTTTGGTTTATCCGCATACTTTTACGCCACGGATTATCGCCGCATCTGGCATACCATGGAGCAGTTGGAGTACGGCATGGTCGGCGTCAATGAGGGACTTATCTCAACCGAGCTGGCGCCGTTCGGCGGTGTGAAAGAGTCTGGCCTTGGCCGCGAAGGCTCCCACCATGGGCTGGATGAGTTCACCGAGCTCAAGTACGTCTGCGTGGGCGGCTTATAAGGCAGCATTGTTTTAAGACATTGCTAACCAGTGGCTAAGCGTTATCGAGCCCGCCATCGTCAAACAGCGAGAGTTGCTGGCGATTGGCGGGTTTTGCTTTTTTAGCGCGTTTAGCAAATGGTCGTCTCTGGCTGGCAAGCTTATCCACAATGGCCTGGCTGTCTTCTCTTGCCTCGGGCGTGCGCCTGAGGTCATACAGCATCTTCTTCCAGTGGCGCGCCTCGGCTTCAAAGTCGTGGGGCAGCGGGTAGTGTTCGCCGGGCTGAAAACCGAACCGCCGACGCAGACTTTCGGGCAGTGCCCAGGGCTTGGCGCGCCACTCTAACGGCAGTGCCGTTAATTCGGGCACCCATCGGGCAACAAACGCGCCGCTGGGGTCATTATCTTCTGCTTGCTTGATGGGGTTGTAGACCCGCAGCGCATTGGTGCCCGTGGCACCAGCCTGCATCTGCACCTGGGGGTAGTGGATACCGGGCTCGAAGTCGGTAAACAGCCGTGCCAGGTGCAGGGCGGGCTCGTGCCAGTGTAATCCAAGGCCAAACGTGGCGTGGGAGATAAGCATGGCGCGCATGCGAAAGTTGAGCCAGCCGGTGGCGGTCAGGCTGCGCATGCAGGCATCCACCAGCGGCACGCCGGTTTGGCCGCTTTTCCAGGCAGTCAGGTTGGGGTGGTCGGGGTCGCGTTCGCGCAGGCCACTCAGCGCGGGGTGCAGCGTCTGGTGCTCCATGCTCGGCTCACTTTCCAGCTTTTGAATAAAGTGGCAGTGCCAGTAAAGCCGCGAGGTAAAAGCGCGCAGGGAGCGTGACCACTGTGAATCTTCTGCATGTTTTTCCCGCTGGCGGCGCAGCGACTGGACCACTTCACGCATGGAGAGCGTGCCCCAGGCCAAGTGGGGCGAAAGCCGTGAGCCAAACTCCCAGGCTAGAAGCGGCTTGGATAGGGAACCGCGATAGCGCCGCCCGCGTTGAGTGACAAAACTGCGCCATAGCGCACGTCCTTCGTTGCGGCCGCCTGGCTGACGCTCTGGGCAGGGCGTGGTATCGAAACCCAGCGTCAGTCCGCGAAGCTGCGAGGTGTCGAGGTGGTGAAACTGCTCCCAGCCTTGAGCCACACGGGCATTGCGCGGAGCAGGTTCCGTGGGCGCTGTCATTAATGTTTCCCAATGTGCTTCCCAGCGGGTTTGCTGTCCGGTACGGCGGGTAAGCCCTCGAATGACGCCGTGTTGGCGGGATTCCTGCCAGGCAATACCGTGTTGACGACACCAGAGATGGACCCTTTTATCGCGTTCAAAGCTCCAGTCATTGCCGGTTTCTTGGTGGGAGTGAAGAACAAGGTCTCCATAGTGCGCTTTTAACCCAGCAAGCAGTTCAACAATACTGCCTTGGTAAAGGCACAGCGGCAGGCCCAGTGTCGCCAGTGCGGTAGAAAGGTCGACAAGTGAATCAGCGGCAAATTGCCAGTGGCGCAGTGCGCTGTCCGGCGTTTGCCACTGCTCGGGTTCGATGGCGAAGACAGGCAGCACGGGACCTGCCACGGCGGCGGTGGCGAGCGGCGTGTGATCATGGATACGTAAATCGCGTTTGAACCAAACAACCTGAACAGGTGCCTTAGCCATACCTTACCTTGGCGGTTGAGGGCTATTCGCCACTAAGGCTATTCGCCGCTAAGCCACGACGTTACCATCAAGTCACCGTTTGCGTAATCAACTCAACAGGACCCGTTCAAAAGGAGAGTCATCATGTATATCGCCATGAACCGTTTTCACATTGCCCCCGGTCGTGAAGAGGACTTTTTAGAGGTGTGGCGCAACCGTGATTCACATCTGGAAGACGTGCCGGGCTTCAAGCAGTTCCATATGTTGCAGGGCGAAAGCCAGGAAGACTACACCGTGTTTATTTCCCACAGCGTTTGGGAATCGGAAGAGGCTTTCCGCGACTGGACTCGCTCAGACGCCTTTCGCAAGGCTCACGCCAATGCCAAGTCGCCCGAGGGTATTTATCTAGGTCCGCCCAAATTTGAAGGTTATGAGGTGGTGCTCTAAGGCGCTCGTTAATCAGTTATCGCATGGCCGTTTGGCCATGCTTATCCACCCTTCGGTCGAGCCATCACAGGTAGCGGTTTGAAAACGACATCGAGCGTTTTATTTGCGACTCGCCGCCAGATTTTCGAGATAAAATTTGTCGTGTTTTAAACGATTCGTGCCAATATACGACTAATAGAGCAGTACCCATGCGTGAGTGACAATGTGACTCAGCAACGGGAAGCCGAACAACGCCAGCGACGCCTATACCAATAAGAAAACTTGATAACTGAAAGGTGACCGAGGTAGGAAAGATGGACTCTCATCAAGCAAATGACCAGACAGCAACACCAAATCGTTCGGGCGAACCGCAAACGCTGGGCTTTCTACTGTTGGATAACTTCACATTGATTTCCCTGGCCTCTGCCATAGAGCCGTTGCGGATGGCCAATCAACTGGCCGGGCGCGAGCTGTACCGCTGGTATACCCTGACCCAGGACGGCTTGCCCGTGCGTGCCAGCGATGGTTTGCAGGTAACGCCTGATGCTTCCATGCATTCCCCGTTATCGCTCGAGTGGGTGGTCGTTTGCGGCGGCGTAGGTCCTCATCGCAGTGTCACCCGCGAGCACGTGCGCTGGCTTCAGTCCCAGTCGCGCCAATTGAGGCGTCTAGGTTCGGTGTGCACAGGCAGCTGGGCGCTTGGCCAGGCGGGGCTGCTTGACCACTATGAAACCAGTATCCACTGGGAGTGTTTGGCGTCGATGCAGGAGGCGTTTCCCAACGTTATTCTGAACGCCAACCTATTCACGATTGACCGTGATCGTTTTACGTCTTCGGGGGGCACCGCGCCACTCGATATGATGCTTAATCTGATTGGTCATGACCATGGGCGCGAGCTGTCGGCGGGTATCTCCGAAATGTTTATCTGCGAGCGCGTGCGTAACGAACAGGATCAGCAGCGTGTTCCTCTGAAACACGTGTTGGGCACGACCCAGCCCAAGCTGCTTGAGATTGTGGCGCTGATGGAGTCCAACCTTGAAGAACCGATCG
Organism: Halomonas sp. A40-4; assembly: GCF_015767635.1. Classification (GTDB taxonomy): domain Bacteria; phylum Pseudomonadota; class Gammaproteobacteria; order Pseudomonadales; family Halomonadaceae; genus Vreelandella; species Vreelandella janggokensis. Next base: position 3,596,190 of record NZ_CP065230.1, on the reverse strand, counting down.
AGCTCGATGAGCTGGCAAGGTACGTCAATGTATCGCGCCGCCAGCTAGAGCGGTTGTTCCAACGCTACCTGCTGTGCTCGCCGTCCAAGTATTACCTGAAACTACGGTTGGTGCGTGCCCGGCAATTACTCAAGCAAACCCCGTTGTCGATCATCGAGATTGCCTCTGTGTGCGGTTTCGTTTCGACCCCCTATTTTTCCAAGTGCTACCGCGAATATTTCGGTGTGCCGCCGAGAAACGAACGCCTGGGCGGGTTTGAGCGCAAAAGTGATGGGAGCAAGTCGCCACCGTTAATCAGACAGTGGGGGGGCGAATCGAATGCGCTAGAGCCTTCCTCGTGCGCTCAGCAGGCGCTTGCCAACGCACAGGGAGAACCGACTTTTGCCAGCGTACTGCTGGTGAGCTGATAGCCACTGCGTCACCCCATTAAAACGTGCTGCCCGGTGTCGGGCAGCACGTTTTTTTATGGCCGCTATGTTTACTTCCAGCATGATTCTGCCCCGCGTGACCTTGCCCGGCATGACGTTGCGATAAATGTCTTGAAGGGGCGCCAATGTAGGGGTGTGTTTGCGACACCATGACGCTTTTGGAATTTCCGCTGTCGTTTCCAAGAGCAGCCCACCCCGACGTCAGCGCTATGCTCGCTACATTCATCAATGTCGGAGCTTAGCCATGTCCCCTACAGAATTGCACGATGACGCTATCGTCATCGATGGTCTGATCATCGCCAAATGGAACCGTGAGCTGCTTGAAGATATGCGGCGCGGCGGTCTGACCGCTGCCAACTGTACGGTTTCGGTATGGGAAGGCTTTCAGGCGACCGTCGATAATATCGTCAGGTCCAACCAGCTGATGGCCGAATGCAGCGACCTGGTGCGCCCGGTGCGTACCACGGCGGATATCACCCGGGCCAAGGAAGAGGGCAAGACGGGCATCATTTACGGCTTTCAGAATGCCCACGCCTTCGAGGACCAGATCGGGTATGTCGAGATCTTCAAGCAGCTCGGCGTAGGCATCGTGCAGATGTGCTACAACACCCAGAACCTGGTGGGGACCGGCTGCTACGAGCGCGATGGCGGTCTGTCCGGCTTTGGCCGTGAGATCGTCGCTGAAATGAACCGCGTCGGCATCATGTGCGACCTTTCTCACGTCGGTGCCAAGACGTCCGAGGAAGTCATTCTCGAGTCCAAGAAGCCGGTCTGCTACTCCCACTGCCTGCCCTCCGGGCTCAAGGAGCATCCGCGCAACAAATCCGATCAAGAGCTGAAGTTCATTGCCGACCACGGCGGCTTTGTCGGCGTCACCATGTTTACCCCGTTTCTCAAGAAGGGCGTCGATTCCACCATCGACGATTACTGCGAGGCCATCGAGTACATCATGAACATCGTGGGGGAGGATGCCATTGGTATCGGCACCGACTTCACCCAGGGGCATGACCATGAATTCTTCGAGTGGTTGACCCATGACAAGGGCTATGCCCGCCGCCTGACGGACTTTGGCACGATCATCAACCCTGAGGGGATTCGCACCATCGGGGAGTTCCCCAATCTGACCGAGGCGCTCCTGAAGCGCGGCATGAGCGAGTCCCAGGTGCGCAAGATCATGGGCGAGAACTGGGTGCGCGTGCTTAAGGACGTTTGGGGGAGCTGATGAGCCCGACTCACGCGGCTTTACCGGCGATAGGCCTACGAGGGGGCGCTGTGAATCCCTCCCTGGACGCTACTTTTGCCATCTGCCCGCCATGGATGGCGGAAATGCCGGAATTGTTTGGAACATTTTCCGGCCATGGCAAAAGACCCCCTCTACGGCCTATCCCCGGCGCCGCTCCCCTTGCAGAACGGCTAATTAGCCACTTCATAACAATCAGCGAGATCTGAGGAATACAACCGTGACCAAAATGGCCCCCGCACTGCCTATCGAAGTGGATAGCGAGACCGGCGTCTGGACGAGCGACGCACTGCCGATGCTGTATGTGCCGCGACACTTCTTTATCAACAACCATGTCGCGGTAGAAGAAGCGCTGGGTGCCGAGAAGTACGCAGAGATCCTCTACCACGCCGGTTACAAGAGTGCCTGGCACTGGTGCGAGAAAGAAGCCGAATGCCATGGGATCGAGGGCGTGGTCGTCTTCGAACATTACATGACGCGCCTCTCCCAGCGCGGCTGGGGGCTCTTCATTACCGAACACATCGACCTCGATGCCGGTACGGCAAGAGTGCGCCTGGAGCACAGTGCCTTTGTTTACCAGCTTGGCAAGACGGGAAAAAAAGAAGAGTACATGTTCACCGGCTGGTTTGCCGGGGCCATGGACCAGATTCTTGCCGCGCGTGGCAGCGACCTGCGTACCGTCGCTGAGCAGACACAGAGTGCCGCTGAGCCTGGTTGTGATGTGGGTGTCTTCAACGTTGGGCCGCTGAACGACGCCACCCGCTAACCGCGGGAATGAGGAGAGAAAATCATGGCATTTGACGCAATTTTCGAGCCGATCGAGATCGGCAAGCTGACCATTCGCAATCGCGTGGTCAGCACCGCCCACGCCGAGGTACACGCCACCGACGGGGGCATGACCACTGAGCGCTACGTCAGGTACTACGAGGAAAAGGCCAAGGGTGGCTGCGGCCTATCCATCTGCGGCGGCTCCTCGGTGGTGTCCATCGACAGCCCCCAGGGCTGGTGGAGCTCGGTCAATCTTTCCACCGACCGTATCATCCCGCACTTTCAGAATCTGGCCGACGCCGTGCACAAGCATGGCGGCAAGATCATGATCCAGATCACCCACATGGGGCGCCGCTCGCGCTGGGACGGCTTCGACTGGCCGACCTTGCTGTCGCCGTCAGGGATCCGTGAACCGGTACACCGCTCCACCTGCAAGACCATCGAAGAGGAAGAAATCTGGCGCATCATCGGCGACTTCGCTCAGGCGGCTCGCCGGGCGAAGGAAGGCGGGCTGGACGGCGTCGAGCTTTCCGCGGTGCACCAGCATCTGATCGACCAGTTCTGGAGCCCGCGGGTCAACAAGCGCGAGGACGAGTGGGGCGGCAGCTTCGAGGGGCGCATGAAGTTCGGCCTGGAGGTGCTGAAGGCCGTGCGCGCCGAGGTAGGGGATGACTTCTGCGTCGGCATGCGTATCTGCGGTGACGAGTTTCACCCGGACGGCCTCTCCCATGACGACATGAAGCAGATCGCCGCCTACTACGATGCCACCGGCCAGGTCGACTTCTTTGGCGTGATCGGCTCCGGCTGCGACACCCACAACACCCTGGCCAACGTGATCCCCAACATGTCCTACCCGCCGGAGCCTTTCCTGCACCTGGCGGCAGGGATCAAGGAAGTGGTCAGCGTGCCGGTGATCCATGCCCAGAACATCAAGGACCCCAACCAGGCCCAGCGTATTCTCGAAGGGGGCTATGTGGACCTGGTGGGCATGACCCGGGCGCATATTGCCGACCCGCACCTGATCGCCAAGATCAAGATGGGCCAGGTGGACCAGATCAAGCAGTGCGTGGGCGCCAACTACTGCATCGACCGCCAGTACCAGGGCCTGGACGTGCTGTGTATCCAGAACGCGGCGACATCGCGGGAATACATGGGCCTGCCGCATATCATCGAGAAGACCGAGGGCGCCAAGCGCAAGGTCGTAGTGGTCGGCGGTGGCCCCGGTGGCATGGAGGCCGCCCGCGTGGCCGCCGAGCGCGGCCACGATGTCACCCTGTTCGAGGCGGCTGAAGCGCTGGGTGGGCAGATCACCATTGCCGCCCAGGCCCCGCAACGCGACCAGATCGCCGGTATCACCCGCTGGTTTCAGTTGGAACTGGCTCGGCTTGACGTCGACCTGCGACTGGGCACCCGCGCCGACGAGGCGACGCTGCTCGACCTGCGTCCGGATATCGTGGTGCTGGCGACGGGCGGCCAGCCCTTCCTCAGTCAGCACCCGGAGTGGGGCTACTCTGAGGATACCGGGGAAAGCCTGGTGGTCAGCACCTGGGATGTACTCTCCGGCAAGGTGGCCCCCGGCAATAACGTGCTGATCTATGACGCCATCTGCGAATTTTCCGGTGTCTCGGCGGCGGATTTCCTTGCCGAAAAGGGTGCCAAGGTGGAGATCGTTACCGACGATATCAAGCCCGGCGCGGCGGTGGGCGGTACCACCTTCCCCACCTACTACCGCAACCTCTACGAGAAAGAGGTGATCATGTCCTCCGACCTGATGCTGCATAAGGTCTACCGTGAAGGTGACGGCCTGGTGGCGGTGCTCGAGAATGAGTACACCGGTGCTCTGGAGGAGCGCGTGGTCGATCAGGTGGTGGTGGAGAACGGCGTGCGCCCCGATGAGGCGCTCTACTACGCCCTCAAGGACCAGTCCCGCAACAAAGGCCAGGTGGACCTTGAGGCGCTCTACGCCGCCCAGGCGCAGCCCTGCCTGATGGAAGAGGGCGACGTAAATAGCGATGGCTTCCTGCTTTTCCGTCTGGGCGACTGCACGGCGCCGAGGAACACGCACGCGGCCATTTACGATGCTTTGCGAATCTGCAAGGACTTTTGACCAGAGTGAGAGCCGGGGCGCCGGGGGTAGACCGTAGCGAGGGTCTTTTGACAGGGATGTCAAAAGTAGCGCCCAGGGATGGGTTTACAGCGCCCTCGCAGAGGTCTGCCACCGGCGCCCAGCTGCCAAAGATGAGGTGAGCACCATGCTCGAAACGCTCTTGCCGATACTGATTTTTACTGCCCTGGCCCTGGCGGTGATCGGCGCCTTGCGCCGTATACGCCTGTGGCGTCAGGGGCGGTCGTCGCACGTTAATCTGTTCAAGGGGCTGGCGGCGTTGCCGCGCCGTTACCTGGTGGACCTGCACCATGTCGTCGCCCGCGACAAAATGATCTCCAATACCCACGTGGCCACCGCTGGTGGCTTCGTGGCCGCCGCCGTGCTGATGATCCTGGTGCATGGCCTGGGTATCGCCAGCCCGCTGCTGGGTGGGTTACTGCTGCTTGCCAGTGCCTCCATGTTCGTTGGCAGCCTCTTCGTGGCGCGGCGGCGTATCAATCCTCCGGCGCGCCTCTCCAAAGGCCCCTGGATGCGCCTGCCCAAGAGCCTGATGGCGTTTTCGGTTAGCGTCTTCCTGATCACCTTGCCCACGGTGGGCCTGCTACCCGAAGGCTTGCTTGAAGGAAGCGCTAGTTGGTTCCTTGTGGTGGTGCTGGTTGGCTTAGTGGCCTGGGGCCTGGGCGAAATGTTCTTCGGCATGACCTGGGGCGGGCCCATGAAGCACGCCTTTGCAGGCGCCTTGCATCTGGCTTTCCACCGTCGGCCGGAGCGCTTTTCAACCAAGAAAGGGGGCGGCGGCCGTTCAACGGGCCTCAAGGCGCTGAACCTGGAGGACGAGGCAGCGCCACTAGGCGTGGAAAAGCCCGCCGATTTCACCTGGAATCAGCTGCTGGGATTTGATGCCTGTGTGCAGTGTGGCCGCTGCGAGGCGGCGTGTCCGGCCCTAGCTGCAGGCCAGCCGCTTAACCCCAAGAAACTGATTCAGGACATGGTCGTCGGCATGGCCGGTGGCAGTGATGCCAAATACGCTGGCACGCCTTACCCCGGCAAGCCGGTGGGTGAGCACCAAGGTACCCCCCATGGGCCGATCGTGGCCCCTGCCGCATTGCCGGAGGGGGCGTCGCTGGTGGACGCCGAGACGCTGTGGTCGTGTACGACATGCCGCGCCTGTGTCGAAGAGTGCCCGATGATGATCGAGCACGTGGATGCGATTGTCGATATGCGCCGCCACCTGACGTTAGAACGAGGCAAGACCCCCAACAAGGGCGCCGAAGTGCTCGACAATCTGATTGCCACCGACAATCTCGGCGGTTTTGATCCCGGCTCACGGCTCAACTGGGCAGCGGATCTCAACCTCCCTCGCATCGCAGACCTCCAACAGGTCGATGTGCTGTTGTGGCTGGGTGACGGCAGCTTCGACATGCGTAATCAGCGCACCCTGCGTGCACTGGTCAAGGTGCTGCGCGCCGCCGAGGTGGATTTCGCGGTCCTGGGAGACGAAGAGCGTGACAGCGGTGACGTGGCACGGCGTCTGGGCGACGAAGCAACGTTCCAGTCCCTGGCAAAGCGCAATATCGCCACACTTTCCAAGTACCGCTTCCAGCAGATCGTCACCTGTGACCCCCACAGCTTTCATGTGTTGGGCAACGAGTATGGCGAGCTGGGTGGCGTCTATGAGGTACGTCATCACAGCACCTTCATTGCGGAATTGTATGACGCGGGTCGGCTGACCTTCTCCCCCTGGAAGGGTGGCAGCGTCACCTATCACGACCCCTGTTACCTGGGGCGCTATAACGGCGAGTTTGAGGCGCCCCGCAACGTGCTCAAGGCGCTGGGCATCGAGGTCAAGGAGATGGAACGTTCCGGTTCCCGCTCGCGCTGCTGCGGCGGCGGTGGCGGCGCGCCCATTACCGATATTCCCGGCAAGCAGCGGATTCCCGACATGCGCATGAATGACGTCAAGGAAAGCGGCGCCGAGTTGGTCGCGGTGGGCTGCCCCCAGTGCACGGCGATGCTTGAGGGCGTGGTGGATACCAGCGCCGAGGTGCGCGATATCGCTGAACTCGTGGCCGATGCCCTGGTGGAGCGCCCCGCCGGGGAGGCGTCAGGCGCGTCACGCCAGCCCGCTGCAACGCCGACAGCTGAAGAGGTGATCGTATGAGTGAGACTATTCGCCGCGATCCGCGTCGTGAGTGGATCGCCCGCAACCGTCTGCATCCCGAGCATGCCAGTGTGCTGCTCGAGATGGGCAACGCAACGCTCAGCGAGTGGCCGGGGCCCAACGGAGTGGTGCGCAAGAACCCCCGTGCAGTGGGCTTTATCGGCCCCAATGGCATCAAGCGTATTGACCGTAGCGGCCTTCAGCAAGGCGGGCAGGCCGCCGCGACAACAGCGGCGCCTCAAGACAGCCGCCGAACAGTGACCATTGAAGATCCCGCCTTCCTGGTGGCCGTGGTGCCTGATATGACCGGCGGGCGACTGTCAGGTCACGATAAGGACCTGCTGGGGCTGGCCCGGCAAATGGCGGATGCCGATGGCGAGCATCCCGGCGCCGTGGTGGCGATTGTGTTTGGCGAGCATAAAGAAGCGGCAATGGGCGACGCCGGTATTGATCGCGTGGTGCACCTGGATGACGAGGTCTACACGGGCTTTGCCCCGGAGGCGCGGCTGGCGGCCTTGAGTGCCGTAGAGCGGGAGATGGCACCCCGCTTCTGGCTGGTGCCCGACTCACTGCTCGGTGGCGGCGAGCAGGGGCGGCGCCTGGCCGTGCGGCTGGGCGAGCGTCCAGCGACCCAGGTCTGGCAGGTCGAGGCGGATGAGCATAGCGCCACCGGGTGGCGTTGTACGGCACGCGGTGCCGCGGGGACGCGCGATATTACCCGCCACCTGCCACGCGTCGTGCTGGCGCTGGCGGAGTGCGCCGAGCCGGTCAGCGAGACCCGCCATGCCGCCCAGCCGGTCGAGCTGAACCAGCCGCTGCCCGACGTGCTGGGGCGCATCGAGGACATGGGCGAAGTCCCTGTCGATCCCGCCAGCGTGTCACTGGCAGAGGCGGAATTCATTCTGTCGGCCGGGAATGGTGTCAAGGATTGGGAGGGCTACCACCACGCCGCCCAGGTGCTCGGTGCGGCCAAGGGAGCATCGCGCGTCGCCGTGGACGATGGATTCATGGCCCGCGATCGTCAGGTAGGCGCATCGGGCACCTGGGTGTCCGCGCGCGTCTATGTGGCGGTGGGCATTTCGGGGGCCATACAGCACCTCCAGGGTATTCAGACCTGCGAGAAGGTCGTTGCCATTAACCTGGACGAGCGGTGCGATATGGTCAAGCGCGCCGATCTCGCCGTCATCGGCGACGCCGGCGACATCCTCGCCGCGCTGGTCGCACGTGTCGAGCGTTATCGAGAACAGCAGCAGGAGAATCGCGATGCCGCATAACGTCAACACATTGAATGACGCTGAGCTCAGCGTTGCTGTTCTGGTGTCGGTGGGGCGTCATCCGCTGACCGGGCGGGCGCGGCGTGCCGACCATGATGCCCGCGCGGTGGAAATGGCACTGTCCCTGGGTGACGCGAGCGTTCAGCTCATGCATGCAGGCGATGGTGGTGAAGCCTGCGGGGACGCCATGCGTGGCTATCTGGGGATGGGCATCAGCAGGGTCAAACGCATTAATCAGGACCCGGACGCGGATGTCGTTCCGGCCTTGGCCAACATACTGCGCTTCGCCACGCCGCAGCTGGTGCTGACGGGGACGCGCGCCGAGACCGGAGAGGGCTCGGGCCTGGTGCCCTATCTGCTGGCCGAGACACTCGGCTGGACGGTGGTCAGTGGCCTGGCGGAAATCGAAAGCATCGAGCAGGGGGTCGCCACGGTGCTGCAGGCCCTGCCACGTGGCAAACGCCGCCGCCTGAAGGTACGCTTACCGGCCATCGCTACGGTGGATAGCAGTGCCCCGGCCGCGCGCCAGAGCGCCTTCGGCCCGGCACGACGCGGTGAATTGGCGGATTGTGCCTGCGCCAGCGTGACCGATGAACTGCAAACCCAGTGGCGTGTGCAGCCCGCACGCAAGCGGCCCAAACGGCTAAAAATCGTCAAGTCAGCCTCGGCGCGTGACCGTTTCAAGGCAGCGGCGGCCAAGGCCGACAGCGGCGGCGGACAACTGTTGAACGATGTGACACCCGAACAGGGCGCCGAGGCGATTTTCACGCTACTCAAGGAGGAAGGCGTGCTGCGCTGAGGTGCCTTGATCACACTGTATCCAATCGCCTTTTAAGCTCGCCCTCGCGGCGGGCTTTTTCATGGCTGGGCGGGCTATTTACCAACCCAGCCCGGATACAGCTCAAGGCGCTGGCGTTCCAGGTGCAAGCCGCGCCAGGCGTGCAGCACCAGCACCGTGATCACGACCGCCCCTCCCATGAGCGTCGAGGCGCCAGGCGTCTCGCCCAATAGCCACCACACCCACAGCGTGCCCAGTGCGGTTTCGACCAGGTAGAACAGTGCCACCTCCGTCGATGGCAGGTAGCGGGTGGCGCTGTTGATCAGCACCGTGGCCAGGGGCATCTGTATCAGCCCCATCAACGCCAGTACGCCATAGCGTTCGGCGTCCAGGGTCAGCGGTGACGCCATGGGCAGGGCAATGGCCGCCGAAAGCAGACCGCCGCCAGCGACCACCGTCATGGTGTCAATCGCTGGATAGCGGCGCAGCAGCGTCAGGTTACCGCCAATGGCCGCCGCTGCCGCCAGGGCGTAAAGGTTGCCTGCCAGCATTCCCATGGCCCCGTCGCCCATGAAGACCAGGCTCATGCCCAGCATGCAGACGGCAATGGCCACCAGGGTTCGCAGCGCGACGCTTTCGCCCAGAAAAATCCGCGAGAACAGCGCGGCAAACAGCGGCGCGGTACTCAGGATCACCACCACGTTGGCCACCTTGGCGTTCATGACCGCCAGCACAAACAGGCTGGATATCAGCCCCAGCAACAGGGCGGAGGCCAGTGAGGAAACCGGGTGACGGCTCAGCATCGCCAGCCGCTTGCCTGCCCAGCACACAAGCCCCAGCACGCAGCACATCAATAACCCGCGCCAGAACACGATGGTCCAGCCGTCTGTGCGTGCCAGGCGTATCAGCAAACCGTCGAAACTGAGAAACACTACGCCCAGCACCACCATGACGAGACCACGCTGGTAATGACTAGTCGGCATTGTCGGACTCCCGGCCGTGAATACAAAGAGGACCGCCCACCGGTCAGGTGGGTGGTTGGGGCATTCAGGCGGGCCAAAGGTCTTTGGCTCGCCTGATTTTCCTGTGCCTAGGGGATGTCGACCTTGGCCGCAGGCGCCGCAGCGGCGTTCTGGGGGCGGGGGCGCACCACCCGGTAGCCGACGGCACCGGCAAGCAGCAGCATACCGCCGCAGCCGACTGCCAGCAGGTAGCCACCCTGCACCGCCCCGGCGGAGAGCCCGAAGCGCTCGGCGTAGCCCGCCAGGGTGACCGCGTATTGTTGCCACAAGAACAGCCCGATGGCGATCCCCGAGAGCATGGTGCATAGCGCGATCCACCGGGTGCCGGACACCCAGCCGCTCAGTGCCCGGGCATCGAATTCATGCAGGAATGCCCGGTAGTCTGCCTCGGGCTGGCTGACGCGGGTCAGGGTGGAGGCAAGCACGATAGCTGCCAGTGCCATCAGTGTGCTCAACAGCACCGGGTGCAGGTAAACCGGCAGGCTGACCCACTCGGCCTGCACCATCAGCGACAGGGCCAGGTTGCCGACAAACCCCACCGCCAGGCCCCAGCTGGCCCCGGCGGCGGTAATCCGCCGACTCCAGATGCTCATCAGGGCCACCGGCCCCCAGGAGGAGGCAAACAGCGTGGCGGCAAACCAGACCACCGCCATCACCGCCGGTGGCTGGAAGAGCGCCAGCAGCAGCGCGATCAGTCCCGCTGCAAGTACCGCGATCCGGCTCTTGCGCAAGGCCGACTTTTCGTTCAGCGAGGCGGGCAGAATATCGTTGGAAAGGCTAAAGCCGATGATCGACAGGAACGTCGAGCAGGACGACAGTCCGGCCGCGAATACCCCGGTCAGAATGACCACCCCAAGCCAGGCGGGCAGGATATTGAGCGCCACCCAGACCATGGAGCGTTCAGGGTCGAGGGTCGGGTCGTAGAGGTTGATCGCCGCACCGGTCATCATCATCAGCGCATAGAAGACGCCGAGCGCCACCGCCGTCAGCATGGCCGAGCGCATCACCACGTGCTCGTTACGTGCCATCAGGTAGCGGCTGGACTGCCAGGGACTGGCCGCCAGCACCGCCGCCCAGACGAGGCCCAGGGTCAACCCCCAGACGAGCGCCTCGCCGGGGGAGGAGAAGCTGGCATCAGGTCCTTCGATCACCCCGTGCCACAGGGCAATGCCAGGCTTGTCGGTCTGGCTCAGCAGGCCCTCGACAACGCCGCTCCAGCCCCCCAGGTCGTGGATCACGTAGAGCGACCCACCCACTGCGGCCAGCGAGAAGATCACGAACATGACGGTGTCGGTCAACATCACACCGGGCGAGCCCGAATACAGAATAAAACCGGTGTAGGTCGCCCACACCAGCACCAGCCCCACCCAGTAGGGCATGCCGGTCAGCTCGGCGAACATGATGCCCGCACCCTGCATGACCCCCAGCAGGTACGCGCCCAGGCCGAACACCGTGGTAAGCCCGGCAATGACCTGAACGCGCCTAGAGGCAAAGCGTTTGCCAAAAAACTCCGGCACGGTCTTGGCGCCGCTGCGGCGCAGGTAACGGCCGAACACCAGCGCGCCCAGCAGGCAGCCCGAGGTGCTCACCGCGGCAAAAATCAGCATGACGAACGGGTAGCCCTGGTAGGCAAAGCCCGTTTCGCCGAGAAAGGCGCTGGTACTCAGGTAGCTGGCCACCAGCGTGCCCAGGATAAAGAAGGTAGGCGCATTGCGACCGGCGACCAGATAGTCATCCAGCCCCTTGACGCGTCGTCCGGCCAGATGGCCGATGACAAAATAGCCGACCAGGCTCAACATTATTGCGGTGGTATAAATCATGAGCATAACCATGGGGTTGTTGACATTGTTCGGGCATGATGCAGCGCTTTGTCGGCGCGCTCATTGTTGCCAGCGGCACCCAATGCAGCAATAACGACACGCGCATAAAAGGGGCGCCATGATAATGGCGCCCCGATAACAGCAGAGTGTCGATCAGCGCGCCGGTGTGGGCACGGCGTTGAGCTCTCGCCACTCCTTGTGCAGCCCCATGTAAAGGCTGAAACACATCACCAGCAGCACCAGCGTGAAGGGCAGCCCGGTGGCCACCGCGCCTGCCTGCAGCGCGCTGAGTGCCGTGTTGCCGCCGCCGTACAGCAGCACGCCGGCAATCACGCCCTCAAGCGCGGCCCAGAATACCCGCTGGCCCTTGGGCGCATCGGTCTTGCCACCGGCGGTGATGTTGTCGATCACCAGCGAGCCGGAGTCCGACGAGGTGATGAAGAATACCAGCACCAGAATGATCGCCAGCGTCGAGGTAATGCCGGTCAGGGGCAACTGCTCCAGCATGTGGAACATGGCCAGCGAAACGTCGCCAATGCCGTTGGCCAGCTCGCCCACGCCGTTGGAGGCCTGGAAAAGCGCCGTGCCGCCAAAGGCGCTCATCCACACCAGGGTGACCAGCGTCGGCACCAGCAGCACCGCGATCAGGAACTCGCGCACCGTGCGTCCCTTGGAAACGCGGGCGATGAACATGCCGACGAACGGCGACCAGGAGATCCACCACGCCCAGTAGAAGATCGTCCAGCCGTGGTACCAGGTATCGTCTTCGCGGCCAATCCAGTTGGACAGCGGCAGCAGATGGCCCACGTAGTCCAGCGCCGTGGTGCCGATCCCGGTCACGATCATCAGCGTCGGCCCGGCGATCACCACAAACAGCAACAGCAGTGCCGCGATGACCATGTTGATGTTCGAGAACAGCTTGACGCCGCCGTCGATGCCCCGCCATACCGAGAACAGCGCAATCACCGTCACGGCCACGATAATCGCCAGCTGGGTACCGATGGTGTTGGGAATGCCGAACAGGTAGGCCAGTCCACCGGCGGCCTGGGTGGCGCCAAAGCCCAGCGAGGTGGCCAGGCCGAAGATGGTGGCCAACACGGCAAAGATGTCGATGATGTGTCCCGCCCAGCCCCGGGCCCGCTCGCCCAGAATCGGGTAGAAGGCGGAGCGCAGCGTCAGCGGCATCCCCTTGTTATAGGCAAAGAAGGCCAGGGAAAGGGCCACCACGCCGTAGATCGCCCAGGGATGCAGGCCCCAATGGAACATGGTCGCCCCCATGGCGGCGCTGGCGCCCATCGGCGTCCCCGCGGGTGCATTCAGGGGCGTGCCGTACCAGTCGGTGTAGTAGGCCACGGGCTCGGCTACGCTCCAGAACATCAGGCCGATGCCCATGCCCGCCGCAAACAGCATGGCGAACCAGGAGGTGAGCGAGTATTCCGGCTTGGCGTCCTTGCCGCCCAGGCGAATCCGCCCCAGCGGCAGGCAGATAAGCACCAGGCAGAACACGACAAAGATATTGCCCGCGATCATGAACAGCCAGTCGAAGTGCTCGATCGACCAGTTCTTGGCAAGCCCCAGGTGGCTATTGGCAGCATCCGGGTAGATGAGCGCGTAAAGAATGAAGGCCAGAATGGCCAGCGCCGACAGCGGGAAAACCGGATTATGAAAATCCAGCCCCATTATCTGAGTGTTGTCCTGTCCGGGCGACAGGACCGGGTCGTCATTGTTGTTCATCAGGGTTCCTTGGTGGCTCTTGTTAGGCGTCGGTGAGGTGTCCGCGTCACCGACCCTGCAAATTGTTGGGCCTGTTTCAGAACAACAGTGTCGTGAAAGCGACCTCCATCTATCCGTCCTGACGGGGATGTCTCGAATAGATATGTGAATGCCTTTGCTGAGCAAGTTCCGGAAGGTGGAGGAGATAGGCTGGATAAGCGCAATTCACTCTATCGAGCAGAATAATAATCCACAGGAGCCAGCCATGAATGCAGCCAATCGCGGAGTCGTCTACAAGGGGCCGGGTGAGGTCGCCGTTGAGTCTATCGCTTATCCCGAACTTGCCCTTGGCAATCGCAAGTGCGAGCACGGCGTGATTCTCAAGGTCGTCACCACCAATATCTGCGGCAGCGATCAGCATATGGTTCGCGGCCGCACCACTGCCCAGCCTGGCCTGGTGCTCGGCCACGAAATCACCGGCATGGTGGTCGAGGCCGGTCGCGACGTTGAATTTATCAAGCCGGGCGATCTGGTCTCGGTGCCGTTCAATATTGCCTGTGGCCGCTGCCGCAACTGCAAGTCCGGCCAGACCGGCATCTGCCTCAACGTCAATCCATCGCGTCCCGGCGCCGCCTATGGCTACGTGGACATGGGCGGCTGGGTCGGCGGACAGACCGAATACGTGATGGTGCCCTATGCCGATTTTAATCTGCTGAAGTTCCCGGATGCCGATCAGGCCATGGAGAAGATCAAGGACCTGACCCTGCTCTCCGATATCTTCCCCACCGGCTTCCACGGCTGTGTGACCGCCGGTGTCGGCCCAGGCAGCACCGTCTATATCGCCGGAGCGGGTCCCGTCGGGCTGGCGGCGGCGGTTTCCGCCCAGCTGCTGGGCGCTGCCTGCGTGATCGTCGGCGACATGATCGAAGAGCGCCTGGCCCAGGCCCGCAGCTTTGGCTGCGAGACCATCGACCTGACCCAGGAAGGCGACATGGCAGACAAGATCGAGGTGATTCTTGGCGAGCGTGAAGTCGATGCCTTCGTCGACTGCGTCGGCTTCGAGGCCCACGCCTGCGGCTGCAACCATGGCAAGGAAGCGCCTGCCACGGTGCTCAACTCGGCAATGTCGCTGACCCGCGCGGGCGGCCAGATCGGCATTCCCGGCCTCTACGTGACCGAAGACCCCGGTTCTGAGGACAAGGCGGCCCAGCAGGGTGCTTTGAGCATGCGCTTTGGCCTCGGCTGGGCCAAGTCCCACAGCTTCCATACCGGCCAGTGTCCGGTGATGAAGTACCATCGCCCGCTGATGCAGGCTATCCTGTTTGGCAAGGTCAACATCGCCGATGCGGTCAATGTCCAGATGATCAACCTGGATCAGGCGCCCCAGGGCTATGCCGACTTCGACGGTGGCGCAGCCAAGAAATTCGTCATTGATCCCCATGGCAGTGTGGCCTGAGAACGCGTTGACTGAGCCGCTGATGAACGCAATAGCTGCGAAACAGACCGCCGCTGCCTGAAAGCGGGGGTGTGATAGACAGTACCGCCCTAGACGGTGCCCGCAGGGTGCCGTCTTTGTGCATTCGGCACCATCCCTATCAAGATAATAATGAGTAACCCATGACCGTCCAGACCGTGACCCCCAAGCGCCGCTTCCGTGGCAAGCCCCGTGGCCGTGATCTCGATCCCAGTCTCCTTGAGGGGTTGCGTGACCTATTGGGCGACGAACGCAAGGATGCCACGCTGCGCCGCCGGGACCTGCTGATCGAACACCTGCATGCCATACAGGACGCTCGGGGCCATCTGCTGCTGGCGGAGCTGCGTGCCCTGGCGACCTACATGAACTTGCCCATGGCGGCCGTCTACGAGACCGCTACCTTCTATGCCCACTTCGATGTCATTCACGATGACCAGCTGCCGCCACCGGCGGTGACCATCCGTGTTTGCGACTCTCTCGCCTGCCAGTTGGCTGGCGCCGAGGCGCTGAAAGCACAGTTGGAAGCCAGCATGGATATCGAGCAGGTACGTGTTCTCAGAGCGCCCTGCATGGGGCGCTGCGACACGGCGCCGGTGGCCGAGGTGGGGCATCATCATGTGTTGTCTGCCACCCAGGCGCGCGTCGCGTCGGTGATTGAGGAAGGGCACTTCCATCCCGAGCCCGTCAACTGGCAGCGCCTTGACGACTATCACGGCGGGGGTGGCCTGGCATTGCTTCAGGCCTGCCGTGCAGGCGATGTCACGGTAGACGAACTGATGGAGGCGATGCAGCAGGCCAATCTGCGTGGCCTGGGCGGCGCAGGCTTTCCGACCTTCAAGAAGTGGTACTTCGTGCGCCAGGAGGCCGGGCCCCGCTATTGCGCCATCAACGCTGACGAGGGCGAGCCCGGTACCTTCAAGGATCGCTATTACCTGGAGCGCTCGCCGCACCAGTTTCTGGAAGGGGCGCTGGTCAGCGCCTGGGCGGTCGACGCCGAGGCGCTGTATATCTACCTGCGCGATGAGTACCCGGCCTTGCATGGCGTGCTGCGCGAGGCCATTGGCGAGCTGGAGGCCGCGGGTCTGGTGGCACCTGGCTATATCGTGCTGCGCCGCGGCGCGGGCGCTTATATCTGCGGCGAAGAGTCGGCGATGATCGAGTCCCTGGAGGGCAAGCCGGGCAAACCCCGCCACCGCCCGCCGTTCGTGGCCCAGAAGGGGCTCTTTGACCGACCAACGCTGGTCAATAATGTCGAGACCGTCTACTGGATTCCGCTGATCTGGCAGCGTGGTGCCGAGGCGTTTTCCAGCCAGGGCCGACACGGCCGTGTCGGGCTGCGCAGTTTCTCGGTCTCGGGCCGGGTCAAGCGCCCCGGCGTGCATTTGGCACCGGCGGGGATCACCCTCAACGAGTTGGTCGAGGAGTACTGCGGGGGCATGGCCGATGGCCATCGCCTGGTGGCCTATCTGCCCGGTGGCGCCTCTGGCGGTATCCTGCCCGCGTCGAAGGCCGATGTTCCCCTGGACTTCGACACCCTCCAGGAGCACGGCGGTTTTATCGGCTCGGCGGCGGTCATGGTGCTGTCCGACCAGGACGACCTGCGTGCGGTGGCCACCAACCTGCTGGCCTTTTTTGCCGATGAGTCCTGCGGCCAGTGTACCCCCTGCCGGGTAGGCACCGAGAAGATGCTGACCCTGCTCGAGGGTGACGAATGGGACGCCGCGGTATTGACGCGTCTTTCCCAGGTGATGATGGATGCCTCCATTTGTGGCCTCGGCCAGGCGGCCCCCAACCCTGTGCTTGGGCTGCTCAAGGATTTCCGCGGCGAGCTGGCCGCCCAGAATGTGATTATCAAGGGGTAAGGGAGCATGAGCATGAGTACTAGCGAACAAGCCTTTACTCTGACGCTGGATGGCGTTGACGTCAGTGCGTACCACGGTGAAAGCCTCTGGCAGGTCGCCAAGCGCGCTGGCGAGACCATTCCGCACCTGTGTTTCAAGGACGCCAGCGGTTACCGCGCCGATGGCAATTGCCGGGCCTGCATGGTGGAGATCGAAGGCGAGCGCGCCCTGGCCGCCAGCTGTCTGCGCATGGCGACGCCAGGCATGGTGGTCAAGAGCGCCAGTTCCGAGCGCTCGCGCACGGCCCGGGAAGGGGTCATGGAGATGCTGCTGGTCGACCAGCCAGCCCGCGAAGACAGCCCCGACCGTTCCAGCCATTTCTGGGCCATGGCCGACCAGCTGGCCATCGATGCCACGGCGGTACGCCGCAAGCTGCCCAGGCGCGACGAGCGACAGGCGCCCACCGTGCATCATGTGGCGCCACGTAAAGACGCACTGACGAAGGACAACAGCCACTCTGCCATGAGCGTCAATCTCGACGCCTGCATCGAGTGCAACCTGTGTGTGCGTGCCTGTCGCGAAGTGCAGGTCAACGACGTTATCGGCCTGGCGCACCGCGGCGCGGCCTCGAAGATCGTCTTCGATTTCGACGACCCCATGGGCGACAGCACCTGCGTGGCCTGCGGCGAGTGTGTTCAGGCCTGCCCCACCGGCGCCCTGATGCCCGCCACCGTGGTCGATGAGGCGGGCCACGGTGACTCCGCCGCGGCCGATCGCCAGGTCGACTCGGTATGCCCCTACTGCGGGGTGGGCTGCCAGCTTACCTACCATATCAAGGACGACGAGATTCTTTATGTGGAGGGCCGCGAAGGGCCCTCCAACGAGAATCGCCTGTGCGTCAAAGGGCGCTTTGGTTACGACTATCCGCGTCATCCGTCGCGGCTTACCGTGCCGCTGATTCGCCGGGAGGGCGTGGCGAAAGGGCTCGACCCGGACTTCGACCCCGCCCAGCCCCTGACCCATTTCCGTGAGGCCAGCTGGGATGAGGCGCTGGATTTCGCCGCCAAGGGGCTTGTTGACCTCAAGGCCGCCCATGGTTCGGACGCCTTGGCGGGCTTCGGCAGTGCCAAGTGCTCCAACGAAGAGGCGTGGCTGTTCCAGAAGCTGGTGCGCACCGGCTTCGGCTCCAACCATGTGGACCACTGCACCCGGCTGTGCCACGCCAGTTCAGTGGCGGCGCTGATGGAATGCATTGGCTCCGGTGCCGTGACCGCCTCTTTCATGCAGGCCAGCCAGGCCGATGTGGTGATCCTTATCGGCTGCAACCCGGCGGTCAACCACCCGGTGGCGGCCACCTTCTTCAAGCAGGCGGCCAAGCGCGGCACCAAGCTGTTGATCCTCGACCCCCGTGGCCAGGCGCTGGATGCCTACGCCCACCGGAGCGTGCGCTTCT
Source organism: Halomonas sp. A40-4 (assembly GCF_015767635.1). Taxonomy (GTDB): domain Bacteria; phylum Pseudomonadota; class Gammaproteobacteria; order Pseudomonadales; family Halomonadaceae; genus Vreelandella; species Vreelandella janggokensis. The sequence continues at coordinate 3,578,111 of NZ_CP065230.1, read as the reverse complement.
CGCCGGGGGCCGACGTGGCGCTGTTCAACGCCATGCTCAATGTGATCATCAGTGAAGAGCTCTATGACAGCGCCTATATCGCCGAGCACACCGAGGGCTTCGAGGCCCTCAAGACGCATACGGTGGACATGACCCCCGAGGCAATGAGCGGCCTGTGCGGTGTCGAACCCGAGACCATCCGCGAAGTGGCCAGGCTGTACGCCACCGCCGAGCGGGCGATGATCTTCTGGGGCATGGGTATCTCCCAGCACACCCACGGCACCGACAACGCCCGCGGCCTGATCTCGCTGGCGCTGGCCTGCGGCCAGACCGGGCGCCCCGGCACCGGTCTGCACCCGCTGCGTGGCCAGAACAATGTTCAGGGTGCCTCCGATGCGGGCATGATCCCCATGGTGATGCCGGATTACCAGCCGGTCAGCGATGCGCAGGTGCGTGCGGCCTTCGAGGAACTGTGGAATACCCAACTGGACCCTACGCCGGGTCTTACCGTGGTGGAAATCATGGACGCTATCGCCACGGGCACCATTCGCGGCATGCTTATTCAGGGCGAGAACCCGGCGATGTCCGACCCGGACCTCGACCACGCCCGGGCGGCCCTTGCCAAGCTTGAGCATCTGGTGGTGCAGGACCTCTTCGTCACCGAGACCGCCCAGTTCGCCGATGTCATCCTGCCAGCCTCCGCCTGGCCCGAGAAGAACGGTACGGTGACCAACACCAATCGCCAGGTGCAGATGGGGCGCGCGGCCTTGCCGCTGCCGGGGCAGGCCAAGCCGGACTGGTGGATTACCCAGGAGATTGCCAAGCGATTCGGCCTGGACTGGAACTACCAGCACCCGCGGGACGTCTTCGCCGAGATGCAGCAAGGCATGCCCTCGCTGGACAATATCTCCTGGGAACGCCTGGAGCGCGAGCAGTCGGTCACCTACCCCTGCTCGGCGGAGGACGCGCCGGGCGCCGACGTGGTCTTTTCCGAGGCCTTTCCCACCGCCAGCGGCCGGGCGAAATTCTCGCCCACCCGGCCACTGCCGCCGAATGAGCCGGTGGACAATGACTACCCAACCGTATTGACCACCGGCCGCCAACTGGAGCACTGGCATACCGGTTCCATGACGCGCCGCGCCAAGGTGCTGGATGACCTGGAGCCAGAGGCGGCGGCGACCCTGGCGCCCGTTGAGTTTGCCAGGCTGGGAATGGCGCCGGGCGACGACCTGACCATTGCCACCCGGCGAGGGTCCGTTACGCTCAAGGCGCGGGTCGATCCCGGCATGCCAGAAGGCATGGTCTTCCTGCCCTTCTGTTATGGGGAGGCCGCGGCCAATCTATTGACCAACCCGGCACTGGACCCGGTTGGCAAGATTCCGGAGTTCAAATATGCCGCCTGCCGGCTGAGCTGCCATTCTCCCAGTAAAAAAGAGGCACCGTTAAGCGTCTAAAAAAGCATGGCCCGCGTCAGCGGGCCATGTCCTTCAAGTCACCATCCTGGCAGTTTTAGCCTTGGGCTGAATTCACCCCTGGGCTAATTGCAGCGAAGGCGTATCGTATTCCAGGTTTTCGAGCATCCGGGTGGCATACCAGTCGACAAAATCGATCACCCCGAACTCATAGGTCTCGGAGTAGGGGCCGGGCTGGTAGGCCTTGGAGTTGATGCCCCGTTGGTTTTCTTCGGCGAGTTGACGGTCCTGGTCGTTGGTCGCGTCCCACACCTGGCGAAGCTGGTCGGGGTCGTAGTCGACGCCTTCTGCGGCATCCTTGTGGACCAGCCACTTGGTGGTCACCAGGGTTTTCTGGGGGCCAAGGGGCAGCACGCGGAAAACGATGGCGTGGTCACCCATGAAATGGTTCCAGGAATTGGGCAGATGCAGGATGCGCAGCGACCCCATATCGGCGTTGGGCAAGCGGCCCATCAACTTGTCGCAGCCGGGCTTGCCATCCATCGTCATCGAGACAATGCCATCCAGCATGGGGGTTCGCGTCATCCGGTTACGCTGGCCAAAGCGCTTCAGCTGGTAGGGGACTTGCTCACGATCCCAATCTGCCTGCTTGCGCGCCACCAATGCCTTGTAGGCGGGCGTGGCGCGGGGGTCGTCGGTGTCATCAAATTCCTGCAACGAGTTCAGCAGCTCAGGGTGCGCGCCGTTGCAGTGGTAGCATTCGCGGTTGTTTTCAATCACCAGCTTCCAGTTGGCTTGCTCGACGATGCTCGACTCCGTGGCGACCTTGACGTTGTCCATCTGGTACGGCTCAAGATAATGCTCGAGCGTTTCCAGGAACTCGTCCATGGCGGGCGGTTCATCGCTTAGGTTGATAAAGATGAAGCCCCCTGCCGTGCGGACATGGACCGGCTTGAGGCCAAATTGATCAAGGTTGAAGTCGCTGCCCATATCGCTCCCGGCGAACAGCAAGCGTCCATCAAGCTCGTAGGTCCACTGGTGGTAGGGGCAAACCAGTTTTGCCACCTTGCCCTTGTCCTTTGTGCAAAGCCGTGACCCGCGGTGGCGGCAGACATTGTGGAACGCATGAATCGTGCCCTCACCGCCGCGCACGATGACGATGGGATTATCACCGACGTCCAGCGTCATGAAGTTACCCTTGGTGGGTATCTCGCATGTCATCCCGGCGAACAGCCACTCTTTCTCGAAAATCTCCTGCATATCAAGCGCGAACAGGCGGGCGTCGTTATAAAACGGCTGCGGAAGCGAAAAGGTGCGCTTTCTTGTCTGCAGCATCTCGACCGTTGACTCACGAGCCGCGGCAAGTGGGTCTTCCATTGTATTCAGCACATGTTTTTCCATACCAGTATCCTCGTAAACCACTGCTTCCCCCTCAAGGGCTGCGAGTCGGCCGTTAGTCAAGATTGCTCAATCTTGTTGTTCTGTCGCGTAACCTGGCGCTTTGTTCATACCCGACCTGCATCGAGTGACAGATTGTGTGGCAGGCGCCTCACTGCCGGTTATCCAGCCGCGACATCAGGTGATGTAGTGACGACTAAAAAGGCGATTTGCAGACGATAAAGAGTGTCACGAGGTAAGCGCGCGTCGCTGTCAGGCAAGTCGGTTGGCAGGCGCGTCCCCAAAATGCAGCTCAACGGTACTGGCCGCATGAAGAATGCGGTTGAGTGATGCATAGCGATGAAGGCTGGTCAGGCAGAGGCGACAATGACAACTAACTACTTCAACCCGGTCACGACCCAAACCTGGACCAACGGCCGACATCAGGTACGTTGCGTGAAGGTGATCCAGGAAACCCAGGATGTACGCACGTTCTGCTTCATGGCCGAGCAGCCGGTGCTGTTCTTCTTCAAGCCGGGGCAGTTCGTGACGCTGGAGCTCGAGATCGACAATGAGTCGGTCATGCGCTCCTATACGATTTCCAGCTCCCCCTCCATCCCTTACAGTTTTTCGATCACCGTCAAGCAGATTCCGGGGGGCAAGGTCTCCAATTGGCTGCATGCCAATTTAAAGGTCGGCGACGAACTGGTCGTGCATGGGCCGGTCGGCGATTTCAACTCGATCGATTTTCCTGCTGAAAAGGTGCTGTTTCTTTCCGGGGGCGTTGGCATTACCCCGTTGATGTCGATGACCCGCTGGCTGTTCGATACCAACGCCAGCGTCGATGTTGAATTCGTGCATAGCGCCCGCGCCCCTCGCGATGTTATTTATCACCGCGAGCTGGTGCACATGTTTTCGCGCATCCCTGAGTTCAAGCTGCATATCATTTGCGAGAGCAAGGAGGATATCGGCGAGGCCTGGGCGGGCTACCGTGGCTATCTCACCCAGCCGCTGTTCGAGCTGATGGTGCCGGACTTCATGGAAAGGGAGATCTTTTGCTGCGGTCCACCCCCTTACATGAACGCCATCAAGAACATCCTGCGTGCCAACAACTTCGACATGAATCACTACCACGAGGAGCTGTTTGGCGCCACGCCGCTCGACGTTCGTGAGGATGTGCGCGAGCTGGCCGAGCAGGCCGAGGTCGAAGCCGAAAACGTCGATACCAGCGAACTGCACAGCATCGAGTTTGCGTCGACGGGCAAAAGTGTCCGCATCCAGCCCGAAGAGACGGTTCACTCGGCGGCGGCGAAGCTTGGCCTGCATATTCCCAAGGCCTGCGGTATGGGGATTTGCGGCACTTGCCGGGTCGCGCTCAAGTCGGGCGAAGTGGAAATGGAGCATAACGGGGGGATTACCGAAGAGGACATTGAAGATGGCTACATCCTGTCTTGCTGTAGTCGTCCGAAGGGCAACTTAATCGTGGATTTCTAGTGGCACATGATAGGTGTATTCGCTGATGACGACGCTGCCGAACAAGCCACTGGCCATTGGGTTTGTGCTCTTGCACCGCTTTACGCTCTTTCCATTCGCCGCCTTCGTCGACTGCCTGCGCCTGGCCGCCGATGAAGGCGACCGTAGCCGCCAGCTACGTTGCCACTGGCATTTCATGACCAGTGGTGGGCAGGCGGCACTCTCCAGTTGTGGCGCGACGATCTCACCCTGTGAAGCGTTTCGCGACCCCGGTGAGTTTGACTACATCGTGGTGATCGGCGGCGTCCAGGAGGAACAGGACGCCACCGATAGCGCCGCCCTCGCTTACCTGCGTCAGGCGGCAAAGGTGAATGTGCCATTGATTGGCGTGTGTACGGGCGTATTCGCTCTGATTCAAGCGGGTTTGATGACGGGGCGTCGCTGCTGCATCAGCTGGTATCACCATCGCGACATGCATCACCGTTTTCCTGGTGCAGAGCCTGTTGCGGATCGCTTGTTCATCGACGATGGCGACAGGATCACCTGTGCCGGAGGAGCCGCCGCGGCGGATCTTGCGGGCTACCTGGTAGAAAAGCATCTGGGTAAGGCGTGGGCGATGAAGAGCCTGAACATCATGCTGCTTGATGAAGCCCGAAAAGGCGCCCATCCCCAACCGCAACCCGTCGTATTCGGCAAGGTCGACGACCGGCTGGTACGCCGTGCCATCGCAGTGCTCGAGCAGCACCTCGGGGAGATCATCTCGATGGATGAGCTGGCCGGGCGGGTGGGGACATCCCGCCGCAACCTGGAGCGTCGCTTCAGCGACGTGCTGGGCGTTGGCCCCCAGAAATTCGCGCGGGATTTGCGCCTTCGCTACGGCGCCTGGCTACTGCATTACACCGGCAAAAGCATTACCGAGATAGGTGAACGCTGCGGCTTCGCCGATACGGCCCATTTCTCACGCCATTTCCGTACCGCCTTCAATATGACGCCGTCGGAAATGCGCAAACGTGCTGGCTCGCCTGGCAATGATCAGGTCGATCCTTTCTTTCTTCATATTGATGGCCGCCTGGCGGTCTGAGGTGGCTTTCTCAGGCCGCCTGGGAAGCCCCCTAAAACCGTCGGTCGAACAATGGGTTGCTGTTTTACATGCCGGGCGTTCATGAAATATGTCGCATTTGTTCAATTTATTTCAGCGAGCCTTGCGTATTAATAGTAGTCAGCTAACGCACTGGCATACCCGGCTCAACCGGCTGTCACTTCAGCAACCAGATCGTCCATGTCGCAGCTGCCGATAACAACAGGAGATGTTTATGAACCCTTCCACACTTGCCAACTTCGATTCCCAGATTTCGGCGGCCATCGCCGATGAGGTAGCGCGTCAGGAAGCGCATATCGAACTGATTGCTTCCGAGAACTATGCCAGCCGGGCGGTGATCGAGGCGCAGGGCACGGTGCTCACCAATAAATACGCCGAGGGCTACCCGGGTAAGCGCTACTACGGTGGCTGCGAACATGTGGATGTGGTCGAACAGCTGGCGATCAGTCGTGCCTGCGATTTGTTTGGTGCTGAATATGCCAATGTTCAGCCACACTCCGGCGCCCAGGCCAATGCGGCGGTTTTCATGGCGCTCATCAAACCCGGCGATACGGTGTTGGGCATGAGCCTGGCCCATGGGGGGCACTTGACCCACGGTGCCGCACCCAACTTTTCCGGTAAGCATTACCATGCCGTGCAGTACGGCCTGATTCCGGAAACCGGCGAAATCGACTATGCAGAAGTTGAGCGTCTGGCACGTGAGCACCAGCCGAAGATGATCATTGCCGGTTTCTCGGCGTATTCGCGGGTCGTCGACTGGCGTCGTTTCCGCACCATCGCCGACGAAGTCGGTGCCTGGCTGATGGTCGACATGGCCCATGTCGCGGGTCTGGTGGCCGCCGGTCACTACCCGAGCCCGGTTCCCTACGCCCATGTCGTCACCACGACCACTCACAAGACCTTGCGCGGCCCAAGGGGCGGGCTGATTCTTTCCGATCACGGTGACGCCGCGCTGTACAAAAAGCTCAATGGCGCCGTCTTCCCGGGCCAGCAGGGTGGCCCGCTGATGCACGTGATCGCCGCTAAAGCGGTCGCCTTCAAGGAGGCGATGAGCCAGGACTTTGTGCAGTACCAGCAGCGCGTGATTAACAACGCCCGTGCCATGGCGAATGTGTTCATGGAGCGCGGCTTTGATGTGATCTCCGGCGGTACCGATGATCACCTCTTCCTGCTGTCGCTGATCAAGCAGGGCGTCACCGGCAAGGACGCGGATGCGGCCCTGGGCCGGGCGCATATCACCGTCAATAAGAACGCCGTGCCCAACGACCCGGAAAGCCCCTTCGTCACCTCGGGGCTGCGTATCGGCACGCCCGCCGCGACATCGCGTGGTTTCGATGAAACGGAGTGTGCGGAACTGGCCGGCTGGATCTGCGACATCCTCGACGTGCTGGCCGAGCGCGGCAACACAGACGCCGTGGAAAGCGAAGTGCGTGACAAGGTCGCCGCGCTGTGCGAGCGCCATCCGGTTTATGGCGAGAGCCGCGAACCCCAAGTAGCGGCCGAGACGGCGCTGTAACGCCATTACGAATCAGGAGACAACCATGCAACGTTATTCAGGATTCGGGCTGGCCAAGCACGCGCTGAGCCATCATGAGAACTGGGAGCGCCAGTGGCGTAACCCCACCCCCAAGAAGCAGTACGACGTGGTGATCGTCGGCGGCGGCGGCCACGGCCTGGCCACGGCCTACTACCTTGCCAAGGAGCACGGTATTACCAATGTTGCCGTGGTCGAGAAAGGTTGGCTGGGTGGCGGTAATACCGCGCGTAACACCACCATCGTGCGTTCCAATTATTTGTGGGATGAGTCGGCAGCGCTCTACGAGCACTCCATGAAACTGTGGGAAGGGCTATCCCAGGATCTCAACTACAACGTGATGTTCTCCCAGCGTGGGGTGATGAACCTGGCCCACACGCTCCAGGACATGCGCGATGTACAGCGCCGGGTCAACGCCAACCGCCTGAACGGTATCGACAGCGAGGTACTCACGCCGGAGCAGATCCAGGCCATCGTGCCGGTGATGGACTGCTCAAAAAATGCCCGTTACCCCATCCTGGGCGCCTCATGGCAGCCGAGGGCGGGCGTGGCACGCCACGACGCGGTTGCCTGGGGCTTTGCCCGGGCGGCGGACGCGCTGGGCGTGGATATTCTGCAGAACACCGAGGTAACCGGCTTCAAGATTCGCGATGGCCGTATCTATGGCGTGCATACCAACCGCGGTGATATCGAAGCGAAAACCGTGGGCTGCGTGGCCGCGGGCAATTCGGGCGTACTCGCCAAGATGGCAGGCTTCCGGCTGCCGCTGGAATCTCACCCCTTGCAGGCCCTGGTGTCCGAACCGCTCAAGCCAGTGCTGGACACGGTGGTCATGTCCAACCATGTGCATGGCTATATCAGCCAGACCGACAAGGGTGACCTGGTCATTGGTGCGGGCATCGACGGCTACAACGGTTACGGGCAGCGTGGTAGCTACCCGACCGTCGAGCACACGCTGCAGGCGGTGATCGAGATGTTCCCCATCTTTTCGCGGGTGCGCATGAACCGCCAATGGGGCGGCATTGTGGATACCTGCCCGGATGCGTGCCCGATTCTGTCCGCCACACCGGTCAAGGGGCTTTACTTCAACTGTGGCTGGGGCACCGGCGGCTTCAAGGCCACGCCGGGATCAGGCCATGTATTCGCCTGGACGTTGGCGAAAAACCAGGCGCATCCCATTGCGGCGCCGTTCTCTATCAATCGCTTCCACACCGGTGCGCTGGTGGACGAGCACGGCGCCGCCGGCGTGGCCCACTAATCGGAGTCAGTACCATGTTGCATATTTACTGCCCCTATTGCGAAGAGCTCCGCGAAGAAGAGGAGTTTCATCCCAAGGGCCAAGCCCACATCACACGGCCTGCAGACCCCGACGCCTGCAGCGATGAAGAGTGGGGCGACTATCTGTTTTTCCGTGATAACCCGCGCGGCATCCACCATGAAATGTGGGTGCACGCCATCGGCTGTCGCAAGTTCTTCAATGTCACCCGTAATACGGTGACCTACGAGATTCTTGAGACTTACCCCATGGGCGAACAGCCACACTTTACGGCGGAGTACCCCGAGGGCAAGCCCGCTGATCAGCTCAATGACGCACAACAAGAGCCGTCGCGCCAGGAAGGAGTTCACGTATGAGCCAGTCGCTGAAACAGCCGAATCGTGTTCGCGAAGGGGGGCGAATTGATCGCGCCCAAACGTTGAGCTTTACCTTCAATGGCAAGCAATACCAGGGCCATGCCGGTGATACCCTGGCCTCGGCGCTGCTCGCCAACGGGGTGAACATCGTCAACCGCAGCTTCAAGTATTCACGGCCCCGGGGGATCGTCGCAGCGGGGGCTGAAGAGCCCAATGCCCTGGTGCAGTTAGGCAGCACCGAAGCCGCCCAGGTGCCCAACGTGCGTGCCACGCAACAGGCCCTTTTTGATGGCCTGGTGGCGCGCAGTACCAACGGTTGGCCGAATGTCCAGCGGGATGTCATGAGCCTGGTCGGCAAGCTTGGTGGGCAGTTTATGCCGCCGGGGTTCTACTACAAGACGTTCATGGCCCCCGCTTCCATGTGGATGACCTACGAGAAGGTCATCCGTAAAGGGGCGGGGCTTGGCCGCAGCCCGATGGAGCGCGATCCGGATCATTACGATCACCTCAACCAGCATTGCGATCTGCTGGTCGTGGGTGCCGGTCCGGCAGGGTTATCCGCGGCGCTGACGGCGGCGCGAAGCGGTGCCCGTGTGATCCTGTGCGATGAGCAGGAAGAAATGGGCGGTTCGCTGCTCGATAGCCGCGAACAGCTCGATGGCCAACCGGCCCACCACTGGGTCGAGGGCGTCGTGAACGAGCTTGCCCAGATGGCGAACGTCACCCTGCTGCCGCGTACCACGGCGAATGGTTACCACGACCATCACTTTGTCACGCTGCATGAGCGGCGCACCGAGCACCTTGGTGAGACGGCGCCGCTCACCGATGGGCAGCGGCCGAGCCGTTCGCGCATGCACCGCGTCCGGGCCGGGCAAGCGCTGCTGGCGACAGGTGCCCATGAGCGGCCTCTGGTGTATGGCAATAACGATGTGCCGGGCAACATGACCGCGGGTGCAGTGTCCACCTATATTCGTCGTTATGGCGTGGTACCCGGCAACAAGCTGGTGCTTTCGACCACCAACGATTACGCCTACCGCGCGGCCCTGGACTGGCTCGATGCCGGCCGTGAAGTGGTCGCCATTGTCGATGCCCGCAAGGCCCCTGAAGGTGACCTGGTCGAACAGGCCCGGGTGCGCGGTGTGCGCATTATCGAAGGCGCCGCCGTGCTGGAAGCCAAGGGCAGCGACCGGGTGACCGGCGCCCGCGTCGCCACCATCGATGCGGAAACCTTCAAGGTTACCGGCTCCTCAGACACCTTGTTGTGCGACACCATCGCCAGCTCCGGCGGCTATAGCCCGGCGATTCACCTGGCGTCGCATACCGGAGCACGGCCAACCTGGAACGACGAGATTCTCGGTTTTGTGCCCAGCCTGGTCAAAGGCGTGCATGCGGCGGGCAGCGTGCGGGGCTTTCATCAGCTCGCGGATGGCCTGGCAAATGGCTGTTCCGCAGCGGCTGAGGCGCTATCGGCGCTGGGCTTTGCGGCAACGCCTGTCGAGCTGCCACAGGTCAACACCTACCGGCAGGGTGCCGCCTGCGCGCTGTACCAGGTGCCCCATGAAAAACCGACCCTGCGCGGCCCCAAGCAGTTCGTGGATATGCAGAACGACGTGACCGCTGCCGCGATCGAGCTGGCGACGCGGGAAGGATTTGAATCCATCGAGCACGTCAAGCGCTATACCGCGATGGGCTTTGGCACCGACCAGGGCAAGCTTGGCAATATCAACGGCATGGCCATTGCGGCACGCTGCCTGGGTAAAACGATCCCGGAAGTGGGGACCACCGTGTTCCGGCCCAACTATACGCCGGTGACCTTTGGCGCCATTGTGGGCCGTCACTGCCGTGACCTCTTTGACCCCGAGCGCTATACCGCCATGCACCAGTGGCACGTGGAGCAAGGGGCCGAGTTTGAAGACGTGGGTCAGTGGAAGCGCCCCTGGTACTTTCCACGAACCGTCAATGGCAAGACAGAATCGATGCACGACGCCGTGGCCAGAGAGTGCCTGGCGGTCCGCCAGGGGGTCGGCATTCTGGATGCCTCGACGCTGGGCAAGATCGATATCCAGGGCCCTGACGCCCGCGAGTTCCTGGGGCGGGTTTACACCAACAAGTGGGCCAAGCTGGCGCCTGGGCGGGTCCGTTACGGTCTGATGTGCAAGGACGACGGCATGCTGATGGATGATGGCACCACCAGCTGCCTGGGCGAGAACCACTTCCTGATGACCACCACCACCGGCGGTGCAGCGGGTGTGATGGAGTGGCTGGAGCTGTGGCACCAGACCGAATGGCCCGACTTGCAGGTGTATTTCAATTCGGTGACTGACCATTGGGCGACGATCACGGTTACCGGTCCTGAGGCACGCAAGCTGCTTGCCGAGATCACCGATATCGACCTGGATCGCGAGACCTTCAAATTCATGGACTGGCGCGAAGGCACGGTGGCCGATGTCCCCGCCCGGGTCTTCCGTATCTCCTTCACGGGCGAGCTGTCCTTCGAAATCAATGTGCAGGCCAACTATGCGCTGCATGTCTGGAAGACGCTGTTCGCGCACGGTGAAAAATACGATCTGACCCCCTATGGCACCGAGACCATGCACGTGCTCAGGGCCGAGAAGGGACTGATCATTGCAGGACAGGAGACGGATGGCTCGGTCACGCCGGAAGACCTCGGCATGCAGTGGGCGGTGGGCTACGACAAGCCTTTTCCGTGGATCGGCAAGCGAGCCCTGACCCGTTCGGATACGCGGCGCGTGGATCGCAAGCAGATGGTCGGGCTTATGCCCAAGGACCCCTCGGTGGTGCTGGAAGAAGGCGCGCAGATAGTGTTTGACCCTGACCACGCCATCCCCATGCCGATGGTGGGCCATGTAACGTCCAGCTATTACAGCCCGATACTCGAAAGCGGCTTTGCACTGGCGGTGATCAAAGGCGGGCATCAGCGGATGGGCGAGATCGTCTATTTGCCGATGGTCGATGGCAAGACCCATGCCGCCGAAATCGTCAGCCCCGTCTTTTACGACCCCAAGGGAGAGCGTCAGCATGTCTGAACATACGTCTGCAACCACGGCAACCGGTATCAATATGTACGATGTTCGCCCTACCGCCGAGGTGCCGGCGGAATCCCCGTTGGCCTGGTCGTACCATCACACGGGGCATCCCGGGGTTTCACAGCGCAGCCGCGTGGTGATCCGTGAGCGCGCCCTGCTAGGCCATGTGGTGCTGCGCGGCGGTGCCATTGTGCTTGATGAAGCGGTCCGGCAGGTGCTCGGTTTTGGCCTGCCGGCGCGCCCCAATACCCTCAGCCAGGATCCAAGCGGCGAACGCTCTGCCCAGTGGCTCTCGCCGGACGAGTGGCTCGTCATCGTCCCCGGTGGCGAAGAGTTTTCCCTGGAAGCCAAGTTGCGCGAGGCGCTGGGCGATGCTCATTATGCCATCGTCAACGTCAGCGGCGGTCAGACGCTGCTTGAGCTCGAAGGCGAGGCCGCCACTGAGCTTCTGATGAAATCGACGCCCTACGACGTGCACCCAGCGGGATTCCCGGTGGGCAAGGGTGTGACCACGGTCTTTGCCAAAAGTAACCTGATCCTGCGGCGTCCTGCCGAGGACCGCTGGGAGCTGGTATTGCGCCGCAGCTTTGCCGATTACCTGTATCGCTGGCTGCTGGATGCGAGCCAAGAGTATGCCATCGGCGTTGATGACTGATGAGTGGAGGTCGGCAAATGCCGGCCTCGACTTTTCCTCACTGAGGGGGAGGGAGAACCTGCTATGCAAGATAAAAATAACCGTTGGATATTGGCGGCTCAGTGTGCAAGTCGGCTTGGCACCGTCGACGTTGTGACGCGTTTTCTAAAAGAACAACGCTGTTACATCACCGAACAACAGTCATTTGACGACCGGCTCAGCGAGCGGTTTTTTATCCGCACCGAGTTCCGTCCCGAGGACGAGACGTTCGATGCGGACGCCTTTCAGTCGGCGTTCGCCGAACGGGCGGCTGACTTTGCGATGAGCTTCGAGCTGACGGCACCCGAGACGCGTATACCGGTGGTGATCATGGTGTCCAAGGCGGATCACTGCCTCAACGACTTGCTCTACCGTTACCGCATAGGCCAACTGCCCATCGATATCCGCGCGATTGTTTCCAATCACCCGGATTTGGCGCCCCTGGCCGAATGGCATGGCATTCCTTACCGCTATCTACCGATTACCCCGCAAACCAAGCCAGAGCAGGAAGCACAGGTCTGGGAAGAAATAGAGGCCGCCGGGGCTGAACTGGTCATTCTCGCCCGCTATATGCAGGTGCTCTCGAGCGGCATGTGCCAAAAGTTAACGGGCAAGGCAATCAACATTCATCACTCGCTGCTGCCCGGCTTCAAGGGGGCTCGCCCTTATCATCAAGCCTACGAGAAGGGGGTCAAGCTAGTGGGCGCAACGGCTCATTATATTAACGATGACCTCGACGAAGGGCCTATCATTACCCAAGGGGTCGAGCCCGTCAGCCATACCGACTACCCGGAAGACCTGGTAGCCAAGGGGCGGGATGTCGAGTGTTTGACGCTTGCCCGGGCGGTGACCCTCCATGTGGAGCGACGTGTCTTCCTGCATGCCAATCGCACCGTGGTTTTTGACCGCTAGTCGTATAATGACAACATCTCTGTAAGGTAGACAAGCATGTCAATCAGTGTTTTCGATCTCTTCAAGATCGGCATCGGGCCATCGAGTTCACATACTGTCGGCCCAATGCGGGCCGCTTTTGACTTCATCGGTGAACTTGGGGCAAGTGAGCTGCTGAACGACGTCACTCGCGTTGAGGTGCACCTCTTCGGTTCTCTCTCCTCAACAGGGGTGGGCCACGGCACGGATCACGCCGTCATCATGGGCCTGATGGGGAAAAGGCCAGATGAAATCGATCCGGATGTTATTGGCCCCTCGATCAGCGCGTTGAAAGCCTCTGAGGTGCTGCTCCTGAACAGCCAGTACAGCGTTCCCTTTCAGTGGCAGCGTGACATGCAGCTGTTCGAGGAAAGCCTGCCGCATCATCCCAATGCCATGCGGCTGATCGCCCATGGACAAAACGGTGAGCTGTACCGCAATACCTATTACTCGGTGGGCGGAGGTTTCGTGGTGGATCAGGCCCAGGCAGATCAAGGTCAACTGGACAGCGATACCACCGAGCTTCCCTATGACTTTCATACCGCGGCCGACTTGTTGACCATGTGTCGGGATAGCGGCCTGCGAATCAGTGAGCTGATGCTCGAAAACGAGCGCGCCTGGCGCAGCGAAGCCGAGATACGCCAAGGGCTTTGCGATATCTGGGCGGCGATGAAAGCCTGTGTGAACAAAGGACTCGAGGCCGAAGGCGTGTTGCCCGGCGGGCTGAATGTTCGTCGGCGGGCGCGTTTGCTGCATCAAAGATTGCAGGCAGTGGATGAAAATCCGTCAGTGATTACCACGACGATGTCGGCAATGGACTGGGTCAACCTCTATGCGCTGGCGGTCAATGAAGAAAATGCCGCGGGTGGTCGCATGGTGACGGCGCCGACCAATGGTGCCGCGGGTATTATTCCGGCGGTATTGCACTACTACATGCACTTCCGCGAAGGGGCCAGCGAGCGAGACGTCGTCGACTTCCTGCTGGCGGCAGGTGCCGTGGGCATTCTGTGCAAGAAAAACGCCTCGATCTCGGGTGCCGAAGTAGGCTGCCAGGGCGAAGTTGGCTCCGCGTGCGCGATGGCCGCCGCTGGCCTTGCGGAACTGATGGGCGGCAGTGTCGCGCAGGTCGAAAATGCCGCTGAAATCGGCCTGGAGCATAACCTCGGGCTGACCTGTGACCCCGTCGGCGGCTTGGTCCAGGTGCCCTGCATCGAGCGCAACGCCATCGCGTCAATAAAAGCCATCAACGCCGCCCAGATGGCACTAAGGGGGGATGGCGAGCACTTTATCTCGCTGGATAAGGTGATCCGCACCATGCGTGATACCGGCGCTGATATGCAGGATAAATATAAGGAAACCTCGAAAGGCGGGTTGGCGGTTAATACGATCGAGTGTTGATGAGGGGCCCGTTCAAGTTTGCAGGCTGTGAGGGGTAGCTTCGCCATGCCGTGTTACGTATAGATTGTCTAACGTGAACAAAAGGAAAGCATGATTTTATAAACGTGTTCAGTCGGCCACGCTGAGGCCATGCCTCACAGCGATGGAGCTGGACACCATGTTTGGACTAAAAAGCAAAACCACCCCTCAGGCTTCAGCGGATGCTGCTGGCGACCACGCGCCCGATGGCGTGCTGAATCAGCATTACTGGATGCCGTTTAGCTCGAATCGGGATTTTCGCGCCAACCCGCGTGTCATCACCGGGGCGGAAGGGCGTTATTACATCGACGACCAGGGCCGCAAGCTTTTCGATTCGCTTTCCGGCCTGTGGACCTGCGGCGCGGGCCACAACCGGGAAGAGATTCAGAAAACCGTGGCGGCGCAGTTGGGTAGCCTCGACTTTGCCCCCGGCTTTCAGATTGGCCACCCGCTGGCCTTCAAGCTAGCGGAAAAGGTGGCCAGCCTGACGCCTGCCGGGCTTGACCATGTGTTTTTCACCAACTCGGGCTCCGAGGCGGCCGATACCTCGGTCAAGATGGCCAAGGCCTACTGGCGCCTAAAGGGAAAGCCCGAAAAGACTCGCATGATCGGCCGCGCCAAGGGCTATCACGGGGTTAACATCGGCGGCACCAGCCTCGGCGGCATCGGCCCCAATCGTAAGCATTACGGCCCGTTGATGGACGTAACGCACCTGCCGCACACGCTCCAGGCGGGTCATGCCTTCACGAAAGGCCAGGCGGACTCAGGCGCTGAGCTTGCCGATGCGCTGCTCGATCAAATCGCGCTCCACGATGCCTCGACCATTGCCGCGGTGATTGTCGAGCCGATGTCCGGCTCGGCGGGGGTGATCGTGCCGCCAAAGGGCTATCTGGATCGGCTGCGCGAGATCTGCACCGCCCACGATATTCTGCTGATTTTCGACGAGGTGATCACTGCCTTCGGGCGCAGCGGCGCGACCACCGGTGCCGAGGCCTTTGGCGTCACGCCGGATATCATGAACGTCGCCAAGCAGATCACCAATGGCGCCATCCCCATGGGCGCAGTAATTGCGTCCAGCGAGATTTTCGATACCTTCATGCACGCGGGCGGCCCGCAGCACGCCGTCGAGTTTCCCCATGGCTATACCTACAGCGCCCACCCGGTGGCCTGCGCCGCGGGGCTTGCTGCGCTTGACATGATGGAGCGCGACAACTTCCCCGCTCAGGTCAATGCCATTGCCCCAAGCTTTGAGCAGAAGCTGCATGCCCTCAAAGGCCGTCAGCACATTGTGGATATCCGCAACTACGGCTTGGCCGGGGCGCTTCAACTGGCCCCCCGCGACGGCGACCCGACGATTCGCCCTCGCGATGCGCATATGGCGCTCTGGGAAGCAGGCTTCTACGTGCGCTACGGCGGTGACACGCTGCAGTTTGGTCCTCCGTTTGGCACTACCGAGGCCGAGCTGGAGCGGCTGTTCGACGCCGTGGCGACCACCCTGGATGCGCTGGCATAAATGATGACGGAGAGTAGAACATGAACGTTGTTTCCCACCTGATTAACGGTGATTTGATCGAAAGCCAGCGCACGCTGGACGTGACCAATCCCTCGACGGGGCAAGTGATTCGCCAAGTGGCAGATGCCAGTGCCGCCGACGTCGAGCAAGCGATTGCCGCCGCCCAGGCGGCGTTTCCCGCCTGGCGCGATACGCCGCCCAACAAGCGCGCCCAGGTCATGTACCGCTTCAAGCAGTTGCTCGAAGATAACGCTGACCGCCTGGTGCAGCTGGTCAGCGAAGAGCATGGCAAAACCCCCGAAGACGCCATGGGGGAGCTCAAGCGGGGCATCGAGAACGTCGAGTACGCCTGTGGCGTGCCGGAGCTGTTGAAGGGCGAGTACTCCCACAACGTCGGGCCGGGCATCGATGCTTGGTCCAACTTCCAGCCCCTGGGCGTGGTGGCGGGCATTACCCCGTTCAATTTCCCCGCCATGGTGCCGCTGTGGATGTACCCCATGGCCATTGCCTGCGGTAACACCTTCATCCTCAAGCCGTCGGAAAAAGATCCCTCCGCAGCCATGGCGGTGGCGGAACTGCTCCAGGAAGCCGGGCTCCCCAACGGCGTGATGAACGTGGTGCACGGCGGTCGTGAAGCGGTGGAAACGCTACTCGATGCCAAGGCCGTCAAAGCCATTTCGTTTGTTGGCTCCACCCCGGTGGCCGAGGCGATCTATACCCGTGGCTCCGCCGCCGGTAAGCGTGTGCAGGCCCTGGGCGGCGCAAAGAACCATGCCGTGGTGCTACCGGATGCCGACCTGGAGAACGCCGCCAATACGCTGATGGGAGCCGCCTACGGCAGCTGCGGCGAGCGCTGCATGGCGATCTCGGTAGCCGTATGCGTCGGCGATGAAACGGCGAATCGCCTGGTGGAAACCATGCTGCCCAAAATCGCCCACCTCAAAGTGGGCCCGGGCACCGAGAAAGGCCTGGATATGGGGCCGCTGGTCACCGCCGAGCACCGCGATAAAGTGCTGAGCTTCATCGAAGACGGCGTCAATGCCGGGGCAACGCTGGTCGCCGATGGCCGTAAGCTGGCAGTGCCGGGCCATGAAGAAGGCTACTTTGTCGGTGGCTGCCTGTTCGATAACGTCACCGCCGAGATGCGTATCTACCAGGAAGAGATCTTTGGCCCGGTACTTTGCGTGGTGCGGGTCGGCAGCCTGGACGACGCCATGCAACTGATCAACGACCACGAATACGGCAACGGCACCTGCCTGTTCACCCGCGATGGCGAAGCCGCCCGCCGCTTTACCGACGGCATTGAAGTCGGCATGGTCGGTGTCAATGTGCCGCTTCCGGTACCGGTGGCTTACCACAGCTTTGGCGGCTGGAAGCGTTCGCTGTTTGGTGACCTTCACGCCTACGGGCCCGACTCGGTACGCTTCTATACCCGCCGCAAGGCGGTTTCCCAACGCTGGCCTTCCGTGAGTGAAGCCACACAGGCGGAGTTCTCTTTTCCTGCCAATCAAAGTTGACGCGCCACAGTAACTAAGACATCTTCTCAGCACCGTCGCACTGCGATGGTGCTTTTTTTGGTGCGTCTTCTAGGCGTAAGACATGAAAGGATGAGTGCAGCGTGGCAAGAACCCAGGACGAAATTCGGCAGACCAACGTGAAAAAGATTCTTCAGGCGGCGGAACAGCTGTTTGCCGAAAAGGGCTACGCGGGAGCATCGATGGGCGAAATTGCCCAGTTGGCCGATATTCCCAAGTCCAACGTGCATTATTACTTTTCGACCAAAAAAGCGCTTTACCAGGACGTCTTGCTGGAGTTGCTAGAGGTATGGAAACAGGATGCGCTGTGTTTTGAGCTCTACGATGACCCCCGGGTCGTGCTTTCCACCTATATTCGCGCCAAGATGAACCACTCCCGCAATCGCGCCCACGGCTCAAAGGTATGGGCGGCCGAGGTGATGCAAGGCGCACCGATTCTGAAAGAATGCCTGCGCGACAACCTCTACGAATGGACCAAGCTCAAGGAAGCCAAGATCAGCGAATGGATCGAGTCGGGCCAGATCAACCCCGTCGAACCTTCCTACCTGCTCTATATGATCTGGGCCTCGACCCAGCACTACGCCGATTTCGACTACCAGATCTACCTGCTCAACGACGATCAACCGCTGGATGACCTGCAGTTCGAAAAAGCCGTGCAGTCGGTGACCACAGTGATTTTAAAAGGCATCGGCCTGACGGCGTGAGCCAGTAAGATACTCCCTTATAGTCAGTTCGATTAACCTAGTGGCCCGCCTGTCACCGTGGTCTTCAAGCCATCAATGATGGCTTGGCCATCTTCGTTCTTGAGCTCATCGTACCAGGCTTGGGTGTGAGTGGCGTCGTGCCCATGGATCATCGCGGCGCGCTTGCGGGCGCGCTGGACGATTTCGCCCACTCG
The DNA here is from genome assembly GCF_015767635.1 of Halomonas sp. A40-4. GTDB lineage: Bacteria > Pseudomonadota > Gammaproteobacteria > Pseudomonadales > Halomonadaceae > Vreelandella > Vreelandella janggokensis. The sequence continues at coordinate 3,559,593 of NZ_CP065230.1, read as the reverse complement.
GTCGACGCGCGCCCGGTCGTACTGGGCCAATGCACTGGCAATGGCCGCTGACGCATCCGCATTTCCTTCAAGTGACCGCTGCACTGCTTGGGCAAGTACCCAGGCATCTTCCATGGCTTGGCAGCCGCCCTGGCCTAGGTCAGGCGCCATGCCGTGAGCGGCATCACCCAGCAGGGCAACGCGGGGTGCGGTTAGTGAATCGAGCGGCGGGATATCGTAGATTTCCACCCGGGCCATGCGCGCCGGGTCAAAGTGTTCAATCAGCGTCTGTACAGGCTCGGCCCAGCCCGCGAAGTGTTCGCGTAATTCATCGCGGTAGTGGTCGGGGTCGTTTGTCGTACCGACAGGGAGAGGCACGTCGAAGAAGCAATAAAACTCCTGGGCGCCGTCATCATTACCACCTCTGCCCATGGGCATGAACGAGACCCGCTTAGCGTCCCCCACGTACTGGTCCCAGTGACTCAGCGGTGCCAAGGCTTCATCAGCAGGCACGCGGACGTTCCAGTTCACGTAGCCGACGTATTGGCGCTCCACGGGGTGGCCTACCAACTTGCTGCGCAGCTTTGAATGCGTACCTTCTGCCACGACCAGCAAGTCAGCATTCAGACTTTCGCCGTCATCAAAATGCGCCGCCACGCCGTCCTGGGTGACCGTGTAATCGTCACCGCGACGGCCAAACTGAATATTTTCATGACCTACTGCGTCCAGCAGTGTCTGTTGGAGGGCGGCGCGGGCAATCGGGCAGACGCGCTGGCCGACATCGCCAAACAGCGGTGCCAGGCTGAAGTCGGTCAAGGTCTGGCCGGTGTGGGTCAGGTAGCGCATCTGGGTCATCTCGCCGCTCAAAGCCTCGATGGTCTCACCCAGGCCTAGCTGGTGCATGACCTTGACGCCATTCGGCCATAGCGAAATCGCCGCGCCGACAGGGCGAATGGTCGCCACGCGTTCGACAACCGTGACGCGGTGCCCTTGCTGCTGGAAAGCCAGAGCGGTGCTTAGCCCGCCAATGCCCGCGCCGATAACGAGAATATGGAGAGAGGTGGTAAGAGGGCGGGGCATGACAAACTCCTAGAGCAGTGAAAGAGCACAATGAGCATTAATTCGACAAACCGGTCAACAACAGCCACATTGCGAAGGCTAACTGTATACAAGATTGAGGTTTAATGTACAGGTAATGGTCGGCCGGGCAGGCATTTACGGTGTGCTGGATAACTGAATTAAAAAGCAAAAAAATGCCTGTTACCCCCCTTGAAAACTGTCTGAATGCTCCTATTTTGCGATTTAAGAGGCGCTGCGATGGGATGTGGCGGCCTCTCTTCCCACAATCTGCTTAACGTAGGAGGTGTTCGATATGTTCGATGATCTCAAGCGTTTTGACGTTGGCTCGCCTCAGCGGCTGGACTGGTTCCGCCAATTGCTGGACGACTTCTTGCCCGACGGCAATGCGATGGATATTCGCGCTGTGCCCCATGGCAGCTTCCCTATGATCAATGTGGCCCGCAGCGACGAAGCCGTGCATGTGTATGTGTTTGCGGCGGGTCTGGCACCCTCGGATCTAGCCATTGATGTCCAAGACAATGTGCTGACCCTGCGTGGTAAGCGTGAGTCCGTCGTTGGCAATGAAGAGCGCGAGGGTTCTCGCCCGGTCTTCCGCCGCGAACGCGTCAGCGGTGAGTTCGTACGCGCCATTGCGTTACCGGATGGCGTGGATGCAGACCGAGCCGAAGCCCGCCATGCCCATGGTGTGTTCGAGGTGGTGCTGCCCAAGCGTGAGGAGCTCAAACCACGTCGTATCGATGTTCAAGCGGCTTAAGTCATGTTTATTGCTTGATAAGGAGGGATAAACCATGAATAACGTTGTTCGTTCATCAGATCGTTCACCGCTCCAACAGCGTACCGAGCAACGCGAGCAGGAAACGCTACTACCGGCGGTGGACATCATCGAGGAGTCCAGCGCCCTTACGCTGGTGGCGGATATGCCCGGCGTTACCCACGACACGCTGAAAGTAGAACTCGATAATAATGTACTGAGCTTGGAGGGCGAGATAAACCTGAACATGCCCGAAGGACTGAGTGCGCTTCACGCTGAAGTCCGCGGCCAGCGCTTTGCACGCCGCTTCAACCTCAGTCATGAAATAGACGGTGATGCGATTTCGGCACGGATCATCAATGGTGTGTTGACGGTAACGCTGCCCAAGAAAGATAGTCATCGCACGCGCCGTATCGAGGTACAAGCGGCCTAAAAGCTTGTGCTCTGCCGCCCCCGTACTCTGCTACTGCGTGGGGCGGTACTTTCCATCGTCGCAATTTAAGCTCTATGCTCTACATAAGGAGTGTTCGATACTTCCCTTATCGATAGAGAGGATTGCGTCATGACAGATATAACCGCGTTGCTCGGCAGCGATGCCGAGAGTTTGCTTAATCACACCTGCCAGGGCGTTCCCCGCGATAGCTTACACCTGCCCGGCCCTGATTTTATTGACCGCGTCATGGTGGATAGTGACCGCACGCCGGCGGTGTTGCGCAACATGCAGAGCTTCTTTAACCATGGGCGCCTGGCGGGCACTGGCTACCTTAGCCTGTTGCCGGTGGACCAGGGCATCGAGCATTCGGCAGGTGCCTCTTTTGCACCGAATCCGCGTTACTTTGACCCGGCCAATATTGTCGAGTTGGCGCTTGAAGGGGGATGCAATGGCGTCGCATCGACGCTTGGGGTGCTCTCTTCCGTGGCACGGCGCTACGCCCACAAGATACCGATGATGTTGAAGCTCAACCACAACGAAACGCTGAGCTACCCGGCCATGTATGACCAGACGCTGTTTGCCGATGTTGAGCAGGCACACGATATGGGCTGTGTGGCGGTGGGGGCGACGATTTACTTTGGTTCCCATGAAAGCCGTCGGCAAATCATGGAGATCAGCGAGGCTTTCGAGCGCGCCCACCAACTGGGAATGGTCACCGTGTTGTGGGCCTATCTGCGTAACCCGGCCTTCAAGCAGGAGGGGGCCGATTATCACGTTGCCGCTGACCTCACCAGCCAGGCCAACCACATGGCCGCCACGCTCAAGGCGGATATCGTCAAACAGAAGCTGCCGGAGAACAACGGTGGCTACAAGGCGGTCGGCTTCGGACATACCCATGAGAAAGTCTACAGTGAGCTGACCACTGATCACCCCATCGACCTGGCCCGCTACCAGGTCGCCAACTGTTTCATGGGCCGCGCCGGTTTGATCAATTCCGGCGGTGGCTCCAAAGGGCACTCCGATCTCGGCGAAGCGGTACGCACGGCGGTGATCAACAAGCGTGCCGGTGGTATGGGCTTGATCTCGGGGCGTAAAGCGTTCCAAAAACCGATGCCGGAAGGCGTTGAACTGCTGCATGCAATTCAGGATGTCTATCTCTCCAAGGACGTGACCGTCGCCTGATCTCCTGGCCCTCACGACTCACATGGGGGAACAGAAGGGGCGCTTAGCCAATGGTTTGGTGTATGTCGAAAGCGCCCCTGCCCACCACCACAGCGTTACCGCCCACTTCCACAAAGCCTGTCTTGATCCCGCCATTGGCGCCGGTATGGATAACGCTGGGCCTACCCATCTCAACCCCCTGATGAATCTGGCACTGCAAGGCATCTGGCTGAAGGGAGGCCAAATAGCCGGTCAATGCGGCTGCGGCACTGCCGGTGGCGGGGTCTTCGCAAAGGCTGTTCTCCATGGAAAACATACGACTGTGAATAAGCATCTCGGCACTGTGTAGCTGTTCAGCGACATATAGATAGATCTGCTCGGCACTGCTGTGTGCGACGGCATTTGCCCAGGTGGTTGTTGAAATGTGCACGTTCTCCAGAGCGGTGATATCTGCTAGCTCGATCAAATGAAAGGGCAATCCAAAGGAAGCCAGCACCGGGTTGCCAACCACCTTATGCCCCTCAAGCCCAAGTAGCTCGGCGGCGGTTGCGTGATCAAGGTTGCTGTCCGCGATGCTTGCAGGCTGGGCAGTGGTAAACGTCGCCCTTCCTTGGTTATAGCGTACCGCCAGTTCGCCAACAGGTGGCTGAAGCACCAAGGTTTGATCACGGTTCACAAGCTTTAAAGCGGCCAATAGATGTGCGGTGCCCACCGTCGGATGGCCTGCAAAGGCTAGTTCTTGAGTGGAGGTGAATATCCGCATGGGGAAATGATTCGGCCTAGTGGCGGCACTCAAGAACACCGTTTCAGCCAAATTGAGTTCATTGGCAAGCGCTTGCATGGTGCTGGTCTCAAGCTCTCCAGCCTCTAAAAAGACGGCCAGTGGATTGCCGGTAAATGGCTGGTCGGTAAATACATCCAGCAGGTAATACTCAACGGTTTTCATAAGGCCCCCTGTCAACAGACGCATGTTTCCAAAACGGTTTGCGGCCCTCTCTTCGGGCCTGCTCGCGGCTAATGCCGACATCCTCCAGCAGCCGGTCATCGAGCGTTAACAGATGGCGGCGACTGCGGCGGCATTGTTGATAGTAGCGAAGTTGATAACCTAGCTGGTAGCGGAGTCGGGTAAGGCTGAAGCGCGGCATGGCGAATCCTCAGTGGTGTGTGCCAGACCAGATTACTCAGCGCTGATGTTTTGATACAGATATAGAATTTATTGTTTTTAAGATACAGAAGGGCATGCTATACCTCTGTATGGCGGTTTTTGGGTGCGTCTGTATCGTTATCGGGTTGTGGAGGAGGAGGGTGTTATGACGCGCTATGAAGAAGTGGCGACCATTTTGCGGGAGCGTATCGAGCACGGTATTTACCGCGTTGGGGATCGCCTCCCCTCGATTCGTGCGGTCTGTCAGGAGTTGGACGTCAGCATTTCCACTGCCCAGGAGGCCTACCGGCAACTGATGGATGTGGCGTTGATCGAGTCGCGTCCTAAGTCTGGCTACTTTGTGCTGCCAAGCAGGGTTCCTTCGGTACTGCCGTCGGTCTCTCGTCCGGCGCAGCGCCCGTTGGATGTTTCTCAATGGGATCAGGTGCTGGAGCTTGTCGCCACCCAGCGGGACGATAATCGACTTCTGCTGGGGCGTGGGGTGCCCAATCTCGAGTATGAAACGCTGCGGCCACTGTCGAAAATCCTCGCTGGCCTGCATCGCAGCACTGATCTGAACGGATTCAACTACGACAAGCTGGGCGGTAGCCCCGAGCTGCGCCAGCAGGTGGCGCGGCTGGCGATTGCGTCCGGCTGCCTGCTGCACCCGGACGACATCATGGTAACCACCGGCTGCCAGGAGGCGCTGGCCATTGCATTGCGAACGCTCACCCAGCCCGGCGATGTGGTGGCCGTGGACTCGCCCAGCTTCTACGGCACCATGCAAATTCTCAAGGCCAACGGCTTAAAAGCGCTGGAAATCCCTACCGACCCGCAAACGGGCATCAGTCTGGAAGCCCTGGAGCTGGCATTGGAACAGTGGCCGATCCGCGCCATACAGGTCACGCCCACCTACAATAACCCGCTGGGCTACACCATGCCTGAAGCACGCAAGCGGGCACTGTTTCAGCTCGCCCAGCGTTTTGACGTGGCGATTATCGAAGACGATATCTACGGCGATTTGTCATTCTCCCTGCCCCGGCCGCGCACTGTGAAATCCTTCGATGACGATGGCCGCGTCATGTTGTGTAGCGGCTTTTCCAAAACGGTGGGGCCGGGGTTGCGGGTGGGCTGGCTGGCGCCGGGGCGCTACCGCGACCAGGCGATGCATATGAAGTATGTCTCCACGGGTGCCTCGGCGACGTTGCCGCAGCTGGCCGTGGCGGAATTTGTTGCCAAAGGCCATTACGAACGCCACCTGCGTTATGCCACTCGCCAGTATCAGCGCCAGCGAGACATTATGATCAGCTGGGTGCAGCGCTACTTTCCTGAGGGGGCGGGCATCAGCTACCCCCAGGGCAGCTTCCTGCTCTGGGTAGAGCTACCCGCCGCGGTGGATTGCGTGCGTCTAAACGAACGCTTGGCAAAGCAGGCTATTCATGTGGCGCCAGGCTCGCTGTTTTCCGCCTCGGGCAAGTTTCGACAATGTCTGCGCCTTAACTATGCGTTTACGTTAACGCCTGCTATCGAAAGTGCCGTTAGAACAGTCGGGGAGCTTGCCTCCGAGATGGTGGAAGAAGCGCTGGCCCACGAAGCAAATCTCATAGATTAAGGGTGCTGCCACGTACCGGCGTCAAGCGGCCATGGTCGATAATAGGACCGGTTGGCTGGCCTCCGGGAGCGCCCCCCTGGGGCTCGACACTGACGGCTAAATCGGCAGTAAATAATTGCGCACGCAGCTCGTCACTGGGTTCCAGACGATGGCTACCTTGCTCGGGTAACAGGCCCAGCGAGACGGGCGTACCATCGGCAATCAACCACAGCTCACCGGTCTGTTCGCTGTCGACCTGGGTCGGTTGAACCGCTTGTACAATCAACTCACCCTCCTGGGTCGCGCTAATGATCCAGCCTGGCGTGCGTGATTCGTCCTGAACCACGAAGACGGCTTCTCCGTCTGGTAGTTGGGTCCGTTCAGCTTGTTGCCAAAGAAGGCCCAGCGCTAACGCGATCACCCCAAAACTGGTCGCCATGGTCTGCCATGCACCCAGGCGCTGCCACCAACGTAAGGGGGACGCGCCTGTCGCCTGTATAATGCGCTGCCAGACCTCCTTGGGCGGTGTTTTAGGGTCCAGTTGCTCGTTGAACAGGTGCAGATATTCACGCCAGTCTTCCACATCATTACGTAGGTCATGGCTGACCGCCAACAGCGCTTCAAAGCGAGCTTTCTGATCGCTATCCAGCACGCCCAATACGTACTCACCAGCCGCAAGGTGGCGATCGTCAGGGTCGCTTAAATCCCATTGGTTAGACATGTTTTTAACCTCTCGAGTCCACGGCGGATCCAGCTTTTAACGCTGCCCAGCGGTTGGGACAGAGAGTTAGCAAGCTCGCTGTGCGTCATGCCCTGAAAATAGGCCATTTCCATTAACTGGCGCTGATGTCGACTGAGTGTGTCGAGGCAGTCGTTCAGTTTGTCATTTTGCTGATGACTGATGCTGTCATCTTCAGGGTCGTCGGTGCCTAATAGCGCTGCTAACAAGGGTTCATCGGTGGTGGTGTCCTGTGGCTTCTGGCGGCGCAGCCAGTCGATGCCAATATTGCGAGCGAGTGTGGAAAGCCAGGTCATCGGCTTGGCTCGCGTGGCGTCATATTGATCGGCGGCATGCCAGATTCTGATAAAAACATGTTGAAGGCAGTCCTGTGCAGCACTCTCGTCTCTTACTATACGCAGCAGTTGAGCATATAGATGCGCACTGGAGACGCGATAGAGACGTTCGAATGCGTTGCGGTCGCCCTGGGCGCAGCCGTTGAGTTGCTCGATAAGATACTGCTGGCGTTGTGTGGCATCTAGCATTCAGGCATCTCTGCACAGTTAACCGAAACGCCAGTCTTCGGGAGTCAGCCGTTGAAGGCAATAGGAGAGTGCTCAGCGGTGAATAAAAAAAATGTTGAGATGTTTGCATCCACTGATGCCTTGGGGCCGTAAGTATCAATGAGCTTGCATTGCTGAGCTCTTTTAATGACAACCAGGAGATGCCCCAATGAAACTCAAACTACTTACCGCTGGCGTTTGTGCCGCTGCCCTATTTACTGGCGCTGCCGTTGCTGGTCATGGCCCTACGACGGTAGGCGGCGCCAATATGCTTCCTGAGCGTAACATTATCGAAAATGCCGTTAATTCGGATGACCATGAGACACTCGTCGCGGCTGTTCAAGCCGCTGAGTTGGTTGATGTGCTGCAAAGCGAAGGTCCTTTTACCGTATTCGCGCCGACGGATGACGCCTTTGCGAAACTTCCCGATGGCACCGTTGATACGCTGCTGCAACCAGAGAATCAGGAACAACTTCAAACGGTTCTTACCTACCACGTCGTACCTGGCAATATGAACCGGGAGGCATTGTGGGAAGAAACCATGGAAAACGATGGCGCCGTGGCCTTTAAAACCGTCCAGGGCGAATACCTTACTGTATCGCGCAATGGTAATAACCTGATGGTCATGGATGCCCAGGGCAATAGTGCCAACATTACCGTTGTGGATGTCGCACAGTCGAATGGTGTTATCCACGTTATCGATAGCGTGTTAATGCCCTAAAGGTCTCGCTCACATCGGATAGTGACAATTATTCGTTTGAGGTTACGTTTGCCCACCGCCTGGCTTGCTAGGCGGTGGGTTTTTGCTGGCCGGTCGGCCGCAAAAATCCCTCCCGGGCGCGAGCTGCTTGTTCGCGAACGATACATCCTTCCGCGTGATCATTGAGCAGCCCCATCGCCTGCATAAAGGCAAACGCGGTTGTAGGGCCGAAGAACTTCCAGCCACGCTTTTTCAACGCCTTGGCAAGGGCAATAGATTCAGGCGAGGTGGTCTGGGACTGTGGTGGTGGTAGCGAAGAGGGGGCTGGTTCAAAACGCCAGAAAAACGCGGCCAGTGAGCCTTCCTGTTCGACCATTTCCTGGGCCCGCCTGGCATTGTTAATCGTTGCTTCAATCTTGCCGCGATGGCGAATAATTCCCGCGTCTTGAAGTAAACGCTGCACATCGTCTTCGCCAAAGCGGGCAACCTGATGGAAGTCGAAGTGGTGAAAGGCGGCACGAAAGTTGTCGCGCTTATTGAGAATCGTGCGCCAGCTCAAGCCTGACTGAAAGCTCTCCAGGCACAGCTTCTCGAATAGCCGCTGATCATCATCTACCGGAAAGCCCCACTCATTGTCGTGATAGGGTAATAATTCCGGCGCACCGCCACACCACTGGCAGCGGGGGTATCCATCGGGAGCGATAAAGTCGTTAGCCATCAGTGACCTGTCAATCGAACCATTCTTTCGCGGTACGCCACAGGCAGATACCCACGAAGTACACAGAGGTGACACCCCAGCCCCATAGTGCCCAGGCCGCGTGCTCGGGGGTGGAGAGTACCAGTGACGTGGCACAGACAAACCATGCAAGCGTCACGGCGATATTGAGCGGCATGAACAGGCGCACCCGGAACGGGTGAAGAAACTTCATCCGTGTCACGGTGAGGGCGGCCAGCAGGACAATCACGGCAAACGTGAACCAGGGCGGCAGATCGAGAATATAGACATAGACCGCGACGACGTTCCAGGCAGCAGGAAAGCCAACAAAGAAATTATCCTGGCTTTTCATATTGACGTTGCAGAAACAGAACATCGAAGACAGCAGGATGATGAACACTGTCAAAAGCCCAAGGTTGGGCGGTAGCTCAATAAAGGAGTAGATGAAAAGCGCCGGGATAAAGGCCCAGGTAAGGTAATCGATGACCATGTCGAGGGTTGAACCATCGAAATGGGGCAGCACGGTCTTGACGTCGAACTTGCGGGCCAGGGTGCCATCGAAGCCATCGACCAGCATTGCTGCGCCCAGCCAGAGAAGACAGGCAACCGGATTATTGTCGACCAGGGCGAGCATCGCCATCGTGCCGAGCAGAACGCCGCTGGCCGTGAAGGCATGCACGCCCCAAGCCTTACTTATCGAAGCGCGAGACTCTGTTTGCGAAGAGAACGGTTGAACCACGTTGACCCCATCGGGAACGCGTTGTCCCCTTGCTGGTTGATAGAAAGATGCGTGCGTAAAGAGCATTACCCTACTACAGGAAGGTACTCGGAGAATACGCGGCAGGCCATCAATTGATGGAGGGCGACGTTTGCTGTCATGTACTGCTAGGTAATGGTCACCGATTGCTTTATGGCCAAGTAGGCGTCGCTAAGCCATGCACCGGCGTTGGTAAGCTCGCATTCCGTTGAGCCCGCATAGCCGAGCACTAAACCAGGGCGCTTGTTCTCAGCAAGGTAATAGCGGGAAAGTGGCGAAAGCGTAATACCTTGCTTCTCGGCGCGTCTTACAAGCATGTTTTCTTCTTCTATGGTGTCGAGTTCGGCTAACAGGTGCATGCCCGCATGGCCGTCAGAAAGCCTAAGCCCTGCGGCCACTGCAGGCGCTAACGCCGCTCGCAAACAGGCTTGGCGCTGGCGGTAAGCGGCCCGCATCCGAGCGATGTGGCGAGTAAAGTGCCCGTTGGCAATGAATTCGGCGAGGGCCGACTGTACAGGGTAGTTACCCTCTCGGTGTAGGCGTGCGTGGGCCAGTCTGACGTCTTCGGCAAGCGCTTCAGGCACGACCAGATAGCCCAGGCGTAAGCCTGGATAGAGCACCTTACTGAAGGTGCCTACATAAATGACCGATGCCTGTTCAGCGAGGCCCTGGAGCGAGGGCGTTGGCGGCGTGTCGTAACGAAATTCGCTGTCGTAATCGTCTTCAATGATCCAACTGCCGGTGCGAGACGCATGCTCGAGTAACGTCAGCCGCCGGGGTACCGGCATGGTCACGCCGATGGGATACTGGTGAGAGGGTGTCACGTAAATAAGCCGAGGGGCTGGCGCATTCTCTGGGGCAAGTGACGGGTTTACCCCTTCTTTATCGACGGGTATGGGCGTGACCGCCAAACCTGATGCCAGAAAACAGGCCTGAGCGCCGCCGTATCCCGGCTCCTCCATCCAAACCGAATCCCCATGATCGGTGAGTAATTGGGTAATCAGTTCAAACGCCTGCTGGGCGCCCTGGGTAATCACAATCTGTTCTGGTTGGCAGCGCACCGCGCGGGATAGTCTTAGATAGTCACAAAGAGCCGCCTTGAGAGCAGGTAGCCCGCCGCCGGTTTGATAATCCATCCATGACCGTTCCGCCTGATAATAGTGCCGACGTAACAACCGCTGCCATTGCTTGCGAGGGAACAGGTCGAGCGCAGGGACGCCAGGCGCGAAGGCGCGATGACCGTGGCTTAACGTTCCGCTTAGCGCTAATAGTTTGTTGCCTCGGTTTGAGTAGCGAACAGGCACAGGGGTTGGTGCCTCAGCCCTGGTTAACAGCGTAGGTAGGTCTGCTACATAGAGCCCTGCCCCTTGGAGAGCAATCAGCAGACCTTCCGCTAATAGCCGATCTGTGGCGGCTAGCACGGTATTGCGGCTAATACTCAAAGCGCGGGCCAAGTAGCGGGACGAGGGGAGCGCATCGCCTGCCGACAACTCGCCGTATTGAATCCACTCCTTTAGCGAGCGATAGAGCTGCTCAACCAGCGTAGCCGCTTCGTGCGGGTTTAGCCTTAGCGCCAGCGCTTCCGCAATCCAGTCGCCAGCCGCATCATGTCGTTTCACTGGTTCCCTCAAAATAGCGTTAAGTGGCTCTTTATCGTAGACCACTATAGCGGCAATCTGTGTTGAATCACCACCCAGTTGGAGTAGTCGTTATGGTTAACATTCGTTCGGCGGTACTCGAGGATCTGGAACCACTCAGTGGTTTACTCGATGGCTATCGTCAGTTTTATAAACAACCGAGTGATATTGACGCGGCGCGTGATTTTTTAGATCAGCGCATGGGGCTGGGAGATTCATTTATTCTGGTGAGCGAGAATAGTGAAGGAACGCTCACTGGTTTTGTGCAGCTTTACCCTGGGGTTTCCACGGTGGGCCTAAATGCCCGCTGGACGCTGAACGACCTCTTTGTGCTGCCTGACTGTCGTGATAAAGGCACCGGAAGGGCATTAATGGAAGCCGCTACACAGCTGGCTCACGATCACGGCGTCGCACGTTTGATGCTGATGACACAGGTCGAGAACGAGCGCGCCCAGCACCTTTATGAATCATTGGGCTGGCAGCGCAACGACGCGTTTTACGGCTATTTACTCGATATCAAATAAGGGCCAAGCGATGAAAAGCGAACATCAATCCGCCGTATTGGCGTTTCCGCCTGCTAACCCTACCGCCATGGCCGCGGCGATGGTCGACAAGCTCTGCTGGCACACGGATGCCTGGGATGTGGCGCAGGATTTGGCCAATGGCATTGCCGATATTGTGGTGATCGATACCCGCAGTTTTGAGCACTACTGTGCCGGGCATATTCCTGGGGCAATCAGTTTGCCGCATAAAGAGATGACGCCAGAGCGCTTGGCTGAGCTGGATAACACCCTTGTCTATATCACTTACTGCGATGGCATTGGCTGTAACGGCTCAACCAAAGGCGCCTGGAAGCTGGCAAGCGCAGGGCTGAAGGTAAAAGAATTGCTCGGAGGGTTGGATTTTTGGCGTCGTGACCAACACCCCATCCAAACAGGTGAGCAACAGGGAAGTTTAATCAATGCAGAGCCTGTGGCATGCGGGTGTTAGCTTAGTAATGGTAGCGGCAGGCAATAATAGTGAGAGTGGATGCATCAACGGCATAAACCAAGCGATGTGTGTCGTCGATGCGTCGCGACCATAAGCCTGAGAGGTTTTCCCTGAGGGGTTCTGGCTTTCCAATGCCCTCGAAGGGAGAGCGTTGCGTATCTGAGATAAGTTTATTGATGCGCTTTAAGGTCTTTTTATCCTGCCCTTGCCAATAGAGGTAGTCACTCCAAGCTTCATTCGTCCAGCACAACAAACGACTATTCATCTATTAGTTCCCTTGATTGCGCCTGCCCCGCACGGTACTGAGCAATGGACTTATTTAAGCGCTCCGCGTTAGCGGGTGAGCGCATCAAGTAAACGGTTTCCATAAGGCTGTTGTAGTAGTCGAGTGACATGACCACTGCATCTTCTGCGTCGCGGCGGGTAATAATCGTGGTATCGGCATCATTGACGACACCGTCCAGTAAGCTTTTCAGGCCGTTCCGCGCTTCGGTAAACGATATAACACGCATACTTTATCTCCTGTACATTGAATGGTACAAGTATAGCGCTCTACTCCAACACGTACAGTATAAAAGACATCTTTATTGTTGTGATGGACTGGATTACTCCACCTTCTCCGGCAGCTTGCACACATCTACCCACTGGCCATTGACCAGCTCGGCCAGGCGCCTGGGGCTCAGGCGCACGGCGCTATTGGGCGAGCCGGCGGCGGGGAGCACTTCATCAAAGGTGTGGAGGGATTCATCGCAGTAAACCGGCAAGTCAGTGGCGAGGCCGAACGGGCAGACGCCGCCGACCGGGTGGCTGGTGAGTTCCATGACGGTGTCGGCGTCGAGCATCTTTGCCTTGCCGCCGAAGGTGTCGCGAATCTTGCGGTTATCAATGCGCGCGTTGCCGCTGGCGACGATCAGTAGCGGTTTTTCGCCCACCCGAAACGCCAGGGTCTTGGCAATTTGACCAGGGGCCACTCCATGGGCATCAGCGGCGAGCTGCACCGTGGCCGTGCTGGTTTCAAGCTCCTCGATGGTCACATCCGGGGCATGCTCGGCAAAAAACTGGCGAACGGTCTCGACGCTCATCGTGAAATCCCTGTGTTGGCTGAATGGTTAACCTAACGCGATTGGGTTGTGTTAGCCAAGCCACGGTGGCGTGGTGATTCTGGCCGGCTCGCGCTGCATAATGACCTCGCCGTGGCGTACCGAGAGCAGCACATCCCCCTGGGTGCGCAATACGCTGTAATCGTCCTCGCCGTCCAGCAGGTTGAAGCTGGCGGGTTTGCCCACTTCAATGCCGTAGCGTGATTCGATATCGAGGGTGCGCGCACTGTTGTCGGTGATCAGCGAAAGCGCCTGGCTGAAATCCTGATAGCCCATCATGTGGCAGATATGCAGGCCAAAATCCAGCGTGCGCAACAGTTTGCCGTTCCCCAACGAGTACCAGGGGTCGACGATGGAATCTTCGGCAAAGCACACGTTGATGCCTGCCTCGTTGAACTCTTTCACCCGGGTCACGCCGCGTCGCTTCGGGTAGCTGTCGAAACGCCCTTGCAAGTGAATGCTTTCGGTGGGGCAGGAGACAAAGTTGATACCCGAGCGCTTGAGCAGCAGAAACAGCTTGGAGCAGTAGGCGTTATTGTAGGAATGCATCGCGGTGGTGTGGCTGGCGGTAACGCGGCTGCCCAGGTCATGCGTCAGCGCTTCATGGGCCAGCACTTCGAGAAACCGCGAGTTGGGGTCGTCGATTTCGTCGCAGTGGACATCCACCAGACGGTCGTACTTGATCGCCAGTTCGATCACCCGCTGCATGGAGGCCACCCCCAGTTCGCGGGTGTATTCGAAGTGGGGAATGCCGCCGACCACATCGGCGCCGATCTCCAGCGCCTCTTCCAGCAGTTTCTCGCCCCCTGGGTAGGAGAGCAGGCCATCCTGCGGGAAAGCGACCACCTGAATATCAATCTTGTCTTTCAGTTCGTCGCGTAGGGCGCACAGTGTCTTGATGCCAATCAGGCTGGGGTCGCTGGTATCGGCGTGGGTGCGTACAAACTGAACGCCGTTACTGATCAGCAGGTTCAGCGTTTTAAGTGCCCGCTCGCGAATATCGGCTTCGGTGAGCATCGGCTTACGCTCGCCCCATCGCTCAATGCCTTCAAACAGGGTGCCACTCTGGTTCCAGCTTGGCTCGCCCGCCGTCAGCGCCGCATCCAGATGAATATGCGGCTCGATAAACGGCGCGCAAAGCAGTTTACCGCCTGCATCAATCTGTTCTTCGCGAATTTGGTCGTCGCTTATGGTTAGCGGTGCGTCCTGGGCCGTAATCGCTGTGAATATACCGTTCTCGATCTCAATACGGTAAAGCTCGGGGCGTTGGCGTAGCCGGGCGTTGATAATCTGTATGCTCATATAAAAAAATGGCTCACTTATTGTTTGGCAGCAGAGGGAAGGCTATCACCCAGCGTAGCGTGATTGACGCGCAACAGCACAGCATAGCTTCCTGCTGCGACCACGACGCCCACTAGCGGCGGCAGTAACGGCGAGAAGTAGGCAGCGCCAGCGCCTAGCGCATAGGCGGCTAAGCCACGGCGGTTAAAATCGGGTAGCTGAGCGCGTTCAAGCGCTGGATAGCGACCTTTATGCTTGAGCCAGAAGTCCGCCATGATCACGCCGCCCATGGGCGGAATAAAGGTGCCCAAAAGCACCAGGAAGGGGATCAGCAGGTTGTACATGCCGCCGACCGCCAGCACGGTCCCTATCGCCGCACCGCCTACCGTGACCAGGCGGCGTTTTTCGGTGCGTAGCAAATTGCAGCCCGCGACGGCAAAGTTGTAAATGGTGTTGTCCTGGGTGGTCCAGATATTCAGAAACAGCATCAGCACGGCGATGGTGACAAAGCCCTGGGCGATCAATACATCAACAATATCTGCTTGCTGGTAGATCATGGTGCCCAGGGCACCGGTGAGCACCATCAAGCCGTTCCCCACAAAGAAAGCCGCCACGGTAGAGATGACGGCAATTTTGGGTGTCTTGGCGAAGCGGCTCCAGTTGGTCGCCTGGGTGCCGCCGCTGATAAAGGTGCCAATGATGACGGTAATCGCCGCGGCCACGCTCATGCTCTCCGTGGGTGTTTGCTGGCTTAACCCGGCAAAGCCGCGCGCATCCACCAGCCCGGTGAAAAGGCTGATCAGGATAAACAGCATCATGGCGGGCACGGCAAAGCGTGAAAGCCAGTCCATCCCCTTGTAGCCGATCATGGCGGTGACGCAGAAACCAAAGCCAAACAGCACCATTAAGGGGATTTCCAGCCATTCGGGCATCCCGGTGGTGCGTACCAATACCAGAGCGATCGTTGCCGTGCCCCAGGCGTACCAGCCAATCTGGGTGAAGCCGAGGATGAAATCAGACAACTTGCTGCCTTTTTCGCCGAAGCAGAAGCGCCCCATCAGCACTGAATTAAGCCCGCTTTTACAAGCAATATAGGCAAGTGTAGCGGCGTAGGCACCCAGTAAAAGATTACCCACCAGAATGATCCATAGCAGTTGGCCGATCGAGAAGGCCTGACCCAGGGTGCCCCCTGCCCACATGGTGGCGGTAAAGAAGGTAAAGCCGAGCAGTACCGCTGAAGTGGAGAGCAGGCCCTTGCGGGCGCTTAGGGGGACTTCGCTGAGGGGGTAATCTGAATGATGCATGGCAAGCTCCAGGAGAAAGAACATTCATCCAGTGTAGGAAGCAAACCGTATGCCAAGGTGGTTAAATTTAGTGTGATTTCTCCAACAGGAGTCCGCGCATCAATGTTTCGACGATGCTGCCACGGTCGGCATCCAATGAATACTGATGGGTGTCTTGCAGCCAATCAAAGCAGGTGCCAATCAAGAACCCGTGAAACTGTCGACGAGCGCTTGCGGGCGTCAAGTCTGCACGCAACTGGCCCTGCTGCTGGACCTGTTCGAACAGTTGCTCGACCCTGGCTTCTGCATGCTCGGAAAGCCGTGTAATCATGCTGATACGCGGGTGGTCGTCTTCAAGTTTTTCGCAGCGGTGCAGCACGATGGTGGCAGCCCGTTGCAGCGGCAAATCGTGGCAGATACCCGCCAGCGAGCGTTGAGCGATGTCGCGCAAACACTCTACCGGTGTCGTGCCAAGCTGTTGCACGGCGTGGTCAACGATTTCATCCAGCGGAATGCGCACCCGCTCGAGTAACGCATCAAAGAGTGCGGCCTTATCCTCAAAGTGCCAATAAATCGCCCCACGGGTAACGCCCGCTGCCTGGGCAATATGCGCGAGGGTGGTGCGAGAAACCCCCTGGGCGAGAAAAGTGGTTTCTGCCGCGTCCAGGATAGTTTCCCGGGTGCGTTCCGCGTCGGCCTTGCGGCGATTCATGGCGGCTCCTGATCCAATACGTGACATTATTCTGGCATTGATCGCTGGCAAAGTCGCCAGCGAGTGATTAGTATACACTTCACTGACATTCATGAATGTCAGTGAAGTGTATACCACTGTCTGTTCATTGGGAATGCGGCGTTTGATCGTCATCAAGGAGCTTATCGTGCCCGTTACTTTTCTTCGCTTGCTGCCGGTTATGATGGTCTTGCTCGTGCTGGTGGGTTGTGATCAGCCTGAGGCGCAGTCAAACGAGGCGCCCAGGCCAGTGAAATTGGTAACGCTGGAAGCGGCGAATGCCACGGCGCTTAGGCAGTTTCCGGCACGCGTTGAAGCCACCACGCGCAGTAACCTCTCGTTTCGCATGGCAGGCGAACTGATTGAGCTCAACGTAAGTCCCGGTCAAAAGGTGTCGGAAGGCGAGGTCATTGCGCGTATTGATAACCGTAATGCGCAAAGCGAGCTGGATAGCGCACGCTCTCGCCTGGAGCTTGCCAAGGCAAACCTGGAACGCATGCGTTATACCCTGGAGCGTGGCGCGGTTAGCCAGTCTCGGTTTGATGAGGCAGAGAGCGAGTGGCGGGCGGCCCGCGCCACCTTTGAACAGGCTGAAGAGCAGGTCGAGCATACCCAGTTGCGTGCACCCTACGATGGTGTGATTGCCCAGGTGCCGGTGGATAACCGGCAGATTGTTCAGGTTCAGGAAACGGTCGCCGTCATCCAGCAGCCGGGGCAACTGGACGTGGTCTTTCACCTGCCCGAGCAGATTGTCCAGCGCATGCCGCGCAGCAACGGCATTCCCTTTGGTGATGCGTTAGCCTATGAAGTGAGCTTTGGTAACAGCGATAACCTTTACCTTGCCCAGCTAGCTTCCTATACCACTCAAGCCAGCGCGCAGAGTCTGGCGTACGAAGTCACGCTGACGCTGCCCCAGCCGGATGACATTACGCTTCTGGATGGCATGAGTGCCACCGTGCGCCTGGATTTGAGCGATCTATCGTCTGAACCTTCGGCGCCACTGTGGTACTTGCCTGCCGAAGCCGTGAGTTATGCAGGCGATAATCCTGATCAGGCCCAGGTATGGCGCTTTATCGAACCACAAAGCGTTGAGGCAGTGCCTGTCGATGTCGGCCGCCTGACCTCCAAAGGACTTGAGGTCAGCGGCGATTTGTCCGCGGGTGACCGGATTGTGGCCGCCGGTGCACATCGCTTGCACGCGGACATCCATGTGACCCCGTGGGAAAAAGAGCGGGGGCTATAACATGGTTGATTATTTTTTACGCCACCGGGCTGCCAGCTATTTGATGACCGTAGTACTGCTCGCCGGCGGCGCGCTTGCGTTTTTAGGTATGGGGCAGCTCGAGTTCCCCGAGTTCACCATCCGCAATGCGTTGATCACCACCCAATATCCCGGCGCGACCCCTGAAGAAGTAGAGCAGGAAGTCACTTCGACGCTGGAAGAGTCGATCCAGGGGATGTCGTCGATCAAGCGTATCAGCTCGGTAAGTTCCGACGGCCTCTCGCAGATTACCGTCGAGCTTGAAAGCACGGTACAGAACGAAGAGTTGGAGCAACTTTGGGATTCGCTGCGTCGTAACGTTCAGGACGCCCAGGCAGCGTTACCGCCGGGAGCCAGCCAGTCCCGAGTGAACGACGATTTTGGCGATGTATTTGGCTTTATGGTCAACCTGACCGGCGAAGGCTATAGCATGCCCGACCTTGCTGACCATGCCGATTTTCTCAAGCGTGAGTTGGCGCTGGTCGACGGGGTTGAAAAGGTATCGCTCGGCGGCGAGCACGAAGAGCGCATTTTTATCGAGGTCGACCGTGAGAAACTACGCGCGCTCAATATTCCGTTAACCCGCCTGCAACAGTTGCTCGACACGCAGAATGCGGTCGCCGACTCGGGGCATCTCGAACAGGATGGACGCCGCTTCCGTATTACCCCCACTGGCAGCGCGGCAAATATCGATGACCTGCGCGCGCTTATCGTCAGCGAGGGCGATGGCGAACTGGTACGGCTCAGCGATATCGCTGACATATCGCGCGAACTGGCGGAGCAGCCCCAGCAGCTTTACCGCGATATGGGTCGGCCGGCGATGTCGCTGGGCGTCTCCTTTGAAAGCGGTGTAAACGTGGTCGAGGTGGGAGAGCGACTGCAGCAGCGTCTGGATGAACTTCAGGCCCGCACGCCGCTGGGAATGGAGCTCAACGTGGTTTACGACCAGCCCCAGGTGGTCGATGAAGCCGTATCGGGCTTTTTGGTCAGCCTGATCCAGGCGGTGGCCATCGTCATCGTGGTGCTGATGATGTTTATGGGATGGCGCAGCGGCCTGCTGATGGGGTTCATCCTGCTGATCACCATTATCGGCACCTTCATGCTGATGCGCTTCCATGGGTTGCAACTGGAAAAGATATCGCTGGGCGCGCTGATCATCGCCCTGGGTATGCTGGTGGATAATGCCATTGTGGTCACCGAGGGCATGCTGGTGGGGTTGAAACGCGGCCATACCATCCGTGATTCGGCCCATCAGGTGATCCGCCAGAACGCCTGGCCGTTGCTGGCCGCCACGCTCATCGCCATTGCCGCCTTTGCCCCGATTGGCCTGTCGCCGGATACCACCGGCGAGTTCATCGGCTCGCTGTTTTTCGTTCTGCTCTACTCGCTGCTGCTCAGCTGGATTACCGCACTGACGCTGACCCCTTTTTACTTCAAGCTGTTCTTTCGCAATGTGGCGCCCGGCGATGGCCAGGAGGACCCCTATAAAGGCATTGTGTATCGCGTTTTCAGCCGGGTGATTATCACCGGCATTCGGTTTCGCTGGGTGACGCTGGTGTTGGTGGTGGCGATACTGGCCGGGGCGGTGGTCGGCTTTGGTTCGGTGAAAAACGCCTTCTTTCCGGCGTCCAATACGCCAATCTTCTTTGTCGATTACCGCACGCCGGAAGGCACGGATATCCTCGAAACCCAGCGGCGCGTCAGCGAGCTGGAAGACAGCGTGATGGCGATGGACGGCATTCGCCATCTGACCACCACCGTGGGCGGCGGTGCACAGCGTTTTACGCTCACCTACTCGCCGGAAGACCGCTACTCGAGCTACGCGCAGCTGATTGTCGAAACCGACGATAAAGCCACCCAGCGTGAACGGATGGCCGATGTTGAGGAAGTGCTGAAGCGCCACCATGGTGATATCGACTATAAAATCGCCCCGCTGGAAGTCGGCCCCGCGCCGAAAGCCAAGCTGGAGGCGCGCTTTTACGGCAGCGACCCGGAAGTGTTGCGTCAGCTGGGTGATCAGGTTGAGGCCATGTTCCGCGATACGCCGCATATGACCAGTGTGCGGACCAGCTGGGGTAATCGCGTTCAGGCCATCGAACCGGTATTTATGGAAGACACCGCGCGCAGACTGGGCGTGACCCGCGAAGACCTGGCCGCCACGCTCGCGTTGAGCACCAGCGGCAGCCAGGTGGGTATTTATCGCGACGGTAGTGACCTGATTCCCATGGTGGCGCGGGCGATCCCCAGCCAGCGCCACGACGTGGACAACCTCGGCTCGCTCAATGTGTGGAGCGAAGAGCAGGGGCGTTATATCACCGCCGACCAGGTGATCAGCGATATCAGGACCCAGGTGGCAGACCCGCTAATCAAGCGTCGCAACCGCGAACGCATGCTGGCGGTATATGGCGAGCCGGACCCGTTAAGCGGCGTGACCGCCGCCAGCGTACTGGCCGAGGTTCGTCCCGAGGTGGAAGACCTGGAGCTGCCGCCAGGCTACCGACTGGAGTGGGGGGGCGAGTATGAAACCGCCGGCGAAGCCCAAAGCGGGTTGTTCTCTTCGCTACCGCTGGGGCTGGTGATGATGTTTATCATCACCGTGGTGCTATTCAACAACTTCCGCCAGCCGCTGGCCATCTGGTCGCTGGTGCCGCTGACGATTATCGGTGTGGTGGGCGCGCTACTGCTCACTGGCTTGCCGTTCTCGTTCATGGCGCTGCTCGGCACGCTGAGCTTGATCGGCATGGTGATCAAGAACGCCATCGTGCTGGTGGAGGAAATCAACGTACAGCTACCGTTACACCAGGACCGCTACCATGCAGTGGTACGCGCCGCCATCAGCCGTGTCAGGCCTGTCGCCATGGCCGCGCTGACCACCATGCTGGGCATGATCCCGCTGATCAGCGACGCCTTCTTTGCCAGTATGGCGGTCGCGCTGATCGGCGGCCTGGGCGTCGCCACCTTGCTGACCCTGGTGGTGTTGCCGGTGGTCTACTGCATGCTATACCGGATCAAGGTTCACGCCGACGCATAATCCTGCCAACGGTTTTGTGCTCTTCGCTGCCCCCGTCGCTACGGCCACGGGGGCAGCGCTGTCTCTTCCCGCCACGATCCCGCTTCCCGCCATGCCGCCGTTATTTCATTGTTTTCTAGGCGCAATGGTGCGCCCGGCGTGATGAAGCGGCAGTGCCAAAGTTATATTAGTAAGTAATGGAATAAGCGCCGTTATAGTTTAAATGCACATTATTGAATGTTATTCGATAACATAGGTTAAGTTTAAAATTTTGTTCATAGATAAACAGTTTCTGGCTCTTGGTTGTGTAAAAGAGTTGGGTGCTTAAAGAAGTTTGGGTTTTCGCTAAAGTGGCATTTATCTTGGCCGATAAAGTTTTGCGCACAAGATAAAAGATTGTTCTTATAATCCAAGCCATCGGTCAGTCTGCGGCTAGGTTATCAAGATCATCTAAAGTGAATATACCTAGCCAGGAGCAGTACCGTACTATGAACCGTCTACTCAGCAATGTGTCCGTCAAAATGGGGTTAACCCTCGTTCTTGTTATCTTTTCGTTATTAATTATCGTTATCGCCTTTCTTGGTTATCGAGCGGGCGAAGAGGGTAGCTCTTCGCTTAGAGAAGTGGACCGTGCGGCGGATCAAATGCGCGCGGTTAACCAAGGCCAGTTATCGGTAGCAAACGCACAGCTTTTCTATGTAAACAGTTTTGTCGCGAGTTATGAAGGCGATGCTCGCGCGGCCCGTCAATACCTGGCGGAAGCTCAGGACATGCAGGAAAGTGCACGAGATCATTTTGACCAATTTGAGTCGATCGCGGTGCCGGCGCCTCGTGTAGACACCTTGATAGCAAGCTTCGAACGCCTGATCGAACAGGGGCTGATGCCCCAGGAAGTGGCGCTGGCCGCCAGTAACGAGGACGCTTTTCGCAACGCAAGAGAAACGGCCAGTGATTTGAATCAGCAGTTCATCGAGGCGAGCAGGGCTTACAACGATTACATGGCAGAGCACAACGGCATTATGGTTGCTGACTATGAAAGCGACATGCAGCTGATTGGCTATATCGATATCGCCGTGTTGATACTGGCGGCATTAATGGTGCTGTTCGTTCGCATCGCCATGGTGGGGGCGATTGTCAAGCCGCTCAATGAAGCGGTAGGACACTTTGAACGTATTGCGCAAAATGATCTCTCCGGCAGTGTCAGTTCGCGGGGCCGCAATGAAATTGGCAAGCTGTTTAGTGCCATGCAGCATATGCAGAGCAACCTGGTTAAAACAGTCACCGAGGTGCGCAATAGCAGCGGTTCGATTCATATTGGCGCGCGGGAAATTGCCAGCGGCAACGCCGATTTGTCCTCGCGTACCGAGCAGCAGGCGGCATCGCTGCAAGAGACCGCAGCAAGTATGGAACAGCTAACGACAACGGTGAAACAGAACGCCGATAACGCTCGTCATGCGACCCAGTTAGCGCAAGATGCGTCTACCACGGCAAGCAGTGGCGGCGAGGTGGTAGAGCGAGTCATTACCACCATGCACGGCATCTCGGACAGCTCCAAGAAAGTCACGGATATTATCAGTGTTATCGACTCTATTGCCTTCCAGACCAATATTCTGGCGCTTAATGCGTCGGTGGAGGCAGCACGCGCGGGTGAGCAGGGTCGCGGCTTTGCGGTCGTGGCAAGCGAAGTACGTAACCTGGCCAGCCGTAGTGCTGACGCTGCCAAAGAGATCAAGGCATTGATCGAGGCGTCATCAACCCAGGTGAAAGAAGGTTCGGTATTAGTCGAAAGCGCCGGGGAAACTATGCGCGAGGTGGTGTCGTCGGTGCGCCGCGTGACCGATATCATGGATGAAATATCGGCCGCTTCTCAGGAGCAGAGTTCAGGTATTGAGCAGGTGAACCAGGCGGTTAGCCAGATGGACGAAGTCACCCAGCAGAACGCCGCGCTGGTTCAAGAAGCTTCATCGGCGGCAAGCTCGTTGGAAGATCAGGCGGCCAAGCTGGAAAGTGTCGTTTCGGCCTTTCGTCTGGCGGAAGGGGAAAGCCGCACTCAGCATGCCCCGCTCGCCGCGCCCCAAACGCAACCGGCACTCAGGCAGCCCGCCGCACGGGGTAGTCAGCAGACAAAGGCCGGGGAAGCCGCCGATCAAGACTGGGAAGAGTTTTAAGGTCAAGCGCCTGTGACGACTCATTGTTAGAGGCAGGAACGCCGCCCTCCAGGGGCGGCGTTTTTGTAGTGCGCCCATCCTCACAAAGGTGCGAGGCGACTCTTCCTTTATGGACGGGGCAGGTTGTGGGCAGCGCTAGAAGAACAGTGGCGCTGCCTTGCCGAGCGTCTGCGCCAATCCCCAGCCCAGCGGAATCAGCACGAGCACCCAGACTAGGCCTAGTTGCCAGGTGGGGGGCGTATCCTCATGTGTTGTCTGTTGCATGGTCAAAACTCCTATCTTGTCCTTCGTCTGTCCGGTCTGCCAGGTGGTGTCTGCTATGCACGGCACGAATCTTCAAGTTGCAGATCAGGCCTATCAACAGCAGCGCCACCATGATGTACATGGTCATGGTGTAGGCCTGGGCCTTTGCCACGCCCGCTTCAATCTGCATCTCTCGGAGATAGTTGACCAATACCGGCCCCATCACCCCTGCTGCGGACCAGGCCGTCAACAGTCGTCCGTGAATCGCCCCGACGTGCATGGTGCCAAACAAATCCTTGAGATATGCCGGAACGGTGGCAAAACCACCGCCATACATGCTGATGATGATGCAGTAGCACAGCACGTACAGGAAGACGTTGCCCAGCGAGGCGACAGGCGGAACCGCCGCATAGAGCCCCATGCCGAGTACGAAGAAGATCGTGTACGTATGTTTGCGTCCCAGATAGTCGGACATGGACGCCCAGAAAAATCGGCCTGCCATGTTGAACACGCTTAGCAGCCCCACAAAACCGGCTGCCGCAGCAGCTTCGATCTTTCCGGGCATCATTTCCTGTGACATCGCCGATGCTTGCCCCAGCACCCCGATACCCGCGCTGACGTTCAGGAAAAGCACCAGCCACACAAGATAGAACTGGGGTGTCTTCAACGACTGGTCAACATCGACGTTCGCCGTCGTGATCAATTTGCTGGAGGTTTCAGCGGGCGTGTAGCCTTCTGGTTGCCATCCCTCGGGAGGTAGCCGCACGATCAGGGCACCTAGGCACATGAAGCAGAAATAGATGATCCCCATGGTAAGGAAGGTGGCCCCAACCCCGGCTGATTGTGCACTGGCGAAATGATCCATGAGGTCGGTTGCCAGTGGCGCCCCGATCATGGCACCTCCCCCGAATCCCATGATCGCCATACCTGTGGCCATGCCTGGGCGATCGGGAAACCATTTGATCAAGGTCGAGACGGGCGAGATATAGCCTATCCCGATACCGATGCCGCCAATCACGCCGTAGCCGAGGTAGATGAGCCATAGCCAGTGAGCCCAGACGCCAATGGCGGATATCATCAAGCCACCACCGAAGCAGAAGGCGGCCAGGAACATGGCTTTGCGGGGACCGACGCGCTCAAGCCAGCGGCCGGTCAGGGCGGCGGCGAGGCCCAGGAAGACGATCGCCAGACTGAAGATCCACCCCAGTTCGGTGAGTTTCCAGTCGGCGGGTGTCTGCTCGTTGACACCAAGCAGGCGTGTCATGGGGAGGTTGAAGACGCTGAACGCATACACCTGCCCAATACACAGGTGAATACATAAGGCGGCAGGGGGCACCATCCAGCGGTTGAAGCCGGGACGGGCGATGATTCGTTCCTTGCTGAGTAGCGATGTCATTGTTGTTTTCTCCGGCAGGGTCAGAGATCCGGCGAACCGACCCAACGGCTTGAGTCCGTTTAAGGTGACTCAAGGTGATCCCGTTGGGTGGTTTTGCTCAGAAGAGGTCTCGGCGGTGCTGCGCTCAAGTGGCCCCGAACTTCGAGGCTTCGTCGGCGCCGCCCGTGGTATTACCCGCGCTGTAGGCATGGGCGCCGGCGCCGGCCAGTCCGCCCTGATCGACGATCAGATACTCGTCGCGGATGGGTCGATCTTCCAGCCAGCATTCGAGAATTTCCCGCGTCCCTGCGGCATAGCGTGCCTGTGCGGATAAGGTGGTGCCGGAGGTGTGGGGCGTCATGCCATGATGAGGCATGGTGCGCCATGGGTGATCCTTGGGCGCTGGCTGAGGAAACCAGACGTCACCGGCATAGCCGGCAAGCTGTCCGGACTCAAGCGCACGCACGATGGCCTCCCGGTCGCAAATCTTGCCGCGCGCCGTGTTGATGAGATAGGCGCCCCGCTTCATCTTGCCGAGCAGGGTGTCATTGAACATGTGCTCGGTTTCCGGATGCAGCGGGCAATGAATACTCACCACGTCACACACCTGAACCAGCGATTCCACGTCCGGGTGGTAGGTGAGGTTGAGCTCCTCTTCGATTTCTGTCGGCAGCCGGTGGCGGTCTGTGTAGTGCAGGTGCACATCGAAAGGTGCCAGTCGCCGTAATACTGCCAGGCCAATGCGTCCTGCCGCCACAACGCCACAATGCATGGCTTCCAGGTCATAAGCGCGCTGTGAGCAGTCGGCGATATGCCACCCCTGGTCGAGGATCCACTGGTAGGAAGGCAGATAGTTGCGAACCAAGGCCAGGATCTGCATCACGGCATGTTCCGAGACGCTGATGCTGTTGGAATACGTCACTTCGGCGACTGTGAGCCCGTTCTCGGCGGCGGCTTCCAGATCGACGTGGTCGGAACCGATACCGGCGGTGATCGCCAGTTTGAGGTTGGGTGCCTTGGCGATGCGGTCTGCCGTCAGGTAGGCGGGCCAGAAGGGCTGGGAAATCACCACATCGCTGTCCGGTAGTTCGCGCTCGAAGGTCGAGTCCGGGCCATCCTTGTCCGATGTCACGACCAGCGTGTGGCCTTGACTTTCCAGGAACTGCCGTAGTCCTAGCTCACCGGAAACGCTGCCCAACAACTCCCCGGGGCGAAACCCGATGTCCTTGGGGGTTGGCAGTCGGCCGTCGGGATAATGCTCCATTCGGGGTAGATCGTCACGTGGGTAGGACTGCGGATAGCCGTCTACGGGATCGTCGTAAAGCACGCAGAGAATCTTGGCCATGATGGATTGCCTCCCGGTCGTCGGGCGACCGTTGCTGAATGGGTTATTGCCAGTCGCTCTGATTGTGTCGATGGTGAACAGCAGGGGCGAGGGCTGGCTCTTTTCACTCTTGTAGAGCGAGCGGGTTCCAGCAAAGTGAACGTTTCGATGAGGTGATCGACAACGTTTATCAAAGTAAGCGATGGGTAGCCGTCATGTCGTCAAGGTGGGCGGTTCTATTTCCTGTTGCCAGTCCCGTTCGCCAGCCAGGCTGAACAAGGCATGGGTCACGGGGGGGAGTGGATCCCGTGCGGAGGCGATCAGCCCGATCAGCGGATCCGTTATCAGGGTGGGTAACGGAACGATGCTCAATGGGCTACCGCCAGTGAGCAGGGAGAGGCTGGCACCTGGCAGGATGCTGTACCAACCGCCATAGCGAACATGCGATAGCAAAGTGGTAAGGGAGTCGGTTTCCATGCGGTGCGCCGGTTTGACGCCCACTTCGTCGAAACGCGCATCTAGGATGCGACGGTTCTGCATGTCCTGGGTGAGCAGGCACAGTCGATAGCTCGCGGCTGCCTGCCAGTCGATGCTGTCGGTATGGGTCAGCTTGACGGCGGGTGGGCCGACGAGAAAATAGCGTTCCCGATAAAGAGGATAGCGACGAACGCGGTTTAACGGCTCGTTATCGAGGTAGGTGATGCCCGCATCGAAGCCGAAATCATCGATGCCCTGCTGGATGGCATCGGAGGTGCAGGACTGAATGGACAGGCTAGCGTGCGGATAGTGCTCGACGAATTGCGTGGATAGGCAGCGGACAATGGGTAGCGCCGTCGGAATGACGCCCAGACGAAGCTGGCCTTCGAGCTGGGTACGCGAGTCGTGGAGGCTTTGTACCAGACTATCGTAGTCAGCTAGCATGCGCCGCGCCCAGGCGAGCACCTGCTCGCCTTCGGCGGTGAGTTGTTGATAGCTCTGGCCTCGTTCCACGATCAAGACACCAAAGGTATCTTCCAACTGCTTGATGCCGGCGGACAAGGTGGGTTGAGTCACATGACAGACGTTGGCGGCTCGTGCAAAGTGTCTTTCCCTGGCGAGCGCGTCCAGATAGGTCAGATAACGCATTTGTAACATGATCAACCTCGCAGTAAGGGCGATGTCATTCCACCAAAGCCCCTGATCGATTGTCATGCTTATCGTCTTCGAATGTAGCGACGAGCTTTGGCCAAACGCGGGTGAAAGGGGATGAGTGATGAGTGGATCGCAGATAGGGCTCCAGACAGGTTCGGAGAGCACGATTTAAGTATCATAAGAAGAGTCGCTGGTGCCATCAATAGCAGATGATAATCGTTACTGATACGGGTGGGCATATCAGGCCTTTTGTCCGCACGCAAAACGCCACCGCCCTCACTCTGTGGGGGCGGTGGCGTTTTATAGGGCGTTGATCAAGAGGAAGTCGTCGGACTAAAAGTCGAGGCCATGCGCCTACTGTCTGCTAAAGTGCCTTCCTCAGACTCCATTGATACGCTAAATGCTGGGCTGATGACGGAAGCTTAAAACACGGAGGCCTCACTGGTGTGCTACCCACCCCCTTCAATGAAGTCGCTAATTGCCTTCGAGGCCACGGCGCGGCTGGGTTCGATGACGGCAGCCGCCGACGAGGAGCGCGCGACCCAGCCGACGATCTCGCAGCGTATTCGCGCGTTAGAAGAGACGCTTGGATTGCCCCTGTTTGATCGTCAAGGCGGCCGCCTGGTGCTTACCCCTCTGGGAGAAAGTTTCTATCGGGAGATGGCCCCCAACCTCAAGGCGATTCGTGAAGCCTGCGAAAGAGTCATCCACCAGGGAGCACGGCCCGCGCCCTGTGTTTCAATCGCGGCAGGTGCGGGGTTTACCCACCTGTGTTTGTTACCATTGCTGCCAGCGCTCAAACAGGCGTTCCCGACGTTAACCTTCAAGCTGGTGACGGTTGATCGTGCTGACGACCCTGAACTGCAAGCGGCAGATATAGCGATCCGTTTTGGCCCTTATATACCCCAGGAAGAGGCGGTGTTGCTGGCCAAAGAAGCGGTGTTCCCCGTATGCAGCCCTGACTACGCGCATTCGCAGGGTTTGACGGGAACGCTGACGACAGCGCAGCTTTCCCGTCTGGCGCTATTGCACCAGGATATCAAAGATCCCCGCTGGCTCGATTGGGCACAGTGGTGTCAGCATGCGGGGATGGGCCTGACGACGCCAAGAGACGAGGTCTTTGCCTACCATAATTATGCCCTGTTGCTGAATGCGGCTCTCGCACACCAGGGCGTGGCACTGGGTTGGTCACCTCTCGTCAAGGAGTATCTGGCAAGCGGTCAACTGGTGGCGCTCTCCCCGTGTGTGACCCGTGATGATTATGGCTACTGGCTCAGCGTCAAGCATCATCGCAGTGCCGTCATTGCGCCGGTCAGCGATTGGCTCATCAAAGCCATCGGTTAGCCGGTCTGCCCGACCGGCTATTGCGTTCTCCCGTCTGCTCAGGAGAAAGGGTGAATGCCACGCCACGCCAGTGGCGAGCGTCATCATTACGCCAACGGATGCTCTTCCCCAATAACGGCGGGATCGAAGGGTGTGCGTGAAAACACGCTGCGCAACATGGGTTCGAAGTGCTCAAGCGGAGGCGTGGGGTAGTCAGGGTCGAAGGCCGCCTGATCATAGCGCTCGCAGAAGTCCACGCAGCTCTGGTACCAGGGATGATCCCGGTAGCGGTCACGCTCGTTGGGATCTTCGCCGAAGTGATGGGCGTAGTAGACTTTCTGGAAGAGGCCATGGTGGTGCACGATCCAGGTGACCTCGGCGCGGACGTAGGGGCGGATGATCGACGCGGCCAACTGCGAGTGATTATAGGGCGCGAGTTCGTCGCCAAGATCGTGTAGCAGGGCGCCAATGATCATATCCTTATCGGCGCCGTCTGCCTCGGCACGGGCGGCTGTCTGGAGCGAATGCTCCAGGCGTGTTACCTGATAGCCGCTCAACCCGAGCTCGAGATGACGCAATGCCTGCAGGATGCGGTCGACCAAGCCTTGGTTGAACTCGTCTTCAAGCTGTTCGAGGAAGACGTATTCCTCGCGAGTGCCGTCTTTCATTTGCCGAAACTGAACCTGTTCCATGTTAAGCCACCTTTCCCATTAAACCTTGCTGTTTCATCAGGCTTGCGAAGCGTTCGCGCGGACCATCGGTGTCGAGATAGCACCCCTGTACATGGCGATGGCCCTCGTCGGTGTTGTAACTCGTTCGCCCGTGCAGAACTCGGCTGTTGTCGAACATCATCAAATCGCCAGCGGCGAGGGGAAAACGCACTTCGTAGGCGGGATCCGTCAACAGTTCACCGAGGCGTTGACGCGCCCGATGAAAGAGCCGTGTCTGGGCATCGGAGAGGAGCGGCAGGGCATCCAGGCGAGGACTGTAGTGAACGCCGGTGGGATGGCCGTCGTCGTTGGTCTGGATCATGGTGCGATGGGTGACCAGCTCAGTACCGGCATCAATGAAGCGAAAGCGCACCGGGGTACGCTTGAGCAGCGCGTAACCCTCGGGGTTTTCCGCGCGCAATTGCTCGAGCACCTTCAGGCTGTCGGCGAGCGTAGACAGCCCCCCCGTGGTTTCGTTAACCAGGCAGTGCAGCAGTTGAATACCCGGCACCGGGCTGCGGTAGGGATTATCGGTATGCGGCCCCAGTGCGACGCTACGATAAGCCAGGTCGTTGCCGGTCGGGCGGGAGTAGACCTCGAAATAACGGCCAAAATTGGTTTCCTTGACGTAGCCGAAGTGGCTGCCGACCTGGAGGATTTGCTCCGGGTCTGTCGGCACGCCTTGAAGGATGATGTAGCCGTACCGCAAGTAGGCGTCCAGTGACGCCTGGAAGTAGGCTGGATCGTCTAGCGTTCGGGGCCAGTCAAAACGAAGCCGGTCTTGATTGAGGCTCGCGTCCCAAGGCTCGGCGAAAGGGAAGTGGCTGGTTTCGTCCAGCTCATCGGCGAGTACGCGAAGATCATAGGTCTCCTTGTGGCCATCGCTAAACGCCAAAACAACGTGATGCTCGTCGACCAGGACTGCACTCTCGAGTGTCAGCGCCGAATCGATGGCATGGGAGTCGAATAGGCGTTGCTGTGTCATTGACTCTAACTGATCAGGCGCGCGTGTTCGCTCACGTAGCCACAGTGGGCTGATTTCCTGAGAGTGATCTCCTTCGTCAATGACAATGGAGGGGGGCTGTTCATGGACGATAAGTGCATGGCGGTTGGGCATGGCGGTCCTCCTCGATGGGTTGCGATTAGCTCGTTTGCTATGACGGGGAACATAGCGATTGAGCAACCAAGCGAGTAGCGCCTTTCTCTTATGCCATTCCATGCATTTTTTTTATACCCGCCCGGGATAATTCGATAGGTCTTGAAGAACGGAGTGGTGAAGGGACCCGGAGGCCAATGTGTGCTTGGGCTCAGGTGCCGAATAAATCGTTGGTCTGTTGGCGACAAGCACGTCATCGTACAGAGACTTACGTCGACCCGATGAACTGTTTCAACGCTGGCAATCCGCGCCAGTGAGGTTTCCCCATGACAGCACCCCCAATAGGGATAAGCCAGTCTTCTGGCGTGCCTTTCAAGACAACTGACGTTTCCCTACGTCACCGTTGTCTCGCCGAGAGGCAGGGCGGCTCGCATGACGTCCATGACCCCAGTGAACGGAAATCTCTTGTGCGACGTGCGCGTGCCGCGAAACGTCTCCCGGAGATACCAAAATGACGTCGCCACCCCGTAGGAACCGGTCAACAGTCGGCTGGCACGGTTTGCCGTTTCTACAATGGCTGCCACAGCAAACGACGCGTTCACTGCGCATCGATGCCATCGCGGGATTGACCGGCGCGGTACTGGTGCTCCCCCAAGGCGTTGCCTATGCACTACTGGCCGGTCTTCCCCCGGAGTACGGCCTTTATGCGGCCATTGTGCCGGTCATACTGGCGGCGCTGTTCGGTTCGTCCCGACAGATGGTCAGCGGGCCGGTGGCTGCCCTGTCGATCGCGCTCTTTTCCACCCTGCAGCCTTTTGCCGACGCAGGCTCCAGCGAGTTCATTACGCTGGCGATGACACTGACGTTCCTGGCGGGTCTCTTTCAGTTGCTGTTAGGCCTGGCGCGCTTGGGCGCGCTGGTCGAGTTGGTGTCGCATTCCGTCATCACCGGATTTACGGCAGGGGCCGCGCTGATCATTGCCGCTAGCCAGTTACCCCATGCGCTGGGGCTGACGCAAATCGAAAGCGGCAACTTTCTTGCTATCTGGCCTCAGTTGGTTGCTCATGGCCACGCGATAGAGCCTATGGCGCCGTTCATCGCTGGTTTCACCGTCATCACCTGTCTGGCGTTTCAGCGCTGGCTGCCACGCTGGCCGGGGATGATCGTGGCGATTGTGGCGGCCACGCTACTGGCCGCCTGGCTGGATCCAAGCCGTGAGATCGTCCAGCGCGTCACGTCTGTCCAGGCCGGGCTGCCTCCGCTGTCAACCCCCGACCTTTCCCTGGAAAACCTGCGTTTGCTGACGCCAGGCGCCATCGCGTTGGGCCTGCTTGGGCTGGTGCAGTCGATTGCCATCGCCCGGGCCATCGCATCGCGAACGGGTCAACGGCTCGACAATAATCAGGAGTTCATCGGCCAGGGGCTATCTAACCTGGGCGGGGCTTTCTTCTCCGGTTTTATCTCTTCAGGATCACTGACGCGCTCAGGACTCAACGCCAGCGCAGGCGCCTGTTCACCCCTGGCCGCCCTGTTCTCGGCGCTGTTCTTGGTGCCTATTCTGCTGGTGGCCTCTCCATTACTGAAATACATGCCGATGCCGGCCATTGCGGGGCAACTGCTATTGATCGCCTTCAAGCTGGTCGACTGGAAAAGTATCCGTGAGTCACTGACGCTTAGCCGTTCGGAAGCCACGGTATTGCTGATTACCTTTTTAAGCACGCTGATCGTGGCGCTGGAGTTCGCGATCTACCTGGGCGTGCTGGCCTCGTTGATACTTTATTTGCGCCGCACCACTCGGCCACCGGTGGTGGAGAGCGACCTGTCCCAGGCGCCGTTGACGATTCAGCAAGTCGTGGAAGCGCAGTACTGCGATGTTGTCAGGATCGACGGCTCCCTGTTTTTCGGTGCTTGCGACTCGATAGCCCGCAGGCTGGAGCGTTGCGAACAGCCCGATCTTGTCATCCTGGCGGCGGGCATCAATTTCATCGACCTCAACGGCATTCATCTTCTACAGCGCCAGGCGCGCCTCTGCCATGCCCGGGGCGGCAAGCTGCACCTGGCCTGGATCAAGCCCAGTGTCGTCGCCCGCCTGCAACGCGTGGGGCTGGTCGGCGACGCGCAACCGAACGGGCCATTTGTGGCCATTACCTTGTGAGAGACGTGGTCAGGTTTTTTCTGATGACAACGTTTCGAGCAATACGTCATTTCACTTCGCAAGGCGGTCTTTAATGACCATAAGAGAGTAGCGACAACTCGATCACTACAATAAGGAGATAGACCCTATGGGCTTCTTAAATAAACGGGCTTCGTCGACGTACGACGATAGCGACATGCAGACGGATTATGTTGTCGGGCAGGACAACATCAAGGGCAGTGTGGGGCCCATCGGCTTTGACATTCACAACCGTGTCTTTGTCCTATCCGCCCTCGCCTCGTTGATTTTCATCGTGCTGACCCTGATGTTCCCGGCGCAGGCAGGGGCGCTTTTCCAATCCATCGTCAGCTTCTCGACGCGCACGCTGGACTGGTACTTCATGATCCTGGTGGATTTCTTCGTTGTTTTCTGTCTGGCGCTGATCGTGCTTCCCCATGGCAAGGTGAGACTGGGTGGGCCGGATGCCCGGCCGGAACACAGTTACTTGTCTTGGTTCGCACTGTTGTTTACCGCGGGTATCGGGATCGCCTTGCTGTTCTTCAGCGTGCTGGAACCGGTTTATCATGCGAATGTGTCGTCGCCCCTAGGCACCCCTTCACCCTTCGGCGCCGACGGTGCGCTGAATCTGGCCGCGGTTGACGAAGCCTCGGCCATGGGGCTGGCGGGGACCTTTCTACACTGGGGGCTGCACGGCTGGGCCGTCTACGCGGTGATGGCGCTTGCCCTGGCGATCTTCAGCTATAACAAGCAACTGCCGTTTTCTATTCGCTCGATCTTTTTTCCCATCCTGGGGGATCGCGTATGGGGCTGGTGGGGGCACGGGATCGATATCCTGGCGGTGTTTTCCACCTTGTTTGGCTTGGCCACGGCACTGGGCTTGGGCGCCCAGCAGGCCAACGCGGGCATGAACTTTGTCTTCGGCATGGCCATCAATACCACGACCCAGGTCATCATCATTGCGCTCGTCACCGCGGTGGCGCTGGTATCGGTGTGGCGCGGCCTCGAGGGGGGCGTCAAGCGGCTCTCCGAGATCAATATGGGGGCGTCCGTGTTGTTCTTCCTCTTTGTGCTGATCGCCGGCCCGACCCTGATGGCGATCAGCGGCATGTGGACAGGAATCAGCCATTATGTGACGGAATTCATTCCGCTATCGGCACCCTTTGGTCGTGACGATGACGCCTATCGCCAAGCCTGGTCGGTCTTTTACTGGGCTTGGTGGGTCAGCTGGGCGCCTTTTGTCGGCATGTTCGTCGCGCGGGTGTCCAAAGGACGTACTGTGCGTGAATTCTTGCTGTGCGTGCTGATCGTGCCGAGTCTTTTTATCTTTATCTGGATGGGGGTATTCGGCAGCATCGCGCTGGATCAGCTCTATACCAATCCCGCCGCCAGTCTGGTCAAGGAGTACGTGATCGATAGCTACCGTCCCGAATTGGCCCTGTTCGGCATGCTCAATGAGCTACCACTGACGGGCTTGATGTCGACCCTTGGGATCATCCTGGCGCTGACCTTCTTCGTGACGTCATCGGATTCCGGCTCTCTGGTGATCGATACCATCACCGCCGGTGGCAAGATCGAAGCACCGCGGCCTCAGCGCATGTTCTGGGCGACGGTGGAGGGGCTGATTGCCATTGTATTGTTGATCGGTGGCGGATTATCGGCGCTTCAGGCGGGTGTCACGGCGACGGCCATCCCTTTTTCCATCTTGATGCTGCTGATGTGCTACGCCATCATCCGCGCCCTGAACGGCGAGCTGCGCCGTATGCGCCACGCAAGTTGACGTGATGTTCCCTTTGCCGGACAAGACGTCCGGTAGAGGGGCTTTTACCATCCTCACAAGAAAAAACGCCCGTACCTAAGGTACGGGCGTTTACGTTGCTTGCCGAGTCGGCTCAGGCGAGGTGATTCGCCATGGCCTTATTCGCCACGGGGAAAGCGCTGGGCTTCTTCGACTTCGTTGAGATCCATGTGGTTACGCATGTAACGCTCGGAAGCGTCCTGAAGCGGCTGATAGTCCCACGGGTAGTAGTGGCCATTGCGCAGGGCCTCGTAGACGATCAGGCGCTGCGCCTGGGAGGCGCGCACGTCGGTATCGAAGGCTTTCATGTCCCAGCGCTCGTGCACCTTGGCCTGATAGTCGGTCACTACCTCGGCGTAGTCGGGATGCGCCGCCAGGTTGTGCTGCTCCAGCGGGTCGGCCTCCAGGTCGAAAAGCTGCGGCGGGTCGATCTCGCAATAGTTGAATTTCCACTTGCCCTCGCGGATGGTCACGATGGGCGAGTAGCTGGCCTCGGCGGCGTATTCCATGTATACCGGCGCGTCGCGCTTCTCGCCTCGGGTCAAGGGAAGCAGCGACTGGCCGTCGGTGTAGGGGGCGATCGAGGAGAGATCGATGCCGACCAGGTCGGCGATGGTGGTATTGATATCGATGATCGATACCGGATCCTCGACATTGCGCGGTTCGATCCCCGGCGCAGACAGCATCAGCGGTACCCGTGACGAGCCTTCATAGGGGCTCATCTTGAACCACAGGCCCTTCTCGCCCAGCATATCGCCGTGGTCGGCGCAGACCACGATAATCGTGTTGTCGAGCATGCGGGTGCGTTCGAGCACGTCGAGAACGCCGCCGATCTTGTCATCGATATAGGAGATGTTGGCGAAATAGCCCTGGCGAGCATTGCGCACGTCCTGGGGCTGGATATTGAACTTGGTATAGTCGTTGGCTTCGAAAATCCGCTGGGAGTGCGGATCCAGCTCATCGAAGGGTACGGGCCCTTGCTGTGGCTCTAGATACTCGCAGTCGTTATATAAATCCCAGTATTGGCGACGCGCCACATACGGGTCGTGCGGATGAGTAAAGCTGACGCACAGCGCCCAGGGACGCTCGTCATGACCGCGCGACAGGTCGTACAGCTTCTGCTCGGCGTGGAACGCGACTTCGTCGTCGTATTCCATCTGATTGGAAATTTCGGCAACGCCAGCGCCTGTCACCGACCCCAGGTTGTGGTACCACCAGTCGATACGCTCACCTGGCCTGGTGTAGTCAGGTGTCCAGCCGAAATCAGCCGGGTAAACATCGGTGGTCAGGCGTTTCTCGAAGCCATGGAGCTGGTCCGGGCCGACGAAGTGCATCTTGCCTGACAAGCAGGTGGAATAACCGGCGCGGCGCAAATGGTGCGCCCAGGTCGGCACGCTCGAGGGGAATTCCGCCGCGTTGTCATATACCCCGGTGCGGCTTGGTAGCTGGCTCGACATGAAGGCGGCCCGCCCCGGTGCACACAGATAACTTGGCGTATAGGCATTCTTGAAGTTGACCGAGCGCTTGGCCAGTTTCTTGAGGTTGGGCGCATGCAAAAAGTCGGCGGGGCCATCCTTAAAGAGTGTGCCGTTGAGCTGGTCGGCCATTAGCACCAATACATTAGGCTTTGTCATATGGGAATCTCCCTGGCGAGTATGGTTGGCGTTCGAAGCTGCGTATAAGCGCAACTTCTATCCCCGTACAATGACGTGCCCGGAGCAGGTAAACCAACGATTTATTCGCCCCCTGAGCCCTAACTCACATTGGTCTCCGGCAGAACCGACGTTGAAGTGATCGTCTCTGTTACCGTCATTAATGTATCAAGGCGCTGAATTGATCAGTCAAGCGAGGAGGTTCACGCTCATTGACGTTCGGGGGGGAGCCGTTCAATCAGGCCGAGGCCCATATGGATAAAGTGGCACAGCAAAACGCCACCGCCCTCACTCAGTAGGGGCGGTGGCGTTTTATAGGGCGTTGATCAAGAAGCCGCGCGGAAGGGGTTGCGCGGGTCGTCATCCCAGGCCAGGAAGGGCTTGCCGGTTTCCTGGGGCACCATGGTGATGCAGTTCTCCACCGGGCAGGTGATCTGGCACAGGTTGCAGCCCACGCACTCTTCCTCGATGACTTCGTAGCGGCGCGCGCCATCCTGCTCGGTGAGCTTGGCAATCGACTGGTGGGAGGTATCCTCGCAGGCGATATAGCAGCGGCCGCACTCGATGCACAGGTCCTGATCGATCTTGGCGATGGTCTTGAAGTTGATATCCAGATGCTTCCAGTCGGTCGTCTGGGGGATCGCCTTGCGCGAGAACGCCTCAATGGAGTCGTAGCCTTTTTCGGCCATCCAGCGGGAAAGCCCGTCTTTCATCTCCTCCACAATGCGAAAGCCATTGAGCATCGCCGCGGTACATACCTGTACGCTACCCGCTCCCAGGGCGATAAACTCCGCCGCATCCCGCCAGGTGGCAATGCCGCCAATGCCAGAGATTGGCAGCGTGGGCGTCGCCGGGTCGCGGGCAATTTCCGCCACCATGTTCATCGCGATGGGTTTGACGGCGCTGCCGCAGTAGCCGCCGTGGGTGCTCTGGTGGCCGACGGTGGGTTTGGCGACCATGTTGTCCAGGTCGATGCTGGTGATCGAGTTGATGGTGTTGATCAGTGACACCGCATCGGCGCCGCCGCGCAGTGCCGCCTGGGCCCCCACGCGAATATCGGTGATGTTAGGCGTCAGCTTGACGATCACCGGTTTGGAGTAGTGTTTCTTGCACCAGTAGGTGACTTTTTCGATCAGGTCCGGGTTTTGGCCCACCGCCGCACCCATGCCGCGTTCGGGCATGCCGTGGGGGCAGCCCAGGTTGAGCTCGATGCCGTCGGCGCCGGTGGCTTCCACGCGCGGCAGTATATAGGCCCAGGCCTCTTCATTGCAGGGCACCATAATGGAAACGATCAATGCCCGGTCAGGCCAGTCCTTCTTCACCTGGGTGATTTCTTCGAGATTGATCTCAAGCGAGCGGTCGGTAATCAGCTCGATATTGTTAAAGCCGATCACTTCGCGGTTCTTGCCGTAGTGGGCCGAATAGCGCGACGACACGTTCACTGCGGGCGGCTCTTCGCCGAGGGTTTTCCACACCACGCCGCCCCAGCCCGCTTCATAGGCGCGTACCACGTTGTAGGCTTTGTCGGTGGGTGGGGCGGACGCCAGCCAGAACGGGTTGGGGGCTTTGATACCGGCGAAATTGACCGATAGATCAACGCCGTTGACCACGCTATCGCCGCTGTCGTGCTTGCCTGGTGGGGTAAAATTGAGGGTGTTCATGCGGCCTCCTGCTTGGCGACGAGCGCCTGATGAATGGCGTGGGCGGCAAGCTTGCCGTGCTGCACGGCCTGAACGGTGAGGTCCTGGCCGGGTTTTACACAGTCACCGCCGGCGTAAACGTTGGGCAGCGAGGTGCGCAGCATGTCATCGACCTGAATGCGCTCGCCGTCGCGGGCGAGTTCGGCGGCGGTGGCGTCGCGAAGGCTTGCCCCTTCAAAGCCCTGACCAATCGCCTTGAAGATGGCGTCGGCGGCAATCTCGAAGGTGTCGCTGGTCGCCGTCAGTTGCCCCGCTTGTTCCTGGGTCTTGGCAAAGCGCATGCCGGCTACCCGGCCTTGGCTGTCCAGCAGAATGTCGTCGGGCTGTGCCCAGGTGACCATGCGCACGCCGTTGGCTTTGGCGATCTCCTGTTCGTGGTCGGTGGCGGACATCGCCTCGACGCCCCTACGGTAGACCAGCGTCACCTCGGTGGCGCCCAGGCGGGCCATCTGGGTCGCCATGTCGATGGCGGTATTGCCTGCGCCAATCACGATGCAGCGCTTGGCCACGGCTAGGCTGCCCAGGTCATCGGTTTGGCGCAGGGTCTTGATGTAGTCCACGGCGGGCATCAGGCCGGGTGCTTCATCGCCGGTAAGCCCCAGGGCGCGGCTGGTACCTAGCCCAAGGCCGAGAAATACACTGTCGTACTGCTGATGCAGGGCGGCCAGTTCCAGGTTGTCGCCCAGGCGCTGGCCGTACTGGATGTCGATGCCGCCGATCTCGAGCAGAAACTCGACTTCCTTACGGGCGAAGTCATCGGTCATCTTGTAGCGGGCGATGCCGTACTCGTTCAGTCCGCCGGGTTTTTGCTCGGCCTCGAAGATGGTTACCTGATGGCCGAGCATCGCCAGTCGGTGCGCGCAGGCGAGCCCAGCGGGGCCGGCGCCGACCACGGCAATATGCCGACCGGTGGTGGCAGCCCGCTTGAACGGGTGACCATCGAACTGCATGTTGTCGGTGGCGTGACGCTGCAGCAGGCCGATCAGCACCGGTTGGCACTCGGCGTCGTGGTTGCGCACGCAACTACGCTCGCAAAGGATTTCGGTGGGGCACACCCGAGCGCAGCTGCCGCCCAGGATGTTGGCTTCCAGGATGGTTTCCGCCGCGCCGTTGATGTTGTTTTCGCTGATCTGGCGAATGAAGCTCGGGATGTCGATCTCCGACGGGCAGGCCTCCACGCAGGGCGCATCGAAGCAGTAGAGACAGCGCTGACTTTCGATCATCGCCTGGCGATGGGTCAGCGGCGGGTGCAGATCGCTAAAGTTGCTTGCCAGCGTAACTGGGTCGTAGGTGCCGACCTCTTTTGCGCTGGG
Source organism: Halomonas sp. A40-4 (assembly GCF_015767635.1). GTDB lineage: Bacteria > Pseudomonadota > Gammaproteobacteria > Pseudomonadales > Halomonadaceae > Vreelandella > Vreelandella janggokensis. The sequence continues at coordinate 3,520,724 of NZ_CP065230.1, read as the reverse complement.
TAGGTGATTCAGTGGGCTAGTCACGGTAGAGCCTCCGCTGTTGTTATGGGCACAGCTGTTGGTCTTGGTCGTTCTTTATGGGTCAGCGCTTGACTGCCATCGGCGCATTTAGCTCGGCACGCTTGGCCAGCAGCTCAAACATGCCAGGGTAGGCAGGGCGTTCTAAATACCGGCCTGCACCGCGCTCGGCGCGCAGGTCACCGTCGCGCCACACCCATTTGCCCTGGCTGATGGTGTGGCGGGCGATGCCGCGTACCGTCTTGCCTTCGAAGATATTGAAGTCGACGTTCTGGTGGTGGGTCTTGGCGGAAATCGTCCGCGTGCCATTGGGATCCCACACCACGATATCGGCATCGGCACCCACCTGAATCGCGCCCTTGCGGGGGTAGAGATTGAAAATCTTGGCGGTGTTGGTCGACGTCAGCGCGACAAACTCCTGGGGCGACAGCTTGCCGGTGTTGACGCCTTCATCCCAGAGTACAGCCAGGCGGTCCTCGACCCCGGCGGTGCCGTTGGGAATCTTGGTGAAGTCGTCCTTGCCTGCGGCCTTCTGGTCGGCGCAGAAGCAGCAGTGGTCGGTGGCGGTGGTCTGCAGGTTGCCGGACTGCAGACCATGCCAAAGCGCTTCCTGATGGCCTTTAGGGCGGAAGGGCGGGCTCATTACGTGCGCCGCGGCGCGGCCCCAGTCGGTATCCTGGTAGACGCTGTCGTCGATCACTAGGTGGCCGGCCAGACACTCGCCGTAAACCTGGTGCCCCTGGTCCCGGGCGTAGGCAATTTCGTCCACGGCGTCCTTGGTGGAAACATGCACCAGATAAATCGGTGCACCCAGGGTGCTGGCGATACGAATGGCGCGGCTGGCAGCCTCGCCTTCTACCTGGGGCGGGCGCGAAAGCGGGTGGGCCTCCGGTCCGGTAAGGCCCTGGGCGAGCAGTTTCTGCTGCATGTGGTAGACCAGCTCGCCGTTTTCAGCGTGAACCGTCGGCACCGCGCCCAACTCCAGGCAGCGCGAAAAGCTCTCCACCAGGATGTCATCGGTGGCCATGATGGCACCTTTGTAGGCCATGAAGTGCTTGAAACTGTTGACCCCGTGTTCGTGCACCAGCGTGCCCATTTCCTCCCGTACACTGTCGTCCCACCAGGTGATCGCCACGTGAAAAGCAAAGTCGGTGGCGGCTTTTTCGGCCCACCCCTGCCAGGTCTCGAACGCCTCCAGCAGCGACTGCCCCGGCTGAGGAATCACGAAGTCGATAATTGAGGTGGTGCCGCCCGCCAGGGCCGCGGCGGTGCCGGTGTAGAAGTCTTCGCTGGCCACGGTACCCATAAACGGCAGCTGCATATGGGTATGGGGGTCAATACCGCCGGGCATCACCAGCTGGTCGCTGGCATCGACGACTTCACAACCATCGGGTATGTCTAAATCAGTGCCGATAGCGTGAATCTTACCGTCAACGCAGAGCACGTCGGCGCGGTAGGTATCGGTATTAGTGACGACAGTGCCGCCCTTGATCAATAGGCTCATTGCTCGCTCCTTTGCTTATCAGGTGGCCGGGCTATTCGCCGTCGGTCAGGCGGGTGTAGGTTTCCGGGCGGCGGTCGCGGAAGAACTGCCAGTTGTTGCGTACCTCGCGAACCATGTCCAAATCGATTTCGTGCACCAGCAGTTCGTCTTCTGTTTCGCTGGCCTGGGCCTCGATCTTGCCGCGCGGGTTAACGATATAGCTGGAGCCATAGAAATTGCCGATATTCCAGGGTGCTTCGGTACCAACGCGGTTGATGGCGGCAATAAAGCAGCCGTTGGCCGCGGCCGAGGCGGGTTGCTCAAGCTCCCAAAGGTACTGCGAAAGCCCGGCGACAGTAGCGGAAGGGTTGAAGATCACCTCGGCGCCGTTGAGGGCGAGCGCCCGCCAACCCTCGGGGAAGTGGCGGTCGTAGCAGATATACACACCAATCTTGCCAAAGGCGGTATCGAAGACCGGCCAGTTGGATTTGCCCGGCTTGAAGAAAAACTTCTCCCAAAAGCCTGCGATCTGGGGGATATGCGTTTTGTGGTACTTGCCCAGATAGCTGCCGTCGGCATCGAACACCGCGGCGGTGTTGTAGTAAACGCCGGTCTCGGTTTCTTCGTACACCGGGACGATGATCACCATGCGGTGCTTGGCGGCGAGTTTCTGCATCATCTGGCAGGTGGGGCCTTCCGGCACCTGCTCGGCGGCGGCATACCATTTGCCGTCCTGACTGGGGCAAAAATAGGGCTGGTTGAACACTTCCTGAAAGCAGAGCACCTGCACGCCCTGTTCTGCCGCTTTCTCGATCATCGGCAGATGGGCTTCGTTCATGGCGTCGCGGATGGCCGCGGGTTCCAGGTCGGTGCTGGTTTTCAGGCCCATTTGAATCAGGCCGATTTTCATCTTCTGCATTAGCGTCTCTCCCGTTATTAGTGTTAGCTCACGGCATCAGGATTAATTAATGATCTGACGGTGGGTAGTGGAGTCTAAAGCTGACTGTAAGGGCAGCTTTTAATAAAGTATCGTCAGGATGTGATTTTTAGCAAGTTAGTTGAATATTTTTTTAATGGCCTTTTTAACTCGTTGAGTTAATTTACTATTCTTCTTTTTGATTTGCGTTTTCCCTAATATGGTGAGTCATTGCACTACTTTGATGTTTTTTTATATGTCTTTTAAATCATGTGTTTAGTTATTATTTTAGGTCTTTAGGCATAATTTTAATGTTGAAAATTGGTGCAAATATTTTTTTTGATCTAGCCTTTTTGAATCCGTCGGGTATGTAGTGTCCTAAAGGGCGGCAAGATGAAGACAACAATAAAATTCTTGTCCCGGAAGACAGTTTTCCATCAATAAGTTAAGCGATAGTGCCGGGCGGTCGGCATGCTTATTGCTTGGGAGCCTCAGACCGTGAGGGTTTTCCGGGAAGCAGATGACACTGAGGAGAGACCAATGACGAAAACAACCTCTCAGATGGTAGACCGAGAAGGGCTGATTGAATTGGATGTGGGGGACGATGTTCGCGATAGCTCGCGCTTCAACAAGGACATCGCGCCTACCCAGGCGAGTGAACGAACCTGGACTAAGTGGAATATCGCCGCGCTTTGGGTGGGGATGGCGATTTGTGTACCCACCTACACACTTGGGGGTGTGTTGACCGCCTACTTTGGCTTGAGCGTGGGGGAGGCGTTGTTCGCGATATTACTGGCCAACGTGATTGTCTTGATTCCACTCACGCTCAACGCTTTTCCGGGTACTAAATTCGGGATTCCTTTTCCCGTTGTGCTGCGCTCTTCGTTCGGGATTTTTGGATCCAACGTGCCGTGTCTGGTGCGCGCCCTGGTCGGGTGTGGGTGGTTTGGTATTCAAACCATGTTCGGCGGGCTGGCCATTCACTTGCTGCTCTCGGAACTGATACCCGCGTGGGCGGCACTGGGCGGCGTTGGTGAAGTCATCGGCTTTTTCGTGTTTGGCGCCATGAATCTTTATGTGGTCATTCGCGGTGCGGAGTCGATCAAGTGGCTGGAAACCCTGGCCGCACCGTTGCTATTGGCGGTGGGTATTGGCTTGATGGTGTGGGCGTGGCCGCACACCTCGATGACCGAGCTGCTGGCTCAGCCGCCATCGCGTCCCGAAGGGGCGTCAGTGTATGGCTACTTCTTTGCCGGGTTAACCGCCATGGTAGGCTTTTGGGCGACCCTGTCGCTGAATATTCCCGATTTCAGTCGTTTTGCCAAAAGTCAGAAAGATCAGATTGTCGGGCAGGTGATTGGCCTGCCGTTGACAATGTTTTTCTTTGCCTCACTGGGTGTGGTGATGACCGCTGCCTCAGAGACGCTTGTCGGTCAAACCGTGGCCGACCCGGTGCGGTTGATCGGCTATATCGATAGCCCGTTCTGGGTAGTGCTGGCGATGCTGCTGATTATCATCGCCACGATTTCTACCAACACGGCCTCGAATATTGTCTCGCCGACCAATGATTTTCAGAATATTGCGCCCAAAATGATTAATCAGACCCGTGGTGTACTGATGACTGGTGCGGTGGGTGTGTTGCTGATGGGCTATGACCTGCTCCAAAAAGCGGGCATCATCCCGCCAGGGGTATCGCTGGAACAGATGTACTCCAACTGGCTGCTGGGTTATTCCAGCCTGCTTGGCCCGATTGCCGGTATCATGGCCGTGGATTACTTTTTGATTAAAAAACAGCGCTTGGATGTGCCCAGTCTGTATATGGACAGCCATGTTTATCCTGCGGTGAACATTGCCGGTTTTATCGCCTTTGGCGTGCCCGTTGCGCTAACGCTAATCTCGCTGACCACCGGTACGATGTACTGGTTCTACGACTACGGCTGGTTTACCGGCTCGGCGCTTGGCGCGATCGTTTATTATGTCGCAAGTCAGGTGCTTTCCTCCGCACCGTCGGTGGGTCCGGCGCCGGTGGCTGACAAGGAGCCGGCCGAGCAACTACCTTAGTTCGCGCGACGTGCGCTTCTCCAACATATCTCACCAACACCCGGCTAAATGCCGGGTGTTGGTGTTTGTGGCGTATTGATGAAGTGTAAAAAGGCGTCAACCACACGATTGGGGCGGCGATCGCGACGTGCAATAAGCACAAAGGGAATAAGGTAGTGCTGACTTGTGGTATTCAGGGCGCGCATTTTGCCCGCCGAGACCCACTGGTCTGCGACGTGTTCGGGAAGAAATCCCATAAAACGCCCGGTGAGAATCAAAAACGCCGCGCCCTCACGGTCTGACGCCGAGGCGCGCAGGTTGAGGTCATCGTGGGCCTGGCGTGCCTCAGCAGGTAGCGGATAGCGTGGTGATATGGCGGGATGCTGTGAAAGCTCGTCCAACGTGAGGCGGTCACTGGCCTTATCGAACAACGGGTGTCCCACCGAGCAGTATAGATAGGAAGGTTCGTCGTAGAGATGCTGAGTACTCAGGCTGGTGGGCAGGTTGACCGCTGGCACCACGCCGACGTGCATGTGGCCGTCCATCACGCCGCGAATCACCGCATCCGAGGGCTCCATGTGTATGTTCAGTGTCACATCGTGTTCCGGGGCGCTGAGCCTGGTCAGCGCATGGGTGACATGCATGGCGGGTAGCGTCACCAGGTTGTCGGTAATGCCAATATTCAGCTCCCCCTTGATGGTTTGATGCAGCGCGTTGACATCGCTTTTGAAGGTTTCAAGCGCGGAAAGCAGCGTCAGGCCTGCCTGATAAATCTCTTTGCCCTCCTCGGTTAGGCTGAACCCGCCACGCCCACGCTGGCACAGCGAAAAGCCTAGCCGTCCTTCCAGATCGTTCATGTGCTGGCTGATTGCCGACCGGCTTATGCCCAGCGTGGTCTCGGCCGCCGTAAAGCCACCGCACTCCACCACTGTTTGAAAAATACGAATCAGGCGAATCTCATAGTCGCTCATTTGACCAAGCGCGGGCATATCAAGCTCTCATGGCGGGTAATCAGTTGATTTAATGATAGAGGAATTGAAAAAGGCCGATGTACTTTTCAAAAATAGTTCTTCAATATCATCGACGTTTAAGCTTATGTTAGGGCGGTTCCGTTTGTTTAGTGCCACTTTATGACAAGGCGTCCGCGCAATGCCACAACCTGTTGCCCCGTTAACATCCGACTTGGCGAAAAAGTATCGCCAACAGCGCCGCGGAGCTTTAACGCTTTACGGGGTAGCGCTGTTGCTGCTCCTGAGTATTTTTGCATGGATACTCTACGAACAATATCGCCAGGAACTCCAGACGCTTGAGACGCGCAATGCGGCCAGAGCCGACGTCGTGGTCGAATGGGCAAAAGGCGTTTTTGCGCAAAGCGGTCAGGCCCTTTTTAGCGTTGCCGAGTTGGTGCAACTGGAGGGCATGCCGACCGAGGGAGAGTCTTCTGCTATTCAACAGGCATTACGCAACCGAACACGCTCTGTCGACTGGGTCGATGATATTGGTGTTATCGATGCTGAAGGAATTGTTCAGGCCAGCGCACGTAGCGCTGACTCAATAGGTCGCGACCTAAGCAGCAGCTCGTTTTTTCAAAAATTTCGTGATCAGGACGATCGCACGGAGCTGGTGACGCCGCTTTATTCGACCGCCCCTGACGAGCGCTACTATCTTTATCAAGCTCGCCGCTTGACCCGTGATAACGGTGAATTCGACGGCATAGCGGTCGCACGTATTTCCCCTGCGGTTTTTGAACGCGCCTTGCAGCGTCTAGGCGTGTCCAACGGCGAAAGTATTGCGCTGGTAGATGGTGAACTCAAGCTGATTGCCCGTTTACCTAGTCTTGAGGATCCCTTCACCGCTGGATGGCAGGTGGACAGTCCCGAGACCCTGGCGATGCTTGAACGGGATGTCGATAAGTGGTCGTTACGTGTGACCTCACCGCTGGATCAGCGCGAGCGGCTGTTTCAGATGCAGTGGATAGAAGAACTGCCGCTTTTGGTGGTCGTGGGCGAGGATGTTCATCTTCAATTGGCCAACTGGCGACAACGTGCCGGGATTCTGGCTGGGGTGATGCTGTTGATCGCAATATTGGGCGCCTGGGGTGTGCGTCACTACCTTAACCGGCTGCGCTTTGAACATCGGTTACATCAAAGTGAAGCGGAGCTGCGAATCTCTGCCACTGCGTTCCAGACCCATCTAGGCATGCTGATTGCCGATGCAAACGGCCATGTGTTGAAGGTCAACAATACCTTTACGCGAATCACCGGCTATAGCGAAGCCGAACTGGTGGGTAAAAGCCCGCGGATGTTGAACTCAGGCCGACACGATGCCGCTTTCTACCGCAAATTATGGCAGCGGGTTCAGGTAGCCGGTAGTTGGGAAGGTGAAATCTGGAGTCGCCGCAAGAATGGCGATGTGTTTCCCGAATGGCTGACCATTAGTGCCGTTTACGACCCGCAAGGCACCTTGACGCATTACGTAGCCACCATGAGCGACATTAGTGAGAGCAAAGCGGCAGAGCAGGAAATTCATCAACTGGCGTTTTACGACCCGTTGACCGGGCTTGCCAATCGGCGACTGTTCATGGACCGCATGGAGGCAGCTTTAAAGGACGTGAATCGTCATTCTCGCTGGGGGGCCTTGCTGTTTATCGATATCGATAACTTCAAGCAAATCAACGATACCCTGGGGCACTACGTTGGTGATCAACTGCTTCAACATCTTGCACGTTTAATGGGGCAAATGCTGCGTGAAACGGACACCCTGGCGCGGCTGGGAAGCGATGAATTTGCCGTGCTGATCGAAGGCCTGGGTAAAAGCCGGGAGCATACCGCTGAACTGGCCGAAAATATCGCGCAGAAACTTCAGGATATGATCAGCCAGCCGATGACGGTCCGGGATGACAGTCTTAGCGTCACGGCAAGTATCGGGATTACCGTGGTAAGTGATCATACCAGTACAGTCGATGATTACTTGCAGCAGGCGGACATGGCGCTTTTCCAGGCCAAAAGCAGCGGTCGCTGTGCGTTGAGCTTTTTTGACCCCACCATGCAAGCCGAATTGTTGGCGCGGGTTCGCCTGGAAAACGAACTTCGCCAAGCGTTGGCGAATGAAGAATGGCAGCTGTATTTCCAGCCTCAAGTTGATCAGGACGGCCGCTGCATAGGGGTCGAAGGCCTGCTGCGCTGGCAGCATCCTGAACGCGGCTTGGTCATGCCGGGCGTGTTCATTCCCCTCCTCGAATCGACCGAGCTGATTAACCCGGTAGGTGATTGGGTGCTGGAGGCTGCCTGTCAACAGCTGGCGCAGTGGGCCCACCAGCCTGGGTTTGCCGAATTGAGCGTGGCGGTCAACGTCAGCCCGCTGCAGTTCCGGCAGGTTGATTTTGTTAACAAGGTGGAGTCGATATTGCAGCGCACAGGCGCGCCGAGTCACAAGCTTAAACTGGAGGTGACGGAGTCGCTATTTGTGGAAGAGCGCGATGATGCCCGTGAGAAAATGCTGCAACTCAAACAGCAGGGGGTGCGTTTTGCGCTGGACGACTATGGTACTGGTTACTCGTCGCTGGCCTATCTGGCACACCTCCCTCTGGATCAGTTAAAAATTGATCAATCCTTTGTTCAGCAGGTGATTGACAGTAAGGCGAATGCTGCCATCGTGGAAAGTACCATTGCGCTGGCACAAAGTCTGTCGCTGGAGATCGTGGCCGAAGGCGTCGAGAGAGACGACCAGCAGGCGTGGCTTTTGGCCCATGGTTGCCGAGCTTATCAAGGCTTCCTATACGGAAAAGCAATGCCTCTGAACGTGCTTGAGATGTGGCTTAGGCATGAGCATTTAGCTTTGTAAGGTGCCGGCGAGCGCCTCTTTTAGCGTGTCCGCATCGGGCATATGTGGGCTGGACGACTCGTGGGCAATGATCTCCAGACGTGAGTCCTGACGCCAGGTGGATGGCGTGACGCTTAGCGTGCCATCAGCTCGGTTGAGCTGTCGCCAGCCATCCTGGGTGTGAAACACGCCCTTGACTCGCACGTCCCGTGAAAGCTCACTGAGATAGGCGGCCAGGCCGTCCAGGTCAAAGCAATCACTCGGATGCCAGCGCAAGCCGATACTTGCGTAACCCAGCGAGGCACCGGTTTCACATTGCGGCGTGCCGGGGGCAGGCGGGACGTCGAAAAAACCGCCGTCCAGACTGGGGGGAACAGGTAGTGGCTGATGGGCCTCAGGCGTTTCAATCGCGTTACGTTGAGCGCTGTCGCTTTCCAGCAAAAGCGACAGCGGCAGCCGACCATGGTCGGCCTCATGGACCCACTTGCGCGGTGGCCAGCGCTCGGCAACAAAGGCGTGGGCCGCACTGAGTTGCTCGGCGGTGCTTAGGTCGCGCATGGTCAAGGCAATAGCGTCGGCGATCTCGAGCTGGTCGCGGAAGGTTTCGTGGTCGACCACGCGTGGCTCATCCAGGCGACGTGGATCGAGCGTCGTCACAATATCGCGTACGTCTACGACACCCTGAAACGCCTCGCTACGCAGCAGATCCACCAACCCTGCCGGATGACCAAGGCCGGAAGGCTCGATGATCACCCGGTCAGGTTGGCTACGCGACAACAGATTGACCAGAGCGGCCTGCATCACGAAGGCCAACTGGCAACACAGGCAACCACCCGGCAAGCCTTTAACCACCACATCGTCGCGCGCTTCAAACATTGCCTGGTCGATGCCGATCTGGCCAAACTCGTTGACCAGAATCGCCCATTTTTCATCCACAGGCTTTTGCTCGACCAGGCTGTGGATAAGCGATGTTTTGCCACTGCCCAGAAAGCCGGTGATGATATGCACCGGCACATTGGATAACGCTGACACCATTAGCCGCCGGTCATGTTCATGAAGCGCACCACCTGAACATCACCGTCGGTGGTGAAATGATGACGCTCGGGTTTAAGTGGCAAGGCATTGATGATGGCATCCTTGAGCGCCTGCATATCCCCCGGGTGACGACGCAATACCGCACGCAAGTCGACCGAATGCTCGTTGCCCAGGCACAGCAGCAAGCGACCTTCGACGGTCACGCGAACGCGGTTGCAGGTATCGCAGAAGTTATGGCTGTGTGGCGAAATAAAGCCGATACGGCTGTTGCTGTCGGCCATGCGGAAATAACGCGAGGGGCCGGGCGTGGTTTCCGGGGTGGCGATCAGCGGGTAGCGGGTTTCGATCAGCGCCTGGACGTCATCGCTTGAATAGAAGGTTTCCGCGCGGGAGTGGTCGGAGACATCGCCCAGCGGCATTTCCTCGATAAAGCTGATATCCAGCCCTTCGCGGCGGGCAAAGTCGACCAGGTCGAGCACTTCATCCTCGTTGCGGCCCTTGAGGATGACCGCGTTGAGCTTGATGCGCTCGAAGCCGGCTTCCTTGGCGGCATGGATGCCGTCGATGACTTTATCCAGATCGCCGGTGCGGGTGAGCTGTTTGAAGCGTTCCGGGTCCAGCGAATCCAGGCTGATGTTTAGACGCCGCATGCCGCCAGCGTATAGCTGCTTGGCATGCTTGCGCAGGCTGGCACCATTGGTGGTCATGGTGAAGTCGTTGAGTCCCGGCATCGAGCCGATTTCATCCACCAACTGGGTGATGTCACGGCGTACCAGGGGTTCGCCGCCGGTGAGGCGAATTTTCTCGACGCCGAGCTCGGTAAAGGCGCGGGCGACCATGGCCAGCTCTTCCAGTGTAAGAACCTGCGCGCGGGGCAGAAAGGTCATCTCCTCGCTCATGCAGTAAACGCAGCGGAAGTCGCAGCGGTCGGTTACCGATATACGCACATAGTTGATGCGGCGGCCAAAGTTGTCGATCAGTTGCTCGGTCATAGCCAATCCGTTAATGGTTGTATGCTGACGACCTCACCTGGTTGCACGCCGTCCTGGTCATCGGCTAACTCTATCAAACAGTTAGCGGCCACCATTGAGGTTAAAATGCCCGACCCCTGGGCACCGGTGCTGCGTACGTGTAGCCGTCCTTCTTTATCATTATGGTAGATGCCACGGATAAAGTCTGTCCGTTGAAAGCGACTTTTCAAGGCGTCGTCGGCAACCGCCTGGAGGCGGCGCGGGGACGTCACCGGCCGACCCTGGAGCCGCTGCAGCAACGGCACCACAAACTGCAGGAAGGTTACCATGACGGCCACGGGATTGCCGGGCAGGCCGACGAAAGGCGTATGCGCCGTGCCCAGCCAGCCGCAGGCCATGGGGCGCCCAGGGCGGAGGGCCACCCGCCAGAACGTCAGGCGCCCAAGGTGCTCGAGAGCGTCACGGGTAAAATCGGCATGGCCGACCGAAACCCCGCCGCTGGAAATCACCAGGTCACTTTTCGCCGCGGCGTCTGCCAGGGTATCCGTCAGTGCGGTAAAGTCATCCGGCAAGATGCCAAGGTCAATGACCTCAGCGCCATGTTCAATGAGAAGCCCCGTCAGGGTAAAGCGGTTGGCGTCGTAAATGCCATCGCTTGGCAAGGTATTGCCTGGGGCTGTGACTTCATTGCCGGTCGAGAAAATCGCCACCCTGGGGCGCTGATAAACGGGTACTTGTGCCCAGCCCAACGAGGCGACCAGCCCCAGGGCGGCGGCGTCTAAACGAGTACCGGCGGTAAGGGCGACGTCGCCGATCGTGATGTCCTCTCCCGCTTGGCGCACGTTCTGGCCACGTTTGACACGCTCAGGCGCTTCAATCACGACGCTGTCGTGCTGCTCGACCAGCTGCTCGCGCATGATGACAGTATCGGTGCCGGGCGGGAGCGGTGCGCCGGTCGTAATGCGCACACACTGCCCAGCAGCGACGTTGCCCGCAAACGCCTGGCCGGCAAAGGCATCGCCTGCCAGTGCCCACTGGGTTTGGGCATTGTTCTCCCAGGCCAGGGCCACACCGTCCATCGCCGCATTGGTATTCTGCGGCACGTTAATCGTGGCGGTAATGTCTTCTGCAAGGCGCCGACCATGGGCATTCGTTAGGGCGACGCGCTCACTGACAAGGGGCCGTTCGATCAGGGTGGCAAGCGCCGTTCGCGCCTCGCTCACACTGAGCATCTGCTCGCCGAGCTCGAAACAGGACAGCGTCATGTGATGGCCTTTTTCGCGCTGGCGTCATTGCCAAGCGCTGTTTCCAGGCGAATTTTCTCTTCTTCGGTGTTCAGGTTGGCAAAGGCTTCCGCGCAGTCTGACATATCGACCCTGCACCAGGCATGGCGGGCATACCAGCGGTCGATCTTGCGTTCCCCATCGGCCAGCGTTGTTGCCAGATCATCAGCCAGAGAGGTGCGAATCAAGGCTACCACGGGGTGCATGCGTTCACCGTCAAAGGCAACGGCAATATCATGCTCGCCGATGCCCGCCACCATGCGTGCCACCAGGTCGTTGGGCAGCGCAGGGGAGTCACAGGGCGCCACCAGCAGCCAGGGGGTTTTAGCGGCGCGCAAGCCGCTGTAGATACCCATCAGCGGCCCCTTGAAACCGCCCTCGGCGTCTTCAATGACACGATCAGCGAACAACTCGTAGGCGTCGCTGTTGCGGTTGGCGTTGATCAGCAGTTCGGCTACCCGGCCATCGAAACGCTGAATGACATGAGCAATCAACGGCAGGCCAGCAAAGGGTTCGAGGCCTTTATCGCGGCCGCCCATGCGGCGGCCTTCACCGCCGGCGAGAACCATGCCGGTAAGTTGCTTTGCGGAAATCATTGGCGTGCCTCCTGTTTGGCTGCACGGGCGCGAGGCGGGCGTGCGGGAATGGCATCCAGCGTGAGGCGGTCTTGAGCGTTAATGGCTTGAAAGTGCTTGCCTTTGGCGCGGGCAATCAGCATGACGCCAAAGCGTTTCGCCAACTCGACGCCTTTTTGGGTCACGCCGGAGCGGGATACCAGGACGCTGATACCCATCTGGGCGACCTTGAGCACCATTTCTGAAGTTAATCGCCCCGTGGTATAGAAAATATCCGCATCGGCGCTGTCTGCCTGTTGCAGCCACTGGCGGCCTGCTAGTGTATCCACGGCGTTGTGCCTGCCGACATCTTCAACGAAATCCAGCACGTCGCTTTGCCAGCATAGCGCGCAGCCGTGCACCGCCCCGGCGCTACGGTAGGTTTCATTATAGGCATTGAGATTTTGCAGCAATTGGTAAAGCGTGGACTGGGCCAGCCGCGTGTCAGGCAGCTCGGTCAGGTCAGTCTGATCGAGGAGCTTGCCGAATACCGTTCCTTGCCCGCAACCGGTGGTAACGGTGCGAGTGCTGAGGCGAGCCTCAAGGTCGTCAGGTAAGTGGCCGGTAACGACCACAGCGGCTTCAACCTCCCAGTCCACCTGAACGACCGAAAGGTCAGCCGCGGCGCGCAGCAGCCCCTGATTACGTAGATAGCCGACTACCAGCGCTTCGGGGTCGTCACCCAGCGTCATCAGCGTGACAATCTCACGCTTGTTGAGATAAACGGTCAAGGCCCGCTCGGCGGCAATCGCCTGCCGACGGGTATCACCAAATTCGTCTACCACGTCAATCTCGGTGGTGGCCGGTAAGCGGGCTCGGCTTAGCTCCAGGGCGGGCATCCGTGATCCTCATGGTGCGTACAACGTTTGAGTTGACGATGATGGCGCTCGAAAGGCTTACTTGTCTACCTGAACCTTTCGTTCCGAATAAAGCATAAGGGCCGCCGTAATGACCGATAATCTCCGCCCGTTAAGTATTACGCTGGTCGCCGAGAACAAGCAGATCAACCGGTTTAGCCAGACACAATGGCGTATCGGTGAGGTGACGCTAGGTGAGCAGGGCCCACACGTGCTGTTTTTGCAGCTGTTCATGACCGAGCGCGCTGCCTATCGCTTTAACCTGACGGCCACCACGCCACGATTGTTCGTGCGTGCCGGTTTTACTGGACAGGCCCCTGAGCCTGCGGCGATGACGGCGAGTCAAGATGTCGCAGCCGGTTGGATGGATGGCGAGCAGCAGGTGCTGGAAGTGGCGATGCCGATGGCGATCCAGATATGGATCGAAAGCTATCTGGCCCGCCACGGTGAAGCGCCGATGGAAATTCGCAAGAAGAAACACAAGGGGGCCGGGCGCGCCAAGGAAACGCCCACCCAGGAGAAACCGCAATGAGTCGTTTAGAGCGCTGGTCGCGTATCAAGCGAGGTCTCGAGCCGGACGATCAACCATCCGCAGCAGCCCCCGAGACGAAAGACCGCAGCGAGTCACCACCACTTCCGCTGGATGAAACGGACCCGGCTAACAGGGCTGGATCGGCGGAAAATCATGAAGCAGACGATACCGAATCTGGCGAGCCCATACGACCTGCGCCACCCCCGCCCGGTAGCCTGGATGAAACCTTGCCCGACCCCGAAACGCTGGAGGCGGGCAGTGATTTCAGTGGCTACATGGTACCCGGTGTCAGTTCAGCGTTGCGGCGCCGGGCGTTAAAACGCCTTTGGGCAACAGGGAACTACAATGTGCGCGACGGTCTGGATGACTATGACCTTGACTATCGCCAGCAGTTGAAGCCCATGGCCTCCGAGCTGGCGGGCAAGTTGCGTCGGTGGGCCAAGAAAGCCGATGAATCCGTGGCCGACAAGGCCAACGATACCCAGGCCGAACAAGCACCGGCAGAGGGCGACAAGGAGCAAGTATCTTCTTCCAATGGAGATGCATCCAATCCGACTGGCTCTGAGGGAAAGGTGGCGCAAGACGACCAGTCTGATGGCTCTCATACCAAAGCATGAGATGAGTTTTAGTTTTTTTAAAACAATGACTTGAATAAATATCGGAACAACAGCGTTGAAAGTGCAAGGCGCGTTTTTCTTGGCATAGATGACGAAATCGCCATAAGCTGAGCGAATAGGCTTAAAAAAATGGAAAATGATTTTATCGCTGTGCACTAATGTTATGTATTGGTGCAGCCGATATGCCAAAATAGTTAAAAAATATGACCCACTAATATAATAAAAAATGATCCTCTGACCGTGAGAATGCATGAACCAAAGAATCCAACTGGCGTCCCTGGACGACCAGCGTAACGCCGAAGCCAGAGAAGCTGTACGCCAACGCATCTCATGGCCGGCGAACCTGACGCCCGCGAATGTGACCTATCACAGCCGTGGTCATGCGTTGGTGATTGGTCCAAGCGACGCCGCCGAGAAAGCTGCCCATGCCTTGAAGGGCAGCGGGCTCGCTTCGTTGACGTTGCTAACCATCAATACCCCCGCCGGCTCCGGTGAATCGCAAGATACCGGTTCCGAGGACACGCTGTCGTCCGACTCATCGCCACAGGGACATGCTCAACCGCTTGTCCGCTATCAAATGACGCCTGAGCAGGCCGAGGTGTTAAGCATTTCAGGCTACCTTGGCGCTTTTGCTGTCCAGTTTGATAACGACGGTACCCCGCTTAGTCTGGCTCGGGCACTCATTGATCGTGATCACTTCGATCTTGTACTGGACCTGAGCGCCCGCCCGGTGATGTCGCGCGAGTTGCCACCCCCGGGGTATGTCACCCTCGACTGGACCGATACCGAGCGGCGCCGCGAGGCGCTGGACAGCGTCGGCGAGCTGATCGGGGAGTTCGACAAGCCGCGTTATTTCCAGGTCAACAGCGATCTCTGTGCGCATTCCGCCAGCGGCAATGTTGGCTGCACGCGCTGCCTGGACGTGTGCCCTGCCGATGCCATCAGCAGCCATCAAGGGCGTATCGAATCGCAGATCGAGATTGATCCCTACCTGTGCCAGGGCGTAGGCAGTTGCACGAGTGCCTGCCCCACCGGCGCGATCGAATTTCGCTTGCCCGATACACGCCGCCAGCAGGACACGCTCTCAAGCTGGCTGGCCGCCTACCGCGAGGCGGGCGGTCAAGCACCGGTACTGCGCTTTATCACTCACGATTCCCAGGACGCCGAAAAAGCGGCGGGTGTAGTCCCCGCCGGGCACGTGCTGGATATTCCCCTGGAAGAACTGGGTGCGGCCGGTCATGACCAGTGGCTAACCGCCCTTGCCAGCGGCGCGGCAGAGGTGCGCATTCAGCGACATGCCGATATGCCTCAGCGCCTTAGCGCCTTCCTGACCGATCAGTTGGCCCAGGCTCGGACATTGCTGTCGGCGCTGGGGCATAACCCCGAACGCGTGCAACTGCTGGATACTGACGCTGCTCAGGCACGCGACGCGCTGCCATTGCTAACGCCACTGACCGACCAGCCACTGTCGTTGAATGAGCCTGAGAAGCGTGCTCGCCTGAATATCGTGCTCGCGCGCCTGGGCGAACTTGGCGAGCCCAGCGGCCAGCGACATGCCATGCCAGAGGGTGCCGCCTACGGCGGCATTCAGGTCGACAGTGATGCCTGCACCCTGTGCCACGCTTGTGTCAGCAATTGTCCAACCCCTGCGCTGTCATCCGGTGGCAATACGCCGTCGCTGAACTTCCGCGAAGCGGATTGCGTGCAGTGTGGGCTCTGCGAGCAGGCCTGCCCTGAAGATGCCATTACCCTGACTCCCGGCTTTCTGGCCACTGCCGAGCGTGAGGCTCGCCATGTGTGTCACGAAGAAGCGCCCTTTGAGTGCATCGGCTGCGGCAAGCCGTTTGCCACGGCGAGCACGGTCGCCAATATCAAGGCCAAGCTGGCTGATCATCCCTATTTTGCAGGCGACGCCATGCTGCGCCTGGAGATGTGCGAAGACTGTCGGGTGAAAGACGTATGGAAAACCATGATTCGTGATCCCGACGCCCAGTTGAAGGTATAAGCCATGACGCAAGCTGCCCCGACATTAAGCGAAGCCGATGCGTTACGAGCAGATATCTACCGGCTTATCGCCGCGCTATTGCGCGAAGCGCCCACCGAAGAGCTGCTTGGCTGGCTGGCGTCGCTCGATATCGAGCAGGACGGCAGCCGCCTGGCCGAATGCTGGCATGGGCTCAGTCAAGCCGCGAACAGCGTTGACGCAGCGAGCCTGAAGCGAGCGCACTTTGGTCATCTGGTCGGCGTGATCCAGGGCGATGTGGTGCCCTATGCCTCCTGGTACCGCAACGGTGAACTGATGGAGGCGGCACTGGTCGCGCTACGTCGCGATCTTGGTGCGCTGGGCTTCGAGCGCAGCGAGCACACAAAGGATCCCGAAGATCACCTGGCCGCGCTGTGCGAGGTGATGGCCATGCTGATCGACGCGACGAGCCCCGACCAGGCGCACTTCTTTATGCATCACCTTGCCCCTTGGGCAAGCGACTGTTTTGACGACTTAGGGCAAGTCGATACCGCTTTTTATGCAGCGCTCGGGCAGTTGGGCAGTGCTTTCATGACAAGCGAAGAGGATCGTCTGGCAATCGAGGCGAGCCATGCCCCAGTCAACATTGTGGAACCTTGACGTGACGCGCTAATGCGTTGATTCGCCCACCGGTGAGCGCGCAGCAGCCATAGCATAAGATAAAACGGCCAACGGCCATGGCAAGAGAGGAGAGCACCATGCAACAGTCACATAATCCTGAGCGCCGCCGGTTCATGAAAACCGTAGGTTTGGGAACAGCCGCTGCAGGCGCGGCCGCTACGGTCGGACACGTCACCCTGGCGCAAGCCGATAGCGCTCCCAGCGACGTTGAAAAACCAACAACCAATTATCGTGAGACCGATCACGTCCGTGCTTTTTACGCTTCCTTGCGTGACTGACGGCGGAATGCCAGGAGAATTGCCATGCGTTTAACTCGCAAAACAGACACTCCCAAAGCGCCCGGCCTGGGTATTTCGCGCCGCCAGTTTATACAGCGCAGCGGCGTGGCGACGGGCGGTGTGGCCGCACTAGGCTTTATGGGCGCGCCCATGATGCGTCGCGCGGAATCGGCTGACAAAACGCCGGTACTGGATTCCCCCGTGGAAACCAAGCGCACGATCTGTTCGCACTGCTCGGTGGGCTGCGGCGTGTATGCCGAAGTGCAAGAGGGGATCTGGACCAAGCAAGAGCCGGCCTTTGACCACCCGATCAACCGTGGTGCCCACTGTGCGAAAGGCGCTTCGCTACGCCAGCACGGCCATTCCAGCCGCCGTTTGAAGTACCCCATGAAGCTGGTGGGCGGCGAATGGGAGCGCATGAGCTGGGAAGATGCCGTCAACGAGATTGGCGACAAGCTGCTTGAGCTGCGCGACGAGCACGGCCCCGACAGCGTTTACTGGCTTGGTTCGGCCAAGTTCAACAACGAGCAGGCGTACCTGATGCGCAAGCTTGCCTCCATGTGGGGCACCAACAACACCGACCACCAGGCGCGTATCTGTCACTCCACGACCGTGGCCGGGGTTGCCAATACCTGGGGCTACGGGGCGATGACCAACTCGCTCAACGATACCCATAACAGTAAAGCGATTCTGTTCATTGGCTCGAACCCGTCCGAAGCGCACCCGGTGGCAATGCAGCACTTCCTGATTGCCAAGGAGCGTAACAACTGCCAGATCATTGTGGCCGACCCGCGCTTCACGCGCACGGCCGCCAAGGCCAACAAATACGTGCGGCTGCGCCCAGGTTCCGATGTGGCCTACGTGTGGGGCCTGTTGTGGCATATCTTTGAAAATGGCTGGGAAGACAGCGAATACATCAACCAGCGCGTTTACGGCATGGACGATGTACGCGCTGAGGTAGCCAACTTCCCGCCGAGCGTCGTTGAGGACATCACTGGCGTCAGCGAACAGGACATGTTCGACGTGGCCAAGACCCTGTCCGAAAACCGTCCGGGGTGTGTCGTCTGGTGCATGGGCGGTACCCAGCACACCACGGGTAACAACAATACCCGCGCTTACTGCATCCTCGAGCTCGCGCTGGGTAACATCGGCGTGGCCGGTGGCGGTGCCAACATCCTGCGCGGTCACGACAACGTGCAGGGGGCGACCGACCTGGGGTTGGGTTCCGATTCGCTGCCGGGCTACTACGGTCTGGCGGAAGGCGCCTGGCAGCACTGGGCCAACGTCTGGAACGTTGACTACGAGTGGCTGCAAGGCCGCTTTGATGACACCGAGTATGCTGACGGCAAACCCATGAACAGCGCCGGTATCACCGTGTCGCGCTGGGTGGACGGCGTGCTGGAGGAAGACGAGAACATCTCCCAGCGTACGGCGCTCAAGGCCATGTTCTATTGGGGTCACGCGGTCAACTCCCAGACCCGCGGCGTCGAAATGCAGCAGGCCATGAAAAAGCTCGAAATGATGGTCATCGTCGATCCGTACCCGACCGTTGCGGCCGTCATGCACGACCGCACCGACGGTGTGTACCTGTTGCCGGCCGCGACCCAGTTCGAAACCACCGGCAGCGTGACGGCGACCAACCGTTCCCTGCAGTGGCGCGACAAGGTCATCGACCCGCTGTTCGAGTCCAAGCCCGATCACGAGATCATGTACCTGTTCGCCCGCAAGCTTGGCTTTGGCGACGAGCTGGTCGCCAATTATGAGATGAACGGCGACGAACCGCTGATCGAAGATATCCTGCGGGAAATCAACGCTGGCATGTGGACCGTCGGCTACACCGGTCAAAGCCCGGAGCGCCTGAAGGAACACCAGCAAAACTGGCACACCTTCAGCTTTGAAAACCTGCGCGCCCAAGGCGGCCCGGCGGATGGCGATTATTACGGTTTGCCCTGGCCCTGCTGGGGAACGGCCGAGTTCAATCATCCCGGCTCGCCCAATCTTTATGATCCAAGCGTACCGGTGATGGAAGGCGGCATGGGCTTCCGCGCTCGGTTTGGCATCGAGCGGGACGGCGTCAATCTGCTAGCTGAAGGTTCCGCGCCGGTGAATGGCGATATCGACGATGGCTACCCGGAGTTCAACGACCAGCTGCTGAAAGACCTTGGCTGGTGGAACGACCTTACCGACGCCGAGAAACAAGCGGCGGAAGGCAAGAACTGGAAAACCGATCTGTCCGGCGGTATTCAGCGTGTCGCGATCGAGCACGGCTGCGCCCCGTACGGTAACGCCAAGGCGCGGGCAGTGGTGTGGACCTTCCCTGACGCAGTGCCGAAGCACCGTGAGCCGCTCTACTCAACCCGCCGTGACCTGGTCGACAAATACCCGACCTGGGACGACTTTGACTCCATCATGCGCCTGCCGACCATGTACAAGAGCGTACAGGACGGTGCCCCCTCGGTGGATGACTACCCGATCATCCTCACTTCCGGGCGACTGGTCGAATACGAAGGCGGCGGTGAAGAAACGCGCTCCATGTCTTGGCTGGCCGAGCTTCAGCAAGAGATGTTTGTGGAGATCAACCCGGCCGATGCCAATGATATCGGCATCAGCGATGGCGACCAGGTATGGGTCGAAGGGGCCGAAGGCGGACGCGTGAAGGTGAAGGCGATGGTCACGCCACGCGTGGACCGCAAGGTGGCCTTCATGCCATTCCACTTTGGCGGCATGTTCCAGGGCGAAAGCCTGGAGGGCATGTACCCTGAAGGCACTGCTCCCTACGTAATCGGCGAAGCGGCCAATACCGCGACCACTTATGGCTACGACCCGGTGACACTGATGCAAGAGACCAAGTGCACCATCTGCCGCATCGAGCGTGCCTGAGGCTCGCCTAGACCTGACAGCATCCACGGTGCGGGAGACATCCCGCACCGTATAAGGAGAACACCATGGCTCAAATGAAATTTATGTGTGACGCCGAGCGCTGCATCGAATGCAACGGCTGCGTGACCGCCTGTAAAAATGCCAATGATGTCGAATGGGGCATTCAGCGTCGGCGTGTTGTGACGCTGAATGACGGCGAAGCCGACGAGATGTCCATTTCGGTCGCCTGCATGCACTGTGACGACGCCCCCTGCATGGCGGTGTGCCCGACCGACTGCTTCTACAAGACCGACGACGGCATCGTGCTGCACGACAAGGACCTGTGTATCGGCTGTGGCTACTGCCTCTACGCCTGCCCCTTTGGCGCCCCGCAGTTCCCGCAGCAGGATGCGTTTGGCGAGCGCGGCAAGATGGACAAATGTACCTTCTGTGCGGGCGGCCCTGCCGAAAGCAAGGAAGAAGAGTACGAGAAGTACGGCGCCAACCGCATCGCCGAAGGCAAGCTGCCGCTGTGTGCGGAAATGTGCTCCACCAAGGCACTTCTGGCAGGCGATGCCCAAGACGTGGCGGATATTTTCCGTCAGCGTGTGGTGCATCGTGGCCATGAAGATGGCGCCTGGTCCAACAACCCTCAGGCCAGTGCCGACAACCTAGCCTATGATGCTGCCCGTAAAGGGTAAGGAGGCTTTCCATGAACCAGTTGACTGCTCAGGCACCCGGTGGGGTGCCGCACCTGTCTCAATGGCAAGGAGTCTGGCGCTGGCTGCTGTTGGCCTTCGCCCTGGTGTTCAGTCTGGGCGTGGCGCAGGTAGCTCATGCCCAGGAAGCTGACCCCAATCGTGAAATGAGCACGGCGGCGCCCGGCATCGATGCGGACCAGTGGCGACAAGTCCGTAGCGGCGAGACCGGTCCCAACTACCGTGATTCGCGAGCCGACAGTAACTACAACCTGATCAACGCCAGCGGTGAAACCTGGCGTCAGTGGCGTAACCGCTGGGTGTCACCCTTCGGCCTGATCGTGATTGGCGGCATGATCGTGATCATTACGCTGTTCTACCTCATCGTCGGGCGTAAACACCTTGAAGAGCCGCGATCGGGACGCAAGCTGTTCCGCTGGCCGCTATTCATGCGTGCCTTGCACTGGTCCGTGGCGTCGCTGTTTATCGTCCTGGCGCTCACCGGTCTCAACCTGCTGTTTGGCAAGTTTGTCTTTCGGGGGCTGTTTGGCGATGCCTTCTGGGGCTGGATGGTCTCGTCCTCTAAGTTGCTGCACAACTATCTGGGGCCGATCTTCAGCGTGTTGTTGATCGTGATGCTGGTCAGCCTGATCAAGGACAACATGCCCAAGAAGCACGACCTGGAATGGTTCAAGAAAGGCGGTGGCCTTGTTGGTAAAGGCCACGTGGATGCCGGCTTCGCCAACGGCGGTGAAAAAGCCTGGTACTGGCTGCTGGCCTCGGTGGGGCTGCTGGTGGTTGCCAGCGGCCTCGTCCTCGACTTCCCGAATTTCGGGCAAGGTCGCGACACCATGCAGTGGGCCAACCTGGTTCACGCTGTAGGCGCCCTGGGGCTCACGGCCGTGTCGGTCGGCCATATCTACATCGGCACCCTGGGCACTGAAGGGTCGCTGGAAGGCATGACCACTGGCTACGTTGATGAGACCTGGGCCAAGGAGCACCACAACCTGTGGTACGAAGAGGTCAAGGATCAGTCGGTTTCCGAGCAGGAGCTGGCTGACCAGAAAGCATCAAACAACTCGGGTGAGTCACCCGCCCCACGCTCGTCGTAAGGCGCGCTGGAATGTCGCAAAGGACACCGCCTACGGGCGGTGTCTTTTGTTATGCTGAGCGTAATGTCCATCATGGAGGTCACCTAAATGAATCAGTTTGACGATACCACCCGTACCGAGATCGAGGCGGCGGCCTTTCGCCAGCTGTTGCAGCATCTTGATGACAATAAAGACGTGCAGAATATCGACCTGATGATTCTGGCCGATTTCTGTCGCAACTGTCTGTCCAAGTGGCTGGTGAGCGCGGCGGAGGCGCGGGGCGAAAGCCTGAGCTATGAAGAGGCCCGCGAGTACGTTTACGGCATGCCTTACGATGAGTGGAAAGACCTCTACCAAGGCAAGGCAACGCCGGAACAACTGGCGGCGCTTGAGGCCCGGCAAGCGCAAAAGCGCGCCAAGGAGTAGCCCATGGAGCCGATGATTCCGCTGCGTATCGCGGTACTGACGATTTCCGATACGCGCACCGATGAGACCGACCGCAGTGGCCAGGCCCTGGTCGAACGGCTGACCCAGGCCGGTCACCAGCTGGTAGAAAAGCGTATCGTGCCGGACGACGTGTACACCATTCGCGCCGTGGTGGCCCAATGGATTGCTGACCCTGCGGTGCAGGGCGTGATCACCACCGGCGGCACCGGCTTTACCGGCCGCGATTCGACGCCGGAGGCGGTGCGGGTGCTGCTCGACAAGCCAATTGAAGGCTTTGGCGAGCGATTCCGTCAGCTGAGCGGCGAGGAAATCGGCAGCTCCACAATTCAAAGCCGCTGTCTCGGCGGGCTGGCCAACGCCACGGTGATCTTCTGCCTGCCGGGCTCGACCGGCGCCTGTCGCACCGGCTGGGACGGCATTCTTGCCGAACAGCTCGACAGCCGCCACAAGCCGTGCAACTTCGCCAACCTGGTGATCCCCGAGCGAGGCCAGCATGGCTGAGCTGCACTCCATTGATGATGCCCTGGCTGCGCTGCTGGCAGATGTCACGCCCATGACGGCGGAGCGCGTGGCGCTTCCCGGTGCGGCCGGACGAGTGCTGGCTGAAAACTTTACGGCGCAGCTTGACGTGCCGCCGTATACCAATAGCGCGATGGACGGCTACGCGCTGCGGGCGGGGGATGCCGGACAGCGACTGTGGGTCAGCCAGCGGATTGCGGCGGGCACGCCTGCCACGCCGCTGGCGCCGGGCAGCTGCGCGCGGATTTTTACCGGCGGTGAAATCCCCCCCGGGGCCGACTGCGTGGTCATGCAGGAGCGCGTCGAGGTGGATGGCGATGTTGCCACGATCCCTGCGGATATCCCCGCTGGCGACAATGTGCGTTTGAAGGGGCGCGATGTGCGCCAGGGGGATGTGCTGCTGAGCGCCGGTCAGTGCCTGGAGGCCGCAGCGCTAGGCCACCTGGCCGGACAGGGGGTGACAGAGGTTGGCGTTCGCCGTCGGCCGCGGGTAGCGCTGTTGTCTACCGGCGATGAAGTGGTTGACCCCGGTACGCCGCTCAAGCCGGGACAGCTGTATAACTCAAACCGCCCCATGCTCACGCGGTTGCTTACAACCTTTGGCGCTGAGGTGGTTACCCAGGTCAGCGTGCCCGACGATGCTGAACGCACTCGGGAGCTGCTCGCCCAGGCGGCGGAAGATGCCGACGTCGTCGTCAGCACCGGCGGGGTGAGTGTCGGCGAAGAGGATCACGTGAAAGCCTCGCTCGAGGCACTGGGTAAGCTCACGATGTGGAAGCTCGCCATTCGGCCGGGCAAGCCGTTGGCGCTGGGGCACTTGCCGCGACGCGAAGGCGGGCAGGCGCACTTTGTCGGATTACCCGGTAATCCCGTTTCCGGCTTTGTCGGCGCCTGGCTTTTTTTACGCCCGCTGATGGGCGCGCTATTAAGCTGCCCCGATCTGACAGCGCTGCCTTGTGTCACCGCGCGAGCAGAGTTTTCAACATCCACTGGCCCTCGGCAGCACTATATGCGCGTGGTCCTGACGTTTGATGCTCAAGGTGCGCATGCCAAGGCGTTTGATGATCAGAACTCGTCGGTTCTGTCCTCGTGTATTCAGGCCAATGCGCTGGCGGTCATCCCGCCGCATCGCGATATCGCCCAGGGTGATTCGGTCAGCTGTTTATGGCTGATGGGCTGAAGCATGATCAACCGTTAGACAATGGCGTGGGGCACAAAGCAGGAAGAATCCTTGGTGATGTGCCCGACGTCTTCGCGAATGCCCATGCCGCAGGCACGGTCGCCGACGACCCAACTGCCGACCAGGGCGTGATTATCACCGAAGCGTGGCATGGGGTGATACGCCTGCCGAATCCAGGGGCTATCGGTATAGGGGCCACCGACCGCTTCGCGCTGGCCCGCAGGGGTAATCAGTTCGATGTTGCTGCCTTCCCGCGAGAAAAACGGCTTGCGCACCCAGCCGGCGGGTAGCGGTGAGCTATTGGCTTTCTCGAAAAATGCCGGTAACAGGTTGGGGTGTCCTTCGAAGTGTTCCCACAGCAGCGGCAAGATACCTTTGTTGGATAACACCGCCTTCCAGGGCGGCTCAAACCAGTGAGTGTTTAACTGGGGGATCAATTCACCAAAAGCGTCGTCGGCCATTTCTTCCCAGGGATACAGCTTGAACAGTGCCTGAATGGGCTGGTCGTCGAGGTCGACGAAGTGATCGGCCGCCGGATGCTGGCCAATATCTTCGGTGTAGATAAAGGGGGCGTTGAGGCCTGCCTGCACCGCGACATCCTGAAGGTAGTGCACCGTGGCACGCTCTTCGGCGTTATCCTTGACGCACGAGAAATATAGCGTGCGGCCCTCGAGGCGGTCGCCCAGATGTGCCATGGCATTGATCAGCCGCTCCTGTATCGAGTTGTATTGATCGGCGTGACGCGGCAGGATGCCCTGTGTCATGGCTTGCTCGAGCCATACCCACTGGAAGAAGCCCGCTTCGTAAAGTGAGGTCGGGGTGTCGTAGTTGAGTTCCAGCAGCTTTGCCGGGCCATCGCCGGAATAGGCAAAATCCATACGCCCGTAAAGGTGCGGCTGACCAGCTCTCCACGAGTGATGGATGCTGTCCCACATGTGCTCGGGTAGCGCTAAACGCTGCATCAAGGCATTGGAGTGGCAGACCTTGTCGACCAACTCCATGCACATCTCATGGATTGCCTCGGTGGGTGCCTCTATGTCGCGCTCTACCTGCTCCATGGTGAACTGGTAGTAGGCGTTTTCCTTCCAGTAAGGCTCGCCCTCAATGGTATGGAAATGAAAGCCCAGTTCGTGGGCCAGGGCTTTCCAGTTTTGCCGCTCAGGGATATCGATTCGTAGCATGGTGAGCTTTGCTGGCGGTTAAGAGCCCCAGCCACTCCGTGTGGATGAACGCGAGCCAAAGCCACTACGCTGTGAAGACGCGCGCACCGAACTGCGCATGGCGTCGTTACGCTGAGAGATCCGCTGGGTAGCCTGGCTTGACGCGGTGTTCCAGTTGCCCTGGTTTTGGCGATTGCGGTACACCGGCTCTTGATAAACCCGCTCGAACGAACGCCCGCGGCTGGTGTTGGACATCATGCTGCCGACCATATAGCCCATCATGGCAGGCATGAACCAGCTGCCGCCGCTGCTACCGGTTGCCGCCTGTGACTGCTCATCTGTGGGTTCGGTACAGGCGCCTTCGCCGTGTTCCGCCTCACATTCTTCCAGGGTGTTAAAGCGCGGCACGTCCTCAAGCGAAGCCTCGTAGGCAGCCTCGCAGGCATTGCGCGTATAAACATCCGCGGCGACACAATCCTCGACGCTCTGGAAACTGCGCGGCTCATCAAACTCGATGTCGGTAATGTGTTCTTCCTGGGGTGGTTGTCCGCAGGCAGTCAGGCCAAAGGCGCTGGCGCCCATCATCGCGAGTGACAGGCGTGCGCTGCGTTTGCGTCTCGGCAAATGCGGTGTTTGATCGTATCTGGACATGTCAGCGGCTTCCTTTTACCACGTCATCGAGGCGGCGTTGAGCAAGCCAACGGCCACGGCGATGCTTGCCATTAAAATGCCGTAAGCCTGGTGGCCTTCGGTAATATGTTGCGAGAGGCTTTCTCCCTGCTTGCGTAGGAACAGCTTCACGCCGAAGAAGGTTGCCAACTGGACGATAAACGCAACCACGCCCCACAAAATGAAGTCGACAAAGCTGATGGAGTTGGCCATGGCGCTGTACAGCGGGATGGTAAAGCCCAGGATAGAGCCGCCGTAGGCGGTCGCGGCGGCCGCGTTGCCCTCGCGAATCAGCTTCCATTCGTGGTGCGGCGTGATGCGGCTATAGCAGTACATGAATGCGACCAACAAAATGATCGCCGCGACCAGGTAGGCAATAAAATACGGTAAACCCTGCAGATAATGCAGCATGGACGTTGTTTCCTTCGTGAAGGTTGAGAAAAGTCAAAGGGCGTCGATATCCATCGGGGCAACGTCAACGCCGACGTTATACACCACCATGAAACCACCGTCGCCATCGTTTTCGGCGCTGACCAATGCGTATTCCATGCGCTCAGCGTCCTGGATAGCGCGTTCAAAAAGCATGGCGTGGTGGGTAACGTAGCGGCTGCTAATACTGTCAGTGGTGACTACCTGTTCCTCGAATACGGCCGGCGGCGACCATTCTTGAGCGTCATCACCCCACACGCGTTGGTAAGTACAACGACGTTCGGATGTATCGGTCGAGGTAATCGTAACGGTTTGCGCGCCTGTTGGATTGGTATGCGGGTCAGTGCCGTTGACCAGCGTATCAAACTCGACAGGGGATAGCTGCGCGACGCGATAGAAATCGAACAGTTTGTATTCGACTACCTGCTCTTGCTCGATATTGGCTTGCAACCAAGTGTCGTTATCCAGGTAAAAGCGCACCAGGTGGGCACCTTGGCCGAGATCGACATGCCCGACAGCGGCGATATGATGAAAGGCCTCGTTGTCCCAGTGAAACAGGGCATCGGGGTAGGTGCACAGGTCAATCAGTTGGATGTTGACGCGACCATCGAGGCGCAAGCCTTCCAGCGCTGCTGGGGGCATACCGTTGGGCAAACCCGGTGCTGGAGGTGACGCAGAGGGAGCGGTGGTGGCGCGATATAACCTCTTAAGCGTCTTGAGCATCAGGCGGCCCCCTGCGCAGCAGACTGAAACAAGCGAGTTAGCTCGGCCTCTGTAAGTCGTTTGTCTCCCATGTAATACAGAGTGTCGCCTTTGCCTACCGCGAAATCAGCCGGAGGGTTGAGCATTTGATGCGCCTCAATGGATGGGCGCCACACCCCTAACAGTGTGATGTTGTCGCTTGATTTGGCCAGGCTCATCAGGTCGCCGTAGCGAGCTGTTTGATCGGCTGGCAGCGTGTTGGGTAAGCACCCCTGGAACTGGGTTGCGCCGTGGTCAATGGCGAGCAGTTCATTGACCACACGGCTGATGCCTGCGTCGGTGGCGGAGCGGACCAGCATTTCGATCGATAACCCCTGAGTACACTCAATACCCGGTAAGGTACGCCGCAACATGTTGGCCGTTGCCGGGTTATCGCAGTGGGCGACGACGTGGCAGCCAGCCGGCTTTTGATCGAAGACCGATAAGGCAATGGTGGCCACGCGCTCATCGGTCTCATCGTAAATAATGATGCGGCTGGCTCCTTGAATGCCCGCTCGTGCCAGCAGTTCAGTATCGGAAAAGCTATCGCCTTTGACGAACTTGATGCTGCCCGGCAATGGGTTGTCGATATCTTTGGCGACGCACAGCACAATATCGTCGGGGAGGTTAGTGTCGGCCTGCAGGATGCGAATAATATGCGCTGTTGGCTCGCCATGCCAACCGACGACGAGGGTATGTCCGTTAAGATGGCTGTAATCAGCATTACCCTGCACCAGCATTCTCCATGTTGAACTGATATTAGCGGTTGCTTTACCGATAAACGCGGCAAACAGCATAATGCCGCCGGGAATCACCCATAAGGCGGCGGCCCACTGGCCGCTGGACGTTACCGGACTATAGTCGCCATAGCCCACCGTTGTCGCCGTGGTGACGTAAAAGTACACCCATGTTCCGAAAGTCTCGGCTACCGCTTCACTGCTCATCGCCATAAGGGCCCATGAAAGTGCCGCATGGCTGATGACCATCAATAACAAAAACATCCAACTGACATTGATCGTAGACGCCTGAAGCGCCTTGAACAGACGTAATAGAACAGGCACTGCGAGCCCCTTTAGAACAGGCCCACCCGGCAGGGCGGGCTATACCAGCAGGTTAATACTGCGTGGCATGTTTCTTGGCTTTCAGGCGTGCCAGCAAGTCGCCGCTCTTGCTGGCTGCCGCCGATACCGGCCGATTCAAGGCGTTCCTCCAGTGAGCTTCCGCTCTCTGAAGCGGCCATCCCATCAGCGGCTTGTATCTTGGCCAAGTTAAGTAGCTGGTGCTTCTTGATGCGTTAAAGCGATTCCATAGCGCCACTCTAACATTGTGAGCGTCCAGCGACGTAGTGAAACGCGGCAACGGGCAGTCAGTCGATAGGTGGGGTGCAAATGTCTGATATTTAGAAAATTTTGTTAGAAAAACACCTCTTTAGGCGATTGATTGCGACTAAAGACGAATAGCGGAATCGAGTCACCGTTCTAAAATCCAACGCCACTCGGTAAATTTACCTAAATCCACTGCGCTGATGTTTTGTGTAGCACGCGAGCATGCGCGACCGCCCCGAAGGATGTTCTTATGCATGCCCTCACCCTGGCGTCATTTCTATTCTTCACTTGTTTAGTGGCCTTTATTACCTGGCGCATTACGCGACGGGATGATCACAGCAGCACCAGCGGCTATTTCCTGGCAGGGCGGACGCTGACGTTTCCTTTGATTGCCGGGTCGCTGTTGATGACCAATCTGTCCACCGAGCAGATGGTGGGGCTGAACGGCTCAGCCTTCAGCGATGGCCTGAGCGTAATGGCCTGGGAAGTGGTGGCAGTCATTGCCCTGGTGGCGCTGGCGCTGTTCTTCCTGCCGCGCTTTTTAAAAAGCGGTATTGCGACGTTGCCCCAACTATTGCTGATCCGCTTTGATAAAGGCACGCAACTGATCGCCAACGTGATCTTCCTGATTGCCTACGCGGTGATTTTGCTGCCGATTATTCTCTACTCGGGTGCGATAGGGCTGCAGGGCATGCTCGACCTGCCCGCGCTGACGGGTATCGAATCACCGACCACGCTACTCTGGCTGACGGTATGGGTCGTGGGGATTGTGGGCGCCATCTATGCGCTGTTCGGCGGGTTACGCACGGTCGCGGTATCCGACACTCTTAACGGCGTTGGTCTGTTGATCGGTGGCTTTGTGATCGTCTACTTCGGCCTGCAAGCCGTCAGCGGTGGTGAAGGCATCATGGAAGGCTGGAATACACTGAAAACCAGCAATCCTGACAAGCTCAATTCGATCGGCGGTAGTGATCAACAGGTGCCGTTCTTCACGCTTTTCACCGGTGTCTTCCTGATCAACCTGTTCTACTGGACGACCAACCAGCAGATCATCCAGCGGACCTTTGCCGCTAAAAACCTTGCGGAAGGCCAGAAGGGTGTCCTGCTGACGGGATTCTTCAAGCTGCTGGGCCCAATTTATCTGGTACTGCCAGGGATCATTGCCTACCACCTGTACGCCGATGATGGCATTCGCGCCGATGAAGCTTACGGCCATCTGGTGTTTAACGTGCTGCCGCCGTACCTCACCGGTTTCTTTGCCGCGGTGATGGTCGGGGCGATCCTGTCGTCGTTCAACTCCGCGCTGAACAGCACGACGACCATCTTCAGCTTGGGTATCTACAAGCAAGTCCTCAAGAAAGACGCCACAGAGGAGCAGGTGGTGAAGTCGGGCAAGGTGTTTGGTTGGATCATGGCCATTACCACCATGACCATTGCGCCCTTACTGGCAGGTCAGGAAAGCCTGTTCGGCTACTTGCAGAAGATGAATGCCATCTACTTCATTCCTATCCTGGCGGTGGTGCTGGTGGGGCTTTTGACCAAGCGTGTACCGCCGATGGCGGCGAAAATTGGCTTGGTAGGTGGCTGTTTGCTGATCGCCGCGGGCTATTTCGTGCCACCCTTCGACAAGCTACCCGCCGTCATGCATGAGTTCCACTTTGTCGCGGCGGTATTCGTGCTGCTGGTGGCGGTGATGCTGGTGATTGGCAAGCTACGTCCGCGCGAGACCGACTGGGTCCAGGAGCACTCTGGCGATGTTGACCTCACCCCGTGGAAAGGGGCGGTGCCTGCCGGTATCGTACTGGTGCTGCTGGTCATCATCATGTACGCCTCGTTCGCCGGTTAAGCGCGCCACGACGATTCGACCAACCGACAAACGCCCCGTTTCCTGTGCCTTGCAGGGAGCGGGGCGTTTGCTTTACTGCGTCAAGCTGACTGGTAAGTATCGTGGAAGCGTTTGCGTAGCTCGTTCTTTTGCACCTTGCCCATGGTGTTGCGCGGCAAGGTATCGATGAAGAACACGCGCTTGGGCTGCTTATACTTGGCAAGTTTTCCCTGCAGGTGGTCTAGGATGGTGGCTTCGTCGAGGTCCGCCCCCGGCTGGGTGACCACGGCGGCGGTGACGCCTTCGCCAAAGTCCGGGTGGGGCAGGCCAATCACCGCAGACTCGGATACCCCTTCCAGTTCGTCGATGACCTGTTCTATTTCCTTGGGATAGACGTTGTAGCCACCCGAAATCACCAGGTCTTTATCCCGTCCAACGATATGCACATAGCCCTGCTCGTCGACCTGGGCAAGATCGCCGGTAATGAAAAAGCCGTCTTCAAGCAACTCCTCGCGGGTTTTTTCCGGCATTCGCCAGTAGCCGATGAACACGTTGGGCCCACGAATCTGCAGCATGCCGATCTCGCCGGGGGCGACCTCATCGCCGGTTTCCCTGTCGGTGATGCGTATTTCCACGCCGGGCAGCGGCCTACCCACGGTGCCCGCGCGGCGCGCACCATGGTAGGGGTTAGAGATGTTCATGTTGGTTTCGGTCATGCCGTAGCGTTCGAGAATGGCATGCCCGGTCTTGGCCTCGAAGGCCTCGTGGGTTTCGGCGGTCAGCGGTGCTGAACCGGATACGAACAACCGCATGTTGGCGGTGACGTCAGGTGTCAGGCGCGAGTCCTGAACAAGGCGCGTGTAGAAGGTGGGTACGCCCATCATCACGTTGCCGCGGGGTAGTTCCTCGAAAATCACGTCGGCGTCGAACTTGGTCAGGAACAGCATGCTGGCACCGGCCATCAGGGTGACGTTGCACGCTACAAACAGCCCGTGGGTATGAAAAATCGGCAGCGCGTGGATCAGGCGATCCTCGGCGCTGAAGTGCCAGGCCTTGGCCAGGGTTTCGGCATTGGAGGCCAGGTTCTGGTGGGTCAGCATGGCCCCCTTGGAGCGCCCGGTGGTGCCCGAGGTGTATAGAATCGCCGCCAGGTCGCGAATATCCAGCTCGGCGATTTCATCATGGGGGGCGGCGCTCGCCGCTTCGTCCATCAGGCTACCATCGGCTGCGCTGCCCAGAGTGACAACCGCCGGGCATCCGGTGTCGGTGGCAATGCGGCGTGCCTCGTCGACGTCGGCAGGCCGACAGACAAACAGCGCGGGCTCGGCATCGCTCAGAAAATAGCGAATTTCATCGCCGGTGTAACCGGTGTTGAGGGGCAAATAGACACCGCCCATCCGCAGGCAGGCAAGGTATAGCAAAATGGCTTCGGGGCTTTTGTCCACCTGGACCGCCACACGATCCCCCTGGCGTACGCCAAGAGCGGTCAGAGCGCCGGCAAGGCGGGCGCTTTGGCTCAGCGCATCGGCGTAGGAATAGCGGCGGCCTTCGCGGGTGGTGATAAAGTCGGCGTCCCCGCGCTTGCGCATCTGAGTGGCAAAGGTGGCAAACAGATTGTGGTTCATTTGGCAGGTTCTCCCTTGGCCAGCTTGCGCGCCCGCTTGGCGAGGTCGCGCACGTCGCTCGAGCAGGCAATGGTGCCCTTGGCGGTATAGTTTTCGTGGTTACGCTCGATGTCGTCGAGCACATAGAGGTAGTTGACCATCAGGCCGGCGGCCTGCTTGAGGCCTTTTTCGGAAATATCGCCAAGCCAGTTGATACGCTGGAGCTTGGCGCCATTGCCCAGGTGAAAGCGGGCAACGGGGTTTAGGGGCAAACCATGGCGGTTTTTTTCGTCGGCCAGATAGTGGGCAGCGAGCGGTTGTAGCGTTGCTTTGAGCCGTTCCTGACGCTGTGTATCCTGATGCCATCCCGGCGTATCGAGCTCTGCCAGGGTGTCACGGACGCTGGACGGCCAGTGGTCGTTTTGGCGCTGTTCGCTGAGCCATTGAGCAAACCCGGGTACCGGTGAAAGCGTCACGAAGTACTTCAACTGAGGAAGCTCCTGGGAAAGCTCCTGTACCACCTGCTTGATCAGGAAGTTACCAAACGAAATACCACGCAAGCCGGTTTGGCAGTTGCTGATGCCAAAGAAGGCGGCACTGTCGGCGTCGTCGGGGTCATCCACGCCATCCTGCCCGGAAAGGATGGGCTGAATGCGGCTTGGCAGACCTTTATGAAGGGCGACTTCTACAAAGATGAGCGGTTCATCGCCGATGGCAGGGTGAAAGAACGCAAAACATCGGCGATCACGGGCGTCCAGGCGGCGCCGCAAGTCGTCCCAATCCTGAATTTCGTGTACCGCTTCGTAACGAATGATTTTCTCGAGAATCGATGCGGGCGTGTTCCAGTCGATGCGCTTGAGCATCAAAAAGCCGCGGTTGAACCAGGAGCCGAACAGGTGCGCAAAGTCGTCGTCGATGGGCGCAAGGTCGGGCTGATCGCGCAGCATACCCAATAAATCCTGACGCATGTTGACCAGTTCGTAGGTGCCGTCGCTGGCGAAGTTGAGCCGCCGGAAAAGCTCCTGGCGAAGCGGCTCGCAGGCTTCGAACAGCGTCTGCAGGGAGCGGTTGTCCCGCGCGTCGCGGTAGGCTTCGTAGGCGCTGTCAATCTGCTCGGGCTCGGCGGCGAAGTCCTCGGCGAGGCGTTTGAAGAAACGCTGCTTTTCTTCTTCGGAAAGGCGCCGGTAGATCGCCAGGGCGCGGCTGGCCAGGGCGATGCTGGAGGCTTCGCCGTCGCTCTCCAGTAGCGCCTGGCAGGCCTTGACCAGATGCGTATGGTCCACCGCGGAGGCGACAGACTGACGCCGCCGCAACAGTGCGTCGCGCTGGGTAATGTTGTTGAACAGTTCCTGAAGAAACATCATGTTCATGATCGTACTCCTTTCAGCCCATGATCAGGTTGGGCAGCCATAGAGCTAGGCCGGGGAACAGGCACAGCAATAGAATGGCCAGCACCATGCACAGCGCATACGGCAGGCTGCCCATCAGGATGTCGCGCAGCGAGATATCCGGTGCAATGCCCTTGATGATGAACAGGTTGAGCCCGACCGGCGGGGTGATAAGGCCGATTTCCAGGTTGATGGTGAGTACCACCGCGAACCAGTAAGGATCGAAGTTTGCCGCCAGGATGATCGGCAGCAAAATCGGCGCGGTCATCACGATCACGGCCACTGGCGGCAGGAAGAAACCCGCGACCAGCAGGAAGACGTTGATGACCCCCATCAGCACCCAGCGATTGACCTCCAGGTCGGCGATTGCTGCGGCGACGGTCTGAGTAATGAACATCGACGACAGCGCATAGGCGAACACCTCGGCGCAGGCGATAACCAGCATGATCATCACGCTTTCGCGCAGGGAGTCGCGCATGATCAGCTTGATCGGACCGATCTGCCACATGCGGTAGATCAGGATAGCCAGCATCAGACACAGGAAGGCGCCGACGCCCGCCGCTTCGGACGGTGTCGCGACGCCGCCGTACAGTGCGAACAGAATACCGGCCACCACCCCGAGGAAGGGCAGGACACGCACCACGGCTTTCATGTTGCTGTCGACATTCTGCTGGACGGTGTTCTTGAGCTTTTCCGCGGAGGCCGCCAGAGGATTGGCGTAGCCGCCCGCCAGCTTGCAGGCGATGATCGTCCAGATCATGAACAGCCCAGCCAGCATGAAGCCCGGCACAACGCCGGCGATAAACAAACGGCCGATGGAGGTTTCGGTGGAAATGCCGTAGATAATCATGGTCACGGAAGGCGGAATCAGTATCCCCAGCGTGCCACCAGCGGCAATACAGCCGGCGGCGACGCCGTCGGGGTAGCCCCGCGTGCGCATTTCAGGAATACCCATCTTGCCGATAGCCGCACAGGTGGCGGGGGAGGAGCCGGACAGCGCGGCAAAAATCGAGCAAGCACCAATATTGGATACCGCAAGCCCCGCCGGTAGCCGTCCCATCCACAAATCCAGCGAGCGATACAGATCGCGCCCGGTGGGCGAGGACGCCACGGCCGCGCCCATCAGAATGAACATGGGGATCGC
The DNA here is from genome assembly GCF_015767635.1 of Halomonas sp. A40-4. Classification (GTDB taxonomy): domain Bacteria; phylum Pseudomonadota; class Gammaproteobacteria; order Pseudomonadales; family Halomonadaceae; genus Vreelandella; species Vreelandella janggokensis. The sequence goes on along the minus strand of NZ_CP065230.1, from coordinate 3,486,535 downwards.
CACAAAGCCGAATTCGGCAATACGGTCGAAAAACGTTTCCCCGAAGTAAGTCAGTTCGGGAAGGCCGCGGTCATAGAGCAGCGCCATCAGCGAGACACCGCCCAGGGCAAAGGCAATCGGCGTGCCGATGGCCATCAGCACGATCAGGCCCACGGCCACGATAATACCCAGCGTAATCGGATCCATGGTCAGCCCTCCCCGCGCAGAATGTCGGCGACGTACTGTAACGCCAGCAAGGTCGTACCGACCGCCACAGGAAGCAGCGCCGGCCAAAGCGGCGGGTTCCACACCGAGCCGGTTGTCCATTCGCCGTGGAGCGCTTCGAAGAGGTAGACCCAACTGGCGTAGGCAAGCGCGGCGCAGAACGCGAAGCCAAACAGCGAGGCGATGGTGAGCATGATCTTGCGGCTCAGGCCGCCAATGGCATCGGGTAAGATGGTGATGGCCACGTGGCCTCCGGTCATGAGTACATAGGGGCTGCCCATCAGCATCGCCCCAGTCACGGAAAAAATCGTAAATTCGGTTTGCCAACTGGTGCTCCAGCCGAGCACGTAGCGCGTGAACACCATGTGACAGATGGCCAGCACCCCGGCGATAAACAGGGCGCAGGCGATGTAGGCTGAAAAGCGAGAAAGCTGGTCCATTGTCCGGATGTAGCCACCTATCAGGCCGCTGCGTGTTGCCGGAGTGTGCGTTGTTGTTGCCATACGTCCCTCATCAAGCGGTGTCATCAAGCGGGGTCATCAGATCGGGCAAGTCATCAATCATGCCGACCATCCCGCAGGATGGTCGGACAGGTTGAATGCAGCGTGACTTATTCGACGGCTAGCGCCGCATCGATGATGGCTTGGCCGTTAGGGACGTTTTCGGCGAAGTTTTTATACGAGGTTTCACGGGCGATCTCGAGCCAGGCGTTGTAATCCTCTTCGGTCATCTTGACGACCTCAACACCGTTTTCCTCGTAGACGTCGACCATCTGCTGGTCAATGGCGGCGGCCTCTTCGGCAAAGAACGCCTCGGCTTTTTCGCCAGCGTCCATCAACGCCGCCTGCTGCTCATCGTTGAGGCCCTGCCAGACTTGCTCGGAGATCAGGATGGGTTCGTACATGAACCAGAGGGCAAAATCGCCGGGCTCGGTCAGGCACTCGACCTGTTCGTACAGACGATAGGACACAAACGACATGGAAGAGGTGTTGGCGGCGTCGAGTACGCCGGTTTGCATGGCGGTGTAGATTTCCGATGACGGCATTGAGGCGATGGACGCCCCGGCGGCCTCGAGCATTTCTTCAAATGCCGGCCCCGCTGCACGGAAAACCTGACCGTCCACGGTGTCGGGCGAGGTGATGCACTGCTCGCTGGAGGCAAAGCCGCCGGACAGCCAGGCATCGGCCAGCACGCGCGCACCGCCTTCCTGAATGACATCCTTGATCATGTCCATGTATTCCGAATCATTAAGACGCTGGGCGTGCTCGTGGTTGCGCACCAGCCCGGGCATCAGCGTGGCGGAAAACTCCGGGTGACGGCCGCTGGCATAGTCGAGCGGCAGTGAGGTGATATCCAGCCGCCCCCGCGCCAGCGCGCCCCATTGCTCGCGCGCCTTGAACAGTGATTGGCCAGGGTAGACTTCTATTTCAAGGCCGACGTCAGCGTTGGCCACTTCCTCGGCCATCATCTGGACCATTTCGTCGCGCACATCGCCCTGGCCACCAGGAAACTGGTGGGATGCGCGCAGTACGGTATTGGCTGAGGCGTGCGAAGCGGCGATTGCCAGTCCTAAAGCGGCGGCAGTGACTAGGTGGTTACGTTGCATGTGGCGTCTCCAACGGTTGTTGTTGTGGTCTTGGATTGGCTTTTATGTATTCATCAGCCGAGCTGATATATACATCAATAGGCGCTACGTATGCTAATGTCAACTTTATGACATATTCTTTATGTACAATTTAGCGCTGCCAATAAAGGGGGTGACGCATGCCAGGCTCGAAACGCTCCAACGCCCAGCGGCTCAAGGATTCACTGGAAGACGACATCATTAACGGACGCCGTTCGCCCGGCGAGCGGCTTGATCCGGAAACCCTGGGGGCGGAGTTCAACGTCTCACGCACGCCGGTTCGAGAGGCGATTCAGCAACTGGTGGCCAGTGGTTTGGTGACGGTCTCCCCCAAAAAGGGCACCTTCGTTGCCAGGGTAGGCATCGACCAACTGATCGAGATGTTTGAGGTCATGGCCGAGCTGGAGGGCATGTGCGGTCGGCTGGCCGCACGGCGCATTACCGATCAGGAGTTGTCTGCCCTGCGTGAGGCGCATCAACGCTGCGAAGCGGCGGCGCTGGCGGGGGACACCGATGAGTATTACTACGAGAACGAAGGTTTTCACGACTGTATCTACACGGCGAGCCACAACACCTTTCTCGCCAGCGAGGCACGCCAGCTCAAGCAGCGCCTGAAGCCGTATCGACGGTTGCAACTGCAGGTTCGCCAGCGCGTGCACAACTCGCTCAGCGAGCACCAGGCTATTTTCGATGCCATCGAATGCGGCGATGCGGTACGTGCCCAGCAGGCGCTCAGCGATCACGTACTGATCCAGGGCGAGCGCTTCAGCGACTTTGTGTCCAGCGTGCGCCGGATGGAAGGCGCGCCCGTCAGCCAAACGGGGTGAACGGCTAATGTCTTAATCGGTGGGGTAATGGTCCTTGCCGACATTTCGTTGAACGGTGACACTCTCTTCTATCGACTGAAGGCTTCTATCGTCTGAAGGGAGAACCACCGTGTCCCGCCATATTGCGCTACTCGCCTATCCCGACTGCCAACTGCTGGATGTGAGCGGCCCCTGGCAGGTATTTGCCACTGCCAATGAACTGAGCCAACGTCCGCTCTATCAGCTAACCCTTGCGGCCAGTGTGCCCGGCAAGCTGATGACCAATGGCGGTTTGGCGCTTGATGCAAGTCATTCCCTCGACCAGTTGGCGTCGCTAGCGCCGCTGGATACCCTGCTGGTGGCGGGCGGCAGCGGCGTGGCCCGTCAATGTGAGATGCCCGAGATGCTGGCGACGCTGCGCGCGCTCGCCCCGCAGGTACGCCGCCTGGGATCTATCTGCAGTGGCGCTTTTTTGCTGGCGGCGGCTGGGCTTCTGGACGGCCTGCGCGTGACCACCCATTGGCGATACGCCGACGCGCTGGCCAGTGCCTACCCGTCACTCAAGGTAGCGCCGGACGCACTCTACGTTGAAAGCGGTGGCCGTTATACCAGCGCGGGCGTGACGGCGGGGATCGATCTGGCACTCTCGTTGTTGGAAGCCGATCACGGCGCCGAGCTGGCCGGGCGCGTGGCCCGCGAGCTGGTGGTGTTCTTGCATCGCCCTGGCGGGCAATCCCAGTTCAGCGAGATACTGCGCGGCCAGCAATCCGCGGGCCCGCTGCGCCGCCTGCTTGACCACTTGCATGCCGACCCCGCTGGCGAACATGCCGTGGATCAAATGGCGGCTTTCATGGCCGTTACGCCGCGCCATCTGTCTCGGTTGTTCAGGCGGTATCTGAACACCACACCGGGCGCTTATCTGACGCAGTTGCGGCTCGAACAGGCTCGCCTTGCCTTACTCGACACGCATCAGCCCGTCGCGTTGGAGCGGTTAGCAGCGCGCTGGCGGCTGGGCGGTGCCGAGCAACTGCGCCGACAGTTCCAGCGCTACTACGGGGTCTCCCCCTCCGTCTATCGCCAACGCTTTGCGTCTTCCCATGCGGATTCCACCCTGGAGCATCACTCATGCCTTTAACCGTCACTCTGTTATCGCTCTGCCAGGCGCTGCTGGTCACTGGTAATGTCCTGCTGATTGCCGTTTCGCCGTTGATCGGGGCCTCTCTGGCGCCCAGCGCGTCATTGTCCACTGCACCGGTTGCCACCCAGTGGCTGGGATTGATGTGCGCCACCATTCCCGCCTCGCTGATCATGGCCAGGCTGGGCCGCAAGCGCGGGTTCATGCTGGGCAACATAGTGGGATTGGTGGGCGCGCTGGTGGCCGTTCAGGCGTTGATGAGCGAACGTTTTGGGCTGTTCTTGCTGGCGACCTGGTTGATCGGCATCGGCATTGGCTTTGGTCAGCTGTATCGCTTTGCCGCCGTGGAGGCGGCGCCTGTGCACCTGCGTGATCGGGCGATTGGCTTGGTGATGGGCGGCGGTGTCCTGGCCGCGTTTGCCGGGCCGTGGCTGGCAAGAGTCAGCCGGGAACTGGGTGAGGTGCCGTTTCTGGGCAGCTTTGCCGGTCTGGCTGCCATCTACGCCCTGGCGTTGGTGGTGCTGATCCTGACGCAATTACCGCCCGCTTCGCGCACCCACGGTGAAGGCACCGCCTTGCCGATGGGCAGGATAGTCTGCCAGCCCGGGTTTATTGTGGCGGTGAGCGCGGCGATGGTCGGTTACGGCGTGATGAATCTGGCCATGACCGCAACGCCGCTCGCCATGGCGGGAGCGGGGCACGACTTCAACCACGTCTCGATGACCATTCAGTGGCACGTGGTGGCCATGTTCTTGCCTTCGTTCTTTACGGGTCACTTGGCCACTCGCTTCGGTGCCAAACAGATCATCGTGGTAGGCTGCCTGCTATTGGTGGCAAGCGCACTGGTCGCTCAGTTGGGTATCAGTCTCGCCGGTTTCAACGTGGCGCTGATGCTGCTGGGCCTGGGGTGGAACTTTACGTTCCTGCCCGCCACCGGGCTGCTCACCGAAAGCTACCGGCCGGTGGATAAAGCCCGTACTCAGGCCGCCAACGAGTTTCTGGTGTTTGGCACCGCCGCTACCACGGCTCTGATGGCGGGGCCATTGGTCAGCAGCCTGGGCTGGGCAATGCTCAACCTGCTGTTGATACCTGTCGCGCTGGTGCCCGTGATGGTGCTGGTGTGGCAGTACCGAGCCCGGTTGGCAAATGCCACGCGGTGATCGTCAAGGCGCTTGGCACGAGGATGCAGGCGTTGCCGGGTGTCTCCCGGCAGTCGGCCAGCGGTTCGGATTACTTCTCTACACACACGAACGAGCAGGAACACTCATGATTGCCAAACGGGAACGCGGCAAACTGGAGCGCCGGCTAATTGCTGCGCTGACCGATGCCTGCGAACAGGCCAAAGCGGAGGTGGTTGGGTTTGTCTGGCTGACCCACTGCGTTGACTATCAGAACTTCCCCGCAAGCCTTGTCGTTATCTGGGTATTTGATACTGATGCACACCTGGCTTCAGCGCTGAAAGGAGGCGACAAGCAGCGCCTTCATGACCTTACGGCCAATGCCCTGGTTGATGCGGGCGTGGCAATCGACAGCGTTAGCCAGCATATCGATTTCGATAGTGAGCAGTCGTGCCAGCATACTCACGGTGGCGACTGGCAGCGCCGGTTGCGCTCCCGTGCCGCGAGGCACTGATGGCCAAGAAAATCGACAGTCCCTGCATCTCGGCTTGCCAGTTGAAAGGAGGCATGTGCACTGGCTGTGGGCGCAGTATTGAAGAGATCCGCCACTGGAAGTCGATGAAGCGGCCCGAAAAACTATCCGCCATCAAGCGGGCCGAACAGCGGCGCAAAAAACTCAACAAATAGCGTTTAGGCTTGGGTTGGTCACCGCTCAAGCTGTTACCAATGGCCGCCACTGGCCAGAGGCAGTGACGGTAACGACGTGGTAGCCTGGGGCAAAGCCGACCTAGGAGCCCTGTCGTTATGCTTGAAACATTCAGCCACAGCGCCCTGGCTGGTCAGTTCTTTGGCCTGGTCGCCCTGGTGATTTGCCTGGTGGCATTTTCAAGCAAGCACGATGACCGCCTGCTGGTGCTGCTGATCTCGGCCAACGTGGCCTTTGCGCTGCAGTTTGTGTTCTTCGGGAGCTGGACCGCCGCTGCGCTGACGGTGCTGGTGATCGTACGCATCGTGCTGGCTCGGCGCTTTCTGGGCAGCAAGCCGGTCATGACGGGAGTACTGGCGGTCAGCGGTATCGCGGCATGGCTTACCTGGCAGAGCTGGATCGACGTCTTGCCCCTAACGGCCATGGTGCTGGGCACGCTGGGCATGTTCCTGCTGCGCGGCATCGCCATGCGCGTCTTCCTGGGGCTGGCGGCCCTGGCATGGATGCTCAACAACCTGCTGATCGGCACGATTGGCGGCACGCTTGCCGAAGCCCTGATCGTGGTCACCAATATCATTACCATCATTCGGCTGGCGCGTGCCAAGCGCAAATATCCCGAGGTGTTCGAGGGCGTCGAGCAACACGACCCGTCCTAGCTGCTATGCTGAAAGAGGTTTTAACCTAGCGAGGAGCGCGGCCATGGCCGGTGGATGGGCAAAAGACGGCGCTGAACAAGCGCAGATAGAAAGCACCCTGGAAGACGCGGTGCAGCGAGCCCGCAGCCAATTGCCCCGGGGCGAAAGCCTGGACACCTGCGAAGAATGTGGCGAGCCGATCCCCGAGCCCCGCCGCAAGGCCATTCCTGGCGTTCGGCTGTGCGTTGACTGCCAGGCGGCCGTGGACAAGAAGCAGGCAAGCGTCAGCGGCTATAACCGTCGAGGCAGCAAGGATAGCCAGCTGCGCTGAGCGGTCTTCCTTGTCGGCTAGGCATCGTGATTGGTGTCCGGCAGTTGCTTGAAGTAGATATAGCGATGCAGGCGAATCGCCGGGCGTAACAGCAGCTGCACGCTGCCGATCACGAACAGCCAGACGCCCAGTGTTCTGAGGCTGCCTTCGTAGAAAAAGCAGACGCTGCCGATGGTGAACCAGATCCCCAACATGAAATCATTCAGAATGCTCAGCGCTTCATAGCGTTGGTGCACCACCAATTCCCTGTGTCCGAGTGTGAACGTCCAGTCGCGTGTCTTGGGGTCCTGTTCGCGCTGCATGCCTTTTCTCCTTAATCAATAGCGGATGCTTTCGCCGAGAGGCTGATGAGCGCCTCATACAAAAGTGTCACACGCGTTTAATCAGCGTCGGCGTATCCATTATAACTTGATGCTATCGTGGCTTTGCATAACCGTCTTCAAAGTAAAGTACTGTGCCCACTAACGCGGCATTGATGCGAAAGGTGAGCTGGTTGGGTCATAGGGGTGAGGCATGGTCAATGACGTGTTGCTCAAAGACGTCGAAGACGAGCTTGGACGAGGTTCCTGGCGACTACGCTTTGCCGACCATGTAGAAGCGCATTTCGAGGCCGATACGCAGCGTCAGCGCAGCCGAAACATGGTGGTGGCAGGGCTGATAGCGGCGTTTATCTATAATCTCTTCCTGATCAACGACTTCAGTTTTCGTCCCGATGCGTTTACCACCGCGGTGGCGTTTCGGGCGGGGGTAATGCTGCCCGTCGGGCTGACTATCCTCTGGTGGGTATATCGCGGGGTTTCGCCTCGAACTCGCGAATTTCTGATGGCCAGCACGGTGATCTGTGCCACGCTAATCTCCTGCATGATTCTTGTCTCGTCCACCGCGCGCTACTCCTACCTGGATGTGTTCTCCTTCGGGCTCATTCTGGTGGTGGGTAATATCGTCTATTCGTTGCGTTTCGGCTATGCGCTGGCGTCCTCAGTGCTCAGCGTTCTGATTATCGTGGCGTTTGTGGTTAACTACGCCCCAATGCCGCTGGAAATCAAGCGACTGGCCATCTTTACCCTTCTGGCCAATGGGGCCTTCACGCTGGTGGCCAACTATCGTCTCGAGCGCAGCGAACGGCTTGCCTATCTGCATGTGTTGCGGGAAAAGCTGCGCGCAGGTCATTACCTGAAAAACAATGAAATGCTCTCCCAACTGTCGCTGACCGATCCGCTGACGAACCTGGCCAACCGTCGCCAACTCGATATGGAATTTGCGACGCGCTGGCGTGAGGCCGTCGATAAAAACGCCTGGCTAGGGCTCATGGTGATCGATATCGACCACTTCAAGGCCTACAACGACCGTTATGGGCACCTTCAGGGTGATGACTGTTTGCGTCAGGTGGCCAGGGCTATGCAGCTGAATAGCCGCAGCGCCGATCTGGTAGTGCGGTTTGGCGGTGAGGAATTCGTTGTGCTCATGGCGGAAGCGTCGCCGGAAGCTGCCGAGCCCGCGGCCGAGCGTATCCGTCGCGGCGTCGAAGCCCTGCAGATAGCCAATGCCGGGGTCTCGCCTCAGGCGGTTGTCACGGTCAGCGTGGGCGTGGCGGTGCTGCCCCCAGAGGCAAACATGACCGCTGACGATATACTCTCCCACGCCGATCAGGCCCTTTATCAGGCCAAGCGCCGGGGCCGTAATCGTATCTGGGTGGCTAACCCGGTTGATTTACCAAACGCCGATGACGCTGCTGGTGACTTATTTAGATCAGCACGGTAGCGCCTATCAGCAATGCCATGGCCTGAGGACACGCGGGTTCAGCTGCTTTGCTCGGTTTCCTGATGCGTCTGGATAACGTTCAGAAAGCCCTCGCCGTAGTCCGTCAGCTTGCGCGCGCCGATGCCGGAGATGGCGCCCAGTGCCGCCAGGCTCTGAGGGGTCTGCTCGACCATCTCGGCCAGGGTGGCGTCGTGGAAAATCACATAGGCAGGTACGCCCTGGGCTTCAGCCAGTTCCCGGCGGTGCTGACGCAGGGCTTCCCACAGCGGGCCGTGGCCCTGCGGCACAGAGGTGCTTTTGCTTCCCCGTCGAGTTGCCTTGGCTTTGCTTGGTTTGCGCAGGGTGAGGGTCTGCTCGCCGCGCAGCACCGGCTTGGCATTGGCAGTGAGCTTGATGCCGCCGTGCCCCTCCATATCCACGCTCAAAAAGCCGCTGGCAATCAGTTGGCGAAAGAGCGCTCTCCATTCGCTGGCCGCGAGGTCTTTACCAATGCCGAAGGTGCTGAGGCGGTCGTGGCCAAAGCGGGTGATACGCTCGTTACTTTTGCCTAGCAGTACATCCACGAGGTAGGTCACGCCGAAGCGCTGTTCGGTGCGGTAGACACAGGAGAGCGCCTTTTGCGCCGCCACGGTGGCCTCCCATGTCTCGGGCGGCGTCAGGCAGTTGTCGCAATTGCCGCAGGGGGCGTCCAGATGATCGCCAAAATAGTGCAACAGCGCCTGGCGGCGGCAACTTATGATCTCGCAAAGCCCCAGCATGGCATCGAGCTTCTGCTGTTCGATGCGCTTTTGATGGTCGGCGGCGCTGGAGTCCTGCTGCATCTGGCGCAGCGTGATCACGTCCTGAAGCCCGTAGGCCATCCAGGCATCGGCGGCCAGGCCGTCGCGCCCGGCCCGGCCGGTCTCCTGGTAGTAGGCTTCGATGCTCTTGGGAAGGTTGAGGTGGGCGACGAAGCGCACGTCCGGCTTGTCGATGCCCATGCCAAAGGCGATGGTGGCCACGACGACCACACCCTCTTCGCGCAGAAAGCGGGTCTGGTGGTACTGGCGCTGCTCGGGGGGAAGCCCCGCATGGTAGGGCAGTGCCGTCAGCCCCTGGCGCTCCAGCCAGGCGGCGGTTTCCTCCACCTTGCGCCGGGAAAGGCAGTAGACGATACCCGCCTCGCCGTCGTGGTGCTCACGAATAAAGCGCAGCAACTGCTCCTTGGCGTTACCCTGATTCTCGGCGATATGGTAGCGAATGTTGGGCCGGTCAAAGCCGCTGTTGTAAAGCGCCGCTTCCTGAAGCTGCAGATGCTCCATGATATCGCCCCGGGTGGGCACATCGGCGGTGGCGGTGAGGGCGATGCGCGGCACGTGGGGGAAACGCTGATGAAGCTGGGAAAGCTGGCGATACTCGGGGCGGAAATCGTGGCCCCACTGGGAGACACAGTGGGCCTCATCAATGGCGAACAGCGCAATCCGGGTCTGCTCCAGTAGCATCTGCATACGCGGCGTGGCCAGCCGCTCGGGCGCGACATACAAAAGATCCAGTTCCCCCGCTCGCAGGCGGTTCTCAACCTCGACCGCCTCGTGATAATCGAGGCTGGAGTTAAGGTAAGCCGCCCTGACCCCGTTCTGTTGAAGTGCCGCTACCTGATCCTGCATCAACGCGATCAGCGGCGAAACCACAATGGCGGTGCCTTCGCGGAGTAGCGCCGGGATCTGATAGCACAGCGACTTGCCTCCGCCGGTGGGCATCAGCACCAGCGCATCGCCACCGGCGATTACATGCTCAATGATCGCCTGCTGCGGGCCGCGAAAGCTGTCGTAGCCAAATACCTCCTGCAGTACCTTGAGGGCTGCCGGGTGAGGGTCGCCGTGCATCAATGCTCTCCTTGTCTCGTGCCTGAGAGAGAATTGTCGCACGAAAAACCCGAGGGGCGTCTGCCTAGCGAATCCCCGCCCGTAAAAACGACTGCACGAACTGGCGCTGGAAGAGCAGGAAGGCGACCAGTAGGGGGGCGATACTCAACAGGGTGGCGGCACTCACCGTCGCCCAGTTAACGCCGGTTTCCGGTGCCGAAAAGACGCCCAGCCCGACGGTTAACGGACGGCTCTCTACCGAGTTGGTGACGACGAGTGGCCACAGGAAATTGTTCCAGTGGTGGCTGATCGAGACCAGGCCGTAAGCCAGGTAGGTGGGCTTGGCCAGCGGTACATAGACCTTCCACAAAATTTCCAGCCAGTTGCAGCCTTCGATGCGCGCAGCGTCCTCCAACTCCCGGGGGATGGTCTTGAACGTCTGACGCAACAGGAAAATCCCGAAAGCACTGGCCACGTAGGGCAGGCCGATCCCGGTGATGGTGTCGATCAAGCCCAGCCCGCTGGCGATACGGTAGTTCTCGACGATCAGTACTTCGGGAAACACGAACAGCTGAATCAGCACCAGCATGAACAGGACGTTCTTGCCGGGCACCGGAAAACGGGCAAACGCGAATGCCGCCAGGGTACAGACCACAAACTGGGCGAATACCACGCCGGTCACCAGTGCAAAGGTGTTCAGGTAGTAGCGGGCAAAGGGCGCCTGTGACCAGGCATCGGTGAAGTTTTCCAGCGTCAGCGGGGCGAATATTTCAAAATTCACCATGAATTCGCTGGGATGAAAGGCGGCCCAGAACGCATACAGCAGCGGAAAGACCCAGATAACCGCCAGCAGCCATGCGGCCACCGTTTCAAGCGACGGAATGGAGACATAACGAGAGCGGGGCGCAGTGGTCGTTGTGGTGTTCATTGGTAGTGCGTCCTGCGATCAAGGATCGTGAACTTCAGCGTTGCGACCACGGCGAGCACCAGAAGAATCACTACCGTAATGGTCGCCGCCGTGGTGCGGTCGAAGAACGAGAAGGCATTTTCGTAGACGTAATAAAGCAGCAGGTTGGTGGCGTTGTTGGGCCCACCCTTGGTCAGGATAAACAGGTGATCCACCACGCGTACCGCGTTGATCAGCGCATTGATCAATACAAAGAGTGTGGTGGGCATCAGTAGCGGAAAGGTAACCCGCCAGAAGAAGCTCCAGCGGCCGGTCCCTTCAAGGTCAGCGGCTTCCTTGAGTTCCGGTGGAATACTCTGTAGCGCGGCCAGGTAGAAAATCATGAAGAAACCGGCTTCCTTCCACACCGACATGACGATCACCGAGCCGAGGGCCACGCTTGGATCGCCCAGCCAATTCACGCCGGAAAATCCCAATGTTTCCAGCAGGCTATTGAACAGGCCGATCTGCGGTGCATAGAAAAACATCCAGATATTGGCGGCGGCGATCATCGGCAGGATGGTCGGCGTGAAATAGGCCATACGCACAAAGCCGCGCCCCGACAGCTTGCCGTTGACAAACAGCGCCATGCCCAGCGCCAGGGCAATGGAGGTGGGAATGGTGCCCAGCGCATAGAGCAGGTTATTACGCGCCACCTGCCAGAAGGTCGGGTCGTCAAACAGCACCTGATAGTTCTCGACCCCGACAAACGCCGCGGGCTCGCCACGAAAGCCGGGAAGAAAAAGGCTGTTGATGACGGTCATGATCGTGGGCAGATAGGCGAAAGCAGCCAGCAGTACGGCGGCAGGCAGCAACAGCAGCGCGCCGTAAAGTTGCATTTTAGCGTGGGCGGTTAGTGTCATGATTGAACACCGCGAGTCCGGAAAAAGCCGGGGCGCACCCCGGCGAATATGAAAGCGTTATGTTTTTTTGACGCGCCTTAGCGGGCGTAGCGGCGTAGCACACCTTCGGCCTCTTGCTGTGCCTGAGAGAGGGCGTCTTCAGGCGTCATCTGACCGGTCAACGCGGCTTGAACGGCATTGTCCAGAGCGCGGCGCACACGGCCACCCTGGTAGGTGGAAAGCTCCGCCGTGCTGTGTTCCAACTGATCCCGGGCGACCGCCGCAGGCGGGAAGTTGGCGACGTAGTCTCGCAGGGCTTCGGTTTCGTAGGCAGCAGGGCTGACGCCCATGTAGCCGGTCTCGATAGACCAGGCTGCGGCACGTTCAGGGGCGGTCATCCAGCGGATAAACGTCATTGCTGCCTGCTGTTCTTCTTCCGTCGTATCTTCAAAAATGTAGAAGTTGCCGCCGCCGGTGGGGCTACCGCGCTGGGTTTTCATCGGCAGCATGGCCACGCCAAAATCGAAGTCTGCTTCGCTACGCACAGCACTCAGGTTGCCCGTGGTGTGCCACATCATCGCGGTGGATTCCTCGATAAAATTCTGGCGCAGCGTGCCCCATTCGATGGTGTCGTCAGGCATGGCACCGTGCTCATTGGCCAGCGATACCCAGTATTCAAGCGCTTCAATGGCGGCAGGGTCATCGAAATAGACCTCGGTACCGTCTTCGCTCATCAGCCGGTGGCCGTTCTGGAAGGCGAAGGCCTGGAACATCCAGTAGGGGTAGCCGGTGGACGGTACCATCACGCCCCATTGCTCGCCGTCGGAGGCCTCGCGCACGGTGGCGGCCATTTCGACCATTTGTTCCCAGTTCTCGGGGGGCGTTTCGGGGTCGAGGCCGGCGGCTTCAAAGGCGTCTTTGTTCCAGAACAGCACGATGGTGGAGCGCTGGAAGGGAATGCCATAAGTTTTGCCATCCAACTGGCCGTTTTCCATCAGCCCGGGGTAGAAACTATCGAGCCACTCGCGTTCTTCGTCGCTTTCGACCAGATCGTCGAAGGCCACGATGGCATCTTGTTCCAGCAGTTCGTAGAGGTCGATGGAGAACATGACCGACAGCTGCGGCGTATCTCCCGCTTCCATCGCCGACATGGCGCGTACTCGGGTGTCGTCGTAGTTGCCTGCGTAGATGGCTTCCACGTCGATATCGGGATGCTCGCTTTCAAATTCGTTGACCAGGTCGTCGACCACATCGGTCAGCGCACCGCCGACGGCGACCGGGTAGTACATGGTCAATTCGACCGGGTCGTTGGCGGCGACCTGACCGGCGCTGAGCAGGCCAGCGGTGAGGGCAGAAAGAGCAAAGGGGAGACGGGCACGCATGGGAGACACCTCAACGTTGGGATTGGAGCTGGGAGTGGCGCAATTCATCTTGCGGTGAACCAGTGGGTAATTCGCTTTCCGGGGATACGGTGGGCATGAGTGAGTAAGCGGCAAGATCGTCACGACGCAGGCCGTCCTCGGCGAAGAGGTGCGCGGCGGACGCAGGCCAGCCGATCCGGCAGTGCTGGCCGGTAATCGCGTGGCGGCCGCGCAGTCGGATCCGCAGGGTATGGTCGCCGACCGCCAGGTGGGCGATGGTGTCGGCGCCCAGATATTCGTCGCTCAGCACCTTTGCCGGTACCCCGGAAGCTGATGCAGGGCGTAGCTCGATATCTTCCGGGCGGATGCCCAATTGCCCGTTGGCGGCTTCCAGCGGGGCTACCGTTGTGTCGGGTTCGCTTTCAATCACGGCACCCTGTTCGCCTGGCACAAGCGGCAGCAGGTTCATGGCCGGGCTGCCGATAAAGCTGGCGGCAAAGGCACTGGCCGGGCGGTTGTACAGCTCGTCAGGAGTGCCATCCTGCACGATCTTGCCGTGCTGCATCAGAATCACACGATCCCCCATGCTCATGGCTTCGACCTGATCGTGGGTGACGTAGATCACTGTCATGTTAAGGCGGCTTTGCAATGCCTTGATTTCCCGACGCATATCGCTGCGCAGCCGGGCGTCAAGGTTGGAAAGCGGCTCGTCCATCAGGCAGATCGGATGTTCGGAGATCACCGAGCGCGCCAGCGCCACGCGCTGGCGCTGGCCACCGGAAAGCTGGGCCGGTTTGCGGTTCAGGTAGTCGGTGAGGTCAACGAGTTCGGCGACCTTGGCCAGCCGCTCGCGCTGCTCGGCCTTGGGTACCTTGCGGCTGCGCAGACCAAACACGATGTTGTCAGCTACGCTCAGGTGCGGGAATAGTGCGTAGGACTGAAACACCATGCTCAGCCCACGATCCCCAGGCGGCAACCGGGTAACGTCGCGATCACCGATATGAATACGCCCGTCGCTGGCCTCTTCAAGGCCAGCAATCATGCGCAATGTGGTCGATTTACCGCAGCCCGACGGCCCCAGCAAAATGACGAATTGACCCGGGGTGACGTCGAAGGAAATACGATCGACAGCGGGTATCGCGTCCCAACGTTTGGTAACGCGTTCCAGGCGGATACGCGATTGGTCCATAACACTCATCACCGGCTGTTGGTTGTTATTGATCCAGCTTGTGTTGAAGGTGTTGCACTTGCATGACACTTACATGGATGGATGGTTACGTTAGCTGTGTCAAGCGAAATATTTACTTGGAGACCGTAATACCGTAACGCTGCAGTCGGCGTACGACGCTTGACTGGCTGATGCCCAGCCGCTCGGCGATGGCGTAGGTGCTGGGTAGCGTGGCGCTTAGTTCTTCAAAGGTTTGTCGCTCTAACCTTGCCAGATACTGTTTGAGGGTCTCGTGGGGAGCGATGGGTAATGTGTTGGAGGGGGGCGAGGCGCTTGGCGCATTCGTGGCGGGTTGTTCAGCGTGAGGGTGAACGGCAGGCGTTTCGATTTGATCGGTGGGGCTGGAAAGCCAGGCCCTCTCCAGCCAGTTTTCCAGTTCGCGGACGTTGCCCGGCCACTCGCTGCCCATCAGCGTCGACCATACCTGATTACCCAGGATTTTTTGCCGACCGTAGCGCTGGTTCAGCCGGTTCAGGCAGGCGTCGACAAGGTCGGGAATATCCTCGCGGCGGTCGCGAAGCGGCGGCAGGGTGACGGGAATCACGTTAAGGCGGTAGTAGAGATCCAGCCTGAAGTGCCCGGCTTCGACCTGCTTGGCCAGGTCCTGATTGGTGGCGACCACCAGGCGGAAATCGACCCGACGCGGTCGTGTATCGCCCAGGCGGGTCAGGCTGCCATCCTGAATCACCTTGAGCAGTTTGGTCTGCATCAAAAGCGGCAGCTCGCCGATCTCATCCAGAAATAGCGTGCCACCTTCGGCCTGCTCCAATAGTCCCGCTTTGCCCTGCCTGGCCGCCCCACTAAAGGCACCGGGCTGGTAGCCGAACATTTCTGACTCGAAAAGGTTCTCGGGGATGGCGGAACAGTTGACGTCGATAAAAGGGCCGTTACAGCGTTGGCTCCAGCGGTGTAATTGCTTGGCGAAGGCGGTTTTCCCCACGCCGGACTCGCCCAGCATGAGCACGTTGGCATCGGAGGGGGCCACGCGCTTGAGCAGCAGGGCAATTTCGCGCATGACATTGCTTCTGACCTGGAGGTCATCCAGGGCGTCATCCAGCGCCTGCTCTTCGGCATCGGGGGCGGCATGGCTGCGCTTCAGGTGTTCGCTGAAGCGTTTTTGCAGCAGAGCGTATTCATCTTGCAGCAACTGCAGGTCGGTCAAGTCCCGCGAGCGGCTGATGACGCGCTCAAGTTTGCCCTCCACAAAGACGGGGTAGGCTTCGGCAATGACTCGTCGGCCTGTCCCGGTGACCTGCATAAGCTGCGCAGGCCGACGCGTACGCATTACTTCAAGCGTAATCGACGGCTTAAGCACCCCCGCGGCCTGTAGCTGTTGAACGCTGCTGGCAAGCAGTTCCTCCCGTGATAACCCGTAAACCGCTTCAGCGCCCGGGCTGATATCCAGCACGCGGCCGTCGCCACCAACGATGAAGAAATGGTCGTTGGCTGTTTCCACGATGGTTTGCAGGACGCAGCTATCGATGTCGCTCACCGGGCGCTCCTTTGATGCGTTTCTGAATCGATAATGCATTCTTGAATCAATTGGCCCTATTTTCAATGCATTTTTGCATCAAAAGAGCTTTTTAACGACGCCCAATGGCGGTCTGTGCGCGAAATGGAAGTTGGCACGGTACCTGCAGTATTCAACAGTAGTCAGGCCGGATATGGCTCAATCAATAACAAGCTGGAGATGAGTATGTCGGACTTTAATCAGCCGATGGGCGGCAACAGCATGCCACGCTTTGCCGGCCCCGCGACCATGATGCGCCTGCCCACGCAGGAGACGGCTCAGGGGTTGGACGCCGCCTTTATCGGCATTCCCATGGATATTGGCACGTCAAACCGCCCGGGCACACGCCTTGGGCCGCGCCAGATCCGCGATGAGTCGCGCATGCTGCGCCCCTACAACATGGCGACCCGCGCGGCCCCCTTTGAAAGCCTGCAGGTGGCAGACATCGGCGACGTACCCATCAATACCTTTCACCTGCCGAAAAGCGTCGACATCATTACCGCGTTTTACGACGAGGTGCTCAAGCATGACTGCATTCCGCTGACCCTTGGCGGCGAACATACGCTGACACTGCCGATACTGCGCTCCATTGCCAAGAAACATGGCCCGGTGGGGCTGATCCACGTCGATGCCCACGCCGATGTGAATGAGCACATGTTTGGCGAGCCGATTGCCCATGGCACGCCGTTTCGCCGTGCCCAGGAAGAGGGGCTGCTGGCCGCCAACAAGGTCGTGCAGATAGGCCTGCGGGGGACGGGATACGCCGCGGAAGATTTCGACTGGTGTCGTGAGCAGGGCTTCCGCGTTGTGCCCGCCGAAGAGTGCTGGTACCGCTCGCTGGCGCCGTTGATGAAGGAAGTGCGCGAACAGATGGGCGATATCCCGGTATACATCAGCTTTGATATCGACTCCCTGGATCCGTCGGTTGCCCCTGGCACCGGCACGGTGGAAATGGGCGGCCTGACGTCTTCCCAGGGGCTCGAGATCGTCCGGGGCGCGTCAGGCTTGAACATTGTCGGCGGTGATCTGGTGGAAGTCTCTCCCCCCTATGACACAAGCGGCAACACGGCATTAATGGGGGCCACGCTGCTGTATGAAATGCTCTGCGTACTGCCGGGCGTGAAGACCGGCAGTTAATTCGATAATTGCGATAAAAAGCGCCGACTTAACAAGGCGTAGACGATAACGATGCAAGTTAAGAAGCGGTGTTGTCCGCCGCTTCAGAAATCGCCAGCTCACCTCCAATAAACCTTCAATACAGGTGAACCCATGTCCTCGCATGTGCAGTTAGACGAGCCAAGCGCCGATGAACCGATCCAGCGGCGCCATCTCATTAAATTCTTAATTCCCTCCCTGATTGGGGTGCTGTTGTTCTTGGTGCCCTTTCAGGTAGGCGACACCATTAACATCGGCATGGGCCTGATGGCCGATGGGTTGCAAACCCTGCTGGGAGCGGCGCTGCCTGCTATCGCCACGGTGGTATTGTGCTTCTCGGTCGTCGCCACGCTGTACGCCAAACTGGTGAACCCTTCCTGGGCGAAATCGGGCGTGCTGAACGAAATGTTTCACGTCGGGCCTGTATGGCTGGGTATGCGCATCCTGGGCGCGCTGTTTGCCTTGATGACGTTTTTTCAGGTAGGCCCCGAATTCGTCACCGCATCGTTTACCGGTGGCGTGATGCTTAACGATCTGGCGCCGGTGCTACTGACCTTCTTCTTTGCTGCGCTGCTGCTGCCGTTTCTGGTCGAGTTCGGCTTCATGGAGTTTATCGGCAGCCTGGTGCGCAAGCCGTTTCGGGTGATTTTCAACCTGCCGGGCCGCAGTGCTATCGATGCCACCGCGTCGTGGATGGGGTCGGGTACCGTCGGCGTACTGATTACCACGCAACAGTATGAGCAGGGCTACTATAACGGCCGCGAAGCCTCGGTGATTGCCTCCAACTTTTCGGTGGTCTCGATTGCCTTTGCGCTGCTCGTGACCAGCTTTGTGGATATTAACCACCTGTTTGTGCAGTTTTATTTCACGGTGGTCGTGGCGGGGTTGATCGCCGCGGTGATCGTGCCGCGTTTGCCGCCACTGTCGCGCAAAGCCAATGACTACTATGAGCCGGTAGGGTGCCAGATCAGCGAAAAACCCACCGCTAAAATAGGTCTGTTGCGTTACAGCTTGCTGCAAGCCACGCGTCGCGCCGCCGGTGCGCCGGGGCCAAGGGAACTGGCAAAGCTGGCGCTGCTGAACGTCATGGATATTTTCCTCGCACTGCTGCCGCTGGTGTTTGCCATTGGCACGGTAGCGCTGATTCTCGCCGAATTTACCCCGCTGTTTACCTGGCTTTCCTATCCCATGGTCCCGGTGCTGGAGCTGCTGCGAATTCCCGAGGCAGAAGCGGCAGCGCCCGCGACGCTGGTGGGCTTTGCCGACATGTTTCTGCCGGCGGTACTGGCGACCAATATCGAAAGCGAGCTGACCCGCTTTGTGATTGCCTGCCTGTCGCTCACTCAGTTGATTTACATGTCGGAAATCGGCGCGCTGCTGCTCAAGTCGAAGATCCCGATCAAGCTCTGGGAACTGGTGGCGATCTTCCTGCTGCGGACCGCCATCACGCTGCCGATCATTGCCTTTATAGCCCATACGTTTTTCTTCTAAGGGGCCTGCAATGAACACTAGCGTAACGAGCAATCAATCCACCATGAGCTGTGCCGAGCTGCTGGTTCATTTGCTGCGCGATACCTACGGTGTCAGCACACTGTTCGGCATTCCCGGCGTGCATACCGTGGAGCTTTATCGCGGGCTGGAAGGCAGCGATGTGCAGCATGTCACTCCGCGCCATGAGCAGGGTGCGGGGTTTATGGCCGACGGCTATGCCCGGGCCAGCGGCAAGCCGGGCGTTTGCCTGATTATCACCGGGCCAGGAATGACCAATATGGCCACCGCCATGGGCCAGGCCCTGGCGGACTCCATTCCCATGCTGGTGATCTCCAGCGTCAATCGCCGCGATACGCTGGGTTTGGGCCAGGGGCGGCTCCACGAGCTGCCTAGCCAGCAGCAGATGATCAGTGGTGTGGCGCGATTCAGCCATACGCTGCTGGACGCCAACACGCTGCCCGAGGTGCTGGCCCGTGCCTTTGCGGTCTTTAATGGCGCACGCCCTGGCCCGGTGCATATCGAAATCCCCATCGACCTGTTTAATGCGCCGGTAAATGAACCGGCCAGTTGGCAGGCACCTACGCTCTATCGTGCTGCTCCCGACCCGGAAGGGCTTGCCGAAGCCGCCCGTTTGTTGCATGCAGCGAAGCAACCCTTGGTACTGTTGGGCGGTGGCTGCGTGGCAGCGCCAGAGGCGGCGCGAGCACTGGTAGAACAGCTGGATGCGCCCACGGTCACGACCATCAATGCCAAAGGCCTGCTGGGCCGTGACCATCCGCTGGATCTGGGGGCTAACGCCGCGCTACCCGCGGTACGTGAACTGGCGGTCAATGCCGATGTGATTCTGGCGGTGGGTACCGAGCTTGGTGAGACCGATTATGACGTGGTGTTTGATGGTGGCTTTCATCTTAATGGTGCGCTGATCCGGATCGATCTCGACCCTGAGCAACTGGTGCGCAATCAGCGAACGACATTGGGGCTGGTGGGGGACGCCGGACGCAGTCTTGAACGTCTGTTGGCGCATTTCCCAGACGCAATGCAGCGTAATGGCATTGAGCGAACGGCTAACGCCTTGAGCGCGCTGAATCTAGAAAACGATCCTGCCTTCAGCGACTTTGTCCCGCTCTACGACACCCTGGCCGAGCATCTGCCTGGGGCGATATTGGTGGGTGATTCCACCGCGCCGGTGTATGCCGGCAATCACCTGGTTAGCCAGCCAGCGCCGAGGCGTTATTTCAACGCCTCAACGGGCTACGGCACCTTGGGCTATGGGCTGCCGGCGGCGCTGGGCGCTCAGTTGGGTCGCCCTGATCTACCGGTGGTGGCCTTGGTAGGCGATGGTGGGGTGATGTTTACCCTCGCTGAGATAGCAACAGCGGTAGAGGAGCGTCTGCCGGTGGTGATCGTGCTGTGGCACAACGCCGGTTACGAAGAGATTCGCCGCTATATGGATGCCAACGGCGTTGCCCGCCTGGGCGTGGACCTTCAGGCGCCGAACTTTCTCACTCTGGCCGAAGGCTTTGGTTGCCCGGGGGTGCTCGTAGAAAGCCCCGCCGAGTTGGCTAAAGCGCTCACCAACCACGAAGCGAACGGGCCGTTACTGATCGAGATAAACGCCGCCGCATGGCAAACAAACCTGATCGAAACAGGAGACAACAATGAAGAATAATCATGTATTAGGCCAGGATACGCTGTCGGCAGACGACGTGGAACACAGTCTCGGTCTGCCTGGAACCTTCGCGCTGTGGTTGGGCGCCAACGTCGTTGTTACCACCATATTGACCGGTATGTTCTTGGTGCCGGATCTCACTTTTCAGCATGCCATGATGCTGATCGCGGTAGGCTCGGCGATCGGCATTATCCCGCTGGTGTTGATCGGGGTCATGGGCCAGCGAACCGGGATGACGACCATGGTGCTGGCGCGGGGTACCTTCGGTAGAAAAGGCGCCAACTTTCCTGCCTGGGTGAACCTGCTGGCGCTGATTGCGTGGAGCTGGATCCAGGCGCTCTTGGCAGGCATGAGCCTCGACTACGCGGTGGAGAGCCTGACGGGCTATTCCAATGTGGCGCTGTTTACGGTGTTGTGCGAATCCCTGGTGGTGCTGATCGCCCTTCGCGGACACTTGGGTATCGAAAAGGTCGAGAAAATCGCAGCGCTTTTAATGGTGGGGCTATCGGCGGTGGTGCTGTTTGCGCTCAATCGCCATTACGACCTGCCAAGCATTACCCAACTGGAGCCGGAAGGCGTGCTGGGCGGCGGCGTGATCTTCGATATCGTCGTGGCCACTGCTTTTTCCTGGATACCGCTCGCGGCGGACTATAATCGCCACTGCCGTACGTTGAAGGCAGCGGTCGTCGGTACCTGGGGCGGCTATGTGACGGCCACCTTGATTGCCATGGGGCTGGGCGCCACGGTCTCGGCGCTATCCATCGCCGAAGGCATGGAGCAGACCTACGATCCCACCGCCCTGCTGAGCGGTTTCGGGTTTGGGCTGCCGGCGGCGCTGGTGATTTTCTTTTCAGTACTGACGACGAACGTCATGTGTGTCTACAGCGCGACGCTTTCATTCATGAGCGTGCGCCCCAAGGTGCCGTTCTGGAAGCCAGCGTTGATCATTGGCGTCGTGTCCGTGATCGGTGCACTGATCCCCGGTATTCTCGATCAGTTCCAGACGTTTCTACTGATTATTGGCAGCGTCTTTATTCCCGCCTTTTCGCTGATGATCGTCGATTACTTCCTGCTGGGTCGCCAGCGCTACACCTCGGCGCAACTGATTCAACAGGCCGATAGCCTGCCTGCATTTAACTGGCTGGCGTTGGGCAGCTATGCGGTAGGGGCGCTTTTGGCGTATTACTGGAACTGGGTGGCACCGCTGGACTTTGGTGCTTCGCTGCCCGTGTTTGTGATTACCGGCGGGCTCTATTACGTTGTCAGCAAAGTAGCCATCACCAGGCGAGCGACAGCATGAACTTGACGCGTATTGACGAACACCAGTGGTACCGTACCGCCGCCAAGGCGGACGGTATTACCTTGATCGACGAGCCGTGGATCAAGCCGTTTTATCGCTGCAATATCTGGCATGTCCAGGGCAGCGAGCGCGGCATGGTGGTGGATTTTGGCCTGGGTGCCATACCGCTGCGCCAACACGTTGCGCTGCTTAGCCAGCGTGACATCTTGGCAGTGGCCAGCCATACCCACTTTGACCATATTGGTGCGGCCCATGAATTTGATTGCTGCCATGTGCATCGGGCTGAGGCAGACATTCTGAATTCGCCGGATAATACACGCACCCTGGCAGCGCAGTTTCTCAGCGACGACATGTTCGAAGCGTTGCCGCCAGCGCCCTATTCCCACGAACGCTACCGCATTACCGCGCCGCAAATGGTGTGCCCATTAGAGGATGGTGAGGTGTTGGATTTAGGCAATCGACAGTGGGAAGTGATTCATACCCCGGGGCATTCTCCCGGCGGTATTGCGCTATGGGAATCCGCGACGCAAACCTTGATCTCGGGCGACCTGATTTACGATGGTCCGTTGATTGAAGACCTGTGGCACAGCGACCTCACCGACTATGCCGCCAGTATGCGACGGCTTAGAGAGCTGCCGGTGCGCACGGTGCATGGCGGACACTTCCCCAGTTTTAGCGGCCAGCATCTCAAGCAACTTATCGATGATTGGCTACGCCAACACGACCTTTAAAGGAGTCACCCGGTGTCTACGTTTTCAAGCGCGGAACACGCTTCGCTGCCAGATAGCCAGATTCTTGATCACCAGTTCATCAACAACCAATGGGTCGTCTCCCAGGGTACCCGTCTGCTCGACGTGATGAACCCTTACCGCGAAGAACGCATTGCCCAGGTGACCGCTGGGGATACGGCGGATGTCGATGCCGCCGTCAACGCCGCCCAGCAGGCGCAGCCCGGATGGCAGGCGCTCGGCGGTGCCGCACGGGCGGCGTTCCTGGAAAAGTTCGCCGACGCGCTGGAACCCCGCCGGGGTTCGATCCTCACGCTTTCAGCGACCAACAACGGTAAACCGCTGGCGGAAGCGGGCATTGATCTTGACGATGCGATTGCCTGCTATCGCTACTACGCCGGGCAGGCCAGGGCGCTGGATGCCCGCCAGGGCGAGTTGGTCAGCGTGGAAATGGAGGGTGTTGAAGCCCGCTGCTACCACGACCCTGTCGGCGTGGTAGGGCTGATTGCCCCGTGGAACTTCCCACTGGTGACCAGCGCCTGGAAGCTGGCCCCCGCTTTGGCCGCGGGCTGTACCGCCGTGCTCAAACCCTCGGAAGTGACGCCGCTCCCCGAGCGGGTGCAGGCAGAAATTGCTCTGGAAATCGGTCTGCCCACGGGCGTGCTGAATATTCTCAACGGCGACGGCGAAGGCATTGGCGCGCCGCTGACCCACCATCCCGATGTGGACAAAATTTCCTTTACGGGCAGCAATCGTGTCGGTGAAGCCGTCATGAAAGCCGCGGCCAGTCGCTCCGCCAACGTATCGCTGGAGCTGGGGGGTAAATCCCCCGTTCTGGTGATGGAAGACGCTGACCCCGCTCAGGCCGCTGATTGGGTGATGGCAGGCATCTACTTCAACGCCGGGCAAATCTGTTCCGCGACCTCGCGTTTATTGGTGCACAAAGATATAGCGGAAGCGCTCTACGCCGCCCTTGCCGAACGGATGGATGCGCTGACATTGGGCGACCCGCTGGCGGAAGGCACCGACTTAGGCCCGATGACCAGCGCCAGGCAGCGCGACGCGGTCCAGGGCTATCTGGACCTGGCTGAACAGGAAGGCCTGAAGGCAGTGCGCGATGTGAAACACCGCACGCTGCCAGAAAAAGGCTACTTCCTGGCGCCTACGCTCTACCGCGATGTGCCGGTGGACAGCCGCCTGTGGAAAGAAGAAATTTTTGGCCCGGTGCTCTGTGCACGAAGTGTCGCCAGCGAAGCTGAAGCCATCCAACTCGCCAACGACAGCGACTACGGCCTGGCGGCCACCGTCATCAGCGGCGACCCCGAGCGCGCCAAACGCATTGGCCGACAGCTCAAAGCCGGCAGCATCTGGTACAACAGCGAGCAACTGGTACTCCCCGAGACCGGCTGGGGCGGCTTCAAGCGCAGCGGCATCGGCCGCGAACTCGGCCCCTGGGGGCTCAGTGCGTACCTGGAAGTGAAGCATGTGGTGGGGCCTGCCTAGCTCTTACCTAAAGCGCCCGCTGACAATGTCAGGCGGGCCGCTTGCTAGTCATCTGCCGGCAAAATCCTGCCTGGGTTCATCAATCCCTTGGGGTCGAACAAAGTTTTAACGCCCTGGACCAACTCCCGCTCAAGTGGCGATAAGCGCGCCAGATAGGGCGCTTGCTTGGTACGGCCAATGCCGTGTTCGGCGCTGATGCTGCCATGGAAGTCGTCGAGCACGTCAAACAGTCGTTCTTCAAGGTCGTGGAGGTGGGCTTTTTTCTCACTGTCGGCCATGGCCATGGGCGGCAGGATATTGAAGTGCAGGTTGCCGTCGCCGACATGCCCGTAGGCAATGATCTCGCACTCGGGCGAAGCGGCCATCACTGTTTCGCTCGCCTGGGTAACGAAGTCGGGAAGTGCCGAGATGGGCACGGAAATATCGGTGCGCAGGTGCTCACCGCGCCGTCGCTGGCCTTCCAGCATGCTCTCGCGGAACTGCCAGAGCTGGGCGGATTGGGTATCGCTAGATGCCAGGGCGCCATCAAGTACCCACTCCCGCTCCATGCCTTTTTCAAGCAGCTGTTCAAGCATAGCGCTCAGGTCTATCGGGCCTGTGGCGGCGACTTCCATCAACACATACCAGGGATAGGCGCTTTCCAGCGGGTCGCGCAGCTCAGGCGTTGCTTCGATGGCCAACTCGATGCAGCGGCGGGGGATCAGCTCGAAGGCGGTCAGCAGGTCGCAACAGTCGCGACGCGCTAGACCGTACAGATCGATCACCGCCTGTACCGATGGCAGACCGAGCAGCGCGGTGCGGTTCTGGGTAAGGCGTGGGGAGAGTTTAAGCACCGCGCCGGTGACGATACCCAGCGTGCCCTCGCTGCCCAGAAACAGCTGTTGAAGGTCGTAACCGCGGTTGTCCTTATGTAGGGCGTCAAGGCCTTCCCAGACGCGGCCGTCGGGGAGTGCCACTTCAAGCCCGAGCACCAGCTCGCGCATCATGCCGTAGCGCAGCACGTTAAGCCCGCCGGCATTGGTGGCGATATTGCCACCAATCTGACAGCTGCCTTGGGCGCCCAGTGAGAGCGGGAAGTCGCAGTCATGTTCTGCGGCAGCAAGTTTGACGTTCTCAAGAATGCAGCCTGCGTCTACGGTGATGGTGAAGTTGACCGGGTCAATGGCGCGCACGCTATTCAAACGCTCCAGGCTGATGACCAGTTCCTGGCCATTTGCGGCAGGTAGTGCCCCGGCTACCAGGCCGCTGTGGCCACCCTGGGGCGTCATCGCAATGTCGTGTTCATAGCAACGCCTGACCACCTCGGCGACTTGCTCGGTATTCGCCGGGCGGGCAACGGCAAGCGGCGTGCCGAGCGTATCGCCCGCCCAATCGCTGACATAGCGCGCTATGTCGTTGGGGTCACGTAATACACCGCTTTCGCCCAGAAGAGTGCTGAGTTGGTCAAGAAAGTCGTCGTTCGTCATTGCCATCTGTTAACTCTTTGATAATGGTGGCTTTTAGGCCAGATGGCGCATCAGTTCGCGAATGCCATAGGTCCAGGGCGGCAACTGATCGCTTCTGCCCACCGGGTTGACCAGGGCGCCCAGGGCCGGGGTGGCGATGGTGACACGGTCGCCAAGGTGATGGGTAAAGCCCTGACCTTCACCGTCACGGTCCTGAATCGGCGAGAACATGGTGCCCAGAAACAGCATGAAGCCATCGGGGTATTGGTGATGGTCGCCGATGGTCTGGTTGACCAGGTCCAGCGGGTCGCGGCTGATTTCGCGCATATCGCTCTCGCCCTGGAGCAGGAAGTCGTCGTCCTCACCCTCGATACGCAGCGATACCTGGCAGTTGCGCACGCTGTCGATATCAAAGTGGTCGTCAAACAGGCGAATAAACGGGCCCAATGAGCAGGAGGCGTTATTATCTTTTGCCTTGCCGAGCAGCAGGGCACTGCGCCCTTCCACGTCACGCAGATTGACGTCGTTACCCAGGGTGGCGCCGCGCACCTGGCCGCGGCTATCCACGGCCAGGACAATTTCCGGCTCGGGGTTATTCCACTGCGAGGCCGGGTGCAGGCCCACTGTCGTGCCAAAGCCAACCGAGGACAGCGGCTGCGCTTTGGTAAACACCTCAGCATCGGGTCCGATGCCGACTTCCATGTATTGCGACCAGCCGCCACGTGCCTGGAGCGCTTTTTTAAGCGACATCGCCTCCTCGGAACCTGGCTTGATCTTGGAAAGGTCCTTGCCTATGAGTGCCTGTAAGTCGCTGCGCAACTCGGCCGCCCTGGCCGAATCGCCGCCCGCCTGCTCCTCAATCACCCGCTCCAGCAGGCTGACAGCAAAGGTCACGCCGCACGCCTTGACGGCCTGTACGTCGCAGGGGGCGAGCAGATAAGGCGCTTGCGGCGAAGACAGCTGAGAGTTGGTGAGTAGCGTATCAAGGGTACCCAGACTCGGCCCTTCTGCTTTACGCACGACGTCCAGTACGTCGTCACGTTCCAACAGGTCGGCCATGGTCGGGCCCAGCGGGGTAATATCGATGACCTGGTAATCACGCACCGCGACCAGTGCGGGCCCAGGGCGTGGACCTTCCTGCCATACGCGGCCAACTAATAAGGCGTTATCCAGGTCAGCCGGCAGTAGTTCGTGGGGACTTATCATCGTTTGCATGCCTTATCCATATAGAGTCTCAGTTATCAGTTACCGCTAACGGCGGTGAGGTCAGGCAACCAGGTCACAATGCCGGGAAAAGCGATCAGGATGACCAGCACCACCAGCAGTGTGGCGTAGTAGGGCAGCATGGCCTTGACGAGCTGCTCCATGGAAACCTTGCCGACACCGCAACCGACGTAAAGGCAGGTGCCCACCGGTGGTGTCAAAAGGCCGATGCCGAGGATAAATGCCATCAGTACGCCGAAGTACACCGGGTCGATGCCAACGGACTCGACAATGGGGGTGAGCATCGGCGCCATTATGACCATCGCGGGGGTCAGATCCATGACAAACCCCACCAGCAGCAGCAAGCCGGCAACGATCAATAACAGCAGGAAGGGGTCCTGGGTGATCGCCTGCACCTGGGTGACCAGCGTCTGTGGCACCATGTTGATGGTTAAAAACCAGGCAATGACGGTGGCGAAGGCCAGCAATAGCAAGACCATACCGGTCAAGCGGGCAGTGCGGATCAGCATGCCCCAGAGCGCCGTAATCTTGAATTCGCGGTAGACCACCAGCGATATGAACAGCGAGTAAAGCAGCGCGGCAACAGCCGCCTCAGTGGCGGTGAAAATACCGCCGATGATGCCGCCGATGACGAGCACGGGCAGTACCAGCGCCAGCCATGCGGCTTTGAAGGCTTGCCATAAAACATCCAAACGGAATTTACGGGTCTGCCCGGCACGTCCGATGGTGGCCATGATGAAGGTGGTCGCCATGAGCCCGAAACCGATCAATATCCCTGGCACAATGCCAGCGATGAACAGGCGGCTGATCGACGTCTCGGTAACAATGCCAAACAGGATCAGCGGAATAGAGGGTGGAATGATAATGCCGATGACTGACGAGACGGTGTTGATGGCGGTGGCCTGTGGCGCTGTGTACCCTTGCTTGGTCATGGAGGGGATCATCATCGCCCCGGTGGCGGCGGTATCGGCAACGGCTGAGCCACTAATCCCACCGAAGAACATCGAGCCGGTAATCGCCACCTGACCCAGGCCGCCGCGCACGAAACCCACCAGGGCACCGGCCAGTTCCATGAGACGACGGGCAATGCCGCCGTTGCTCATGACTTCACCGACCATGATAAAGAACGGAATGGCCAGCAGGGGAAAGCTGTTTACGCCACGAATCGACTGCTCGATCAGGATCGAGAGCGGTATATCAGAGAGTACCGCCATGACCACGGCGGCAATGCCCAAGCCAAATGCAATCGGCAGGCCCAAAGCTAACGAAACAAACAGGATGCCGAGAAAAATCCATAGCATGGTTTAGCTGCCTCCACCGGCGTTCGGCGTTGCGTTGGGGGAACGTATTTGTTGAATGCTCTTCCAGGCGCGCCAAATTGACACTGAACCAATAAAGCATGCGCAAAGCACGAATGAGACATTAACGAGATTCCAGGGCACATTAAGGATGGCCGTTTGCCCGGATGCGCGTGACATCACTAGATAGCCCCCCCAGATGATGACACCCATCAATACAGTGATAATGGTGTGCTGGAGTAGATACAGCATATGGGCGGCGCGGGGCTGTAGCCGACGCACCAGAATATCCACGGCGATGTGTTCAAAGCGCGCAAAGGCCGCCGCCGCGCCGATAAAAATCAGCCAGATGAACAGCATACGGGCCAGCTCATCGGCCCAGGGCACGGAATTGTTGAACACGGCGCGACCCACCACATTGACCGATACCGAGACGATTAACGCTAATAGCAATGCCGCAATCACGTGCTCCATGGCCAGCGTCAGCCAGCGAAACAAGGCGGGACCCTGGCGCTGCTCGGGGTCGATTTCCAACGGCTGGCGCTGGGGGTCGTCGAGAAAGGCCGCCGTATCTGGAATTTGCGTATCGGGGAAGTCCATAAGCTCTCCGCAGAGGCGAGTAACGGCAAGACAAGGGGCATACGCCCCTTGTCTTGGCTGACAGAGCGACAGTAACGCGACGCTTATTCCGTCATGGACGATTCGGCGATCTGCTGGAATTCCTCAACCAGGTCTTCGCCGATGCGGGGGGCCCACTCTTCATAAACGGGCTGTACCGCTTCCTGGAAAGCGGCAATTTGCTCGTCATCCAGACGGGTGATCTTCATGCCGCGTTCTTCAAGCTGATTACGCGACCAGTCGTCGTACTCGGCGGAAAGCTGGATTTCATAATCGGCTGCTTTCAGCGCGGCTTCTTGAATAAGCGCTTGGTACTCAGGATCTAAATCGTCCCAAGTGCGTTCGGAAATCATCTTGATAAAAGGTGTGTAGACGTGGCGGGTTTCTGAACCGAATTCCTGAACCTCGTAGAAGTTGGAGGTCAGAATAGTGCTCCAGGGGTTTTCCTGGCCGTCAACAACGCCCTGTTCCATGGCCGAGAACAGCTCACCGAAGGCCATGGGCGTGGGGTTGGCGCCCAGCGCTTCCCAGATATCCAGGTGTACCGGATTTTCCATGGTGCGAATTGCCAAGCCGCGAACGTCCAGGCCTGCGACATCCTCTGGCGAGGAGACTTCCCGGGCACTATTGGATAGCTGGCGGAAACCATTTTCAGAGAAGGCGAGGGCTTTGATGCCGGTGCCGTCAAAGGCATCAAGCATCTCCTGGGCGGCTTCGCTGCGCATCGCCGCAACAGCTGCTTCCCGGGTAGGCAGCAAGAAGGGCAGGTCAAATACGGCCAGTTCCTCGACGTAGCTCGTTGCAGGTGATGAAGAGGGGTAGGTCATATCCAGCGTACCGGTCTGCAGCATTTCCATCATCTGCACGTCATCACCGAGCTGGCTGTTGGGGAAGACATTAACTTTTATTCGACCGTCGCTACGCTGTTCAAGAATATCGGCGAAGTACTCGCTGGAGATGTACTGGGGAGAGCTTTCGGCCAAGCCAAGCCCCATGCGTAAGGTAACGCTGCCGTGGTCACCCACCTTTTCGCCATCAATCTCGGGCGGGTCGGAAAGATCAGGCGTTTGTGCGTAAGCCATGCCTGAGCTGAGCAGTGTGGCACCGGTCATTAACAGGGTGCGTTTCCATAGATAATGCATTGTCACTCTCCTGGCGTGCCGCAGGCCACTTCACTGAGGATATCTTGCAAGCGAACTGCAGCGTGGCGTCTGTTGTAGTTGTGTGTCAGCGGCGCTGCCTTATATGGCAAGCACCGCAATCCCTAGGCTAATGTCTAACGTTTTTATTGTATGTTCAACATATACTTTTGTATGTGTCGACCTGAAAGCGAAGAAAGCGTACCTTGCTTACTAACTTTCAATATTCACTCTAGGCGTGGAGCGATACCATGGCCAATTTTCAACGCATAACTCCTGAGCAATTGCGGTCACGTTACTGGTTCGACAACCCTGACCACCCCGGCACAACGGCGTTGTGCATCGAGCGCTACCTTAATTACGGCATTACGCTGGATGAACTGACCAGCGGTAAGCCGATTATTGGTATTTGTCAGTCGGGGTCCGATTTGACCCCATGCAATCGCCATCATATCGAGCTGGTAAAACGGGTCAAAGACGGTATTCGCGCGGCAGGGGGAGTGCCGTTCGAGTTCCCCATGCATCCTATCCACGAAAATGTCCGCCGGCCCACCGCGGCGCTGGATCGAAATCTCGCCTACTTAGGTATCGTGGAGGTGTTGCATGGCTACCCGCTAGACGGTGTGGTACTGACGACCGGCTGCGATAAAACCACCCCGGCGGCATTGATGGCCGCTGCAACGGTGAATATTCCGGCCATTGTGCTGTCCGGCGGGCCGATGCTGAATGGCTGGCGCGGTGCCGAGCGGGTCGGTTCGGGCACGATTATATGGGAGCTACGCAAGCGCCTGGCGGCGGGGGATATCGACTACGCCGAGTTTCTTTCCCGGGCCAGCGACTCGGCGCCTTCTATTGGTCACTGCAATACCATGGGCACCGCCTCCACCATGAACTCCATGGCTGAAGTGCTGGGAATGAGCCTGCCAGGGTCGGCGGTGATACCCGCGCCCTACAAGGAGCGCGCCATGGTGTCTTATGATACCGGTACGCGGATCGTCGATATGGTATGGGAAGATGTCAGGCCACTGGATATCCTGACCCGGGAAGCGTTCGAAAATGCCATTGTGGCGTGTTCGGCGTTGGGCGGTTCTTCAAATGCGCCGGTGCACATTAATGCCATTGCCCGTCATGCGGGCATTGAGTTGGATAATGATGATTGGCAGCGGCTGGGCCATGAGATTCCGCTGTTGGCCAATGTCATGCCGGCAGGTGCCTTCCTGTGTGAAGAATTCCACCGCGCGGGGGGCGTTCCGGCGATCCTCCATGAGTTACATACCGCCGGTAAGCTGCACGGCGACGCGCTGACGGTCAATGGCCGCTCTATTGGCGATAATCTGGAAGGCCGCGAAACCCGGGATGCCGATGTAATCTGTCGCTATGCCGACCCGCTGGTCGAGCACGCGGGCTTCCTCAACCTCAAGGGCAACCTGTTCGACTCGGCGCTGATGAAGACCAGCGTGATCTCCCGGGATTTTCGCGAACGCTTCCTGAATGACCCCAACGACCCCGATGCCTTTGAAGGCAAGGTGGTGGTATTCGATGGCTCCGAGGATTATCACGCTCGAATTGATGACCCGGCGCTCAACATCGACGCGCGCACCATTCTGGTGATGCGCGGCGCAGGCCCCGTCGGCCACCCCGGTGGTGCCGAAGTGGTCAATATGCAGCCGCCGGAAGCGCTGATTAAACAGGGCATCGAATCGTTGCCGTGCCTGGGCGATGGCCGCCAGTCGGGCACTTCCGGTTCGCCGTCGATTCTCAATGCCTCCCCGGAAGCCGCTACCGGCGGGGGCTTGGCGCTGCTGGAAAGTGGCGACCAGCTGCGGGTCGATCTCAAGCGCGGTGAGGTGCAGCTGTTGATTGATGCCAGTGAACTGGACGCACGCCGAGAGCGCTTGGCCCAGCAGGGGGGCTATCGCTATCCGGGCCACCAGACGCCCTGGCAAGAAATTCAGCGCAGCATGGTGGAACCGCTGGATCGCGGTATGACGCTGGAGACCGCAAGCAAGTATCGCGATGTCGCCCGCCAGCATCCGCCCAGGGATAACCATTAAAGGGGCGGTCACGGACACGAAAAGGACAAGCACCAGAATGAGCCATTTTAGTACTTTGTCGCATCGCCAGCAGGGCCTGCTGTTGACCGCGGGTGGCGCAATCATCATGGCGCCGGACGCCCTGCTGATCAAAGTGGCCGACCTCCCCGATGCAGAAATTTTGATGTGGCGTGGCTTTCTTTCAGGGTTGGGGTTTCTGCTGATCGCCCTGATGCGCTACGGGCGAGGCACCCTGGCAGCGTACCGGCGCTGTGGCTGGACGGGCATCGCGGTTGCGCTGCTGTTCAGCCTGACCACCTGCGGTTTCGTGCTGGGCAACCAGTACACGAAAGCGGGCAACGTACTGATGATATTGGCCAGTTCACCGTTAATTGCGGCCGTACTCTCCTGGATTATCCTCAAGGAGCGTCTGCCCAGACGTACCTGGCTGGCAATTTTTATTTGCATGCTGGGTATTGCGATGATCGCCCTCGATGACGCGGGCGCTGGCTCTTGGTTGGGTAATGCTTTCGCCTTGATGGCGGCGACAACCCTGGCGATCAACTTCACCCTCTGCCGGACGCGTCCGGGGGTGGATATGAGCCCCATGCTGGTGTTCAACGGTATTGTTGTAGGTAGTGTCGCCGGCCTGTTTTGGCTGGCGGGGAGCGAACCGGCCCTGCCAGCCGCCAACCAGCTAGCCGTGGTGATCCTGCTCTGTCTGATAATTGTGCCTTGCGGGGTGACGCTGTTGCAGCGTGGGCCGCTGTATCTCCCGTCCGCTGAAGTCGGTTTGCTGTTACTTCTGGAAGTAGTGATAGGCACGCTGCTGGCCTGGTGGATTCTGGCCGAACAGCCAGCGCCGATGGCCATGGTTGGCGGTGTCCTGGTACTGGGCACACTGAGCGCTAAAGGCCTTTATGAACGGCGGCTGGAACTGAGACAACGGGCGGGGCTTGATGCCCTTTCGGTGACAGTCGACCGGTCAAATACGTTATGATTGACAGGAATTGAAACAGGGGCCTACCGCATTGACTTCATCTTTAAGGAAACCCACCGCTCGCCCCAGTATCGCCGAGCATCTCGCCGAGGAGATTTTCGGAGGGCATTATCATCCGGGCGATTTTGTACCCCGTGAACTGGACCTATGCGAGCGCTTCGCGATCAATCGCTCAGCGGTGCGTAGCGACCTGCGTCAGTTGGTGGATGCTGGCATTATTGAGCGTATTTCCGGCCATGGCTCCAAGGTGCGTGAATACTCGGAGTGGCACATTCTCGACGCCCAGGTGACCGACTGGTTAACCCGCTACGCCGCCCCCAACCCGGATATTCAGCGCGAAATCCTCGCCTTTCGACTGGACGTTGAACCCTATGTGGCAATGACCGCCGCCAAGCGTGCCAAGGCACGGGATCTGGTCGCCATCGAGGAAGCCTTTGAGGGCCTGGGGCAGAACCTGCGCAATGCGACTTGCGAAGAAGAGCGACGACTGCATAGCGAATGCGATATTGCTTTCCACGAAGCGATCTTCAAGGCGACCCACAATATCGTCTGGGCACAGCTATCCCATATTCTGCGCCCCTCCATCTATATGCTGATATCCATGTCCAACGAGAGTGCCTCCGACCCTGAAGAGAGTCTGGAACGCCATCGACATCTCATGGAGAGCATTCGGTTGCGCCGACCCCGTGAGGCTTTTTTAGCTTCCCAAGCCGTATTGGCGGGTACCGCGGAAGCGCTGGGTCTTGAACATAGCGCCAGCTCATTAGGACGCACTGTCGAGCTGCTCCATACCGCACACTGACTCCCGATCGCTTCTCTAGAGTGAACGTTTTCAATTGAGGTAAGCGTATGTCTGACTTTACCCTTGGCCTGGTTGGCGTGGGCAAGATCGTCCGCGACCAGCACCTGCCGGCGATAGCCGCCACCCCGAACTGCCATCTTGTCGCCACGGCGGATCCTTATACTTCATTGCCGGATTTACCTGGCTATCAAGGTCTGGAAGCGATGCTTGATGCTCATCCGGATATCGACGCCGTCGCGATCTGCACACCAACCCACTTGCGCTACTCCCAGGCGCGGGCGGCGCTCTTGCGCGGCAAGCACGTGCTGCTGGAAAAGCCGCCAGGGGCAACGCTAAGCGAAGTGGAGGACTTGATTGCCACCGCTTCCAGGCAGGGCGTTAGCCTGTTTGCCGCCTGGCATTCGCGGTTTGCTCCCGGTGTGGCCCAGGCCCGGAAGTGGTTGAGTGAGCGTCAGGTGCAGCGAGTGGAGATCGAATGGAAGGAAGATGTTCGGGTATGGCACCCAGGCCAGGCGTGGATCTGGGAGGTCGGTGGCATGGGCGTATTTGATCCGGGTATTAACGCGCTTTCGATTGCCACCGCTATTTTGCCGCAGCCATTTTTCCTGCAAAAAGCACGGTTGCAGGTACCCAGTAACGCGCAAACCCCCATTGCAGCGGAGCTCTCCTTCACCGATCCAGAAGGCGCGCTGATTGAGGCTGATTTTGACTTTCGTCAACCCGGCCCGCCCACCTGGGATATGCATATCGACAGTGATGGAAGCCGCCTGAGCCTTACCCAGGGCGGCTGCCGTCTAGTGATTGACGACGACGTTCTCATCGACGCTGAAGAGCGCGAATATCAAGGCCTCTACGCGCGTTTTGGCGAATTGATCACAAAAAAACGCAGCGAGGTGGATGTTGCCCCGCTGCGCCAGGTCGCCGATGCATTTTTATACGGTCATCGTGAAACCACCGACGCCTTTATTGAGTAAGGTCTCAAGTCGCGCTTGTTTATTCGCGCTTGCCATCGACCAGACGAGATACGCCATAGGGGTTGCCGTCACGGAGCGCCTCGGGCAGTAACCCTTCCGGCAACGCCTGGTAGCACACCGGGCGAAGGAAGCGGAAAATCGCCGCGCTGCCCACCGAGGTGGTGCGGGAGTCCGATGTCGCCGGATAAGGCCCGCCGTGCACCATGGCATGGCACACTTCTACACCGGTTGGCCAGCCGTTGGCCAGGATCCGGCCTGCCTTGCGCTCCAGGGTTGGCAGCAGTTGCTTGGCGGTCGCCAGGTCGCCGTCATCCATCTGTAGCGTAATGGTGAGCTGTCCTTCGACCTGGGAAGCGACCCGCTGCATTTCGTCGACGTTGGCGCATTCAATGACCAGCGAGCTGGCGCCGAATACTTCGGCTTGCAAAGTCTCATCTGCCAGGAAGTCGGTCGCACTAGCGACAAACAGTCCGCTTTGGCAAGCATTCGGGCCTTCGCCGGCCTGACCCCGGGCGACGTTGCGAACGTTGGGGTGATTAGCCAGGGCGCCGATGCCATCGTTGTAGGCACCATGAACGCCCGGTGTGAGCATGGTCTGGGCGGCACTCCCTTTGACACCTTCGCCAGCGGTATCGATGAAGGCATCCAGGTCGGCACCCTTCACCCCGATTACCAAGCCAGGGTTGGTGCAGAACTGACCGGCGCCCATGTTGAGGGAGCCGACGAAGCCTTCGGCGATGGCGTTGGCGCGTGCCTTGAGCGCTTCCGGTAGCAGGAACACCGGGTTGATGGAACTCATCTCGGCGTAGACCGGGATCGGCTGAGGACGCGCCTGGGCAGTGGCCATTAGTGCCGTACCGCCACTGCGTGAACCGGTGAAGCCCACCGCCTGAATGCGCGGGTCGGCGACCAGCGCTTGACCAATCTCTTTGCCCGAACCAAACAGCAGTGAAAAGACGCCTTCAGGCAGGTTGCACTTGGCAACGGCGCGTTGAATGGCACGGCCGACCAACTCTGAGGTGCCGGGGTGGGCGGAGTGACCCTTGACCACCACCGGGCAGCCTGCGGCCAGCGCCGACGCGGTATCGCCACCGGCCACACTAAAGGCCAGCGGGAAGTTGCTGGCGCCAAATACCGCGACCGGGCCCAGGCCGATATGCCGCTGGCGCAGGTCGACGCGCGGCATCGGTTCGCGGTCGGGCAGTGCGGGATCAATGCGCACATCGAGCCATTCGCCGGCCCGTACCACGTTGGCGAACAAGCGTAGCTGGCCACATGTGCGGCCACGTTCGCCCTGCAGACGCGCCTCGGGGAGGCCGGTTTCGGCGACGCCACGCTCGGTCAGTGCTTCGCCGATTGCCTCGATCTCGCTGGCGATGGTTTCGAGGAACACGGCTCGGTCTTCAAGCGAGGTTTCGCGGTAAGTGGCGTAAGCCGCTTCGGCAAGTTCACACGCTTGCTCGACTTCCGCTTTGCTACCGCCGGGGTAGACGGGGTCCAGGGCCTTGCCGGTGGCGGGATTGACGGCTTGAATGTCCGCCTGTTTACCGCTGATGGCCTGCTGGCCAATAAGTAGTTTGCCTTCCAGAGTCATACAGCCTCCTGTTGGTGTAAAAAATCAGGTGTTAAAGCGGTTTCACGCTGATGGACGGTGCGTCTGCTTCAACCCTTAGCGGGTTGCGCAGGGTGCGGCCAAATTCATGGATGTTGATCTCAAAGCAATCGCCTTCGCGCACCTTGATGCCGTCGGCGAAGCTGAGTGTTGCGGTGCCGAAAAAGTGCACATGGACATCGCCGGGTCGGCGGAATCCCGGGTATTTAAAATGGTGATATTCCAGGTTAGCCAGGCTGTGTGCCATGTTGGCCTCGCCGGTAAGAAAGGGTTTCTCCCACACCGTTTCGCCATTGCGCTGGATACGGCTGGTGCCCTCTAAGTGCGCTGGCAACTCACCGATCAATAGCTCGGGCCCAAAGCTGCAGGCGCGTAGCTTGGAATGAGCCAGCCACAGGTAGTTGAAGCGCTCGGTGACGTGGTCTGAGAACTCGTTACCCAAAGCATAGCCGACTCGCCAGGGTTGACCATCGTTGCCAATCACGTAAAGCCCTGCCAGTTCGGGCTCCTCGCCGGCATCTTCAGCAAAGGCGGGGGAGGGGATCGCTGCTTCCGGGGCCACCACGCACTGGCCGTCGCCCTTGTAGAACCACTCCGGCTGCGCGCCCGGCTTACCAGCACCGGGTTTGCCACCTTCCACGCCCAGCTTGAACATGCGCATGGAATCGGTCATATCCTCTTCAGCCGCTTGAGCTTTTGCGTGCATCGCCGAGCGGGTATCGGCACTGCCCAGATGAGTAAGGCCAGTGCCGGTCACCAGGCAGTGCGCCGGGTCGGTGTGCGTCAGCGGTGGCATCAGGCGCTTATCGTCGACCAGCGCCTGGTAATCAAGGCGGATATCGGTGAGCGCTCCCGTCACCATTTCGCTGAGCGGCTTGCCGGCACTAATCGCCCGGTTGGCCAGGGTGTAGGTATCGCCGTCGAGCAGTCTGACTTGCTCTTCGCTCTCGACCAGCGCGGCGCGAACCTGGCCCTGGTGTTCACACTGAATTATTCGCATGGCGTTCTCCTCATGCAGGTGGCGGTTATCATAGTGGCCAAATGGCCAGTTGCGGCCACATCAATAGCGCCGCGAGTATGCACAGCTGAATGGCCATAAAGGGTAGTACAGACAGGTAGATATCCTTCAGGCTGATATCCGGCGGTGCCACGCTTTTAAGATAGAAGGCGGCGGGCCCGAAGGGCGGTGACAGGAACGACACCTGCATATTGACGGCGAACAGAATACCGAACCAGATCGGGTCGAACCCCAGTTGAGTGACGATGGGCAGAAAGATCGGCAGGGCCAGCATGGCGATCCCGATCCAGTCGAGAAATAGCCCGAGTACCAGCATGATGGCCATCATTACCAGAATGATCACAATCGGCGCGACGTCGAGCCCCAGGATCAGGCTCGACACAAAGCGGTTGCCGCCCATCAGATTGTAGACGCCCACCAGGGCGGCGGCGCCGATGCCGATCCAGATGATCATGCCGCAGGTGTTCATGGTTTGGCCCAGGCTATGGTGCAGCATGCTGGGGGTGAACTCGCCGCGCACGATGGTGGCGAGCAGTACGCCGAAGACACCCATGGCCGCTGCCTCGGTGACCGAGGCGATGCCGCCGTAGATAGTGCCCAGCACGAGAAAGGCAATCAGCCCTGGAAGCAGAATGGCTTTGACGGCGTCCAGTTTGCTGGCGAAAGGGTTGTCCTGGGTGTCCTTATCCAATGGCGGACCCAGCGCGGGATTTCTCAGGCAGCGCACCAGCACATAGGCGATATAGGAGCCCATCAGGATGATAGCGGGGGTAACGGCAGCAGCGAACAGGTCGGCAATCGATACACTGGCGATCAGGCCATAGATAATCAGCACGATAGAGGGCGGCATCATGGTGCCCAGGGCGCCACCGGCACACACCACGCCAATGGAGAGGCGCTTGTCGTAGCCCAGGCGGAGCATTTGCGGCAGTGCCAGAATCCCCAGCAGGACGATCTCCCCGCCGATAATGCCCGAAAGGGCAGCCAGGAAGAATGCCACCACAATGGTCTGCACCGCGACGCCGCCTGGCAGACGGCCGGCAAAAACGCGCATGGCGTTGAACAGGTCCTTGGCGATGCCAGATCGATCCAAGAGTGACGCCATCAACACGAACATGGGCACCGCTACCAGCGAATATTCGGTGATAAACCCATAGACGCGGCTGGTGACCAGTGGCAGCGCCGCCTCGCCGAACCAGCCAAAGGTAAAGGCCATGGCCACCAAACCGGTAATGAATGCCAACGGCAAACCGGTAACCAGCAGCGCGAAAATAGCACCCACCATGAGGATTGTTGCGGTTGAAATATCCATCAGCGCGTCTCCCCGGTACCAGTATGGGGTTTCGCTTTAAGCGATTGCCATAGGTGCAGCAAGGCCTGCAGCGTCATCAGTGTCAGAGCAAAAAAAATCATGCCCTTGACCATGGCAGGAAAAGGCGGATTCCAGGAGGTGCCTGAGCGCTCCAGCGACCATTCGCCCAGCGGGTTATGCGTCGCGCCCCAGAACATGTAAAAAGCGGCGTAGCTCATCGACATGCAAAAAATCAGCGTCAGCAGGTCGTTAAAGCGATCCATCCAGCACTTCAGCGTTGGGCCGGCGCTGTCGTAGAGCACCTTGACGCGAATATGGCTATTGCGCGCCATGGCCGCCGGGCCGCCAAGCACGAAAATAACGGCAATCAGAAATACCACGGTTTCGTGTACCCAGGAGGTGGGATTGTTAAAACCGTAGCGCATGAAAACTTCCACGACGCTAATGCCCATCGCCACAAGCACCAGCCAGGAAACCGCCCTGCCACCACGTACGATCAGGCGGTCAAGCGCGTTACGTTCGGGGGGGACCTCCTCCGTTTCGAGGATCTCGGGAAGATCATGAGTGGGAGGAGAGCGGTATTGATTGTCAGGTGTTTTTTGAGACATGGCGCGACTCTACGAACATCGCTCGGGTCGATGAATTCCCCGAGCGATGCGATGGTTAGTGAGATGAGACTGAGTTAAAGCAGATTGCGCGAGCGCAAAAAGGCGGTGGCGGAGTCATAGATCTTTTGGGTCATTTCATTCTCGCCGGCCCACTCTTGCCACTCCTGCTCAGCCGCGTTACGGAATTTCTGACGCTCTTCTTCCGGCAGGTTGAAGGGGTGAACCTCAGGGTCTTCCTGAAGCCGTTGCAGCGTCTCGATATCTTGCTCCTTGAGGCGGGCAATCAGGTCATAGGCCATACCATCAAAGGCCGTCTGCAAGGTCGTCTGAAGGTCCTCGGGCAGGCCATCCCAGATATCCTTATTGATCGATACGGCGATCATCGGCATGGAGTGAAAGCCTGGATACAGCGGGTAAGGGGCGAAAGCGTGCAGGCCCATGGCGTCGTTATTCGAGAGTACCGTGGAGTCTGCGGCGTCGATCACGCCTTTCTCCAGCCCGGTATACACCTCGGAGCCCGGTAAGTTGACCGGCGTGGCACCGATGCGCTCAAAGATGTTGTACACCATGCCTTGCGGTGCGCGGATCTTGAGGCCCTCAAAATCCTCAATCGATTCAATGGGGACAGTGGAGGGCACCGACTCTAACGGAAAGGTAGCGGCGGCTATCAGGTGGCTACCATAGGGCTCGACCAGTTCGTTGTAGAGTTCTTCACCGCCGCCGTACTTCATATACTCCAGGAAGTCGTAGGGGTTCTGCCAGGCGCCGACAAGGTTGCCGAGCATGCCGAAAGCGGGATCCTGGCCGGAGAAGTAGCTGGGGTCGGTCATATGGCCCTGAAGGATACCCGAACTAACCGCGGTCAGTGTCTCGGTGGGACCCACCACGGAGTTGATCGGCATTACCTCGATCTCAACCCGACCGTCGGTCATTGTCGTGATCTTGTCGGCCCATTCCTGTTTGATCTTGAAGCTGGGCTCGCCCGAGGTTTCGGATGCCTGAAACTTCCATTCGTATTCGGCTGCCTGAGCCGCCGAGAGGCCCAGCAGGAGCACTGAACCGGTCAGTAGCGAGCTGTATTTCGTTTTGAGCATGGCTAGAATTCCTCACCTTTGTTGTTGTGAAGCGACTATTTGATAATTCCTGCGAGGGTAATGTTGAACATTAAGAGTAATTGTTCAACATATACTTTTGTATGGTCGACCAGTGTGGGTGGGTAGTTTAGTGTTTTGCACATTCGGCGCAGACGTTCTCAGGTCTTCAGCCGTCACTGATTCAAAACAAGGAGTTAACCTCATGGTCAAACGTCAACGTCCGCTGCGTAGCGCAGAGTGGTTCGGCACCGCCGACAAGAACGGCTTCATGTACCGCAGCTGGATGAAAAATCAGGGCATTCCTGACCATGAGTTTCAGGGCAAGCCAATTATCGGCATCTGCAACACCTGGTCGGAGCTGACACCCTGCAACGCTCACTTCCGCAAGCTGGCGGAGCACGTCAAGCAGGGCATCCTGGAAGCGGGCGGCTACCCGGTCGAGTTTCCGGTGTTCTCCAACGGCGAATCCAACCTGCGCCCCACGGCCATGTTCACCCGCAATCTGGCCAGCATGGACGTGGAAGAAGCCATTCGCGGCAACCCCATGGACGGCGTGGTGCTGCTGGTGGGCTGCGACAAGACCACCCCGGCGCTGTTGATGGGGGCGGCGAGCTGCGATATCCCCACCATCGTGGTCACCGGCGGGCCAATGCTCAACGGCAAGCACAAGGGCAAGGATATCGGCTCCGGCACCGTGGTCTGGCAGCTCTCCGAGCAGGTCAAGGCGGGTGAGATCTCGATGCACGACTTCATGGCCGCCGAAGCCGGCATGTCCCGCTCCGCGGGGACCTGCAACACCATGGGCACCGCCTCCACCATGGCCTGCATGTCGGAATCGCTGGGCGTTTCGCTCCCCCACAACGCCGCCATCCCGGCGGTGGACTCCCGCCGCTACGTGCTGGCCCACCTCTCCGGTAACCGGATTGTCGAGATGGTCGACGAAGACCTCAAGCTCTCCAAGATCCTCACCAAGGAAGCCTTCGATAACGCCATTCGCACCAACGCCGCCATCGGCGGCTCCACCAACGCGGTGATTCACCTCAAGGCGATTGCCGGGCGCATCGGTGTTGACCTCACCCTGGACGACTGGAGCCGAGTCGGGCGTGGCACCCCCACCGTAGTGGATCTGCAGCCCTCGGGGCGCTTTCTGATGGAAGAGTTCTACTACGCCGGCGGCCTACCCGCGGTGCTCAGGCGCCTGGGCGAAGCCGACCGGCTGCCCTTCAAGGACGCCTTGACCGTCAACGGCAAGACCCTGTGGGAAAATGTTCGGGACGCCCCGCTGTACAACGACGAGGTGATCCGGCCGCTGGACAACCCGCTCACCGCGGATGGCGGCATCTGCGTGGTACGCGGCAATCTCGCGCCCAACGGCGCGGTGCTCAAGCCCTCGGCGGCGAAAGCCGAACTCATGCAGCACCGCGGCCGCGCGGTGGTCTTCGAAGACTTCGACGACTACAAGGCGCGCATCAACGACCCGGACCTGGACGTGGAAGCCAACGACATTCTGGTCATGAAGCACTGCGGCCCCCGGGGTTATCACGGCATGGCCGAGGTGGGCAATATGGGCCTGCCACCCAAGATCCTCGCCCAGGGCGTGACCGACATGGTGCGGATTTCCGACGCCCGCATGAGCGGCACCGCCTACGGTACCGTGGTGCTGCACGTTGCCCCGGAAGCCGCCGCGGGCGGCCCGCTGGCCGCGGTGCGCAACGGCGACTGGATCGAGCTCGACTGTCACAGCGGCCGACTGCACCTGGACATCAGCGACGAAGAGCTGGCCTCACGCCTGGCCGAAAGCGACCCTACGGCGGCCTCGACGCTGATCGCCAGCCAGGGTGGCTACCGGCAACTGTACATCGAACGAGTGCTTCAGGCGGACGAAGGCTGTGACTTCGACTTCCTGGTCGGTTGCCGGGGTTCTGATGTGCCGCGCCACTCGCATTGACCGAGTGGGTATGTCTGGCTAAGTACCCTGCGCGATAATCTCCCGCAGGGTGCTCATTACCACTGCCGCTCCGGGGGAGAGCCGCTGGTGGCGCAAACTCACTAACCCATAGGGTTGAACGCTGAGCGTCTCGCTGAAGGGCAGCAGGTGAAAGCGTTGCGGGTTGCATAACAGGTTGGCGGCTTCACGGGTGGTCACCGTGATAGTGTCGGATTTATCGACCAGCGCGAGGGACACCAACAAGTCGGCGGTATCGACGATTTGCCGCGGCGGCACTACTTGATGGTGCAAAAACAGGCTGTCGACCCGCTGACGCATCAAGGCGCCAATGGGCTGTAACGACCACGGATAGACCGCCATGTCGCTCAGGCTAAGCGGGTTTTTATCGGCTAACGGGTGTCCTTGGCGGCAGACAAAGCAGAGTTCCTCTTCACCAATCTCTTCAAATACAAAACGCTCCACGTCAAAGCCTGCCGGAATCCGCGTAATCGCAAAGTCAAGTTCACCTTCAAGCAAGCGCGGCACCAGCGCCTTGCTGACATCCACGTCAACGCTGATTTTGAGTCCCGGCCGGTCTCTATGTACTCGCTCAATAGTGCTGGTCAGTAGCGTGACTGCCGGGGCCATTACCGTGCCGACCGCTACCGTGCCCGCATTGCCTTCGCCTAATGCGCTCAACTCCTCACCCGTTTGGCGCAGTGTCGAGATCATGCTGTGCGCGTGGCGAATCATGATCTCGCCGTACCAGTTAGGCGTCAGCCCACGGGGGTGGCGGTCGAATAAACGAGTACCCAGGTTGGTTTCCAGGTCATTGAGTAGCTTGGAGGCGGCGGGCTGGCTCATGTGTAACTGAGCGGCGGCTCGGTGAAGGTTACGGTGCTCGTCGAGCGCTAAAAATAGCTGCAAATGGCGCAACTTTAGTCGCACGTCCAGAAACCAGTTCTCGCGGAGAACGCCCATGGAATAAGCCTCTTATTGTTATTGATAGCAA
Organism: Halomonas sp. A40-4; assembly: GCF_015767635.1. Lineage (GTDB taxonomy): Bacteria > Pseudomonadota > Gammaproteobacteria > Pseudomonadales > Halomonadaceae > Vreelandella > Vreelandella janggokensis. Next base: position 3,443,522 of record NZ_CP065230.1, on the reverse strand, counting down.
TAAGTGTATCAAAGTTGCCATGTTCGTATATTGGTTGGTTATGCCGGAGGTGTCTACTGTAACGCTTGTATATGCGACGGTAGCGTCGCCCTAATAACAAAAACGCAAGGAGCAACATCATGTCTCTCATGTACGCTCGTAGGATCAGCGCAAGACACAATCTGTTGGTGAGTGCCGGTATCGCGATGCTGTTGCTTGGCGCGGCCCAGGCACAAGGCGAAGAAACCTCTGCTGGAAATAGCGCTGAAGGCAGCATTGATAAATCAGTATTTGGTCAATTGCCGGATGGCCGCCAGGTCGACGTCTACCGATTGACCAATGCCAACGGTATCGAGCTTCAGGTCACCAACTACGGCGGCATCATCCTGTCATTGAAGACGCCCGATGTAGACGGCGAATTCGATGATATCGCCCTGGGTTTCGACTCGCTTGATGCCTATCTCTCCGATGAATACCGCCAGGCCAATCCCTATTTTGGCGCCATCATCGGGCGTTACGGCAACCGCATCGCGGGTGGTCAGTTCTCCCTTGATGGCAAGACCTACTCACTGGCCACCAATGATGGCAACAACCATCTACATGGCGGCGATCAGGGCTTTGACAAGGTCCTATGGCAGGCCGAACCGTTCGAGAACGCGTCGGGCACGGGGCTGGTGCTGCGCTATACCAGCGAAGATGGCGAAGAGGGCTACCCTGGCCGATTGGAGGCGCAGGTCACCTACACGCTGACCGATGAAGATGAACTAAGGGTGGATTATCAGGCAGACACCGACAAGGCGACGCCGGTCAACCTGACCCAGCACAGCTACTTCAATCTGAAGGGCGAAGGCAGCGACACCATTCTCGATCATCAGTTGATGATCAACGCCCCCGACTTTACCCCGGTCAACGACACCTTGATCCCCACCGGCGAAATCCGCTCGGTAGATGGCACACCGTTTGACTTTACCCAGGCGACGCCGATCGGTGAGCGGATTGATCAGGACAACGAGCAGCTCGCCTTCGGCGGTGGTTATGACCACAATTTTGTGCTGGCCCGAAATAATGCCGCAGCGGATGAGTTGGTGCTGGCCGCCAGAGTCTGGGAGCCGCAAAGCGGACGCATGGTGGAAATCGAAACCACCGAGCCCGGTATCCAGTTCTATTCCGGTAATTTTCTCGATGGCAACCTGACCGGTAAACGGGGCCAGCCATACGATCACCGTTCCGGCTTTGCCCTGGAAACCCAGCACTATCCCGACTCCCCCAACCAGGAGGCGTTTCCCAGCACGATCCTGGAACCCGACGAAACGTATCGCTCAAGTACGGTATACCGTTTTTCCGCGCAGGAGTCCTTTGATCCGTAACTCGTCGGGTTCGCCACCGACAACCTGAGACATCAACAGGCATCACCACAATCAACAACAAGATTCGCTAAAACATCAGGAGTACGACCATGCAATTAACAACCAACCTAACCACGACCTTTACCCGTCTGGCACTCGGTAGCGCCGTCATGCTGGCGTCTCTAGGATCTGCACAGGCGCAGGATGACGAGGTGAAGATCGGTTTTATCGTCAAGAAGCCAGAACAGGCCTGGTTTATCAATGAGCAACAGGCAGCCACCGAGGTGGGTGAAGAACTCGGCTTCGACGTGGTACGACTGGGTGGTGAAGACGGCCAGGAAGTGCTCAGTGCGATTGATAACCTCAACTCTCAAGGGGCTGAGGGGTTTGTGATCTGCCCGCCGGATGTACGACTTGGGCCAGCGATCATGAACCGTGCTGAACAGTACGACATGAAAGTGATCACCGTCGATGATCAGTTTGTCAACGCCAGCGGTGAGCCGATGGAAGGCGTACCTCACCTGGGCATGTCGGGCACCAAGATCGGTCAGCAGGTAGGCGAAGCCATTGCCGACGAAATGGAAGCCCGCGGTTGGAACCCTGAAGAGGTTGCCGCGCTGCGAATTACCAATAACGAACTGCCCACCGCCGTTAAGCGGACCGATGGCGCGACTGAGGCGCTGCTCGACGCTGGCTTCCCAGAGAGCAACATCTTCGACGCACCCCAGCAAAACACCGATACCTCCAGTGCATTCTCGGCCGCGTCGCCGGTGCTCGCCCAGCATGGTGATTATGAGCACTGGGTGATCTATGCCCTCAATGAGGAGAGCGTACTTGGCGGGGTAAGGGCGACCGAACAGTACGGCATAGCTTCCGAGGACGTTATCGGGGTTGGGATCAACGGTTCAGGTGCCGCCTTTGCCGAGTTCTCTCGTGAAAACCCGACCGGCTTTCACGGCACCGTTGCGGTGAGCTCCACCATGCACGGTCGTCAAACGGCGGAAGACCTCTATCGCTGGATTACCGAGGACGAAAAGCCTCAGGCGAATACCGAGACCTCCGGCACCCTGATGACGCGGGATAACTGGCAGGAAGTTCGCGACGAACTGGGTCTGTAACAGATTGTCTGCTGGAGTGCTTACGCATGTCTGATGCTTATTTACGTTTCGATGGTATCAGTGTCGTTTTCCCCGGCGTGCGTGCGCTGGATGGCGTGAGCTTTGACGCTCACGCCGGCCAGGTACATGCGTTGATGGGCGAAAACGGCGCGGGTAAATCGACCCTTCTCAAGGTGCTGAGTGGCGTTAACCACGTTGCCGAAGGCGCGCTGTGGATTGATGGCAAGCGCCATGTCTTCAGCAACACTCGGGAGGCGTTGCGCGAAGGGATCGCCATCATCTATCAGGAATTGACGCTTTCTCCCAATATGTCGGTGGCCGAGAACCTGTTACTCGGCCAACTGCCCACGCGACAGGGGTTCGTGAACCGCCGTCAGTTGAAAGAAAGAGCCATGGCGATTCTGGCCGACCTGGGCGAGGGGGAGATTCATCCCTCGACCAAGGTACGTGAGCTTTCTATCGGCCAGCAGCAAATGATTGAAATTGGTCGTGCGCTGCTGCGCGATGCCAAGGTGATCGCCTTTGATGAACCTACCAGCAGCCTCTCTATCCAGGAAACCCGCCAACTCAAGCGTATCGTTCAACGCCTGCGTGATGAAGGGCGCGTTGTGCTCTACGTGACCCATCGCATGGAGGAGGTGTTCGAGATGTGTGATGCGGTCACCATCTTCCGTGACGGTCAGCACATTCGTACCCATGAGGATATGTCGTCGCTGAACCACGATCTGTTGGTGAGTGAAATGGTGGGTCGCGATATCGACGATGTTTACGGCTATCGTGCTCGTGAACATGGCGATGTGGTCTTGAGCGTGGAGGGTATCGAAGGACGCGGCCTCCAGGCACCGGTGAGCTTTTCCGTCAAGCGCGGTGAAGTATTCGGGCTGTTTGGCTTGGTGGGTGCCGGGCGCAGTGAGCTGCTTCGGCTGGTGTGCGGCGTTGAGTCCCCCAAAGCCGGTAGTGTGATCTTCAAAGGTAAGTCGCGACGTTTCAAGAGCCCTGGCGAAGCAATTCGCTCTGGTATCGCCATGTGCCCGGAAGATCGCAAATCCCAAGGCATCTTTCCGGTGGCAAGCGTCGCCGACAACCTCAATATCAGCTGTCGGCGTTTTTTCAAACGCTGGGGGCTTTTCCGCCACCCCGGTCGCGAACGTCGCAATGCCGAGTCGTATATTCAGCAGCTCAGCGTCAAAACCCCGGGGCCGCGTTCGCCTATTGGCAAACTCTCGGGGGGCAATCAGCAGAAGGTGATTCTGGCCCGCTGGCTGGCCGAAGAGATCGACCTGTTTGTGATGGACGAGCCGACGCGGGGTATCGATGTGGGCGCTCGCCGAGACATTTACTCGCTGCTTTACGACCTGGCCGAGCAGGGCAAAAGCGTCGTGGTGATTTCCAGTGACCTGGCGGAAGTCAGCTCCATTTGTGATCGCATTGCCGTGATGCGTGACGGCGAGCTGGTGGAAGTGGTGCCACGCGAATCAGCCACCCCCGAACGGCTACTGGGTCTGGCACTGCCTGCCTGACGCCTACTTTTTAGACCACAAATTTCAGAGCAGATGTTTTTCAGGACTCAAGCTCTGCAAAACGCAAGCTCAGGACAAACACGATGACAACCGACAACGTAACCCAAGGTGAGAATGAACCTGCCCGTCCGGCTGGGCGTCAGGGGCTTATCAAGCCGCTACGCACACTGCTGGACACTTCCGGGCTGATCGCCATTTTCCTGCTGCTGTTCATAGCACTGGCCGTTCTGATTCCTGATTTTCTGACCGGCCGCAACATGGTCGGACTGCTGCTTTCGGTCACTCTCATCGGCAGCCTGGCAACCACCATGATGCTGGTATTGGCGCTGGGCGAGGTGGACCTTTCGGTGGCTTCCACGGTGGCTTTTGCCGGGGTGGTGGCAGCGGTGGTGACGACCAACACCGGTAGCGTGTTTATCGGCGTGATCGGCGGTATTGTCGCCGGTGGTGCGGTCGGGGCCTTTAACGGCCTGGTGATCGCCAAGTTCGGCATTAACTCACTGATTGCCACCCTGGCGGCGATGGAGTTTGTGCGTGGGCTGGCCTACATCACCTCCGGTGGCGATGCCGTGATGATTACCGTGCCGAGCTTCTTTGATCTGGGCAGTGCCTCTTTTCTCGGCCTGACCCTGCCGGTATGGACCATGCTGGCCTGCTTCGTGATCTTTGGCGTGATACTCAACATGACCGCCTTCGGGCGCAACGTGCTGGCCACCGGCGGTAACGCCGAAGCGGCTGCGCTGGCCGGGGTCAACGTCCGCCGCCTGAAGATTATTGTCTTCGGTTTGCAGGGCGTCGTTGCGGGCGTGGTGGGCGTGTTGCTGGCGTCGCGCATGGGGCTGGGTGATCCCAATACCTCAATGGGGCTGGAGCTGGCGGTGATTTCTGCCTGTGTGCTGGGCGGTGTGGCGCTATCGGGCGGTGTCGCGACGATCACCGGCGTGCTGGTCGGGGTGATGATCATGGGTTGTGTGCAGAACGCCATGGGTCTGCTCAACGTGCCGACCTTTTACCAGTACCTGGTGCGCGGCGCGATTCTGCTGCTGGCGGTGATGTTCGACCGTTGGAAACACACGCGTCGTCAGCGGGCCTGACGCTAACGTTCCGATCCCTTTTTTTGCCACGCTCTTTTCACCGATTTGTACGGAGAGTCTCCCATGTCTGATCGCAAGCCGCCCCTACGCTCTGCCCAGTGGTTCGGCACCGCCGACAAGAACGGCTTCATGTACCGCAGCTGGATGAAAAATCAGGGCATTCCTGACCATGAGTTTCAGGGCAAGCCGATTATCGGGATCTGCAACACCTGGTCGGAGCTGACGCCGTGCAACGCTCACTTCCGCAAGCTGGCGGAGCACGTCAAGCAGGGCATCCTGGAAGCGGGCGGCTACCCGGTCGAGTTTCCGGTGTTCTCCAACGGCGAATCCAACCTGCGCCCCACGGCCATGTTCACCCGCAATCTGGCCAGCATGGACGTGGAAGAAGCCATTCGCGGCAACCCCATGGACGGCGTGGTGCTGCTGGTGGGCTGCGACAAGACCACCCCGGCGCTGTTGATGGGCGCGGCAAGCTGCGATATCCCCACCATCGTGGTCACCGGTGGGCCAATGCTCAACGGCAAGCACAAGGGCAAGGATATCGGCTCCGGCACCGTGGTCTGGCAGCTCTCCGAGCAGGTCAAGGCGGGTGAGATCTCGATGCACGACTTCATGGCCGCCGAAGCCGGCATGTCCCGCTCCGCGGGGACCTGCAACACCATGGGCACCGCCTCCACCATGGCCTGCATGTCGGAATCGCTGGGCGTTTCGCTCCCCCACAACGCCGCCATCCCGGCGGTGGACTCCCGCCGCTACGTGCTGGCCCACCTCTCCGGTAACCGGATTGTCGAGATGGTCGACGAAGACCTCAAGCTCTCCAAGATCCTCACCAAGGAAGCCTTCGATAACGCCATTCGCACCAACGCCGCCATCGGCGGCTCCACCAACGCGGTGATTCACCTCAAGGCGATTGCCGGGCGCATCGGTGTTGACCTCACCCTGGACGACTGGAGCCGAGTCGGGCGTGGCACCCCCACCGTAGTGGATCTGCAGCCCTCGGGGCGCTTTCTGATGGAAGAGTTCTACTACGCCGGCGGCCTACCCGCGGTGCTCAGGCGCCTGGGCGAAGCCGACCGGCTGCCCTTCAAGGACGCCTTGACCGTCAACGGCAAGACCCTGTGGGAAAATGTTCGGGACGCCCCGCTGTACAACGACGAGGTGATCCGGCCGCTGGACAACCCGCTCACCGCGGATGGCGGCATCTGCGTGGTACGCGGCAATCTCGCGCCCAACGGCGCGGTGCTCAAGCCCTCGGCGGCGAAAGCCGAACTCATGCAGCACCGCGGCCGCGCGGTGGTCTTCGAAGACTTCGACGACTACAAGGCGCGCATCAACGACCCGGACCTGGACGTGGAAGCCAACGACATTCTGGTCATGAAGCACTGCGGCCCCCGGGGTTATCACGGCATGGCCGAGGTGGGCAATATGGGCCTGCCACCCAAGATCCTCGCCCAGGGCGTGACCGACATGGTGCGGATTTCCGACGCCCGCATGAGCGGCACCGCCTACGGTACCGTGGTGCTGCACGTTGCCCCGGAAGCCGCCGCGGGCGGCCCGCTGGCCGCGGTGCGCAACGGCGACTGGATCGAGCTCGACTGTCACAGCGGCCGACTGCACCTGGACATCAGCGACGAAGAGCTGGCCTCACGCCTGGCCGAAAGCGACCCTGCGGCGGCCTCGACGCTGATTGCCAGCCAGGGTGGCTACCGGCAGCTCTACATTGAGCGTGTTCTTCAAGCCGACGAAGGCTGCGACTTCGACTTCCTGGTCGGTTGCCGGGGAGCTGAGGTGCCGCGCCACTCGCACTGATTCACTGAAGATTAACCGTACAGGAAACGCCATGTCCGCCAGGTTGGGCGCCAAGCATATACTGGTGACCGGGGCCGCCACCGGTATCGGCCGCGCCATTGCCGAAGCCTGTGTTCGCGAGGGTGCCACGGTCGTCTTGCTTGATAGAGACGGCGATAGCGTGGAACGGCTGGCTGCTCAGCTACGTAGCGCTGGTCATCAGGCCCAAGCAGTCGTTGCTGACATTGGCGACCGGTATGCGGTGGAAGCTGCCGTAGCAAAGTCCCGCAAGCTCTCTGGACCTTTAACCACCCTGGTTAATAACGCAGGAATGAATGTCTTCCATGAGCCACTGGCCATGCCTGATGAAGCTTGGCAGCGCTGCTTATCAGTGGATTTGGAAGGCGCATGGCACTGCAGCCGGGCAGTACTGCCTGACCTCATTGAGCAGGGTGGCGGTGCCATTATCAATGTCGCCTCCACCCACAGTTTCTCGATTATTCCCGGCTGCTTTCCCTACCCGGTGGCCAAACACGGCTTGATTGGTCTCACCCGATCGCTCGGTATTGAATACGCCCCACGCGGGGTGCGGGTCAATGCCATTGCGCCGGGCTATATCGCCACTCCGGCGGTAGAGGCACATTGGCAGACCTTCGATGACCCTGCAGCGGCGAAGGCTCGCATCGAAGCGCTACTGCCGCCTAGGCGGCTCGGGAAACCAGAAGAAGTCGCCATGACGGTGGTCTTCTTGGCCTCAGATGAAGCCCCTTTTATCAACGCCAGCTGCTTGACCATCGATGGAGGGCGCAGTGTGGTTTATCACGACTGACGCCCATTAACCGCTAGCCAGCAGTGTCTGGCTATCGGTGGCGTTCAGCGTCATGGCGATGCCGCCCATGCAGGTCATGTCGCGATCCCAGGCGCAGCTTTCGATGCGGGTAGTGCCCCTTAGTTCGGCCACCAGGGCGTCATCAATGGCGCTGTGCATGGCGGTTTGCATGGCATCAAAGCCGCGCACCCCGGAACCGGTAATCAGTACCAGGTCGGGGTTGAACAGTGCCAGCACATTGGCGATGCCATAGCCCAACGCTTGGCCTGCTTCTGTATAGATGCGCTTGGCTACCGAGTTACCTTGTAATGCCAACTGGGTTAGCGCCTGCATCTGCTGTTCGGAGGGGTGTGCACTATCGCCGGAGGGGAGTTCCAGGTGCTCGGCGGCGGCGCGATAGAGCGCGTAGTCGCTGGCGTAGGCTTCGATGCAGCCGCGTCGACCACAGGCACACAGGGCGCCGTCGGGCTGGTATTTACTATGCCCAAACTCGGCCGCTGAGCCATTGGCGCCCAGAAACGGCACGCCATTGATCAACACCGACATGCCGATGCCGTAACCCAGCATGATGACCACCAGGTTGGGGCAGTCTGCATAGGCGGGCTGCGCTGCCAGCACCCTGGCGATACAGTTGGCGTCGTTTTCCAGCAGCACGTCGCAGTGAAAACGCTCCGCTAAACGTGCCGATAGCGGTGCGTTACGAAAGCTCAGGGCGGGCGACCAGATAACCGTGCCGCTTTGCGACGACACCACGCCCTGCACCGCCAGGCAGATACCCGCCAGGCGTTGGAAGCCTTCCAGTTGTTGGGTGCAAACCGCACTGATTTTCTCTTCCAGCAGTGTTTCCAGGCTGTCGGCGGTGAGCATCAAGGTGGACACCGTGTGGTGTTCGCTGTGACGTACCTGGCCCGCAAAGTCACCCACTACCAGTTGGATCTCATTGATCGATAGCTTGATGCACACTACGCAGGCGGCATCGGGGGCGAGTTCAATCAGGGTTTTCGGCCGTCCACGGCCGTTGGGTCGCGGTGCTTCGGGCGGTCTTTCCGTAATCAAGCCCTGTTGAAGCAGCTCGGCGCTGATCGAGGTCACGGTGGCGGAGCTAATCCCGTTCAGTGTGCCCAGATCGACGCGCGCGGCTGGCCCTCGGTCGCGCAAGGTTCGAATCACCGCCAGGGTATTATCGTGGCGGCTGGTATCAGTGGACGGTAGGGCCATAAATATCGCCATTGTTGAGCAGGACGGGAAGGTCGGTTCACGTTCTCATCCTGGCGTGTTCGCCTGATGGCCAAAATGCGACCTAAGTTGCATATGCAGTTATTTATTTTAGTACCTAAAGTAAATAGGCCAGCATGCTGTAAAAAGCAATATTGGCAAGACCGGCACGCATAACAACAACAGCAATAAACAGGTGGCTCATGCTCTTATCGGCGCGGCAAGTCTGTCGCTCTTTCGGCGAAAATCAGGTGTTATTCGACGTTGATCTCGACCTGCAGGCGGGCGAAGTGCACGCGCTGCTGGGCGAGAACGGCGCCGGTAAATCGACGTTGGTCAAAATCCTTGCCGGTTATCTTCGTCCTACCTCGGGCGAGGTGTTTCTCGATGGCAAGCAGCGGTATTACCGCTCAAGCGGCGAGGCAGAAGCCGATGGTGTGGTCATGATCCACCAGGAACTGGCGCTGGCTGAACAACTTAGTGTGGAAGAAAACATCTTTTTGGGTCGCGAATTGCGCCGCGGGTTACTGCTTGATCGCCGCACCATGCGAGAGCGCAGCAAAGAGGCGTTGGCTGAACTTGAGACTGACGTTGATCCACGCGCGAGAGTGAAAGACTTGAGCACCTCCGATCAGCAGATGGTCGAGATCGCCAAGGCGATAACCCGCGATGTGCGCGTGCTGATCATGGATGAGCCCACCGCCACTCTGACCGAAAACGAAGTAATCGTACTGTTCGAGCTGATTGCCCGCCTGCGTGAGAGGGGTGTGGCGATTCTGTATATCTCCCATAAGCTGCGCGAAATCGAGCAGATCGCTGATCGTGTAACGGTGCTGCGCGACGGTCATCTGGTGGATAGTGGTGCAATGGCCGGACGCAGCAAGGAAGAACTGGCTCGCCTGATGGTGGGCCGGGAAATCACCGAGATGTATCCGCCGCGTACGGATATTCCGCCTGATGCGCCGGTGGTGCTTGAGGCGCGAGACGTCGTGGTGCCCGGTGCTGTGAAACAGGCCAGCTTTACCCTACGCCGTGGCGAAGTACTTGGGTTTGGCGGCATCGTGGGCGCTGGCCGCACCGCGCTGATGGAAGCGGTGCTGGGCCTGCGCGATAAAAGTGCTGGGCAGGTGCTGCGCAACGGCCAGCCGGTCGTGTTGAAAAATTTGCGTGATGCGGTGCACCAGCGGATTGCCTATTTGACGGAGGATCGCAAAGGCAAAGGCCTGGTGCTCAACATGGATCTGCGCTCCAACGTCACCCTGCTCAATTTACGTGCTCACTGCCACCCACTCATCGACCGCCGCCGCGAAGAGCAGGCCTTCCAGCAGGCCATCCAGCGCTTTGATATCCGCCTGCGTACAGCGGCACGTACCGCCGCCGAGCTTTCCGGTGGCAACCAGCAGAAGCTGTTGCTTGCCAAGGTGATGTCCATCGACCCTGACATCGTGGTTATCAATGAGCCGACGCGTGGTATCGATGTCGGCACCAAGCACCAGATCTATCATTTTATTCGCGAGCTCACCGAATCCGGCTGCTCGGTCATCCTGATCTCCTCAGAGATGGGCGAGTTGATCGGGCTTTCACACCGGGTGGCGGTGATGTGCGCAGGCGTGCTCACCGGGGTGCTTGAAGGTGAACAGATTAACGAACAAGAAATCATGCAGTATGCATCCGGCATCAAGGGGGTAGGGGTCGATGAGCAGCGTCATGCCTAATAAAACGACAGCATCGAAGGGGGTCTCTGTGGACCTGAAAACCTGGGGGCCCTTTGTAGCGCTGGTGGCCCTTGGGCTGCTCGGCGTGCTTATCAACCCGGCGTTTCTGGGGCTGGATAACCTTTCAAACATGCTCACCCGCAGCGCCTTTATCGGCATTATTGCCATCGGCGCCACCTTCGTGATTACCGCTGGCGGGTTGGATCTGTCTGTGGGGTCGATGGCGGCCTTTATTGCCGGGGTGATGATCATTCTAATGAACAGTCTGGTCGAGCAGTTTGGCGCAGGGCTCACCACCGTGCTGTTTGGCGTGGGGGCCTCGCTGTTGTTGGGACTCTGCGCTGGCTTTATCAACGGCATGGTGACCACCAAAGGCAGGATCGAAGCCTTTATCGTCACCCTCGGCACCATGGGGATTTACCGCTCGCTGGTTACTTACCTCGCCGATGGCGGCACCCTGACCCTGGATTGGGCGGTGCGCGATATCTATCGCCCGGTGTATTACGGCAGCTTTTTGGGTATCACCATCCCCGTTTGGGTATTTCTGTTTGTCGCCATTATTGGCTACATCCTGCTCAACTACACGCGCTTCGGGCGCTACTGCTTTGCTATCGGCTCCAATGAAAAAGTCGCCGAGTACAGTGCCATTCACGTCGACCGCATCAAGACCATGACCTACATGCTGCAAGGCGTGTGCGTGGCGTTGGCGACGATTATCTATGTGCCTCGACTGGGCTCTGCGTCAGGGGCTACCGGGGTGCTGTGGGAGCTGGAGGCAATTGCCGCCGTGATCATCGGCGGCACCATGCTAAAGGGCGGTCATGGGCGCATCTGGGGCACCGTGGTAGGCGCCATCATGCTGACCATGATTGGCAATATCCTCAACCTGACCGACGCCATTTCCAACTATCTCAACGGTACGGTGCAGGGGATCATCATTATCGTGGCGGTCTACCTGCAGCGAGCTTCGTGGAGGAAACCCGGACACTAAAACTCATAAGAAGTGCAACGCCAGTTCATAGCAGCGATGGCTGCATCAAAGGTTCCAACCGTATAACAAGTACAAACACGAAAGGAGTATCACCATGCCAACCATCAAGACTGCAGTGGCAACCTTCGTTACCACCGCTGCACTCACTTCAACGATAGGGCTTTCCGGCGCTGCCGTGGCCCAGGAACATACGATCGGGGTCTCGATTCCCGCCGCGACCCATGGCTGGACGGGCGGGGTCAACTATCACGCCGAGGAGGCGAAAAATCGCCTTGAGGCGCTCTACCCGGATATTGAAATCACCATCTCCACGGCGAGCACGCCGGGTGAGCAAGCCAATGATCTGGAGGACCTGGTATCGCTGCGCAATATCGATGCGCTGGTGGTGCTGCCGTTTGAGTCGGGTCCGCTGACCGACCCGGTGCGCCGCGTCAAAGAATCCGGCGTGTTCGTTACCGTGGTGGACCGAGGGCTTAATCAGGAAGGCATCGAGGATCTCTACGTAGCGGGCAATAATCACGAGTTGGGCCGCGTGTCCGGCGAGTACATCCGTGAGCGCCTGGATGGTGAAGGCGATATTGTCGTGTTGCGTGGCATTCCGACCGTGATTGACGACCAGCGTGTAGAAGGCTTCCAGGAGGCCATCGAAGGCTCCGACGTCAATATTCTCGATATGCAGCACGCCAACTGGAATCGTGACGATGGCTTTGAGGTCATGCAGGACTACCTATCGCGTTTCGATAACATCGACGCCGTTTGGGCCCAGGATGACGACATCGCTCTCGGTGTCATCGAAGCGGTGCGCCAGGCGGACCGTGAGGACGAGCTGTTTATTGTCGGCGGCGCGGGCATGAAGGACATTATCAAACGGGTCATGGAAGGCGATGAGCTGGTGCCGGTAGACGTACTCTACCCACCCGCCATGATCGCCACGGCGATGGACCTGACGGTTCAACACTTTGTCTCCAACGGTCCGGTCGTGGGCGAGTACATCCTCGGCTCGCCGCTGATCACCGAGGAGAACGCCGAACAGTACTACTTCCCCGATTCTCCGTTCTGATCGCGCTTATGCGCAAAGGCGCGGGTAAAAAGCAGCTCACCCGCGCTAATGTTCACCCCGTTGATACGTTATTGAGAGAGTCCTATGAAAACCATACAAGGACCGGCGCTCTTTCTCGCCCAGTTCGCCGGTGACGACGCCCCGTTTAACAGCCTCGACAGCATTGCCGCCTGGGCCGCGGGGTTAGGCTATAAAGGCGTTCAGATTCCCAGCTGGGATGCGCGCATGATCGATTTGAAACGTGCCGCCGAGAGCCGCACCTACTGCGATGAGATCAAGGGCACCCTGGCAGAACACGGCTTGATGCTCACCGAACTCTCTACTCACTTGCAGGGCCAACTGGTGGCCGTGCATCCGGTTTACGATGAGATGTTCGATGGCTTTGCGGCCCCCGAAGTGCGCGGTAATCCCAAGGCGCGGCAGGAATGGGCGGTGGATCAGCTCAAGCTGGCTGCCAAGGCCTCGCAAAACCTCGGCCTCACCGACCACGGCACCTTTTCCGGGTCCCTGGCGTGGCCGTTTATCTACCCCTGGCCCCAGCGCCCGGCGGGGCTGGTCGAAAGTGCGTTTGACGAGCTCGCCAACCGCTGGCGACCGATTCTGGACGCCTTCGACGAAGCGGGGGTCAACCTCTGCTACGAGATCCACCCGGGTGAAGACCTCCACGACGGCATCACCTTCGAGATGTTCCTTGAGCGGGTCGGCAATCACCCCCGCTGCCACATTCTTTACGACCCCAGCCACCTGATCCTGCAGCAGCTCGACTATCGCGGTTTTCTGGATGTGTACCGCGACCACATTCAGATGTTTCACGTTAAGGACGCCGAGTTTAACCCCAGCCCCAAGCAGGGCGTTTATTCAGGCTATCAGTCGTGGACGGAGCGCGCGGGTCGCTTCCGCTCTCTGGGTGACGGCCAGATCGACTTCAAGTCGATCTTCTCGTGGATGGCGGCCAACGACTATCACGGCTGGGCGGTCCTGGAGTGGGAGTGCTGCTTGAAGCACCCGGAAGTCGGCGCACGTGAAGGCGCGACCTTTATCCGCGACCACATCATCGAGGTCACCGAGCGGGCGTTTGATGACTTCGCCGACGGCGGCTCCGACGAGGCCGCCAATCGGCGAATCCTGGGTCTTTAATGACGTGCCTCAGTTAATGAACGAAAGTGGAGGGCAATACGCCATGAGTAATCAACACGACACGCCGCGTCGGCTACGCCTGGGCATGGTCGGCGGTGGCCAGGGCGCGTTTATTGGCGGCGTACACCGCATTGCCGCCCGGCTGGATGACCACTACGAGCTGGTGGCCGGGGCCTTTGCCTCTGACCCTGAGCGTAGCCGCGCCGCTGCGGCGGAACTGCACGTGGCCGATGACCGCGCCTACCCCGACTATCAATCCATGGTTGAAGCAGAGCGAAAGCGGTCGGACGCCATTGACGTGGTCGCCATCGTGACGCCCAACCACATGCACTTTGATGTGGCGCGCACCTTTCTTGAAGCGGGCTTTCACGTGATCTGCGACAAGCCGATGACGATCACGTTGGAAGAGGCCCAAACTCTCGCCGAGCTGGTGGAGCGCACCGGGCTGTTTTTCGGCTTGACCCATAACTACTCCGGCTACTCGCTGGTTCGCCAGGCGCGAGAAATGGTGGCAAACGGAGAACTCGGGGACCTGCGCGTGGTGCAGGTGGAATACCCGCAGGACTGGCTTTCCACACGCCTGGAAGATAGCGGTGTGAAGCAGGCCGAGTGGCGCACCGACCCCAAGCGCAGCGGCCCAGCGGGCTGTTTGGGCGATATTGGCACTCACGCCTACCACCTGGCGCGCTACGTGACCGGATTGCAACTGGAATCACTTGCCGCCGATATGCACACCTTTGTTGAGGGGCGGGCGCTGGATGACAACGTGCATATGTTGCTGCGTTTCAAGGGCGGTGCCCGGGGCATGCTGTGGTCGAGCCAGGTAGCGGCGGGTAATGAAAATGGCCTGCAACTGCGCGTTTACGGCAGTCAGGGCGGCCTTGAGTGGCGCCAGGAAAATCCCAATCAGCTCGTGCATTCGCCGTTGGGCGAGCCCCCACGTATCTTGACCCGCAACGGCCCAGGCTTGTGTGAAGCTGCCCAGGCGGCGGCACGCATCCCACCGGGGCATCCGGAAGGCTATCTCGAAGCCTTTGCGCAGTTATACAGCGATTTCGCGGTGCAGATCCACGCGCGTCAAAACGGCTCAAGTGCCAATGCACTTGCTGTGCCAACGCCGGGTGTGGCTGATGGTGTTGATGGCCTGACGTTTATCAACCGCGCATTGGTCTCGTCCGCCGCTGGCGGTCAATGGGTAGACGTTTAGTCGAGGCAGATGGGGTTGAATAACAATAAAGCGGCGTAGGAATCGATATGAACCAACAATCAGCGCGTTATGCGAGCCTAGAACAGCGGGTGGTCTTTATTACCGGGGGCGGCAGCGGCATCGGGGCTTCGCTTACCCGCGCGTTTCATCATCAGGGCGCGCGGGTGGTGTTGGTCGATATCAATGACACCGCCAGCGAAGCGCTGGTCGATGAACTCCGCGCAGAGACTGGTGCCGCGCCGCGCTACCACCACTGCGACATCCGCGATGTGGCAAGCCTCAAGCAGGTGATACACGCGACCGGCCAAAACGTCGGGCCGATCCATACGCTTGTGAACAATGCTGCCAACGACGATCGACATTCCTGGCGGGAAGTCGATGTTGCCTACTGGGATGAGCGTATGTCGCTTAACCTGCGGCCGATGTTCTTCGCCGCCCAGGCGGCCGCCGAGCAGATGATACAAGCAGGCGGCGGCTCGATCATCAACTTTGGCTCGGTCAGTGTGCGAATGGCGTTGGGCGGTCTGCCCCTTTACGTCACCGCCAAAGCGGCGATTCACGGTTTGACACGCAGCCTGGCTCGGGACCTGGGGCAGTATAATATCCGCGTCAATACGCTGGTGCCCGGCGCGGTCATGACTGAACGACAGCTCGAGAAATGGATTGGCCCCGATGACGAAGCCGCCATTCAAGCCCGTCAGTGTCTCAAACTGCGACTTGAACCTCAGCATATAGCGCCCACCGCACTGTTTTTAGCCAGTGCCGAAAGTCAGGCCATGACCGGCCAGGAACTGTCGGTGGATGCCGGTTGGGGCTAGGTAAGGAGGCGGCGTAGGCATTGTGTATAACCTCCTGATCCAGTTCTCATGGCAGAGCCTGTTGGGCGCATGTGCCAGCGTTAAACAGCCATCAAGCGGTTAAAGACGTCAAATTAACCGCTGTTGGAATGATGATTGGTTTTATATCTATTTGATTTTTATTGGTTGTTTTATTTATATAAAGCCCTGGCATGCTGGCTGCAAATATCTAGGTAAGAACGGACAGGCAGGAAGGCCTAACGTTCTTATCAGAAAGTGAAGCCAAACAGGAGGCAGTATCATGATGAAAACGGAATCTCTCAAGAAGCTAGGCATCCTCGGTGTATCTTTCGGTCTGATGGCCAGCCCGCTAGCCTTTGCTGACATGCATGAAGAAGACGAGCAAGACCCTGCACCGCAGGAAGAAACGATGGAGGATGAAGGCCAAGGTTCAATGAACTCCTTCGATTCTGAAGAGGAAGGTCAAGACACCACCACTTATGAGGAAGAGGAAGAAGAGCAGGAAGATTGGGAAACAACAGAAGAGGAGGACGCTGGTTCCGATTCTGAAGAAGATTCTGACTGGTAATCCCTTTATGCCAGTTGCTTAACGCCTCAAATTCAATGTTGAGTTTCAAGTGCCCCGCTTCTGGCGGGGCACTTCGCGTGTGCGATGAGTCGGTGCTCCGCTTACGCTGCAATCGAAAGCGTTGAACCTGCAAGCAAACATCGGGTTCATAATCGATCCCAAATGCGGTATTAACTTATTGACTGAAAAGGATCAGCACAGGAAATAAGGACATGCCGATGGCGATTGCCTGGAACGAAACGCCCCATCTACCCAAAGCGGACGGCCGCATTGAAGCGATTGATCTAGCCCGTGGTATCGCGATTGGACTGATGATCGTCAGTCACACCGTCAGCGGATTAGTGGGCATCCGCAATGTGCCTGACTGGGGCATGGTGCCGATTCACTTCCTCACCAAGTTTTCCTCGTCGCTGTTTATTCTGGTGTTTGGCGTCGCCCTGGCGGTGGCGTTTCTTGCCCATGTTGATCGCCACGACTGGCCTAAACGCCGCCTGAAACTCTGGCTGCGCGCGGTGGAGGTCTGGTTCTGGTACAAGGCGCTGTTGATCATCGAAATGCTGCCGTTCAATACGCCTAGCGAGATCGTCGACGCGCTGCTCTACGGTCGTTTTGGCATCTGGGTGGAAATCCTCGGCTTCTATGCCATCGCCTTGCTCTGGGTGCCGTTGATCCTGCCGTTGTGGGCGCGCGCCCCGCTGTGGGGGCGGCTGGCCGTCATCGCGCTGCTCACCGCCCTGGCCGCCTGGCTGCAAGGGTTTTCGTTTGGCGGGAACGACATCCTCAAGGCGCTGCTGGTGGACCATGAAGATCACTACGCCTGGGGCCAGATTAGCCGGGCGCCGCTTATTTTGCTTGGGCTGTTATTGGGCGAAGCGCTGCTGCGCTGTTCGGGCGACCAATTGCTGAAACGTCGCCTCACGCTCACCTTGCTCGGTCTGGGCGCCCTAATGATCGCCGGGTTTTATGGCCTGGCGCTTGTCGGCGGTGACGTTTACGCCGCCATGTTGGGGGTCGCCAATAACGAGGGTAAACATCCGCCCGGGATGGCCTTTATGCTATTTAGCCTGGGCGGCGCGCTGGTGTTGTTCGCCCTGGCCCTGGCGGGTGGCACCAAGGCGGCCAGGGTGCTTAAGCCCCTTACCCTGGTCGGCTCAGATGCGCTCAAGTCGTTTATTTTCCATATCGTGATGATTTTCCTGGTGCTGCGTTTCCTGTTGGAGGGCGAGGGCGACTACAGCTATCCACAGGCGCTTGGGATTGGCGGGCTGTTAATTCTTGGCACGGCGGCGTGGATTTGGCTGACCCGCTGGATGGCTCAGCATCGTTAAACGCCAAGAAAACGGGGAGAAATGGTTTGCGACACTGGATGCAGCACGGACTTGTGGCGGTAGCGCTGCTGTTTGTACAACCCGCTCAAGCGGAAGCATACGACGCGCATTGGTACCATGAGGTGGATAAACGTAGCGGCTGGCAAAGCGACCTTGATGCGCGCATGAGCGTATTGGAAGAACGTTTCGCCGGTGATATTGGTGTCTACGTGCAAGACCTTTCCAGCGGTGAGGCCTACCGCTGGCAGGCTGATCAGCCCTGGTACCTCGCGTCACTGATCAAGATTCCGGTCGCGGCGGAAGTCTTGGGTGAGCGTATACCGACCCGCGAGCGTCTCACACTGAACCAAAGCGATTACGTGGATGGCGCTGGGCCCACCAACTGGCACGACCCCGGCACGCCCATCTCGGTGGGGTACTTGCTGGAGCACATGATTACCGTGAGCGATAATACCGCCACGGACATGCTGATTGACCGCGTTGGCCTGGATAACGTCAATCATCGCGCCCAGTCCATGGTGGCGGCCAACGGTGGTGACCCCGACGCGCTGGGGCCAATCTCCAAGCTGGTGAGCGTACGTCAGGGTGTCTACGGTGAGCTCCATCCCGGGGCGCGTGAGCTTGGCGGCATGGACTTTATAAGTCTCCGTCAGTCGCCGGTAAATCAGCGCTCCCGCGCACTGGCGCAGCGGCTTGGCGTTTCACCCCAAGCGCTTAATCAACCTGATTACCATCAAGCCTTTGACGCCTACCACGCCAGCGGCGAAAACGTCGGTACCTTGCGCGCCGTTGGCGACGTACTGGCAACGCTGTACCTTGGCACCATGCCCGACCTCCAGGGTACGCCTCGTGATGAGTTGCTTGCCCTGATGGCCAACACCACCTCCGGGGAAGCGCGGTTAAAGCAAGGGTTGGGTGACTGGGTGAGCTTTGCGCATAAAACCGGCACCCAGGACCGGCGCAGCTGCGATGCCGGGCTGGTGGAGAGAAATGACATGCCCAATGCTGCCTGGGCAGTGGTTGCCTGCACCCAGGGGCCCGACGCGGTCAGTGAACACGAGCGCGCGCTAGCAGGCGTCGGATTAGCCCTGCGACGCAGCGGTGCATTGGGCACACCCTGGTAGCCAGCCGTTTGTTTACTGCCCGTGCTAAACTATCGCCCGCGCCATTCGCTATCAGCGGCTCACTTCAGCCGCTTTGTCAGGAGCCTGCCTTGAACGATGCCATTATCGAAATCCGAGGTCTGAACAAAACCTACCGGGGCGGTTTTCAAGCGCTCAGCCGTGTCGATTTACAGATCCAGCGCGGCGAGATTTTTGCCCTGCTGGGCCCCAATGGGGCGGGCAAAACCACGCTGATCAGTGTGGTATGTGGCCTGGTCAACCCCAGCGAAGGCCAGGTGCTGGTGGACGGCTTCGACAACGTCGCCGACTACCGCCAGGCCCGCGAGCGCATTGGCCTGGTCCCCCAGGAGCTCACCAACGAGGCGTTTGAAACCGTCTGGAACACGGTCAGCTTCAGCCGTGGCCTGTTCGGCAAGGCGCCTAACCCGGCGCATATCGAAAGCGTGCTCAAGTCGCTGGCGCTGTGGGATAAGCGCAATAACCGCCTCATCACGCTGTCCGGCGGCATGAAACGCCGCGTGCTGATCGCCAAGGCGCTGTCCCATGAGCCACGTATCCTGTTCCTCGACGAGCCGACAGCTGGTGTCGACGTCGAGCTGCGCCGCGAGATGTGGCAGGTGGTGCGCGAGCTGCGCGATAACGGTGTGACCATCATTTTGACCACCCATTATATTGAAGAAGCCGAAGAAATGGCCGACCGCATTGGCGTGATCAACAACGGCGAAATCGTGCTGGTCGAAGACAAGCACGCGCTGATGAGCAAGCTGGGCAGCAAGCAGCTGACGCTGTACCTCAACGAGCCGCTTGAAACCCTGCCGCCCGCCCTCGACCGCCCGGAGCTCAGCTTGACGGCCGAAGGCAATGAGCTGGTCTATACCTACGATGGCCACCAGGAAGAGGACGGCCACGGTATTCCTGCGCTGCTCACCGACCTTGAACGCGAAGGTGTTACCTTCAAGGACCTGCATACCCGGCAAAGCTCGCTGGAAGATATTTTCGTTGACCTGGTTAAGGAGCGCGCATGAATCTCTACCCTGTTCGCGCCATCTACATGGCCGAAATGGCGCGCACCCGGCGCACCCTGCTGCAAAGCATTGTCTCGCCGGTGATCTCGACGTCGCTCTATTTTGTGGTGTTCGGCGCGGCGATTGGCTCGCGCATCAGCGAGATTGATGGCATCAGCTACGGCGCCTTTATCGTGCCGGGGCTGATCATGCTGATGTTGCTGACCCAGAGCGTGTCAAACGCCTCGTTCGGGATCTTCTTTCCCAAGTTTTCCGGTAGCATTTACGAGCTGCTTTCGGCACCCATCTCGTACCTGGAGATTGTCATGGGCTACGTGGGGGCGGCGGCGTCCAAATCGATTCTGCTGGGGCTGATTATTCTTGCCACTTCCGGGTTTTTTGTACCCCTGGAAGTCGCGCATCCCTTCTGGATGCTGACCTTTCTGGTGCTGACCGCGGTTACCTTCAGCCTGCTGGGCTTTATCATCGGCATCTGGGCTGAGGGCTTCGACCGCTTACAGCTTGTGCCGCTGTTGGTGATTACCCCGCTGACCTTTCTGGGCGGCAGTTTCTACTCCATCGACATGTTGCCGCCGTTCTGGCAGGGCGTCACCCTGCTCAACCCGGTGGTGTATCTGGTCAGTGGTTTTCGCTGGAGCTTTTACGGCATCAGCGACGTCAGTCTGGCGGCCAGCGTTATCATGATCTGCCTGTTCCTGGCGGTCTGTTTAGCCACCATCGGCTGGATTTTCCGCACCGGCTACCGTCTCAAACCCTAGCCTTAAACCCTAGCAAGGGAGCGCCACACGTCTTATGCCACTTCTGCACAGTATCGTCCATCGCCTGGACCCGACGCTTGACGGCGAGCGCCTGACGCTGACCGCCGCCCCGGTTGAGGCCGACAGCGCCGAGCCGGTCATGGAAAGCCTGGTCAGCGCGCTCAACGACACCTACAACACCAAGCCCAAAGGCTGGGGGCGGTTTGCCGAAGAGGGCGAGCACGCCGGGCCGCTATCGGTGTGGCTGAAAGACTACCTCGCCGGTGAGCAGCCCTTTACCGAGCTTGCCACTGCGCTTGCTGAGCGGCTCGTCAGTACGCTTCAAGAGCAGCTGTCAGTCAGTGGTTACTTAGTGATCAGCCACCAGCGCCAGGGCGACACCGAAACGCTTTTCATGGGGCTTGCCCACCAGCGCGATGGCATTGGCATTGATGATGCGCACCAGGCGGTGCCCGCCGCCCAGCTCAACACCCGTCAGCTGACGCTGGCCGCTAGGATCAACCTCAGCCAATGGCAGAGCGATTCGCCGGATGCCCAGTACGTGTCGTTCCTCAAAGATCGCGGTGGCAAGAAACTGGGTGAGGGGATGATGGCCTTGCTGGGTATGGAAGAAGGCATTGATGCCCCGGAGGAAACCCGCACGCTGCTCAAAGCCTTCAGCGACTATGTCGAGAAAGAAGACTTCGATGATGAGGCCAGCCGGGAAAAAACCGACACCCTGGTGGATTACGCCAACGATCAGATGAGCCGTGGGGAACCCATGACGCTCGACGAACTCTCAGCGCTGGTCGACGAAAAACAGCCCAAGGCCTTCTACGAGCACATTCGCAATGCCGATTATGGCCTGTCGCCGGAAATTCCCCCGGACAAGCGCACGATCAATCAATTCCGGCGCTTTACCGGACGGGCGGGCGGCGTCTCGATCAGTTTTGACTCGCACCTGCTCGGCTCGAGCATTGAATACGACGCCACTCAGGACCGGCTGATCATCAAGCAGGTCCCCAAACAGTTAAAAGAGCAACTGACCAAGCAGTCGTAAGGCGCTTGCAGCGTCTTGCGTGCATAGGAGACCCCCATGCTGGACACCATCCAAGAGTTTTTTCAGCGTACGCTTGTGCAACCCGAGCAGCGCGATAACCGGACCATCACGCTCGAACTGGCTTCGGCCGCGTTGCTGTTTGAAATCGCCCGGGCCGACTACGATACAAGCGACGCCGAGCTTGAGGCGTTACGTCGTATGCTGCTTCAGCGCTACCAGCTCAGTGAAGCCGATGTTGACGAGCTGATGGCGCTGGCGCAGGACGAAGTGGAAGACGCGGTCGACCACTACCAGTTTGTCAGCCTGATCAAGGATCACTACGACTACGAACAACGCTGCGAGCTGGTGGCGTTGATGTGGCAACTGGCCTGGGCCGACGGCAGCGTCGATGCCCTGGAAGAACACCGTATTCGGCGCCTGGCGGATCTGCTTCACGTCAGCCACAGCGATTTTATTCGCACCAAACTATTAACCGAAGAGCGTATAAACCAGAATGGATGATCGTCGCGAAGGCTCGACTTTGATGGATCTAATTGCGTCGTTGGAGCGCATGGAGCAGGACGCTCAGCGAGTCAGCGTTGACGATGTGGTGCATGCCGTGGGGCGGCGTTCCTTTGGTCCCTTGTTATTGGTGACGGGGCTGATCACGCTGGCACCGATTATTGGCGATATTCCCGGCATGCCCACATTGATGGCGCTGCTGGTGCTGCTGGTATCGGGGCAGTTGCTGGCCGGGCGAGAGACCTTCTGGCTACCCAACTGGATGCTCAAGCGCTCGATTTCACGCCATAAGTTCGATAAAGGCATTTATTATTTAAAAAAGCCCGCTCGCTGGATTGATGGGTTGCTGCGGATTCGCCTGCCGTGGTTAACCGGCTATATTGGCATCCGCGTGACGGCCTTTGTGTGCCTGTTGATTGCTCTGGCTATGCCCCCCATGGAGTTTATTCCCTTTTCTGCCAACGGCGCCGGGCTGGCGCTGTCGTTGCTGGGCCTCGGGTTAGTCGCGCGGGATGGCGCTGCATTGGTGCTGGGGTTTGCGCTGTTTGGCATCACCTGCACACTCATTCTCGTTGGTCTGCTTTAATTTTTGCGCTAACAACAAGGAACCGACCATGATCGATACGCCGCCGACGCCCCCCAAACCGCCCGAACAGCAAGGTCGCTGGGAGCGGCGAGTCGAAACCGCACTATGGAACTCGCGGTTTCTGGTCATGCTGGCCGTGGTGCCCAGTCTGATCGGCGCGGTCATGCTGTTCGTGGTGGGCACAGTCGATATCTTCAAGGTCGTGATGCGCACGCTACACTACTATTTCGTGGACAGCAGCGTCGATATCCACGAAAGCCTGGTGCCCGATATCATTATCGCCGTGGATATCTATTTGATCGCCATCGTGCTGATGATATTCGGGTTGGGCATCTACCGGCTGTTTGTATCACGTATTGACCAGGCAGAAGCGCGCTATCCTCATCATCCTTTCAACGTCGCCTCGCTCGATCAGCTCAAGGATAAAATCGCCCGCGTGGTGATTCTCGCGGTGATTATCGAGTTCTTCCGTGCGGTGGTGGATATCCGCTTCGCTACCCCGCTGGAAGCGATCTACCTGGCGCTTTCGGTTCTCGCCCTGGCCGCTGCGCTCTACCTGATGAGCCTGGGACACAAAAAGGAATAGCCGGTTTACTCGTACGTTAAGAGATTCGCTACCATGGCATTCAGGCGTTCCTGAAACTGCCCGCCGGGCGAGGGCGGCGTTGGGTCAGCGGTCATGGCGATGGTTAACGCCCGCTCGGGGACCACAAACAGCGCCTGGCCGCCGAAGCCGCGGCCGTAGTAAACGTCTTCGCCGCCCAACTGCGTGATAAACCAGCCATAGCCGTAACCGTCGCCCGTCCAGCGAGAAGTGCCCCGCGGCGTCCAGGAGCGCGCGACCCAGCCTTCCGGCAGCACACGCTGTTCGTTGCCGTTGCCATCAACGACGACACCGTCGTTGCGATACAGCTCGCCAATGTGCACCAGCGCACGCGGCGAGAGCTGCATATCGTTACCGCCGAAGTAGATCCCCTGAGGGTCCTGCAGCCAGGGGGGAATGGCAATATTCAGCGGCTCCGCCAACAGCCGTTGGGCCAAAGCATAGGTGGACTCGCCGCTGGTGTAGGTCAGCGCGGCAGACAAAAGATGACTGGACCCCGTGGAATACAGCATGCGACCGCCGGGTTGGTCGACAAATGGTCGTGTCAGCGCATCTTCCACCCAGTTGGGGCTGGCTACCCAGGCGCCGTAATTCTGGCCGGATGTGCGCTCAAGCCCTGCCTGTAAAGACAGCAAATGACTCACGGTGATATCGGCAACCTCGGGGTCCGCCCCTTCAGGCACATGGTTGCCGAGCAGCGACACCAGCGTCTGATCGGTGGATTCGATAATACCCTCTTCGATAGCAGCTCCCACCAGCGCCGCCAGTACGGTTTTCGAGAGTGA
This sequence comes from Halomonas sp. A40-4, assembly GCF_015767635.1. Classification (GTDB taxonomy): domain Bacteria; phylum Pseudomonadota; class Gammaproteobacteria; order Pseudomonadales; family Halomonadaceae; genus Vreelandella; species Vreelandella janggokensis. The sequence goes on along the minus strand of NZ_CP065230.1, from coordinate 3,419,387 downwards.
CTTGATGTTCGCGGGCGCATCAACCCCCGGGCCGCCCTGGTGGTGCTCGTGAATGATCCGACCCTGATGGGCCACCACAATGCTGTGCAAGCGTGAATAACCGCGGGCGTCGTCGCTCAGGTTGCTGAGCGCATCAGCCTTGGGCGGTGAGGGAGACGTCGGTTGGGCACTAATGGCGGAGGAGAACAGCGTGGCAGCGAAAAAAGCGGCGGACATCAACAAGCGCATGGCAAACTCTCAACAAACAGGAACCTGTTTGAACCCACAGCGGTGTAAGGGTTCCAGTCAGTCTTGTTAACTGAGGGGGCAACTAACGGCTTGAATACGCAAAATCTGGGAAGGCTGCTAGGCTACATAGGTCAACAAGAAATTGCTTTTTTAACCACGCAATTCGCAAGGAGTGCATCTATGAGAAACATTATCTATATCATCGGACTGGTCGTGGTCGTGCTGTTTATCCTGTCGTTTCTAGGTATCCGCTAAAAACGACGTTAGTGTCAGGGGCTAGGCACAGTCCGCTGCGCCTTCCCCGAACATATCAAACATCAGCTCGCGACCCATGGGGGTCAACACAAACCGACCCTGCTCGTTGCGGGTGGCCGCTTGGCTGGTTTCCAGCACCTGCTGGCAGGTGGCCCAGTCCGGCGCGCTCTGGTTGAGCAACTGCAATTCTTTGCTGCTCAGGCCGCGTTTGGTCAGGGTGATGGTTTCCAATACATGCCCGTTGTCGTAAAGCAGCTCTGCCACGACGGCCAAACACTGGCGTAAACTGCGCTGAACGTGACTGGCGGTGGACATGTCGTTGGGCATTTCCTTCTCCTGATACGTTAGCCGGGCAGCACTGAGCGTCTGAAAACGCATGCTTAATGCTATGTGCTCAATGCCGGGGTGTTGCAGTGCATTATAAACGAAAGTCGATATTAGACCAACGTCTATCCCATGTTTTTCCTGCCACGCCCCGTCATCAATGCCCAAATGACGTGATAAGCTCGTCATAAATTTCGCCACCCGTATTGATGAGTGAGTTAACACGGCATGCATATCAGTGTTTTTGGAACCGGTTACGTAGGATTAGTCGCAGGCGCCTGCCTGGCCGATGTCGGCCATCAGGTCACCTGCATGGACGTTAACGCCGAGCGGATCGCCCAGTTGAATGCCGGTGAAGTGCCCATCTTCGAGCCGGGTCTCAGCAATATTGTGGCTCACAATGTCGACGCCGGGCGGCTCAGCTTTACCACCAATGCCGAGCAAGCCGTGCGCGATGGTGAGCTGGTGTTTATCGCCGTGGGCACCCCGCCGGATGAAGACGGCAGCGCAGACTTGCGCTACGTCCTGGATGTTGCGCGCACCATTGGCCAGCACATGAACGATTACAAGCTGGTGATCGACAAATCCACCGTGCCGGTAGGTACTGCTGAGAAGGTGCATGCAGCGATCAGCGAAACCCTCGCTGCCCGTGGCGTCGATGTGCCGTTTGATGTGTGTTCCAACCCTGAATTCATGAAAGAAGGCGCCGCAATTGAGGACTTTACCCGCGGCGCACGAATTATCGTCGGGACTGAAAGCGAGCGCGTCAAAGCCCGCATGCACGAATGCTACGCCCCCTATAACCGTAACCACGAAAAATTGATGTTCATGAGCGTGCGCGCGGCAGAGCTCACCAAATACGCCGCCAACGCCATGCTGGCCACCAAGATCAGCTTCATGAATGAAATGGCCAACCTTGCCGAACGTCTCGACGTGGATATTGAAGACGTGCGCCGAGGCATTGGCAGCGACCCGCGCATTGGCTACCACTTTATTTACCCCGGCTGTGGCTACGGCGGCTCATGCTTTCCCAAGGATGTGCAGGCCCTTGAGCGCATCGCGCTGCAACTGGGCTACACCCCCGCGCTACTCAATGCAGTGGAAACGGTTAACGCCCAGCAAAAGCAAACCCTATTCACCAAACTGCAATCAGCGCTGGGTAATGTGACGGGAAAAACCATTGCCGTGTGGGGGCTGGCCTTCAAGCCCGACACCGACGACATGCGCGAAGCCCCCAGCCGCACGTTGATGGAAGCGGTCTGGCAGGCGGGCGCCAAGGTGCAGGCCTTCGATCCCGAGGCCATGGCCGAATGCCGCCGCCTTTACGGCGACCGCGACGATCTGCTGCTCGCCGGCGACCGCATTCAGGCAGTCAAAGGGGCTGATGCCCTGGTGATCTGTACCGAATGGAAAGCATTTCGCAGCGTCGATCTGGAATGGCTAGCCAGCCAGCTAAACGATAAAGTGGTGATCGATGGACGCAACCTGTTTACACCAAGCGCCGCCCAGGCAGCGGGGCTTACGTATCTGGGGGTCGGGCGATAGCGTGCACTCGCACACGCTTGGTTACATTTTGGTACTTAAAAATTGGCTAGAATGTTCAAGGTTGTTCTTTATAAGCCGAGTCACTAAGTAATCAGTAATGAAATAAACATATTTAACGTTAGCAACACGGTAGCCCAGTAAGGTGTAGTGGATGGGCGTTAATGAAGGCGGTTGCTTCACTCGTTTCAAAAAAGGCGGTTAGCGTATGGGTGCTATTTCTTCTCTCGGTATAGGGTCAGGGTTGGACCTGAACGGCTTGCTCGATCAGCTTGAAGACGCTGAACGCGAAAAGCTTGTCCCGATTGAGCAACAAGTAGAAACCGAAAATACCAAAATATCGGCCTATGGTCAGTTGGAGAGTGCGCTTTCCGCGTTCCAGGACTCGGCGAGTGCACTTGCTGACGGTTCCCTCTTCGAGAGCCTGTCGACCAATGTCAGTGGCGAATCAGTGGGCGCTGCCGCCGATGAAACTGCCATGCCCGGCAGTTACAACATTACCGTGGATACCTTGGCCACGCGGGGTACGTTGGCCTCCGAGGGTGTAGACGATGCGGAAGCGGCACTCACCACGGCCGCCCAGGACATGACGTTCGCCTTTGGCGACGGCAGTGAAACTACGGTTGCCATCGCCGCCGACAGTTCGATGGAAGATATCCGCGATGCCATCAATGCGGATGAAAACGCGGGGGTCAATGCCACTATCATCAACGATGGCACCCAAGATCGGTTGGCGCTAAGCTCACGAGAAACCGGTGCGGATGCATCTATCAGTAACTTCTCGTTTAGCGATGCCGCCCCGTTCGCTGCTGATACAGCAAATACATTGCAGGATGGCACCGACGCTGCTTTAAACGTCAACGGCATCGATATCACCAGCCCGACCAATCAGGTCGAAGGTGCGATTCAAGGCGTTACGCTGAACCTGCAAAGCGAGGGCGATAGCACCGTTGCGGTAGAGCAGGACACTCTTGCCGTGCGTGAAGCCGTCACGTCGTTTGTCGATTCGTATAACGCGCTGAAAGAGTCAACAGGCGAGCTGACCAGCTTCAACCAGGAGACCGGGCAGGCTGGACCACTCAATGGTGACAGCACGGTTCGTACCGTTGAGTCTCGCATGCGCAGCGTGCTGAGTGGCGGTGTCGCGCAAGATGGCGATGGCTTCTCGATGCTCAGTCAAATCGGTATTTCGCTTGAGGTTGACGGCACGCTCTCGCTGGATAACGACAAGCTAAATGACGTCGTCGCCAATGATCAGCAGGCGCTTTCTGAATTCTTCGCGGGCAGTGGCGATAACCCTGGCCTGGCAGGTCAAGTGAATACCGCTGTGGAGCAGATGCTGAGCTCAAATGGGACCGTAAGCGGCGCAATCAGCGGCAGTGAAAGCCGGGTCGAATCACTCGGCGACCGCTACACTAGCATGGAGCAGTCCATCGGCCAGACCATCGACCGTTACCGCACCCAGTTTGGCCAACTGGACGGCATGATCGCCGAGATGAACCAGACCAGTAACTACTTAACTCAGCAGTTTGATTCGCTCGATGCCCAGTTAGGTCGCTAACGCGCAGTCAATACAGTAAGTTACGTTTGAAAAGCCTGCTTCGCGCAGGCTTTTTTGTTAATTGAAACCGCCATAAATATCTAAAGCAATAAAAAAGCGCTAAAGTTGCGCTCACTTTGACCGATAATGTTTTTATTAAAATTTTGCGTTGACGTGGCGTGAGTGGCCCGCAGTGCAGAGGATAGGTTTAGCCTTTTACTGAGGACTCCCAGTATGGCAACGATTACCTCTCTAGGTATAGGTTCTGGCCTTGACCTTAACAGCTTGTTGGATCAGTTGAACGATGCCGAACGCGGCAAGCTCGCACCGATCACCCGCCAGCAGGAACAGCAGGAAGCCAAGATTTCCGCCTACGGCAAAATCCAGTCATCCATGGATAAATTCCAGGATGCAGTTGATGCGCTGAACGACCCCAAGCTCTACCAGAGCCTGTCGGCCAATGTACGTGGCGATGAAATTTCCGCCACCACCAGCGCGGATGCCCTGCCAGGCAGCTACCGCGTTGAGGTCACTGCGCTGGCTACTAGTGGCACGTTAGCTTCCCAGCGGGTAACCGATAGCGACACTCCCCTCGATATGGGCGGTGCTACTCAACTGCGGCTCGACTTCGCAGGCCAGGATAGCGTTAATATCGACGTAGCCGCGGACAGCAGCCTGGAAGACATTCGCGATGCCATTAACGCCAGCAAAGACTCAGGCGTCAGCGCCAGCGTTATTTTTGACGGCGAAGGCTACCGCCTGGCACTTAGCTCCAGCGAGACGGGCCTGGATGCCTCGGTAAGCGGCTTTAGTTTTGTTAATGCGGATGGCACAGACGTTACCACGCCGCCCTTCGCTAGCGACACCGCGCAAAGCGGCCAGGATGTCGCTCTGACGGTGAACGGCATCGCCATCACCAGCGCCAGCAATAGTATTGAAGACGCCATTCAAGGTGTGACGCTGAACCTGGGCGAGCTAAGTCTGGGCGATGGTGAAACCGCCAGCAGTACCGTCACGGTAGAGCGCAATACGCTGAAAGTGCGCGAAGCCATTGGCGACTTTGTTGAAGCTTTCAATGACGTCAAAAGCACCATCGGCACCGCGACTAATTTTGATAGCGAGTCGGGCGAGGCGGCCGAGCTGGTTGGTGACAGCACCGTGCGCACCATAGAAAACCGCCTGCGCAGCGTTCTGACAAGTGGCGTGGCAGGCGGCGAGCTTGCCACGTTAAGCCAACTAGGCATTACCTTGCAGCGCGATGGCACGTTGGAAATGGACGACGACGTTGTCAGCGAGTTATCTAAAAACAGCCCCGATGCCTTGAGCGACTTTTTTACTGGCATAGAAGACAATGAGAGCTCGGTAGGTCTTGCAAGCAGCTTAAGTACCACGCTTGAGCAGTTGATGAGCAAAACCGGCACCCTAGGCAATGCCATTAGTGGTGCAGAAAACCGCATCGATAGCTTGAACGACCGCTATGAACGGATGGAAAGTACCATCGAACGCACCATTAGTCGCTATCGTGCCCAGTTCGGCCAACTGGATGCCATGATCGCCCAGATGAACAGTACCAGCGAATACTTGACCCAGCAGTTTGATGCACTGGATTATCAGTTGGGCCGCAAGTAAACTGCTAGCCAGTAATAGCGTGAGTTCTATCAACAGGGCCGAAAGGCCCTGTTTTCGTATAGAAATGCTGGCAAGCACCATGCTTACGTTTGTTAACATTTTTCTGGCGTATTTTGGTGTTTTTTTAGCATTAGCCCTAAAGGTTCTCTCCGCCGCGCCGTTAATTAAAATAACGGCACACACAGTGGCCGAAAAGCGGGCCTTCTAGGCCAGTGTCCAAGCAAGGAGAATCACACCATGTCAGTGATCAATACCAACATCACCTCGATGATCGGTCAGCAGAATCTGAACGAATCGAAAAATGCGCTTACCACTTCCATGGAGCGCTTGTCTTCTGGCCTGCGTATCAACAGCGCCAAGGATGATGCGGCCGGTCAGGCCATCGCCAACCGCATGACCTCACAGATTAACGGTCTTGGTCAAGCGCAGCGTAATGCAAACGACGGTATCTCCATGGCACAGACTGCTGAAGGCGGTTTAGACCAAATCAACGATAACTTGCAGCGTATTCGCGAGCTATCTGTTCAGGCAGCTAACGGTACTAATAGCCAAGAAGATTTAAATTCCATCCAAGACGAGATTGATCAGCGCTTGACTGAAATCACTCGTGTTTCTGAAGAAACCGACTTCAATGGTACGAAAGTCCTAGGGGAGAATGAAGGCGCGGCTGATCCTACCCAGCGTACTGTTCAAATACAAGTCGGCGCAGATGATAGTCAAGTTATTGAATTAAACCTTGCTCAAGTCAATAAAGAAACATTGAATCTTGCAGGGTTTAATGTGAACGGTGCAGGTGAAATTGATAACGCAGCTGCGACAGAAACCGATCTTCAAACGGCGGGTAATGTCATTGCATCAGGCGGACCTGGAGATTATACGCTTCAGGAAGAAAACACAGTCGCCTCGGCAACTGATGTGTTAGGCCAGCTTGCTGATACCGATACAGTTACAATTACAAGTGATGGCGCCGGTACACCTGTGACTAATGCCGCTCAGCTTGGATTTGGTTCTGGTACGATCACTGGTACATTGACTAGTGATGGCGAAGGCAATCTGACTACAGACGTCACTGATCTTGCTGAAGGTGACGCAGCGACAATGTTGACAGGTTCTGCTGATGCACCTACCGAAGCCACCTATACCTTTAGTGGCGGTTCGCAAGATATCTTGGTCGATAGCACCGGAAACATTACAGATAAGGATGGAAACCAGCTCTACCTATCTGCAGCCAATGAATTGACGCTTAATGACGGTGGCTCCGGTACTGCTGCAACAGCAACTAATTTGACTGCTGCCGTTGCAGCCGATGCAAATGCTGCTGGAAACTCAGAAATTGCCATTTCTGGTGGCCCGACTCTTTCTTCAGATGGCGATGCTAATAATGACTTGTCTGTCTTAGGTGCTTCCTTAACAAATCAAGAAGTAGCTACACTTTCTAATGATAATAACAATTTCATCGAAACCACTGTTCAGTCTAATGGTGCTAATACCACTATTGAAGACGATGGAAGCGTGACTTCTGACTTCGGTGGTGCCGGTGCAGCCGCAGTTTATGTGGATGGCGACGACGCATTGGTTACCAATGAGTTCACAGAAACTGAACTGTTCGTCCGTGAAGATAATGGCGGAATCGTTACTGATGATACAGGTGTGCAGTATTTCACTGATCAAGATGGTGCGCTGACTACTGAGGCAACTACCTCTACTGAGCGTTCTAGTCTCGACGATCTTGATAAAGCCATTGCCGAAGTAGATAGCCTACGCTCCGACCTTGGTGCCGTGCAGAACCGCTTTGAATCTGCGATCACTAATCTGAGCACCAACGAAACTAACCTTTCAGCGGCCCGCTCGCGTATCGAAGATGCCGACTACGCGACTGAAGTTGCTAATATGACCCGTGCACAGATCCTGCAGCAGGCAGGTACTTCTGTACTGGCCCAGGCCAACCAGCTGCCGCAGAACGTTCTGTCTCTGCTGGGCTAATTGGTTAGCCAATAGGCTGATTGATCGACATATAACGGGGCCGCAAGGCCCCGTTTTTATGAGATAAACCGGCAAGCGTTATAGGCTGAAGTGACCCAATGAGCCAAAAAAGCATTTCTGCCCATGAGGTGGTGTACGATTTAATTCCCAGGCTCAACGCTCTGGAAAGGCAGATTAACAACACCCTTGAAGCCATGATCACGGCAAGCCAATCACCTGATGAGAAGCATCGAAACAAAAACCTGAAAATAGAGTTCGAGTTAGAGCTGACGATGATCCGCATGAACCTTCAGCACTTGCTAAGCCGCTACCAAACGGAGTTGGAAGCCGTCATCAGTGACGAGCGACGAGATGGCATGCTTACTCTGGATCAAAACGAAACCGTTGCGGTGGAAAGTGCCAAGGCGTTATACGACCGCGTGCAGCGTTTACAGCAAGGCCAATAGCGCCAAGGCTAAACAAGCGAGCCAACCATGAGTCCCGATGAACACCAACGCGTCGCGCAGGAACTTGAATCGCTAATCCGCGATACCCAAGCGACAATTGAGCGTGCCGAAAACCACGGTCTAGACCAAACATCCCCCGAAGACTTTCAAGCCCTGCTGGATATTGTCGACAGCGCCGTGAAGCAGCAGCGCGAGCATACTCAGGCGATGTTAGGCTGATAAAGCCGCTGCGCTTCCCCCCGGCGGATACAACGTTTATTGAAAGCAACATTTCTCGACGCCATGTGCTCAAGCCCACCGCGTCGCAGCCGATAGTAGAAAGACAGGACACAGCAACATTCTGCCAGGGTTGGCTATCACCATAATAAAGATGACAACTCAAAGGCTGATGCGATGCTGGAAAAACTCCATAAGATCAATGTGAAATACACCCTGGCGTTTATCCTGGTGGCCCTGTCGCTGCTGGGCGTCGTGGTGGTCGATAGTCTGCTTGTCCAGTCGATGCGTGAACGCATGACGGCGTTCAGTGGCTCCTTTAACCCGGCCGTTTCAGCTGTGCTCAATGCGGACCGCGACCTATACCAGGCACGGGTGGCCGAACTTGAAGTACTGCGTGAAGCGCCTGGCAGTGAGGGGGCAAGCGCTCAGTACGACGATTATCGCGAAAATGCCGAGCAGGCGTATGACCGGATGCATGACTTCCTCGAGCTACTAGAGGCGTATCCACAGGTAAGCGAGGGGCTTGAGCCGTTCGAGGATCGTTACGCGGCATGGGAGGCGGCGTCTCAGCGTGTTTTCGACCTGCATGCAGACGGCGAGCTTGACGCCGCTGAGGCGCAACTGGAAGGCGACTCGTTAGCGGCCTTTAATTCGTTGCGGGAGCTTTACAACATTGCCGGGGAAAGCGCCGATGCGCGTGGCCTGGCGCTGGAGCAAGAAACACTGGCGGCAGTCGCCGTTCAGCAGCGTTGGGTAATGGGTTTCACGGCATTGGTGTTATTGGCCACGCTGGTGATTGCCTTGATGGGGCCGAACCTGATGTCCCGGGCGCTTCGCCAGGTCAGCGGGCGCATTCGCGATATTACCGAGGGTGAGGGCGATCTCACCGCGCGTATTGATAGCCAGCGGCGCGACGAGATTGGTGAGCTGGCACGGGAGTTCGATGGTTTTATCGCGCGCATGGATGTCAGCTTCCAGGCGGTGCGCGACGGTGCCCGCAATGTCAATGTGGCGTCGGACGAGATTGCCTCCGGCAGCGAGGACCTTGCGTCCAGAACCGAGGAGCAGGCGTCTGCCCTGCAAGAGACGGCGTCCAGCATGGAAGAGATGTCTTCGATCGTGCGTCAGAACAGTGAGTCGGCCAGCAATGCCGATACCATTTCCAGCCAGGCGGCTGAAAAAGCCGAGAAAGGCGTCAAAGAGGTTCAGCACTCGGTGGAGTTGATGCGTGAACTCGAGACCAGTTCGCGCAAGGTGGGCGAAATTGTCGAAGTCATCGACTCGATTGCCTTTCAGACTAACATTCTGGCGCTCAATGCCTCGGTCGAGGCGGCGCGTGCGGGGGAGCATGGCCGCGGTTTTGCGGTGGTGGCCAGCGAGGTGCGCAATCTCGCCAGTCGCAGCGCGGATTCCTCCAAAAAGATTCGTGAGATGATAACGGATATCAGCCAGCGTATCGCCAGCGGTGCCGAGCAAGCGGTACGCAGTGGCGAGGGGATTCAGGATACGGTAGAGGCCATCCGCCAGGTGTCAGGGCTGATGAACGAGATTTCACTGGCCGTGCGCGAGCAGGAGTCCGGCATTCAGCAAGTGGGTACGGCGCTGACGCAGATGGACTCCGCCACGCAGCAGAACGTCACGCTGGTATCGCAAACCAGCGGCTCGGCGGCGTCGCTTCAGCAGGAAGCCAACCGTCTCACCCGCCTGGTGGATGCGTTCAAGCTCAGTGGTGATGCCACAGGCACTGCGTCGCCGTCACTACCTAAGCCGCCTGCCTCTCAGCAGGCGCCCCAACGCAACACGAAAAGAAACGAACCTGAGTGGGAAGCTTTTTAGATGAACTGTCGAAGACGTTCCTTGCCATCACAAAAGATTATTGGGGAATAAAAAACAGCTTTTATATTCTTTTATTCGCTGTTGATGCAAGGGTAAGATAACGTCATTAGTGCTTTTAGCTATCCAACAGGAATTACCACCATGCGACTGACACGCAAACTGACGATTACCCTTGCCACACTCTCACTGAGCATTACCAGTGGCGTGTTTGCCGCCACGACCCAGGCCGATACGCTCCGCGTTGGCATGTCGGGCGGTTACTTCCCCTTTACCTTTGTGGAGCAGGACGAGCTCAAGGGCTTTGAGGTAGATGTCATGAACGCCGTTGGCGAGATTACCGGTGATGACATCGAGTTCGTGACGGCTAGCTTCTCGGGTCTGGCGGGCATGCTGGAGTCGGGGCGTATTGATACGATCGCCAACCAGATCACCATTACCCCAGAGCGTGAAGCCAAGTATGTGTTCACGGAACCCTATGTGTATGACGGTGCACAGGTAGTGGTAAAGGCTGGGAATGACACTATTGAAGGTGTCGAAGATTTATCCGGCAAAAGCGTGGCGGTGAACCTGGGGTCTAACTATGAGCAACTGCTGCGTGAACAGCCCAATGCCGATGAAATCGATATTCGCACCTATGAGTCCAACATTGAACAGGATGTGGCCTTAGGGCGGGTAGAGGCATTTGTGATGGATCGCGTGAGTGCGACCCAGGTCATCAAGGAGAAAGGCCTGCCTTTAGAGCTGGCGGGCCAGCCTTTCTCGACCATCCAGAATGCGTTGCCGTTTCGTGATGACGAAGCGGGCCGTGCGCAACGCGACCGAGTTGGCGATGCCCTGGCAGAGCTACGCGAGAGCGGTGAGCTGCGCAAGATATCGGAAAAGTGGTTTGATACTGATATCACTCAGCCGTAACGGCCGGGTGACTCCGTTTTACGCGGCCGTGGCATTGCCACGGCCGTTTGCTTATAAGCGATATTGCTATGCTTGACCTTGAGTATATGTGGGGATTGCTGCCGGTTCTGCTGCGCTATCTGCCGCTCACACTTCAAATGGCGACCATTGCCATGCTGTTTGCCTTGGTGTTGGCGTGTCTGCTGGCGGTGATTCGCGTGTCGAAAGTGCCGTTTTTAAATGGGCTTTCGCTGCTGTTTATCTCGTTTTTCCGCGGTACACCGCTGCTGGTTCAGCTGTTTCTTTTCTACTATGGCTTGCCGCAGCTGTTTAGTTCGTTGATCGCGATTACCGGCGTGGCTGCCGCCGTGTTGGGGCTGACACTGCACTTCTCGGCCTATATGGCCGAGTCGATTCGCGCGGCGATTGTGGGCATTGATCGCAGCCAGACCGAAGCCGCGCTTTCCATCGGCATGACCCAGTCACAACTGATGCGCCGCATTATTCTGCCCCAGGCAACCCGTGTGGCGACGCCGACGTTGATGAATTACTTCATTGACATGATCAAGGCGACCTCACTGGCCTTTACGCTGGGGGTGACAGAATTGATGGGCGCCACGCAAAAAGAAGCGTCGGGCAGCTTTCTCTATTTAGAGGCGTTTTTACTGGTCGCGGTGATCTACTGGGTCATTGTGGAAATGCTGTCCTGGGGGCAGCGTCGGTTAGAAAGCTATCTTAATAAGGCCTACCAACGATGATTTCGCTGCAAGGGATTACCAAGCGCTTTGGAGCACATACCGTCTTCCAGGACATTGACCTGAGCCTCGCGCAGGGCGAGATTATCGTGATTATCGGCCCTTCCGGAACGGGCAAGTCAACGCTGCTGCGCTGTATTAACTTCCTGGAAAAACCGGATGCCGGGCATTTGCAGGTGGGCGATTTAAACGTTGATACCCAACGCGCCAGCCGGGCCGATATTCTGGCGCTGCGTCGCCGCACGGCGTTTGTCTTCCAGAACTACGGCCTTTTTGCCAATAAGACCGCGCTGGATAATATCAGTGAGGGGATGATCGTGGTGGACAAGCTGCCGAAAACCAAGGCGCACGCGCGGGCCAGAGAAATACTGGAGCGCATCGGCCTGGCTGATAAGGCGGATGCTTACCCCGCGTCGCTGTCAGGCGGCCAGCAGCAACGCGTGGGCATTGGCCGAGCCATGGCGGCTAACGCTGACGTGATCCTGTTCGATGAACCCACGTCGTCGCTAGATCCTCAGTGGGTAGAGGAAGTTTTGAGCCTGATGAAGCAGTTGGCGGTTGAGCGCCAGACGATGATCGTGGTCACCCATGAAATGCAGTTCGCCCGGGAGGTAGCCGACCGGGTTGTGTTCATGGACGAGGGCGGTATCGTCGAGCAGGCTCCACCCGAGGAACTGTTTACCGCGCCAAGGGATGAACGGACGCGCCACTTTCTGCGCAAGATTTTGGCGCCCATGGGACAGTCAGCGCCGTAAGGCGGCTGCGCTATCGTGCCGAGTGACTACTGCTAGCAAGGCCGCATTCTGCGTGATAGACTATGCCATCCTCTCAGACAAGACCCGTGAGCGGGCAGCTGAATTGAACTGCTCGCTACACTATTTTGGTCGGCTTATTGCACAAAATTTGTCGCCAAAACAATTGGTTGTTACGGAAGCGTCGCATTGGCCGTCTCGGCTCGCGACGAACACATAGTTAATCCGTTGCCCTTTAGTGGCAACCTTATTCTCCAAGGAGATACCAGTGGCGAACAGCAAGCAAGCTCGCAAGCGCGCCCGCCAGGCCGAGAACCGTCGTGTCCTGAAAGCCAGCCAACGCAGCATGGTCCGTACCTATATTAAGCGCGTACTCAAAGCGGTTAAGACTGGCGACCATGGCAAGGCGATGGAAGAGTTCAAGGTGGCGCAGCCGGTCATCGACCGCATCGCTGATAAAGACGTCCTTTCCAAGAAGAAAGCCGCACGTCTGAAAAGCCGCTTGAACAAGCGCATTAAAGCACTGGCGGCGTAAGCCGGCAGGCGCCTTAAAAAACCGGCTGCGGCCGGTTTTTTTGTGTCTGTGGATTGCCAAGGGAAGGATAGCGAAGGCGATGACCACGAATTCGCAGCAGGAAGGTCAGGAGCAGCCCCCGGGAAGAGGGTTGATGCGCTCAGGGTTGATTGTCAGTGCCATGACCATGCTGTCGCGGGTCATGGGGCTTGCGCGCGATGTGGTGGTGGCGGCGCTACTGGGCGCGGGGGACGGGGCCGATGCGTTTTTCGTGGCCTTCAAGATTCCCAATTTTCTGCGCCGTCTGTTTGCCGAAGGGGCGTTCAACCAGGCCTTTGTGCCGGTGCTTTCCGAGTACTCGACCCAGCGCAACAAGCAGGAAATTCGCGAGCTGCTCAATGCCGTGGCGGGGAGCTTAACCGCGATTCTGGCATTGATTACCGCGCTTGCGATGCTGGGTGCGCCCTGGTTGATCTGGCTGTTTGCTCCGGGGTTTGGTCGCGACCCGGAAAAGCTCGCCATGACCGCGGACATGCTGCGCTTGACCTTCCCGTATTTACTGCTGATTTCGCTTACCGCCTTTGCCGGTAGCGTGCTGAACACCTGGAACCGTTTTGCGGTCCCGGCGTTTACCCCGGTGCTGTTGAACCTGTCGCTGATCGGCGCGGCCTTGTTGCTCACGCCCTTGATGCAAGAACCCGCCATGGCACTGGCATGGGGGGTTTTGATCGCCGGGGTGGCGCAACTGGTGTTTCAGGTGCCGTTTTTGCTGCGCCTGGGGCTGATGCCCACCCCATGGCCCAACTTGGCCCATGACGGCGTCCGGCGAATATTGAAGCTCATGGGGCCGGCGCTGTTTGGCGTGTCGGTATCGCAGATCAACCTGCTGCTGGATACCGTGCTGGCCTCGCTGTTGGCCGCGGGTAGTGTGTCGTGGTTGTATTATTCCGATAGGCTGGTGGAGCTCCCGCTGGGTGTGTTTGGCGTGGCGATTGGCACGGTGATCTTGCCCGCGCTTTCCAAGCGCCACGCTGACCAGTCAAACGCGCACTTTGCCGCCATGCTCGACTGGGCAATCCGCATGGTGCTGCTGCTGGGGCTGCCCGCTGCGCTGGCGCTGGTGGTATTGGCGGAGCCGCTATTGATCACGCTGTTCCATTACGGCGCGATGACCGATACCGATATCCAGATGGCGGCGATGAGCCTGCGCGCCTACGCCGTTGGGTTGGTGGCCTTTATGCTGATCAAGGTATTGGCGCCGGGCTTTTTTGCCCGCCAGAACACCAAGACCCCAGTGAAGGTGGCCATCTTTGCCATGGTCGCCAATATGGCCTTCAACCTGATGCTGGTTTGGTCGCTGGCCCACGCCGGGTTAGCGTTGGCCACGGCGCTGTCGGCGTTCCTGAATGCCGGGCTGCTCGGTTACCTGCTGCGCAAGGAAGGCGTGCTGGTGTTTCAGCCGGGCTGGGGGCGCTTTGCGGTGCAGCTTTTAGGCGGTTGCGCGTTGATGAGTATTGCGCTGTACGCCATTGCCCCCGAGTGGACAACCTGGCTTGCCATGAGCCTGTGGCAGCGGGTCGCCTGGGTGTCGGGGCTGGTGGCGCTGGGCGCAGGGCTGTACTTTGCCTGGCTGGGCGCGCTGGGGTTGCGGGTGCGGCATTTGAAAATGCGCGCCTGACGCTGCACGACAGCGGCCAGGTTCGTTATAATCGGTGGCTTTGCTGCCTGCTGCTTGAGCGGGTGAGCGGGCTAGCAACGGCTGAGGTGCCATGCGGGTCATTCGAGGTTTGCACAATTTAACGGCGTCTTCGCGGGGCTGCGTGGCGACCATCGGTAATTTCGATGGGGTACACCGCGGCCATCAGGCGATCTTGCAGCAATGCCGCGAGCACGCCGCGCGCTTGGGCGGCCCACTGACCGTGGTGGTGTTTGAACCCCAGCCGCGCGAGTTTTTTGCCGGTGACCAGGCGCCGCCCCGGCTGACGCGGCTGCGTGAAAAGGTCCGCCTGCTGGGGCACCACGGTGCCGAGCAGGTGCTGTGCCTGCCGTTTAACGATGCGCTGCGCAGCCTCACCGGCCGTGAGTTTATTGACCAGGTACTGATCGACGGGCTGAACGTAAAGCACCTGGTGGTCGGCGACGACTTTCGCTTCGGCTGCGACCGGCGCGGCGACTTTACCCTGCTGGAGGAGGTGGGCCGCGAACAGGGCTTCGGCGTTGAGCATACCCGCACCTTTACGGTAGACGACGAGCGCGTTTCCAGCTCGCGGGTGCGTACACTGCTGGCCAGCGGCAACTTCACCGCCGCCGCCCGCCTGCTGGGTCGCCCCTATTCGGTGGACGGTCGGGTGGTGCGTGACCAGCAACTGGGCCGCACCATTGGCGTACCTACTGCCAATCTGCCGATGTTGCCCCAGCCGCTCACGCTGCGCGGGGTGTACGCCGTTGTTGGCGAGCTGGAAAACGGCGAGCGCCATTTGGGCGTGGCCAATGTCGGCTTTCGGCCCACGGTGGGTGCCACGCGGCCGACCCTGGAGGTTCACCTGTTCGACTTCTCAGGTGATCTGTATGGCCAGCGCATGACGGTGGTGCCCTGTGCGAGGCTGCGGGGCGAGGTCAAGTTTGACGATATCGAGGCGCTGAAAGCGCAGATTGGGCGCGATCAGCGTCAGGCGCGGCGCTACTTTGCGACCGCCGCTGCTGGCAACAACGCAACATTCCCGCTGGCCTCGGCCCCGCTCGGGCGAGAGACCGCATCTTCTGATTCCTCCTTGGCGGGCGATTCCGCCGAAGATAACGACGGCTGACCGGACTATGGATTATAAGCACACGCTAAACTTGCCAGAAACCGACTTTCCCATGCGCGGCATGCTGCCCAAGCAGGAGCCAGGGCGGGTGTCGACATGGCAGGATATGAACCTCTATCAGCGCCTGCGCGAAGAACGCGCGGGGGCGCCGCTGTTCGTGCTCCACGATGGCCCTCCCTACGCCAACGGCAGCATTCATATCGGCCACGCCGTCAACAAGATCCTTAAAGATATTATCGTCAAGTCGAAGAACCTGGCAGGCTTTGACGCGCCCTATGTGCCGGGCTGGGACTGCCACGGTCTGCCCATTGAGCACAAGGTGGAAACTACCCACGGCAAGCACCTGGCACCTGATCACGCCCGCGAGCTTTGCCGCGAGTATGCCGGGGCGCAGATTGAAACCCAACTGACCGACTTTGTGCGTCTGGGCGTGATCGGTGATTGGGATCACCCCTACCGCTCGATGGATTTCGCCAACGAAGCGGGCGAAATGCGCGCGCTGGCGGAGATGGTCGACGCGGGCTATGTGTTCAAGGGCTTGAAGCCGGTGAACTGGTGCTTTGACTGCGGCTCGGCACTGGCTGAAGCGGAAGTCGAGTATGCCGACAAGAAGTCCGACGCTATCGACGTTGCCTTCCCCGTTGAAGACGCCGACAAGCTGGCGGCCGCATTCGGTTTAGACACGCTGCCCAAGCCCACTGCCGTGGTGATCTGGACGACGACCCCCTGGACCATCCCCGCCAACCAGGCGTTGAACGTCCATCCCGAGTTCACCTACGCGCTGGTCGATACCGGCGAGCGTCTGCTGCTGCTGGTGGAAGACCTGGTCGAAAGCTGCCTGGAGCGCTATGCACTGAGCGGTGAGGTAATTGCCACCGCCAAGGGCGCGGCGCTGGATCTGATCAATTTCCGTCACCCGTTTTACGATCGCCTATCGCCGGTGTACCTTGCCGATTACGTCGAGGCGGAAGTCGGCAGCACGGGTATTGTCCACTCCGCGCCGTCCTACGGCATGGATGACTTCATTACCTGCCGCGAGCACGGCATGGAATTTGACGACATGCTCAACCCGGTGCAGGGCAACGGCGTTTATGCGGACGACCTGCCGTTCTTCGGCGGCCAGATGATCTGGAAGGCCAATCCGCATATCGTCGAAAAGTTGCGCGAGGTGAATGCGCTGATGGCCCACACGCCGATCACCCACAGCTACATGCACTGCTGGCGGCATAAAACGCCGGTGATCTACCGTGCCACGGCCCAGTGGTTTGTGGGCATGGATATCCAGGGCAAGGACGGCAAAACCCTGCGCGAGCGTGCCCTGGAAGGCATTGAAGCGACCAGGTTTACCCCTGCCTGGGGTCAGGCGCGCCTGCACAGCATGATCGCCAACCGCCCGGACTGGTGTATTTCCCGCCAGCGCAACTGGGGCGTGCCGATTCCGTTCTTCCTGCACAAGCAGACCGGCGAGCTGCACCCGCGCACCGTTGAACTGATGGAAGAAGCCGCCAAGCGCGTCGAGCAGGAAGGTATCGACGCCTGGTTCAAGCTCGACCCGGCGGAGCTGCTGGGTGCGGAGGCCGCCGATTACGACAAGGTGACCGACACCCTGGATGTCTGGTTCGACTCCGGTACCACCCACCGTCATGTGCTGCGCGGCTCGCACCCGCATGGCCATGAAAGCGGCCCGCGGGCGGACCTCTACCTGGAAGGCTCCGACCAGCACCGTGGTTGGTTCCACTCATCGCTGCTGACCGGCTCGGCCATCGACGGCCATGCGCCGTACCGCCAACTGCTGACCCATGGCTTTACCGTGGATGCCCAGGGCCGCAAGATGTCCAAGTCCATCGGTAACGTGGTCGTCCCGCAAACGGTCATGGACAAGCTCGGCGCTGACATTCTGCGCCTGTGGGTCGCCTCGACCGATTACTCCGGCGAAATGGCGGTCTCGGACGAGATCCTCAAGCGCACCGCGGACGTCTACCGGCGTATTCGCAACACCGCACGCTTCCTGCTTTCCAACCTCAACGGCTTTGACCCGGCGACGGATAAGGTGGCGTTTGGCGACATGCTGGCGCTGGACCGGTGGGTGGTCGACCGTGCCGCGCAATTGCAGGGGCGTATCGACACCGCCTACGACGAGTACCGTTTCCTGGATGTCTACCAGCAGGTGCATGGCTTCTGCGCCCGTGAGCTGGGTGGCTTCTATCTGGATGTGATCAAGGATCGCCAGTACACCACCCAGGCGGATTCGCTGGCCCGGCGCAGCGCACAAACCGCGCTTTACCACGTGGTCGAGGCGCTGAGTCGCTGGGTCGCCCCGATCCTGTCGTTCACTGCCGAAGAGATTTTTGAGCACATTCCCGGTGAGCGTGGCGACAGCGTCCTGCTGGAAACCTATTACACCGGCCTTGAAACGCTGGATGATAACGCCGCGATGGGGCGTGATTTCTGGGAGCAGGTGCTGGAAGTCAAGCACGCGGTCAACAAGTGCCTGGAAGATGCCCGTAATGCCAAGGTGATCAAGGGAAGCCTGGCCGCCGAGGTGACGCTTTACGTGAGCGACGCGCTCAACGCGACGCTGACCAAGCTGGGCGACGAGCTGCGCTTTGTAATGCTGACCAGCGAGGTAACGCTTAAACCGCTGGCTGAGGCCGAGAATGCTGAAGCCACCGAGCTTGAAAGCCTGAAGGTCGCGGTGGCGCAAAGCGAGCACACCAAGTGCGAGCGCTGCTGGCATCACCGCCCGGACGTAGGCACCCATGAGGCATATCCCGATCTATGCGGCCGCTGTATCAGCAACCTCCCCGAAGGCAGCGGCGAGATTCGTTACTATGCCTAACGCGACCCATACGCCTGATACCCCTTCTCAGCGGCCGCCGATGCACCGGCCGCTGCGCTGGCTGTGGCTGGCGGCAGCGGTGGTCGTGCTGGACCTGGCCACCAAGTACCTGGCCAGCAGCCAGTTGAGCTACGCCCAGCCGGTGGAAGTACTGCCGTTTTTCAACCTGACGCTGTTGCATAACCCGGGAGCGGCGTTCAGCTTTTTGGCCGACCATCCCGGCTGGCAGCGCTGGTTCTTTGCGATAATCGCGATTGGCGCAAGCATCGGGCTGAGCATTTGGCTCGCGCGGATCAAGGCCGACGAAAAGCTGCTGGCCGTGGCGCTGCCGCTGATCATCGGCGGGGCGCTTGGCAACCTTTTTGACCGGCTCGTCCACGGCTATGTGGTCGACTTTCTGTCCTTTCACGCGGCGGGCTGGTACTACCCGGCATTTAACGTGGCGGATATTGGCATTACCCTGGGAGCTGCCGGGCTAATCTGGGAGTCGGTAATGGGCGAACGGCGACGCAAAAAAGCCCAGCGGTCCTAACCTCCCTCAACAGCGAGTAACGCAATGAGCGATTATTTAATTGATGACGGTATGGAAGTGTCCTTGCACTTCACGCTCAAGCTGGAAGACGGCACGGTGGTCGACTCGACCAAAGAGAAAGTGCCCGCTACCTTTCAGTATGGCGACGGCAATCTGCCCCCCGGCTTTGAACACCCGATCAAGGGCATGATGGCGGGGCAGGAAGGCAGTTTCGAGATTACCCCTGAACATGCTTTCGGCCAGCATAACCCGCAGAATATTCAAACGCTGAAGCGTGACGACTTCGGTGATGAAGTCCCCGAGATTGGTATGGTGATGTCTTTTGCCGATAAAGCGGGAACGGAATTGCCGGGCGTGGTCAAAACGATCGAGGGAGACCGGATCGAGGTCGACTTTAATCATCCTCTGGCGGGGCGTACCCTGACGTTTGAGGTGGAAGTGCTCGACGTGAAGCCGGTCACGACACACTGAGACCCCACCTATCTGCAGGGGCGATATTCATCCAACGGTGTTCAGCATCAAGGCGCGACTTATGCAATCACAGCAGCAAACACACCCCATCGAGATCAAACTGGCCAACCCGCGAGGGTTTTGCGCGGGGGTTGACCGTGCCATCGATATCGTCAACCGGGCGCTGGATGTGTTTGGGCCGCCGATCTACGTCCGCCACGAAGTGGTCCATAACCGCTTCGTGGTGGAAACGCTGCGTGAGCGCGGCGCGGTGTTCGTCGAGGAACTGCACGAAGTACCCGACGATGTGATCGTGATTTTCTCCGCCCACGGGGTCTCCCGTGCGGTACAGCAGGAAGCCGAAGAGCGCGGCTTGAAAGTCTTTGACGCCACCTGCCCGCTGGTCACCAAGGTGCATCTTGAAGTGCTGCGCTATGCCAAGCGCGGCCAGGAGTGCATCTTGATCGGCCACCAGGGCCACCCGGAGGTCGAGGGCACTATGGGGCGTTACGATACGGCCAGCGGTGGGCGCATTTATTTGGTGGAAGACGAGCACGATGTCGCCAACCTGGAAGTTAAAGACCCAAGCCAGTTGGCCTTTGTGACGCAAACGACCCTGTCGATGGATGACACCGCCAAGGTGATCGACGCGCTGCGCGACAAGTTCCCCGAGATTCAGGGGCCGCGCAAGGATGACATCTGCTACGCCACGCAGAATCGTCAGGACGCGGTGCGTGAACTGGCCGCCGATAGCGATCTATTGCTGGTAGTGGGGAGCCCCAACAGCTCCAACTCGAATCGCCTGCGCGAGCTGTCCGAGCGTATGGGCACGCCCGCTTACTTGATCGACAATGCCGAGCAGATCGAGCCCCAGTGGTTGAAAGGCATCAACCGTATCGGCGTAACCGCCGGGGCGAGCGCGCCGGAAGTGCTGGTCAAGGGGGTCATCGAACGTCTGCAGACCATGGGCGCCACCGCGCCCCAGGAACTGCTCGGCCGGGAAGAGACGATCACCTTCTCGATGCCTCGTGAACTGCGCGAGCAGGTGATCGCCAGCAGCTAATACCTGGCAGCCAATCCAAGCCTGCGTAATGCAATGCGTATGGGTTTGCGACATACTGAAATGGTATGAGTCAACCAATACAGGAGCAACGCCGCTTGCATTACGTCTCTCATCGCCCCTTGTTACGTCACGGCCAGCGCGGCTTTACCCTTATTGAGTTAATGATCGTGCTGGCCATCATCGGTATCGTGGCGGCCATTGCCTACCCCAGCTATACCCGCTATGCACAAAAATCGCTGCGCACCGACGCCCATGCAGGGCTCATGCAGGCGGCGTCCGAGCTGGAGCGGTGCTATACGCGCACTTATGCCTATGCCGCGAGCTGCCTGGAAACGACACAGTCACCTGAGCAAAACTATGACATTGGGTTTGCCAGTGAGGATGGAGACGGCGGTTATACATTGACGGCAACGACCAGGAACGGCCAGGACGATGGCTGCGATAAGCCGCTGACCCTGGATGCCAAGGGCACGCAAGCACCCGATGAGTGCTGGTAGGCCTATGCCTCAACGCGGCTTTACCCTCATTGAGCTGATGATCGTGCTGGCTATCGCAGCATTGTTGCTGCTACTCGCGGCGCCCGCTTTCACTACGTTCATGGCCCGCCAGCAACTGGCCGGTGATGTAAACCAGCTGCAATCGGTGCTGACCTTTGCCCGCAGCGAAGCGATCAAGCAGCGTCAGCCCATCACGGTGGAATTTTCCCCGCCCGACGAACTCAACGCTACGCGCCGCCCTGAAGCGTGCAACGACGCCCCGTGGTGCTACTGGGCGGAAAGTGCTCAAGACGGCGGAGAGGCGAACGTCATGCGGGTAGGGCAAGCCGACAATATTACCCAGCCCGAAGGCAGATTCTCTTTAGCGTTTGAAAGCCTGGGCGATGCGGATATCAGCGACTGTGATGACGGTGATGGCCAGTGCGAGATTACGCTCTCGGGAGACGCTATCGACCCTGTGACGATTCGGGTTCGTGAAACCGGCAGCCTGCGCAAGGTGCCCTTATGATGTCACAGCGTGGCTTCAGTCTAGTTGAAGCGCTGATTGCACTGCTGGTGTTGTCGCTGGGTCTGGTGGGCGTGGCCGCCATGCAACTAAAAGCACTGCAAAGTGCGACCCAGGGTTACCAGCGCTCGGTGGCAAGCGTCGCCGCCGTTGATGCTCAAGAGCGTCTTTGGGCAACGCTTGAGCCCGGACAAGGCTGTGATGCCATCGATGTCGGGGCGGTTCAAACCGTCTGGCAAGACCATTGGTTTCAGGATGAGGACCATTCGCCACTGCGCAACGCCGTTGAATCGCAAAGCGATATTATGCGGGAGAGTGGAGGTAACAGTTGCCAGTTCACGGTCACCCTGGTGCTGGGCAGCGGTGATAACGACAAGTTGGATTACCGCTTTAGCTTGCCTAGCCTGGAGGACCTGGAATGAGGCACGCTCAGCGCGGGTTTACCCTGGTAGAGCTGATGGTAGCGATGGTGATCGGTACCATCATCATCCTGGGGGCAGGGCAACTGTTTCTCACTACTTTTCAAACCTTTCAAAACGTCGACAAGATCAGCCGCAAGCAGGAGAACCTGGTATTTATCGCCCAGCGCGTTACCCGCGAGATCCGTCAGAACGGCCCGGGGCGCTTCACGCTTGAATGCGAGTCAGAGCAGGTGCAGGAAAAAGACCAGTGCACCTGCACCGTGGCAGATACTGACGAGGGCAACCAGCCGTTGGTCAGTTTCCGCAAAGACCTTGCCAGTGATGCTATGGCCAGCCAGTGCGAAGAGCCGGTACGTGATCTCGGCGAGCCCGTAGAGAGTAATGATGCTCTTTATCGCGTGGCATTACCTATCGAAAATAATGGTGAGTCGCTCATCTTCCATGTCGCTCATCGCGCAGCGGTGCTGGATATTGAAAATGCTGGGAATGGCGGGAATGATGACAACAACAACGGCAACAACGGTAATAACGGTAATAACGGTAATAACGGTAATAACGGTAATAACGGTAATAACGGTAATAACGGCAATAACGGCAATGGCAATGGTGGAAACGCAAATGCGGGCGGACGTGGTAACCCTAATAACTAGGTAAATGCATATGAAACAACAAGGAGCGGCATTAGTGATCGTCATGGCTCTGCTTGCCGGCGCCATGACACTTGGTCTCTCAGGTATGCAAACTGCCTTGGTAGATGAGCGGCTGGCGGGCAATTATCGTGCTGCCACCTTGGCACAAATGGCGGCAGAGTCCGGGGCGATTGTCAGAGGCGAGAAAAACTCAGCAAATGACAGTGATGTGAGCTGTGAAGCGCTGAAAGAATCAGTTCAACGTAATGCCGCCGCGTCTGCAAATTTTTCAAAATTCAATGCCATTGAGTCGGCGGCTGGAAATAGCGATGTAGTGGCAGGGTATTATTTTGCCGAATGTCAAAATGCCGGAAAAAGCTCAGAGCTCATAGTTGGGCAAGTTAAACGTAATGCAGATGTTTCGGTGAATGAGTTCATCGCTGTCGATTATTATGTGCTTTACCCAAGTGCCAGTGGAGGTTCTTCTCCTGGTGAAGGAGGCGGCGGTAATAATAGCTTCGGTAGCGGAGCGGTCGTGGCAGGCAAGGGGGGCGTTAGATTAACGGGAAGTGCCCGAGTAAGTGGAGGGATAACGACAAGCGGTGACGTGGAAATTAAAGGCGGTGCTTCGGTGCCAGACTCGATTGATGCGGCTGGGGTGATTGATTCGCCAAACTACTGGGATGAAGATGACACACAAAATTTCCGGGAAAATGTTTCTTTTGACTCTGTTAAGCAAGATCCTCTGAGTATTGAAGACGTATATGCCTCTTTAGATAGAGAAACAGAGGCGCTGACAGAAGGCCCTTATGAATATGGCGATGTTCGCGTTGGGCAATATCCTTTAGTTGATGCCACAATAAGCGGTAATGGGCTTATTGGTTTTAATGAGTCTAAAAACCCCGGTGAAAATCAAGTCATGGTAGAGGCTGAAAATTACGACGTATCAGAAGTGCCTATGATAACGGGTGATTATCCTGTAATGAGAACGAGGGACTTTAACCAAACAAACGGCAGCCTAACAGTAACAGGGGATGCCGTGCTTATTGTGGATGGCGACTTAACCCTTGGAGGCGGTGGCGATGAAGGGCTTATATTTGCAGGGGATAGTTCCTTAACAGTTCTGGTGACAGGTGATGTGGATCTAAAAAGTTCGTTGCAGATGCAAAATTTATCTGTGAAGACGGAAAGCGGGAAGCCAAGGTTTGCTATTTACTCATTGGGTGAAAACGTCAAAATTGCTGGAAGCTCCCAGGCGATGGCCATGATTTATGCGCCCTTTGCCTCTGTTGATATTCTCGGCAGTGGTGGTTTGAGGGGCGCTTTATGGGGAGAAAGCGTGGATGTAAGGGGTGCTGGCCGCATTATCGGTGAAGGAAGTTTTATTGATAGCTCTAGTAGCGCAACTGACGGATCGGGAAGCAGCACCTGGGCTCCATTTTAGTAAAGGCTATTAAGGGGTTGAGGACGCCCTCCTTGCATTATCCGGCGTGGTAGACTCCAATGTTCAATCCGTCCAGCTTTTGAAGTGATAGGTTAATTTCCAATGAGTCAGACCCGTGTCCTAACCGGTATCACCACGACCGGCACGCCCCATCTGGGCAACTACGTCGGGGCGATCAAACCCGCCATTGAGGCGAGCCAGGACCCCAGCGTGCAGTCGTTCTACTTTCTGGCCGACTACCACGCGCTGATCAAGTGTCAGGATCCCAAGCGCGTGCAGCAGTCGCGGCTGGAAATAGCTGCCACCTGGCTGGCGCTGGGGTTGGATACCGACAACGCCATTTTCTATCGCCAGTCGGATATCCCGGAGATCCCCGAGCTTACCTGGATGCTTTCCTGCGTGTGCGCCAAGGGATTGATGAACCGTGCCCACGCCTACAAGGCCGCTGTGGCCGAGAACGAAGAGGCGGGTAACCAGGATCCGGATAAGGGCATCACCATGGGGCTGTTCGGCTACCCGGTGCTGATGGCGGCGGATATTCTGATGTTCAACGCCAACAAGGTGCCGGTCGGCCGCGATCAGATCCAGCATATCGAGATGGCGCGGGATATCGCGGGGCGTTTCAACCATCTGTACAAAGGCGACTATTTCACGCTGCCTAGTGCGGTGGTGGACGAAAAGAGCCAGGTGCTCGGTGGGCTGGACGGACGCAAGATGTCCAAGAGCTACAACAACACCATTCCGCTCTTTGTCGCCGAGAAAAAGCTGCAGAAGCTGGTGCGCAAGATCAAGACCAACTCGCTGGAACCCGGCGAGCCGAAAGACCCGGATACCTGTACGCTGTTCCAGATCTACGCCGCCTTTGCCTCAACCGAGGAAACGGCGGCCATGCGCCAGCAGTATGCCGACGGCATTGGCTGGGGGGACGCCAAGAACCAGGTGTTTGAGTATCTCAACGCTCATCTGGAAAAACCCCGCGAGCGCTATCACGCCCTCATGGAAGACCCCGGTCATATTGAAGCGGTCTTGCAGAAAGGAGCTGAAAGAGCGCGGCAAGAAACGGCGGTGACCATGGACAGGCTGCGAGCCGCCGTGGGGCTTGGCCGTTTCCACTAAAACGAGGTGATGGCGTGCGTCTGCAACGCGATAAAAGCTTACTGCTGATGGTCGATTTTCAAGCCGGCTTGGTGCCGGTGATTGACGACGGTGACCAGGCCATTGCCGAGGCTCATTGGCTGTATGGCGTGGCGGATGCCCTGGGCATCCCCGTATGGCTGACCGAACAGATGCCCGAGAAGCTGGGCGGCACGGCGCCGGCGCTGCTGGAAGCACGACAAGCGCCAACGATTTGGCAGAAGCAGCACTTCGGAGCGATGGAAGAGACGGCGTTTCGTGAAGCGCTGAGCGCCTCGGGCAGGCAGCAGGTGGTTCTGTGTGGCACCGAGGCGCATATCTGTGTCCTGCAAACGGCGCTGGGGCTGCTGGAAGAGGGCTATGCGGTCTACTGGCTGACGGAAGCAACGGCCAGCCGTCGGGCCGAGGAGGCCGTCTTGGCGCGCGAGCGAGCCTGCGCCCTGGGGGCGCAGGCGGTCTCGGCGGATATGGTGGCTTATGAGTGGCTTCACCGTTGCGATACCGCGTCTTTCAGCGCCGTGCATCGCCAGTTCCTGAAACCGCGTGCCGATAGAACCGTCCGCTTTTTCTAGCGGGAACCTTAACGATCCGATTCGCGGCGGGTGAAGACAAAGGTATCGCCCTGGGACGCGGCGGCATCGAAACGGTAACCTGCCACGTCAAAATCTTTCAGCGCCTCGGGGTCGTTCACCTGTTGGCGAATGATCCAGGCACTCATCAGGCCGCGCGCCTTCTTGGCGTAGAAGCTGATGATCTTGAAGGTGCCGTTTTTCTCGTCTTTAAACACCGGCGTAATGATCCGGGCATCAAGCTTGTCGGCATCCACGGCTTTGAAATACTCGTTGGAAGCCAGATTCACCAGTACCTTGGAACCGCTGTCGGCAATCGCCGCATCAAGCGCTGAGGTGAGCGTGGGCTTCCAATAGGCATACAGATCCTTACCCGCCGGGTTGGGCAGCTTGGTGCCCATCTCCAGCCGGTAGGGCTGAATCAAATCCAGTGGGCGCAACAGGCCATAGAGCCCCGAGAGGATGCGCAGGTGCTGCTGGGCATAGCGGTTTTCAGCGTCGCTGAAGGTATCGGCTTCAAGCCCGGTGTAAACATCGCCCTGGAAGGCCTGTGCCGCCGGTTTGGCGTTTTCCAGCGAAAACGGTGGCTGCCATTCGGCAAAGCGTGCCGCGTTCAGCCCCGCCAGTTTATCGCTGACGCCCATCAGGTCGCTGATTTGCTGCGGCGAATAGTCGCGCAGTATATCGATGAGTGTTTGGCTGTCGGTCAGAAAATCCGGCTGGCTGACGTCGTGGGTGGTTGAAGGGGTTTCAAAATCCAGTGTCTTGGCCGGCGAAATAACGCTCAACATGGCAGATTCCTTGGGACGTCGCAGAAATAATGATCCGTATTATACCAAGCCTCGGCGATGGCCGAGGCTATAAGGTCGATAGCGTTGTCTGCCATCAAGGGCAGGGGTTGGGCATACGGCGATGGATATCGTCGATCGCTTCCAGCAGTTCGTCGTCGAGCTTGAGGCTTTCGCTGGCCAGGTTGCTTTCCAGCTGTTCCATGGTGGTGGCGCCGATTATATTGCTGGTCAGGAAGCTGCGCGAATTGACGAACGCCAGCGCCATCTGCGCGGGGTCGAGGCCGTAGTCCTGTGCCAACGATACATAGGCCTTGGTGGCCGCTTCGGCTTCCGGCGAGGTATAGCGCTTGAAGCGTTCATAGAGGGTAAGGCGGCCTTTGGGTGGTTGGGCACCATTCAGGTATTTACCCGAGAGCACGCCAAAGCCCAGCGGCGAATAGGCCAAAAGCCCGACATCTTCGCGGTGGGCGATTTCGGCCAGGCCCACCTCGAAAGAACGGTTGAGCAGATTGTAGGGATTTTGAATCGAGGCCACGCGGGGCAGGTCAAGCTGGTCGGAGAGCTGCAGGGCGCGCATGGTGCCCCAGGGGGTGTCGTTCGACAGGCCAATGGCGCGGATCTTGCCAGCGTCGACCAGCTCCTTGAGCGCACTCAAGGTCTCCTCGAGCGGTGTGGCATCTTCTTCTTCGTTATGTGTATAGCCGAGCTTGCCGAAAAAGTTGGTGCTGCGGTCGGGCCAGTGCAGCTGGTAAAGGTCCACATAGTCGGTCTGTAGCCGCTCAAGGCTTGCGTCGATCGCCTTGAAGAGGTGGTCGCGGGTCAGGCGCGGCCCGCCGCGTATGTGGTCCAGCCCGGGGCCTGCGGCCTTGGTGGCCAGGATGACATCGTCGCGTTCGCCGCGCTGCTTGAGCCAGCTTCCCACATAGCGCTCTGTCAGCCCTTGGGTGTCGGCCTTGGGGGGCACCGGGTACATTTCGGCGGTATCAATAAAGTTGATGCCAAAGGCGACGGCGCGATCAAGCTGTTCGTGGGCCTCGGCCTCGGTGTTCTGTTCGCCAAATGTCATGGTGCCCAGGCAAAGTCGGCTGACGTGCATCCCGGTTCTGCCCAGTGGTCGCGTTTGCATGGTGGGTCTCCTAGTATGAACACAATGACCTGCGGAATGCGCGGTAATTCCAGCGCATCGCGTCGGGGTTGTTGGGCATGTTAGCGAGGCGTTCGCCAGGCAGCAAATAAGAGGGGTTGAGTCGTCGCCATGGCAGGCGTATGCTTGCCAGCCCATTGACCGGCCAAGGGCCGGTCTGTCGCGTGGTTGGTTGTCTCATAGAGAGTGACGGCTGGCCCAAGGTTTCATAAACAGGCAGGGTGGTTGGCCATGCCACAGGCATCATCTTTGTTCATTCGGCTTGAGTTTCGTCTGGCCGAAAGGCTGTTTCAAAATCGTTGGCTGTTGCCACGCTCACCGCGTACTCAGCGGTTGACGCTGAACTTGTTCAAGCGCTGCGCTGAGGCGGGCCATCCCGACGCGCTTTCCGTTTATGGCAACATGCTGTTACAGCGAAGCCTGTCGCCCCACGATAAAGCACGCGGGGCGCGCTATGTCATGGAAGCCGCCCATGCAGGCGATGTAAAGTCGCAGTATCAGGCGGCGAAAATTTATGAGACCGGCTGTGCGCAGTACCCGAGCCGCGATGATTACGCGGTGACCTGGTATGCACGTGCGGCACAATCCGGTCATTCACTAGCGGCTGAACGCCTGGCGCATGCTTACCGGGTCGGCGAGCTGGGCCTAGCGGTGGATGCCGACCAGGCTGCCTATTGGCAGAGCCTGGTAAGTGAGCCGTCCGACCCTGTTGCGGCATGATGTGCCGTCCCTTTTTTCGCAAGTGAGGTCGTCCGTGTCCGAGACGCTACCGACGGTGTTGGATATTGAAGCGTCCGGTTTCGGGCGCGGTAGCTACCCGATCGAGGTAGGCATTGCCCGTGCCGACGGGTCCACCTGTGCGTTCCTTATTCAACCGCTTGATGAATGGACCCACTGGGACCCGAAGGCTGAGTTGCTGCACGGCATCTCCCGCGATCGATTGTGCCGCGAGGGCTTTCCGGTACGTCAGGTGGCACGCTGGCTGAACGACGAATTAAGTGACGAGGGCAAGGCGTATAGCGATAGCTGGGGATATGACAATACCTGGCTATCGTTGTTGTTTCATCATGCGGGCATGCTGCCGGGCTTTCGTCTGGAAGCGCTGAGAATTCTACTGAGTGAAGATCAGCAGGCGCTATGGAGCGATACCAAGGAAGCGGTCATCGCCGAGCGCGGCATTCATCGCCATCGTGCCGGTGAAGACGCGCGGTTACTGCAACTGACTTACCAGCGCACCCAGCAGCTTTGTCAGTAAGCGTAGGCGTTATTTAACCATCCCCCTTATCTTTCAAGCGCCTCAAGCATTGCCTTGGGTGTTTCGGCGTCGAGCAGCATGTCTCGCGTTGCTTGTGCCATGAATCCCTGCTGGACGGTACTGTTCAAAAACGTCAGCAGCGGCGAGTAGAACCCGTCGACATTGAGGAGTCCCAGCGGCTTTTCATGCAGGCCCAGATACCCCCAGGTCCAGATTTCAAACAGTTCTTCAAAGGTACCGATACCGCCGGGCAGGGCAATGAACGCATCGGCATTGGCGGCCATCGTTGCCTTGCGCTCGTGCATATTGGGCACGCGTATCAGCTCGCTAAGGCCAAAGTGGGCCTGCTCGCGCTCGACCAGATGATCCGGCATCACGCCGACCACCTCGCCCCCGGCGTCAAGTGCCGCATTGGCCAGTACGCCCATCAAACCGACCCGGGCGCCGCCGTAGACCAGTGTATGACCGCGAGCTGCCAGGGTGTGCCCCAGTTCATGGGTGGCGTGACGAAAGGTAGGGCTATTGCCCTCCCGAGAGCCAAGATAAACGCAGATTCGGGACATCTTGCTTCCTTGTACTAATGGGGGCCGAGATGAAGGCTCAAGGCAGACAGGCGTCGACCTGATAGTGAGCATCCAGCCATTGGCCAATCACATTGTTGCCGCAAAGGTGGTGGGCGTACTGGGTGTGCAGGCAGCGAACCTGCTGCCAGTTGCTGATGCCGCCAATACCGCGCTGGGTCAATACCTCGGTGTAGCCGCGCTCGGCGACCTCGGCACGCTGAGCATCGCTCATCAGTGCCCAGCGCGTTTCAACGTAGTCGCGGTGGCTTTGCTGGTAGGCGGCGAGAAAGTCGGGGTCGTCCTGTAGCTGCTGCTCCAGCGACTTGATAACGCCGACGGCTTCAATGCGCGATATCTCGATTTTGAGCACGTCGGAGCACAGCCAGTAGAGTGTCGGGAAAGGCTTGCCCTCGACAATCGGGGCCATGCGCAGCACCAGTGGGGTGCCATTACCGTCGGTAGCCGTCACGGCCTCAATGCCCTTTGGCGGGCGGCCGAGCTGCTGTGTAATAATCGCCAGTTGGCGTTCGTCGGGCGCTTGATCAGTGCGAATCACCATGGGCGAGTCTCTTGCAGGCAGTCATCGGGTGTAAGGGAAGTGGTAGTAGTGCGCAGGATTAATCCCGGACAAACTTGGTGGAGCGGCCAACGGCGCGAAAAAAGCAGCGATTGAGCTGTTCCGGAGAGGCCACATAATGCCAGGTACGCTCACAATATTCAGCCGCTCGCGCCATCAGTACATCGTACAGGCGGTTGAACGGCGCATCATAATCGTAGGGGTCGGCGCCGAACAAGCGAATATGCGGATAATCGGCAAAGCGTTCCATAAAGTAGCGCTCAAGGTCGGCCTCGACGGCGCGGTGTTGGGCGGTGTTGTCCGGGTCTAGCCAAAGGTTATAGCGGATCGCCATGGGGCACTCCTGGCCGCCCCGTTGCCGGGGCGTCGCGGTTCAGGCGGGGGCGGGCGCGTCTTGGAGATGGGCGGAGAGCGCTTCCCGCAACTCGCCTTCGATGGGCACAGTGCATTTAGCCTGATGATCGTACTGCACGAGAATGGTGTGCCCGACATTGGTTAACTTGCCATGCTGACGCGCTTCCTGGGTAACAGTAAAGGAGCTGTTGCCCAGGCGCGTCAGGTAGGTACGTAATTCGATATCGTGACCATAAAACAGTTCAGCACGGTAGTCGACCTCCATCCGCGCCATGATCAGCCGCCATGCTTTGGGGTTCAGGTCGGGGGTGAATAACCTGAATAGGTCGTTGCGGGCCAACTCAAACCAGGCGGGAAGGCGAGTGTTGTTGATGTGGCCCAGAGCATCGGTGTCGTAAAACGCCGGCTCGATGGTGCGGGTAAACATGGCGCTATCCTTGTTGGTAGTAACAGGTTGTTAGTGGCGCGGAGCATCAAACAGTCGATGGACGACCTGCTTCAGGATTACCCCAAGCAAGCGCTTGGTCAAGTGTCGGCGGTGCTGGTTCACACCAGGCGAAGCCCTTGCTGGTCACGCCAAGCGGCTGCCAAGGCGCTTTTCAGCGGGGCTTGTAAATGAGCTGGAAGTGCCAGATGCGCGTCTTCCAGGTGGTCAAAATGCCGGTTGCGCAGCCAGCAGTATGCCCAGGCGCAGGCTTCGGCTTCGCTCTTGGGCACGGGGCGTGCGGGCATCTGGTTAAGCAGGAACACCGCTGTGCGCGGTGCCCATAGCGGAATGTCGGTGTCCTGAGCATGGCTCCAGGCATCCAGCGTGGCGCCTGTCGGCGTCTCGCTGGGTTCGCCAAGCTTGGCGACCCGCGCCGTCTCGGCGAGAATCAGTGCGAGGCGGTCGGCATCAGCCTGGCCGAGCGAACGCCATTGGCGTAATAGCGCCGGGCATCCTGCGCGGACCTTGGTATAAAAGTCATCTTGCGGCATGCTCTATAGCACCCCCGATTAGATAAGTGAGAGACATAATGGCATTTGATTTTGCCACGCCCATTGAACGACGCCACCCCAACGGGGGGTGGGCATCGCAAAAATGGCACCGGTACGCCGATGATGTGCTTCCCCTATGGGTCGCGGACATGGACTTTCACTCACCGCCCTCGGTGATAGAGGCCCTACACGCCAGGGTATCTCACGGTGTTTATGGCTACGGTGAAGTGCCTGATACGTTAACAGAAACCTTGTGCGAGTGGAGCGCTGACCACTATCTGTGGCCTATACAACCCGAGTGGCAACAGTGGCTGCCGGGCGTGGTGCCCGCGCTGCATCTGGCGGCCCTGGCGCTGACGGCCCCGGGTGACGGCGTGTTGACCGTGACCCCGATCTACCCGCCTTTTCTGGCGGTGGCCGAGCGTACCGGCCGGTTGCCTCAGCAGGCGGCATTGGCCACGCCGGTCAGCGCCGACGATAGCTGGCGGCTGGATATCGGTGCACTGGAAGCTGCGGTGACCCCGCAAACGCGCCTGCTACTGTGGTGTCACCCGCATAACCCGACTGGCCGCGTCTGGTCGCATGGCGAGCTGGCTGCACTGGCGGCATTTGTCGAACGCCATGATCTTTGGGTGGTGTCCGATGAGCTGCATTGCGATTTGCTGCTTGACGAAGGGGCGCACCACCAGCCGCTGGTCGCGGCTTTCCCGGCACTTGCCAAACGCACCATTACGCTCTGGGCACCGTCGAAGACGTTCAACCTGGCGGGCTTGACCACTGCCTGCGCGGTGATCCCCGACGAAAGCCTGCGCAAGCGTTTCGCCCAGGCCGCCAAAGGCTTGTTGCCCGATGGCAACGTGCTGGGGTTGGTGGCAGCGGAAGCGGCTTACCGCCACGGAGATCCTTGGCGTCAGGCCTTGCTGGGGGTTCTACGCGAGCATTGCGCGACGCTCAAGGCGAGGGTCGCGACGTGGCCGGGGGTCGAGATGAGCCCACCCGCGTCAACCTACCTGGCGTGGCTGGATATGCGCCAAGCAGGCCTGGGTGAATCGCCGCAGGCGTCACTGCTTGAGCAGGCGGGCGTCGCTCTTTCAGACGGTGCGGCGTTTGGCCACCCGGGGTTTGTGCGGCTCAACTTTGGCACCACCGCCTCGCAGTTGGAGGCGGCGTTAGCTCGTATGGATACGCTATTGGCCGGTTGAACGATCAGTAGAGCAGGGCAAACAGCTTACGGCGATAGGTGACCGTCAGCGGGTGGTCAGCTCCCAGGGCGTCGAATACCTGCAGCAGTGTCTTGCGTGCGGCATCGTCATTGTAGGCGCGGTCCTGCTTCATGAGCGTCAGCAGCGCCTCCAGTCCGGCTTCGTACTGGCCATCCGCTACCTGACGCAGGGCGCGTTGGTATTGCGCTTCGCTATCGGTGCGGTCACCCAGGGCGGCAATTTCGTCGCTGGAAAGTGCCTGTTCGCCGAACTCGATGCTAGCCCGAACGCCGCGGGCAGACGGAGCGTCGCGCTCTTCCGGGGGCAGGTTGTCCAACAGGCTGCGGGCTTCATCGCGGCGCCCTTCGCTGACCAACGCCCGGGCAAGGCCGATCTGGTAGGGGTAGTGGTCCGGGTATTGGCTGACCAGGTTTTGGTAAATGTCCCGTGCACCAGCGGGATCGCCCTCGTTGAGAGCCGCTTCAGCCTGCTCCTCGGGGCTGGGTGGCGCGTCTTCCGGGGCTGGGAAATAGCGATTGAGCCACTCACGAATCTGTTTTTCAGGTAGCGCGCCCTGGAAACCATCGACCAGACCACCCTGGCTGATCAGTTTAACATCGGGTACTGATTGCACGCCCAACTGACTGGCAATCTCAGGGTTGGCCTGAGTATCCAGTTTGGCGAGCAGGAAGGCCCCTCCGTACTCGACCGCGAGCCGCTCCAATACCGCCATGAGCTGTTTGCATGGCTCGGAGTCAGGCGTCCAGCAGTCCATCAGTACCGGGACTTTCATGGAGGCTTCCAGGACTTGCTGGATATTACCGGCGTTGAGGTCAATGATGACGTCTTCGGGGCGAACCGGTGGCTGGTCGCCGCTGGCTTGGCCGTCCTGGCCAGATTCAGGACTGGTTAATGCTTCACCGGTGCGAGGATCAATGATGGATGACATAAACGGACTCGCGATATAAGGAAATTTGACTCCTTATATGCAGCCGCATCGGCGCGGATTCAAGGTGAATCGGCTAAAAAAGCGTGCTTGTCGCCGGACGGTGCGTTTATATTCTTTAATGATATAGAAGATGCCCGATAAAGCATTTTACGCTATCGTGAGCAATCGGTAGGCTCATCATCATTATTATCTATATCGACCAAAAGCGCCGGTTTCCCCGCCAGGCGCTTTTGGTGTTGCCAAGGTGACTGTATGTCGACAACGACTGAAACCCCCTCCGCCCCGTATCGTGTGCCACTTATCGCCACAGCGGCGGTTGTGCTGGGCGCACTGGTCATCGGTGTGGTCTTTGAGGCCAATACCGGTCTGCTGATGATCGTCGGTGGGCTATTTGGCATGGTGCTTTATCATGCGGCGTTTGGCTTTACGTCTGCGTGGCGGGTGTTCATCAAAGAGCGGCGTGGACGCGGCCTGCGGGCACAGATGATCATGCTGGCGCTGGCCGTGGTGCTGTTTTTCCCCGCATTGGGCGCGGGTACGCTGTTTGGTCAAGAGGTGTACGGCTTTGTGGCGCCCATAGGTATCTCGGTGCTGGTCGGCGCTTTTCTGTTTGGCGTGGGTATGCAACTAGGCGGTGGCTGCGCCTCGGGGACCCTCTTCACGGCCGGTGGCGGCAATGCCCGCATGGTCATCACGCTGATCTTTTTCATCGTCGGGTCGGTGATCGGCACCGCGCACTTTAGCTGGTGGCAAAGCCTGCCCGCCTTTCAGCCCGTTTCCCTGGTGAGGGTGGCAGGCGCCGGTGGCGGTATCGCCATTAGCCTGGTGCTGTTTGCCGCCATTGCAGCGTTTACCGTGGTGATGGAAAAAGGCCGCCATGGCAGGCTCGAACAAGCCACGCCAGTAGACAAGCATGGTTATCAGCGCTGGCTAGCGGGTCCCTGGCCGCTGGTGGCAGGCGCAATTGGCCTTGCGGTATTGAACTTTGCCACCCTGGCGTTGGCTGGGCGTCCGTGGGGGATTACCTCGGCGTTCGCACTGTGGGGCGCTAAAGGCTTCGAGCTGATGGGTGGCGATGTATCCCAGTGGGGCTATTGGCAGTCGCCAGGCAATGAGGCAGCGCTTGCCGCAAGCGTATGGGGCGACGTGACCACTGTCATGAATGTGGGCATCATGCTGGGGGCGTTAGCGGCGGCCAGCCTTGCCGGACGCTTTGCGCCTAACTTCAGGATTCCGCTACGCTCAATACTGGCGGCGATCATCGGTGGCCTTTTGCTGGGTTATGGGGCGCGACTGGCCTTTGGTTGCAATATCGGCGCCTATTTCAGTGGCATTGCGTCCGGCAGCCTCCATGGCTGGCTTTGGTTAGTGGCGGCATTTGTCGGCAATATGGCAGGCGTCAAACTGCGCCCGTTATTTTTCACCGGGGAAGCTGCGCGTAAGCCGACGGCCAAAACATGCTAAGAAGTCATTAGCTAGCGCCATTTTCAGGCTACTTTTCTATTTACGCCTCAACGTTGGTTGGGGCTTTTTTGTCGCTTTAAAACGCCTGTTTGCTACCTTTGTAGGGTGGGCATGTTACATTACGCTAAACGGCTGCAGACGCGCTATGTTGCTGCATTGCAATAGAAATTTGCTAAAAAACGAGACTGCTTATGACCACCGCGAGCAAACGCCCCTTATACCTTCCTTATGCCGGTCCTTCCCTACTTGAAATGCCGCTATTGAATAAAGGCAGTGCGTTTACTCAGGAGGAGCGGCTGGCGTTCAACCTGATCGGTCTCTTGCCACAGAAGGTGGAGACGATCGATGAACAACTTGAGCGCGCCTATCGGCAATATCAGCAGTGCCACAGTGACCTGGAGCGCCATATTCACCTGCGTGCCATCCAGGATGATAACGAAACACTGTATTTTCGCCTGGTGTCACAGCACCTCGAAGAAATGCTGCCAATCATCTACACGCCGACGGTGGGCAAGGCGTGTCAGGAGTTTTCCAATATCTACCGCAACCACCGCGGGTTGTTTATCAGCTACCCTGACCGCGAGCACATGGACGACATCCTGCGCAGCGCCACCAAGGACAACGTCAAGGTGATCGTTGTCACTGACGGTGAGCGGATTCTCGGCCTGGGCGACCAGGGCATCGGCGGGATGGGCATTCCCATTGGCAAGCTGGCCCTGTATACGGCCTGTGGCGGCATCAGCCCCGCGTACACGCTGCCGATCATGCTTGATGTGGGTACCAACAATAAGTCGCTGCTGGATGACCCGATGTACATGGGCTGGCGGCACGAGCGGATCGGTCAGGAGGAATACAATGAGTTCATGGCCACCTTCATTGCTGCCGTCAAACGTCGCTGGCCCAGCGTATTGCTGCAGTTTGAGGATTTTGCCCAGGCCAACGCCATGCCTTTGCTGGAGCAGTATCGTGACCAGCTGTGCTGCTTTAATGACGATGTTCAGGGTACCGCCTCGGTAGTCGTAGGGACGCTCCTGGCGGCGTGCCAGGCTCGCGGGCAAACCATTGCTGATCAGCGGGTGGTTTTCGTCGGCGGCGGCTCTGCCGGTTGCGGTATTGCCGAGCAGGTGGTGGTGGCCATGCAGACGGAGGGCTTGCCCGAAAGCGAAGCCCGCGCGCGCATCTACATGGTGGACCGAGAAGGCCTGATGACTGACGATCAGCCCTGGCAGCGCGATTTTCAACGCCGCCTGGCCCACGAGGCAGACCTGGTCGCCAACTGGAACGGGCAAGGGCTTGAAGAGACGATTGCGCAGATCAAGCCGACAGTGCTGATTGGCGTATGCGGCCAGCGCGGGATTTTTACCGAGCAGGTGGTGCGCACCATGCACGCGGGGTGTGAGCATCCTGTGATCATGCCGTTATCCAACCCGACCTCCCAGGCGGAAGCGGTGCCCGAGGATGTCATTCGTTGGACGGAAGGCCAGGCGTTGGTGGCAACCGGCAGCCCGTTTCCACCGGTGGTCTTTAACGGCCGCACCTATCCGATTGCGCAGTGTAACAACGCCTATATTTTCCCCGGCATCGGGCTTGGGGTCGTGGCTGCCAGGGCATCGCGCGTCACTGATGAAATGTTGATGAGTGCTTCGCGGGCATTGGCGCGGGAGGCGCCATTGGTCAAGGAGGGCAGGGGCGCGCTGCTGCCACCGCTGTCGCGTATCCGTGACATCAGTCAGTCCATCGCCTTTGAAGTGGCGGCCCAGGCGCAACAGAACGGTGTGGCCCTCAAGACCGGCGGTACCGAACTGCGCGCTGCCATCGATCGTGCTTCATGGAATCCGGAATACCGCACCTACCGGCGGCGCGCTTTCTAGGCTTACGTGCAAAAAAAAGCCCCCACAAGGTGGGGGCCAGCAAGCATTGGTCGGTTTCCCGATTAGGCTGCGCCAATCATGTTACGCAGCACGTAATGTAGGATACCACCATGACGGAAGTAAGCCAGTTCGTTTTCCGTATCAATCCGGCACTTGGCATCAACGGTTTTTTCGCCATCAGCAGTTTTGATGGTCACCTTGACGCTACCTCCAGGTGTTAAATCGCTGAGTCCGGCAATCGATACCTCTTCATCACCGGTTAGCCCCAGCGTCTTGCGGCTCTCCCCTTCGGGGAACTGCAGCGGTACCACGCCCATGCCGATCAGGTTGGAACGGTGGATGCGTTCGTAAGACTCGGCGAGCACGGCGCGAACGCCCAGCAGGCGGGTGCCTTTGGCCGCCCAGTCACGCGAAGAGCCGGTGCCGTACTCTTTGCCGGCGATCACGACGAGCGGCTTGCCTTCTTCCTTGTACTTCATCGCGGCGTCGTAGATCGCCATCTGCTCACCGCTTGGCACATGACGGGTTTCGCCGCCAACCACGCCATCGAGCATTTCGTTTTTGATCCGCACGTTGGCGAAGGTGCCACGCATCATGACTTCATGGTTACCGCGGCGCGAGCCGTAGGAGTTGAAGTCCACCGGCTTGACGCCGTTCTCCTGAAGGTAGCGCCCGGCGGGACTATCGGGTTTGATGGCGCCGGCCGGGGAGATATGGTCGGTGGTCACCGAATCGCCCAGCATGGCGAGTACGCGGGCGTTGTGGACGTCCTCGATGGCGTCGGGTTCACGGCCCATGCCCTCGAAAAACGGCGGGTGCTGGATATAGGTCGACTCAGGCCACTGATAGACCTTGCTTTCGGGTACCTTGATGGCCTTCCATATATCGTCGCCTTCAAACACCTCACCATATTCTTTATGGAACATCGCGGTATTGACCTGCTCGACAGCGGTGGCGATTTCCGCCTGGCTTGGCCAGATATCCTTGAGATAAACCGGATTGCCGTTGCTGTCCTGACCCAGTGGATCCTTGCTCAGGTCGCACTGGACGTTGCCCGCCAGCGCGTAAGCGACGACCAAGGGGGGCGATGCCAGCCAGTTGGTCTTGACCAACGGGTGAACGCGACCTTCAAAGTTACGGTTACCCGACAGTACCGAGGCAACGGCCATGTCGCCGTCGGAAATAGCCTTTTCGATCTCATCGGGCAGTGGACCGGAGTTGCCGATACAGGTGGTGCAGCCGTAGCCCACCAGATTGAAGCCCAGCGCGTCCAAGTCATAATTCAAATCGGCGGCCTCCAGGTAATCGGTGACGACCTTGGAGCCCGGTGCGAGGGATGTCTTGACCCAGGGTTTGGTGGTGAGACCTTTTTCGCGCGCTTTGCGGGCGAGCAGGCCGGCCGCCATCATCACGCTGGGGTTGGACGTGTTGGTACACGACGTAATGGCGGCAATCACCACGGCACCGGGGTCGAGGCTGAAATCGTGGTCATTGAGCTTAACGGCCTGACTGGTGTCATGTTCAAAGCTGCGCTCAACCCCCACGGCAGTCTGGCCGCCCTCAGAGGAAAGTTTTCCGTTGGCGGTCGGTTCCGCGTTGGTATCTTCCTGCATGAATTTTTCAAAGGCCGACGCCATGTCTTTCAGGGCCACTCGGTCCTGGGGACGCTTGGGGCCTGCGAGGCTGGCTTCGACCTCGGTCATGTCGAGATGCAGGTTGTCAGAGAAAATCGGCTCGTCGCCCGGTTCGCGCCATAGGCCTTGAGCCTTCGAGTAGGCTTCGACCAGGGCAACCTGCTCATCTTCACGGCCGGTCAGGCGCATGTAGTTAAGCGTTTCGTCGTCAACCGGGAAGAAACCACAGGTGGCGCCATATTCCGGTGCCATGTTGGCAATGGTCGCCCGGTCGGCCAGCGGCAGGTCTTTCAGGCCATCGCCGTAGAATTCGACAAATTTACCCACGACGCCTTTCTTGCGCAGCATCTCTGTCACGGTGAGTACCAGGTCGGTTGCCGTGATGCCCTCGCGTAGCTTGCCGGTGAGTTTGAAACCGATCACTTCGGGGATCAACATGGAAACCGGTTGGCCGAGCATGGCCGCTTCGGCCTCGATACCGCCAACACCCCAGCCAAGGACACCAAGCCCGTTGATCATGGTGGTGTGTGAGTCAGTGCCGACCAGCGTGTCGGGGTAGGCAAGGGTGCGACCATCTTCCTGCTTGGTCCACACGGCTTTGCCCAGGTATTCCAGGTTGACCTGGTGGCAAATGCCGGTGCCGGGCGGCACCACGCGGAAATTATCGAAGGCCTGTTGCCCCCAGCGCAGGAACTCGTAACGTTCCCGGTTGCGCTGCATTTCAATGTCGACGTTTTCCTGAAAAGCGGCTGGGTTGCCAAATTTATCGACCATCACCGAGTGGTCGATGACCAGGTCCACCGGCGACAGCGGGTTGATCTTGGCAGGATCCTCGCCGAGCTTTTCAACAGCGGCGCGCATGGACGCCAGGTCGACCACGCCCGGCACGCCGGTAAAATCCTGCATCAGCACGCGGGCGGGACGGTAGCCGATCTCACGACTGGATTTGCCTTCTTTCTGCCAGTCGACCAGGGCCTGCATGTCATCCTGGGAAACGCTCTCGTCGTCGGCAAAACGCAGCTGGTTTTCGAGCAGAATTTTGAGTGTCTTGGGTAGCCGGTCGATGTTGCCAAGAGTGTCTGCTGCGTCTGGCAGACTGAAATAGTGGTAGGACGTGTTGCCTACCGTTAATGTTTTTTCCGTGTCAGAAAGCTTGCTCATGCGATTCTCCTCTCTATTGCTTGGCGTTGCGCGATGCGCGCCGGTCACTGTCTTCCTTTCCTCTGGCTGATCTTGATATGACGACTATCAGTATGGCTCATCCGGGTCGTTACACCCGAGCATCATGGCCCATGGTTGTTATTAGAGGTGGGTCTGTACGCCTGCGGTTTCAAGTCGCAGCGACCTTTTTGGGTAATACTGGCCTTGCAATCCCTTGTACTTGACGCCATTTCAGGCAGACTCTGTGCAAAATTATCAGCCGACTCTTTACAAGGTGGTGTCATGCAAACACGTCACGAGCGCTTAATCATTCTGGGATCTGGCCCGGCAGGCTACACGGCAGCGGTCTATGCGGCGCGCGCCAATTTGAAGCCGCTGTTGATTACCGGACTGCAAGCAGGTGGCCAGTTAACGACCACCACCGACGTGGATAACTGGCCCGGTGATGCGCAAGGCGTACAAGGCCCTGAGCTCATGGAGCGCATGAAGCTGCACGCCGAGCGTTTCAATACCGAAGTGCTTTTTGATCATATCCACGAGGTTAGCGTAAGCGATAAACCCTTTACCTTGAAAGGCGACAATGGTGTATATACCTGCGATGCGCTGATCGTGGCGACGGGAGCCAGCGCGCGTTACCTGGGCCTGCCCAGCGAACAGCAGTTCATGGGGCAGGGCGTGTCGGCCTGCGCCACCTGTGACGGGTTCTTCTATCGTAATCAAGAGGTCGTTGTCGTCGGCGGCGGCAACACCGCGGTTGAGGAAGCGCTTTACCTTTCGAATATCGCCTCCAAGGTGACCCTTGTGCATCGTCGTGACACCCTTCGCGCAGAGAAAATTCTCCAGGACAAGCTGTTTGAAAAAGTCGATGCGGGCAAGATC
Organism: Halomonas sp. A40-4; assembly: GCF_015767635.1. GTDB lineage: Bacteria > Pseudomonadota > Gammaproteobacteria > Pseudomonadales > Halomonadaceae > Vreelandella > Vreelandella janggokensis. The sequence continues at coordinate 3,378,760 of NZ_CP065230.1, read as the reverse complement.
GTGCTGGAGTGGTTTCAGCAGGTGGAAGAAGTGCTCGGTGATAACACCGGGGTGACCGGCGTGCGGGTGAAATCGACAAAAGACGACACTCTGAAGGATATTCACGCGCCGGGGCTATTCATTGCCATTGGGCATAGCCCGAATACCGGCATTTTTGACGGTCAGCTGGATATGAGCGGTGGCTATATCAAGGTGAAGTCGGGGCTGGAAGGCAATGCCACAGCGACCAGTGTGCCTGGTGTCTTTGCCTGCGGCGATGTCATGGATCATGTCTACCGTCAGGCGATCACCTCTGCGGGAAGTGGCTGCATGGCGGCGCTGGACGCTGAGCGTTACCTGGACGGCATTACAGGCTGACAGACGCCACTGGCCAGGCTAGTGGGTGCATTGGGTTGGTGAGGGCGCCACTCGCCAGCGTCCAAGTTGGCTCAAGATCAGGGTGCTGCCTCTGGAGCGGGATTTTTCGCCCTGGGGGCAGAGGATAAATCGTCCGTTGTAACCGCTGCTGTGGCCCAGCGCATCGTAGCGTATTCGCCGCCAGCCCCGACTGTAGCGAATGTCGATGCGTTCGCTGGCGGGAAATGTGCGTAGTATGTCGATTGTCGCAATATCCTCGGTTTGATCTCCACGGACCACCATCAGAGCCTGGCTCCAGTTATCGCCGCAGCGCGATGTAGTCTGTGAGTCGGCGATGGGGCATAGCGTGATCGACCGACGCTGGGTAATGGCGGTTTGCCGGGCAAAGCCCAGCGCCGTTTGCAGTCGATTGATTTCGCCGGTGCGCGCAGTCCGTTCACCCAGCGCCTGAAAGCTGGGAATGCCCCAGACAGCGATGATGCCCATGACCAGCAGGGTGACCAAGAGCTCCAGCAGGGTAAATCCCCGAGCCTTGGCAACGTTCATGCGCCATTCTGGTTGATACATATCGCCTCCTTGCACTTGACCCCTTGGCGCCCACCGTTATGCTCGTGAGCAAGCGGCAGGTGGTGAAACTCTTACCTTAGGGGCTGCCGATACTTTTTTATGTAAGCCAAAGCGGACAAAGTGTGTGAGCGATTTCTTAATTGTGGGTGGCGGCGTCATCGGCATGATGACCGCGCTGCAGCTAGCCGATGCAGGGCAAAAGGTCAGTCTGGTCGAGCGTGGCGACTGTGGACAAGAAGCCTCATGGGCGGGGGGCGGCATCGTTTCGCCGCTGTATCCATGGCGTTACGCTCCAGCGATTTCCCAACTGTCGCGCTGGTCGGAAGGCGCCTATCCAAGCCTCGCCCTGCGTTTGCTGGAAGAGACCGGTATCGACCCGGAGTACCGTCAAAAAGGGCTGCTGTACCTGAGCGTGGATGATCCGGATTCCGCGCTGTCCTGGGCGCGGCAAATGGGCAAGCCGCTTGAGCGTGTGAGTGCGGATATGGTGCGTGCCAAAGAACATTGCCTGCCACCGACCGAGGGAGCACTCTGGATGCCGACGCTGGGCAGCGTGCGTAACCCGCGCCTTGGCAAGGCGCTGCGTGCCCGGTTATCGGCGATGCCCAGCGTGACGCTGCATGAGCAGTGTGAGGTGAATGGCTTTGTACGTCGCGGCGAGCGCATTGAGGGTGTAAGCACTGCCCAGCGGACGCTGACCGCGGCGCATACGATTGTATGTGGCGGCGCCTGGGCCGGGGCGCTGCTGGAAACGCTTGAGGTCTCGCTGCCCGTCAGGCCGGTAAAAGGCCAGATGCTTGCTTATCAAACGCCGCCTGGCTTGGTAAAGCGCGTTGTGCTCAAGGACGGGCGCTACGTGATTCCGCGGGCCGACGGTCTGCTGCTGGTCGGCTCGACACTCGAGGAGTGTGGGTTCGACAAGGCGACTGATCAGGAAGCGTTGATGTCGCTTCGCCGGAGTGCGGAGGGCATCGTGCCAGCGCTTGCCGACTATCCGGTGGCGTATCATTGGGCAGGGTTGAGACCGGGGTCGCCGGATGGCGTACCCTTTATCGGCGAACTGCCCGGCTGGAAGAATATATCGGTGAATGCGGGGCATTACCGCAATGGTCTGGTGCTTGCCCCAGCGTCAACGCACCTGCTGGTGGATCAGTTGCTCGGGCGCCCACCGTTGATCGATCCGGCGCCGTATCAGATGACGCCAGAGCGATTAACTGCCGGGTAGGCTATGGGTCGGTGTCGTTATCACGCTGGCTCTGCTGCTCCTGCAGGAAACGGTCGCGATGGGCGCTTGAGCAAAACCATTGCTCAGCCTCGCGCAGCGCTTCCTCTTCGGGTAAATGCACGTCGCACCAGCGGCAGCGTACCATATGGCCGCCGTCGTGCTGTTGGTCATGCTGCTGGGTAAGACGTTCACGCTGCCATTGGCGGTACATGCTGAAAAGCTTGAGACCGGCGTAGAACAACACCGCGAAAATGAGTAGCCGAATAATCAAAAGGTTCATCCTGTTAGCGCCCTCATGCAATTTGCAAGCGCGGCCTTTGCCTGCGAGCGGCCCTTGCGGGACAATGCGTATTGATGGTGTGTCTCCATTCTAAAAGATTCTCAAGAGATTTTATCGCCCATGCAAGATTTAACGCTGGTCATGGCTCAACTCGACCCCTTGGTGGGGGATATTCCCGGCAATGCCGCACGCGCCATTGAAGCCGTGCGAGAAGCGCGCATTGAGCACGGTGCCGACATTGTGGTGTTTCCCGAGTTATTTTTGTCGGGTTATCCGCCGGAAGATTTGCTGCTGCGTCCGTCCATGGAAACGCGTCTGCGTGAAGCGCGTGCCCGCATGGCCGAGAAGATGTCGCCGGACGTGCTGGTGATCATTGGGTATCCCGGTGTACGGGAAGGCCACTGTTATAATCTGGCGGGGTTGTTGTACAACGGCCAATGGGAGGCCGAGTACGCCAAGCAGGCGCTGCCCAACTATCAGGTGTTCGACGAGCAGCGCTATTTCACACCGGGCACCGAGACGCTGGTGCATGAGCACAAAGGGGTGAAACTGGGCATCGCCATCTGTGAAGACTTGTGGGATGGCGCGCCGATCAAAGCCGCGGCAACGGCTGGCGCTGAAGTGCTGATCACCTTGCATGCGTCGCCGTATCATCAGGATAAGCCCAGTGAACGTCTTCGCCTGCTCGAGCAGCGTGCTCAGGATGTCGAGCGGCCCATCGTCTACGTCAATACCATTGGCGGCCAGGACGAGCTGGTATTTGACGGCGGATCCTGTTGCTTCAACGCCCAGGGGCAGCTACAGGTGTTGGCGCCTTACTGGGAGGTCGGCTTGATGCCGGTGCAGTTACTGCAAACCAGTGCCGCGACCTGGGAGCCGCAACCCGGGGAGATAGAGCCTGAAGTTGAGCCCGAAGAAAGTCTCTATTGTGCCCTGGTAACCGGCGTGCGCGATTACGTCAATAAAAGCGGGTTTGATGGTGTGGTGCTGGGCCTTTCCGGTGGTATCGATTCGGGACTCTCATTGGCGATTGCCGTGGATGCACTGGGGCCGCAACGGGTCCAGGCGGTGATGATGCCCTACCACTACACCGCTGACATCTCCAAGCAGGATGCCGCCGAGCAGGCCCGCTTATTGGGCGTGCATTATGACATCATGCCCATCGAACCCATGGTGGAGGCGTTCATGGGCACACTGGCGGAAAGCTTTGCGGGCACCGAGCGGGATACTACCGAGGAAAATCTGCAGTCGCGTTGCCGTGGTGTGCTGCTGATGGCGATCTCCAATAAAAAGGGCTTGATGGTCCTGACCACCGGCAATAAAAGCGAAATGGCCGTGGGCTATGCCACGCTCTACGGCGATATGGTGGGCGGCTACAACGCCATCAAGGACGTATACAAAACCTGGGTGTACCGGCTGGCGCGCTGGCGCAATACCCAGTCACCGGCGATACCCGAGCGCGTCATAGAACGCCCGCCCAGCGCCGAGCTGGCACCTGATCAGCAGGATAGCGACTCGTTACCCGATTATGACGTACTCGACGCCATTCTGGCTCGCTATATCGAAGGCGATATGAGTGCCGAAGCGATCATTGCGGCGGGCTTTGCCCGGGAGGATGTCTATCAGGTCGTCAAGCTGGTTGACCGCTGCGAATACAAGCGGCGACAGGCACCAGTTGGTGTGCGGGTCACCCCGCGTGGCTTTGGCCGCGACCGGCGCTACCCGATCGTTAATGGCTGGCAGCCCGGCGAATAGCCGGGCATTCCGAGACCTAGTCAAGCATCGGCGGTGGTGCCAGACTACGCTTTACCATTTCGACAGCGGAGACCGGTTTGCTGAAATAGTAACCCTGGTAGGCATGGCACTGGTGATCGTTGAGGTGGCGCCAGTGCTCCTGGGTTTCTACGCCTTCGGCGATCACGTTCAAACCCAGTGCCTGCCCCATGGCAATAATGGTTTGCACAATCGCCATATCGTCCGCGTCCTTATGCAGGTCGCGGACAAACGCCTGATCGATTTTGATCTGGTCCAGCGGCAGTCGTTTAAGGTACTGGAGCGATGAATAACCGGTACCAAAATCATCCATGGCGAAACTGATCCCCAGCGCTTTAAGCTGATGCATGCGGGCAATGGTATCGTCCACGTTACCAATTATCATGCTTTCGGTGAGTTCCAGCTTTAACCGTTGTGGCAGAGCGCCGCTCCTGGCGAGTACGCAACGTACGCTATCGACAAAATCGGGCTGCTGAAACTGTTTGGCGCTGACGTTGACCGCAAGCGTCAGATGCGCGGTGCTCTCATCGTCGGCCCAGACAACGAGCTGCTCACAAGCGGTTTCGAGCACCCATTGGCCCATCGGTACGATCAGTCCGGTTTCTTCGGCCAAGGGGATAAAAGTCCCTGGCGATACCATGCCTTTCTGCGGATGTTTCCACCGAATCAGCGCTTCCGCGCCAATCGCACGCCCTGTGCTGTCGACCTGCGTTTGATAAACGAGTATGAATTCCTGACGTTCAATGGCCAAGCGCAGGTCGCGCTCCAGCTCGGTCCTGGCTTCTAGTTCAGCTTGCACCGCCGGGTCATAAAACCTCAGGCCGTTGGGAGCTGACTGTTTGGCAAGGTGGGCAGCCGCGTTGGCGTATTGAAAAAGGTTGTCGACGCTATGCGCTGCGTCGCCAAACAGTACTACGCCAATACTCGTGCTCAGGAAGTGCTCTTTTTCTTCCCAAAGACAAGGCTGGCCGAGAGCGTGATGGAGCTTCTCGGTAAGCAGCTCGGTTTTTTCGGCGGCCTTCAGTTGATCCGCCGGTAATCCATCCACAACCATGACAAATTCATCACCGCCTATTCGTCCAATGGTTGCGCCTTCGATACCAAGGGCCGATAACCGCCGGGAAAGTTCTTGAAGCAGGCTATCGCCTGCCCGGTGACCGCAGCTGTCATTGATGCGTTTGAAGTCGTCCACGTCCAGGTATAGCAACGCGCCGTAGGTCTCTGTCTGCTGGTTGGTGTCCAGGGAATGCTGAAGGTGCTCTTTCATTAGCTGCCAGTTAGGCAGTTGGGTGAGGCTGTCGTAGTAGGCCAGTCGGTGTACCTTGCGTTCGGCCTCACGACGCTGCTGCTCGGTTTTTCGAAACGATAGCAGTGCTGAGGCAATGCGCTTCAGTGGCCCTCGCTGACGTTGGCTCAGGTGTTGGATATCGGCAAAGTCAGGTAATGCTTGGTGCGTGTTGGAAAGCGCCAGGATGGCATCACCAACCATCACCAGTCGACGGTTGATACGCCAAGCGGCAAAGACAGCGGCGACGACCAGTATGCTCAATAATCCTAATCCCAGCCAGGCAAGGGTAGTTATAGATCGGCTCAGGTTATGGAAGGTTTGTTGATGACGTTCACTGGCGCGTTCGGTGAGTGTTTCAAAGGTACCTTGGGTGAGGATCATGAAACGATTGAAGTTGCTTTCCGCCTCCTGCATCAAAAAACCGATGTCTGCTTGATTAAGCGTGGCGGCTTCGTTGGCCATTTGGATAAAACGCCGATATTTTTGAAAAGCGACCAGTAGCGTTTCAGCACTTTCGGCATGCATGCCATCAATCAGGCCCGAAGACGCCAAATGCTCGATACGCTCGCCCATTTCGTTCAGCTTGAGGTGAATTTGACTGTATTCGCTATAGCTATCAAACGCACTGAGCTGGTCGTTGTCGGCTTCAACGAGAACGTGGCTAAGGCGTTCGTGAAGGGCGCCGAGACGGCGCTCGAAGGTTGCCATTTCAACCAGGCTGGCAAGATCGTTTGATTGCGTCTGGTGACGGTCGAGGAACTGTTCTCGGGCAATGCCCAGGGCAAGCATGCCCAACACAACGGCAGGAACAACGAACATCAAGACGGGCAGCAGGAAAAACACGATAAGATTTTGGGTGGGTTTCATATTCGCCTCAGCACAGAGGGCCTTGAATAGTGGCTCCCTTCCTATTGGGAGCCTTTCTTTTGGTGAGTGCCTATCCGTGGCAATGAAGACAGGGGGCCTTTGCCTAGAAGCTTTCCCACTCTGGCTGAGGTTGTTGCTGCTGACGCAATGCGGGTCGAGAGGCGGCTGGCACAGTGTTGGCGGTGGTCTGAGACGAGGCCAAGGCCATCGTGTGGTCTGAGCCGCTAGTAGGCAGCTTGAAGATGGACATGGAGTCGATCAGTTTATGGGCATTCTGGCGTAAATTGTTGGCAGCTGTGGCACTTTCATGTACGAGGGAAGCGTTCTGCTGGGTGACCTGATCCATCTCGGTAACCGCTTGGCCGACTTCCTGTACCCCGGCACTTTGTTCAGCACTGGCATGGCTGATTTCTTTCATGATGTCGGTGACCCGGCCAATTGCCGCCACGATCTCTTCGGTGGACTTGTTGGCGTCGGCGGCACGTTCATTGCCGTGCTTGACGCGCTCAAGATTGCTGGAGATCAAATCATTGATTTCGCGGGCGGCGTCGGCACTGCGCTGGGCGAGTTTGCGAACTTCTTCGGCCACCACGGCGAAGCCGCGGCCGTGTTCGCCAGCACGGGCCGCTTCAACGGAAGCGTTCAGCGCCAGGATGTTGGTCTGGAAGGCGATGGCATCGATGGTCGAGATAATCCCGGCGATTTCCTGTGAACTCTTGTTGAGATCGTTCATGGTGTCAGCCACCTGACGCACGGCGTCACCGCCTTGTGTCGCTGTACGGGAAGCACTGGTCGCTTCCTGGCTGGCCTGTTCGGAGTTGTCGGCGTTGAGTTTGACGGTGCTGTTGAGCTGTTCCATGGCCGAGGCGGTCTCTGCCAGTGCGCTGGCCTGTTGCTCGGTACGCGATGACAGGTCGTTATTGCCCTCGGCAATTTGCTCGCTGTTGCTGGCGACCGCCTGGGCTGATGCCCGAACGTCAGCGACGATGCCCTGCAGTTGACGCGCCATCTCCACCTGAGAGGCCATGATGCTGCGCTTGTCGCCCTTCTTCAAGCGCCCTTGGCTATCCAGCTCGCCGCGCCCAATGGCTTCGGCAAACGCCTTGACTTCATGGGGCTCGGCGCCCAGCTCACGCATCAGCTGACGGGTCATGAAGACCGCAATAAAGCCGCCTACAAGCAAGGCGAATACAGTCAGGCCGAGCATCTGCATCTGGAAGCCGGATGCGGTATCGCGAGCGGACGCAGTGGTAGCGTTATTCAGCTGTTCCTGATAATCGATGAACTGGTTGATGCGGTTGAGCCATTCGGCATAGGCAGGCCCGGCTTCAGCCAGCAGTAACTGCTCAGCCGCTTGATAATTTCCTTGCGCATGGGCATCCAGTACTTCGTCGGTGAGCGCACGGGTCGACTCGGCTTGCTCTTCAATACGGCTGAGTATGTTTTGCTCTTCGCTGTTGTTTTGGCCCTGTAGGCTGGCGTTGTTGGCGATAACGCTCTGCATGCCTGCTGAGGCGCTAGTGTAGTTGTCCTGCAAACGCTGCATGGTGTCCTGAAGCGCAGCAATGTTGCCGTCGCCAGTGAGCACAATGTCGCGCAGCGCGATGGCGCGGTCATGGACACTGCCTCGCCAGTCAATCGCGTGACGCTGCTTTTCGCCGTTGACGTCGTTGATGACTGCGAGGTCGCGGTCAATCTGGTTGACCTGGTAGATACCAATGCCCGTCAATATCACGAGAAGCGCAAGGAGTGCCGAAAACCCCAGGGTAAGACGCGTACTGATCTTGGTTCCCGTGAACCGTGAGTTTGACAAAAGCATTGAGTTTCTCCTTAGGCACCGTTTAGATGCTTGATCATATTGGTACGGGGATATTAGTCATTTATATAGCTTTTGTACAACTATTGGCGGCGGATTTAGCGTGGTTTTTTGTTAACTAGTTGATAAATATAAGCATAAAAAGAAAAGCCACGCGAATGCGTGGCTTTTAAAATGGCGGTTTAGCAAGAAAACTTGTACAGCTTTCTTGCTAGCTCATGTCAACGCCTGACATGGCGAATACGCGATACGCTAATCGATATGCTTGGGTACAAACCGATTGCCTTCTAGCTGGTCATGGTTGGGCGCATTGTCGCGCAGAACCGCGAGCACTTCGTTGGCGCGGTCGTCCATCTCCAGACCCTGGTAGCCTTCTATCATGGTGGCAAGTGCATCGTGAGTGGCGTTGGATTCAGGGTAGTTTTCGATCACCCAGCGACCGCGCTTAACGGCAGCAAGATAGGCGCCGCGACGCAGGTAGTAATCGGCCACATGGAGTTCATGGCGAGCGAGCAATTCACGCAGGTACACGATTCGCTGCTGAGCATCCGGTGCATACTCGCTTTGTGGGTAGCGCTGAATCAGCTCACGGAAATCGCTGTAAGCATCACGTGTGGCGCCTAAGTCGCGCTTGGAGATATCAATCAAGCGCAGGCGCTCAAGGCTGAAACGTCCTGCCTGCCAGGCAGACAAGCCCCGCAGGTAATAGGCATAATCGACCTGAGGGTGATCAGGGTGCAAGCGAATGAATCGGCTGGCGGCGGCGCGCGCTTCTTCCCAGTCGCCATTCTCGTAATAGGCGTAAATCAACTCCAACTGGGCCTGTTCAGCGTGCTCGCCAAACGGGTAGCGGGTGTCCAGCGCCTCCAGGCGTTCTACCGCGATATTGAAGCGGTTCGCATCAAGAGCATCGCGCGCCCGTTCGTAGAGTTCACGCTCGGCAACGCCAGCGTATTCGTCATCGTCGTAGGCTGTGTCGTTGTTGCCATTGCTGGCGCACCCAGCCAGTAGAGCAAAACTTAAAGCAAACACGCCAAAGCGGTTGGCAGCGGAAAAAGCGCGCATCATCATCCTCGTTGCAAACAAGCCTCAATCACCGAAAAGCGACGATGGCCATGAGTAGAAATGGTAGAATAAGTCACAGTCAGCCCACTATAAATCACCTCGGCAAAAAACGCAGGCTTCGTATTACATTGCCGGGGTGTCGTTAAAGGAAGTTATCCTATGCCTCGCAGTGTTGAAGCGACGCAACGCGTGCCAACGTCATTGGCAGGTGCCCGTTTGGACCAAGCGGCGGCCGAGTTGTTCAGTGATTACTCTCGTGAACGTTTGAAAGCGTGGATCAATGCCGGTGAGTTGACGGTCGATGGCGAAAAAGCCAAACCCAAGGCGAAGTTGCACGGTTACGAGACGCTCGTGCTGCAAGCAACACTCGAGGAAGATACGCGTTTTGAGCCTCAGGCGATCCCGCTGGATATCGTCTTTGAAGACGAGACGGTGATGGTGGTCAACAAGCCAGCGGGGATGGTGGTTCACCCGGCGGCGGGCAACCCGGATGGCACGTTGTTGAACGCCCTGTTGTATCATCATCCTGCGTTGGCGGAAGTCCCCCGGGCAGGCATCGTCCACCGGCTGGATAAAGATACCACCGGGCTAATGATGGTGGCCAAGACCCTGCCCGCGCAAACCGCTCTGGTTGAGCAGCTACAGGCGCGCACTGTTTCCCGCCAGTACGATGCCGTGGTGATTGGCAAGCCGATCGCGGGCAGCACGATCGATGCACCGATTGGACGCCATCCCAAAGATCGTAAACGCCAGGCGGTGAACGCCTCAGGCAAACCGACAGTGACCCATTTTCGTGTGGTGGAGCGCTTTCGTGCGCATACGCACGTTCGCTGCCAGCTGGAAACCGGGCGCACTCACCAGATCCGTGTCCACATGGCCCACGCCCGCTACCCGCTGATTGGTGATCAGCTCTATGGCGGGCGCGCCAAGCTGCCGCCTGGCGCTGCTGGTCCATTAAAAGACATACTGCGCGAGTTTCCCCGTCAGGCGCTGCACGCGCGCAAGCTGCGATTTATCCACCCTGTTAGCGGCGAAACACTGACTTTCCACGCAGGCCTGCCTGATGATCTACTAATGTTGTTGGACTACCTGCGCGACGATAGCGAGACCATGCAATGAGCGATGCCATTGACCTGAAGCCCACGCTGTTGGTGCCTGATTGGCCGGCACCGGCTAACGTGGGGGCGTTTGTCACCACCCGGGAAACAGGGCCCAGCCAAGGTGATTTTGCTGCCTTCAATCCGGCTGCCCATGTCGGTGATAACGCTGACCACGTTGATCTGTGTCGTCGGTTACTTGAAAAAGAACTCGGTGATGAGCGTCCATTGCTGTGGCTCAATCAAGTCCATGGCGCGCGCGTTCAGCAGGCGTATCAATGTGATGCGCCAGAGGCTGACGCGGCGATTGCCAATGACCGCGGCTACGCCTGTGTGGTGCTGACGGCCGACTGCCTGCCGGTATTGTTTTGCAACCGAGCGGGGACCCAGGTGGCGGTTGCCCACGCGGGCTGGCGTGGCATGGCCACGGGCGTGTTGGAAGCCACGGTCTCAGCGATGAACAGTGATCCAGACGATATTCTGGTGTGGCTGGGCCCGGCGATATCGAACGCGCAATTTGAAGTGGGCCCCGAGGTCTACGGGGCCTTTGTGGCAGCTCAGCCTGAAACGGCGGATGCGTTCGACCACAGCCCTTATCGTCTGGGGCATCACATGGCTGACCTCTACCGGTTGGCCCGCTTTCGTCTTGAGGCGTTGGGGATTCATCACATCAGCGGCGGTCACTTCTGCACTGCCTGCGAGTCACGCTTTTACTCCTATCGTCGAGACGGCGGCCGTACCGGCAGAATGGCGAGCGTGATCTGGATCAAGTAAATCAGCAGACGGTCACACTTCCCCTTGAAACCTCCTGGCGCTGACGCCATTTAACTAGTCAATCTAATCGTGATTAGCACGATGATGACAGGTTATCGGGATACGCCGTACGTCCAAACGCGCGGCCACCCCCAGGAGGAAACTATGCGATTTGATAAATTTACCGCCAAGCTTCAGGCCGCCATTGCCGAGGCGCAATCAGTGGCTGTTGGCCGTGGACACAACCAGCTTGAGCCTGCTCACTTGCTGCTGGCGCTACTGGATACCAAAGATACCGGCATCAAGGCCCTGGTCGAAAAAGCTGAGGGCAGTAGTTCGCGCCTGCGCGATGGCTTGGTTCAGCAACTTGACGATTTGCCCAAGGTCGGCCAGTTCGATGGCGAGGTGCAGCCCTCGCGGGATTTGGTCAAGCTTTTCAACTTGACCGACCGCGAAGCGCAGAAGCGTGACGACCAGTTTATTGCCAGCGAGCTGGTGCTGCTGGCCGCGCTGGAAATGAACAGCGCCATCACCAAGTTGATGAAGCAGGTCGGGCTTACCCGCAAAGCGCTTGAAGCCGCCATAGATAGCTTGCGCGGGGGCGCCAAGGTGGACGACCCGAACGCTGAGGACCAGCGTGAGGCGCTCAACAAGTACACCTTGGACCTGACTCAGCGCGCGCTGGACGGCAAGCTGGATCCGGTGATTGGCCGCGACGACGAAATTCGTCGCACCATCCAGGTGCTGCAGCGTCGCACCAAGAACAACCCTGTTCTCATCGGTGAGCCCGGTGTCGGTAAAACTGCCATTGTCGAAGGTCTGGCGCAGCGGATCGTCGATGGCGAAGTCCCAGAAGGCCTGAAGGAAAAGCGCGTGCTGTCGTTGGATATGGGCGCGTTGCTGGCGGGGGCCAAGTTCCGCGGCGATTTTGAAGAGCGCCTGAAAGCGGTGCTCAAAGAGCTCTCCCAGGAAGAAGGCCGGGTGATCCTGTTCATCGATGAGCTGCACACCATGGTTGGCGCAGGCAAGGCCGAAGGCGCCATGGATGCGGGTAATATGCTTAAGCCGGCGCTGGCTCGCGGTGAGTTGCATTGCGTGGGTGCCACTACCCTGGATGAGTATCGCCAGCATATCGAGAAAGATGCCGCGCTTGAGCGCCGTTTCCAGAAGGTGCTGGTCGACGAGCCGACGGAAGAGGACACTGTGGCGATTCTGCGTGGCCTTAAGGAGCGCTACGAGGTCCACCACGGCGTCGATATCACGGACTCGGCGATTATTGCCGCGGCGAAACTCTCCACCCGCTACATTACCGACCGCCAGTTGCCCGATAAAGCCATCGACCTGATCGATGAAGCAGCCTCGCGTATTCGTATGGAGCTGGATTCCAAACCTGAGGAGATGGATAAGCTCGACCGCCGCTTGATTCAGCTCAAGATGGAGCGCGAAGCGCTTAAGAAAGAGACCGACGAGGCGACCAAAAAACGCCTGGAAGCGCTCAACAACCAGATCCACGAGTTGGAGCGCGAGTACGCGGATCTGGATGAGATCTGGAAAGCCGAGAAGGCCAGTATTCAGGGGGCAGCGCAGTTCAAGGCCGACCTGGAACAGGCCCGTATCGATCTTGAACAGGCCCGCCGCCAGGGTGACCTGGGCCGCATGTCGGAGATTCAGTACGGCAAGATACCCGAGCTGGAGAAGAAAATCGCTGAAAGCGCCGACAGCGAAACGGATACCTCAAGCCATCAACTGCTGCGCTCCAACGTGACGGAGGAGGAGATTGCCGAGGTCGTTTCCCGCTGGACGGGTATTCCGGTCGCCAAGATGCTGGAAGGCGAGCGGGACAAGCTGCTGCGTATGGAAGAGGCGCTGCACGAACGGGTAATCGGCCAGGATGAAGCGGTCGAGGCCGTGGCCAACGCCGTGCGTCGCTCACGGGCCGGTCTTGCTGACCCCAACCGCCCGAACGGCTCGTTCCTGTTTCTCGGCCCCACCGGGGTAGGTAAGACAGAGCTGTGCAAGTCGCTGGCCAACTACCTGTTCGACACCGAGGAAGCCATGGTGCGTATCGACATGTCGGAGTTCATGGAGAAGCACTCCGTGGCCCGTCTGATCGGTGCGCCGCCCGGTTACGTGGGCTACGAAGAGGGCGGCTACTTGACTGAAGCGGTGCGCCGCAAGCCCTATTCGGTAATGCTGTTGGACGAGGTAGAGAAGGCTCACCCTGATGTGTTCAATATCCTGCTCCAGGTGCTGGAAGACGGGCGTTTGACCGACGGTCAGGGCCGCACGGTAGATTTTCGCAATACCGTGATCGTCATGACCTCCAACATGGGATCGGACATTATCCAGCGTATGGGCGGAGGCGCTGGTGAGGATCAAGACAGTGATTACGAAGTGATGAAAAATAGCGTCATGGAGGTGGTGGGTAACCACTTCCGGCCTGAATTGATCAACCGTATCGATGAAGTGGTGGTGTTCCACGCGCTTGGCCAAGAGCAGATTCAGGCGATTGCCGGCATTCAGCTTGAGCGCCTGAAAGCGCGCCTTGCTGAGCACGAGTTACGTCTGGAAATCAGTGACGATGCCTTGGCACAGTTAGCCGTAGTGGGGTTTGACCCGGTATATGGTGCAAGGCCGCTCAAGCGGGCGATTCAAAGCCGTATCGAGAACCCCTTGTCCCAGGATCTGCTGGCCGGCAAATTTTCACCCGGCGACACCATTCATATCAGTGCGGCCGATGGTAAATTAGTGTTCTCTTAATATAAGGTTCTCTGCCTATCAGCCCCGCTTGACGATGTCAGCGGGGCTTTTTTTGCTTTCAAATAACCTGTTTGTCGGCTTTCGTTGGATCGAAGGTTGACAGGCTGAGGATGCTAATGGAATCTTGAGGGTTCCTGATTTGCGGGCGCGGAACCAACGGGTAATCCCCAGTCCCCGCGCGAAGGGTAGGCGAATGCCTCTACCCGCCGAAGGACTTCCGGGCTTGGGCTAACCGCCCGACCTGGCCAACGCCCCGACACGGCGAACTGCCGTGATAAGAGTGCAGGCCCTAACCGGGCCTTATGCCAGGGTTTGGCATCAGGTGCCAGCGATGGCTGGCAGCGGCATACCGCCGCACTCGACACCGTAGAATTGTCTGCGGATCGCACTCGAGACCTTCAGGGGAGAAACACTGTGGAACTGCTTTCCGGCGCAGATATGATTGCCCGCTTCTTGCAAGATGAGGGCGTCGAATACATTTATGGTTATCCCGGCGGTGCGGCGCTGCATATCTATGATGCGCTCTTCCGCCAGGACAAGGTGAAGCACATTCTGGTGCGTCACGAACAAGCGGCGACCCATGCAGCCGACGGTTATGCACGCGCGTCCGGCAAGCCCGGCTGTGTGCTGGTGACCTCGGGCCCGGGTGCCACCAACGCCGTGACCGGCATTGCTACCGCTTATATGGACTCGATTCCCATGGTGGTGCTGTGTGGGCAGGTAATGAGTCACCTGATCGGCGATGATGCCTTCCAGGAGACCGATATCGTCGGTGTGACCCGCCCGATTGTGAAGCACAGCTTCTCGATTCGTCACCCATCCGAAATCCCGGAAGTGCTAAAAAAAGCCTTCTATCTGGCGGCCACTGGACGTCCCGGCCCCGTCGTGGTCGATATTCCCAAAGACATGACCGCACCCACCGAGCGTTACGAGTACGTCTACCCGAAGAAGGTCAAGATGCGCTCCTACAACCCGGTGACCCGAGGCCATACAGGGCAGATAAAGAAAGCCGTCGAGATGATGCTCAAGGCCAAGCGCCCGGTATTCTATACCGGCGGCGGTGTCGTGCTGGGTAAGGCCAGCGACGGTCTGACCGACCTGGTCAAGCAACTGGGCTTTCCGATAACCACCACATTGATGGGGATTGGCTCGTACCCTCAAAGTGACCGGCAGTGTTTGGGCTGGCTGGGGATGCATGGCTCCTATGAATCCAATATGGCGATGCATCATGCGGACCTGATCATCGCCATTGGTGCGCGCTTTGACGACCGCGTGACGAACAATACCTCGAAGTTCTGCCCAACGGCGAAGATTATTCACGTCGATGTCGACCCAAGCTCCATCTCCAAGACCGTACGCGCCGATGTGCCGATTGTCGGCCCGGCCTCAAGTGTCATTAATGAGATGATTAGTCTGGTGCAGGGGCAGGAAATTGCGCATCCGGAAGCACTGACGGAATGGTGGCAGAAGATTGATGACTGGCGCGCCGACCGTGAAGGCAAACTTTACGAGCCGTCCAGCACGGGGGAAGCCCTCAAGCCTCAGGAGGTAATCGAAGCGCTTTGCCGGGTGACCCGCGGTGAGGCCTACGTGACCACCGACGTGGGCCAGCACCAGATGTTCGCGGCGCAATACTACAAGTTTGATAAACCCAACCGACTGATTACCTCAGGGGGGCTGGGCACCATGGGATTTGGCTTCCCGGCTGCCATGGGTATCAAGCAGAACTTCCCGGACGATGACGTGGTATGCGTCACCGGTGAAGGCAGCTTTCAGATGATGATGCAGGAGCTTTCGACCTGTAAGCAGTACGGTGTCGGTGTCAAGATTGTCAATCTCAACAATGCCTCGCTTGGCATGGTGCGTCAGTGGCAGGACTTGAACTATAAGTCGCGCCACGCCCACTCATATATGGAGTCGCTGCCCGATTTTCATATGTTGATTGAGGCGTATGGGTTCACCGCGATCACCGTGACAACCATTGATGAGTTGGAACCGGCGATGGAGCGGGCGTTTGCTGACAAGCACGAGCTGGTGTTTCTTGACGTGAAGGTCGACCCTTTTGAGCACGTCTATCCGATGCAGGTGCCGTTGGGCGCCATGCGCGACATGCTGCTGTCTAAAACGGAGCGTACCTGATGCGTCATATCATCTCGATTCTGATGGAAAACGAACCGGGTGCGCTGTCACGTGTGGTCGGGCTGTTTTCCCAGCGAAACTTCAACATTGAAACGCTTAACGTCGCACCCACGGAAGACCCGTCGCTGTCGCGCCTTACAGTGACGACGGTGGGCGATGACCGGGTGATCGAGCAGATCACCAAGCACCTCAACAAACTGATTGATGTGGTCAAGCTGGTGGATCTCACCGAAGGCAACCATATCGAGCGTGAACTGATGCTGGTGAAGGTGAAAGCGCTAGGCGCCGCGCGTGACGAGGTGAAGCGCACGGTGGATATCTTCCGAGCCCAGGTGGTCGATGTCACGCCGAGCCTTTACACGGTACAGATCACCGGCGATGCCGCCAAGCTGGATGCCTTCCTTCAGGCCATGGCACCGGTGGGTATTCTGGAAGTGGCGCGTACCGGGGTGTCGGGTATTGCCCGCGGCGACAAGGTGCTGTCGCTGTAGGCAGCTCTGTTGACGAATGCCTCTGGTCGAAAGGCCGCCCTCTCTGGGCGGCCTTTTTCATGGGTGAAGGTTTTTACCGGGCGCTGACGGTTGCCCAGAAAGCGTCGATCATGGGATTTTTTAAACGTCGGTTGAGTACGCATAACCCAACATCGTAGTGAGGGAGTTCAGGTTTCACGTTCAGCACCTGAACCCGCCCGGCCAGCGGGCTGTTATCCAGTACAATTTTCGGCACTACGCCCACGCCAAAACCCAGGCCTACCATGCTGACGATGGCTTCATGTCCGGCCACCTGGGCATAAATCCGCGGTGCGATTCCCAATGCCTTGAACCAGGTATTGGTATGCTCCCTGGATAGCCCCGCTTCAGACAGAATCATGGGCACCCGTTGCCACTGCGCAGCGGTCGAGCTTTCGGGTTCGAGTGGTAGCCAGTCCTGTGTCTCGTTGGACGCAATAAATACTAACGGCGAGCGTGTGAGCGATTTAAAGGCCAGTGCGCCAGGCGGTATGCGCGGGCGCGGTGTAATCGCCATATCGTCAGCGCCATCCAGCACCCGGGTCATGGCGTTGGCGGGGTCGCCGGTGTGCAGCTTGAGCTCAATGCCCGGATGACGCGTGCGGACATCGCTCAATAACTCATAGAGAAAGCTGTAGCTGGCGGTGACCGAGCAGTAAATGCTGATTTCACCGCGCAGCTGTTCGGTGGTGGCCGCGAGGGTGCGCTTTTGCGTTTCCCACTGCTCCAGCGTGTCTTTGGCGTAGTGATGAAACGCCAAGCCTTGCGAGGTCAGCGTGACATGACGGTTGTCGCGCTCAAACAGGCGAGTGCCAAGTTCAGCTTCAACGTGCTGAATCGAGCGGCTGAGTGTTGACGGACTGATGTGGCAAAGTTCGCTGGCGCGACCATAATGCAGCGTCTCGGCCAGGGTAACCACATGTTTGAGTAAGCGGAAGTCCATGGCAGGCCAGTATCCTCGAGAATATTTCATAAAGTGAAATAGTATGTTGCAAACATAGCGTTTTACGCAACGGTGATGCTGTCGTAGAGTGACTCCAATGCCGAATCCCAGTGCTGCAGAAGATGGCACGGGTGGCCATCAACGCTGAACCACACGCTATTCAAACTGCTGATTCAACCCATTTTTGGAGTATTGCCATGCGCGTTTATTACGATAAAGACTGTGACCTGTCCCTTATCCAAGCCAAGAAAGTCACCATCGTTGGTTATGGTTCTCAGGGGCATGCCCACGCCAACAACCTGAAAGAATCAGGTGTCGATGTCACCGTTGCATTGCGCAAAGGTTCTTCGTCGGCGGCCAAGGCAGAAGGCGCTGGCCTGAAAGTCGCTACTGTTCCTGAAGCCTGCCAAACCGCCGATGTGGTGATGATTCTGGCGCCGGATGAGAATCAAAAGGCTATCTATGAGCAGGAAGTCGAGCCGAACCTGAAAGAGGGTGCCACTCTGGCGTTTGCCCATGGCTTCAACATTCACTACAACCAGATTGAACCGCGTAAAGATCTCGATGTGATCATGATTGCACCGAAAGCGCCGGGTCACACTGTACGCTCTGAGTTTGTAAAAGGTGGCGGTATTCCTGATCTGATCGCTATCCATCAGGATGCATCGGGCAGTGCCAAGGAATTGGCTCTTTCCTATGCGGCGGGTGTAGGCGGTGGCCGCAGCGGCATCATTGAAACTACCTTCAAAGACGAGACCGAAACGGATCTGTTTGGTGAGCAGGCAGTGTTATGTGGTGGTGCCGTTGAGTTGGTAAAAGCTGGTTTCGAAACCCTCACAGAGGCGGGTTACGCACCAGAAATGGCTTACTTTGAGTGTCTGCACGAGCTCAAGCTGATCGTCGACCTGATGTACGAAGGCGGCATTGCCAACATGAACTACTCCATCTCCAATAACGCGGAGTATGGCGAGTACGTGACCGGCACCGAGGTCATCAATGAGCAGTCGCGTGCCGCCATGCGCAATGCATTGAAACGTATTCAAACGGGTGAGTACGCCAAGATGTTCATCAACGAAGGTAACAGCAACTATCCTTCAATGACCGCGCGTCGCCGCCTTAATGCCGAGCACGACATTGAGCAGGTGGGTGCCAAGCTGCGTGGCATGATGCCATGGATCGCCGCTAATCAACTGGTTGATAAGTCTAAAAACTGATGGTGGTAAGTCATTAACACCACAGGGAAGGCTAACGGGGTGCGCACTGGCGCGCCCCGTTTTTTTATGGTGCGATTGTTAAGGCACGCTCGGGCGCAATTGACTGGCTGATAAGTCTTCAGCGTGTAGAATGAAAGTGATCACTGTTCCCGTGATTTACTTTTAATGGATGAGACCTATGACCCAGGACGCTCGCGATCAAGAGCAACCAAGTTCAGATCATTCTGGCGAAAACCAGGCAGGCAGTACGCGACCAGATACCGCTGACCAATCAGAAATAGGCGGCAATGAGGACTTGGCAGCAGCCTTCTTGCGCGACACGGAAGTGGTTGAAGAAGCGGTTGAAGATGGCAAAAAGGTTCGCCGCAAGGGTATCTACCTGCTGCCCAACTTGTTTACTACTTCGGCGCTGTTTTCAGGATTCTTTGCCGTGGTGGCGGGGATCAATGGTGACTTTACAGCGGCGGCCGTCGCCATCTTTATTGCCATGGTGCTTGACGGGCTAGATGGTCGAGTTGCGCGTATGACCAATACAGAAAGTGCTTTTGGTGCCGAATACGACAGTCTTGCCGACATGATTTCTTTTGGCATGGCGCCCGCGCTCGTCGCCTTTACCTGGATTCTGCAGGACATTGGTAAAACAGGCTGGGTGGTGGCATTTCTCTACGTTGCTTGCGCGGCACTGCGCTTGGCGCGCTTTAATGTGCAGATTGGTAGCGTGGACAAAAAATGGTTTATCGGCTTGCCCAGCCCCTCAGCCGCGGCGCTGGTGGCGGCGAGCGTATGGACATTCCATAGCTTCGACGCAGATGCTTTTGGCTTCAAACTGTTGATGCTGGTGGTTGTGGCGGCGGCTGGCGTGCTGATGGTCAGCAACATTCGCTATTACAGCTTCAAGGACCTCGACTTCAAAAAACCAGTGCCTTTCGTGGTCCTGCTAGCCGTGGTGCTGGGCTTTGTGATGATTTCCGTTGAGCCGTCTGTCATGCTGCTTTTGCTGTTTGGCACCTACGTGCTCTCTGGTCCTGTATTGGCCGTCATGCGCAAGGCAAAACCGAAAAGTTAAAAAATTCCGCACACCCCTTGCGTCCTCGTCAGCAAAGCCGTAAAGTACGCATCCGCTGCCGGGGACGCCCAGCGTTGCCAGCGGTGAATGAGGTGTAAAAACCTCGGTTTGTCAGTAGGTTAGGCAAATAGCAGGAAGGAAAGTTGAGTTAAACATTTCCTTCGCTTCTGCCAAACAGTCGTTGACAAACATTGGAAAGTGCGTAGAATACGCCTTCCTCGCTTAGCAGCGGCCATGTCAGATTTTGAGGCCCGCAAGCGAAACGCTCTTTAATAATGTGATCAGGTAATTCATGTGGGCGCTTGCCGATGAGGGTGATAAATCACCAATTATCAAGGCAAGCGACTCGTCCAAGGTCTTCGGACCTTGAGAGAACGTTTGAAAACCTTGAGCCAAGTTTGATCCGCTTTTGTTACTTTCGAGTGACAAGTAAGGATCACAATGATTGTAAACTGAAGAGTTTGATCATGGCTCAGATTGAACGCTGGCGGCAGGCCTAACACATGCAAGTCGAGCGGTAACAGGTCCAGCTTGCTGGATGCTGACGAGCGGCGGACGGGTGAGTAACGCATAGGAATCTACCCGGTAGTGGGGGATAACCTGGGGAAACCCAGGCTAATACCGCATACGTCCTACGGGAGAAAGGGGGCTTAGGCTCCCGCTATTGGATGAGCCTATGCCGGATTAGCTGGTTGGTGAGGTAATGGCTCACCAAGGCGACGATCCGTAGCTGGTCTGAGAGGATGATCAGCCACATCGGGACTGAGACACGGCCCGAACTCCTACGGGAGGCAGCAGTGGGGAATATTGGACAATGGGGGCAACCCTGATCCAGCCATGCCGCGTGTGTGAAGAAGGCCCTCGGGTTGTAAAGCACTTTCAGCGAGGAAGAACGCCTGTCGGTTAATACCCGGCAGGAAAGACATCACTCGCAGAAGAAGCACCGGCTAACTCCGTGCCAGCAGCCGCGGTAATACGGAGGGTGCAAGCGTTAATCGGAATTACTGGGCGTAAAGCGCGCGTAGGTGGCTTGATAAGCCGGTTGTGAAAGCCCCGGGCTCAACCTGGGAACGGCATCCGGAACTATTAGGCTAGAGTGCAGGAGAGGAAGGTAGAATTCCCGGTGTAGCGGTGAAATGCGTAGAGATCGGGAGGAATACCAGTGGCGAAGGCGGCCTTCTGGACTGACACTGACACTGAGGTGCGAAAGCGTGGGTAGCAAACAGGATTAGATACCCTGGTAGTCCACGCCGTAAACGATGTCGACCAGCCGTTGGGTGCCTAGCGCACTTTGTGGCGAAGTTAACGCGATAAGTCGACCGCCTGGGGAGTACGGCCGCAAGGTTAAAACTCAAATGAATTGACGGGGGCCCGCACAAGCGGTGGAGCATGTGGTTTAATTCGATGCAACGCGAAGAACCTTACCTACCCTTGACATCCTGCGAACTTGTGAGAGATCACTTGGTGCCTTCGGGAGCGCAGAGACAGGTGCTGCATGGCTGTCGTCAGCTCGTGTTGTGAAATGTTGGGTTAAGTCCCGTAACGAGCGCAACCCTTGTCCCTATTTGCCAGCGATTCGGTCGGGAACTCTAGGGAGACTGCCGGTGACAAACCGGAGGAAGGTGGGGACGACGTCAAGTCATCATGGCCCTTACGGGTAGGGCTACACACGTGCTACAATGGCCGGTACAAAGGGCTGCGAGCTCGCGAGAGTCAGCGAATCCCTTAAAGCCGGTCTCAGTCCGGATCGGAGTCTGCAACTCGACTCCGTGAAGTCGGAATCGCTAGTAATCGTGCATCAGAATGGCACGGTGAATACGTTCCCGGGCCTTGTACACACCGCCCGTCACACCATGGGAGTGGACTGCACCAGAAGTGGTTAGCCTAACTTTGGAGGGCGATCACCACGGTGTGGTTCATGACTGGGGTGAAGTCGTAACAAGGTAGCCGTAGGGGAACCTGCGGCTGGATCACCTCCTTAAACGATGCATCATCCTCGCGGTAAGCGCTCACAATGAATTACCTGATCAGATAGCTGTCGATACGCAGTGATAAGCCAACCGCCGCCGGCGGTGTCTTATCACTGCGCATAGCAGTCGCTCTTTAACAATGTATATCATGCTGACATGAACGTTTTTTTAAGACGTTCATACGTAATTGTTTTGTGATACGTCTCAAGCGTATCCGGCAATCGTTATCGTTGCGAGACACCAGACCCCTTCGGGTTATAGGGTCAAGCAATGAAGCGCACACGGTGGATGCCTAGGCAGCCAGAGGCGATGAAAGACGTGGAAGCCTGCGATAAGGCTCGGCGAGGTGGCAAACAACCTGTGACCCGGGCATTTCTGAATGGGAAACCCACTCATCATCAGATGAGTCCCCCACTGAATATATAGGTGGGGGAGGCGAACCAGGGGAACTGAAACATCTAAGTACTCTGAGGAAAAGAAATCAACCGAGATTCCCCCAGTAGCGGCGAGCGAACGGGGACCAGCCCTTAAGCATGAGACTGACTAGTCGAACACGTTGGGAAGCGTGGCCGTAGCGGGTGATAGCCCCGTAGTCGAAAGTCTGATCATGTGAAATCGAGTAGGTCGGGGCACGAGAAACCTTGACTGAAGACGGGGGGACCATCCTCCAAGGCTAAATACTCCTGGCTGACCGATAGTGAACCAGTACCGTGAGGGAAAGGCGAAAAGAACCCCGGAGAGGGGAGTGAAATAGATCCTGAAACCGTGTGCGTACAAGCAGTAGGAGCAGACTTGTTCTGTGACTGCGTACCTTTTGTATAATGGGTCAGCGACTTATATTCAGTGGCGAGGTTAACCGTATAGGGGAGCCGTAGGGAAACCGAGTCTTAACTGGGCGACACAGTCGCTGGATATAGACCCGAAACCGAGCGATCTATCCATGAGCAGGTTGAAGATTGAGTAACATCAATTGGAGGACCGAACCAGGATCTGTTGAAAAAGATTTGGATGACTTGTGGATCGGAGTGAAAGGCTAATCAAGCTCGGAGATAGCTGGTTCTCCTCGAAAGCTATTTAGGTAGCGCCTCACGTATCACCGCCGGGGGTAGAGCACTGTTTCGGCTAGGGGGTCATCCCGACTTACCAACCCGAGGCAAACTCCGAATACCGGTGAGTGCGAGCGTGGGAGACACACAGCGGGTGCTAACGTCCGTTGTGAAAAGGGAAACAACCCAGACCGTCAGCTAAGGTCCCGAAATCCTGGTTAAGTGGGAAACGATGTGGGAAGGCTCAGACAGCTAGGAGGTTGGCTTAGAAGCAGCCATCCTTTAAAGAAAGCGTAATAGCTCACTAGTCGAGTCGGCCTGCGCGGAAGATGTAACGGGGCTAAACCAGGTACCGAAGCTACGGGTTCACACTAAGGTGTGAGCGGTAGAGGAGCGTCGTGTACGCCGATGAAGGTGAATTGAGAAGTTCGCTGGAGGTATCACGAGTGCGAATGCTGACATGAGTAACGATAAAGGGAGTGAAAAACTCCCTCGCCGGAAGACCAAGGGTTTCTGTTCGACGCTAATCGGAGCAGAGTGAGTCGGCCCCTAAGGCGAGGCCGAAAGGCGTAGTCGATGGGAAACGGGTCAATATTCCCGTACCGGACATGATTGCGATGGGGGGACGAAGAAGGCTAGGTGAGCCAGGCGTTGGTAGTCCTGGTGAAAGTCGGTAGGCTGAGGGCTCAGGTAAATCCGGGCGCTCAAGGCCGAGAGACGAGACGAAGACACCACGGTGTTGAAGTCATCGATGCCACGCTTCCAGGAAAAGCCTCTAAGCTTCAGATCATGTGCGACCGTACCCCAAACCGACACAGGTGGTCAGGGTGAGAATCCCAAGGCGCTTGAGAGAACTCGGGTGAAGGAACTAGGCAAAATGGTGCCGTAACTTCGGGAGAAGGCACGCCGGCGTATTGTGAGAGCCCTCGCGGCTTCAGCGAGAACCGGTCGAAGATACCAGGTGGCTGCAACTGTTTAGTAAAAACACAGCACTCTGCTAACGCGTAAGCGGACGTATAGGGTGTGACGCCTGCCCGGTGCCGGAAGGTTAAGTGATGGTGTTAGCCGCAAGGCGAAGCTCTTGATCGAAGCCCCGGTAAACGGCGGCCGTAACTATAACGGTCCTAAGGTAGCGAAATTCCTTGTCGGGTAAGTTCCGACCTGCACGAATGGCGTAATGATGGCCACGCTGTCTCCACCCGAGACTCAGTGAAATTGAAATCGCCGTGAAGATGCGGTGTACCCGCGGCTAGACGGAAAGACCCCGTGAACCTTTACTATAGCTTCACACTGGACGCTGATGTTGCCTGTGTAGGATAGCTGGGAGGCTTAGAAACCCGGACGCCAGTTCGGGTGGAGCCAGCCTTGAAATACCAGCCTGGCATCATTGGCGTTCTCACTCAGGTCCGTTATCCGGATCGAGGACAGTGTGTGGTGGGTAGTTTGACTGGGGCGGTCTCCTCCCAAAGCGTAACGGAGGAGCACGAAGGTACCCTCAGCACGGTCGGACATCGTGCAATGAGTGCAAGAGCATAAGGGTGCTTGACTGCGAGACAGACACGTCGAGCAGGTGCGAAAGCAGGTTCTAGTGATCCGGTGGTTCTGTATGGAAGGGCCATCGCTCAACGGATAAAAGGTACTCCGGGGATAACAGGCTGATACCGCCCAAGAGTTCACATCGACGGCGGTGTTTGGCACCTCGATGTCGGCTCATCACATCCTGGGGCTGAAGTCGGTCCCAAGGGTATGGCTGTTCGCCATTTAAAGTGGTACGCGAGCTGGGTTTAGAACGTCGTGAGACAGTTCGGTCCCTATCTGCCGTGGGCGTTGGATGTTTGAGAAGGGCTGCTCCTAGTACGAGAGGACCGGAGTGGACGCACCTCTGGTGTTCCGGTTGTCACGCCAGTGGCATTGCCGGGTAGCTATGTGCGGACGGGATAACCGCTGAAAGCATCTAAGCGGGAAGCCCCCTTCAAGATGAGACATCCCTGAGGCCTAGAGCCTCCTGAAGGGCCCAGCGAGACCAGCTGGTTGATAGGCACGGTGTGGACGCGCTGCAAGGCGTTGAGCTAACGTGTACTAATGGCCCGTGAGGCTTGACCCTATAACACCCAAGGGGTCTGGTCGTGATGATAACGACGCGTGTGAAGACACGCAGAGAACCGGATACGCGTACTGAGCCAAGTGGTGATGACACAGGGCTTGGTAGGAGACGCACACAAAACACAGCATGATATGCATTTAAAGTTACGCCTGAGGACCATAGCAAGCGTGAACCACCTGATCCCTTGCCGAACTCAGCAGTGAAACCGCTTCGCGCCGATGGTAGTGTGGGGTCTCCCCATGCGAGAGTAGGTCATCGTCAGGCACCTATACCGCAGAAAACCCAGCCAATCGGCTGGGTTTTTTGTTTAGGGGTCTCCCCATGAAGCGTATCGGAGCGCCGACCGGCGGAAGGCCGCCCCGATCATCGTCAGGCACCTATACTGCAGAAAACCCAGCCAATCGGCTGGGTTTTTTGTTTGTATGTGCCATTTATTGGCGTGATTTATGTGTAGCACCTAATATGAAACGGCGTTTAACTGTTTAACTACCGTGATAGAAGGAGCATGGTGATGGATAAAGGATTCAAAGCTATTGGTGTGGCGCTTTTATTAGCATTTCTCGCCGTCGGTCTGACCGCCTGTGGCGATGATCAAGGCCCTGCAGAAGAGGCGGGCGAAAATATTGATGAAACCATGGAAGAAGCTGGTGATGAAATTGAAGAGGCCGGTGACGAAATGGAAGAGGCTGCTGAAGAGTAAGCGGCTGTAATGCAGTGACAAAAAAAGCCCCACGGTCGACCGTGGGGCTTTTTGCATGGTTAACGCTGGGTATTAACGCCATTCGACCCGATCAAAGATGCGAATCGCTTCGGGATTGTTTTCTCCCAGAATGCTGATATTTACATCATCCTTTTTGAAGTTGCCCCATGATTCGAGGACAGGGTCACGCTTGACGTTATTCACGACGGGAAATTCATTGTTACCCGACGCGAAGATTTCCTGAGCCGTATCGGATGCCAGGAACTCAAGGAATGCCACCGCGTTTTCGCGGTTAGGAGCACCCTCAACAACACCGGCACCGCCGACATTGACGTGAGCGCCTCGATCATCTTGATTGGGGAAGATGATACCGACGTTGCGTGCAGCCTCGCGATCCGCTTCATCGTCCGATTTCAACAGGCGAACGTAATAATAGTGGTTGGCGACGGCTAGATCGCACTCGCCGCTGGCGGCGCCAAGGATCTGATCTGTATCACCGCCTTCTGGGTCACGTGCCATGTTATCGACAACGCCTTGAGCCCACTCTTCAGCGCCTTCCTCACCGTGATGCTCAATCATCGAAGCGAGCAAGGACTGGTTGTAGATGTTGTTGGACGAACGAATGCAGATGCTATACCCCAGGTCGTCGCTGGCAAGGTCTTCGTAACGCGTGATGTCACCGGGATCCACGTTCTCACGGTTATAGAAGATCGCCCGTGCACGCTGGCTAAATCCGAACCACAGCCCTTCAGGGTGACGCATGGATTCAGGTAGGCGTTCAGCTAGCACATCGGATTCGATTCCCTGGAAAATCCCCTCCTGTTCAGCGCGCCACAGCCTGCCAGCATCAACCGTCATCATGATGTCGGCAGGGCTGGCAACACCTTCGCGCTGGATGCGTTCGATCAACTGATCGGAATCACCTTCCAGGATATTGACTTCAATACCCGTTTCTTCTGTGAAAGCATCGTAAAGTCGCTCGTCAGAATCGTAGTGACGAGCAGAGTAGATATTAAGCTCATCCGCCAGTGCATGGCTTGCGAAGGCAGAGCTGGCGAGAGCAAACGCGATAGGTGCGGCGAAACGTGCAGTTTTCATCGGCGATAATCCTTATATTGCTAATGATAATAAGTTGTATTATTAACTTGATTATTACAGCTTTTTGCAGCGTTAACGTCAAGATGACTTACCGTTGAAGGGTGCATATAGGATAAATAGAAAATAGAATGTTAATTACTTTCAAACGTATTATATGGTTGTCTGTTGGTCAGGCAACCGGGAATAGAACGGTGATGCAATGACAGCAACAATGAAGGCGGCGCAAAAAGCGCTTAATGAAACGGCGCTAGCGATGCATCAGGTGCAACACGCTTTTGACCAGAATACCGTTGTAAAGGGTGTGGATCTTACCGTGGCGCCGGGAGAAGTGGTCTGCCTGCTGGGCCCTTCCGGCTGTGGCAAGACCACCTTGCTGCGAATTGCAGCGGGCTTGGAAATGCTGCAAGAAGGCAGCGTCAGCCTGCAAGATGAACAAATTGCCGCGCCGGGACTGCGTCACGTGCCGCCAGAAAAGCGTAACGTGGGGCTGGCATTCCAGGACTCGGCGCTATTCCCTCATCTGTCCGTGCTGGAAAATGTCACCTTTGGCCTGAAGCACTTGTCGGCCAGTGCCAGGCGTGAGCGTGCCGAGGAGCTGTTATCTCAGCTGGGGATGGCGAGCTATGCGTCAACCTATCCGCATATGCTGTCGGGCGGTCAGCAGCAGCGTGTGGCGCTTGCCCGGGCGTTGGCGCCTGAGCCGAGGCTGATGCTGTTGGATGAGCCTTTTTCAAGCCTGGATGCGAGGCTGAGGGATCGGATACGGGACGATACGCTACACGTTTTAAAAAAGGTCGGAGCTGCGACCTTACTGGTTACCCATGACCCTGAAGAAGCCATGTTCATGGCGGATCGTATTGCACTGATGCGCGATGGGCGTATTGTACAAACAGGCACGCCGAGAGAGCTCTACTGTTCACCCAAGGATCCATTCGTGGTGACGTTTTTTGGTGAGGTCAATGAGATCGAAGGCGTGGTTGAAGAAGGGCACGTTACAACGCCTGTGGGGTGGGTGCCGGCTGAAGGCATTGCTGATGGGACGGCCGTGCAAGTGATGATTCGCCCGGAAGCCTTGCGTGTCATCGAGCGCGACCTGCCGGCTAATTCCCATGCACATAGTCATATCGTGATGGCGAAGTTACTCGGCCGCAGTAGTCTGTTGCATCTTTGTGCCCATGCAGACGACGGCCAGGAAGCCCACTTGCATGCCAGGGTGCCCGGGGTTTTTCTGCCTGCTGAAGGCCAACCGATCGATATTCATTTGGATTTGTCTCAGGTATTCGTGTTTCCGCACGCGTCTGAGGACAGTTAACGACATTCTTGGCGGTTACGGCTATGCCCCAGGGCGTGAACGACGCATGGCCATACTCAGAAGTATCACCGGCAGAATGCCGACCATCACGATCGCCAATGATGAAGTGGAGGCTTCAGCCAGGCGCTCATCAGATGCCAGGTTATGCGCTCTGACGGCAAGCGTATCGAAATTGAACGGCCGCAGTATAATCGTCGCGGGAAGCTCTTTCATGACATCGACAAATACCAGAATGCCCGCCGCAAGCAAGCTGCTGCGCATCAAGGGCGTGTGCACGTAGCGCAAAGTGCCGCCCGCCGTTTGCCCCAGGGTTCGAGAGGCCGCATCCATGCTGGGAGTGACCTTGCCGAGACTGGCTTCTACGGCATTGAAGGAAACGGCTAGAAAGCGCACGACGTAGGCGTAGAGCAGAATAAAGGCCGAGCCGCTGAAGATCAGGCCAATGATCTGGCCGTTATACGCCTGCAAGCCCGTATTGATGATGTTATCCAGCCAGGCAAAGGGGATCAGAATCCCTACTGCCACTACCGAACCGGGAATGGCATAGCCCATCGCCGAAATACGTGTTGTAAAGCGCGCAAGCGCTGTGTCGTGTACCCGAACGCCATAGCTAAGCAGTACCGCCGTACCGACGGCGATGATGGCCGCTAGCGCCGACAGGCTTAGACTATTCCACGCAAAGCCAAGAAAGCGCGATCCCCACAGAGAATCGCCTTGCGTCAGCGCCAAATCGAGCAGAATGCCGCTGGGCAGTAGAAATCCGACAATGATCGGAATGGCGCATGCCCCAGTGGCGGCGGCTGCCCGCCATCCATGAAGCGCATATTCAGGCAATTGCTGATACCGGTTTGTGGTGTGGAAGTAGCGCCGCTTGCCGCGGGACCAGCGCTCAAGTAACACCAGTACAATCACAAAACTGAGCAGGCAGGCA
This sequence comes from Halomonas sp. A40-4, assembly GCF_015767635.1. GTDB lineage: Bacteria > Pseudomonadota > Gammaproteobacteria > Pseudomonadales > Halomonadaceae > Vreelandella > Vreelandella janggokensis. The sequence continues at coordinate 3,349,880 of NZ_CP065230.1, read as the reverse complement.
GCCAACTGGGCGGCGGCGACGGGCTCGCCCATGCCAAACCAGGTTCGATATATGCCCGTCGTGAAAGTATCGACCCCAAAAAACTGGACCGCGCCAAACTCATTGAGGGTCTCCATCAGTACCAATGATACGCCGCCTACCAGCGCCGGGCGTGCTAGCGGAACCGCAATGCTGAAAAACAGGCGCCAGGGGCCGCGACCCAGAGTACGGCCAACGTCGAGAACGCAGACCGACTGCTCTAGAAAGGAAGCCCGGGCCAGTAGGTAAACATAGGGATAAAGCACCATGGTGATAAGGGTGGCAGCACCGCCTAGCGAGCGAACGTCAGGGAAAAAATAGTCGCCGTGTTCCCAGCCGAACATGTCACGCAGGGCGCTCTGAAAGGGGCCTGCAAATTGTAGGAAGTCGGTATAGGCGTAGGCGATGACATAGGTAGGCACAGCCAGGGGAAGAAGTAATGCCCACTCGAATAACCGCTTGCCCGGAAAGCGGCACATGACGACCAGCCAGGCGCTTCCCGTGCCGATGATCAGGGTGCCGACTCCCACCCAGACGACAAGCCAGAAGGTATTGTTCAGGTAGCGCGGTAGCACGGTACTGGCGAGGTGTTGCCATACGCCATCGGTCGGCAGTGCAATATGTGCAAATACCACGATGACAGGCAGCGCCACCACTAACGCGACGCCGATGAGTACTGCCGACCAGAGGTTCAGTTTTCGCTGAGGACTGGGCCGCTGTGCGGCTGACTCACCAGAAGTGGAGCGGGACACGAGAAGACTCCTTGCAAAAGCAAACGGATATCGCAGCGACATAGGGTGCGCACGGCGAGGAATAGTACCATCGGCCGTCGACAGCTGCAGCCACTTGGCTTCTTGTGACGTGCTGTTCAAAAAAAGCCCGGCTTTATGCCGGGCTGAACGACTTGAAGGATGATGAAGATCAACCGACCAATAAGCTGGGTAAGCCGGTAATCAGGACGGGGAAGAAAGCCATCAGTGCGCACGCGAAGAGAATGAGCGCCACAAACGGAATAACCGCTTTGTAGAGGTCAACAATCTCTACCCCAGGCGGTGCCACCCCTTTGAGATAAAACAGGGCATAGCCGAATGGGGGGGTAAGGAAGGAGGTCTGGAGCACAACGGCGACCATTACCACAAACCACAGCACATCGATGCCCATCGTCTCGACAATCGGTAGCATGATGGGGAAGCTGAGTAGCACGATTCCTGTCCAGTCCAGGAACATTCCCAAGATGAATACCAGAAAGAGCATCAGCAGCAGAGCGCCGAACGTACCACCTGGCATGGACAGGACGACCTCGCTGATAACCTCCATACCGCCACCAATCGAAAACACGCCGGTAAACGCCGTGGCGCCTACCAGTACCAGCATTACCATGGTGGTGGTTTTGCCCGCTTCGATCATCGTGCTGTAGCAGGTGGAGAGTTTGCGGTCGCCGAAAATCATGAACAGGATGAAGGCGATGAAAACCCCGATGGCGGACGCTTCGGTGGCCGTTGCAATACCGGTAAACAGAGCCCCCAATACGCCCAAAATCAATGACATCGGCGGAACGACATACTTCGCAAGCATGACCATAAGCTGCCGAGTGCTGACTTCGGCGCGTTCCGCTGCTGGCACCTTCGGGCCATATGAGGGTTTTACATAGCAGATAATCAGCACGTAAAGCGCATACATGACGCCGAGTAGCAGGCCGGGTACCAGCGCTCCGGCAAATAGCGCACCCACCGATACGGGGGAATAGCTCGCCATCAGGATCAACATGATGCTGGGCGGAATCAATATCCCCAGGCAGCCGCTGGCCATGATGACACCGGCACTCAGTTCTTTGTTGTAGCCATACTTGAGCATCGGTACCAGGGCAATCATACCCATCACGGCAATGGAAGCACCGACAATACCTGTTGTGGCAGCGAGCAACACCGAGACCACGACCACCGTCAGGGCTAACCCGCCGCGCAGGTTGGCGAGTAATAAACGCATGACATCGAACATTTTCTCGGTCACGCCTGAGTCGTTCAAAAACCGCGCCATCAGGATAAACAGCGGAATGGCGACGAGGACGTAGTTATCCATGGCGTTGCCATAGACGTTATTGATAATAATGCCAAGGGTGTTGGCGCCCGGGCCCAAAAAGGCACCAATGACGGCCACGCCCCCCAGCACAAACGCTAACGGATGCCCCATGAACAGGCCGACTAACAGGCCGCCAAACATCACCAGAGTCAGTAATTCTGCACTCATGCGTGGTTCTCCTCACGCAGTTGGATAATAGCGCGCAGCACGATGGCAATGGCCTGCAGCAATATCAAAACCGCTGCCAGGACAATCACGCCTTTTACAGGATAAACCGGCAGGGCCACCATGCCGTAAGTGGTCTCGCCACGGCTAATGGAGCGCTCGAAGAAGGCCCAGCCTTGGGTTAACAGCAGCCAGATAAATGGTACAAAAAAGATGGCGTAGCCGGCGAGTTCCAGTGCTGCCTGTTTTTTTCGGGATAAAAGGCGTTTTAATACGTCGACTTCCACGTGAGCATGGTGACGAAGTCCATAGGCGGCCATCAGCATAAAATGGGCGCCGAAGAGCATTTTTGTCACGTCAAAGGCCCAGTCGCTTGGGCGTCCAAGGAAAAAACGCATCGCGATGTCATACAGCACAATCAGTGTGATAACCGCGATAAGAGGCGCAACAATTCGCCCAAAGAGCTCATTGAACCTGTCAATGGCTTTTGCGATCGCATGCATGGGACATCTCCCGCTTCTAAAGTATAGGCACTTGACGTAAAAACCGCCCCGACGGTGGTATCGGGGCGGCTATCGACAATCAATTACATGCAGGCTTCGATTTCTTCGAGCGATGGCAGGTTGTCGATGGAGCGGCTCATGTTGAACGGCACGGTGATGTCACGCCAGTTCGCGTAGTGCTCCATATAGCTGATCATGGAGTGATAAACTTTTGCATGCATCGGGTCTTCACATGCGCCGCGCAGAATCACTTCGTTAGTCGCATCTTGGATGGTGGCAAGGTCTTCGGCCGAAAGGGTGCTGATTTCGACGCCATCTTCCTGGAATTTCACTGTTGCCTCGGTGGATTGGCGCTCTGACCATGCCAGTGACCACGCCATTGTCGCGTCGGCAGCAATTTTCAGCGTCTCCTGGGTTTCCTCGGAAAGCTCATCCCACGCATCTTTGTTGATCATTACACCGAAGACACTGGCCGATTGGTGCCAGCCAGGTGTCGACCAGTAATCGGCTACTTCAGAGAAGCCAGCGTTATAGTCGACGCCTGGTGTCGAGAATTCACCCGCATCGATCACGCCGCGCTCGATCGCCTGGTAAACTTCACCACCGGCCAGCGTGACCTGTGAGCCACCCAGCTCTTCAAGGACGCGGCCCTGATCGCGGCCTGACAGGCGCAGGCGCTTGCCTTCAAGATCGGCGATACTTTCGATGGGCGTGTTGCCCATGAAGCCGGATTCGTTATTGGTGATCCCGTAAGGCAGATACACCATGTTGTAGTTGCCATATACTTCTTGATAGAGGTCCCAGCCACCCCACTGCTGAATCCAGTTGAGGTAGTCAACGCCGTTGAACAGGCTGGTGGTTGTGGCTAGCGGCGAAAACGCCGGGCTGCGGCCTGCCCAGTAGCCTGGCCAGTCGCCCGAGGCCTGGATGGCGCCGGTTTCGGTGGCGTCAAACACCTCGGTGCCCGGCATCAGCGTGCCGCCGGCGCGGAAGTTGATCTGCAGCTCGTCGCCCGCCAACTGGTTGACCAACTCGACCCAATGCTGATCAATTTTAATTAGATCCAGGTTGTCTGGCCATGTCGTGGTCATGGTCCACTCTTGCTGGGCATGAGCGGTCGAAGAGATGGCTGCTAATGCAACACCAGCAGCGAGGCTTGTGATGGCAAACTTGGCAGTTTTTTTCATGTTGGATCCTGTTGGTCGCCGTTAGATTTATTAGGGGATTTGGATGCAGTTAGTGCAGTTGGCATGCATTACGTTTACGTAAAGGAATGAATTACCCTGCATGCTTAAATTAGCACATTCTGGCCGTTGCAATGCAACATCCGTGCTGTGCTAGGTTGATGGCTGGCAAGCAGGGTGAAGATGTTTTTTATTTATATATAAATCATGTGGTTAGTTTGTTGTTGGATTGTTCGGGCAACAGGGTCTAAGTGTGAAAAACGTTGAAAGGGTCTCGGTGATGCAACCAAAGTTGTAAGCTGTCTATCCCGTCGAGGAGATGTTATGTCGTCGTTACCAACCGGCGAAGCGGTAGCGTCACGGTCGATCACGCTATTGGTTCAACGGGCAAGACAGTTGGAAAGGCGGCGTTGGCGTCAGCTTGTCTGGCTGCAAGGCGGTGCCAGGCAATGTGAAGCGCTAGCAGTTGCGTTATGGAAGTCGCGGGCATGGCGTTCCCCATTATGGATAGGCAAGGCCGCGCCTGTTCAACCCGCAATGAAAGCCAATCAGGCCCCTAATCGGCTCGGTGCCGAGCATCAACTGGTGGTGGTCAATGCCCATGATCACGCAGGTGGCTTCAATCCTGATGCGCTAGGCGCCATTGGCGGGACCCTGACAGCGGGTGGGCTGCTGGTGTTGATCACGCCCACCGACTGGGGCCGGGAGCCCGACCCGGACTACGCGCGCATCGCTGACTCCCCTTGGCAGTGGAACGACCTGACAGCGCGCTACCTGGCACGGTTGGCCGCTCAGTTGAAAACGTCAGAACAGATCATCCGCTGGTTACCCGGAGCGCTGCCTCGACTGGGGCGTCTTGTGGCCACGCCGCCTATAATGCAAAAGCCCGAGGATACCGACTGCATCACGCTGGATCAGGCCACTGCCGTCAGGGCACTGGTTGGTCTCAAACGCAGGCGGCCGCTGGTCATCACCGCCGACCGAGGTCGTGGTAAAAGCGCCGCGCTGGGCATTGCCTGTGTTCGACTGCTACAGCAGCAAAAAACCTCGAGAGTGATTGTCACCGCCCCACGCCTGGCCGCCGTGGAAGCTGTGTTTGAGCGTGTGGCAGCGCTATGCCCTGATGGCAATCGAACCACCCCAGAGCGATTTATATTCACCAACGGCGCTGAACTTTTGTTCGTTGCGCCCGATGCGCTTGGCGAACACGTGACAGCAGGTAAGCTGGGTGGCGACGGCAGCTACCTGATGGTCGATGAGGCCGCAGCACTGCCGCCAGCGCTGTTAGCACAATGGCTGGCCGCCTTTCCCAGACTTGCGTTTGCCACCACCGTCCACGGCTACGAAGGTTCCGGGCGCGGGTTTGCGCTGCGTTTTCGTCAAGTGCTGAATGTGAAGACACCGGACTGGAAGGCACTCACCCTTGATACACCGGTTCGTTGGCAGGCGGCGGATCCGCTTGAAGAAACGCTCAATCGTTTGTTGCTATTGAACGCGCCGCTGCCCACCGCTAAAGAAGCATTAGCGCTACCCGCTGCTTCCTATGAGGTCTCCAGAGATGAACTTGTCCTGGACGAGGAGGCTCTTGCCCCACTATTTGGTCTGCTGGTGCAGTCTCACTATCGCACGACCCCCAGCGACTTGCGCCAGTTGCTGGATGGCCCCGGTATGCGCCTGCGCGTTATCGGCCATCGGCAGCGGCCGCAGGCGGTGCTGGTCACCCGTGAAGAAGGAGGCTTTGCGGTGGACCTTGCTGATCAGGTGGCGCGCGGAGAACGCCGCCCCCAGGGGCATTTAATGGCTCAATCACTGGCGGCACATTCGGGCTGCCGGGATGCGTTGACAGCGTGTTGGCGGCGGGTGGTTCGCATTGCCTGCCACCCTGACTGGCGTCGTCAGGGAGTGGGGGGCAGGCTGTTGAGCGATGATCGGCAACAAGCCGTCGGTCAGGGCGCCATGCTGTATGGCGCGACCTTTGGGGCCGATGCAGGGCTGCTGCGTTTCTGGCGTGCCGAAGGGTTTAGAACGGTGCGCCTGGGCGTTACTCGTGAACCGTCAAGCGGTGAGTTCGCCATTATGGTGGCAAGCGCCCTGACTCCAGCAGGTGAAAAAGTGCTGGATGCCCTTTCCGGACGATTTATCTCCCTGCTGCCCAACTTGTTGGCATTTGAATTGGCGCGCTTGCCCGCTGAGGTGGTGAGCCTGGTGATTAACGAACTGCCCGAGCAGCCATTAACTGAGGTTGAGTGGCAGGATATCGACGATGTGGCGACAGCACATCGAGCTCCCGCGCTTGCCCGGTCGTCCTTGCAGGCACTGGCCCGCGAAGCGAGTCGCTGGCCGCTGTCGGCAGCGGGTCAATCAGCGCACCAGCAACTGGCCGCCTGGGCGTTCCAGAATCAGCCGCTTGACGATGCGCCGAGCGTGTCTGTGCAAGCGCTACGCGAGGCGGTGCGAACCCTTTGGGCTCAGCAACCGCTTCCCCCCGCTGCCCGGGACCGTTAAAGTAAGCCGGTTATCCATGATAAAGAGTTTCCATGAACGAACATCTTGATGCGCTGACCCCCACACTCGTGTGGCAGCACTTTCGTACGCTGTGTAATACGCCTCGCCCATCCGGCCATGAGGCCCAGCTTGTTGAGTTGCTGGAAGCCTGGGCAGCGACACAAGGCATGGCCCATGACCGTGATGCCTTTGGCAACCTGCGCCTGCGCAAGCCGGCCACCCCGGGTTATGAACACGTCCCAGGGCTCATCTTGCAGGGTCATCTGGACATGGTGGCTCAAGCCAATGCCGGGCACGCGCATGATTTCCAGCGTGACCCGATCGCGACCTATGTCGCTGACGGTTGGCTGCATGCCGAGGGCACGACCCTCGGGGCTGATAATGGCCTTGGGGTGGCCGCGATTTTAGCGCTGCTTGAAGATCCCGCGCTTACCCATGGCCCTCTGGAAGCCTTGTTTACCCTTGAGGAAGAAACCTCAATGGGCGGTGCCCTGCATCTGGCCGAAAACTGGCTGGAAGGAGAGCGCCTGCTGAATCTCGACAGCGAGGATCATGGCGAGGTGTTTATTGGCTGCGCGGGTGGGGCCGATGTGGTCGTTAATGCCCAACTACCTAGTGCTGCACTCAGGGACAATGAGTGCCTGCTCAGACTGTCGCTGACGGGATTAAAGGGCGGCCATTCGGGGATGGATATTCATAAGCCGCTAGGTAACGCCAACCGCCTGTTGGTACGCGTGCTGCGCTCCCTCGAGCATGTCGATGCCCGGTTGCTTAACTATCAGGGTGGCACACTGCGCAATGCGATCCCTCGCGAAGCCTTTGCCGATATCGCCCTGCCCGTTGACGAGCAGCAAGAGGCGCTGGCTATTGTTAGCGAATTGACGCAAACGCTGCAGCGCGAACTGGGCAGTGGTGATGAGGGTATGCGGCTGGTTGCCGAGCCTCTAAGCCCAAGTAGAAATGTTGAACCGCTGACACTGGATGCCAGCACGATGCTGGTGGCCGCGTTGCATGCAGCCCCCTGTGGCGTCGAGCGGATGAGTGCCGATGTGCCCGGTGTGGTTGAAACGTCCAACAACCTGGGGGTGGTGAGCCTCGATAAAGGGCGCTTTCACCTATGTGCACTGGTGCGCTCGCTACACGACAGCGCCGTCACGGCGATGGCGGACCGCTTTAAAGCACTGTTTGAACTGATCGGGGCACGAGTTAACGTCGAGCACGGCTACCCGGGCTGGGTACCCAACCCCAACGGTGATCTGCTCAAGCGCTTTAACGCCTGCCACCAGTCGCTGTTAGGGAAACAGCCAGCAGTCAAGGTAATTCATGCGGGGCTTGAATGCGGTATTCTGGGCAGTAAATACCCACATCTCGATATGTTGTCTTTTGGCCCCACGATTCGCGGTGCGCACTCGCCGGATGAGCGCGTGGAGCTGGCAACGGTGGACGAGTTCTGGCGCTTGCTGAAAACGCTGGTGGAAGACCTGGCGCATAACCCCTGAACCCAAAAACGGCACCCGATGGGTGCCGTTTTCATTCGACGACCGGCTTCTGAAACGCTTATTTACTGAGGTAGGCGTTCAGCATCCAGACGGTTTTTTCCTGCTCGCGAATGTAATCGCTTGCCTGCGATGCGGTGCCTTCATCGTCAGCATCTGACGCGATGGACAGCAACTCACGCTGCAATTCGATTAGCGCTTGATAGCCGCGCAGTACGCCATTGACGCAGGCGGTGCCGTCATGGACGTCTTTGTCTTCCTCGATACGCGAGAGCTTGATGTAGTCACTGTAGGCGTGGACAGGTTTGTGGCCCAGTGTGAGGATACGCTCGGCAACTTCATCCACTTTCGTCAGCAAGTCTGTGTAAAATTCTTCAAACTTGGCGTGCAGCTCGAAAAAGTCGTTACCTTTGACGTTCCAGTGATAGCCACGAACGTTCATATAAAAGATCTGATAGTTGGCGAGCAGGTGATTGAGTTTTTCTGCCAACTGGCTGGCGCTGCCTTCGTGAAGACCGATGCTGTTGGTATCGGACATATCTAGACTCCTTGATGGGCACCGCTGCGCGGCGACAAATGTTGGTGATTAGGTTAAGAGGGCGGACTAGCGTTGCAAAGCAGGTTTTTTGCATTGCCGCCATAGCGCTAGCCCATTACCTATCAATCTATAACCAATAAATGCAGACGAGGCCGTCGTTTTTCAAGGGCGGGCCGACTGCCAAAGCCGAACCAGGTTTTCGCAACGTGCTTCAAGCAGCTCAGCCGTTCTGGGCAATGCGTCGCTTAACGCCATCGGGCCATCCGCAAGCGCAAAGGCGGCGGTCACGCCTTCCTGCAAACAGGCCTGCCAGCCATCGCCCAGACTGCCGGCCAAGACAACCACCGGCACCTGATGCCTCGCGGCCGCTCGAGCAACGCCGATGGGTGTCTTGCCGGAAAGGCTTTGGCCGTCCAGACGTCCCTCTCCGGTAATTACCAGGTCGGCCTGGGCGAGCAAGGTATCAACCCCGGCCTGCTGCATGAGCATGTCGATGCCCGGTTTCAGCGTGGCGCCGAGGAATGCGTGCGCCGCAAAGCCCATGCCGCCCGCCGCACCCGCTCCGGGCAGGTCGCGGTCATCACGGCCCAATGTATCGGCCGCAATGTCGGCGAAATGGCTGAGCGCTTGGTCAAGTTGCTGAACATGAGCGGGTGTCGCGCCTTTCTGTGGTCCGAAGACGGCGCTGGCGCCGTGCTCGCCCAGCAGCGGGTTATCGACATCCACCGCGGCATCAATGGCCAGTTTGCCAAGCCGAGGGTCCAGCTCCTCTAACGATAGCGCCGCAAGGTCGGCAAGCGCTGCTCCGCCTGGGGGCAGCGCTTGTCCTTGGCCATCGAGCAGGCGAGCCCCCAGTGCCTGGAGCATGCCAGCACCCCCATCGTTGGTCGCGCTACCGCCTAATAGCAGTAGCGCCTTCTCTGCACCGTGGTCCAGTGCTGCGAGAAACAGCTGGCCCACGCCATAGGTAGACGTATAACGCGCATCGCGCTCGTTCTGGGTAAGTGGTTGCAGGCCACTGGCTTCTGCCAGTTCAATAAACGCGGTACGCTGCTCGGCAAGCCAGCCCCAATAGGCCTGGCTCGGGCGGCCCAGAGCATCCAGCACCGTTTGTTGACGACGCTCGGCCCCGGTTGCCGCGATCAGGGCATCGAGGCTGCCTTCGCCACCGTCAGCCAATGGGCAGATCAGCGGATGCAGGTCAGGGTCCGCCCTTGCGGCGCCCCGGGCCATGGCATGAGCCGCTTCTTCTGCGCTGAGTGCGTCTTTAAAACTATCAGGGCAAAACAGGATATGCATGGGCACCCTTTTCAATGATCATGGTCTGTAGAATGAGCTTAGCGCGCCATGCCGAAGCAAACCAGCACCATCCGTCAACCCAAGGAGTGGTTATGAAGTGGATGCCGTTCAGTTTCATATGCCTGCTCGCCCTTGGCGGCTGTCAGGCGGTACCGTCATCGCTGCCCAATGCGGACCCCCTGCCTTCCCCGGCGTGCTACTTTCCAAGCGAGGCGCCTTCAACCTTGACTGCCAGTGTCGATGTGCTGACTGAATGGGGCTTCAGTCTGGACGCAAGCGATACCCGGTTAGGTTTTTTAAGCGCCAGTCGAGAGCGTGAGCTACATGGTGCGTCAGACCTTTACGCCTCGCCGCATTTCAGCTCACGAATGTCGCTGAGCGTGTTCGGCGGGATGGGCGTTGGCAGCCGGTCGCATTTGGGAGTTGGTTTGGGTGGTGGGTTTGGCCAGTTGCCCACCGAAGTAGAACGGGTATCGCTGCTTTGGGATAACCATCACGTGCGAGTGTCACGCGATATCCGCCGGTTTGATCAGTATGGCAGTTTGCGCACGGGGCGTAGCGCCAGTACCGACGATTTTTGCGCGCGATTCCAAACTGCCCTGGACGCGTATACGGCCACAGGAGACAGCGCACCATGAGAGTGATTCATTGGGCCGCGGCTGGCTTGCTGTTAATGCTCAGCGGCTGCGCGACGACACCGCCGCCGGAGCCACGCGAACTGGTCTATCAGGCCCCGGCTGAAGACACCTTTCGCGCGGCAGTTAGCCTGATGGTCGAGCAAGGCTATGTCCTGCGCCACGCCGATTTATCGCTTGGGCGTGCCGAAGGCGTGTTGACACGCTGGCCAGGTTACCGGCTAGTGCTCGAGGTGAGTGAGGTAGGCAGAGACAGCCATGTGAGCGTTTCGGCGTGGCGTGGTGGGCAGTCGTTACCGCCGAACCGTCTGGATCCATGGTTGGTGGCGCTCCAAAGCCGCCTGGGGTTGGTACCATGACGTATTTGCTCCGCTGGCTGGCACCCCGCTGGGTCGGCTTTATAGGTGCGTTGAGCCTGTTGGCAAGCGCGAGCGCCATGGCGCATCCCCACGGATGGATAGATATCAGCGTCCGTGTGCTCACCGATGACCAGGGACGGGTAACGGGCCTGCACCAAACCTGGCAAATGGATCCGTTCTATAGCCTGGTGGTATTCGACGAGCTGCAACGTGTCGATGGGGCGACGCTCGACGAGGGGCTTGATCAGTTAGGTGGCGAAATACGCAACAATCTCGCCAGCCAAGGCTACTTTACCGAAGCGCGGATAGACGGTGAGCGCCTGCCGCTTAAAGAGGTTAGCGAATACACCGCCATGCGACGCGATAATCGACTGACGTTTATTTTTATCCTGCCGTTCGCATCCACGCCAGCATTAAGCGGCAGCACGCTCACGTATCAAGTGTATGACCCGACGTATTACCTTGAGGTGGTGCATAAAGCGGAAGGTGACGAGCCAAGCGACAATGCCCTTGTGCTGCGTGATATGCCCGAGTGCGAGCTCACCATCATGCCCGCTGACCCGGATCCCGAGAAGATCATGGAAGCGTCACGCCTGGATGCCGATGAAAGCGGCGAGCCGGGGTTAGGGCGCTATTTTGCTGAAACGGGTCAGGTGGTGTGTCCATGATGTCTCGGCGTTTACCTTTAGGGTTGCTATGCCTTTTAGCCCTGGGAGTTGCCGTCGCAAGCCTTGTCGTGTGGCAGGGCGGGTTAGCGTCAATGAGTTACACCTTGCTCGGCTGGCAGCGTGAGTTGCACCGGGACCTTACCCTTGCGCTGACGGCGCTTTCAGAGCAGTCAGCGGTGGCAACCTGGGCAACACTGCTGGGGGTAAGTTTTGGCTACGGCGTGTTTCATGCCGCCGGGCCAGGGCATGGTAAGGCGGTGCTGGCAACATTCTTGATGTCTCACGGTGGTGCCGTGGGGCGTGCCCTGGGGCTTTCGTTTGCCGCAGCGCTGCTCCAGGGGCTAACGGCCATCGTGTTGGTGGCCATCCTGGTCTACGGCCTCGGCTGGGTAACGCGCCAGGCGATGGGCAGCGTCGTATGGGTGGAATACGCCAGTTTTCTTCTGGTGGCGACCCTGGGGGTATGGCTTTGCTGGCGGGCTGTTGGCCAACTGCGCCGAGCCTATGCTGTGAACGACCACGACCACGACCACGACCACGACCACGACCACGACCATGCATGCTGCGGGGGGCACCATATTGGCCCGCAGCAATCGCTTGATTGGCGCACCGCGCTGATGACCGTCGGTGCGATTGGCATGCGCCCGTGCAGCGGGGCGGTGCTGATGCTAGGCGCAGCAGGCTTGTTGGGTCAGTTTGCGGTGGGGGTGGCCGCTGTTGCCGCCATGTCGTTGGGCACTGGGCTCACCGTATCGATGCTTGCGCTGGCCAGTGTTGTGGCGCGAGGCTGGGCGCAGCGTCGTCTGGCGCGTCAGGGGGCCGCTCACCACCGCGTTCAGCGGGCAGCGGGTTGGGTGGCCCTTGCGGGGGGCATCGTGATTGTCACGCTGGGCGTTTCGCTCTGGGCGGCCGGTGTCGCACAGCCGGTGGGGGACCCGGTGTTAGGCGAGCCGCCGTCTCGGTCAGGCAACCCGCTCACCGGTGGTTAGCGTAAGTCCAGCGTTTCAATCAGCGCCGAAAGACGTGCTTGCATGGTTTGCTGTTTGTTGGGCGTGTATGGCTCGGCCCTGCCATACCCCCAAACGGGCGCTGGCCAGGCCTCGTCGTCGTGGTGGCGAATCACTACATGCACATGCAATTGGCTGACCACGTTACCCAGCGTGGCGATATTGAGCTTGTCGCCGTTAAAGGCGGTCTTCATCACCTGGCCCAACTGGCCTGCCTCCCGCCAGAGCTGTTGCTGGTCGTCGGTCGTCAGTTCAAACACCTCGCTCAGCGCAGCACGCCTGGGCACCAGTACTACCCAGGGATAGCGCGCGTCGAGCATTAACAAAGCGCGGCAGAGCGGCAAGTCTGACAGTAGCAGCGTATCCTTGGCCAGGCGCTCATCAAGTGCAAAGGTTGTCATTACGGTGATCCTCATCGGGTAGTAAAAGGTATGGCTTTCAAAGTAGGCGCCATACTGAAAAGGCTGTTACCCTGAAAGTGCTTTTGGCTCATACGTATTGAGTTGAAGTATCCCGATAGTGATTGAATTTGTTAAGGAGAACACTCATGAAAAAACTACTGGCAATGAGCTTTATTCTTTTAATGTCGGCAGGCGTACTGGCGGGCTGCAATACCCTCAGTGGCGCAGGCCAGGATATAGAAGAGGGCGGTGAAGCCGTTCAGGACGCGGCAAGCTAAGCAAAGTGGTACCAGGCGGACCGACGTTTAGCGTCGGTCCGCTGCGTTATAAACGCATTTTTCATGTAACAGGAGTCTCAAGGATGATGTGTTGGCGAGGTTGGCAGCTTAGTGTTTTAACACTTTTATCTCTCTTCTTGGCGGCCTGTGCCCAGACCCCCGGCGCGGGTGATGATGTCCCGAGTGCGCCCCCGCCGCCGCAGGTTGGTAGCGCTCACACCACCGATGATGAAAGGACAGCCTGCCGTCTGGAAGATATTCAATTTGCCTTGGGAGCGCCGATAGATGGCACCTCAAGCGACGCGCTGGCGCAACAAAGCGGTGCTCAACAAGTTCGCGTGTTGCGGCCAGAGGAGGCTGCCACCCTGGACCATCGCCCGGGGCGGCTGAATATCCACCTCGACGATAATGACGTGATCGAAAAGCTAAGCTGCGGTTAGCCCGCATTGATCCTTCAGTGTCATCGGTTTTTTGTCTGTCAGCTAGTCGTAGCGGTCCTTCCAGCGCTGGCGGTTGACCTGTTCTTTGAGTAATTCCAGGACGTCGTACACCACCTGTTCGGTGACCCGGTCACTGCCTTCGTCTGGGGTCAGCCAGCTATCAAAGCCATTTTCCGCCGCGCCTTCAACGAGCCGTTGAAACTCGGGGGAGTGAATCGACAGGGCGACTTCATCCACCAGCCGTTGGGCAACGCCGCTTAACGATGCTTCCATGGCGCTGGTGGCAGTCTCTCCCATGGGCAGGCGGCGTAGTCGCTGGATTTCGGGACTTTCACGCAGCGTACGGCTGACCAACTCGCTGATCGCCGCCATGATGGCGTGTCGGTTGTGCTGGTAGGCAGTGCCCACAGACGTCTCAAGCCGCTGGGCAATTTCCTGGATGAGTTGCTGTTTGCGAGGCATGACGACACGGTCTATGACCTGTTCGGTCAATGAGTCGCTTGAGCGTATTTGCTGTTGAACATTCCCAAGCAACCGCAGGGCGATACGGTCGGAGAGCTCTTCCAGCAAGATATCGTAATACTTGCCGAAGAACTTATAGATCCACCAACCCTCGACGTTGATAAGACGCAGGCGGTGCAGCCGGTAAAGCAGCGAGATAACCCGCAGAATGCGCAACCAGCGCAGCCCGCTCAGCGGGATGCAACCAAGGACGTCGTACCAGTGTACAAAGGGGTAGAAAAACCAGCGGTGGTAACGGCGCTCGGCAATCGCCACGGCCCAGCCCAGCAACACGTCAGCGATAAAAATGCTGACAAAAAACAGGTCGATGGTAATGAAGCGGCTATGAATGGTGGTCGCGTAGGCGCCATGAAAGCTCGGCGATATCGCCTCTATCGTCTGGTTGATCGGAGCAAGTAAAAATAGTGAATCGAACAACAACAAACCGAGGTTGATCACCACGGCCGCAAGAATGAAAAAGTCCCAGCCAATGTGTGCGTACTCAACGCCCTTGGGAAGATGGGGATAGCGCTCCCTGGCAGGCATGGCAGCTCCTTTGGCTTAGTTGGCGGGCGTCGGCAAGACGGATCAAGTCGGCGTTTGTGATTGATGCTGCTGTTGGGCCAGCTGTTCTTGATGCTCGGCTTGTTTGCGCATTTTTTTGCGCAGGGCGGCTTTCTCAAAGCGTAGCTGCTGCAATGGCGTTGCCAAGGCAAGTGGCGGAACTTTAGCGGGTTTTCCGTCGGCGTCTACCGCCACCATACTGAGATAGCAGCTATTGGTATGGCGGATCAGTTTATTGCGGATATCTTCCGCCACCACCTTGATGCCAATTTCCATCGACGAACGCCCTACGTGATTGACGCTGGCCAAAAAGGTGACCAGTTCACCAACGTGAATGGGTTGCTTGAAAAGCACCTGATCGACCGACAGGGTGACTACGTAATGGCCGGAATAGCGGCTGGCGCAGGCGTAGGCAACCTCGTCGAGTTTTTTGAGAATCGCACCACCGTGAACTTTGCCACTGAAATTCGCCATGTCAGGCGTCATTAAGACAGTCATGGACAATTCATGCTGACCGGGCAGGGCGGTCATAGGGGTATCCGACATGGGCTCTACTCGTCTATTGAGATCAATGTAAAGCGCCTGCCTTCATGGCAGGCGCAGACGCATTGCCTGAGCTTAAAACCAGACAAGGCCAACCGAGATGATGGCACCGGTAATAAACAGCTGAACCAGGCAAAAGCCCATAATATCCTTGGCTTTCAGGCCCGCAATCGCCAGAACCGGCAAGGCCCAGAATGGCTGCAGGAGGTTGGTCCAGGCATCACCCCAGGCAACCGCCATGGCAATGCGTGAAATGTCCGCCCCCAGGGCTTCCGCCGCGGGCAGCATGACCGGTGCCTGAACAGCCCACTGACCACCGCCTGAAGGCACAAACAGGTTGACGATCCCCGCGCTGATGAACGACCAGAAGGGTAGTGACGTTTCAGTGGCAAACGAGATCAGCCATTCGGACATGCTCTGTGCCAGGCCGGACTCGACCATGATGGCCATAATGCCGGCATAGAAGGGGAACTGGATGACAATGCCAGCGCCACCTTTAATGGCTTCGTGCAGGCTGTTGAGCAGGTTGCGCGGTGTGCGGTGAAGAACAATCGCCAGAAACAGGAAAAGAAAGTTCACCACGTTGAGGTTCAAGCCGCCCCCGCGCAGCAGGAAATGATCGGCCAGGAACAACAGTCCTGGAATACCTACCAGCCAGGCCAATGAGGTGCTGTTTTCCAGCTTTTCAGCCGGGCGGGTAATACGGCCTTTGGTCTCTGGCTCATCGTCCAGCAGCTTGGTGTCTACATAGACGCTGTCTTTTTCGTCCGGCAGCATCAGCCGGTTGACCAGCGGAATGGAGATGAACAGGCACGCCACAATGGCCAGGTTAAAGAACGCAAATACCGTTGAGCCGGTGCCGATAATGCCGATATCGTCAGCGGCAAAGTGGCCCTCGGTGGCAATGGTGAGCGGAATTGAACCCGCCAGCCCACCGTGCCAGACCACAAAGCCGGAGTAGGCGCTGGCGACCAGTAGTCGGTAATCGACACGCACCAGGCGAGCCAGTTCCTTGGCAAACAGCGCGCCTACCACCAGGCCGAAGCCCCAGTTAATCCAGCTTGCTGTAAGCGATACCAGGGTGACCAGAATAATCGCGCCACCGGGGCTTTTCGCCGTACTGGCGAGGCGTTGCAGTAGTCGTTTGACCGGGGGAGAGCTGGCCAGCATGAAGCCGGTGACCAGTACCAGCAGCATCTGCATGGAGAAGGTCAATAAGCCCCAGAAGCCGTCGCCCCAGAAACGCAGGACAGCCAGTGGCGTCTGACGCTCGATGGCAATCGCCGCGACAGCGGCAATCAGGGTCAGCAGCAGTACAAAGATGTATGGATCGGGAAGATAGCGTTCGACCATCTTCACCGCCGGTTTGGATATCATTTTCAACATGGCAGGCTCACTTTTTCATTATTAGGAAGTGCACCGCTAATATACTGGGCAACGACCGTTTTTTCATCCTCACAGGCAGGTTTGACAAGTGCTTGATCAACGCCAGCGAGTAAGACGGTAGTGACGGTAATAGCCTATCAAGACAGCCGAGCGTACACAGGTAAATGCCATGAAGGCGAGCCACAGACCATGGTTGCCAAGTTCTTGGGTTAGCCACCAGGTAGGCAGGTAGGCCGCCAGGCCGATAAAGATGCTGTTGCGCATGGCCGCGATGGATGTCGTGCCGATAAACACGCCGTCCAGCAGGTAGCTCCACACGGCGATCAGTGGCATCACGACCATCCAGGGTAAGTAAGTGGCGGCAGTGGCGCGAACTGCTTCAAGACCGGTGAGCATGGCAATCAACCCATTGCCGCCCACAGCGAACACGAGTGCGGCGCCGGCGGCAGTCCACCAGGAAAATCGCGCCGCCGCCCGCACCGTGTCGGCAAACGCTGGCCAGTCATCACGGCCAACGGCACGCCCCACCAGCGATTCCGCTGCGTGGGCAAAGCCGTCAAGGGCATAGCTGGTAAGCATGATGAACTGCAGGAGTACGGCATTGGCGGCGAGGATGGTGTCGCCCTGGCGTGCACCCTGGGCAGTGAAAAATGCCATGGCAAACAAAAGTCCGAGTGTGCGTATAAAAAGATTGGCGTTGACGTTAAACAACGCCGCATAGGCAGAAAGAACCCCCAGACGGCTACGCAGAAACGTCCCTTCGAGCTTGCCTAGCTGACGCAAGACGAGAAAACCGCCGAATGCCAGGGCGGAATAGTCGGCGATCACGCTGGCCCACGCCACGCCATCGCTGGTGAGGCCCAGGCCCATCACGAACCACACATCAAGGACGATATTCACGCTGTTGGTAAGCACCAGGATCATCAGCGTGACGCGAGCGTTCTGCTGGCCGAGGAACCAGCCCAGAATGGTGTAATTGGCCAAAACCGCCGGGGCCGACCATAGACGTATTTCAGCGTAGCTTCTCGCAAGGGCTGTGGCGGCCTCGCTACCATCTAGCAGCCATAGTCCCAGGGCAATAATCGGCGATGCGAAGGCAATCAATAAACTGCCGATAACGACGGCCATGATCAGCGATTGGCCAAGCAGGTTGCGCACATCGCTGTCGCTTTCTCGGCCGACTGCCTGGGCGACTAGCCCCGTAGTGCCCATACGTAGAAAGCCAAACCCCCAATACAGGAAGCTGAACAGGGTGGCACCCAGGGTAACGGCAGCCAGGTAGCGGGAGTCAGGCAGGTGGCCGACCACGGCTGTATCCACCAGCCCAAGCAGCGGCACCGTGATGTTGGAGATGATGATGGGCCAGGCTAGCTGCCATATACGCACCTGATTAGCCTAGGCAGCCGTGATAAGACGGTACTTGTGCATCAGTTGGTCGTGCGTTTCGGGGCGTTCCGGGTCAAGTGGAATGCAGTCGACCGGGCAAACCTGTTGGCACTGGGGTTCGTCAAAGTGACCCACGCATTCGGTGCACAGATTGGGATCGATTACATAGATTTCTTCGCCAGGCGAGATGGCGTCGTTGGGGCATTCGGGTTCACAGACGTCGCAGTTAATGCACTCGTCGGTAATCATCAGGGCCATGGGTATACCTCACGGATGGCGTTCACACTCGGGTAATGCGATTACCCGAGTGTTTTGCTCAACATTAGCGTCTTAGCCATTGTAGTGCTTACGCAACGTCTCTGCGACCTTGGGATGAACCAGCGGTGATACATCGCCGCCAAGCTTGGCAATTTCCCGCACCATCGTGGAGGAGATATAGGAGTTTTCCACTGCTGGCGTGAGGAAAACGCTCTCAAGCTCCGGGTTCTGGGCGCGGTTCATGTTGGCGAGCTGAAGCTCGTACTCAAAGTCGGAGACGGCACGCAGTCCGCGCAGAATAATCGTTGCGCCCTGTTCGTGCATCATGCTGGTGAGCAGATTGGAAAAGCCGATGACGCCCACATTGGGTAACCCTGCACAGACCTCCTGAGCCAACTCGATGCGGGTGGCTAAATCCAGGGTTGGGTGTTTGCCGGGACTGGCGGCGATCGCAATTACCACCTTGTCGAACATGCGGGCGCCGCGCTCGATTAAATCGTAATGGCCGTGAGTGATGGGGTCGAAGGTGCCCGGGTAGACGGCGATATTGACGCGCTGATCCGTCATGACGTTGGCTCCTCATCATCCAGGCGGCCGAAGGGGTTATCGCTTTCCAGCGATACCGCGTGGTCATATCCGGGAATATGGATGCGATCCGCCCGAATATCCAGTTCGGGTCCTTCAAGTACCGCTTCACCAAACTGATAGCGGGGTGCGTAATGGCCTTGGTCGGCATGCGCCAGATAGGCGGCGGCATTCTCACGAACGCTTTCGCGGCGTGTTTTCCAAGCCTGGATGGCAGCGGCGCCATGGCGCTGCGTTAACAGGCGTTCGGTCACCGCAGGAGACAGCACAACGCCGGTTGCGTTATTACCGCCGAATCCCTTGGCGTTGATGAGGGCGGCATCGGCGTTAAACGGCTGGGCAACTGACGAGAAGCGCAGGCGGTTGGCGTAAACATCGTCAGCCACGGCGTCCAGGGTGGGAATGCCGGGCAGTAATTGGTGGGCAAAGCTGCCCAGTGCGCTGACCAGTTGATCGCCGGCCGCGCTACCCTGGGAGTGGCCGATAAAGGCTTTGACCGCCACCACCGGCCAGTCGTCGATGCCGTTGGCGCGGGCGATCTCATCAAAGACGTGGGATTCGGTAAGGCGGTTTTTGGGTGTGCTGGTGCCATGAGCGTGCAGGAAGCTGCGTGACCTCAAGGCGTTGTCGCCCAGCATGTTGCGGATCAACGATGCTGACTTGCCAAGCGTAATATAGTTGCCAATACCGGGAGCTGAAATAGACCGTTTGTAGCCGTCGGCGTTGACGAATACCTCCGGCACGGCGCCTAGAATATCGGCGCCGACTTCAAGGGCCAAGGCATCGTCCATCAACAGCACAAACTGGCTGGCCTCGGCCATGGTAAAACCACAGTTGCGCGCAAAGGGGCGGCAGGCACGTTGGTAATCTGCATCGGTCAACAGCTCCAGCGTGTCGAGCGCCTTGAGGCTGGCATCATCGGCCAGGGCGCCCATGGCCCGGAAGCCTTCGATAATCTCGGGGGTGATCGGCGCATCGGCGGTGCCGACCATCACCACACGGCGTCGCCCGGCACGAATATCGTCGATACCCAGTCGCAGGTTGTAGAGAAAGCTCGCGCAGGCACCCAGCGCGGCGCCGGTGCCCCCAACGCTGCCCAGCACGTAGGCGTTCAAGAAGTCGGCGGGCATCTGGCCATAGCCTAACGGCATCTGCTTAGAGGTGGCGCGCTGTCCGCTGACCAGGCTCTTCAGCAGTCCTCCCCAGCCCAGTTCGTCTAGCTGACCGATCGAATTACCTGCATAAACGGCAATATGGTCCGGGTTCAACTGCTGGCGAAGGTGTTCCCACGAAAGGCCGCTGGCGCCCAGGCAATCACTGGCCCCAAACACTGACATCGCCAAGCCGCGAGGGTGATGTACGCTGCGGTAAAGGCTGGCGGGGTCGAAGCCGGTAGGCAATTGAGCCGCCGCGCGCACCTTTGGGGGCTGCGCATCGGGAAGCAGGGCATTCATCTCACCTGCGGGCACGCAGACTTCAACCGTACGCAGGTCGATATCCTGAACCTGCCAGCTGTAGGGTAGCTGTTCAGGCAGCTGTCGACGGCGCAGCCGAAAACGCAGCGGCTCAGCGAGTTGCATGCTCACATGGCGATTGGCTGGGAGCCCAGGCTCGCTGAAACGCGGGTCTTCATTGCGGCGAATCAGCGTGTGGTTCAGAACGTATTCGCGTAACGTATCAGCCGGGGCCTTGATGGGCTGTCCTGCGCTGTCGTGCCACCCCTGGGGAGACGGCGAAGCCAGGCGCATCAGTGCCGCCAGCCCCTCTATTGTCTGGCGTTGCTGGTCAGCAGAGAGGGCATCAAGCACGGTCCGGCGGAAGGCCTGATGGCCCGAGGTTCTGCCAGCGGGATTGATGCCGCCCATGCCGACAATCACCGGTAAGTGTGACAAGCCGGGTTCCTCGTGGTGCGGTGGTTTAAATAACAGTTATCGGCAATGCGTCACTGACAGTAACACCTGTTGCTTATAAGCAAAGAGTCTTACCCGCCGCTTTGCACTTAATAAATATGACAAAATGCGTATTGCTGCCAGTGATCATATCACCGGGCGAGCAGCGGCGTCATGCCGCAACCATGCTGGACTGGTAGAATCGCATTATTTACGCGATTTATTGTGCGCTGGTGCCCGGGTGCGGGTGACATGGCGCGATGGTCGACAGATCCTTTTACAAGAGAGTCAATATGCAGCAGCCTTCGAGGCCGGTGGTGACCAATCAGCCAGGCCCGCACCACGATTTGGCCCGCCGGGTCAGCCGTGGGCTCACTCATCCACTGCGTAAGCCGATTGCGAGGCATACCCAGGAAGCATTCGCCTCCGTAGCGCAGTGGTATGAGTGCCAGTCAGGTCCGTTGATACTCGATGCGGGTTGCGGCGTTGGGTTTTCGACCCGGCGGCTGGCGGAGCAGTTCCCTGATCATAAGGTTATCGGTGTTGATCGCAGCGAGGACCGGCTCACCCGGGCTCATGGCGAGCTGCCCGCCAATGCCCGGCTGGTGCGCGCCGATCTGGTCGATTTCTGGCGGTTGGCGCACGAGGCCGGGTGGGCACCCGAACGGCACTATCTGCTTTACCCGAATCCTTACCCAAAGGCGTCGCATTTGAAAATGCGCTGGCATGGACATCCGGTCTTCCCCACACTGTTGGCGCTGGGAGGCTTGCTGGAAGTCCGCTCAAACTGGTCGCTGTATATTGAGGAGTTCGCCATGGCGGCCTGCCAGGTGACCGGTCAGCGGGCCGACGTCACTGAATGGGTGCCCAGCGGTGAATATTTAACACCGTTTGAGGCCAAGTATCATCAAAGCGGCCAAACACTATGGCGCTTGCGTGTGGCATTGGAGTCGACATGACATTTGTCTATTTGGTGCTGGCGATTATTGCCGAAGTGATTGCTACCAGCGCTTTAAAAGCGTCAATGGGATTTACCCGTCCGTTACCAAGCCTTCTGGTAGTCGGCGGTTATGGGATGGCATTCTATTTGTTGAGTCTGGTGCTGCGTAGCTTGCCAGTCGGGATCACCTACGCCATCTGGGCAGGGCTGGGGATCGTACTGGTCACGCTGGTGGGTATAGTGGTTTTCGGCGAAAAGCCGGATGTGCCCGCGGTCGTCGGTATTAGCCTGATCGTCGCCGGTGTGGTGACGTTGCAAGTATTTTCGAAAATGAGCGTGCATTAAGGAGAGGCGGATGTTGCGCGGTGGCTGGCAGCGTTTTAGTAGCAGTGATTGGGGATGGCGGTCAGCAGTGGGTGTGCTGAGCTTTTTGATCAGTTGCCCGTTGTGGGCTGATTTTAGCCGGGTAGGCCAGCTTCAGGATAAAGGGTTTGCTGTCAGCGCCGAGGCGCGTTTGCTGAATGCCGATGCGGCACCGCTGGCAAGCATTGAGCCGATGAGCCAGCTTTCCCCGGCATCGGTTACCAAGGCGTATCTGGCTGCTGCTGCGTTGGAGCGCTTTGGTCCCCAGCATCGGTTTACCAGTCAACTGGTCAGTTCCGGGCGTGTTCAAGACGGCGTTTTACGCGGGGATCTGATTTTCGAGGGCGGCGGTGACCCCGGTCTCACCACCGAAGATATCTGGCGTCTGGTGCAACGGTTGCAGCAAACAGGCGTGCGTCAGGTTGAGGGTGCTCTGGTTGTCAATCAGTGGCGCTTTGGCCCTGTTGACTGCATCACCACCGACCGCTGTGACGCGCTGACGCGTGTTGCCAATGCTTATAGCGCGCCGCTGTCGTCAGCGGGTGTGAATTTTGGTAGCTGGTGTGCCAATGTCGCTCCCGCGTCGGTGCCCGGCAACCCGGCGCGAATATCGCTATGCGACGGTCAGTCCTTGGGGACCACGATTGACAATCGGGTGGTAACCAAGCCCGATAACAGTGGCACCGAGATCAGCGCCGAAAGGATCACCAACGCCGACGGTGATATCTTTCGGTTGAGCGGGCAAATATCAACGAATGCCCGGGCACGGGATGTTTATCGTGGTGCGGGAGATGCCGCTGAGGTCACCGCCGAGGTAGTGCTGGGCATGCTCCGGCAGGCAGGGATTAGCGTGCGTGATGGATGGCGCATCACCTCGATACGGCCGCCAGGTGATGCGCAGCGACTTGCCGCGGTGGATAGCAAGCCGCTACAGGAATTGCTGTTGCGCATCATGAACTATTCAAATAATTACATGGCCGATGTGCTGGCCCTCAACCTGGTGGAGCCTCCCCAGGTACAGCTTCGCGAAGCGGGGCTGGCGTTGGAGCGTTATGCCGAGAGCCTGCCGGGGCACGGGCCGCTGACGCTATACAGCGGTAGCGGGCTGACCACCGAAAACCGTACATCGGCGCATGGTATCAATGTAATGCTGACCGAGATGTTCCATGAAAGTGCGCTATTTCCGAGTTTTATAGCGGCCTTTCAGTCACCCGCCAACGGCGTGATGCGTTTTATTCGGCGCGGTTCCGATACCTTTCAACACAATGTCATGTTAAAAACCGGTACGCTTAATCAGCCCTTCGCCGTGCGCGCTGCTGCCGGCTACTTTCGCACGGCTCAGGGGCGTTGGGGGGTATTCAGCGTGTTGGTCAACGGTAATGCCAGTACACCTTACCTGAACTGGTCGCAGGTGCTGGATCCGCTGACCAAAGATCTTGAAGCCATGATACTCGCCAATTGACGACTTTATTTTGAGGCAACCGCCATGAAACCAGGGCACACCGGCTTGACGCATTTGGCGCATTCAACGCGCTACTCATGGAAAGGATTGAAAGCGGCGTTCCGCAACGAAGCCGCGTTCCGTCAAGAGGTCACCATTACGGCCATTCTAATACCGTTTGCCTGGTGGATTGGCGAAGGCCCGGTGAGCTGGCTGTTGCTGATCGGCAGCTGTTTTTTCGTGTTGGTCGTTGAGTTGCTCAATAGCGCGATAGAAAACGTGGTGGACCGTATTGGCACCGAGCACCATGAACTTTCCGGGCGGGCCAAGGATATTGGCTCAGCGGCGGTGATGCTGTCGTTGATACTCGCCGGGCTGACCTGGGGCCTGTTAGGCTGGCTGAAATTCGTCGGCTAACGTAAGACTCACTCCAGGGCAGCGAGGTCATTATGCAACTCAATGAGGCGTTTTTACCGCTTGATATCTTACCCAAAGCGCTTCAGCCGGTGACGAAGCAAGCTTGGCAGCGGCTTTGTGAGGCGCTTTCCCAGGCGGACAACGTGGCTGACATGACCCAGCAACCACTGCCGTCTGCTGATTGGCCATCGCTGTCCGCTGAACGCCGCAAGGACCTGACCCGCGTTCTTTCAGTCTCGAGTTTTGCGCTCGATACGCTGATCCGTTATCCCGACTGGCTGGCGACGCTCGACAGTGGCGGTGAGTTGGATGCCACGCCGACAAGGGACGACCAAATCCAGCTGTTAGCCAGCGCGCTGGAAAATGCCGATGACGAAGACGCCATGCATCGGGCCATTCGCCGTTTCAGGCGCGCGCGTATGCTGGGTATCGTGTGGCGGGACCTCAATCGGCCGCCGGGCTACACCATGTGGGATACCGCCCATGCAGTCTCCCAACTGGCAGAGATCTGTCTTGAAGCGGCGCTTGGCTGGCTCGAACAGTTTTATGCACCGCGCTGGGGGCTGCCAGCCCCTACACGTGATGGCGAGCCGCAGCGACTAGTGGTGCTGGGTATGGGGAAACTGGGGGCCGGCGAGCTGAACCTGTCCTCGGATATTGACCTGATCTTTGCGTTTGCCGAAAACGGCGAAACCCAGGGCGGCCGCAAGCCGCTTGAGCATCAGGAGTATTTCACCAAGTTAGGCCAGAAGCTCATCGCGGCGCTGGATGCCATGACCGCCGATGGCTTTGCCTTCCGTGTTGACATGCGTCTTCGCCCGCTGGGCGACGGCGGGCCGCTGGTGGGCAGTTTTGCGATGCTTTCCAGCTATTATCAGGACCAGGGCCGCGAGTGGGAGCGGTATGCGATGCTAAAGGCGCGTCCTGTTGCGGGTGACCTGGACGCGGGTGAGGCGCTGCTGGCCGGGCTACGCCCCTTTGTGTACCGCAAGTATCTGGATTTTGGCGCCATCGAGTCGCTGCGCGAACTGAAAGCGATGATCAATCGCGAGGTGAAGCGTAAAGGCATGCAGCAAAACATCAAACTGGGGCCTGGCGGCATCCGCGAGGTCGAGTTTGTGGTGCAGGCATTTCAACTGATTCGCGGTGGGCGCGACACCGAACTTCAGGTGGCTTCCTTGCATACGGCGTTGACACGCTTGCCAGCGCTTGGGCTGTTACCTCAGGAAGTGGTGGATGATCTGTTGCCGGATTACGCCTTCCTGCGCGATATCGAGCACGTCCTGCAGGCCCTGGAAGACCGCCAAACGCAAACACTGCCCGGTGCGGAAACGGATCGTGAACGGGTCGCGTTTGCCATGGGGCACGATGATTGGCCGAGCCTTGTGCACCAGTTGGATGAAGTACGCGAACGTGTTCGTCATCACTTCGACGCGGTTATTGCCGAGCCTGAAGACGAAGTGGAGAACGACAGCGATGAGCAAGCGCCGGGGCTTGAGCAGTGGCGGCTGCTTTGGCGTGGCGAGCTGGAGCAGGACGAAGCCCTGGAGCGCCTGGGGGAGGCAGGGTTCAAGGCCCCTGACAAGACACTCACGCGACTGTCTCGTTTGTATCATTCGCGTCAGGTGCAAAGCATGCAGCGTATTGGCTTTGAGCGCCTGGATGCGTTGATGCCTCTGCTGCTGGATGCCCTGGCCGATAATGACACGCCGGATACGGCGCTTTCGCGTGTTCAGCCGCTGATCGAAGCGGTGCTGCGGCGAACGGCGTATCTGGCCCTGCTGCGTGAAAACCCCCATGCGCTTGAACATCTGATGCGTTTATGCGCGGCAAGCCCCTGGATCGCCGAGCAGCTGGCGCGCTACCCCATTCTGCTGGATGAGTTGCTGACCCCCGATACCCTCTATACGCCGGCCGATAAAGACCGTCTGGCGGATGAACTGCGCCAGACACTGAACCGGCTTCCCGAGGATGACGAAGAAGCCCAGCTCGAAGCGCTACGGGTCTTCAAGCATGCCCAGATGCTCCACGTGGCAGCTTCGGATATCGTAGGCACTCGGCACTTGATGAAAGTGAGTGATTACTTAACTTATATCGCCGAGGTGATCCTGGATGCCGTGCTGGCGATGGCCTGGAAGCATCTCGCTGCCAAGCATGGCGTACCCAGCGGGTGTGATGCCCGCGAGCCCGCGTTCTTGATTGTGGGTTACGGCAAGCTAGGGGGAATCGAGCTTGGCTATGGGTCCGACCTGGATCTGGTGTTTCTCCACGATAGCGATGGACAGGGGACCACTGATGGCCCGCGGCCCATCGATACGCCGGTATTTTTTACCCGCTTGGGGCAGCGGGTTATTCATCTGCTCACGGCGGTAACCCCGGCGGGCAGCCTGTACGAGGTCGACATGCGGCTCAGGCCTTCGGGTAATTCCGGTCTATTGGTCACCTCGCTCGCCGCCTTTGCCGATTATCAGCGCCAGCACGCCTGGACCTGGGAACACCAGGCGCTGGTGCGAGCGCGCGTGGTGGCGGGTAACGCATCGTTGGCAGACAAGTTTGACCAGTTGCGCGGTGATATTCTGGGGCGCAGTCGGGATACGATCGCTTTGCGCGACGATGTGGTCAACATGCGTCAAAAAATGCGCGATCATCTTGCCACCAAAAGCGAGGGGGATACCTTCGACCTCAAGCATGACGCCGGGGGCATGGTGGATATCGAGTTCTTCTGTCAATACGCGGTGTTAGCACTTGCTAACCAGACGCCGTCGCTGCTGACCTATAGCGATAACATTCGTATTTTAGAGGCCCTGGCAGAGAGTGGGCACTTACCAGAGGAAGAGGCGGAACAGCTTCGCGAGGCGTATCTTGCATACCGGAGCGCGACCCACCGGGCCGCGCTGACCGGTGACAAAGCCGTGGGGCGTGCCGCTGATTACGAGGCCCATCGTCATGTCGTAACGGCATTGTGGCAGCGCTTTTTGGCGCCTTGAAGGCTGACAAGGACAGTGGATGAACACAGTACAGCAGGTAAGCAGAAGAGTAGAGGCGCGCGATGATCGGTAATATTATTGGCACCTTGCTGCCCGTTTTTCTGATTGCGGGAGCGGGTGCTGCCTATGGGCGCTTTCGCACGCCGGATATTCGCAGTTTGAATACCCTGAACATGGAGCTGTTCGTCCCGCTTCTGGTGTTCGCTGTACTGGCCGACCGGCAGGCACCACTGGCCGATTACGCCTGGCTGGCAAGTGCCGCCGTAGCCGTTGTGCTGGGCTCGGGGGTGGTGTTGTGGCCGGTTGCACGCTGGCTGGGTCTGGATATCAAAACCTTCCTACCTCCGATGATGTTCAACAATTCCGGCAACATGGGCGTGCCCTTGTTGGTCCTGGCATTTGGAGAGGAAGCGCTTCCGGCGGCGGTCGTGGTATTTATTATAGAAATGCTGCTGCATTTTTCGGTCGGCCTCTACATGCTTGATCCACGCACGTCGCTGTGGCGTTTGCTGCGCATGCCGATTGTCGCGGCGAGTCTGGCGGGTTTGGCCGTCAACGTTAGCGGAATGCCGTTGCCCGACTGGCTTTTAGAAGCAATGAACATGCTGGGTGGGGTATGCATTCCGCTGATGCTGTTTGCGCTCGGGGTGCGGCTGCTGGATATCGATTTCAGCGACTGGCGAACCGGCCTGCTCGGCGCCTTGCTGTGTCCTCTGTCGGGACTGGTCATTGCGCTACCGCTGATTGTGCTGCTGCCGCTTAATAGTCTTCAGGCGGCGGTATTGCTGGTGTTCGGCGCGCTACCGCCTGCCGTGTTGAATTACCTGGTTGCGGAGCAGTATCGACTGTCGCCGCACAAGGTGGCTTCCATCGTGTTGATAGGTAACCTGGGCAGCCTGGTGGTAATGCCGCTTACCCTGGCGGCGGCCTTTATCTGGCTTCATGCACCCCAATAAAGCCACCTGCCGTGGAAACGGGGGCATTCAAGCACTATCTAACTAACGCCATCGTCAGTTTTCTTGCCCGTTTCAGTTTTAATTTCATACTGTCCTTCGAGAACATCCTGATGGCGAGAGCCTGAAGAAGGTTCGGAATGGTTGCCGCCAATGTCCTGGGCCTGTTGGGCGCGCATCTGCTCCATGCGTTTTTTCATCTTGTGGCGGACAAAGGGCATCATGGCCCAACCCACCAACAGGAAAAAAAGACCCAGCACGACGCCGACAATCATTAACAGGCCAAATGCCAGCCAGGTAAAGAGCAGCTTCAAGCTACCCATGACGCCATTTGGTTGAGTCCGGGTTGCCCGGGCGCGCCACTGGTGGGCGGCCTGCCAGGCGGCATTGCGTTGATCACGATTCATGTGGGGCATGAAAGCCTCCCTCGTTTGGTGTCACTGCTTGGAACACACCGGTTGGGGAGAGTTCAGTCACCTGGCTGGACCATAAGTTAAAGTCGCGTTGCATGCAGAGCAAGGGCGCAGGTGTTACGCTCCTTTGCAGCGTAACGAGTTCATTTTAACAGGGTTGTTGTATGGCAAATCATGGAGGAAAGTCGGTGTTCATCGCATCGACACTGATCATTTTTGGCTTGGTGGTTGTCGGCGCATCTTTCCCGGAAAGTTTTGGCAGTGCCGCAGAGTCGGCACTCGCGACGATCACCGAGTTGTTCGGCTGGTTCTACCTATTTTCCGTGTTTGGCTTTGTGGTGTTTTTGTTTGGCCTGGCGCTCAGTAAATACGGAAAGGTGCGCCTGGGGCCTCAGGACAGTCGGCCCAACTATACCTTCTTTTCCTGGATCAGCATGCTGCTGGCCGCCGGATTCGGCGTAGGCCTGGTTTTCTACGGCATGGCCGAACCCATGTTTCATTACATTGACCCGCCCTACGGAGATGTGACCGCAGAAAGCGAAGCCTCGGCACGCTACGCGATCCAATACAGCTATTTCAACTGGGGGATTCACCAGTGGGCAGCGTTTTCTGTCGTCGGTTTGATCATTGCCTATTTCCAATTTCGTAAGGGCCAGGCGGGGCTGGTGTCCTCGGTTCTGTCATCGGTCACGGCGAAGCACCCAAGAATACGTCCTTACGCCTCCTGGCTGGACGTGTTTGCTGTAGTGGCCACGGTCATGGGGGTGGCGACTTCGCTAGGCCTTGGTGTGTTGCAGATGAATGGCGGGTTGAATGCCGTCTTTGGCCTGCCGGAAAACGGTTTTTGGCAGTTCGTCATCCTGTTCGTAATGTTTTGCGCTTATATGCTTTCCACTTGGTCAGGCCTTGATAAAGGCATCAAGCGTTTGTCCAATCTGAACATGATCCTGTGCATTGGCCTGATGCTTTATGTGTTGTTTACCGGCCCGACCGTCGCGATTCTCGAGACCATTACGGTCGGGATTGGCGATTATCTGCAAAACTTTATCGGTATGAGTTTGCGTACCGCGCCGTATAGCGATGAGAACTGGGCGAGCAGTTGGACCATTTTCTACTGGGCATGGGTTATCGCCTGGTCGCCTTTCGTGGGTACCTTTGTGGCCCGCGTGTCCAGGGGGCGTACGATCAAGGAGTATGTCTTTGGCGTGCTGTTGGTGCCGCCGCTACTGGCCTGCTTGTGGATTGGTGTATTTGGCGGCGCCGCGCTCAACATGGAAATTGTCGGTGAGAATATTGGTCTGGCGGCGGCGACCCAGGACAATATTACGGTGGCGTTATTTGAAATGTTCGAACTGATGCCGTTTTCCGGCGTGCTGTCACTCATTGCCATCATGTTGATTTTTGTTTTCCTGGTGACGTCCGCCGACTCGGCGTCTTACATCGTGGCGCAAATGACCGATAATGGTTCTATCAATCCGCCGCTTTACAAGCGGGTGTTGTGGGGTGTGCTGATCGCCGCGATCTGCTTTACCCTGATTTTGGCGGGCGGGCTGACCGGCCTGCAATCGGCAGCGGTGCTGTCCGCGCTGCCGTTTACCTTTATTCTCTATATGATGGTGATCGTGCTGGTGCGCGAACTGCGTGCCGACCGTAAAGCGATGCTTACCCAGCTCTACCGTCGCCACGGTGAAACGCCTGTGGGGGCCGATGCTTTTGAAGCGGAAGAGCTAGGCGAAGAAGAGCGTTTACGCCGTGCGCCCAACGTCGTCAATCGGCGTATCAATCACTGAAGGTGTCCCATGAAGGGTAACGACTGATGGTCAGGCAAACACGGCACGGAGCCACACGGCGGCAGTCCAAAGGGGCTGCCTTTGATCGCTGGCTGGACCATGCCGTGTGTGTCGCTGTCATAACGGCGCTGGTGATCGGGCTTGCCGCTGTCGTCGCACACTGGTGGCTGTGAGCCGGTCGTTCAAGCTGTCCGCGAACGGGTTTCGATGCGGTTTCGGCCCAGATGCTTGGCGTGATACAGGTGCTGGTCTGCCTGTGCCAGCAGTGCCGCTGCACTGAGCGTTGTCTGGGCTGATGTGCTGGCGACCCCCATGCTGGCGGTCAAGTGGGTATGCGTACTTGAGTAAGCGTGAGGAATGGCTAAAGACAGCACTGCCCGGCGTAAACGCTGGGCGACGTCAAGCGCGGCCGCTTCATCTTGATTGGGCAGGACGCAGACAAACTCTTCTCCGCCATAGCGTGCAAGCAGGTCATGGGCCGGGTCGATGCAGTTATTCAACACCTGTGCCACCGCGCGAAGCGTGTCATCTCCCATGGCGTGACCGTAATGGTCGTTAAATTCTTTAAAGTTATCGATATCGATAAAGATAACCGAGAAGGGTTGGGCACCTCGCTTGGCGCGCTTCCACTGCTGTTGATAAAACAGATCAAAATGCCGCCGGTTGGCGACACCGGTCAGTCCATCAATATGCGACAGGTGGTGGAGTTGGTCGCGTTGGTCCAACCCTTGTTGGAAGGCCTGCAGCAAGTGGTCAAGGCTGTCGACCAAATGCCCCAGCTCATCATGACGGTGGCCCCGCAACTGCGGTTTATCCCACTCGCCGGGGCGTTCAGGATCGGCATGCGCGATGGCGTCGTGGACCTTGAGCAGTGGTCGGGTAATAAAGTAATGGAAGAAGGCAATAATCAACAGGCTGAGTATAAAGGCTTCCAGCACGCTGGAGCCAACGACCGATATACTGCGATCAAGGAATTGTTGGGTAAGGCGCTGCTCATCAAGCCGAAGTTCGACCTCGCCCACCACGGCTTCGGGTAAGTCGACGGCCACGTAATAATTCAGCGGAATCTGGTAATGCAGCATATCGCCAAACAGCCGCTGGCTTAACCAACTCGATTCAACCGCCTCGGTGGGAGCAAACTCGGACAGGGGGCTGCCGAAATCGTCGCGGATGGCGACTTCGGCAATTTCGTTATCGCTGAATAACCCATAGGCGATCTGGTGAGCCAGGTCAGGGTTCAGTTGAAAAGCGGCTTCGGCGGCAGCGCCGCTGACGATAGCCAACTGCTGTTCAACACGCTGGGCAACATTCTGGCGCATCGACAAGGCGTGATTAAACAACTCTACACTGCCGGCAATAACGCTGATCAAGATAGCCAGCAATATGGTGAGCAGCGCTTGCTTGGACGTCAGGCTACCCGAGCGCAACGGTATGGAAGTTTTATTCATGGCGCGAAACTCCGCGCGCCTCGCCGAGAGGAGGAAGGTGGTGCTGTAGCCGCTTGATCAGATCCTTGGATACGCTGGGATGACAGGCAAGATAAAGCGGTGCGCGATAAAACGTAAACAGGTGCCGTAACGCCACGTTTTTCGCGTTGGCCAGAAACTCGCCGGTGGCTTTGCCGGTGACGATGACATCAACGAGTCCCGCGTCCAGGCGCGCCAGGTTTTCGCGTTCATTCGGTGCGCGCAGCACGTCGACTCCCTGAGCAGCGACATGATTACCCACCGCATCTTCGCGGAAGCTACCCACACGAAAGTGAGCCAGTTCTTGTATTGAACTCGCCTGGATATCCCGGCCAGCAAGGCTGAATGCTGCCCACTCGTTGATAGCCAGCGGCCCCGCCCAGCGAAAGAGCGCCTCGCGCTCAGTGGTGCGGGTGGTCGAGTAAACGCAGTGTTGCTCGCGCAGGCGTGCAGCCGTATAGGCCCGTGCCCAGGGCAGCACCCGAAACTCCGCGTCAATATCTGCCGCCTGCAATGCCTCGCGCAGCACCTGGGTGGCACTACCCATGATCTGTCCTTGCTCGCTTGGGTAATTGAAGGGTGGGTAATCTTCGGTATTGATGATCAGCGGTGTCGCGCTGAGTGGCTGGCTCAGGGCCAGCAATAACGTAGCAAGCAAAGACCGCCAGCATGACGCGATGCGTTGTTGTATTGGGTTAGTTCGCATGATGGCCGGCCTCCCGGTCTTTTTGTCCAGCACGAACATTCTCCAGGGCCTTCTGCAGGCGATTAATCAGGTCTTGAGCCGTGGCCGGGTTGAAAGCAAAGTATAAATCCGATTCGCTTAACGTATGCACGGCAGTCAATCGACTGGCCTCAACGCCTTCCTGTGTGGCGATCCAGCGCGCCACTTCATCGCTGTAGGCCCATAAATCGACGCGCCCACGACGTAACATGTGCAAGGCGCTGCGGTTATCAATGGCCGGGCGGAGTAACTCGGCCGGGTAGTCGGCTTCTTGCAGCGCCTGAGCGCCAATATCTTCACGAATCACCGTGATGCTCAACCGCTTGTCAATTGCCTCTTCCAGCGACGCGAGCCGAGCGACCTGGTTATCCCAGGTCAACAGTACGACCCGGTCGCGTGCGATGGGGCCTACCCATTTGAAGTGTGCTTCTCGGGCAGGGGTGCGGGTGGTCGAAAATAACGCTGTATTGGGTTCACTTTGCGCCAACTCGTAGCCGCGTATCCAAGGGTAGTAGAGAATATCCTCACGCTTGAAAGGTGTGCCAGCCTGCTCAAGTATTGACTCAAGCAGCGTGATCGCTCGGCCTTCCAATTGGCCAGTCTGTGGGTCCTGATAATTATAGGGAGGGTATTCTTCGGTAACAAAGGTGAGCGACGTCAGGTCAGAAGACGAGCCGCCAGCGAGTGCCAGCGGTGCGAGAAGCGACAGTAGGCCTGCTAGCCAGCGCCCGACGATCGGCTTTCGACGACACCTTACTCCCCCCGCTTCCTTCATGTATTAACGTCCCTGTTATTAGATGATCAATCAAACTTAGAGCAAGCTGCCGCGACTGTCACCTCTATTCTTCCAACGATAGGCGTGTCGCTTTTGTGCGCCAACCTGATACGCTTGGCACCTTGTTAGCTGGTGAGAGACATCATGGTGCACGCTCAACCTACCCAAGCTGCTTCAGGCTTCGCTTCGCGTCGTGAAATTTTTGGCTGGGCGATGTTCGATTTTGCCAACCAAGCCTATACCTTGCTGATTATCACTGTGGTTTTCGGTGAATTGTTTACCACCGTGATTGTGGGTGACCGCGGCGATAACTTTCGTCTTGCCAATCTGCTATGGAGTCTCGCCCTGGCTACCAGTTATTTGTTGGTAGTTGTCACCGCACCCTTATGCGGCGCAATCATGGATGAGCGGGCAGAAAAGAAACGCTTCCTGCTGTTCAGCTACCTGGCGACGGTTGCGACGACCGCTATGCTGTATTTTGTGGCGCCTGGCTATGTGGTCATCGGGCTCATACTCATCATCATTTCGAACTATGCCTACTCGATGGGTGAGTCATTTATCGCGGCCTTTCTGCCTTCGCTGGGTCCTCCCGAGGCATTGGGTAAGATCTCCGGGTTTGGCTGGGCGCTGGGCTATATCGGTGGGCTCTTTGCCGCGGGGTTCACGCTGGTGGTGTTGGGCGAAGCAAGCGCTGATAACTTCGAGCGCATTCGCTGGGTAGGTCCCTTCGCTGCTGGATTTTTCCTGGTGGCCGCCATACCCACCTTCATATGGCTGAAAGAGCGGGCAATGCCGCAACCGCATCGCGGATCCTACTGGCATACGGCGCGTCGGCGCGTCACTGCTACCTTTCATGACCTGAAGCATTTCAGGGATCTGTCGGTGTTTCTGGTATCGCTGCTGTTTTCGATGGCAGGGGTGTACATCATCATCGCCTTTGCCTTTATTTACGGCGCCCAGGTGATTGGTTGGGAAGCAAGCGTGCGCAATATCATGTTCATTATTGTGCAAATTACGGCGGCCGCCGGGGCGTTAGGGTTTGGTTGGATTCAGGACCGGCTGGGTGCCAAGCGTACCTATCAGATTACTCTGGGGCTGTGGATCGCCGCCATTCTGGCTATCTGGCTGACCCCGCAGTTCACCGACTGGGTGAACCAGGTCACTGAATGGCAATGGCAACCTCAGTATGTCTTC
This sequence comes from Halomonas sp. A40-4, assembly GCF_015767635.1. Taxonomy (GTDB): domain Bacteria; phylum Pseudomonadota; class Gammaproteobacteria; order Pseudomonadales; family Halomonadaceae; genus Vreelandella; species Vreelandella janggokensis. Next base: position 3,315,730 of record NZ_CP065230.1, on the reverse strand, counting down.
TTGTTCGTGGGGTGTTTAGCCGGGCTGAGCCTGGGTTCCAGTCAATCGGCAAGCCGCGCGCTGGTCGGTTTATTCTCGCCAACGACCAAGTCAGCGGAGTTCTTTGGCTTTTGGGGGCTGGCCAACAAGCTGGCAGGTGTCATCGGGATTGTGCTGCTGGGAGGGTTGCAGGCCTTGGTCGGTCTCCAGGCATCTATTCTGCTGTGCGCGGTATTGTTTGGCGTGGCGATGCTGGTTTGCGCAAGGGTAAATGAAGCGCGTGGTCGCCAGGCCGCCCTGAACTGGCAGGCATCCTCTTAGTCGCTTGTGTCAGCTGTAGCTATATGCTTAGCTGCACAGTCATGGATCCCAATACAAGGAGTTGATATGGGCATTGAAGTGGGTGGATTACTGGGGCTTATCTGGCTCGTCATCATCGTCTGGGCCATCATTAAGGTAGCGAAAAGCACTGCCGGTGGCCTGGCCAAGTTACTATGGATATTGGTGTTGCTGTTTTTTCCGCTGGTCGGGCTGATCGTGTGGTTGCTGCTGGGGCCGAAAGGATAGCGAAACGTTACTGGTGATGTAGATATGAATAAGGCAGGCCCTGAGCCTGCCTTATTAAGTCACTACTATAGATAAATGGCGATCAGCTTTGTTCTTCACCGGGAGGGGATTTGTAATGCCCAGGGATTTTAAGTTTCTCCCCGTTAGGCAAATCACGCACTTGGGTAGGAACGTAAACACGTTTGATGACACTTTTGGGTTTGTCACTTCCCATGACCGTCTCCTCCTGTCAGGTTGACGACAGCGTAGTCACTTACATTAGCTGTCGGTGTGGCAAGAATCAAGCGGCGGCTTTTGGGTAAAATGTTTAAGAAACGTGCATATTGCGTCAGCTGACAAGCGCTTGAGCACTTTTGAGGTATTCTGTAAATAAACATAAACAGCCTGCTTCTGAGTGGGGTAAGCAGGCGATAAGACACATAGCTTAAGTGGAGTTGACAACTAGGATGGTGGATCACTTAGAAGAACGGTTTCAGACGCTTGGAAGTCAAGAATCGCACAAGCCTGATTATCCCGACCAGGATCACGTGCTCATCATTGAGGATGATCAGCGCCTGGCTGAGCTGACCCGGGATTATCTGGAAGCCAACGGCTTTCAAGTCACGCTGGAGGCTGATGGGGCGAAGGGAGTGGATCGCATCCTGACCCTGCAGCCGGATCTGGTGATTCTTGATTTAATGCTGCCCGGGGAAGACGGCCTGGCGATCTGTCGTCGCGTGCGACCCAACTTTGCAGGTCCGATCATGATGTTGACGGCACGTACGGACGATCTGGATCAGGTATTGGGACTTGAAATGGGCGCGGATGACTATGTGCCCAAGCCTGTTCAGCCAAGGGTACTCCTGGCCCGCATGCGAGCGCTGTTGCGGCGTGCCGACGGGCCAGCCTCGGAAGGCGAAATACGTCTGCGCTTCGAGAATCTTGAAATCGATAATGCCACCCGTGAAGCCTGGCTGTCGGGGGAACGCATCGATTTGACCAGCGCCGAGTTCGACCTGCTTTGGTTGCTGGCGCGCAATGCCGGGCGTGTGCTCACCCGTGAAGAGATTTTTAATGATCTGCGTGGGATCAAATATGATGGGCAGGATCGTTCGATCGATGTGAGAGTGTCACGTATTCGTCCCAAGATTGGTGATGACCCCAACCAGCCCCACCGTATCAAGACGGTACGTAGTAAGGGCTACCTGTTTGTAAAAGACAGCTAAGAAGGACAGCTACATGCGGCGGGTGCTCAGCCACGGCTCGTTTTTACGCTTTTATCTGCTGCTGGGTGCCGCGCTGCTAATGGTGTTTTTAATTGCCCTGGGCGGGCGCGCCTTTATCGAGCAGGTTAGCCGCGAGGACTATCGCGAGGCATTAACGGCGCTGCCAATGTCATTAATGACGCAGCAACTCGCCGACAGCACGCCGCGCGAACGCCAGGCGAAGCTAGCGGGTTGGGCTGAGCAGCTCGATATGCAGTTGACACTTTTGCCGTTGGAAGATGCTTCCCTGAGCTATTTCGAGCGTGCCCGCCTGGAGCGGGGAAAAGTACTGGTGGCGACGTCTCCCTGGCGACTACAGCGCCGCCTCCCTGGCCAACCCTGGCTGTTACAGGCCGACTTCCCTTACTGGAGCGAGCGACAGTGGCACGCCACCATAGAGATACTCGGTGCGTGGCTGTCGCCGCTTGACGGTAACGAACGTCGTGAGCGGCTTGGTGCACTGGAGCAGGGTGGCTGGCCACTTTCGCTGACCGATCGCCCCCCTGCTGCGTTGAGTGATGCGCAGCGTCGCCAGCTCGATCGCGGCGAGGTCGTCACGCGTTTACGCGGTGAACAACTATCGATAAGCTTCGTCTATCAGCTGTCCGACGGCTCCCAATGGCTTGAAGTAGGGCCTGCAGCCGGGGGCTCCGTCCTGCCGTTGAACCTTCACCTGCCGTTATTGATGGCTCTGATGGTCGTGCTGGCGCTGATTATCTACCTGGTGATGCGCAGTATCGAATCACGCATGGCGCGTCTCGAGCTGGCGGCGACAAGGATTGCCAGTGGTCGCCTGGAAACCCGCGTCAAAGTCGAAAGCGGCGACTTTCTTGGGCGCCTGGGCATGGCGTTCAACGGGATGGCCAATCAGGTGCAGTCGCTGTTGCGTGGGCAGCAGGAGATGATTCGCGCCGTGTCACACGAGCTGCGAACGCCGGTAGCCCGTATCCGTTTTGCCGTGCAAATGGTCGAGGATATGACCGATCAGCCCGCGATACGACGCCAGCTTCAGGGTATCGATACCGATATTGCCGAGTTGGATGAGCTGATCGATGAAATTCTCACCTATGCCCGGCTGGGGGGCGAGACGGTCAACGGCGCCGAGCTGGAAACGTCGCTGGTGGAATGTCGGGCGATGGCCGAGCGGGTGATCGATTCGCTTTCGCCGCTTCATGAAGGCTTGTCGATAACGCTGGCGCCGGGGCCTGACGTCGAGCTCCTGGCGGAGCCTCGCTACCTGCAGCGCGCGCTGCAGAACCTGGTCAGTAATGCCTGCCGACATGGTCAGTCCAAGGTGGTGATTGGACTATGGGATGAGCCCCACCTGGTGCGTATTGACGTGGAGGATGATGGACCGGGGATTCCAGCCGATGCTCGGGCCGACGTGTTCAAACCCTTCGCCCGTCTGGACGATAGCCGTGCGCGCAGTTCGGGGGGCTACGGGCTGGGGTTGTCGATTGTGCAAAAAGTCATGGCAGGCCATGGCGGTAGCGTCACCGTGGATACCAGCCCTTCCCTGGGTGGCGCGCGCTTCACGCTACTGATTCCGCGTCGCGAGTCGCCGGTTTGATACCGTTGAGGACGGCAAACGACGTTTCCCGTGCGGTGCGTAAAAAATCCTGCATCCATGGCGCCTCCAGCGTTTCTTCCCGCACGGCGGCATACAGCGTGCTCCACACACCCTGCTCTCCAAGCTTCACGGCACTAACGTAGTCGCGTTCCAGGTACTCCGAGAGCGCCCAGTTAGGCAGCGCACAGACACCACGGCCGCTGGCGACAAGCTGCATCATCATGATCGTCAGCTCGGCGGTGCGGATTTCCCGGGGGCGCACATTGGCGGGTGTTAAAAACTGGCTAAAGACGTCAAGTCGTGACTGCTCGACCGGGTAGGTGATCAGGGTTTCATCGGCCAGTGCCTCGGGCGTCACGAAGCTCTGACCGGCAAGTGGATGTTGCCTGGCAACCGCGAGCAATCCTTCATAGCGGAACAGCGGCGCGTAGTGCACCCCCTCGATGGGCTGCGGATCAGCCGTGATCACCAGATCGAGCTGTTCGCGCGCCAGCGCGGGCAGCGGGTCAAAGTGGTGGCCGCTGGGTATGTCGATCTCGACCTCGGGCCAGTGATCGCGAAAGTAGTCCACCGTGGGCATCAGCCACTGGAAGCAACTGTGGCACTCAATGGCCATGTGCAGTCTCCCCATTTCGGTTCCGGCCATGCGTGCCAGGTCGCGCTCGGCCTTGCGCACTTCGGGCAGAACCTCATCAGCGAGTGCCAGTAAACGCAGTCCGGCGCGGGTGAATTCAACCGGCCGGGTCTTGCGCATGAACAGTGGGCTATCCACCCGGCTTTCAAGGTCTTTCAACTGATGTGACAGCGCAGATTGGGTGAGATGGACCCGCTCGGCCGCCTCTACCAGAGACCCTGTCTCACGGAGCGCCAGCAGGGTGCGCAAGTGGCGTAATTCAATCATAATGAAGGTTTTTCATATTTAATATTAAAAACTTTAGTTTGATTCACTTTCTGTCGATGCCCAGACTAAGTGAAATCATTCACGTTGCAAGGTTTCATCATGACAGTTTCTCATATCCTCGGCTATCCCCGAATTGGCGCTCGTCGCGAGCTCAAAAAAGCCACTGAAGCCTACTGGCAGGGCGAGTGTTCCCGCGAAGAGCTTGAACAGACCGGCCGGGACTTGCGTTTGCGCCATTGGCAAGCCCAACAGGCGGCGGGACTCGACATGGTCAGCGTGGGCGATTTCGCGTTTTACGATCAGGTGCTGAATGTCTCGGTGCTGTTAGGCGCGGTGCCCGAGCGCTTCAATGCGGCACAGGAAGTGGCGGCGGGTGACGTTGACCTGGATACCACCTTTCGCATGGCGCGGGGACGTGCGCCCAGCGGCGAACCGGCAGCTGCCTGCGAAATGACCAAGTACTTTGATACCAACTATCATTATCTGGTCCCGGAGCTGCACCAAGGGCAACGTTTTGCTCTGGCCTCCAACCGGCTTTTCGACGAAGTCGATGAAGCATTGACCGCGGGATTTACCCCCAAGGTGACCCTGACCGGTCCGCTCACCTGGCTGTGGCTGGGGAAATCCCAAAGCGCCGAGCTGGACCGATTGACGTTGCTGGATAGCATCCTGGATGTCTACTGCGACGTGCTGGCACGCCTGGCCACCCAGGGGGTCGAGTGGGTTCAACTGGATGAGCCAGCACTGGTGCAGGACTTGCCCCTTGCCTGGCAGCAGGCCTTTGAACGCGCCTATCACCGCTTGCAGTCCGCTCCCTTGAAGCTGATGGTGGCCAGCTACTTTGGCGGCCTGGGTGATAATCTGTCGGTGGCGACCCGGCTGCCGGTGGATGGGCTTCACATTGATGCAGTGCGCGCGCCTCAGCAGGTAGACAGCGTGATTGATCGACTGAGCCCGCACCAGGTGCTATCGGTGGGGTTTGTTGATGGCCGCAATATCTGGCGTGCCGACCTTGCCGCGCTGCGCGAACGCCTGCTGCCGCTCAAGGTTCGCCTGGGCAAGCGGCTCTGGCTGGCGCCAAGCTGTTCGCTGCTGCACGTGCCTGTGGATCTTGCCCAGGAGACAGACCTTGATGAAGCTTTGGTCAGTTGGCTGGCCTTTGCCCGCCAAAAGCTCGACGAAGTGGTTTCCCTGGCCCGGCTGATCGATAATCGCGCCACCGACCTTGATGGGCAGCGCTTGAAAGCGGCAACGCAGGCGTTGGATGTCCGGCGTGAATCAGGGCGTATTCATCAGCCAGCCGTCAGTGCTCGCGTTGCCGCTATCACGTCCGAGGACAGCCAGCGCGGCTCTCCCTATGCAGAACGCGCGGTGGCGCAACGGCGTGCCCTGAACCTGCCCCTGTTGCCGACCACGACGATTGGCTCCTTCCCGCAAACCTCCGATATTCGTGCGGCGCGGCGTGCTTTTAAAGCGGGTGAGATAAGCCAGGCCGACTACGAGGCGCGCATGCGCTCGGACATTGCCTACGCGGTCGAGCGTCAGGAAGCTTTGGGTCTGGATGTGCTGGTTCACGGTGAGGCCGAGCGCAACGATATGGTGGAGTACTTTGGTGAACAGCTGGACGGCTTTGCCTTTACCCGTTTTGGCTGGGTGCAAAGCTATGGCTCGCGGTGCGTCAAGCCGCCGGTCATTTTTGGTGACGTGAACCGTCCGGCCGCCATGACTGTACGCTGGAGCGAGTATGCGCAAACGCTGACCGACAAGCCCATGAAGGGCATGCTGACGGGGCCGGTGACGATCCTGCAGTGGTCGTTTGTACGCGATGATCAGTCCCGGGAAACCACCTGTCAGCAGATTGCCCTCGCGCTGCGCGACGAAGTGCAGGATCTGGAGCGCGCCGGCATCAGGATCATTCAAATCGACGAGCCCGCCCTGCGGGAGGGCTTGCCGCTGCGCCAGCATGAATGGCAGGGCTACCTGGACTGGGCAGTGACGTGTTTCCGATTAAGTGCCTCAGGCGTCGACGACAGCACCCAGATTCACACCCATATGTGCTATTCGGAGTTCAACGACATCATAGGTGCGATTGCGGCGCTGGACGCTGACGTGATCACCATCGAAACGTCACGCTCGAATATGGAATTGCTGGACGCTTTCCAGGACTTTGCCTATCCCAATGAAATGGGGCCCGGTGTTTACGATATCCACACGCCGAATATTCCCGATGTGGCGTGGATGGTCGATTTGCTGGAAAAGGCGCTGGAAAAGATGCCCGCCGAGCGGCTGTGGGTCAATCCGGACTGCGGCCTGAAAACCCGCACCTGGGCGGAGGTGGAGCCGGCCCTGGCCAATATGGTCCAGGCAGCCCGGCAGATTCGTCAGCGCTATACGTAAGCGACATACCACAGGACGTTTAACCCCGGCTTGGTGCCGGGGTGTTTAACTGGGCTAGCTTTTGCTGGCGTAGGCGTAGAGCAGGGTTTCCTGGGCGCTGATCGCATCCCCGCTACCGGGGTTTTGAAGGTGATAACTGCCGTCGCTTTGCAGCAGCCAGCTCTGGCAATTGTCGACCAGGTAGGTTTCCAGGTCCTTGCGTACCCGCGTGGCGAGCTTTTTATCCAATAGTGGAAAGCAGGTTTCCACCCGGTGGAACATGTTGCGCGACATGAAGTCGGCGCTTGAACACCAGATCTCCGGCTTGCCGTCGTTGTGGAAATGGAAAACCCGTGTGTGTTCCAGGAAACGGCCAATGATCGAGCGCACACGAATATTGTCCGACACACCCGGCAGGCCGGGTTTCAGGCAGCACATGCCACGAATGATCAGGTCGCATTCAACACCCTCCTGGGAGGCGCGATAAAGCGCCTTGATCAGTTTCGGCTCGGTGAGCGAATTGCACTTGATGATGATGTGGGCTCGCTTGCCCTTGCGGGCGACCTGGGCTTCACGGTCGATCATTTCCATGAGCCGCTCGTGCAGGGTAAACGGCGCATGGAGCAGCGTGTCGATCTTGCGCGCGCGGCCCATCCCCGACAGTTGCTGAAACACCCGGTGAACGTCGGCGCAAAGTGCCTTGTTGGCGGTCAGCAGGCTATAGTCGGTGTACAGCTTGGCGGTCTTCGAATGGTAGTTACCAGTACCCAGATGGGCGTAGTGGCGTAGTTCACCGCGTTCGCGGCGCACGATGTGCAGCATCTTGGCATGCGTCTTGTACGCCATGATGCCGTAAATCACGATGGCCCCGGCTTCCTGCAGGCGCGATGCCAGCTGTAGATTATCGGCTTCGTCAAAGCGCGCGCGCAGCTCGATCACCACGGTGACTTCTTTGCCCTGGCTGGCCGCGTCCACTAGTGCGCTGACAATCGGCGAATCGGCCCCGGTGCGGTAGAGCGTCTGTTTGATGGCCAGCACATTCGGGTCGCGGGCTGCTTCGCTGAGCAGGTCCTCAATTGGCGAAAACGACTGGAAAGGGTGGTGCAGCAGCACGTCCTGCTTGGCGATGGCATCAAACAGGCTGCCGCCTTTCAGGGCTTTGGGGATCCCAGGCGTGTACGGCCTGTAGAGCAGCTCCGGCCGGTCAACATCGCCAAGAACGGCCATCATCCGGGTCAGGTTGACCGGGCCTTGCACACGGTACAGGTCGTCAGCTTCAAGGCTGAATTGGCGCAGCAGGAAGTTGGTCAGGTCGTCCGGGCAGTTATCGGCTACCTCCAGACGTACGCCACTGCCATAGCGGCGAGCCAAAAGCTCGCCACGCAGCGCGGAGGCCAGGTCGGAGACCTCTTCCGGGTCAACGCTCATGTCGGCGTTGCGTGTCAGGCGGAACTGGTAGCAACCGCGCACCTTCATGCCTGGAAACAGTTCTTCAGCATGGGCATGAATCATCGACGACAGGAACACGTACTCGGTATAGCCCTCGCTGCACAGATGCTTAGGCAGCGCCATGAGGCGTGGCAACGAGCGGGGCGCGGGGAGAATCGCCATGCCCCCGGCGCGTCCAAAGGCATCTTTGCCCTCCAGCTCGACGATAAAGTTGAGGCTTTTGTTCACCAACCGCGGAAAAGGGTGCGAGGGGTCCAGACCGATGGGACTGATGACCGGCATGATGTCGTTGTTGAACAGCTCGTGGACCCAGTCTTTTTGCGCCTTTGTCCATTGGTCGCGGCGACGGAACCTTAGCCCCTGCGCTTCTAGAGCAGGCAACAATGTATCGTTGAGAATCTGATACTGGCGGACGATTTGCGCGTGGGCAATGTCAGAAATCTCGGCAAGCACCGCCCTTGGCAGCCGCCCGTCGGCACCCGTTGTATCGTCACCCAGGGCAATCTGGTGCTTGAGTCCGGCCACGCGAATTTCAAAGAACTCATCCATGTTGGATGAAAAAATCAGCAAGAACATCAATCGGTTGAGCAGTGGATGTGCTTCATCCAGCGCCTGCTCCAGCACACGGATATTGAACTGCAGGTGGGAGAGCTCGCGATTGAAGTAAAGCTGCGGGTCGTCCAGATCGGTCTCAGGCAGCGCTTCGCGGGCCTGAACGCCTGTGGGCGTGCGGTTGACGCGAAGCGTGGACATCTCGGTGTCGCTACCGTCATTGTCATGGCGCGGGTAGGGCGAGTTATCGGTGACCTGGTCGTCCATGGTAGCTGCCTCCGGCGTTAGTCGTCTCTGAGCATATCACTGCCTGATACGCATCTGTTAACGCAGTATGGCGGAGGAAGATGACAAAGACGTGTCACGGCATTGTCATCTACGCTTTACTGGCTTCAGCCTCCCAGGATCAACGCGCATTCGTCAGCAGACGTGCGGCGTCAAGGGCAAAGTAGCTCAGAATACCGTCTGCCCCGGCGCGCTTGAAGCACATCAGAGACTCCAGGATGACCGTGTCGGCATCCAGCCAGCCATTGTCGAAAGCAGCGCGGTGCATCGCGTATTCGCCACTTACCTGATAGGCATAGGTGGGCACGCGCAACTCGCTTTTGACCCGCCGGACAACATCCAGGTAAGGCATTCCCGGTTTGACCATGACCATGTCAGCTCCCTCGGCAATGTCCATTGCCACCTCATGAAGGGCTTCGTCGCTGTTGGCCGGGTCCATCTGGTACGTCCGCTTGTCGGCTTTGCCCAGGTTGGCGGAGGAGCCCACGGCATCGCGGAAGGGACCGTAGTAGTGCGAGGCGTACTTGGCACTGTAAGCCATGATGCGCACGTTGTGCAGATGCTCCTGTTCAAGCACCTGGCGGATAGCGCTGATACGCCCGTCCATCATGTCGGAGGGGGCAACGACATCGGCACCGGCTTCGGCATGGGAGAGCGCCTGTTTGAGCAGGGTGTCGACAGTGCGGTCGTTAAGCACGTACCCGTTCTCGTCGATAATCCCATCCTGGCCGTGGATGGTGTACGGGTCCAGGGCGACGTCGGTGATGATACCCAGTTCCGGCAGCGCCTCCTTGAGTGCGCGCACGCTGCGCTGTACGAGCCCGTTGGCGTTGTAGGCCTCTTCGGCGAGTTCGGTTTTCTGTTCACCGCCGACAACCGGGAACAGCGCGATTGCGGGAATGCCCAGCGCATAGGCGTCGCGGGCCTGCTCGATCAACAGGTCAATCGACAGGCGCTCCACACCCGGCATAGAGGCGATGGCTTCGCGCTGCTGGCTGCCTTCCAGGACGAAAACCGGCAGAATGAGGTCGCCGGGCGTCAGCGTTGATTCGCGCATTAAACGGCGGGAGAAGTCGTCGCGGCGCATGCGACGCAGACGCGTCGCGGGAAAGTGGCGAGGGGTAGGTGTACTCAACGGTATTCTCCACAAAAACTCGTAAATGAGGGTATCTGCCGACCTTGGCTGAGTATATCAGCCCTGGTCTGCATCGAAAGCCGTCTTGTGGTGCGCTGAAAGACTGACTAAAGTGGCGCAAACGCTGCTGAACGAGCAGGCCCTGCACAAGGAGAAAAGCATGACCAAACAGGTAGCAGTGATTCTTGCTGGCTGCGGTGTATTCGACGGGTCGGAAATTTACGAAACCACCCTGACGCTACTGCGCTTGGACCAGTTGGGGATAGGATATCGTTGTTTTGCCCCGGATATCGAGCAGCACCATGTGGTCAATCACCTCACCCAGGAGACTGACACGGACGAAAAACGTGACGTGCTGGTGGAATCAGCACGTCTGGCCCGCGGTGACGTCAGCCCACTAACTGACCTGGCGGCTGACGAATTTGACGCGGTAATTGTACCGGGTGGTTTTGGTGTCGCCAAAAACCTGTCGGATTTCGCCTTGGCGGGAGACAGCATGCAGGTGTTGGCGTCGTTCAGGGAAGTCCTGTCAGGCTTTCGCGAAGATGCCAAGCCGATCGGCCTGATCTGCATTGCGCCAGTGTTGGCGACGCGTTTGTTGGGTGACGGGATCGCCGTGACGGTGGGCAATGATCCTGGCGTATCCGGGGCCATCAGCGCCATGGGCGGCCTTCACCGTAGCTGTAGTGTCGAGGATATCGTGGTCGATCTTGAGCACCGCGTGGTCTCGACGCCTGCCTATATGCTGGCAACGCGGATCAGTGAAGCGGCCACCGGCATCTTCAAGCTCGTTGATCGGATCGATGAAATGATGGACTGACCCATTAGCGACGCTTTCCGCCGGACGTCTATATCCATCCACAAACCGCTGCCTTTGGGCAGCGGTTTGTTTTTAGTGCGAGCTATTCTTCACCTGACGCTTCGGCGGCCTTTTCGGCGCGCCGCTTGCGGACCAGGCGGCCAAACAGCAGGCCAACCTCGTAAAGCAGGTACATGGGAATGGCCAGCAGGCTTTGCGATATGACGTCGGGTGGTGTGAGCACCATGCCAATCACGAAACAGCCCAGGATAATGTACGGGCGTTTTTGGGAGAGGCTCTCGACCGTGGTCGCGCCGGACAGAATCAGTAAAAACGTGGCAACCGGAATTTCAAACGCCACGCCAAAGGCAAAGAAGAGCTTGAGCACGAAGTTCAGGTACTGATTGATATCCGTCATTACCGTGATGTTTTCCGGCCCTGCCTGGGTGAAAAACGCAAACAGCAACGGAAACACCACGTAATATGCAAACGCCGCCCCGGCATAGAACAGCATAATGCTGGAGACCAGGATCGGAATTGCCAGTGCTTTCTCGTTATCGTAAAGCCCTGGTGCGATAAACGACCAAGCCTGGTGCAGCACAAACGGCACCGCAATAAATAGCGCTGTTACCAACGTCAGTTTGAACGGTGCAAGAAACGGTGAGGCCACTTCGGTCGCAATCATTTGCGACCCTGGGGGCAGCAGCGCCATCAGCGGTTCTGCCACGAAAAGATAGATGTCGTTCGAGAACGCATAAAGCCCGAGAAAGATCAAAAGAATCGCGATAACCGCGCGCATCAGTCTCGAGCGCAGTTCAATGAGGTGCTCGATTAACGGCGCTTGTTTCTGATCATTGCTGGGCTCCTGCGAATCATCAGAGGTGCTCATGGGTGCTTGCTGTCCTTGGTAGATGACTCGGCGTCGGGCGACGCGGGTGCTTTCTCACGGACGGTTTCCAGTGCTTCATCCAGATGCGAGGCGGCACTGGCGGCACGCTTTTCCGACGTCGTTGATGGGTCGCCGGAGGCTGGCGTTGGCTTTTCGGGGGCGTCCGCTATCCGCTCTACGTCATGCTTGGCTTTGCGAAGGCTGTCATCGAGCTTTTTCTGCTGGTCAGAGAGCGTTTGACGCAGATCTTCCGCTTCGAGCTGGGCGCTGATTTCGCGCTGCATGCCCGAGACGGTGCGCTTGATCTTGCCGACCCACAGGCCGACCGTGCGCGCCGCGCGGGGAAGGCGTTCCGGACCCAGTACCAGGAGCCCGACAACGCCAATGACCAGAATTTCAAAAAAGCCAAAATCGAACATGGCTTATTTGCGCTCGTCTTGATGATCAGCTGTCTGTTTTTCTTTCTCTTCCGCTTGAACGTCGTAAGTGTTGCCAGCCTCATCGTGACGAACTTTCGCCTGGGGCTGGTCATCGTCCTTCTTGCTGGCGTCTTTCTCGTCTTCATGGACGGCTTTCTTGAAGCCTTTCACCGCACCGCCCAGGTCGGTACCGACGTTGCGGAGCTTTTTCGTGCCGAAAACCAGGATGATGATGCCTAGTACAATCAGCAACTGCCAAATACTGATACCACCTAACATAAGCGTGTCCTCGTGATGGGGCTGTGTTGCAAAGCCTGAAGGCTATTGTTGACGCGCCGCTTTTTCGTCGTGGCCGGAAATGCCGAAACGGCGCGCCAATTCGTTGAGTACATCCTGGTGATCCAGGTCCAGATGCGACAGCATCACCAGGCTATGAAACCATAGGTCGGCGGTTTCGGCGACCAGTGCCTGTCGCTCGTCAAAGCTGCCATGTTCGGCGTCTTTGGCGGCGAGCAGTGTTTCGGTGGCTTCCTCGCCGAGTTTTTCGAGTATCTTGTTCAATCCCTTGTAATGCAAGGAGGCAACATAAGAATCGTCCGGCGACGCGTGACGACGCTGACGTAATACGTCGGCGAGCGCATCAAGCACAGGTGCATTATTAGGGGTGTAAGGCGTCGTGTCCATGGGGATCCTCGGGTTCTTGAACTATTGCCATACCAGCAGCAGCAGACCGATGGCGGCTGCGACAAGCACCGGCCATTGCTGACTGCCTGCCCATTGGCTCAGTGGCTGCCAAGCCAGTGCCAAGCCTAGCAGAACCAGGCCAATACGCAGGCGATGCTGGCGTTTGCCCTGGCGAGCCATTTGCTGTTGCATGTCGCTGATGGCAGAGGTCTGCTGGTGACGCTGGCGGTGCTCGTGCTCCATGCGGCTGAGCGCCTGATGCGCCAGTACCGGTAGCTCGGGTAACTGGTGCGACAGTTCCGGTGCCTGGCGCTTCAACGAGCGCCATAGGCCGCCGACGCCCGCCCGTTCTTTCATCCACTGCTCGAGATAGGGTTTTGCCGTGCTCCACAGGTCCAGGTCAGGGTAAAGCTGTCGGCCCAGGCCCTCAATATTGAGCAAGGTCTTCTGCAACAGTACCAATTGGGGCTGTACTTCCATGTTAAAGCGCCGTGCGGTCTGGAACAGCCCCAGCAGGACCTGGCCGAAGGATATATCTTTCAACGGTTTTTCCAGAATCGGTTCGCAAACCGTGCGAATCGCCGCTGCAAACTCGTTGGCGCGGGTGTTTTCGCCCACCCAGCCCGATTCAATGTGCAGTGCAGCGACTTCGTAATAATCCTGATGGAAAAACGCCAGCAGGTTGCGGGCCAGGTAATCCTGATCCTCCCGTGTCAGGCTGCCGACAATACCGCAGTCAATGGCGATATATTGCGGATCTTCCGGGTTATCACAGTTGACGAAAATATTGCCGGGGTGCATATCGGCATGGAAGAAATTGTCGCGAAACACCTGGGTAAAGAAGATTTCCACACCGCGCTCGGCGAGCTTCTTGAGATTGGTACCGTTGGCCTTGAGGGTGTCGAGGTCGGCGACGGGCACGCCGCGAATACGCTCCTGGACCATGACGTGGCGGCGGGTAAACGGCCAGTAGATGGTCGGTACAAACAGCAGCGGGGAGTCTTTGAAATTGCGCTTGAGCTGAGAGGTGTTGGCGGCCTCCTTATACAGGTCAAGCTCATCGAAAAGCGTGGCCTCGTAGTCCCTGATGACTTCCACCGGGCGTAGACGTCGGGCTTCGGGTACCTTGGCCAATAGTTTGGCCACCTGATACATCAACGCCATATCTTGACGCATGATGCGCTCGATGCCGGGTCGAATGATCTTGACCACCACGTCTTCGCCGCTATGTAATTGGGCGACATGAACCTGCGCAATGGACGCCGAGGCCAGAGGCGCCGTGTCGAAGAACGCAAAGGCATCGCTGAGCGACATTTCGAGTTCTTTTTCCACCCGGGTCACAGCCTGCTCACCCGGAAAGGGCGGCACCTGGTCTTGCAAGCGCCTGAGCTCGTCGGCAATGTCTTCGGGTAACAAGTCGCGTCGGGTGGAGAGCATCTGGCCGAATTTGATAAAAATCGGTCCCAGTGTTTCCAGCGCGAGGCGCAGGCGCTCGCCGCGCGTGCGTTGGCCGACGGGCATCAGGCGCAGTGGCGAGAACCACAGCAGAAGGCGCAACCACCAGGGAAACCGATCAAGCGGGAGGAGCGTATCCAGGCGGTAACGGGCCATCACCCAACTGATGCGAAACAACCGCAAACTCATGGGCGTGCTCCTGCTCGCAGCCGTCGCTCGAGGCGCTTGAATCGGGCTTCCAGACGGTCAGTCGCCACCTCGAGCGCGGTCAACTGGTCGCGTAATACATCGCGCTGCTGGCGGCCGGGCAGTAAGCGGGCTTCTTCAAACACGTACTCGGAGACATCCTGCACCAACTCGTCCTTGGTACGCAGCCCCCAGTCAGCCGCTCGCCGCACCCCCTCGGCCAGTGAGTGGGCAGGCGTATCCCCCAACCAACGTGCCAGTTCGTTTTCCCAGTCGAGATCCAGGTCAAGAAGCAGCGTGCGCGTCGCTTCGAGTAAATGCACCTGGCCGCGTATCGCCAGCTTGCCTTCAAACATCAACTGCTCGATCGACGTGCCGCCAATCCAGGCTGACAGGGTTTCCGGAGTCAGCTCCACGACGGCATCAACGTGGCGTTCGTCAATATCGTCGGCGCGCAGCAGGTCAATCCCGGCGGCGTGATAATGAAGTACCAGGGCGAACTGAGGCTGTTCGAAACGCACGAGCAGCCGACTACCCGAGAGCTGGGCAAGCCGCGCTGGTGACGCCGGGTCACGGGCAAGCAGGGCGTTCAGCGTGCGTTCACATCCGGCCAGCAACAGGGTCGGGGTTAGCAGCATGCTGACCTCTCGGTGGTTGGTGTCATAGCTTGATGCCGCGGTGCAGTGCCACGATACCGCCGGTTAAGTTGGTGTACTCCACCCGCTCGAGACCGGCATTTTCCATCATGCCTTTCAGCGTCTCCTGATCGGGGTGCATACGAATCGATTCGGCCAGGTAGCGGTAGCTTTCGCCGTCGCCTGCCACCCATTCGCCCATTTTCGGCAACAGGCGGAAAGAATATTCGTCGTAGGCTTTGGTGAGTAGCGCATTGCTAGGCTTGGAAAACTCCAGCACCAGCAGGCGTCCGCCGGGTTTGAGGACCCTTGCCATGGAACGTAGCGCGGCGTCCTTGTCGGTGACATTACGCAAGCCAAACGCGATGGTGATGCAGTCAAAGCTGTTGTCGGGAAACGGCAGGCATTCGGCGTTGGCCTGTACATACTCGACGTTGCTGCCCACGCCGTTGTCCATCAGCTTGTCGCGACCAACGTTGAGCATGGAGGCGTTGATATCGGCAAGCACGACTTTGCCTCGCGGGCCGACCAGGCGCGAAAATTTAAGCGTCAGATCACCGGTGCCGCCCGCGATATCGAGGACGTGGTGACCTGGCCGAACGCCGGCACGCTCAATGGTGAGGCGCTTCCAGACACGATGAATGCCCATCGACATCAGGTCGTTCATGACGTCGTAGCGTGCGGCGACCGAGTGGAAAACGTCGGCTACCCGAGAGGCTTTTTCGTCGAGAGGAACTTCCTGATAACCAAAATCGGTCGTGCGTTTATCCGTGGGGCTCATGGGGCTCTGGCTCCAGAGTTCGAGGCGATGAGCGTCGACCCAGCGGTCGCCGCATTAATAAGGTTGTCAGCATTGTAGCCTTGTCCGCCCCGGCTTGTCTGCGTTTGCTCTGGGGCGTTACGTCACAGCTGTTTGAACTGGATACTGGCAGGCTCGCGGGAGGCCCCGGCCTCCTCAAGCCGTTGCAGGTAGTTTTCCCAGTAGGCCGTTTGATGCTGGGCCAGGTCATAGAGATAGTTCCAACTGAACAGGCCGCTGTCGTGACCGTCGTCAAAGTGCAGTTTGAGTGCGTAGTTGCCCGCTGGGGTAATGTTCTGCAGCCCTACATCCTTTTTGCCGACCTGCAGCACCGCGGTATCGCCGCCATGGCCGCGTACCTCGGCAGAAGGTGAGTAAACGCGCAGCAGTTCCACCGGCAGGCGATAGCTTTCGCCATTGGCGTAGCCGAGCTCAAGCTCGCGGGTCGACTTGTGGTAGTGAACGCGGGTGGGGGTGGGAGCAGTCATGATACACCTCAAAAGCAGCTGGGTGTCGGCGGCCATTGGTGGCGCGCCAAGGCTCGGCATCCCTGCCGAGCCGACAGGTTACAGAATATAGCGCGACAGGTCTTCGTCGACGGCTAGCTCACCGAGTTGGGCATTCACGTAATCGGCGTCAATCAGTAGCGGGCTTTCCATGTCGCCACCCTTGAACGAAGCCTCTTCCAGTAGACGCTCCATGACGGTATGCAGGCGCCGCGCGCCGATGTTCTCGGTGCCCTCGTTGACCTGCCAGGAGATTTCGGCGATGCGCTCGATGCCGTCCTGGGTAAACTCGACGTTCAGCCCTTCGGTGGCCAGCAAGGCCGTGTACTGCCTGGTCAGCGAGGCAGACGGCTCGGTCAGGATGCGTTTGAAGTCACCGGGTGTCAGCGCATCCAGCTCGACGCGGATGGGCAGGCGGCCCTGCAGCTCGGGGATCAGATCCGATGGCCGCGACAGATGGAAGGCACCGGAGGCGATAAACAGGATGTGGTCGGTCTTGACCATGCCGTACTTGGTCGAGACGGTCGATCCTTCGATAAGCGGTAGCAAGTCGCGCTGCACACCCTCGCGGGAGACGTCGCCGCCACTCGACTGGCCACTGCCCTTGGCGACCTTGTCGATTTCATCCAGGAAAACGATACCATGCTGCTCGACCGCTTCCACGGCGCGGGCCTTGATCTCTTCCTCGTTGACCAGCTTGCTGGCCTCTTCATCGCGCAACAGTCCGAAGGCTTCTCTGACCTTGACGCGGCGTGTCTCGCGCTTCTGTTGGCCCATGTTGGAAAACAGGCTCTGCAACTGGCTGGTCATCTCTTCCATGCCGGGGGGCGTCATGATGTCGATCCCCTGACCCTGGGCGGAAATCTCGATATCGATTTCTTTGTCGTCCAGTTCTCCTTCACGCAGCTTCTTGCGGAACGTCTGGCGGGTGCCGTTATCCTCGCGCGGCTTGTCTTCCTGGCCGCGGGGTGGGGGCAGTAGCGCATCGAGAATGCGGTCTTCGGCGGCATCCTCGGCCCGGTGGGCGACTTCTTCCTTGGCGTGTTCGCGGACCATCTTGATGGCCGCTTCGATCAGGTCGCGAATGATCGATTCGACGTCGCGACCCACATAGCCAACCTCGGTAAACTTGGTAGCCTCCACCTTGATAAACGGCGCGCGCGCCAGTTTGGCCAGGCGACGGGCAATCTCGGTTTTACCCACGCCGGTAGGGCCGATCATCAGGATGTTCTTGGGCGTAACCTCCGGGCGCAGCTCATCGTCGAGCTGCATGCGGCGCCAGCGGTTGCGCAACGCAATGGCAACGGCGCGTTTGGCATCCTGTTGTCCAATAATATATTGGTCCAGGGCGTGGACGATTTCGCGGGGGGTCATCTGGGTCATAAGGGGCCTCAACGTTCGTTGGTGTTCAGCTCTTCAAGCGTGATGTGGTGATTGGTGAACACGCAGATGTCACCAGCGATAGCGAGGGATTTTTCAGTGATCTCCCGGGCGCCCAATTCGGTATTTTCCAGCAGTGCCCGAGCGCTTGCCTGGGCATAGTTGCCGCCTGAGCCAATGGCGATAATGCCGCGCTCGGGCTCGACGACGTCACCGTTGCCGGTAATGATCAGGGAAGCACTGTGGTCGGCCACGGCCAACAGGGCTTCGAGGCGGCGCAGGGCGCGATCGGTGCGCCAGTCCTTGGCAAGCTCGACGGCAGCCTTGGTGAGGTGCCCCTGGTATTTTTCAAGCTGAGCTTCAAAGCGTTCGAACAGGGTGAAAGCATCGGCGGTGCCACCCGCAAAGCCCGCCAGTACCTTGCCCCGGTAGAGGCGGCGTACCTTGCTGGCATTGCCTTTCATCACGGTGTTGCCCAGTGATACCTGGCCGTCACCCGCTAAGGCGACTTGGTTTCCGCGACGCACGGATACGATGGTGGTCATGGAGGTAACTCCTTGGGGGGAGGCTTGCTCCCGATGACGATCGGGTCGGTGCTCGACCCTCTTTAAGCAGTTCTCAACAAAATGCGGGCGGTCGATAAAAAATCAACCGCCCGCACGTCATTGGGGAGTGAGTTTGTCAGTTTTGCAGTTGAATCAGCAGCGGCTCAATGCCTTGGGTGGCCATTAAGTCCTGAGCGCGGTTGAGTTCGCGGGTATCCTCGTAAGGACCCACCTGCACACGATGCCAGGTGCTGCCGTCGGCCTGGATCTCGCTGATCTGTGCCAGCAGGCTCAAGTTACGCAGCCGTTGACGCAACTGTTCGGCATCGTCCAGCTCGCGAAACGATGCCGCTTGCAACACGTAGCGGGCACCGTCTTCATTGGCCGTTTGCTGCGCGGTGGTGACCTGTTCTTCCGGGCGCATATTGGCCGCGATCACCTGGGCGATGGGATCGTCGACGGTGTCGCCATCGCTGCTGGGGCTATCGGCTTCGGCGGCAGTCGGCGTCTCAACGCTTGAAGGAGGGGCCACGCCGGGGGCAATCACCTCGGTTTCAGGTAGCAGGGTGTAAAACTCGAAGGTCGGCATGGAGGGCTCTGTCGAGTCTTCGGTTTCCCGGGCGGCCTCACGTGCATTCCGCTCCTCAGCGCTTGATTCAGACGTCGTTTGGGTGGCGTCATCCGCGGTGTCCTGCCAGGGGGCTGTGCCATGCTGGTGTTGGGCCAGAAAGAAACCGGCCGCCATGCCCGCCAGACCCCATAGCCAGCCGGGTAAACGGAATCCACCGCTTGAGGGGCGGGGCGATTTGCGCTGGCTGGTAGCGCCGCGGCGGGTGGGCTTTTTACGCGGGCTCGCCATGGGTTACATCTCCTCGGGGGCGCTGACCCCCATTAAATCCAGGCCGTTACGCAGCACCTGGCGGGTCGCAAGGCCCAGCGCCAGGCGTGTGTTGCGAAGGGTGTCGTCTTCAACCATGACCTTGACGGCGTTATAGCAGGTGTGGAAATCACCTGCTAGGTCAAGCAGGTATTGGGCGACCTGCTGGGGTTCACGGTTGTGGGTGGCGTTTTCGATGACTTCCGGGTAGCGGGCCAGGCGATTGAGTACGGCGCGTTCCTGATCGCTGTCCAGCAGGGCCAGATTGGCCATGGCAAGGTCGTGATCGAAAGGCTGCTCCGCCGCTTCGGCCTTGCGCAGCATGCTGCACACCCGGGCGTGGGCGTACTGAATATAGTAGACCGGGTTGTCATTGGACTGGGAGCGTGCCAGGTCAATATCAAAAGTCAGTTGCGAGTCGGCCCGGCGGGCGGCCAGGAAGAAACGCGTCGCGTCGCGGCCCACTTCGTCGATCAGGTCGCGCACAGTGACGTAGCTTCCTGCGCGCTTGGAGAGTTTTACTTCAACGCCGGAGCGGGTCACCATCACCATCTGGTGCAGCACGTAATCCGGCCAACCCCTGGGGATGCCGACATCCAGCGCCTGCAGACCGGCGCGTACCCGGGTGATGGTCGAGTGGTGGTCGGCCCCCTGCTCGTTGATCACCGTCGTGAAGCCGCGCTGCCACTTGTCGAGGTGGTAGGCCACGTCGGGCAGGAAGTAGGTATAGCCGCCTTCCCGCTTGCGCATCACGCGGTCCTTGTCGTCGCCGAAGTCGGTGGTGCGCAGCCACATGGCACCGTCTTCTTCATAGGTGTGGCCTGCGGCGATGAGCTGTTCGACCGTGGCATCCACCTTGCCGTCGGCATATAGCGAAGACTCCAGAAAGTACACGTCGAACTCGACGCCGAACGCCTTCAGGTCGAGGTCCTGCTCCCGGCGTAGCCAGGCCACGGCAAAGGCTTGAATCGCGTCAAGGTCATCGGCGTCGGCATTGGCGGTGACCTCGCGATCATCGGCGCTCACCGTTTTGCCCGCCATGAAGTCCCTGGCAACATCCACGATGTATTCACCGCGATAGCCGTCTTCCGGCCAGCTGTCATCCTCGGGGCCAAGCCCTTTGGCGCGCGCCTGTACCGAACCTGCCAGGTTGGCAATTTGCGCGCCCGCATCGTTGTAATAGAACTCGCGGGTCACGTCATAGCCGCTGGCATCGAGCAGGCGACACAGGCAGTCGCCAATTGCAGCACCACGGCCATGGCCCACGTGCAGTGGCCCGGTGGGGTTGGCGGAGACAAACTCGACCTGCACTTTCTCACCCCTGCCGATCAGGCTGCGACCAAAGGCATCGCCGCTGTCGAGCACCTGGGCGACAATTTGCGCGGCGGCGTCCGAGGCAGCAAAGAAGTTGATGAATCCAGGGCCAGCAATCTCGGTTTTCTGGATGGCGTCGCTCGGCGGCAGCGCCGCTACCAAGGCGTCAGCCAGCTCGCGGGGTTTCATGCCGGCGGGCTTGGCCAGCATCAGCGCCAGATTAGTGGCGTAATCTCCGTGAGCCTTGTCCTTGGTGGGGTCCACCTTGATGGTGGGCGCTAGATCAGCGGGCAGCACGCCTTGGTGCTTGAGCGCGGAGACCGCGCCGTCGAGCAGTGAACTAATCGTGTCTTTCATTTAAGTATCCGGGTGTTATCAGTGGCGGCGTGGGCATGCACGCATCGCTATTCAGCGGCAAGGTGCCCCATTATCGGCAATTGAGGCGCAGTTTCAAAGCGGTGTGTCGGCTGGCATCTAGGACAAGCTTTGTGGATCAATGTCAATCGACCAGCGAACCCGGCGTGCGTCGCGGTTGGCTTCAAGCCATTGTGTCAGCCAGCTGGCGGCGGCGTGGAGCTGGCTGCGCTTATCCGCGGTCAGCATGACTTGCAGGTGGTAACGGTTCTGGCGGCGCTCCATGGGGGCGGGCACCGGTCCCAGGCAGCGTGCGGGTGTGTCGCTATTGGATAGCCATTGGCGCAGAGCCTGGGCGGCCTGCCGGGCCAGGCCAAGAGCTGCTTCCTCTTTGGGGCTTTCAATACGCAGTAGTGCCATAAAGCAAAACGGCGGCAACTGGGCGAGGCGGCGCTCTTCCAGCAGGTTGCGCGCCAGTGTGCCATAGCCGTGTTCGGCAAGCTGGCCCAGTTGCGGATCGTCGGGATGCAGGGTCTGTACCAGCACGCGCCCTGGGTGGGCCGCTCGTCCAGCACGACCGGCAACCTGTTCGAGCAGTTGGGCGCTGTGTTCCAGGGCGCGGAAATCTGCTGCGTAGAGTCCACCATCGGCATTGACCACCACCACCAGCGTCACATGGGGGAGGTGGTGGCCCTTGGCGAGCATTTGTGTGCCCACCAGCAGGCAGGGTTCGCCACGCTGAATCTCCTTGAGCATCTGCTCGAAACTGTCCTTTTTCCGCGTGCTGTCGCGATCGATGCGCTGCACCTTGGTCTTGGGGAAAAGGCTTTGCAGGGTCTCCTCGGTACGTTCCGTGCCGCTGCCCAGGGCGCGTAAATCGCCACTGTCGCATTCCGGGCAGGCGTCTGGCAGGGCGCGGCGGCTGTCGCAGTGGTGGCAGGCAAGCAGCGGTGGCTGGCGGTGCAGGGTCATGCGGGCATCACACTGGCCGCATTCGGCGAGCCAGCCGCAGCTGTGGCAGGCCAGTGTCGGCGCAAAGCCTCGCCGGTTGATGAAAATCAGCACCTGTTTGCCAGCGGCCAGGGTATTTTTGATGGCGCTGAGGGAGGCCGGTAATAGGCCGCCCTGGCGCCGCTGGTGACGCATGTCCACCAGTTCGAGTTTGGCGGGCGGGTGACGGCTGGGCCGCTGGGTCAAGCGCAAGTGCCGGTAAGCCCCTGTTAATGCTTGCTGTAGACTTTCCAGAGACGGTGTGGCACTACCCAGCAACAGCGGTATTTTATGGTGGTGGGCACGGGCCACGGCCAGGTCCCGCGCGTGATAGCGCAAACCGTCCTGTTGCTTATAGGAACCGTCGTGCTCTTCATCGACGATAATCGCGCCGGGGTTGGCGAGTGGGGTGAAAATCGCTGATCGGGTGCCGATGATGATCAAGGCCCGCCCGGAGGCTGCCGCCTCCCAGACGTCCAGGCGCTCGGGGTCGGTAAGTCCCGAGTGCAATGCCACGACGGGCACGCGGAAGCGGCTTTTGAAGCGTGACAGCGTCTGTGGGGTCAGGCCTATTTCGGGGACCAGTACCAGCGACTGCTTTCCCTTGGCTGCCACGGCCTCGATCAGTTGCAGGTAAACTTCGGTCTTGCCGCTGCCGGTAA
This sequence comes from Halomonas sp. A40-4, assembly GCF_015767635.1. GTDB lineage: Bacteria > Pseudomonadota > Gammaproteobacteria > Pseudomonadales > Halomonadaceae > Vreelandella > Vreelandella janggokensis. The sequence goes on along the minus strand of NZ_CP065230.1, from coordinate 3,293,178 downwards.
CGCCTTCCAGTAAGCAAGGGTGGTAGTCATCGAGTTTTTCATGCAGGGCGGCCAGCGCCGTCGCCTGTTCCCGGTTAAGCGGCAGCGCAGGGCTTGCCAGCAGGCTGCCGCCGGGTGGCGTGGGGGCGGTGAGGGTAATGTCTTGTGCTTCGGCCAGGCCCTTTTTTTCCAGCGCGAGCAACTGGTCGCGACTAAATCCATGCGCATTGACCGCGCGTCCCGGCAAGCCGTGGGGATGCTGTTGCAACAGCGCGTGTAACGCCGCCTGTTTCGGGGCGCGGCTCAAGCGGTCATCGCCCGGCGGGCCCGACGCCCGCCAAAGTGTTTGCGTGCGTCCGGCCATGGGGTGGCCCTGGCGCATCCGTGCAGGCATGGCCATGGCCAGGGTGTCGCCCAGGCTATGCTGGTAGTAGCGTGCCGTGAACTGGCAAAGCCATAGCCAATCGGCGGGCAGGGGAGCATCGTCCAACGTTTCGCTGACGCTGCGCAGTTGGGTGTGCGGCAGGTCGCTGTGGTCCGCCAGTTCAACGACCACACCGACGACATCGCGATGGCCGAACGGGACGCGGACGCGCAATCCTGGCTGCCAACCGCCAGGCGGTGTCTGGCGGTTGGGCAAGTAGTCGAACAGGCGTCGCAAGGGCGACGGCAGGGCGATTTTGAGCACCTGGGCGGAAACAGCGTCGGACAATTGGCCTCCGGCATTAGTTTTGCTAGAATACGCGGCCGCTCTGACTTTAAACGAAGGAGCGATTAACCGGTTAGTCGTTTTTTTAAACCCGTATGCGGTGCCTGGCACGAGATCAGGTGGCGGCATACCGCTGATGAGGCTCAAGATGAAACAAGGTATCCATCCGAATTACAACACGGTCACCGCCAACTGTTCCTGCGGTGCCAGCTTCCAGGTGGGCTCCACGTCGGGTCAGGATTTTTCCCTGGACGTGTGCTCCAACTGCCACCCTTTCTACACCGGTAAGCAGAAACAAGCGACCACCGGTGGCCGTGTAGAGCGCTTCAACAAGCGTTTCGGTGCTGCTATCAAGCGCGGCTGATCCTTTACGGACCTGCCATATCGAAAGCCCCAGGGCTTGCGAAAACCCACGCCAAGGCGTGGGTTTTTTTGTGCGTGACGAGAGCGTTGGCAACAGGTAATAGCCAAATGCCTGGATAAAATGGAAAAATTTTCCATAAATGCTGCATTGCATTAATAAAAACAATCGTTACCGTTGAAGTGTTTACGTGTAAATTTCACTAAAAATGTTTGAAATGTTACGAAATGAGGGTAAACGTCGATTAAACGACCGTTTTTATGCCGGGTTTACCGCTTGCTTGAGCGGGCCGGGGTTTTTCTATATTCTGGCACCACTTATCTCCTTTCTATGTAACTGGACCCTTGACCATGACCGATGCAAACAAGCAGGCCGCCTTGGATTATCACGCGAAGCCGATTCCCGGCAAGCTGTCGGTGGAGTTGACCAAACCCACCGCGACGGCACGGGATTTAGCGCTGGCGTATAGTCCTGGGGTGGCCGAGCCGGTCAGGGAGATTGCTCGCGAAGCCGAAAACGCCTACCGCTATACCGGCAAAGGGAATCTGGTCGCGGTCATTTCCGACGGCAGTGCGATCCTTGGGTTGGGCAATCTGGGGCCAATGGCGAGCAAGCCGGTGATGGAAGGCAAGGGCGTGCTGTTCAAGTGTTTTGCCGGCATCAACTCGGTGGATATCGAGGTGGATGCCGAAAGCCCGCAGGCGTTTACTGACACCGTGGCCCGCATCGCCGATACCTGGGGGGGCATTAATCTGGAAGATATCAAGGCACCTGAATGTTTTGAGATCGAAAAGGCGCTGATTGAGCGTTGCAGCATTCCCGTGTTTCATGACGATCAGCACGGCACGGCGATTGTCACCGCCGCGGGCATGCTGAACGCGCTGGATATCGCGGGTAAAACCATCGAAGACGTCAAGATCGTTTGCATGGGCGCAGGTGCGGCGGCCATTGCCTGTATGCGACTGCTGGTATCCTGTGGGGCGAGTAAGGAAAACCTGATCATGCTTGACCGGCGCGGGGTTATTCACAGCGATCGCGAAGGCATAAATGAATACAAGGCCGAGTTTGCCCGTGATACGGACATGCGCACCCTGGATGACGCCATCGATGGCGCCGACGTGTTTATCGGTTTGTCAGGCCCTGGCTTGTTGTCGGCAGAGCAGGTGAAAACAATGGCGCCGGATCCGGTGATTTTCGCCTGCACTAACCCTGATCCCGAGATTCATCCCGATGTTGCTCGCGAGGCGCGTCCGGATGTGATCATGGCAACCGGCCGCTCCGATTTCCCCAATCAGGTGAATAATGTCCTGGGCTTCCCGTTTATCTTTCGCGGCGCCCTCGACGTGCGCGCGACGCGCATCAATGAGGCCATGAAGCTGGCGGCGGTTCATGCACTCAAGGACCTGGCTCGCGAGCCGGTTCCCCAGGAGGTGCTGGATGCCTATGAACGCACCGAGATGCAATTTGGCCGCGAGTACATCATTCCCACGCCCGTCGATGTAAGGTTGCTGGCGCGGGTTTCTTCGGCGGTGGCTCAGGCCGCGGTGGATTCTGGCGTGGCACGTAAGCCATATCCGGCGCACTATCCACTACAGTCAATTAATGACGTTTACGGCGAATAGAGCCCGCAATATCCGCGACTGTTTATTCTGACGCCCGCTATCCAGCGGGCGTTGGTCGTTCAGTCAGCGGTGGAATAGCGTGTCAGGCCTTCCTGGGCGGTAGAGGCAACCAGGCGGCCGTCGCGCTGGTAGATATGCCCCCGCGCAAGTCCGCGGGCGCTGCCTGCCCACGGCGAATCGATAACGTACAGTAGCCAATCGTCCAGGCGGGTGTCTTCGTGTAACCAGAGGGCATGATCCAGGCTTGCAATGCGCAGCTGCGGATCGGTATAGCGGATGCCGTGGGGCGTCAGGCTGGTGGTCAGCAGGTTAAAGTCGGACGCGTAGGAGAGCAAATGACGGTGAAGGGCCGCGTCATCGGGCAGGCTGCCAGCCAGGCGAAACCACAGGCACTGACCGGCAGGGTGTGACCGATCTGGATTCCCCTTGAGATGCAAAAACTCGATCGGGTGGCCAGGGAAGCGAGAATGCTTGACATCACCGCTGTCTATCAATGATTCGGGAGTCGGCACCTCAGGCATTGCGCGCTGATGACTGAAACTTGTTTCGTTGCTCTGAAACGAGGCACTGCAGAAAAAGATCGGGCGGCCCTTTTGAATTGCTGTCACGCGGCGTGTGGTGAAGCTGCCCCCGTCACGAATGGTATCCACCTGATAGACCACCGGCCGGTGGGGGTCTCCGGGGCGCAGGAAATAGCCGTGCTGGGAATGCGGGCGACGCTCGACGGGCACGGTGCGACTGGCGGCGGCGAGCGCCTGTCCCAATACCTGCCCGCCGTAGAGTTGGGGGAATCCCAAGTCCTGACTTTGGCCGCGAAAAAGGGTGTCTTCAAGGGCTTCAAGCTCAAGCAAGTTGACCAGCGTATTCAGCGCGTCTGCCATTCTGGGTATCCTGTAGTCTCTCATTCGGCGGCGCTCAATGGCGCCGTTCATACGATCGTTTTGTTACCTTAACGGAGTTTGCTGTGATTCGCAGCGATGAATTTTACATGCACCGGGCGTTGGACCAGGCGCATCTGGCGGCTGAAATGGGCGAAGTGCCGGTGGGGGCCGTGGTGGTTGACGCTGATGGCAGGATTATCGGTGAAGCTGGCAATGCCCCGGTATCCAGTTGTGACCCCAGTGGTCATGCAGAGGTTCGTGCTCTTCGCGCGGCGGCCCGGCAGGTAGGTAACTATCGCTTGTCCGGTTGTACGTTATTCGTGACGCTGGAGCCCTGCATGATGTGTGTTGGGGCGATGATCCACGCCCGCCTGCGCCGCCTGGTCTACGCAGCTGCCGAGCCGCGCACGGGAATGGTGGAGTCTAAAGCCAATCTGCTGGCGCAGCCGTGGTTCAATCATGCCATCGATGTTCGGGGTGGGGTATTGGCGGGGCAGGCAAGCAAGTGCTTAAAAGCTTTTTTTGCCGCCAGGCGGAATGAGGCAGACCGATAGCCTAGTCGTCAATGCCGCCGGTGGCGATTTGGTTACGCCCTTCCCGCTTGGCACGATAAAGGGCTTTGTCGGCGGTTTGCATCAAGCGCGTCATGTCGAATGGTTGGGGGGCGGTGACACTCACGACCCCAGCGCTCAGGGTGATTGGCTTGCCATCGGCATGGGTCAAGCAGGCATCGATAACCTGCAAGCGCAGCGTATCGGCCAGCTTTCGGGCGGCGTCCATGTTCAGGCCGGGCAGCAAGGCGACAAATTCCTCGCCACCGTAACGCGCAAAAATACCGCCATGCTGTTCCATAAGCGCCTCTCCCAGCAACGCGATGTGTGCCAGGTAGTCGTCGCCTACCAGATGACCCAATTGGTCGTTGACGCGCTTGAAGTGGTCAATATCAAACAGCGCCAGGCTGAGTGGCCGCTTTGACCGGTGTGCGCTGACGTGGTCGATAAAGTGGCGCCGGTTGGGGATGCCGGTTAGCTCGTCATGGCTAGCCAGCCATTCAATCTCGCGCTGTAACTGACTGCGAGTGCGTATTTCCTGCTGCAACGAAGTATTGCTTTGCAGCATGGCGCGATGTTGGTAACCCAGGCGCTTGAAGCTATAGATGACCAGATACACGAGATAGGCAAATGTCAGGCCCAGCACGAGGCTCAAGGTGGGCAGCCGGGGGAGCTGGCTCAGCAGGTAGTTGCGTCGCGGTCGATCCGAGAGTGTCAGCGCCTTATCGCCAAGCATCACTTGGTGGTGGTAAATCCATGGGCCCGGGTGTCTGGTATCGCCGTAGACGGCGAGTATCTGCTCGTCGCTGTGCCATTGGATAATACCTTCAGCGTCCGTTAATTGCTTGAAGAGGGTATCAGCCAACTGGGGGAAGCTTATGACCATGGCCGCCGCGCCTATGGGCGCTTGCTGCTCATTTTTGACGGGCAAATAGTGGATCATGCCGCGTTCGCCTTGGAGTAGCTGGATGATATCGGTGCTGCCCTCGCGCTCGCCATTTAATGCCGGCTCCAGCGCGCGACGTCCTGCTGGCTGTGCGTCGAAAAGGCGTAGCCCCAGGGTGCTCAGGTTGAGCGGTGTAGCGGGGTATACCTGTCGAATACCGCTGTCAGGTGTGATGAAGGCCATGTTGATCAGGTAGTCAAAGTCTTTCTGATAGCCTTCTGCCTGCTGGACCCATTGGGCATAACTGGGGGGCGTCGACTGAAGCTCCCAGGTGCGCGCAAAGCGGCGCATGGCGTCGAGATGGGCGGTAATTTCGCGGCTGAGCTGTGTTGCCAGGGTTTGTACGCGGGTCTCGGCGCGCTGGTAGAGCGCGCGTTCGGCGTGCAGGTGAAGCTGGTGCCAAAGCAGCAACGAAAAGCCGACCACGGCAAGCGTTGACCATAACGTTACAGCCAAATAGCGTCGCTTGCCTCGCCAATAGGGAAGGGCATGAACCACCTGTGCGGTCAAAAGGGCCGCGTGGAGGATTAGCACGGGCCAGGACGTTGCGTAGTCGAGCAGGGGGGAGAAGCCAGGATACAGGGCGGGTTCAATGCCTTGCAGGCCGAGTAAAAGCGCGGCCGAAGCGCTTAATAACGGTGCGCCCAGTCGCGCGCGTAACTGCAGAATTAGACTGAGCGCAGTCAGTTGCAGGGCGACCGTCGTGAGTAGCGGCGCCCTGAGTGTTTCAGTCGTCGCATCCGGTAAAAAGTGCTCGGCCAGTCGTTGCCAACTGGCGGTGGGTAGCCAGGCTTCGGGCAGCAGGTAGCTGAGCATGCCCGGTGCGAGCATCCCTAGTACGCCAAAAGCAAGCAGGCATGCCAATGGCCAGATTCCGCGCATGGCAGCTAGATTGGCAAGTGCCAGCAACCACAGTGCCAGGGTCGTCATCCCTGGTGTTACCCACAGCAGCGTTGTCGCCCCCAGCATTACGACGATAGCAAGTGTCAGCGCAAAGCGGCTGCGAAGCGTTTGAGGCATTACGGTCTCGACTTAATCAAGCGGCGGTATCAACTCGAACATTAACAGTGGGTCTGCGTTGACAGGCGTTTGCTCTAGCTGAAAGAACTGCTGGCGACTGCGTTCAACGTACTCAAGCATTTCGTAGTAGCGGCGAATGTTACGCACATAAATGACGGGCTCTCCCCCGCGTGCGTAACCGTGGCGCGTTTTGCTATGCCATTCGCGCTGTTGCAGCAATGGGAGCGCCTTGCGCACATCCGCCCAGCTGTCCGGGTCGCCGTCGCGCATTTCCGCGATTTTGCGCGCATCGTAAAGATGCCCCAGACCGACGTTATAGGCCGCCATTGCCATAAACAGGCGGTCGTCTCCTGTGATGTCGTCAGGAAGGCGATCCATGAGGCTGCGCAGGTAACGCGAGCCGCCGTCGATGCTTTGCGCTGGGTCGCGGCGATTCTCAATATCCATTTCCTTGGCGGTAGGGCGGGTAAGCATCATCAGACCGCGGACGCCGGTGGGGGAGACGGCATCGGGGTCCCAGTGGGACTCCTGGTAACCGATGGCGGCAAGCAGTTTCCAGTCGAAGCCGGTATTCTCGGCGGCCTGCTTGAAATCCTCGGTGAAGCGGGGAAGACGGGCATCCAGATGGGAGAGAAAGGTGCGTGTACCGACATACTCTAGGTAGTCGTCATGGCCGAAATAGCGTGCAACAAGTTGGTCGAGAGTCCCTGTCTGTTGAAGGTCTTCAAGAAAGCGGTTAGCCGATTCAAGCAACCCCAGTCCCCGCCCGCTGGGAACCGCCCATGCCATCGAGACCGGGTCACCCAGCGGGAAGCCATCTTCGACATCTTTAAAAAACAGCCGGTTAATGCGGAACTGATGTTCGAAAATCACCGCCGCATCGAAACGGCCATCTTCGATTTGGGCCAATAGTTCGGCAACTTCCAGCTCGTGGGACTCGCGCCAGCTTAATTCGGGATAATCTTCCTGCAACTCGCGTAATGCTTTGCTTGTGCCCGCTCCGCTCAGTGTGCCCAGCGAGAGCCCGACGAGGTCGCCGGGTTCATCGATGCCGTTGAGTCCGCGACGGTAGACCACGAGTGGCTGCATGTTGATGATCGGACGGGTGTAGTGAATGCCTGGCGTGTCGGTGAGCAAGGGAAGCGCTGCCGCTCCCAGGTCGCCTTTTTCACGCACCGCTGTGAGCACGCTCTCCGGGTGGTGGCTGGCATCGATATTCAGGCTAACCCCCAGGCGATCGGCAAAACGGCGCATGAGTTCATACTCGAAGCCAGTTGGCCCATGACGGCCTTCATAATAGGTGGTCGGCGTATTTCGAGTGTGCAGGGTGATGAAGTCGCGCTGGCGTATCTGGTTCAGGTGTTCGCCGTCCGGCACAAATGAAAAGGTCGGCATCATCACCAGCAGCGCAATGGCTGTTAGTGCATAGTAATAGCTTGAGCGAGCGATAAAATGTCGGCAAATCAGCGTCAGCATGGTGTCTTGTCGGCGCAGGATAAGCTGCCACGATACCCAGCCATCAGCAGACTGTCACCTTGTTGATTTCGTGTGGCCGACGCTTTCCAGTATCATAGGGGGTAATCAGTGTCATAAAAGAAGGCCGCTCGGCGGCCCGGTGATTTCCCTGCTCGAATTCCCCCTGCTCTAGAGGCTTCTGGATATGCTCGAACTGCGAGGCGCACCCGCCCTTTCTGCCTTCCGTCATGCTCGGCTATTAGCGGTGCTGCGTGAACGTGTTCCCGAGGTCGAGGCGCTATCCGCCGACTACGTTCACTTTATCGACCATCACGCGCCGTTGGAGGCAGACGCTTACCAGCGGCTGGTACAGCTGTTGGATTACGGCCATGAAGCAGCGGTTGAACCACCCAAGGGCGCACAGCGTTTTTTGGTGGTGCCGCGCATAGGGACCCAGTCTCCCTGGTCGTCCAAGGCCACTGATATCGCGCATAACTGTGGTTTGCACCAGGTCAGCCGCATAGAGCGCGGTGTCGATTATCGGATAAGTGTTACCGTCATGCCGGATGAGGAGGGACTCAACGCGCTGACTGCCCTTCTGCATGACCGTATGACCGAAAGCGTACTCACCGATGCCACGGATGCCGCCAAGCTGTTTGCCCACCACGACCCGGCCCCGCTGGGCAGTGTGGATATCATCACCGGCGGCCGTGAAGCCCTGGCCACCGCCAACCATGAGCTGGGGCTGGCACTTGCCGATGACGAGATTGACTATCTTGTCGATGCCTTCAATGAATTGGATCGCAATCCAAGCGATGTCGAGTTGATGATGTTCGCCCAGGCGAACTCCGAGCACTGCCGCCATAAAATCTTTAATGCCGACTGGCTGATTGACGGCGAGCCGCAAAGTCATTCGCTGTTCAAGATGATCAAGAATACCTTTGCCACATCGCCGGACAACGTCCTGTCTGCCTACAGCGATAACGCGGCGGTCATCAAAGGGAGCCAGGCCGGGCGCTTTTTTGCCACTCCCTTGACCGGGGACGACGACGAGCGCGCCCTGTACGCCACCCATCAGGAACCTATCCACATCCTGATGAAAGTGGAAACCCATAACCACCCGACAGCCATTGCGCCTTTTCCCGGTGCGGCGACCGGCTCGGGCGGTGAAATTCGCGACGAAGGGGCGACCGGTATTGGCGGTAAGCCCAAAGCGGGGCTATCCGGCTTTACCGTTTCCAACCTGCGTATTCCCGAGTTTGTTCAGCCCTGGGAAGCCTTCGACTATGGCAAACCCGAGCGCATGCAGTCGGCGCTTTCGATCATGCTGGATGGCCCGATCGGCGGTGCGGCCTTCAACAACGAATTTGGCCGACCCAACCTGACCGGCTATTTCCGCACCTACGAGCAGGACGTGCTCAGCGAAGACGGCATCGAACGGCGCGGTTTCCATAAGCCGATCATGATCGCCGGCGGCTACGGCAATATTCGTGCCCAGCACGTCCAGAAAGGTGATATTCCTGTCGGCGGCAAGCTCATCGTCATGGGCGGCCCGGCGATGCTGATCGGCCTGGGTGGCGGGGCTGCCTCCAGTATGGCCTCCGGCGTGTCGAGTGCCGACCTGGATTTTGCCTCCGTGCAGCGGGAAAATCCGGAAATCGAGCGCCGAGCACAAGAGGTTCTCGATCGCTGCTGGGCGATGGGCGATCATAACCCCATCCGTTTTGTTCACGATGTCGGTGCCGGCGGACTTTCCAATGCCCTGCCAGAGCTGGTCAAGGACGGTGGCCGGGGCGGTCTGTTTGACTTGCGCGCGGTGCCCAATGCCGAGCCGGGCATGAGCCCGCTGGAAATCTGGTGCAATGAAGCCCAGGAGCGCTATGTGCTGGCGGTAGCGGCTGATGACCTGGCGACGTTTGAGGCGCTGTGTGCCCGCGAGCGTTGCCCCTATGCGGTGGTCGGTGAAGCGCTTGAGCAGCACCACCTTGAAGTGCACGACGGTCATTTCGAGACCCGGCCGGTTGACCTGCCGATGAGTGTCCTGTTCGGCAAACCGCCCAAAATGCTGCGTGAGTTCAATCGCCAGTCACCAACGCTGTCGGGCGTGATGCTCGACAATCTGGACCTGCGCGAGGCGCTGGACCGCGTCCTGCGTCTGCCCACGGTGGCCTCGAAAAGCTTCCTGATTACCATCGGTGATCGCTCCATTACAGGGCAAGTGGCCCGGGATCAGATGGTCGGCCCCTGGCAGGTACCTGTCGCGGATGTCGCCGTGACGACGGCGAGTTTTGACACCCATGCGGGCGAGGCGATGGCCATGGGCGAACGCCCGCCGGTGGCCCTGATTGACCCCGCCGCCAGCGCCCGTCTGGCGGTGGCCGAGGCGATTACCAATCTGGCAGCGGCGCCAATAGCAAAGCTGGGCGACGTCAAGCTGTCGGCCAACTGGATGAGCGCTGCCGACTACCCTGGCGAGAACCAGGCACTTTACGATGCCGTGCACGCGGTCGGCATGGAACTCTGCCCGGCGCTGGGCATTGCCATACCGGTAGGCAAGGACTCCATGTCGATGCGTACCGCCTGGCAGGCCGAAAATCCCAAGGGGGAGGTGGAAGAGAAGTCCATTACCTCGCCGCTGTCGCTGGTGATTACCGGCTTCGCACCCGTGACCGATGCCCTGGCGACCTTAACGCCGCAGATCAATCTGGAGCAGGATGAATCCGACCTGATATTGATCGATCTGGGCAACGGTCAGAATCGGATAGGCGGCTCGGCGCTTGCGCAGGTATACGGTCAGGTTGGCAATGAGTGCCCGGATGTGGATGACGCCGAAGACATCAAGGCGTTCTTCGAAGTCATTCAGGGGCTCAACCGCGATGGCAAGCTGCTTGCCTACCATGACCGCAGCGACGGCGGTTTGCTGGTGACGCTGCTGGAGATGGCCTTTGCCGCCCATTCCGGGCTTGAAATCAAGCTCGACTGGCTGATCGACGAGCCGGTGGAAGCGTTTGGCGCGCTGTTTTCCGAAGAATTGGGGGCGGTGATCCAGGTCAACCGTCAGGATACCGAAGAGGTGCTGACCCAGTTCGCCGTGGCCGGTATTGAGACCTGCGGCGTGATTGCCCGCCCGCGCTACGACGATCAGGTGCGCGTGACGCTGTTCGAAGAGCCGTTACTCGAAACCACTCGCCAACTCACCCAGCGCACCTGGTCTGAAACCAGTTATCGCATGCAGGCGCTGCGTGATAACCCCGAATGTGCCAAGAATGAATTCGATCAGTTGCTCGACGTTCGCGACCCTGGTCTCAGCGCTTCACCAAGTTTCGATATCAATGATGATATCAGCGCCCCGTTTATCAATACTACGAAACCGGCCATGGCCGTGCTGCGTGAACAGGGGGTCAATGGCCAGGTGGAAATGGCCTGGGCATTCGACAAGGCCGGGTTTGACGCTGTCGACGTCCATATGAGCGATATCCTTGAAGGGCGGGTGTCGCTCGATGATTTCAAAGGCCTGGTCGCCTGCGGTGGTTTCTCCTACGGCGACGTATTAGGCGCTGGCGGTGGCTGGGCGAAGTCAGTGCTGTTCAACGAGCGTGTCCGGGAACAGTTTGCGACATTCTTCAAGCGTGACGACAGTTTCTCGCTGGGGGTATGCAACGGCTGCCAGATGCTATCGCAGCTTCGGTCATTGATCCCCGGCGCGGAAGACTGGCCCGCTTTTGTGCGCAACGAATCCGAGCAGTTCGAGGCGCGCCTTTCCATGGTCCGGGTGGAAAAGAGCCCCTCCATCCTGTTGGCTGGCATGGAAGGCTCGCAGTTGCCCATCGCTGTTGCTCACGGTGAAGGTCAGGCGGCGTTCCGCGACAGTGCGCACCTGCGCCGGATGCAGTCGAGCAGTCAGGTCGCCCTGCGCTACATCGATAACTATGGTCAGGCAACGACCCGTTACCCGGCGAACCCTAACGGGTCACCATCGGGAATTACCGGGCTGACCACGCCTGACGGGCGCGTCACGATCATGATGCCGCACCCTGAACGCGTGGCGCGGGCGGTGACTAATTCCTGGCACCCCAGCGAATGGACCGAGGATGGTGCATGGCTGCGCTTGTTCCGCAATGCCCGAGCGTGGTTAGGCGAGGCCTGACGCACAAATGCCAGGTGATGGATGACACACCCTGAAAAGGCGGCCTCAGGGCCGCCTTTCGCGACTGACGTGATGACCCCTGAACTGCGCCCCTATCAGAGCCAGGCGGTTGGCCGTGTGGTTGAACATTTCCGTGCTTCCCACGCCCCGGCGGTGGTGGTATTGCCCACGGGAAGCGGTAAATCGTTGGTGATTGCCGAGCTTGCCCGTCTGGCGCGAGGGCGAGTGCTGGTGCTGGCACACGTGCGCGAGCTGGTCGAGCAGAACCACGCCAAGTATCAGGCCTACGGCCTGGAAGCCGATATTTTCAGTGCCGGGTTGAAGCGTAAAGAGGCCGAGCGACAGGTGGTCTTTGGTTCGGTGCAGTCGGTGGTGCGAAACCTGGATCGTTTTGCCGACGGTCGCTTCACCTTGCTGGTGGTTGATGAATGCCACCGTATTTCGCTCAATGAAGACGCCACCTATCGTCAGGTAATCGATCACCTGCAGCAGCAAAACCCACAGCTTAAAATACTAGGCCTTACGGCAACGCCTTATCGCCTGGGGCAGGGGTTCATCTATCACCACCATTATCACGGCATGGTGAAAGGCAGTGATGACTGCTTCTTTCGCGACTGCGTGTTCGAGCAGCCGCTCAGATTGATGGTTAAGCAAGGCTATCTGGCCGAGCCCAAGCGGCGTGATATGGCGGTCGAAGGGTATGATTTTTCCCGCCTGACACCGGCGGCGACGGGTGCTTACACGGAGGCGGCGTTGAATCAGGTGGTGGCCGGCAATCGTGCCACGCCGGGTATTATCCGCCAGGTCGTCGAGTTGGCGGAGGGGCGCCAGGGTGTGATGATCTTTGCCGCGACCGTGGCCCATGCGGAAGAGATCATGGGCTATCTGCCGACGGGGGAGGCGGCGCTGATTACCGGCGCCACTGTATCGCAGGACCGCACGGCGATTATCGACGCCTTCAAAGCCCAAAGACTTAAATACCTTGTCAACGTGGCCGTGCTGACCACTGGGTTTGATGCTCCCCACGTGGATTTGATTGCAATACTGCGGCCCACCGAGTCGGTCAGCCTGTATCAGCAGATGGTGGGCCGGGGGCTGCGCTTGTCGCCTGGCAAACAGGACTGCCTGGTGCTCGACTATGCAGGCAACCCGTGGGACCTCTACGCGCCGGAAGTGGGTGAACCCAGGCCGGATAGCGATAGCGAGCCGGTGCAGGTAACTTGTCCTGAATGTGGTCATGCCAACCTGTACTGGGGCAAGCGTGACGGTGAACTGGTGATCGAGCATTTTGGCCGCCGCTGCCAGGGGCTTGTCGAGGACGAAAACGGCACGCGTCGCCAATGCGAGTTTCGCTTTCGCTTTAAAGTCTGCGATGAATGCGGCGCCGAGAACGATATCGCCGCGCGCCGTTGCCACGGCTGCCAAACGCTGCTGGTCGACGCGGATAGCAAGCTCAAGGATGCCCTGAGGCTGAAAGACGCCAGGGTGCTAAGGGTCAGTGGCATGTTACTGGAAGCTGCCACCAACGGGCGCGGGCTGCCGCGACTCAAGGTCACCTATCATGATGAAGACGGCGCGAGCCTGGCTGAATGGTTTGCTCTGGAAACATCGGCGCAAAGGCGTGCTTTTTACGTTGCATTTTTGCGTGATCATTTGCGCGCGCCGGGTATGCCCTGGCAACCTGCCACGCCGCAGGAGGTTGTCAGCGAACAGCGCCGCCTGCGCCATCCCGACTTCGTGGTCGGGCGCAAGGTAGGGCGTCACTGGCAGCTTCGCGATAAGCTGTTTGATTATCAGGGCCGCTACCGCAAAGCCAGCGATGCAGGTTAAGGTGGCGGGGTCACTTTATTAAGTAATGCCGATATTGGAATATTGATTCATTAGCAGATACATACAGCCTTAAAAATCGCCTATCTAACTGAGGAACCGACCCGCGTGAGCGAGACGCCAAGTGCTAAACAGGCCCCCTCAAGCACGGACACCTCGGACACAGTGCCGGTGGCCGAAGCGCTGGGGCGGCTCTTCAACGAGCCGATCACTCAATTGCCGGAGGATTTATATATCCCGCCGGAGGCGCTGCGCGTCTTTTTGGAAGCCTTTGAAGGGCCGCTTGACTTACTGCTTTACCTGATTCGCCGCCAGAATCTGGATATTCTGACGATTAACGTGGCCACCATTACGCATCAGTACATTGAATACGTGGAACTGATGAAGGCCATGGAGATCGAGCTGGCGGGCGAGTATCTGCTGATGGCGGCGATGCTGGCCGAGATCAAGTCGCGCACCTTGCTGCCCCGGCCGCCCAAAGCGGAAGGCGAGGATGAAGAGGATCCGCGGGCAGAATTGATCCGTCGCCTGCAAGAGTATGAACGCCTCAAGGAAGCCGCCGAGTCGCTGGATACGCTGCCACGCGTTGGCCGCGACTGGTTCAGCGTGCAGGCAGGTTTGCCGCCGCTGGAGGCGCGGGTCATTCATCCGCCGGTCGAGCTGGATGAACTGTTGGGCGCACTGGCCGATATTCTCAAGCGCGCCGAGCTTGCCCAGGCGCACCATATTAGCCGTGAGGTACTCTCCACCCGTGAACGGATGCTCGCCATCATGGAGCGGCTCGGTGGTGAGGGCGGCGAGCCGCACTACGTGCCCTTTGCCGCGCTGTTTACCCTGGAAGAGGGGCGGGCAGGCGTTGTGGTGACGTTCATGGCGATTCTGGAGCTCGCCAAGGAAGCCATGATCGATATCGTGCAAAATGCCCCGCTCTCACCAATCCATGTGCGCGCGCGCCCCGCTGCCATTAGCGACGGCCATGACCCCGAAGACGCCTTTGCAATCGATGACGCTGGCGAACATTCTGATGAAGAAAGCGCGTTTGAAGCACCTGCCGACAGGGAAGCACCATGAGTGAGATTGATTCGCCGTTGGAGGAAATACTCGAAGCCGCGTTACTGGCGGCGGGAGAACCACTCCCGCTGGAGCGCATGGAAACGTTGTTTCTGGATGGCGAGTGCCCGTCTCGATACGAGCTTCGCGAAGTACTGGTCCGGTTGAGCGAGCGTCATGAACACGGCGCCCTGGAGCTTATCGAAACGGCATCGGGTTATCAGTTGCGGATTCGCCCGCGGCTTTCGCAGTGGGTGTCGCGGCTCTGGGATGAGCGCCCCCAGCGTTACTCACGGGCACTGCTCGAAACCCTGGCATTGATTGCCTATCGACAGCCGGTGACCCGCAGTGACATTGAAGATGTCCGCGGGGTCAGCGTGAGCAGCTCGATCATGCGTACGCTGATGGAGCGTGGCTGGATACGCGTGGTCGGGCACCGTGACGTGCCGGGAAGGCCGGCGGTCTACGCGACTTCGCGCAGTTTTCTGGATGATTTCGGCTTGAAAACCCTGGATGCCCTGCCGCCGATGCACGAGCTGGTCAGTGGGGAAGCCGATGGCCAGGACGCCGCTGATGTGCCTGATACGAACGACGGGCAAACGCTGTTGCCGGATTCGCCGTCTTCTGACACGCAGGAAGCACTGGACGACGCGCCCGAAACCGTGCAGGATGCGCCACCCGAAACGGCCGATAGCGCCGAGACGCACGCCGAGACGGCGTTAACCCAGCCGCTGAGCTTTGCCGATTTAGAGGCACGCCTGGCAGCACGTGCGCAGCGATCCGATGACCAGGAGGCGCGCACGCAGACCCATGATGAGAGGTCAGACGACCATGAGTCAGAGTAATACCCCCCCTACCAGCGAAAAGCTGCAAAAAGTTCTCGCCCGTGCCGGTCTTGGCTCGCGGCGTGAAATGGAAACCGTGATTGCCGACGGCCGCGTCAAGGTCAACAATCAGGTCGCCAAACTGGGCGACCGTGTTGAAGCGCGCGACAAGGTCAGCCTTGACGACCGGTTGGTGACGCTGAGAGCGGAAGACGAAACACCGCGCCGGGTGATCATGTACAACAAGCCGGAAGGCGAGTTGTGTACCCGCAAGGATCCCGAAGGCCGTCGCACCGTGTTCGATCGCCTGCCGCGCTTGAAAGGCGAGCGCTGGATTGCCATCGGTCGCCTGGATATCAACACCAGTGGGCTTTTGCTCTTCACCACTGACGGCGAGCTGGCCAACCGCTTGATGCACCCCTCGACGCAGGTCGAGCGTGAATATGCGGTGCGCGTGATGGGTGAAGTGAAGCGTGAACATATCATGGCCATGGTAGACGGTGTGATGCTGGAAGATGGTCCCGCCCGGTTCACCGATGTTCAGGAGTTCGGCGGCGAAGGGATCAACACCTGGTTCCATGTGGTCATTCTGGAAGGCCGAAACCGCGAGGTTCGTCGACTCTGGGAGTCTCAGGAGTTGACGGTAAGTCGTTTGAAACGGGTTCGTTACGGCAATATCTTCCTCGATAAGCGCGCCAAGGCGGGAGAGTGGGTCGAGCTTTCTCAGGATGAAGTGGATGACCTGGCGGCACTGGCCCAGTTGGAAACCCGCAAGGTTCCCGAGCTGACGCCGGATGAAAAGAACCGTTGGAGCCGCGATAAAAACAAGCGTCGCCCGGTGCAGGCAATGCGCAAGCCCAAGCGGCGCTAAAGGCCGTTTGTAATATGAGCAAATCGCGCGGTCGTTAAGGCAAAAGTTCAAAAAAGACTTGCGGATAGCGTGGGCTATCCGTAAGATATGCATCCGTTCGGGCGGGTCGTTAGCTCAGTTGGTAGAGCAGTTGACTTTTAATCAATTGGTCGCAGGTTCGAATCCTGCACGACCCACCAGCCGAACTTTATTTAGATTTGCCGCCGCCGTGTGAGTAGCGGGTCGTTAGCTCAGTTGGTAGAGCAGTTGACTTTTAATCAATTGGTCGCAGGTTCGAATCCTGCACGACCCACCAGATTCGACACCCCTGACAGTTCGCTGTCAGGGGTGTTTTGCTATGTGCACAACCTGATGCCTGACAATTGGACTTGCTGTCAGCAACCATTTCCCGCCAAAATAGTCACATTGATGTTGAGACCGACAGAAACCCAACGCGAAAGACGCAAGCGGTTTCTGTCAACGAGAGCGGCGCGTGCGGAGTGCATACGCCGTGACTGGTGTTTAACAGGGGGATTCCCTGTTCGTCACAGTGGTAGACACGATGACTATTATGACTACTCAAGCTGAGCTTGATGCTCCGCTCCCAAGCCCGTACTGCCCGACCCGCATACCCGCCGAAGACCAGGCGCGCGTGGAAGAAATCAAGCAGTTGCTGAACCAGCATAACGCCGTGCTGGTAGCGCACTACTATACCGATGACGCCATTCAGCAACTGGCGGAAGAAACCGGTGGTTGTGTGGCCGATTCGCTGGAGATGGCGCGCTTCGGTGCCCGCCACGATGCCACTACCCTGGTCGTGGCCGGCGTGCGCTTCATGGGCGAAACCGCCAAGATTCTGTCGCCTGAAAAACGCGTGCTGATGCCTACCTTGGAGGCGACCTGTTCGCTGGATATAGGCTGCCCTGCCGACGAATTCAGCGCTTTTTGTGATGCCCACCCTGACCGCACCGTGGTCGTTTATGCCAATACGTCGGCTGCCGTCAAGGCGCGTGCCGACTGGGTGGTCACCTCATCGATCGCCGTCGATGTGATCGAGCACCTTCAGGCCAAAGGCGAAAAAATCCTCTGGGCACCCGATAAACACCTGGGTGGCTACATCCAGAAAAAAACCGGTGCCGATATGCTCATGTGGGACGGTGCCTGTATCGTCCACGAGGAATTCAAGGCGAAAGGTGTCGAAGATCTCAAGCGGCTATATCCGGATGCCGCCGTGCTGGTTCACCCGGAGTCGCCCGCGCCGGTGGTTCAGTTGGCCGATGTGGCTGGGTCGACATCGCAGCTTATCAACGCGGCCAAAACCCTGCCCAACGAACAGCTGATTGTGGCAACCGATCGCGGCATCTTCTTCAAGATGCAGCAAGCGGTCCCTGATAAGACGTTATTCGAGGCCCCGACAGCGGGTAACGGCGCGACCTGCCGCAGTTGCGCGCATTGCCCGTGGATGGCCATGAACGCCCTCGACAACCTGGCGGGTGCGCTACGTGAAGGTAGCGGCGAAATTCAGGTCGGAAGTGAGTTGCGCCAGCTGGCGCTCAAGCCGCTGGAGCGGATGCTTAACTTCAACGCATAACCAGCACGCACGCCCAGTCTGGCCGTGCGTCCGTGAGACCGTGATCTGCCTGAATCGGTGGCGCCTAAAACTCTTCCAAGGCCTCGCGGTAGTCCATGAAATCCTCGCGTCGCTGTTCGATGCGTGCCAATGTCCGCTGATCGTTTTCGCGTTCAGCGGCGTCTTTGGCTATATCCAACTGGCGAATACCGCTATCCACGCGCCCGGTAAGCTGAAGATATTCCGCCCGAGCCAGATGCCCCAAACCGTTGCGCCCGCTTCGCCCGGCAGCTTCTGCCAGCAGGTTGAAGCCCTGCGGGTTTTCAGGATGTTGCGCGGTGACATCGCGCAGAATGTCATAGGCGGCATTGGGATCCCGCTGAAGTTGCGCCTCGGCTAAGATAAGCTGGGCAGGCAAGTAGTCAGGCATAAAACGCAGTAACCGCTGGCTGCGTTGGATCGCTTCATCGTAGCGCTGCGCCTGTAGGGCAACCTCTGCCGCCGATGCCGGTAACATGGCAAGATCAGGCTGTTCGTCACGTAGTCGATCAAGCGCTTTTAGCGCTGTATCCACTTGGCCGGACTGAGCATCGACCAAGGCCGTTACATAGCGCTGTGCCGTTTCGCTGGCATTTTCCTGAGCTAGTCGGGAGACGGCTTGCCGAGGCGACTGTGAATCAATCTGCAGTAAAGCACGGCCGCGAATCATGTCGTAGAGCGTATAGTTTGAGTAGCTTGAGGCAACGTCCATCTGAGCGGCCCGTGACTGCGCATCGCTCAAGCGAGATTCCGACACCGGGTGGGTCAGCAGGAATTCCGGTGGCGTCCCACCCTGAAGGCTGGACATGCGTTGTAAAGTACGGAACATGCGCGCCATGGCGTCCGGCTCATAGCCGGCATCGGCCATGGCCTGAAGGCCCACGCGATCTGCTTCCTGCTCGTAGCGGCGCGAGTAGGTGAGTTGGTCTTGAATGAGGGCGGCCTGAGACCCCATGGCGGTAGCGATGCCGGCATTACCGCCGCCGCCTGCTGCGATCAGCAAACCGGCCAGCATCCCGGCCATGGCCGGTAGCTGGGTCTGTTCAGCGCGCTCGCTGCTACGGGCATAGTGGCGTTGGGATAAGTGGCCAAGTTCGTGGGCGATGACTGAGGCAAACGCCCCTTCGTCTTCGGCAAAGGCGAACAAGCCAGCGTGAATCCCAACCACGCCACCGGGGACAGCAAAGGCATTGAGGGTTCGATGGTCGACCATGACGGTGGTCACGTCCAGGTCGCCCAGTTGGCTATGCGGGGCCAGGCGATCAACCAGACTGGTCAAGTAATCATGGGCAATGGGATCCTGCCATTGGGGGGCGTGGGCGCGGAACTGGCGCAGCCAAGCGCGGCCCAGCCGGTGTTCTTCGGCGCTAGCCGACGAATAGCTGCTACCCAGACTGGGTAGCGTCTGCTCGTCACTGACGGCAGGCGAGGGGATTAACAACGTCGTACTGCAGGCGAACGCTAAGGCACGCGTCCAGGCTGCTGAGGCGTTAAAAAGGCGCGGCATGGCATCCTCATCGGTGATGGAAAGCGCTAGGTCACTACCTACGACATTGATTCACCTTGTGAAGTGCCGTTAAATCAAATCGCAGTCAATACTGCACAGTCTATGCAACAATGATCGATACGTGCAGGGTCTTTTTTGAGGGGAGAAAAATGGTAGAGCGAACAACGCGTTTACAGCCTGATAGCGTGCTCGACGCCTGCGGGCTTCATTGCCCGCTGCCGCTGCTCAAGGCCAAGCAGGCCTTAGCAGGCCTTGCCCCTGGGCAGTTACTGGAAGTGCGCGCCACGGATGCAGGCTCGTGGAGGGATATAGAAGCCTTTGCCGAGCAGAGCGCCCATCATCTGGAAGCCCGTGAGCAGTGTGGCGATATCTATCATTACTGGCTTCGCAAGGCAGAAGGCGAGCGCTCATGAGCCTGCGTACGATCTTGAAAAGCTGGGTCGAACGGTATTTTTCAGACGAAGAAGCCTTGATTCTGCTGGTAGTGCTCATCGCCGGATTTGCCGCGGTGATCTGGTTTGGCCGTATGTTGGCGCCTTTTTTTACCGCGTTGGTCATTGCCTTCCTGCTCCAGGGCGTGGTGGGCGCATTAACGCGGAGAGGTATCCCTCATCTACTCTCGGTAATCGTGGTGTTCCTAGGCTTTGTCAGCGTGCTATTAGCCCTGGCGTTTATTTTGCTACCGCTGATATGGGATCAGTTGATTGGTCTTGTTCAGGAAACGCCGCGCATGTTTGCAAGCGGGCAAAACTGGCTGGATGAACTGCAATCGCGCTACCCCAACTTGATTACCCCGGATCAAATGCAAAATTGGATTGGCGTCGCCAGCCGCGAAATAAGTCAGTTGGGCCAGCGTGCCCTGACGCTTTCGCTGGCCTCTCTGGGTAATCTTCTATCGCTGATTATCTATCTGGTACTGGTGCCCATTTTGGTCTTTTTCATGCTCAAGGACCGAGAGGCGCTGGTTGGCTTCACATTGTCATTGCTGCCGCAAAAACGTGCCTTGATGGCGCGTATCTGGCATGAAATGGACGACCAGATTGCCAATTACATTCGCGGCAAGTTCATCGAGATCATTATTGTCGGCACCGTCTCCTTTATCACGTTTTCGTTCTTCCAGCTGCCGTATACGGCGCTGCTGGCGGTATTGGTCGGTTTTTCGGTGCTGGTGCCGTATATCGGCGCGGCCGTGGTCACCTTGCCGGTCGCTGCAGTCGCCGGATTTCACTTCGGGTTAAGCGAGTCGTTTGTCTACGTACTGGTGGCTTACGGGGTTATCCAGGCGCTGGATGGCAACGTACTCGCCCCGGTACTGTTCTCGGAAACCAACAATATCCACCCAGTGTCGGTGATTGTGGCCGTGTTGTTCTTCGGTGGTATATGGGGGTTCTGGGGCGTGTTTTTTGCCATTCCGCTCGCCACGCTGTTGAAGGCGTTGGTGCATGCATGGCCGAGGGGAATGAAAGGGCGCGAGGAGCAACATCATGCGCTCGCCAGCGAAGAGTCACTGTAAGTCAAATGGAATGGCGGGTTTGGCAACCTCCCCATCCAACCGTCTGTTGGATGGGGAAGGGGCTTACGACGCGTCAAGCGCCTGGGCCGCCGCGAGCACTTCGTCAACGTGCCCGGGTACTTTGACGCCACGCCAGGCCTGGGCAAGCTTACCCTCGGCGTCGATTAGAAAGGTGCTGCGTTCGATGCCCAGGTGCTCTTTGCCATAAAGCTTTTTAAGCTTGATGACATCAAACAGTTTGCAGACCGTCTCGTCCTTGTCTGACACCAGCGTAAAGTTGAAGTCCTGCTTGGCTTTGAAGTTCTCCTGGGCACGGATGCCGTCCCGGGAAACACCCACAATCACCGTGTTTGCGGCGTCAAAGTCAGCTTTGCGGTCGCGAAAGTCGCCGCCTTCGGTGGTGCATCCCGGCGTGCTGGCCTTTGGATAGAAGTACACCACCACCTGTTGGCCGCGAAGCTCGGATAATGTCAGGGTGGTATCGCCCGTTGCCGGTGCCGAAAAATCGGGGACTGTTTGGCCTATGTCGAGTGGCATAAAAGGTTCCTCAGGTAGCGTGGTTTTCAAGGGCGATTACACGCAAGCTTGCGCCGCATGTCAAAGAAGAAAGTATCGCAGGGGCAAAACTCGCCGCGCTTTCCGCTGTACAGGGTCGAGCGGCCTGAGTACCATTTGTCCTTCGTGGATTCCTGTTGAGATGATGGCACGCTGCGTAAAGCACTAGCTCGGCTCCTTATCTCGTGATATTCAGACGCTCGATTTAACCACTTGCAGGTGAGGAAAAAAGGATGATCACAGGCAGCATCGTCGCCCTGGCGACGCCGATGAAAGTCAATGGCGACATCGACTGGGAGGCGCTTCGTCGTCTGGTGAACTTCCACCTCGACAATGGCACCGACGGGATTGTGGCCGCAGGTACTACGGGTGAGCCCACGACCATGTCGTTTGCCGAGCACTTCGACGTGATACGCAGTGTGGTCGAGGAAGTGGATGGACGCATTCCGGTCATTGCCGGTACAGGGGGGAACGCGACCTCTGAGGCCGTCGAGTTGGCGCGTTATGCCAGTGAAGTCGGTGCTGACTATTGCCTGTCCGTATGCCCCTACTATAACAAGCCGACTCAGGAAGGCTTGTATCAGCACTTCAAAGCGGTAGCGGAAGGCAGTAAATTGCCGGTCATTCTCTACAATGTGCCGGGCCGCACCTGCTCAGACCTTTATAATGAAACGGTGGTCAGGTTGGCCGACATTAACAACATCATCGGCTTGAAAGATGCCACGGGTAACCTGGAGCGCGCGGAAGATCTTATCGCCCGTCTCAAGGGCAGCGACTTCATGCTTTACTCGGGTGACGATGCCACCGCCTGTGATTTCATGCTGATGGGTGGGCATGGTGATATTTCGGTGACCGCGAACGTAGCGCCCAAGGCCATGCATGAGCTTTGTGCCGCTGCGGTCGCCGGGGATGCGGATAAGGCGCACCAGATCAATACACGCTTGATGCCGCTGCATACCAATCTGGGGATCGAGTCTAATCCTATTCCGGTAAAGTGGGCGTTAAACCGAATGGGTTACGCAGACGCGGGTATTCGCCTGCCGCTGACATGGCTGTCAGACAAGTATCACGCCACGGTCAGTGAGGCCCTTCAGCTTGCTGGGGTTGTCGAGGAATAAACCGCAAAGAATTTTGCTACTTGGCGATCCTGGGTTGCATGGCGTCAGGTAAACGATCTGTTGACTGTTAAGGTGGCTTGATGAGCTCTGTGCTTGGAAAACACGCGCTGAAATGGATTCCGCTGGCGCTGGTAGGTGTCGTGACGCTTGCCGGTTGCGCCCGGGATGAAGGTTTTTATGATGATCGCAATTTGGATTATGCTGACGTAGAACCTGCGTCGCCGTTGGTATTGCCGGAAACCCGCAATACTCAGCGTTATCGTCAGGCACTGCCGGTGCCGGAAGCAGCCAGCCAGCGTGCTCGTGATGGGGTGGCCGAAGTGCGTCCTCCTCAACCTCTTACGGTTGGGGGAAGTACGGAAGTAGATTATGTTGAAGGCCGTGAGATCGGAGACCAGCGCTGGTTAGTCGTTGCGGCTGATCCGGGGAGCGTCTGGACACAGCTTGAAAGCTTCGCACGTCAGCGCGGTCTGGACGTTCAGGAAAGCCGTGCCAGCGATGGTGTTCTGGTCACCTCTCAGGCTGAGTTTCGTTTGCAAAGCGGTCTCCGGGAGGGGAGTAGTGAAGTCCGCTGCGAGCGTGGCGGCCAAAGCATGACAAGCTGCCTTGAGGCTCTAAAAACCTATCTGAGCGCCAACGCTTCCGCTTCTCAATCCGCTTCGGCGACTGCATCATCCTGGAGCGCGCAGCGTTTGGAAAACAATGACCCCCTCTCGCTTCGTCAGCGTGGTGATGGGTGGGAAGTATCAATACCTTACGCGGCAGATCGTGTATGGGCTGAGATCCATCATTATCTGGCGCAGGACTTCGATCAAACTGACGAGCGTGAGTTGCTGGCCGCCGACGCTGATAACTATGCCTTCCTTGTAAGCTATCTGGCCCGTGAACAGCGGGACCGGAGTTTGTTGCAGGTGGTGTTATTCACCGATACCAGCGATCAGGCCCAAGAAGTGCGCCTGATCGTTGAGCCTCGCGGCGACCAAAGCGTGCTTCGCGCCAAGGCAACCGGTGAGCAGCCGTTGAGCGAAAACGCCGAGCGCGAACTGCTCGAGCGGGTATCCAGCTATTTACGTTAATTCAATGACCTTGTCTCTCTGCGGAGCTCCCATGGAAAAGCGCCAAGAACTCTATGCCGGTAAGGCAAAATCTGTCTACACCACCGATGATCCGGATCTGCTGGTACTTGAGTTTCGTGATGACACCAGCGCCTTTGACGGCAAGAAGAAAGAGTCGCTGGCGCGCAAGGGGATGGTGAATAACCTCTTCAATGCCTACATCATGGAGCGGCTGGAAGATGCCGGCATTCCGACGCATTTCGAGAAGCAGCTTTCTGACACAGAAAGTCTGGTCAAGAAGATGCAGATGATCCCGGTGGAATGTGTGGTGCGCAATATTGCCGCGGGCGGTCTGGTCAAGCGACTCGGCGTTGAGGAAGGTATCGCGCTGAACCCGCCGACGTTCGAACTGTTCCTGAAAAACGACGAAAAGGGCGACCCGATGATCAACGAGTCGCTGGCGGAAACATTTGGCTGGGCGACCCCAGAGCAGCTCGCCAAGATGAAAACGCTCACCTTCAAGGTCAATCATGTGCTCAAGCAGCTGTTTGCGGAGGGCGATATGCTCCTGGTGGATTACAAGCTTGAGTTTGGCGTATTTAACGGCCAAGTGGTGCTGGGTGATGAGTTCTCCCCTGACGGATGCCGGTTATGGGACGCCAATACCCGCGAGAAGCTCGACAAGGATCGTTTTCGCCAGGGCCTTGGCGGCGTGATTGAAGCCTACGAAGAAGTTGGCCGCCGCCTCGGGGTTACCTTTCCCCGCTAACGTCTAGCCGCTAATGTCGATAGCCACCACCTCCAGTGTGGTGGCTTCGCCGTTCTGGCGCGGAC
This sequence comes from Halomonas sp. A40-4, assembly GCF_015767635.1. Lineage (GTDB taxonomy): Bacteria > Pseudomonadota > Gammaproteobacteria > Pseudomonadales > Halomonadaceae > Vreelandella > Vreelandella janggokensis. The sequence goes on along the minus strand of NZ_CP065230.1, from coordinate 3,268,765 downwards.
AAAATTTGACGTCCACATCGCGAAGCCGGACACCGTAAACCCGCTCGGAAGCTTGGCCGTGCCGGTAGGCCGGTCGAGGATCCTGACCAATGACCTGCTCGATCAGCGCGCTTAATGAGTCGCGATCAGCACGCTGTGCCAGCTGATCAAGGGCAGTAGCGCTGAACTGAACCGTCAACTGTTCGGGTGGGGCGGGGGCAAAGCCTGCTTGCGCATTAGGTGGGGATTCAGCCCAGGGGAGGTAGGGTTTAATATCCACCACGGGGGTGCCGTTGACCAGGTCGCAGCCTGACAGTTTCAGGCGCACGCCCTGATGGGTATCAATACCCCCCAGTTCGACAAGCGAAAGACCTAGCCTGTTGGGGCGATGCGTACTGCGGCTGGCAAACACGCCCACTTTTCGGTTGCCACCTAACCGCGGCGGTCTGACGAGAGGTGACCAGCGTTCAGGACTCTGGTGGAACACAAAGCTGATCCACACATGGCTGAACGCGTCGAGCCCGCGCACGACCAGCGGGTCGTCATAAGGCGGGCTAAGTATCAACTCGGCGTTGGCTGCAGGCGCCAGGCCAGGCTGGCGGGGAACGCCAAACTTGTCGGCGTAGTCGCTAACCACATAGCCGATAGGCGTCAGTGTAAAGGACTCGCTGGAAGGGGCATGATGCATCACACTGCCTTATCAAAGGGAAAACCAGAGGGCTGAGTATAAAACAGCCGTGTTCTCAGTACAGTGGTGCTGAGCATGCCTTGAAAAAAGAAAGCGATAACGCTCACATGGTGAAACATGACAGATGAACAGACTGCACAGCCCTCGACGGCCCGCATCACCTACCGCGTGGCACGTGCCAGAGATGCCGCTGATCAAGCGGAGGTGTTTTACCATGCCGTCATGCAAGGGGCTGCAACGCGTTACAGCCTGGCGCAGCGGCGCGCATGGGCGAGCGCCTTACCCCGCGAGGCCAGCGCCTGGTCAGCGCGCCAGGCGCTATATACGACGCTTGTTGCCAGCTGTGATGGTCGCTGCGTCGGGTTTATTGAACTTGATGTGCCAGCCGGACGGGTTGAGACCCTCTATGTGTGGCCATCGCTCAACGGACGCGGCATCGGCACTACGCTGTTGATTCACGCTGAACGGTGGCTGTTGGAGCAGGGTGTTTCCCGTATTCAGATCGAGGCAAGCCTGACGCTCTATGAACGGCTGCTGCGGCGCGGTTGGGAAAACCTTGGCGAGCAGTGGGTTGAGCGTGGCGGTGAGCCGCTTCAGCGTTTTCGTCTGCAGAAGCGGCTTAACGCCGTCGAGACCTGACTTCATCCGGTTAACGGTTAGTTTGGCGGGTGATCCGCATCGACAGGTCAATGGCCTGGATGTCCTTGGTCAAGGTGCCACAGGAGATACAGTCGACGCCGGTCTCAGCAATCGCGCGCAGGGTCTCGGTATCAACATTCCCTGACGCTTCAAGCGTGGCGCTGCCAGCCGTCAGTTCAACGGCCGTGCGCAGTTCATCCAGGCTGAAATTATCCAGCATAATGACATCTGCTTTCGCGGCCAGCGCCTGTTCCAACTCGGCGAAATTTTCGACCTCAACCTCAACGGGAAGCTCGGCGGCCAGTTTGCGCGCCTGGGCCACCGCTGCCTGGATGCCGCCACAGGCGGCGATATGATTTTCCTTGATCAGAAACGCATCCCATAGGCCAATGCGATGATTGTGGCCGCCGCCACACATCACGGCGTATTTCTGTGCCAGCCGCATGCCGGGCAGCGTCTTGCGGGTATCCAGCAAGCGCACGCCGGTGTCGGCGATCAGGTCGACATAGCGGCGGGTCGTTGTCGCCGTGGCTGACAGCGTTTGCAGCACGTTGAGGGCGGCACGTTCGCCAGTCAACAGGCTACGTGCGGGGCCCTCCAGGGTGAGAAAACATTGCCCGGCCTCCAGTCGGTCACCGTCGGCGGCTTGCCAGTAAAGTGCAACGCGGCTGTCCAGGCGGCGGAAAATATCGTCGACAAAGGCAACGCCGCACAGCACGGCCGGGACGCGGGTAATGACCTCCGCCGTCGCCAGTTGGTGGTCCGGAATCAACTCGGCGGTGATATCGCCCGGGCCTACGTCTTCGGAGAGCAGACGAGCAGCACTGGAGCGGATTTCTTCGGCAAGGGCAGTTTGGTAATGCATGGCATCAATTCTCTGGGCGTTAACGTCGATGACCGGCATTATAGTGAAAGAGAGCGCCAACGTAGAGGAGTCCTTCGCGTGATTGACCGACAATTTTCTCCTGGCCGATGGCAAGTCGCACGCCAGGTGGCGTCGCCAAATGCAGACCAGCGCCCCGATGACGAGGTATCGCTACTGCTGATTCATGCCATCAGCCTGCCTCCCGGTCAGTTTCAGGGAACAGCCGTTGAGGCACTGTTTACCAACCAGCTAGACCCCGGTGCACATCCTTATTTTGCCGCCATTGCCCATTTACGGGTATCCGCCCACCTGCTGATTCGCCGCGATGGCGAATGCGTCCAGTTTGTCGACACCGATCAGCGGGCCTGGCACGCAGGACGTTCCCGTTGGTGGGATTCGCGCCAACAGCGCTGGCGGCAAGCGCTCAATGATTTTTCGGTGGGTATTGAACTGGAAGGTGATGAAACGACGCCCTTTACCAAGGCCCAGTATGTGGCGTTGGCCAAGGCTGCTCGGTGGTTGTTGGGCCGTTATCCTGCGCTTACCCCGGAGCGTGTGACCAGTCATGCACGGGTGGCACCGTTGCGTAAAACCGACCCCGGGCCAACGTTTGATTGGGCTTATTGGCGTCAGTTGGTTGCGACCCAGGAAGATGATTTAAGTCGGGATGAGTCAAGAAATTAAAACGGTAGTTTGACTACATGAGGGGGGTCTGGGTCGTCTTGGCAAGTGCCTTAACAATGCCTTATGTTGCGGTGCAATAGTTTGTTTTCGATAGCCTTTTAGGTGTTACTGTAATTGGCAGCGTGGCGACTTTGCGGTATCTTCGCCTATACAAAAGGCTAACTTTTACAACAATTATGTAGCTTTACTACATTTCCATGTATGTAGCTCGTTGAATGTAGAAGAAAAACCAGACGACGCTCAGGCGTCGACTGTCAGCATGCCAGTGGTGGCGACACACCACAGCCGCCCCAGGCCCAACGGGCCAGCGGGGTTGATTGTCATTTATCGTCATTCGGAGAGACCTCTATGAGTCTGGAGACAAGAGAAGATCTCGATCCGATCGAAACCACGGAATGGATTGATTCCCTGGAGTCGGTATTGGATCGTGAGGGCGAAGATCGTGCCCGCTACCTGATGACCCGCCTGGCGGACCGCCTGCGTCGGGACGGCATGAGGGTGCCCTTCTCGGTGACAACCCCGCATCGTAATACGATTCCGGTTCACCGCGAAGCGCCGATGCCTGGCGACCTGTTCATGGAGCGGCGTATCCGCTCCTTGATCCGCTATAATGCCATTGCCCAGGTGATTCGCAACAACCGCGCCAAGCCCGGTCTGGGCGGCCACATTGCCAGCTTCATGTCATCAGCCACGCTGTATGACGTGGGCTTTAACCACTTTTTCCGTGCTCCTCAGGGCGACTTCGAAGGCGACCTGATCTACATTCAGGGCCACGTGGCACCGGGTATCTACGCGCGCTCCTACCTGGAAGGCCGCCTGAGCGAAGAACAGATGGACCGTTTCCGCCAGGAAGTCGATGGTGATGGCCTGTCATCCTACCCGCACCCGTGGCTGATGCCGGATTACTGGCAATTCCCGACGGTTTCCATGGGCCTTGGTCCGATCCAGGCGATCTACCAGGCGCACGTGATGAAGTACCTGCATCACCGTGAGCTGAAAGACATGTACGACCGCAAGATCTGGTGCTTCCTGGGTGACGGCGAGTGCGACGAGCCGGAATCTCTGGGCGCCATTTCACTGGCCGGTCGTGAAAACCTCGACAACCTGATTTTCGTCATCAACTGTAACCTCCAGCGTCTGGATGGCCCTGTGCGCGGTAATTCCCGCGTCATGGACGAATTCGAGGGTGTATTCCGCGGTGCGGGCTGGAACGTTATCAAGGTTGTCTGGGGTCGCCACTGGGATCCACTGTTCGAGAAGGACAAGAAAGGCATTCTGCAAAACCGCATGGACGAAGCAGTCGACGGCGAGTATCAGAACTACAAGGCCAACGGCGGGGCCTATACCCGCGAGCACTTCTTCGGCAAGTATCCGGAAACCGAAGAGATGGTCAAAGACCTCTCCGACGAGGACATCTGGAAGCTCAACCGCGGTGGTCACGACCCGTTCAAGGTCTACGCGGCCTACCACGAGGCGGTTAATACCTCGAACGGCAAGCCCACGGTCATCCTGGCGCATACCGTCAAGGGCTATGGCATGGGTAGTGGCGATGGCGAAGCCGCCAACGAAGCCCATCAGGTCAAGAGCATGGAATACGAGGCGCTGAAGACTTTCCGTGACCGCTTCGGCATTCCGCTGACCGACGAGCAGCTCAAAGACGTGCCGTACTACATGCCAGAGCAGGATTCCCCCGAACTCAAGTACTTGCACCTGCAGCGCGAGCGCCTGGGTGGCTATTTGCCCAGCCGTCGCAGCGACTTCGAGGCGCTGGAAATTCCCACCCTTGAAGATAAAGCCTTTGCCTCGCAAATGGGCGGTTCCAAAGGCCGTGAAGTGTCCACCACCATGGCGTTTGTGCGGGTGCTGAACGGGCTGGTCAAGGACAAGAAGATCGGCAAGAAAGTGGTGCCGATTATTCCTGACGAGGCGCGTACCTTCGGCATGGAAGGCATGTTCCGTCAGTTGGGGATCTACACCTCTGAAGGGCAGAAGTATGAGCCGGTCGATAAAGGCCAGATCATGTTCTACCGTGAAGATCAGAAGGGCCAGATTCTCGAGGAGGGTATTTCCGAAGCAGGCGCGATGTCCGCGTGGATTGCAGCGGCCACCTCCTACAGCAACAACAACGTCACCCTGCTGCCGTTCTACGTCTATTACTCGATGTTCGGCTTCCAGCGTATCGGCGATCTGGCTTGGGCAGCAGGCGACCTGCAGGCACGTGGCTTCATGGTTGGCGGTACCGCAGGCCGCACGACGCTCAACGGTGAGGGTTTGCAGCACCAGGATGGCCACAGCCTGATTCAGGCATCGACCATTCCCAACTGCCGCAGCTACGACCCGACCTATGCCCATGAGGTCGCGGTGATTCTGCATGATGGCATGAAGCGCATGTTCACCGACAAGGAGAACTGCTTCTATTACCTGACGGTCATGAACGAGAACTACGAGCACCCCGAGCTTGAAACTGTGCCTGTCGACGACATCGTCAAAGGCATGTACCTGCTACGCGAAACCAAGGGCAAAAAAGGCCGCGTGCAGCTGATGGGTTCGGGTACGATCCTGCGCGAAGTCGAAGAAGCGGCCACACTGCTTGAAAACGACTGGGGGATTGGCGCTGATATCTGGAGCGTGACCAGCTTCAATGAACTACGTCGTGAAGCACTGCTGCTGGACCGGGAAGCCTTCCTGAGCCCTGAAGCCGAGGCCATCAAGCCTCACGTCACCAAGTGTCTGGAAGGCCGTGAAGGGCCGGTGATTGCGTCTACCGACTACATGAAGCTATACGCTGATCAGGTGCGTGCCTGGGTGCCGAACGATTACACTGTACTGGGTACCGATGGCTTTGGTCGTTCCGATACCCGCGAGAAGCTGCGTTACTTCTTTGAGGTGGATCGTTACTTCGTGACTGTCGCGGCGCTGCGCGCACTGGCAGACCGTGGCGAAATCGATCGCAAGCTTGTCGGTGACGCCCTGAAGAAGTACGGCATCGATGTCAACAAGCCGAACCCGCTGACCAGCTGATCCGCTGCCCGGCGGGCAAATGCCCGCCGGCTCGATCCGATTTTAAAGGAGCGCGACCTTGAGTAGCGAAATCATCAAAGTTCCCGATATCGGTGGTGATACCGATGTCGAAATCATCGAGATTGCGGTGTCGGAAGGCGATGTCATTGAAGCAGAAGACACCCTGATCACGCTCGAATCCGATAAAGCCAGCATGGACGTACCGGCTCCGAAAGGGGGGAAGGTCATAAAGGTGCTGGTCAAAGAGGGCGATAGCGTCTCTGAAGGTGACGATATCGTCGAGCTGGAAGTCGAAGGTGGTGGCGATGCCGGGGGTGAAAGCGACGTCTCTCCCGCTGAGTCATCCGGCAGCCAGCAGGACGAAGCCCCCTCCAAAGCACCTGCGCCGGAACCCTCGAAGCCTGCCGCCAAGAAGGCGTCCGGCGGCAAGCAGACCGTGGATATCAAAGTGCCCGATCTGGGTGGCTCGGATAACGTCGAAATCATTGAAGTCGCGGTGGGTGAAGGCGATGAAGTTGACGCCGAAGATACCTTGATCACTCTGGAGTCCGATAAAGCCTCCATGGACGTGCCGAGTCCTCATACCGGTAAGATCGTTTCGTTCAGCGTGAAAGAAGGTGATACGGTCTCTGAAGGCGATGTCATTGGGCAAATGGAAATCGCCGGTGAAGGCGACGACGCCGAAGACACGGCCGACGAGCAGACGTCCAGCCAGGCCAGCAGCGAACCACAAGCGGCGGCTGAGCAGCATGACGAGCCAGAAGAAGCTGCTAGCGGTGAGCCGGCGCGCAAAGAGATTCGAGTACCGGACCTGTCCGGCTCCTCTGACGTACCGATTATTGAAATTGGCGTAGCGGCCGGAGACGAGGTCAACGAAGAAGACCCGTTAATCACGCTGGAATCCGACAAGGCGTCAATGGATGTCCCTAGCCCCTACAAAGGCAAGCTCCTTGAGCTGACCGTCAAAGAGGGCGACACGGTCTCCGAAGGCGATGTGATCGGCTATATTGAAGTCGCGGGTGCCAAGCAGGCAGCCCCGAAAAAGGCCGCCCCTGAAAAAGCCCAGCCGCAGAGCGCCAGCCCATCCAGTGCCAAATCTGCCGAGTCGCCTGCTGGCACCCCCAGCCCCGAAGCGCAGATGGCATCGCACAAGCCACGTGATGGCAAGTTGGTTCATGCTGGCCCCGCCGTGCGCATGCTGGCACGCGAACTGGGTGTTGACCTGGGGCTGGTCAAGCCCAGTGGCCCGAAAGACCGTGTGTTGAAAGAAGATGTTCAGGCCTATGTGAAACAGGCCATTGCCAATCAGGGCAAAGCGCAGGCGGGTGCAGCGCCCGCTGCCACCGGTGGCGCAGGTATACCGCCGATCCCGGAAGTTGACTTCAGCCAGTTTGGCGAGGTGGAAGAGAAGCCGATGGGTCGTCTGCTCAAGATGGGCGCGACCAATTTGCATCGCAGCTGGCTCAACGTGCCCCACGTTACCCAGTTCGACGAAGCGGATATCACCGAGCTTGAGAACTTCCGCAAGTCCATGAAAGCCGAAGCCGAGGCCCAGGGCGCGAAGCTGACGCCGCTGCCGTTCATGGTCAAGGCTTGTGCCTTCGCACTGCGCAAATTCCCGCAGTTCAACGTCAGCCTGAAAGGTGACGGCGAAACGCTGGTATGGAAGAACTATGTGCATATCGGGGTGGCGGTGGACACGCCAGAAGGCTTGATGGTCCCGGTGGTGCGTAACGCCGACCAGAAATCCCTGATTGAGATTGCCAAGGAGATGGCTGAGCTTGGCAAGAAAGCGCAGTCCAAAAAGCTCAAGCGTGACGAGATGACCGGTGGGTGCTTTACCATTTCGAGCCTGGGCTCGATTGGCGGTACCGCGTTCACACCTATCGTCAATGCACCGGAAGTGGCCATTCTGGGTGTTTCCAAGTCCCAGATGAAGCCGGTATGGGATGGCAGTGCCTTCCAGCCGAGGCTTATGATGCCGCTATCGCTGTCATACGATCACCGTGCGATCAACGGTGCGGATGCAGCGCGCTTTACCGCGTTCCTTGCGGATGTCCTGACCGATATTCGCCGTCTACTGCTGTAAGTGGCAATGGAGGGTCTTGCGAGCGGCGTCCGTCAGGGCGCCGCTCGTGTTTGGGCCTCCTTTGTTTGAACACAAGGGCGACCAAAGTACAGGTTGGGCGTCACTTGGCTGATTTTATTTAAAAAAATGCCTTCACAACCATGCTTTCAGGCTTTTGGGTAGTTGTGTCGCCTTAGAGGCACGGTTATTGTCGGCTGATTGATTTATTGCATTTCTATTATTCAAGGAGCAGAGCCATGCGTTTAATCCTGTTGGGTGCCCCCGGTGCGGGGAAGGGGACTCAAGCTCAGTTCATCTGTGAGCGTTATAAAATTCCCCAGATTTCCACCGGCGACATGTTACGCGCGGCGATCAAGGATGGCAGCGAGCTGGGCCTCAAGGTCAAAGAGATCATGAACAGCGGTGGCCTGGTGTCCGACGATATCATTATCGACTTGGTCAAAGAGCGCATCAACCAGCCCGACTGCGAAAATGGCTTTCTGTTCGACGGCTTCCCACGCACCATTCCCCAGGCGGATGCCATGAAAGAAGGCGGCGTCAAGCTTGACCACGTGCTGGAAATTGCCGTTCCCGATGAGGAAATTGTTAACCGCCTGGCGGGGCGGCGCGTTCACCCTGAGTCTGGGCGGGTCTATCATGTGGAGCACAATCCTCCCAAAGAGCCGGGCAAGGATGACGTGACCGGCGAGGCGCTGATTCAGCGCGAGGACGACCAGGAGTCTACTGTACGTAATCGGCTGGCGGTTTATCATGATCAAACGGCACCGCTGGTCGATTATTACCAGCAGTGGGCTAAGGAAGACCCCGAGGCGGCGCCGCAATACCACCGCGTTGAAGGGGTTGGAAGCGTGGATGATATTACGCGTCAGGTCACCGAAGCGCTGAGTTAGGGCGCCCCAGGCAAGCACGAGCCAATACGTGATGGCCCGCCAAGTGCGGGTCATCGTCGTATGCGCAAGGCAAAGGTATAATGCCTCTCTACTTCTCACGAGTGCTGAATCGCTATGTCGCTATATCTTCTCGCCCTCGATGCCTCTTCAAGTGCCTGCTCCGCTGCCTTGCTGCGTCAGGACGCCGACCACAGCGAGTGTGTTGCGCGCTTTGAAATGACACCGCGTGCGCATACCCGGCGGCTGTTGCCGATGGTCGATGAGGTGTTGGGCGACGCCCAGGTTACCTCAAGCCAGCTGGATGCGATTGCCTACGGTCACGGCCCCGGTTCGTTTACCGGGCTGCGTATCGCAGCGGGGGCAGCGCAAGGCCTGGCATTTGGGCTGGATCGACCGTTGCTGGGTATCTCCACGCTCGAAGCGCTGGCACTCCAGGCCCACCGACGCTATCACTTGCGCCATGTTGTCACCGCGCTGGATGCCCGTATGGGAGAAGTTTATGTGGCGACGTGGCACTGTTTGCACGACAGCTTGCGCCTTCAAAGTGCCGAGGCGGTCATGGCGCCTGATGCGGTAACTCTGCCTGACGAAGAACCCGATTGGGTCGGTATCGGTTCCGGTTTTACACGTTGGGAGCAGTTCAGCGCACCCTTGCAGGCGGCGATGACGCAGCACCTGACCGACCTGGAGCCGCGTGCTGAGGAAATGGCCTGGCTGGCCGCCCGGGACTTCGCGGTTGGTCTGGGGCAGCCAGCCCACGCCGTGCAGCCGGTCTATCTGCGCAACCAGGTGGCGTGGAAAAAGCCCGCATGACACTGCCCGATGTCGGTGAACTGCCCGCCGGGTTAATGCTTGCCTACCGTGATGGGCAACTGGTATTGACCGGCGATGAGCGGCAGTTCGGCAAACCTCTCAGTGTTGATTTTGTGGCGGGCCGGGCTGCTCATCGGCGTCAATTTGGCGGCGGACGTGGTCAGTTGGTGGCCAAGGCCTGTGGTCTGAACAAGGGTTGCGACCCATACGTGGTTGATGCCACGGCCGGTCTGGGCCGCGATGCCTTTGTGCTGGCAAGCCTGGGGGCGTCGGTGTTGATGATCGAGCGCGTCCCGGCGATTGCCGCCCTGCTTGCCGATGGTTTGGCCCGTGCAGCCAACTCGGTCGATACCGCGCCCATTGCCGCGCGTATGACGTTGCGCCATGGGGATGCCGCTGGGGCATTGGCCGCGCTGGTGGCTGACGCTGACTTTAATCCCGAGGTTGTCCATTTGGACCCCATGTTTCCCCACCGTGAAAAATCCGCATTGGTCAAAAAAGAGATGCGCCTGTTTCGCGAGCTGGCGGGCGATGATGATGATGCGCCTCGCCTGCTGGAAGCGGCTTTGGATGTGGCCACTCACCGTGTGGTGGTCAAGCGACCACGCAAGGCGCCGCCGATTGACGGACCTTCACCCCAGCACACGCTGGAAGGCAAAACCAGTCGCTACGATATGTATGTCCATCGCGCCCTGACGCGCTAATGAGGACCAAGGAGGGGGGAATGTCGCCGATCTGGTGCGAAGGCAACCGCTTTACCCTGCTTCCTGAAGCGTCGCGGTTTCTACCTGCAATGCTCGAGGCTATTCATCATGCCCAGCATTATGTGCTGGTAGAGCTCTATCTGATGGAGTCAGGCAGGTTGGCAGACCGGGTTAGCGAGGCGCTCGTCCAGGCGGTCAATCGTGGGGTAACGGTGTGTCTGCTGCTGGATGGGTTTGGCTCGATGGGCTTGTCGAGCCAGGACCGACGTCGCTTGGTCAACGCGGGCATCCAACTGCGCTTTTTTAACCCGCTCGGCTTTCACTCCCTGGCACGTAACTTGAGTCGCGACCATCGAAAGATCGTGGTGGTCGATGGAGAACTGGCGTTCACCGGCGGCTTTGGCGCGGTCGATGAGTTTCTCGATGCCTGGTACGAAATTGCGGTGCGGGTTGAAGGTCGGGTGGTGGCGGACTGGGAAGGCCTGTTCAGACGTTTGTGGCGGTCACGGCTGACGCGCCCCGATAAGTCGCAGGCGCGCAGCCAGCCGCTGCCCGTTCAGCGCAAACCTCCTTATTTTGCCGACGGCGTGCGTGGGCGAGTCATGTCGGCGAGGGGCTATCGCTACCAGGCTATTCGTCATTCGCTGCATCAACGGGTAGGGCAGGCGACGCAACAACTGTGGCTGTGTACGCCCTATTTCGTGCCCACGTTTCCCTTGCGCCGACGGCTGGTGCGCGCCGCCAGGCGCGGTGTCGATGTTCGACTGCTATTGCCAGGGGCCCAGCACGATCACCCCGGCGTGCGCTATGCCGGGCAGCGCTTTTATCAGGCGATGCTCAAGGCCGGGGTGCGTATCTATGAGTTCCAGCCGACGTTTATCCACGCTAAATTCGTGTTGGCCGACGAGTGGGTCAGTATCGGGTCGTGCAATTTCGACCATTGGAATCTGCACTGGAACCTCGAAGCGAACCAGGAGGTGGAGGATCCAGGCCTTGCTCAACAAGTGCGCGAGCTTTTCGAGGGCCACTTCGCCGCCAGCGAGGAGGTGGACGCTGCCGCCTGGGCGGCGCGGCCCTGGAAGCAGCGCGCCAAGGAATGGGTCTATGGACTGCTGGATGCCCTGGTGACCCGGCTCAAGTGACTTATCGCCGCTGTTTGCCCTTGGCGGGCGTTTTACGGCGCGGCTTGGGCTTGGTGGTTTCTGGTGGCACGCGGTAGTGTAGGTAAAGGTCGAGCACCAGCTCCGGTAACTGGGTCACCAGGGCTTCCTGGCGCTCGAGGTCGCCAGCCATTTCGGCCATATCGGGCTCGTCGTCAAACAGCCCCGACAGCAGCATGAAAGGCAGCAGCAGGGTGGCCGCGGTTTCTTCGTCATCCCGGAACCAGGCACTCTCATCGCAGAACACGCCTTCCATGAACCCGGCGCACCAATCACCGATGGGCGTCTCTTCGGCGGGCATACCGGCAAGGGTCAGTTCGAAAGGCAGTTCAGGCAAGCCGCCCTGCTCGAGAACCGCCATGGCATTATCGCGTAGCAGCGTGAGCAGGTGGATAATATCGTCGCGCTGCGCCTCGTCGACGTAGCGGGGTTCGCCATGGAACAGCTCGGCGATCCATTGGGTAGGCGGCACTTCGCTGGGGCCGACGGCCAGCGCGACGAGAAATCCATGCGCCGAAATCAAATCCAGAGCATCTTCATCGACCCGGTCCGACGCGAGAAAGTCGTCCAGTCTATCGAGTTGTTCATCGTCAAGCAGCGGCTGTGGCGGAGTCGCCTCTTCGGGCGAATGGGGACGCGCTGGCATAAGGAGCCTCATCAATGAGCAGCGGAAACAAACAGTCAAAATGACACAATGACGGCTAGTTTATCACTAATGACGACCACGCCACTCCCCCCCTGGCCCGATGCAACGCTTGCGGCCCTGACGACAGACGCATTGCACCAGGCTGCCCGCGAGCGCGTCGAGCATGCTTGGCAGCGCTGCCGCGAGGTCTATCCAGAACTCCCGTGTCCTGGGGTATGGTTTGACCTGCGCGGTGCTTCTGCCGGGCAGGCGCACCTTGGCCGCGGCGGATTAAGGTTCAACCCGGTGCTGCTGGATGAAAACCGCTGCGCGTTTTTTGACGAGGTTATCCCTCATGAAATGGCCCACTGGCTGGTGTTTCACCTCGCCGATGGAACCCGCTTGAAGCCCCATGGGCGCGAGTGGAAAACCGTGATGCAAGACCTGTTTGGATTGCCGCCCAAGGTAACGCATCGCTTTAATGTGGCGCGTGCGCAACCGGCCCCTTATCGCTACCGGTGCGGTTGCCGAGATTACCAGTTGACGCCACGGCGTCATGCTTTGGTCGTAAAAGGTCGTCGCTATCGATGTCGTCATTGTGCTGAGACCTTGGTCTACTGTGCTGGATGACGTCCTGATTGTTTGCTATAAGTTATTGTAATTAATGCTAAAAACGTTAATACCAATGTCTAAAGGGAAGGCCGGGCCGAGAGGTTTATGCTAGGGTGACATTATGTGGTGCCGGTAACGTAAAAAATAATATCGGCTACATTCCTTCAGAGAGTGCATTTCCACGGACAGAGGCAATTTCATGAGCGAACAGCAGAACGTCTATCCGGTGCGCGAGGATATCGCCGCCAACGCGTGGGCTGACGAAGCCACCTACCAGGCTATGTACCAGCAGTCGGTAGACGATCCGGAAGGCTTTTGGGCTGAGCAGGCCAAGCGGCTTGACTGGATCAAGGCGCCGACCAAGATCAAGAGCACTTCCTTCGCGCGTGACAATGTCGATATTCGCTGGTTTGAAGATGGCCAGCTCAACGTTGCCGCCAACTGCCTGGACAGACACCTAGAAAAACGTGGTGATCAGACCGCGATCATCTGGGAAGGCGACGATCCCAATGATTCCAAGCAAATCAGCTATCGTGAGCTTTACGAACGCACCAATCAGCTGGCCAACGGCCTGAAGGAATTGGGGGTCGGTAAAGGCGACACGGTCACCCTGTATATGCCGATGATTCCCGAAGCCGCCATGGCAATGCTGGCCTGTGCGCGTATCGGTGCGGTGCATTCGGTCGTCTTTGGCGGCTTCTCGCCCGACGCCGTGGCCCAGCGGGTTATCGGGGCTGATTCCAAGCTGGTGATTACCGCCGATGAGTCGGTGCGCGGTGGCAAGCAGGTACCGCTGAAAGACAACGTCGACGCCGCCCTGACCCGGGAAGGCACCGACGTCTGCCAGAACGTGCTGGTGGTCAAGCGCACCGGCGGCGAGATTGAATGGAAAGAAGGTCGCGACCTGTGGTTTAGCGACCTGGTCGACAAGCAGTCAACCGAATGCAAGCCCGAAGCGATGGGCGCGGAAGACCCGCTGTTCATTCTTTATACCTCGGGTTCCACCGGCGCACCCAAAGGGCTCAAGCACACCACCGGCGGGTACCTGACCTTTGCGGCGATGACCCACCAGTACGTGTTCGACTATCAGGACGGCGAAGTCTATTGGTGCACCGCCGATGTGGGCTGGGTTACCGGGCACAGCTATATCGTCTATGGCCCGCTGGCCAACGGCGCCACCACGCTGATGTTTGAAGGCGTGCCCAGCTACCCGACCCATGGACGTATGGGCGACATCGTCGACAAGCATAACGTCAATATTCTGTACACCGCACCGACCGCGGTGCGTGCCTTGATGGCCCACGGCGACAATGTCATGGACTCAAGCAAACGCGATTCGCTGCGCCTGCTCGGTTCGGTGGGTGAGCCCATCAATCCTGAAGCCTGGGAATGGTTCTACCGGGTCATCGGTAACGAAAAATGCCCGATTGTGGACACCTGGTGGCAAACCGAAACCGGCGGTATCATGATCTCGCCACTTCCCGGTGCGACGCCGCTCAAGCCGGGGTCGGCGACCAAGCCGTTCTTTGGCGTACAGCCCGCGCTGGTGGATAACGAGGGCAACCTGCTCGAAGGCGCCACCGAAGGCAATCTGGTCATCCTGGATGCCTGGCCCGGTCAGGCGCGGTCAATCTGGGGCGACCATGATCGCTTCGTGCAGACCTATTTCTCCACCTACGACAACATGTACTTTACCGGTGACGGCTGTCGTCGTGATGAAGACGGCTATTACTGGATCACCGGCCGGGTTGACGACGTCCTTAACGTTTCGGGCCACCGCATGGGGACTGCCGAGATCGAATCGTCGCTGGTAGCTCATTCCGCCGTTGCCGAAGCTGCGGTGGTCGGCTTCCCTCATGATATCAAGGGTCAGGGTATCTATATTTACGTGACCCTGAACGATGAGATTGACCCGACAGAGGAGCTTAAAAAAGAGCTGACCCAGTGGGTGCGCAAGGATATCGGCCCCATTGCCTCACCGGACGTCATCCAGTGGGCGCCGGGCCTCCCCAAAACCCGCTCGGGCAAGATCATGCGCCGTATCCTGCGCAAGATTGCCGCCAATGAATGCGACGGTTTGGGGGATACCAGTACGCTGGCCGATCCTTCGGTAGTGGATGAATTGATCGAACATCGCGCAAATCAATAGCCCGTTCACTGGGCCCCGTTGTTGCCGCGATGGGGCAGGTGATAAAGAACAGGCTGAGTGTTGGCCTGCTTCCCAAGGGCCATGACGATCAGTGCCGGCCATCGTGCCGGCACTGCTTTGTTCAGCGCGATGAAGAATCCATTACAAATTGTGCATATGACGCTTGGGCATGGCGAAGCCCATGGGGTACCATGCTTTAACCGTATGAGCCTAGCGTCGCGGCAGCAGCAAACCCCGCTGCTTGAGGAACCGGAGGAATATCCATGGCAGTAGCCCACAAGTTTATCGTCGCAGACGACCATCCGCTGTTTCGTGCAGCACTCACCCAGGCGTTGCGCCAACTGGCCCCGCAGGCAGAAATCGTGGAAGCCGATACCATGGAGGCGACAACGGAGGTGGTCAACCGACACCCGGATGCTGACCTCATTCTGCTGGATTTGCACATGCCGGGCGCCCACGGTTTTTCGGGGCTTATCCAACTACGTGGGCAAATGCCTGATATCCCGGTGGCCGTGGTCTCCGGCAGCGACGAGCCCTACGTCGTGCGCCGTGCCATCGATTATGGCGCATCAGGCTTTATTCCCAAGTCCTCGTCGCTGCAGTTGATCGCTGAAGCAGTCAGCGAGATTTTGCAGGGCGAGGTGTGGCTACCCGAGGCATTGGCTGGCGTTCTGGAAGAAACCAGCGAAGAAGAATCGCGCTTTGCCGAAGCGATTGCCTCGCTGACCCCGCAGCAGTTCCGGGTACTCAACATGCTCACCGAAGGGTTGCTGAACAAGCAGATCGCCTACGAGCTCAATGTGTCAGAGGCGACTATCAAGGCGCATGTGACAGCTATTCTGCGCAAGCTGGGCGTACACTCGCGCACGCAAGCCGTGATTGCAGCGCAGAAGCTGGAAGTCGAGCCGCCCAAGGTCGAGTCATAACGACACTGTTGGGGTAACCCTTCTCCGTTCGCCTTCTTCGACGCCGCTCTGTTTGTATAACGAGCGCGGCGTCGTCGTTTAAGTTCTTGCAACGATCACGGTTTGGCCCGGCTGGCCTGAAGTGTGCGGGTCAGTAGTGCACGCAGGGCTGCCGGTTTAACGGGCTTGAGCAGCAACTGATACCCGGCGCGCTTGACTTCCTCGGCCACGGCTTCGGTGCGGTCAGCGGTAATCACGATGCCGGGGACGGCGCTGGTCAGGCGCTCGCTGAGGGCTTCCAGGGCCATCAGGCCGGTGACCTCGTTGTCCAGATGGTAGTCGGCCAGGATGGCATCCGGGTCGCCGTCCATGTTGCGCAGGATCGATTTGGCGCCACCGATACTGGTGGCGGTGAACACCTCGCACCCCCAGCCGCTGAGCATGGCGGTCATGCCCTCGAGAATCAGCGTTTCGTTGTCGATACATACGATGCGGGTACCCGCCAGTTTGTTACCCGTGCGACGCGGTCCCTGATCCTGGTCGACAACGCGGGTTTCGCTGGCTTCAACGCGCGGAACGCTGACCGAGAAGGCAGTGCCGGTGTCTTCCCATGAGCGGACCTTGATCGGATGATCGAGCACACGACTCATGCGATCGGCGATGGAAAGCCCAAGCCCAAGGCCTTTTTCACTTTCTTTGTGCCGTGACACCTGGTCCAGGCGACGAAACTCCTGAAAAATCTCGCTCAGCTTCGAGTCGGGAATGCCTGGACCGCTGTCCCAGACTTCAATCACCAGTCGCTCGCCCTGACGGCGACAGCCGAGCAAGACACGGCCTTCCTGGGTATAGCGAATCGCGTTGGACAGGAAGTTTTGCACAATACGTCGCAGCATCTGCGGATCCGAGTCGACCCATTGCTGGGTAGGTACCACGACCAGGTCCAGCCCTCGCTCATCGGCCATCACTTCAAACTCGGCGCGCAACGGTCGAAAAATGTCGGCCAGCGCAAAGTGACTGCGGCGCGGTGTCAGAGCCCCGGCGTCAAGCTTGGAGATATCCAGGAGTGTGCTGAGGAGTTCTTCCGCCGCTTGAAGTGAATTATCGATATGGCCAATGGTGCGCTGGGTATCCGGCACGCTGACGTTTTGCATCAGCGCCGAGGTGAACAGGCGCGCGGCATTCAGCGGCTGGAGCAGATCGTGACTGGCCGCGGCCAGGAAGCGTGTCTTCGAGGCGTTGGCATCCTCGGCCAGCTGCTTTGCCTGGCGTAGCGCCTGCTCGGCTTCGGCACGTACGCGGTTTTCCTGTCGCAGCGCCGCATTGGCCTCGGAAAGCGCCTGGGTGCGTTCGCGGACACGCTCTTCCAGGGTTTCGTTGGTTTCCTTGAGCGCGATTTCCGCCTGACGGCGTTCGGTAATGTCCTGGTAAAGGGCGAAAAAGCCCAGGATGGACTGGCTGTCACCGAAGTGCGGGGTATAGGTCACCAGCATGTGGCGCATGGAGTCGCTCATCTGCATGGCGACTTCAAAGCTGACTCGTTCACCGCCCAGGGTAAGGGCCACCCAGGGGGCTCTTTCCTGGGCCTGGCGTGTGGGCAGCACGTCTTCGTAGCGTTTGCCGATCACGGCATTACGATCAATACCAAAGGCCTGTTCATAAGCACGGTTGGTGAACAGGTAACGTCCTTCTTTATCGAAATAGGCGATCAGGGCAGGAACGTTATCGGTGTAAATCCGGATATTGTTCTCGGATCGGATCAGCGCTTCCTCGATGCGTTTCTGCTGGGTGATATCCTGATAGGTATAGACGAAACCGCCGCCGGGCATCGGGTTGCCCTGGACTTCGAGCACACTGCCATCCTGGCGGTAGCGGACGTAGCGGTGGGGCTGACCGTCGCGGATGTTGTCGAGCAGCAGCTGGACGTGTTCCTCAGGGTCGCCGGGACCGTATTCGCCGTTGTGGGCGTTATAGCGGAAGATGCGGTCCATCGGCGCACCTACACGGATGAGGTGATCAGGGAAACGAAACAGCTCGAGGTAGCGCTGATTCCATACCACCAGCCGCAGGTTCTGGTCGACAACGCTGATGCCCTGGTTGATGTTCTCGATGGTGGCCTGCAACAGCGCGCGGTTGAATTCGAGCACCTGGGAGGCTTCATCGACAATCGAGATGACGTCGGAAATACCGATGCCGCGGCCTTGCAGCGCGGAGTTGACCACGATCCGCGCTGAAGACGCCCCAAGCACTGAGGCCAGGAAGCGCTCCGTGAACTGGATAACATCGATAGAGGCTCGAGTACTGTCATCCAGCGGTTTCCCCGTGCGTCGCGCGTAGTCTTCAAAAGCGCGGTCCACTTGGTCAGCACCCAGGAAACGTTCACAGAGCACCTTCAAGTCGCCCACCGTGGTCGCCCCGGTCCAGGGGCGGTTAATCGAGGTTTGGCGGGTTTCAACACTATCGACGAATAGCGACGCCTGAATACGCTCGACCACGCGCTGGGACGTGACCTGGGAAATGAAGATATAGCTGAACAGGTTAACCCCCAGGGAAAGCATCACCCCATGGGTGAAGCTGTCGCCCAGGTTCAGGCCAAACAGCGCCGTAGGCGACAGCCATGCAAGCCCCAGGGGCCCACCGTCAAGCCAGTCGGCCGGCAGCACATCAGCACTGATCATGGCGGGCATGAGCAGGCTGTAGACCCAAATGGCAAAGCCGGCATTCATGCCCACGATGACGCCCAGCCGGTTACCGCGCTTCCAGTACAGGCCGCCGATCAGCGCAGGGGCAAACTGGGCTGCCGCCGCAAAGGACAGCATGCCAATCGACGCCAACGATGTGAACTCGGCGATCATCTGGTAGAAGCCGTAAGCCATCGCCAAGACGGCGACGATGGTCAGCCGCCGGGCACGCAGCACCAGCCGACCATAATCGCGGGCCTTGGTGTCGAACCAGCGCAACCGGAACAGTGCCGGAATCACGATCTCGTTGGAGATCATGATCGACACGGCGACGGCCGCAACGATGACCATACCCGTGGCGGCAGAAAAGCCACCGATGAACGTCAGCAGGGTGAGCCACTCATGGCCGGAGGCCATGGACAACGCCAGCACATAGGTGTCGGGCTCAACCGATGAGCCGGAAAACATCATCAAGCCAGCGGCCGCCAGCGGTACGACAAAAAACGCGATCACGATTAGGTAAAGCGGAAACAGCCAGCGTGCTTTTGTCGCATCATCGGAATGGGTGTTTTCAACCACCGCAACGTGAAACTGACGGGGTAGGCAGAGTATTGCCAGCATCGCCAGCAGTGTCTGAGCCCAGAAGCTTTGACCGAAATCCTGATTGGCCAGTTGGCGTTGAAGTTCCAGCTGGGTCTCCGCGTAGCCCATCAACTCGCCCAATCCGTCGAACATGCCCCAGGTGACAAACACGCCAAGTACCACGAAGGCGAGCAGTTTAACCATTGACTCGAAGGCGACAGCGTGGATCAGGCCTTCGTGGTGCTCGGTGGCGTCGGTATGTCGCGTCCCGAACAGAATGGCAAAAATTGCCATCACCACGGCGACATAAAAAGCGGTATCGCCAAACAGCGGCGTGTTGGTCATGTCGCCTTCGGCGGTCAGCACGCTGAAGGTCGTCGAGACGGCCTTTAATTGCAGCGCTATGTAGGGCAGTGTGCCGACCAGGGCGACAAGGCTGGCGAACGCCGCCAGCGATTGCGTTTTACCGTAGCGCGAGGCAATAAAATCGGCGATGGAGGTGACGTTCTGATGCTTGGCCACGCGAATCATTTTCGCAAGCACGGGCCAGAACAGTAAAAAGGTCAGTACGGGCCCCACGAAAATACTGGCAAACGACCATCCGGCGGTCGCTGCCTGGCCCACGGCCCCATAGAAGGTCCAGGAGGTGCAGTAAATCGCCAGTGCCAGGCTGTAGATAATGGGGCGACGGCGGCTTGATCCGACCATGCGAGCGCGGCGGTCGCCGTACCAGGCAATAGCGAATAGCACCGCGATATACACAAGTGATACCGCGACTAACAGTCCGCCATGAAACATAGCTGTCTCCCGCCTTATGCCTATCGTTCAAGCCATTGGAACCTACTCGTCAGGCGAACCATTCTAGGCGAAATAAGATTTGTCGTCAGGCGTGGGATAGGGGTGACTATGCGTTATCGCATACATTGTTCAGTAGCGGGGAAGTATCGCGCAGCGTACGCATCCGATCGATTTGCGGCTCCCGGGTTTCCGGTTCGAGAGGAATCAGTTCACGGCTATCGCAATTGAGTACATACGGATGGTGGGTAATCACATCGGTGTAGTGGCGTTCGAACTGATAAAGAATAAATTGTGCCACTCGCGCATCGTCGCTGGTACCCAGTTGAATGTTCTCGCTGTCGACGACGCTGAATTTGGTCGTCACTGGAAAGATGAACGTCCACGGCCGCCAGACCTGTTGACTTGTATCGCTGGAAATCACCTCAGCGGTGTCGGGAAGCTGCTGCTGCTTATGCTCAAACCACGAATATTCCATATGGATCTGGTAGCTGATCATACCCAGCCCCCCGCAAACGGGCACAATCCATTTGGGTAATCGCTTACCGCTGAGCGTGCGCAGTAATAAGCCAACCCCTGCCGCTGCCAAGCCTGCAAATATGGCGGCAATCAGATGCCAAATCATAATACGTCCTTCTAAAAAGCCATCGGGCCTCCCGGAGGAAGCCCGATGGCGGGTCGATTCCACAGCCTGCGACCCTTGGGTCGGCAGGTAAGGGATGATTATGACTTAATGGTCAACGGCAACGCCAGCGCCTTTCGGGTAGCGAACGCTTTCGACCAGGTCCTGAATCTCCTGCGGAGGCTCGTTGGTCACCTTGCAGACCAGGAAGGCCACGGCGAAGTTGATCATTGCGCCGACCGCACCGAAGGACAGCGGCGAAATGCCGAACAGCCAGTTTTCCTGGGTGTTGGCCAGCATGTTGGTGTCGGGGATGAACAGCCAGCCCAGGTAGGTGAAGATGTACAGCAGGGTGCAGCCCAGACCAGCCAGCATACCGGCAACGGCGCCTGAGTTGTTCATCTTCTTGGAGAAGATACCCATCATCAACGCGGGGAACAGCGAGGCACCCGCGATACCGAAGGCCAGAGCCACTGTTTGCGCGGCAAACCCGGGTGGGTTAAGGCCAAGGTACGTTGCTACCAGGATGGCACCCGCCATGGAAATACGGGCGGCCAACATTTCACCTTTCTCGGTGATTTTGGGATTGATCATGGTCTTGATCAAATCGTGGCTGATGGCCGACGAGATCGCAAGCAGAAGACCGGCTGCCGTCGACAGCGCCGCGGCGATACCGCCTGCTGCAATCAAGCCAATGACCCAGCCGGGTAGGTTGGCAATTTCGGGGTTAGCGAGTACAAGAATATCGTTATTGACGGTCAGCTCGCTCCCTTCCCAGCCACGTGACTCAGCAATTTCGGCATATTCTTCATTGCTGTCGTTGTAGACCTGAATGCGACCATCATTGTTCTTG
This sequence comes from Halomonas sp. A40-4, assembly GCF_015767635.1. Lineage (GTDB taxonomy): Bacteria > Pseudomonadota > Gammaproteobacteria > Pseudomonadales > Halomonadaceae > Vreelandella > Vreelandella janggokensis. Next base: position 3,247,412 of record NZ_CP065230.1, on the reverse strand, counting down.
TCGTCAAAGTTGATGAGGCCGGTTTCTTCCCAGGTGCGGATCCAGCCAGGGCGATCCTCGTAGACAAGTGCCTGTTCCGCAGCGGCGTCATAGTCTTCTACTTGCCCTGCCATTTCCGGGTAGATCGTCGTGGCGAGGTTTAAGCGCGCCATGGAACCAACCGCCGGTGCGGTGAGGTAAAGTAGCGCGATGAACACCAACGCCCAGCCGGCTGACCAGCGTGCGTCAGCGACCTTCGGTACGGTGAAGAAGCGAATGATGACGTGGGGCAGGCCCGCGGTACCGACCATCAGCGACAGGGTAAACAGCACCATGTTGAGCTTGTTGTCGACGTCAGCCGTGTAGTCCCGGAAACCCAGCGCGTTCACTACGTCATCGAGTTTCTCCAGCAGCGGAAGACCCGATTCAGTATGCGTGCTGAACATGCCAAACATCGGGATGGGGTTGCCTGTCAGCTGCATGGCAATGAATACCGCCGGGATGGTATAGGCAATGATCAGGACGACATACTGCGCGACCTGGGTATAGGTGATGCCCTTCATGCCACCGAAAACGGCGTACAGGAATACGATCGCTGCCGCAATCCAGATGCCGGCGGTGTTGGGCACTTCGAGGAAGCGAGAGAACGCCACACCCGCACCGGTCATCTGACCGATAACGTAAGTCACCGAAGCCACGATCAAACAGATAACCGCTACCAGACGGGCCGTGTTGCTGTAGAAGCGGTCACCGATAAAGTCGGGAACGGTAAACTTGCCGAACTTACGCAGGTAGGGCGCAAGCAGCATGGCGAGAATGACGTAGCCGCCAGTCCAGCCCATCAGGAAGGTAGAGTTGGCGTAGCCACCAGAGGCCAGAAGACCCGCCATTGAAATGAAAGATGCCGCTGACATCCAGTCCGCGGCGGTTGCCATCCCGTTGGTGATCGGGTGGACGCCGCCGCCAGCGACATAGAAGTCTTTTGTCGATCCCGCACGTGCCCAGATCGCAATGCCTATATACAAGGCAAAGGAGGCACCTACGAAGAGCAGGTTGATTGCAAATTGGCTCATACCGGCTTACTCCCCTAGGCCAAATTTTTCGTCGAGCTTGTTCATTTTCCAGGCATAGAAAAAGATCAAGGCGATGAAGGTGAGAATTGACCCTTGCTGAGCAAACCAGAAGCCCAGGTCGGTCCCACCGACAGGGATTGAGGCCAGTAGCGGGCGAAAGAGAATAGCGCAGCCGTATGAGACGAATGCCCAGACAGCCAAGCATCCAATAATGGTACGGACGTTGGCTTTCCAGTATTCAGCAGCATTGGATTTGTCGTCTGCCATTGTGTTGCTCTCCACTAGTGTTTTTTAGGTTGGAAAGTTCACTCGGAATAGCGGTTGACCCACCAGGTCAATCGCACGTTTTAGATCCACTCGCTTTTTGTGATGTCATGAATCAGCTGTTCGTTAACACGTCACTTGGCTAAGAAGGACTTTGAGTGGTGCAACGACGTGCGATTACCCTGCATGACTCACTGACAATACTGGGCAATAAATGCAAAAATTAAATCCCAGACTTTGGTATCAATAAACTTTGGTGGTGAACAAAAGGTATCCAATCAGTTGAAAATGAGCCTTTTTGTGGGTTTTTGACGCTATCGTGCAAAGTTTTATTAGCTGCATGGGACGATGGTCTAGGTGGGGAGTATAGGGCGATGTTTGCTATGTTCAGAAGATGGAAAGCCCTCTTTTTTAATAAGTCTAAAAGGGACGATTTGTTTTGTCAGTGACATGCCGACAACGTAAATAAAGCGCATTAGACATTAGCGCAATAACCCAAAGTAGTAGTTGAGAGACTGGTTGAGAAGAGTGGTTGTGAGATGTAGTTGAGACCGTCAGGTTATCTGACTCCGCATTATTCTAATGAGGTCATGCCCATGGTAGATGTAGACCTTTCCCAGCCCCCGTTTTCACTGCTGGATGACGAGGGCAAGGATCACGTGCGTCGTGGCATGGACCTCGCCTATTTTGAACGCCACGATATTATTGTCGAGACAGGCCAGACTGGCGAGTACGTCTATTTGATCCACAGGGGGGAGGTCGCTGAACTGGACCCTACCTTGCCATCGTCCATGTCACGTATCGGGCACTACACGGCAGGCGACTTATTTGGCGCAATCAGTATATTGAACGGTAAAAGCCGCTACCGCTTTCAAGCGGAGCAGGAATGCCTTTGTTACCTGATGCCCAAAGCGTTATTCAAGACGCTGTGTCAGAAGTACCCCGAGTTTAGCCAGTTCTTCCGCCAGTCACTGGCCCATAAAGCTCGCCTGTTGACCGAAAAGCGCGCCGAAGGCGGCGTGACAATGGCGGGCTTCATGCTGGCCCGCGTCAGCGAATGCATGCGCGCACCGCTTCTTCTGCCTGCCAACGCGGATATCGACAAGGCCGTGCGCACGCTCAGCGACAGCCATGCCGACAGTTTGCTGGTCGATGCCTCCAGCCAGACGGGTATGGTGACCAAGACCGACCTGCTCAATGCCATTGTGCTGTCGCAGCGCCCGGTGACCACGGCGCTTGCCGATATCGCCCAATATACCCTGGTGACGGTGAAGTCCGATCAATACTTGTTTGAAGCGCTGGTCAGCATGACGCGTCACAAGGTTACGCGTGTCGTGGTGGTGGACGATAAACAGGTCGTCGGCGTCGTCGAGTTGACCGATGTGCTGAGTTATTTCTCCAGTCGCAGTTATGTGGTCAGTCTCCAGGTTGAACAGGCCCATGACTTGACCGAGTTGGCAACTGCCAGCCACCGCACGCCCGAATTGGTCAGCGCGCTGATGGCCCAGGGTGTGAAGCTGCGTTTTGCGATGGATCTGCTGGCGGCACTGAACGGTCGCATCATGAGCAAGGCCTGGGAGTTCACGATTGATGCGGCGCACCACCAAGACAGCTGCATGATGGTCATGGGCAGTGAGGGGCGCGGCGAGCAAATTCTCAAGACCGATCAGGATAATGGGCTGATTCTGGCCGATGATGCAGACTGGACCGCGGTGCACGACGACATGCAACGGCTTACCTCGACCCTGATCGAGCTGGGGTATCCGCCGTGCCCGGGCAATATCATGGTGTCGAACCCGGACTGGGTCGCCACGGTGAGTGAATGGAAAGGGCGCATTGCACGCTGGGCCAGCGCGCGGGACGGCGACAGTCTGATGAAACTTGCCATCATGCTTGATTCCCACGGCGTGGCGGGCAATCCGAGCCTGCTGGAAAGCGTGCGCGAAGAGCTGTTCGAGCGCTGCTCGAGGGATGAGTTGCTGCTGTCTTACTTCGCCCGCACCGCGCTGCGCTTTTCCACGCCGCTGACGCTGTTCGGTTCGCTAAAGAAGCCCCAGCACGGTATCGATATCAAGAAAGGCGGCATTTTTCCCATTGTTCATGGTGTTCGCACACTGGCGCTTGAACGGCGTATTCATGCCACCTCGACATTTGAGCGTCTGGATGCACTGGCAGAGGACGGGCGACTCAACCGTCGTTTTGCCGATGACCTTGGCGAAGCCCTGGCGCTGTTTAGCGAGTTGCGGCTCAAACAGCAACTGGACGACATTACCAACGACGGCTCCGGTGACCAACAGGAGCGATCCAACCGCGTCGTGGTGCAGGAATTATCGTCGTTGGAGCGCGATCTACTGCGCGAAGCGCTGCATATCGTCAAGGATTTCAAGCAGCGTCTCTCGCATCGTTACCATTTGGAGTATTCGTGATCAGCCGACACTATCTGGACGCCCCTTTCGCTTGGCTTGGCGGCATGCTGCGCAGAGGAAGCGAGCGCCGCCGTTATGCAGCTTCTCCCTACGCATGGCTCTTCCAGCCCTACCTGGGCAATGAGCTGGTGGCATTGGCATGCTTTGCTCACCATGGCGTCATGAGCGTAGCAGCGGTCACACTGCGCCAGCATCAGGTGCTGACCAGTCGTGCCTGGGTGGCAGCGCTCATTGAAGACGCGTGCGGAAGTGATGCCGCCGAGCGGCGCCATCAACTGCTGTATAGCGTCGAGGCGACCAAACCGTTGAACATTGAAAGCCTGCGCTCGCTGGTTGAGTTTATCGGCAATCGGCCAATCATTGGCTGGCAACTCGACCAGCGTCTCGCCCCGCTTGAGCAGGCGCTTCGCCATCATTTGGGGTTTGGCCTGCCCAATGCCCGGGTGGATGTTACCAAGCTGCATCAGCGCCATCTGCGTCGTCTACATCCCCAGGCGGAACACGCGGCCGAGCTGGCGCGTGCGCTTGACTGCTGGCAAGTGCCCAGTAAGACGCCTCAGCGGGCACTGGAAGACGCCACAGCCAGCGCGCTCTTGTACCTTCGTCTGCAGCGTAACGAGGTAGATACTGTTTCATAGCGGCCTGCGATTGGGTCATTGCGCTGTGAGTTGCTAGAATAACGGCTGCTTCTCTTACCATCGGCAGTGCTATTACCATGCAACATGATCCTGTTCATTTTGACCCAGCGTTGGCGACTGCCGACGCGACATCCAGCTTATCCGAAGCGGCTGACACTTCGGAGTCCCAAGATGTCAGACAAAAACGCGAGTTCAATAAGCTGCAAAAGCGGCTCCGCCGTGAAGCGGGCAATGCGATTATCGACTATCGCATGATCGACGAAGGTGACCGCGTCATGGTGTGCCTGAGCGGTGGCAAGGATAGCTATACCATGCTGGAAATGCTGCTCAGCCTGCAGCGCAACGCACCGGTCAACTTCTCGCTGATAGCCGTCAACATGGACCAGAAACAGCCGGGGTTTCCCGAGCATGTGCTGCCGACCTATCTCGAGCAACGCGGTGTGGACTACCACATTCTGGAACGTGATACCTATTCGGTGGTGAAGGAGAAAACCCCCGAAGGAAAAACCACTTGCGCGCTGTGTTCGCGCTTGCGGCGCGGGTCGCTGTATGGCTTTGCCGAGGAAATCGGTGCGACCAAGATCGCCCTGGGGCATCACCGGGAAGATATCCTGGAAACGCTGTTTTTGAACATGTTTTTCGGTGGCAGTTTGAAATCAATGCCGCCCAAGCTGCTCTCCGACGATGGCAAGAATATCGTCATCCGGCCGCTGGCCTACTGCAAAGAAGCGGATATTGCCGAGTACGCGCGTTTGATGGCGTTTCCCATTATCCCCTGCAACCTGTGCGGCTCCCAGCCCAATATGCAGCGCCAGGTGGTCAAGGAAATGTTGGCCGAATGGAACAAGAAACACCCTGGCCGCCTGGAAAGCATGTTCAAGGCCGTCACCAACGTCGCGCCTTCACAGCTGGCCGACCGCGACCTGTTCGACTTTGCCGGGCTGGAGGCCAAGCAGGCGGAATTGAGGGCGGGGCGTATTCAGGCGCTCAACGTCGGTTAAGCGGGCTCTTCTTCGGCGAGCCGTTGAAGCTTCGCCATGTCGAGAATGTTTACCTCACGACCGGAAATGGCGACCACGTCCTGGGACTGGAAGCGACTGACAATCCGGCTGACGGTCTCAACGGCAAGGCCCAGGTAGTTGCCGATATCAGCCCTGGGCATGGAAAGACGGAAGCTATAGGGCGAGTAACCCCGGCGACGGAAGCGATCGGAAAGCGTGACCAGGAAGGTTGCCAATCGCTGATCAGCGGTCTTGCCCGATAGCAGACGCATCATTCGCCGGTCATTGCGCAGTTCTTTGCTCATGCTGCGATATATCTGGCCGCGTAACTCGGGCAGTTTCTCAGACAGTTGGTCAAGGCGGTCAAAGGGAATCTCACACACAGTGGTGGTTTCCAAGGCGATTACGCTGCCGGGGTAGTGCGGCTCATCGATAGCATCAAGCCCCACCAATTCACTGGGCAGGTAAAAGTTGGTCAGTTGGTCATGCCCGCCACCTTCGCTGGTGACCTGCTTGAGGCTACCAGAGCGCACCGCATAGACACTGTTGAAGGCATCCCCCTGATGAAACAGATGCTCTCCTTTCTTGAGGGGGGCGCGTCGCCGAATGATCGCGTCAAATTGATCGATATCCTCAAGCTCCAGTGCCAGCGGCAGGCACAGCGAACTCAAGCTGCAGGTCTGGCAGCGTGCTTCGTGCAGGACGGCGCGCCGCCGTTGCGGGGCTTCCAGCATAAGAGTCTCCAAAAGAGAATTCGTATGTTCATTATGGAAGCGTGTGCCCATGAATAACAACTGCTAAACAATATTCGAGTAGTGGTTGTCGGTCTGAGAAAGCAAGCGTGCATCAAAGGCCATGGCCAGGTGGCGTATTAACAGGCGTCCGACAGGCGTCACCTCCAGTAAACTGCCGCGGATATCGATCAAGCCGTCGTGTTGCGCCTGCTCCAGGGCGTTCAAGGCCGATTGAAAATAATCTTGCGCATCGACCTGCCAGCGCTCACTGAGCGCTGACAAGTCGAGCCGCATATCGCACATTAAACGCTCGATGGCTTCACGGCGAAGCAGGTCGTCTCGACATAGCCGTATGCCGCGTTGTGTGGCCAGTTGCCCTTGGTCAATCGCCGCCTCGTAGTGCTCAAGCGTGCTTTTGTTTTGTGCGTAGCTGTCATTCAGGCGTGAAATGGCGGAGACCCCAAGGCCGATAAGGTCGCATTGGGCGTGGCTGGAATAACCTTGAAAGTTGCGTTGTAGCGTACCGTGACGCTGGGCGATGGCCAGGCTGTCATCAGGGCGGGCAAAATGGTCCATGCCGATATGCACGTAGCCGGCGGTTGTGAGCAATTCAATCGTGATGCGCAGCATCGCCAGCTTTTCGTTGTGACTGGGTAGCTCGGCATCAAGGATCCGTCGCTGTGGAGGGAAGCGCTGGGGCAAATGGGCGTAATTGAAGACCGACAGGCGTGCGGGGTTCAGCTCGATCACCTGGCGAAGGGTTTGTGCAAAGCTGTCTGGGGTTTGTCTGGGCAGGCCGTAAATCAAGTCGAGGTTTAACGAACGGAAGCCCAGTCGATGGGCTTCGTCCATCAACGTTTCGGTTAGCGCCCGCGGCTGGGGGCGATTGATCGCCTTTTGAACCCGTGGATCGAGGTCTTGTACGCCCAGGCTCAAGCGATTGAAACCCAGTGACTGTAGATGACGCAGCGTCAGCACATCGGCTTCGCGAGGGTCGATTTCGATGGCATAGTCGCGCTCAGGGGCATCTGAAAGCCCGAAGTGCGCATCCAGCTTATCCACCAGTTCGCTCATTTGATCGAGAGTCAGAAACGTCGGTGTGCCACCGCCCCAGTGGAGCTGTTCAACCGGGCGTCGGGTATCCAGATGCTGCGCTGTCAGCGCCATTTCCGTGTCGAGCCTTGCGAGGTAGGGCGCGGCGAGCGCGGTGTTTTTGGTCGCGATCTTGTTGCACGCACAGTAAAAGCAGACTTTGCGGCAGAAGGGGACGTGCACATACAGTGATAGTGGTCGTTGAGCTTCGTTACTGCGTTGCAGTGCCGCGCTAAACTCGTCGGCAGTGAACGCCGCGTCAAAGGATAGCGCGGTCGGGTAGGATGTATAGCGCGGTCCGCTTCTCGCATAGCGATGGAGGCGGTCAGCGTCCCACACCGCCGCCGCGAGTGGATTACCCGGCGCTGAGTGATCTGAGTGAATGGGGGCAGGCATGAGGCAGGGCTCCAGACTGAGTATTGATTCATGGTAGCGAGTGCCGCACGAGGCAACGTTGAGCCACGTCAAGGAAAAGCCCGTTACCGACACAAGCGACACAGGAGGGGTGAGTTGGACGCGCAATGGCCAGAGGAAAAAGTCGTCAGCCAGCAGTTGCTGGCTGAAGCGGTCGCCGAGCAGGCCGAAGGCTGTTTTTGGCGGGAGGGCCTGGGGCCGCTCAGGCTTTATGGCCAGGCAGACCTCGGCTGCCTACTGCTCGCTCATGGAGCGGGTGCCGGGCAGCGTTCGGCCTTCATGCAGCAGTTTGCCAGTGCACTCGCGCGAAGGGGGCTGCAGGTGATTACCTTTGATCTGGGCTACATGCAGCAAATGCAGGCGACGGGCAAACGCCGCCCACCGCCCGCCATCGAACGGAGCGTTGCTGAACTGGCGCGTTGGTATGCCTGCCTGTCGCCGCTAACGATCAAGCCGCTATGGCTGGGGGGTAAATCCATGGGGGGCCGTGTGGCGAGTATGCTGGCAAGCGAGCAGCCTTGCCCCGGGCTGGTGATTGCCGGTTATCCCTTTCATCCCCCCAAAGCGCCCGACAGACTGCGCCTGGCGCACTGGTCGAAGGTGCCGGTGCCGGCGCTCATACTTCAGGGCGAGCGCGATCCGCTGGGGAATCGTGATGAAGTCGCGGGGTATGCGCTACCGGATAATGCCCGCGTGACCTGGTTGACCGATGGCGATCACGACTTCAAACCCCGCCGGGCATCTGGGCTTGATCAGACGATTTTGATTGACGAGGCAGCGGCTCATGGGGCATCCTTCGTGCGCGCTCAATCGCCGCAGTGAGGCGTCTGGAAAATTGCGTTGGAAACTGTCGTTGTAAGGACCGTATCTGGACGCAGTATTTCGACATAGTCTGTTGACTTCCTTCGCATCTACTGTAGAATGCAGCGCCACGTGACCAGCGGGTGGTTAGCTCAGTTGGGAGAGCACCAGCCTTACAAGCTGGGGGTCACTGGTTCGAACCCAGTACCACCCACCATCTTTTGATGGCCTGGAAACGTTGCAGTAAGGAAAGCACCTAGCGTTAGCAGTGCGATACAGCGGACCGGTAGTTCAGTTGGTTAGAATGCCGGCCTGTCACGCCGGAGGTCGCGAGTTCGAGTCTCGTCCGGTCCGCCATCGTCGCTTTTTCGTTTGTTTTCCATGTTTTGTCGTATGTGGACCGGTAGTTCAGTTGGTTAGAATGCCGGCCTGTCACGCCGGAGGTCGCGAGTTCGAGTCTCGTCCGGTCCGCCACGATAAACAAGCGGTAAAAATTCAATTGGCATAGTTCAGCTAATGATGCCAATGCGCTGGGTGGTTAGCTCAGTTGGGAGAGCACCAGCCTTACAAGCTGGGGGTCACTGGTTCGAACCCAGTACCACCCACCATTTGAATCGCTTGGCGTACTCAAATGGTAATAATGCAATACCCTGCTAGATATCAGTGCGATACAGCGGACCGGTAGTTCAGTTGGTTAGAATGCCGGCCTGTCACGCCGGAGGTCGCGAGTTCGAGTCTCGTCCGGTCCGCCATTACGCAGCTTTTATCTCCAGCAGCCAGAATTATCGGTTTTATACCGAACGAATTTAAAAAAACCCCGGATCATCGATCCGGGGTTTTTCGTATGTGCTTTATACAGCCGCTAACTCAGGCAATCGCACCCACGCCCGCTTTGGCGACCTGAACGTCCTGGTCCGGTTTGACGCCGGAAATACCTACCGAGCCGACCACCTGGCCGTCGACGATAATCGGCACGCCGCCGGAGAGCAGCCCTTGAAGTGGTGCGGATACAAAGGCGGTACGGCCGCCGTTGATCATCTCTTCAAAGACCTGGGTTTCTTTGCGACCTACCGCCGCGCTGCGTGCTTTCTGGGTGGCCACATCGGCGCTGAAGGGCGCCGCGCCGTCCAGGCGGCGTAGGGCAAGCAGGTGACCACCATCATCAGCGACGGCGATGGTCACCGCCCAGCCATTGCTGTCGGCTTCTTTTTGGGCGGCATCAAGTACGTGGGTAACGTCTGCTTGGGATAAGACAGCTTTAGTTTGCATCAGGTGGTCCTTTGGTTGGTTTGCCGTTAAACATGCCCGTGCCATTCGCTTGGCACGGGGTAATGTGATGTGTGGAATCAGTGTAACGCAGCGTCGACGATTTCCACCCAATGGCGTACCGGCGTGCGGTTGGCACCGGCCAGGTGGGTTTGGCAGCCAATGTTGGCGGTGACAATCATTTCCGGATTGCCCGCTTCCAGAGCGTTGAGTTTATTGTCGCGTAGCTGGGTCGCCAGTTCAGGCTGGGTGATCGAATAAGTGCCCGCCGAGCCGCAGCATAGGTGAGCATCCTGCACCGGGGTCAGTGCAAAGCCAAGCTTGGTCAGCACACTTTCAACCGCGCCGTTGAGCTTCTGAGCGTGCTGCAGCGTGCAGGGGCAGTGAAACGCCAGCCGCTGGCTGGCTTGCACATCCAGTGACTCAAGTGGTTCGTCACGCAGCACTTCGACGATGTCCTTTGCCAGGGCGCTGATTTTCTCGGCCTTGTCGGCATAGTCCGGGTCGTCTTTGAGCATTTCGCCATACTCTTTGACGAAGGCGCCGCAGCCGCTGGCGGTTTGCACGATGGCTTCGGCACCTTGCTCAACGTGTGGCCACCAGGCGTCAATATTGGCCCGCACACGGGCGAGGCCAGCTTGCTGGGCATTGAGGTGGAAGTCGATCGCGCCGCAGCAGCCCACCTCGGATACCGGCGTCACGCTGATGCCCAAACGGTCGAGGATCCTTGCGGTGGCGGCATTGGTGTTGGGCGATAGACCTGGCTGGACGCAGCCTTCCAGCATCAATACCTGACGACTGTGCTGGGTACTCGGCCGCTGACCCGCGTCGACTGGCGCGCCCGGCATTTTGCTGCGTAGCTTGCCGGGTACCAGGGGTTTGAAAGTTTGGCCCAGCGCCAGCAGTGCCTTGAAGCGCTGCGGCTCGACCAGCATTTTGCGTAGTGCATAACGCTGCGCCCGCTCGGCAGCCGGTCGCGGTACGCGACGCTCAATTTCGGCCCGGCCAATATTGAGCAGCTTGTGATACTCCACGCCTGACGGGCAGGTGGTCTCGCAGTTAAGGCAGGTGAGGCAGCGGTCCAGGTGCAGGCGGGTTTCTTCGGTGACCTGATCGTCGTCATCACGACTCTCAAGTAGCTCCTTCATCAAGTAGATGCGACCACGAGGACCGTCGCGCTCATCGCCCAGCAACTGATAGGTTGGGCAGGTGGCGTTACAGAAGCCGCAGTGCACACAGGTGCGCAGCACGCGGTCGGCTTCCTGGATGTGCGGCTTTTCAAGGTCGGCATCGGTAAACTGCGTTTGCATGTCAGCTCTCCTGATTAAAACGCCGCATAGAGACGTCCCGGGTTAAAAATGCCGTGGGCGTCTAGTTCCGCTTTCAAGTTGCGGTGGTATTTTTCCACCACGCTGGGCAGCGGCGTAAAGGGGCTTTGCGTGCCACCTTGCGCATAGGGGGTATAGCAGGTGGCGTGGCCACCGGCGGTATGGCAGGCATCGCGAAGCGTATCGGCATCCAGCGATGTCTTCACCCAGCGCTGGCTACCGCCCCAATCGTAGAACATATCAGCGTCGTCGATACCCAACGCCAGAGGCGGTGTGTTGGGTGGCAGCGACAGCCGCCACAGTACCTGGTCTTCACTTGGGGTGAAAAACGCGTGCTGATGGTCGCGCAACTGCTGCCAGAAGCTGGCATCAAGGTCGTCACCGCCCAGGCGTTCACGCGTGGCTTTCACCGAGCTATGACCACCTTCCAGGCGGATAAAAAGCTCGTCCTGATGCCAGGCAGCGGCCGTGATCGGCAGCGGCTGACGGCCAAGCTCGGCGAGCTTCTTCAGCGCATCGTCGATACCCATTGACAAGCGCAAGCTGTGGCTGGCGCTGGGCAACGGCAGTACCTTGAAGGAGATATCGGCCAGCACGCCCAGCGTGCCTTGTGCGCCTGCCATGAGGCGGGAGAAATCGTAACCGGCGACGTTCTTCATTACCTCGCCGCCAAAGCGCAGCAGTTTGCCTTCCTGGGTAATGACCCGTGTGCCGAGAACGAAATCGCGAGCGGCGCCTGCCCAGGGCCGGCGTGGGCCGGAAAGCCCGGTAGCCACAGCGCCGCCAATGGTGCTGGCCTCGCCAAAGGCAGGCGGCTCAAAGGCGAGCATTTGATGGTTCTTGGCCAATTCGGCGTCTAGTGCGCTTAACCGGGTACCGGCGCGAACGGTGACCACCAGCTCGACCGGGTCATAGTCGACAATGCCGCTGTGACCGGCAAGGTTGAGCGCTTGGCCTTCCACCGGGCGGCCATAGAAGGCCCGGGTGTCGCCGCCGACAATGCGCAACGGTGTGCGTGAGGCGTGGGCCTCGCGGACCTGGTCGCACAGCGCCTCGGCGATGTCGCCATCCGCAGTGTGAGTCACGGTGTTAGTCATGGTCTTTCCTAGTCAGGGTCTTTACCTGGCGCATTAGAAACGTGGCAGTTCAGGATGCGGTAATTCGTTGTTATGGACGTGCATCGCGCCGAACTCGGCGCAGCGCGCCAGAGTAGGAATATTTTTGCCCGGATTGAGCAACCGCAGCGGGTCAAACGCCGCTTTCAAGGCATGAAAAACGGTCAGCTCGTCGGGCTGGAACTGGCTGCACATCTGGTTGATCTTTTCCCGGCCTACGCCATGCTCGCCGGTGATCGACCCGCCAGCGGCCACGCACAATTCCAGTATCTTGCCGCCGACATCTTCCGCCAGCGCCAGTTCGCCCTCCTTGTTGGCATCGAACAGAATCAGCGGGTGCATATTGCCGTCGCCGGCGTGAAACACATTGGCCACCAGCAGGCCGCTTTCTTCGGACAGCGCGGCAATGCCCTTGAGCACCCTTGGCAATTCTCGTCGCGGAATAGTGCCATCCATGCAGTAGTAATCCGGCGACATCCGGCCAACCGCCGGGAAGGCATTCTTGCGGCCCGCCCAGAACTTGGCGCGTTCGGCCTCATCGCGGGCCTGCTGAATGTCGGTGGCCCCGGCGTCGATAAGCACGCGGCGAACGGTGTCGCAGTCGTCGTCCACATCGGCTTCCACGCCGTCGAGTTCGCACAGCAGAATGGCTTCGGCATCCAGCGGGTAGCCCGCCTTGACGAAATCCTCGGCAGCCTTGATGGCCAACTTGTCCATCATTTCCAGGCCGCCGGGAATAATGCCTGCGGCGATGATATCGCCTACTGCGCGACCTGCTTTCTCGACGTCGTCGAAGCTGGCCATCAGGACCTTGGCGGTTTCCGGCTTGGGCAATAGCTTGACGGTGATTTCGGTGACGACCCCGAGCATGCCTTCAGAACCGTTCATCAGCGCGAGCAGGTCAAAGCCTGGCGCATCGAGCGCCTCGGCGCCCAGTGTCATGCGTTCACCTTCGATGGTCAGTATGTCGACGCGCATCACGTTGTGAACAGTCAGGCCGTATTTCAGGCAATGCACGCCGCCAGCGTTCTCGGCCACATTGCCGCCAATCGAGCAGGCGATCTGTGACGACGGGTCGGGGGCGTAGTAAAGCCCATAGGGGGCGGCGGCTTCGGAGATCGCCAGGTTGCGTACGCCGGGTTGCACCCTTGCAAGGCGCGCTTCGGGGTCGACCTTGAGAATCTGATTGAAGCGGGACATGACCAGCAGCACGCCGCGTTCCAGAGGCAGCGCGCCCCCGGAAAGCCCGGTGCCCGCGCCGCGCGTGACCACCGGCACGCCGAGAGCGTGGCAGCGTTTGAGCAACCCTTCTACTTCTTCAAGGGTCCCGGGTAGCGCCACCAGCATCGGCAAAATCCGGTAAGCCGCCAGGCCATCGCACTCAAACGGTCGAAGATCCTCTTCGCGGTGGAGTAAGGTAAGCGAAGGCACTGCCTGCTGCAGGTCGGTCAACACCTCGGTTTTATCGCGGCGAACCAGTTCGCCATCGAGGCGCTCATCAAAGAGGATGTTCATGATAGCTCCTGAAGATGAGGAGAGCGTGGGAAGTCCGTGGCTCTATGTTATGGAAAAGATTTCCATAAATCCATCCTGATGATGGTGGAAAGCTTTTGCATAATGTCGCCGAGGTTTCCCCCGGCGACGTCATGGGGTTGAGGATTACGACCCGACAAGCGGGTCGGTAACACCCAGTACATAAAAGGCAATCAAGCCGATCAAGCCTGTGGCGACCAGGTAATAGATCGTCGGCAGGATCGTCTTACGAATGGTAGCCCCTTCGCGGCCTAATAGCCCAACCGTTGCCGACGCAGCGACCACGTTGTGAATCGCAATCATGTTACCGGCGGCTGCCCCAACGGCTTGCAGTGCCACCATCATGGCGGTGGACAGGCCAAGGGTTTCCGCGACACTGAACTGAAACTCGGCCAGCATCAGATTGGACACGGTGTTCGAACCGGCAATAAAGGCGCCCATGGCACCCACAGCTGGTGCGAAGAACGGATAGATATCACCCACGCCGCTGGCAACGGCCTGCGCCATCATCACCGGCATGGACGCGATATCAGCACCGTTAACCCCTGAGTTGATCAAGATTCGTACCATCGGCACGGTAAAAATCAGTACGAAGCCCGCGCCAAAAATGGTTTTGGTGGATTCAGATAGTGCCGCGCTCATCTTGCGGGCATTCATCTGGTGAATAAAGAAGGTGACGGCCACCACTGCCAGAATGATGCCGCCCGGCAGGTAGAGCGGCTGAATACTGCCGCTGATACCTTCCTCGCCGAGGATATTCGACCAGCTCAGGCTCAACGAGGTCAGTGCCGCTTGCAGCGGCTCAATGGTGCGCGACGCCACCAGGAAGACAGCCAGCAGCACATAAGGCACCCAGCCCTTGAAGGTCGACATCGGTGCCTGCCCGACAACGTCTTCAAGCTTGATCTGCAGGTTGCCGATCCACTCGTCGGGCCATGAGGTCGACTCGGGGAAGTCCCAGGTGTCCTTGGGCAGCAGAAAGCCTTTGCGTGCTGCCGGTACGACGATTGCGAGACCCACCATCGCACCGATCATGGACGGAAACTCTGGCCCCAGGAACACGCCCACCAGCATATACGGAACGACGAATGAAATACCCGTAAAGATGGCGAAGGGCACAATCGACAGGCCTTCTTTCCACGACCTGTTGGCACCGAAGAAACGCACCATGATCGTGACCAGAATCAGCGGCATCAGGATGCCGACAATACCGTGGGTGACCGCCACACCGCTGGTTACCTGCTGGAAGAAGATATCCCAGGTTGACCCCACGGATTCCAGTTCAGAGGTGATGCCTGCACGGTCAAGACCACTGCCCACGCCGACGACGATCGGGGTGCCCACGGCGCCAAAGGAGACGGGCGTGGACTGGATCATCATGCCGACCACAACTGCCGCCAGCGCCGGGAATCCCAAAGCGACCATCAGCGGCGCGGCTACAGCGGCGGGGGTGCCAAAGCCAGACGCCCCTTCAATAAAGCAGCCAAACAGCCAGGCAACGATCAGCGCCTGGACGCGACGGTCGGGGCTGATACCCGAAAAGCCGTTACGAATAGCAGTGATACCCCCCGAGTGCTTGAGCGTATTGAGAAGCAGGATCGCGCCGAAAATAATCCACAACAGCCCTGCCGTTTGGATCAGCCCCTGGATCGTCGAAGCAACTATCCGCGACAAAGACATGTCCCAGGCGGTCAAGCCGATAATGGCCGCCGCCAGGAAGACGATGGGCATGGCGATCTTGGCGGGTATTTTAAAGCCAATGAGCAATATTCCCGCTAACAACAGCGGTGTGAATGCCAGAAGGGCAAGAAATGATTCATTCATGGGAAGAACTCGACTCCTTGTTATTAACCGTTGTGCTCCACAATAATGACGCGCCGTATTTAAGGCATTAGATGTCAGAACGAAAGATACGGCGCTACCGATACGATGACTACTGGTGGAAAATTGGTATGACCAATAACGATCCGTCCTGATGTCATGTCGTAATCTTGTTGTTGTTCGTTAAGTAACTGTTTATATTATTTTTTATGGAGAATTGTTAAGCAGATATCGAGCGGTACTCATTAGACTAATAGACAGTAGGGTTAGCCTGTCGAGGGTCAGTGCTGCACCGCTAATCGCAGGCGCTTGCGTCGTGGAAGACTTGCGGCCATGGTTAGTGGGTTAAGGTGTCCTACCATTATGACCAACAGCAACAAGGAGACGATGACGGTGGCAATCAAACTCTATGATCTTTGTGGTCGCGACGAGCGACTACGTTTTTCGCCCTTCTGCTGGCGAGTGCGCATGGCGCTGGCCCATAAAGGTCTCTCATTTACCACCCAGCCCTGGCGGTTTCTCGAAAAAGACGCTATCGCGTTTGCCAATCACGACAAGGTGCCGGTACTGGTGGATGGTGAGCAAGTGGTGACCGACAGCTTTGATATCATGCGCTACCTTGACGATACCTACCCCCAGGCGCCGCTTTTTGGCGAAGGGGCCAGCTATCAGCGGGCGCGGTTCTTCAAGCATTATGTTGAACGTAGCGTGACGCCCGCACTGTTCAAGATAGTCGCGCTCGACTTGCTGGCGGTGATCCACCCCGACGACCGCGACTATTTCCGTGAGACCCGCGAGGCGCGTTTTGGCTGCACGTTGGAATCGCTTCACCAGCCCGAGAAGGGGCGGGCGCAACTCAAGCAGGCGCTTGCGCCGGTCTACGCTCAACTGAATGACGCCGACTTTATCGATGGCGACTCGCCCGCGGGGGCTGATTACCTGTTATTTGGCAGCATGATGTGGGCATATACCGTATCGAATGAGTCGCTGGTTGATGCAGAAGACGTTGTGGATCAATGGTTTAAGCGCATGCTGGCTGTTCACGATGGCATTGCCGGCAAGGCTGCCACGGTGCGGGATATCGCCTAGTCGAAAATTTATGTTGCACTGCACAAAATCGACTGCTAACGTGTGGTGTAGCAGAGGCGCTGACCTTACTGATATTCCCTTTCCAAGGCGCGCCTATGTCGTTACTCACTTTAAGGAGTTAGCGCGATGAATAAAGCCGCCGAAAAAGCCAGCCAGCAAGTCGAGTCCATCTTTGTATCGCCGATGCGTTCTTACACGCTGACAGCGCTGGACTACTATGATCAGATCGTTAGCGCACAGCTTGACGCTGTTCGTGCCTACTCGGATCTGAGCATTGCCCAGGCTCGCACCTGGCTGGACGTGAAAGATGCCGACAGCTTCAAGAAGGCAATGGAAAGCCAGCAGAAAGCTACCAGCGACCTGATGGAGCGCATGAAGGGGGATGGCGAAAAAGTCACTTCCATCAGCCAGAGCTTCATCAAAGACAGCCAGAAAATGGCCGAAGATACCACCAAGAAAGCGGTAGAGACGGCCAAGCAGTAAGCCTGGTCACTATCGTTTAATCGCCTTGGTTAATGACTGCGCTCTTTTTAGAGCGCAGTTTTTTTGCTGGGTGCTGTATACAAGCGGTTGGTAGGCCGCCAAACCTATTGCTGTTGTTCCGCGGCCCGTGCGCGGAGACGTAGCCTAGCGATGCGGATGATCTGTTCGATGGCGGTTTTGCGCTCTGTCATTGCGTCGTTCTCGAGGCGCTTGGCAAATGCCTCCAAAATGGCGAACCGGTCCAGCCCTTTCACGGCGATCACAAAAGGAAAACCGAATCTTTCCTTGTAGTCGGCGTTAAGCTGCTCGAAGCGGGCAAACTCTTCAGGCGTGCATTGGTCAAGCCCGGCCCCTGCCTGTTCACTGGTAGAGTCCTGGGTCAATCTGCCTGCCATTGCGGCTTTGCCAGCGAGGTCGGGGTGCGCCTGAATAACGCGTATCTGTTTTTCGCTGCTCGCCTGCTGGAGTTGAAGGCCCATCGCGTCAGCCAGGGCATCCGGGTGGTCATGTGTCGAGGTCAAGCCGGTTTCCCAGGCTGCCTGAGCGACCCAGGGAGAGTGCTCGTAGATATCGCCGTAATGCTCGATAAAGGCGTCAAGGGATAGCTCACTCGGGCAGGGTTGAAGGCATAAGTCGGCGGCGGGTGAGGGCATGGGGCGCTCCGGGCTAGGCTGAGTGTGTGATGGCTCAATGTATACAATAAAACAAGCTAACGGTACTCTAAAGCCATCGATACGCGACGCTGAACCCGCGATACACAAAAGCAATAAGGAGCCACCATGGGATATCTGACGACTCACGTGCTGGATACCGCACTCGGCTGCCCCGGCCAGGGCATTGCCATCGATATACTGCGGCTAAACGGCAGCGAGCGGCAGCATCTGCACACCGTGATCACCAACCAGGATGGCCGTTGTGATACACCGCTTCTCGAAGGCGATGCTTTTACACCCGGCGAGTACGAGCTGTGCTTCCATGCCGGCGACTACCTACGCGCCAAGAGCGTCGACGCCGCTGAACCGCGCTTCCTGGATGTCATTCCCATCCGCTTCGGCGTGGCGGATGCCGAGCAGCACTATCACGTACCGCTATTGCTCTCGCCCTATGGGTACTCGACCTATCGTGGCAGCTGATGGCGGAGGCCAGTGATGCAAACGTATTTGATAGACGCGGTTAACCTGCTGCTGCGGTGGCTGCATGTAATTGCGGCCATCGCCTGGATCGGTGAGTCCATCTATTTCGTGATGCTGGATAACAGCCTGCGTACGCCAAAGGCCGAAGCGGACCGCCAGAAGGGGATTTTTGGCGAGATGTGGGCCGTCCATGGCGGCGGCTTCTATCATAACCAGAAGTACACCACGGCCCCCGACAAACTGCCCAACGACCTGCACTGGTCGTTCTGGAAAGCCTACACTACCTGGCTTTCCGGCTTTGCCCTGTTCGTCATCCTCTACATGGTCAACCCTGGCTTCTACCTGATAAACCCGGATAGCCCGTGGCAGTGGGCGGCCAACATGTCAGGCTGGCAGGCCAACCTGCTGGCGTTACTGTTCCTGCTCGGCGGCTGGGTGGTTTACAACCAGCTGTGCAAACGCATCAGCCCCACCATGCAGCGCGACGGCCTGTTGAGCATCGCCGTGGCGGTGATGATGGTGGTAGTGGCCTATTTAAGCACTCAGCTGTTTGGCGGGCGGGCGGCCTTCCTGCTCACCGGGGCCGTGATGGCCACCGCCATGTCGGCGAATGTGTTCTTCTGGATTATCCCCGGCCAGCGGCGCATGGTGAAGGCCATGAAAGCAGGCGATGCGCCCAATCCTCTGGATGGCAAGCGCGGCAAGCAGCGCTCAGTGCATAACACCTACTTCACCTTGCCCGTGGTACTGTTGATGGTCAGTAACCACTACTCGTTTCTTTACTCCCACGAGCTGGCCTGGGTAGCGATGTCGCTGCTGATCTTTGCAGGCGCCGTTATCCGCCAGTTTTTTGTGTTACTGCACGCGGGCAAGCGGCAGTGGGGCTACCCGGCGGCTGGCGTGGTGCTGGTCATCCTGGCGTTTTGGGTAGCGTCACCGGATTCGCAAACCGCTGACCCATCAGATCGCGACACCCAGGTCAGCGATGTCGGCGACAATCAGATAGCGGGGCTGATCGAGGAGCACTGCGTACAGTGCCACGCAAGCAATCCTGAACATGCCGGTTTCTCCGCGCCACCGGCCGACTATGCGTTCGACGACTGGGACGACATCCTGGCCCACAAAGCGGTCATACAGCAGGTGGTCGAGAGTCGCTACATGCCGTTAGGTAACATGACCGAGATGAGCGATGAAGAACGCGATACCATCGCCGCCTGGGACGAATGATCAATGAGGAGAGTCGATGAGTGATGCGCAGGCGGTTAAGCGATCGGCGTCGAAAGCGGAAGGCGATGAACGCCACGAGGCGATTTATCGCGCGGTGAGCGACGCGATTGTTGAACAGCGGCTTAAGCCCGGCGCACGGCTGCGTGAAGATGCCTTGGCCGATGTGTTCGGCATCAGCCGCACCGGGATTCGCAAGATATTGCAGCGCCTGGCGCTGGAGCAACTGGTGACCCTGACACCGCGCCGTGGGGCCAGCGTTACCCGGCCCACCGCCGACGAAGCCAAGGATGTGTTTGATGCGCGCCAGTTGATCGAATGCGGGTTAATGCCCGACGTGGCGCGGCGCATGGGCGACAAAGAAGCAGCGGAACTACGCGACATGGCCAAGCGCGAGCGACAGGCGTTGCGCAACGGCGAGCAGAGCGTGGCGATACGCCTGTCAGCGGATTTTCACGTTCGCATAGCGCAGCTTTCCGGCAATGCGACACTGGCAGCCTTCGTGGAAAGCCTGTGTTCACGTTCATCGCTGATCTTGGCCGTCTATGGCCATCCCGGCCACTTAGGTTGTGAATCCCACGACCACGACGACCTGGTCGGCTATCTGGAAACCGGCAATGGCGAGCGCGCAAGCGCGTTTATGAGCCGTCATCTGAAAGCTATTGAAGCCTCGCTCTCGATGGTCGAAGAGGAAGAGAACGTGCCCGATTTGCAGCAGATTTTTGGGGGTTAAGGGGGCTTGCTCTTAATTGGTATTGCAATACCAGCCCGACAGAAAAATATGCGCTGTAGATTGAAAAAAGCTCATTGCACTGGGCTTCAATACCGCGAAATGAATTGCCATGTGAGGCTACTAACGGGCTTCATAATGACCGGTTTAGACCGACATATAAAAAGCGCCATCGGCGTTGAACCGATGGCGTTTAGAATCATTAGCCGCTAGCACCGGCTAATTCATTTCAGCTTGTCTTCTGCTCAGCAAGAGTAGGGTCTACCTTAAACTGCCGCATCAAACCGTAATAGAACAGCCCGCCAAGGCCCGCGCCCATCAGCCAGCCGTAGCCATTCAGGCTTGCCAGCGCCGGTACCAGCACGGTGGAAATCGAGAACAGTGCTGCCACGCCAAAGGCGATCAGCGCCCGGGTATTCCAGCCGTTGGTGTAGTAGTAGGCACCGCCTGGGTCGGAGGAAAACAGTTCCTGCATATTCAGGTGCTGGCGCTTGATCAGGTAGTAGTCGACCACGATGATGCCGTAGAAGGGCGCGACGATGGCCCCGACCGCATTCACAAAGCCGGGTACGCCAATCTGGCTGATGACCGAGACCCACAACGCGCCGACAAAAAACGCGATGATCGCCGTGATCAGGCCGCCCAGTTTAAAGCTCACCTTGCTGGGAAACAGATTGGCCAGGTCGTAGGCGGGTGGAATAAAGTTAGCCACCAGGTTGATCCCCACGGTGGCGGCGAAGAAGGTCAGGGCGGCCACGATCGTCAGCGACAGGTTATCCACACGCTCGACGATATCGGACGGGTTGGTCAATGCGTCGCCGAACAAGACTAGCGTGCCCGCGGTGATGATCAGCGCGATAAACGAGAAGAACGCGACGTTAAGCGGCAAGCCCAGCAGGTTGCCCAGCTTCATCTGGCGTTCGGTTTTCACAAAGCGGGTAAAGTCGCCGAAGTTGATCACCACTGCCGCGAAGTAGGCCACCATGGTGCCCACAATGGCCACGAAGGCACTAACTGGATGCGTGGTGGTATCGGCTTCGCCGCCGCTGAAAATCGTGTCAATCGCAGGCAATAATTCGCTGCCAGCCTTGACCCATACGATGACCATGAGCGCGATCATGACCAGGTACACCAGCGGCCCTGCCCAGTTGAGGAAGTGCTTGATACGCTCGATGCCCGCCCAGAAGATCGCGATCTGGAACAGCCAGACGATGATGAACGATATCCACGCTAAGCTGGATAATCCCAGGAAAGTGGCGCCGTCACCGCCACCGAACAGCGCTGCCAGCAGCAGCGTCATGGCGGTCGAGGCAAAGTAGGTCTGCACGCCGTACCAGAAAATCCCCACAATCGCCCGCAGCATCGCGGGCAGGTTGGCCCCACGCACGCCCATGCTGGCGCGTACCATCACCGGAAAGGGAATGCCGTACTTGACGCTGGGCTTGCCGGTCAGGTTGACCAGAAACATCACGATCACGCCCGCCAGGATGATGGCGGCCATGACGGCCCAGCCATTGAGGCCGTAAGTCAAAAATAGCGAAGCGGCCAGGGTATAGCCAAAAAGGCTCTGGATGTCGTTGGACCAGACGTTGAATATCTCGAACGCTCCCCAGTTGCGGTCCTGGGGTTTCAGTGGCGCGAGGTCCTCGTTATACAGCGTGGGATCGATATGCTTGATATCCAGATCGCCGACGTCGTTACGCTTGTTCATGGCATTAGCTCTTGTAGTGGCGAGTGGATTTACGAGTTAAAACGCTGGCAGGCGGGCCAGTGCTTCATCAACAGGAAGTAGGTCAGCCCGGCGGGAATCAGGCTGGCGTACCAGGAAACGGCTGAGAACAGCAGCGCCGCCACAATGCCCACGGCGGTGGCGATCAAGGCCGCCGCATTAACACCCCGGTATGGGCCGCTGGCGTCGTAGAGCTTGTCCAGATCCAGCGTGCGACGACGAATCACGTAATAATCCACCACCAGAATGGCGAAGATCGGGCCGAGAAAGGCAGAGTAGGTTTGCACGAAAAGCTGCAACCCTTCTGCCGATCCCGGCTGCACCAGCTTCCAGGGAAAGGTCGCGAACGCCAGCAGGCCGACGATCACGGTGGCCACGGGGAACTTGAGCTTAAAGATATCCATCAGGACGTAGGTGGGCGGAACGACGTTATTCAGGACGTTGGTCGTTACCTGCGCAAAGGCGATGAACAGTAGCGTGGTCATCAGCAGCGGGGTGTTATCCACGGCGTTGGCGAAGACCTGGATGGGGTCGGCGGTGCCGGTGGCTTCCGAGACCATAAAACCAATCAGGCCCATGAACAGCGTGCAGGGCAGAATCGACATGGCATACAGCGTGGTCAGCAGGCCCGGCCCCGAGCCGGTTTTATGCTCCCGGGAGTAGTCGCTGACGTTGAGCATCATGGTGCTGTAGATGCCCAGAAACAGCATGGTTGCGCCCCAGAACGGCATGCCCCAGGAGCCTTCCATGGTCAGCAGGTTTGCCGACAGTTCATCGCCGTAGCGCTGAATGGTAGCTACAAACATGTAGACCAGTGACAGGAGAATAAACCCGCTACCCAGATTTTCCAGCCACTTGATGCCCTGAAAACCGGTCACCGAAAGAGCGATTTGCAGCAGCTGGAAGGTAATGAAGTAGAACACCAGATTATCAAAGCCAAACAGCGTCGCTGACACCATGTTCAGCGCACCGGCGCCGATCCAGCTTTGAAACCCGTACCACACGATCGCCGGTACCGCGCGAACCAGCCCTGGCAGCCGGGTGCCCGCAAAGCCAAAGGCGCTGCGGGCCTGGACCATGAAGGGAATGCCGTATTTATAGCCACCGGCGCCGTTGAGCGCCAAGGCAATGCCAATCACAAAGCAGCCAATGGCGATCGCCAGCGTCGCCTGAATCAGGTTGAGCGTGCCGACCACACTCGAACCCATGGCGAAGGTGCCAATGGACACGCAGCCGCCAAACCAGGCAAGAAAATAAGAGGCGCGCCCCATTATTCGCGTACTTTGTGGCGCGAGCGATTCGTCGCCTATGCTTTTCTGGCCGTCGCTGGGTGTAACGGTCGCTGGGTCGTCCGACGTCAGACCCGATGGTGATGCACTCATGGTGTGAACCTCGCAAGATGGCTGTTATTGACCCTCAGCGGTGCTGGGGATGCTTGCGGCTGGCGTGTGTTTTTGATGCGGTCATTGTTATTGGCTGGCATCGTGATGGTGTCTTGTGGGTTAGCCTCCGGGCGGCAGCGTCAGGTTTGAAAAATCGGCAAACTGACCGGTAAACGGTTTGGGCCGCGGGTAAGCCAGGTCGCCGTGCTTGCTGGTAAAGAGCCCCAGCCCCACCAAGGATTCGGCAAGCTTGAGCCCAGCGCTGACACCCTCGACAACGGGCAGGCCTACCTCACGGCTAATTTCCTGGGTGAGGTTGGCCATGCCGCCGCAGCCCAGCACAATGGCGCCAATACCATCTTCGTCGCGGGCTCGGCAGCATTCTTGCACAATGCGCTGGTAGGCGACTTCGGGGTGGTGTTCAAGGTCCAGAACCGGGATTTCGGCGGCGCGAATGCGTCGGCAGTGCTGTCGAAAGCCGTACTGTTCCAGCAGGTGTTCGGCAATGATGCCGGTGCGGCCAAGCGTGGTGACAATCGAAAACCGCGTGCTGATCAGCGTCGCCATGTGAAAGGCGGCTTCGGCAATGCCCACCACCGGGGCGCGGGTCAGCTCACGGGCAGCGAGCAACCCAGGGTCACCGAAACAGGCCACGATATAGGCATCGATGTTGCCTTCCTGCTCGCCCTTGATGACTTCCTGTGCGACGCCGACGGCGCTGATTGCCTCATCGAAATGGCTTTCAATCGACACTGGGCCAGCTTCCGGCTGACAGGCACTGACCTGCGTGCCTGCGGCGGCATAGTCGTTGGCGGCACGATAAATCGAGGCGGTCATTGAGGCCGTGGTATTGGGGTTGATAAGGCGTATATGGGCCACCCGATTCTCCTCTTGGTCGCAATACGTTCGTTTCAGGTAAACAATTTATCTTTTCTTGTATACAAAATAGGGCGATTTTTCGCCCACCGCAAGTGCGAGACTGCGTCAAATGTCAAGTTGTTAGTTGACCAATTGATCAACTTTTGCGCTGTTCGCTGCTTTATTGGTAGTGAAACATCCCCTGTCTCAACCTATTCGCTTTGTCGTGCGTTGCGGTTAAGGTTTGATCAGGCTATTTTGTATACAAGCTAATAAGGCGTTGCGAATGATCATGTTATGTCGACGCATGCCAGGATTCATCTAAGGAGCCGTCTATGACACAGCGCCATTACCCCCGCGACTTGATCGGTTACGGACGCACCCCGCCCCATGCCAACTGGCCCGGCAACGCTAAAATAGCGGTGCAGTTCGTGCTTAACTACGAGGAGGGTGGCGAGAACTGCGTGCTGCATGGCGACTCAGGTTCCGAGCAGTTTCTATCAGAAATCATCGGCGCACCGTCCTATCCAGACCGCCATCTGAGCATGGAGTCGATTTATGAATACGGCTCCCGCGCCGGGGTGTGGCGCATTCTGCGCGAGTTCGAGAAGCGTGATTTGCCGCTGACGGTGTTTGGCGTGGCCATGGCGCTGGAGCGCAACCCCGAGGCCGCCCTGGCCTTCAAGGAGTTGGGCCATGAAATTGCCTGCCACGGCTATCGCTGGATTCACTATCAGGAAGTCCCCGAACATATCGAGCGCGAACACCTGCAAAACGCCATGGAGATTTTCCAGCGGCTGTACGGCGAGAAACCGCTGGGCTGGTACACCGGGCGCGACAGCCCCAATACCCGTCGACTGGTGTTGGACGAGGGCGGTTTCCTTTACGATAGCGACTATTACGGCGACGACCTGCCGTTCTGGACCCAGGTAACCGATAGCCAGGGCAGCGATCACAACCATTTGATCGTGCCCTACACGCTGGACAGCAACGACATGCGCTTTGCCGCGCCCCAGGGGTTTAACACCGCGGATCACTTCTTTACCTACCTGCGCGATGCGTTCGATGTGCTCTACGCGGAAGGGGAGGAGGCGCCCAAGATGCTTTCGGTGGGCATGCATTGCCGTTTATTGGGGCGTCCAGGGCGTTTTCGTGCCCTGCAGCGCTTTTTGGATTACATCGAAACCCACGACCGCGTTTGGGTGACCCGGCGGGTCGATATCGCCCGCCATTGGGCGGAGCACCATCCGCCATCAACGCGTTAATCAAGCAGCTAAAAGGATATTATGACGCCGCATATCGGACAGCGGATTACCGCTCAGTTTGACGCGCTAAGTGCCCAGGAACAGCGCGTGGCGAGCTTTATCCTCGATCACTTTGATGATCTTGCGGTATACAGCGCTGCCGATTTGGCGCGCTTGACCGGGGTCTCCAAATCGACTGTCAGCCGACTGTTCAAGCGATTGGGGTTCGAAAGCTATCGCTCGGTTAAAGACCACGCCCGTCAACTGCGCAACCTGGGGGTGCCGTTGGTGATCGATGCCAACGCCATGCAGGATGAGGCGGGCGCGCCGTTCCAGCGTCACTTGCAGCGCGAGCAGGATAATCTGCAGCGCTGCCTGAATGGCATCGCGGCGGATCAATTTACCGCGCTGGTAGAGCGCCTGGCTAGCGCACGTCATGTGGTCGTGATCGGGTTTCGTAACAGCTATCCCTTGGCGCTGCATTTTCGCCAGCAGTTGATTCAGGCGCGCTCCCAGGTGCGTGTGGTACCCCAGCCCAACCAATCGTTGGCTGAAGAGATTGTCGATCTCAACGAGCAGGATGTGGTGGTACTGTTTGGTTTTCGCCGCCGCCCGGCAGCATTTGCCGCGCTGGTGAATGCCCTCGAGCACTCGCCAGCCGAGGTGGCGCTGATCGCCGACCCTACCGCGGTAAATTTTGTCTCCCAGGTCGACTGGCTGATGGAAGCGCCGCTGGAAAGTCTCTCGGCGTTTGATAGCTACGCCACCGCCAATAGCCTGATCTGCCTGCTGGCCAACGGCGTATTGCACCGGCGCCTTGGTGAAGGTCGAAAGCGGATCAGTGCGATCAGCGATAGTTACGCTGACCTCAGCGAACTGGAATCACCCATCATGAGTGTTGATTGGAACGCCCAGTAGACTTCCACCCTGTCGTAGTGCATATCGTTCTTTTGTTGGTTTGAAACTGCACCAACACCATGCACACCTCCTTCCTTTCTGGCGCAGCGACCGCTGCACCATCGCCCGTGGTTTCAATAAAGTGCTGTTATAAATGCGGTTAGCGACTTCTGGCATCGCCATTGCTTTTATGTGAGTAGGTGAAACGAAAGTTTCTTGTATCTGCTGTATGAAACAAAGCTTTCATTAGCCTTACATGAATTGCCGCTTCGGCTTATTACATACAAAGCATTCCTTAATAAAACGCGTCCCTGCCAGGAGAGTCCTATGAAATTGTTATCGCAGCGTTTCAACCACGCCTTTAATGGCCGCTTCAAGCGGTTGCAGTCCGGTCTTTTAGCAACGGGCTTGAGTGCCGCTGTTGCCCTGGGGGCTGTCGCGACAAGCCCAGACGTTCAGGCGGATGCCCTTGAGGACATCGAATCCCGAGGCACCGTTCGCATTGCCGTGCCGCAGGATTTTCCGCCGTTCGGCTCGGTGGGTACCGACCTGGAACCCCGTGGCTACGACATTGATATGGCCAACTACCTCGCCGACGAGATGGGCGTGGAGCTTGAATTGATTACCGTGACGAGCGCCAACCGGATTCCCTATTTGCAGACCGGCCAGGCGGATCTGGTGATTTCCAGCCTGGGTAAGAACCCTGAGCGCGAAGCGGCGATTGATTTTTCAGACGCCTATGCGCCGTTCTTTTTGGGTGTGTTCAGCGCCGATGAAGATGAAAGCGTGGAGAGCCCGGAAGGCTTGGCCGATAAAACCATCGGTGTAACCCGTGGTGCCGTGGAAGATATGGAGCTTTCCGAGATTGCACCAGACTCCACCACGGTGCAGCGCTTTGAAGATAACGCCACCACCATTTCTGCGTTTCTTTCCGGGCAGGTCGATTATGTTGCCACCGGTAACGTGGTAGCGGCCGAGATCGCCGAGCGTAATAGCGACCGGGCGCCCTCGCTGGTGTATCAGTTGAAAGATTCACCCTGCTACGTGGGTATGAACAAGAACGAACCGGCGTTGATGGAAGAGGTTAACCGCCTGATCGCCCAGGCGCTTGAAGACGGCACCTTGAACGAGATGTCCCAGCGTTGGTTCAGTGCCGACCTGCCTGAAAACTTCGGTAGCTGAGGTTCATCATGGGGCCAACACTCGATTTCCTTACCCTGTTGCCCTACGTCAGTGAGCTTCTGAAAGGCCTTACCACCACGGTCATCCTGACCATGGTGACCACCTTGACGGGGCTTGCGCTGGCGGTGGCCGTGGCTTATCTACGCGCGAATGCGCAGCCATGGGTGCGTTGGGGGCTCGGCGGTTACGTCGAATTGACCCGTAACACTCCCTTTATCGTGCAACTGTTTTTTATCTTTTTTGGGCTACCAGGGCTCGGCATCAAAATCGATGCCATTACCGCGGCCTTTATCGCCATGACGCTCAACCTGGCTGCCTACAGCGCCGAGATACTCCGTGCCGGTATCGGTGCGACGGCGAAAGGGCAACTGGAGGCCGGGCGGGCGTTGGGCATGACCACATTGCAAAGCTATCGCCATGTCGTGCTGGTGCCTGCTTTTGCGCGGGTTTACCCCGCACTTATCAGCCAGTCGATTATCGTCATGCTGGGGTCGGCAGTGGTGTCACAGATTTCGGTGTTTGATCTGACCTACGCGGCCAACTTTATCCAGTCGCGAAATTTTCGCAGCTTTGAAGTCTACCTGCTGATCACGCTGGTTTATCTGCTTCTCGCCTTTGGTATGCGGCGCAGCTTTATGCTGGTGGGCAAACGCCTATTCGCCTATCAGCAAGGAGAGCAACGATGATCGAGTTCACCTTCTGGGACATTCTGCGCAACCTGTTGATGGCGGCGCGCTGGACGGTAGTGCTGTCGCTGATTGCCTTTGTGGGTGGGGCGACGGTAGGGCTGCTGTTGACCTTTATGCGCCTTTCCAGCAACCGCTGGCTGCAGCGTTTAACGTCACTCTACGTTGATCTTTTCCAGGGCACGCCGCTGCTGATGCAGCTGTTCTTGATCTTCTTTGGTGCCGCTGCCATGGGCCACCAGATTTCACCCTGGGTAGCAGCCTCCATTGCGCTCACGCTATTCACTAGCGCCTTTCTGACTGACATCTGGCGGGGGTGCCTGGAGGCGGTGGCCAAAGGGCAGTGGCATGCATCGCAGGTGCTGGGGATGAATTATTTCCAGACCATGCGTCATGTGATTCTGCCCCAGGCGCTGCGGCTTTCGGTTCCGCCCACGGTGGGGTTCTCGGTGCAGGTCATCAAAGGCACGGCACTGGCGTCCATCATTGGTTTTGTCGAGCTGACCAAGGCCGGCACCATGCTCAACAACGCCACCTTTGAGCCCTTCACCATTTTTGCCCTTGTGGCCCTTCTTTACTTCGCGCTGTGCTACCCGCTTTCGTGCTATGCGCGCTATCTGGAGAAAAAGCTCTATGACGCTGGTCTGCGTTGATAACGTTCATAAAGCCTTTGGCGACTTGGAAGTGCTTAAAGGTATTAATCTTTCGGTCGCACAGGGCGAAGTCGTCGCCATTATTGGCCGCAGCGGCTCGGGTAAAAGCACCCTGTTGCGCTGTTTGAATCAGCTTGAAAAGCACGACAGCGGCAAGATTACCATCGCCGACAAGCAACTGGATGCGGCTTCCATGTCGCCCAGGGAACTGAGTGAAAACGTCGGTATGGTATTTCAAAGCTTCAACCTGTTTCCCCATAAAACCGTGGGTGAAAACGTTTGCCTGGCGCCCATAGTGGTACGCGGCGAAGGGAAGGGGGAAGTCGAGAAAATCGCCCATGAAGTGCTTGAGAAAGTCGGCCTCTCGGATAAATACGATGCTTACCCGGCGCAGCTTTCCGGCGGACAGCAGCAACGAGTGGCCATTGCTCGGGCGCTTGCCATGCGCCCTAAAGTGATGCTCTGCGATGAGGTGACCTCGGCGCTTGACCCAGAGTTGGTGGGGGAAGTGCTGCGCGTCCTGGAAACGCTGGCGGCCGAAGGCATGACACTGATTCTGGTGACTCACGAAATGGGCTTTGCCCGGGACGTGGCTGACCGCGTCGTGTTTATGCATCAGGGGCGGATCCATGAAGAAGGCGTCCCCAGTGAGTTGTTCGCTAATCCGCAAACGGCCGAATTGCGACAATTCATTTCGGCGGTCCTCTAGCGTAATATCGTATACAAGGACGCATACACAAGAATGCTGCGCTGGATGGCGCAGTCTACGACATCACGCTAGCTGATGAGGATATAAAATGCCTGCAATTCCTTCGCCCACTTACGGCGTCTCCACTTACTACGCCCCCACCGGCGGGCACCCGCCGCAAACGCAGATCACCGCCGACCGGGCGGTATTTACCGAGGCTTATGCGCTGATTCCCAAAGGCGTCATGCGCGATATCGTCACCAGTAACCTGCCGTTCTGGGAAGGCACCCGGCTGTGGGTGCTGGCGCGCCCACTGTCAGGATTTGCCGAGACGTTCTCCCAATACATCATGGAAGTGCAGCCGGAAGGCGGCAGCGATAAGCCGGAGTTGGACCCTCAGGCCGAGGGTGTGCTGTTTGTTGTCGACGGCGAGTTAACCCTGATGTTGGCAGGCGAGCGCCACACCATGCGTCCCGGTGGCTATGCATTTATCCCGCCGGGCAGCCATTGGCAGGTGCGCAATGAAAGCCTTGAGGCAGTGCGCTTTCATTGGGTGCGTAAGGCGTATGAGTTTGTCGAAGGACTGGAGGTGCCCAAGGCGTTTGTCACCAACGAGCAGGATATAGCTCCCATCGAAATGCCGGGTACCGAAGGTCGCTGGGCGACCACGCGCTTTGTCGACCCGGCGGATGTTCGCCACGATATGCATGTCAATATCGTGACCTTTCAGCCGGGCGGCGTAATCCCCTTCGATGAAACCCATGTCATGGAACATGGCCTTTATGTGCTGGAGGGCAAGGCTGTTTATCACTTGAATCAAAACTGGGTGGAAGTCGAAGCCGGGGATTTCATGTGGCTGCGTGCCTTCTGCCCCCAGGCCTGCTATGCCGCTGGCCCGGGGCCTTTCCGGTATTTGTTGTATAAAGATGTTAATCGCCATGCCTCTCTAAAACTGTCATCTCGTTAAGGAGCCGCCATGTTGCAGCTAAAAGCCGAGCCGCTAACGGCAGGGGCCTTTGCTCCGTTTGGCGATGTGATTGATGCGCGTACATCGACGTCGTTTCCCATTAATGCCGGGCGTACCCAGCGCCACCATGACCTGGCCAAGGTGGAAACCCTGGGTGAAAACGCCCGCACGCTGATTAATATCTTTGTCAGCCAGCCGGTCACTCTGCCGCTGGAACTCACGTTTCTGGAACGCCATCCTCAGGGCAGCCAGGCGTTTATGCCGCTGCATGAAGAGCGGTTTATTGTGGTGGTTGCTCCCCCTGGCGAGCACATTGAAGACGCCAGCGTGCGGGCTTTTGTGACCGACGGTCGCCAGGGCGTCAATTATCACGCGGGCACCTGGCACGCCATTCAATCGGTGCTGGACCGTGAAGGCGAGTTTTTAGTAGTGGACCGGGGCGGTGATGGCAACAACTGCGACGAATACCCTCTGTCGTTGCGGATTCACCTCGCCGATTAACTTGAGGTGTTGCATAGCGGTCATGTTTCGCGCGTTATACTGTTAGGCTAGTGATCATCAACGTTTAGCGCCTGGGAGCTTTATGAACGCACTGCACCATTCCTCTATCCGCCGCACCAAGATTGTCGCCACCCTGGGGCCTGCCAGTGACCGCGAGGGCGTGCTTGACGCCATGCTCGCGGCGGGTGTCGATGTGGTGCGGCTGAATTTTTCCCACGGTAGCGCCGACGATCATCGTCGCCGACTTCAAGAGGTACGCGAGGCCGCCGCCAAACTGGGCAAAAGTGTGGCCGCGTTAGGTGACCTCCAGGGCCCGAAAATCCGTGTTGCCCGCTTTAAAGAGGGCGCGGTGACGCTGCAGGAAAGCCAGCCGTTTATTCTCGATATGTCGATGGACGGTGACGCAGGCGACAGCACACGGGTCGGCTGCGACTACAAGACGCTTGCCGACGACGTCGTGGCGGGGGATCGCTTGCTGCTCGATGATGGCCGCGTGGTGCTGGATGTCACCGGCGTCGAAGGCTCGCAGATTCATACTCAGGTCGTGGTGGGCGGCAAGCTGTCCAACAATAAGGGCATTAACAAGCAGGGCGGTGGACTTTCAGCCCCAGCGCTCACCGAGAAAGACAAGGAAGACCTTAAAACCGCCGTCGAGATCGGCGTCGATTACCTGGCAATTTCCTTTCCACGCTCGGCCGAGGACATGCTTGAGGCGCGTCGCCTCTTGGGTGAGGAAGGGAAAGATATCGGCCTGGTGGCCAAGGTGGAGCGCGCCGAGGCGGTAGCCGATGACGCTACCTTGGATGGCATTATCGAAGCCTCCGAGGCGGTGATGGTCGCGCGTGGCGACCTGGGCGTCGAGATTGGCGATGCCCAGCTTGTAGGCGTTCAAAAGCGCATGATCAAGCGAGCGCGGACACTCAACCGTGCCGTGATCACGGCAACACAAATGATGGAGAGCATGATCGCGTCGCCGTTACCAACGCGTGCCGAGGTGTTCGACGTGGCCAACGCCGTGCTGGACGGCAGCGACGCAGTGATGCTGTCCGCGGAAACCGCCGCGGGTGATTATCCCGTCGAGACCGTCGATGCCATGGCACGGGTATGTCTGGGAGCCGAGCGCGAAAAAACCGCCCAGGAGTCTGGTCACCGCATCCACGAAGGCTTTACCCGCCCGGACGAAACCATTGCGCTGTCCGCCATGTACGCAGCCAACCACATGGAAGGCGTCAAGGCGATTGCGTGTATGACCTCGTCGGGCTATACCCCACTGATCGCCTCGCGGATCCGCTCGGGGCTGCCGATTGTTGGCCTGGCACATAACCCCATCGCCCAGCGCCGCATGGCGCTCTACCGTGGCGTGGTATCACTGCCGTTTGATACCTCTGAAATGACCGCCACTGAGCTTAATGACCGCGCGCTTGAGTTGTTGGTCAAGCAGGGGGTCGCCAAGCCTGGCGATTACGTGATTCTGACCCGCGGTGATCATATGAATGCTCATGGCGGTACCAACACCATGAAGGTCATGGCGATTACCGAGCAGCACCTTCCTCCAAAGGCGGGCTAGGTGATGCGTGGCCTATACCGGCATGGGCTGTTGTTGGCCTGGCTGCTGCTTACCGCCATGCCCGTGTCGGCGGGGACGGCAACAGTGGCGGCGGCGTCTTCCCTGCAGTTCGCGCTGACCGAAGCCGCCGAGCGCTTCGAGCACGACACCGGGCACACGCTGCGGCTGAACTTTGGCTCTTCGGGCAATTTTCGACGCCAGATTGCCCAGGGTGCGCCCTTTGAGCTTTTTCTTTCTGCAGATGAGCGCTACGTAGAGGCGCTACATGACGAAGGCCATACTCGTGATGAGGGGGTGATTTACGCCCATGGGCGTCTGGTGTGGCTGCAGCGGCCAGGGCAGGCAAAGTCGTTTGGCGATGCCCCCATGGCGGGCGTAGAGCAGGCACTGGCGCGCCATGCGAAGGGTGAGCGCCCCCGTATCGCGCTTGCCAATCCTGAGCACGCACCGTATGGCGTGGCCGCGCAGCAAGCACTGACGCATGCAGGGCTTTGGGATCAAACCGAACCGCTGAGGGTGCTGGGAGAAAACGTTTCCCAGGCGGCGCAATTCGCGCTTTCTGATGATGCCCAAGGCGGCCTGGTGGCCTATTCGCTGGCACTGGCGCCGCCGTTAGTCGATCGAAGTGAGTACATACTCATTCCTGAAGGCTGGCACGATCCGCTGCGCCACCGCATGGTGCTCACCTGCGAAGCGGGCGATACCGCCCAGGCGTTTTATACCTGGCTCCAGCAGGAAGAAGGGCGGGCGATCTTTCAACACTATGGGTTTAGTACAGATTGATGGATTGGTCGGCGCTTTCTGTGTCATTCCGCCTGGCGGCGCTAACCTGTGCTTTTTTGCTGCCGATAGGTATTTTTCTGGGACGCTGGTTAGCGAGTGCCCGCTTTCGCGGTAAAGGCCTTTGCGAGGCGCTGGTGGCGCTGCCGCTGGTGTTGCCGCCCACCGTATTGGGGTTTTATCTGCTGCAAAGTTTTGGCCGCGAGGCGCCGTTCGGCCAGCTGTGGATGTCGCTCACCGGGGGCGGTCTCAATTTTACCTTCAGCGGTATCCTGCTGGCCTCCTTGGTTGCGAACCTGCCCTTTGCCGTGCAGCCGATTCAGCGTGCGTTTGAGAACATCCCCCATAACTTGCGAGAAGCAGCGTGGTGCAGCGGGCTAAGCCCGTGGCAAACGCTGCTGCGCATTGAACTGCCGCTGGTATGGCCGGGTATCCTGTCCGCTGCCGCATTGACCTTCGCCCATACCCTGGGCGAGTTCGGCGTCATCCTGATGGTCGGTGGGGCGATAGACGGCGAAACCCGAACACTGGCGATCGCCATATATGACCGGGTACAGGCCTTTGACGAGCAGGGGGCGGCTCTGATGGCGGCGTTGCTGTTGGTGGTGTCATTTACCACCCTGGGCGTCGTCTATGGCTTGGCGGGTCGCCGGAGGTGGGCGCGTGGCTAGGTTGATAGTGAGCGCGGAACAAAGTGGGCCGATTCCACTCAATGCCGAGTTCAGCTGCTTGCCCGGCGAGCTGTTGGCGCTGGTGGGGCCGTCTGGGAGTGGTAAAACCACCTTGCTGCGTGCCATTGCCGGGCTGTATCGCCCCCAGCAGGGCCTTATTGAGTGTGCCGGACAAACCTGGTTTGACTCGCGGGGTAAGCGCTCGCTATCGCCCCAGCAACGCCGGGTCGGCATGGTGTTTCAGGATTATGCCCTTTTTCCTCATTTGACTGCCCTGGCCAATATTGCGCTGGCACTGCGGCATTTGCCGCCCGCCAGGCGCCGCCCTCAGGCGGAACAATGGCTTGAGACGGTGCGCTTGAAAGGTCTCGAAAGCCGCTATCCCAACGAGCTCTCCGGCGGCCAGCGTCAGCGTGTAGCCCTGGCGCGTGCGCTGGCTCGCGAGCCTCAGGTGCTGCTGCTCGACGAGCCGTTTTCGGCGGTGGACCAGGTAACCCGGCGACGGCTACAGCGTGAACTGGCCAGGCTTCGCCAGCAAATCTCGATACCCATCGTATTGGTCACCCACGACCTGGAAGAAGCCGCCGCGCTGGCGGATCAAGTTTGTGTGCTGCATAACGGTCGCAGTCTGCAACAAGCTTCGCCTGAAATCCTCTTCAGAACGCCTGCCTCGCCCAGCGTCGCAAGGCTGCTGGATCGGCATAACGTCTTTGCAGGGCAGGTGGTCGAGGTCGGTGGAGAGCGCCGTTTGCGCTGGGGCAACGCTCAACTGGACGTTGCCTCGGGGCTTGACGCGCTTCCTATCAATGAGCGTGTGGCGTGGTACCTGCCACCCTCGGATATCGTGCTCCATCGTCGCGACCGACCGTCGCTTGGCGAGCGGGAAAATCCGATTGCCGCGACGGTCGATGAGCTTGTCGTGTTAGGCGGCATGACCTCGGTCGCATTGCGCGTTCAACATGGCGATATGCTACGTTTCGATATTGCCACCCATGCGGCACGACGTAATCAACTGACCCCCGGCGCCGCAGTGCACGTATCACTGTTGGCGGGAGGGATTCATCTGATGCCAGGATACGGCGTTGATAGCGCCCGATAAGACAAGGAAAACACCATGACCATGAACCGCCGGTCGCTGCTCAAAGCCTCCATCATATTACCGCTGTCGCTATGGCTACCCGGGACGTCATTGTGGGCGCAAGCGACGCCAGACGACGCTGAAACCTTGTCGTTGGCGATTCACACCCCGCAAGGCCCGCATCGCCTGTATGTCGAGCTGGCCGATACATTGGCTGAACGTCAGCGAGGGTTGATGCAGCGAGACCATCTCCCCGAAAAGCGCGGCATGCTGTTTGTCTTTGACAGCGAACGGTCAGCCGGGAATGGGTTCTGGATGTACCGTACCTTGATCCCGCTGGACATTGCTTTCATCGACGATGCAGGGCACATCGTCGCCATTGACACCATGCAACCCTGCGAATCGTCGTCACCGAGTGACTGCCCCTCGTATGCCCCCGGCGCCGCCTATCATGCGGCGCTTGAGGTCAACGCGGGCTACTTTGCCGAACGGAGAATTGGCGTGGGTGACTGTGTATCCGTCTCCGCCCTGGCCGGCTTTTGCCAACCGGAAGATTAAGCCGGACGAGAGCGAGGGGTGATATTGAGCACAATCAGGGCAATGCCTGCGATTACCAGACCGCCGCCCAGCAGTTTATGCACGCCAAGGCTGTCGCCCAGCAAGAGCGCACCCAGGCCGACCGCCAATACCGGTACGAGGAGTGTCATGGGCACCACACGGTTGACCGGGTGGCGGCGTAACAGCGCGTACCAGATCCCGTAAGCGATGATGGATGACATCACGGCGGTGTAAATCATCGCCCCCCAGCCCAACCAGCTCGCCTGCTGAATTGCCTGCCACTGGCCGCTCTCAAACAGCCATGAAGCCAGGGCCACCTGCGGCACCGCAAACAGCGCGACCCAGCCCGCCAACGCCAGCGGCGCAATGGGCGGCCCGCGTTTAATTAACAACTGCGATACCGCCCAGCCCATGGCGCTGCACAATAGAATTGCCAATGGCAGTGGGGTCGGCAAGGTGGGGCCACCTGCCAGCACAATGATGCCAGCAAACGACAGCAACAGCCCCGCAATACGTTTTGGCCCAAGTTTTTCCTTGAGAAATATCACGGCCAGTAGCGTGGCAAAGGGTGTCCCCATCTGCACCAGAAGCGCTCCGGTGCCTGCCTCTGCCTGCTCCAGGCCAATGAACAACAGAGCAAAATGCAGACTGCCGAATGTCGTCGACAACAGCATCAAAAAAGGCAGTTGCGCCCGTGCCACCGGGTAAAAGGGCACCAATAATGCCGCGACCAGCATAAAGCGCAGCGTGGTCAGCAGCAGAGGGGGAAGCTCTGTCACGCCGACCTTGATGACGATGATGTTCAACGCCCAGATAGTGATGACAAAGAGGCCGAGCAGCAGGTCGCGTAGGGGCACGTTGATGTCCGTTGATAGATGGCAAAGGTCGTCATTGTATCAGCTTGGTAGACTGCCCAAATGATAGTGCCGTAAGTCGCTGCATTTTCTTCATCTTATGCTGCCAACAACGACCAGGGCGACCTTGGATGTCTTCCTTTTACTAGTGAAGTGCATACAATGAAGCGGGGTGCCGCCAACGGCAGGCGGCCGTTGAACACACCACCATAAAAACCGATAAAAAAGGATCTGTTATGACGCTGACACGCTCAATGGCTTGCATGTCTACCGGCCTGGCCGGTGCAATGTTGTTGTCTCTATCGCTTTCCGCACAGGCGCGTGAGCTTTCGGTTTCCACCGTATTGTCTGACGCTTTTCCGTGGGGGCAGGCGGCCGAAAAGTGGGCAGAACTGGTCGAGGAACGTAGCGACGGTGAACTGACGATGCGGGTGTATCCCAACTCACAGTTGGTATCCGGCGACCAGACCCGCGAATTCTCGGCCATGCGTTCAGGGCTGATTGACGCCGCCGTCGGCTCGACTATCAACTGGTCACCGCAGGTGCCCGAGCTCAACCTTTTCTCGTTGCCGTTTTTCATTCCTGACGAGGCCGCGGTGGATGCGGTCACCGGTGGTGAGGCCGGAGAAATGGTGTTTGAAGCGATCGAGTCCCGGGGAGTTATTCCGCTGGCCTGGGGGGAAAATGGCTTTCGCCAGGTGTCTAATTCGCAAGGCCCCATCAGTGAACCGAGTGACTTGGACGGTTTGAAAATCCGCGTAGTAGGCTCGCCGCTGTTCCAGGATACGTTCTCCGCGCTGGATGCCGACCCGACACAAATGAGCTGGACCGATGCTCAGCCAGCGCTGACCACCGGTGCGGTTGACGGCCAGGAAAACCCGCTCTCGGTATTTGATGTGGCGCGCATTGACCAGGTCGGTCAGGAGCATCTGACGCTCTGGAACTACATGAATGACCCACTGATTTTTGCCGTCAACCAGCAGGTCTGGCAATCATTGAGTGAAGCACAGCAAACGATGCTGCGCGAAACCGCGGTTGAAGCGGGCGAGTGGGAAATCGCCATGACCCGAGAACAGGAAAGTGAGCGGCTTGAGGCCATTAAAGAACGCGGCGTGACGGTAACCGAACTAACCGATGCGCAGTACCAGGCCTTTGTCGACGCAACACAGTCCGTCTACGAAGAGTGGACCCCGCGTATCGGCGAGGACCTTGTAGAGGCCGCACAAGCCGCTATCGACGCACGCTAATCATCCCTGATGTTCTGTCTCCCAGTCGTCAAGGCTGGGAGTTTTCTGTGAGGCTGCCATGAAAGGCTTTCCTGATGCGCGCCCTGAGCGTTGGCTGGGCGCGCTGGCATTGATCATTATTGCATTGATTAGCCTGGGCAATGTGATCACGCGCTATTTAACCGGCGGGTCGTTTTCCTTCACCGAGGAGTTTTCGGTGTTCCTGCTGGTCGTGCTGACCTTCGCCGGGGCGTCGGTAGCGCTGCGACGTAACCGTCATATCCGAATCAGCTTCCTGGAACGCGCACTGCCGTTTAAGTACCGCCGTGCATTGATTCTGTTTCAAGCGCTATGCGGTGCCATTGTACTGGGCTTGATCACTTGGTACGGCGGCAAGCTTGCCTGGCAGGAATACCAGTGGGAGTCGCTTTCGCCTGGGCTTGGCCTGCCGCAGTGGTGGTATATCGTCTGGCTGCCGGTGCTTTCCGCGGCCATGCTGTGGCGTTTGCTGGAGCAAACCCGCGACCGTTTGAACGGGAGGTTCGGCGATGACGCCTGACGTGTGGATGATTCTGGCGTTTGCAGGATTGCTGATCGCGGGCGTTCCGGTGGCGTTTTCGCTAGCGCTTTCGGGCGCGGTGGGGATCCTTATCGGGCTGTCGCCGGATATGCTGGCAACACTTGGTACCAACACCTACAACAGTATTGCCAAATACCCGCTCATCGCCATTCCGCTGTTTATACTAACCGGGCTGATTTTCGAGCGTGCCGG
Organism: Halomonas sp. A40-4; assembly: GCF_015767635.1. GTDB lineage: Bacteria > Pseudomonadota > Gammaproteobacteria > Pseudomonadales > Halomonadaceae > Vreelandella > Vreelandella janggokensis. The sequence goes on along the minus strand of NZ_CP065230.1, from coordinate 3,208,975 downwards.
TGTCGCGCTGCGCCTGGTGCGCTTTGCCCAGGCATTGATTGGCCCGCGCCACGGGGGGTTGGCGCTGGTCGCGGTGCTGGTGTGCATGATTATGGGGGGCATGAGCGGTTCTGGCCCCGCAGACGCGGCAGCCGTTGCCATGGTGATGTTGCCGAGCATGACCAAGGCAGGCTATCCAAAGCCGTTTTCCGCCACATTGATTGCGGCCTCGGCCTCCACCGCGATTCTCATCCCGCCCTCCGTCGCGCTGATTCTCTACTCCATTGTTGTGCCGGGTGTTGATCTGCGTGCCTTGTTTGCCGCCGGGTTGTTTCCGGGTGTGCTCGCGGGTTTGGCGCTGTTGCTACCGGCACTCTTGGTGTCCAGACGCTATGGCTGGGAAGGCGGGGCAATGACGGAGGGTGCTGAGCAGTTGAGTGTACGGGACACCTTCCGGCAGGCATTGCCCGCCTTATTCGCACCGGTGCTGATTCTTGGCGGGCTGCGCTCCGGGCTCTTTACCCCGACAGAAGCGGCGGTGGTGGCGGTGGCCTATGGCGCCGTCGTCGGACTTTTTCTTACCCGCGAGCTGTCATGGCGGGACCTTTGGGAACTGTTTGGCGAAGCAGCCATTATCTCGGGCGTGGTGATGCTGATTATTGCCCTGGCGGGTATTTTTGCCTGGGCCGGCACCATGCTGGGTACATTTCGGCATCTGGCGGAATGGATTATTGGGTTGACCGATAACGGCGTGCTGCTGCTGATTCTGGTGATGCTGGCCGTCCTGGTGGCGGGAATGCTGCTGGATGCGATCTCGATTTATCTGATCATGATGCCGATCCTGATTCCGGTCATGCAGCACTTTGAATGGAACCCCGTGTGGTTCGGCATACTGCTGGCCATGAACATTGCCATCGGGCAGTTTACACCGCCGGTGGCCGTGAACTTGATGGTCACGACGGAGGTGGCCAAAATCCGCCTGGAGCAGACCCTGGGCTGGGCATTGTTGTTCGTGGTGGCCATGGGCTGTGCATTGGCATTGGTGGCCATATTCCCAGGCATTGCGCTGTGGCTACCGCGTGTTCTGGGCTATAACGTTGATTGATATCGATTGGCCTATGCCAAAGCGGAATGACGGTTAACGCTCCCTAAACGGTGAAGATCGCTACACTGGGTTTACAGGTTGGTAAACGAAGTTTGCTGGTTTGATGTATCTGATTTCGCCAACGAGGTTTTTTTTCGCTAAAGTAGTGAAAGCCGACAGAAGCTGTCGATGCTGATAACAGATTGTCTTGAAAACGTTTTGGATCCTTAAGCCTGCATGATTAGCGCGCAGGTGGGGCCAACGCACAATGCTCATAACATCAAGATAAAGAGGTGTGTTCATGAAACGCCATGCATTTTCTACCGCTGCCTTCTCAGGCACGTTACTCGCTGCTACTGCCTTTGCTTCTCCCGCAATGGCACAAGAAGACGAACAATTCATTACCATCGGTACCGGTGGCCAGACCGGGGTATATTACGTCGTCGGCCAGTCCGTCTGTCGCCTGGTCAACCGCGGCAGCGACGAGCACAACATCCGTTGTAACGCGCCATCAACCGGTGGCTCGGTGGCCAATATTAACGGCATTAAATCCGGCGAGCTGAATATGGGCGTTGCCCAGTCCGACGTTCAGTACCAAGCCTACAATGGTACCGGGAATTTCGAGGGGGATGCGTTTGAGGACCTGCGTGCCGTCTTCCGTATCCATGGCGAGCCGTTGACGCTGCTGGCCCGCGCGGACTCGGGTATCGAAACGCTGGATGATCTCGAAGGCAAGCGCGTTAATATCGGCAACCCGGGCTCAGGTCAGCGCAACACCATGGAAGTGGTGATGGATGCCAAGGGCTGGGACGAAGACACCTTCTCCCTGGTCTCTGAGCTGGACGCCGCTGAGCAGGCTGCTGCACTGTCTGATAACAACATCGATGCCATGGTGTATGTGGTCGGTCACCCGAACGGTTCTATTCAGGAAGCCACCACCACGGTGGATTCACACCTGATCCCGATGAACGACGACGATATTCAGGGCATTGTTGACGAATATCCCTACTACTCCACGTCTGTGATTCCCGGCGGTCTGTATAAAAACAACCCTGATGACGTAGAGACCTTCGGTGTGGCGGCGACGTTCGTGACCTCAGCGGATGCCGATGACGATGTGGTCTACGAAACTGTTAAAGCAGTATTCGACGACTTCGACCGCTTCAAGCGTCTACACCCTGCCTTCGAAAATCTGGATGCCCAGGACATGGTGACGCAAGGCCTGTCTGCACCTCTGCATGACGGTGCCAAGCGCTACTACGTAGAGCAGGGCTGGATCGAAGAGTAAGGTTATCGGTACTGGGTGTTAATCACCGATTGAAAGATGCGCGCGGTCTCTCACGGGGCCGCGCGCTGTGTTTGGAATGTCGCCTTGATTGATCCAGGGCTTCTTATTGGCATTCCTCATTGTCATCCAAATTTTTGCAGGGCATGCATATGACAACGGATAACACCAAGACCGGTGGGTCAAATGTTGATCTTGAAGATCTGGTGGCCTCTACGGACTCCGGGTCTCGTAAACCGGCCGGAATGCCTGGCAAGCTGCTGGTAGGGATTGCGGCGGTGTGGTCACTTTTTCAACTGTGGATCGCGTCGCCATTGCCTTACATCTTCGGCTTCGGGGTGTTTAACGCGACGCAATCCCGTTCGATTCATTTGGCCTTTGCGCTGTTCTTGGCGTACATGGCATATCCTGCGCTCAAGCGGTCGCCCCGCGACCGTATTCCACTGCAAGACTGGGTGCTGGCGGCGGTGGCCGCATTTTGCGGCGCCTACATGTTCATCTTTTACGAAGGCTTGTCGGAGCGTCCTGGTGCTCCGCTGCTGACCGATGTCGTCGTCGGTGTGGCGGGGATTTTGCTGTTGCTGGAAGCGACACGACGTGCGCTCGGGCCGCCACTGATGATTGTTGCCTCCGTGTTTTTGTTCTATTCGCTGGCCGGGCCCTGGATGCCGGGCATGCTTGCCCATGGTGGCGTGAGTCTTTATGGACTGGTTAATCATCAATGGCTAACTACCCAAGGGGTATTCGGTATAGCGCTGGGGGTGTCCACCAGCTTTGTCTTCCTGTTCGTATTGTTTGGTGCGCTGCTGGATAAAGCAGGCGCTGGTAACTACTTCATTAAAGTCGCGTTTTCGTTGCTTGGGCACTACAAGGGCGGCCCGGCCAAGGCGGCGGTGGTGGCGTCGGGCATGACCGGCTTGATTTCGGGCTCTTCGATTGCCAATACGGTGACCACCGGCACCTTTACCATTCCCATGATGAAGCGCGTGGGCTTTTCCTCGGAGAAGGCCGGTGCTGTCGAAGTCGCCTCCTCTGTCAATGGTCAGATCATGCCGCCGGTCATGGGGGCTGCTGCGTTTCTGATGGTCGAATACGTGGGCATTTCGTATGTAGAAGTCATCAAGCACGCATTTCTACCTGCGTTGATATCCTATATTGCGCTGATTTATATCGTCCACCTGGAAGCCCTGAAAGCCAATATGCAGGGGCTTGAAAGCAGCAACCCGCCCAAGCCGCTCGTTCGCAAGGTGACGGGCTTTCTGGCTGGCCTGTTGCTGATGATGGTCACGGCACTTGCGGTATATTACGGCCTGGGCTGGTTGCAGCCCCTGCTGGGCCCGGCGGCCCCCTGGGTAATTGGTTTAGTGCTCGCGGCGGTTTATGTCGCATTGCTCAAACTGGCTTCGGGCTACCCTGAACTGGAAGTCGATGATCCCAATGAGCCAGTGGTCAAGCTACCGCAAACCCGCCCTACGGTGCTGGTGGGGTTGCAATACATTCTGCCCGTGATCGTATTGGTATGGTGTTTGATGGTAGAGCGCCTGTCCCCCGGGCTTTCAGCCTTTTGGGCCACGGTGTTCATGATCTTTATCATGCTGACTCAGCGTCCGATTACCGCGTATTTTCGTGGCCGTAGCGATATTGCCTACGACCTGCGTGAAGGCGCTATTGACCTGTGGAACGGACTGGTGACCGGCGCCCGTAACATGATTGGTATCGGCATTGCGACGGCGACGGCGGGTATCATTGTCGGTGCGGTTTCCCAGACAGGGGTCGGACTGGTGTTGGCCGATGTGGTCGAAACCCTGGCAATGGGCAACCTGTTGCTGATTTTGCTGTTTACCGCGGTACTCAGTTTGATCCTCGGCATGGGGCTGCCGACCACTGCCAACTACATCGTGGTATCGGCCCTGTTGGCGCCAGTGATTATTCAATTGGGGGCTCAGAATGGCCTGCTGGTACCACTGATTGCCGTGCACCTGTTTGTGTTTTATTTCGGCATCATGGCGGACGTTACGCCACCGGTGGGGCTTGCCTCGTTTGCGGCAGCTGCAGTGTCAGGAGGCGACCCGATTCGCACTGGTTTCCAGGCGTTTTATTACAGCCTGCGTACCGCCGCGCTTCCGTTCCTGTTCATCTTCAACACCGACCTGCTGTTGATTGACGTGACACCGCTGCAAGGGATATTGATCTTTGTGGTGGCGACCGTGGCGATGCTCATCTTTGCTGCAGCCACTCAAGGCTTCATGATTACGCGTAACCGCTGGTATGAGTCGGTCCTGTTGCTCGTGGTGGCCTTTGCGCTTTTCCGTCCAGGCTTTTTCATGGACATGATTCACGATCCTTATCGGTCTACCGAGCCCACCGAGTTTGTTGAAACCCTGGGTAACGTCGATGAGGGATCGTCGCTAAGAGTCCAGATTAGCGGCCTGGATGATTATGGTGATCCCATGACGACCTATATTCTGGTGCCTGTGCCGGAGGGTGATAGTGGACAGGAGCGCCTGGATAATCTGGGGCTGATGCTGCTGACAGAAAACGATGAAGCTATCGTCGATATGGTGACCTATGGCAGTGATGCGGCAGACCTGGGCTTTGATTTCGATCAGGAAATCGTCGAAGTACTGGCACCGGTGGACCGCTGGACAAAAGAGTGGATCTGGATTCCCGCTCTCGGCGTGTTCGCCCTGATCGTCATGCTACAGCGCCGTCGGCGGGACGCCGATGGTCGCACTACCAAGGCTAATGCCGCGTGAGGAGGGGCTGTCATGTACCACAAAATTTTACTGCCCGTTGATCTTAATGAAGAAAGTTCATGGAGCAAGGCGTTGCCCACGGCCATTGAGCTGTGCCAGACGTTTGACGCGTCGCTACACGTGGTGACGGTGCTGCCGGACTTTAAGATGCCCATGGTGGGGGCTTATTTTCCTAAAGACTTCTCCAAGAAGGCGCATGAGGCCGTCAAGGACGCGCAACATGCGTTTATAGAGCAGCACGTGCCTGAGACAATCAATACCCAAAGCGTGATTGTCGATGGCTCACCATGGGAGGCGATCATCAAGGTCGCTAAACAGCTGGATATCGACCTGATCGTCATGGCCTCGCATACCAAGCGCAAGTTTGTCGATTACGTACTTGGGCCTAACGCCGAGCATGTGGTACACCATGCGAAGATGTCGGTCATGATTGTCCGCTAGTTGCCCGAAGGGGATATCGCAGTGAAGGCGTTTTTATTGAGAGTCGTCCTGCTGGCGTTCAGCATTCCGCTGGCGGGGGCCGCGTCCACGTCAGTTGAAAGCCATGCGCCGACAGGTCCGGTGATTCTTAAAGTTGTGGGTGATATTGCCCGCACAAATGTCGATGACGAGGCGCATTTTGATCGCAAGATGCTGGAGCAACTGCCGCAGCATGATTTTGCCACGACCACGCCCTGGACCGACAGCCGGAATCATTATGAAGGCCCGCTAATGCGCGACTTGCTGGCGCATCTGGGGGTGGAGGATGGCAACGTCAATGTACAGGCGCTTAATGGCTACCAGGCGGAGATTCCGGTCAGTGATTTTTATGACTACGATGTCATTCTTGCGCTGAAGCGTGACGGTGAAGCGATTCCCATCCGTGAATACGGCCCGCTTTGGGTGCTTTATCCCTTTGATCAGGATGAGGCCTTGTTGAGTGAGAAAATGCGTTTTCGAGCTGTCTGGCAGGTGATGCTCATTAATGTCCTCTAGCGCTCCCACGACGCATTATCCTCGATTACTGCGCTATCCATGGCGTTTCAAACTGGTTGCCATGGCCGCGGTGGTGCTGTTTGCGGCAGCCCTGGTCGTGGCGACAATCGCCGCCTGGCGGCAAGATAACCTGACCCAAACCCTGCGTGAAGACACCTCCTGGGTGGTTTATAAACTGGACCGTGATGCGGTCCAGTTGCTCAACCAGCTACTCAACGCGACCCGGGGGCCAATAGCACCGAGTGCTCAGGATGAGTTGGAACTGAGATTTGAGCTGCTCTATAGCCGCCTCAACTTGCTCAATGAAGGGGAGGTCAGCGAGTTGCTCAACCGCATTGAGCCTGCACGTCAGCTGCTCAATGACATCCAGCAGCAGCTAGACACTCTCGACCCGATGTTCGAGCCGCACGAAGATCTCGAACAGATGCCTATCACCGCACTGGAAACCGAACTGCAAGCACTGACGCGGCTCACCGAACGGCTGGTGATCACGATCAATGGCTTTCTGGCAGAGTCCGCCACTGAAGAGCGAGCCCAGCTTAGCCTGCTTTACAAGCTGTTGATGAGCTTGATTATGGCGATGAGCCTGGCGGCATTGCTGGTGGTGGTCTTTCTGGTAAGGGAAATGCGTGAGAGCGCTGCAGCCCGGCGAGACCAGGAAACGCTTAGTCGCCAATTGGAAGTCACTGCCGAGCAGGCCCAGGCAGCCAATCAAGCGAAATCCGATTTCCTTGCCATGGTTAGCCATGAAATTCGCACGCCGCTCAATGGCGTTATCGGCATGAGCGAACTGTTGCGCGAGCCCGCCAATCGGGTACAGGTTGAAGATTACGCCAACACGATTTACGACAGCGCCAATCAGTTACTGGCGATGATCAATGAAATTTTAGACTTTTCCAAAATCGAGGCCGGTCATCTTCGCCTTGAAACGGCACCTACTGCGGTCAAGCCGCTGGTCGAAAGCGTCGTGGCATTGTTCAAGCCAAGGGCTGAAGCTAAAGGGCTGATGCTCACTATCGATGTGGATGAGCGGGTGCCTGCCTGGGTAATGGTGGATGCTGGTCGTTTACGGCAAATTTTGCTCAACCTGCTGGCCAACGCGATCAAGTTTACCGATGACGGAGTGGTCTCTGTGCGGGTCTCTGCCACGGCTGATCATTTATTCTTCGATGTCATCGATACGGGCTGTGGCCTGAGCGATGTACAACAACAGCGTCTTTTCGAACCTTTTCAGCAGGCCGATGCATCGGTCGCCCGGCGGTTTGGCGGCACTGGTCTGGGGCTTGCCATTTGCAAACGGTTAAGTCATGCCATGGATGGGCAATTGCGTGTTGATAGTCAGCCGGGTGAGGGCAGTACCTTCCGCTGCCAACTACCCCTGGAGGAAACGACGCCCCATCAGCGTCCGGAGCTGCCATCGCCGTCGACCCAGCACCATTTCCCTGATACGTCACTACTACTGGTGGAAGACAACGCTATCAACCGCAAGGTCGCCATTGAGTTGCTGGCGCGCTTGGGCTGCGATGTGGTCTGTGCAGAAAGTGGTCATGATGCACTGGACATGGTAGCGGCTCAGCGTTTCCACCTGATTTTCATGGATATTCAACTCCCCGACATGGATGGCCTGGATGTCACCCGAAAGCTACGAGCGCAGGGGGGGTGGCTGGTCGAGGTGCCCATCGTGGCCATGACCGCCGGTGGTGTTGAGGATGACCGGCAGCGTTGCCTGGATGCGGGCATGAACGACTACATCACCAAGCCGCTGTCAACGAGTGCGTTGAGCAACGTTCTCGCGTTTCAGCTGGGTGAGTCCGTTGCCGCTCCCGTTCAGCCCCAGACGTCGTCAGGCGGCGATAGCCTGCTCAACGGCGACACCCTGGGCAGCCTTGTCCAAACCCTCGATGAAAGCCATCTGCGTGAGCTGATTGCCCTGTACCACCGGCAGGTTGAGGATTATCTGGCGCAATTTACGACTTACCTCGGGTTTGAGACGTTGTCTGATGAGTACGCCGAACAGGTCGCTCGTCTGGCCCACCAACTGCGCGGTGAAGCGCTGAGTATCGGGGCTCAGAAGGTAGCGCAGCATGCCAAGAAACTCGAGATGCTGGTCGTCAAGAGGCCTGCTCCCGGCGAGTTGCATCAAGCCTTGAGTGCGCTGCGTCAAACCGCAGCACGTACGCATTTGGCGTTGGAGAAATGGCAGCGTGACGACTTCTCTCTCTAACCATGGCACGGTGGTCGTCGCCAGCCGATCGGCAAATGCCGAGCAGGCTGTACAAGTATTGGCCGAGGGCCTCAGCCATGCCGATCTTGGCGGCGTTATTTTTTTCTGTAGTGCCGAATATGATCTGGAGCGACTATCGGCTGCGCTGGTCCATGCGTTTCCGGCGGTACCAGTCAGTGGCTGCACCACAGCAGGTGAGATTACCCCCGAGGGGTATGATCGCGGCAGTATTGTCGCGATTGGCTTTGATCATCGGGTGTTCGCCATGGAAACGTCGCTGGTCAATGACCTGGACCGCTTCGCGTTGAGCGACGCCCAGCCGCTGGTCGATGACCTGATCGAGCGCTGTCGCCGTCGAGCGTTGGCACCGGTGAACGAGCATAGTTTTGCGCTGACCTTGCTGGACGGACTATCAAGCCGCGAGGAACAGGTGCTGGCGACGCTGGACGCGGCCCTGGGGCGCATACCCAGTTTCGGCGGTTCCGCCGGTGACGATAACCACCTTGCCAATACCCATGTGTATGCCAACGGGCGCTTCCACAGCCGTGCCGCCGTGGTTGTGATGATCAATACGTGCCTACCGTTTGAAGTATTCTCTACCCACCACCTATTGCCGCTGAGTCATAAGCTGGTCGTGACCGAAGCTGACCGTGAACGCCGCCGCGTGATGGAACTTAACGGCCTTCCTGCGGCCAGTGTCTACGCCGATTTGGTAGGCGTCTCGCTTGATGCCCTCGTACCCGAGGTGTTTGCACGGCATCCTCTTGCGGTGCAGCTTGGGGGGCAGCATTTCGTACGATCGATTCAGCGCGTGAATGACGACGGTAGCCTAAACTTTTACTGTGCAGTGGAAAACGGCATTGTACTGACGGCAATGCAGCCCGCCCCGTTGCTGGATGATCTCAATCGCATGCTTGACGGGGTAACGGCACGATTGGGGCCGCCATCGCTGATGATTGGCTGCGACTGCTTTTTACGCCGCATGGAGCTGGAAGCCGTCGATCATCTCGAGCAGGCCTCGGCGCTGCTGCGTCGATCGCGGGTGGTGGGATTTAACACCTACGGTGAGCAGCACCATGGTATGCATGTCAATCAAACCTTTACAGGAGTGGCGCTTGGCACTCTTCCAGCTCTCGACGGGTGATGACACGACACTCAGCCCCGAAGCCTTACGCGAAGAAAATCGCCGTCTGCGCAAAGTGTGTCAGGCGCTCATGAGCCGTGTGGAATCGGGCAGTGGTGCCGATGGTGCCCCGTACGCGGCTTTCGAGCGCTCTGTCCTGCTGGCCGAACAGGTCAAGGAACGTACCGATGCGCTGCACCGTGCCCTGGACGAGCTGGGGGAGGCCAACGCGCATTTGCAGGCGGCAAAAGCCGACGCTGACGCCGCCAACCTGTCAAAAACCAAGTTTCTTGCCGCCGTCAGTCACGACCTGCTGCAACCGCTTAACGCTGCCAGGCTGTTTGTCAGTGCCTTGGAATCTCATTCCTTGCCCGAGGCATCGACGACGCTGGTCGGCCATGTGGGGCGTTCATTGAAAGATGTTGAAGGACTGCTGGGCACCCTGGTGGATATTTCGCGCCTGGATGCCGGGGTGCTGCACGCCGACAAGGCACCATTTACGGTCAGCACTCTGCTGGATGCCTTGGCAGAGGAGTACCGTCAGGTGGCAGCAGTGCGTGGCTTGAGTCTGCATTACGTGCCGTCGCATGTCATGGTGGAGTCAGACTTGGCGTTGCTGGCAAGGGTGGTCCGTAATTTCTTGAGCAACGCCGTGCGCTATACCGAGCACGGTCACGTGCTATTGGGTTGCCGCCGCCGCCCCGAGGGCGTCGAAATCATGGTCGGTGATACCGGCCCGGGGATTGCTGAACAGCAGCGCGAGGCGATCTTCCTTGAGTTTCAGCGCGCCCCGGACGCTCAGCGCCATCATAGTCGAGGGCTGGGTCTCGGCTTAGCGATCGTCGACCGTATCAGTACCATGCTGGATCAACCGGTAACGCTGGCCTCTCGGTCTGGGCATGGATCGCTGTTTTCAATCACCGTGCCTTATGCATCTTCCCGTGTCGCCTTGTCTCAAACGAGTCCCGAGCAGGGAGGTGCTCTGGGAGACGATGATCCAGGGTCTCCGCTTGCTGAATGCGTGGTGTGGGTCATCGATGACGATGAGGCGATTATCGACGGCATGCAGGCGCTGCTGGGGGGCTGGGGCTGCCGGGTCAGGGCGGCGGCCACGGCCAGTGCTCTTGAAGCCACCAGTGACGGCGAGACCCCTGACGTCTTGCTGGTCGATTATCATCTTGGCGATCACCGGGAAACAGGCCTGGCACTGGCGGCGCGCCTGCGCCGTCGCTATCCAGGCTTGGCGGTGGTGGTGATTACCGCCAACCATGATGCGCAACTCAGCCGTTCCGCCCGCGAGGCGGGCATGCACTGCTTGTTGAAGCCGTTAAAGCCGATGCGCCTGAGGATGCTGCTGGTCAGCCTGTTAACCAAACGGGAGAGGTAAGGTTAACGCGTCGTTCGACTGGCCAAATAAAGCGGCAGGTTATCCTCGCCCGCCATCACGATGGCATGGACACGGCTGGTCGCTTCCAGTTTGCGCAAGATCGCCGAGACGTGAGTTTTGACAGTCGTCTCGGCAATATCCAGTTCGCGGGCGATCAGCTTGTTCGACATGCCCTGAGTCATGCAGCGCAATACCTCAAGCTGCTTATCGGTCAACTGGGTGAGCCTTTCACCGGCCAGGCGCTCGGCGGCTGCCGATCCTCTGGATTTGGACGGGGGCGTTGCTGATGGTGGGCGGCGCATGACATCGGAAGGCAGATAGAGCTGCCCTTCAAGAATCTGGGTGAGTGCATTGAGCATGACCTCCCTGGGGGTTGATTTGGGGATGTAGCCCACGGCGCCCAGGCTGATCGCATCCAGCACTAACTGACGCTCCTGATGGGCGGAAATAATCGCCACCGGCAGCCAGGGAAACGCTTCGCGCAGGTGGGTCAAACCGTCGAGCCCTTCCGCATCGGGTAAGCTCAGGTCGAGCAGCAGTAAGTCCAGGCCGTCGTGCTCGCTAATCAGGGAGATGGCGGTGGCGAGGCTATCGGCTTCCAACAGTTGGCTATGTGGCAAGCCGCTGCTGACCACGACCTGCAGCGCGTCGCGAAACAGCGGATGATCGTCTGCCACCAATAACGAATACATGGCGTCTCCTACCAAGGGATGAGGGCGCATCCTGCCAACGGGGTATGTCGCGTTGCGCCCGTCTGACCAACACTGCATGAGCAACCTTTAATAATCATAATACGCAGGAGCTCAATAATGATCTACGCCAATCCTGGTGATGCTGGTTCACTGGTGTCATTTGAAAAACGCTACGGCAATTACATCGGCGGCGAGTTTGTTCCTCCGGTTAAGGGCCAATACTTCGATAATATCAGCCCGGTTAACGGCCAGGTGTTTTGCGAAATCCCCCGATCAAGCGCGGAAGATATCGACAAAGCATTGGACGCGGCTCACAGCGCCGCACCTGCATGGGGCAAAACGTCCGCACAAGAGCGCAGCAATATTCTGCTTAAGATCGCCGACCGCATCGAACAGAATCTGGAAATGCTGGCCGTTGCTGAAACCTGGGATAACGGCAAGGCCGTGCGCGAAACGCTCAATGCCGACCTTCCGCTTGCCGTTGACCACTTCCGCTACTTTGCCGGCTGTATCCGTTCCCAGGAAGGCACGGCGGCCGATATAGACGGCAACACGGTGGCCTACCACTTCCATGAACCGCTGGGCGTGGTGGGGCAGATTATCCCTTGGAATTTCCCGATTCTGATGGCTACCTGGAAGCTGGCGCCTGCGCTGGCGGCAGGTAACTGTGTGGTGCTCAAGCCCGCTGAACAGACGCCAGCGTCGATTTTGAAAGTGATGGAAGTGATTGGCGATCTGCTGCCGCCTGGCGTGCTGAATATCGTCAATGGCTTCGGTGCCGAAGCGGGGCAGGCACTGGCGAGCAGCAAGCGTATCGCCAAAATCGCCTTTACTGGCTCCACCCCGGTGGGCTCACACATCCTGAAGTGTGCCGCGGAAAATATTATTCCCTCCACGGTCGAGCTGGGTGGTAAATCCCCCAACATCTACTTCGCCGATATCATGAATGCCGAACCGACATTTATTGATAAAGCGGTCGAGGGCCTGGTGCTGGCGTTCTTTAATCAGGGCGAGGTGTGTACCTGCCCATCTCGTGCGCTGATTCAGGAAAGCATGTACGACGAGTTCATGGCCAAAGTCATCGAGCGTACGCAAACCATCAAGCGCGGCAATCCGCTGGATACCGACGTGCAGGTAGGCGCTCAAGCCTCTCAGGAGCAGTTCGACAAGATCATGTCGTACATGGATATAGCTCGTGACGAGGGCGCCGAGTTCCTCACTGGCGGTAACAAAGAGACCCTGGATGACAGCATCAACAGCGGCTACTACATTCAGCCAACGCTGCTCAAGGGCAATAACAAGATGCGTGTCTTCCAGGAAGAGATCTTTGGTCCTGTCGTGGCGGTGACCACCTTCAAGGATGAGGAAGAAGCGTTGGCGATTGCCAACGACACCGAGTTCGGACTGGGCGCTGGCCTGTGGAGCCGCGATATCAACGTTGCCTTCCGCATGGGCCGGGGTATTCAAGCCGGGCGTGTGTGGACCAACTGCTACCACCAGTACCCTGCCCATGCGGCATTCGGTGGTTACAAGAAATCCGGCGTTGGACGCGAAACCCATAAAGTGGCGCTGGAGCACTATCAGCAGACCAAAAACCTGCTGGTCAGCTACGACATCAATCCGCTGGGCTTCTTCTAACCAGCACCGCTGGTCATACCGTCCGGCATAAAATATAAGCCGGACGGTATTTTCAGTTCCCCTGACGCTGACTTTTCGGATAAGAGCCATTGTAAATGGTCGTAGCGAAAACGATTAGGAGTTGCATCATGGATAGCACAATGCGCGCGGCGGTGGTCCGGGAGTTTGGCCAGCCGTTGGCGTTAGAAGAAGTCGACGTCCCCCGCCCCAAGCAGGGCGAGGTATTGATGAAAGTGGCGGCCTCTGGGGTTTGCCATACCGATTTACACGCCGCTCACGGCGATTGGCCGGTGAAGCCCGCGCCACCGTTTATTCCCGGCCATGAAGGCGTTGGTCATATCGTGGCGGTGGGTGAAGGGGTCTCCCATGTCAAAGAGGGTGATCGCATTGGTGTACCCTGGCTCTATTCGGCCTGTGGTTACTGCGAACACTGTTTAGGGGGGTGGGAAACCCTTTGTGAGTCCCAGCAAAATACCGGCTACAGTGTTAACGGTGGGTTTGCCGACTATACCCTGGCGGATGCGGGCTATGTCGGTCGGCTGCCCGACGCCGTTGATTTTGTCGAAATAGCCCCGGTACTGTGCGCGGGGGTGACGGTCTATAAAGGCTTGAAAATGACCGATACCCGCCCAGGCCAGTGGGTGGTGATTTCGGGGATTGGCGGCCTTGGTCATATGGCGGTCCAGTACGCCAAAGCCATGGGGCTTAACGTCGCGGCGGTGGATATCGACGACGGCAAACTGGCCCTGGCTGAACGCTTAGGCGCTACGGTAACTGTCAACGCCCTGAAAACCGACCCGGCGGCGTATTTGAAGAAAACCATCGGGGGTGCTCACGGTGCCTTGGTCACCGCGGTATCGCCTAAGGCGTTTGATCAAGCGCAGAATATGCTACGTCGCGGCGGCACTCTGGTGCTCAACGGCTTACCGCCGGGTGACTTCCCGCTGCCGATCTTCAGCACGGTGCTCAATGGTATTACCATTCGCGGCTCGATTGTCGGCACGCGCAGCGACTTGCAGGAAGCGCTGGACTTCGCCGCTGAAGGCAAGGTAAAGGCGACGGTCGCGACCGATACGCTGGACAATATCAACGACGTTTTCCAGCGCATGGTCGATGGCAAGATAGAGGGCCGTATCGTGCTCGATATGGCGAGCTGATAGCTGGCTATGAGAGCAGACGGGGGAGGCAACTCCCCCCTTTTTATTTCTGATACTGCCATGGCACCGACGCTATTAATTCCCTGCTGTCACCTCGCTGCTATTCCGCCAGCCCAACCAACGGCGCGCCATGCGCTCGGCGTGGGCAAGGTTACTGACGACCGCTAGCTTGCCCGCTTCGCGCTTAATGCCCGCGCGTTTTATTTTCAGCGCCATCCGCGGCGGCAGTCCAACAAATATAACACCTACATCTTGCTCACCCAGTTCTCGTCGCAGGCTGTCCAGCGCCACCATGCCCGTGGTATCCAGGCTAGACACGTCGCGCATATCCAGTACGACAATCCGAATGCTGTGATCAATGACTCTTAGCGTGGCAATGGCCTTTTCGGCCGCGCCGAAAAATAGCGGACCACTGATTTTGTAGAGTGCAACTTCTGGCGGAAAGTTTTCGCCGACGTCGGGTGCCGCCAAGCGCTGGGTATGAGTTAACTGTGCCATGCGACGGATAAACAGCGCGGCTGCCAGGCCAATACCCACGGCCACGGCAATCACCATGTCGAAAATCACCGTCAATGCAAAGCAGATTACCAGCACTGTGACATCGCTGGCGGGGGCGCTTTTCAGCGTATGCACAAAGTGGCGCGCCTCGCTCATGTTCCAGGCAATGATAAACAGCAGGGCGGCTAGGGCGGCCATGGGAACGTAGCCCAGTACACCCGCCAAAGCGACCACGGCAAGTAATACCACCAGCGAATGTACCACCGCGGCGACAGGAGAGCAGGCACCGCTTTTGATATTGGTCGCGGTGCGGGCCAGGGCCGCGGTAGCGGTAATGCCGCCAAAGAAAGGCACCACCATGTTGCCCAGGCCCTGACCGATTAACTCGGCGTTAGGGTCATGGCGCGTACGGGTCAGGCCATCCGCCACCGTGGCACACAACAGTGACTCAATGGCCGCCAATAGTGCAATCGCCAGTGCCGGACCGAGCAACGACTGAATCAGCGTAAAGTTGATCTCGAGCGGTGTGCCATCCGCCCCAGGGAAATGCCATGGTGCCGTAAAACCAGGCGCAAAGGGGGGAATGCCTCCGCCGGTTTGGCCTTCGAACTCCCAGCTAAAACGTGAGGCGATGGTATCGACTTCAACGCCAGTCATCATGAGCAGCGCGGCCGTCAGCGTTCCCATTGCCAAACCGACCAGCGGGGCTGGGATGGGAGTATTCAGACGGGGCCAGATTATCAGCGTCGCCAAGGTGATAAGCCCGACACTGATCTCTGCGGGTGAAAGACGGGGTAGTGCTTGGCCAATCAGCATCAGGTTATGCAGGGTGCTATCGCCAAGCTCGACGCCGGATAGACCGAGAAAGTCCGGCAGCTGCAATAGCGCAATCACCACACCGATACCCGCCGTAAAGCCGAGAATCACCGGATAAGGCACGTACTGAATCAGGCTGCCCAGCCGCGACAACCCCAGTGCGACCAAGATAGCACCTGCCATCAATGTGGCAATCAGTAGCCCGCCCAGACCGTGGTTGGCCACGATGGGAAACAGGATGACCACAAAGGCAGCGGTGGGGCCGGAGATGTTAAACCGCGAACCGCCAGTCAAGGCGATTACCGCTCCCGCCACGATGGCAGTGTAGAGACCATGTTGAGGGGGGACACCGGTGGCAATTGCCAGCGCCATGGAAAGCGGTACCGCGACTACGCCAATCGTGAGCCCCGCCATGATATCGCGCTTCAATTTGCCAAGGGTGTATCCTTCACGCCAAGCGCTAATGAGTGCACTACCAGGCACCGGAAAAACGTAACGCGAACGGGACATGCGGTAGGCCTCTTGGGTGGTAAGTAAATCAAATTGTTACGTTACTCTGCCTGCTGAATTTGCACAACGGGGCGTTATATATGATAGGGCCTCCCTAATGGTTCGCCGTGGGCACCTGGACGGCGGGTGTTAAGATATTGCCGCTTACGCTGTTGGTCAGTTGCATTGATTTGATCGGCTATCAATTCCGCCAAACTGTTCGATGGATCCGATCCACAAAGGGTCTTTTACTTTATATTGGAGTCTGTGTGACCGATTTAGAAACGCCGGATCTTCATCAGCAGCGGTTGCTTTATGTCGCCGAAAAACTTCGCGCAACCCAAGCCCGCGACGTATTGGATTTAGGTTGCGGGTCCGGAGGATTGTTACAATATTTATTGCAGGTGGAGCAGTTTGAGCGAGTCGTTGGTGTCGAACTGGACGGTGAGCTATTAGCGCAAGCCAAATTTCGCTTGGCGGATTTACCCCGAGCAAAGCAATGTCTAGAGCTGATTTGTGGCTCGTATACAGATGACAAGCAACCGCTAAAGCACTTTTCAGCCGCGGCCATGGTGGAAACCATTGAGCATATTCCTCCCGCCCAACTGTCGGCGGTGGAAAAAGCGGTGTTTGCGAGCTTCCAGCCGACTTATCTGGTGGTGACCACACCCAACGCCGACTATAACCCGTTACTCGGGTTAGAAGAGGGCGAGTACCGAGATCCAGACCATAAGTTTGAATGGTCCCGGGGGCGTTTTCAGCAGTGGGCAAGGGGAGTGGCCAAGCGCCATGGCTATCGAGTGCGCTTCACCGGTATTGGTGAGTGGCATGACGCACTGGGTCAGCCGACCCAGTTAGCGCACTTTACCCACAAAAAAACGCCCTCCCAGCCATTAGGCCGGGAGGGCGTTGCACGCTTGGTTTAAGGTTGCGTGGACTCTTCCGGTGGTTCACCGATAGTGCCCGGCATAGCCTGCTGATGGCCTGCCAGTGTCAGGAAGTGCAGGTGGCGTTCGTACTCGGCCACCAGATCACCAATCACCTGGCCACGGGTATAGCCGTTGAGGTCTTTATCCTGACCGCCTTCGGCGAGGAAAACATCCAGCCGCACGTAGAAATCATCGTCTGCCGGTATGAAGCTTGGCGTCCGCATGCGGTGCGGGCATACTTGATAGACAAAGCTGGTGGCTTCGCCAAAGTCGACCTGCAGCATCAACTTGGGTAGTGATTCGCCCTCTAACTGCTCTTCGGTCACGTTGGCGGTCTGGCCACGGCTCTCCAGCTCCTGAGCAAACTGCGTCATCGCCGGACGAATCGAGTGCTCAATCGTCGCAGCTGCGCCAGCACGGTTGGACGTATCCAGCGCACGATCAAGGCGTTCGCGCCAGTCACCCCCAGAGGCGCCGCCAGCAATCATGCGGCGTGCATCGGCCTTGCTGCCTTCAAGCTTCAAGGCTTTGACCATGCCCACCATGATAGCAAAAATCACCAGTGAGAACGGCAGCGCGGTAATCACGACGGCGCTTTGCAGCGCGTTCAAGCCACCTGCCATCAGCAGCGCAATGGTGATCAAGCCAATGATGGCTGACCAGAAAATACGCAGTTTGATCGGCGCGTCGTGGTTGACATCGCTGAGAATGGACGTGAAGTTGGCCAGTACCAGCGCGCCGGAGTCTGCCGAGGTTATAAAGAACACAATCCCCAGGATAGTGACCACTGCCGCTGTAATGCCGACATACGGATAGTATTCAAGCAGCGTGTATAGAGTGGTTTGCGGCGTATTGAGTGCCTGTTCGCCAAGCTCTGTAATGCCCTGGTTGGCGACGAGTTCGATGCCACTGTTGCCGAAGATAGACATCCACACCATCATGAAGGCCAGCGGGATAAACAACGCACCGGCAACGAACTCACGAATGGTGCGGCCACGCGAAATACGCGCCAGAAACAGACCGACAAACGGCGTCCAGGCAATCCACCAGCCCCAGAAGAAGATTGTCCACCACATTTTCCATTCTTGAGCGCCTTCACCGTCGAACGCGTAGGTGTTGAAGCTGGCGGCCACAAATCCGGAAAGGTAATCACCCGCGTTATTGACCATTTTATCCAGCAGCATCAGCGTATCGCCGGAAAACAGCACAAACAGCATCAGCGCTAACGCCAATAGCATGTTGAACTCGGAGAGTCGGCGGATACCTTTCTCAACGCCAGTGACCACGGAAATCGTCGCTAACACAACGACCAGTACAATCAGGATGATTTGCACGGTGAGGGTTTCCGGCACATCGAACATATAGTTCAGGCCGTAATTGAGCTGCATGACGCCAATGCCCAAACTGGTCGCGATACCGAACACCGTCGAGATCACCGCGGTAATATCAACCGCATTACCAATAGGACCATGGATGCGCTTGCCCAGTATGGGATACAAGGCGCTACGAATTGCCAGCGGCAAACGGTGGCGGTAGCTGAAGTAAGCCAGCGCCATACCCATCAACACGTAGAGTCCCCAACCGGAGAGGCCCCAGTGCAGATAGGTTTGAACGACGGCGTTACGCATGGCTGCCTGGCTTTCAGGGGTCAGATCCGGTGGCGCCAAATAATGGGCAACCGGCTCGGCAACGCTGAAGAACAGCAAGTCGATACCGATACCGGCGGCAAACAGCATGGCTGACCATGACAAGAGGGAAAACTCCGGTCGTGAATGATCAGGCCCCAGCCGAATGCTGCCGTAGCGCGACATGCCAATCAGCGCGACAAACACCAGGTACGCGACGATGGCCAGCATGTAATACCAGCCAAATGTTTTGCTCACCCAGGCAAGGCCAGCATCGAAAAAGGTACCAGCCTGCTCGGTGAAGAGCATGGTAAGCACCAGAAAGACCACAATGCCCGCTACGCTGCCGTGGAATACCACGGGGTTGAGGCGGTCTCGGGAGGGTAGGACGGGGTTGTCTTTCGCCATGGAGGCGGACTCCTGTTGTTAGACAATGATGGAAATGCGATCAAGCAAATTTATTTTAAATGAACGTTCAAATAAAATACGCGCTTTACCCTTTCCCTTCAAGTCTGTCTTTCAACTCCCCGTGTCGCTTCCTTGATCGGTACATGGCCGATCCCGGGGTGATCAACCTCCTAGTATGATCTGGATAGAAATAGAAATGCCCGGCAGAACCGGGCATTAAGCGTATTAGACGTTAAATAAACGTGCTTATTGGCTAGTTTTTTCCTCACCGTGATGACGTTTACCTTGGGCTTCCCGGTACTCCTCACGGTACTCTTCACGGGCCTCGTGCATGGCGTCGCGCAGCGCTTCCTGCTCGTCCTCGGTCAGAATCTCGGCCATGCGTGCTTGGTGGGCGTCGCGAACGTTTTTCATTTCATTGCGAAATGTGTCGTGGGCCTCGTTAAGTGCTTGTTGTTTATCGTCGCTGAGCGCCGCGCGTTCATAAACGTCCTGACGGTGTTCTTCCATTCTCTCTTCCATGCGCTCGCGGTCATGGTGAGGCTTCTCGCCGTCGTGATGATCCGCCTGGGCGGTCGCGGCTAATGGCAACAAGGCGGCGACGAACAGCGCCGGGGCAACGAATTGACGGAGTGAAAGGGTCATGACGTATCTCCTGATGGGTGGACGCTGTCAGTATTGTCCGTCCGGGTGCAAACCCTTTGCAGGGAGTGTGCAATAATCGTGATCTTGGTAGGCTCGCTGGGGGCGGGGGATTGTTCAAGGAGAAATGCTGTGTTGCATATATCGCGGTGGTCTTGCTTACGACGCTGTAGCGCTGTGAGTGCCTTGGCGTTGCTGTTAAGCAGCTGCGGTGTCACCCATCTTGCCAGCCAAGGTGAGCCCGCCAGCGGCGCGGACGAAGGTGCGCGTCAGGCGTTGTCCTATAAGCGCCTTCCGCCTACCCCCTATACACCCGATGCATGGCCTGAGGCGCTCAATGCCGAGGTCTATTTGCCGCATTCGCCTACCCAGACCCGTCGCCCCGCGGCGCTGATTGTCCACGGCGGGGGGTGGCGCAATCGTGGTCCTGAAGATATGCAGGGGATTGCCGAGCAGCTGGCCGCGCAGGGCTACGTGACAGTGAATATCGAGCATCGTTTTGCGCCGAGCTACCAGTTTCCCGCACAGTTGCATGACCTGCAGCAGGCGATGACCTGGATTCACGCCAACGCGGATGAGTGGCAAGTGGATACGCAGCGCATCGTGGGCGTAGGTTTTTCATCCGGCGCGCACCTGGTGAGCCTGCTGGCGCTGGCCGGGTCGCAAGGGCCGCTTGCGGAGCCTTATGGCGGAGAGCATGCTCGCTTGGCCGCCGTGCTGGCCGGTGGCCTGCCCAGTGATTTACTCAAGTTTGACGACGGGCGCCTGGTGGTCGACTTTATCGGCGGTACCCGCGCTGAAAAAAATCAGGCTTACCGTCTCGCTTCCCCCGAGCGCCAGATAACGTCGGAAGCGCCGCCGTTTTTTATCTTTCACGGCACCTGGGATCAACTAGTGCCGGTGGATCATGCGGAAGACTTTTATCAAGCACTGATCGACAACGGCGTGGAAAGCGAGCTCTACCTGCTGCATGGGCGTGGCCATTTCGCCAGCTTTCTGCTGCGTGGCGGCGCCATAGAGGCGGGGATTGCGTTCCTCAACGACCAGGTTTCGCCCTGAGGTGTGCGTACCGCTAACCTTCGGGCTGGTATTTGTAGCCGACGCCATACACCGAGCGGATGATTTCCTGCTCGGGGAGCGCTTCGTGGATTTTCTTGCGCAGCTTCTTGATGTGGCTGTCCACGGTGCGCTCCGAAACGATCCGGTTGTCTCGGTACATGTGATCCATCAACTGCTCGCGGCTGAAGATGCGCCCCGGCGCCTGCATCATCACCCGCAGCAATTGGAACTCCACCGCCGTGAGACCCAGGTCGTGGCCCTGTGCCAGGGCTTGCCAGCCGTCTTCATCAAGCGTTACCAGCGCGTTGCTCGCCGCTTGCGGGGTGGTGTCGGCCGCCGCCTGGCTTCGCCGCAGTACCGCCTTGACACGGGCAACCACTTCGCGCGGGCTGAACGGCTTGCATATGTAGTCGTCGGCCCCCAGTTCCAGCCCCAGTAGGCGATCCACTTCCTCGACCTTGGCGGTCACCATGATAATCGCAATATGTGGCCATTGATGGCGGATTTCACGACATAGTGTCAGGCCGTCTTTGCCGGGCAGCATGAGGTCGAGCAGGATAAGGCGGGGAACCTGCTTTTCAATCCACGGTACCACATGATCGCCATGGTCGAGGGTGGTCACCTCGAAGCCATGGGTGGTCAGGTAGTCTGCCATCAGACGGGCAATTTTTGGCTCGTCTTCCACGACCAGTAAAGAGGGGGTATCCATCATGGCAAGCTCGCTTGAAGAAAAAGGACCGGATTAATGGTTAGCGTTCAGCAACGGGAAACGTAGTGTCCAGCATAATCCACCCAGGGTCGAATGAGAGGCCGAAAGACTGCCACCATGGGCATGTACCAGGGCACTGGCGATCGACAGGCCAAGACCGCTGCCGCCGCTAGAGCGGCTGCGCGAGCCTTCGACCCGATAAAGTCGTTCAGTGAGGCGCTCAAGCTCGCTATCGGGCACGCCTGGCGCACTGTCTTGCCAGTTGACCACGGCCTCGTTGCCGTCTTGGGCCAGGGTGACGTTGAGTGAACCCGGGGCGCTGGTATAGGCACAGCTGTTATCCATCAGGTTATCCCATAGTTGGCGCAGTCGCTGGGCATCGCCGCGAATCATTATCTCGGGGGTGATCTGTTGGGTCAGACTCATGTCGCTGTCTGTCAGCCAGCGTTCGGCATCTTCCAGGCGACCCGCCAGCGCATCGCTAAGATTCATCGGCGCCAACTGAATATCCAGTGCGCCGGCATCGCTTTGGGAAAGCAGACGCAGGTCGGCGACCAGCCGCTCCAACTGATCCACTTCCTGGCCGAGGGACCCGAGGCTTTCCTGGTTCAGCGGACGAATCCCATCCTGCATGGCTTCGATCTCACCGCGCAGCACCGCCAGCGGGGTACGTAGCTCGTGGGCGGTGTCTGAGACCCAGCGGGCCCGGGCATTGCGGCTCGCTTCCAGGGTGGCAGCCAGGACATTGAAGTCGCGGGCCAATAGCGAAAGCTCGTCGCGACCACGCTCGGGCAGTCGGCTGTGATAATCACCTTCGGTCAAGCGCCGGGTGGCGGTGGCCAGGGCCCGAGTGCGTCGTCCCAGCCACCAGGAGAGCCCACCGGCCAACAACAAGGAGGCGACACCCAGCGAGAGAACGATAATAACCAGGTTGCGCTGCTGACGTTCAAGGAAGCGGTTTTCCATGCGTTCCATGACTTGTTGGGGAGGGCGAAACCCGAGCTCCCCGATCTCTTCGTCGTCGCTGCGTAGCGTGAGCCAGTGCCAGTTGCTCTGACTGGCATTATGGGGCGGGATCACAAAACGTTCATCGGCATCGCGCAGCACAAAGTCCTGTGCCTCGCCGAGAGGACTTGGACGGTCACGGTGCTCTTGGCCCAGGGCGTGGCGTACGACCATCGGCCAGCGTTCCGGTGAGCGTTCGAGCCACGCCCAGCTTTGCCGGGGCTGCCAACGCGTCACCAGGCTGTCGGCCAGCAAGGTGGCCCGCCGCTCCTGGGCCTGGTTAAGATACTCAAGAAATCCCCGGTCAATGCTGTACGAGACGGCCAGAAAGGCGCCCGCGGAAATCGCCACGTTAACGCTCAGGATGATCAGGAACAGCTTCAGTCCCAGCCGCGAGAAACGCCAGCGAAAGCCGCCCAGGGTTGAGCGCAACGAGGTCAACGACATTAGCTAACTCCTGCTGAATGCGGCTGCGGCGGCGTACGTAACCGCTCGCGCAGATTCTCGAGGCTGAGGTAGAGGCACGGTACCAGAATCAGCAGAATCAGCGTGGCGAAAAGCATGCCAAAGCCCAGCGAAATCGCCATGGGAATCATGAAGCGAGCCTGCCGGGAGGTTTCCATTATCATCGGCGCCAGCCCCAAAAACGTGGTTAGTGTGGTCATCATGATGGGGCGCAGGCGGCGGGTGGCGGCGGTGACGATGGCTTCGCGCGCCGCCATGCCTTCGCGCCGCTTGCGGTTGGCAAAATCGATCAGCACCAGCGCATCGTTGATCACCACACCCGAGAGCGCCAGCATGCCGAGCAGGCTGATGATCGACAGTCCGAAGCCCATCAGCATATGCCCGCCAATCGCTCCGACGATACCAAACGGGATCGCGGCCATCACCAGCAGCGGTTGCAGATAGCTTTTGAACGGGATCGCCAGCAGCGCATAAAGCGCGGCCATCATCAACCACATGGAGGTGCGAAGCGTAGCGAGGTTGTCGGCGGTATCCTGCTGGCGCCCGCCCAGGGTGACGTCAAGCCCCGGCCAGTTGGTTTCCAGGTCGGGGAAAACATCCGTCTGAAGGGTGGCCATTACCTGGTTGATGGGCAGGTCATCCTCGGCATCCGCAGTGACGGTGATAACCCGCCGGCCATTAATCCGCTCAAGGCCACTGGAGGCCTGGCTCAGCGAGATGTCGGCGACCCGGGAAAGCGGCACGCTGAGGCCGTCGGGTGTGCGTACCGGCAGGCGGTAGAGTTCGTTCAGACTATTGCGGTTTTCTTCGGGCAGGCGTACCTCGACGCTGACTTCGCTGCGCCCGACAAACTGCTCCAGGGCCGTGGCACCCTGGAGGGGGCCGCGCAGGGCTTGGGCCAGATCGCTGCCGGTAAGGCCCAGCGAGCGTCCTTCGGAGGAAAGGCGCATTTCAAGCTGCGGTTTACCATCGCCCAGTCCGCTGTCGATATCGATCAAACCATAGTTGCCCAGTGAATCGGCCAATTGGTTGGCCGCTCCTTCGAGCACCTGGGTGTCAGGGTGTGACAGGCGTAAGCTAAGCGCTGCACCGCTACCCGGCCCGCCTGCATCTGAAGCAAAGCGCACCGATTGCGCGCCAAGTAAATCGCCGGTTAGCTCGCGCCACTCCCGGGCAACTCGCGAAGGCGGCCAGTCCTCCAGGCTTTCTGGCGCAATCTCCAATTCTACCTGCAGGCTCTCGCCGTCCAGGCGGGTGTGGGTGCTGCTGAAGTGGAGAGACTCCTCACGTTGACTCAGTTGATCGCCAGCCTCCAATAGCTGTTGGCTGAGTTCGCGGCTAACGCTGATATGACTGCCAATGGGCAGTGTGACGCTGGCCTCGACCTCATCGGATTCGACCCGAGGCATCAGCGAGAAACCAAGCCGCCCGCTCATGCTCCAGGCAAGCGTCACCAGCAAGATGACGATTCCCAGCGCGACGGTCAGCCAGCGGACATTGAGCGCCCGCTGCAGAAAGGGCTCGAACTGATGATAGGTAAAGTGATGAAGCCCGCCTTGCATGTGTTGGCGCAAGGCTTCCAGCGGGCGTTGCCAGGTGGGTGTCTGGCGGGGTTTACGGCTATGGGCCAGGTGTGCGGGCAGAATAAACAGCGCTTCAGCCCAGGAAATCAAGAAGACGGTGATGACCACTACCGGGACGGTCGCAAAAATCAGCCCCAGGAAGCCGGGCAAGAACAACAGAGGTAGAAAAGCGACGATGTTGGAAAGAATCGCAAAGGTCAGTGGCGTAGCGATTTCCCGGGCACCCTTGACCGCTGCATCGCGCAGCGAATAGCCCTCTTCACGGTAGCTGTAGATATTTTCACCCACCATGATGGCGTCGTCGACCACAATCCCCAGCGCGATGATAAACGCGAACATCGATATCATGTTCAGCGATACGCCGATCCAGGGAAGGAATAGCATCGCGCCCAGGAATGCCGTGGGGATCCCAAGCGTGACCCAGAAAGCCAAGCGGGCTTCCAAAAACAGCGCCATCAAGACCAGGACCAACGCCAGGCCCATCCATGCGTTTTTCAGCAGCAGGCTCAACCGGTCTTCGTAGACCTCGGAGCTGTCCCGGGAAACATCCAGACTGACACCTTCGGGTAGCCCGGCACGCAGGCGTTCAAGCTCGCCGTTGACGGCTTCTGAAATGCTGGTCGGTGTTTGGTCGCCAATCTGATAAACATCCACCGAGAGGCCGGGTTGGCCGTTATAAAACTCCTCCCGGTCGGTTTCGGCAAACCCCTCGCGTACGTCGGCGATATCGCCTAGTCGAATTGGCATACCCTGGGAGCTGGTGAGAACCGGCAGCTCGGCGAAGGCATCGGCGCTGTTTCGTCGCCCCTGGTAGCGCACCAGCCATTCACCTTCGTTGGTGGTCAGCTGGCCGCTGGCCAGGTCCAGCGCTTCCTCACCAATCACGCTGGCCAATGCCTGATGATCCAGGCCGTAGCGTTCAATGGCTTCGTCATCCAGCAGCACCTGGATTTCCCGGGCGCGATTCCCCGATAGTTCGGCACGGGAAAGGCCGTCGGTGGCCTGTAGTTCGGCCCGGACGTTTTCCGCGGCATCGTGGAGCGTGCCCAAGTCGGTCTGACCGTAAACCTGCAGGCTCAATACGCTTCGCGCACGACCGGCCAGGGTGAAGCGGGGCGGGTCAGCGGCGTTGGGCAGCGTCGTGATCGCATTAACCGACTGCTGAATATCCTGATAGGCGCGCATCACGTCGATGCCATCCACGAGTGTGGCGCTGACGTTGGCGCTACCCTCGCTGGCGCTGGATGTCAGTTCATCGATGCCTTCGACGTCGGAAATGGCGGCCTCAACGGGCAGCAGCAGGCTCTGTTCGATATCTTCCGGCGTGGCGCCCGGGTAGCTGATGGTGACCTGGACCACTTCAGTCTCAAATTCCGGGAAGATCTCCTTCTTGATTGCCAGCGACGCCATGAGCCCGCCGACAATAAACAGGATCATCAGCAGGTTTGGTGCAACGCCATGGTCGACCATCCACGCCAGGGGGCCTTTACGCAGCATCAGCTGTCACCCCCGTTGTCGTCCGAGGGTATGTCGCCGCGTTGTCGGATACGAACGTGCTGGCTTTCCCTGGGCTGGGCCAACCCTGCTGTCACGACGCGTCGGCCGTCGGCCAGACCGCTACTGACCAATGCCTGATCCTGGCCGCGGTAGGCGAGCGTGACCTGGCTACGCTGCAGGCGGTCATCGGCGTCGACCCACCACACCTGTTCGCCGGGACGCAGCGCGGCGGAGGGCAGGGCGATGAGATCCGGCCTGGTGCGGGTGGTAAACGAGACGCGCAGCACATCGCCAAGGCGCAGGGCCGGACCTTGGGTGTTAAGCGCCAGCGGATCATCAACGGCAATCAGTAGCTGCGCCTGCAGGCCGTTTTCTTCCAGCGCGGGAAGAATCGAGACCAGTGTTCCTTCGCGCTGCTCGCCTGCCGGCCACCCGCTGCTCGACAAGCTGACACGGCTGCCTTCCTGCAGCCAGTCAAGCCATTCGCCGGGTAGCGAGGCGCGCACCCAGAACTGGTCGACGCCCACCAGATGCAACACCTCGGTGCCCTGGCTCAGCAGGCTGCCCGCGCCGACGAGGCGCTCCTGCACCATCGCCTCCCAGGGCGAGCGCAGGGTGGCTCGGTCCAGGTTAAGCGCGGCCTGGTCGCGGGCAACGCGTGCCTGGGCAACCAGCGCCTGGGCTTGGCGCAACTGTGGCTCGCGGAGGACCAACGCCCGGCGCTCGGCGGAAAGCTGGCGTCCGAAAGACTCATACTCACTGCGGGCGCGTTGCTGCTCCGCCTGTTCAAGTGACAACTGCGCCTGGGCATCGGCTAACTGAGCCTCGGCATCTTCCAGTGCCAACTGTAGGTCGGCCTGGTCGATATACGCGACGGGGGCATCCTTTTCGACCACCCGCCCAGGCATGACACCTTCGGCGAACCGTTCGAGCTGGCCGTCGACCCGGCTGGCGAGCATGGTTGCCTGCTCGGCCTCAACGCGGCCAAAGCCTTGCAGGTCAGGAGAACGGGCGGCGGATGATACGCTGACCACATCGACCAGTGGTGGCGCGGGTTCGGGTGGGGGCTGGCGCTCGATACGCGGGGGCTGAGTGACGATCCACCATGCCAGCGCCGCACCACCTATCAAAACAAATAGCGCAACCACTGCGCTTAGCCGAATGCGACCATGTTGTGATGGTGAGAGAGGTTGATGATCTGTCATGGTCGCGGGTTATCCATTGGCCGAAATCGAAACTTAGAGCTATTGGGGCGTATCATGCTAGCATCACCCTATGTCACGCAGCGATTAGGTAAGCAATGTGTAAATTGCGTGCAACTCGCCTTGCGAAGCGCCTTTATCGCCGTAACGTGGCTCAAGACTACTTGGCTGACACTTTATTTGCTAACAATAGACTGACTGGTCTACTTTAATGATATGAAAAATACCGCTACGCGCGACAAGCTCATTGAGACCGGTGCCGAACTGATTGGTCAGCACGGCTATAATGCCACGGGCATCAATGCTGTTTTAAAAACCTGCGGCGTGCCGAAGGGATCCTTCTACCACTATTTCTCGAGCAAAGAGGCGTTCGGTCTGGCGGTGATCGATAAGTTTGCAACGGCCTATGACGCCCAGCTTGCCGAGCTTCTGGAAGACACCACGATGCCTGCGCTTGAACGGCTAAGGCGCTATTTTGCGGCGGGTCGTGAGTATATGTGCGATTGCAACCATACGACCGGCTGTCTGATTGGTAACCTTGGGCAGGAGCTTTCCGGGCAAAGCGATACCTTTCGCGATGCTCTGGATCGCGTTTTCCAGCGCTGGGAACAATATTTTGTCGCTTGCCTGCAGGACGCTCAAAAGGCCGGCGAACTCAGTGCGGCCCTGCCTGCCGATCATCTGGCCAGCTTTATTCTCTCGGGCTGGGAAGGCGCGATTCTGCGGGCCAAAACGCTCAAGTCTGTCGAGCCGATGGAGCAGTTTGAGAAAATTCTGTTTCAACAGGTGCTGGTCTCTGACGATTAATGCCTGGCTCTGAAGTGATGCTCATCCGCTGCTACATCGTTTTGGGTTGCAGCGATCAGAGCGTCATCAAGGGACGGGTCTTCCAGGGTTATCAAGCCGCACTGTGCCAGCGCTTCGTGCAGGCTGACCTGTTCATCCAGGCGCTTATACACCACCCGCACACAGCAGGGCATGCGCTCGCTATTATCCGCCACGCCCATTTTCAAGCCAGTCAAGCGCGTCACCTGGCTCTGAAAACTCGGAAACAGAATCGTCTGGGTGATTTCATGACCGTTGAGCGTTTCGTGGTCGACCAAAAAGAGCCGATCAGCAAGCTTGACCGCAGTACCCACATAGCGATTGTGGCACGAGCGGGCACCCGGCAGAGTCTGCATCCGTTCGGTGCGCTGATAGACCACGCCGCCCTCCCGTGCTTCCAGGCAAACCAGGGTACGCATTAACAGCCCTGGTCGCGACATCGAACGATAAAGCTCAAAGTAGCGGCCGATATAGCGCTCCATGCCTTCGCGGCCGCGCTGAATCAGCGCGTTAGGCCATGGCAAAGTGGTTGGGTTTTCCCTATTGAGCTGACCGGTTTGTACCAGGGCACGAAAATCCTGGTGGGGAAGGGCAATATCGCCCGTGGTGACACCAAAAAAGTGGCAAATACGCTGAAGCGCCGCGTGGCTGGGACGATAACGCCCACTCAGGTAGCGGTTAAACTGAGCTCGGTTGATCGCCAAACGCCGACAAACTTCAGCAATGGACGGGTAGTAGCTGCAGAGTAGGCGTAGATTGGCCACAAAATCGTCATGCATGGGGTGACTCTGTTCTTTCATGGGCTTTTGGGCTGCCTAATGTGATGCCTTGGGTGGCAGAGTGCAACGCTTTCCCGCTATCGGCGTTGAATAGATTATTCGGGAGACTGCCCAAGACGAAGCGGGTAAAAAACTGGATAATGGCCACCAATCAGCTTACGGCCTTTAGACATTTACCACTCCGGGTGCCCGTTCATGGAAATCAAAGTCAACTACCTCGACAACCTCCGCCTGGAGGCCAAGTTCGACGACTTTAACGTTATCTCCGACCAGCCGATTCGCTACAAGGGCGACGGCTCGGCGCCTGGCCCGTTTGACTACTTCCTGGCCTCGTCGGCCATGTGCGCGGCTTACTTCGTCAAGGTGTACTGCAACGCGCGGAACATTCCCACCGAGAACATTCGCCTGTCGCAAAATAACATCGTCGACCCGGAAAATCGCTATAAGCAGATTTTCAAGATTCAGGTCGAATTGCCGGAGGATATCTCCGACAAGGATCGCGAGGGCATGCTGCGCTCCATCGATCGCTGTACGGTGAAGAAAGTCGTCCAGACCGGCCCTGAGTTTCAAATCGAGGTGGTCGAGAACATCGACGAGGACGCCCAGGCGCTGCTGATGGGCGCGCCGGAAGGCAGCAGTACCTATATTGAAGGCAAGGATCTGCCGCTGGAGCAGACCATCGCTAATATGAGCGCACTTTTCGCTGACCTGGGCATGAAGATCGAGATCGCTTCCTGGCGCAATATTGTGCCCCACGTCTGGTCACTGCACATCCGCGATGCGGCTGCTCCCATGTGCTTTACCAACGGCAAAGGCGCCACCAAAGAGAGTGCGCTATGTTCGGCGTTGGGCGAATTTATCGAGCGTTTGAGCTGCAATTTCTTCTACAACGACCAGTTCTTCGGCGAAGAGATGGCGGGCAGTGACTTTGTTCACTACCCCAATGAGAAGTGGTTCCAGCCGGGCCCTAACGACGAACTGCCTGCGGAGATTCTCGACGAGCACTGTCTGGCGATCTACAACCCGGAAGGCGAGCTGTGCGGCTCTAATCTGATCGATACCAACTCGGGTCGCGAAGACCGGGGGATTGTCTCGCTGCCTTGTGTGCGTCAGTCCGATGGCGAGACTGTTTACTTTCCGTCCAACCTGATTGAAAACCTGTTCCTCAGTAACGGTATGAGCGCGGGCAATACCCTGGTGGAAGCCCAGGTGCAGTGCCTGTCGGAAATCTTCGAGCGGGCGGTCAAGCGTGAAATCCTCGAACAGGAGTTGACCCTGCCGGATGTACCGCAGGAGGTGCTGGCGAAGTACCCCAGCATTGTCGAAGGCATTAACGCTTTGGAAGCCCAAGGCTTTCCGGTGCTGGTCAAAGATGCCTCCATGGGCGGGCAGTTCCCGGTGATGTGCGTCACGCTGATGAACCCGCGTACCGGCGGCGTTTTTGCCTCCTTTGGCGCCCACCCAAGCTTTGAAGTGGCGCTGGAGCGCAGCCTGACTGAGTTGCTCCAGGGCCGCAGCTTCGAGGGCTTGAACGATCTACCGCTACCGACCTTCAACTCGCAAACCGTGGCCGAGCCGAACAACTTCGTTGAGCACTTTATCGACTCGGTAGGTGTGGTTTCCTGGCGTTTCTTTAGCGCCAAGCCCGACTTTGAGTTCAGCGAGTGGGACTTCTCCGGCACCAACCAGGAAGAAGCCGAGACGCTGTTTGGTATCTTTGAAGAGCTGGGTGCCGAAGTATATATGGCGGTGCACGAGGATCTGGGCGCGCCGGTTTGCCGCATTTTGGTGCCGGGCTACTCCGAGGTTTATCCCATCGAGGATCTGATCTGGGACAACACCAACAAGGCGCTGGATTACCGCGAGGATATTCTCAACCTGCACCGCCTGGATGACGATCAACTCACCGATCTGGTCGAACGACTGGAAGACAGCCAGATGGACGATCACGCCGATATCATCACGCTGATCGGCGTCGAGTTTGACGAGAACACCGTTTGGGGGCAGTTGACCATTCTGGAGCTGAAACTGCTGGTCTATCTGGCGCTTCAGCGTCATGAAGAGGCGCTGGACTGCGTGCAGATGTTCCTCCAGTACAACGACAACACCGTCGAACGTGGTCTGTTCTACCAGGCAGTGAACGCGGTGCTGGAAATCGCCCTGGATGACGAGCTGGAACTGGATGATTACCTGCCCAACTTCCAGCGCATGTTCGGCGAAGCCACCATGGAAGCGGTGGTGGGCTCGGTGGAAGGCGCCGTGCGCTTCCATGGCCTAACGCCGACCAACATGCAGTTGGAAGGCCTTGAGCGCCACCAGCGCTTGATCGAAAGCTATAAGAAGCTTCACGCGGCACGGGCGGCGAGGGCGGAAGTGTAAAGAAACAACGCCACGCCGCCTGTATATCTCGCTGAACTAAAAGTGCGCAGCCTCATAAGGCGCGCACTTTTTTTATGATGCACTCTGGTGCACCCATTGATGCAGTAAGTGCATACAACTGCAACGCTGCGCCAAATTTAATTCTGCCTCACGCTTGGTAAAACGTTCTCCGCGGCGCGCTATTCCAAACGTGCGATTTTAGAAAGACACGCATTCCAACATAACGCTAATACAACAACGCGGAGAGAATCACATGCTCGATATGCTCAATGACCTTCTGTGGGGGAAGGTTCTGTTGGTGCTGCTGGTGGGGGTTGGTATCGGTTTTACCGTTGCGTCCCGCTTTGTGCAGTTTCGCTATTTCAGTGAGATGTTTCGTATTCTGGGCTCCGGCCAGGCCTTCAAGCGCAACCAACACGGCCATTTAAGCTCGTTCCAGGCGCTGGTGCTGTCTGTAGCCGGGCGTGTCGGTGGTGGCAACATCGCCGGTGTGGCGGTGGCGATTACGCTGGGTGGCCCAGGGGCAATTTTTTGGATGTGGTTGGTGGGCTTGATGGGCATGGCCACCAGCTTTTTGGAATGCACCCTGGCACAGACCTATAAAGAGGCCGAAGGTGACGGCACCTATCGCGGCGGTCCCGCTTACTACATTGTGAAAGGGCTGGGTAAGCAGTGGCGCTGGCTGGCAGCGTTCTACTCGGCACTGCTGCTGTTGACCTTCGGTTTTGCGTTTACCGCACTGCAATCTTATTCAGTGGCGACCTCTTTCGGTGACGCTTTCGGCGTGCCGGTGCTGTATAGCGGTATTGCTCTGGCGATGCTCGTCGGGCTGATTATCTTCGGCGGTATCAAGCGGATTGCGCGTATTTCCGAAGTGTTGGTGCCCTTTATGGCGGTGAGCTATATCGCCATTGCGCTGTTGGTCATTGCCATGAACATCGGTGACATTCCGGGCATTATCGCGCTGATTGTGAAAAGTGCTTTCGGCCTTGAACCGCTGATGGGTGGCGGGATCGGCGCGGCGATCATGATGGGCCTGAAGCGTGGCCTGTTTTCCAACGAAGCGGGCCTGGGTAGTGCGCCCAACGTGGCGGCCGTTGCCTACGTACCGCATCCGGCTAACCAGGGTATCGTGCAGGCATTTTCGGTCTTCATCGATACCGTGATCATCTGTTCCGCCACGGCGTTCTTGATTCTGCTTAGCGGCGCTTACGACCCCGCTGTGGGCGCTGGCGTTGAGGGGATCGCGCTAACTCAAGCCGCATTGGCCGACCATGTGGGCGAATGGGGACGCACCTTTGTCAGCCTGGCGCTGCTGCTGTTTGCCTTCAGTACCATTCTGTACAACTACTATCTGGGCGAGAACAGCCTCAACTTTTTCAGCCGTGACAACCAGAACCTGTTCAATGCCTTCCGCGTAGCCATCGTGCTGCTGGTGTGCTGGGGCGCGACCACCGATTTGGGCACCGTGTTCGGCTTTGCGGATGTCACCATGGGGCTTCTGGCCGTGGTTAACCTGTTGGCGTTGATCATGCTGTTCAAGCGCGGCCTGCGCATTTTGAAAGACTTCGACGGGCAGCGTCGTCAGGGCATCAAACAGCCGATTTTTGATGCTAACCAGCACCCGGATCTCGATCTGGATCCCAAAGCCTGGGAACTGGACCCCGAAGAGGCTGATGCATTAAAGCAGCGCCTGGAAGGGGTGCCTGCGAAGTAAGCAGTTAACTGGAACGTATTGCTAAGACAAAATAGGAGAGCCCATGCCCCGCGTACTGATGCTCTATACCGGTGGGACCATTGGTATGCAGCCATCGCCACAAGGTTATATACCCTGCGCGGGGCTGGCCGAACGCCTGGCGGCGCACCTGGCGCTGGGTGACCCTTACCGGCTGCCAGCGTTTGATGTGATTGAGATGCAGCCGCTGATGGATAGCGCCGAGCTAATGCCAGTTGCCTGGAACCGTCTGGTGGCGCTGCTGGAAAGCCACTGGCCCCACTACGACGCCTTTGTGGTACTCCACGGCACCGATACCATGGCGTACAGCGCCGCTGCACTTTCGTTTATGCTCGGTGCGTTGAACAAGGCGGTGATATTCACCGGCTCCCAAATTCCCTTGGGTGAGCCAAGAAGCGATGCGTTGAATAATGTCGTCAGCGCGTTACAGCTTGCGGCTCACCCCGCGACACCTTGCGAAGTCAGCCTGGCGTTTCATGACCGGCTATTGCGCGGTAACCGGGCGCGCAAGGTGCGCACTCAAGGCCTGGATGCCTTCGACTCTCCCAACTTCCCCTGGCTCGCTGAACTGGGTATTGGCGTAAGTTTCCCCCAGCCCTCGGCATTGCTGAGCGGTCTGCCCAACTTTGCCCCTATTGAGGTGGACGACGAGGCGGTCGCGGTACTGCCGCTGCATCCGGGGATGTCGCTGCGCCGGGCAAGGGCGTTGCTGGCTGATGAGAGTCTGAAAGGCCTGGTGCTTTACAGCTACGGCGTTGGCAACCCGCTTAGCTTTGGAGGCGAGCTGCTTGACGACCTGAAAGCGGCCAACGAGCGCGGCGTCGCGCTGCTCAACGTGACCCAGTGTGCCCAGGGCGAGGTGGTACAGGGCGCCTACGCCACCGGAGCCGCGCTTAATCAGGCGGGCGTGATTGCTGGAAGCGACATCACACTGGAAGCCGCCCTGGCAAAGCTCACCGTTTTACTCGGCCGCGGACTAACGGGCCTTGCATTGCGAGACTGTCTGAAAAGCGCGGTAAGGGGTGAGTGCCGTCATACTGATCAATGAACGTCGGGTATCGCTAACCCGAAAGCGACAGAAAGAACAGAATAAGCGGCGGTGACAGCAGCGAGAGAATAAACCCGCTGACCACGGCGATGGGAACGCAGGCCACGCCGCCGTGTTGTTGAATGACGGGCAGGGTGAAGTCCATGGAGGTGGCGCCGCCGTAGCCGATGGCCAGCGCCGTGTGGCGGTGGATCACCAGCGGAATCAGGATAAATGCCAGCAGCTCGCGGGTCAGGTCGTTGAAAAACGCCACGCCCCCCATCAGTGGCCCCAACTGGTCGCCAATCAGGATCGCCGACAGCGAGTACCAGCCAAAGCCTGCGGCCATGGCGAGGCCTTCGTTCCAACTGAGTGACAGAAGCGGGGCGGCCAACAGGCCTGCCAGTAGCGAGCTAAGCGCCAGGGTGACGGCAATGGCCAGCCCCAGGCGATTGAGCAGGATCTGCTTGAGCGGCATGCCCGAGTTGCGCAGCTGGCAACCGATCAGTGCCAGAAGGCCATAGAGGACCCATTCGGCCAACAAATCGGCCGTGGAAAACAGCCCTTCCCCAAACCGCGGGCCGGCCAACAGGCCGGTCATCACCCCAGCCGCCACTACGGCAACCAACAATAACGAGCCCTGCATCGCGGCGAGCTTGCTGGTCGGCGCATCCTTGACCACCGGTGACTGGCCTGCCTTTAGCGCCACCCTGCGCGACAGCCACCACAGCGCGACCAGGTTAAGCAGGGTGGTAATACTAAACAGGAGAAGGGCGTTGCCGCCCAGCTTGGCAAGCTGGTTGGACAGGTTTTCAAGCCCGGCCAGGCTAATGCCCATCAGCAGCAGGATGATGTAAACGGCACTGTTGACGGCATGGTTGATGCGCTGTTGCCAACGTAACGCGGGGACAGATACCAGGTAACCCAGCAGAAGCGGTAGTAAAACAATCAGTAATCCGGAAAGCATTTACGGCGTGTCGCCCCCGCTTGGGTTGAAGTCGGTCAGGGCAATCTGCGTTTCGCGCTCGCCGTCCTTGAAATATTCCGCTGAAAGCAACAGTCCGGGCCAGTCCGGATGAAAGCTCAGATGAAGCTCACGGTCATCTTTTTCTGCATTGAGCATGATGACATTCAACGCTTCGAACTCACCGGCGGGGACGTTGATGGGGGCTTGGCTTTCCATATAGTACTGGTAGTGCTCTTCTTCTCCCTCATGATCGAGAAAGCGCAGATCGCAGGGGGCCGATGCGCTGCAGTTTTCCTTTCCCGCACGACGGGAAAGGTCGAACAGAGCCGTTTGCCGATCAAGGGTCGTGAGTTGTTCTTCCTTGAGCTGGTAATCGTTGCCGATGCCAAACAGCGAGTAGCGGCTGTTATAAAGCAGTGCACGCGTGGCGTCGTCAGCGACACTGAAGCGGCTGCGCTCTTCACCGCTGACCACGGCAATCGAGAAACGCATGTCGCTTAGCCAGTGGCTCTCTTCCTGGCTCAAATGGTGAGTGATATTGGCGCTTGGCCAGCCGTCGACCTTGAGCCGGTAGTGTGCCTCAAAAGGCTTCGGCGTCGAGAAAGCCGTGCCGGGCGACACATCGGCGACGGCCGTCGTCAAGCCGGTAAAACAGAGTGTAACCGCTACCGCAAGGCAGCGCGGGTACGTAAGAGGAGGTAGTAGAGCGCATCGCATTTTGAGTTTCCCTGACAAGTAGTAGTCCAGCCAACGGGGGTAGCCTAGTGCTATCACACCGTGGACGATAGATGCTTCAGGGTGTCACTCAGTTCCACCGGGTAATCGCTTTCACCTTGCTCCAATGCCGTCACCGAGGCAGGAAAACGCGGTAGGGCATCCGCCACGCGAGCCCTGGCTTGATGTGCTTGCGCCATCGTGTCGGGGATGATAACACCGTTTTGCACCACCGGGCTCAGAAGGGCTTCTCCGTGAATGTGGGTGTCATCGCGTTGGGCAATGGTGTCGCCAATATAACGCCCGGCAGCATCCTTTCGGCGGTATATCTGTTTGCGTGTCGGCAGGCTGATTTTGCCGGGGGAGTGTTTGGCCCTTGGCTGCCCGGCGTATTCAACCAGCTTGTACGAGAGATCGATGACCGGGGCATCTGCCGAAACGCCCATTTGAGTGCCTACGCCAAAGGCATCGATGGGGACTTCCTGGGCGACAAGCTCGGCAATGCCATGCTCGTCCAGGCCGCTGCTGGCAATGATCTTGATGTCGGTGAAACCGGCATCGTCCAGCAAGGCGCGTGCCTTGCCTGCAAGCTGGCCTAGATCGCCGGAGTCGAGGCGTACGGCACCCACCGATAAATCGGGTAGGTCGCGGAGCATGTCAATCACATGCCTGACGCCTTCCAGGGTGTCGTAGGTGTCGACCAGTAAGGTGGTGTTGGGGTAGTGACGGGCGAAGGCACGAAATGCCGATGGCTCATCGTCATGGGCAAGAACATAGCTGTGCGCCATGGTGCCACTCAGCGGCAGGTCATGACGCAGCCCGCCGAGCACATTGCTGGTACCGTTCAGCCCGGCGGTCTTGTAGGCCCTGACCCCACGCACGGCAGCATCGATGCCGTGTACACGGCGCATGCCAAAGTCGACCACCGGACGGTTGCCTGCCGCCCACACGATGCGGGCGGCCTTGGAGGCGAGCACGGTTTCCAGTTGCACGAGGTTCATGATGAGGCTTTCCAGCAGTTGTGCCTCGGCGATCGGCGCGTCCACTTCAAGCAGCGGCTGATGGGGAAAAAGCGGCGTCCCTTCGGGCACGGTCCAGATGTCCCCGGAAAACCGCCAGTGCGCGAGCCAATTCAGAAAGTCGTCGTCGAAGCGCCCGGTCGAAGCGAGTTTTTCAATGGCCGCATCGTTAAAATGCAGCTGGCTGAGTTTGGCCGCAGCGTGCTGCTGGCCGCAGGCGAGGATAAAGCGGCGTGACGGGGGCAACTGGCGGAAAAACAGGCTGAAAGTCGCGGGCGTGTCATGTATGCCCTCCTTCCAGTACGCCTGGATCATGGTCAGTTGGTAGAGGTCGGTTAATAGCGCCAACTCCTCGTCTGCAACGCTCAGCGTTAACGGTTCATTCATGCGCGTACCTCGGCCCCGGCAGCCTGCATTTCATGGCGGCAGCGCTCGACGGCGTCAGGGTCAGCCGCGGCGGATAGCGTTTCCAGCAACAGGGTCGTAAAGCCCTCACGGCAGGCGGCAAGCACCGTGGCATGAACACAGACATCAAGCGCCAGGCCGCAGACCACGACGCGCTGGATACCGTTTTCGCGCAAGTACTCGCCAAGCCCGGTGCCATCGAATGCCGAGTAGGCATCGGCGTTGAACGCCGTGGCCTTGCTGACGCGAATGACCTCATCGGGCAGGGTGAGGTCGGGGTGGAAAGCCGCTCCCGGCGTATCCTGAACGCAGTGTATCGGCCAGGGGCCGCCCCGGTGGCTAAAGCTGACATGGTCCACCGGGTGCCAGTCGCGGGAAGCCACCACGGTGGCACCGGCGTTCAGGGCGGCGGCAATCTCGGTATTAATGCCCGGCACCAGAGCACTGCCGCCGTTAATCGCCAGCGCACCGCCTTCACAGAAGTCGTTTTGCATATCGACGACCAGAAGGGCGTCGTGGCGTTGATAATCATGGAGGGGCGACGTCATGGTACGTTTCTCCTTCGTTTACAAGGGTTTACTCCCTGTCCCGCAGGGACAGGATAGCACGCCGTCTGTTTCGGCCTTCAGTAACCGGCCTCAGGGTCAATAGTGGTGACGGTTTCCCCTGCTTCAAAGGCCTTTACGTAATCAATCACCTGGTCGATGGCGTCACTGAGGGGCGTGGGGGCGGCCATGTGCGGCGTGATGAGGACCCTGGGATGCTGCCACAGCGGATGCTCGTCGGGTAGCGGCTCTTCCTCGAAGACGTCCAGCAGGGCACCGCGGATATGGCCAGGTTGGCTGTTGTGGCCCAGCGCTTCCAGCAGTGCCTGCTCGTCAATCAAGCTGCCCCGGCCGGGGTTGATCACGCTGGCCCCTTTGGGCAGCTTGGCAAGCTGCTGGG
This sequence comes from Halomonas sp. A40-4, assembly GCF_015767635.1. GTDB lineage: Bacteria > Pseudomonadota > Gammaproteobacteria > Pseudomonadales > Halomonadaceae > Vreelandella > Vreelandella janggokensis. Next base: position 3,170,953 of record NZ_CP065230.1, on the reverse strand, counting down.
CATCAAGAATATGCCGGGTGGCTGCGGTATCGGGCAGTATGGTGACCACCGTTTGCACTTGACCCAGGAGCGCGGCAAGCCCTTCATCGCCATGGTAGCAGTGCACACCTGTGATCTGCTTGGGTGAACGGCTCCAGCCGAGTACCGGAAAGCCCGCCTGGTGTAGCGCACCGGCTACATAGCGGCCAATCGCCCCCAGACCGAGTACGCCCACTGGCCATTGAGACTTCGCTACGACGTCTTGCGGCTGCCAGGTGGCGTCCTGCTGCTGAGCGGCATAGCGGTCCATGCTGCGGTAAAAATGCAGCACACCATAAAGCACGTAGTCGGCCATCAGCTCGCCCATGCCTGCATCGCGCAGCTTGACGATGGGCACATCCGTCGGCAGGCCCGGGGTTTTGAGCAGGTAGTCGACGCCCGCGCCAAGGTTGATAATGCCTTTAAGGTGGGTCTGCTCTTCGATCAGATGCGCAGGCGCTTTCCAGACGGCCAGATAATCGGCGTTTTGACGCTGATCTGCCGGCGCATCGCTGGTAACGACCTGGGCATCAGGAAACGCATCGGCCAGCGCGTTTTGCCACGCTGCGGCCTCGTCAATATGCACGATGATCTTCATTGCCTTGTCTCCCTCAGACGCTTGTTCGTTGCGTCTATCATGGGGAGCATCGTAGAGCGCTGCAAGCAGGGGTTAGCGCTTATGTACCCGTTGCCCTTGCAACGCCATCCGACCTCCAAGGCGTCTCACACCAGATCCCGCGGGATCTCCTCGTCCCAACTCTTGGAAAAGACCCGGCTATCACCCTCGAAGGCATCCATGGTCGCCCGTAGGCGAAAATGAGTGGCATTGGACGTCATCAAGGTGCGGGTCAAACTTCGGACTTCCCAGTCACCGCGGCGAAAACGACGCTCCCATTCGGTCCAGCCGCTCAGGCTGTCGTAGTTGCCGTATGAATAGGTGTAGCGCTCAACCACCCGCGACGAGAGTTCGAGATCGATATCATCGAGACGGAAGGTGCCCTCGTCATTGATGACCTCCAGCATGGTCTGATCCTGGGCCAGGTCGCGTATTACCCGCCATGATTCCTGGCTGGGCTGTAACAGGCTCACGGCCAGTGGCGGGGCGCCTTCCGGTTCCCCGAACGGGGGCAGTGCCGCTTCTTCCTGAGGTTGGGGCTCACGGCTCGGCAGGATCAATTGGCAGCCGGCAGGGTGCATGGTCAGCTTGACAGGAGCCGGCGACGGCCACGCCAACGGCCAGTAACTGGTCGAGAGCGATAGCCGTATGGCGTGGCCGACGGGAAATTTTTGGGCGATATGCTTAAGCTTGACGCGTACGCGATAACGCTTGCCGGGCTCCAGGGGCTGTGGAAATTCGTCGCTGTCACGGTGGGTCAGGTTGAGCAGGCCGTAGGAAATTCGGGTGGCCTTGTCGTCGTCGGCAATATCGATGAGCCTAACCGCGACCATGGCCACCGGCTGATCGGCTTCGATGTCGAGCTCGACCACGGGTTGTCCGCAAATCTCGATGTCGTGATCGAGTCGAGGGGTCTGGAATATCAGCGCACCGCCGTCCTCGTCGCGTTGGTCGTGAGGCAGGTCCGGCGGCGCGTTATAGGAACACCACTTGCCTGCATACAGGCCTACGGACAGCGGCGAACGTACGCTGAGAGGAACAGCGTTGTCCGCGGCAAATACGGTGGGATCCTGTGTAACGGGCAGCAGGTCATGGCCACTGGTGAGACGGAAATGTTTGGGGTCGATTCGCGGCGAGGGCCAGCTCGGCTCGGCGACCCAGCGCCCTGGACGTTCCTCGTAGCGGGCCGACGGCGGCACCGAATCCTGCATCCAGACGCGCAGCATGGGCTCGTCCATGATGCCCGTTTCTTTGCCTTTCAACCAATGGTCCCACCAACGCAGCGTTTCCTGTAAAAAACCGATGGCCGGGCCGGGAACGCCCAGATGAGGGTACTTGTGCGACCAGGGCCCCACCAGGCCTTTGCGCGGCACGTCGAGCCCCTCGAGCAGGCGGAAGACGGCGTTGCAGTAGCCATCGGCCCAGCCGCTAACGGCATAAACCGGGCAGCGAATGCGTGAGAAGTCTTCGCATACCGAGCCATGCTTCCAATAGTCGTCACGGCGCTGATGCTGGAGCCATGTCGCCAGCCAGAGCCCGCTGTGCTCAAGGCGCTCCATCCACATCTCGCGCCATCGCTCACCGACCAATTGCGGGTCGGGAGGGCAGGTATTGCCATCGAACATGGTCGAGGCCCACGACAGGTTGTCGCCCAGCAGGCAGCCGCCCATGTGGTGGACATCATCAGCGTAGCGGTCGTCGGTGGAGCATAGCGTAATGACGGCCTTCAGCTCGGGTGGCTGGAGCGCCGCGATCTGCAGGCCATTGAACCCGCCCCAGGAGATGCCGATCATACCAACGTCGCCGGTACACCAGGGTTGCTTACCCAGCCACTGTAGAATTTCGACGCCATCGTCGAGTTCCTGTTGCAGGTATTCGTCGGTCAGCACGCCGTCCGACTCGCCGCTGCCGCGCATGTCGACGCGCACCCCGGCGTAACCGTGGCCAGCCCAATAGGCGTGTGTCTGGGCATCGCGCATCGCCGTCAGATCTCGCTTGCGATAAGGCAGGTATTCCAGAATGGCCGGTACCGGGTCGCTTTCGGCATCCACCGGGCGCCAGATACGGATGGCCAGCCGACAGCCGTCGGCCAACGTGATCCAGTCTTCTTCCTCCTGTACCTCGCGGGGGAAATCGCTGACGATCTGCATGGGCGTGTTCCTTATCGTTTGTGTAGCGCGACGCAATTCCGTCAGCTGGTGATGTCGTCAAAGGTGAAATGGAGCTGCTCGGCAAGCCGTGCGTAGTTGTCTTCCAGCGCGAGATCGTCGTCGGCCCCCATCCATACGTAAGCCAGGGCGTAACTGTAGCTGTCCTGCTCGGGCAGGGAGGATAAGCGCGTTCCGGTCTCCACCTGGAGCGTGATCACGGTGCCGGGGAAAGCTTTCTGCAGCGCCTCGATCTGTTCAGCACTGGGGACCTGGGTGACGATGGCGTCGGTGAAGAATACGCGATAAAAGAACTTTGCGGCGACGTTAAAAGCCCCTTGGCGGTGCGGCATGTCGGGCAACTGCCCCAGCGCCAGGTCCACCGTTATTTGCTGGTGGCTGACCCCGTCGACCTTCTCGAACAGGTCGCAGTGCGATTGCGCCACACGGGTATTGATCTCCAGCAGCCAGATGCGGTCTTGCACTTCATCCCAGAAGTATTCGATGTTGAAGGCCGCATTGTCATAGCCGATATGAGCCATGATCTGACGCGTCAGGTCCTGCATCTTGGCTTGAATGGCATCGGGAAGGCGGGATGGATAGCGATAGTAGAAAAAGCTCAGTACCTGCGGATAGCGAATCGAATCGACAATGCCATACGGGACAACATCGCCCTGGAAAACGTAGCCCTCGACCGTGCATTGCCAGCCGCCGATGATCTCTTCCGCCATGCAGTGGCCGCCGTCGACCGAGCGAACGTCGTCTGGCAGGTTGGCGTGTTCCAGCACGTAATTAAACGGTTCTGAAATTGTCCCTATGCCTTCACATAGCCGCTCCACGGCATAAGCGAAGTCTTCCGGACTCTCGATGCGAAAGCCCAGTCGTGAACCCGAAGACTTGATCGGTTTGACGAAGAAGGGCATGTACAGCCCGGCTTCGCCGATACGCTGAAGGGCATTAGCGTCGAAAGGGTCAAAGGCCGTAAATCGGGGAATGTAGTCGGCCATTACCTCACGCTGGACGAGCCGACTCCAGTACTTGTGCTCACATTTGAGCAAACTTTCAAGGCTGGTGGAGGGCGTGCCGATGCGCTTGCAGAGCAGTGGCAGCATGGTCGACACGGGAAAATCCATGTAGCCCACGATGGCATCGATAGGCTCGCCAAATGCTTTCAACTGAGTTTCGGCTCGGGCCAGCATGTCTTCGATAGGAAAGATTTCCGTATCGTTGACTTCCTCCGGTTCGATCACGCCATGGAAGCGGTATTGCTCAGCTCCGCGTATATGCTCAAGGCGTTGACGATTATAGTCATCCATTCCGACAACAAAGATATTCCGAACGCTCATGATCGCCTCCAGGCGCAAACTTCGCTATCACTATGCTGACCACCGTCCTCTCCACCCAACGGCAATGGGCAGCAGGCGGGGTCGGGGGTATCGGTCTGACCTTAGGGCCAGGCAAGGAGTAGGCGCCTTTTGCAGTATAGCGATTTATGGTGGCGGCGCTTGGCCAATACGTGATGGCGCAGCCATTCAGTATTACCCAAGGAGTTTTCACCCAACCAAGGGGCATGATTAATCTGGCTAGCGCAGTTTCCAGCTGGTATAAGTTAAGATCAGGTTAAAACTTACGCGATACGACATTGCCGCTATCGGTAATGATTCAGCGTTCCTCCAAAGCGTCGCTGGGCGACGAAAGGAATATGGCCCATCCCCTTTTTTCGGCAGCCGGCCACCTCGTTGCCATCGGCGGTGCCGAAGATAGAACCTCCGATCTCGAAATCCTCAAGAACGTCTTCGCCCTGACCCCTGAAGGTAACCGGGAGGTCGCGGTTATTGCCACGGCCAGCGGCATACCCAAACAGGTCCTGCCCGAATACGAGGCAGCCTTCTCACGCCTGGGCGCGAGCCAGGTCCATTTGCTGGGAATCCGTGACCGTCGGGAAGCCGCCGATGCTGATACGGTGCGCAGGATAGAGAAGAGCGGCATCATCTTTTTTACCGGTGGTGACCAGCTGCGCTTGACCAATGTCCTGGGAGGCTCGCCGGTTCTGAGAGCCGTACGCAAGCGCCTGCAGGACGGCGCGGTAGTGGCTGGCACGAGCGCTGGCGCGGCGGCCATGCCGAGCACCATGATCTACAATGGTGCTGCTGCCGATGCTCTGCGCAAGGGGGCCGTCAATATGACCTCTGGCCTCGGCTTCGTCGACGGTTTGATCATCGACAGCCACTTCCTCGAGCGCGGCCGATTTACCCGCCTGATGGAAGTCGGCGCCAGCAATCCTGAGCACCTGGGGGTGGGGCTGGGCGAAGATGCCGGTGTCATCATGCATCCCCACGGTATTCTCGAAGCCATCGGGCCGGGGCATGTCATCCTCATCGATAGCCTCGACCTGGCGAGCTCGAACATCGCCGATCTTGATATGGGCAAGCCGGTGGCTGTCGAACACATGATCCTGCATGCACTGGTCAGCGGCCATGGATTTGACGTTGAAGCCCGACGTTATCTCGTTCCCCATGAACTCAGTGCTGCCCTCGCGGAGAGTCGATGAATATTATCGAGCATCGAGCTCTGCGCGGACCGAACTATTACAGTCGTTATCCGGCCATCTTCATGCGCCTGGACATCGGTGAGCTCGAAGAGCGGCCGAGCGACCTGGTTCCCGGCATCGTCGAGCGTCTGACAACGCTGTTACCAACCCTGCAGGAGCATCGCTGCTCGATAGGCCGCCCCGGCGGCTTTCTGGCGCGATTGGAGCGCGGTACCTGGGCGGGTCATGTTGTCGAGCATGTCGCCATCGAGCTGCAGAACCTGATTGGTTTTTCGGTGGGCTACGGCAAGACGGTTGATTCCTACGAAACCGGCATCTACAACGTGGTCTACCGTTACCGGGACGAGGCCTGCGGTCTGGCCGCGGGTGTCGAGTCCGTCGATCTCGTCGAGCGATTGTTTCGCGACGCAGAAATCGATTTGCCCGACATCCTGGAGCGCCTCAGACAGGTGCGCGATGCCCACATGCTTGGTCCCTCCACGGCGGCTATCGTCAATGCCGCCACCCAGCGTGGCATCCCCCATGTCCGGCTGAGCGAGGAAAACAGCTATATCCAGTTTGGTCATGGTCATCGGCAGCAGCGTATTCAGGCCACGGTGACCGGCCGTACGGGGCTTGTTGGCTATGGCATTGCCGACGACAAGGAGTGGACCAAGCAGCTACTCGGTGATGCCGGGATTCCGGTGCCCAAGGGGCAGGTGTGTGGCGCCTTCAACGAGGCGCTCGATATTGCCCGTGGCATCGGTTATCCCGTCGCGGTGAAGCCGGTTGTCGGCAACCATGGCCGCGGGGTGAGTACCAACATCGAGGATGACCAGGCACTGAGTGATGCCTTCGATATTGCCTCCCTGCGTCACCCATCGGTAATCGTCGAGCAGTACATCCGAGGCGAGGATCATCGTCTGTTGGTCATCGATGGCAAGCTTGTGGCTGCTGCGAGGCGTCGCCCGGCGCATGTGGTGGGTGATGGGGTCACCACCCTCCAAGGGTTGGTCGATAAGGAAAATCGCGATCCACGTCGCGGTATCGGCCACGAGAACCTGCTCACCCAGATTCAGCTGGATGACCAGTCGCTAAGACTGATCGGCCAGCAGAACCTGACCCTGCAGAGCGTCATCCCGGCCGGTGATATCGTTTATCTCAAGCCCACCGCGAACCTCAGCACCGGGGGCACGGCCACGGACGTCACCGACGATGTCCACCCGGAGGTGCGTTACGTGGCAGAGCGCATCGCTCGGCTGGTGGGGCTGGATATCATCGGTATCGACCTGCTGGCCGAGACCCTGACACTGCCGTTGGAAGAGCAATCTGCCGCCGTGGTCGAGGTCAATGCCGGCCCCGGCTTTCGTATGCACCTTTCACCCACCCACGGGGAGGGCCGCGACGTGGGTCGTCCGGTCATCGATATGCTGTTCCCTGACAGTGAGGCCACTGGACGCATCCCTATTGCGGCGGTCACCGGCACCAATGGCAAGACCACCACGGTGCGGTTGCTCTCGCACCTGCTGCGCCAGGCGGGACGCAGCGTCGGCATGGCCTGTACCGGGACCATCGAGATCGATAACCATGTGATCATGCGCGGTGACTACAGTGGCCCCCAGGCAGCGGCGATCGTCCTGCGTGAGCCCACGGTCGAGTGCGCTGTGCTGGAAGTCGCCCGCGGCGGCATCATGCGCCGTGGTCTGGGTTTCGACGAGTGTGATGTGGGCGTGCTGCTCAATATCGCCAGTGACCACCTGGGTGAGCACGACATTCATACCCTCGATGAACTGGCGCGCTGCAAAACGGTGGTCATCGACGCCGTCCGTCATGGGGGGACGGCGGTGCTTAATGCCGACGATCTACGGGTGCTGGAAGGTCAGGAGTGGGCCCGAGGCGATATCATCTTCTTCACGCTGGACCCCCATTCCCGCCCCGTCCGTCAGCATGTCCGCGAACAGGGCATCGCTTTTACCGTTCACAACGAGCGTATCGTGATGCGCCAGGGTCACGTTGAAGCCGAGGTGATTCCGGTAGTGGACGTGCCGATCACCTTTGAAGGCCATGCGCGCTTCAATGTTGCCAATGCCCTGGCAGCCAGTGCCGCCGCCTATGCGCTGGGCCTGTCGATCGCCGATATCCAGAGGGGCCTGCAGACCTTCCATCCCACGCCGGGTCAGAACCCCGGGCGTACCAACCTGATCGACGCCGACGGCATGAAGGTGCTGATCGACTATGGCCATAACGTCCCGGCGCTAGAGGCGCTGAGCGAACTGGTCGGCTGCATTCCGGCCCGCCGACGCATCAGCGTGGCCAGCGCCCCGGGCAACCGCCGCGACGAAGACCTGTTCACGCTGGGCACTCTGCTGGCCAGGATGCACGACGTCGTCTTTATCTATGAAACCGATGCCCGCGGCAGAACCCCCGGTGATGCTGCTCGCCTGCTGCGCGAAGGAGCCGAATCAATCCCGGGGGACTGCCGTGTCGAGGTCATCATGGAAGAGCAGGAAGCTGTCGACCGGGCCTTTAATGAGGCCGGCGAGGGCGATCTGCTGGTATTGCTGATCGACGATGTCGAGGGCGCCATTGAGCGTATCCGGGGGCGTCGCTTCCAGCCAGCTGCCGCCACGACACCCGACGGTGAGCCGACATGATGCCCGCCAACGCCCAGGACCAACTGCTGACCCTGCTGCGGGTGGGCAGTATCTTCGCACCGGACCCTCTAGAAGCGACCGATATCCTGATTGCCGACGGCCGGATTGCCGCGCTGGGCCGTGATATCGAAATCCCGGTGGGCTGGCCCATCCAGTTGGTGGAGGCACGTCATCTTATCGCCGTGCCCGCCTTTATCGATCAGCACGTCCACGTCACCGGCGGCGGTGGCGAAGGCGGCTGTGGCACCCGCTGTCCGGAAATCACCGCCCACGAAATCGCCTCGATGGGGATTGGCACGGTGGTGGGGGTGCTCGGCACCGACAGCATCAGCCGCTCTCCGGCTGACCTGCTGGCCAAGGTGCGTGGACTCAGGGCCGACGGCATATCGGCCTACATGTACACCGGCGCGTATCGCGTCCCGCCGCCCACGCTGACTGGCGACCTCCAGCGTGATCTGGCCTGGATACCTGAGGTGATAGGCCTAGGCGAAATTGCCATCTCGGACCATCGCTCGAGCCAGCCGCGCCAGGATGAAATCGAACGTATCGTCAGTGATACTCGTGTGGGCGCCATGCTGGCGGGCAAGCGGGGTATCTGCCATTTCCACCTTGGGGACGGTAAGCGGGGCCTGGAACCGCTGCGCAGGTTGCTAACCGAAACCGAAATTCCCGCCGATCAAATCATCCCCACCCATGTCAATCGCCATCCCGCTTTGCTTGAGGAAGCCGCTGCGTACGCGTTAGCCTTCAGTGCCTGTGTCGACGTCACCGCCTTTGAAGAACCCGGCGACGGTCTTTCAGCCTTTGACGCGGTGTCGCGTCTACTCGAGCGCGGTGTTCCCCCCGAGCGCATTACCATGAGCTCCGATTGCAACGGCAGCTTGCCTGAATTCGATACCCAAGGCGCTTACCTGGGCATGAAAGTGGCCCGCAACACGACATTGATTGCGGACTGGCAACGCCTCGTTCGTGACGGTGTACTGCCTATCGAGGCGGCGTTGGGCCTGATTTCAACCAGTGTGGCTCGAGTGCTTGGGTTACATGACATCAAGGGACGAATAGCCATCGGCTTCGATGCCGATGTGGTGCTTCTCGGCAGCGAACTTCAACCGCAACTGACGTTCGTGGCGGGAAAATGTATTTATGACGTGGACCGTGTGAAAAAGAGTGCCGGAGAGTGTTTCAGCACTGATTAGCATGCCGTATGCACATTTTGTAATAAAGGCTTTGACCGGCAACCAAGGGTGAGTGCTAGTATCGGCTCAAGACGACATTGGCGGGCCTACTGTGGCGATGGCCAGGTCGATCCTGTGGCCCAGCGGCGCTGGTTCTTAGTGATCTTTAATGGCGAGTTGCCCGATGACTCAGGTTTCCCTGCCCTTCACTCGTGAAGAGTATGCTAACCGCCTGTGGAAGGTGCGTGCTGAAATGGCCGGTAGAGGCATTGACGTATTGATCGTCAGTGACCCCTCTAACATGGCGTGGCTGACCGGTTACGACGGTTGGTCGTTTTATGTGCATCAGTGCGTTCTGGTGGGTCTTGAGGGCGAGCCGGTGTGGTTTGGTCGCCGCATGGATGCCAATGGCGCATTGCGCACCTGCTGGATTGATCCTGAGAACATCACCTATTACCCGGATTACTACGTCCAGAATCCGGACATGCACCCCATGGAATACCTGGCCCAGTCGATCATGCCCGACCGGGGCTGGCATCTGGGCGTAGTCGGCATGGAAATGGACAACTACTATTTCTCCGCTCAAGCTTACCTGAGCCTTTTGCGTTCATTGCCCCACGCGCGCTTCATGGATGCCAACGCCCTGGTCAACTGGTGTCGGAAGATCAAGTCACCTCAGGAAATTGCCTATATGCGTATTGCCGCCAAGATTGTGGAAGGCATGCATTCACGTATTCTGGAGGTGATGGAGCCCGGGGTGCCCAAAAGCAAGCTGGTCTCGGAAATTTACCGCGTGGGTATCGAAGGCTGGAAAGATGAAAACGGCAAGGTGTTCGGCGGCGATTATCCTGCCATTGTTCCGATGCTGCCGACTGGTAAAGACGCAGCGGCGCCCCATCTGACCTGGGATGATACGCCGTTTCGTGAAGGCGAAGGCACGTTTTTCGAGATCGCCGGCGTGTTCAAGCGCTACCACGCCCCGATGTCGCGCACGGTCTTTCTGGGCAAGCCGCCGATGGACTTTATCCGTGCGGAGTCGGCGCTGCTGGAAGGCATTGAGAACGGCCTGGCAGTGGCCAAGCCGGGTAATCGTACGGCGGATATTGCCATGGCGCTGGGGGCGGCCATGGATAAATACGGTTTTGACCGCGGCGGCGCTCGCTGCGGTTACTCCATTGGCCTTTCTTACCCGCCCGACTGGGGCGAGCGCACCATGAGTTTGCGTCCCTCGGATGACACTATCCTGGAACCCGGCATGACGTTTCACTTTATGCCCGGCCTGTGGGATGACGACTGGGGACTGGAAATTACCGAAAGCATTTTGATCACCGAAGACGGCTGCGAAACCCTGGCCAATTTTCCGCGCCAGCTGTTTGTTAAGTAAAAGGAAGACACCATGACGATACCCTCCAGCCAACAGCGGCCCAGTCCGATTTCGGCCACCGTGGATTTTGACGCCGACGGCGTGCAGCACGGTTTTTTAAAGCTGCCCATCTCCACCGATGAATCCGCCTGGGGCGCGGTGATGATTCCGGTCACCGTAGTCAAAAACGGTGACGGTCCCACGGCGCTGCTGACCGGTGGTAACCACGGCGACGAGTACGAAGGCATTACCTCGCTGTTGAAGCTGTCTTCAACGCTGAAAGCGGAAGACGTCACCGGGCGGGTGATTATCGTGCCATGCATGAATACCCCGGCTGTCATGGCCGGCAAGCGCACCTCGCCAATGGATAAAGGCAATCTTAATCGCAGCTTCCCGGGTGACCCTAATGGCGGTGTCACCTCTCAAATTGCCGATTACTTCACCCGCGTGCTGGTGCCGATGAGCGATGTGGTACTCGACCTGCACTCCGGCGGCCGCACGCTGGATATCCTGCCGTTTGGCGCCTCTCATGTACTGGACAACAAAGCCCAGCAGCAGGCAGCCCTTGAAGGCGCGAAAGCTTTCGGTGCTCCCTACGCCATGGTGATGTTCGAGCTGGATGCCGAGAAACTTTTCGACACCGCCTGTGAGCGCCAGGGCAAGGTTTTTGTCGCCACCGAGCTTGGGGGCGGCGGCACCTCCACCCCGGAGAGCATCGCCATTACGCAACGCGGCGTGCGCAACTTCCTGATTCACTACGGTCTGGTAGACGGCGAGGTGGAAATGCCCTCGGGCGGGCAGGTGTATCTCGATATGCCCGATGCCAGTTGTTACGTGCAGAGCCAGCACTCTGGCGTGCTGGAGCTGTTGGTGTCGCTGGGTGACGAAGTGACAAAAGGCCAGACACTTGCCTACGTGTACGACATGACCCGCAGCGGCACCGAGCCGGTTGCTTACAGGGCTGAGCGCGACGGTATTCTGATGGCCCGTCGAGCGCCCTCGCTGATCAATATGGGGGACACCCTGGCGGTGATCGCCGATGTTGTTGAGCGCCTGGAGGCGTAACATTCACCGTGATGAAACTTGACCGTTACGATCTGAAAATTCTCGATATCCTCTCCCGCGATGGGCGGATCACCAAGTCGAAGCTGGCCGAAGCGATCAACCTCTCGGTTAGTCCATGCTGGGAGCGGGTAAAGCGCCTGGAAAATGCCGGTATCATTCAAGGTTACAGTGCACGCATTGATACCGACGTGCTGGTGCCGCGCAACCCTGTCTGGGTACAAATCGAGCTCAAGCAGCACAATGCCGACAGCTTTACCCGCTTTGAAGCCCTGGTGATGCAAACCCCGGAAGTCACCGAGTGCGTCGCGGTAGGAGGCGGCGTGGATTACCTCGTCAAGTTCGAGGCGCGCACCATCGATAGCTATCAGCGCCTGATGGACAAGTGGCTGGTCTCGGATGCAGGTATCGAGCGCTACTTTACTTATATTGTGACCAAGACCGTCAAGCAGGAGCCTATCGGCATCGATATTAACGTTTAGTGCTTCAAAAGTTGAAATATTGATATTGCTAGGCACTTGGTCAACGCCAATTCAGCGCTTCGTTGGCTTACTATGAGATAAATGACCTTTATTCACTCACCTAATGGAATATACGCACCTGAATCACCGAGCTATACCGTAAGGCTAAGCTCAAACAACCCGTTCGCCTAACGCAGAGAGAACACGATGTCTTACTTCACCATTGCTGGTGTCCAAATGCATGCCCTGCACCATGGCGATAATACCGAAGCCATGCGTCATCGAGTTGACGCACTCATGACCCGCTTTCCTCAGGTTCAGATGGTGCTGTTCAGTGAGTTAATGCCGATGGGGGCTTCACCCCATCATGCCCAGCCATTGCCCAGTGATACCGAGGCGATGTTTTGTCAACTGGCGTTACAGCATCGCATCTGGTTGATACCTGGTTCCATGTTTGAGCAGGTCGGTGACCATATTTACAACACCTCCGTGGTCATTAATCCCATGGGTCAGGTGGTAGCGCGTTACCGCAAAATGTTCCCGTTCCGTCCCTTTGAAGCCGGTGTGGAAAGCGGCAGCGAATTTGTTGTCTTTGACGTGCCAAACGTCGGGCGCTTTGCCATCTCGATTTGCTACGACATGTGGTTTCCGGAAACGACTCGAACCCTTGCCGCCATGGGCGCTGAGGTCATTCTGCATCCCACCATGACCGATACCATTGATCGGGACCTGGAGCTTTCCATTGCCCGCACCAGCGCGGCGCTCAACCAGTGTTACTTCTTCGATATCAACGGTGCTGGCGCCTTGGGCAACGGCCGCTCAATTGTGGTTGGACCTTCTGGTGATGTCATCCATCAGGCAGGGAGTGGCGAACAAGTAATGCCCATCGAGATTGACCTGAACCGGGTGAGACGCGAACGCGAGAGAGGCCTGCATGGTCTTGGCCAGCCGCTCAAGAGTTTCCGTGACCGGAAGGTGAACTTCTCTATCTATGCAAGCGAAGGCGGCTCTTCACCATTTCTGGATACCTTAGGGCCATTGGTAAAGCCTGCTCGCGCTGACCTTGAGACGCCGCCGGAACATTAATCCCGGCAATGGCCGGCAAAGGGAGACCATCGATGAAATTTCTGTTGGATCTGATGCGTCGGCTATTGCGCCCCGCGCAGAACAATAAGGCCGCTAGCGATGCTATTGAGCCGTCAAGCGCTCCGTCACAGACAACGCTTGATAACACGCGCACTCCTTCCGCCACCCAGGGAGCATCAACCATGAGCAAGATCACCTCCATTGCCGATGTCCGTCGTCACTTTCGCAATAATCAGGAACCGATTTACTTCATATCAGCGACCAACTTCAATCTGTTGGGGATTGGCGACTGGGTGAGCAATTTTCGCCATATCAACTATATAGACTGTTTTGAGGGGCAGCAGCGAAACGTTTTTGTGCCTAAAGAAAAATTCCCGCGCGATTTTGAAGGCATCGAAGATATCAACAACTACCTGCTTGAACACAAGGAAGTGATCGATTTTATTCAGTCGCGATCCAGCGGTGATAACGCCGGTATTGCGTCTTTCCTGATGTTTGATGAGCATACCGAAGAGATCTGCAAGCAACTGGGGCTCAAGATTGCTTTTCCCCCGGCGACGTTACGCCAGCGCATGGATAACAAGATCGAGACGGTGCGCATCGGCAATAAAGCGGGCGTGCCAAGCGTGCCCAATGTACTGGCGAAAGTCGGCAGCTATCAGGAGCTATGTGAGGTCAGTAAAGAGCTCGGCAGCGACCTGGTGGTGCAGACCGCCTTTGGCGACTCGGGGCATACCACCTTTTTCATTGCCAATGAAGAAGACTATTACAAGCACGCCGAAGAGATTGAGGCCGAGCCCGAAGTCAAGATCATGAAGCGGATCAATTGTCGTGGCTCGGCGATAGAAGCCTGCGCCACGCGTTGTGGAACCGTCGTTGGCCCCTTGATGACAGAGCTTGTCGGGTTCAAGACATTGACACCCTACAAGGGCGGCTGGTGCGGCAACGAGATGTTCTCTGGTGCCTTTACCCAGGAAGTACGTGACAAGGCGCGCGACTATACGTTCCAGTTCGGTGAGGCGCTTCGCGAGGAGGGGTATCGCGGCTATTTCGAGCTCGACTTCCTGATCGATATGGATACCGACGACGTCTACCTTGGCGAGCTCAATCCGCGCGTCACCGGCGCCAGTTCACTGACTAACGTGGCGGCGTTCGCTCACTCCGATATCCCGCTGTTCCTTTTCCACTTGCTGGAGTTTTCAGACCTCGACTTCGATCTTGATATCGATGATATCAATGAGCGCTGGGCGCACCCCGAGAGCGTCGATAGCTGGAGTCAGCTGGTGATCAAGCATACCGACGAGAGCGTCGACCTGCTGACTCGTGCCCCAAAGACGGGGGTATGGCGTATCAGTGACGATGGCAGCATCAACTATGACCACTATAGCTACCATCCCCACGCTGCTGAAAACGAGCAGGAAGCCTTCTTTATGCGCATTAGCGGAGCCGGTGATTTCCGCTACGAAGGCGCTGACCTTGGCATTCTGATCACCCGTGGCCGTTTGATGGACGACGATTTCAATCTTAATGAGCGGGCGAAGGCCTGGATCAAAGGCATTCGCGGTGAATATGCTGGTCAAGCGTTGCAAGATCCTGTGGTGGAGGGAGTTGCCGTCAGCCATGCGATTGGCGGTGGCAACTTCAAAATTCTGTGAGTATTGACGGAAAGTTGTCAGCGGGCCGTTCGCCAGGCGTTGAGCTGGACAAGGCGTTGACGTTTCGTACCGTTCATGAAGAGCAGGCGGGACCCAAGTGGCAATCGCTGTTTGATTACCACTGGCCTGCTTATGAACCCTGGTACCTGTCCGAAGGTGAGCGTGAAAGGCCCTCCTATCTGGAGTGCTACAACGCCCTACGTCACTACATGCCGGAGTTGCTGGAAACCTATCGCACCTTGTGCGCACTGACCGGTGGGGGCGACCTGGCGTCGCGGCTGCTCAGTCTGTATCGGCCGCCGCCCTATATCACCGGTTGTTCCCAGGCGGTGTTGGCAAGGCCGTCTTCTACCGTGCTGGCACGCAACTATGATTATCCACCGGAACTGTGCGAGGGCACGATTCTCTACACCCGTTGGAATCAGCGCCGTGTGATCGCCATGTCGGACTGTCTGTGGGGCGTGCTGGATGGGATGAATGATTCGGGGCTTGCCGTTTCCCTGGCCTTCGGTGGGCGCAAGGTGGTGGGGGATGGCTTCGGCGCGCCGATCATTCTGCGCTATATCCTTGAATTCTGCGATACGGTGCCCGAAGCGGCGGCCGTACTCGAGCGGGTGCCCACGCACATGGCTTACAACATTACCGTGACAGACGCCAGTGGGCGCTATGTCACGGCGATGATTGCGCCAGACCGCCGCGCCAATATCCGGCGAGTCGCGGTGGCCACCAATCATCAAAAGAAAATTGAATGGTATGCCCACGCGCTGGCCTCGGAAACGCTGATTCGCGAGCGTCAGCTTTCGATCCTGGTGGACGATGACGAGACCACTAATGAGCGTCTGATCTCGGCTTTTTCCGCTCCTCCTCTATTTCGCCACGACTACCAGCGTGGCCTTGGAACCGTGTATACCTCTGTGTATTACCCCAAGGAAGGGCTTGTTGAGTTTCGTTGGCCCGGCAGGGTGCTGGATTTGAGTTTCGATAAATTTTGCGAAGAACAAATAATCGTGCGTTACGGCTTACGAGGGCTGTACGGCTGATTGAATCGTTGCCGACGCCAATGCGTTGCTAGATAAATACCGACAAAGGATGGGTGTCGTCATGTCAGAGAATAATCCTACCGAAACGTCCTACACCGCCTTGGGTTTTTATCACAAAATCTCCCAATTGCGTGCCGACACCTGGAATGCACTGAAACGTGACCTGGGTATTTTGACAAGGCTTGAGGATGAGGGCCGCGCCAAGAATCTGGTCAAGGCCATTGACGTTAAACTGACTCGCCTGGAAATCATCGAGGATTATCATGCGTTTCCGTCCAAGGAAGATTTTCGCCACCTGTGGACACTCTTCAACCGGGGGGAGTACGCGCTGCTGGACAAAGTCGTAAAGCGACTGGTAAGAGCCTTGATCAGCGAATCCTACCGCCGTCGCCATGTCGATCTCTCCGAGACGGATGCCGGTTCAGAAGACATGGAAGCACTCGATGCGCTCAATCAGCTGCGCCGCGGACACCCTGCTTCCAACAGTTCGGCACAACCTTATTTCGAGCTGTTGATCGTCGACAACCTCTCCAATCAGGAAGAGGAGGTGGTGCGCGAAGCGTTTCACAATATGCGTCGTCCCGAGGATCGTTTTGTCTATGACGTGGTGACGGTAAAGAGCTTCGAGGATGCGTTGATTGCCATCCTGGTCAATCCCAATATTCAGGCCTGCCTGATCCGCTACGAGTTTCCCTACAAGTCAAAGTACAACCTCAGTGCCCTGCGTAATTACCTGGAAGGCCTGTCGGAAAAGGAACTGGAGCATCAAACGGAAGCCGAGCGCAGTATCTTGCTCAGCTCGATGATTCATGAACTGCGTCCTGAGATTGATCAGTTCCTGGTCACCAGTGGCGATGTGGAGGCCACGGCGAGCCGGGACATCCAATATTTCAACCGTATCTTCTACCGTGAAACGGATTATATCGAGCAGCACCACACCATTCTGCGCGCGATCGATAGCCGTTATCGTACCCCCTTCTTTGATGCCTTGCGTGAGTACAGCAAAAAGCCCACAGGGGTGTTTCACGCCATGCCCATTTCCAGGGGTAAGTCGGTGACCCGCTCCCATTGGGCGGGCCACATGATCGACTTCTACGGCATCAATATATTTCTGGCTGAAACGTCGGCGACATCCGGAGGTCTCGACTCTCTGCTACAACCCTTCGGGCCGATTAAAAAGGCGCAAGAGTATGCCGCCCGGGCCTTCGGAGCGCGTCGCAGTTTTTTCGTCACCAATGGCACCTCAACGGCCAACAAGATCGTGGTGCAAGCCCTCATCAAGCCGAGGGACATCGTGCTCATCGATCGTGACTGTCACAAGTCGCACCACTACGGCATGGTGCTGGCCGGGGCGCATGTCAGTTATCTGGATTCCTATCCACTCGACGACTACTCCATGTACGGCGCAGTACCGCTGCGCGACATCAAGAAGACACTGCTTACCTACAAGCGCGCTGGCCAGTTGCACAAGGTCAAGATGCTATTGCTGACCAACTGCACCTTCGATGGCATCGTGTATAACGTACGCCGCGTAATGGAAGAGTGTCTGGCGATCAAGCCTGACCTGGTATTTCTGTGGGACGAAGCCTGGTTCGCTTTCGCTGGCTTCAACCCCACTTATCGGCCGCGTACCGCGATGAACACGGCAAGCACCCTGCGATATCGTTACCGCAGTGAAAGCTATCGTGAAGAATATGCGGCCTGGAAAGCCGAGTTCGACAAGCTCGATCCGGAAGATGATGCGACCTGGCTTGACCAGCGACTGATGCCCGACCCGGATCAGGTACGCATTCGTACCTATGCGACCCATTCGACGCACAAAACGCTGACTTCCTTGCGACAAGGCTCGATGATTCACGTCTGGGATCAGGACTTTCGCCAGAAGGTGGAGGCCTCTTTCCATGAGGCCTACATGACGCATACCTCAACCTCTCCCAATTACCAAATTGTGGCATCGCTGGACGTAGGACGTATGCAGGCGGAAATGGAGGGCTTCGAGCTGGTGCACTCCCAGGTCGAAACGGCGCTGTCCCTCCGCGAACAGCTTTATACTCACCCGTTACTGCAAAAATATTTCCGTGTACTTAAAAATAGCGACATGGTGCCTGAGGCTTATCGTGAGTCGGGTGTCGAGTCCTATTATGACCCGGTGACCGGCTGGAACAAAATGGAGGAAGCCTGGGCACGCGATGAGTTTGTGGTGGACCCTTCCCGCGTGACCATCGCGATCGGCAATACAGGGGTCGATGGCGATACCTTCAAGAACGAATACCTGATGAATAAGTACGGTATTCAGATTAACAAGACATCACGCAATACCGTGCTGTTCATGACCAATATCGGCACGACGCGCGGATCGATTGCCTACCTGTTGGATGTGCTAATGAAGCTGGCTAAGGAGTTCGAGTATCGTCTGGAAGACAGCAGCCGCCCCGAGCGCAAGATCATCGAACAGCAGGTGCATTCCCTGAATCATGATCTGCCCCCGTTGCCTGACTTCAGTCGCTTTCACGATGCCTTTCGTCCGAATGCCGACACGCCCCAGGGCGATATCCGTTGCGCCTACTTCCTTAGTTACGAGGAAGAAAACACCGAATATCTTCGTTTCGATAACGGCAAATTGCAGGCGCAGATGCGTGAGGGACGGGATGTGGTGTCTGCAAGCTTCGTGATCCCCTATCCGCCGGGCTTCCCGGTCTTGGTGCCTGGGCAGGTCATCAGCGAGGAAATTCTCGACTTTCTTCAAGCGCTGGATGTGACCGAGATCCATGGCTACCGGCCGGAGTTAGGGCTGGTGGTATTTACCGAGGAGGCACTGCTGAACCCGGCAGACGGCTGAGCCTTGGTATAGGCACTGATGGAGGAGCGCCGCCAGCCAATTAGAGGCGGCGTTGGTATGGCACATCAACGGGAGTATGGTCGCTTATACGGACTTGATTGCGCCCTTCACGCTTCGCCTCGTAGAGTGCACTGTCGGCGGCGATGATGATTTCATCGAGCTTGGTATGGGTATCGACCGGCGCGGTATATCCCCCTGCGCTTATGGTTACCTGTCCTAATGGGCTTTTTTGATGGGCAATTTCCAGGTTCGCGACTTTGCTGCGAATATGCTCCGCGAGTGACCAAGCGCCGTGTGCTGACAGGTGGCTGTCTGAATGTAGGACAAGAAATTCTTCGCCACCAAAGCGGCATACCAAATCCTCTGGACTACAAGCGGAGCGAATGGCGCCGGCAACAGCTTGTAAACAGTTGTCTCCCTCGGCGTGGCCATAATGGTCATTGAAGGGTTTGAAGTAATCGATATCTACAATCACCACGGCAAAACGTTTATGCGCTGTGGGTTGTTTAAACAGCATAGTGGCGTAGTGGACTAAAGCGCGACGATTAGCCAGTCCGGTAAGAGGGTCAAGACGGGATATCTTCTCGAGCTCTGCATTCTGCATCGACAGGGTTTCGCCTAGCCGGTCTGCGTGGACTTTAGCCATATACAGTCTCAGAGATTCAGCTGAAAAACGGTAATTGGCGATGAGCGTCAATACAAATGTGGGTAAGCCAAGAGCTAAATGATTGAGTATGTAATGGCTATCGACGCCCTCTAAAAACCAAATCGTTGTGTAAAGGCAAGCAAACACAAATAGCGAGCCATACACGCTATATTCGAAGGGTGGCGTGATGACAATCGTAATGACTAAAATGAATACGAGTCCTGCATAGAAGTAATCTAGTACGCCGGGAGCCGATGAGCCCAGTAGCACTGCGCACCATACGACAGTTCCCATGCAGACGACGAGAACACCAGCAAGCTCCTTACGGCGAATAGAAACAGGACGCTTGTAATAAAAAAATAAAAAGACGGTTATGGGCCCCACAACCAATGCACGCAATAGCACTGACCGAAAAGTGACATCACGGAGTAAAAAAATATCCACAAAAGTGTAAGAGAAATAGAAAAGCGCCAATACTGTTGTTAACACAAAAAGTGATCGCAAACGCTCGTCGTGGCGATCAAGGTCGTACTGCTCCCGGACCGTTACGTTGCCGATACGCTGGGAGAGCTGTTGAAAATAATCCAGTCGATACACGAGTCCGTCCATGGTGGCCACTAACGTGAAGACATTGAGTAAGTGAAAGTATTAAATAATATTCATTTTATATCGACTAATGCCACAAAAACTTAAACTGAATCAAAATCTAAAATACATTCCCGGCGGCCATCATGATGAGTCCATCATGATGGCTCAGCTTTTTGCGACGTCTCGCCAAAAAAAAGCGTTGGAAAAGCGGTTTTGACAAAAAAACTCGCGTCATACGTCGGTCCTTTCAAAAACACTTCGTGCGCAATCTCCCTTAGGCTAGACACATCGAAACACGACGGCTCAGGGCCGTCATTTTTAATGTGCAACGGCTGTCGCCCACGCCAGGCGTCAACCAGGGGAGGTTTCCATGACCACACTATCGACTACGCTCGCCAAGCGCCTGGAAGACCCGCGCCTTTTCCGTCAGTATGCCTACGTGAACGGCAAGTGGACCCATGGCGAAGGCGGTCGCGAAGAAGCCGTGATTGATCCGGCAACCGGCGAAGCCATTGGCCATATTCCGCTGATGGAAGCCGAACAGATCACCGCGGCGGTTGATGCCGCGGAAGATGCCTTTGTGCAGTGGCGGGCACTACGCGCCGATGAACGCTGCGAGAAACTGCTGGCGTGGTATGACTTGATTCAAGCCAACCGCGAAGATCTGGCCACCATCATGACGCTGGAGCAGGGCAAGCCGCTGCCTGATGCACGTGGTGAAGTCGAGTATGGTGCGAGCTTTGTGCGCTGGTTTGCTGAAGAGGGCAAGCGGACCTACGGTAACACCATTCCCAGCCCGATTCCCAACGCCTCGCTGGGTACCATCAAGGAGCCGGTGGGCATATCGGCAATGATTACGCCATGGAACTTCCCGTTGGCAATGATTACCCGCAAAGCCGCAGCGGCCCTGGCAGCAGGCTGCCCGGTGATCATCAAACCGGCCAACGAGACCCCGTTTTCTGCGCTCGCGCTGGCCGAATTGGCTGAGCGTGCGGGGATTCCGGAAGGCATTTTCAATGTCGTGCTGGGCGATCCCCCCGAAGTGTCCAAGATTCTGTGTTCCGAGCCGCGTATTCGGGCACTGTCGTTTACCGGATCTACCCGCGTCGGACGCATCCTGATCGAGCAAAGCGCCAACACCGTCAAGCGACTCTCATTGGAGTTGGGCGGTAACGCGCCCTTTATTGTCGGTCCGGATATGGATCCCAAGGAAGCAGCCTATGCGGCGGTTGCGGCCAAGTTCCAGACCGCCGGGCAGGACTGCCTCGCCGCCAACCGTATTCTGGTGCACGAATCCATCCACGATGAGTTCGTCGCGCAGTTTGCCGAGCGCATGTCTGCACTCACCGTGGGCAATGGCCTGCAAAGTGAAATAGACCTGGGGCCCTTGATCCATCGCCAAGCGGTAGAAAAAGCCGCCTCCATCGTTGATGACGCTGTCTCTCGCGGCGCCACCATGGTAGCGGGCGATCAGAGCCAGGCACCTGGCGAAAACTTCTTCATGCCCGTGTTGCTGACCGGTGTCACGCCACAGATGAAAGTATGGCGGGAAGAAAACTTCGCCCCGGTTGCCGGTATTACCGCTTACCGCGATGATGATGAAGCGATCGAGATGGCCAACGACACTGAATACGGTCTGGCCGCGTATATCTACACCCACGATATCCGCCGCATCTGGAAGCTGATGCGCGCGCTGGAATATGGCATGGTCAGCGTCAATTCGGTGAAGATGACGGGTCCCCCGGTGCCATTCGGCGGTGTGAAGCAGTCCGGCCTTGGCCGTGAAGGCGGTGCTACCGGTATCGATGAATATCTCGAAACCAAGTATTACTGTCTTGGAGCCCTGGGCTCCGTGTCCGGGAGCTAGTCAAAAAAGCTCGCCATATTTTCAACACCCTCCCCGCTGATCGGGGAGGTTTACCGTATAGAGAGAACATTATGAGCTTGCACCAGGATCTGATTGAACGTGATCGCAACGTCACCTTCCACGCATCCACTCATCTGCGCGACTTCGCCCATGGCGATGCCCCGGGGCGCGTAATTACCGGCGGTCAAGGTATCAATATCGTGGATAAAGACGGTCGCGAGTTTATCGACGGCTTTGCCGGGCTTTACTGCGTCAATATTGGCTATGGTCGCACCGAAGTGGCCGAGGCGATCTACAAGCAAGCCCTGGAGCTCTCTTACTACCACACCTATGTGGGCCACTCGAATGAACCGCAGATTGAGCTTTCCGAGCAGATTCTGAAAATCGCCGGTATGAACATGTCGAAGGTTTACTACGGCATGTCCGGTTCGGACGCCAACGAAACCCAGCTCAAGATTGTGCGCTACTACAACAACGTGCTGGGTCGCCCACAGAAGAAAAAGGTCATTTCGCGGATGCGGGGCTACCACGGTTCCGGTATTGCATCGGGGTCACTGACCGGTCTGAAAGCGTTCCACGATCATTTCGATCTGCCGATTGAGACCATCCGCCACACCGAAGCACCGCATTACTACCTGCGCGCCGCCGAACAGCACGGCATGTCCGAGCTTGAGTTCTCGGCTTTCTGCGCCGACAAGCTGGAAGCGATGATTCTGGAAGAAGGACCGGACACGGTAGCCGCCTTTATCGGTGAGCCTGTGTTAGGCACCGGCGGCATCGTGCCGCCGCCGGAAGGCTATTGGGACGCGATTCAAACGGTACTGGCCAAGTACGATGTCCTGCTGATTGCCGACGAAGTGGTCTGTGGTTTCGGCCGCACGGGCTCTGATTTCGGCAGCCACCACTACAACATGAAGCCTGATCTGGTGACCATCGCCAAAGGCCTTACCAGCGCCTATCAGCCACTCTCCGGTGTCATTGTAGGCGAGAAAGTCTGGCAGGTACTCGAGCAGGGCACCGGCGAGTATGGCCCCATCGGCCACGGCTGGACCTACTCTGGCCATGCACTGGGCTGCGCGGCCGGACTTGCCAACCTGGCGATCATCGAGCGCGAAAACCTGGTGGGCAACGCGGCCGAAACTGGCGCCTACTTCCAGCAGCAGCTCAAGGCCACCTTTGAAGGCCACCCGCTGCTAGGTGATGTTCGCGGTGTTGGCCTGATGGCGGCGCTGGAGTTCTCACCGGATGCCAAACAGCGCCTGCATTTTGATCCGGCGCTGAAAGTTGGGCCTCGTGTGGCGGCGGCCGCCATGGAAGAGAACCTGATTGCCCGCGCCATGCCCCAGGGCGATATTCTCGGCTTTGCGCCGCCGCTGACCATTAATCGCGGTGAGGTGGACGAGATGATTGGCCGCGCCAAGCGCGCCATCGACCGTGTTACCGATGAGCTGGTGCGCGCAGGCGACCTGAAAACCGGTGAAAAGGAAGCCGCGTTTACGGTCTGATTCGTAGGGCGATAGCCAAAACGCCGCTGCCTGATTCTTGGCAGCGGCGTTTTTGTTTTTCAACGCCTCGACTATGCTAAATACACGCCATAATCCGTGAAACTAAGGAGTTTCCATGCAGCCCGTATTAGCTTTCGATGTATACGGCACGCTGATTGATACCCAGGGGGTTAAGGCTGAGCTTGAAAGACGTCTGCCCGAGCGGGATAAAGCGGCCGAATTTGCCCGCCGTTGGCGCGACAAGCAGTTGGAGTACAGCTTTCGCCATGGCTTGATGGGCGCCTATGTGCCGTTTGTAGAATGCACCCGGGAAGCCTTGGTATTCACCGACCGTGCGTTGCAAACCGGCCTCTCCGACAATGACTATGATCACCTGATGGCGGTTTATGCCGAATTGCCCGCCTTTCCTGATGTCGTGCCAGCGATTGACCAGCTTCGCGATGCCGGTATGCGTTGTGTGGCGTTTTCCAATGGCACGTCTGACGCCGTCTCGGCGCTGCTGAAACGTGCAGGCGTTGACCAGCATATGGATGACGTTGTCAGTGTTGACGATATCAAGCGCTTCAAGCCCGACCCGGCGGTGTATGCGTTTTTAAGGACCCGGTTGGAAACCCGCCCTGAAAATACCTGGCTGATTTCCAGCAATCCTTTTGATGTGATCGGAGCGACCCATGCGGGGTTGCGCAGTGCCTGGGTACGCCGCAGCTCTGATGCCCCCTTCGACCCCTGGGGAATCGAACCCGATATGACGGTCACCGATCTGGAAACCCTGGCTAACCGGCTGCTCAAATAATTGACAAGGAGGAACTATGCGCCCTTTTTATGGGTTGGGAATCGCGGTACTTGGCGGACTGTTGAGCCAGCCGGTTCTTGCCGAGCGTGACAACGGCATTGAACATGTCATCAGTGATTCAGCTTACAGCACCGTCGTGAGGCAGCTTAATACGGCGCTGGAGGATAATGGCCTGAACATTATGGCCACCGTCAATCACGGGCAAAACGCGGCCAACAACGACCTTGAGCTACCGCCTACCATGACGTTTATCTTTGGTAATCCCAAGGTCGGCACCCCCATGATGCAGTGCCAGGGAAGCGTCGCATTGGACCTTCCGCAAAAGATGGTGGTGCGCGAAACCGACGACGGCGTGCGTCTGGAGTGGAACGACCCTCACTATCTTGCTGAACGCCATGGTTTGGAAGGGTGCGATCTGCCCCTCGGTAATGTGGCGGATGTGCTACGTGACGTCGCAGAGAGCGCTGCTCAGTAAAACTGTCGAACCTTGGTCAAGTCACATTGTCCAGGTGGCGTGGCAAAGCGCATAATACGCAAGCGTTCAATGACTCAGGGTATAAGCATGTCAGAAAAAATCTATTGTGTGGCGGGTTTCAAGCCCAAGCCCGGTAAAGAAGAAGCGGTGTTTAAAGCGCTGCAGGCGTTAGAACCCAATGCGCATCGCGAAGATGCCTGCATCCACTACACCGTGACGCGACAGATCGATAACCCCTTTGCTCAGGGCACCAGCTACCCGATCGTTTTCCACGAAATTTGGGCCAGCCGCGAAGAGTTTGAAGCCCACTGCCAGCGCAAGGAAATCCAGGATTTTTTTGCCCAGCACGTTGAAGCACCCGATGGCGATATCGAAGATGCCAACGTGTGTGTGTACACCGACGAGCCCTGGGACTTCGACGCGCCAAACGTGTAGCTTAAAGGTGTAGAATAAGGTTGAGTCAATACGCAAACGGAGAGGAGCCAATATGGCCGAGCAAAAAATGAACGTTGAAAGCTTTAACCTGGACCATACCAAGGTGAAAGCGCCCTATATCCGTTTAGCTGATATCAAAGAAGGCGAAAACGGAGATCGTATTCATAAATACGACCTGCGCATTTGCCAGCCCAATAAAGGCCATATGGACATGCCTGCGCTGCATTCGCTGGAGCACCTGCTGGCCGAAAAATCGCGCAACCACACCGATAAAGTGGTGGATATCAGTCCGATGGGCTGCCAAACCGGCTTTTATATCGCGATGATCAACCACGATGACTACGATGAAGTGGTGTCCATTGTCGAGAAAACGCTAAACGATGTGCTGGAAGCTACCGAAGTGCCTGCCTGCAACGAAATGCAGTGTGGCTGGGCAGCGAGCCATAGCCTGGAAGGTGCTCAGGAGCTTGCCAAAGCCTTGCTGGAAAAACGTAGCGAGTGGACTGAAGTGTTTGCCTGAGTGGTAAAAGGAAGCAGAAGTAAAGGCTGTTAGCCAAGCGCCTCCTGACGGGAGGCGTTCTAGCTTTATGACTTCTCGGTTGACCGCATGACTGGCCGCCGCTCTCTGTCCAGGCTAATGTAATGGCTTGTCCGGTGCAGCGGTTTTCGGCTTCGACAGTGGAAAAGACGCTTTATTGAACCGCCTGTTGATTCTGGTGGTCCATGGTCCTATAACATACCTATCATTCCTTACATGAGCCTTACATGGTCCTTCTGATCACGATTGCCGCCTTCTCCATCGGTTTTTCCTTTCTATGCTCGATTCTTGAAGCGGCATTACTTTCTATCACGCCAAGCTACATCGCCAAGCAGAAAGAAGATAACCCCAAGCTTCATGCATCGCTGACGCAGTTAAAAGACAATATTGATCGCCCGCTCGCGGCTATTCTGACCCTTAATACGATTGCCCATACGGTAGGGGCCACCGCCGTTGGCGCCCAGGCCGCAGTGGTATTTGGCGAAGCCTCTATTGCCATCGTATCGGCGGTGATGACCATGCTGATTCTGGTGCTCTCGGAGATTATCCCCAAAACGATTGGGGCGACTTACTGGCGGGGGTTGTCGCCGCTGTTGCCGCGTCTGCTCAAGCCGATGATCATCATTCTGCTGCCGTTTATCTGGATGTCGGAGCAAATCACCCGTCGCCTGGGCAAGTCTGAGCACGATGTTGATCTTCGCGATGAAATCAAAGTGCTTGCCCGGGTGGGGCTGGAAGAAAAAGTCCTGGATGCCGATGAAACCCGCACCATCGTCAATATGCTCAATTTGCACGAAATTCCGGTAGGCAAGGCGATGACACCGCGCACTGTCTGCCAGACAGTGCTGCCCCATCTGACGGTGGGAGAATTTGAAGAAACTTACAGCCATACACCGTTCACTCGCTTTCCGGTCATGGATAATGGTGAGCAGGCCTTTGGCTATGTGCATAAAGCGGATATGTATCATGCGGATGAGCACAGCATCATGAAAGACATGATGCATCCGATTGCCAGTGTGGATGTCTCAAGTAATGTGGAGCAGGTGTTTGCTTCAATGCTCAGTGACCGGCTGCACATGCGAGTGATTTACGACGAGCATGGTACCTTCGTTGGCTTGATTACCCTTGAAGATATCATTGAGACGATTCTTGGGCAGGATATCGTCGACGAGACCGACGACGTTGACAACTTGCGCAGCTACGCCAAACAGGTATGGCTGAAGCGAGTCAAACGAGAAACCAAAGCCGCTGAAAAGTCGGCTGGTTCTCATAGCGCCTAATTTTTATATACCGTCCAGAGTAATCAATGCCTTTGCTTATGCCGTTTTTATCACGGTGTGATGGTTTTGATTGGCTTGCTTAGCACTTTATGTTCTATAGTGATGGATCTGAAAGGCGCATAAAGCATTAGGGGTTTTGACCCACAGGAGGAAAACATGTCACTACGTATCAATGCAGTGGTTCCCGATTTTGAAGCCGAAACCAGCCATGGACCCATTCGCTTTCACGATTGGATTGGCGACAGCTGGGCGATCCTGTTCTCTCACCCCAAAGACTTTACGCCCGTGTGCACCACCGAGTTTGGTGCCGTCGCCACGTTAAGCGGTGAGTGGAAGAAACGCGGTACCAAGGTGATTGGTGTTTCGGTCGATGGCGTGGAAGATCACAAGCGCTGGGGCGACGACATTAAAACCGTGAGCGGCAGCGACGTTGATTTTCCGATCATTGCCGATGACGGGCTGACTGTCTCCAAGCTTTACGACATGTTGCCGGAAGACGCCTATCTACCGGATGGCCGCACGCCCGCTGACAGCGCCACGGTACGCTCGGTCTTCATCATCGGGCCTGACAAGCAGCTCAAGCTCTCCATGACCTACCCGATGACCGTAGGCCGCAACTTCGCTGAAATCCTGCGCGCACTGGATGCCTTGCAAGCTACCACCAAGCACGGCGTGGCGACCCCGGCAGACTGGACCGTCGGGCAGGATGTGATTATCCCGCCCAGCGTCTCCGACGAAGATGCGAAGCAAAAATTCGGCGATTACGAGACGGTGCTGCCGTATCTGCGTAAAACGCCGTTGAAGTAAGTTGCATCTTGAAGGCGGGGAATGAAAACCTGCCAAAAAAAGTGCCAGCCTTTCAAAAGGCTGGCACTTTTTATGATGGCCAGGAAAGCTAGCTGGCGGCTTTGAGCGTTAGCTGGTCGATAGACGACGATACATTACGCGACCCCGTCAGTATTTCATTCACGATCGTTTCAATTTCGCTGATGCTTGCCTGGCTCGACTCGCTGCGGTCTATGACTTGCTTCATGGTCTGAGTGGTGCGTGTAACAAGGTCACTGTTTTCCCTGAGCACCAGGGTAATGCTGTCGACCGCTTCACTCGACCCTTTGGCCAGTTGGCGAACCTCATTGGCAACAACGGCAAAGCCGCGCCCCTGCTCTCCGGCGCGAGCGGCTTCCACCGCCGCATTAAGCGAAAGTAAATTGGTCTGGTTGGCAATGTTGGCGATGGCCTCAGTAATCATGTTGATATTTTTTGCCTGCTCGTTGAGCGATTCAACCAGGCGTTGCGCCTCAGACAGCGCCTGGGCTGATTGCTGGGCATCCTCCAGTACACGCTGCAAGTGAGACAGGCCGCTCTGGGCAATCTGTTCGGTTTCCGATGATGTCGATTGCGCCGTCAACACTGCTTGGTTGGCAGCCTGGGCTTCCTGCATGGCCGAGGTAATGTCGGTGGCAAACTTGACCACTTTAAACACCTCGCCGTTGGCATCCGTAATCGGGTTGTAAGTCGCCTCCAACCAGAGGCTTCTGCCTCGCGAATCCAATCGCTCAAACTTGCCTTGCTTGAACTCGCCTCTGGCCAGCTCTTCCCAAAAATGCGGGTTTTGTTGATAAAACGAGGGCGGGCAAAGTTGACGATGATGCGTACCTGCCAACTGTTCATTGGTGTAGCCTACCGCTTGCTCGAAGTTGGTGTTGGCGTTGATGATGTCGCCTGTCGGGGTGAATTCAATCACTGCCATGGAGCTATCAAGCGCTTGCAGAACAGCGTCCTTGCGCGCCGCTTCCTGGTGCTCGGCCGTTACATCATTGGCGACCTTGAAGACGCTGACAACACGTCCTTGTCGGTTACAAACAGGCACATAGGTAGCCTCAAGCCATATTGGCTGGCCCCTGGCATCTATGCGCTTGAACGTACCCTGATGGCTTTCACCTTCAGAAAGCGACCGCCAGAATGATCGGTACGCTGAAGAACTCGCCTCTTTTTCCGTGCAGAACAGTCGGTGATGCTGGCCTTTGACGGCTTCTCGCGAATAGCCAACCGCATCCAGGAACTGTTTACTGGCGTCAAGAATAATACCGTCAGGGGTAAACTCTATACAGGCGGTGTGTTGCATCAAGGCACGTCGATGAGCGTTAGTCGTGTTGTTAAAAATCATTGTCTTAAGTCCCTTGTCTTCTAAGCCGCCTGAGTAATCAGTGTATTGCTGTTATTTAATAGTTGTACATATCCTATACGAAAGCGGCGAGATTGACATCCCTTGTCGCCTTGAAGAGCCAACGGTAGATCAAAAAACTGTTTACATACCTCAAGATAATCTTGATGGGCGGTATGCAAGAGTCTGGGTATCAAGTGTCCGGGGAGTTCGAGAAGCCGTTTTTATGGGCAATTAGGCAGCTGTTTAGTCGCGGAGAACCCGAGTTGGCTAAACCAGGCGGTGGCGTCACTGCCTGAGTTGTCGCCATCGCTCATCAAGGCGACGCCGTTGATGGTGCTCACCGTGTCACCAAACAAGTTGGCAAAGTCGGCGCGCACGTCGCGTACTTCAGCGACCCATTTGCCGACCTTCGAGGTGCCGCCCTGCAAGGCCATCAATTCGGCACGGTCGGTAAATGCATTGGTCCAGGCGCTGCCAGCGTCCTGCGTGGACGACCATACATAGTTGACGGACTGTACCTGCCAGGGCAACAGCCCTGTTTTGCGAGCGACATAGACACGAGCAGGGTAGTCGTCGCCCGCCTTGGTGGTCTCATCGAGTCCCGGGTAGGTGGAATCCACCTGCCAGCACCAGTGCAGGTAGGGTGTTTCATCGAGGTCGATTTCGCGTTCCAGATAGCGTGCCGATGCCTGGCCCTGTGATTGGGCCATTAGCACCCTGGCACCATCCTTTTCGACGATCTCGTAATGGGTCTCACCGTCAAAACTGCGGGTGGGCCAGGTCATGATCTGGTTGGGCGTCAATAATATATCTGCCGTTGCCGCGCTGCTGATCGCCAGCGAACCGACGATAACCACAGCGATTTCAAGTGGGCGTATCGCCATAGCGCAACTCCTAGTCATCGGATGTCGATGTCGTTTTCAATGCGGCAGGGTGGTGTTCACCAATGGCGTGCAGCAGATCAAACTGACGGGCGCAAGCACGGCAGGCCCCACACATGGAAAGGTGAAAACGCAGCGCCGCTCGTTCCCGTAAGGTGAGCGCCTTGTCCTGCTTAAGCGACATCAAGCGTGTCGCTTCACGGCACATCAGCATAGAAGACTCCTTGGTTAGTTGAGCGATCAGGGTGAGTTAAGCTTGCCACTTATGAGGCGGCTTCGGCTTCGGCGCCACCTTCAGCTTCACCCTCAGCGGCACCTTCGGCTTCGGCGCCACCTTCAGCTTCACCCTCAGCGGCACCTTCGGCTTCGGCGCCACCTTCAGCTTCGGCTTCACCCTCAGCACCACCCTCAGCTTCGGCTCCACCTTCTGCTGCGGCCATCATGTAATAACCGGATTCAGTGGTAACGTCGGAGTAGACGGCATGCACTGCCGACCCACCGGCGACCAGGGCCAGAACGGGGACCGCATAGGCGAACCCTTTGGTCAGGCTATCCAGTAACGTTTGTCGTTTATTGTCTGACATAAAGCCTCCTTCACAAAGGCATGAGTTTATTAGGTTAAGTTTTTAAGCATTATTGCCTTTGGCTAGCAGATAGATTGCCATCATAGCGAGCGTCACCTGAAACATCATGCCTCCCAGCGGGTGCGAAGCGGTGGACATAAAGTGCCACTGCCCCCAGTGCACCATGAAGATGGCACCGAGCAGGATGGGCACCATACCCAGCGCACCTAGGCGAGTTATGAGGTCGCCCAAGCGACTCTTCATCAACCCACCCAGGACGACAAGCAAACCGGTGCCAATCTCACCTAGGGCAACAAGAACGCCAAGAATTAGCGGTAGGCTCATCGTGGCCGAAAATGCGGCAATCCCTGAGCCCATGAATTTGTCGATTCCCATGAAAATAAAGACACTGGCCAAGCCCAGGCGCAACAACCAGTGCGCATGGCGTTCTATTAAAGATGCCTCTAGGGAGCGTGTGGTCGTATCGTTTTGCATTTGATTGCCTCCTCCTCAATGCCAAGCCTTATTGATCTCTTAGCGATTGTTAGCTGCTAGCCTTCAAAAGCCATCAAGCCGTGCTTTACAGGTCTTAGTGGGCAAGAGACGTAAAACTTTACAGCGGATCGCATATTTTGAGGGGGAGGGGGAAGCGTTAGGCTAACCAGCCTTTTTCAACACAGTGGCGTAACTTTAGCCTAGCTCGATGCAATATGACCCAGCAATTGGTCTCTGTTATGTCCAGTATCTGGCATATTTCCTGCGTTGAAAGCTCCATGAGTTCACGCATCGTGAAAACGCGAGCCGTGTTTTCCGGCAGTGCTATGAGGCAGGCATCCAGTACTTTCCAAAATGCCGTGTTTTCTAGTATCTGATCTGGGTCGCCCCATGGCGTTGGACGATTCGCTGCCCGCCAGCGTCCGTTGTCCTGAAAGAGGCTTTCCAGTGCATCGTCCTCACTCTGATCATCATTTTGCCACGCGACATAGCGGTCTTGCTGGCGGAATCTTTCGAGAATCTTGTTTTTGAGGATGCCGAAGACCCAGGTCTCGAACGCGGAACGCCCGGCAAAGGTATCGTGCTTTTCCAGTGCGGTGACCAGCGTGTCCTGCACGGTATCCTCAGCTGCGGCGTTATCGCGAAGCTGTAAGCGAGCGAAGGCGACGAGCTTGGGTCGCAGCGCCGCAATATGTTCATCGGGTGAGCGCATGGCGGTTGTCACGTTAGTCCTCACCGACAAGATCTGATAGCAGAAAAGTGTTCATGCTCATACTCGCCTCTGATCCCTTATGACGTGGGGGCTTCCCACGCAAGCGGCCTGAGCTCTTCGTTGAGCGGTGTGCCGGCAAGGTGGTTAGTGTAGTTCGAGAGTGTTTTTAGCGCGCAGGCAATGACCAACTCGAGCACCTGCTGATGGGTGAAACCTGCTTCAAGGAAGGCATCCAGCTCGGCTTGCTCGGCCCAGCCACGCTGAGCATTCAAGTGGCGTGCAAAACGCGTCACGGCGGCCAGTTTGGCATCGTTGGGTGTCTTGCGGTCGCGCAGATCCTTGACGATCTCGTCGTCGGCGCCGGCTTGTTTAATGCCACCGGTATGGGCGGCGACGCAGAATGCACAGTGGTTATCGGCGCTGATGGCGAGCAGGGCCGCTTGCTGTTCCACCGGGCTCAGGCTGGTCTTGGCATAGATGCCGTCAAGGGTCATATAGGCGTCGAGAAGCGTCGGCGCCTCGGCCATCTTGGCAAAGATATTCGGCAGGAAGCCCATTTTCTTTTCGGCGGCTTTCAGGTTTGCCTGCGCGGCTTCGGGGGCGCTATCGGCGGTGTGTAAGGGGAAATCGGCCATGTCGCTCTCTTTGGGTTGATAAAAAACGGTTGCTGCAGTATCGCTGCATTGTACTCATTGATTATGGAACAATTGGTTCAGAATTGACAACAGGCGCGATGAGGGTTCTGTCATGTATCTTTCGTTGAGCGTTGGTGGCCGGAATCTTTATTACCACGCAAAGGCAATCGTGTAGTGTTCCACTGGAATTGAACAGGGATCGAGTAGGTGATGTGGCGAATGGAAACGCGCTTGGAAGTGGGGTGGCGCGTAGATTCTCAAGAGCCTGAATGCTGTAGCTCCCAGTAACGTAGCGTCGATGGATGAACGCCGAAGTGCTCGGGTAGCGCGATGCCCAGCTGTTCGCAGAGCAGGCCCAGCAGCGCCATATGGTGAATGCTGTGGCTGGTTAAAAATGCCAGCTCCCGGCCCAGGCTGGTGGGCAGTGCTACCGAATCGTCAACGTCACCCTCAACCGGATAGCTCAGCGTTAGGGCGGCATCGTGTTGCATGGTCGCTAATGCCTTGAGCCCCGCCTGAAGCGCTTCAGTCCGGTCACTCGCATAGCCAGGCTGGGTTTCCAGCGCCGCTTCCCGCGGGCGATTTTCATAGTCAAAGATCGCCTGGGTAGATGTCGTCGCGCAGGCATCCAGCAGGGTTTGGTAGTGCTCAAGGATATGGCGAACGTGCTTGCCCAGCGACTGAGTCCCCTTGGCGCCGAGCGAGCGCTGGTAATCGTGTGCCGAAACGCGGCCCAGCAGTTGGGCGAGCTGCGCGAGGGTTTGCACATTTTCGTCAATCAGTGGCGACAGTGGTGATGTCGACATGGTCGTTAGCCTCCCGGTGAAGTGTGCCGGTGCGGACACCGGCACAGAAGCAGTTATCTTGGTGGGCAAGGCCGGTGTTAGCCGGCTTCGGCACCGCCTTCGCCTTCTCCTTCACCTTCCATTTCTTCCTCGCCTTCGCCCTCAGCGCCACCTTCTGCCAGCATCATGGGCGCTTCCTGCATCGAGGTGAATCCGTCGGTGGGCTCGTCGGCCTGGGCCTGAAAGGCCAGACCACCTGCGACCAGCGCAAGGGCGGGGGCGGTATAGCCGAACCGACGGCTAAGGCGGCTCAGTAAACGACGTTTAGCTTCGTGTTGAGACATGAGGCTTCTCCTTTTGGTGTGACAAGCAAATGCGCCAGATGGCGCGACTTCCTGCCGCTATACCGCGGCGTGGGAAGAGGGTGAAAGCGGTGTCCGGTCAAGCCACTGGCCGACGGCCTCGACCTGCGTGCTGGCCAGCCGCGCACAATGCGCGCCCTGAGTCATGTGCTGCAGCGCGGTCAAGGCGTCAGGGCTTAAGCCTTGTGGGTGTTCTGCGGTTTCCAGGGTCGCGGGGAGCAAAGCGCCGAGTAACTCGAGCGATGACGGCGCCTCCGGGCTGTCGCTCGGGTCGGCATCAAGCCATAACAGCCCAACGCAAGGGCCGCGTTCCTGAAACAGGAATCCGGCATCCCCAAGCGGTACATTAAGCGGTTCCAGGGTATCCGGTGTGGCCAGTGAGAGGCGTGCCCCGCGCGTCAGGGCAAGGGCGTTCCGTTCCGCCACAGCCTTCAGCGTGCCCATCGCCTGGGCAGGCTCCTGGTCGGGCACCACGCAGACGACATGCCCCTCCGGCCGACTCAGCAGGACGACGTCGAGCACCAACTGCCCGTCACCGGTAGCGTGGGACAAGCAGTGCTGGGTGAGGGCAGGGACGATGTCGTCGAGGTGCAGGCGGGAGCGAATCACGCGGCTGTCGCTGGTCAGGCAGTAACCGTTGGCGCTTTCCAGTATATGCAGCGACGTGTCAGGGGCGTTGCCGTCGGCGTCCAGCAGCGGCGCCAGTGTCTCGGCAATGCGTGTTGCCACGGGGCCTTGTGGCGCGCTGATCGACCAGCAGCGCTGATCAAAAAACAACGTACCGCGCCAGGTGGCGGGATGCTCGCGAGCGGGTGACGCCGTGTCGGGCACTGAAGTGTCGCGATCCCCGGGCGCCAGCAGCCCATGTTGCCACCATAGCGAGAGCGTCGCCCAGAGGTCGCTGGCCAGGGTGTCGGCATCGACCTGCCCGCCGCTAGCCGCCTGGAGCTGCTCTAGCACGCTCTCGATCGGCGCGCCTTCGCTGACCAGCAGCCAGATAAGCGCCGCGCTGTCGTTGAGCTGAAAGTAGCGACCGCTGGGGTGGTGGTAAAGCGCCAGACGATCGTCATCGATAAGCTCGCTGACGTCCTGGCCGTGGAAAGACAGGCTCAGCGGGGCGAGTTCGGTCGCCAGCCGGTAATCGGCAAGGCTGGGTAGCCCGACAAAGGGCAGGTGGCGATGGGCGTCCCGGGTCGGGTAGAGCGGCACGAAGCCACCCGCCCGTTCGCGCTCGGCCGCCAGCGCCGCGGCATCGAAGGTGGCCGTCTCCCGGGGTGGCTGAGCAAGCCCGGTCAGGGCAATCATGTCCTCCACCAGCCCGGTTTTGACGGCCTCTTCGACCACGCCGCCATGTTCGGGCTTGGCGCAGGTGCCCAGTGAGGGGCTCAGGTTGCACTCCAGAATCCATGGCTTTAGCTGGTCGTCGACCAGGCAGTCCAGGCCGATCAGCTCGTAGCAGCCCCGCGGGTCGGCGCCGTCTTCCCGGGAGCGGGCGCGCATCGCCTCGACGCCGGACAGCGCGGTCAGCGTGGCCAGATCCTGCAGCTGGCTAAACAGCGCCTGGTCGTCGTGGCCCTGCTCGCGAAGCCAGTGGCGATAGCGGTCAAGGTCGATAAACTCCACCGGAATCTCGGCGTCCAGGTTGAGCGCGTTGATGTCGGGGTTGGTCAGCTGGCTAAAGGGATTGTCGATGTCATCCGGGCTCCACGGCGCCGAGGCCAGCTTGGCAAAGCCCTGGTCGTAGAGATACACGCGTAGCGGGTCAATGCTGGCAATCAGCATATAAAGGCGCAGCACGTACTTGTGGCCACGGATGGTGTGCGGGTTGGCAATATACTCCTGCACCAGCCAGTTGGGTTCCAGCGGTGCGCTGGTCGGATCGCGCAACACCTGAACCCCTTGGCCCTTGGACGCATTGGTCGGCTTCAAGATCCAGCGCTTGTCGGGATGCGCGGCGGCGTCCTCGACCAGCGCCGGGTAGTCGTGGGGCATTTCATAGGCGCGCGGGAAGAAATTCAGCCGTTCCGTGTTGGGATGCGCCTCCCCAAAGTGGCGCCGGGTGCGTTCGCGCAGCCCTCTCAACCCCGCATGCAGGCGGCTTTTGACCGTGAGCGCGGCGTTGCCGGGAATGTGGTTCATCACGCGGCTGGGAGACGTCGCCTTGAATGCCGCCCTGGGCGGCATGCCGGTAACCCAGGCTGCCTGCCACTGCGCGTCGTCGCCTTGCTGCCAGCCCTTGGCTTCCAGCGTCTGGCGAAAAAAAACATCCTGCTCGGCATGGCGTTTGCCGCTCAGCCAAAAGCGTGGCGGGGGAGTAGCGTGCGCGCTCATCCTGGGCTCCTCGTCGGGTCGTTACCAGTGAGTGGTCGATCAGCGCGATTGCTTACACAACATTTTCAGCGATTGTGAAAAGCAGACCCTGCACCGATGCCACGACCATTGGTATGTTTATCTATACGGTTATGCCAAAAAAGCATTTTGATAATGGTTTTATATCACCCACTATCATATTAATGTACCAATCGTTCTTTTGCCTGTTTTACTCAGGTCGATGAGCGTTGCTCGCGACCGCAATGGAGGTTTTATGTCCCGCTTACTATTGGGCCTGATCGGCGCCCTGGGGTTTTCCGTCCAGGCCCTAGCACTTGAAGAAACGCCGCTTGAAATGACGCCGCTGGTGGATGCCCAGTGGCTGAACGAACACCTTGATCAAGAGGAACTTGTGGTACTGGATGTGCGCTCGTCCATCGACGATGGTGGCGATGCCGAGAGCTTTGCCGAGGCGCGCATTCCGGGCAGCCGTTATTCAAGCTACACCGATGACGGCTGGCGCGAAACCCGCGACAGCGTTGCGGGCTTGATGCCCGAGGTGAGCGATCTGGAAACGCTGATTGGCGACCTGGGGATCGATAACGACAGCGCGGTGGTGATTGTGCCCGCCGGTACCGGCGCCACCGACTTCGGCAGTGCAGCGCGGGTGTATTGGACGCTTAAAGTCCTCGGCCACGACGAGGTTGCCATCCTCAACGGCGGCTTTGCGGGCTGGGAGCAGCAGGGTTTTGACGTGGCAAGCGGCGCGCCTGAGCCATACGATGCCGCCGAGTTCGACGCCACACTCCGTGAAGAGCTGATTGCGTCAACCGAGGACGTGGAAGCCGCCCGGGAAAGCCAGGCGCAGCTGGTCGACGCCCGGCCCGCCGACTATTTCGCCGGTGACAACCAATCCTCCGCGGCACGGGTCGCCGGTACGATTCCGGGCGCGCGGAGCCTGCCCCACCAGTCGCACCTGAACGACCAGAACGGCGCTTACTATCTGGACGTCGAGGGTCTGCAGTCGCGCATCAATGCCGTGGAACTGGATAGCAGTGAGCGCACGATTGCCTTCTGCAACACCGGTCACTGGGCTGCTACCGACTGGTTCGTGCTCAGCGAAGTCGCCGGGTTCGACAATATCGCCATGTATGACGGCTCGATGGCCGCCTGGACCCTCAGCGATTCCCGCCCGGTGCAGCTTGCCCGCGAAGGCATCAAGCAGGTCAGAGAACTGCTGAACTAAGCTTTCAACGCCCTCTGGACGCATCCCATCCCCGGTTCGGCCAGGCCGCGCCGGGGATGAGCGTTGCGGTTTCTTCGTTGGTGGCCTCGTGTCGCTTTTCCTCGCCCCGCGATCAATAGGGGCGCTGACTCCCCTAATGCCCCTGCGGCATGTTAGATTGATGTTCCAGATCGTGATTGCCCTGTTGAATAGTGGGCGACAGCTTCCAAGAGTGGTGACGATGACCATCGGCAGACCCCTACAGCATCAGCCTGAAGAAGCGCTAAAGGCCGCGGTTAACACCTTCTGGCGCTCCGGTTACTACCATACGTCCATGCGTGATCTGCTGGACGCCATGGCGCTGTCGCGCAGCAGCCTGTACCAGGCGTTCGGTAACAAAGAGGCGCTGTTCCTGTTAGCCCTGCAGAATTATCGCGAAGAGCTGTTGGCGTCGCTGGCAGAACAGTTGGACGCTGCCGATAGCGCCTGGTCGTTTATCGAGCAGCTTTTGCATTCAGCCGCTGATACCGACAGCCAACAGGCATCGCTCGGCTGTTTGCTGTTCAATTCTGCCACCGAACTGGGCGGAGAAGACTCGCTTCCGGCTCAGACTGCCCGGGACAGCGTGGCCAGCATCAATGCATTCTTCTCCGAGGTGATCAAACGCGCTCAGCGGGAAGGCAGCATAACTGATACGCGGGATCCGGACAGCGCCGCGCAATTCTTGACGCTGTCCATGTCCGGTTTGCGGCTGTTGATGAAGAGCGGGGCTTCTCAGCAACAGGCACGGCAAACGGTAAACTTTATTCTGCGCGGGCTGGGGTAGGCTAGACTAGACATAACCCCCGGCGCTGATTCTCTAGATACAAGGCCTGCTTGGCGCATGGAAAATACGTTTTTACTAGGTTTCTTGGGTAGCCTTGTGGCCGGGTCGTTGACAGCCGTCGGCGCACTACCGGTATTGCTGGGCAAAACGCCTGACCGCGGCTTTCGTGACCTGGCACTGGGGTTTGCCGCTGGCGTCATGCTGGCGGCGTCATTCTTTTCACTGATCATCCCGGCGCTGGACGCCGCCGAAATCTACTATGCGGGTGGCCCTGTGCCTGCCGCCATCGTCTGCGCGGCGATTCTGCTGGGCATGGGCGCGATTGCGCTGCTCAATGAGCGCCTGCCCCACGAGCATTTCCAGCAGGGCCGCGAAGGCCCCGAAGCTGCCTCGCTGCGGCGGGTCTGGCTGTTCGTGTTTGCCATTGCCATTCATAACCTGCCCGAGGGCATGGCGGTAGGCGTTGGATTCGGCGCCAACGGCCTGGAGGGCGGCATGCCGCTGGCGATCGGCATTGGCCTGCAAAACATACCGGAAGGGCTGGCCGTGGCGATTGCGCTCATGGGTGAGGGGTATTCACGGGTTCGCTCGTGGACGATTGCTGCGCTCACTGGACTGATCGAGCCTATCGGCGGCCTGTTCGGCGCCAGCATTATCAGCGTCTCGCAGATATTACTGCCCTGGGGCATGGCTTTTGCCGCCGGGGCCATGCTCTACGTGATCAGCCATGAAATCATTCCCGAGACCCATCGCTGCGGTCACCAGAAGAAGGCGACCTTTGGTCTGGCCATCGGCCTGGTGATCATGCTGTTCCTCGACGTGTGGCTGGGGGCATGACGCGCCGCCGTATTAGCGTAGCGCCTCCGCGCCGCCATGGGCGGCATCGTGGCTGCACAGCCGGTGGTCGCTCAACACCTCGATAATCCGGCACTGAGCCACGCTGTCGCCGTCGCACTGGGCGACCGTCCGCTTCAGTTCGTCGCGCAGAACCATCAGCCGCTGAATGCGCGATTCCACCTCCGCCAGGTGCCGCCTTGCCAGGCTATCGACCTGCTCGCACGGCTGGCTCGGGTGATCGGCCATATCGAGTAACTCCCGCACGGCCTCCACCGAAAAACCAAAATCCCGCGCGTGTCGAATAAACATCAACCGCTGCACCGTAGCCTCGCTGTAGCGCCGCTGGTTGCCATCATTACGCGGGGCGGCGGGTAGCAGGCCGATCTTCTCGTAATAGCGCACGGTCTCCGGCTTGCAGTGGGTCCGGCTGGCGAGTTCGCCAATGCCGATAGCGGCATGGCTGGACGTGTTGGTCATGGCTTAAACCTCTAGTGACTACAGGTATTACGCTATTCCCACGATAGCCGAACGGGAAGGATGATGCCATGACCACTCGCCAGCAAGACACCCGCGACACCGCGCGTCTGAACGTCCAGGGCATGGACTGTGGCGGCTGTGAACGCAAGGTAGAGGCAGCGCTAGAAGGGTTGTCGCAGGTTGAAAAAGTCAGCGCCTCAAGCATGAGCGGTACGGTAAGCGTGACCGCTTATGCCGATCAGGCGCTGGACCATGACGCCCTGACACACACCCTGTCCAAGCTTGGCTATCCGGTGATTGACGCCTCACCATCCACGGCATCGACGCCGCGCTGGTGGGGAACGGCAAAAGGACGGCTGGTACTGATCAGTGGCGCACTGCTGGTAATGGCGTGGCTGTTGGCCTGGCGTCTGCCCGAAGTGGGTGCCTGGCCATTCATCTTGGCCACGCTGATCGGATGGGTGCCAATCGGGCAAGCCGCCTGGCGCTCACTGCGCATGGGCAATCCTCTGACCATTGAAATGCTGATGAGTATCGCGGCCCTGGGGGCTTTAACCATCGGGGCCGCCGCTGAAGCGGCCATGGTGGTGTTCTTGTTCGCGGTGGGTGAGCTGCTCGAAGGGGTGGCGGCCGGGCAGGCGCGGCGGCGCATCGCGGCGCTAGGCAATCTGACGCCGGCGACGGCGCGTCTACTTGAAGGGGAAGCCATCCGCGATGTAGCAGCTGATACGTTGACGCCCGGCCAGCGGGTATTGGTGCGCCCGGGGGACCGCGTGCCTTGCGATGGGCGTATTGTCGCAGGAACCTCCCAGCTCGATGAGTCGCCTATCAACGGCGAGTCGGTGCCCCGGCAGCGTGCCACCGGCGAGGATATCTGGGCGGGCACGGTCAATCTCAACGCGGCGTTAGAGGTGGAAGTCACTCGGGGGGCTGCTGACAATACCATTGCCCGGATTATTCACCTGGTCGAAGAAGCACAGGCCGCCAAAGCGCCAGTGGCGCGCTTTATCGACCGGTTTGCCCGCTGGTACATGCCATTGGTCGTCGGTGTGGCCGTGCTTGTCGCGGTGGTGCCGCCCTGGCTGACCGGGCTTGCCTGGTCCGAGTCGATCTATCGGGCGTTGGCACTTCTGTTGATTGCCTGTCCGTGTGCGCTGGTCATCTCGACGCCGGCGGCCATTGCCGCGGGGCTTTCAACCGCCGCGCGGCGTGGTCTTTTGATCAAGGGCGGTGCCGTGCTTGAACAGCTGGGCAAGCTCCAGCGCGTGGCGGTGGATAAAACCGGGACCCTGACCGCTGGTGCGCCCAGCGTGACCGATGTTGAAGCATGGACCGAGTCGAGCGAGGACGAGGTGGTCAGGTTGGCCGCCGCGCTGGAGCAGGACTCAAGCCACCCGGTTGCCCAGGCCATTGTGCAGCATGCAGAGCAGTTGGGGCTGTGGCTTGGCAGGGCATCCGAGGGGCAGGCTCAGGCCGGGCAGGGTGTCAGCGGTCGGTTCGAGGGCCGGCAGTTAACCCTCACAAGCCCGCGCCATTGGCAGGGGACCGAGACACAGTCAGCGCGAATTGCCGCGCTGGAAGCAGAGGGTAAAACGGTGGTCCTGTTGCTGGCTGAAAGCAAGGCACTTGGCGTGTTGGCACTGCGCGACGAACCCCGTGAGGATACGCCAGCCGCGATTGAGGCGCTCAAACGCCTGGGCGTCAGCGTGGTGATGCTCAGCGGCGATAACGCGCGCACGGTGGCCGCCATGGGTAAGCAGTTGGGTATTGAGGCCGAAGGCGAGCTGATGCCCGAGGACAAGGCCCAGCGGGTGCGGGACTGGCAGGCCCAGGGACTGGGGACCGTGGGTAAAGTGGGTGACGGTATTAACGATGCCCCGGCGCTTGCGGCCGCCGACGTGGGGATCGCCATGGGCGGTGGAACCGATGTGGCGTTGGAAACCGCCGATGCGGCCTTGCTGAAGAACCGTGTGATGGGGGTTGCCGAACTCATCGCGCTGTCCCGGGCGACACTGAACAACGTCAAGACCAACGTGGCGCTGGCGCTGGGCTTCAAGGCGTTGTTTCTGGTGTCGACCGTACTGGGCATCACCGGCATGTGGGTGGCAGTAATGGCTGACACCGGCGCTACCGTGTTGGTCACGCTTAATGCGATGCGCCTGTTGGGCTACCGGTTTCGCTCACCGGCCGTTACTGAGGGCCGGTGAGCGGTAGCTGCTTAATGACCGACGTAGTCGACCAGTGCGTCGGCAAAGGTATCGGTGGTGCCGGTGCCGCCCATGTCCGGGGTGACCATATCGCGGCGGTTTTCCAGCACGTCGCGAATCCCCTTGCGAATGGCGGTGGCTTTGTCGTCCATGTTCAGGTGGTCGAGCATCTGCGCCGCGGCCAGCAGCAGCGCACAGGGGTTGGCGATCTTCTTGCCTTCGATATCCGGCGCGGAGCCGTGCACAGCCTCGAAGATCGCCGCTTTTTCGCCGATGTTGGCGCCCGGTGCCAGGCCAAGCCCGCCGACCAGACCCGCACAAAGGTCTGACATGATGTCGCCAAACAGGTTGGTGGTCACCACGACGTCGAACTGATGCGGGTTCATGACCAGTTGCATGCAGGCGTTATCGACGATCATCTCCTGGAATTCGATGTCGGGATATTCCTCGGCGATTTCCCGGGCAACATCCAGGAAAAGCCCTGAGCTGGTCTTGATGATGTTGGCTTTATGCACGGCAGTGACTTTCTTGCGGCCGTTGCTTTTCGCCAATTCAAAGGCATAACGCACAATGCGCTCGGAGCCTTTACGGGTCACCTTGATGACTGACAGGGCGGTGTTGCCATCATCGATATATTCCTGGCCATCGGCGAGGTAAGCCCCTTCGGTGTTTTCCCGCACGGTGATCATGTCAATGTTGTCGTAGCGTGACTGAGTACCGGGAAAGCTGATGGCAGGGCGCACGTTGGCGTAAAGGTCGAAGTGACGGCGAAGCTGCACGTTGATCGAGGAGAAGCCTTTGCCAATCGGCGTGGTGAGCGGGCCCTTGAGCGCGATACCGTGTTTTTCGATGGCATCCAGCGATGCCTGAGGAATCAGCGTACCGTGTTTTTCCAGCGCGCCAAGTCCTGCATCGATAAATTCGTAATCCAAACCGCAATCCAGGGCATCCAGCACGCGAAGCGTGGCGTCCATGATTTCGGGGCCGATACCGTCGCCTTTGATCACTGCTATGGAATGGCTCATCTACTGCTCCTCTTCTCTCGGCGGGGGTGCCGCTTCAACGTGGAAAGTTGGGACTCGATCAGTCGATATATTGCGTTGCAATGGTACGCCAAAGTTATGGGCTTGGGCACCCTGCGGTCGTCGAACATGGTGCCTTCCTGACCGTTGTCAAAGAACGCCAACGGCGATGGCCGGGTGCAGCGTGGTAAAATTACTGTTAGAATCTTGCGCCTTCTGCTGCCGCCCTTATTTTCAGGGCAGGCATATAGACGAATCCGTGTAGATGACACAGTGACCTTGTTTATGACATTACCGGCATTTGCCACCTCAGGGCTGATGACTCCACCCTAGGCCTCCCTTCCTATTTTGCTTTGCATGACGCCTTCACCCGGCTGTCATCGCCTGGCGGTATATTGCATATCGCCTTTGCTATGTCCTGGCGTCACCGGACGTCAATCTCTCAAGCACTCAAGCACTCAAGCACTCAAGCACCGTCTTGTATGACCCAAGCGCTTTACGCGCCGCTGTCGGGCGTTTTACGCCACAGGCTTGCGGCCTGTCGTTAACCCTTAACTATGGACCCCCGCATGTACGAAAAATTTAAACAGTCTTGGCTTTCGAACCTCAAGGGCGACACCCTGGCGGGTATCGTGGTGGCACTCGCCCTGATTCCCGAGGCGATCGCGTTCTCCATCATTGCGGGGGTCGACCCCAAGGTCGGGCTTTACGCCTCCTTCGCCATCTGTGTGATCATCGCCTTCACCGGCGGCCGCTCCGGCATGATCTCGGCTGCCACCGGGGCCATGGCGCTATTGATGATCACCCTGGTCAAGGAGCACGGGCTCGAGTATCTGCTGGCCGCCACGCTGTTGACCGGCGTGCTGCAGATTATCGCCGGCTACCTGAAGCTTGCCGACCTGATGCGCTTTGTCTCGCGCTCGGTGGTCACGGGGTTCGTGAATGCCTTGGCGATTCTGATTTTCATGGCCCAGCTGCCCGAGCTGACCGACGTTACCTGGCACGTTTACGCCATGACGGCGGCAGGGCTGGCGATCATCTACGGCTTTCCCTATGTGCCCGCTATCGGCAGGATGATTCCCTCGCCGCTGGTGTGCATTGTGGTACTAACCGCGGTTTATATGATGACCGGCATGGAAATCCGCAGTGTGGGTGATATGGGTGAGCTACCCGATAGCCTGCCGATTTTCCTGTGGCCAGATGTGCCGCTAAATCTTGATACCCTGATGATCATCCTGCCGTATTCGCTGATGCTGACGATTGTTGGCCTGCTGGAATCAATGATGACCGCGACGATCATCGATGATTTGACCGATACCAAGAGCGATAAAAATCGTGAGTGTAAAGGCCAGGGCATTGCCAACATCGGTTCGGGCCTGATCGGCGGCATGGCGGGCTGTGCGATGATCGGCCAGTCGGTGATCAACGTAAAATCCGGCGGCCGTCGACGCACCTCGACCCTGATTGCCGGCATTGCGCTGCTGTTGATGGTGGTGTTCCTCGCCGACTGGGTCTCCCAGATCCCCATGGCGGCGCTGGTCGCGGTCATGATCATGGTGTCGGTGGGTACCTTCAGTTGGGAGTCGATTCGCGACCTCAAGAAACACCCCATGAGCACCAATATTGTGATGGTGGCGACCGTGGCGGTCACCGTCGGCACTCACAACCTGGCGATTGGTGTCTTCGTGGGCGTTCTGCTGGCGGCGATGTTCTTCGCCAACAAGGTCGGCAACATCATGTACATCGGCTCGACGGAAGTCGCGCCAGGTAGCGAGCGCGAATACCAGGTCGTGGGCCAGGTGTTTTTTGCCTCCTCCGAGCGCTTTATCGAAGCGTTTGATTTCAAGGAAAGCATCGACAAGGTCACCATCAATCTATCGCGGGCTCACTTCTGGGATATCACCGCCGTACAGGCGCTGGACCGGGTGGTGATCAAGTTCCGCCGTGAAGGCACCGAGGTTGAGCTGATCGGCCTCAACGAGGCGAGCGCCACCGTGGTGGATCGTTACGCCGTACATGACGACCCCGTGGCGGTAGAAAAACTCATGGGCGGCCACTAATCAGCAAGGAGTGCACAATGTCTGATCAATTCTCAATGTCCGGTCAGGTACTGGCCGCCATCGACGGCTCATCGTTTTCAGAAAGCGTCTGCGATTACGCCGCCTGGGCCAGCCAGGCGCTGAACGCGCCGCTGGTATTCGTCCACGTGGTGGACAACCATCCGCAAACCAGCGAGGACGCCAACCTGTCGGGGAGTCTGCGCCTCGGCGCGCGGGAAAAGCTCATGGAAGAGCTTTCCGATCTTGATGAACAGCGGGCCAAGGTCAACCGTGAGCAGGGCAAGCTGATGCTCGAGGCGGCCAAGGCGCGTGCCGCTGAAGACGGCATCGCCGACCCGGCCACCCGCCAGCGCAACGGCACCCTGGTGGAAACCCTGGTGGAGCTCGAAAACGATGTGCGTCTGCTGGTCGTGGGCAAGCGCGGCGAAACCGCCGACCAGGCCAGCGGCCATCTGGGTTCCAATCTTGAACGCGTGGTGCGCGAAATGCACCGGCCGATTCTGATGGTGCCGCGAGGCGGTTTCAAAACCCCGGCAAAGGTCATGATGGCGTTCGACGGCAGCAAGACGGCGCGGAAGGGCATTGAAATGCTCGCCAAGAGCCCGCTGTTCAGCGGTATTGCCTGCCATGTGGTCATCGTCGGCGCCGATACCGGC
The DNA here is from genome assembly GCF_015767635.1 of Halomonas sp. A40-4. GTDB lineage: Bacteria > Pseudomonadota > Gammaproteobacteria > Pseudomonadales > Halomonadaceae > Vreelandella > Vreelandella janggokensis. Next base: position 3,125,960 of record NZ_CP065230.1, on the reverse strand, counting down.
GAAAACAGCTCGCAGCTCGAGTGGGCGCTTTCCACCCTGCGCGAGGCCGGCCACGAAGCCGAAGGGGCGATTCGCGCCGGTGAAGTGGAAACAACACTTCATGCCTACGCAAAGGACAATGACATCGACATGATGGTCATGGGGGCCTATGGCCATTCGCGCATACGCCACCTGTTGGTGGGCAGCACGACCACCGACATGCTGCGCAAGAGCACCATACCCGTGTTGATATTGCGTTAAGCTCCCCGAAACCGGCCCTCGTACAGTGAGTGTGCCGGTTTTTTTTATCATTGTGGGTGGTGTGACTATTAAGGCACTTCACCTAATGTCGACGTTGGTTCTATGCTTAACTGAGGTGTTACTAATTCACTCACGGGATAGGCGGGGGTGTTACCTTGAACTTACCAATATTGGGGAAAAAAAGTGAGGTGTTCGACGAGCGTTCACCTTCCCATCGGTTCGTTGCCGACCTGCTCAAGCAAGCCGATATTGAAATCAATGGCCAGAGGTCCTGGGATATTCAACTGAAAGCCCCTGGCGTTATCGATAGCGCCCTTTCGCGAGGCAACCTGGGGTTTGGCGAAAGTTATATGCAAGGCGACTGGGAGGTTGAGTCGCTGGATCAATTCTTTTATCGCCTGATGCGTGCTCAGCTTCATCAGCGGATCAAGCCCACGCAACTGATTTATCATTCCCTGCGTGCCAGGTTGATCAATCGGCAAAGTGCCAAACGTGCCTGGGAAGTGGGCGAAAAACATTACGACCTGGGTAACGAGTTTTACGCGGGCATGCTCGACAAGCGTATGACCTATACCTGCGGGTACTGGAAAGATGCCACCAATCTGGACGATGCTCAGGAGGCCAAACTCGACCTGATCTGTCGTAAGTTGAATCTGGAGCCCGGCATGCGGGTGCTCGATATTGGCTGCGGCTGGGGCAGTTTCATGGCCTACGCCGCCGAGCATTATGGCGTCGAATGTGTTGGCCTGACCATCTCCAGAGAGCAGGCAGAGTTTGGCCAGCGCCTGATGAAAAACGGATTGCCGGTGGAGTTCCGTCTGCGGGACTACCGCGATGAAACCGAGACGTTTGACCGTATCGTCAGTATTGGCATGTTTGAACACGTGGGGCATAAAAACTATCGCGAGTTCATGGAGGTGGCGCATCGTTGCCTGAAAGACGACGGCCTCTTCCTGCTTCACACCATTGGTAAAAATCTGCGCGCCACGGCCTGCGATCCCTGGATCGACAAGTATATTTTTCCCAATGGTGAGTTGCCGGTCATGGGCCAGGTCACCGATGCGGCAGAAGGGCTATTTGTCGTTGAAGATGTACATAATTTCGGCGCTGACTACGACAAGACCCTGATGGCCTGGCACGCCAATTTCGAAACCAACTGGCCAAACTTCCGCTACCGTTTTGATGAGACCTTCTACCGCATGTGGCGTTATTACCTGCTGAGCTGTGCGGCTGCTTTCCGTGCGCGGGAAATCCAGCTTTGGCAGTTCGTGCTGAGCAAGAAAGGCGTGGTGGGCGGTTATGAGCGCGTGAGCTAATCATCGTTTAGGCACGACCAACGCCCCTGAGAGGGACATTTTTCTCTGGATCCGACACTACCTTGATGCGCGAAACCCTGGAAAAGTATCAAGTCTGGCTTTATCTCGTTGCCATCCTTGCCGGTATTGGTTTGGGGGCGCGTTGGGAAGTGATTCAGGCATGGAACGTTGCCCTCTGGCCACTGCTTGGCTTGTTGCTGTATGCGACCTTTACTCAAGTACCGCTGCTACATATCCCGCAAGCATTCAAAGACCGACGCTTTATGAGCGCGTTGGCGCTAGGTAACTTTATTGTCATGCCGCTGGTGGTGTGGGGGTTGGCCACGCTGTTTGGGTTGAAAGGTGCTGTGCTGCTCGGCGTCCTGCTGGTGTTGTTGGTGCCCTGCACCGACTGGTTTATCAGCTTTACCCATCTTGGGCAGGGGGATAGTGCCAAGGCAATTGCCGCGACGCCGGTACTGCTCTTGCTGCAGATAACGCTGCTGCCGCTTTATGTCACGTTAATGATGGGCGAGCAGCTTGTCAGTGACCATCTGCTGAGCGAATTATTACCTGCCTTTTGGGGACTGATCGTAACGCCGTTGCTACTTGCCTGGCTGACCGAAACAGGCGCCGCGCAATCTGCTGTACTCAAGCGAGGCGTTGAGGTGATGGGCTGGCTACCCGTGCCTTTGCTGACAGCAGTGGTGTTCTTGATTGCGGCCTCGCAAGTGCACTTGATTATTGAGTCGCAGGAGATGCTGGGTCAAATCGCCGTGCTTTTTGTGCTCTATCTGCTGGTTGCAGCCCTGGTCGGCAAGACGCTCCACATGCTGTTTCGCCTTCCCACGGCTTCTGGCCGGACGCTGGTTTTCAGCCTCGGTACCCGCAATTCCTTTGTGGTACTTCCGTTGGCGATTGCGCTGCCCGATATCTGGGCAGCATCGGTGGTGGTCATTGTCCTGCAGTCACTGGTCGAATTGCTGGGCATGGTGACGTATCTCGCCTGGGTGCCGCGGCTGGTAAAACACTCACCGGCCGATACGAGAGAATATTAGGTAGGTGTCAGGAGTGGGTGGCTTAACCGCTATTGGCCCAGCGTTGTCCTGCCCAGACTGCCGCCAACCATAAAGGCAGGCTGACAGCGATATAAGCCAACGCCAGGATGGGTTGGGTCTGGGCAAGTGAAACGACTTCCAAGCTGAATAGAGAAAAGGTGGTGAATCCGCCGCAAAAGCCCGCCACCCAAAAGGGCTGCCAGCGTTTGCGTTGTGCATCGGGTGCCCGGGCAATGCGCCCGGCAAGCCAGCCGATCAGCCCTGAGCCGACAACATTGACCAGAAGCGTCCCCCAGGGAAAGGAGCTACCCAGGGTGCCTGTCATCGACAACGAGATGACGTAACGCAGCGCGCTGCCCAGCCCGCTGCCGATGCCAACCGCGGCATAGGTGGCAAGCGTCTTCATAGGCCCCCTCCCGCTAACCATGCACCTAACCCCAGCGCCGCAACGCCGAGTGTCAGCGTGCTGGTGATATTGGCGAGTGCCTTGCCTCCCATGCCGCTTTCCCACAGGCCCAGGGTCTGCAAGCTGAAGGATGAGACCGTCGTGAAGCCGCCCAGTAGCCCAACGGCGACAAACAGCCACGCATCACCGAATGGTGGGCTGCCCTGATTGAGGGTGCTCGCCACCCAGCCAAGGGCAAAAGCGCCCAGCAGGTTAACGGCCAGGGTGCCCCAAGGAAATGCGATGCCCAGCCATTTGGCAAACAGGTTCGAGGTGGCCACGCGGGCCATGCCACCGAAAGCCCCGCCAACTGCCACCAGCATAATGCTACCCCAGCTAATACCCAAGATACGTCCCCTTGCCAATTCCCCCAGCGGTCATCAAGCTTATCATGTTGAGATGTCGGGGCAGGCGCTGTTGCCGGTCAATAAGTTCGTGTAAAAAGGTAGGCCACAACAATAATGTTTATTGCACCTGCTTGAGTGAGGTTGATCAATGTCTGATCGAGTATTGGCGGCTATCGACAGTTCCCAGTTTTCCGAAGGGGTATGCGACTACGCTGCCTGGGCTGCCAAGGCGCTTGATGCGCCTCTCGCGTTTATTCATGTAGTGGATAACCACCCACAAATCTCCGAGCCTGACCTGACCGGCAATCTGGGGCTGGGCACCCGCGAGCATCTACTGGAAAAGCTATCCGACGTCGAAGAACAGCGTGCCAAGCTGGCGCGTGAGCAAGGCAGGCTGGTGCTGGAGGATGCCAGGCAGCGAGCCTTGAAAGCGGGTGTCGAAGCGCTAGATGCCATGCAGCGCAACGGTACCTTGGTGGAAACCCTGGTCGAGCAGGAAAAGAGTGTACGCCTACTGGTGGTGGGTAAGCGTGGTGAAACCGCTCACCAGGCCAGCGGCCATATAGGTTCAAACCTGGAGCGCGTGGTGCGCGAAGTGCACCGCCCTATCCTGATGGTGCCCAGAACATTTACCCATCCCGAAAACGTCATGATGGCCTTCGATGGCAGCAACACAGCGCGCAAAGGCGTTGAAATGCTGGCCAAGAGCCCGTTGTTTAACGGTGCGACCTGCCACGTTGTCATCGTCGGCGCGGAAACCGCCGAGCACCGTTCACAGCTGGAGTGGGCGCTGACGAGCCTGACGAGTGCGGGACATACGGCCGAAGGCGCGATTCGAGCGGGTGATGTCGAAGAGACGCTGCGCGCCTACAAAGAGGAACATGGCATCGATATGCTGGTCATGGGCGCCTACGGCCATTCGCGCATTCGCCATTTGCTGGTTGGCAGCACTACCACCGCGATGCTGAGGAAGGCCCAATTGCCGGTGCTGATTCTGCGCTAGGGGCTGGCCGCTTGGTTGGCTATTTGCAAAACGCGTTGGGCAAGACACCAGGCGGCGACGATAAACGCCAGCATCGTGGCAAGGATGGCCGGAAACGCCATGCCAGCGCTGAGCGCGAGTCCGATGGCGGCGGGAGCGATACCCGTGGAAAATACCATGGCGGCGCTGAGCGCGGAGCGTACGCGTCCCAGGTGCTCGATGCCCCACAGCTTGATCAGCAGGCCCGAGGCAATCAGCTCTTGAGCGCCCATGGCCAAACCGCCTCCCACCATCAACGCCCAAACGCTTGCGTTCCCTCCGGCCAGTGTGGCGAATAGCATCGCCGCAGCATAAGGAATCAAGTACACGCGGGCTAGACGCACCGGGCCAATTTTGTCGATCCAGCGGCCGCCCAACAGTGCGCCAGGAAGCTTGGCGACCCCCATGCCGGTAAGGGCCAGCGCATAGACGCTCAGCGAGCTGTCCAGGGCATCGGTCAGCTGCGCCTGGTAAATGAATAGCCCTGTCATGGTGATCGGCAGCGACATGAGCAGCGGCAATAACGCCCAGAAGCGAGGCTCGTAAAAGGGTCGCGGCCCGGTGGTGTCACGTTTCTGGGGTTTTTGGCCCGGGGCGTTGGACCAGGGGGCACGCTGCAGCAGCCATAGCCAAGGCAGGGCCAGCAGGGCACAAAGCAACCACCAGAAGGACTGCCAGCTTAGCCATAGCAGTGTCGCCGCGACGAGCGGTGGAAGCAGCGCTTCGCCAAGTGGAATGCCCAAGCTTGCAAGCCCCATTGCGCGGCCCCGCTGGGTGGTGAACTCCCGGGCAGCGAGGGTGTTGCCCAGGTGGGTCAACATGCCCTGCCCGCATAATCGCACCAGGCCCAGGCCGAGAACGCCAAGCCACCACCAGGGGGAAAGGGTGAGCAGGGCAACGCCCGTCACCAGGGCGAACAGCACGGTAATCGCGAATCGGCGTGGGGATATCCAGTCGATGGAAGGACCGTAATACAGCATTACAAACCCTGAAACGAGCGTCACGACGGTGTAGGCGGTACCGAACTGGCCCGCGCTGAACTGCCAATGGTCAGCCAGCGGTGCCTGAAAAAGCCCGACAAAAAAACTTTGCCCAAGGCTTGAACTGAACATTGCCAAAAAGGCGATACTTAACACACTACGGTGGTCGCGCAGCAGGGTACGATAGCCCATGATGCAGTATCCTTTGCGAAACAAGCGGGCGAAGGGGCGCTCGTAAAGGGTTAATTCTCCAAGTATAACAGCAGATCCTAAGGAGGTGGCGATGAACCATCCCGATGTAGACGTGGAGGCCATGAAGGCCCGTTTAATCACCCTGCGCGAAACGCTGATCGACGAAAGTGCTGGCAGTGCCGGGGCTCGGGATACGGTGACGCTGGATCAAACCTCGGTAGGTCGGCTGTCGCGTATGGACGCCCTTCAGGGGCAGGCCATGGCCAAGGCCGAAGAGCAGCGTCGCCAGCAAAACGTGACGCGTATCGCGGGCTCACTACAGCGCCTCGAACAGGGTGTCTTCGGTGAATGTATCAAATGCGGCGAGTGGATTAACATTAAGCGTCTGGAAAGCGACCCGCTGGTGCTCAAGTGCATCGGCTGTGCCGAATAGGCCGAATGACAACGGATTCAACGATAACGAGGAACCCCATGACAATTGAACGCCACGACACCAAAGCCCGCATGAGCCGTGCGGTCATCCATCAGGGTGTGGCCCACCTGTGTGGCCAGGTTGCCGGGCCAGAGGCGCGTTTCGACGATATCACGGCACAAACCGAAAGCATGCTGGCGCGGGTGGATGCCCTGTTGAGCGAGATTGGCTCGTCTCGAGAGCAGCTGCTGACCGCCACGATCTACCTCAAGGACGGTAGCGATTTCGCGGCGATGAATGCCGTTTGGGATGCCTGGGTGCCGGAAGGCCATGCGCCGGCACGCACCTGTGTATGTGCACCGATGCCTGCCGACGAGCTGAGGGTCGAGATTACCGTTTGCGCCGCTGTGACCGATTAAACGCCCTAGGTGTTTTTGGGAATAGGGAAGCGTGTTTCCCGTAGGCTGTCCTTGATCTTTTTGAGGTGCGGCAGGAAATCCTCGCCGCGCCTGAGCGTCACACCGGTGGCCAGCGCATCGATCAGCGTCAGTTGAATCACGCGTGACGTCATGGGCATGTAATGGTCAGTGTCTTCCGGCGTCGCGACTTCAAGGGTGGCGGTGCATTCCTGGGAAAGCGGTGAATCCGGCGCTGTGATGCCCAGCACCACAGCGCCCGCTTCGCGGGCGACGCGAGCAATGTCGACCAGTTCACGGGTGCGCCCGGTATAGGAAATGATCACTACCACATCGCCTGTATGGCAGGCAGCGGCAACCATGCGTTGCATCAGCACATCGATGTGCACCATGACCGGCAGGTTGAAGCGGAAGAACTTGTGCTGGGCATCCTGCGCCACCGCACCGGAGGCCCCAAGGCCGAAAAAGTGGATCTGCTTGGCCTGGGTCAGGTAATCCACCATGCGTTCCACGGCGCCCATGTCGACTTCACGTTGGGCTTCATCCAGTGCGGCAATGGTGGCGCCAAAGATTTTCTGGGTGTACTGGGTGGCGGAATCGCCAGGCTCGACTGCCCGGGTCACGTAGGGGGTGCCGCCCGCGAGGCTCTGGGCAAGTTTGATCTTGAAATCGGGATAGCCCTTGGCGCCAAAGTTGCGGCAGAAGCGGTTCACCGTCGGCTCGCTGACGCTTGCCGCCTGTGCCAGGCTGGCAATGCTCAGGCTGGTGGCGGCCGCAGGATCATCGATAATCACGTTGGCGACCTTACGCTCCGAGCGGTTGAGATCTTCCAGGCGTTGGCGTATCCGGTCGAGCAAGTCGTGAGCCATTAAACGGTCTCCGTGGAGGTTGGTGGCAAGTGCGGCTGCCAATTATCGCACCAGGCGAGGAACTCGCTGGCCGGTAATGGCCGCGAGAAATAATAGCCTTGAGCAGTTTCACAGCCAATGCCCCGTAAGTACATGGCCTGATACGCGGTTTCAATGCCTTCCGCGACAACATCACTGCCCACGCTATGCGCCAGTTGGGCAATGGTACGCGCCAGTTGGCGTTCTACGTCGCTTTCCTCCAAGTCCATAACAAAGGCGCGGTCAATCTTCAGCGTTGAAAAAGGCAGCGTCTTGATATACGCCAACGAAGAGTGGCCGGTGCCAAAATCATCGATGGCCACGGCGATATTGGCCTGGGTAAACTGCTCAAGCTGTTGCCGTGCGTTCTGCATATCGCTCATTAAACCGGATTCAGTGACCTCAATGGCGAAGAAGTGCGCGGGGATTTGGTGGTCTTCCAACTGACGCAAGACGCTTTCGGCGAAATCCTTGCGCGCCAGCTGCCGGGCGGCTACGTTCACCGCAATGTGAAAGTCATTGCTGAACACGTTTTTCTGTCGCCAGTCGGCGATCGTCCTCATGGCCTCTTCCAGAACCCACTCGCCAATCGAAAAGATATCTCCGCTGGCTTCAGCCAGAGGAATGAACATGCCTGGTGATATGTGTCCCAGGTCGGGATGGTGCCAACGTAATAATGCTTCGGCACCGATAATACGCTGATCACTCAGGCGCAGCTTGGGCTGGAAGACAAGCGACATTTCACCGCGTTCGGTGGCGCCACGCAAGGCTTGCAGAACGTGTAGCCGATGGCGCTGCTGGGCCTCGAGCGTTTCGCTATAGCACTGAACGGCTCTGCCGTTCTTCTGTGGTAGCGCCAAGGTCGCCATATGGACTAACCGCTCAATATCAAATGCACCGCGGGCTTGGCTAATGCCGACTCTTGCTCCTAGTGGCAGCAGCAAATCGTCAACCTGCTGGTCGGTTTCGAACGTTTCCATCAGGTGATGGGCCAGCGACAGAAGCTTACGCTTGTCATCGGTGGCGCTAATCACCAACAGCTCGCTGCCACCCCATAAGCCGAGTGTGTGGGAGTCGCTCAGGCGCTCACCCAGGCGCTGTACAATATGGCTCATTAGCCTTTCGGCAATCCGGTACCCATGCAATCGAATGACATCATCAAAGCGGTCTAAGGCAATAAACAATAGCCCAGTGGCATCGTTGTGCGTTGCCGCTTCGCTGAGGGCTTGAGTAAGGCCGCGCCGATTGGGTGAACGCGTAATGGGGTCGGTGCATGATTGAAGGTAAAGCGCCTGAGTGCGTTCATTGACTATGCGTTCCAGAGTGTCGGCCTGTCGGTCGCGGACGTGGTAGCGATGCTCGACGTTCAGCACGTTGAGAATGCGTTGCAGCACCTCGTCATGCTTGAAAGGCTTGGTAACAAAGTCGCGCACGCCAAGCGCCAGCGCGCGCTGTCTGGTTTCGTCGTCAATCTGGGCCGTGAGGATGACAATCGGCGGCGTCTGCTCGCCAAGGTGCGCGTTGAGCTGCTCGATAACCGCGTAGCCATCCAGGTAAGGCATGCGAATGTCCAGCAATAACAGATCAGGTAGTGACCGCTGGCAATAGGCGAGCACATGGCGGGAATCGCTGATGCCATGAGTGTTGTGAAAACCCTGGTTTTCGAGCAAGTCGAGCATTAGCTCAATGTTGACAGTGTTATCGTCAACGACCAATACGTGTTTGGAATAGAATGTCATGGCTCCTGCCTGATGGGCGCTCCCAGCAACGGGTTAAGCGTGTCAGTAAACTGTTTAATGTCGATTGGTTTGGTTAGATAGGCATCAAACCCTGCTCTGAGGCCCTTTTTTATGTCGCTGGGCAGCGCATTGGCCGAAAGGGCAATGACGCGCACATCGCGATAGAGGGGAGTCGTACGCAGCTTGGTCAACGCGTCATAGCCACTCATGCCGGGTAGGTGCAAGTCCATTATCACCACAGCGGGAATGTCGTAACGCATCATTTCCAGGCCGATCTCAGCACTTGATGCGGTGCGAAGCGTCACGCCCTCCATGGCGTCGACAATATCTTCCATCAGGTGTTGGTTGGCAGGATTGTCTTCGATGTACAGCAGTGTTTGCTGGTTTGCAGTCTCTGGCAGGTGTTGTCGGTCAGCGCCTCCGGGGCGCTCAGTGGCGGGGGAGGTCGACACTGGCAACGTAAACCAGAACGTCGTCCCATGGCCTGGCTGGCTGTCGACGCCAATCTCTCCATGCATGCGTTCCACTAGCTTCCGGGTAATGGACAATCCTATACCGGTTCCTTCCACATGGCTTTCTTCAGCATCAAGGCGGTTAAACGGTTCGAACAGCTCGTTCAACCGGTCGGTCTGGATGCCGGGGCCCGTGTCGCTGATGCTGAGCTTGGCGACATCTTTCTGATGCTGCGCAAGGATATCGATACGCCCGTTGGCCACGTTGTACTTGATCGCGTTGGACAGCAGGTTGAGAAGTATTTGCTTGGTACGTGTGTAGTCGGCACTGATCTTCAAGTCGGTATCAGGTAATGAAAAGGTTAAGGTGATACCAGCGGCCTCGGCGTTAGCCTCGAGGGTGCTACAGGCATCCTCGAGGATGCTGTTCAACGAAATGGCTTCAATGGAAAGCGACAGTTGGCCCGCTTCGACTTTGGCCAAGTCCAGTACGTCGTTTATCAAACTAAGCAGATGGTGGCCGCTCTTTTCGATCTGGTTGACTTGGCGTTTTTGTTTGTCATTCAGAGGTGCGCGGGGGTTGTGGCCGAGTACTTGGGCAAAGCCGATAATCGCGTTGAGCGGCGTGCGCAGTTCATGGCTCATCGATGATAAAAATTCGCTCTTGGCCTGGTTGGCACGCTCGGCTTGATCGCGGGTATTGGCTAAATCCTGCATGACCTGCTCGCGCTCAGCCATCTGGCGGTAAAGGTTGATCAGTAGTACGCAGGTGTCGGTGAAGGGCTGAAGCCAGTCCAGCAGATGCTGGTCCAGCTGCTGACGGCTGTTGGCGATGGCAAACATGCCGATGAGTTGGCCGCTATTGAAAATAGGCACGCCCAGGTAGTTTCCAAACTGCACCTGGCCCAGCGGGAACTCGCTGCGCTGGGTATGCTCATTAACATCGTTGTCGATGACCACCTCACCCCGGGCAAAGACCCTACCCAACAGCGAGTTGGGGTTCTTGAGCACCCTATCGCCGCTGAGCAGTTGCTCTATGTGATGACGTGATTCGGAACTCCACAAAGGGCCTTTAATGGCATTAAGCTTCAGCGCATTGCTGATATCGCCGGGTAGTACCTCGCCAATCAAAGTGTATTCGCTGTCGGTGAGCTCGCTCAGGGCTTCCGTTAAAAAGGTCCACAGTTGCTCGCCGGACATGAGCGCCTGATAGTCGGTGATGCCGTGGTGGAGAACTTTGAGCAGTTGCTGCTCTTTATGCATCCGGTTGGCTGTCTGGGTGAGTTCAACCTGCAGCTTGTGGTGGCGAAACAGTTCTTCAACCTGACCCGCTAAACGACCCAGTAGCTTCAAGTCACGTTCGCTGAATGGGCGCGGTTGGAAGTCGATAATGCATAAAGTGCCAACGGCCATGCCATTGAGGGGCCGTATCGGGAAGCCAGCGTAAAAGCGGAAATGCGGCGGGCTTGTGACCAATGGATTGCCGGCAAAGCGCTCGTCTTCAAGGGTGTCTTCAATGATGAGCGGTCCATCTTGGGCGATGGCGTGGTCGCAGAAAGAAATGCTCCGGTCCGTTTCAGACATCTCAATTCCTTGGTGCGATTTAAACCACTGCCGTTCTTGATCGATGAGCGATACCAAGGCAACAGGCACATCGAATAGGTCGCGGGTCAGTTGTGTCAAGCGTTCAAACGCCCTGTCACTGGGGGTATCGAGGACACGAAGCGCATGCACCGCGTCCAGGCGCTGAGGCTCGTTATCGAGGGTTGGTGGTGCTGGCATCCTTGCTCCGTGGGAAGGTGTCAATAAAACCTTATATTAACATTATCGGCCGTTTGCTCCCCGGCTTAAATGAGACGAAGTAACTTTAGTAGCCAGCGACGGTAAGGTGGGTATAGCTGCGTGGCAGGAGAGCGGCTGGCCAGATAAAACATCCCGCGCAGGTGGCTGAAACGGTGAAAGCCGTGACGGCCGTGATAGGCCCCGTGGCCGCTGGCCCCGACGCCGCCAAACGGCAGCCCCGGCACGGCGTGATGCAACAGTGTGGTATTGAATACCAGGGCACCAGACTGGCTGGCGTGTTGCCAATGGCGTTGTTGATCGCGTTGCTGGGTGAATACATAAATCGCCAGCGGGTGTGGTCGCGCAGCGACAAAGTCAAGCGCCTTATTGCTGTCCTTGACGCTGATAACTGGCAGGCAGCGGCCGAAAATTTCCTCGCGCATCACGGCAAGCCTCTGGTGGGGATCTATCACCAGCGCGGGCGCGTGGGCGCCGTGGTCAATGATTCGGCATCCGTGGTTACGCGCCTCGGCGAGCATCGCTTCACTGCGTGCACGCTGAGCCTCGTTTATTGGCTGGGTGGCCTCCCGTGCCGAGGGGCGCTGTTTTAAAATCGCGCGGCTCAGAGCGTTGGTCAGAGCATCGATATGGCGGCTTTCAACCAGCACGTAATCGGGGGCAATGCAGGTTTGCCCGGCATTCATGCCCTTGCCGAAAATAATCGCGTCGGCAGCACGCGTAAAGTCGGCATCCCCTGCTACAAACGCCGGGCTTTTGCCGCCCAATTCCAGCGTCGTTGGGGTCAGGTTGTTGGCAGCGGCCAATGCAACTTTCCGGCCGACCTGGGGCGAGCCGGTAAACAGCAAATGGTCGAATGGCAGAGCGCTGAACGCCTGGCCGGTGGTGGCGTCGCCCTCAATCACGCACAGTGTTCGGGGGCTGAAATACTGCGTTACCAGTCGGCCAAGCAGGGCGCTGGTGTGTGGCGTGAGCTCGCTGGGCTTGAGCATGACGCGGTTTCCCGCCGCGAGTGCATCAACGACCGGCATCAACGCAAGGCTCCAGGGGTAGTTCCAGGGGGCGATAATACCTACAACGCCAAGAGGTTGGGGCGCAATACGCGCACGTGCAGGCAGTAGCCGCCAGGGGACGCTGACTCGCCAGGGGCGCATCCAGTGCCATAGATGACGACGCGCATGGCTCACAGCATCAAGTACCGGTTGAATGTCGGCAAGCTGAATCTCGACCTCGCTGCGCTGGCCGAAATCGGTCTGGATGTCCTCGATGATGGCGTGTCGGTGGCGCCTGGTCATCAGCGCCAGCCGGGCCAAAAGCTCACGTCGTTCCGCCCGGGAGGGGTAAGGCGACTGGCGGCAGGCGAGACGCTGAGTCTCCAGGCAGGCGTTGAGGTGGCAGGTCATGGCGTCTCCTTGATGGATCCTGATGTCAGGCGCGAGGCAATTCGTTGCGTTAAATCACGAGCTTGTACCGTAAGGGTAATGAACCCGCATAGTGTAGAGTAGCTTAATTGAAACCAACCCTAGGTCTGGGAGAGGCTATGCCAGTGTCGCTATCGGTTGCGGTGTTATCTGCCATGGAGGCTGTGTCGGCCAGTCAGTGGGATGCTCTGGTAGATGCCGATCAGCCGTTTTTACGTCACGCCTTCCTGCATGCGCTGGAGGCGAGCGGTTCGGTAGGCCCAGCGACCGGCTGGCAGCCCTGCCATTTAACCGTTTGGAAAGGCGCGCAACTGGTGGGCGCAATGCCGCTTTACGAGAAGCACCATTCCTACGGCGAATATGTGTTTGATTGGGGGTGGGCTGATGCTTTTGAGCGCGCCGGGGGGCATTATTATCCTAAAGCGCTGAGTGCCGTACCGTTTACTCCGGTACCCGGCGCGCGTGCCTTGGTAGCCCAAGACGCTGATACAGACGTCGTCTACGCGGCCCTGGCCCAGGGCTGGCGGGAGCAGTGCCAGCGCCATGACCTTTCAAGCTGGCATTTGCTGTTTGCGGGCACGTCAGAAGTGGAAGTGTGGCAGGCCCAGTGCCCCGAGCTCATCAGCCGCGAGGGCGTGCAGTTTCAGTGGCGTGATCGAGACTTCGGCGACTTCGACGGGTTTCTCGCTGCGCTGACGTCCAAGCGGCGTAAAATGATCAAGCGTGAACGCCGTCTGGTGGCCGATCAGGGGCTGGAGGTGGTGCGCTTGGTCGGCGAACAGATCACGCCTGCTGACCTGACGCATTTTTACCGGTGTTACGCCATTACTTACCAGGAGCGCGGGCGGCCGCCTTATCTGGCCCAGGATTTTTTTACCCGTATTTACAATGCCATGCCCGAGTCGCTGCTCTTGGTACAGGCACGCCTTGACGGGAGACCTGTTGCGGCAGCGCTTTACTTTAGAGGCGCTCAGACGCTTTATGGGCGCTACTGGGGCAGTGAGGTGGTGGCCGACTGCCTGCATTTTGAAGCTTGCTATTACCAGGGCATCGAGTTCTGTCTCGAGCAGGGCCTGACGCTGTTTGATCCGGGTACTCAGGGCGAGCACAAGCTACTGCGCGGCTTTGCACCGCAGCGTGTGCGCTCATTGCATTACCTGGCCCATCCCGGCCTCGCGAACGCTGTCGCGACCTTTTGCCGTGAAGAAGGGCAACAAGTGGCTGCCTACCGTGATGCGGCCTTTGCCGCGCTACCGTATAAATGAAAGCAACTCGCTGGTCGGGCGGCTTGATGGCATAATGGCGCGCCAATTTAGGCAAAACGTATTTGAGCGGCATTTATAGGAGAGCGGTCATGCGCAGATGGCTATTAATCGCGCTGCTGCTGGTGTTGGGCATGCTGCAATACCAACTTTGGCTTGGCGATGGCGGCTGGCGCGACTTGCAGCAACTCGAGCAGCGCGTTGCCGCTCAGGAGGCAGAAAATGTGCCCCTGCGCGAGCGCAATGCCAGAATGGCGGCCGAAGTGACCGATCTCAAGGACGGCCTGGACGCGATTGAAGAGCGAGCGCGCAGCGATATGGGCATGGTGCGTACCGACGAGCAGTTTTTCTGGGTGCCAGGCGTTGCCATCGAGGAGGAGTTGGTCGGCATCAACGCCCGCTCGGTGATCAGGCCGGAGTTGCCCGATGAGTGATCCTTTGTGGTTGGTGGTGCCCGCTGCCGGTCAAGGACGCCGCATGGAGGCGGACAGGCCCAAACAGTACCTGACATTGCTGGGCCGCCCGCTGCTTGCCCATACCCTGGAACGCTTGTACAGCGCTTTCCCAAATGCGCGTCTGGTACTCTGCCTTGACGACGACGACCACTGGTTCGCCGAAAAGTGGGTGCCGTTTGCCGATTGGCAGCGTGTCACTGGTGGCGAAGAGCGCATGGACAGTGTGTTCAACGCGCTCACGGCCATCGACGCCGGGGATAACGATCTGGTGCTTGTCCATGATGTCGCCCGCCCCTGCGTGACCCGTGAAGATCTGCTGGCGCTTTACCAGGCCGTGCAGCACCATGCCGCGGGTGCGCTCCTGGCGATGCCGGTGGCTGACACCATGAAACGTGCCAGTCCTGCCGGTGCCAGCCTGCATAGTGAGCCCCGTGACGCACTCTGGCATGCGCTGACGCCCCAGGGCTTCCGTTACGGCCAGCTTTACCGAGCGATAAACGATGCTCGAAACCGGCATACGCTGGTGACCGATGAAGCCTCCGCCGTGGAAGCGCTGGGCGATGCTCCCCAACTGGTGTCCGGGCGACGGGATAACCTTAAAGTGACACACCCCGATGATCTGGCACTGGCGGCCGCGATTCTTACGTCACAGCGTGATATCACCGAGAGGAGCCACTAATGCGCATTGGTCATGGATTTGATGTCCACCGGTTTGGTCCCGGCGATCATCTGATGTTGGGCGGGGTAAAGGTAGCGTTTGATAAAGGGTTTATTGCTCACTCCGACGGCGATGTACTGCTGCATGCGGTGAGCGATGCCCTGCTGGGGGCCTGTGCGCTGGGCGACATTGGTCATCATTTCCCGGACACCGACCCGGCATGGAAAGGGGCGGACAGCCGCGATCTCTTGCGTCAGGTTATCGCGTTGGTGCGTGCTGAAGGGTATAACGTCGTCAATATCGATGCCACGGTGATGGCCCAGGCGCCAAAACTGGCCCCCTTCGTGGGCGCCATGCGCGAGGTGATCGCGGCCGATCTGGGTGTGAGCCAGGGCCAGGTGAATGTTAAAGCCACCACTACCGAGCGGTTGGGCTTTACCGGGCGCGGTGAAGGCATCGCAGCCGAAGCGGTGGTGCTGCTCGGCCTGAATGAGAGGCCCCATGCCTGAATTACCCCGCTGGCAGCGCAGCCTGGAAGCGGCACTCGGTCCGCCAAAACCTGGCAGGTTTCGTCTGGCGCCGGATGACTTTTTGGTCGACGAGGTGCTGGATTTTGCCCCGGAGGGGCACGGCGAACATCTTTGGCTGAACATTGAAAAGCGCAACCTGACGACCCTGGAGGTCGTTAAAATACTCAGTCAGCGCTGTGACGTTGCACCCCGTGACGTTGGCTATTCGGGGATGAAGGACCGTGTCGCGGTGACTCGCCAATGGTTGAGCGTGCATTTACCCGGCAAGGAAGCCCCTGAGGGGTTGATGCAGGCCCTCGCCGATGGCGGCATCAGCGTTTTGCAGCATGCCCGACACCCGCGCAAGCTGAAGCGTGGCGTGCATCGTTATAACCGATTTCAACTGCGGTTGAGCGGGGAAGCGATAGAGACAGATGACGTTAGCCAGCGTTGGCAGTTGCTATGCGAGCAGGGCGTGCCCAACTACTTTGGGTCGCAACGCTTCGGGCCAGCGGGGCGCAATCTACAGCGCGCAGAAGCATTGTTGGCGCGCGGATGGCGCAAGCGTGACGATCGTCACGGTATTTTGCTGTCCACCGCCCGCAGCTTTCTGTTCAACGAGTTGCTTAGCGAAAGAATTGAGAAAAACCAGTGGCAGCAACCAGTTAACGGCGATACGCTAATGCTTGACGGTACCCAGAGCGTGTTCAATGTTGACCAGGTAGACACCACGCTTTGCGCGCGTGCCGATGCATTGGATGTGCATCCGACAGGTCCCTTGTGGGGCGTCGGCAATATCAGTCAGCAGGCAGCGGGTGACTACGAGGCTGCGCTGTTGGATCGTCATCCGTCGCTGTGCGAGGGCCTGCTGCGCAGCGGAGTCAGGCGCGGCCAGCGGGCATTACGCGTTCGTTTGAGCGAGCCACAGCTAAACCGCGAAGCCCAGAGCGTGGTACTCTCATTCGCTCTGCCTCGCGGCAGTTTCGCCACCGCGGTGGTCAGCGAATTGATCGCGTCACCGGACTGAAGGGGCGTGTGCCGGGACTCGGGCAACCAATTAAGGAGTTTTCCATGCGGCGTTTGCTGCTATCCAACGACGATGGAGTTCATGCGCCGGGGCTCAAGGCGCTTTACGATGCATTGACCAAGCACGCCAATCTGCGTGTCGTTGCCCCGGACCGTGACCGCAGCGGGGCGAGCAACTCGCTGACGCTCTCGCGACCGCTGGCGATGACCGCACTGGACAGCGGGTTCTACAGTGTCGACGGCACGCCGGCGGACTGTGTCTACCTGGGGGTCAACGGCGTGTGGGATGAAAAACCCGACCTGGTGATTTCCGGCATTAACCATGGCGCCAACCTGGGGGACGACGTGCTGTATTCGGGTACGGTTGCCGCTGCCATGGAAGGACGTAATCTGGGCATGTCGGCGATTGCCATGTCGCTCTGCGGCCATCGCCACTTTGCTACGGCCGGCCACCTGGCGGCGAGCCTGGTGGGGGCCGTGGACCAGCTGTCGCTGCCGCCGCGCACACTGCTGAACGTTAACGTGCCCGATGTGCCCTGGGGGGACGTCAAGGGGGTTAAAGTGACGCGACTTGGCTATCGCGGCCCCGCGGAGCAGCCGCTGGCCGTTAAAGACCCGCGTGGGCGCACCCGTTACTGGATTGCCCCGGTGGCTGCCAATGCCGACGATGGTGACGACACTGATTTTGCCGCCGTCGAGGCGGGCTTTGTATCGATTACCCCCTTGCAAACGGATTTAACGCGCCATCAGGCGCTCAACGACGTTCGAGACTGGCTGGATGCATTCGCCTAAACTGTCACCGGAAGAGCTGCGCGGTACCGGAATGACCTCGCAGCGTACCCGTGACCGCATGGTCCAACGCCTGATTCGCCAAGGAATTGGTGACGCACGGGTGCTTGAAGTCATGGCCAGCGAGCCGCGCCATCTTTTTGTGGATGAAGCGCTGGCCCACCGCGCCTACGAAGATACCTCGTTACCCATCGGGTTTGGCCAGACGTTGTCTCAACCGCTTATCGTTGCGCGCATGACCGAGCTGGTGCTGCGTGCTGAACCCAAGCGCGTTCTGGAACTGGGCACTGGTTCTGGCTATCAAACACTTATTCTGGCCCGATTGGTCGATAAGCTGTTTTCCCTTGAGCGTATCGAGGCTCTGCACCGGCGCGCCGCCTTCCGGCTTAGCCGCCTGGGTGCCCGGGCGTCGCTGGCCGTTGCTGACGGAGGTGAAGGCTGGCCCGCCGCCGCGCCATTTGACGTCATTCTGTTGACCGCTTGCGCCCAAACGCTACCAGAACCACTGCTTGAGCAGTTAAGCCCTGATGGCGTCTTGATTGCCCCTCTAGAGGCATCAGACGGCAGCCAGTGGCTTACCCAGATCAAACGCGTCGGTAATGCGTTTGAAAAACGCCGCCTGGAACCGGTTCGTTTTGTTCCATTATTGCAAGGAGTGGTCGATTGAAGCGTCAACCCGTACGATTGTTATTAACCGGAGCCGGGATGGGCGCTGCCGATGCAGTGCCGGGGGTTTCGGGTGGGACCATTGCGTTTATCAGCGGCATTTATGAAGAATTGATCTTAACCATCAAACAGTTCGGCCCAAGCGCCATTGGTGCATGGCGTCGTGGCGGGCTGGGAGGGCTGAGTCAGCACCTTAACCTGGCGTTCCTGGTGCCGCTGCTCGTCGGTATTGTCATCAGCGTTTTCAGTGTGGCGCACCTGGCGCTGTGGTTGATGGAAGCACATCCACTGTTGCTGGATGGTTTTTTCTTTGGTTTGGTGGCTGCTTCGGCCTTTGTTGTGAGTGATTCAGGAACGCGTTTCAAGTTGCGCTACCTGTTCCCGCTAGGGGTTGGCCTGCTGCTGGCTCAATGGCTACCCGGATTGATGCCCCTGGTGTCAACATTGGGTAATGAGTCACTGATATTGATAGTGGCGGGGAGTATTGCCATCAGTGCCATGTTGTTGCCCGGCGTATCAGGAAGTTTTTTACTGCTCACCATGGGGCTTTACGGTACGGTGATGGAAGCTGTGCGCGGCTTTGATTGGGTGACCATCCTGCTGTTTGGGGGCGGCTGCCTCATTGGTCTGGCGCTTTTCTCACGGGTGCTCTCCTGGTTGCTGCGCCGCCATCGTGGCTCAACGCTTCAATTATTGTTAGGTTTCATTATGGGTTCACTGCCCGTGCTCTGGCCGTGGCGAGAACTGGTGCGATACCAACTGGGTAGTGATGGTGAAATGATTCCGTTGGATTATCGATATTTAATGCCCGGTGATTATGCACAGCTAACGGGCGAATCCGCGCAACTCATTGGTGTAATAGCGTTGATGACGTTTGGCGCACTGGTCGTTGTACTGTTGCATCGGCGTGCCCTTGGTCGCACGCCGCCAACGTCTCCCCAAACCGCCTCCGCTGCTGAAAAGGAGTAGGCTTTGCATGCGTAAGATAGTAATGATGTCCGCACTGGCGTTAGCCGTTGCCGGCTGTGCCAACCAGCAGAGCGGCGGCCCGCAGGTGCGTGATATAAGCGATGCCCGCGACGCGGTCGAGCGCTCCCCCGAGTATCGGGTCAAGGAAGGCGATACCCTTTACGGCATCGCCTGGCAGCATAATCTCGATTATCGCGAAGTGGCTGAACTCAATAACATCGAGCCCCCTTACCGTATCCAGCCTGGGCAGATCATTGCCCTGCGTGAGGGCACGTCTTCAACGTCGGCGAACGCCTCAGCGGGAGCGAATGAAAGCGCCAGTGGTGCGGTGGCAAGAGGTCTTTCGCCCGAGGCGTCTACCCCCGCTTCGAGTGATGATCAGCAAATGGACTGGTTGCTGCCCGATGAGTCAGCCATTGAGCGCAATCAGCGGTTGACGGCTGAGCGTGATGCTGATGACGCCGAGGAAAATGTCACTACGGCTGAGGCATCTGAGACTCAGGCGGCTTCTGATTCAGCCCCCGATCAACCTCGGGCTGAGCAAACTCAGCCCGAGCAGGCTGAAGCGCAAACAGCGCCGGAACCTGAAGCCGAAACGGCCCCAGAGCAGGCGACGGCCGCTCCTGAGGATTCGACACCTGACCGCGACGACCGCACTTATACACCAGCCGAAACCATTGATTGGCAGTGGCCGAGCGATGGCAATGTGGTGGGCGAGTTTGGCCAGGGCGATAGCATCACCGCCGGTATTGATATCGCTGGTGAAAAGGGGCAACCTGTAAGAGCCGCCGGTTCTGGCATTGTGGTATATGCAGGCAGCGGTGTGCGCGGTTACGGTAATCTCATCCTGCTCAAACACAACGATGAATTTCTCAGCGCTTATGCGCATAACGACAGCCTTAATGTCAGCGAGAACGACGTTGTGGAAGCCGGTGAGGTCATTGCCACTATGGGCGATAGTGACGCGGAAGACGTGAGACTGCATTTCGAGGTACGCCGCGAAGGGCAACCACAAGATCCCCTGGAGTTTCTACCGTCACGCTAACCGGTATCAGCCATTTGCAACGTGCGTTGCCACGACTCATTCGACAGGTAACGGCGTGAACGCTTTGTATAACAATAACGATGGGAAGCCCAAGCGACCCATTTGGTTTTTTAAGGGCGGATAGGCGATATAACGGGGGTAAGACGCATGAGTATGCTGGAAAAAGATCTACAGGAAGTAGACCTGAACGCTGTGGAAGAAGCACTTGACGACGGTGAGGATGTCGTTGCCGCCGAGGAGGCCTTCGAAAAAGCGTTAGGGCGCGAGGACCGTCAGCATCAAAGTCTTGATGCCACACAAATTTACCTCAATGAAATTGGCTTTTCGCCACTGCTGACGCCTGAAGAGGAAGTCTATTACGGGCGACTGGCCCGCAAGGGCGATCCGCTGGGGCGTTCGCGGATGATTGAGTCGAACCTTCGCCTGGTGGTGAAGATTGCCCGTCGCTATCTTAATCGTGGCTTGACCCTGCTGGACCTGATTGAGGAAGGTAATCTGGGGCTGATTCGAGCCGTCGAAAAATTCGACCCCGAACGTGGCTTCCGCTTTTCGACCTACGCTACCTGGTGGATCCGGCAAACCATCGAACGGGCGCTGATGAACCAGACACGTACCATTCGCTTGCCGATCCATGTGGTCAAGGAGCTTAACATCTACTTGCGGGCAGCCCGTGAGTTGACGCAAAAGCTCGACCACGAAGCCACGGCGGAAGAAATCGCCGAGCATCTCGACAAGCCGGTAGGCACGGTGAAAAAGATGCTGGGGCTTAACGAAAGGGTCTCGTCGGTTGATTACCCCATGGGCGGCGAAAGCGACAAACCCCTCATCGACACGCTCTCTGATGAGGAAGACCATGGCCCCGAGGCTTCCCTGGTAGATGGTGATGTCAAGGAGCATGTTGACCACTGGCTCGACGAGCTCAATGAGAAACAGCGCGAGGTGGTGGTGCGGCGTTTTGGTTTGCGCGGCCATGAAGCGGCCACTCTCGAGGAAGTGGGTGCCGAGATCGGCTTGACCCGAGAAAGGGTACGTCAGATTCAGGTAGAGGCGCTCAAGAAATTACGTCGGTCGCTGGAGAAACAGGGGCTGTCGCTGTCGTCGATTTTTGAAAGTTAACGGCCTTCCTTCAACTCCCGTTAATTTTCCCAACACCGGGCCATGTGCCCGGTGACTTTATTTAGTCATAATGATGAACCCTGATTAGAAGCAACAAGCGAGAAAGCCCAATGCGCCCGCTGGTGGCCCATATTGATCTAGACGCGTTGCGTCATAACTATCAGCTGGCGTGTCAGTGCGCGCCACATAGCCGATCGGTCGCCGTCATCAAGGCAAACGCCTATGGCCACGGCGCGCTTGAGTGCGCGCGTGCCCTGGCCGCGGATGCTTCCGCGTTCGCCGTGGCGTGCCTGGAAGAAGCAGTGACACTGCGGGAAGGCGGGATCACCACACCCATTATCCTGCTGGAAGGTATCTTCAGCACCGACGAGTTGGCGTGGGTGGATGAACACCGGCTATGGATGGCGGTGCACAGTGCATGGCAGGTTGAGGCGCTGCTAGCCTTTTCGCCGCGTGAGCCGATTCCTGTCTGGGTCAAGGTAGACTCCGGCATGCACCGGCTGGGGTTTGCCCCGGAGGACGTCAGCAATGTCTGGGCGCAGCTGAGCGAGGCGCCGCAGGCATCGTCGCTGCACTTGATGAGCCACTTTGCCACGGCGGATGCCGCTGACAGTCGCTATTTTCAACAGCAGATGACGCGGTTGCAAGCGCTTGCCACGACACTCGATGCGCCGCTGTGTCTGGCGAACTCCCCCGCGACCCTTGCCTGGCCGGTGTCCCACGGGGCCTGGAATCGCCCCGGTATTATGCTGTATGGCAGCAATCCGTTGGAAACCGCTACGCCTGCCACGGACTCGTTGCGTCCGGTAATGACGCTGCGCTCTGAAATCATTGCCCTGCGTGACGTTGAGGCGGGTGAGCCGGTGGGCTACGGCGGGCGCTGGCGGGCACCGCGACGCTCCCGCATCGCGGTAGTCGCCGGAGGCTATGGCGATGGCTATGACCGCCACGCCCAGGATGGCACACCGGTGCTGGTCAATGGCCAGCATTGTCCGCTGGTCGGCAAGGTCTCGATGGATATGTTCACGGTGGATGTCAGCGGGGTGGCGGATGCCGTCATTGGCAGTGAAGTGGTACTGTGGGGGCGCGCAAGCAATGGCGCAGTGCTGTCGATCGATGACGTCGCCCGTCACTGCGATACCATCAGCTATACCCTGCTGACTGGGGTGTTGCCCCGTGTACCGCGCCGTTATCATGGCGCTTTTGGTTAAATGGCGAGGCGCATGTCACGATCAACCTATCCCCGTTCTTTCGCGCACCCGCGCTTTTGGTTCACCTGGATGGCCATTGCTGGCATGCACATTGCGGCATGGCTACCCTGGCGGCTGAACATTGCCCTCGGTTCGGGTATCGGGCGCTTGGCCTGGCGGTTTGCCAAGCGCCGTCGTCATATTACCGATGTCAACATAGCGCTATGTTTTCCCGAAAAAAGCCCTGACGAACAGCGTAGATTGGTAAAGCAAACCTTTATCGCCAATGGCATCGGGCTGATGGAAACCGCCGTTGCGTGGTGCCGCAGCCCCGAGGATTTTCGACATCGAGTCGCGTGCGTCGGCGAAGAAAATCTTGCCAGGGCCCAGGCGCAGGGTAAGGGCGTTCTGATTATTGGCGTGCATTTTTCGCCGCTGGACTTGGGGGGCGCGCTGCATTCGCTGTTTTTTCATTCGGACGCGGTCTACCGCCCGCATAATAACCCGCTTTTCGACCGCTTCATGACCCGCGCTCGCCTGAGGGTGTTCGATCAGATGATTCATCGTCATGACCTGCGCAGCGTCATACGGCGGCTGAAAGCCGGGCATTCGGTATGGTATTCACCCGACCAGGACTTTGGTCGTGATGCCAGCGTATTTGCCCCGTTTTTTGGTCAGCAGGCTGCGACGGTGCGGTTAACCGCCAAAATTGCGCGGATGACCGGGGCGCAAGTCGTGCCGTTGATTTTCTACCGCAACCCGGATGACCGTACCTACACCTACGAGTGGCTACCCGCGCTCGAGGGATATCCCAGCAACGATGAAGTGGTCGATGCCACGCGTGTCAATGCGTTTATCGAGCAGGCGATTCGGCAGCACCCCGAGCAGTATCTCTGGTTGCATCGGCGCTTCAAGACCCGGCCTGAGGGTGAGCCGGGACTTTACTAGCAGAGCGCCCTCAGTCGAGGTTGCGCGAGTAGAAGATCTCGAGCATTTCCTTGCGCAGACGGTCTTCTATATCGCGCGCTTCTTCAAAGGTGATATCCCGGCTCGAGGTGCCGAACAGGTAGTTATCCAGTTCGAAGTCCTTGAGCAGCATCTTGGTGTGGAACATGTTTTCCTGATACACGTTCACGTCGATCATTTGATAGGCGTGCTTGGTGTCTTCGGCCAGGTAATCCTGGATCGAGGTGATGTCGTGGTCGATAAACAGCTTTTTGCCATCTACGTCACGGGTAAAGCCGCGAACACGGTAATCCATCGTCACGATATCGGAGTCAAAGCTGTGGATCAGATAGTTCAGTGCCTTGAGGGGACTGATATGGCCACAGGTCGAGACATCGATATCCAGGCGGAAAGTGCTGATGCCGTTATCCGGGTGGGACTCAGGGTAGCTGTGCACCGTGACATGGCTTTTATCCAGGTGAGCGACCACGGTTTCGGGGAGCGGCCCCGGCCCGGGTTCTGTTTGCTCGGGATCCGTCTCATCCAGCTCATGTTCAGCAATCAGAATCGTCACGCTGGCGCCGTGGGGCTCATAATCCTGGCGTGAAATGTTCAGCACATGGGCGCCAATGATGTTGGTCACGTCTTTAAGAATCTGTGTCAGCCGTTCGGCATTGTAGAGCTCATCGATGTAATCGATATAAGCCGCACGCTGCTCTTCTGTCTTGGCGTAACAGATGTCGTAAATGTTGAAGCTTAGCGAGCTGGTCAGGTTGTTAAACCCGTGGAGTCGGAGATTGTCTGACACGTCCGAGCCTCCCTTTGGCAGATGAAAACACCCCGACGAGCCAACGCCGGAACCGGTCATGCGTTAGCGACGCATGATGATGAGCACTCAATTCAACACCTGATAATCCCAGGCGCTCAACAAGCGGGCGTATTATGCCCGCCCCAGGCGCGGGATGCATCCAGCAGGGCAAGTTTTTTGGCCTGCTTACCGAAGCTTGAACGCTTTTCAATGCAAAGGCGCTCAGGCGTCGACGATCTCGTAGGAATGGGTGATCTCGACGCCGCCGTTGGTCAGCATGATCGATGCACTGCAGTATTTCTCTGCAGACAGCTCGACGGCACGCTGGACCTGTTTTTCTTTCAGCGCGCGGCCGGTGACCACGAAGTGCACATGAATGCGCGTGAACACCGAAGGCACGCTATCGGCCCGCTCAGCGTCAAGCTCCGCCACGCAGTCGGTGACGTCGGCGCGGGCCTTGTCGAGAATATTCAGAATATCAAACGCCGTGCAACTGCCCATGCCCATTAGCAGCATTTCCATGGGCCTCGGGCCGGTATTGCGGCCGCCATGGTCGGGCGGGCCGTCAATCACCACGCTGTGGCCGCTGCCCGATTCAGCGACGAACTGGCGGCCATCTGTCCATTTTACGCGTGCTTTCACGTTGCTCTCCTTATTCAGGCGGCTGGCTGACAAAAAGTAAGTCGCGCAGCATAACATCTCTTACCTGGTTCGCACTGCACTGTCTTATTGAGGCCTCATTGTGACGGCCAGCCACCTTCGGCAATCATTATGCAACCATCCACGCTAGGGTTATAAATATATACCCAGGCCTTGCCGAAACGGGTCGTGAGCAGCTGGCGCTGATACTCGCCCTGTTCAGGCGCCCCGTGGCGGTGATCTTCCAGCTCGTCGAGCCGGGCGAGCTGGCTGGCCGTTACGCGATAAATCTCAAGGCTAATGCCGCGCGATGTCTGCCATTTTGCGCCGGGGTAGGGTCCTATATCGTAGAGGGTCAGCGCCGTGCAGGTATCGCCACCCAGCCGAGTCGCTGTCGACAGCCAGTGAGCGTTATTCAAGCCTTTCTTAAGCGTACCGTATACCGCTACCAGGGATGTAGTGGTCACTGCGGCTTCCAGGTATCTGGCGGTCATTGCGCACCTCGTCGGTCTTGCAGATGAGTGTCCAGTGCGGTTAATCGCTCGGGAGTCCCCACATCCACCCAATGCTGAGAGGTGTGTTCACCGCTGACGCGCTGGCTGTCGATGGCGTTTTTCAGCAGCGGCGCCAGAGCAAAGGCGCCTGCCGGGTGATTCGCCACCAGCGCCGGGCGGATCAGGCTGATACCCGCGAAGGTGAGGAACGGGGGAGGGCCTTCATGCACCCGACCGTCACGCAAGGCAAAATCCCCGTCGGGGTGATGCCCGGGGTTATCCACCAGCACCAGGTGCGCCAGGTCCTCCTTGGCTAGCGCCTTCGCATCGGGCAGGTGATCGCACCAGACATCGCCATTGATGAGTAAAAACGGGTTCTCGCCGAGTAGAGGCAATGCCTGACGAATACCGCCGCCGGTCTCAAGCGGCGTGGCTTCTCGGCTCCACTGAATCTGGACCCCATGGGCGTGGCCGTCGCCCAACGCCTCGATAATCTGCTCCCCGCGGTAGCTGACGTTGATCACCACCTGGTCAATGCCGACGCGTTTGAGCCGTTCAAGGTGGTGCACAATGAGCGGCTTACCGGCGACGGTCAGCAAGGGTTTGGGGCAGTGGTCGGTGAGTGGACGCATGCGCTTGCCGAGACCGGCGGCCAGAATCATTGCCTTCATTGGCCTACCTCGCTTAAACGTGCAGTGATGGCGGGGCGTAAGGTGTTGGACGCCCATTGGGCGAACTCGGCATGGGCAGGCAGCCCGGCCAGGCTGTCGTCCAGGTGGTCCAGGAAGTGTGGCAGGCGCGCTAGATAACCTGCTTTTTGGTCGCGCAGGGTAAGACGGCAGAAAATGCCAAGCACTTTAAGGGTGCGCTGGGCGGCCATTGCCTGGCTCTGGGCGAGAAAAGTGTCAGCATCAAGATGCTGCGACAGGCGACCATCCTGTTGAGCCTGTGAGTGAAAGTTGCGAATGAACGTCGTAAATTGCTGTTTGCTGAAACGCTGGTAGCGTCCCCGCAGCAGCGAGATGGCATCGTAGCTGATCGGACCGGCGACGGCGTCCTGGAAGTCGATCATGTAGAGGCGTTGATCCAACACCATCAAATTCATGGCGTCGAAGTCGCGGTGCACGCAGACCACGGGCTGGGCCAGGGACTGTTCAATTAGATCGGCCCGCAACGCCGTCCAGTTCTCGGGCGTCGGGATGCCCAGCCATGCATTGAGACACCACTCGGGAAACAGGTCGAGTTCCCGGCCCAATAGCGCGGCGTCATAAACGGGCAACGCCTCGGGGGAAACACGATTTTGCAAATCGGCAATCAGCGATAGGGCCTGATTATGATAGCCTCTAATACGCGCATCATCAGTAAACAGCTCTTGTAAGGGTGTGCTACCCAGATCGTCTAGCAGTAAGAAACCCTGCTCCAGGTCGGCCGCGTGTATCCGAGGGACAGGTAATCCTGCGCTGCGCCAGCGTCGGGCGATGGTCACGAATGGTTGACTATCTTCCTGCCGGGGCGGGGCATCCATGACCACCCGGGTCGTACCGTCGGGTAGCATGAGCCGGAAATAGCGCCGAAAACTGGCGTCACCCCCGGCCGGGGCAAGGGAAATAGTGTCTATGGAAAGACCGTGTTGTTGCGCGGCCCATGAAATAAGGGCGTTAATCCGCGATGAAGACATGCAAGCTCCTGGCTGGTCGGGCATGATGCGGACTGTATAATACCGATTCTCGATGCCAAGGATAACGAACATGGGCAAGCGATTTTCGCGCGCGGTGCCAGTGGCGCAAACATTGATGGGCAGTTTGTTGGCAAGCGCCTCTTTTTCCGTTGTCGCGCAGAGCGAGCCGCTCTCGGCGGAGGCGCTGGACTGGCAGCCATGGGGACGAGAAGAAGCCGCAACCCAACTATGCCGTGGGCGTTACGTGATGCCCGGCTACCGCCTGGCGGAACAGGACAACCCCGAAACCCTGGCGGCCGAAGCCACCGAAGCGGATTACGACATCGACGGTCAGACAATTCTGCGTGGTGACGTGGTATTGCGGCGTGCCGACCAGGAGGTGGAAGCGGAGCGTGTCAGCATGCCCGCTGACCGTGAACGGGTGAACGCCGAGGGCAATATTGCGCTGCGAGATGGCACCTCCCTGGTGCGTGGCAATACCGCTGAGATAATGCTTAACGAAGATCGCACTCAGTTGGACGATAGCCAGTTCGTGCTGTACGACCAGCACTTGCGCGGTCAGGCCGTTCAGTTGGAACAGCTGGAGGAAGACCAGTACCGCCTGGTGGATGCCCGCTTTACGACATGCGATCCCGGTGAAAATACCTGGCACCTCGTCAGCAGTGATATCCGTCTGGACCAAGCCAAAGGGTTTGGTACCGCGCGTAATGCACGTCTGGAAATCAAGGACGTGCCTGTTATGTACGTTCCATGGGTGCGCTTTCCGATCGACGACCGTCGCCATACCGGACTGCTGACCCCGGCGATTAGCGTATCTGGCGACGGTATCGACTATACCCAGCCGTTTTACTGGAACATCGCGCCCAACCGTGATGCGACGATCACGCCACGCTGGATGAGTGATCATGGCCTGCTGCTGAACGGTGAGTTTCGCTACTTGCTTGACGATGTTCGGGGAACGGTGGAAGCGGGTTACTTGAACAGCGATAACGGTGGTTCGGGCGGTGCCGAAAACCGCTTTGCGGGCGAGGATCGCTGGTACTTCGAGACGCAAAATGCTGGGCGTATCAACCCGCGTAGCCGCTACCGTTTAAATTATGGCGCTGCCAGCGACGGGCGTTACTTCGATGATTTTGGTGGCGAATTTGGCAGTAGTGACCGCATCAGCATGGAGCGCTTGGCGCAGGTCGATTACCGAGGCGATCGCTGGCAGCTGGATGCTCGGGCGCAGGGCTTCCAGCGCCTGGATGACCCGCTTAACGAACGCAACAAGCCTTTTTATCGCCTGCCAAGTTTAACCGCCAACGCCCGTTGGCAACTGGGTAACGGCTTTTATAGCCAGTGGCGCTCCAATGCGACCTATTTCTGGCGTGATGTGAACGAACAGCGCGTCATTGAACGCGAAGCGGCAACGGGTAGCCGCTTGCATCTAACCCCCGCCGTGGGTTGGCGGTTCGAGCGCCCGTGGGGGTATATCGAACCCCGCACAGAGCTTTGGCATACCGATTATCAGTTGGACTATGGTGACCGTGTGACCGAAAACAGCGAATCGCCGAGCCGTAGCATTGCGGTGACATCCGTGGACAGCGGCCTGGTGTTTGAGCGAGAACTGGCACTGGGGGGGCGCGACTACCGGCAAACCCTGGAGCCCCGTTTAAACTACGCCTTTGTGCCGCGTACCGACCAGAGCGAGCTACCTAGTTTTGACAGTCGCGAGCGGCCCTTTTCCTGGAATCAGCTATGGTCGGCCCAGCGGTTTTCGGGAGCCGACCGGGTGGGAGATCTGAACAGGCTGTCGTTGGGTGTTGAATCACGGCTGCTTGAAGACGAAACCGGCCGCGAACAGCTATCCGTTGGTGTGGGGCAAAGTGTTTACTTCGATGAGCGAAGAATAGATATCGAGGGAGACGCCGATGAGCTACCGCCCATAGGTACGGAAAGCCGCTATAAAGCCACCCGTGATCGCTCGCCGCTGGTGACGCAGGTTGACTGGCAGATTAACGACCGCTGGAGCACCGGCTACGAGTGGCTCTATGACGACAAGCGTGAGCGTACAGAAAGCTCTACCGTCGATGTACGCTATCGTCATCCTCAGGGCCACGTAGTGAACCTCGGCTACCGCTGGGAAATCGAAGATTTTAACCCGGGCGTGGAACCCAGCGACGATAACTTCCGCAACTATGATCGCGAAGAATGGAACCTGTCCTTTGCCTGGAAGGCCAGTCCACAGATCGATCTGATCGGCCGTTACC
This sequence comes from Halomonas sp. A40-4, assembly GCF_015767635.1. Taxonomy (GTDB): domain Bacteria; phylum Pseudomonadota; class Gammaproteobacteria; order Pseudomonadales; family Halomonadaceae; genus Vreelandella; species Vreelandella janggokensis. Next base: position 3,096,754 of record NZ_CP065230.1, on the reverse strand, counting down.
TTCACGATCAAACCAATGATCGTGTGCTCGAGCAACTGGCGGGCGTTCAGTGGAACGACTGTTGCTATGGCCTGCAGCTGGTGTGGCGTGAATGGGTCGATGATAGCGATACTGCGCGTATCGATGATGACTTTAACGATCGTGGTATTTTCCTTCGTTTCGTGTTCCGCGGCTTAGGCGGCGTGGGCCAGAATGCCGATGGGTTCTTTGAACAAACCATTCCGGGGTATCGCCCGACGCCTTTATAAATTAGCCTTCAAAATGGCGACTGATAGAGACTGACGTTATGAAATTGAGAAAGACCTTATTCGCCCGCGCCACCCTGCTTTCGCTGGGAGGTGCGCTGGCTCTTTGCATGGCGGCCGCTGTTTCACTGAGTGCTCAGGCCCAGACGTCGGCACCCACTGAGCGTCAACCGTTGGACAGCGTGGTCGCTGTGGTCAACGACGGCGTTATCATGCGCAGCGAACTGGATAACCGACTGGCGCAGGTCGAGAGGCAGGCGCAGTCCCGGGGGGAATCACTTCCCTCTCGCCAACAGCTGGAATCACAGGTGCTTGAACGCATGGTGGTTGAGGAAATTCAGTTGCAGATGGCCCGCGATGCCAACATCACCATCGATGATACCGAGCTGAACCGGCAAGTTCGCGCCATCGCCGAATCCAACAACATGAGCCTTGACGAGTTTGCCGATGCGGTGGAAGCCGATGGCATGACGCTGGCCAGTGTCCGTGAGGACGTGCGTAGAGAGATGTTGATACGTCGAGTTCAGCAGAGGCAAGTCGGTAGCCGGGTCAATGTCAGCGACAGCGAGGTTGACCGCTATTTGAGCCAGCAGATGGGACAGGTAGGCGAAGAAGCCGTTATTCAGGAGACCCGGGCTCGTCATGTGCTCATCGAGCTAACCCCCACCCGCGGTGAGAATCAGGCGCGGGCACAAGCCGAGGAAGTGCGCGAGCGGCTTGCGCAGGGCGAAGATTTCGCCACGGTGGCCCGTGAAATGAGCGATGACGATGGCAGTGCGCTTAATGGGGGTAACCTTGGCTGGTTGCGCCCTGGGCAGACAGTACCCGCGTTTGAAGAAGCCATGAGCGGGCTGTCGATTAACCAGATCTCTGAGCCTGTCCGCTCGCAGTTCGGCTATCACGTTATTGAGGTGCTGGATCGCCGCCAGCAAGATGTGACCCAGGAAGCCCAGCGTGAAGAAGTCCGCCAAGCCATCTTCCAGCGCCGCGCCAATCAGGAGTTGGAAACCTGGCAGCAGCAAATCCGTTCGCAAGCCTTCGTTGATATTCGTCTTTGATGAAAGCTCGTTGCCCAGCGCCATTGGCGATCACCACCGGTGAACCTGCCGGTATCGGGCCTGAACTGACGCTGATGTTGGCAGCCCAGGGGGCCTTGCCCGCCGGTAGTGTCGCGATAGGTGACCCGCAGATGCTACGGCAACGCGCCTCGGCCTTGTCGCTTGAGGTCGATATCTTTGAGGTGTCGCCGTCGCAAACGCTGCCAGCGCAGCGGTCGACAACGCTGCCGGTCTGGCCGGTTGAACTTGCCGAATCTGCGGTGCCCGGCGAGCTCAACACCGCGAATAGTCGCTACGTGCTTGAGACATTGGCGCTTGCCGTGACGGCTTGTCAGGCTGGGCAAGCGGCGGCGATGGTCACCGCGCCGTTGCATAAAGGCGTGATTATCGATGCAGGTTTCTCGGGGTTTACCGGACACACCGAGTGGCTACGCGACGCCTGCGGCGTTGACGAGGTGGTCATGATGTTAGCCACCGATCGAGCCCTGCACGCTCAAGCGCCTGGTTGGCAGGGCAGCGGTGACATGCGCGTGGCGCTCGCTACCACGCACTTACCGCTGCGTGAGGTGGCGGATGCCATTACCTTTGAGCGTATTGTGCGTATCAGTCGTTTGCTGGAAGCCGATCTGCGCCAGCAGTTTGGCTTGGCCGCGCCGCGAATAGCGGTATGTGGCTTGAATCCCCATGCCGGTGAAGGTGGTCACCTGGGGCGCGAGGAATTGGATATTATCATTCCGGCCCTTGATGCGCTGTGTCAGGAAGGCATGGCGATTACCGGCCCTTTCCCCGCCGATACGCTGTTTACGCCGCGCCATCTGGCTGGTGTCGATGCTGTCCTGGCCATGTATCATGATCAGGGGTTGGCGGTGCTTAAATATGCAGGCTTTGGGCAGGCCGCCAATATCACACTGGGCTTGCCCCTGGTGCGTACCTCTGTTGATCATGGCACGGCGTTAACGCTGGCAGGCAAGGGCATTGCCGATCCCGGTAGCCTGCAAGTGGCGCTATCGTTGGCGCGCCGCCTCGCCGACCAGCGCGCCGTCTCGTCGGGCTAGTACCGCGCGACGCAACAATCTAGTTATCCAGGCTTTTTGGCTAACGACCGACCCCCAAGGAATCGTGTTAGATGTCTCACGCGCCCCAGCAGCACCGCGCCCGCAAACGTTTTGGTCAGAACTTTCTCCGTGACCTGGGGATCATTTCGCGCATCGTGCGTGCCATTGGCCCGCGCGAAGGTGATCGACTGATTGAAATTGGCCCGGGTCAGGGCGCGCTCACCGAGCCGCTGATAGAGGCCGCCGGTGCGCTGGAGGTTATCGAGCTCGACCGTGACCTGATTCCAGGCCTGCGCGTACAGTTTTTCAACTATCCAGATTTTGTCATCCATGAAGGCGACGCGCTGAAATTCGATTTTGCCGCCCTCAAAGGCGATGGCCCCGGGCTACGTGTGGTGGGCAACCTGCCCTACAACATCTCGACGCCGTTGATTGTGCATTTGCTGACCATGGGCAGTGCCATTGCCGATATGCATTTCATGCTGCAAAAAGAGGTGGTGGAGCGGCTGGCGGCTGAGCCTGGCGGCCCTGACTGGGGGCGCTTATCGGTCATGGCTCAGTATTACTGTCAGGTCGAGCAGCTTTTTATTGTCCCGCCTGAGGCCTTTGTGCCACGTCCAAGTGTCGACTCAGCTATAGTCCGCCTCACCCCCCACGCGACGCTGCCCCATACGGCTGATGACCCCGAGTTGCTGTTTGAGCTGGTCAAGCTTGCCTTCGGCCAGCGGCGCAAAACCCTGCGCAATAACCTGAAAGGAAGGGTGGGTGCCGATTTATTGGAATCGCTTGGCATCGACCCGGTGCGCCGCCCGCAAACGCTGACGGTGGCTGAATTCGTGACGATTGCCAACCGTGTGGCATCGAATGAAGGGGGTGTCACGCAATGAGCGGCTTGGCGATCGATGTCACGGTGACCCCCGAATACCGCGCTGAAGAGTCGAGCCAGGCAGAATCACGCTTCGTATTCAGTTATACCGTCAGCGTGCACAACGGCAGTCCACACAGTGTTCAACTGATGGCACGCTACTGGAAAATCACGCATGGCAGTGGCGAACACCAGGAAGTGCGCGGCAAGGGCGTGGTGGGGCAGCAACCGCTGATCGGCCCGGGCCAGCAGTTTCGTTATACAAGCCGTGCCATGTTGCAGACGCCCGTAGGGGTCATGGAAGGCGTCTACACCTTGCTGGATACCTCAACCCAGCGGGTCTTTGAAGTGTCGATTCCTACCTTTCGACTTGCGGTACCTTATCAACTGCACTAATGACTCATGACCTGAAAGGCCTTCAACAATGAGCACCTATGCGATTGGCGATCTGCACGGCTGTTATGGCGAATGGATGGCCTTGCTAGACACGCTCGGTTTCAACCCGGAGCAGGATACCCTTTGGCTGGTCGGCGACCTGGTCAACCGGGGGCCTGACTCTCTGGCCTGCCTGCGCGAAGCTGAAAGATTGGGCAGTCGCGTTCGCTGTGTACTGGGTAATCATGACTTTCACCTGCTGGTAGCCGCGCGCGGCGGCGGCAAGGTCAAGAAGAATGCCAGTCTGGAGGCCGTGTTGAATGCGCCTGACCGCGAGCGTTTGCTCGATTGGCTTCAGGGTCAGCCATTGGCGGTGAGTGAAGGGAGCCGGCTGATGACCCATGCAGGTCTGTTGCCCCAATGGGACCTTGCTCAGGTGACATCACTTTCTGATGAGGTGCAGGCGGCATTAGTCAGCGAGACCTCAGGGCGCTTTTTAAACCAGCTCTACGGTAACCACCCGGCTCGTTGGGACAACGCGCTTGACGGCATGAATCGTCTGCGTTGCATTGTCAATGTGCTCACCCGCATGCGCTTTATCAATGCAGAGGGATGCCTGGATTTCGAAGCCAACCAGGGGCTTGAAACGGCACCCGCAGGGTTTGCGCCGTGGTTCCAATTCCCCCGCGACGACGATCCTCAATTGCTGTTTGGTCACTGGGCGGCACTCGGTGGAGAAACGCCTGGTGCCCGTGTGCGAGTTGACGCCCTGGATACCGGCTGCGCCTGGGGCGGGAAGCTGACCGCTCTTGACCTGGAGACCGGCGCGCGTACCAGTGTGCCAAGCCATAAATTACAGGGCTCGCCGCGATGACGGGCGGCAGCGATCCGCGTATCGCCGGACTTGATGTTTACCGAGTGGGTGGGGCGGTGCGCGACAGGCTATTGGGCTGGCCGGTCTATGACAACGACTGGGTGGTCGTGGGCACTACGCCCGATGAGATGCTCAAGCGAGGGTTCAAGCCAGTGGGGCGCGACTTTCCGGTGTTTCTCCATCCTGAGAGCGCTGAAGAATACGCTCTGGCACGCACTGAGCGAAAAGCGGGGCACGGCTATGCAGGTTTTAAAGTGATCGCCAGCCCTGACGTCAGCCTTGAGGACGACTTGCTGCGTCGCGATCTGACCGTCAATGCGATCGCGGAAGCACCTGATGGTACGCTGATCGATCCTTTTGACGGCCAGCAGGACATTGAACAGCGACAGCTACGGCATGTCTCCCCAGCGTTTCGCGAAGATCCGCTGCGTGTGTTACGTACGGCGCGCTTTCTAGCACGCTATAGAACGCTGGGCTTTGCGATTGCGCCGGAGACGATGGCGTTGATGGGGGAGGTCAGCCGCAGCGGTGAGCTGGCCTATTTGGCCGCTGAGCGGGTATGGCGGGAAACCGAAAAAGCCTTGGCCGAAGCGCGGCCGGCGAGCTACTTCACCACACTTGACCAGTGTGGTGCGCTGACTACCTGGTGGCCTGAATTAACGCGGGGCAGCTTGGGTGATTGTCTCAACGCTATGTCGCTGGGGGTGAATGATGATGCGCTGGCCGGTGCCGAATGGCGCTATGCGTTGTTGGTTTCGCCGCTGGACGATGCCGCGCGCGAGTCGCTGGCCAGGCGTTTACGGTTGCCGAATGCGGTAGCGCAGCTAGCGCGGCATGCCGCCCTGAGTCGTCACCTGGTGGGAGGAACGCTGGATGCCGCAGCGGTGTCTCACTGGCTCGAGCGGCTCGATGCCTGGCGGAAGCCCTCTCAGGTATATACCCAGTTGACTCTGGTGGCGGCGTTGGCGCCGGAGCATGTTGACGCATTGAACGCCGCTTGGCAGGCCGCGCAACAGGTAAGTCCTCAGTCGTTGATGGCAGAAGGTCTCCAGGGAGCCGAACTGGGCGCTGCGCTAAAAGAGCGCCGTCACATGGCGATCGACAAGACGCTCAATTGACGTGTGGCCGGGCTTATCGGGCCAGCGCCTGACGGAGTGGTGTGTCGGCCTGGGAAATCCATGTGCCTTGCCATTCGAAATCAATTGCCCATAAGCGCTGAGCGCCCAGTTCAAAGGCTGCCCAGAGCGTTGCATAAGGGGTGCGACAGTGGGGATGGCAGTGTGTGGGCAGGAGTTCGGCCAAGGGCTGCAAGACAAAGGCATTGTAGTTGATTTCGGCGCGGGGAAGCGTGATCCCGTCAACGATGCCGCAGGCGTCACCCACCGTCAGCAGGTCGATATCTAGCGCGCGGGGGCTGTATTTTGCCGTGTCGGGCGTTCGGCCATGGTTGGCCTCTAGTTGTTTGGCCCAGGCCTGTAGCTCACCGGGTGTCCAGTCGCTATGAAACGCCACCACCAGGTTGAAAAAATTGCGCCGATCACTGAAGCCAACGGGTTCGCTCTCGAACACCCGGGATACCTCAAGCGAACCGAAGGTGTCGGCCAGCGCATCAAGGCATAAGCGAATGTGTCTGGCGGGCTCGATATTGCTGCCCAGGCTCACGGTCACTAAGCTCATTGGGTGGTTGCTCCGGTTTCGTCGGGGAGCGTGCCGCGGGTGATTTCCAGGCCGACACTGCGTGCATTGGGGATGGCGCCGGGTTTGTGGACGGTAAGTCGCAGCCAACTGATCGGGAAATCATTGCGCAGGCAGGCGGCCAGGCGCTCGGCGAAGGTTTCCACCAGAGCAAACTGATGAGTATCAGCAAACTGTTGAATACGCTGGCAAATGGCAGCGTAATCCAGCGTGAGCCGAAGGTCATCGGTGGCCGCCGCCGAGCGAATATCGGTCGCCAGCGTTAAATCCAGACGCAGTGACTGATGAATGGTGCGCTCCCATTCGTAGACGCCAATAATGGTATCTACCTCAAGCGCTTCGATGAAAATGCGGTCCATGAGCCTTCCCCAACACAACGAGCGAGCGATTGTACGTGAGCAGAGCGCTCAGCAACAGTAGCCAACGCGAGCACAATGGCATGATATGGATACTAGTGGGATATGCGAGCGGTAGCTGGCTGGCGGCACTTAGCGTCTGCCGCTGGGCAGGGGTGCCCGACCCCCGGCAGCACGGCTCGCACAACCCAGGCTTTTCCAACGTGCTGCGCCTGTACGGCGCCCGTCTGGCGGCAGCCACGCTGCTGCTCGATGCGCTGAAAGGCATGCCGGCGGTGCTCGCCGCCAAGCTGCTGGGCTTTCCCGTCTGGCTTCAGGGGATGGTGGGGTTGGCCGTCTTGCTGGGCCACAGCTACCCGTTATGGCATGGGTTTCGCGGTGGCAAGGCAGTCGCCAGTGCGTTCGGCGTGCTACTGGTATTGGTGCCCGCTGTGGCGCTAATCAGTGCCCTGGTCTGGGCCCTGCTTGCCTGGCGGCTGAAAACAGCCGCGCTGGCATCGCTTTGGAGCGCTATGCTGGCGCCGCTGGTATGCAGCTGGCTGGCACCATCTTATGTGCTGGTGGTTGGCGGGTTCAGCTTGCTGGTGCTGACCCGTCATGCGTTGAATATTCGTCGGCTGAAGCGCGGTGAGGAGCCGCCATTTGGAGGCTCCTGAGAGGCGGCGGCTAAGGCGTGGTCGGTGCCGCCAGGTCGGCGAGCGGCCAGCGCGGTGTGGCCTGCATGATGCCGCTTGCGTCCTGCTCGCCGGCGACGAGTCGCTGGGCACCCACATAGGCGATCATGGCACCGTTATCAGTACAAAAACGTCCGCGCGGATAGTAGGCCTTTGCCTGGCGTTTTTCACAGGCCTGGGCGAGCCGTTCGCGGAGACGATGATTGGCGCTTACACCGCCCGCCACGACCAGCCGCTTAAGGCCGGTTTGATCCAGCGCCCGACGGCACTTGATGACCAGGGTGTCGACAACTGCTTCTTCAAAGGCGCGGGCAACGTCAGCCCGGGCCTGGTCGTCCAGCTTGTCTGCCATTTCCAGCTGGCGAATAGCGGTGAGGGTGTGGGTCTTCAGCCCGGAAAAGCTGAAGTCCAGTCCCGGGCGGTCGGTCATTGGGCGGGGAAAGCGAAAACGCTCAGGGTTCCCTTGTTCGGCCAGCGCCGCCACGTGGGGGCCGCCCGGGTAGGCCAGCCCGAGCATTTTGGCGGCTTTGTCGAAGGCTTCGCCAGCGGCATCGTCCACCGACTCGCCGAGAAGCTGGTAGTGGCCTAGCCCCTGCACGTTTACCAGTTGGGTGTGGCCGCCGGACACCAGCAGCGCCACAAACGGGAAGTCGGGGGCGTCGTCCTCGAGCATGGGAGCCAGTAAGTGGCCTTCCATGTGATGCACGCCAAGCACGGGAATGCCCAGTCCGCGGGCCATGCCATGGGCGGTGCTGGCGCCCACCATTAACGCGCCGACCAGGCCAGGTCCAGCGGTATAGGCGATACCATCAAGGTCGTGGCGCTCGAGCCCGGCGTCGGCAAGAACTTGCTCAATAAGTGGTAGCAGTTTGCGGGTATGGTCGCGTGAGGCCAGTTCTGGCACAACGCCACCGTAATCGGTGTGCATGGCAATTTGGCTGTAAAGCGCATCGGCGAGCAGACCTTGGCCGCCGGTCAGCGACGAATCGTAAATGGCGACGCCGGTTTCATCGCAGGACGTTTCAATGCCCAGTACGCGCATAGGACAATAACTCTGTGAAAAAATAGGTGGCCTATTCTAGCATTCCTAATGGCGAGTGGGTGTTAGCATTTGCAAAGCGTGCCCAGCAGGATTAGAATATTGTGCGCTGTAAAACTGAGTCGTGCACTGTGCTCGCATACATGCGTAACGGTGTGCGTACTATCCGAACTCAAGACTCCTTAAGGTAGGTGAGTGCTTAATGCCTTCTGTAAAAGTACGTGATAACGAGCCGTTTGACGTCGCCCTGCGTCGCTTCAAGCGTTCTTGCGAAAAAGCCGGCGTTCTCTCTGAAGTACGTCGTCGCGAGCACTATGAGAAGCCGACTGCTGAGCGCAAGCGCAAAGCGGCTGCGGCCGTAAAACGTCACGCCAAGAAAGTTCAGCGTGAACAAAAGCGTTTCGAACGGCTCTATTGATCCGTACCGAAACACGCTATGTCACTCATGGTGTGTTTCTAGAGGGATGCCGAGCGGCCGCCATCTAGGTGGCCGCTTGTTTTGCGTTTATCCAAGCGTGTCTAAGGTGATCAGGCATCGTCCCTCATGACGATAGTGTCTGATGACATTAGGTTCGCGAATCAGCGCCCCGCGCGAGGATGCCTGCATCCATGGCTGGCCAAATTCCACAGCGTTTTATCGACGATCTTCTCGGCCGCGTTGATGTGGTGGAAGTGGTTGGTGAGCGTGTACAGCTAAAAAAAGCAGGTCGCAACTACTCGGGCCTATGTCCTTTCCATCAAGAAAAAACCCCTTCGTTTACGGTGAGCGCTGACAAGCAGTTCTATCACTGCTTTGGCTGTGGGGCGCACGGCAATGCGCTGCGTTTTTTGATGGAATACGACAAGTTGCCGTTTCCCGAGGCGGTTGAGCAGTTGGCCGGGCGCTTGGGGGTTGAAGTGCCCCGAGAAGGGGCTGACGATCCGCGCGCCCAGCAACGCGAAAAAAAGCGTAAAGAAGGCGTTAATCTGCTTGAGCTTGCCGCCAGCTTTTACCGCGAGCGGCTGAAAATGCAGGAAGGGCAGGATGCCAAGCAGTATTTGCACGAACGCGGTCTTTCCAGTGATGTCATCAGTGACTACGGCATTGGCTATGCACCAGGGGGCTGGGAAGCGCTCAAGCAACACCTGAGCGAGCGGGGTATCAGTGAGTCGGTGCAGATTGAATATGGTCTGTTGATTCACCGTGAAGACACAGGGCGCACTTACGACCGCTTTCGTGACCGGGTAATGTTCCCGATCCGTGATCTGCGCGGTCGTACAATCGCTTTCGGTGGTCGGGTAATGGGTGACGGTCAGCCCAAGTACCTTAACTCTCCGGAAACGCCCGTGTTTCATAAAGGGCGGGAGCTCTATGGCCTTTATGAAGCCCGCCAAGCCTCCAGCAGGCTTGAGCAACTGGTGATGGTCGAGGGCTATATGGACGTTGTCGCCCTGGCGCAATATGGCATTCATAATGCCGTGGCCACTCTTGGTACGGCCACCACGGAAGATCACTTGAGTCGCCTCTTCCGTCTCGTCGGGCGCGTGGTGTTTTGCTTTGACGGCGACCGGGCTGGCCGCGAGGCGGCAAGTCGGGCACTCGAAACCGCGCTGCCGATGATGATCGACGGCCGAGAGGCGCGGTTCTTGTTTCTGCCGGAAGGCGATGACCCGGATACGCTGGTGCGCCGCGAAGGAACCGAGGCTTTCCAGGACCGTGTCACCTGTGCGATGCCGCTGTCTGAGTTTCTCTTTGAGCAGGCAGCCCAGGACCGTGACCTTAATACCGTGGAAGGGCGCGAGCGGTTTGCCAGTCGGGTGCTTGAGGCATTGAAAAAAGTGCCGGATGGCATGCTCAAATCATTGATGCTCGAGGCGCTTGCCAAGCGTAGTGGTTTGACTCAGGAGCAGTTGAAAGAGTTGCTGGAAAAGCGTGTCGAGGCGGCAGCGCGCCAGCAACAGACTCGCGGGGAGGCAGTTGAATCCTCCAGTGCTGAGAGTTCCAGGCCGCAGAGCGCTCCAGCGCGTCCGACAGTTCGGGAGCAAGCGCTGTCGCCGGTTGGGCGTATTGTGCAGCTCCTGCTTCACGAGCCCGGCCTGGTGACGAGCCTGCCAGAGAATGATGCATGGTTGCCGGGTAGTGACGGGCCGGAAGGCAGTGATGTGCGTCTATGCCGAGAGTTGCTGGCGCTCTTGCGGGCTGGGCGTTATCGCAGTCCTCAGGTGGTTTTGGCGCATTTTCAAGGCAGTGTAGAGGGCTCGCGGCTGGCTGAATTCGCAAAGCGTGAACTGCTGATTCCCCGGTCGACGCGGGAAACAGAGCTAACGGGATTGGTGGAACATCTTAAACATTTGCAGCGCCAACAATCGCCGCGAGAGGAATATGAAGCATTGCTGGCGCAAGAGCGTCATGGACAAAAGCTCGATAAAACACAGCGCCAGCGTCTGGCAAGCTTGGTAATGGAGCTGTCTCAGCGACCACATTGACGCTACTTGCAAAGAGGCGGGTTGAATTATCACTGTACCGCCTCCAAATCAATTGCCACGGGTTAAAAAGTGGCTAACTAATCAACCTAACACACCTGAATGACAGCGCAAATACACAAACTGGAAAAACTCAAGCCAATCACGCTATAATGTTAGGCTTGTTAGGTTTTATGTCAGCGCTTCAGGTGCTTCATTCTTCTTCGTCGAGATAGGGTTTCTATGGCTGGAAATGCACAGCAGCAGTCGCGTCTGAAGGAGTTGATCGCGCGCGGCAAGGAACAGGGTTACCTGACCTATGCCGAGGTCAACGACCATCTACCCGAGGATATCGCCGACCCGGATCAAGTGGAAGACATCATTGGCATGATCAACGACATGGGTATTAGTGTCGTTGAAGAAGCGCCAGATGAAGACACTTTGATGATGTCGGATCACTCCACGGACGAGTCCGCTGCGGAAGAGGCCGTTGCGGCCCTTGCCGCCGTGGAAAGCGACGTCGGTCGCACCACCGACCCTGTCCGCATGTACATGCGTGAGATGGGCACGGTTGAACTCTTGACCCGTGAAGGCGAGATCGAAATCGCCAAGCGGATTGAAGAGGGGACACGCGAAGTCATGTCGGCGCTGGCCTATTTGCCTGGTGCCGTGGCCTCTATTCTGGACGCCTACGACGCGACCCAGGACGAAGAGGCTCCCGGTCGGTTATCCGACCTCTTCTCTGGGTTTATCGACCCGGATGAAGGTATCCCTGGCGTGGCGGAAGCAGAAGTGCCCGAGCCAGAGCCCGTGACAGAAGTTGATGAAGACGTCGAAGGCGACGACGAAGATGATGACTCCACCGCGAGCGAAGGCGGCCCGGATCCCGAAGAGGCGCGTGCGCGCTTCGAGCAGATTCGTGAGCAGAACGCAGCGGTAGAAGCGGCTTTTGCCCAATACGGTCGTGGTAGTGCCGAGCTGAAAACGGAGCAGGCGCGTCTGGCGGTGCTGTTCTCCCCGATCAAGCTGGTGCCCAAGCATTTCGAGCGGTTGGTGGGGCAGGTACGCATTAGCATTGAGCAGGTGCGTGCTCAGGAAAAAGCTATCATGCAGATGTGCGTGAAGAAAGCCAAGGTGCCGCGCAAAACCTTTATCAAGTCGTTTCCGGGGAGTGAGTCAAACCCGAAATGGCTGGATGCGTTTCAGTCCGAGCAGCCCAAGTACGCTGATCGTCTGGAGCCACTGCGCGCCGATATTGCCCGCTCTCAGCGCAAGATTGCCTTTGAAGAGGACATGGTGCAGCTGAAAGTGTCTGACCTGAAAGAGGTCAACCGCAAGCTGTCGATTGGTGAAGCGAAAGCCCGCCGTGCCAAGAAAGAGATGGTGGAAGCCAACTTGCGCTTGGTGATCTCGATTGCCAAGAAGTATACCAATCGCGGTTTGCAGTTCCTGGATCTGATTCAGGAAGGCAATATTGGCCTGATGAAAGCGGTCGACAAATTCGAATATCGCCGTGGCTACAAGTTTTCGACCTATGCCACCTGGTGGATTCGCCAAGCGATTACCCGGTCGATTGCCGATCAGGCTCGTACTATCCGTATTCCGGTGCACATGATCGAAACGATCAACAAGCTCAACCGCGTATCGCGTCAGATGCTGCAGGAAATGGGCCGCGAGCCGACCCCGGAAGAGCTGGGTGAGCGCTTGGAAATGCCGGAGGATAAAGTCCGCAAGGTGCTCAAGATTGCCAAAGAGCCCATCTCCATGGAGACGCCCATTGGCGATGACGACGACTCGCATCTGGGTGACTTTATCGAAGACGGCACCATGTTGCTGCCAATCGATTTGGCAACTGGCGAAGGTTTGGTCGAAGCCACGCGTAATGTGTTGGGCGGCTTGACGGCGCGTGAAGCCAAAGTGCTGCGCATGCGGTTTGGTATCGATATGAACACCGACCATACCCTTGAAGAGGTGGGCAAGCAGTTCGATGTGACCCGTGAGCGAATTCGCCAGATTGAAGCCAAGGCGCTTCGCAAGCTGCGTCACCCGAGTCGTTCTGAGCCACTGCGCTCGTTCCTCGACGAATAACAAGGCGTTTCATACCGCATCAAAAAGCCCGCCGTTCATCGAACGGCGGGCTTTTTTATGGTGATTTCGTATGGCGAGTGCGGTGGCTCTATAGCGACGACAACTTGCGCGCTTGATAAACGCGGCGAGCAAGCAATAACAACTCCAAAGTAGCGATAAGAATCAAGCTGTAACCGAGCAGCTCAACCACTTCTTCAGCGACGCTCTTGAAAGTTCCTGAGTAGCTATCTTCAAGAATCGCTTTCCAGAATTCCTGTCGCCCATATAACCGCGAGAAAATGTAGGTGGTAAGTACACCGGCCGTGAACAAGCCAAAGGCGAAGGTATTGCTGTAATGGGCGAATTCCTCGAGAAAACATTGACGCTGTTTAACCACCCAAGCGAGGGTCGGGAGGATGATCAGTGCAACAAGCACTTTCCAGGTATTGTCAGCAACATAAGTATCCAAAAAGTGATCTTGTTCGCGCACCAGAGAAGCGGCCACGAACCCAAGAAGCAGCAATGTAACGGTGGGCCACACCTTCAGTACCTGCCGAATGTAGATCAGCATCGCGCAGCATGTAGCCAACACCAATGTCTGCGTAAATTCGGTAAAACCAAGTTCTGAAAAGCGGATATCGGGAAGATACAGCGCTTCTAAGTAGGCACCTTGAGCGATAGCGCCAATAAATAATACGTACAGCACGGCACGTAGAAAGAGGGTTTGAAAGCCGATTGGCCAGGAAAAGGGAGGCGACATACCAACGTCCTTTGTGGGTAAGCAGTTATGCTAAGCAGAAAGAAAAAACATGCCTGGATGGACGTTCATTATATCGTCATCTTTCTGTGACCGCACGTCGAACTAGCATGCCGTTGTCGCGATTCGGATGTCGACCTTGCCTGGGTGAGGGGTTAACGCCATTGAGTGTCAGGTAGCACCTGATCAATATGCTCGACAAGATAATCCACCAGTTGGCGTATCTTGGGTGAAAGATGCCGATGGTGGGGGTAAACCGCCCATACCCCGGTATCATGGTGCTGAAAGGGTTCCAGCACGGCGACCAGCTCTCCACTGGCAAGATAAGGTGCGACGTAGTAGTCAGGTAGTTGCGCAAGGCCAAGGCCCTTCCGTGTGGCGTCGAGCAGGGCTGGTCCTGAGTTGGCCTGCCAGCAACCGTTGACCTTGACTTCACGTCGCTGGCCATTGACCTCAAACAGCCAGTTGGGTCGCGAGCCCACCAGGCAGCGGTGCTGGCTCAGCTCGCCCAGCGTATGCGGCCGGGTCGCCTGGCGAAAGTAGGCTTGCGAGCCGACAATATATTCGCGGCGTTTGCATAGGCGACGCGCAATCATGCTCGAATCCTTGAGCACCCCCATGCGAATCGCTATATCAAAGCCTTCGTCAATCAACTCGACCGGACGGTTGGTAAAGTGCATCTGCACGTCCAACTGCGGGTGCAGGCACTGGAAGTCGTTGACCAGCGGCGCGATATAGCGCTCTCCAAACGTCGTCGCTGAGGTGAGTTTCAACACGCCGTGAGGTTTGCCCTGTTGTTCGCTCAACACCTGTTCGGCATCACGCAATCCGTCGAACAGGTGCCGACAGTGTTCCACATAGATAGAGCCGGCATCGGTCAAGCGGATCTGGCGGGTAGTGCGGTACAGCAACTGAACGCCCAACTGATTTTCGAGCTGGCTGACCAGGCGGCTGGTGTGAGAGGTTGATACCTTGAGGTGGCGCGCTGCCGCCGAGAAGCTTTCCAGGCGGACTACCTCAATGAAAGCTTCAATTCGATCCCAGCGCTGCATAAGGAGCTTACCTGCTGTTAAATGGATTGTTGCACAGTGGCAATAATCTTATGAGTGTATCCCGGTTTATCCCTGCCGACTAGCTGACCTACACTGTGACTAGTTAGGGCATTGCGTACCAGCGTTGTAAAGTAAATGCGCAATCGCTGCGGGCAGGTTTATCGGCCGTGGCGGATTTTTTCGTAGGCTAAGGAGATGACGAGTGTCTCATCATGTATGGATTCCACGAGTAGGCAAGGCATCACTGTTGCTGGCCATGGGAACCTCGCTAAGCGCGGTGGCGGCCCCTGACCAACGGCCGGAGCAGGTATCAGGCTGGTTCAGGATGATGGTTGATGACCATGAAGTCACGGCGCTGTACGACGGCTATACGGCGATTGAAACACAACTGCTAAAAGGCATGGAGCAAGCGGAGATACGTGAGCACCTGAATGCGTTGTTCATCGACTCCGAAGATGGCGTTCAAACCGCTGTTAATGCTTTTCTGATCAATACTGGGGAGAACCTTGTTCTGGTGGATGCGGGTTCATCTGCGTGTTTTGGCCCGACACTTGGGCATGTTGAAGACAACATGCGTGCGTCCGGTTACCAGCCAGAAGATGTGGATACTATCCTGATGACCCATCTTCACCCCGACCATGTTTGCGGGTTGACCCGTGACGGCGAAGCTGTTTATCCCAACGCCGAGTTGCGGGCCAGCCAGCAGGACGCCGATTTCTGGTTGAGCGAGTCGCGTGCAGAAGCGGCCGATGAAGGCCAGCGTGCCTTTTTCGAGATGGCTCAGGACGCTGTTGCGCCTTATATAGAGGATGACCGGTTCACACCCTTTGAGCCGGGTGATGAGATGCTGATGGGGATCGTGGCCGAGGATACCCATGGGCATACCCCCGGTCACACCAGCTTTATGCTGAGTGGAGACGATGATGCCATGCTGGTGTGGGGCGATGTGGTGCATAGTTACGGCGTACAGTTTGATGATCCCACGGTCGCCATCGAATTTGACTCTGACCCCGAGCAGGCCATTAAAACCCGCCAAGCCGTGCTTGAAGAGGCGGTCGAAGGCAAGCACTGGGTGGCCGGGGCGCATATGCCGTTTCCTGGCATAGGCCATATTATTCAGGATGAAGAGGGTTATCAGTGGCTACCCATTGAGTATCAACCTGTCACGTCCGACGAAGAGTGAACCATGCGCCCGGACTGAGTGGCGTGAACAGATAGGCTGTAGAGGAGCAATAGTAATGAAGTCACGTGCGGCGGTAGCACTGGAAGCGGGCAAGCCTTTAGAGCTTGTCGAGATTGATGTAGAAGGGCCCAAAGCGGGTGAAGTGCTGGTCAAGATGGCGGCGACAAGCGTTTGCCACACGGATGCCTATACGCTTTCAGGCGCTGATCCAGAGGGGAATTTTCCTTCTGTGCTGGGCCACGAAGGTGCCGGTGTGGTGCAGGAGGTTGGCGAGGGTGTCACCAGTCTCAAGCCCGGTGATCACGTCATTCCGCTTTATACGGCCGAGTGTGGACAGTGCAAATTCTGTCTGTCGGGCAAGACGAACCTGTGCGGTAGCGTTCGTGCCACTCAGGGCAAGGGGGTCATGCCCGATGGCACCTCGCGCTTTTCCCTGGATGGCAAGATGCTTCACCATTACATGGGGACGTCCACGTTCAGCGAATATACCGTGCTGCCCGAAGTATCCCTGGCAGCGGTGTCCAAAGAGGCGCCGATGGATAAAATCTGCCTGTTGGGCTGTGGCGTGACCACCGGCATTGGGGCCGTCATGAACACGGCCAAAGTGGAACCTGGCGCGACGATTGCCGTATTTGGCCTGGGCGCGATCGGCCTGGCGGTCATTCAGGGCGCAGCCATGGCCAAGGCGTCGAAAATCATCGCTATCGATGTCAATCCGGACAAGTTCGAATTGGCCAAGCAGTTTGGTGCCACGGACTTCGTGAACCCGAAAGATTACAGCGACCCGATTCAGCAGGTCGTGGTGGACATGACCGATGGCGGGGTGGATTACTCCTTTGAGTGCATCGGCAACGTCAATGTCATGCGTTCCGCGCTGGAGTGCTGCCACAAAGGGTGGGGCGAATCGATCATCATTGGGGTCGCCGGTGCGGGTGAGGAAATCTCCACACGGCCTTTCCAACTGGTGACCGGTCGGGTCTGGAAAGGCTCCGCCTTTGGTGGTGTGAAAGGCCGTACCGAACTGCCGGGCTATGTAGAGCGTTATATGAACGGTGAGATCAATATCGACGACTTTATTACTCATGATATGCCGTTTGAGAAGATCAATGAGGCCTTCGATTTACTGCACGCAGGCCAGAGTATTCGTACCGTCCTGCATTACTGAGTATGATAGTGCCTACAACAAGGGGCGCGGCGGGGAGACCCGCCGCGCTTACTGCTTTAAAGGAGCCTGCTCATGAGCATGAGTGAAACCCTGGAATTAGTGTCGGCCAACCGCAGCCACGGTGGCTGGCATAAACGTTATCGGCATTACTCTCGCGCCTTGGACTGCGACATGGTGTTCGCGGTTTATTTGCCACCTCAAGCGGAGGAAGAGCGGGTGCCGCTGTTATGGTGGCTCTCGGGACTAACCTGCACCGACGAAAACTTTATGCAAAAAGCGGGTGCGCATCGCCTGGCGGCAGAACTGGGTATCGCGATCGTCTGTCCCGATACCAGCCCGCGTGGTACTGACCTGCCCGGCGAACACGATAGCTATGACCTGGGTTCCGGCGCGGGCTTTTACGTCAATGCCACCCAGGCACCGTGGAAGCCGCAATACCGTATGTACGATTATGTGATTGAGGAGCTGCCATCGGTCGTTCGTCAGCATTTTCCGGTGAACGGTCGCGAATCCATCAGCGGGCATTCGATGGGCGGCCATGGCGCACTCATCATGGCATTGCGCCATCCAGGGCGCTTTCGTTCCGTATCGGCATTTGCCCCGATCGTTAACCCGATGAATTGTCCGTGGGGAGAAAAGGCGTTTTCCAACTACCTGGGTGACGATCTGGCACAATGGCGCCAGTACGATGCCTGCGAACTGGTGGCTAACGGCGCTTCGCGGCAGCGGCTGTTTATCGACCAGGGAGAAGCCGATCAATTCCTTGAAGAGCAGCTCAAGCCCGAACGCCTTGAGACCGTGTGCGAAGCGCACGACCATCCTCTGACTCTGCGTCGGCAACCTGGCTATGACCATAGCTACTTCTTTATTGCGACCTTTATCGATGACCATCTTCGCTACCATGCCGACCACTTGTTGAAACGGTGAGGAAGCTTTCATGTTGAAACGTACGCTACGTCGCTCATTCAGTTGGCTATGGTGGTGGGTATGGCGTGGCGTATTTCTGTTTGTGGTTCTGTCAGTGAGCCTGGTGATGCTGTTTCGAGTGGTGCACCCACCGGGATCAATGGTCATGGTGGAGCGTAAAATCCAGAGCTGGATTCACAGCGAGCCGATACAGCTGCAGCGGGAATGGCGGAGCTGGCCACAACTTGCCGATTCTGCAAAAGTGGCGGTCATGGCGGCAGAAGACCAGCGGTTTCCTCATCATTACGGTTTCGATATCACTGAGCTACGCCGCGCCTTGCGGGCCAGCATGGAGGGTGGGCGCTTGAGGGGAGCCAGTACCATCAGTCAGCAAACCGCCAAGAACGTTTTTCTATGGACGGGCAGAAGCTGGGCGCGTAAAGGACTCGAAGCCTGGTTTACCGTGCTTATTGAGCTGATCTGGGGCAAACAGCGAATCCTCGAAGTCTACCTTAATGTCGCCGAGTGGGACGCCGGGGTGTTTGGGTTAGAAGCGGCCGCGCAGCACTACTTTGGTGTCCCGGCCGACGCGCTGACAGATCGCCAGGCCAGTCTGCTGGCAGCCATATTACCTAGCCCGCGAACACGCAGTGCCTCGCGTCCAAGCCCTCAGGTGGAGCAGCGTAGCCAATGGGTGCGCCAACAGATGCGTAACCTGGGTGGTGCCGACTATTTACGACACATCGTCGATTGATGACATTGTGGGGTCACCACAGGCGGCGGCAAAGAGTCGCCTGCCTGGACCGCCTGGCTAAATCAGTCGTAAAGGGTGTCGTCGATAACCGCAAGCGCTTCCAGTTGCGGGCGGGCAAAGTAGTAACCTTGCTGTACCGGGATGCCCAACGCCATTAAGCAGCGCGATTCCTCACGGGTTTCCACGCCTTCCGCTACTAATTGAGTGCCCAGCGTATCCGCCAGGGCCACCAGACTGCGCAGAATCGCCTGACGGCGCTTGTTGCTATTGCAGTCCATGACAATCTCACGGTCAACTTTCAAAGTGTCCGGGCGCAGGTCGGTGAGCAGATCCAGGTTTGCGTAGCCGTTGCCGAAGTCATCAAGGGAGGTGGTAAAGCCCATCGCGCGGTAGCTTTCGATAATGTTACGCATGTGCTGCCGGTCCTGAACGCGCTCGGTCTCGGTGATCTCGAAGTTCAGTCGCTCGGTGGGCCATCCCACTCGCTGAGAGGTTTCCAGGGTCGCCTGGATACACGCCTCCGGCTCGTAAACAGCATTAGGCAGGAAGTTGATCGATAAACGTGCCTGCATCCCTAGCGCGCTGGCTAATTCAATCGCTTTAATGCGACAGGCTTGATCAAACCGATAGAGCAAATCGTCGGTGACCTTTCCCAGAATCGATCCCGCCGACTCGCCATCGGGTCCCCGCACTAGCGCTTCGTAATAAATCACCTGCCGCGCAGCGACATCGACAATGGGTTGAAAGGCCATGGTGAAGGCAAAAGGCACCGGGGTATCGCACCGGTTACAGCGGCCATCCACTCGCGCGCAATGGTGATATTCAGACGTCTTCATACTAGCCCTGAGAATTTCTATATCGTTATGTTGGTGACACTTTGGCAGCGGGTTTGCGCACCGTCAGTACGACGCCGACAATGGCAATGAACATCCCGCCAAGCCCTATCCAGGAAAGCCGTTCATCGAATAGCCACCACGCTTGTAGTGCGGTAACGGGTGGCACTAGGTAAAACAGGCTTGCTACCCGAGATGCCTCGCCGCGCTTGATTAACGCCATCAACAGCAGGATAGCGGCTATCGATAGAATCAGTACTAACCAGCCCAGCGTCAAGATAAAAGTGAGTGACCAGGTGACGTCCCGGGTCTCGAATAACAGCGCCCCAATGCCCAATACCCCGCCCGCAGCCAGGTATTGAATGACGGCCCCAGAAAGCAGCGGCATACGCGTGCAAAAGCGTTTCTGGTAAAGCGTACCCAGCGAAATGCCCATTAAAGCGGCCAGGACACTCAACAAGGCACCCAGGCCAAAGCCGCTGAATAGCGATTGCCCCAGATCAAGTTGGCTGCCCAACACGGCACTGATGCCGAGCAAACCCAAACCCAGCCCCAGCCATTGTTGTTTTGCCAGGCGCTCGCCCAACAGCGGGCCGGCGCAGGCCGCCGTCAGCAGGGGTTGCAGGCCGACCAACAGCGAAGCCAGGCCGGCAGGCATGCCAAGGGAAATCCCATAGAAAACGCCACCTAAGTAGGTGCCGTGAACAAGGAGACCTGAAATGGCGATATGCGTCCATAACCTGGGTGATGAAGGCCAGGATATTTTAAGTATCCATACCAGCGGCGTCAGCAGTAGCACCGTCATCACAAAGCGAATAAATAGAAACGTGAAGGGCTCTGCGTAGGGAAGGCCGAACTTGGCGCCAATAAAGCCGGTGCTCCAAAGCAGCACAAACAGTACAGGCATGGCGAGTAATCCGAGTGACGCGGCATCCCGTTGGCGTACGAGCGATATAACACCTTTCATAAGGCTCTCAATGTCTAATTTGGCTGGGGGTGAGTGACTTGATATTCTTTTTGTTACATTACTTTACTTAAAAGGTTGAACCTCGACGCTATGTCCGCGTCACATAAACCACATTCATAACGTGTTAACCGAGGTTTTTTTATGCAACGTATGACTGCCCTGTTTTCTGCCGCACTGCTCGCCACTGGCCTGATGACGGCAACGGCTCATGCCCAGCAGGATCAAGAGTCTACGCAGGACTCAATGGCCACCCAAGAAGCAGCACCGACTCAAGATTTTTCTGATGAACAGCTGCAACAGTTTGCCGATGCGTCACAAGAAATCGCGGTCATCTCTCAGGAATACACTGAGCGTCTGCAGGAAGCCGATGATGAAGCCGCTCAGCAGGAAGTCCGCACCGAAGCCAATGACCGGATGATCGAAGTCGTCGAAGACAGTGGCCTAGATGTTGATACGTTCAACGCAATTGGTCAAACAATCCAGCAAGATCCTGAAATGATGCAGCGTGTTCAGGAAATGGCGGAATCGTAAGCAGTCTTTGAGCGTTGCACCCGCTTGTAACGTCATTCCATGACATCGCTATGTAGCGGTTGCAAAGCCCGGCGCGAAAGCGCCGGGCTTTTTCATGGTTAGGGTTTACGCGTCTTTTGCTTCGCGCCACACTTGTATAAATGCCCGTATCAACGTGGATACGAGGTCACGTTGAAGTCCGGTTATACGGTCTGGGGAGAGAGCATGGACGTCGAACTACTAGAAATACGTCAGCATATGGGGCAGCACCCCCCTTTCGATAGGCTTTCGGACAGCTTGCTGGATGAAATCGCCAGTAGCGTCGAAGTCAGTTACTTCAAGACCGGCAGTGATATTCTGGCGCTGAACGAGACGATGTCCGACCTGTGCTATATCCGTAGCGGTGCGGTCGAGGTGTATCGAAGGCAGGGTGATCTCTATAACCGGCTGGGGGAAGGCGATATCTTTGGCCACTTCAGCTTATTGCGTAACCAAAAGGTGCGCTTTCCTGCCAAAGCTATTGAAGACACGCTGCTTTACTTTATCCCCAAAACTGTATTTCAGCAGTTGTGCGAAGAGGATGAGGACTTCGCTGACTTTGTTGAAGTGGAACGTCCGCGACTGGAAACTGCCGCAGAGCAGCAAAAGAAATCCAACGACATGATGGTCACGCGGATTCGCAAGCTGGTGGCGCGTTACCCGGTTATGGTGGAAGCATCGACCACAGTGCAGCAAGCGGCTCAACAGGTCAGCCATGCACAAGCCTCAGCCGTTCTGGTGCTCAAAGAAGGCAGCACCAATCCGCGTTACAGCTTCAAGGACAGCGAAGGGCAAACGTGGCAGGTATGCGGCATCTTGACCGATAGCGACTTTCGCACCCGGGTCGTGGCTGAAGGGCTTTCGCCTCAAACGGCGGTAGGGGAGGTGGTCTCTTCACGGCTTATCACGGTTCAGTCGGACGTTTCGATCTACGAAGCGATGCTTACCATGCTGCGTAACAACGTTCATCACCTGCCGGTGCTTTATCGTCAGCGACCCATGGGGGTGGTGCACCTCTCCGATATCATTCGCTATGAAACCCACAGCGGACTTTACCTGGTGAGCAATATTTTTCACCAGTCGAGCATTGAGGGACTGGCGCGTCTGGCACCTGACGTGAGTGCCTCCTTTGTCCGGATGGTGCAGGAGGGGGCCAACTCCCACATGGTGGGCAGTGCACTCTCGACCATAGGACGCAGTTTTTCGCGCCGTCTGTTGGAGCTTGCCGAGGAAAAACTGGGACCGCCGCCGGTGGCCTACTGTTTCATGGTCAACGGGTCGATGGCACGCAATGAGCAGAGTATTGTCACCGACCAGGATAATGCGCTGATTCTGTCGGATGACTTTGTTCCTGAAGAGCACGACGACTATTTCAAGGCGCTGGCGGACTTTGTGAGTGAGGGCCTGGATGCCTGTGGTTATACCTACTGCAAGGGCGACGTGATGGCGACCAATTCACAGTGGCGCCAGCCGTTGAGTGTCTGGAAAAGCTACTTTACCGACTGGATCAATAACCCGACCCCGGAAAGGCTGTTGCACAGCTCGATCTTTTTCGATCTTGATAGCCTCTATGGCGAAGATGTTTTTGTAGAAGCGCTCCAGGATCTGATTGCTGAAAAAGCTCCCCAGTCACCGCTCTTCTTAGCCGCCATGGCGCGCAACGCCCTGAATCGAACGCCACCGCTGGGTTTTTTCCGGACCTTTGTGATGGAAAAAGACGGCAAGCATAATAACTCCATCAACTTGAAGCGCCGTGGAACAGCACCGATGGTTGATTTGATTCGCGTACATGCATTGGCCTGCGGCTCAAAAGCCCAGAACACTTTCCAACGGCTGGACGACATTGCCAATACGCAACTCCTGGCCACCGGCATGAGCGACAAGTTGAGCTATGCCTTTGAGTTCATGTGCATGTCGCGCATCCGCCATCAAGTGATCGATCTGCAGGAAGAGCGCGTACCCGACAATAATATCGAGCCGGAGAACGTGGCCGATAGTGAACGGCACAACTTGAAAGATGCCTTTCAGGTGCTCAGCAATGCGCAAAAATTTCTGAAGTTCCGCTATCCCGTGCCATCAAACCGGGCGGGTCGCTAACATGACGTTGATTCGCCCGCGCCGGAAAATCACCCAGGCAGACTGGGCGCTATATACGCAAAAACGTGCACCGCTGGCGCAGGATCCGGCCATTCGGCGTTTTTTCGAGACGCCACCTCCGAGCCTCGATACACCCATTGCCGAGGTGCCGATGGTCGCACTGGACATGGAAACGACGGGGCTAGATGAGCGTCGCCATGCCATTGTGAGTATCGGGCTGGTGCCGTTTACGTTAGGGCGCATCAAGCTTGCCGAGCGTCGCTACTGGGTGGTGAAACCGCCGCGCCCGCTTAATGAAGCCTCAATTACCTTCCACCACATCACCCACTCCGAGATAGCCAATGCCCCGGATCTGGATGCGATTATCGATCCCCTGCTGGAAGCCTTGGCAGGGCGGATCGTGGTGGTGCACTTTCGCCATATTGAACGCCCCTTTTTGGATGCGGCGATCAAGTCACGGCGAGGTGAGGGCGTCATGTTTCCGATGATTGATACGATGTCGCTCGAGGCGAGGCTTCACCGCCAGAAGCTATGGGCGCGTTTTCGTCGTTGGTTGGGGCGCCCGCCGGTCTCTATTCGTCTTGATGCCAGCCGCCGTCGCTACGGGTTGCCGAGTTACCAAGGCCATCATGCGCTGATTGATGCCATGGCGACAGCGGAGCTGTTGCAGGCACAGATTGCAACGCACTATGAGCCCAGCACGCCCTTGAGGGCGCTCTGGACTTGATTCCCCAAGCGTCACCAACATCTTTCTGAGCATAAAAAAACGGGCAGCCCAAGGCTGCCCGTTCAAGTTTGATGCAAGGATCTTTTAGACGGCTTTTGGCTCGCTCATCAACCCTTTGATAATGGCATAGCAGGCCACCAGCAGGATGATCGTGAACGGGAAGCCGGTCGAGACGGCCATGGTCTGCAGCGCGGTCAGGCCACCACCCAGTAACAGCGCAATGGCGAGGGCGCCTTCGATAATCGCCCAGAACACGCGTTGCGGTTTGGGAGCATCGACCTTGCCGCCAGCGGTAATTGAGTCAATCACCAGCGAGCCTGAATCGGACGAGGTCACGAAGAACACGATGACCAGCACAATGGCCACGAACGACGTGATCTGCGACAGCGGCAGTTGCTCCAGCATGATGAACAGCTGCAGATCGATACCTGCATCGCGAACGGCGTCAATGCCCTGGCTGAGGTATTGGTTGATCGCCGTACCGCCAAAGGTGGTCATCCACAGGACTGACACGATGGAAGGCACGAGGAGGACTGATACCATGAATTCGCGCACGGTACGGCCCCGCGATACGCGGGCGATGAACATGCCGACGTACGGCGACCAGGAAATCCACCATGCCCAGTAGAAGGCCGTCCAGCCTTGGCTGAAGTTGGCATCTTCGCGGCCAAACGGATTAGACAGTGCAGGCAGGTGCACCACGTAGTTAAGCAGGTTTTCAAAGAAGCCTGTGGCAATCAGCAGCGTCGGTCCGACCGCAATGACGAAGAACAGCAAGGCGGCGGCCATGGCGATGTTGATCTTGGATAGCAGCTGTACACCTTTATCTACACCGGCCAGTATCGAGCCGATCGCGATGATCGTGATACCGATAATCAGCAGAATCATGGTGATATCGGATTCAGGTGCACCAAACAGGTAGGTCAAACCGGCGGCGGCCTGCGTGGCGCCCAGGCCTAGCGAGGTAGTCAGGCCAAACAGTGTGGCAAACACGGCCAGAATATCGATAAGGTGACCCGGCCAGCCCCATACGCGTTCGCCCAGAAGGGGGTAAAATACCGAGCGCATGGACAGCGGAAGCCCTTTATTGAACGCAAACAGCGCAAGGGACAATGCTACCACGGCGTAGATCGCCCATGGGTGGAGGCCCCAGTGGAAAATCGTCGCTGCCATGCCCAAGGCGGCTGCGCCTGCTTCGTCGCCTTCGGCACCGCCCAGCGGTGCCCAACTGCCACCGTCAAAAGACGTGCCAAAGTGGGTCAATGGCTCATTGACGCCGTAGAACATCAGACCAATGCCCATGCCAGCGGCAAACAGCATCGAGAACCAGCCCATATAGGTAAAATCAGGTTTGGCATTGGCACCGCCAATCCGGATTTTGCCTAATGGGGAAATGATCAGGCCGATACACAGGATGACGAATATGTTGGCCGCCAGGATAAAGAACCAGGCGAGATTGCCTGTCAGGAAGCTGAAGACTGAGTCATAAATTGGCGCGATGGTGTCTTGAAGGGCCAACGTGAGTATGACGAAAAGCAGTACGACGATGGAAGAAATGGTGAAAACCTTGCCGTGCAGGTCAAGGTTAACCCCCATCGTTTTGGTCGTGATGTTGTCCTGGCCGATAACGTAATCGGTATCGATCAGGTTGGCTGGCCCCTCCGGAGCAGGAATCCCTTCCGAAGGAGCGTTCTCATCTGGCGATTGGTCTTGCGATTTGTTATCCACAAAGTTGCTCCCTTATTTATTTACAACAATACGTCGCTTTATTTGCTCGGGCGAAGCAGGAAGACGGATGCGTCGGTGTGTGTGGCTACCTTGCCGCCATGAGAGGGCATGACAATATCCAGATGGCGTGGCAAATGGGTCGCCATCATGACCAGATCCGCGCCCGTTTCATCGATCGCTTTCACCAACAAGTCGTCAACATTGGCAACCGGGTCGGTCGAGCTATAGACCTTGATGCTGACGGGCTGCCCATGAACCTTATGGCGGTCCTGAGCGAAGGCGTCCAGCTTTTGTTCGTACTCTTGGGGTGTGCGGGCGATGCTGGTAGGGGTGTTGGCCGTAACGCCGACGTAGGTAATTTTCGCGTCGTACTGTTTGGCCATGTCCGCGACAACGCTTAAAGCGGGCTCCAGCGTTTCCAGGTGGGCAAGATCCACGGGCACCATAATGTTCTTAAACACGGCAATCTCCTCACTATACTTTTGTAATGATCAACATTAGTCAAATATATGCCGGTCATCGCTATGGTTTAGACGAGATGTAAACAACTGAACTGGTGCGCAAGGTACGCACCAGTTCATCTCTTCTATCTACCAGGCAAGGAATTAGTTGTTAATCCATTCCTCTACTACGTCCTGGTTATCTTCAACCCACTGTTTGGCATTTTCGTATGGGTTGCTGTCTTCTTCCTGATTCATGAGCATGACCTCGCCCATCTGTTCAGGTGTCCACTCGAAAGCATCGAGAATGGCATAGGCTTCCGGCATGTCGTCTTTCAGGCCATCGCGCACGACAGTGTGAATCTGCTCGGCGCCACCATAGACGTTTTCCGGGTCTTCCAGGTATTTCACGTCAAAGCGGGCGAACATCCAGTGCGGTGTCCAGCCCGTCACGACGATGTCTTCCTCGTTTTCAATAGCGCTTGCAAGTGCGGCGGTCATGGTGGCACCGCTGCCGCTGCGCAATTGAAGATCAAGATCATAGGTATCCACAACCTCTTCGGTGAGGGACATCAGGCCCGCACCAGGATCAATACCGATAATCTCGCCGTTAAAGTCATCGGCGTTGTCGTTCAGTTCAGCGATGGAATCGACATCGGTGTACTCAGGAACCACCAGGCCCAGCTTGGTGCCATCCAGGTTTTGACCGAGGTCTTCAACGTTGTCGCCAACGCGTTCCATATAGTTCTCATGGGTCGAAGGCAACCAGGCAGCCACAATAGCGTCGGCATCCCCGGTAGACAGTGCCTGGAACATGGCAGCCGCCGAGAGAGACGTCATCTCGACGTCGTAGCCTTCTTGCTCAAGTACAGCGCGTACCACGTTGGTTGACGCGACTTCAGACGACCACTCGACATAAGCCAGGTTGATAGTGCCTTTATCCTGAGCCTGAACCATGCCACCAGCGGCAAGGCCAGCGCCTGAGATGAGTGCCAAAGAGGCGAGACGGATACGGCGATTCAACATACGAGTTTTCATTCACTTGCTCCCTTAGATGGAGAGGTAGTAATTAGCTACCTCAGACAACGTCGTGGTTACTTCGTATCACTCACAGCATGGGCATGTATCCCATGCTGTGCAAGTCCTACCAGCTTAACGCCGGTGTCGTAAAAGGCCAGTAGGCGCTTTTAACGGCGCGCCTTACTGAACGATTGGGTCAAGCGATCAAGCACCATGGCGAGAATAACAACCGCAATACCGGCTTCAAAGCCGTCACCCGGACGTAGGCGCTGGATGGCACGCCATACTTCGCTGCCCAAACCGTCCGCACCGATCATGGCGGCAATGACCACCATGGAGAGCGCCAGCATGATCGTTTGGTTAATACCGGCCATGACGGTTGGAAGTGACAACGGTAGCTGTACTTTGAAAAGCTTCTGGCTGCGAGTTGCCCCGTAGGCGTCGGCGGCCTCAATCAGCTCCACTGGCACCTGGCGAATGCCGAGGGTGGTGAAGCGAATCGCTGGTGGCATCGAGAAAATCACGGTAGCAAAGATGGCCGAGACTGAACCGATCCCGAAAAACGGGATGGCCGGAATCAAGTAAACAAACGCCGGCATTGTCTGCATGAAATCGAGGATTGGCATGATGACACGGTACAGGCGTTGGGATAGCGCGGCGGCAATGCCAACCGGAATCGCCATGACCACGGCCACCAGCGTGGCAATCACCACCAGCGTCAAGGTTTCGATCATTGGATCCCAGAGACCCAGGTTCCATATCAAGGCCATCCCAGCGGCCGCGCCGATGGCGAGGCGAGGTGATGCGGCTTTCCAGCACAGCAGCGCGATAATGGCCAGTAATGCCCATGGTGGGAGCCACATAAGGCCATCATTGAGGCCGCCGATACCGGTTTGCGTAACGCGAGAAATGGCGCGTGTGATCAGCGAGTATTCGCTGGTCAGCCAGGTCAGGCTGCTTTCAATCCAGTAACCTAACGGAATGCTTGGAATATCCATAATTATTCTCCTGCCCGAGCGAGTTCATCGAGTACTGCCCCTTTCACCACGACGCCGAGCAGCCGTTGCTGTTCGTCTATGACGGCGATTGGGAAGCTCTTGTCGTTGAACATGGCGAACAGGTTATGAAGCGGTTCGTCAGTGGTGACTTTTCGAAAGTCCTGGGTCAAGTAATCGGTAATGGTATCGGCACCTGCCTCGATAGCGCGGCTTGCCTCCTCGGCTTCTAGAAGCCCGAGCAGTTTACGGTCCCTGTCGGTCACGTAAATCGAGTCGACGCTGTTTTCACGCATGCGGTGTAATGCGGTGCGAGGTCCATCGCTTTCCCGGGCGGTCGTGCGCACCGGGCGCATGGCACTCTCGGCCGTCAGGATGCGCGAGCGGTCTACACCTTCGATAAAGCGGCGCACATAGTCGTCGGCCGGCTTGGTCAGGATGTCTTCAGGAGTGCCGATCTGCACAACTTCACCGTCCTTCAGCAGCACGATGCGGTCGCCGATATTCAGCGCCTCGTCCAGGTCGTGAGTAATGAAGACGGTGGTTTTTTGCATTCTGGACTGCAACTGCAGGAGTTCCTGCTGCATATCCTTACGAATCAAGGGGTCCAGCGCCGAGAAGGCTTCGTCCATCAACAGGACGCTGGCATCGTTTGCCAGTGCCCGGGCAAGACCAACCCGCTGCTGCATACCGCCGGATAGCTGGTTGGGATACGCATCTTCCCAGCCATCCAGGCCTACCTGGGTGAGTGACTCGCGCGCCTTTTGATCGCGTTCGGCGGGGGCGATGCCGCGGATTTCCAAGCCAAACTGAGCGTTTTGCAGCACCGTTTTGTGGGGGAAGAGGGCAAAATTCTGGAACACCATTGAAAAGTGCCGACGACGGCACTCGAGCAACGCTTTCTCGCTCAGCGTAGGGATGTGTTCATCGTCGATGACAATGTCCCCTTCGCTGGTGTCGATGAGCCGGTTAAGGCAGCGAATCAGGGTGGATTTGCCCGACCCTGAAAGCCCCATGATGACCAGTAGCTCGCCTTCATAAACATCGAAAGAGATGTCGGAAAGCCCCAGTGTTTGGCCTGTCTTTTCAAGAATTTCAGGGCGTTTTAAACCCTGATCGCGAAGCTTAAGCGCGCTTTTTGGGTTTTTACCAAAGACCTTGCTTACGCCTCGCACCTGAATTTTGACGTTTCGTGTCTCGTCCATCGGCGATGCCTTTTGTTAACTGGGCTAGGTGTTGATGCCTGTTTGGGCACAAAAAATGACCCATAAGGCCAGCGAACACCCTCACCCATAAGTAGAAATAGGGGATGAAGTACTAAAGGATTACCAATTATTATACATAAGTGCTTTGGGTGTGTCACAACGCCTCGTCTTGAGCGGCTGCATAGTGTCTCATGTGTCATTTTTTACCCACCGCTCAGCGATTAATCAGACTGGAAAAATATATCATTTTAAATATTAAGTAATTGATTTTTATATATTTTGTTTTTATAGGGTAATCTTGGCATAAAATCTGTAATTCATTCTCTAAACTTGATCAATCTAGACATTATTCAAAAACTAAACGAGTGGTAAACGTTTAATTAAACGCAACGTAAACGCATGAGCAGTAAGCAGCCGGCACAGGTGTAGATTGAACATTGCTGTCTGTGAACTTGTTGCTCAATGCCGACGTCGACGTCACAAGGCAGTAACGTCCCAAGCTGAATGGAGTAAGCGCGTGAAATTTTATCGTTTTAATGGCCAGTCAAGTGTCCTGACAGCTTTGCTTTTGAGCGGCGTGTTACTGGCAGGCTGCGGTCAGGAAGAAGAGGCAGATGGCACAGCAGTGCCAGAGGAAACAACCCAGGATCAGCAAAATAGCGAAGTGGCTGATGAAGCTTCCATCCAGGATGATCAATTCGTGTCTGAGCAGGAATCAACCGAAAATGATCCGGCGATGGATAGCGAAGCAGGAATGGAAAGTGAGTCGGGAGCGGGAGGCGAGTCGACTAATGAAGAGCCAGGCTTTGGCGATGGTACGGATCCCATGCCAGGTGACGGCGAAGATGCAAGCGATCTGTCAGCGACTGGTTCAGCAAGCAGTGATAATGATGAAGAAGGTCAGTCAGAAAACACGGATAGCGAGGAAGAGGATAGCAGCAGTCAGTAAACCAGTTTAGTTATCAGGTCCCTACGATGGTAAACCGTCCAACTGTTTGTTCCCTGCGGTTGTCTTCACGGTTTATCATCCTTTCAGCCCCCGCGCCCGCGGGGGTTTTTTTTAGCTGTCTGTTGTTATTCAGGACTCTTCGCTATCTTCCAGGCGACGGTAAAGGGTGCGGCGGGCGATGCCCAGCACTTCTGCGGTGCGTCGTTTGTTGCCGCCTGTCGCTTCCAATACCTTGCGGATATAACGCTTCTCCACTTCTTCCAGGCTGGGCCAGGGAGCCGCTGTTGCCGTTGGCATTCTGGGTGTGGGTAGCACTTCACCGGTAACCGTCGCGGTCGTCTGGGCTGCATCCTGAGAGATGTGTTCGCGCAGTCGTTCAGGCAGATGCTGATGGTGTAGCGTGCCATCTTCACTGAGCGTAACGGCGCGCATAATCGCATTTTCAAGCTCGCGTACGTTACCTGGGTAAGGGTAGTGGAGCAGGCAATGGAGCGCATTGGGTTCGATTTGCTCAATCTGTTTTTGCTGCGCATCGGCATGCTTGTCGATCAGCGTGAATACCAGATGTTCAATGTCGGGACCACGTTCCCGCAGAGGGGGAATGCGTAACGAGAAGGTTTCCAACCGGTAGAATAGATCGCTTCGAAAGTTGGCCTGCTCGATTTCCTTTTCCAGATGCCGGTGTGTGGCGGCAATGATCCGTACATCGACCGGTTCTTCGCGCTCGCCGCCAACGGGGCGGACGGTTTTTTCCTGCAGCGCGCGGAGCAGTTTTGCCTGGAGATTGATCGGCATTTCACCGATTTCATCCAGGAAGAGACTGCCTCCCTGAGCACTGTGAAACAGGCCCTGTCGCGCCTCGTTGGCACCGGTAAAGGCCCCTTTAACGTGACCAAAAAACTCACTTTCCATCAGTTCAGCGGGAATGCTGGCGCAATTGACCGCCACAAAAGGCGCATCGTGACGCCAGCTTTCCTGGTGAATCGCCTGGGCCAAAAGTTCCTTGCCGGTGCCGCTTTCTCCCAGCAGTAGGATGGGGGCATCGCTTTTTGCCAAGCGTGAGGCATCATTAAAAAGCGCCCGCATCGCGTCGCTTTGGCCCACGATGCCGTGAAAATGGCTAGTATCAGTGGCGTGGGACACCGCCAGGCGCTGGCGTTCCAGCACGCGAAATACCGATTCACGTACGGCGTCAAGATCCAGCGGCTTGGTCAGGAAATCGTCGGCCCCGAGCTTGAGCGCTTCAACGGCCTGATCGATAGTTCCAAAGGCCGTAATCACAATAATGCCCAGCTCACTGCCCTGGTGACGTAGCTGTTGAAGCAATTGAATGCCGCTCATACCGGGCAGGCGGACATCGGTGATAATCAGGGATACAGCCGTATGGCTTAGCAGGGCGAGGGCATCCTCGGCGCTGGAAACGCCGTGGGTAGTGTAACCCGCGTCCTGTAGCTCTTCTTCCAGCAGCTCGCGTATGGCGCTGTCATCTTCCACTACCAACAAAGGTAAAAAATGTTCCGGATGCTTCACAGACATGGCCCTCATGCAGGTGTGGTGTCGTAAAGAGGCAGCGTGATTTCAAAACCGGCGCCGCCTAAGGGGCTGTTGAATACGCCGATTGTGCCGCCATGGTCATTGATAATTCGGTGTACCATCGAAAGGCCTAACCCGCTGCCCTGGCCAACGGGTTTAGTGGTAAAGAAAGGATCAAATACTTGCTGATGGTGTGAGGTGGGGATACCAGGGCCGTCATCCTCAACCCATAAATGAAGTTCGTGTTGCTGCTGCTCGGCACGGACACGGATGTGGCGAACGCCTTTGGCCTGGGCCGCATTGCGCAACAGGTTGGTAATTACCTGAATAATTTGCTGCCCGTTGGCCAGCAATGTGGGCGTTGGGCGGGGCAGGTGGGTTTCCAGATGCACCCCGCGCGGCTCCAGTTCGTCTTCCACGAGGGCGCTGGCATTGTGCATCAATTCGTCGAGGGGCTGTTGGTCTTTTTCAACGTTATGCTGGCGGCCCAGTTCCATCAACTGACGGACAATCTCGACGATCCGCTCCACCTCGCCACGAATACGGCTCAACCGGGCACGCTCGTCGTCGCCGATGACGTCACGCCGAGCCAGCCGCTGGGCCTGACCGTTGATCACGGTCAGTGGTGCGCCGATTTCATGAGCAACGCCTGCCGCCAGGACGCCCAACTCGGCAAGTTTCTTCGATTTACGCAGTCGTTTTTCGAGCTCGATTTCGCGCTGTTGTCGATCTTCGATGTCGTGATCTTTCTCGGCCATGGCATCCAGCATGCCGTTAAGCCCTGACGCCAGCCGACGGTACTCCGCTGGCCCTTCAATGTTGGCGCGCTGACTACGATCACCTTCCTCGACGCGCTGCATGACCATCAGCAAACGATTCAAGGGCCGTTCGATATACTGACGAAAACCCCACCAGATACTCAGCACAATGCCCGCGGCACCGAACACAAAGACCAGACCGGCCACGATGCTGAGAAACCCGGTATAGTTTTCGATGCCGGTATTTAAACGGTTGACCTGCAGTACGCCACTTATCTCACCATCGGGTGTGCGCAGGGGCTTGAGGGCCGAGTAGTAGGTCCAGCCTTCAAACTGTCGGTAGTCACCGTAAAGTTCGTCGTCCGCGATCACCTGCTGGATCTCCTCGCGGCTAAACAACTCGCGGCCGAGCCCCAGGCCGTAGACTTCCCGTCCATCGGTATCGAACACATAGGCCCCGTAGATGCGATGAAAAGAGAAAGCGGCCTCCAGGGCTTCCTCAAGCGACGCGTCACTTTCCCGGGCAACGGCGTAGCCAAGCGTTGTACTTAGCGCATGGGTGATCATGTCGACTTCATTCTGCAGCTTTGAGCGAACGTTATCTTCCATGGATTTGATCGCCACCAGGCTGAATACCACTAAGACAATGAATAGCGGGACGATGACGGTCAGAATGATCAGATTTCGTAAACGCATGCGTTAACCGGGGTTATGAAACGTCAATAGGTGATTGGCCGTTAGTCGGCGGGGCGTAAGCGATAAAGCCCACCATTGGCGGCATCTGTCAGCAGGTAAATAGCCTCGTCAGGCCCCTGATGCACGTCGCGGATGCGACCAATCTCGCCATCAAGAATAATTTCGTGGCTAGCGACTTGATTATCTTCGATATGCAGCCTGACCAGCTGTTCACTGCTCAGACCGCCCGCCAATAGCTGGCCTTGCCAATCGCCAAAGGCACGACTGGTGACTTCTGCCAGCCCCGACGGCGCAAACCGGCCTTCAAATACGTACACCGGGTCAACCATACCGGGTTTGGATGTTTCGCCGATCGGTTCGTTGGTTGCATAGTCATTGCCCCGGCTGACCTCGGGCCAGCCGTAGTTTTCACCCGCCATCAGACGATTCAGCTCATCGCCGGTTCTGGGACCATGTTCCGTGGCCCAGGCCTCGCCATCCTGTCGGACCACCATGCCTTGAATGTTGCGGTTGCCCTGGGTGTAAATTTCATCAAGCGTGGACGCATCGCCCACAAAGGGGTTGTCGTCGGGTGCGTCGCCGGTGTCGGTCAGGCGCAGTGTAGAGCCTGCGTGATCGTCATCAGCCTGGGCACGGGTCGGCTCTTGACCGCGATCGCCAATGCTCATCAGCAGGGTGCCGTCCGGCAGCCAGGCAATGCGTGAGCCGTAATGGCGCCCTGGTGAGGAAGCGCGATCTTGAGCAAACAGATGTTCGACATCACCGAGCTGATCACCTTGCCACTTGACACGGGAAAGCGCGCTGCGACTGCCGCCCTCTGCGGGTTCGCTCCAGGTGAAGTAGATCCAATCGTGATCGTCATCGCCAAATTGTGGATGCAGAGCAATATCCAGCAGGCCACCCTGGCCGCGCTGGCTTACCTCGGGTAATCCATCGAGGGCACGTGGTTCGCCACCGTCGGCATCAATGACATTAAGTTGTCCCGACCGCTCGCTGACCAGAAAACGACCGTCCGGGAGTACGGCTACCGACCACGGGTTTTCTAGACCACCGGCGACCTTTTCGATCGAAAAAGCCAATTGGTCAGTCTCAACGCGTTCCTCAATCATTTCGGCGGCGCTGACAGGGGCACTGGCGAATAACCCAAAAAGAACAGCGGTCAACCAGCGCTGACGGAATACATAGGCAGATAAGCGGCGCATTGGGGCTCTCCCAAAAGGTGGCAGATATTAGGCGCGTTTAGCAGAGACGCTTTTGGGGCCGAGAGGTTCCCTGTTGACGTCCTCAGCTCACGGCATCAGCCAGATGAGTAACAGCGGGAGATAAATCAATGCCAGCAGGGTGGAACAAAACACCAGGCTTGCCACATAGGCGGGTTCACGCTGAGAACGTTGGGCAAACAGGTAGTTAAATACCGCGACCGGCATGCTCATTTGCAGCACCAAAATCCCCTGGGCCAATGGGGGAAGCCCCATCAGGTCGGCAATCAGCCAGGCTGCCGTTGCGGCGAGCGGAATGCGGACCAGACTGAAACCGAGGCCCGAACGTAGGTTTTTGACCTTAATGCTGGCCAGTGACACGCCAAGGGTGATCAGCATCAGCGGCACGGTAAAGCCCGACATCAAATCCACGCTGTTCGCCAACCAGAGCGGCAGTTCGGAGTCCGTCAGCAATAGCGCCATGGCAATGGCGATCGCGTAGACCGTTGGCGTCTTGGCGAGTGATTTAAGCGGATTCCCCCGGCTGGCCAGCATGGTACCCACGGTAAATTGAAACAGGGACACCGTGACCATCACGGTAATACCGTACACAAAACCGGCACTGCCAAAGGCGTAAAGCACTACCGGTAGCCCCATGTTGCCGGTATTGGGGTACATCATGGGGGACAACAATACACGCCAGTCGCGGCGCAATAATTTGGCGACAAAAAACGTTGCCCCGGCCATGCAGATGATGACCAGCGCGGTTGAGAGCATGGTGCGGCCAAAGGTACTGGCATCTATTTCCGCCCCGGCGAGCGATGCAAGCACCAGCGAGGGGGTCCCGATATTGAAAACCAGTCGGGTCACAAAATCGACCGGATAGGGGTGGCCCAGTCGTACCCAGGTAAACCCCAGGCCAGCGCCCGCCAGCACAGGGGCCATTACCGCAAATAGTTCCGCCAGCATGGCGCGTCCTTGGCAATGAATGGCCGACTATTGTGAATAGGTAGCGGACTAACTGGCAAGTCGTTAAAGCAAAACCTAAGCCGCGGCCTCGTTGTGCTGCCATTGGCGGGGCAGTGTCTGGCGCAAAAATGCCAGCAGCGCCTTTACGCGCCTGGGCTGGTAGCCATAGGCGTAGAGCAGCGTGATAGGCAGCGGCGCTGGCTGCCAATTGGGCAGGCAGGGCGTCAGTTCACCGGGATGGTGGGCCTCGCGTTTGTCGGCCAGCCAGTGAGGCAGCAGGCCGATCCCCTTGCCGTGGGCGATGGCATCCAGGTGAAGTGCTGTCATATCCACCCGCAAACGTGAGCGGGGCGGATAAAAGTGGTAATTGCCGAGGCTTTCATGATGCAACAGCAAGCCATCCGGAGTCGTGCTCAGCAGGTCGATCCAGGGGTGGTCGGCGAGATCGCGAGGGTGTTCAAGCAATGGTTGCTGGCTGAGGTACGAAGGACTGGCATAGAGGCCTCGTGTCAGACGACCCAGGAGCTCCTGGTGGAGGCCATTTTCCGGCACCGGCCCGAGGCAGACGTGGACACAGTGGCTATTGAGCGAACTGGGCGGTGCTTCCCGGGTACGCATCGTTAGCTCGATTTTAGGGTAGCGGGCCATGAAGGTGTCCAGGACCTGACCCATCCAGCCTCTTGCCAGCGCGCTGTGAACCTCCAGGGTGACCGTCCCGCTGATATCTTCACGCAGCTCTGCCAGTGCTTCATGGCTGCTTGCCGCCAGTTTCAGCATGTCCTGGCAATAACGATGGAAGACAAGCCCGGCCTCGGTAGGCAGCAGCCGATTGGCCTGGCGACGCAGCAGCGGTTGTTCCAGGCGCGCTTCCAGATGGCTGATACGCCGGCTCAGAGTGGATTTGGCCAACCCCAACTTGCGCGCGCTGCGCGTTAGGCTGCCGGATTCCATTACCTCTGCAAAGGCCTTTAGTTCGTCGAAATCATGCATGGGTACACCGCAGAAACGGGGGAAACGGGCGTATTGTGCCAGTATTTTAAACGAATAAAAATTATTGCGATTTGTGTTGCGGTTATTTGAACATGCTGTTCCACCCCGAGAGGGGCTAAATTGTGCAAGAATTCAGATGCTAATGGTTCTTATTAGTTTTTATTTTTCGTTAATTGATTAAATAGCACGCCACTGGGGACCCCGCATGCCGAAGCATTTATACAGAACATATCTGACCACAGCCATTGCCGGTTTGGTAACACCACCACTACTCGCCCAGGAAGCCGAGTCGCTGGACAACATGGTCGTTACGGCGTCAGGTTTTGAACAGCAGGTCGTTAATGCGCCAGCTTCTATCAGCGTGTTAAGCCGTGAACAGCTGGAGGACGGCCACTATCAAAACGTCACCGATGCCCTACGCGATGTACCTGGGGTGATCGTGACCGGCGGCGGGGCAGGCGATAACGGAAAAGATATCACCATGCGGGGCATGCCCGCGCAATACACATTGATCCTGGTGGATGGCCGCCCGCAGAACTCACGCGAGTCTCGCCCCAACGGCAGCGCCGGGTTCGAGCAGGACTGGCTGCCACCACTGCAAGCGATCGAGCGCATTGAAGTGGTTCGTGGGCCGATGTCGACGCTTTATGGCTCCGACGCCATTGGCGGGGTTATCAATGTGATTACCCGCAAGGTAGCTGATACCTGGCACGGCAATGTGCAGCTCGACACAGTGCTACAGGAAGATAACGATTCCGGCGATAGCCGCCAGGCTAACGTCTACCTGAGCGGGCCGCTGATCGAAGACCGTCTGGGCCTGCAGCTGTTTGGGCGCACCTCGCAACGTGACGAGGACAATATTGTTAACGGCTATGAGGAGAAAAACCTGCAAAGCGTCACCGCGCGCTTGAGTCTGGCCGCGAGTGACAACCATGACTTTACTGCCGAGGCAGGCATCACCGAGCAGGATCGCACCTCACTGATGGGCAATTCAGCTCCGTCGGATGGCTGCCGCGGTGGCTGTGAAGACAGCTTCAACGATTACACTAATGAGCACGTAGCGTTGACGCATGACGGGCGTTTTGAGTGGGGCACCAGTGAAACCTTTGTGCAGCGTGAACGTAGTGAAAATACGTCGCGAGATATCGAAATCACCAACACCACAGCGAAAACTAGTGCGGTGGTGCCGCTGGGCATGCATATGCTAACGGTGGGTGCAAGCTATGAAGAAGAGTCGCTTGACGATGGCACCACCAATCAGATTTCCGACCGTAGGACGATTGAGCAACGTCAGTGGGCGCTGTTTGTCGAAGACGAATGGATGCTGACCCACGATGTTGCGCTGACCGGCGGCTTGCGCATGGACGACGATGAAAACTACGGCAGCCACCTGAGTCCACGGCTCTACAGCGTGTGGAACATGACCCCGGAGTGGACCCTGAAAGGCGGTGTCTCTACCGGCTTTCGCTCGCCCAACCTACGCGAAATAACCTCCGATTGGGGGGCGATTAGTCGCGGGGGCACGACCTATGGGAATCCCGATCTTGAGCCGGAAACCTCACTCAACAAAGAGATCGGTCTGCTGTACGCGAGTGAGAATGGCCTTAGCGGCAGCTTCACGGTGTTCCATAATGATTTTGAAGACAAGATTACACGGTTGCCGTGCACATCCGTAGGCTTATCAGCCACAGAGTGCCCGGTAGCGACGCAGTATGATAGAGACGAAAATGGCAACCTAAATACAAATACACGCGTCAATGTCGATGAAGCGGTGACTCAGGGCGTAGAGGCGACTGTGGCGGCGCCGTTAACTGATACCGTTGAGCTAATAGCCAGTTACACTTTTACCGATAGCGAGCAAAAAAGCGGTGAATATGCAGGCGAGCCGTTAACTCAGCTACCGCGTCACCAAGTGTCGGCCACGCTGAATTGGCAAGCCTCGGCTAAGCTCAGCCAGTGGACGAAGGTGACTTATCGCGGTGAGGAGACCCAGCCCAACACCGGGCCGTCACAGGATGCAACGGTGGCCCCGTCTTATACCTTTGTGGATACGGGGATCGGCTACCAGCTGACCGACAATACCAAGGTGAACGCCGGGATCTACAACCTGTTCGACGAAGACATCGACTACGATGAGTACGGCTACGTCGAAGACGGCCGCCGGGTTTGGCTGGGGTTGAACGTGGCCTTCTAACTGTTGGTGAGATAATCACAGTGCTAACGCCATAAGCAAAGCGGGGAGCCACGATATAAAGTGGTTCCCCGCTTTGTGCATGGCGTCGAGGGTTAACCGGTCATCGCCTGCCAAACCAGGCGAATGGCCAGCAGTGTCAGAACCCAATTGAAGATAGGGGCGAAATGGCGTTCCGGCATGTGCTTCAAAATGCGCAATCCCGCCCAGGTGCCGATGGCACCGCTTGTGATCATGGCGGCCGCTAGCGGCAGCCAGGGGACAAGGGAAAAACCCGCCTGCTGAAAGACCGCGATTTTAATGACGTGCTGCAAGCTCATGACCGCCGCCAGCGTCGCGACGATCGTGAAGCGTTGATGATAGAGCTGCTTGAGATAGGCACCGATCAACGGGCCGGTCGCCCCGACAAAGAGCGTCAAAAACGTTGTGAGGGCACCCATCAGGAGGGTTCCTCTCCGGCCCATGACGATTCTGGGGAGTGACGGGCCCCAGCACAGATAAAGAATAAAGCCCGCAATACTTAAATAGAAAAGGGTGGGCGTCAGCGAAATCAGTACCAAGCTGCCCAGTAGTGCGCCGACCGCAGCACCGGGTAAAAAGGTGAGGATCAATGGCCGATCAATATGGCGAATGAGCATGGCCGCCCGATTGGCATTTGACCCTAGTTGCACCATGCCGTGAAGGGGGATAATCGCCTGCGGTGGGATGATCTGGGCCATGACGCCCAGAAGCATTACTCCGCCACCGGCACCCAGGCAGGCGGTGAGCAGGGAGGTTAGGAAGGATGTGCCTATGAGTAGTCCTCCCATGAAAGGGGGGAGGCCATTGAGTAAATGTTCCAGCAAGCTCTCTCCACAAAAGATATCAGCTCGATAACTTAGCAGACGTCGACCTTCTTAACTATTGACGCACCACAAAAAAGCGGCCTATAAAAGGCCGCAACAAACGATCAAAACAGGCACTAAGCCCCTAGAATTTTATGCGTGATCCCAAGATAGCGA
The DNA here is from genome assembly GCF_015767635.1 of Halomonas sp. A40-4. GTDB lineage: Bacteria > Pseudomonadota > Gammaproteobacteria > Pseudomonadales > Halomonadaceae > Vreelandella > Vreelandella janggokensis. The sequence continues at coordinate 3,057,345 of NZ_CP065230.1, read as the reverse complement.
CATTAACATTGCTGTAGTCGGCACCAACGCCAGATAAAGAGTGCTGCCTATAACCCGCATAAATGTCAAGCCATTGAGCTGGCTTATAAACATATCCGGCACCAATAGTCTCTGCGTTATCCCCTTTTAACCTTAGATCCATTGTTTCTGCATAGTGCGCATCAATCGCATGCTCTTCATTGAACCTATAGCCCACTTTCGCCCAATAAAACGCCGAGTCTGGTGAAGCGACGTTGTCGTCAGTGCGATGTGAATAAGCTCCCGTCAGATTGAAGCCGCTTGTGTGCAGCCACGAGATTGACCCGCCAATGGTTTCTACATCTCCAGAGGCTTCACCCACATCTTTCGTTGAATAGCCTAGCCTAGCGACAACCTGCCCAGCCAGAGGAAAAGAGACGCGTCCACCAAACTCAGTGACATCAGAGTTACTCTTAGTCCCTTGGCTGACAGACAAGTCAACGGGGCCCAATGAAGGAGCGTCATATCTCAATCTAGAATACCTACTCTCAAAATCTTGATTACTGACAGAGCTTTTAAGAGTAACTTCTTCCATGGATTCTTTATTAACAAATGGCAACCCCCCACCAACGAGAGGAAGATTGGCGAAAGAGACGACATTAGTTCCAGACAAATCGGCTTCAATGTTCCCATTTGCTGCGCCATTACCCTGACCAAGTGAGAAACGGCCTGCCGCTCCTTCCAAAAACACATTAAGGTGACGATCCTTAAATTCTCCGCTGATATTTTTATTCTCAGGGCTCACTGCACTTGAAGGATTTTGCACATAGCCAAGTTCAACATGCGCGCCAACCGTAATATTGTGACTCTCTAGATCCCCACTTAAATTAGCTCCCACCCTGCTTGAGCTATTGTTATTGTTTACGATGTAGCCCTCTGAGCCGAGCCCAGTATCACCATGCATGTACCCCAAGTTGATTTGCCCATAAGGGTTGAAATCAATCTCTTTAATCGGATCTGCATTGGCCATACTTATGCCCATAATGCTTGTAGCAAAAATAGAAATTGTTTTTCTGATGTTTTTAGTCATATCTTGTGCCTCAATTATTACATGAATTAAAGGTTTTTAGCTGGTTATATCTATCGGCAAAGTATTTTTATGTAAGCACCTCCATGCTATTGGTGGTTGAAATTTAAACGCACTCCTCCCTCCCAAGGCTGCTGTCTCAGCGGCTTTGGTTATTTAGGTTTTTAAATATTAACTAGGTGCAATCGTTGCTAGTTATTAAAAGTTAGGAGTCATAAGGATATGGATTGATTGTTGTTAATGACATGTGAAATAAACGATTTTTCCTATGTTTTATGTTGGTGTTGTGGAGCAGCCCTGTTAAACAACTCCGATCACATTGTCTCCTTTCTTTGCGCGGGCCGATGTCGCTGATAGTCGTCGGCCCGCGGTGGGCGTTCATGTCATGACTGATTCATCCAAACAGCCAGGGATCGATCAATCCGCTCGGGTAGGTCAGAGTCAGGAACTCGGCCATGCCAACCAGAAAAGCGGTGACCCCCATTGCCATGACAGCTGCCACCCAAGGCTTGAGTCGCGCAATGGTGAGCAGAAAAACGAAGCAGAACAGCGTCGCCACAGTGATAAAGCCCAGCAGCAACATGGCGCCTACCAAGGCAAAGAAGCCCACCAGCCAGAGGCCCTGCAGGCCAATAGCCTGGTGCTCCCAGCGGGACCGGAGAATAATGCAGCGAATGATCTCCGCCAGACAGGAAAGGGCCAATATTGCGATGGCCAGCCGCGGCATGATGCCACCAATCAAGGTCAGGTCGACTATATCCACCCAGGCGATGACCGCGGTGCCCAACAGTGCAGCGAAGAGCACCACATCGATGACGCCCAGGGTAGGGGCGGCCTTTGGGGTGACAGCCGCGCCCACGGAGACGGCTTCCCGGCGCTTGCGCCACGCGGCAGTGATCATGGGAATGAACATGGCGCTGAGGATCAGAGCACCAATGATCACCACGCCGGGGCGCATGAAGGCGTCTGTACCCTGGAACTGCACCGCCTGATAGAAGTACCCCTCTGCGCCTGGCGCCAGGACGAAACCAATCAGGAAGGCAGGGCGCGACCAATTCGCCTGCTTGAACAGAACGCCCAAGACGCCGACTGCTCCCAGGGCGAGCAGGTCACCCGAGGAACGCGTGGCCTGAAAGGCGGCGAACATGATCAGCACCGTGATCAAAGGTGCCAGCGTGGCGAAGGGGACCCGTGTGAGGCTGGCCACCGGGCGTGCCAGTACCAAACAGAGCGCGGCCCCCAGGATATTGGCCAGGGCCAGCGACCAGATGATGGTATAGGTCAGATCAAGATGAGTCTCGATCATGCCAACACCGGGCTGCAACCCAAGCAATAATAGTCCACCCAGGAACACCGCGGCCGTGCCCGAGCCGGGCACGCCAAACAGCAGGGTCGGGACCATGGCGCCGCAGGCGCAGGCATTGTTGGCGGATTCGGGGGCGATCACCCCGCGGATATCCCCCTTGCCGAATTCAGACTTGTCCTTGGCACTTTGCACCGCGTGGCCATAGGTAAGCCAGTCGACCACCGAGCCCGCCAGACCAGGGATAGTGCCAATCAGGCTGCCGATAGCCGCACAGCGCGCGACGAGGCCACGTTGTTCACGGACATCGCTGATGCCTTTCCGCCAGCCTTCACCCAGCTTGCAAGGTTCTTCGGCGATGCTTCCGCGTTTGACCAGCAGATCGATAATCTCCGGGAGGGCGAAGATCCCGAGCCCCACCACGACCAACGGCAGGCCATCGTAGAGATAGTCGAGTCCGAAATTCATGCGGAACTCGCCGGTGGCTGGCGCCATGCCGATGGCACCTACCAACAGGCCCAGACCACAGGCAGCCAGTCCTTTGAAGAGGTCGCGACCGGAGAGCACCGCCACCATCGACAGGCCGAGCAGGGTCAGCATGAAGAGCTCGGAAGAAGAGAACGATAGCACCAGCGGACGGGCGATCAGGATAAAACCTGTCAGTACGACGGCACCGATGATGCCTCCGATCATCGAGGACAGGAAGGCGCTGGATAGTGCGCGTGCCGCCTGCCCGCGCTTGGCCAGTGAGAAGCCATCGATGACGGTTGCCTGGGAAGCGCTGGAACCGGGTATGCCCAACAGCACCGAGGCAAAGGTATCGCCGGTAGGAATTACGGCAACCAGGCCCATCAGCATGCCAAGGGCCACGGTCGGCTCCATGCCATAGAGGAAGGGCAGCAGCAGCGACATGCCGGCAATGCCCCCGAGGCCGGGAATGATGCCGACGACGAGGCCGACCAGCACGCCCAGCACCATGAAGAGCAGATGAGACAGGGTGAAGAGCTGTCCCAGGCTGGAGAGAAAAATATCGAGCATGGCGTATGGCTCTTATATTGTTTGGTCAGGAGGAGGCGAGGCTGCCGGCCCCTTGGACCGGCACATCCCACTGCGCGTTAGATCTTGGCGCCGTGCTCCGACTTCAGCCAGTCGGCCAGCCAGTCGCGAGTGGCGTCATCGATGGACATAGCCTCATCAAGGTGACGCTGGACGACATCGCCAATAACCGGCGTGTATGGCCCCAACTGAGCAGCGGCCTCCTCCTTGAATGCATCGGTGTCCACGAAGTCGCGAGCCGCCTGGCGATAGGTGTCGACCAGGGCCTGCGGGGTGTCCTTCGGCACCATGATCAGCTTCTGCAAGGCATAGCCGGAGGCAAAGAATTTGCGGAACGCATCAAACGCACTGCCCGTCGGTGCCTCACCATGCCGAGTCTGGTAGACCTCATTGAAGGTAGGCAGCTCGGGGAAAGCCGGATCACGGACGATCTTCCCTTCGTCGTTCAGCACCCCAAGCGAAAATAGCGGCACTGCCTTGCCAGCCTCTACCAATGGCTCAACGTTGCTCAGATAAGCGGAAGTGGTTTGAAAGTCGATATCGGCTTCACCACGTTCGAACGCCAGGCGGCCCTCGCCTCGGCTGCGCATGCCGAACACGGCCTGAACGTCGGCGCCCAGCATGTCCAGAGCGATCAAGACCGGAAGCTCCACGCCAGTGGGATTCTGCGCCGCCAATTTGACCGGCTGTTCCAGGAGGGCGTCTAGCGCCGTATCGGCGGACTCACCGAGGCTGGGTTGGGCATAGACTACCCCGCCCGTCGGTGTGGCCAGAATGGGCGCCCAATCACTGTAGTCATAGCGAACACGAGTGTCGTTGAGCATGGCCGGATATTGGGTCGAGGCCGAGGTGCCTAACCAGTCACTACCATCCGACTTGGCACGCATGGCGAACAGGTTGGCACCGTTGATCGAACCGCCGCCGGGCACGTTATCGATCATGATGGTCGGCTCTCCTGGCAGAGACTCGCTGAGCCAGGGGGAGAAGAAGCGCGCCCATACATCCGTACCGCCGCCGACCCCAAATGGGATGGTCCATTTGATGTTACCGGGTACCTCGGTATCTTGAGCCTGCGCAGACGTCATCAGGGTCATTCCAGAGATCGTAATCCCAAGCAATACGGCTTTATTGATCCGTCCGAGCGAAAAGAAGGAAGTTGCAGTCTTGTTGATTAGCATGGCGTTACTCCTGGTGTGTTGTAGTTGTCATGGTTGATGAATGTTATCCCAGCAGATATGAGGATTTAGCTGGCTCTTGATGTCAGCATATCCTGACTGGGGGCAGAGGGAAGTGAATAGAAAATGGTCCCACTCATGATTTTTCTGGCGGTGCGAATGAGGGAAACGCGGGCAATGTCGACGGGATTTCCGTTGCGGTGCTCGACATCCAGGTCAATGAAGCCAGAGGGATGTTCCAAACTTACCTGTGACAGTTGACCGCCAGCCTCCAGTTTCCCCGCCCGAACCGCGATTCGGTTGGCCACGGTGCCAGGAACACTGATGGCCGTGGCCACTGCAATGGCGCCCGTAACAGCAATCGCCTTATGACAGCGGTGAGGCACGAAGTAGCGAGTGCATAAAGTATTGGTGCCGTCGGACGCTGCCGTCACCAACACGGGCTTGGGCAGGACACTCTGACTCACATCCCCCAGCCCCATTCGCAGCCCGGCCTGGCGACGAATCATCTCCAGTCGCTCGAGCATGGCCGGATGAGCGTCTAACTCCGACGCGGTCTCCCGGCCGCTGAGGCCCAGGTCGGCCGCGTTGATCATCATGATGGGAGTGGCGGCATCGAGGCAGGTGACTTCGATACCCTCTATCGTGTCGATGGCATTCCCGGTCGGCAGCAGCGCGCCCGTCTTGGTGCCAATGATATCCAGGAAACTAAGCTGAATGCCGGCGGCATGCCCCGGAACGCCACTGATGGTCGTATCACCCTCGTAGGAAACTTGGCGCCCTGGTGTCGGCACGCGACACTCGATCAGCCTCTGGGTATTGAGGTTGCGAACGCGCACGATGGTGGTCCCTTCCTGAGGCTCCACCAGTCCTGTCTCAAGTGCATAAGGTCCCACAGCGGAAAGCATGTTGCCGCAATTCGGGTTGAAGTCGACGCGCCGGTTGAGCACATCGACCTGCGCGAACAGGTAATCGACATCCGCTTGTGGATGAGAGGAGTGCTCCACAATGGCTACCTTGCTGGTCAGCGGATCCCCTCCTCCGATGCCATCTATCTGGAGAGCGTGGCCAGATCCCATGAGATTCAGAAGGATTTCGGCTTGCGCTTCCTGGCTGTCGGGAAGGTCTCTCATTCGCAGGACGGGGCCTCTTGAGGTGCCGCCGCGCATGATCATGCAGGGAATGCTGTTCATCATTGTCATGCCATATCGCGTTTCAAAGTGGTGATATGAGCATGTCAGGGAGCTTTTGATGCTTCAAATGCAAATAAGCGTGGGTATCAATGTGATAATCACATTAATGTGCTATTTTTATTAATCTTCACTACTCCATGCAAGAGTTAGGATATGCAACATCGACTAGAATTTCTTGATCTGCAAGCCTTTATCCAGGTCGCAGAGCTGGGCTCCTTTCACGAGGCTGCGCAACGTCTGCATCTCTCTCAGCCAGCACTTTCTCGCCGCATCCAGAAGCTCGAGGAACTCCTGGAGGTCGAGCTGCTGGAACGCACCACCCGGCGGACGCGGCTGACCCCCATCGGCACGGACTTCCTTCCCCGAGCGAGACGCATGATCGAGGAGTACGAATCGTCGATTCTGGGGATTCGTGAATTGGCAACGCACCAGAAGGGCACGGTCACCATTGCCTGTATCCCCACCGCAGCCTTCTATTTTCTACCTAGTGTGATTCGCGGGTTCAGCGAGGCATGGCCAGGGATCCGCATCAGGATCCTCGATGTGAGCGCCAAGGAAGGTTTGGAAAAGGTGACCAGTGGCGAGGCCGACTTCGGCATCAACATGTTCAGTGCCCAGAGTCCGGAAGTTTCTTTCACACCACTAATACGTGATCCCTTTGTTCTGGCGCTGCGTTACGATCATCCTCTGGCAGATAAAGGCCATATCGCCTGGGCAGACCTCGAACAGGTCAGGTTGATTACTGTGAGTCGAGACAGTGGCAATCGGATGCTGTTGGACAACACCCTCTCAGCAGAGGGCATCCGTCTGAATAGCTTTTACGAAGTCCAGCATCTTTCCACTTCGCTTGGACTTGTTGAATCGGGTCTTGGAGTAGCCATTCTTCCCAAGATGACAATGCCTGGCCCTGACCATGACACGCTTTGCTCACGTGAACTCCCCGAGCCTAGTATTCAGCGCACTATCGGTCTGGTGAGAAGTAATTCACACAGTTTATCCAGCACCGCCCAGCTGTTTATCGACATGCTGCTCGAACACTGGGGAAGTTCCATGTCCCCCTGAACGATCGATGGTCTTAACGGCACTGCCCGCCGGGTAGGCGTTGCGTAATGTGGAACATGGTATTCGCTGTAATGTGGGTGCAAGTGCTTCTGATAATCGTTACTATTTTTGCCCGATTCAACAGCGAGGATATCTTATGGGGGCTGCAGCGTTGCGCAATGGCATGGTGGGACTACTACTCAGTGGGTTATTGGTGAGCGCCGCCCAGGCGCGCACGCTCGACACCGCCTTTGGGGAGGTGGACGTGACGGGCACGCCGGAACACGTGGTCACGCTCTATGAAGGCGCGCTGGATGCCTCGCTTGCCGCAGGTGTCACGCCCCTGGGCGCGGTGACTACCCGCGGCGGTGATAACGTCGCCGAGTATGTGGAAGCGCATTTGGGCGATGAGCGACCCGCCATCATGGGGGTGGTGCGCGAAATCAACATTGAGGCCGTGCTTGAGCAGCGCCCGGATTTGATCCTGGCGCCCGCTCGGCTCACTGAAGAGCAGTATCAGCTGCTTTCGCGCATTGCCCCCACCGTGGTGCCGCCCACTCAGCCGATTGCTCCGGATAACTGGAAAGCCGAAGCGCGCCTGTACGGCAACGCCCTGAATCGCCAGGACGCCATCGAAGACGCCATCAGCGCCGTTGACCAGCGCGCCGCGGAATTAGCGAGCGCTCTGGAAAACGCGGGCGTCGGCGGCAGGGCCTTTGTGGTGCGCTGGATGCCGGGCGGGCCGATGGTCATGTCGAAAAACCTGTTTGCCGCCGGGCTGCTTGATCAAGTGGGCCTGACGGTGGAAGACGCCGGGCTGGTGGGCGAGCGGGGCGTGCACAGCGATGTGCTGAGCCTTGAAAACCTCTCCCGGGTAGATGGCGACTGGCTGTTTTTGGCCACGCTGAATAAAGACGGACGGGAAGCGTTGGAAGCTGCCAAGCAAAGCAGCGCCTTTACGCGGCTGGACGTGGTACAGCGCGACCAGGTCGTGCCGGTGAATGGCCAGCTATGGTCGAGCGCCAACGGCCCACTGGCGGCCCAGGCGATCCTTGACGACATTGAAGCTGCCTTGTTGCCGTGATGCCGCTTCGCGTCGCCCGTCAACGAACGCAGATGACGTTACTCCTCACCGCCCTTGTGGCGGTGAGTCTCGTGAGCCTTCTGATTGGCGCCGGTGAAACTGGGCCGCTGCGTGCGCTGGCGGTGCTGGCCGGTAGCCAGGATAGCGACGCGAGCTTTGTGGTGTGGCAACTGCGGGCGCCGCGCACCTTGATTGGCATTGTCGTGGGCATGGCGCTGGGTGTCGCGGGGGCGCTGTTGCAGGCGGTGTCGCGTAATCCGCTGGCCGAACCCGGCCTGCTGGGCGTCAGCGCCGGGGCGGCGTTTGCCGTGGCGCTGACATTGGTGATGGGGGCCAGCGCCGCAACGCTGCGTATTTCGGTTGCCCAGTTGGGGGCTTTGGTGGGCTGTCTGTGTGTGCTCAGCGTGACGCGGGTGCGTGGGGTTGGCAGTGATCCTGTACGGCTGGTGCTGGCGGGGGCGGCGTTTTCGGGGCTGTTGAGCTCGTTGACCTCGCTGATGCTGCTGTATGACCAGCGCGCGGCGGATGAAATCCGCTTTTGGGTCATCGGCAGCCTCTCCGGGCGACGCCTGGACGACCTCGCCGCAATGCTGCCCAGCATGCTGGTCGCCGCCGTCGCGGTGGTGTTAATGGCACGCCCGCTGGCGGCGTTGGCGCTGGGCGAGCGGGCGGCCTCAGGGCTGGGCCATCACCCCGGGCTGATTCGTTGGTGCGTCGTGGCCTGTGTGGCCTTGCTGGTAGGGGGCGCCACGGCAATGGCTGGGCCCATTGCCTTTGTCGGCTTGGTGGTGCCGTTTGCCGCCCGGGCGATGGCCGGTCCGGACATTCGCCGTACGCTATGGTTTTGCTTGCCGATTGGGCCGTTGATGGTGTTGGCGGCAGATATGATTGCCCGCGTGGCGGTGGCGCCGTCGGAACTACCGATTGGTGTGCTCACCGCGCTGTGCGGCGCGCCGGTGCTGGTCTCGGTGGTCCGCGCCAGGCGGCTACCGTCTTTATAACCTCTGGCGTTGGCTTGTCATGAACTCGAAAACAAGTGACTTTTCCACATCGACCTTTGTGCCTGAACGCCTTCCACAGGCGGTGACCGCGCCGTCGGGCTACTGGCGTGTTGCATGGCGTTCCCCATGGGGGAGCGTCTGCAGCGTGCTGATTGAGCAACGTGCGCTGGTCGTCAGCACGGGGTTGTGCGTCGCCCTGCTGTGCGCCGGTGTGCTTTATTTGAGCCTGGGGAGCATGGCGCTGCCGGTTAGCGCCGTACTGCCAGCGCTATTCGGCCGGGGCGAAATGATCAGCGTGTTTACCGTCCAGGAACTGCGTCTTCCCCGGTTGGTGGCGGCCTGTTTGACCGGGGCGGCTTTCGCGCTCGCCGGTGTGTTGATGCAAACCCTGGCGCGCAACCGGCTCGCCACGCCGGGGATTATCGGTATTGATAACGGTGCGACCGCGTTTGCTGTGGCCTCGGTGGTGGGCATGGGTGTCTCGCTGACGCCACCTGCCATGGCGCTGGCGGGGGCCGCCACGGCCGCCGCGTTGACCTTTGGTCTGGTGGCGGGCGGCGGCACCCAGGGCTATCGGTTTATCGTCGCGGGGATTGGCGTGGGCGCGGTGTTTGGTGCGGTGACGCAACTTATGCTGGCGCGGGTGGCGATCGATACCGCCAACGCCGCTTACCCCTGGACCGTCGGGTCGCTGAATGCCCGCCCCGGTGACGCGGTTGGCTTGCTTGCCGTTGGGTTGGGCGCGGGCGTGATCGCCGCTTGCGTCGTCGCGCGTCCGCTATCGCTGATGCGCTTCAAGGACGCCACCGCCTATGGGCTAGGCGTCAATGTCAAAGCCCGCCGCTTTCAGGTGCTGATGCTCTCGGTCGTATTGACCGCGCTGGCAGTTGCGGTGGCTGGCCCCGTCGGCATGGTCGGGCTGATCGGCCCGGAAATCGCCCGTTCGCTCTCCAGCTCACGCCAGGTGCCCCTACTGGCGTCGACGCTTGCGGGGGCGTTGGTGATGGTCCTTGCGGATCTCGCCGGGCGTACCCTGCTTGCCCCGATTGAAATTCCCGTCGGCATTGTCACCGCGGTGATCGGCGGCCCTTGGCTGTTATGGATATTAATGCGCCCGCAACGGAGCCACGCATGACGCAGGTTGAACCATCGCCCACGCTGACCACCAACGCGCTCGACCTGAGCTATGGCCCGCGACGGGTTATCGCGTCGTTAGGCGTCAGCCTGCGCAGCGGCCGGGTGACCGCGATTGTGGGCCCCAATGGGTGCGGCAAGTCCACGCTGCTGTCGGGCCTTGCCCGTTTACATAAACCCGACAATGGCACGGTGTTGTTGAGCGGCGAGGACATTCAGCGCCTGCCCGGCCGCGAACTGGCCAGAAAGCTCGCCTTGCTGCCGCAGGAGGCCGTCGCGCCGGAAGGGCTTACGGTCAGTGAACTGATTCGTTTCGGTCGCCAACCGCACCAGGGCTGGCTGCGCCAGTGGTCGGCGGAAGACCAGCGCGTGGTGGAACACGCCTTACACGCTGCGGGGCTTGAGGCATTGGCCGAACGGCCACTGGAAGCGCTTTCCGGCGGGCAGCGCCAGCGGGCATGGATCGCCATGACCATCGCCCAGCAAACACCGCTGTTGCTTCTCGATGAGCCAACCTCAGCACTGGACCTGGGCCATCAGATCGAGGTGTTCGAACTGGTACGCCATCTCGCCAGCCAGGGACGTACGGTGGTCATGGTGCTTCACGATCTGGCCAGCGCCTGCCGCTACGCGGATCATCTCATCGCCCTGAATGACGGGCAGATTGTCGCCCAGGGAGCTCCGGCAGAGGTCGTTACACCGGAACTGGTACGTGCGCTTTACCAGGTGGACTGCACGCTGATTATCGACCCCGATACCGGTAGCCCTTTGCTTGCCAACGTGCGCCGCGCCTGTTCCTGAGCCCGATTTCCAAGCGTTGTCTACAAGCCCCAGCCCCATGACAATGATTGGAAAATGCTACGATAGGTCGCATACCTCGAACCCTAACCGCTCAGTAAGGAATGCTTGTGGCTTCTTCCACGCCTCGATCTCAAGCTAATGGTTCCCCGAATCAGAGTTTTCAGGCGCTAATGCGCCTTTTGCGCTACGCCAAGGGCTACCGGCGGCGGATTATCGCCGCCACCGTTTGCTCCATCATCAACAAGCTGTTCGACATCGCCCCCGAGATCCTCATCGGCGTGGCGATCGACGTGGTGGTCAACCAGGAACAGAGCTTTGTGGCGCGGTTAGGCTTTGAGACGCCCCAAGAGCAGATCACCATTCTCGCCGTGCTGACGTTCTTTATCTGGGCGGGTGAGTCGCTGTTCGAGTACCTGTTCCAGATTCTGTGGCGCAACCTGGCCCAACGGCTGCAGGCGGATATGCGCCAGGATACCTACGAGCACGCCCAGCGGCTGGATATGGCGTTTTTTGAGTCGAAAAGCTCCGGCCAGCTCGTCGCCACCATGAACGATGACGTCAACCAGCTCGAACGGTTTCTCGACGGCGGTGCCAACGCGCTGATTCAGGTGGGCGTCACGGTGGTCGCTGTGGGGGCGGTCTTTTTCGTGCTCTCGCCGTTGATTGCCCTGCTGGCGTTTACGCCCATCCCGCTGATTATCTGGGGCGCTTTCTATTTCCAGCGCAAGGCAGGACCGCTGTACAGCGACGTGCGTGAAAAGGTCGGCGATCTGGCCAGCCGTCTCTCCAATAATCTGAGCGGTATTGCCACCATCAAGAGCTTTACCAGTGAAGCGCGGGAGGCCGAGCGCCTGCGCGATGCCAGCGAGGCCTACGTGAATGCCAACCGGCGGGCGATTCAGGTCAGTTCGGCGTTTATTCCGGTCATCCGCATGGCGATTCTGGCGGGCTTTTTGGCCACCTTTACCGTCGGCGGGATGATGGCGCTCAACGGTGACTTGAACGTGGGTGCTTACGGCGTGCTGGTGTTCTTGACCCAGCGACTGCTGTGGCCACTGACCGGCCTGGCTCAGGTGATTGACCTGTTCGAGCGCGCCATGGCCAGCACCAAGCGCATCCTCGACCTGCTGGAAGAGCCCATCACGGTGAAAGACGACAGCGCCACGCCGCTGGCCCAACCCGTCCAGGGCGAAGTGCGCTTCGAATCGGTGAGCTTTCATTACTCGGCAAGCGAAGTCGGTGTTGACGGCATTGACCTTCACGCGCCTGCCGGGCATACCCTGGCGCTGGTCGGCGCCACCGGTTCCGGCAAATCAACGCTGGTGAAGCTGTTACTACGCTTTTACGACCCTGAAAGTGGGCGGGTGCTGATCGACGGCCAGCCGGTCATGGACGTGAGTATGCACTCACTGCGCCAATCAATTGGCCTGGTCAGCCAGGACGTGTACCTGTTTGAAGGCAGCATTCGCGACAATATCGCTTACGGCAAGCCGGACGCTGATGAAGAGGCGATTATCGATGCGGCCAAAACCGCTGAGGCGTGGAGCTTTATCGAAACGCTTCCCCAGGGGCTGGACACGCCGGTAGGCGAGCGGGGCGTGCGGCTTTCCGGCGGCCAGCGTCAGCGGCTTTCGCTGGCCCGGGCGCTGCTCAAGGATCCGCCGATTCTGGTGCTGGACGAGGCCACCAGCGCCGTCGATAACGAGACTGAGGCGGCCATTCAGCGCTCGCTGAAACGCATTGCCCACGGGCGCACGGTGATCATGATCGCCCACCGGCTATCCACCATCGTGCACGCCGATGAAATCGTGGTGATCGAAAAGGGTCGGGTGGCCGAGCGCGGCAACCATCAAAGCCTGCTGGCGGCCAACGGCCACTACGCCGCCCAGTGGCGGGTGCAAACCGGCGAGGCCGAGATGGGAGACGCCGACACTATAAGCGCTTAACGGTTAACTAGCCGCGCATCGAGCGTGACCGGCACGTGCTCGTCGATCTCCTGGTAGCCCAGCAGCGAGAGCACGCTGCGCAGCGTCGCGTTGGCCATCAGTGCGCGGCCATCCAAGACCATGGGTTCGGCGTGGGTGACGCGTACTTCATTCAAGCCCTCGCGGGTGAAGCGCAGCGGGACGGCTTCTTCCTGGTTGACCATGTCGCTTTGCAACCGGAATGTCAGCGTTTCAACCAGCGACTCGCCAATGTCCAGCGCGTCCAAGCGTTCCGGTGGCATCTGCGCCACCAGCGTGACCAGGGTGGTATTGGCCAGCATCTCGGCCCAGGTGGGCAGCTCGCCAAACCGCGTCAGCATATCCGTTTGACTGAGCTTGAGCGGCAGGCGCAGCGTGCCATCCTCGGAAATATCGCCCTGCAGGTCGCGTACCTGATGGTGATGGGTTTGCGGTTCATCGCCATTCAGTTGGGTAATGGAGGCCTGCACGTTCGAGCGGTCAGGGTCCAACTGCCAGTCCGCATGCGCTGGCACCGCCAGCAGCAGCGAAAAAAGCGCCATCAATGCTTTCAAAGCGTATCTCCTTATCAAGGGCCTTTATTAAAAGGGCTTCCCTCAAGACCCGCTAAGCGTCAAAAAGTGCCGCCTAAATGACAAGATAGCTCCAACGGGGGCTGGCCTCGCTCCACCACATTCGCTATGATATGCACGCCTTTCGGGCCCATAGCTCAGTTGGTTAGAGCAGGGGACTCATAATCCCTTGGTCGTCCGTTCAAGTCGGACTGGGCCCACCATTTCTCTTGTTTAACCGCACTATTCTGTTTACTTAAGCAGCTTCCTAGCCTGTTATTAGCGTATGCGTCTTAGCTTTTAGCTGTGTTTCGTTATCCGCTATTGCCTGCATTACATGGAGTTAATCAATCTTCCAGGCTTGCTTGAGTCGGGCGACGGTGTGCTCCCACTTCGGCGCTGTAGGCTTGCACACAGTATTTTGATTACCGAACAGCCCTACCTCGCGAAAAGCTTCAGTCACCGGAACGCTTTTGATCCAGCGGACAGGGACGATGTACTCCAGCGTATCTTCGTCGTCCGGAGTGCTCGGGTGATGAAGGTGCGGGTATTCGGCCAGGGTGGTGACCGCCTTCAGGTTCTGTAATCCGTCTGCCGTCTCGACCATAAATTCGTCTGCCCGGCAGCGCTCTCCGGTCACCTCTGCTACTCCCACGTAACCGGTTTTGGGGATATTGACCCATACCCTGTCGCCGTCGGAGAGCAGGTTGAGGGTTTTGGAGTACCACGTTGCGCCACCCCCAGCGATAAAGCCATAGCGGCGGGCCAGTTCCCACGGCCGGTCATCCCCAAATGAGGCGTAAAACTCACCGTTCCAGGGCGCCTTTTGTGTTTTACGTGAGGCGGGCTGTGGAGGCTCGTTTGGGTCGATCATCCAGGCGCGGCTCAGGTAATGATTGCCGCCATCTTCGAAGGCGGCGAAAAACAGGGCGTTGATTGAGAGCTGGGCATGCTCGTTAAGGTAATTAATGATCCGCTCACTGCTGGCGTCGAGCTTTGTGGCCACGACCACCATCTGGTGACTGTCGTTTAGCGTGACATCGGCGAGTGGCACGCCAAACTTGGCGGAAAAGGCGTCTTCGAGGGTAAGGTGAGGGCGTTGGTAACACTCGGCGAAGGCCTGGTAGATCTCGATTAACTGGTAATCGGCAAGCGTTAGCACCCAAGAAGCGTAATCGATGGCCTGAGCAACTACATCACGGGGCGTTTTATCGCGTTTGAGTTCGATAATGACGACGTTGCCGTTGGCATCCAGCGCCAGGAGGTCGATCAGCTTGTCGAAGCCGGTGCGCACCTGGCGTCCGATTAGTAGCCAGTCTGGGTTGAGAATCGAGATATCCTGCATGATCTGCTCTTCCAGCCGTCCTTCGTCGGCCAGTCCTGTGGGACGCAGTTTCTGCGGTGCCTCGCCGGTACTACCTGCCAGTCTCCAGATGCCTTGCTCAATGGCCATGCGACTCTTTCCCTTTAATTACAAGAAAGTCTTGTGATGATGAAGTAATGATCCTAAAATTAAGATCAACACGGCCCCCGCCTCTTGGCTCTCACGAGCTTACGCGGGGGTTCTTATTTGTGTTCTCGCCAACTACTCGGCCCACCAGTGTTCCCAGCCCTGCGGCGCGCCCATGTCTGCCAGCGATAGACTTCGCTCGGCATGCGGTACCGGGAAACTCTCTAGATGTGTCTGTAAGCGATGATGCCAGCCGGTATTCGGGCAAACCACCTTGGTCATGTGCCGGACGATGCTCAGCAGCAAGAAAGGGCGAGCGACTAACTGCGGCTGATCGTGGAACGCGTCGCACCACGACAAGACACCCGTCTTGGGAAGCTTGGGCTGATCGATGACGTTACGGTTCCAGAGTCGGCTGTGGTGGGCGCAGACGTTGCGCAGGTAGTTCAGCGAGCGAAGCCAGCTTTGAAAGACCTTCCAGTCCTGAACGCCATATTTCTGCGCGATCCGTATTTGGTCCGGCACCTTCATCATGGCGAAGAGCTGAGAGAGGGTTCCAAAATCCCAGGTCTCGACGGCGACCCAGATCGGCAGCCGCGGCCCGTGCTTTTGCCGATAGTGCTTGACGAAGTCTTCCTTGGAGCGCTTTTCCATCCCCTCGCAACGTTCTTGCCACTTTTCGAAGTTGTCTCGTGTGTCACGCCCAGACTTGCGGCGGGCGAAGGAGGGGTGAAAGGTGCCTCGATAAAGATGCGCGAAGGCGTCCTGCTCCCCTAGCAAGTAGGCGATATCCACCCGCAGGGCGATCTCGATGCGTTCTAGGGCATCAGACAGGCGTAGCCGAAGTTCCTTGTCGAATA
This sequence comes from Halomonas sp. A40-4, assembly GCF_015767635.1. GTDB lineage: Bacteria > Pseudomonadota > Gammaproteobacteria > Pseudomonadales > Halomonadaceae > Vreelandella > Vreelandella janggokensis. The sequence goes on along the minus strand of NZ_CP065230.1, from coordinate 3,041,687 downwards.
GGTAAAGCCGTACCGCGTCGACGAAGTGGGTGCCGGAAACGAACCGATCTGTTGCCTGGGTAATCGGTCGGCCCTGCTTGTCATGACCGAACGTCTCGAAGACTCGGAAGGGATACCAGTAGGCGCTTAGTCGGTAGTAGCCAACGCGCTCCAGATACTCCAGAGCCGCGGCCTCATCGCCGACCTGCATCCCGCGCCCTGCGAGCAGGACCAGTTGTTCTTGAAATGACTTCCAGGGGCGATCATAGGCCATCAGCTCACCGCTTGGTCCACTACCGCCTCGGCGAGCTGGGCGCGGGTCTCGCCGACCTCACCCAGACGTACCTTGAGCTGGTCGCAGAAGGTCATCAGTTCGTCGACTTTTTCGACGATGCGGTGTTGTTCATTCAAGGGAGGAAGGGGGAGTAATAGGTTTTTAAGGGAGCTTCCATTTACGTTCGGTTGCCCTGTACCCATTGAAGCTGCGTAAAGTTGAGTCCAATAAGATCCTGATCCCAAGAAAGTCTTTAGGTATCGAGAAAACATGGTTTCTAGTCTTTTTATCCTAATTAGGTAGGATGCGAAGACGGATTTAATATTTATGTTTTCGACCAGGTAAGATTTTCCTATTGTTCCCCCAGTTCGAGCGACAAGAATATCATTTTCTGACAATAAATAAGCTTGGGCTTGCGCCTCGGTTATTTCGCAGCCTGGTACTGTTGTCCAGTTTACTCTGTCTTCCTGAATATCTGTAATACGGAGCAGTCGATATTCTTTCAGTTTGTCATCGGCGGATGCCGTGTAGCCATAGTGAATGTCTGCCGAGCATTCCCCTAAACGAATCCACTGCCATCGAGTTGGTAGCTCAAATAGTTTTGCATCATCAGCAATAACCGGCAGTTTCTTCGGCTTCTTAATCTTCCCGTCCTTGACCAACTGTGCCTTCTCCTCGGCGATCCTTTCCAGCAATGCACTGACAGGCTCATCATTGGGATCCTGCTCCACCAGCCGCCCCATCACCGCCAGTTGAAGAATGGTCTGCTTCAGCTTGTCGATGCTGGCTTTAGTAGTGAAGAGGGTATCGAAATGCTCGGCCACCCAAGCCCAGTTCTCGGTCACTTCCTCGGCGTTGTCGGAACGGTTCAAGGCGTCGAGCAGGGTATCGACTAGCACCTCATGGGCTTCCAGCTGGTCGCCGATCTGCTGCTCCAGTCGGTCGCAGAGGGCCATCAGCTCGTCGACTTTTTCGACGATGCGGTGTTGCTCAGCCTCAGGGGGAATTGGTATCTCGAAAAGTTCAAGGACCTTCTTGCTGAGGCCCTCACGTGCCATTCCCACCTGCCTTCCCCATACTAGGCCTTGAATATAAGGTGATAGCATTGTCGCGTGAAGGTAAGTGCGATTTGCTGATTCGGTTGTTCGAATTATGGTGACGTGCTGACTTACATTTGCCTCAGGAAGGCTGTCGGGAACTACAGTGCATCGCCCAAGAGATGCTCCAGTAATATTTAGAAGAATGTCGTTGGGCGAGACATGGGTGTTCGACATTTTTTCATGGGTTTTTTCGGGGATGCAGGCCACATCTTCCAGCGATAGGCCATCGTTCCAAATGTTCTGGGAGCGGAGGAAAGGAATACCAGTTTCCGTGTAAGCGTTTTTTCCGCCACGCGGTGTGGCTCCAGAGCCAATTTTGGAAGTTATATTTCCTAGGCGCGCCCAAGTCCAATTATCAGGCAGGTCAAACGGCCTCTCTTCCTCCGTAATCTCCGGGAGCTTCTTCGGCTTCTTGATCTTCCCTTCCTTGACCAACTGGGCCTTTTCCTTGGCGATACGCTCCAATAGCATGCTAGCGGGCTCGTCGCTCGGATCCTGCTCCACCAGCTTGCCGCGCATGGCCAACTCGAGGATCAGTTCGCGCAGTTTCTTGATGCCGGTAAGCTCGGTTTTCCCGTTCTTACCCGATGTGCCACGCCCCGAGCCGCTCTTGTGCGTCACGGCGCCGGTCCAGAGGTCGAGGCGGTCGATGATCAGTTCCTGAGCGCTCATGCCGACTCCTCCGCTTGCTGCGGTGTAGCCTGGTCTTGCGGCTTATGGCTGAGCGCGTCGCCGAGTACGGTTTTCAACTGATCGCGCAACTCCTGGATCTCGGCCTGCTGGCGAGTGTATTTCGCCAGCAGCTCCTCCGGGTCGTGGCTGACCTGCTCTTCCTGCCAGGGGTTCTTGATGTCCAGGTTGTAGTTGCGCGCCTTGATCTCGTCGATACCAACCTTCCAGGCCTGCTCGGTTTCCTGGCGGCTGGCAAAACTGTCGGCCTCGTCGCCCCACCATTCGATCTCGGTCGCGAATTCCTCGACGCGCATCGGACGTGTCTTGCTGTAGTTCTTGTAGCCCTCGGGGTAGGGGTGCTCGTAGTACCACACCTGTTCTGTCGGCTGGCCCTTGGTGAAGAACAGTAGGTTGGTCTTGATGCCGGTATAGGGGTTGAACACGCCGTTGGGCAGGCGAACGATGGTGTGCAGGTTACATTCGCTGAGCAGCTTTTCCTTGAGGCGGGTTTTCATCCCCTCGCCGAACAGGAAACCGTCCGGCAGCACCACGGCGGCGCGCCCATTCGGCTTAAGTAGGCGAATGAACAGCGCCATGAACAGGTCGGCTGTCTCGCGGGTGCGAAACTCTGCCGGAAAGTTGTTCTCGATGCCGTCTTCTTCGGTGCCGCCGAACGGCGGGTTGGCGACGATGACATCGACGCGCTCGCTGGGACCCCAGTCACGGTAGGGGCGATCCAGAGTGTTGTCGCGACGAATCTGGCTGGGCACCTCGATGCCGTGAAGAATCATGTTGGTGGTAGCCAGAAGGTGCGGCAGGGGTTTCTTCTCCCAACCATAGATGCTGTATTGCAGCGTCTGCTCATCGGCGGGGGTCTGCACGTAGCGGCTTCGCTTGTGCTCGATGGCACAGGTAAGAAAACCGCCTGTGCCGCAGGCCGGGTCAAGCACGCTTTCGGTAAGCTTAGGATCGACGCGATTGACCATGAATTCGGTCACGGCGCGTGGGGTATAAAACTCACCGGCGTTGCCGGCGCTCTGCAGGTCTTTGAGGATCTGCTCGTACATGTCGCCGAAGGAGTGGCGCTGCTGAGAGACGTTGAAGTCGATGCCGTCTTCGATACGGTTGACTACCTGGCGCAGTAGATGGCCGGACTTCATGTAGTTATAGGCGTCTTCGAATACGCTGCGAATCACCACGGCGCGGGCGTCACCGCCAGTATCCAGCTGTTGTAGGCCTGGGAAAAGGGTGTTGTCGATGAAGCTCTTCAGGCCCTCGCCCGTCAGCCCTTCCGAGTTGGCGGCCCAGCTTCTCCAGCGCAGGTCTTTCGGTATAGGGCTGACGTAGTTGTCGTAGATCAGCTCCCATTCCCGCTCGCGGTCATCGTAAATCTTTAAAAACAGCATCCAGACCAGCTGGCCGATCCGTTGGGCATCGCCGTCGACGCCGACATCTTTGCGCATGATGTCCTGGATGCTTTTGATGATGGTGCTGATGCTCATTGAAATCCCGTCTCGATAACCGAAAGCGCGTCGGCGAGGCTGCCGACGCGCATAATGCGACGTATTGTACCTAGTCCTGTCAGCCGACTGTAGCAGCGTCGGCGTAGAGTGTTGTCTCTAGATTTCTCACTGCCTCTTGATAGCCAGCCTTGCCGCCGAAGGCCCCGGCCAGTTCCACAACGGTGCCAAGCCGGTCCAGCGGTGCCATCTGAAGGACCTTGGTGTCTTCGATGGTGGCCACGCCGTTGTCGGCGTACTTGTCGAGTAGGGCGTCCAGCACGGCGCGGGCCTGACCTTCATAGCGAGTGAAATAGTCCGATTGGCGGGCCTTGGCCGCACGCTGGCGCCGTGTAAGTGCGGGCTGACCGTAGACGATGTGCACGATGGCATCGAAGGGGTCCGGCGTATCGCCGAGAGTCTTCTCGACCTCGCTGGTGAGTTCTTCCCAGAACACACCTTGTTCGGCCAGCTCATCCAGTACGGCCTGTTTACGGTCGCTATCTTCCCAGCGGCGCAGGAAGTCGCTCAGGGTGGCGTAGTGGGCACGTACCGTCTTGCGGGTGTAGTCGGTCAGCTCTTCGGTGATTAGCTTGCCATCGGGGCCCAGATACTGCACACGCCGCCCGATGACTGCCACGCGTACATCATTCACAACGTACTTTTTTGGCGGTTCGCCGACACCGCCATCATCTCCACCTTCTCCAGGTGGATATTCAGGCTCGGGAGAGCCGCCGTCGGGCGATGTGCTATCTTCGCCTGCAGGCTCTTCATCATCGCTACTGTCATCAGTTTCATCGTCTTCCGGTAGCAATGGGTCGCCATTGCCAGGCACGTAGACCTGCTCGGGGTCACCATCAAAGGCGGGGTCGGCGAACAGCTCCGTGGCCTTGCGGAAGTCGAGAATGGTGAACCAGAACTTGTCGTGCTCGGCGTCAATCCGCGTGCCGCGTCCAATGATCTGCTTGAACTCAGTCATCGACTGAATGCGTTGATCGAGCACTATCAGCTTGCAGGTCTTGGCATCGACGCCGGTGGTCATCAGTTTACTGGTCACCGCGATGACGGGGTAGGGCTCCTCGGGATCGGTAAAATGGTCCAGCTCGGCCTTACCCTCAAGCTCGTCCCCCGTGATGCGCATCACGTACTTGCGGTTCTTCGCGACCTGCTTCGGGTTGAGGTTGACTAACGCTTGGCGCATCCGTTCGGCATGGTCGATGTTCTCGCAGAAGACGATAGCCTTCTGCATCGGGTCGGTCTGGGTCAGATAATCGGTGATGGTACGCGCGACTAGCTCGGTGCGCTGGGTCAGTACCAGATTGCGGTCGAAGTCGCGCAGATTGTAGATGCGATCCTCGATAAGCTCGCCGTGGATATCGGTCTGACCATCGCTGGGGCGCCAGCCTTGCAGGTCGCGGTCCAGGTCGACTCGAATCACCTTGTAGGGCGCCAGATAGCCGTCGTCGATACCCTGCTTTAGCGAGTAGGTGTAAATGGGCTCGCCGAAGTAGTGGATGTTGGAAACCTCGGTGGTTTCCTTGGGGGTGGCGGTCAACCCGATATGGGTAGCCCCGCTGAAGTAGTCCAGGATGGCGCGCCAGGCGGAATCTTCGGCGGCACTGCCTCGATGGCACTCATCGATTACCACCAGATCGAAGAACTCCGGCGAGAACTGCTTGTAGATATTCTGTTCTTCTTCACTTCCGGTAACCGCCTGGTAAAGCGAGAGGTAAATCTCGTGTGATTTCTCGATCTGGCGCTTGGTGATCTTGGTCATCGCCTGGCCAAAGGGCTTGAAATCACCTCGTTTGGTTTGGTCAACCAGTGCGTTGCGGTCCGCCAGGAACAGGATGCGCTGCTTACGGCCAACTTTCCACAATCGCCAGATCAGTTGGAAAGCGGTGTAGGTTTTACCGGTGCCAGTGGCCATTACCAGAAGCAAGCGATTCTGCCCTTTGGCGATAGCTTCGACGGTGCGATTGATAGCCACCGCCTGGTAGTAACGGGGAGCTCGGCCGCTGCCGTCATTGAAGAAGGGCTGTTCGATGACCGGGCGCGCCTCTTCATTAAGGCCTTTCCAGCGGCGATACCCATACCAGAGTGTGTCCGGTCTAGGTAATTGATCAAGCGCCAGCTCAGTTTCGGCCTGAGCGAAGACTAAACGGTGCGGGTCGCTGAACAGAAAACCGCTGCCATTGGAGCTGATGGCAAAGGGCACATCGAGCTTTTCCGCGTAAGCCTGCGCCTGTTGCATGCCATGGCCAAGGCTGTGGTTAGCATCCTTGGCCTCGATGACGGCAATGGGCTGATTTGTTTGGAAGCACAGTACGTAATCGGCGCGACGGGGGCGGGCGCGTGAATGTATACGGCCACGCACCATGATGCGGCCATCGCTGATCGTATACTCTTCGCGTACCTGGGTATGCAAGTTCCACCCGGCTTGTTGGATCGCGGGAGTAATGAACTTGGTGCAGATATCCCGTTCGCTATACGTCTGCTTGCTCATGGCTGTCCCTGTTGCATCTTATAAATTAGCTACTTATTTTTTGTTAGATTACGTGAAAATGCACTTAAACGCATTGGGGAGGTGGCGACGGCTTGCTGGTGTCGTCCGGCATACTGACTGATATCGAGGCGGAAAACTGCAACTTAACGTTGGCTCGAGTAAGGAAATGAAGTGGCTATTGGTTTAATTTTCTTTCCTAAAGCGGCATATAGTGATGGTTTTTTGTGCAAAGATAAACTCACTGGTTTACCATTTAATGTGAAAACGGATTTTTAGGCCGCTTTTTGGTGTGAAGATAAACTACTTATTGCAAAAAATCCCGCATGGCGCCGTCGTGACGACTGCCTGGCTTGCATCTCATGGCGTCACCTCGGATCAGGCTCGAAAGCTAGCTAGCAGTGGCTGGCTGAAGCGTGTGGGTCACGGGGCCTACTGTCGTGCAGGAGACCCTCTTTCATGGGAGAGCGCTGTTTTCGCTCTGCAGGCGAGTGACAACACGGATTCACCAACGATTTGGCCGGGTGGCCAGACGGCCCTGGCGCTGCATGGTTTTGTTCATTATCTGCCCATGGGGGAGCGCACAACGCACCTGTATGGCAAGGAGGCCGCTCGGCTGCCCCGTTGGTTGAGTGACGCCGAGTGGGCAGGGCGGATGGTGCTCCACTCTGAAAAGGGCCTGCCAGCGCAGCTTCCCGGTAGCTTCACGGACTACGCGCCGGATAGCAGGGCCTTCAGCTTGCAAGTATCAACCCCCGAGCGAGCGGTCCTGGAGTGGATCGCCGTGACGCCGAACGAGCTGCTGTTCAGCAGTGAGCTGGTCGACACCTTCGGCGGGCTCAATACGCTGCGTCCGCGCCGGCTGCAGGCATTGCTGGAGGGGTGCCGTTCGGTGAGAACCAAGCGGGTCTTCCTGGTGCTGGCTCGCCACGCCGGGCATGCCTGGTACGGTCGTCTGGAACCACGCCGACTGGACCTCGGCAAAGGCAAGCGACAGCTCTGCCAGGGCGGCAAGCTGGACAGGGAATATCACGTGACGGTGCCGGAGGCGTTCCTGCATGCCGATTGACGCGTGTTACCACGAACAGGTCAGACTGCTGGTCTAACTGCTGCCATTTCTCAATGACGAGCCTTGCTTCGCCCTGAAGGGCGGCACGGCCATTAACCTGTTTGTGCAGCCATTACCCCTCCGATCGGTCGATATCGACCTGGCCTACCTGCCGCTGGAACCCCGCGACGAGGCACTGCGACGCTGTCGCGAGGCGTTGCAGCGACTGGTACAGGCCTTCAGTACCCGACTGCCAGGCGAGCGGGCCGAGCTTCAAGATAACCGACGAGATGAACTAAGGATCCTGGTGCACAAAGGGCGTAGCCAAGTGAAGGTGGAGGTATCGCCGGTACTGCGCGGCACCCTGCACCCGCCGCAGGAGCGCGATGTCGTTGAAGCCGTGGAGGACGAGTACGGCTTCGCTGCGCTGCGGGTGGTGTCGCTGCCGGACCTGTATGGCGGAAAGATCTGCGCCGCGCTGGACCGCCAGCACCCCCGGGACCTTTTCGATGTAAAGCTGCTGCTGAACCAGGGCGGCCTGGATCGAAGCGTATTCGAAGGCTTCCTGGTCTATCTGCTGGGGCATCCCAGGCCCTTGAATGAAGTGATCAATCCGCGACTGAAACCACTGGATGACGTCTACCGACAGGAGTTTGTCGGGATGGCCAGGGTTGACCTTCCTTTGCAGGAGCTGGAGGACGTCCGGCACGAACTCCTGACGCGGTTGGGCCAACTGATGACGGATGAGGATGTTCGCTTTCTGCTGTCGTTCAAGCAGGGAACGCCCGATTGGACGCTGCTTCCACTCTCAGGGGTTGACCGGATGCCTGCTGTGCGCTGGAAGCTCGCCAATATCCAGAAGATGGGGGCTGACAAGCACCGTCAATCACTTGAGCTCTTGGAGCAGGCTCTGGGTAGTCTTCGGAGCTAATGCCCAATAGCCCTGCGGCGTACCGTCTTAAGTAGACTTCTCCTTATATCCTTTAAACGCTAGGCTGTTACGCATAATTACGCTAGGCGCAGGGCATGACATGGCGAACACCAGGGAAGCTCTGTTCCAGCGGGACATCATCGAGGCCATAACGGCCTATGTCTGGGAGGTCGGCATAGCCGTCGGCTACGACCTTAAGGTAGGGGCCGTCGGCGAGGTGGGCTCAGGCAAGCCCCATGACCCCGAGAAGCAGCGCTTGGCCGAGATCATCGACCGCCTCAACGACCTCTACGGCGCCGAGGTCAGCGACGACGACAAGCTGCACTTCGCCAATGGAATCGCCGACCGCATCGAACGCGACGAGGCGGTAATGGCCCAGGTGCGCAGCCACAGCGAGGACCAGGTGATGCACGGCCTGTTTCCCAAGCGAGTCACTGACGCGGTGCTTGATGCCATGAATGACCACGAAAAGCTCTCGATGCCGCTGCTGGAAGACGAGGAGACTAGTAGACAGTTCGCGCTGTTGATTCTGAAGCTTTTGGAGGGGAGGTCGGTGCGAAATGAGCAGCTAGATAAATAGCTTCCTCCGTTGATGAGGATCAGCCCCCGGTTCCTCTCACCTTGTAGTCTGGATTAATGGTCAAAATGTTACTTTATCTGACCAGCACGGAACAGTGATCATAGGTCTCTCAGGGAGAAGGCGAATTGGAAAAAAACGAAAAGCCCAAGCCCGCAAATGGGCGTTACAACACCAACGAGGAAACGAAAAGGATCGTCTGGGTCCAGGCTGCTGGTCACTGCGAGCTGTGTGGCAGTGATCTCACGTACGACTATCGCGTAGGCCAGCCCATGAGGTGGGGTGAGGTTGCCCATATCCTGCCGGCCAGTCCCAAAGGACCGCGGGGGATCAAGGACCATGACGAAGCAAAGGCGCAGGCGCTCACGAACGATAGCGCTAACCTCATGCTTCTGTGCCCAGGCTGTCACGACAAGATTGATCGTGACGCGGATGGTTACCCTGAGAATGACTTGACTGGTCTACACCAAGCTTACCTAGAACGCATCCGACTCGCGGCCACAACACCAGATGGGGGGCGGGCAATTCCCGTGATTGTGCAAAGCCAGCACTTTGTGACAACTAATGATATTCCCGTTCGCGATCTTCTTACTGCAATGTCTTCCGAGGGATTAGCTGCCTTCGATCACGAAATTAAGATCACTTTTCCGCCACCCGGGCCACGTGGCAGGGATGCGACCTACTGGCAGAATATTAAGGATAGTATCCAGCACGATATGGAGCAGCAACTAAGGCGTCGTGGAGGCAGCTATGGTGACACACCTGCTCTGGCCGTGGTGGGCTTGGCCGATATTCCAGCGCTGATGATATTGGGACAGGCCATCGGTGACCGTTCCAAACGCCTGCTCTTTTCCTTCAACCGCGAGCATGGCCTGTGCTGGCCTGACCAGTCCGCTGAACCGCCAGAGTTTCTGTTCACTCCCCCGCCGGAAGGTGATGCGCCGCTGGCATTGGTGCTATCTATCTCTGCGCAGGTCCCTCATCGCGATGTGAACGAAGCGCTACCTAGTGTGCGTATTGCAGAGCTGACCATCCCTGAGCCAAGCTATATGATGGTTCAAAACCGCCGGGTAATCCATGCGTTCCGAGACGCACTTCAGATACGACTGAGCCAACTTGAGGCCCTGACTCCGGAAACGATTCATGTATTTGCTGCAATTCCAGCCGCTTTAGCGATCGAATTTGGCGCACTGCTTACCACGCAACATCAGCACCCGTACCTGATTTTTGATCGGGATAGAGAAAACCAGAATCAGTTCAAACCAACACTGCATTTGGGCCCACAGGCCCAGGAGGCCCAATAATGGTTATCAGTAATGAGCAGACCAAACATGGCAGTTGGGAGCACTTCCTGCTCCGTGCAGCACAGGAGATCTCATTATCAGAAGCGCAGTATGACAAGATCAGCGGACGTTACTCCCAGCTAGAGGATATCCTCTCGGCATCCGACAACCCGCTACTAGCTGAAGCACATATCTTTGTTCAAGGGTCCATGGGGCTTAAGACAACTATTAAGCCTGTTTCAGAGGCTCCCGAGGATCTGGACACCATCGATGCGGATGCCATCGTCTGGCTGCCTCACGCACAAGGCGCTGAGGCGCATGAGGTGCTGGAGGCGATTGAACAGCGCTTTAAAGATGGCAGCCGCGTACAAGAAGAAATCAAGCCATTGCGCCGAGGGATCCGGATAGTCTACGCAGATGAGAACCCTGGTTTCCATATTGATGTCACGCCTGCGCGCGCCATCAACGGAAGCGCCGAAGAAAAAGGCGAGGGAAAGTTGGAGGTGCCAGACCGGGAAATGGGCTGGAAGGCAAGCAGTCCTATTCCTTACTCTAATTGGCTGCAGGCCGCTTCTGAGCAGGAAGTCACCTTGGAGAGCCTTGTGGTCGCTAAGAGTGAGCACTCAATTGATGCGGCGACCCAGGACCCTCTACCGGACTATAAGGATTATCTCGATCAGGATCCGCTTCGGGCAAGCATAAAACTGCTGAAGCGGCACCGCGATGAGTGGGCCATCCGGACCAATAATGCGGATCACCGCCCCATATCCGCCGTCATTACGACATTAGCTACCCATGCCTACCTTGAGGTGGTAGAAGAATCCAAGTCAAAGCCGCTCCGGCCGTTGGATGCAATCCTGGAAATAGTTCGCAGGATGCCGCGGCACGTCGATTACACTGAGTCTGGCTGTCAAGTCTGCAACCCCGAAGATAAGGGAGAAAACTTCGCCGAAAAGTGGAATAGGCCCCGCGATGGAGAACGCTACCGGGAAGCTTTTCATGATTGGCACGCAAGCGCTAGTTCGTCGATATCCTTGGGGCTGGAAAGTTTCGAAACCGCGGATTCCTTTGCAAAAGCGGTGAAAGAGAGATTTGGTATGGGGCCAACCTTTATCACTGAAGTGAACAACGAAATCCCGGCTCATTGGACGATGCCCGGCCGGCCAGAGGGTATCACCCGAAATTCTGTGTCGATGGGAGCACTTTTCGGAGGCGCAAGCGGTGATGAGAGCTCTCAGGCGGAACTAAAACCGGTTGAACGCCTTGGCTGATCGCGATGACATAGCTCTGAAGCGCGGTATCGCTGCGCTTCAGAGTTTTTTGGGTGAAGATAACGCCTCCGCGCTGCTCCGGCCTGCCCCCCTGCGAGCTGGTGAAGCAAAGAGCTTCTTCTTCCCCCTGCCGGTTGATTACACGGGGATGGAACGGCGCCTGCGTATTAGCTTTCCATCCAACTTCCCGCGAGAGCAGTTGAGGCTCCATATTGAGCCTCCTCCCTGGTTGGTTTGGCCACATGCTATGAAGTCCGGGCTTTGCCTGCATGGGTTTCAAGAGCGACCTGTCACGGGCTCCCCCGAAGCTGTGGTCAATGACAGTATGTATCGCTTGGGAAAGATTGTGTCTTTATCCGAGGCAGGGTCGAGCAAGGCCAGGCGTGACGCAGAGTTCCAGAGTGAGATCACGTCCTACTGGTCCATACAGCACGGACAATCCTCGCAGAATCTCATTTTGTTGCACCGCCCCCAGGGTGCGTCGGAACTGTTTGCCCTTAGTGATCCGCGGCACACCTTGTCATCAGGGCAGAGGCCGATCTGGCTAGCGTCAGACGTTTCTGTACTCAAGAGCCACTACAGGCGAGTGGTCGGAAGGTCCGCGATAGTCCGGGCGGCGGTGATGCCAGCTTTCTACGTTAAAATGCTGACCTATCCAGATGTTCGCACTCCAGATCCAAAGCACTTGTTGCCCTGGCTTACACCACATCTGAAGCCAGGCGATGCAAAGCGACTACAGTCTTGGTTTGCCGAGCACGGTTCGCTGATCAGCCGATGGATTGTCCTGGAGCTTCCCGGAGGCGCATTCGCACCGATCTACTGCCTTAACTTGGTTTCCCACGAGACACAATCGGTGCGGGGGACAAAATTCGGCTTACGCTCTGCGCGTCGAAGTCCTGTCAAGACGTCTCATCGTCCTCCGGCGCGTGTCCGCGCTTCAGAACTGCATGTGCTCGATCGGGACGCTATTCTGTCCCGCGACCTAAGCGGCACCGCCAAGAGCCTTGAGAATTCTCGTGTAGTTTGCATCGGCGTTGGATCGCTCGGGAGCCCTGTGGCACTGCAACTAGCTCGCTCTGGAGTCGGTCACCTTACCCTTATTGACCCTGACACCCTTGAGTCAGCCAACCTTGGCAGGCACGTTCTAGGAGCAGATGATCTGGGAAGCCCGAAGGCCACGGCGCTGCGAGAGAGAATCCGCAGGGACCTACCTACCATCGAAGTCGCAGCGCACGCGACCTTTGCCGAGGTTGTGATGGATAAGGAACCCGACGTATTCGATAAAGCGGATTTGGTTATAGTCACCACTGCGGATTGGCAGTCAGAAGTAACATTCTGGAGAGCCAAGTCCAGTGGCACTACCTGGGGGTTGCTACAGGCCTGGAGCGAACCCCATACACATGTGGGGCACGCCCTCCTAGCCCCCTCTGGAACGTTTGATGCCACAGGTTTGTTTAGGGACAACGGTGATTTCAAATATAAGTTAACTGAGTGGCCGAGAGGGGGAATCGTTGCACTCCCTGCCTGCGGAGAGAGCTTTATTCCAGGTGGGTCGCTGGGGATGGTGAACATTGCCTCAATGGTGTCGCAAACTGCCTTGCGCACGTTGACCGGCAACGTCAAAGATGCAGTGTGGGTCAGCAGTATCTACAGACCTCAAGATGTGGCGGAACTCGGCGGAGAATACCTTGGACCTGAACTGCCCGACGGGGTACGGCAATCCTTGCTGGAACGCGAATGGCCGGAGAATAAGGAAAGAACGGAATGACGGATATCGCCTGGCGCTGGACATGGCCGGAGGTAGGTTCCGAGCTCCTGGTGTCTCAGGAGGTCGTGGACGTTCTGGACAGCCACCGGCAGCGAGGATCGGACGTGGAGCGAGGGGGGCAATTGTTTGTTAATCCGGTCAACTGCACCGGGTTGCTGCTTGCACGAGCTACGCCGCCCCACCAGGCCGACCGTGGGGGCAGATCGTGGTTGGAGCTGGATGCGAGACGTTGCCGTCAGGAGATAGAAGGCGCCAACGCGCAAGGTCTGCGATTGGTGGGGTATTGGCATACCCATCCCCAGACTGTCCCAGTAATTTCGCCCGCGGATGTAAGGAGTTTCTCCAAGTTTTCGGCACGCTATATGCAGGATTTGCCACACCCGATTGCCATCATCGTTGGTATGTCTGATAAGTCAGAAGGCATCAAGGCGTGGTCATTTAGAGGGGGCAGGTATATCGAGGCGGTTAGGGTTAGGTGAATGATAGCCTAGCAGTGACTGTGGGAAGCCGGTCAGCGTTCATCTCTGTTCGCGAGCATTAGAGTGAAGAGTTCAGCCTGAAAGCTGGCATCATCCAGTGCGTTGTGGTTTGGCGCGCTGCGTGGTTTGAGCTTGGCGCTTATGTGGGAGGACTTTGTTTCCCTCCAGCTACAACCGCTAGCACCCATGAAGTAGGCCTTCATGTCGATTGCGGTGTACCCAAATGGGTTGCTTCCCAAGTACTTATGGAAGTAGTAGTTAACAAATGACCAGTCGAACGGTGCGTTAAGACCCACGAAAACAGCTTTCTGCCCCCGTGGGCAGGAGGATTCTAGCCATTGTTCAAGTGTACGCATTGCCTCTTGTGGGGCGAGCCCCTCCCGCTTCAATTTCTCCAGATCAAGTCCGGATACGGCCACTGCCTCCGGATCGTGTATCGTGCTGTCCGGCTGTAGTTCAAGATAGATGGACGTTTTTGGTTCGGCTACAAGGCAGGCCCCGATGGAAAGCAGGCTATATTCGCCAGGTATCGGCCCAGAAGTTTCGACGTCGACAGAAACATACAGCTCGTCATTAGTCATGCCATATCCTTATCGTTAAAGCCCGCTGGGGCATGGAACTGGCTCTCAGCCTTGGGCTAATCTGATTCCTGAGCCCGAGGAGACCCTTTCATGAATAGGGTAACAAATCAGATGCCCCGCCGCTCAGGAAACCCTTTTTCGAGGAAACAGCACGTGCAGGTGGCTGTAGCCGAAACAACGAAGCCGCATCGCCAGATCACGGATACGATTGCCCAGCAAGGCCTCATCAAGGCTTTCCGTGTGGCTGGGAGGGAAGCGCGAAACAGGTTGATCAAGCTGATTTGAATGTTCCGGTTGACCCCCAGGGCTACTTTAAGTAACAAGGAAGGTACAGCAGAGGTACACCCACCAGCTTCGTGTGCTATCCTCAACCTTCGCTAAGCTACTGATTCAAAAGAACTGTACCTTTCGCTCAATTACGGTTGCTTTTCCTTGTGTGTCAGTAACTTATTGTTTTAAAAGCGAACTCATAATCCCTTAGTCGTAGGTTTAAGTCCTACTGGGCCCACCATTAAAATCAGTAGCTTATAAGTTTTTTCTGATGAGTCCCCTACTCCAAGGGTACAGTTTCGGTACAGTGCCGATCTTTCAGACCCTGGAGATTTATTGTGGCCACTATCGTCAAGACCCCTTCTGCAACCTGGAAAGCCGTCATCCGCAAGTCGGGTTGGCCAACCACCGCCAAGACCTTCCGTACCAAACGTGACGCCCAAGATTGGGCACGCCGCACTGAAGATGAAATGGTGCGCGGCGTTTATATCCAGCGTAGTGCCTCAGAACGAATGACGCTTGAATCGGCGCTAAAGCGTTACCTGACCGATATCACCCCTACCAAGAAATCTAGCAGCCAGAAAAGCGAACGCCTCAAGGCCAATACGCTTATCAAGCATTTGGGTAAATACTCTTTAGCAGCTCTTACGCCAGAACTGGTCGCCAACTACCGTGACAAGCGTTTAAACAGCTTGGGACGCCCGGCGTCACCCCTTGCCTGAGTAGCGCTACGCTGTAGAGTCCGATCCGATGCATATGGAGCTTGATCAACTCAGGGCTTTCAGCAGTCAAGTTTTTTGGGAGGCGAAAATGACGCAATCAGCATGGACCCGTGATAGCCAGCCGGTGGATGCAGCTGCCATCTCCAGCGAAGAATGGGAGGAGTTGAAACAGAACGCGCAGCTCGGTGACTTCATTATGCCTTGCTGCAAGGCACCGGCGGTGCTAAAGAATAGCATTAACAACATACCGTTTTTTGCTCATCATGCAAACGAGTGCGATACAGCGCCCGAGACAATATGGCATAAGGACGGCAAGGCGGCAGTGCTAGCCTCTTTAAACAGCATGGGTATTTCTGGTCGTGAAGAGGTGCAAGGCTGCTCTCCTGATGGTGACAAATGGGTGGCCGATGTAATCTTTTCAGTCCTTGACCGCACCATCGTGATCGAGCTGCAACGCTCATATCAGCACTTACGCGACTTCAAGCGACGACAGGAGCGGTATATCGCCTCGGGCGTTGAGTGCTATTGGCTAGTCCGTAAGAAGACTTTTATGACTTTGGGTAAAGCCACTTCACGTCTACTATTGAAGCGCGAATTTGACAACTTGTTCCCGCCTAGTGGTATAGGGACTGGGATGTTGCCCGAATTGCCTGTGGCGATGCTAGATACTGAGGGCGAACAATTGGTTCGGTTCGGCGGGTTCAAGACGGCGCCAGTACCGGTATGGCTAGCGGGAATTCTCGACGGCTC
Source organism: Halomonas sp. A40-4 (assembly GCF_015767635.1). Taxonomy (GTDB): domain Bacteria; phylum Pseudomonadota; class Gammaproteobacteria; order Pseudomonadales; family Halomonadaceae; genus Vreelandella; species Vreelandella janggokensis. Next base: position 3,025,980 of record NZ_CP065230.1, on the reverse strand, counting down.
TTACCAATATCGCGACGGGTCTTGGAACCTAGAGTGATCGAACAGCGACTGTAGGGCGCGATAAAGGACCATTATAGAGTTGGGTTAGCAGCTTATAGAACTCTATTCCCATTCCGAAAGTGTTGTTGTGAACGGCTGGTTACGGATAATCCAGGCGTTCACCTAAATAAGCTAATCGGATCAGAAAGGAGCGAGGTTGGTTGTTACCGACTGGCAGCCTAAGAACTCAGGGCGCCCTAGAAGCTTTCAGTTGTCCACCACTTGCCACACCGTCTCGTACAATGGAGTAAGAATGGCGCATGTTATTGATGAAATTGGAGAGTTCGATCCCGAGTCCTCGGTTCTCCTCCTAGGATCTGGGTTTAGTCTTGGCGCGACCAATATCGGGAACGGTACCCCGCCAAACGGCAAGGGGCTGCGACGTCACTTTATCGAGCAACTCAAACTCCCAGCGGATACGGACTACGATCTGCAAGTCCTTAGCGAGGAATTCGCCGAGAATGACCCCGAGAAGCTTCGAGATGAACTCTACAGGATTTTTCGGCTGACCGAGCTAACCTCTGGGCAGACGGCTGTGCTCAACGAGCCGTGGCGACGCATCTACTCGACTAACTACGACGACGCGGTTGAGTTGCATCGGTTAAAAAAGAAAGTGCCGCCGAATGCCTACGATATCTCGGAGCCGGTTCCGAACAAGTTGCCTCACGGAGCAGTAGTGCACCTCCATGGAAGTATCCGACTGATAACACCTGATAATGTGATGAAGAGCATCGTTCTCGGTGAAGGATCTTACGTGAACCAGTATGTCGTGCGCTCGCTCTGGTACGACCAGTTTCAGCGCGATGTGGCTTTCGCAAGTACCCTGTATATCGTTGGCTACAGTCTCGCGGATTATCATATCGCCGGCCTGCTGTTGGCCAACCCTAAGCTTGCCGAGCGAACCGTCTTCATTCAAGGGCCAACCGTCGACGATACGTTCCTGCGTCGTACTAAGCAGTTCGGGCGTACTATGTTCATAGGAACCGACGGCTTCGCCGAGATGCTCACACGCGTCCCACGCTCAGCCGCTCCCTCACTCGATAATCTGCGGTCCTTCCGCTCGATGTCACCTTTGCGTGACAAGAAGGCAGTCGCTCGCCCGACTGCTACAGAGGTTTTCGATCTTCTAGTTTACGGAGATTTTGACCCTGGTCGCCTTGCCCGTTCGCAACCTGGTCAGGAGTACGCGATTGCGAGAGCGGATTCGGTACGCGCAGCGGCAGAGGCCATTGAGAGCAAGGCATCGCTCGTTGTTGATGGTCGCCTAGGTAACGGCAAGACGATCTTTCTTCATCTGCTTGCGTTCGAGCTTTCATCGAGAGGTTGGACCTGTCTACAGCTCCAACTCGGCCATCCGGACCTGCCGCGCGAGGTCACGGCGCTGGCCGAGGAAGATCGTGTGGTCGTGTTCGTAGACCAATATTCGGCCGCGCAAGATAGTTTGCGCGGCCTTCGCGAGGCGCTTCCAAAAGCTAAACTAGTGGTGGAGGTTCGGACGGGGACATTCGAGGTTCGTTTTCACGAGTTCGTCCAACTGCTGCCTAAGCCATTTGACAGAGTGAGTCTTAACAGGCTTACACGCCCCGAAATGACTGCTTTTAGCCAATTGTGCGAGAGTGCGGGGCTCGATGCACCTGCTGAAGATCACCGGGGCGACCTTCGTGACCTTTTGCTTAACGTTTTTAAAAATGCCGCAGTCCGTGAACGTGTTAAGGAAGCCTTGGCACCTCTCTTCGAAAAGAGAGCTACCAGGCGAATTTTGACCATGACTATGTTGATCGCTACTCATCAGGTCTCTGTCGGCGCCTCCTTCGTGAGAACCGTAGTCGGCGAGGATCCATTTATGGCGCTCAAGCCGCTGGAGGATCTTTCACATGAAATTTTCGAGACGTCAGCTGACGGCTTTAGGGCCCGTTCATCTGTCTTTTCCTCGTTCGTGATTGCAGAGTTCATTGCGGCAGAGGAGATCGCCGACGCGGTCGTTGAGGTGACGCTGGCCGCATCTCAGCGACGAAGGGAGCGACCTTATCGGATTCTTATGTCGAACATGATTGCTTATTCGAGCTTGCGGAGAACTCTGCGCGGCAAGGGAGACCCGGATACGGTCATCGCCAGCATCTATGAACGTCTTCGTTACGACGAGCGGGTGAACGGTGAGCCGCTCTTCTGGCTTCAGTACGCGATCGCGATGGCCGAAAAGCCTCGGCTCGATACGGCCGATGAATTTATAGCCAATGCGTACCGGAAGGCCGAACACCTTCAAGGCTTCCATACCTACCAGATCGATACTCAGGCTTTTCGCATCGCATTGTTGCGCGCGACTAAACAGAGCACGGGCCAGGCGGTGTTCAACATCGATGCTGTTCTTCGTGGGATTGAGAGGATCGACGCCATGCTCGATGACGGGAGCCACCGGTCCTTCGCCGTGAAGGTACTCGATAACGTCCAGCCGTTTGTAGCGGCGCGGCTCGGTGATTTGGCAGCTGGCGAACGGACCGCCTTGCAGTTCTGGCTTCTAAAGGTGGCGAAGTCTCTCGCTTTGTTGCCGGACGATTTTAAGGCAACAGCGGGTTCTGAGGCAGTTCGTAAGAACGTCGAGGCCGCCGCCGCGATGTTCGTTGACCAACGTTAGCCAATGCGCACCCGCTGATCTCCGAGTTTTGCTATGGCTTCGCCCTGTTGCTCTCTCCAATAGCTGCCGCAACATTGAGGAGACTATCAAGCTCGAATGGAGAGGAAAAATCAGGATTTCTTGGGAATCATACAATCGGCTCTAGATATTCAGGCCACCCAGATTCAACAGACGTTGAGGTCCACATGGCGCTTGAGTTTGGGTGAGATTACTCGTCATCGGTACAGTAGCAGTACACTCACCCGTTCCGGCCAGCTTCGCAAAATTGCGCTAACCTACTGTCACAGAAATACTTTTACCTTCCGCATTTTTCGCTCGTTTACTCTTGATTTGATTAATCTTTTGATTTTAGTAAGGGACTCATAATCCCTTGGTCGTAGGTTCAAGTCCTACTGGGCCCACCATTTCTTTCTATCCCATCATTGCGCTCACCAAAATCGCAGGCTAGGTCACCTGTCGATCTCTTTGGCATGTCTGTCATTTACCCGATGCGACTCGTCTGCTCTGAATAGGTGGTCACTGTCAATTCCCAGCGCGAGAGGTTGTTTTTAGCTACAAGCATGAAGTAAAGTTAAAATAATAATCGAAAATCAGGCTGATGGTGAAATTTCCTTATATAATCAATTCATTTGGAAATGGGAACGGATACCAACTAGCAAAAAGAGTTTTTGATAAATGGTTCCAGGGAAGAGAGCGCTATGGGTAAAGGGGGGGCTTGAAGTGTTGGGAATAATGGGGTTTTTGTTAAAGGAATCATGGCCTTTTTTATTAGACTTGATTGTGGTGTGTGGATTAAAGTTTATTTTAAATAATAAGAATGATAGGAAGACGAGATTAAAAGGTGATAAAGAGTCGCTGTCTTCTGCACTGCTTGAAAAAAATAACGCATATGGAGCAATATTTTTTTTGATGACACGAACTGAAAGGTAGTTTTATAAAATACTTGAGAAGATATATGGAGCTGAATACTATGTTTTTGCTCAAGTGCGAGTGGCAGGTGTTATTAAGCAAAATGTGAAACGATTTTTTTTGAAAATAAGAAAATATCCAGCATTGTTTAGGCAGATATCACAATGGCACTTTGATTACCTTCTGTTTCACAAGAAAGATTTTCGCATCCACTGTGCGATAGAGGTCGACTATCATAGTCATACAAGGAGCATTTTGAATGATTTTTGTGAAGATGTTGCTCTTAATTTGAAAAGTATGCTTATATAATTAAAGTAAAAAATTAGGTGTTGCTGATGGAAAATAAAGGTTTTGTACTTATTGGTTTTTTGGGCTTTGGTTTTGGTGCGTTGTTAGCATTTATATTTAATGTTGATGCTGAAAATATTACATTATTATCAGTTGCGGCAATTGCAGGGCTTTTAAGTTACATGTCTATTTTTGTTACGGAAGAAAATAATAATAACGAAAATATTATAGAGGAGTTAAAGCGAACTGCGTGGCTTTACTTAGAAAGTGTAGATAAATATTCTTTGAGCCTGGCTTTAAAGTTGATGGAGCTGGAGGATGTGAGATTAAAGAAATTTGAGCTTGATGATATGGCTGATTTAATAAAAAATGATGAAGCAGAAGAACGAGATAAAGAAGAGTTTAATGATAACCTAAAAGAGTGGGAGTTGTACACAAAAAAACATTTTGAAAGCAAAGAGCTATATGTGCATAACCACGTTTCTTGCCTTTCAAAAGGCATGGAAGTAATGGATTTGGTCGATATGTGTAAAGTTGTTTGTGACAATAATGATCTTTCTTGTTTAAGCTTAATTAAGTCCTATGCAGCGTTTATAAATAATTCTTTGCATGTGTATGGAAAAATGAATGACTTGTATGCTAAGCAAGATCTTTTAGACATGGAAGATGGCGTATTAGATAATATTGAGAGCGGTAAGAAAGGACTTAGAAAAAGTTTGATTGACTTAAGAGTTGAAAGAAGTAAGCGTGTAGTGATGAGAAAGCGAGGCGTTCTTGTTTATGTGTATGTGATTGTTTTTTTGTGTTTAGGTTATCTTGTTTCAGAAGGTTATAAGCAGTTGGCTTGAATGATATATAATTATTTTGACCAAAAAATTGTCCACTTAAATAGCTGTAAGTGAATGGAAAAGGCCGTGTTGGTTTAATTAATTGACTGAAAATACAAATAAAGCTGATTATTGGCACGCTTCACAAGCGGCTCATAATTCCTTGGTTTGCAGATTCCACCTTATCGTTAGTCTTCCGACGTGATCCTACGCTCGTGTAGCGCTAAGTAATAAGGCCCGATCGTTGCACAAGACAAGGCGAAATACTTCTTACTCTTACCCCTGATGCTGCGCCCCAATCCCCTGAAAAATCTGGCGTAGATCGACACTCGAGCGTTCTCCGATGGTATCGAAGTTTTTATCCAGCCAGTGGGAGACCGTCTTGCGGCCGAGGTCGCGTAGCTTGGTGAGAAACTGCCATTCGACGTTCATCTTGGAGGAGGTACCCAGCGGTATCAGTTCGGCCTGGTTTTCCACCACGTGTACCCGTAGCTGGGGGTATTCGTCGGCGGAGAGCTTGCCCTGGCAGATAGCAGGGCGACGAAATCGATGCCGCGCATTTCCCTGAGCAGGCTGCTGTTGAAGCTGATTTCGTTCTGGCAGCCTTTACGATGCAACATCTTGCCGTACAGCACGCGGTCTTGGGCATAGCACTCACAGGCGGCAGCAATCAGGCCAGGGCGTTCAAGCACCGTGATTGCGCCGCGACCTGATCAAACCGAAATCTATCGATTCGTGAAGTTGACGTGGTTAATGGCCACGGGTGGGCTGCAACAGCACGTCGACAAAGGTGAGTTCAACTGTCCCTACGAGTGCGAGCAGCTTCTAACAAACCTCTCCCATGAAGCGTTGAAACCATAAGCAGGAATGCAGCTGGGCTGCCATTGTGAAGCGTAATAAAAATTCGTATCATTCGTCTTACTATAATTATACGCTTCCTACACATCCCAAGGTCCTCTTCATGCTCCAGAAAACTCACCCATTCCCGCGACGTCTGCTCCCTGTTGCTATGCGACGTTCACTTACCCTATCACTCGGCAGCGTGCTGAGTTTTGCGCCGCTCGCTGCCCTGGCTCAGGAAGAGTCAGTGGATACCGGCACCACGGTTGTTACCGCCACGGCGTTGAAGGTGGATACGCCCGAAGTCGAGACGCCGCGAGCGATGTCGACGGTTGGTGCCGAAGAACTGGAAACCCGCGCGGTTAACAAATACGACGAAACCTTTCAGTACCGCTCCGGTGTGGTGTCACAGCCTTACGGCGACGACAACAACACTGATTGGTTCTTCCTGCGGGGTTTTAGTGCCGAAAACTCAACCTACCAGGATGGCCTTCGCCTGTTTCGCACCGGCGGCTATTTTTGGTGGATGAATGAACCCTTTGGGGTTGAGCGTGTTGATCTGCTTAAAGGTCCAGCCTCAATTCTTTACGGCGAGGCTCCTCCCGGTGGCGTTATCAATGCCATCAGCAAACGTCCTACTGATGAAGCACGGGGCACGCTCGAAATTGAAGCGGGCAATCAGGATCACCGACAGGTGGGCATTGATGTCTCGGGCCCCGTAGGCGAGCGTGATGACATGCGCTATCGCATGGTAGGGCTTTACCGCGATGGCGAAGGCGAGCTGGATGGTAGCGAGAAAGAGCGTTACTACTTCGCGCCTAGTTTGGCGGTAGATTTCTCTGAAGATACAACTGTGACGTTCCTTGCCAGTGTTCAGAAAGACGAAGGCGTTCCGACGACGGGCTTTTTCCCAGCCTATGGCACATTGAATGATACGCCTTTTGGTAAAATCGATCGCGACACCAACCTGGGCCAGCCGGATTACGACAGACTGGATCAGCAGCAGACCTCGTTGGGTTATGAGCTGGAACACCAGATCAACGATACCTGGGAGTTCCAGCAGAACGCCCGCTATAGTCATCTGGATCTGGAGTTGCGTACTGTTTATCCCTTTCCAGCCAGTACACGCACGGCCTCGCGTGGCGTGATCGATCGTGATGGTGATTATGATGCTTTTAACATCGACAATCGGTTCATTGCGCGTACTTACAGTGATAACACCGAAAATACGCTTTTGCTTGGCGCCGGTTATCAGGAGCTAAATCTGAATTATGCTGACAAAGATCTCTTCGGCATAGACACCGTTGATACCTTTGATCCGGATTACAGCGCCTTTACTGCACCGGATCAAACAGACGCCACTCAGCACGATTTGGAAAGTCGTCAGTTCGGTGTGTATGTTCAGGATCAGCTACGCGTGGCGGATAAGTGGATATTCCTGGCGGGCGCGCGTTATGATAGCATTGATGGCAGTGATGATGCCCGCAATAGTAGCGGTCGTTCGAGCGAAGCCTATGATGAAGAGCAACTCTCGCTCACTGCTGGGGCAATGTACTTGGGTGACAATGGCGTTTCACCTTATCTCAGCTACAGCGAATCGTTCACGCCTGTAGCAGGCGTTGGGCCAAACGGGGCTTATGAGCCACAGGAAGGGCGTCAAATGGAGGCGGGGATAAAATTCACCCCTCTAAACTTTGATGGTTACTTGACTGTTGCGGCGTTTGATTTGGAAGAAGACAAGACATTGATCTCCACCGGTAGTGGGGCGCAGGAGCAGGTAGGCGAGCGTCGTTCGCAGGGTGTGGAAGTCGAAGGTGTCGGCTATCTGACGGATAACCTGAAGCTGACAGCGTCGTACACTTATACCGATGCTCTCTACGATGCGAGCGAGTCGCAGCAGGATGAGCGTGCGCCGTTTGTGCCTTATCACATGGCGTCAGCGTGGCTGGATTACGACTTTGACGGTGATCTATCCGGATTGTCGGTTGGCAGCGGCGTGCGCTATATGGGGGAAACCTCGCCTAGTCCCGGTAGTGGCATTGATCGCGACGTGCCGTCGGCTACTTTGGTCGATGCCATGGCCAGCTACGACATTAACGATAGCTGGACAGCGCAGTTGAACGTCAACAACCTCACCGATGAAAAGTATGTCAGCGGTTGTGATTTCTACTGCTACTACGGGGCCTCGCGTAGCGTAGTGGGCAGCTTGAAGTACAATTGGTAAACCTTTGATGCGTCGCTATAAACCCGGCTTAACCGCCGGGTTTTTTATGCGCTGCTGGGCGCGGTACGCAAACCGGCCGCCCAGTTTCCGGGTCCTGGATCACCTGGGCGTCCAGATCAAAAACACGCTTGAGGTTAGCGGCGGTAAAGACCTCGCTGGGCGCGCCGCTGGTGACGATCTGACCGTCTCGCATCATCACCAGGTGGTCGGCGTAGGCCGCTGCCAGATTCAGGTCGTGGAGGACCAGTAGCAGGGTGCGGCCTTTTTCATGAGCCAGGCGTGAAAGTAGCTCCAACAGGTCAACCTGAACTTTCAGGTCAAGAAAGGTGGTGGGCTCATCAAGCAGCAAGAGGTCGGTCTGTTGCGCCAGTACCATGGCGATCCAGCAGCGCTGGCGTTGGCCGCCGGAAAGCGCATCAACGTTACGTTCGGCAAATTCCGTTACGTGGGTATAAGCCATGGCGTCGTTAACCGCGCGGGCATCCTGCTGGGCGTCTTTTTGCCATAGGCTTTGATGCGGAAAACGTCCCATGGTGACCAGCTGCCGCACGCTCAGCCCTTCCGGGGCAATGGGGCCTTGAGGAAGGATGCCCAGTTGCCTTGCCACGTCGCGGGTATTGCGGCGATGAATGTCTTTTCCATCCAGATATACCTGCCCGGCGCTGGGTGTCAGCGTTCGGGCGAGTGTCTTCAGCAGGGTTGATTTACCGCTTCCGTTGGGGCCCAGCAGGGCGGTCAGTTTTCCTTCTGCTATGGCGATATCCACGCCATTGAGTACGCGTTTGGTGTCATAGCCAGCGTAAAGGGCTTCGCCGGTTAATCGAGCATGCGGGGCTGATGCGAGTGGCATGGGCATTCACGGGTTATCAAAACAGCCTGCACCGTAAGACAAAAAATTCTCATTTTCAATATTATCAATGTTGTAAGTTAGCGGTTACTTCTTTTTTAATGCCCTTTTGAGCGGGTTAGTAGTAAAAATCGTCGGCTAAAGCCATTGCATGATGCCGAATTGCTTATAGCTGCTTGGTAGACCCAATGCCTTCTTATATGCATAATATAACTATTCTCATTTAGTGTTGAGTTGTATTAGCAAGGGTTCTTCAGGCAAAAAAAGGGGATAAGAAGAAGATGTACGTCAATAAGCATCACGTGCTTTGGCCGACCGTTTCGTTTATCGGTTTGGTGGCTGCCAGTCACGTTTACGCTCAGCAGGCTTCTTCCACCGGCACTGCGATAAGCACTGCGGACGAAAGCCAACCCATGGTCGTCACCGCAACCCGGAGCAAGAGCGAGGCGGGCCAAACGCCGCAAAAAGTCACGGTGATTAGCCGGGAACAGATTGAGCAGCAGATGGCCATCAGCAGTGACCCTGGCCAGGTGCTTAGCAACCTGATTCCGTCTTACTCCCCCAGTCGCCAAAAACTGTCTAATGCAGGTGAGACCTTTCGTGGCCGTGATGCGGCTTTTCTGGTCGACGGTGTGCCGCAGTCCAACCCGTTGCGCGACAGCTCGCGTGATAGTTACACCATTGACTTGTCGATGGTCGAGCGCATTGAGGTGATTCACGGCGCTAGCGCGGAACACGGCCTGGGCGCCACTGGCGGGCTGATTAACTTTGTTACCCGGCGCGCCGAAGGTGGAGGAATAAGTCAACATGCGGGCGTCAGCCTGACGACGGACGACGACTTCGAGTCCGACGGCATCGGTCATAAGCTGGACTACCGCATAAGCGGCCAGCAGGGTGACTGGGATTTCGTCGCTGCTGCCACCCGCCAGGAGCGGGGCGTCTTTTACGATGGCAACGACGACATTGTCGGTATTGCCTATCCCGGCGAGCTGCAGAACTCTGAAAGCTACGATCTATTCGGCAAACTGGGGTACTGGATAGACGACAATCAGAACCTTGAGCTGTCGCTCAACCATTTTGATCTGGAAGAAAGCAACGATTACGTGCCGAAGCCAGGTGATCGCGATGCGGGTGTTCCCACGACGGCGATCAAGGGCACGCGTGATGGTGAGCCTGGCTTCAATGAGGTCACCACGGCGCGGCTTTCCTACGCCCACGCGGACTGGTTTGGCAACGAGGTCGATGCACAGGTTTATCATCAGCGCTTCCGCGCCCGCTTTGCCACAACCCCTTACTTCCCTTACCTGGATAGCGCCGGTGACACCCAGTACGACCAAACGCGCACTGAGTCCGACAAGGTGGGGGCCAAGTTCACCGTCAACCGCGATGGCTTGCTGGGGGATCGGCTGGGACTGACCGCGGGACTGGATATCCTCCGCGACGAGACGCGCCAGATGCTGGTGGAAACCGGGCGTACCTACGTGCCGGAAAGCCAATTCGATAATATTGCGCCTTTCCTCCAGGGCGAGTTTGAACTGGCCAAGTCGCTCACCCTGCACGCTGGGGTTCGCCACGAGCATGCTGATCTTGAGGTGGATACCTATCAAAGTATCGATCGCGACAATGTCACCCAGGATAACGTGACCGTTGAGGGCGGTAAGCCCAGCTTTGACGAGACGCTGTTCAACGCAGGTCTGGTTTATCAGGCCACCGACTGGGCCCAGCTTTACGCCAACTACTCCGAAGGGTTTGGTATGCCCGACGTGGGCAGGGTGCTTCGTGGTATCAGCACGCCGGGGCAGAACGTTGATGATCTGATCCAGCTTCAGCCTATCGTGACCGATAACCGCGAGGTGGGCGCGCGATTCGACTGGGACCGCTACGGCTTGGAGGTCAGTTACTACCAGTCGAACGCGGACTTCGGTCAGCGTCTTACGGAGGAAAACGGCACCTGGGTAGGCAATCGCGAGAAAACCGAGATTCAGGGTGTCGAGATTACCGGCGATATGCAGGTAACGGACAATCATGACCTGTCGCTTTCCTACACCCACGCCGAAGGTGAGTCGGATCAGGACGGTGATGGCCGTGTGGAGACCGAGCTGACCGGTATCAATATCGCACCGGATACGCTCAAGCTGGGCTGGAGCGCTACCTGGAACGATAAAGTGTCGACTCGCTTGCAGAGCCGTTACTACTTCGATCGGAGCGTCGATGACCCGAAACTTGATTTTGACGGCTATGGGTTAGTGGATGCCTCGCTGACGTATCGACTGCCCGCGGGACGCATGTCCGTCGGCGTTGAAAATGCCACCGATGAAGACTACCTCACCTATTACTCACAGTCGGCCCGTGTCAGCGACGAGTATTACTTCACCGGCCGCGGGCGCACCCTCACGCTGGGCTATCAATTGGATTTCTAAACGCGAACGCCTTCTTAACTAGCAAGCTGATTGGCGGCACCCCATGGGTGCCGTTTTTTTATTCACGAATGGTTGTCTTAATAACGGCGTCGGCGTGTTCTATACAGCAAGTAAACGAAAAAGGGCGCGCCGATACCGGAAACGAAAATGCCCGCTGGCAGGTCACTGGGTAAAAAGGCCACTCGGCCTAGCAGGTCGGCGTTGAGCACGATCAATGCCCCGATCAAGCCGGATGCCGGTACCAACCTGACAAAGTGACGGCCCACCAGCTTGGCGGCTATATGAGGGGCCATCAAGCCCACAAAGCTCAAGCCGCCCGCAAAGGCGACGGCAGCGCCTGCCAGCGCCACGCTACAGGCCATCAGTACCAGGCGGCTTCTGAGCAGGTTTATCCCGAGTCCTTGGGCGACTAAATCACCCAGTGCCATGGTATCGAGCTGCCGTGCGTAGCCAAGGCATAGCGGAACCGCAACCAGCAACCAGGGCAGCATGCCCGCTACATCCTGCCACTGGGTGGCATAAAGGCTACCAGTGAGCCATACATAGGCCACCATGGCGGCCGCGTCATCGCTGATCACGATCAACAGCGTCGTCGCTGCGCCCATGGCGGCGGAAAGCCCGATGCCCACCAGCACCATCCGCGAAGGGCTAACGCCGCCTTTCCAGGCCAGAAAGAACACTAGCAACGCGGCACAAAACGCGCCGCTCAAGGCAGCAAGCGGGAGCCATTGGCTGCCTAGATAGGTACTTAACAGGCTCAGAAACACGACCGCTGCCAGCGAGGCACCACTCGTTATGCCGATAACATCAGGCGAGGCGAGCGGGTTGCGCACAATGCCCTGAAGAATCGCGCCAGCAATCGCCAGCGCGGCACCCACCAAAACGGCCAGCACGATACGCGGCAAACGCAGCTCCCAGATAATAAACGTAATATCGCTTTTTTGCGGTGAAACGAGTGCGTGCAGTACGTTTGCAAACGGTGTCGGAAAACTGCCGAGGCTGAGCGATATCCCCATATTGACGACCAGAAGCAGCGCAAGCAGCCCGGTGATGGCCCAAAAACGATCACTCGTCAGGTTGTGTTGCTGTTTCAAAACACTGGAAGAGGTCATCATTGGGCCTGCTGTCGCCGCGCCAGATAGATAAAGAAGGGCGTGCCAATCAGGGCGGTCATCACGCCGACGGGAATCTCCTGAGGCGGCATCAAAACGCGCGATGCGATATCGGCCAACAGCAGCAAACTCGCCCCCATTAGTGCGCAGGCGGGTACTAGCCAGCGGTGGTCGACGCCAAACAGGCCGCGCGCCATGTGCGGCACGATCAACCCCACAAAGCCGATCATGCCCGCCAGTGCCACCGAGCTTCCCGCCAGCAGAATCACTACCAGGCCAAGTAACAGCTTGATGGTGCCTGCCCGCATCCCGAGCCCCGCGACCATGTCGTCTCCCAGCATGAGGGCGTTGGCGTGTCTTACCAGCAAACCACACAGCAACAGGGCAAAGCCGAACAGCGGGAGCAGGGGCGCCACCAGTGAAAGTTCCCGGCCCGCGACGGAACCGGCCAGCCAATACAAGACGCTTTCGAAGCTTTGCTGGTCGAGTATCAATAGCCCCTGGCTGAACGACACAAACATGGCGGTAACGGCCACGCCCGCAAGCAATACACGTAGCGGGGGAAGTTCCCCCTGACGGCCGCGGCTGAGGACGACCACCAATCCGGCAGCAACCAGGGCGCCCAATAATGCTGCCCAAACATAGCTCGCAGGCGTATGCAGCGGTAGTAACGAGACGGCGACGACGACAAAAAACATCGCCCCGGCGTTAATCCCCAGAATGCCGGGGGAGGCCAAAGGATTGCGTGTCAGGGTCTGCATCAGCGCCCCGGCAATGGCTAAACTTGCCCCCACCAGGGCGGCGATCACCGCGCGGGGCAAGCGTTCGGTGCGCAGGACAATATGGGCCACCTGCGTTGGGTCGTAGTCACTCAGAGAGGTCAACAAGGCGGCTGGCGGTATATCGGTAGGGCCCGACATGATGCTGGCGATAAAGCTGGTTAGCATGAGTATCCCGCCCGTGCATAGCCCCGCGACTTTGGCAGCTTGCCCGCTCAGCATCGAGCGGGCTCCATGTTGCCGTTCAGACGTGCGCGGCATGAGCGCGCCGATTGAGATGGCGAAGGCGTAAGGTCGTAATGGGTATAAAGATCATCCAGCATCGCATTGGCGGCCAGAATGCCGCCGCCCATGATCCAGTTCACCGTATCGACTTCAAACACACGGTCGTTTTGTACCGCGTCCAGTCGCTGCCATAGGGGGTGTGACGTCCAGTGGCGGTAGTTATCCATGATGGCCGGGTCGTCGGGCTCCAGTATCACAAAAATGACGTCGGCGTTGATGACGGGAATGTTTTCCTCGCTGGTCAGCTTCATTCCCCAGCCCTGGGCCTTGAGTGCGTCAGGCTGTTGAAAGCCCAGCTCGCTTAAAATCGAGCCGGCAAACCCCGACGAATAAAGGCGCAGGTGGTCACTCTTGAAACGTGCCACGGCGGCCTTTTGAGGCCAGGCCAGGCCCGAACGACGCATTTTATGGCGAAAATCCGCCACTCGCTGATCCCATTCGCCGAGTAAGCGGCGGGCACGGTTTTCCCGGCCGGTGGCATCGGCGATCAGTGAAAGGCTTGCTTTGAAATCGAACACCGGGCCAGCCACGACGGTGGGTGCCGTTTTCTCGAGTATCGGAAGCACCCGCTCATGACGAAAACGGGTAGCGACGATAAGGTCCGGATCAAGCCAGGCAATTTTCTCCAGATTGGGCTGGGTTTCCAGGCCCACGTAGTCGACATCGGAAAGGGCATCGCGCAGGTAGCGGTACATGGGTTTTTCCAGCCAGGACTCGACAACGCCGACCGGGGTGGTGCCGAGCGCCACGGCGCTGTCAGTCGCGCCTTGGTAAAGGGTGACAATGCGTTGTGGCGCAGAAGGCAGGGGCGCGTCAGTATCATCAACGCTTGGTTGGGCGTTTTGAAGGCCCTGCGCGGCGCAGATATTAACGCCGAGCAATAGCATGCCGAGCAGCCATAGCGGAATGTAACGGTTTGGCGGATGGCGCGTCATTCCAGCTTCCTGATGGCCGCGGTTTTCAAGGAGCCCATGCGGGGAGAGAAAGCTACGAATGATGGCATGATGCAGAGTCTAATGCAAATCGTTATCAATTGAGGGTTTCTGCTTCACTGCCCGCTATCTTTCTTGAAGCGATGCGGTACCATGCTGCGCCTGGTTCGCTTTCTCTATAAGGCATTATTGGCATGAACACATCCCCTTTTCAGGCGCTGGCCTGCCCGTTAGACGGTAAGCCACTGACACCGTCAGATAGCGCATGGTGCTGCCCGGCGGGGCATAGCTTCGACATTGCCAAGCAAGGTCATGTGAACCTGCTGCCGGTTCAGCAAAAGCGCTCCAGCGATCCTGGCGATAGCAAGGCGATGGTGGCTGCGCGGCGTCGGTTTCTGGAGGCGGGCCACTATCAGCCGATTGCCGAAGCGGTGAGCCGGGCAGTATTCGACCACGCAAAACAGAGGGTATCCCGCGATACGTTGTTCAGTTGCCTGGATGCCGGCTGCGGTGAGGGCTATTACCTTCGGGAGTTAGCCGATGCGGCGGCGAGCCAGACGTCGTTGGCGTTAATGGGGCTGGATATTTCCAAATGGGCCGTGCAGGCGGCGGCCAAGCAGGATAATAAACAGCAACCGCACAGCCGCTGGGTGGTGGGCAGCAATGCCAACCTGCCGGTTCAGAGCGGGGCGCTCGATGGTGTGCTTTGCATGTTTGGTTTTCCGGTCTTTGACGAGTTCGCGCGGGTACTCAAACCAGGCGGCCTGCTGCTACAGGTGGAGGCGGGGTCGGATCATCTGCGTGAATTGCGCGATATTATCTACCCGACGTTAAAACCGGAGCGGGCAAGTGATGCTGAACCGCCAGCGGGTTTCGCGTCGCTGGGTTCAGAGACGGTGCGCTATACCATTGCGCTTGACGATGCAGAGACGATTGCTGATTTGCTGGTGATGACGCCGCATTTTTACCGTGCCACCACTGAAAGCCGCAAGAAGGCCGCTGCACTTGGGGAGATAACCTTGACGGTAGACGTGCGCTTGGTGCGGTGGGAGCGCCTTTAAAGGCGATTTTCATTGATGCCAGACGCAACAAGGCCCGCCTAAGCGGGCCTTGTTATCCAAACCTCGGAAGGTTCGGGCAAACTGCTAACGGATGTTAGGAAGTTTGCTTGATGTTTGAAGCTTGTAGGCCTTTCTTGCCTTGGGTAACGTCAAAAGAGACGCTAGCGCCTTCTTGCAGAGATTTGAAGCCGTCGGCTTGAATCTCGGAGAAGTGGGCAAAGAGATCGTCGCCACCGTCAGAAGGAGCGATGAAACCGAAGCCTTTAGTGTCGTTAAACCATTTAACTGTGCCAGTTGCCATGATGTAGATCCTTTCGCGCAAAAGCGCCTTAATTAAGTTCCTGGTATTACCCAGATTTAAGTAGCGGGTGAAACAAGGAATACAATGTCAGGCTGCCGAAATAGATCGTACACTTCTGAAACCATGCTGCTTGCTAACCACTGACGACACAGTGCCATGGATCGTTTTGGGTGTCAAAACCTTTCAGGTTTTATTTTTCTAAACCCCATGGCGCTTATTGGTTATTGCCAGCCCATTTTCCACACGCTGTCATCTCTCAAGTGCTGCCACGGCATGAGCGTTTCCCGGTGGGAATAGATCGCTTCGACGACAACGTCCACGACGTTCTCATCCTCATCCCGGATCAACTGGGTAACCATGAAGTGCTTTTCTTTGTTACGCGGCTGAACCGCCGTCCATTTGCTATGGTGCAGCTTGCTCGGATTGATCGTGTTCATTCGTGCTCCAGGTTACCGACGTATTCAGGGCAAATATCGCTATGCCACACTGATATAATAATGAGCGTGCTTATAATGTTAGCATTGCGAACATATTCAATCCTGTAAAGGACATCCAATGAATCGCATATGGAAAGCCTATTCTCAGGCGTCGTTGATTTTACGCGTCACCATCGCGCTGGTGCTGGGTGTCGTGGTCGGGCTTGTGGGTGGAGAAACAGTGGCTGCCTGGCTGGCGCCACTGGGCGATCTGCTCCTGCGGCTGCTGACGTTCCTGATTGTGCCCATTGTGCTGTTTACCCTGATGGTGGGTGTGAACCAGTCCCGGGAGGGCAGCGCGGGCCGAATCGGCGGCAAGGTGCTCGGCTATTACCTGGCGTCGTCGGCACTGGCGATTATGGTGGGTTTGAGCGTTGCGACGCTGTTCAGCCCAGGCAGCGGCATGACGCTGGATGACGATGCCAGTTTCTCGGTGCCGGACAATCCGGGCGTTGTCGATACGCTGCTCAATATCGTACCGAACAATATTATCGGCGCCTTTTCCGAGCTCAATATGCTGGGGATCATCTTTACGGCGCTGGTATTCGGCATCGCGCTGCTGAAAATGCGCCAGTCAGCGCGCCAGCATGCCATGGGCGAGCGGCTGTATGAGGTGATCGAGTCGCTGAACGAGGTCACCTTGAAAGTCATGTCGGGGGTCTTGCATTACGTCCCCATCGGCGTCTTTGCGATTGTTGCCGAAACGGTGAGCCGCCAGGGCCTGGAAACGCTGCTGTCATTGGGCGATATGGTCGTTGTGCTCTACATCGCGCTGGCAGCGCATCTGTTGATCTACTGCGGCATCATGAGCCTGTTCGGGGTAAAACTGCGCGCTTTCTTCCGCGAAGCGCGCACGCCGATGCTCACGGCGTTTGCCACCCAGAGTAGTTCCGGCACCTTACCCATTACGGTCAATGCCGCCCGTCGCTTGGGAATTTCCAAAAGTATTTATGGTTTCAGCCTGCCGTTGGGGGCTACCTTGAACATGGATGGCGCGGCAATTCGTATCGCCATCTCGGCGGTCTTTGCCGCCAATGTGATCGGCGCGCCGCTGGACTTTATCAGCATGGTGCAGATTGTGCTGATCGGTACCCTGGTGTCGATTGGCACGGCCGGGGTACCGGGTGCAGGCATCATCATGATTGCCACTGTATTTGCCCAGGTGGGGCTGCCGATTGAAACCGTTGCGCTTTTGACCGCTATCGATGCCCTGGTCGGCATGGGGTGTACGGCGCTCAACGTCACGGGCGACCTGGTCGGCACCTCCGTTATTGCGCGTAGCGAAGGCGAGTCGTTAAGTGAAGAACCGGCTGACGAAGCGACAGCAGCGGCGGCAAAGGGGTAGCTTGGAAAACCACGCTAGATGAGGAGAGCCCATGTTGGACGAGCGAGAGCAGCGCTACCTGGCACGCGCCGTGGCGCTTGCCGAAGAAGCCCTGAAGGCTGGCGATGAGCCCTTTGGCAGTGTGCTTGTCAGTGGCGATGGTGAGGTGCTGGCTGAAGATCGCAACCGGATTGCTGGCGGCGACTCTACCCAGCATCCCGAATTCGCCCTGGCACGATGGGCGGCCCAGCATATGACGCCAGAGGCGCGAGCGCAGGCCACGGTGTTTACCTCCGGCGAGCATTGCCCGATGTGCGCGGCCGCTCACGGCTGGGTTGGACTCGGGCGTATCGTCTACGCCAGCTCTTCGGCGCAGTTGGGTGCTTGGTTAGCCGAGCTAGGCGTGGCACCGCCACCGGTGGCAACCCTGCCTATTCAACAGGTGGTGCCAGGCCTTCCAGTGGAAGGGCCGGTCGATGGGTGGGATGAAAAAGTACACGCCTTGCATCTGCGGCGACATGACACTGTTCGCTAGGCATAAAAAAACCGCCTGAGCGCATGCTCAGGCGGTTTTGAGTTACCTGGGAAAAGCTAGTGCTTCAATATCACATAAAACGCATGGATGATGCCGGGCACGAAACCAAACAGCGTCAAGAGGATGTTAAGCCAGAAATGTCCTTTAAAACCCACCTCAAAAAATACGCCGAGGGGCGGTAAAATGACCGCAAATATCATCTTGATCGGGTCAGTCGCGGTAAACGCCATGAAGCCTCCTTTGCTTTCAGGGTAATAGCTCTATCAAGCACTTTTACACAAGTGCGGTTACGGAAATGTAACGAGAGCTTTTTCAACTGTAGACATCACCAGCACTTCTAGCGAGGCCAACGGTCGGTTATGACGCGTGCCATCAGAAATCGTTCCATCTAGTCATGCAGCATTGTTGTACACACTCTTTTGATGCCCCGGGAGGGACCCCCTGTGAAAAGACTCACCACCACCTCGGTTTGCTTGGCAAGCTGCTTGCTAACCCCTTCAGTCTGGGCACAGCCCAATGACACAGAACTGGCGACAGTTGAGGTCACTGCGCCCCGGTTGGCCCGCGAGCTTTACGCAACCCCCGCGGCCGTCTCAACGCTTGAATCGGACGCCATTGCCCAGGGGCAGCAGCGCGTTCGGCTGGATGAATCGCTGGTGCGGGTGCCCGGCGTGTTCTTGCAAAACCGTGATAATTTCGCCCAGGGCCAGCGCATCTCGATTCGTGGCTTTGGCGCCCGCGCACCCTTTGGCGTGCGCGGCATCACGGTCATGGTCGATGGTATCCCTTATACGCTGCCGGACGGTCAGGCCCAGCTCGATGCGATTGACCTGGACAGCGCCGAGCGCATCGAAGTGATTCGCGGCCCGTCGTCGGTGCTCTACGGCAATGCGGCAGGCGGGGTGATCGATGTGACCACCGCCGATGGCCGCGATAACCCCGGCTCGAGCCTGCGCGCCGAGGCAGGCAGCGATGGCTACCGTAAAACATCCCTGCAAACCGGGGGGAGCCAAGGCGATTGGTCGCACCACGTTAGCCTCTCGGCACTCAATGTCGATGGCTATCGGGAGCAAAGCTCGACGGAAAAGTACCTGTTGAATGCCAAGCTTCGTCGGGAACTGGGCAGCGAGCGGGCGTTGACCGCCATCGTCAACCTGTTGGACAACCCGCGCTCAGAGGATCCCGGTGCCTTGAACGCGGATGAAGTAGCAGAAGGCCGTGATCAGGCCGCGCCGAATTCGCTGGCGCTGGATGCAGGACAAAACGTGGACCAGCAACTGCTGGGGTTACAGTACGAAGACATGGCCGCCGGCCCCGGTGAGTTCTACCTCAAGGGGTTTATCTCCCAGCGGGATTTTGAGCAGCAGTTGCCGTACGTCGGTGACAGCCGCATCGGCTACCAGCGGGATTACCTGGGGGCGAGCGCCGAGTACCACCATGAGGTGACCTTGGGGGATCTGCCGCTGAGTTATATCGCAGGCGTCGAGGTAGCCCGGCAGGATGACGAGCGCTTCCGCAAGGATGTGAACCCCCAGGGCGTCGTCGGTGAGCAGTTGGCTGAAGAAACCCAAACGGCCACCTCGACCGGCGCCTTCGTCCAGGGCGACCTGGCCATGACCGAGAAGTTGACCCTTTCCCTGGGCGCACGCTTTGATCAGGTGGAATTAGAGGTGGATGACCGTTATCAGGACGACGGCGACCAGAGCGGCGACCGCCGCTTTAATGAGTGGAGCGGCTCGGCGGGGCTGAGTTATCGCTACCGCCCCCAGCATCAGGTCTACGTGAATACCGGCACCGCCTTTGAAACACCGACGTTTTCGGAGTTTGCCAACCCCCAAGGCGGCGGCTTCAATGCGGCGATTGAGCCGCAAAAAGCCTGGAACCGTGAAGTGGGTGCGCGTGGCTATCTGGCGCCGCTGGCGTTGGATTACGACCTGACACTGTTTTCGGTGCGCGTGCGCGATGAGCTGGTGCCGTATGACGAGGGGGATCGCACTTTCTACCAAAACGCCGGTGATACCGACCGCGATGGTATCGAACTGGCGCTGGGCTGGCAGTTTGCCGACCAATGGCGACTGGATAGCGCCTTGACGCTGGCGCGCTACGAGTTTGATCGCTTCTCTACCCCCACAGAGCGCTTTGGGGGCAATCGTATCCCCGGTTTGCCGGAGCAGACCTGGGTCAACCAGTTGACCTGGGAAGGACGCGATGATCGCTTTGCCACGCTGGAAACCCAGTATACAGGCGACATGGTGGCCGATAACGCCAACGAGACAGAGGTTGATGACTACTGGCTGTTGAACCTGCGCGCGGGCAATGGCTGGCACCTGGGGGACGATACCCGACTCAACGCTTATGTTGGCGTACGCAACCTGCTTGACGAAGACCACTACGCCAATGTGCGTTTAAACGCGGGGTTCGGCCGCTATTACGAGCCCGCGCCGGGGCGCAGTGTTTACGGTGGGGTAGAAGTCAGCTTTTAAAGCGTCAGCCATGTGAGACAAAAAACGGGCGGTCCTCGGTCATCGAGGCCGCCCGTGTTCGTCAGGGATACCCGAAATTACTCCGGTAGCGCGTAGCCAATCACGTAGTCACCCATTTGGGTACCGAAGGTGCCGTGGCCACCGGCCGTTACCACCACGTACTGGCGGCCGTCTTCCCCGGTGTAGGTCATGGGTGTCGCCTGGCCACCTGCGGGCAGGCGAGCCTTGAACAGCTCTTCACCGGTGGTGATATCGTAACCGCGCAGGTACTGATCCAGCGTACCGCTCAAAAACGACACCCCGCCACCGGTCGTCAGCGGACCGCCAAGGGCTGGCACGCCTACTTCAAAGCCAATCGGCAGGTCGAAGGGCATGCTGTCCCGGGTGGTGCCATTACGATGCTTCCAGGCTATTTCGGCTTCCTGCAGGTCGATACCTGCCACATCACCCCAGGAGGGCGCTTGGCAGGGCAGGCCGAGCACCGACAGTAGCGGCCCCAGTTTGACGGCGTAGGGCGCACCGGCATTGACCTGCAGCCCCTGTTCGCTGGCCGAGCCCTGGCCCTCTTCGACCTCTTCACGGGGAACCAGCGTCGAGACAAAGGCCAGGTACTTGGCGCCGGTGAACAGCGCCTGGCGTTCGGGGTCAACCGCGACACCGCCCCAGTTCATCACGCCGACATTGCCCGGGTAGACAATGCTGCCCTCAAGCGAGGGCGGCGTGTACTGGCCATCGTAGCGTAGTGAATTGAACTGAATGCGACACATCATCTGGTCAAACGGTGTGGCACCCCACATGTCGCTTTCAGTGAGCGGCGGTGGCAGCAGGTTAAGGTCAGAACGCGGCTGCGTCTCGGCGGTCCAGTCGCCTTCAACGGCGCCCAGTGGGGCCGGGACTTCCTCGATGGGCACAATCGGCTCGCCGGTTTCGCGGTTCAACACGTAAAGGCTGCCCTGCTTGGTCGGCTGAATGACGGCTGGCTGGGTGCCGTTCTCGGTGGCGAGGTCAATCAGTACCGGCTGGGCGGGTGTGTCCATATCCCAGAGGTCGTGGTGGACAAACTGGTAGACCCACTCGACCTGACCCGACTTAAGGTCGAGGGCTACCAGCCCGGCGCTGTAGGTCTCGTCGTTGGCGCTTCGGTTGGCGCCGTACTGGTCGGGTGTGGCATTGCCCATGGGCAGATAGACCATGCCCAGGTCTTCATCGACGCTGATCGGTGCCCAGACATTGGGCGAGTTGCGGGTGTAGGTTTCACCGGCGTCCAGCGGCTCGGTGTGGTGGGGGTTGCCGCTGTCCCAGTTCCAGACAAGCTCGCCGGTGTGCACGTCAAAGGCGCGAATGACGCCGGAGGGCTCATCGGTGGAACTGTTATCGGTGACGTGGCCGCCAAGGATAATCAGGTTCTCGGTTACCGTGGGGGGCGAAGTGGAATAGTAGCCGCCGGGATCAAAGTCGCCGATATTATGTGTCAGGTCGATTTCGCCGTCATCGCCAAACGCTGCGCAGCGCTCGCCGGTATCCGCATTTAGCGCAATCAAGCGGGCATCAGCGGTAGGCAGGTAGAGCCTGCGCGGGCACATCACGTCAGCGGCACTTGGCATACGGGGCGTGACGTCATCCCCGGCGTCGCTGCCTGGGTTCATGAAGAGTAGAAACGCCAGGTCAATATCAAAGGTATCGCGATCGAAGAGTTCAGGCGTCTGGCGGGTGCCATCCGTCTTATTGGTGTCAGCCTCGCGGGTGTCGTCGCTATCGGCATAGCGACCGGCATCGTAATAGGCGAGGCCGCGGCAGGTCATATGCGCCCAGCCGGAGAAGTTCTCTGCGCCCATGGTGCTGATCTCCGGATCGAAGGACCAGTTGGTCTCGCCGGTTTCCGGGTCCAGCGACATCGCGCGGCTGTGCGAGGTGCAGATATAAAGGCTGTCGTTGACCTTGAGCGGTGTGTTCTGGTTGGTGATTTCCGGCGGCGCGTTGGGGCCTGCCTCGTCGCCGGTCTGAATGCGCCAGACTTCTTCCAGTTCGCCGATGTTGTCCGGCGTGATCTGATCAAGGTTGGAGTAGTGCGTGCCCGCGTTGGTGCCGCCATAGGCGGGCCAGTCGTCACCGGCCACCTGAGCCGGGTTGACGGTCTCCTGGTGGTCGCTGCGCTGGGTATCGAGGGTGCCTTCAACGGTGGCCGGGTCGTCAAGCTGACTGGCCAGGGCGACACCAATCGAAGCGATGACGGCCAGGCCAAGCGCCACGCTGCCGCCCCGCGAGTCGAGGGATTTTCGCCACCACGGCAGCAGCAATACAATGCCGATCAAACAGGGGATGGCCACCCGGGGAACAAGCTGCCACCAGTCCAGGCCGACTTCCCACAGCGCCCATCCCAGGGTGGCGAATAAAACCAGCGCGTAGAGCCACAAAGCAGCTCCCTTGCGTAGGGCGAGCAATACCCCGCTGGTGATAATGGCAACGCCCGCTACCAGATAATACGCGCTGCCCCCCAGGCTAAGTAACTTCCCTCCGCCAATCGCCAGGGCGAGGCCCGCGATGATAAGCAGTAGGCCAAGAAAAATAGCGGGCCATTTTGCCCGCTTGCGGTCTTCCATGAAGTTCCCCTTTTATGAACTCTGGATCGCTTGGCGATCCTCTCGAACCATCATCAGGCGTCATATGCTTAACGCGCTAACTATTTTAAGAGTCAATACATCAATGGTCTAACGATTTTATGTGTTTCTCAATGATATGAAGGGTCACGTAAAAGAAAAAGCCGCGCTGGAAGACCAGGCGCGGCTTAAATACACAACAGTGAGAGGCGTTCAGTGCGGCATCAATTCAACTTGACCAGCATCTTGCCGGTATTGCCGCCATCAAACAGCGCCAGAAAAGCATCGGGGGTGTTTTCCAGCCCTTCTTTGACGGTTTCTTTATAGTCGAGCTTACCGGCGACGACCTGAGGAGCGACTTCCTTGAGGAAGTCCGGGTAATGTTGCCAATGATCCGCCACGATGAAGCCCTGCATTCTCGCTTTGCGTACCACAAGCTGGGCGAGATTGCTGGGGCCAGGGACCGGTGTTTTGGCGTTGTAGCTGTCAATCATGCCGCATACCGCAATCCGTGCGCCCTCGTTTAACTGGCTTAGAGCCGCTTCCAGGCAGGTGCCACCGACGTTTTCAAACACCACATCAATACCTTTGGGGCTTGCCAACTGGATGGCATCGCCAAGCTCTTGGGCGTTTCGGTCGCGGTAGCTTACGGGTTCGATATGCAGTGATTCCAGCCAGGCCAGTTTGTTGGCCGCGCCCGCGATACCTACCACATGGCAGCCTTTTGCTTTCGCTAACTGGACCGCCAGTGAACCGACGGCCCCGCTGGCGGCACTAACCAGGACGTTATCGCCAGGCTGGCAGTTGGCTATCCGGTTGAGTCCAGTCCAGGCGGTCATGCCCGGCATTCCCAGCACGCCCAGGTAGGCCTGTTCGGCCACCCCAAAATCCGGCAGCACTTGAACACCCTCAGAGGAAATCTGTGCAATATCGCGCCAGCCGCCCATATGGCCGACCAGGTCGCCTTCTTTAAGGCGCTCGTCGCGCGAGGCAATGACTTCGCCAACAGCGCCGCCTTCCATGGGCTTGCCCAGCTCAAACGGGGGGACATAGGTGTGCAGGCCGGTCATGCGGCCACGCATATAGGGATCTACTGAAAGCCAATGGTTGCGTATGCGGACGTCGCCGGGAGCGAGATCCGGGAGCGTTTGGGTTTCCAGTTGAAAAAGTTCGCGTTCGGGGCGGCCTTCCGGATAACGGCTTAGCGTAAAAAAGCGAGACTGCATGTTGCCTCCAGCGACGATGTTTTTAACAGCGGTGTTCGTGACAGTGGTGTTTTGAATAACGTTCCGTGTTATCCAGAGACCGTTAGCGTGCTTGATAGTTTCGTCGCGAATCCTGGCAAAGGACGCACAAAAAAACAACGGGCGCTTGAGCGCCCGTTGATGCGAATGCAGTAGGTCGTGGTTAGGTGTTGCTAGTTCAGCAGCGTCACCATAACCGGTGCAACGCCACGCTTCAGCATGCCCAGTTCACGCGCTGCGCTTTTGGACAGGTCAATGATACGCCCTTGCACGTAAGGACCGCGGTCATTGATCAGGACTTCGACTTCTTGTCCGGTATCCGGGCGCTTTACCAGCACCTTGCTTCCAAAGGGAAGGCTTGGGTGCGCGGCGGTCAGTGCCTGTTGATCAAAGGCATCACCACTGGCAGTGGTTGCGCCTTGAAAGCGGTCGCTGTAGAAGGACGCAACGCCGCGCTGTGTATCGGCTGGTGTCCCGTGTGCCAGAGCGCTATTCACTGCCGTGGTGAATACGGCTATGGCAAAGCAAAAACTCAATAACGTGTGTTTGATAGCTCCCATAGGAGTACCTCAGTGTGTCGTGTCGCGGGTTTCGCATTCATCGATGAGGTGCCAATCTGGCTATTTGATAGTAACGCTGGGTCGTACTCTGAGCAAGCTTTTAGACGATCGGCGCCATTGGCCTCATGTTGGCCTCTCTTGTGTATAATATCTGGCGCCTTTTAATTCAGCGGCTTATCCCGGGCCGTTGTTAACACCGAGGCTGTAAAAAAGCGAAACCGGATGAGGCTGCCAACCCAATGGCGGCGATTATGCGCTTATAATGCCGGTTTGAACCCGACGATATCTATCTGCCACAAGATCAAGGATTGCTCATGGCTAAATCTTCTCCGCTTGGTTATCTGCTTGTCGCCGTTGGCGGCGGTGTTATCGGCTTTTTGGCGGCACAGGCCATTACGCTCAATATACCGTCTGAGCTAACACCCGATTCTCAAACCGACCAGGACACTGCTGAGTCGAGTCGTTTGGCAGGTCTTGAGCGCGTTACCCTGGGGGAGCGCTTGAGAGGGGAGGTGACCTCTGAAAGTGCGCTCAACGGCAATGATGGCAGCCGTTTCGAGCGCTATGTCATCGCGCTGGATGAAGACGATTTGGTAGAGGTATCGCTTGCGGGAGCTCTCCAAGGCGTGGTGGCGCTCTATGATGACCAGCTTCAACTGCTGGGTAGCGCCGAGGTATTGCGCCAGCGCATCGAGCAAAGCGGCGACTACATGCTGGTGGTCAGTGGTGCAGACGCCCAAAGCTACGGCCCTTTCACCCTTGAAAGCCGTCGCCTTGAGCTCAGCGATACGGACACCCTGGCGTTGGATACGCCGCTGGATAGCTGGCTTCAGAGCGATGAGCGTGACTATACGTTCACGATTGAAGAGGCGGGCATGTACGACATTGACATGCGTTCCGATGAATTCGACGCCTACCTGGTGCTGGAAGGACCCAATGGCTACTACCGCGAGGATGACGACAGCGCGGGTAATCTGAATGCGCGTATCGCCGATTTTCTGGCGCCCGGCGAATACCAAGTGACAGCACGTTCGGCCTACGGCGACGGCGAAGGTGTCTTTACCCTGGCGCTGATGCCCCGTGAGTTGCCCAGCGATACCCAACTGCGTAATGCGGGTGAGTTGACCCCGGGCGAGTCGCTCAATGGCTGGTACAGCGGTGAGTCGTTGACCTATGAGCTCACCCTAGACGAGACATCCAGCGTCACGCTCGACATGCGTTCCAGCGATTTCGATACGTATCTTGAGCTTGAGGGCAACGGCGTTGCGTTAAGCGATGATGACGGCGCAGGTGGCACGGACTCGCGAATCACCGAACAGCTGCTACCCGGTACCTACACGGTCACCGCCCGGGGCTACAGTCATACCGCCAGCGGTCTATTTGAGCTTAGTACTCGCGTTGAGCCAAGCGAGGGAGAGCCTCAGCTGTAAGCGGGATGTGCCTTGCATCAACGACCAGCTTTCAGACAGCCCACGACCACCAGGGCGCCAGCCACCGGCAGGCGCCAGTCCAGCGTGCTCATACCGGCCAATACCAACAGCAGCGCTGCCAGAATGGGGACACCATAGGCGAGGCTGCCCACCAGGCTGGTATGCCCCCAGCGAAGCGCTTTATCCCAGGCCACCATGGCGATGCCGTAAGGGCCAAGGCCCAGCGCCATGCCAGTCAGCACCGCTTCACTGCTGGGTAAGGCAATCTGCCCTTCGAGTAGCGCACTTGCGGCCGCGGCTATCGCACAGGCAATCAGCAATAAACGCGGCAGCAACGGCGTTAGCGGCACCGGTGCTACTTGGCTAAGCCAGGAATAGAGTGCCCAGCAGCAGGCGGCTAGAAGCGCCAGCGCATAACCGGTTAGCGCAGTGTCGCCCCCGCCCCCAGACGCCTGCGGGATCAGCAGCAGGGCCGCACCGGAAAAGGCAATCAGCGCACCGACCAATCCGCCCATCCGCAAACGACCCAACCGGCTCCACTGGCTGAGCAGCACGAACAGCACCGGCCAGGTATAGGTGATCAATGCCGCTTCAGCCGCGGGGGCCAGCCGCATGCCGATAAAATACGTGCTGACGGCACCAATGATCAGCAGCGGAATACCCAGCCAAATGCTTAGCTGCCAGGTGTGGCCACAGCTGGCAACGTTAACCCGTCGACTTAACGGAAGCGTTGCCAATGCGCCCGCTAACAGCGTTAGTGCCGTGAGCTGGAGGGGCGGCGT
Organism: Halomonas sp. A40-4; assembly: GCF_015767635.1. Taxonomy (GTDB): domain Bacteria; phylum Pseudomonadota; class Gammaproteobacteria; order Pseudomonadales; family Halomonadaceae; genus Vreelandella; species Vreelandella janggokensis. The sequence continues at coordinate 2,999,053 of NZ_CP065230.1, read as the reverse complement.
GGCGCGGGCATAATCGGCCAGAAGCGGGGCGGCACTCCAGAGCACCACGGCCACCAGCGCCGCGCCAACACTGTAGCTACGTGGAAACACAGCGAGTGGATTGACGGGATGCATGAGCGGTCTCCTGACTTGCCTTGAAATGACCTGCACAGCATACTCATTGCCAACACATCACAAAATCGATCTTTTTTGATCATTTTTATCAAGGAATATGATGTATGAGGGCGCCGACGCTGGATCTGACATTACTCCGCACGCTAGTGGCAATCGCCGACACCGGCAGCGTGACGGCGGCCGCAAAGCGCCTGGCCTATACCCAGTCGACCGTCAGCATGCAGCTTCAGCGTCTGGAAACCCAACTGGCGCTGACCCTTCACGAGCGCGAAGGGCGCAAACTTCGCTTTACCCCGGATGGCGAGCGGTTGCTTAACCACGCCCGCCGCTTGTTGATACTTAACGACGAAGCCTGGAGTGACATGCAGGCGCGCCAGGTGGGCGGTGAGCTGACCCTGGGCATCCCCGAAGACTATGCATCGCTATTGCCTTCCGTGTTTGCCTACTTTCACCAGTTATACCCAGGCGTGGGGCTTCAGGTCAGGTGCGGTACCAGTGGCGACCTGGTGGAACGCGTAAAACGTGCCGAGCTGGATCTGGCGCTGGTGACCCGGCAGCGTAATTCGCCAGGCGGCGAGATCATTCGGCGCGAGCCTTTGATATGGGCGGTAGGCGTTAACCAGCAGCCATCGTTAACCGACCCGCTGCCACTGGCACTGTATTCACCCGGTGCGGATGTGTTTCGTGAGATAGCCGAACAGGCGCTGAAAAACGCCGGACGTGACTGGCGCGTCGCCTATACCAGTCAATCCATGGCAGGGCTGGCGCCTATCGTGACGGCCGGGCTGGCGGTAGTGGTGGTGACGCGGAGCATGCTGACGCCGCTGTTAAGGCCACTCGACGAGGCCAGTGGCATGCCGTCGCTGCCGATGATTGAACTGGCCCTCCATCGCGCACCGCATCGCCCCTCGGAACCCGCACGTCGGCTGGGCGAACTGATTCGGGAGCAATTGGCCGCACCGGTTGATGCCTGGGCGCCCTGACGGCAAGCGTTGACGGTGACAAGTCGGCTTTATCAGCGAAGTTGCCCAGAACTCGCTAAACTAAGCGCAACTAAGCGAATTCTGGGCGGTTGTAAGGAGTACAGCATGCACGAGTTAGACCACTATATTTACCCGCACCGGGTACTCCACTGGCTAGTCGCGGGGGCAGCGCTACTCTCGCTGGCGAGCGGTTTGACGCTGGGTTTTCTGGGTTTTGAACGGACGGTAGAGCTGGTCGGTACGGGGGTTACCAACCTGCTTTACACCAGTCATAAAACGCTGGGCGTGACCATACTGCTGCTGATGACCCTGCGTATCATCACCCGGATCGCGTTCGTGGTACCCGACCACGACCCGCCCTTGAACGCCTTCGAGCGCATCGTCAGCACCAGCGTGCATCATTTGCTCTATGCGGCCTTGGTCGTGATGCCGCTATTGGGCTGGGCGGCAACGGCCAGCGGCGGTTTCCCGGTAGAGTTCTTTCATTGGCATCTGCCAGGGCTGATTGGCGAACGTCCGGCGCTTTCCGAGCGGCTCTTTACCTGGCATGGTTGGCTCGGCTGGGCCATTGTGGTGCTGGTAACCCTGCATGTATTGGGCGCGCTTTATCACTGGCGCATCAAGCGCGACAACGTGATGACGCGGATGAGCCTGTTTGACTAACGCCTTATGGCTTTGCTGAATAATAGCGAGCACCACTGTCGGCTCGGCTGGCTTTAACGTCGTACATTTTTCCATCGGCTTCGTAGATAAGTTTCTTCAGGCAATAGTGATCACCTTGGCTGATGCTCATGCCGATGCTGACGTCAATGCTGACCAGCTCACCACAAGGGAGTTTGATGGGCTTGCGTATGGCGGCATTGAGGCGTTGACGGATGTCGTTGAGGACGGTGACGTCGTCAATGCCCTCAATCAACAGAATGAACTCGTCCCCGCCAAAACGGGCGCAGCGGTCATGCGCACGGGCCAGGTGTTCGATACGCCTGGCGACTTGCTGCAGCACAAAATCCCCGGCTTCATGCCCATATTGATCGTTAATGGGCTTGAAACGATCCAGGTCGAGCATGAAAAGCGCCACGGGTTGCCCGATATGCTGACTGCGCTGGAGGGCCTTTTCGGCGCAGTCGGTGAGGCCTTTACGGTTCAATAGCCCGGTCAGCATGTCGCGAGTGGCGAGATGCTCGAGCGCTTTTGTGCGGTCGGCAACCTTTTGTTCCAGAATCGCTTCCTGGCGTTTCAGCGTCGTCAGCATGTCGTTCTGAGCGCGTTCTTTTTGTCGCTTCAGCTTGTTGAATCGAGCCGCCAGCGCAAATGATAACAAGAGCATTTCCATCGCCGAGCCAATCTGAATGCCGTGCAGAGTAATAAAATTGGCCGGCAAAATGCCGAGATTGCGCAGCGCAAACACGCAGGCGCCAACCAGAAACAATGACCACGCCAAGACAAATATCCGCGCGCTGGGCACGTGTTGCGTGACGCAGTAAACCCCGCATATCAGGATCGTCAGCGCGGCCATGAATCCGGTCACGTCCATCAAGCGCAGGGCCGGTTGAATAGGTAACAGCACAGTTGCCACGAGTGCGAGCAAGCAGTAGACGCGGAAATAGCTCAACAGGCGATGCCAGCGGGGCGTGAATCTTTTCGTTTCAAGAAAGCTTTGGGCAAAAAACGTACCCATGGTAGAGGCAAAGATGAAGCCGATTGCGACCAACCGTGACGTGTTTTCGCCCAGGAAGCTCCAGAACATCAGGGTGCCGATGCCGTTGAAGGTTAAAATCGCGATGGTAAAGCCCAGCGTAAACAGCGAATAATATAAAAATACGCGCTCTTTGAGACCGAAGAATAACAACAGGTTATAAAGACCCAGGCCCAGCAATATGCCGAAGTAGGTCGCGAGCCAGAAGTTATGCCGATCATTCTGCTGGAAGAACGCCTGCTCGGAGAGCAGGTTATAGTTCAGCATCTTGCTGCCCGCCGCATTGACCTTGGCGTATAGGGTAACCGTTTCGCCCGGTGCCAGATTTAACGGAAATACCGCCTGACGATGGGCAAGTTCTCGTTGCTCTATGGGCACGGCGCTGCCGCTTATTTTTTGTTCATTATAATGCTCTCGCATTACATGCAGCGTGACGCGATCCAGAAAGGGGTATTCAAACTCAACGATCCAATGCTGGGAATGCTCCGTTGGGTTTTCGACCTGGGTGCGCAGCCATACTTCGTTGGGTGTATAGCCAAAATTCAAGTCGCTTTTGTGCTGAACCTGAGTGAACGGTGGGTCGCGTTCAAGCAGCTCGTTGAGCGTAAGAGACTCATTACTCTGCCAGAACTGGGTGGGGTCGGTAAGTGAATAGCGAGACTGATCAGGAGAGGTGGCCAGCGAGGCGACAGCTGGTTGCCAGCAGGTTATCCAGATCAGCAGCAGCAAGCCCACGCAAACCTTGCGGTGCAAAAAACATGAATACATAAGAGGTCGCTTTGGTTATGTTCTTCTGCTCCCCGCGCTGATGTCCCTTTAAGCTGTTACTAATGCCGGGGTATTGTCTTCGTTATCGCCAAACCTCTATGTATGGCGTCAGTACAACGCTGTAAATACAAGTACAAAGAAAGCTTAAGATACTATGGCCGTTACGTCGTTTTGATGACATGGATTGCGTCAACGATAATTCAGCCTTTCACCGTGGGACTGCCGAACTCGGATGTGCTAACGCCATTGTAGAACGGTTTTGTGGTGGCATAGGAAAAATGAATGATCTAGGTCAACGCGACTTGCGAAAGTCGGTCGGTGAGGCGCTGCACCAGGTTGCCGCTATGTCGCCAGTAGTGCCAATGGAGTGGAACGCTGAGTGTTTGCCCTGGCGCAATGCTGACCAGCTGGCCGCTTTCGATCAGTGCATGGGTTTGTAGCTGGGGCATCATGCCATAGCCAATGCCAGCCGCAGCCAGGCGAATAAACCCCTCCGAAGAGGGACATAAGTGGTAGGGAAAGCGGCCATGGTAGCCGCACTGGGCGAGAAATTGGTGCTGCAGTTGATCATGGGGGCCGAAGACGATGGCCGGGGCCTGTTGAAAAGCGTCATCGTTGGGGCCGTCAGGGAAGTGCCGCTCCACATAGGCGGGTGAGGCGAGCGGATGGTAGTGCATTTCGCCCAGCGCCAGACTGCGTGCCCCGGCAATCGGCTGCGGTGTGGCGCACAGGCAGGCCGCGACATCGCCATCGCGCAAACGTTTGAGGCCGACGTCCTGATCCTCGATAACAAGATCCAGCAAAAGCCCCTCAGCCTGGCAGATGTCGGCAATCGCCTCGGCCCACCAGGTCACGACGCTATCCGCGTTAATCGCAATGCGCAGACGCGGAGCGGGATCATCCAGCGTGGGCAATGAACCGCGCAGGTCGCGTTCTAACAGCTGTACCTGCTGGTAATGGGTTAACAGCCGCTGGCCTGCCGGGGTCGGCGCCAGGTGTGGGTGGCGGATCAACACGGGCTGCCCTAACCGCACTTCCAGGGCTTTCAAACGTTGGGAGACGGCCGACTGCGATAGCCCCAGCACGTCCCCTGCGCGCTCAAAACCGCCGCATTCCACCACGGTTGCCAGGGCATGGAGCAGTTTGTAATCGAGCATAGTGATGTTCCCGGGGCAGCAGACAATGACGCAGGGCAAACAATGGCGATTGTATCCAGCAATACGCGTTATAGGGCACCAAATAAGATTGAATCCCATGGGCCAATGGATTACATTTCATTTTGAGGCTCAATAACAACCCTAGCATTTTACTTTAGCCGTTTCTGTAAGATCTTAACCTAAAAGGATACTGTCATGCCCGCCACCATGCCCCGTCGCCCTCTTGCAGGCATCGTTGCGCTTAGCGCGCTGATGCCTTTTGCCTCGGTTTTTGCCGACACCGCCGCTGACGATACCGTTAGCGCCGATGCGGTGGTGACTCACTACGCCGACCTGGCGCATGCCAATTACGCCGATGCGCTCAACGCCGCCGAGGTGTTGAACGAGCGTATCGACGAATTGCTTGCCAACCCCACCGCCGAAAACCTGAAGGCCGCCAAGCAAGCCTGGCTGCAAGCGCGTATTCCCTATCAGCAGAGTGAAGTGTTTCGTTTCGGCAATGCCGTCGTGGACGATTGGGAAGGGCAGTTGAATGCCTGGCCTCTCGATGAGGGCATGATCGATTACGTCGAAGGCGATGACTACCAGCACGAACTGGGTAACGAAGGCGCCACCGCCAATATCATTGCCAACGAGCAAATCAATGTGGGTGGCGAAAGCCTGGACGTCAGCGAGATCACCCCGGAACTCCTCGCCGACCTGAATGAAATCGGCGGTTCGGAAGCCAACGTTGCCAGCGGCTACCACGCCATCGAGTTTCTGCTCTGGGGCCAGGATCTGCACGGCTTTGAGGCAGGCAACGGCGAGCGCCCGGTGAGCGATTATCAAACCGGCGACGACTGCACCCATGGTCACTGCGACCGCCGCCGGGACTATCTGGACGCGGTATCCGATCTGCTGGTCGACGATCTTGAGTGGATGGTGGCCCAGTGGGCGCCGGACAGCGACGACAACTATCGCCAGGAACTGCTGGCGGAGAGCGATCAGGAAGGCCTGCGGCGCATGCTGTTCGGCATGGGGTCGCTGTCCCTGGGAGAACTGGCGGGTGAGCGCTTGAAGGTGGCGCTGGAAGCCAACTCTTTTGAAGATGAGCACGACTGCTTCAGTGACAATACCCACAACTCCCACTACTACAACGGTCAGGGTATTCAGAATATCTACACCGGTACCTATCAGCGCCTTGACGGCAGCGTGGTCGAGGGGCCGTCCCTCGAAGACCTGCTGGCGCAGGAAGACAGCGAGTTGGCCGACGATCTTCGTCAGCAGCTCGACGCCACGATGGCGCGCCTTGATGCGATCAAGCAGGCGGCGGAAGCGGAAAGCTCGCCAATGGCCTTCGATATGATGATTGCCCCTGGTAACGAGCAGGGCAGCGAATTGATCAACGACGCGATACTCACCCTGGTGGCGCAAACGGGATCCATCGAGCAGGCTGCCGGTGAGCTGGGCGTTACCTCGCTTCAGCCCGATGACGCTGGTCACCAGTTCTAGACCGGGCTAGCGTCAATCCTGAGCCGCCGATAGTATGACTGTCGAGCGGCTCTGTTGCTTTGTATACCGCATCATCCCTTTCAAGGTATCACCATGTACCGCTTACCCCGGTTTATGATCCTCGCCAAGCGGCTGCCCAGCGCATTTACCCGCAGTAGCGCCATCCTGGCCCTGCTGGTAGCGCCCTTGCAGGCCGCTGAATCGCCTACCCAAGCGTACCCTGTTCAAACGACACCCATGAGCGGTGGCGACGGGTCGGTGGAACAGTTCGACCACAATGCCTACTCGCTGCCGCTGGGCAACATGTCCATGACCAAGCGGCTGGATTTCAGCGTCGGCAATAGCTTCTTCCGCAACCCCTGGGTGGCGGCCCCCGCCAGTACCGAGGCCCGTGATGGCCTGGGCCCGCTCTTCAATACCAATAGCTGCCAGGGCTGCCATATAAAAGATGGTCGGGGGCATCCACCGACAGGGGACGAGAGTCCCATTGCGCTTTTTCTGCGCCTTTCGCTGCCTGCGCAGCAAGCAGAACCCGAGGTTCTGGAACAGCGCGGCGCGCTCCCCGTGCCCAACTATGGCCTGCAGCTACAAACGGCGGCCATCAGCGGTGCCGAACCGGAGGCCAAGATGCTGATCGACTATCGCCCTCGGGAAGTGACGTTTGCCGATGGCACCAGCGTTACCCTGCAGGAACCGGTCTACTCGATTGCCGAGCCCGCCTACGGCGAGCTGCCCGAGGATCTGCAGACCTCGCCCCGGCTGGCGCCTCCGATGATTGGGCTGGGGCTGCTGGCGGCGATTCCCGAAGCCGATCTGCTGGCCGCCGCCGACCCTGACGACGCCGATGGCGACGGTATTTCCGGTCGCGCCAATCAGGTCTGGGATCTGCGTACAGGCAGCACCGTTATGGGGCGTTTCGGCTGGAAAGCCGGTGAGCCCAGCATCGAACAGCAGGGCATGCACGCCTTTGCTGGCGATATGGGGCTGACGTCCAGTCTGGTACCGCAAACCGACTGCATGCCAAGCCAGGGCTGCGATAACTTCCCTAACGGCGGTAACCCCGAAGTCAGCGACGACGTGGCCGACTTCGTGACCTTCTACGCTTCCAGCCTGGCGGTGCCGATGCGCCGCAACATGGACGACCCGGCGGTTCAGCGAGGGGCCGAACGCTTCAATGCCCTGGGCTGCGCCAGCTGCCACACGCCCCGTCATCGCACCGCGGCGGACGCGCCACGCCCGGCGCTGGCGGATCAGATAATATGGCCCTATAGCGACCTGTTGCTCCACGACATGGGCGATGCCCTGGCGGACAAGCGCAGCGAGTTCAAGGCCGATGGCCGCGAGTGGCGCACCCCGCCGCTTTGGGGCATCGGGCTGGCGCAAACGGTCAATCCCAGGGCGGGATTTCTTCACGATGGCCGCGCCCGCACCCTGGAAGAAGCGATTCTCTGGCACGGGGGCGAAGCTGACGAGGCCACCGAGGGCTACCTTGAGCTGCCCGAAGACCAGCGCGCTGAGCTCATTCGTTTTCTTGAATCCCTGTAAAGGGCGTTGAATGGTTGAAAGGCTTGATTGCCAAGGAGTTTAGATGATGGCTGCGTTTCGACGGTTGGGTTTGCTGGCCTGTGCGTTTCTGGCGGCACCGCTTTCTTTTGCTACGGAGAACACCTCACCGCGGGAGATGTGGCACAGCGCCGTGGAGATGCAGTACGCCGAGCTGAGCGCCGCCTCCGAGCGACTGGAGACTAGCGCCGCGCGTTTCTGTCAGGGCCCCGACGATGCACTCAGGCAGCGGCTGGAAGATGACTGGCTGAGTGCCTATCAGGCCTGGCAGGCAGTGCGCTTTATCCAGTTTGGCCCGGTGGAGCAGAACAGCCGGGGCTGGCAGCTGCAGTTCTGGCCGGATCGCAAGAACCTGGTGGGCCGCAAGGTGAACGGCTGGCTGAAAGCGCACGACTCGCCGGATGCCCAGGCGATTGCCCGCGACAGCGTGGCGATCCAGGGCTTTCCCGCCCTGGAGTACCTGCTTTATGACGACGCCATGGATCAGCAGGCCCTTGGCGAGCCGAATGCCTGTGCACTCATGCAGGCCATCACGACCCATCTCGCGGATACCACCAGTGCGCTGCATCGCGACTGGCAGGCCTTTGGCGAGCACTATCTTGATACCGCTGACTACACCGAAACCACCCTGGCCAGCGCTATCCAGGCCCTTGAACTGCTCGAAGATAAGCGTCTCGGGGAGCCCATGGGCCTCAAGAGTGCTCCCGCCAACGGCTATCTGGCGGAAGCTTGGCGCAGCGACAACTCGATCCGCTTGGTAGAGAGCAGCCTTGAGGGCTTGCGTACTGGCTTCCTGCCTGGCCTTACCGCGTTGCTGCGCGAGGCGGATGCGCTGCCGCTCGCCGAGGCGTTTCGTGACCAGTTGGACAAGACGCTCGCCCAGGCCAGCGAACAGCCGTCCGGCTTGGTGCCTGCCCTGGACGACGAAGTGGCGTTTCGCGGCCTGCAGTCGCTCTATCTGGATATCAGCCAGCTACGCCACCTGCTGGGTAACGAGATCGCTGGTGAACTGGGGCTGGTGCGCGGCTTCAATTCCAGCGATGGGGATTGAGCCATGCAGCGACGCCAGGTACTCAAGGTAGGGTTGGGCAGCATGGCCGTGGCGCTGACCCCGCTGAGCTGGGCGCTGCCCGCTCGTGAGGAAGTGGATTGGCTGTTTAGCGCGGTGGATGCCCCCAGCGGTGGGCATTTTATCGCCGGGGTGGCGCTGGATGGCCAGGCCCGCTTTATGATCGAGGTACCCGAGCGCTGCCATGGGGGCTGTTTACGTCCAGATTCTCGCCAGGCGGTGCTATTTGCTCGCCGCCCCGGTACGCGGATGCACGTGATCGACGGCGACAGCCGCCAACTCGCCCATACCATCGACGCCGGGGAGGGTTACCACTTCTACGGGCATGGCGTCTTCGACCTGATCGGGCGATATCTGTATGTCACCGCCAATCGCCTGGCGGATAGCGCTGGGCTGGTGCGGGTTTACGACGCTGCCAACGGCTACGCCCATGTGCGTGATATGCCGCTGGAGGGCATTGGCCCTCACGAGCTTCGGTTGATGCCGGATGGTGACACCCTGGTCATTGGCTTGGGCGGCATTCAGACCCACCCCGACTACGGCCGGGTAAAGCTCAACCTGGACACCATGGCCCCGGCACTGGTGCTGATGGATCGCCATAGCGGCGAAATTCTGGCACGCCACGAGCCCTCGCACCACCAGTTAAGCTGCCGTCATCTGGATGTAGCAGCGGACGGCACGGTGATTGCGGGCTACCAGTTCGAAGGCCCCGAGTGGGAGACCCATCCGCTGATTTGCCGCCTGGATGCCAATGGGCATTTTTCAGAACTGGCGCTGCCCGATGAGGTCACTGCCAGCCTGCACCATTACACCGCCAGCGTCGCGTTTAGCCGTGTTTCGGCAAACGTTCTGGTCACCGCGCCCCGCGGCAACCGGGTGCTGCTGCTGGACGCTGAACAAGGCCATCTGAACACCAGCCTGGAACTGCCCGACGCCGCCGGCGCCCGCTGCGATGGCAACGGCGGCTTTCTGGTCTCCTCCGGCCAGGGCGGGCTCTACCGGGTAACCCCTGGCTCGGCAACGCCCGAGCTGCTGGCCAGCCTGGAAATCCGCTGGGATAACCACCTGACCTGATCAGCGCTGACCTGTTTAGTGCTGGCCCAGGTAGCGCACGCCTTGCATGGCGATCGTCGAGAGCAGGAAAAATCCAGCGGCCAGGGTGACAATGGTCGGGCCAGTCGGGGTGTCGAAGAGGTAAGCCGCTTTAAGCCCCGAGGTGACGGCCAATGACGCAATGCCTGCCGCTACCAGGGCCATTATTTCGGGGGTTCGGCAGAAAGGCCGTGCCGTGGCGGCGGGGATAATCAGCAGGGCGGCAATCAGTAAGGCACCCACAACCTTGAGCGCCACCGCCACGACCATAGCGAGAGAGAGCGTGAGAACTAATTGCTCCCGGCGTGGCTGAATGCCGCTGGCGTGGGCGAGTTCATCGCTGAGCGTGGCGGTCAGCAGCGCCGACCAGCGCCAGCCGAGTAACGCCAACACCATCAGCGTGCCGCCCCCGATGACCCATAAGTCGTCTTTGCCAACGGCCAGAATATCGCCAAATAGATAGGCATTGAGGTCGACACGTACGCCCGATATAAACGAAACGGCAACCAAGCCAATCGCCAGGGCCGAGTGCGCCATGACCCCGAGCAGGGTATCCATGGCATAGCCACGTCCGCTGAGCAACGTCACGCAGGCGGCCATGGTCAGGGCAATCATTAACACCCCTGCAAAAATAGAGATATTAAGCAGTAACGCCAATGCAACGCCGAGAATGGCAGCGTGAGAGGTTGCATCGCCGAAGTACGCCATGCGCCGCCAGACCACAAAACAACCGAGCGGCGCAGCGGCAAGGGCGACGAAAAGGCCTGCCAGGGTCGCACGCCACATGAAATCATCCAGCATGGGCAGTCTCCTCGTGTTGGTGGCGATAAACGGCGAGCATTTGGGCTGTCTGCTCGCCGAATAACGCCTGATAGTCGGGGGAGGAGGCAACCCGCTCGGGTTTGCCCTCGCAGCAGATGTGGCCGTTCAGGCACAACACATGATCAGCGGTGCGCATCACCACATGCAGGTCATGGCTAACCATCAAAATCCCGCAGCGATAGGATTGGCGTACCTCTTCGATCTTTTGGTAGAAGTCAGCGACGCCACGATAATCAAGCCCCTGTGTGGCTTCGTCGAGAATCAGGATGTCTGGCCTGTTGATGAGCGCACGGGCCAGCAACACGCGTTGCAACTGCCCGCCAGACAGCTGGCTCATCGCCGCATTGTGTAACCCTTCAACCCCGGCATTTGTCAGCGCCTGGTGCACATCGTCCCAGGGGTGGCGGTGGGGCAGGTTAATAAAGCGCGAGACGGTGATGGGGAGCGTCGGGTCTAGATGCAGCCGCTGGGGCACGTAACCGATATTCAGGCCTGCGTCGATTTCCACACGGCCTGACGTTGGCTTGATGGCGCCCACTAGCGTTTTAACCAGCGTGGATTTTCCCGACCCGTTGGGGCCGATCAGCGTGACGATTTCTTCGCGATGCAGCGCCAGGTGGATGTCTTCAAGAATCGGTTTTCCCCCGATGCGCACGTTGAGTTGGCAAGCGCGCAAAAGGGAAGCGCTAGGGGTAATAGATTGGAGCATCAGCAGGCAAACTCTGGCTTACGTATTTATTGTTATGTTATAACATATTTGGCGGAGGGCGCCTAGCGTTACGCGTGGACGAAAGCGCCTGACCATAAGACGACGATTATTTACCTGCTGTTGACCATTAGGAGAGAGCCATGACGTATCGCTTGGCACATTACGCCTTACCGCTGTTGGTGGGCCTTCCCTTGACGGCCTTGGCCGATGTTCCCCGTGTGGCGGTGGATATCCCGCCGGTACATTCACTGGTGGCCAAGGTGATGGGTGATCGTGGGTCACCTGAGCTTTTCATCCAGCCCGGCGCATCCCCCCACGGTTATTCACTACGGCCCTCGGAAGCAGACGCCTTGGATAATGCCGATCTGGTTGTATGGGTAAGCAACGATCTAACGCCATGGCTATCAGGCCCGGTGGAGAATCTGGCCGGCGATGCCAGGCATCTGGAGTTGATGCGCGTCTCCGACATCAACACCTTTGCCTATCGCGAAGGCGCGACGTTCGATGTCGCTGACCACGACCACGACCACGACCACGACCACGACCACGACCACGACCATGGTCATGATCATGCCCATCATCACGACGGACAAGACCCGCATGGTTGGATGGATCCTGACAACGCACGGCGTTGGCTCGACGCCATTGCCCAGCAGCTTGGTGAACTGGACCCGGAAAACGCAGATTATTACCGTGACAATGCGGCGAAAGGTCGACAAGCGCTTGAATCACTTGAGCAAGACATCGAAGAGCGCTTGGCCACCAGCGAGAGTACTCGCTTTATCGTGTTCCACGACGCCTATCAGTATTTTGAGAAGGCGTTTGATGTAACGGCAGCGGGCGCGATTTCCATCGGCGATGCCTCCTCACCCAGCCCTGCACGCATTGAAGCTATTCAAACGATGGTCAACGAAGAGGACATTCACTGCGTCTTCAGCGAGCCGCAGTTTAACCCGCAAATTGTCGATGCCGTCTTTGGCGATACCGATACCTATATCGGCGTCATGGACCCCCTGGGCGTTGACCTAACGCCTGGCCCCGAGCTTTACGACGCGCTGCTCAACCAGATGGCGGATGAAATCCAGCATTGCACAAACGCCATGTGACTGGCTGGAAAGGCTGGCGCGTCACTGCGCCACGGCGATATTGTGCTCCCCGTTCGGGTGCTTCATGACCTGCATGGGGAGCCCGTAAATCGCTTCCAAGGTGCTGTCGCACATCATGTCGTTGGGGGAGCCGCAGGCCAGTAGGCGGCCGCTGTGCAGCGCCATCAGTTCATCGCAGTAGCGCGAGGCCATGTTGATATCGTGCAGCACGATAATCACCCCGAGGTTTAGCTCATCGCACAGCTTGCGAATCAGCGCCAGGACTTCGATCTGGTGGGCGATATCCAGCGCTGCAAGTGGCTCATCCAGGAGTAGAAAACGGCTGCCCTGTGCCAACAGCATTGCAAGCCAGACTCGTTGACGCTCGCCGCCGGAAAGCGTATCGACCAGGCGGTCGGCGAAGTCCTCGGTGTGGGTGAGGGCAATGGCGCGGTCAATAGCGTCCTTGTCTTTTTGGGTGTGGCGCCCCAGCAGGCCGTGCCAAGGGTAGCGGCCAAAGGCCACCAGCTCGCGCCCGGTAAGACTCTCAGCGCTGGGCAGGTGTTGAGGTAAATACGCGACTTGGCGAGCGAACTCGCGGTTGCCCCAATCACTCAGCGGGCGCTGATCAAAGTAGATCTCTCCCTGGCTGGTAGGCTGCTGCTGGGCCATGAGCTTTATCAAGGTCGACTTGCCCGAGCCATTATGGCCAATCAGGCCGTAAATCTTGCCTTCCTGAAAGCTATGTTCAATGGGCGTTAGAATCGGTTTGCCATTGATTTCGAAGGTGGCCCCTTTGACCTCGAACATGAATCACTCCTAGCGATGCGTTAATGACCATGGCTCCATTCTAGTGCTAATAGTTCTCATTTTTAACAAAGAAATGGAAAAAAATCACGCGGGAGCGACTGCGCTCTGTGCAGGCGCGCTATCGGTAGGCAGAAGGAGAGGTGCCGATCAGGCATGGCAATGCGGTTTAGTTGTTTTTCATCAACGTCAACAGTTGGCCATGCCGCTTGGGGTGGGCCACAAGCAAGCTATTCCATTCGCCGGGATGCGCCTCACCAGCGAGGTCGGTAACGCTGCAGCCTGCTTCTCGGGCAATCACAATGCCCGCGGCGATATCCCAGAACTCGAGCTTGGCGCCCTGGGACCAAAAGGCATCAAAACGGCCCAGACTGACGTAGGCGATCTCGAGAGCCGCCGAGCCAGGGCTGCGGATGCCAGCCACTTGTAGCATCAGCGCGGTAAGCTGGTTCAGGGCCGTGGCGCAATCGCCTTTGGCATGGTAGGGCAGGCAAGTGCTCACCAGCATTTCGGTCATTGGGCGAGGCGAAGGTGTGGTGAGCTTTCGATCATTGAGAAAAGCCCCCATGCCTTGGGCCGCCCAAAGCATTTCATCAAGCAGTGGTTGATAGACAACGCCCATGACGAGCTCATTACCTTTGGTGACCGCGATCGACACCGAAAAATGTGGCACGCCGTGCAGGAAGTTATTGGTGCCATCCAGCGGATCAATCACCACGGTATAGTCGCTATCGGAACTGGGCGTCAGGCCGCTTTCCTCACCAAGAAAGGCAATATCGGGAAAAGCGCTGCCGATACAGTCGATAATGATATTTTCAGCCGTTGTATCGTAGTAAGTCACGAAATCAGACGCGCCCTTTTGCTCAAAGGCAATCCGCCCCTTTTGCGAATACCCCTCGCGCAACAAGGTGCCAGCTTCATAGGCGGCTTGCTTCACCGTTTCGAGCAGGTCATTGCTATCCAGCATCGTTATTCCCCTGGGCAGAGCGACTGATGCGCCTTGCTGAGCGCATGGTAGCTTCACGATAACCCGCTATCCATGACGCGCCGGTGACAGACACCTGCCTCGGGTTGATTCAGATTGGTCTCACCGATTGACTTACTGCCATTTAACGCAAATAATAACTATTGCCATTTATTCCGTAGTGTCAATCAAGGCAGGAGGCCGAGCTATGGATGTCCACCCCTGGAGCGCTGAATTAGAGGATATTTTCGTCAATCAGCGCCCCCGGCTCCGCTGTGTCGCTGCAAGGGTCCTGGGCAATACCGATCAAGCCGATGATGTATTGCAGGATGCCTACCTGAAAATTTCAGAGGCCACCACGCTGTTTGAGATGAAGCAGCCCATATCCTACGTGTCGCTTGTGGTGCGCAACCTTGCCATTGACCGCTGCCGCCGCTCGGCCTTTGAGTCAACGCTGTTCGCAAAAGAGGAGGAGGGAGATAACGCTTCCTGCGCCTCACACTCCCCCGAAGTGATTGCCATTGATCGCCAGTCTCTGGCCCAGGTGGTGGACGCACTGGATGAGCTGCCCGAGCGAACGCGGCGCGCCTTTGAACTCTACCGTTCGGGAAGCCATACGCAACGGGAAGTGGCTCAGTTGCTGGGGGTTTCCACCACGTCAGTCAACTTCATGATTCGTGATGCGCTAACTTATTGCCGTCAGTCACTGCGAGGCACGTCGTTGCCAGGCAGATAAGCAGACGTTCGCTGTGCCGCTTTTGTTGTCGCTTTGTTACACTGTCAGCACATAGTGAAAGCGTTGTTAGTAGCAGGCGCTTTCCGGTCCAATGATTGATCGGGCAGCAGTAGTGAGGCTAGACGGTAACGATGAATAACGACAGCGGCGATGAAGCCGTGTGGCAAACAGCCCTGGACTGGCTGATGCGCGAGCATGAAGAAACGTTGAGTGATGCGGATCGCGAGGCGCTCCATGCATGGCTAGCGGCGTCTTCCCAGCATCGCCGGGTATTCCGTGAAGCCGAACAGCTATGGTTGCTGACGGGGATGGTCCCGCGCAGTGATGAGCGTCGCTGACAAACGGTGGTTTTCTCTCCTTCCTGTTTCCTTTTCCATGCCTACTCCTCCCTCTAGGACGGTTTAGCGCCTTGTGCGCACCCGGACAGCCTTAAGTCCGACAGGCTGCTGGTCCCAGACTAATTGATTTTCTTTCCCGTTAAATTTTCTGGTACCTCACTCGTCATTATGTAATGAGAAGCAATTGCGTTTTATTTCTCATTCCTTAGGCAACGGTGAGGTTAGCCCCATGACAAGCTGTTTTGATCGTGAAGATGCTGTCTTCCGCGTATTGGTCAACCACGAAGAGCAGTACTCCCTCTGGCCCGAGTGGAAGGCGATTCCCCCTGGATGGACCGACACTGGGGTGCTCGGCGATAAGCCAACCTGCCTCGACTACGTGGAAAAGACCTGGACCGATATGCGGCCCTTGTCGCTGCGTCAGTGGATGGATGAACAGGCCAACAGCGAGGCGGAGCAGGTGAATGCCGGTTAAGCGCTTGAGACTGCTCTGCCTGCCCTGTGCCGGGGCCAGCGCCACCATGTATCTGCGCTGGAAGCATCAGTTGCCCGCCTGGATCGAGGTCTATCCCATTGAGCTGCCGGGGCGTGGCGAGCGCCTGGGTGAGCCGCTCATCGATGACTTCGAGACCCAGGTCGTGCGGCTGTGCGAAGAGCAGGCAACGCGGATGCGCGGCGACTTTGCCCTATTCGGCCACAGCATGGGGGCGTTGCTGGCCTATGGCATGGCCGCTCGCTTGCGCGATGTGGGGCGCCCTCAGCCGCGGATACTGTTCGCCTCGGGCAGCCCGGCGCCCTCAATGCGCGACCCAGACCGCTTGGCGGGCCTTGAGAACGACAAAGCCCTGATCGCGGATCTTCGCCAGCAGGGTGGCACACCGCAAGAAGTGTTCGAAAGCCCTGAACTGCTGCGTCTTACGCTCGATGTGTTGGCGGCGGACTATCGTCTCTGCCGCAGTTTCCGCTATCGCGGCGGTGCGACGCTTGCTTACCCCCTACAGGTACTCGCTGGTCGCGATGACGATATCGAAAGCGAACGCCTGGACGCGTGGCAGCGGGAAGCGGGTGGGGCGTTCGCGTTGAACTGGTTTGACGGCGGTCACTTCTTTATTCGTCAGCAGCAGGCCCAGGTGCTGGCGACCATCGAACGCGCGCTGACCCGACGGCTTGAGGAGGTGCCCCATGCAGCGCCTGCGGTTAGCTGAAGGCACCCCTGAGGGCCTTGAAGTCTGGCGCTTGGCGCTTGACTTGGACGCCCCGGTGGCCGTCGACGACGAGCGGCTGCTGAGCCAGGCCGAGTGGCAGCGCGCCCAGCGGCTTCGCCGTCACCCCGATGTCGTCCGCGCCGTGGCGACACGTGCAGCCCTGCGGCGACTGCTATCAGTGCACACTGGTATAGCGCCAGAAAAGCTGATGTTTACCCACAACACCTTCGGCAAGCCACGCCTGAAAAGCGCTAATGGGCCGGCCTTCAATATTTCCCACTCTGGCCATGTCGCTCTGATCGCGCTTGCTCCCGGCGGCGCGGTGGGGGTCGATATTGAGCGCTGCCGGTCGGAGGCCGAACTTGCACCGCTGAGCGAGCTGGTGCTATCGCCGAGCGAGCAGCTCGACCACGCACTGCCCTTCATGGAGCGCTGGGTGGTTAAAGAGGCGGTGCTCAAAGCCCTGGGCCTGGGCATTGCAGAGCATTTGCAGGCGCTCTCGGTTATGCCCGCTCCTGGGCCATCAGGCACCTATCACCTTGAGCACTCGCTCCCCATTTCATCCTCTTTGCAAGCATGGCCGCTGTCAGCGCCGAGTGGCTATGCCGCCGCTCTGGGCTATCTCGACGCGGGCTGTACCTGCTATGCCCATGGCGCACAGGGCCAACGCGACTCAACGACTTTTCAGGAGATCCATCATGGATAATCAAAGCGCAACCGCAACGCAACCCACCAACGCCATACCCGAACGTCAGGGGCCTGCTGACTCGGAGCTGCCCATCATGATTTCTCCCGCCTACCCGGGGCAGCCGCTGCTGGAAGCCTTTGGCGAGTTGCGTGGGGATATTGAATCCCTGGTGACCCGAGTTGGCGGCGTGCTGCTAAGAGGCTTTGATGTGCCCACCGTGGACGATTTTCAGCAGTTTGCCGCCGCCTTTGGTCATCCGCTGCTGAGTTATGAGTTCGCCTCAACACCGCGTTCAGCAGTGTCATCGGGTATTTATACCTCGACCGAATACCCCGCCCATCAACATATTCCCCTCCACAATGAGCAGGCTTATACCCGCGAGTGGCCGATGAAAATCTGGTTCCACTGCGTCACCGCCGCCCCTGAAGGGGGAGAGACGCCGATCGCCGATAGCCGCGCGATTTACCGTCGCATGCCGGTAGAGATTCGTGAGCGCTTCGAACCCGGCATTCTCTACGTGCGCAACTACGGCGATTTCGACATGCCTTGGCAACAGGTCTTCAACACCGAAGACCGTGCCGAGGTGGAGGCATTCTGCCACCGAGCGGGTATTCGCTGTGAGTGGAAGCCCGATGGCGACCTGCGTACCACCCAACTGTGCCAAAGCATAGAGACCCATCCGGTCACCGGTGAGCGGGTGTGGTTCAACCAGGGCCATCTTTTCCATGTCTCCAACCTGCAGCCAGAGGTACGCGAGTCGCTGGAAGAGATGCTCGACCCCGAAGACATGCCCCGCAACGTCTTCTTTGCCGATGGCAGCCCCATCGACGACGCCATTTTCGACGAGGTTCGCGATGTGCTGGCCGACGAAACGGTGATGTTCCCCTGGCAGGCCGGTGACGTGCTGATGCTCGACAACATGCTGGTCGCCCACGCGCGAACGCCGTTTAAAGGGCCACGCAAAGTCGTTGTCGCCATGGCGGAAGGCCACGGCAACCTCTCCAGCGACCGACCATAACGCCTCATCCCTCGGCCAGGAATTCCAGCAGGTATACCCATGACTACAAGGCACGCTCAGACAATGAACAGTCACCCGGCCCATCACGATGTTTTTATAAGCTATGTCGAGCACTTGAGCCGTCTGGCCCGGGAAAGACCCGGCGACAGAGCGCTGGTCGTCGTGAACGCTCAAGGCGAAACCATCCTCGACTACGCCACGCTGGAGCGGCGTTCCCGCGCCCTGGCCAGCGAGCTCCAGCAGCGGTTTCCGGTTGGCGAGCGCGCCTTGATCTTGCTGGATAACGACGAGCACTACGTGGTGTCGTTCTTTGCCTGCCTGTATGCCGGGGTGATTGCCGTGCCGGTCTTCCCGCCGGAATCGGCCAGGCAGCACCACCTGGCACGCCTGCTGGCCATCGCCGACGACAGCCAGGCCGCCTGTGTGCTCACCTCTTCGTCGATTATCGAGCTGATCGCTTCAGCGGGAAAAGACGTTGGTAGCGCCGAATTGATCCCCGTGGATGCCGTAGATGAGAGCCGCGCTGAGTACTGGGCTGAGCATCGCCCGCAGCGTGACGATATCGCCTTTTTGCAGTACACCTCGGGCTCCACGGCCACGCCCAAAGGCGTCATGGTGAGTCATGGCAACCTGATGGCGAACGAGCGTGCCATCGAGACGGGCTTCTCGATTGGCGCTGACGATGTCTTCGTCAGTTGGCTGCCGCTGTACCACGACATGGGCCTGATCGGTGGGTTGCTGCAGCCCCTCTATCGCGGTATCCCCGCCGTACTGATGAGCCCCACTTTCTTTTTGCAGCGGCCGATACGCTGGTTGGAGGCAATTTCCCGTCATGGGGGCACCATCAGCGGCGGCCCCGATTTCGCCTACCGGCTGTGCCTTGAACGTATTCGCGACGAGCAGGTTAAAGCGCTCGATTTATCCAGCTGGCGGGTCGCGTTCTCAGGCGCCGAACCGGTGCAACACGCAACCCTCACTGGCTTTATCGAACGTTTCCGCCCTTCGGGCTTCGCCGCTGATGCCGCAGCCCCCTGCTATGGCCTGGCCGAAGCGACGTTATTGGTCAGCTGTAATCCACGCGGTTCGGGCGTGGTGGGTACGGCTTTTTCTCAACAGTCACTGGCCGAAGGTAAAGCTGTTTCAGCCGTTGAAGGCAACACTCTGGTGGGCTGCGGCACGCCGGAGCCGGGTCACACAATCGATATTGTCGATCCCGAAGGGTTTCACTCACTGCCCGAAGGCGACGTGGGCGAGATCTGGGTCAATGGGCCCAGCGTGGCACACGGGTATTGGCGGAACCCCGAGGCAACGGCCAACACCTTTGTCACTCGCGATGGGGTCAGTTGGCAGCACACCGATGCAGAGGCTCACGACGTTCGCGATGATCGCTGGCTGCGCACCGGTGATCTGGGCTTTCTGCACGAAGGGCAGCTGTATATCGCCGGGCGCATCAAAGATCTCATCATTCTGCGTGGCCATAACGTCTACCCCCAGGATATCGAGAGCGCTATCGAGGCGGAAGTGGAAGCAGTGCGCAAAGGACGCGTAGCGGCCTTTGCCGTGACCACACCTGAAGGCACCGAGGGGATTGGCGTGGCGGCTGAGGTCTCCCGAGGTATGCAGAAGCTGGTGCCCGTCGAGACGCTGGTCGAAGCGCTAAGCGAGGAGGTAGGGAATGCTTGCCATGAACCGCTTTCTGTCGCGCTTCTACTCAACCCCGGTGGCCTCCCCAAGACCTCCAGCGGCAAGCTACAGCGCAGTGCCTGCCGCCAAGGCTGGGAGGCAGGTAGCCTGGATGCCTACGCCATTCACGCCTTTGGGCATTTTGCCAGCGGTGGCGACGCTGAGTGCGGAGGAAAGTCATCGCCATCTACCACGGAACCAGAGAGCGAAACGGAGCAGGCGTTGGCGAAGCTCTGGTGCCAAGTGCTGGGGGACGGCAAGGAAAAGCCGTTGGGAAAAGATGCTCACTTCTTCTCCAGCGGGGGTAATTCTCTGGCGGCGGTGCGCCTAGCCGCCGCCATCAGTGATCACTGGGGCGTCGAGCTATCTCTGCACGCGCTGTTCGAGCAACCGCGCTTGTCTGCCATGGCTAAAGCTATCGAAGCACGTTTGGCGGCACCATCGGATCAACGAGGGATGGCCATCCCCCGTCTTGAAGATGATCAGCGTCAAGGCGACATACCGCTGTCGGAAGGACAGCGCAGCCTATGGCTGACGTGGCAGCTCGATCCCCATAGCGCTGGTTACAATATGGCGGGGGCACTGCACTTCAAGGGGGAGGTGGATTTACCGGCGCTCAATGCAGCGCTAGAGGCCCTGGTTCAGCGACATGACATTTTACGTACATATTATCCCTTGAGTGAGGCGGGAGAACCTGTTCAGCGGCTAGCGCAGGACTGGAGTCCTGAGCTGATCTGTGACGATATACCCGGTGATACCGCGGATGAACAGGAGCAGGCACTGCAGGACGCTCTCTCCGAACTGGCGAGGCAACCTTTTGATCTTGAAAATGCGCCTCCCTTAAACGTTGCCCTCTACCGCTTGTCCCCAGAGCACCATGTATTAGCCGTCGTTCAGCACCACATTGCTGGCGATGGATGGTCAGTACAGGTGCTCATCGATGATCTATGCGCACTTTATGAGGGTGCGTGCACACAGCAAGAAGTCAAGCTTGCACCACTGCCAGTACAGTTCGCAGATTATGCGGTTTGGCAGCAGCGTCAGCAGCATAGCAGTGAGAGACATAGTAGTGAGCGACAGAGCCAACTTGCTCACTGGTGCGAACGCCTCGCCGGGGATCATCCCCCGCTGGCATTGCCGCTGGATCGTCCACGCCAAGCGCTGTCCGCACCGAGCGAAGGCCAGCTGCGCTTTACGCTTCCTCGTGAGTTGAGCGAGCAGCTACGTAGCTTATCCCGTGAACGAAGTGTTTCGCTCTACGCCGTGATCTTGGCACTATTAAAGCTGACACTGCATCGCTTTAGCAGTGAGACAGATATCAAAGTAGGGGCCCCCATTGCCAATCGCCATAAAGCCGAGCTCCAGGGCTTGATTGGTTACCTTATCAATGTCGTTGTCCTGCGCACTCAGGTTGATCCCACTAAAAACTTCGAACGTTTATTAGATGAGGTGAACGCTACCCTGATCGATGCCCAGCTGCATCAAGAGGTGCCTTTCGATCAGTTGGTGGAGGCACTGCAGCTTGAACGGCAACCCGGGGTACATCCACTATTTCAGGTGAAGTGTACTCAGCAGGAAAGGTGGCAGGCGGAGCGTCACGTGGTTGGCCTGGCGATTCAAGCCGAGCAGGTATTCACAGGCATTGCTCACTTCGACCTGAGTCTCGATTTTTGCGATGAGTCCGAGGGAATAGCAGGTCTATTCGCTTATTCCGCAGAGCTATTCGATGCCAATACGATCGAGCGTTTCTGCCAGGCATTCCGGTGCCTGGCCGAGCAGGTCGTCGCTGATCCGCAGTCTCATACGGCGATGCTGGCGCTACCCGAGCCTATCTCCGTGCTGGAAGGCAACCAAAGCGAATGTCTTGCTCAGGATATCCCCACTCTGCTGTCGAAAGCGGTGGCAGTTAATGCTGATGAGCCAGCTGTAGATGATGGGCAATACTGCTATACCTACGCCGGCCTGGACGCTCAAGCCCAGCGTATAGCACAGGCACTGGCCGCACAGGGAGTAGGCGCTGAAGTGCGTGTTGCCATTCACGCCGAACGCTCATGTGAATACGTACTTGGCATTCTCGCCGTACTCAAAGCGGGCGGGGCGTTTGTGCCGTTGGATCCACAACTACCGATGGAACGTTTGGCCTATCAACTGGCTGACAGTGGCGCTCGCTTAATGCTGAGCAGTATGGCTTGCGACTGGAGCGATGACATTCCGGTAATGGAACTGGCGTTTGCCGATGATATTCCAGTTGCAGTAGAGCACGAACCACCAGTTATCCATCCCCAGCAGACGGCCTATGTGATCTATACCTCTGGCTCCACGGGTAAGCCCAAGGGCGTAGTGGTAAGTCACGGTGCGCTGGCCAATTATGTACAGGGTGTTCTGGAAGCGTTGGCGCTACCAGAGGATGCCCGCAACATGGCGATGGTGTCGACGGTAGCGGCGGATCTGGGGCATACGGTGCTGTTTGGTGCCTTGTGCACCGGCCGCACCTTGCACCTCATTTCTCCCGAGTGCGCCTTTGACCCGGATGCCTTTGCAGCTTATATGCGGGAACAGCGGGTGGATGTGCTCAAGATTGTGCCCAGCCACCTGCGGGCACTGCTGAGTGCGGCAACCCCGGCTGACGTGCTTACGCACGAGCGCCTGATTCTGGGCGGCGAAGCGACCGACTGGGCGCTACTGGAACGTATCGCCGAGCTTAAGCCAACCTGCCAAGTGCTTAATCACTACGGGCCTACGGAAACCACGGTAGGTATTCTCACACAGCAAGCTGACATAGCCGATCGAGCTGCCAGCACACTGCCGATCGGCACACCGCTGGCCAATGCTCAGGCCTATGTGCTTGATCCTTGGCTTAATCCGGTGCCGAAGGGTGTTGCCGGTGAGCTCTACCTAGGCGGGCCAGGGCTGGCGCAAGGGTATCTGTACCGGCTGGGGCAAACGGCGGAATGCTTTGTTGCCAGCCCCTTCCATTCGGGGGAGCGGCTCTATCGCAGCGGTGACCGGGTGCGCCAACTTGCCGACGGTAGCCTGGAGTTCCTTGGCCGTGTGGACGATCAGGTCAAGATTCGCGGTTATCGGGTGGAGCCGAGTGAGATTGCTGCCCTGTTGCGCGACCACCCAGGGGTCTCGGAAGCAGAAGTCGTCGCAAGGGATGACAATGAAGGCCGCGCGCAACTGTATGCCTACGTGGTGATGGCCGCCGGGAGCGATGTCGATGACGCCGAGTTACTAGAGCAGCTTGGCGAGCGCGTACCAGACTATATAGTGCCCAGCGCCCTGGTACGGCTGGATGCCTTACCACTAACCGCCAATGGCAAGCTGGATCGCAAGGCGTTGCCAGAGCCAGTGCAAGCCGATGGTGGTAAAGCCTTCGAAGCGCCCCAGGGAGAAGCAGAGGAGGCGTTGGCAGCGGTCTGGGCTGACGTGATCGGCTGCGAGCAGGTGGGGCGTAACGACAACTTCTTTGAGCTGGGTGGTGACTCCATCCTCAGCCTGCAGATCGTTGCGCGCTCGCGCAAGCGTGGCTACAAGATAGCCCCCAAGCAGTTGATGGAAGGGCAGACCGTGGCCGCCGTGGCAGCGATGGCCACGCCCCTGGCGGCGGCCGCACCTAAACAAGTGGCTGCGCCTGATAAGGTGGCTTCCTTTGCACTGTTGCCGGTGCAGCGCTGGTTCTTCGAGCAGAACTTCGCCGAGCCAAACCACTGGAATCAGTCGTTGATGCTGGAAGCGGCCAGTGGTGTAGATGCCGCGCTGCTGCAGCGTGCCATTGAGGCAGTGGTAGATCACCATAGCGCCTTGCGGCTGCGCTTTGAGCGCGTTGGCGATAGCTGGCAACAAGCCTATGGCAAGCTAGCCGATGACCTCTTCGAGCACCTGGATCTGAGTGACCAAGCGGATACGGCGCAGGCCATCACTCGGGCCGCCGATGCTGCGCAGCGCAGTTTGAGTCTGGCGCGGCCGTTCCGTGCCATCTGGATGGAACTGGGAGGCGAGCGCGGTGGAAGATTGCTGCTAGTGGCTCACCATCTGGTGGTAGACGGCGTCTCGTGGCGCGTGATTCTTGATGACCTGCAAACGGCCTACACGCAGTTAAGTGCAGGAAAGGCAGCCGACCTGCCACCGGCCACCACCTCGTTAGCTGAGTGGGCGAGTGCCCTGGCCGACTACGCCAAATCGCAGGCGTTGGCTGAGCAACGCCCTTATTGGGAAGACCTAGTTAAAGCGCCAGAGCCTAGCCTACCGGCACAGAATCCCCAGGGCAGCAACACCGTTGCCGATACCGCCTCACTTGCCGGCAGCTTGTCTACTGAGGCAACCACGCAACTGCTGGGGCCGGTGCATAAGGCCTACCGAACCCAGATGGACGATCTGCTTCTCACGGCGCTGTCGAGCGCCCTGTGCCAGTGGGAGGAGCGAGATAGTGTGCTGATCGAACTGGAAGGCCATGGCCGCGAAAACCTGTTCGACGGTGTCGATCTCAGCCGTAGCGTGGGCTGGTTCACCTCGCTCTACCCGGTTCGCCTGACGCCGGGTAATGCGGAGCCTGCTACGAGCCTAAAAGCCATCAAAGAGCAACTCCGCCAAGTGCCTGACAAGGGGCTTGGCTACGGCGTGCTGCGCTATTTGAATGAAGAGCCCGCGCTGGTCGGTGGTGCCTACCCCCAAGTCACCTTCAATTATCTAGGCCAGTTGGATCGCTCCCTACAGGGCGATGGGGCCTGGCGGCTCGCCAAAGAGAATGCAGGGCAGACTCGCGCGCCGCAAAGCAAGCGCCGTACCTGGATTGAGGTGGTGGCCTGGGTTCAAGATGGCCAACTGCGCTTCGACTGGAATTACAGTCGTGAGATTCACAGCGAGGCGGCGATAAATGCCTTGCAAGCAAGCTTCCAAGCGCAACTAGAGGCATTAATTGAGCACTGTGCTAGTGGCGTTCGTGGCGCAACACCTTCGGACTTCCCGCTGTCGGGGCTGAGTCAGACGCAGTTGGACGGTTTGCCTGTTGCCGCCGATCAACTGGCGGATATCTATCCGCTATCGCCATTGCAACAGGGCATGCTGTTCCACAGCCTCTACGATGACCAGGATGTGGCCTATCTCAACCAGTTACAGGTGGAGATTAGCAACCTGGATGTTGAGCGCTTCAAGGCCGCCTGGGATCAAGTGCTAGAGCGTCACGAGATCCTGCGTAGCGGCTTCATGGAGAACGCTGGCGCACCGCTGCAGTGGGTGGCACGCACCGTCGAGCTGCCGTGGTTTGAAGCGGATTGGCACGGAAGAGAGGATCTATCAGCGGCGCTTGAGAGGCTTGCCGAGGAGCAGCGGGCGCCATTCGATCTTACGTTGCCGCCGCTGATGCGCTTGGCGCTGGTGACAGTCGCCGATAACCGGCACTGCTTTATCTGGACGCGTCACCATCTGCTGCTGGATGGCTGGAGTACCTCGCAACTGATGGGTGAGGTTCTGCGCTGCTACGTCGGTGAATCCCTGCCATCTGTAGAAGGACGCTATCGTGATTACATTGAATGGTTGCAGCGCCGTGACGCTGATGCTAGTGAAGCCTACTGGCGTGCCCAGCTGCAGCATCTTGATGCGCCCACGCATCTCGTCAGTGCGATGCCTAGCCCCCACGAAGTGCAAGCTGGACACAAAGATATATCCCTGTCGCTAGATAGCACGACCACTCAGCGACTGGAGAATTTCGCCAAGGCTGCTCACGTAACACTCAATACACTAATGCAAGGTGCCTGGTCGCTGCTGGTGGCCCGTTACACGGGGCAAGATAGCCTCTGTTTTGGAGCCACCGTCGCCGGGCGACCTGCGGAGCTACCAGCGGCAGAGCAGTTGATTGGTCCCTTCATCAATACCTTGCCGCTCATTGTCTCACTGAATCCCTCACTGCGTGTCGATGAGTGGTTGCGCCAGTTGCAGGAACAAAACTTGGCGAGTCGCGAGCATGAGCATACGCCGCTCTATGACATCCAGCTCTGGGCGGGGCAGGGTGGTCAATCACTGTTCGATAGTTTGTTGGTATTCGAGAACTATCCTGTGGATGCAGCATTGGATCAGAACCTGCCGGGCGAATTGGTGTTCGGCGAGGTGGCCAACCGCGAGCAAACCAATTACCCCGTAACGCTGGCCGTCTTCCAGAAGGAAACGTTGGAACTTTGCTTCAGCTATTCAAGATCACAGCTAGACGATTCCGTTGCCATGATGTTGATTCAGCATCTGGTTAGAGCGCTTGAGCAACTGAGCGAGTCAGCGACTCAACGAGTTGGGGAGATTGATTGGTTAAGTGACGAAGAGCGGCAGCAAATAGAGGCGTGGAGCGTTAACGGTGATCGCTATACCAAGACCGACCCGGTCCACCGTCTGATCGAACACCGTGTCGAGATAACCCCAGAGGCTACGGCCGTAGTATTCGAAGATCAGTCACTCAACTACGCCAAACTCAATGATCGAGCCAACCAGTTAGCCCATTATCTGATTGGCTTAGGCGTAAAACCCGAAACCCGAGTGGGCATCTCGGTGGAACGCTCCATCGAGATGGTGGTGGGGCTACTGGGTATCCTCAAAGCGGGTGGTGCTTATGTACCGCTAGACCCAGATTATCCGAGTGATCGGTTGGCCTATATGGTCGAGGACAGCGGTATTGAGCTGCTACTTACCCAGCAACACCTTCGTGAGTCGTTACCAGTAGCCGAAAACCTGAATGTCATCGAACTGGATCAGTTGGATGTGACGCATCATGCGTCGACCAATCCAAGCGTGGCCCTGCACGGTGAACACCTAGCCTATGTGATTTATACCTCGGGCTCTACCGGGCGGCCCAAGGGCGCAGCTAACCGCCATCACGCGTTGACTAACCGCCTACAGTGGATGCAGGAGGCCTATGATCTAACGGCCGATGATGCGGTATTGCAGAAGACGCCGTTCAGCTTCGATGTTTCTGTGTGGGAGTTCTTCTGGCAGCTGATGCAGGGCGCGCGGCTAGTGATGGCCCCGCCAGGCGCTCACCGTGAGCCAGCCCAACTGGTTGAATTAATCCGTACCCACAAGATCACCACGCTACATTTCGTACCTTCAATGCTTCAGGCCTTCCTAGCGCATGGTGAGGTAGAAGCCTGCACCAGCCTGACGCGTCTGGTATGTAGCGGCGAGGCGCTTCCGGCAGCGCTGCAAAACCAGGTATTTACCCGCCTGCCTCACACGGCGCTCTACAACCTCTATGGCCCCACCGAAGCTGCCATCGATGTGACCCACTGGACGTGCCAAGACGATGGGCGCAATCAGGTAGCGATCGGCAAACCGATCGCAGGTATCCGCACTTACGTACTGGATGGTGATCTTAACCTGGCGCCGCCTGGCGTCGCAGGGGAGCTCTATCTGGGTGGCGTGGGCTTGTCGCGGGGCTACCTGCACCGTCCTGACCTTACTGCAGAACGCTTTGTCGCCGATCCTTTTGCACAGGGCGAATGCCTCTACCGTACGGGCGATTTGGTGCGCTGGCGTGACGATGGTCAGCTTGAGTACCTGGGCCGCCTCGATCATCAGGTGAAGATCCGCGGCCTGCGTATCGAACTGGGCGAGATCGAAGCCGAACTATTGGTTCAGCCGGAGGTTCGCGAGGCGGTGGTGGTTGCCCAAGACACCCCTAGTGGCTCGAGGCTGGTGGCCTATGTGGTGCCCCAAGCTGACAGTGAACTCGATAGCGCCGTATTACGTGAAGCGCTGGGCCAACAACTACCGGACTATATGGTGCCGGGGGTTGTGGTGGCTCTTGATGCACTGCCGCTGAATGCCAATGGCAAAGTAGACCGCAAGGCGTTACCTGAGCCGGATTTAGCCAGTGGCTCGCAGTACGAGCCGCCTCAAGGTGAGGTTGAAGAAGCGCTGGCGCAAATCTGGTCAGAAGTATTGAGCGTTGGGCTGGTGGGCCGACACGATAACTTCTTCGAGCTAGGCGGCCATTCTCTGTTGGCAATGCAAATGCTTGCGCGCATGCGAGCGGCAGGTCTTCAGAGCTTGGCCCTTCGCGACTTATTTAAGACCCCCGTTCTGTGCGAATTGGCTCTCCTTGCCTCTACTGGTGGAAATGATGTGGTGGGCGATACGCCGCTGTGTCCCATTACCCGGCGTGAGCAAATGCCATTGTCTCCGGCCCAGAAGCGGTTATGGCTGGTCAATCGATTGGCAGGCTCCTCCAGCGAGCGAACGGGCTACAACATGTCCGCTGCTCTAAACCTCACAGGGCAGCTTGATGCAGAAGCAATTAAGTCGACGCTTGATGTGATTGTAGATCGTCATGAAGTACTGCGTACCCGTTACCCAGAGAACGAAGTGGGTGAACCGATCGCAGTCATCGCACCCGGCAACCCTATGGAGGTTGAATGGGTCGACTTGGTGAACCTGGAGGGCGACCAGCAGCATGATCAAGCCCGGCAGCTTATGGAAGAGCATGCACAGCGCGCCTTCGATCTATCCTCGGGGCCGCTTCTCCGTGCCGCTGTAATAAGGTTATCGCCACGGTCGCATCTGCTGCTGCTCTGTGTTCACCACATTGTATTCGACGGTTGGTCAGAAGCTGTCTTCATCAAAGAGTTCGTCACAACCTACCGCGCGCTTATTGATGATGAAGAGAGTGGGCTTCCCGATCTCCCCATTCAGTACGTTGACTACGCCGCTTGGCATGACAAAGCACTGTCGGGAGCGGCCTTCGAGAAAAGCGCAACCTTCTGGCGTCGCTATCTAAGCGATGCTCCTCCGCTCTCAACACTACCGGGGGACTTCGCTAGGCCCACCCAAGTATCGCACGCCGGTAGTGCTCTGAGCATGTCGCTAAGCCCTGAGCTGTCAACGTCCTTAAACCGGCTCGCCACCCAGCATGGCACTACGCTATTTACGCTTCTATTGGCGAGTTTTCAGCTGTTGATGCATCGTCAGACACGTCAACAAGACTTAGTGGTGGGAACCGATGTCGCCGGCCGTAGCCATCCCGACGTTGAGCCGCTAATTGGCTTTTTCGTCAATGTGATCCCACTGCGATCTCGTTTGGCTGATGGACAGATTGATTTCGGCCACTGGCTCGAGCAAGTACAGACCAGCGTGCTGGATGCGTTCGATCATCAAACTGTTCCCTTCGACAGAATTGTCGAGCTTTCGGGGATTAGCCGTGAGCGCGATCGCTCCCCCCTGATACAAACCCTCTTCGTACTACAAAACACGCCAACCGAACGGTTCTCACTTCCGGGTCTTGAGGTGGAGGTAATGCCTCAGCCTAGGCAGGAGTCGAAGTTCGATATGGCGGTATTCGTTGATGAAAGTGATACCGGACTATCAGTCGAGTGGGTTTATGCCACTGCCTTGTATCGACGCGAAACCATTGAGCACTTGACCGGTGCTTGGCAGTCGCTACTAGCGCAGATCGTGGAAGCTCCCAGCACACCCGTCGAGGAGTTTCGTTTACCCCTAATGGAGAAACACGCTATGCAAAACAAGCTTTCAAAAGGTGCCAAACTCAACAAGCTTGGCAGCCTGAAATCCCAGCCAGATGCGCGCTCCTCGACCAACAGTGACTCACCGGTACGAACGGCGTTGTTTGACGAAAAAAGGGTCTTTCCCCTGGTGATCGAAGCGACGGACGCTGACCTTGATGCAGTGGCGTGGGCAACGTCCCAGCGTGACTTCATTGAGCAACATTTACGAACGCACGCAGGCATCCTGTTCCGTAACTTTGACCTTACCACGCCACAAGAGTTTGAGGCCTTTGCCGAGGCTATCCAGCCGGGCCTTTACGGCAACTATGGTGATCTGCCCAAGAAAGAGGGGGGGCGTAATACCTACCGTTCAACCCCCTATCCCGAGCGCCAGATGATTCTTTATCACAACGAAAGTTCGCATTTGGAGCGCTGGCCGCGTAAGCAACTGTTCTTCTGCGAGAAGCCTTCTCCTGTGGGAGGTGCCACCCCGATTGTTGACTGTCGCGAGATGCTACGCCAGCTCCCCGCCGATGTGGTGGAGGAGTTCGAGCGCAAAGGGCTGCTTTATGTGCGCACCTTCACCCGCAACCTGGACGTGAGCTGGCGAGACTTTTTCAAAACCGATAGCAGGGAGGAGGTTGAAGTGCGGCTCAAAGAAGCGGGAATCGATTGGGAGTGGTTGGGTGATGACGAGCTGCAGACGCGTACGCACTGCCCTGCAGTAGTCACCCACCCCGTAACCGGTGATCGGGTGTTCTTCAATCAGGTGCAGCTCCACCACGTCAGTTGCCTTGAGCCTGATGTGAAAGAAGACCTGCTTGGCATGGTTGGCCAGGAGCGCCTGCCGCGCAATGTCTATTTCGGCGACGGCTCCGTGATTAGCGACGAGATGATGAAGGTTGTCGGAGAAGCATACGAAGCCTGTGCGGTGCGTTTCGACTGGCGCCGGGGCGATGTGGTGATGGTCGACAACATGTTAGCGGCCCATGCCCGGGATCCCTACGAAGGGCCACGCAAGATTGTAGTGGCGATGGGAGACATCTATGAGCGCTCGGCGCTGGAAGAGGCCCAAGGGGTAAATGCCGATGCCGAGTTGGTCGGTCAATGAAGTCACGGGGTTCGGGAGTCAATAAATGAATGCGATAACGGAACAGCAGAGCCTTGCCCATTGGCCGCTTAGCCCTGAACAGCGCGCAGTGTTGGTGGCGGCAGAAGCTAATGAAAATGACACCCAGCAGGCAGCATCGGCGCAGGATAATGTCATGGTGGTCGATATCCAAGGTGCGCTTGATAGCTCGCGGCTGGAGTGCGCACTGAGCGACCTGAGGCAGCAGCATGAAGCCCTATCGACGGCTTTGAAGAGCGTGGCCGGGTACCGGGGGCTGCGACACCAGGCGCTTGAAGAACTACCTGCTATTGAGTGGCGGTATGAGGACTTACGTGGCAGCGATGACAAAGCCAATGGTGTTCGTGACTATAGCGAGGCATTAAAGCTCCGGCCCATGACCGTTGAGAGTGGCGAACTGCTGCGACCAGTGCTGCTGCAAACAGGTGAAACTACCTGGGTATTAGTACTGGCTGTTTCGGCGTTGGTGGCGGATCGCGGCAGTCTGCAGTCGCTGTTCTCAGCGTTGGTGGATACTTACGATCAGAGGGGCGGAGCCGATGATGAGTCGGGGCTACAGTATTCCCAGTTTATCGAATGGCGCGCTTCTCTCGAAAACGACGATGACGCCGAAGAGGGTCGTGAGTATTGGCTAAATCACCAGCAGCATGCCGAGCAGGCAGGGGCATGCCGTTTACCTGCGAGGCAAGCGAATCACTATGACGTGCGGGTAGAGCATGAATATGTGGTCTGTCAGCTCGGACCAAGCCTAGTAGCGCGTATCGATAGCCTAGCAGATGGGCTTCAAGTATCCGCAGAGGCAGTATTGCAGGCGGCCTGGTGGGCGCTACTCGCCAGGATTAGCGACAACGAGAGCATGCTGGGCGGCTGGCAACACGACTGCCGCCAGGATTACGAGGTGATGCAAGGGGCAATCGGGCTCTTCGACAAGGTGCTGCCGGTGCTGGTTGAAGGTGTCGCTGATAGTGACTTCTCTAGCTGGAT
Organism: Halomonas sp. A40-4; assembly: GCF_015767635.1. GTDB lineage: Bacteria > Pseudomonadota > Gammaproteobacteria > Pseudomonadales > Halomonadaceae > Vreelandella > Vreelandella janggokensis. The sequence goes on along the minus strand of NZ_CP065230.1, from coordinate 2,967,470 downwards.
CGCCCGTTTATCAGAGCAGTTAGAGGCGCATACCCAGGCTCAAGAGTATTGGTCAATTGATGCGCTGCCTGATAAGCGCCACCTCGCAATGGGGTTCGCATTTTCAGAAGGAGTGAGTGAGTTAGATACGTCGGGTTTGCAGTGGCGCTTGCGAGAATTGCCAGGGCCATCGGCAGAATTTGAACTTGCCTTGCACGTTGGCCGCAATGAGAGCGGGGCAGTGGCAACGCTCTACACCGACCCATCATGCTATAGCCGAGCGGCGGCTGAGTGCTTGCTGGATCAGTTCCAGACGCTGCTTCAGGCGGGCCTAGCTGACCCTGCGCAAAAGCTATTTTCGGTGCCGCTTATCTCCCCTGAGCAACAGCAGGGATTACAGTCGATTGAGGACAGTGAGCTCGACGTGGGCGAGCGTAGCGTAGCTACCCATATCGCTGCCTGGGCGGCCTCGACGCCAGATTCCATTGCCATTGAGGAGCAGGGCCGCACGCTGAGCTACGCCCAATTAGAAGCCCGCATTAATGGTATCACGCGGTGGTTGGATAACCAGGGCGTCAAACATGGAGATTACGTAGCGCTCAACTTGCCCCGTTCCACCGATTTGGTCGTGCTGCTACTGGCAGTATGGCGTGTAGGTGCCGCCTACCTGCCGCTCGACAATGAGTGGCCCGTAGACCGTAAACGGCGAGTGCTTGAGGATGCCCAGCCCGCGCTAGTGGTGAGCGCTGAAAACGCCGAGGCGGAACTAGCAGCACAGACCCTTCCCGGTATCCCCACTGTAGGTCTGCCACAGGAAGTGCAAGAAGCGGGTAGCGCATTGTCGTTTCCAGAGCAAGACCTCAGCGACGTGGCTTACCTTCTCTATACCTCTGGCTCCACCGGCACGCCAAAAGGTGTGGTAATTGAGCATGGTCAACTGCTTAATTACGTCGCCGGTGCCACAAAGGCTATGGAGCTATCGGCATGCCAGCGCTGGGCATTGACCGGGGCGCTGGCTACCGATCTGGGCAATACGGCACTGTTCGGCGCCTTGTTCAATGGTGCCCGCCTGGTGATCGTCGCACCGGACGATATGCAGGATGGCGACCACTTTGCGCGCTTTATGTCGTCGACCAATATCGATGCGCTCAAGATAGTGCCGTCTCACTTGGAGGCCCTGCTGGAGTGCGAGGCGCCCCAGTTGCCGAAAACACTGATTCTTGGCGGCGAGGCCGCTTCACCTGCCTTGCTTTCGAGCATTGCGCGGATTTCCCCTGAGTGCCAGCTATACAACCACTATGGCCCTACAGAAGCCACGGTGGGCGTTATGGTGCACCCGGTATCGCTGTCGCAAGATATTACAGGCCCGCTCCCGCTAACCCAGCTGCTGCCGAACTGCCGCTATCGTGTGCTTGACGATAACTTGCACGCGATCCCCACCGGTGCAGTAGGTGAGCTGTATCTGGGCGGCGCCCAACTGGCGCGCGGCTATCTCAATAGCGATGCTTCCGCGTTTGCCGAAGATCCCTTTATTCCCGGTGAGCGTCTCTATCGCACCGGCGATCTGGCGTGTGTGCTGCCCGAGGGTGGCGTACGCCTTATTGGGCGAGCCGACGATCAGATCAAGCTGCGTGGTTTCCGGATCGAACCGGCGGAAATCGAAAGCGTGTTGCAAGCACGGCCAGGGGTTAAGCAGAGCCTGGTTCGCCTGATGGGTAGAGGCGGTGATACCCCGGAACTCGTAGCGTTCCTGATCGCTGACACCGAGGTAACGTCCGTTGAGGGTCAAGCTCAGCTTCGCGAGCAGCTGGCTGTGCTACTGCCTGAGCCTATGCGTCCTTCTCGTTTTATCCCTGTTGAGCATTTCCCTCGCCTAGGTAACGGCAAGGTAGACACCTCCGCGCTGGAAGCCTTGGCCCAAAATACCGCGGAAAGCAAACCCTTGGTGAAGCCCCGAGATGCCGTGGAAGCCAATCTGTGCCAAGCCATGGCTGAGCTGCTTGGTCGCGATGAGATCGGTATTGATGACGACTTCTTCGAGCTGGGTGGGCACTCCTTGCTGGTGATCAAGCTGGTAGCCCGCATCCGTAAGCAGTTCGGCATCGAGATAGCTCCCGGCGTGGTATTTGATCATCCCACTGTCGCCGAGCTGGGTGCCGTTCTACGCGAGAGTGAATACGGGATACAGGAAGAGGTACACCCTTCCTTTCAATCGAATAGCAGTCTCTAGTTAAGGATTCAGCAATGGATGGTATGAGTCAGGAATCTCTAGCCGCTAATCAGAGTGGGCGGTATCAAGAGAGTATTGTAGCGCGCACCCAGGTAGGAGAGCACGTTCCTCTCTCTTTCTCTCAGCATCAGTTATGGCTACTGCAGAATATGGAGCCAGGGTTGAGTGCCTATAACCTACCTCGGGTCTTTCGTCTGAAGGGGAGCGTGAATCCTGAGGCATTGGAGCGAGCTTTTCAGGCTGTCATTGCACGACATGCCGTACTGCGTACTCATTTCGTCGAACGAAACGGGGAACCGATGCAAGTGGTTGCCTCTGATGCGAAGTTCGAACTGCAGTGCGAGAATTTATCAATGCTAACGCCAGCGGAGCGAGAAGCTCGGCTGGCCATATCCATTAATGAAGTTACAAACCATGTCTTTGACCTTACCGCATCACCGGCCTTAGTGGCGAAATGGATAAAAGTGGGTGATCAAGAGCAAGTGCTTGCGGTGTGTATGCACCACATCGTTTCCGATGCGTGGTCGAACCCTATTCTTGCAAAGGATTTGACAGCGGCTTATCGCTTGGCAGTGGCATCTCAGGAAGAGGTCTTTCTACCAGAACTGAAAATCCAATATACAGACTATGCAGCCTGGCAACGCGAGAGATATGAGCGTGGTGAGTTTGAGAAAAGTTTAGCGTATTGGAATAGTTATCTGGGTGACCAAGTACCAGACATCGAGCTACCCACTGACTATAAGCGCCCTGGGGTGCAGATGTTTTCAGGTGCTCGTTCTTCTATAGCGTTGCCTGCTGACCTTGCTAATGCGCTGCGACAACTCTGTCGGAAAGAAAAATGCACGCCATTCATGATTCTCTTAGCGGCATGGCAAGTCCTACTGGCGCGCTACAGCGATCAGATGGAGTTCGCTATTGGAGTACCGCACGCTGGCCGACCGTTCGATGAGCTGCAAGACCTGATGGGCTACTTTGTTTCGACCCAAGTATTTCGTGCCAACTTATCGCCCGCTATGACACTTCGCGATATCGTCCGGCAGGTTAGGAAAGATGCGCTCGGATTGATGAATCATGCAGAGTTGCCCCTAGAGATACTATTGGAAGCTCGTAGTGAGCAGCGCGATCCGTCACGCAACCCACTGTTTCAGATTATGTTTGGCGTACAGATGGATGGCGACGCCGAGCAACTGGAATTTGATGGCGTTATTGCTGAGCCAATGAGGGCAGAAAATGGCACGACTAAGTTTGAGCTTTCCCTTAATTGTGTAATAGGAAAGGAAAGCGTTCAATGCGATTTGGAGTATCGTACCGATCTCTTCGAGCAGGGGACTGCTGAAAAGCTGCTCGAGCGCTACCAGCAGGTGTTGACGACGCTCTGCGAGAATCACAGCAGATGCCTGGGAGAGCTGGAAGTCCTCGGACCCTGTGAAAGACGAGAGTTGGCTGAATGGGGAGTCAACACTAAGGAATACTCCGATGCTGAGCCAGTCCATCATTTGATTGAGAAACAAGCGGCGGCAACCCCTGAAACCATGGCGCTGGTATTTTCAGATCTGACACTCAGCTACGCCGAACTCAACGCTTGTGCCAATCAATTGGCTCATTATCTGATCGGACTAGGTATAAAACCCGAAACTCGAGTGGGCATCTCGGTGGAACGCTCCATCGAGATGGTGGTGGGGCTACTGGGTATCCTCAAAGCGGGTGGTGCTTATGTACCACTAGACCCAGGTTATCCGAGTGATCGGTTGGCCTATATGGTCGAGGACAGCGGTATTGAGCTGCTACTTACCCAGCAACACCTTCGTGAGTCGTTACCAGTAGCCGAAAACCTGAATGTCATCGAACTGGATCAGTTGGATGTGACGCATCATGCGTCGACCAATCCAAACGTGGCCCTGCACGGCGAAAATCTTGCTTATGTGATCTACACCTCCGGCTCCACCGGGCGGCCCAAGGGTGCAGCTAACCGCCATCACGCGTTGACTAACCGCCTACAGTGGATGCAGGAGGCCTATGATCTAACGGCCGACGATACGGTGCTGCAGAAGACGCCGTTCAGCTTCGACGTCTCGGTGTGGGAGTTCTTCTGGCCGCTGATGCAGGGCGCGCGGCTAGTGATGGCGCCACCAGGCGCCCATCGCGAGCCGACGCAGTTGGTCGAATTAATACGTACCCACAAGATCACCACGCTGCACTTCGTACCTTCAATGCTTCAGGCCTTCCTGGCGCATGGTGAGGTCGAGACCTGTACCAGCCTGACGCGTCTGGTATGCAGCGGCGAAGCGCTACCGGCAGAACTACAGAATCAGGTATTTGTTCGGTTGCCTCGCACGGCGCTCTACAACCTCTACGGCCCCACCGAAGCAGCTATCGATGTTACCCACTGGACGTGCCAAGACGATGGGCGCAGCCAGGTAGCGATTGGCCAACCGATTGCTGGTATTCGTACCTATGTGTTGGATGGCGATCTTAACTTGGTGCCGCCTGGCGTCTCGGGGGAACTCTATCTCGGTGGTCTGGGCTTGGCACGGGGCTACCTGCATCGCCCTGACCTTACCGCAGAACGTTTTGTCGCCGATCCGTTCACAGAGGGCGAGCGTCTCTACCGCACCGGTGATCTGGTGCGCTGGCGTGACGATGGCCAGCTCGAGTACCTGGGCCGCCTCGATCACCAGGTGAAGATTCGTGGCCTGCGTATCGAGCTGGGTGAGATCGAGGCCGAACTGCTCGCTCAGTCGGCGGTTCGCGAGGCGGTGGTGGTCGCCCAAGAAGGTTCGGGCGGCTCTAGGTTAGTCGCTTATGTGGTGCCCCAAGCCGACAGCGAACTCGATACTAGCTCATTACGTGAAGCGCTGGGTCAAACGCTACCGGACTATATGGTGCCGGGAGTGCTGGTCTCGCTTGACGCACTGCCGCTGAATGCTAATGGGAAGGTGGATCGCAAGGCTCTGCCCGAGCCGGGCCTTGCCAGTGGCTCGCAGTATGAGCCGCCTCAAGGTGAGGTGGAAAAAGCGCTGGCGGAAATCTGGTCAGAGATACTTGGCGTCAACCAGGTGGGCCGCCATGACAACTTCTTTGAGCTAGGTGGCCATTCGCTATTGGCTCTAAAAGCGTTGGAGCAAATGCGCCATCGGGGACTGACGGCGGAGGTACGCACGCTGTTCCAACACCCGGAACTGACAGCCTTTGCCCAGGCGATTGCACAGAAGCCAGAGCAGCAGGAATGCATCATCCCGCCTAACCGTATCCCCCACGGTTGTCAGGCTCTCCAGCCTGAGATGTTGACGCTAATCGAGCTTAATGACGAAGAGCTTCGTGAGGTCGAATCGGCAGTGCCCGGCGGTGCGAGTAATATTCAGGATATCTATCCGTTGGCACCGCTGCAGGAGGGCATTCTCTTCCATCATCGGCTGCAAGAAGAGGGCGATGCCTATGTCACCCCGCGTCTGCTTGGCTTCGACAGCCGCGAACGGCTGGAAGCCTTTACTGCCGGTTTTAACCAGCTGGTTGCCCGCCACGATATCCTGCGCACTGCCGTGCTTTGGGAAAATCTGCGTGAGCCGGTGCAGGTGGTATACCGGCATGCTGAATTAGCCCTCGAGTGGCTAAACGTGGATGATGTCTCATCACAAAGCATTGCTGAACGGCTGAATGCCGAGGTGGATCCTGAGCACCACCGCCTCGATGTGCGCCGAGCCCCTATGCTACGGGCGGTGGCTGCATACGATGCCGAGCAAAACCGCTGGCTTTTGCAACTACCTAGCCACCACCTCGTCATGGATCACACCACCCTTGAGCTACTAGTGGAAGAAATTGCACTGATCCAGCAAGGCCGCGAGGACGAACTGCCCAAGCCGATTCCATTCCGCAACTTCGTGGCGCAGGCGCGCCTGGGGACAAGCGCAGAAGAGCATGAAGCCTTCTTTCGCGAGCAATTGGGCGACATAGAGGAACCGACAGCGCCCTTCGGGCTGCTGGAGGTACGTGGCGATGGCAGCGATATCGAGGAAATGCAGCTGCCGCTAGAACCAGAGTTGGCTCAACAGGTGCGGCAGCAGGCGCAGCGCTATGGTGTCAGCACGGCAAGCCTGTTCCACTTAGCCTGGGCCTTGGTGCTAAGCAAAACCACCGGTCGGGATGACGTGGTATTTGGCACCGTTTTGTTTGGACGTATGCAGGGCGCTGAAGGGGCTGAACGGGCATTAGGGATGTTTATCAACACTTTGCCTGTGCGCATCAAAACGGGATCTAAAACCGTTGATAAGTGCTTGCGGCAGACTCACAGCGCCCTTAGTGCGTTGTTGCACCACGAGCATGCCAGTCTCGGGCTAGCACAGCGCTGCAGTGGGTTACCCGGGGGAATGCCACTATTTACGAGCTTGCTGAACTATCGTTACAACGCACCCCAGACAGAAAGTAGCCCCATTAATGTATGGAAAGGCATGGAGTCTCTAGGGGGGCAGGAACGCACTAACTACCCCATTGGGATGTCGGTGGATGATTTGGGAGAAGGCTTTCGACTGGTGGGGCAGGTGGGGCGTGTAATCGGTGCTAAGCGGCTGTGTGATTACATGCGTTCGGCCGTAGCCGGTATCGTGGCAAGCCTGCAAACTGCATCTCAGCAGTCACTAAGTGAGATTAGCCTGCTAGGAAAAAACGAACTGGAACTGTTGATTGGGTGGGGAGAGAACCCAGATCAGAACCCCGATGCTCCACCTATTTATCAATTGCTTGAGCGCCAAGCAGCGTCAACTCCAGAGGCCACGGCCCTCATCTTCGATGATCAGCACCTCAGCTACGCCGAACTCAATACCCGTGCCAACCGCTTGGCTCATTATCTGATTGGATTGGGTGTAAAACCCGAGACTCGGGTAGGGATTGCAATGGAGCGTTCCATTGAGATGGTAGTAGGATTGCTAGGTATTCTAAAAGCGGGATGTGCTTATGTCCCGCTGGATCCCGAGTATCCCGCCGAGCGGTTGGCCTTCATCGCCGAGGATAGTGGTATCGAGCTGCTGCTGACTCAGCACTACTTGCGCGAGTCACTGCCAGTCGCTGATGGCCTGAACGTTATTGAGTTGGATCAGTTGGATGTCGTGCAGCATGCTTCTACTGATCCGGCGGTGACGCTGCACGGTGAGCAGCTCGCCTATGTGATTTATACCTCAGGCTCCACCGGTCGGCCTAAGGGCGCTGCCATCCGCCATGATGCCCTGACCAACTGCATGGTCTGGATGCAGGAAACCTACCAGCTTACCGATACCGATGCCGTACTGCACAAGGCGCCGTTCGGGTTCGACGTTTCAGTATGGGAGATTTTCTGGCCACTGAGTGTCGGGGCACGTTTGGTGATTGCCCAGCCCGGCGACCATCGAGATCCAGAGCGCATCATCGAACTGATCCAACGGCACGGCGTTACCACGCTCAACTTTGTACCCTCCATGCTCAAGGCCTTCCTGGCCTATCCCGATGTGAAGGCCAAGACGCGGCTCAAGCATATTATGTGTGGTGGCGAGGCCGTTCCCGCCACGCTACAGCAGGAGGTAACGGAGTGTCTTGATGGCGCCCACCTGCATGATCTCTATGGCCCCACCGAAACCACCATCCATGTCACTCACTGGTGGTGCCGTGATGACGCCCACCGCCAGATCCCCATTGGGCGACCCATTAGCGGTACCCGCACTTACGTCTTGGATGATGAACTCAATCTGGTACCACAGGGCGTCGCAGGAGAGTTGTACCTAGGAGGGGTAAGCCTGGCCCGTGGCTATCTCAATCGCAGTGATCTCACGGCGGAGCGCTTTATCGCGGATCCGTTCACGAAGGGCGAGCGTCTTTACCGCACCGGCGACCTGGTTCGCTGGCGGGAGGATGGCCAGCTTGAGTACCTGGGTCGTCTGGATCACCAAGTGAAGATCCGCGGCCTGCGTATAGAACTAGGTGAGATCGAAGCCGAGCTGTTGGCTCAACCGGAGATTCGCGAAGCGGTAGTGGTTGCACAGGAAAGTCCTAGTGGCTCGAGGCTAGTGGCCTATGTGGCGCCTCAAGCCGACGGTGAGCTCGATACCAACGCACTACGTGAAGCGCTGGGCCAAACGCTACCGGATTATATGGTGCCGGGCGTCGTGATCACGTTGGATGCACTGCCGTTGAATGCCAACGGTAAGGTGGATCGTAAGGCGTTGCCTGAGCCGGATCTAGAGGAAATTCGCGAGTATGTGGCACCCTCTACCTCGGAAGCCCAGCAGCTCGCTGAGATATGGCAAGAAGTGTTGGGTGTTGAACGGGTCGGTGAGACCGACAACTTCTTCGAGTTGGGCGGGGACTCCCTGCTGAGCTTGAAAGTGATGAGCCGTGTGCAAGCACTGCGGAAACCTGGGCTTAACTTCAAATTGTTCGACCTGATGCAGAAACCGACCATTGCGGCTCTGCTGGGACTGAGGGGTAACAGCGAGTCGCTGCCCAAAGGGACTGTCATGCTCAACGGTGAGTGTCCCGATCAGCCGCCGCTATTCTGCATCCATGCTGTGATGGGAACGGTTTACGACTATCAACCGTTGGCCCGACACCTGCAGGGAATATGCACGGTCTATGGACTGCCGTGCCGGATGCTAACTGATCCTGAGCATCAAGACTCGTCTCTGGAGGCAATGGCGGATGCCTATGTGGAGACGATACGCCGCATACAGCCCGTGGGGCCCTATCGGCTGTTGGGATGGTCCCTTGGTGGGACATTGGCAGCGATGATTGCGGCACGACTTGAAGGGCTAGGGCAAGACGTAAATCAAGTGGCTTTGATAGATCCCTATATACCTGGCGATGGTCTGCATAGCGAGGATAGCTGGCAGCGAGATCTTGTTAGTTTCTTGTCGGTCATACTACCAGGTGTTTCGCTTGAGCCTCTCAGTGATGATGAGGAAAGGAGTGAAGAACCGAATGAAGAAGAGATTGTCATCAAATTGGAGAGAGCAGTTACATCATCCGATAAAAATGGCCGTGAGGGTTACGCGACACTGGGTAGTGAAGAACTAGCTCGAATATTCTGTGTGGCTCGGCACTTGAAGCATCTTTCACTACAGCTTGGTGCCTTGTCACCATTGCGTTGCAGTGTAGACTGCTGGTGGGCAGATGGTAGAATGAAAGGACAGCGCCAAGCGCTCAATCAACAATTGGGTCAGCTACCTAAGTGTTCAATCAAACTATCCGAAGACCATTTTTCAATTATCACTAGTGAAATCTTACTTACACAAGTTTCGAAAGTGATAATGAAAATGAATAACTTTCGAGATATGGATATAATCAATAAAGTAATGGCCTAAGTTTCAGTTGAATTGGGAAATTCTCTTCCCAGCCGTCTGCTGGGAAGAGTCAACCAATTACTACAGCAGGTGGCTCTCACTAGTTAGTAGTGCAGCAGTAAAAGACTCAGCAAATTTCAGTGCTGACGGAAGTGCGCCTATTGGCCAGTAGTTGGCTTGAAGATAAGTTATTTTTTCTTCACGTTGGCTAATAAGCTCTCTCCAGATAGCACTGCTTTCTAATTGTTGACCAATCCTATCTTGATAGGCAGGGCTCTCTATAATAAATAAATGTCCTTCTGATCTTGCAAGTGCATCAATAGATACAACTGATAGACCAATGTCACTCGTGGGTCGATCCCATGCATTCGTTAAACCTAATCGATCAATAACGCCACCTAATAAACTATTCTTTCCGTAAACCCAAGCATGCCGATCATCCCTAAATTGAACAAGAAGAATGGTTTTATTCTTGTCTTTTATTTTTCTATTTAAAGTATCTAGCTGCTGATTTGCTTGTGTGATCACCACCTGAGCTTCATCGGTAAGATCGAGATGCTCCCCTATTTTAAAGGTGAAGTCGATAATTTCTTTCCATGGATTATTCGTAAAAGGGTAGAGTGATATATCAAGAGTGGGTGCGATATCAGAAAAATGCTGCAATAATATTTGATTGCCTCCTATTAGAAGCTCAGGTTCATGGTCTGCAATTAGCTCTAAATTTGGCATGGGTTTTAATCCAATGTCGATCCCTTCTCCTGTTATAATTTCATTTCCGGTCCAATCCTGATAGTTCCTGAGTTGAGCCACTGCTAATGGAGATACACCCAGTATGCTAAGCGTTTCAGCAACGGCCCAGTCAGAAGTAACGGCTGGGAGTGGAGTAGAACCTAAAGAGCTATTTGAAGAAAATAATATAACAAGTAATAACAAAAAGCGTTTTTTACGCATGGCCATATTTCAAATTTTCGGTGTAAAAAAAACCCGAAAATACAACTTTCGGGGCTCGTTGGTTGGGGGTCACCAATCGTAGGAAACTGTTGCTATAACATTTCTTCCCGTACCATATCGGCAGGAGTCTCCGAAGAGGCCACAATTACTGACGTACTCTTTGTCTGTAATGTTGTTAGCATTAATTTGCGCATGCCAACCTTCAAAACTGGCATCGATTTTTGAGAAGTCATAGCTCAACGCTGCATCAAACAGTGTTGTAGATGGAAGTGAGTTTTCATTAGCGCTATCGTAGAAACTTGAGCCCATGTAGCGTACGCCGGCTCCAAGTCCTAAGCCATTAAAAGTTCCACTGTTAACGTTATAATTCGCCCATAAGTTAGCCATGTTTTCAGGTTGGCCAGTTGGCGTTTTTCCTTGATTACCGCTGTTGCTTTCGGTGACCTCAAGATCTAGGTGAGTATAGCTTGCAACCAAGTCAACGCCAGACGATAGGCTTGCTCTCGCCTCTAGCTCCAGGCCTCTGGAATTCCATTCTCCAGTCTGTTTACTAAAGCCAGGGTTATCTAAATCAGCTGTTGTCACATTCTGACGCGTGAGGTCAAAAATTGAGCCGATAATAGAAAGATTGCCATCGTTCGAGAGGTATTTTATACCAGCCTCGTATTGCTGGGCTGTTTCTGGCTCAAAAGCAGAACCATCGGCAGCTTGGTCTACGACAGGTAAGAATGATGTCGAGTAACCAATGTAAGGTGTTATCCCATTATCGGCAGTGTAAGCGAGTCCTGCTCGATAAGTAAATTCGTTATCAGATGCTTCTTCTTCTGTATCGTCAGTCCTGTTGCGATTAACTTGGCTGCTCCAGTCATGGCGGCCGGCAAGTGTCAAAGCCCAGCGTTCGTCTATTTTGATTTGATCTTGAAGGTATAAGCCCGTTTGTTCTAGCTCTTGCTCAACACTAGCTGACTCTGAAACTTTCGGATTCGTAGTGCCATAAGTGGGATTAAAAACGTCCAAAGGCGCAACGTCTTGGACTGACAAGTAAGTTATGTCGTTGTTGGCTTTTTGCCAATCTAACCCAACAAGTATAGTATGTTCGATGTCATAAGTATTAACATCAAACTCTAATTGAGTGTCGGTTGTAATGGCATCAACCTTTTCGTCGCGCCCTAAGCCAAACCGGGGTACTGTCCGTAAGTCATCCATTATTTGTCCAGGGTAAATATTAACAATATCTGTGTCTGCTTCCCGGTAACGTGTGTTTTGTCGAATTGTTACGGTGTTATTAAGTTCATGTTCGAATAGGCTTGCTACTGAAAAGTAGTTTTGTTCAAATTCGTCAGTGCTAGGCTCACCCATAAAACGTGAACGAGGAATTTCACCGTTAGGATTGTTATCCAACGTACCTACACGAGGTAGCGCATAATAAGAACCAACGGTATCCAGCTCCTTATATTCTGCCAGTAACGTAAGAGAGGTTTTGTCATCTGGCGTCCAGGAGATGCTAGGTGCGAGATAGGTGCGATCATTCTTATTAAAATCTACCTCGGCATTTGCATCTCTTAGCAAGCCAACAAAACGATATTTTAGATTTCCCTGCTCATCTAAATAGTCGCTGACATCTGTTGCGATTTGTTTTCGATCATAACTCCCTGTTGACAAACGCACCTCGCCTTGAGGGGTGTCGGTGGGTTTTTTACTAACTAGATTGACAAGCCCGCCAGGCCCCCCTTGTCCATAAAGGACTGAGGAAGGGCCTCTCAGGACTTCAATGCGCTCAAGGCCATAAGGCTCTGAGACGGTTCGCCCCTGATTATTAAACGCAGTGAGCCTTAAGCCATCGCGATAGAAAAGCTCTGTAGCACTAAAACCACGTATAGAAATAAAATCCCGTCTTGGATCTGGCCCGTTAGCCTTACCATCAACGCCTGCAGTGTAACTCAAGGCATCGCCGATAGATTGAGCGTTACGAGCCTCAACTTCATCGCGGGTGATTACAGAAATCGATTGTGGCACCTCATTAAGGGGCGTATCGGTTTTAGTGCCTGTGGCGCTGCGCGTAGCCACATAGCCATCTACCGGCCCTGTAGCCTCTTCATAGATGCGACTTTCGGTTACTTTGACTGTTGGTAGTGTGGTTGAGGGTTCACTACCTGGTGATGAGCTCTGCTCAGCATTTTGTGCAAACGCAGCTGCCGAATAACTGCAGGTAGCCACAGCAATGGCAGCCGTTAACCACCGCTTGCGGAAAGTGGGATGTTGCATGAATGTTCTCCTTGCAATGAGTTGATATTAATTTTTGTAAATACTAATTGTTATTGTTTGTATTATGAATAGCTGTAACCCGATGTCAACACTTGTGAACACCGGGGTTGGCCACTATGGCGCGGGAACTTCTTGCTTACAGGGCGAGGAGGTAGACAAGGCGGTTGTCTGATCTAATGCATCGCAGATTTCGCTTGTCCGCGCTGCCAAAATCGACAACAAGGTGTCGCTCAAGCCATGAGTCGGCTCGCAGCTGCCTTGCAGGAAGATCGCAGGTTTGAACTCAGGCGTGGTGTAAAGCTGATAATGGCGGTTGACGGCAAAGTCAGATAGGTAGTCCGCAACGGGGGCCAGCAGCTGTTTATGGGTGTCGCGTACATAGCCGGTGGCGAGCACCACGGCGTCGTAACGGGTGGACTCCGTGTGGCCGCTTTCCAGGTCACGAACACTTAGCTCAACGCCTGCGGGGCCTGCTTTACTGCCGATCACCTCATGGCGGCGGCGGAAGCGGTGGCGGGCCTGGCCGGTGACTTTTTGCTGATAGAACACATCGTAAATCTCCTGAATCAGCGCCAGGTCAGGAGCTGAGTAGTTGGTGCTTTTGTACTCCTGCAGTAGTGCTTCCCGCTGGCCGGTGGGGTTATTGAACACGTAGTCGGTGTATTCGGGGTTGAAAATCTCGTTGACGAAGGGGCTATCGTCCGAGGGTTTAAAGGCCCATGCCCGGCTAATCAGATCTACCTCAATGCCTTCGCGGCCGTGCAGATCCAGGAATATCTCAGCGGCGCTTTGGCCAGCACCGATCACGGCGATGCGTTTGGGGGCGTCTTGCTTTGCCAGCTCACGAAGGTAGTGGCTGGAGTGGAAGACCCGCGGGTCGTCTTTTAGCCCGGCGAAGCAGTCAGGCACATTGGGCGCGCCGCCTACGCTGATCACCAGTGAACGGGTGAGCCTTTCCTGCACCGCACCGCTCTCATCCCGTGAACGAACGCGGAGGTAGGCGACCTCGTCTTGGTCAGTTTCGGGCAGCACTTCAAATACATCCTCTCCATAGGCGCACTGGTGTTCAAAGTGGCTGGCCGTCCAGCTCAGGTAGTCATTGAACTCATGGCGGCTGGGGAAGAAGGTCTGCAGGTTGATAAAGTCCTGCAGACGGCCTTTGCTGTGCAGATAGTTGAGGAAGCTGAAGCGGCTTTTGGGGTTGCGGGGCGTGACCAGATCTTTCAGGAAAGAAATCTGCATATGGGCATTGTCCAGCAGCATATGCGGGTGCCAGGCAAAGCAGGGCTGGCGCTCAATAAAGAAGGCATCTCTTGCTTGCCCTGACTGGCGTTGCTCGTCGAGCGCAATGGCCAGGGCAATATTGGAGGGGCCGAAGCCGATGCCGATCAAATCGTGAATATGCATAAGCGTCCTCATGGCTGACGTGTTTATAAGGTGAAGCGTGGGTCGGGTCGTGGCGCAGACCCAGGGTGGGGCGGCAGCGGAATCCAACTGCGCTCGTTAAAAAAGTGTTCGCGTAGCTGCATGCCGAGCATGGCCCGCTTATGGGGGAAATCGAACGCCTTCACATGGGCATACCCGCACTGGGCAAGGTTGCGCAGCATCTTGGCGTTATCCACGCGGGGCTCGATCACCAGGCGCTGGGTGCGGCAGTCATCCAGAAACAGGTAGTGCGAGATAGAAGGTAGCCAGGCCGCGACATAGGGCTGCCCGCGAAAAGCGGCTTCGCCGATCAGCACGTGCCAGCCGCGGTCAAAATCATCGGCGTCGTAATAAGCGCCGATGCGATCCTCCTTGGCCCAGTAAGTCTCGAAATAGCCGAAGGGCTCGCCGTCGATACAGCCGATCAGCGGTACAACGCTGGGATTCTGGAGCGTGCTTTCCAGCCGCTCGCGATGCTGCGCCAAATTCCCATGTTCTTCCCAGAAATGGGCGACGACCGGGTCGTTCATCCAGCGGTTGAAGCGCTCCAGGTCCTGTTCCAGGTCAAGGACGCGAAAACTCAGGGTGGCATCCAGCCAGGCGATATGGCGCTGATACACCGTGCCACTGTGGCGCGGCGGGCGACGTGGGTGTCGTTTTCCGTTCTCCAGGATGGGCTGCTGCGGGTAAGGGCACGTGGGTGGTGGGGTAAGCCAAAGCGTCGGTAACTGCCAAAATAGCTCCGCATAGGCCCACAGCGCTCCGTGGCTATCTCTCACCGCGACGCCAGTGGCACACAGCTTGGTGTGCAAAGCACTAGGTAGCTGAAGGCGTAGCGCAACACTGCCAGGGTAAACGGCAAAAGCCCCCTCGATAGCGGCAAGCAATGCCGGGAGCGGTGGCGCTGAGCGCTGCGGCCAGCGCAGCGTCAAGGTGTTGCTATCGTCCACTAATGACCATTCAAGACGTTCGTGATCACCCTTTACGATCAGCGACTGCGTGGTGGTATCACCGATGACTTGATAGGTGTAGCCCTCGGGGCGTGAGAGCAGCGAGGCCACCGTGTGGCTTTCGGAAGGTGCGTGTACCTGGGGTTGTGCCTGGACAGAACGGGACACCGCTAGGCTCCTATCAAATATCAACAAAAAGGCGGTATTACTGACTTCCTTATCTAAAGACGAATGAGAATGAGGGTTGTTTACATAAATATGGGTTAATTTTCTGGGGTGGCGATTCGTCTGTATCGATAGGTGTCGCTTTCTAACTGCTTTCCAACGAGGTGAACGTGCTTGTCTATCTGATTCGTCGAACCCGCGGGCTGATGACCGCCGCTGCCCTGGCCAGTATTCTCGCGGGGCTTTTCAGCGTAATGCTGATTGCCCAGATCAATACGGCGTTAACCAGCGATGCCGCCAGTCGCGCCAGTGCGGCTTGGGCCTTTGCGGGCATTGCCGTGGCGTTAATGCTCTGTCGAATGGTGTCGACGGCGCTGTTTGAGCGGTTGGGACAGCGTGCCCTGGCTGAGTTGCGTAGTTTTGTCGCCCAGTGTGTGGCCAAGACCCCCTTTGCACATTTTGAGCGCGTGGGCAGTGCGCGGATCCAGTCAGCGCTCACCGAGCACAGCAACAATGTGGCGGTACTGTTCGTTAGCTTGCCGGTGATTTTGACCAATACGGTCATTGTGGTGGGGTGTTTGGGCTACTTGGCAATGCTGTCATGGCAGGTGTTCTTGTTTGCCCTGGGAGTGATTGGCTTGGGCGCTGTTGGCTATCACCTGGTGCACTTACGCGCTATTCGCTACCTCCAGACTGCGTCCTCAGAGCAGGATCGCTTATTTGGGCATTTCCGCGCGCTGACCGATGGGGCGAAAGAGCTTCGCCTGCATCAGGACAAGCGCCACACGTTCATTAATCAGGTACTGGGAGCGTCGGTTGAAGGCGTGCGGCGGCTGCGTACCCATGGCATGTCGCTGTTTGTGATCTCGACCAGTTGGGGGCAGTTCCTGATGTACGCCTTTATTGGCCTGGTGCTGTTTGTATTGGCGGGCAATGGGCCTAATCAAACCCAGGTCATGACCGGCTTTGCCCTGGTCTTTGTGTATATGGTGACGCCCCTGGAAGGCTTACTGATCAATATTCCGCGGATCAATATGGCACGGGTTGCCGCTAGCCGCATCGATGACATCACACGAGAGATGCCCCAGGGGCAGGAGCGGCAGGCGTCACCTCGGGTACCTGCTTTGCAGCGTCTTGAGTTACGCGACGTCACCCATCAGTACTACCACGAGCAGAGCGATGACGTCTTTGAACTGGGGCCGATCAATCTGAGCTTTACGCCAGGCGAAGTGGTGTTTCTGGTGGGGGGCAACGGTAGCGGCAAGACGACGCTTGCCAAAGTGTTGGTGGGGCTTTATTCGCCTGAAGGTGGCGAGGTATTGCTCAATGGAGAGCGGGTCGAAGCGGATGGCTGGGATGCTTACCGGCAGCTCTTCTCGGTCGTTTTTTCAGACTTCCATCTTTTCGAGCGCCTGCTGGAAGCGCCGCGGGAAGACCTCGACGAAGAGGGCAACCGCCTGCTGGCCAAGTTGCACCTGCAGCACAAGGTGCGGGTTGAGAACGGTGCCTTCACTACCCAGTCGCTCTCCCAGGGCCAGCGTAAGCGTCTTGCGCTGGTGGTTGCCTACCTTGAGGATCGGCCCTTCCTGGTGTTTGACGAGTGGGCGGCGGATCAGGATCCGTTATTCAAAGAGGTGTTCTATTGTGAGGTATTGCCCGAGCTGAAGCGCATGGGCAAGGCGGTGCTGGTGATTACTCACGATGACCGCTACTTCCAACTCGCGGATCGATTGGTGCGGCTGGAAAGCGGCAAGCTGTTGGCACCAGAGCAGTCGGCTGACGCTGAGGTGGAGGTGGCACCCTCAGTGGCCACTTGACACCATCCGCGCCAATACCTTGTCCTTGAGCCAGAACCTGTGAATCAGCGCCATCGAGATATGGCCGATGACCAACCCACACAGCAGCCACGAGAGTGGGCCGTGGAGAAGAGCGGCGGGGGCGGTCATCCAGGTGATGTCGCGCTCGACTTCGGGCAGTAGCTCCATACCGTAAAAGCGCAGCGCCCCGCCACGCCCGTACTGACGCAGAATGGCAAAAGCGGGTAGCCAAATCAGCAGCCCATAAAAGGCGATATGTACAAGGCGCGCCATGCGACCACCCCATCCAGGCGGCTGCGGAGGACGCTGCTTGCGGTTGACCCATGCCCAGCCAAGTCGCGTCAGGGTTACGATCAGGAGCATAAAACCCAAGGAGCCATGAGGCCCGATGCTCGCCAAAAAGAGCGTGATAGCGTTTTCGCCCATCCCTCGCCAGGCCAGCAACACGGTAAATTGCAGCGTGACCAGCGCGGCGGTCAGCCAGTGAAGCACACGGCTTATGCGACCGTAGTGGCTGGGGCTGTCTCGCCAGCCAATGGTCGCTTGAACTGGCTTGCTTGTGTGATCACTGTTGAGCGCTGTGCTATTTGCTGCGCCTTTATCCATTGGCCTTGTCCTTGCGCCAGTAGCCCATGCTGGTGACGTACTTTTTGGGTAGCCCACACTCGTTAACCAAGTAGCGACGCAGCTCCATGGCGACCTTGGTTTCAGCAGCAATCCAGGCGTAGAAGGGCGCGCTATCGTCCAGAGTGGCGGATTCCCAGAGCGGGCCGTCCTCATCGTCGCTTTCGTCGTTGGTCGTGGCGCTGGTAGTGGTGTTAGCAGGCGTGCCGCCTAGTGCTTGAATTTCCGTATGCAAATCGATATCACGCAACGCTCTCATCAGCAGCTCACCGTGTTGGCAGTCGGGCTCAGCCTCGCGGGCCAGCCAGTTCAGCTTGGCGACCTGGGGCAGCGGCTGGACATCGTCGCTGCGGGGCACTTCGAACAGCGCTTCGGCCCTGGGTTTGAGCGGCAGGTCATCGAGGGTTTCCAGGATGCCAGCCGCCGCGGGGAGGGCGGTCTCATCGGCGATAATCAGGATTCGGCGCACGTTCTGGGGTGGCTTCCACTCAAAGCCCAGTTTGGGGCCTTCCGCATTGGCGTCGGGGGCCGTCATGGCGAGTCGGTCACCGGGACGGGCGCGCATTGCCCAGCGCGACGCGGGGCCATTGTCGCCGTGGAGTACAAATTCTACGTCCACCTCGGCCTGCTCCGGGCGCAGCGCACGGATGGTGTAGGTACGCGCAGAGGGGCGCTGGGCGTCCGGCAGTGCGCGGTAGGCACCGTACCAGTCGTGCTCTTCCAGCTTGGCGATCTCAAACAGCGGGTCGAGACTGCCACCGCCTTCGGGGAAGAACAGCTTGACGCGCTGATCCGGGGCGTAGGTCGCCATTTGGCTGACTTCCGGGCCAGTGAAAGTAAACCTGACTAATGAGGCGCTGACTTGGGTGCGCCGGGCGAGGGTGATATCAAAAAGCCGGTAGCTCGGTTTGGTTGCCATTGTGATGCCTACTTTTTATATAAGGAGTCAATTGTAGTGCTAATTATTATCATTTAGAATCGTTGTCAATAATTTAATCATTAACCTCCTGAACGATTAAGGCTTAGACAATGACGCTGTTGCCTATTATGCCCCGCGTGGCGAGCTGTTCGGTGTTCACAAGAGGGTGTCCACTATGCTAGGCGCCTCGCAAGTTGCCCATCGGGTGGGAGGCATGTCGCCCGCGAAAGCCTGCCTGTTGCTTAGCCTGCCGATGGCGGTGCTATTTTGGCTGGGCCTGCAGGGCCAAGGGGGAATTACGATAGGGCTACAGGCATTAGTGGCGCCTTCCTTCGAGAACGTTGATGAGCTGCTGCTTCACTATGCTTGGTGGCCGCGCCTCTCGATCGCGCTGCTGGCCGGGGGCGGCTTGGGGCTGGCAGGCGTGCTCATGCAGCAGGTGCTGCGCAACCCCTTGGCGTCGCCCACCACGCTGGGGGTGGCGTCGGGCGCTAACCTGGCGCTGATGACTGCCACCTTGCTGGCGCCGGGGCTGCTTGTCGCCGGGCGCGAATGGGTTGCCTTGTTGGGCGGCGCGTTGGCGGTAGGACTGGTATTCCTCCTTTCCTGGCGGCGCGGGCTGGCGCCGATCGTGGTGGTGCTGGCGGGTTTGGTGGTCAATCTGTACTTGGGGGCGCTGTCTACGGCGCTACTGCTGTTCAACCACGAGGCGCTCTCGGGGCTGCTGATCTGGGGGGCGGGTTCTCTGGCGCAAAACGGCTGGGACGGCGTTGCCACCCTCTGGCCGCGGCTGGCGATTAGCTGTGTCGCCGCCTGGTTCCTGCTGCGCCCTCTGGCGGTGCTGGAGCTTGACGATGCCAGCGCCAAGAGCCTGGGGGTATCGCTTGCCTATCTGCGCTTTGCGGGCATGGGGTTGGCCGTATTCATTACCGGCAGCATTGTCAGCGTGGTAGGCATCATCGGTTTTATCGGTTTGGCAGCGCCCAATATCGTGCGCATGGCTGGTGCGCGGCGCCTGGGGCCGCGGCTGCTCTGGTCGACGCTATTGGGGGCCGTGCTGCTGGCTACCACGGATCTGCTGCTGCAGCAGTTCGGTGGGATGGTGGCGGCCTTTGTGCCGACGGGTGCAATTACCGGTGCCCTAGGGGCGCCGCTGTTAATGTGGCTGATTCCACGCCTGAAGCTGCAGGGCGACCAGCCGCCGAAAGGGGCGGGTGTTTTCGCCCATCGCCACCCCGCACCTACCCGCTTGGCCACCGCTTTAATCCTCGCGCTTCTGGGGGCTACGCTGCTTGGTCTGTTGGTTGGACAGGGAGTTGATGGCTGGTATTTGCTGTCGCCTGATAACTGGAACGTCATGCAGTGGCGCGTGCCCCGGGTGATGGCGGCCGCCGCCAGTGGCTTAATGTTGGCGACTGCCGGGACGATTCTCCAGCGCCTTTCCGCCAACCCTATGGCCAGCCCCGAAGTGCTGGGTATCAGCGGGGGCTGTGCCATTGCGCTGATTCTGGGCATCTTCCTTCTGCCTGCGCCCACCAATATGATGCTGATTGGCGTAGGTACCCTGGGGGCTTTTGCGACGCTGCTGGTGTTGGTGGGCATTAACCGCAAGAGTGGTTATCTCCCGGAGCGTTTGCTGCTCACCGGGGTGGCGGTCAGTGCGTTGTTTGATGCGGTGCGCAGCGTGATGCTGGCGGGTGGCGATCCACGTGGCCAGCAGGTGATCGCCTGGCTGGCGGGCTCTACCTACTATGTGGATATCACCAATGCCGTCGTCGTCGGCGGTATTGCTGCCTTACTGGCGCTGGTGACGCTGCCGTTGACCCGCTGGCTGGATATCCTGCCTTTGGGGGCACCCACCGCGCGGGCATTGGGGGTCAACCTCAACCGCGCCCGTTTGGCGTTGCTGGTACTGGTGGCGCTACTCACCGCCTGCGCCACTCTGGTGGTAGGGCCGCTTTCGTTTATTGGCCTGCTGGCGCCGCATATGGCGCGCCTGGTCGGCTTCTCCCGGGCAGGGCAGCATCTGCTGGGGGCTGCGCTGATCGGTATGCTATTGATGGTGCTGGCGGACTGGGTGGGGCGCCAAATCATTTTCCCGTATGAGATACCGGCCGGCTTGGTCGCCTCCTTGATTGGCGGGGCTTACTTTATGTGGGGGCTGCGGCGGCTATGAATAACATGGCGACCAAACCGAGTGAGCTTTTGGCAGCGGCAGATCCTGCGGAGGCGCTGTTGGCGCTTTACCGCCAGCCGCCGCTGGATAACATGAAGGCCCCGGCGTTTGGTCCGCCTGATGAGCCGACGCTGGCGGCCTCTGCGTTGCTGGATCGAGGCTTCTTGAGTGAGCAACTGGCGCGCTATGGCCGCAGCCACGGTGACGATGCTGACCCCAAAGCCATTGCGTCGATCTGGTCGAAGTTTCATTTCAGCAGTGTCTCGATCCCGACGCTGGTGGCCAATCTGTTATTGGGTTACGACTTACCGGTGGGTGGGGATGCGTTGCGGCTGGCGCTTGGCGATAAGGGTCAGACCGCGCGTATCTGGCTGCCCCACGGGGGCGTGCCATTGGCGTCCAAAGCGCCCCAGGCGCGATTCAGTCGCTTATTCGATGACCACTGTGCACCGCTCATTGAAGCGCTGGCGGTGGTCTCCGGGGTGTCTGAAAAGGTGTTCTGGAGCAACCTTGGTCACTATGTGGAGTTTGTAGGGAAGACCTGCTCCCGGCACCCGGAATTTACTGGCGCGGGTGAGCCGCTGCTGGATTATCTCGACACCAGGACGCTCCCTGATGGGCGGCGCAATCCGCTCTACCAGCCGGTGCGTTATCTGGAACTGGGCGGTGAGACGCCGTCCAGGGTGAGGCGCCTGTGCTGCATCAAATACAGGCTGCCCGGCGAACCCCTGTGTGGCGGCTGCCCACTCAAACCTGAAAACAAGCCGACCAAGCGTCGGCGCTAACCCCCGAATCGCCAAGGAGCCCTATTCATGGAGTTGTTGAGGATTGTCTGGCGTGATTACCGCTGGCCCTTCGTGGCGGTGGTGGTGCTCAGCCTGGTCAGCGCTGGTCTTGGCATCGGGGTCATTGCCTATATCAATGAACGGATGCTAGGCACCTTTGCTGATCCTTGGCGCATCCTGCCTGAGTTTCTGGCGCTGGTGGCGTTGTTGCTGGCGATCACCCTGGCCTCGCAATTAGCCTTGACCACCCTGGGTCACCACTTCGTCTATAGGCTGCGGGGGCAGTTGATCAAGCGCATCCTCGATACCGATATCGAGCGTATCGAGCAGATCGGCAGTGCACGGTTGCTGGCCAGCTTATCCAGTGACGTGCGCTATATCACTGTGGCCTTCGTGCGCCTGCCGGAGTTGGTGCAGGGTGGGGTGCTGACGGCGGGCGTGACCCTTTATCTGGCCTGGCTCGCTCCTGCCATGCTGGCCGTGACGGCGCTATGGGTGATCTTTACGATTCTGGTGGGCATGCGCCTGGTAGCGAAGGTCTATCGGCACATGGCCAAGCTGCGCGATGCTGAAGACCGCCTCTATGAGGACTACCAGTCGGTGATCGAAGGGCGCAAAGAACTGGCGCTCAATCGCGACCGCGCCGAGTGGCTGTACCGTGACGTTTACACCCCCAACGCCGAAGCGTATCGCCACCATATCATTCGCGGCGATACCTACCATCTCAGCGCGGTGAACTGGTTCAACATCATGATGCTGGGCGCCATCGGCGTGGTGTTCTTCCTGGCCAATGGCCTCGGCTGGTCGTCGGCGCAGGTGGCGACCACCTTCTCGCTCACGCTGCTATTTCTGCGCGCGCCGCTGATTCAGGCCATTGGCGCCTTTCCGCCGCTGATCAATGCCCGGGTGGCGTTCGAAAAAATCAGCGCCCTCGATCTGGCTGAACACCATGAACCGTTCGAGCATTCTACCCAGCGTCATGAGTGGCAAACGCTGGCGCTGGATCAGATCACCTATCGATACCCCGCGGAAGAGGCGCGGCCGGGTTTTGCCATTGGTCCTATTGATCTGACGTTAAAACGCGGCGAGGTGCTATTTCTGATCGGCGGTAACGGCAGCGGCAAGTCGACCCTGGCCAGGCTTCTGACCGGGCTCTATCAGCCCCAAAGCGGCTGTATAAGGGTCGATGGCAGGCCGCTTCAGGAGGAAGACTGGACAACCTATCGTCAGCACATCTCGGCTATCTACACCGATCTGCACCTGTTTGACCGCTTGATCGGCCCGGCGGGCGAGTCACCCGACCCGGCGCTAATGGAAGAGTGGCTGGCAGCACTGGGCATGCACAGCAAGCTCGATTTTGACGGCGATCGAGTCACCAATGCCAACCTCTCCCAGGGGCAGCGTAAGCGCCTGGCAATGCTGCTGGCGGTGGCCGAGCAGCGCGACCTCTTGCTGCTCGACGAGTGGGCTGCCGACCAGGACCCGCAATTCCGGCGGGTGTTCTACCGTGAACTACTCCCCCAACTAAGGGCACTCGGCAAGACGCTGGTGGTCATCAGCCACGATGATCATTACTTCGACCAGGCCGACCGCCTGCTGGAAATGCGCCAGGGGCATTTGGTCGAACTCACCGGTGAGCAGCGGGAAGCGGCCAGCCGCGATGCGGTGGCGAGGGTGAATGAGTGAAATCGTAATGGCTAAAATCAGTTCCACCATTGGCTGGTTCAGGCCGTCTCTGAGGAATTTTTTTAAATAAGAAAAACTAATACCCCATTAGCAGGATGATTTTTAGTTATCAGTGCTGCCCGTTACCTTAGTGCCAGGATTTATCAACACGACGCTAATTCCGGCAATGGGAGCAGGGCAATGTGGGAAAGTTATATCACCGGGCTGGTGGTGTGCGGCGGTATTATCATGGCGATTGGGGCGCAGAACGCCTATATTCTGGGGCTGGCGATTCGTCGTGAGTACCACTGGTGGTCGGCAGGACTGTGTATAAGCGCGGATATTATTCTGCTCACGGCGGGGATGTTTGGGGTGAGCGCCTTCCTGCTGACGATGCCCAGCGCTATGGAGGTCATGCGCTGGGTGGGTGTGGTGTTTTTAAGCTGGCTGGCGGCCCAGGCACTGTTTAGAGCCGTTAGCGGGCGGCAGGGGCTGAACGCGGAAGCGGGCAAGGCGCGCAGTTTAACCAAAGTGATTTTCGCGACCCTTGCCGTCACAGTGCTCAACCCTCAGGTGTACCTGGACACGATGCTGCTGATCCCTGCCATTGGCGCTCAGCAGGAGAGCGCCGGGGTTTTTGTGGCGGGGGCCTCCACCGCCTCCATACTGTGGTTTAGCTTGCTGGCCTGGGGCGGTGCCGCACTGTCGCCTTGGCTTTCAAAGCCCATTGCGTGGCGCACTATCGATGGCCTGATTGGTTTGATGATGGCTGGGATTGCCGTGCATCTTGCGCTTAACGCCAGCTAGTCATCCGTGGCGACTAAAATAGGCCTCCATCACTGCGGTAACCTTGTCGATATCTTCATCGCTGATATCGCGGTGTGCGACGAGGCGCGTGGCGTAGAGTAGTTCAATCAAAATGCCGTGCTCTTTGAGCCAGGCGGAGAGCGGCTGAACGTGTTCGTCGGGAAAGTGCGCGAATACCATGTTAGTTGCCTGGGAGGTAATCTCGACGCCCGGCAACCTCGCCAAACCTTCTGCCAGGCGCGCTGCACGGCGGTGATCGTCGGCTAAGTCCGCCATGTGATGATCCAACGCATACTGACAGGCAGCGGCGATAATGCCTGACTGGCGCATGCCGCCACCCACCACTTTACGCCAGCGCCGTGCGCGGTCGATCAGTGCTTGCGAACCCACCAGGGCCGAGCCAATAGGGGTGCCCATGCCTTTTGAAAAGCATAGCGACACGCTGTCAAACGGTAGGCACAGTTGCTTGAGCGAGGTCTCGGTGGCAACAGCAGCATTGAATAGTCGTGCACCGTCCAGATGCGTTGCCAGGCCGCGCTCGCGTGCCAGTTCGGTGGCCTTCAATACGTAGTCGGCAGGCAGCACTTTGCCGCCAATGGTGTTTTCCAGCGCCAGTAGCTTGGTGCGTGCAAAGTGAAAATCGTCGGCTTTGATGGCGGCGCTGATTTTCTCCAGCGGCAGCGAACCATCGGCTGCGTTCTCAATGGGCTGTGGCTGAATGCTGCCCAAGACCGCTGCACCGCCGCCTTCATAGCGATAAGTATGGGCCGACTGCCCAACGATGTACTCATCGCCGCGCTCGCAGTGGGCCATGAGCGCCACCAGGTTGCTTTGTGTGCCACTGGGAAACAGCAACGCGGCTTCTTTACCTGCCTGCTCGGCCAGATTGGCTTGAAATGCGTTGACCGTCGGGTCATCGCCCCACACATCGTCACCCACAGGGGCGGCCATCATGGCGTCTTTCATGGCAGAGGAGGGGCGGGTTACCGTGTCACTGCGTAGATCAATCATGGGCATCTCCTGAGCGGCGGGATTAATGACGACAACATTTTCTTGAGCATACTGCATGCCGTACAAGCGCGAAAAGCGCTACGCTAGCGTAAAGACTTGGATAAGGCGTTAATAATGGCAGCACCCGACCTTAAGCTCCGTGCCCTGGAGCGCAACGACCTGCGTTTCGTTCACCAGCTCAATAACAACCAGAGCATCATGTCGTACTGGTTTGAAGAGCCTTATGAGTCCTTTGATGAGCTGGAGGAACTGTACAACAAGCATATCCATGACAATGCCGAGCGGCGTTTCGTTGCCGAGGACAGTAGGGGCAACGCCATTGGCCTGGTCGAGTTAATTGAAATTAATTATATTCACCGTAGCGCGGAGTTTCAGATCATTATTGCGCCGGACTATCAGGGCCAAGGCTTTGCTCGGACCTTGATTCACCAAGCGTTGCATTATTCCTTTACCATCCTGAATTTACACAAGATATTTCTGATCGTGGCAGTGGAGAACATTAAGGCAATCCACCTGTATCAGCAGAGCGGCTTTGTGGAGGAAGGGCATCTGGTGCAGGAGTTTTTTATCAATGGCAAATACCGCGACGTAAAACGCATGTATATCCTGCAGGAAGCTTTCCTGGCGCAGTTGACCGATACCGACAGCTCAGATCTATTGGACTTATAAAAAACGCCTCATCAAGAGGCGTTCGTCACTAGCTTAGGTAAGCCGCGATGGCATCTACCGCAGCGCGCTGTTTCTCGGCGCGCGAGGCCCATACGTCGAGAACATCAACGTTGGCCCCGTTGAGTGATAACGGCATGGCGTTGACTCCTGAGTGGCGAGTGGAAACGTGGTGTTATAGAAATAGCCGCCTGCTGTATCGCAACATGGTTAGCGGAAAAACGATATTAAGGACTTTTTTACCCGCAATCTAGTACTTAAAACGTAGTCTTTTGGCTTACGTGTGTAAGCATATTCTTACAATTCTGGCTTAAACAGGCTATGTCATTGGATGGAAAAGCTTTTCACAAGATGAAAAAGCCGAGCATAAGCTCGGCTTCGATTATTCTCTTTTGGTCTAACGGGGCAAGGAATAAGTCAATGACTCGCAATAATCCGCGAGGGCATCACTGGCGGCGCGTTGCCAATATGCGCGCTGTGTCCAGAAATTGAGTACTTCGCTATCCCGCGTCGAGAATACATTGGATATAGACATGTGTGGCCCTCCTATTCGGACTACAACGTCAGTATAGCGACTTTGCTGCACTGCAGCAAAGTATTTTCAAACGGTCGTATTGGCACCGCCATTAGGGATCGGGCGGTGTTGGGTTTTGCCTTGATTAAAGAAAGGAGAAAATGGATGCGGTTGCGAATTTTATCGGACCTTCATCTGGAGTTTTTTGACGGTCACCGAGAATTGCCTGATGTTGAGGCCGATGTCGTCGTGCTGGCCGGAGATATCCATCGCCAGTGTGAAGGCTTGGCCTGGGCCCGGCAGCGCTTTTCTGACACGCCGATTATCTATGTACCGGGCAACCATGAGTTTTACGGTACCTGCCTGCCGTTGTTGCGTGGAGAGCTGGCGCTCGAAGCCGAACGGCTCGATATTGAGCTTCTGGACAATCGTGCCGTCACCCTCAATGGGGTACGTTTTTACGGCACAACG
The DNA here is from genome assembly GCF_015767635.1 of Halomonas sp. A40-4. Classification (GTDB taxonomy): domain Bacteria; phylum Pseudomonadota; class Gammaproteobacteria; order Pseudomonadales; family Halomonadaceae; genus Vreelandella; species Vreelandella janggokensis. The sequence goes on along the minus strand of NZ_CP065230.1, from coordinate 2,940,749 downwards.
CTATGGACAGACTTTGCCCTGTACGCTGACAACCCGACACGTAATCCAGAAGACACGGTCACAAAAGCGAAGCGCTATATGCCTGATTTTCGTATTGTCGAATCACATCCCGGCACCATCATGACCCCCGAGGCAAGTAACGCGCTGCACCAAGAGGCCTTGAACTGGCTGACAGCAGCACTCGACGATCAGTTTGATGGGCCCAAGGTCGTGGTTAGCCACCATGCCCCAATGCGTGAATGCATTCCTACCCAGTACACAGGCGATGTGCTTTCGCCTGCATTTGCATCTCATCTTCCACAGCTAATGGGCAAAATGCATTTATGGGTACACGGCCATGTCCATGAGCCAGTCGATATGTGCCGCGAGGGCACAAGAATTATTGCCAATCCTGGCGGCTATCCTGATGAGTTCAGCCCGCCGCTGTTTAAGTCAGATTGGGTGGTGGGCCTGTAAGGCTCGGCAATGACCACGATGCGACAAGAATAAAAACTGACTAGACTCGAATAAGAGCGCGAATTTAGACTACCGCTCGCTTGCGGGGCAAGGCACTTCCCGCCGTTATTCAGCAATCTGGAGAGCATGGCCATGGAAATTCTCGAATCGGTACTCGGCCCGCTGCGTGATGGCCTTTATGCCGTCATGATGCCGGTCAGCGACTTTATCTGGAGCTATATTCTGGTGTACCTGCTGTTGGGCGCCGGTGTGTGGTTCACGATCATCACTCGTGGCATGCAGTTTCGTATGTTCGGCCATATGGCCCGCGTCACGGTAACGGCCCGGGGCGCCGGCGAAGGGGTGAGCGGTTTTCAGGCCTTTGCTACATCAATGGCGGCGCGTATTGGTACCGGCAACCTTGCCGGTGTGGCGCTGGCGTTATGGATTGGCGGCCCGGGGGCGATTTTCTGGATGTGGGTGACGGCGCTGGTGGGCTTCGCAACCGCTTTCATCGAATCCACGCTGGCCCAGGTTTACAAACACCGCAATGAAGATGGCGTATTTCGCGGCGGGCCTGCCTACTATATCGAACGCTGCCTGGGATGGCGCTGGCTGGGGTCGCTCTTTGCGGTATTTTTGATTATTGCCTATGGCCTGGCATTCAACGCTGCCCAGTCCAACACCATAGCCCAGGGCATGAATGGCGCCTTTGGCGTACCCAATTGGTTAACCGGGGTCGTTATTGCGGTCCTGGCGGGCCTGGTGATTTATGGCGGGCTCAAGTCCGTAGCGCGTACCGCTGAGAAAATCGTCCCCGTCATGGCGATTGCCTATCTGCTGGTCGCGCTGTGGATTCTGTTTGCGAACCTCTCCGCTGTGCCGGATATGCTCTCGCTGATTGTGATGAGCGCCTTCGGGTTTGGTCCTGCCGTGGGTGGCGCCGCGGGCTATGCGATCAAGGCAGCGATGGAAAACGGCATCAAGCGCGGTCTGTTTTCCAACGAAGCCGGTATGGGGTCGACGCCCAACGCCGCTGCCCAGGCCACGGTCAAACACCCTGCCGCCCAGGGGCTGGTTCAATCGTTCGGGGTGTTTGTCGATACCATCGTGATCTGCAGCTGTACGGCGGTCGTGATCCTGCTTTCCGGCGTGTACGAACGGCTACTGTCTGAATCGGCGGGGGATAGCATCGAAGGTATTCAGCTTACCCAGGACGCCATGGTCGATCACCTGGGTGGCTTCGGGGAAATCTTTATCGCCGTGGCCATCTTCTTCTTCGCTTTCACCTCGATTCTGGCCAACTTCTCGTTTTCTGCGGTGAATATCGAGTACCTGTTCCGCCGTCATGCGCAAAAAGCGGTCACCGTCTTTAAAGTTGTCATCATCGCCATGGTGCTCATTGGTTCAGTGGCCGAGCTCAGCGTGGTATGGGACTTCGCCGACCTGGCGATGGGGCTGATGGCCACCACCAACCTGTTTGCCATCCTGATCATGGGGCCCATCGCCGTGTCGGTGCTCAAAGACTACGAGCGCCAACGCCGGGAGGGCATCAAAGAGCCGATCTTTCATCCCTCGGTGCTCAAACGCCCCGAGCTGGTCGATGACGATGTATGGCCGGTAAAAGAGACAAAGTCCTGACCATAAAAAGGAAAGGCGATCAGCATACATCAGGGCGGCTAGGCCGCCCTGTTTAATGATGGGGTTCAACCAGCAGCCCACAGGATGGCGCCGCCCAGCGTGTGTCGGCGGTGAACACCACGTCGCAAACCACGGGGGAATAGTAACGCCTGACTTCTTCATCGACTTTCGCTCGCAGCTTGTCCTGGGCCGCAATGGAAATGTCAGGGGTAGTGGGTAATACCACGTGCACAATGACATACAGCAGGCGACCGGGGCGTACCATGCGCACGCGCACTTCTTGAGTCTCGATATCCGCCAGTGCACGCCCGACGGCCTGATGAACTGGCTCTGCAAGGGCTTCTTCTGGCGTCTTGTTGAGCAGTTCCTTCAATGCCTGGGAGGCCATGCGCACCGGTACCCCCATGCACAAGACAACCACGGCAATGACCAGCAGCGGGTCGATATAAGTGAGTACGCTTTGCCAATTGAGCTTTTCGAAGATCAGCACCAGGCAAAAAGCAGCCAGGACCGATGCTGAAATAACGCTGTTGACGACCCAGTTCGCTTTGTCGGCTTCCACCAGCGGGCTGCTGACCGAGCGCAGACTGCGGCGCATGACCCAGGCCGTCAGTGAACACGCGGCGGTCGCAAAGAGGGCGTAAGCGATGGCGATACCTGCCGCAATAGCGCGTCCGCCCGTCAGCAACGCCGCAATGGCATCCACCAGGGCGAATATCGACACGCCAAAGATCAACAGTCCCTTGCACAGGTTGACCAGCGACTCGAAGTAGCTGTAGCCGAACGGGTACGACTCGCTATCCGGGCGGGTGGCAAGGCGGCTGACCTTGATGGTGACCAGCGCCACGCCGAAATAGATCAGGTTGAACAATCCATCCAGCAGAATCGCCTGGGAATTGGAGGCCAGTGTGGCGGCAATGCCTGCACAGCCGATCAGCAATGCCATGAAGGCGGAAAAGGCTAAGGTACGAGACTCGGTTTTCATGACGCCACTGCCCTGTGAGCTTGATAAAAGCGACAGTATAACAGCAGCGCGCGTTAACGAGGGGGATGGCACTACCCCTCAATCCATACTTCCTCACCCTTGAACTCGATCTTCCAGGTACGCAGCTTGATGGCCTCATCCTCCAGGCATTGTCCATCTTCCAGGCGGAAATGCTGCTTGTAGATGGGCGAGGCGACCACCGCCGCGCCCTTAAGGTCGCCCACAATCCCCCGGGCAATCACGTTGGCGTTGGAAAAAGGATCGTGATGATCCAGCGCGAAAAGCTCATTTCCCTGGTCGGGAAGATAAAAGATCGCCACCTGGGTGGCGCCGTCTGGGGTTTCAAGCCAGGCGGCCACGCCGGAGAACGCCACCAGATCGGCTCGAGTGCAGACTTTTTGCCACGTCATAGTGTTTTCGGAATCCACAGTGTCCATCGCTTTTTTCATTGCCGTTGCGGTCATGAGGTACCTCGTTTTTATTCAGAGTCAGTCAACGCGTCGATCAAGCGGGACGAAGCTGGCCGCGCTCACTGGTCATGATGATCGACGGGTCGGGGCGGTCGTCGTTGACGAAGCTTCTGAAGCGCTTGAGCTTCTCTGGGTCGCTAATGGCATCCGCCCATTCGCACTGGTAGGTATCCACCACGGTCTGCATCTGACGCTCCAGCTCGTCGTTGATGCCCAGGCTATCGTCCAGGATGACTTCCTTGAGGTAGTCGAGGCCGCCGTCGAGGTTTTCACGCCATACCGAGGTACGCTGGAGACGGTCAGCGGTACGCACGTAGAACATCAGGAAGCGGTCAATGGTGCGGTACAGCTGCTCGTCGTCCAGATCGGTGGCGAACAGTTCGGCGTGACGCGGGCGCATGCCGCCGTTGCCGCAGACATACAGGTTCCAGCCATTTTCCGTGGCGATAATGCCGATATCCTTGCTTTGCGCCTCGGCACACTCGCGGGTGCAGCCAGATACGCCAAACTTGATCTTGTGCGGTGAGCGCAGGCCCTTGTAGCGATTTTCCAGCTGGATCGCCATGCCGACGCTGTCCTGCACGCCGTAACGACACCAGGTGCTGCCCACGCAGGACTTCACGGTGCGCAGCGACTTGCCGTAAGCGTGGCCGGTCTCAAAGCCGGCTTCGATCAGCTCGCCCCAGATATCCGGCAGGTCTTCCAGGCGCGCGCCGAACAGGTCGATGCGCTGACCGCCGGTGACTTTGGAATAGAGGCCGTATTTCTTGGCGACTTCGCCGAGCACGATCAGCTTATCAGGGGTGATTTCACCACCGGCGACACGCGGCACCACCGAGTAAGTGCCGTTTTTCTGCATGTTGGCCATGAAGGTGTCGTTGGTGTCCTGCAGCGGCACGTGGGCGGCGTCGGTGATCGGCTCGTTGAAGCAGGAGGCGAGAATCGAGGCCACCGCGGGTTTGCAGATATCGCAGCCCAGGCGATGGGTATCGTCGTTGCCGTGCTTGTCGATCAGCTCGCTGAAGGTCTTGATACCCTCGACGCGCACGATGTCGTAAAGCCCCTGGCGGGTATGGGCGAAGTGCTCGCAAATCGATTTGTCGACTTCGACACCGCGGGCTTCAAGCTCGTGGTCCACCACGCTTTTGAGCAGTGCGGTGCAACCACCACAGCCGGTACTGGCTTTGGTGACGTCTTTGACACCGCCGAGGTCGACGGCGCCGTCATCGATGGTGGCACAAATATCGCCCTTGGTGACGTTGTGGCACGAGCAGATGGTGGCGGTTTCCGGCAGTGCACCCGGGCCGAGCGTGGGCGCGGCGCCACTGCTTTGCGGCAGAATCAGCGAGGCGGGTTCGTCGGGCAGTTCAATACCGTTGGCGTAATACTGCAGCAGGGTGTCGTAGGCGGCGTTATCACCCACCAGCATGGCGCCCAGCAGCTTCTTGCCGTCGCTGGATACCACCATCTTGCGGTACACCTGGGTGAGCGGGTCGAGGTAGCGGAACATCCTTGCCCCCGGGTTCTGGTTGCCGTGGGCGTCGCCAATCGAGCCCACATCCACGCCGAGCAGTTTGAGCTTGGTGCTCATGTCCGCGCCGCCAAAGCGGGTCTCGCCGTCGGTAAGCGTGGCGAGCGCCGCTTTTGCCATCTGATAGCCGGGCGCCACCAGGCCGAAAATACTCTGGTTCCACAGCGCCACTTCGCCGATCGCCAGGATGGCCGGGTCGCTGGTGCGGCACTGGTCATCGACCACTACGCCGCCGCGCTCGCCGATCTCAAGGTCGCAGTCCCGGGCCAACTGGTCGCGAGGGCGAATACCGGCGGAGAACACGATCAGGTCGGTTTCCAGCACTTTGTCGTCCTGGAAGACCATGCGGTGATGGCTGTTGTCGCCGTCTTCGATTCGCTGGGTGGCGCGCTCGGTGAGTACCTGCACACCCAGCGCTTCGATTTTTTCGCGCAGCAGCTCGCCGCCTTCGTTATCCACCTGCATGGGCATCAGGCGAGAGGCAAACTCCACCACGGCGGTATCCAGGTTCAAGCCGCGCAGTGCATTGGCGGCCTCGAGGCCCAGCAAGCCGCCGCCGACCACCACGCCGTTGGTAGCGTTTTCCGCCGCCGCGCGAATGTCGTCCAAGTCGTCTAGCGTGCGATACACCAGGCAGCCGTCGCGGTCGTTGCCGGGAATCGGCGGCACAAAGGGATAGGAGCCGGTGGCCAGCACCAGCTTGTCGTAACGGTAGCGGCCCTGGTCGGTGACCACTTCCTGCGCGCTGCGGTCGATCTCGATGACGGCTTCGCTGGTGTGCAGTTCCACGCCGCTGGTGGCGTAGTAATCCGCCTCGCAAAGTGCCAGCGAATCGGCATCGCGGCCGCTGAAGTACTCAGACAGATGCACCCTGTCGTAGGCCCGGTGGCGCTCTTCGCCAAACACGGTGACCTGATAACGCTCGAGGGCACCGTTGTCGACCAGCTGCTCGACCAGATGGTGGCCGACCATGCCGTTACCAATAATAATAAGCTGTTCGGGAGTCTTGGAAGACATCATTATGCTGCCTCTGAGGTTGATAAATGGGGGGTGTCGTTCTGCTGATCTTTGAGCACTTCTGCATCGGCGGCGCCAAATAGCAGTGCCTGGCGAGAAGCGCTCAGGTCGGTGCCGGCCAAGGCTTGCTCGAAATACCACGGGCCGTGGCGGGTATCGCCGTACAGCACGGCGCCTTCGAGGCGCCCGTCGCGTAGCAGCAGGCGGCGGTAGTCGCCGCTTTGCGGGTCCTGGTAACGCAGTTCGTCGTGCTCGGGTTCAGGGTCGGTGGGGCCGAACGCATAAAGCGCGACGCCGCTTACCTTGAGCTTGGTGGCCGTGGGCACTTCGCGGTAGCCGTCGGTGGGTTCACCGCTGAGGGTCGCCGCCAATACCTCGACCTGATGCCAAATGGGCTCGACCAGGCCATAGGTGTGCTGCTCAAACTGGCAGCATTCGCCGAGGGCATGAATCGCCGGGTCTGAGGTCGTCAGGAAGGCATCGACCATCACGGCCCGCTCGGTGGTGAGGCCGGCGTTGCGCCCGATGTCGGCGTTGGGCGTAATGCCCGCGGCGATGATGACGCTATCGGTGGGCAGGCGGCGCCCATCCTTGAGCACCGCGGCGCATACCTGGCCGTTGGCGTCGCCTTCGAGCCTTGCGAGCTGTGCTTGGGTAACAATGTTCAGCCCGCGCTTTGTCAGCGCGTCTTTGAGTAGATCGGCGGCGGTGGCATCGAGCTGGCGATTCATCAAGCGGTCGCTGCGCTGGAGCACGCTGACGTTCAGCTCGTTGCCGCGCTTGCGCAGCCCTTCAGCGGCTTCCAGGCCCAGTAGGCCACCGCCAATGACCAGCGCATGGCCGCCGCGCTTGGCGATTGCCTCCAGCTCGGCGGCATCGTCGAGGTCGCGAAAGCCGTGGACACCGCCAAGCTTGATGCCGGGCACGTTGGGCAGCGCCGGGCGCGAGCCGGTGGCCAGCACCAGTCGGTCGTAGTGAATGGCATGGCCGCTGTCAGTGGACAGGAGGCGTTTCTCACGATCGATGGCCTCTACCTGTTCCCCCAGGCGAAGCGTCACGTCGTTTTCGGCGTACCAGGCGGCATCGCGCAGGGTGAGTGCATCGTGCTGCATGTCGCCCGCCAGCAGCGGCGACAGCAGAATGCGGTTGTAGGCAGGCGTTGACTCTGCACCTATCACGGTAATCGCCCTGGGGCGTTGCGGCTGGTTGACCAGGGCTTCCACCAAACGGTGGCTGGCCATGCCGTTACCGATTATGACGAGATGATCATTAGGTGAGCACCGGGAAGCGGTTTCCATAGGTGACTCCTCTGTGTCGTTGCGGCTGCTTGAGCGCCAAACAAAAACGCCCCTGACACATGCGCCTCCTGCGAACAGGGGAGCAAGGTCAGGGGCGCCATTGCCCGGCAGCGTCTGGTAATGCGGGGCAGCCGCCATTGGCTGCCGACAGATTTACGATTACCAACGAATGTCTTGTTAGTAGTAAGCAAACCCACGGCCAAACCCAGTGCATGACGTTTTTTTGCTTTATTTTCATCACGTTGAAAATAAGTAGAAAAAAGTGCCTGTAAGTCGCTTCCCAGGCGAGATGCACGCTGTTGGTGCGTATCGGGTGTGGGGTTGCACCCTCAGCACCCAAACTACCAAGCCGTGTGCAGTAGGGTGGTGATCGCAAGGCGCTGTTGCGATATTTTAAAATACTGTTTTATTTAATTTTTTTCTGAAAGTTCGCGGTGACGGCGTAGCCTTTGCAATTATCTAGGCATAAGCAACAAACGCACATTGCAGTGTGTTCATCAAGAAAACAGTGGCAGCGAATAAGCCCAATAACGTTGTTAGACAAATAAATATCTTCACACAATACGTTTGGCACCTTTAACGGTGCCCGCTGCGGCAACGACGTCCAGCCTGCTGATCGCCTTGCGCTTTGCGCAACAGGGTCAGCAGCCTGGGCGTTTTTTTATGTGCGGCGTTGGCAATCAGCCGAGGAGTCACCATGCACCAAGCCAAAACGACCTGCCCCTACTGCGGCGTTGGCTGCGGCGTTACCGCGACCGTGGCAGACGGCACCCTCAGCGCCGTGGAGGGCGACCGCGACCATCCCGCCAACTTCGGCCGGCTATGCGTAAAAGGCTCGGCGCTGCACGAAACGCTGGGCGAACAAGGCCGCCTGACACGACCGCGGGTGGATGGCAAGGATGTGTCCTGGGAAACCGCCTTGAGCGCCACCGCCGAGCGCATGAACACGCTGCGTCACGCCCACGGCCATCAGTGTTTAGCGGCCTATCTGTCAGGGCAGCTGCTGACCGAGGACTATTACGTAGCCAACAAGTTGTTCAAGGGCTTTCTGGGCACGCCGCACCTGGATACCAACTCGCGGCTGTGCATGGCGTCGGCGGTGGCCGCCTACAAGCGCGCCTTCGGTGCCGACGCTGTGCCCTGCAACTACGAGGATCTGGAAGAGGCGGAGCTGGTGGTGCTGGTGGGGTCCAATCTGGCCTGGAACCACCCGGTGCTCTATCAGCGGATTAAAGTCGCCAAGGAGCGCAATCCGTTGATGCGGGTCGTCGTCATTGACCCGCGGGTGACTGATAGCTGCGAGATTGCCGATCTGTATCTGGGCATCAAGCCCGGGAGTGATGCGGTCTTGTTCAACGGGCTGCTTGCGTGGATGGCGGCCAAGCGCAAGCTGGACCATGTCTACCTCGAGCGCCACACCCAAGGCCTTGACGCGGCGCTGGACGCGGCGCAACAAACGGCGGGTTCGCTCGCCGAGGTGGCGACGGCCTGCGACGTGGATGCCGAACGCCTGGAAACCTTCTATTACTGGTTTGCAAGCCAGCTCCACGTGGTGACGCTGTATTCCCAGGGGGTCAACCAGTCGTCCAGCGGAACGGACAAGTGCAACGCCATCATTAACTGTCATTTGGCCGGCGGGAAGATCGGCCTGCCCGGGGCTGGGCCGTTCTCGATCACCGGTCAGCCCAACGCCATGGGCGGGCGTGAAGTCGGTGGTCTGGCCAACCAGTTGGCCGCGCACATGGATTACGATACCCCCGGCGCGCGCGAGTTGGTCAGCCGCTTCTGGGCAACCGATAACCTCGCGCCCATCCTGCCGGAAGGCCCCGGCCACAAGGCGGTCGATCTCTTTGATGCGATCGAACGCGGCGAGATCAAGGTGTTGTGGGTGATGGCCACCAACCCGGCGATTAGCCTGCCCGATGCCGCCCGCGTGCGGGCCGCACTGGAAAAATGCCCGCTGGTGATCGTCTCGGAATGCGCGGCGGATACCGATATGCTGCCCTACGCCGACATTGTGCTGCCCGCGTCCGGGTGGTCCGAGAAAGATGGCACCGTGACCAATTCCGAGCGGCGCATCTCGCGCCAGCGGGGCATGCTGCCACTCCCCGGTGAGGCGCGCCACGACTGGCAGATTATCTGCGATGTGGCTAAGCAGTTGGGTTTCGGGGGGGCGTTTGATTACACTCACCCAAGCGAGATATTCGACGAGCACGCACGGCTCTCCGGCGTGGACAATACCGGCGCCACGCAGCGCCTTTTCGATATTTCAGGGCTGGCCGGGCTTGGCCGCGAGGGCTATGATGCGCTCGCGCCGATCCAGTGGCCGGTGAATCGCGATGCCCCCCAGGGTACCGCGCGCTTATTTGAAAATGGGCGGTTCGCCACGCCCGACGGCCGGGCTAAGCTGTTGCCGATTACCCCGCGTGGGCCGGGGAAAGCCCTGAGTGCCGCCTTTCCGCTGCGTCTGAATACCGGACGGATTCGCGACCAGTGGCATACCATGACGCGGACCGCGCGGTCGCCGCGGCTGATGAACCACCGCGCCGAGCCTTTCATGGAGGTGCATCCGGACGATGCCGCCCAGGCGGGCGTCAGCGACCAGGCACTTGGCGTGTTGACCGCCGCCACCGGCGAATACCGCGCCCGGGTGAGGGTGGCCCATGGACAGCGGCGCGGGGAGGTGTTCGTGCCGATTCATTGGACCGACTGCTTTACCCACAGTGCGCGCAGCAGTGCCTTGATCGAAGGCATCACTGACCCGCTGTCCGGACAGCCGGAAGCCAAGCACGGTGCCGTGGCTCTGGCGGCCCTGCCGACCGCCTGGCAGGCGACGCTGTTTGTTGCTGATCACGCCCTGGCGTCGCTGCCTGACGCGCCGAGCTGGTGCGTGAGCGACTACTGGACACGAATCCCGATGCGCGGCTGCCAGCGCTGGCAACTGGCCGGTAGCAGGGCGGTCAGCGACTGGTTCCGCCAGATGGGCGAATGGCTGTCGGCGTCGCCGGCGCTGTGGTGTGAAGATGCCGCTACCGGTCGCCTGCGCGCCGCGGGCGTCGAAAACGGTCGTCTCACCTGGTGGCTGATGGTGGGGCCACCTGGCGAACTGCCGGGCTGTGCCTGGCTGGAAGCGCGCTTCAACGACGACGCGGTGAGTGATGCCCACCGCCGCCGACTGCTGGCGGGCTGCGACGACGGCGCGGTGGATAGTGGCCCGGTGGTATGCAGCTGCCATCAGGTCGGCCAGACGTCGATTGTCGAGGCCATCCGGCGCGGCGATACCAGCGTCGAGGCGTTAGGCGCACGATTGGCGTGCGGTACCCAGTGCGGTAGCTGCATTCCTGAGTTGAAATCATTACTTGAAGAGGAACGCCCCCATGCGCGCGCTGAGCAAATCCCAGCTTCTGAAATGGTGTAACCCCTTGGCGCGCCTGGCGAGCCGCTTTGAGCTGCCCCGCAGTGGCCGTGATGCGTCGCGGTCCCTCCCGCTGAGCGACGACTGCCGGCCTGGGCACGTGTACCTGGTGGGCGCCGGCAGCGGCGACGCCGAGTTGCTGACCCTCAAGGCCGCGCGGCTTTTGCAGCAGGCGGATGCCGTGGTCTACGACCGCCTGGTGGGCGATGACGTGCTGGCGCTGCTGCCCGTCGGCGGCGAGCGCCACTATGTGGGCAAGGCCAAGGGCCATCATAGTGTTCCCCAGGCCGAGATCGGTGCGCTCATGGTGCGCCTGGCCCGGCAGGGCAAATCGGTAGTGCGCCTGAAAGGCGGCGACCCGGCCGTTTTCGGACGCATGGGCGAAGAGCTCGATGCCTTAGCCTCCGCGCAGGTGCCGACCACCATCGTGCCAGGGATTACCGCGGCATCTTCGGCGGCGGCCTGTATGGGCATTCCGTTAACCGACCGGGGCCATGCCCAGCAGCTGCGCTTTGTCACCGCGCAGCTGTGCCGCGAGGACGGCACGCCGGACTGGGCGGCGCTAGCGCGCCGCGACGAAACGCTGGTGTTTTACATGGGGCTTTCCAAGGTGGACGCGATCTGCGCCGGCCTGCGCGAGGCGGGGCTGCCCGACGACTGGCCGATCATGCTGGTGGCCAATGCCAGTCAGCCTGACCAGCGGTCGCTGGTCGGCAGCCTGGCCGATATGCCGGGGCGGTTGGCCGCCGAGCCTCTGCCGTCGCCCTGTGTGATTGTCGTGGGTAGCGTCGTCAAACGCGTCGAAGCAAGCCCTGCAACCCCTGAGAATCAAGCGCGCTATGCATGTCAACGCTGAGCATTTCCCTCGGCCAGTGGTCCGATAAAGGCCAAAAGCCCAGCAACCAGGATTTCTACGGCGCCTGTTTGCCCGACGACACCCAGCGGCGACAAAAAGGCATTGCCGTTGCCCTGGCGGATGGCATCAGCAGCAGCGCCGTGAGCCGCGACGCCGCCGAAGCAGCGGTGGGCGGCTTCCTGACAGATTACTACGCGACCCCCGCCCCGTGGAGCGTCAAAAGCTCGGCGCAGCGGGTGCTTCAGGCCACCAATGCGTGGCTGTATGCCCAAACGCGGCAAAGCCAGTATCGCTACGACATGGACCGGGGGTACGTCTGCACGCTGAGCGCGATGGTGATCAAGTCGGCAACGGCGCACCTGTTCCACGTCGGCGACTGCCGCATTTACCAGTTGGTAGGCAAGACGCTTGAGCCCTTGACCGAGGATCACCGCTTCTGGGCCTCGCGGGAGGTCAGCCACCTGAGCCGTGCGATGGGCGCAAGCCAGCACCTCGAGCTGGATTACCGTGCCGTCTCGCTCAGTGAGGGCGATGTGTTTTTACTGGCCAGCGACGGCGTTTACGAATGGCTGTCCCCTCAGGTGATGGCCACGCTGATCCAGGACCACGCGGCAGACCTTGAGGCCGGCGCAAAAGCCCTGGTGGAGGCCGCGCTGGCCAACGGCAGCGACGATAACCTGACCGCACAGCTGGTGCGTATCGAGACGTTACCCGACCGCGAGGCCGACGAGCTTTTCGAGTCCCTGGGCCGCCTGCCGTCACCCTCCGAGCTGCGTGCGAATAGCGAGCTGGATGGCCTGCAGATCATCCGACCGCTGCATGCCAGCGCCCGCAGTCACGTCTACCTGGCGCACGACCCTCAGGCCGACCAGCATGTGGTCGTCAAGACCCTGGCCACCGAGCTTGCCGAGGACCCCGCCAGCGTCGAGCGCTTTGTGCGGGAGGAGTGGATCGCGCGTCGCTTGCATAATCCCCATGTGCTATCCGCGCCCGTGCAGCGCGGCCCAAGGCGCTACCTTTATACCGTCTGGGAATACATTGAAGGCCAGACGTTGACCCAGTGGATGCGCGACCATCCAGACCCGGACCTGGCCGACGTGCGCGATATTATCGAGCAGGTGGCCAAGGGGCTGCGTGCCTTTCACCGGCTGGAAATGCTCCATCAGGACGTGCGTCCGGACAACATCATGATCGACCGCCACGGTATGGTCCGGCTGATTGATTTTGGCGCCACACGAATCGCGGGAATTGCAGAAGCAACGGATTCCGCCAGCGAGGTTGACCCGATACTCGGAACCGCCCAATACACGGCGCCGGAATATTTTCTGGGCGAGGGTGGCACTGAGCAGTCCGACCTTTATTCACTAGCAGTGATTGCCTATCAAATGCTAACCGGCACGCTGCCCTACGGCACCGAGGTGGCCAAAACCCGCACCCGGGCTGCCCAGCGCAAGCTCGCTTATCAGTCAGCGGTCAGCGAAAACCGCGCGCTGCCCGCCTGGGTGGATGAGGTGCTCAAGAAAGCCCTGCACCCTAACCCTCAACACCGCTACCCGGCGCTTTCGGAGTTTATTTTCGAACTGCGCTCGCCAAGTCCAGGCATCCTGAAGCAATCGCGCCCACCGCTCCTGGAGCGCGACCCGGTGCGTTTCTGGCAGTGGCTATGTGTCTTGCTGGGTGTCATTATTGTGGTGCTTTTGGTCAATATGCCTCAATAAGTCGTGAGTTTGAGATATGCCTGGACGCCGTAAAGCACTCTTTGCCATTCGGACAGGGTATTCTGGTATTCGTCGACTTCTACTGTGTAATCGCCACCTTCGTTATGCCATAGCATCAGGAAATAATCGTCCACCTCCCGCATTACCTCGGCATCGTTAGGGCCTGATATCAACAGGCTGGCTTCCAGGTTGTAATTATCCATGTTGCGGCTGGTGAAGTTGGTTGAGCCGCTGATAATCGTGCTTTGGTTGGCCTGGCGCAGCATCATCATTTTGGGATGGAACTGTTCTATCTCAACGTCGTACCAGCGCACATTGATGTGTCCATCGGTATCTTCTATCAGTTCTTCGACTACCGGGCGGTTGGGCAGGCCGCTTTTGTCACGCCCAAAGGCTTTTTTATTGGGGTCTAAAATCAGTGAAACCTGAGCCCCGCGCTGGCTGGCCTGGGTCAGTGCATTGACGATTTCCCGGTCGGCAAGGTAATACATGGCAAGCCAAAGCTCGTCGTCTTGCGCGGCACGCTCTATGGTGTCGAGCACGTTGTAAAGCGTTTGTCTTTCAGTGGTGTACTGAATGTTAAACTTACCGGTTGCGGGCATCTCCCGCGGCGCGTAGTTGGGGAGTTGAATACTGCTGTCGCCGAGGTCGATGGCTGCCTGCTCGGCGCGCAATAAGTCAGCGATAATGGGCCCATCGATTTCGAACGCTACGTTTTCGTGAAAGCCGGATTCGTCATGGGCATTGGCAGAGGCGATCAGTGCCGTGCGCTCGGTAATGACCACCTTGCGATGGTTGGCCTTGATGTTGAACAATTCCAGGTAGCCGCCCAGATTGAACTTGGGGCCATCGTCAACAAACGGGTTTTCCCACCATTCGCCACCTAGATCGCCCAGCCACTGCGGCCCCATGCGCCAGAAAGACGAGTAGAGTGGAGTCGAATCGCGCAGCGGCGTCAGATTAGAGATCACCACGTCGATGTCGGTGTCGCGCAAGCGGTCAAGCCATTCGGCGGGATAGGAGCCGTAGCCCGAATTAATCGCATCGCTGATAAACACAATCGGCATGTCGGGATTGGTGTCGCGTTTGCGAACCAATTGATCAACCAGATTGTCGCTCAGCGGCGGGTAATCTTCGGAGGGATCACTGACCAAGCCATTGACCATGAAATTATCGATCACGATAAAGTCGTCGGCGCGTTCGATCATACGCTCGACTTGGTCAAAAATTTCCTGATCTACATGACGTTCGCCATTTGTGTGGTGCGTCAAGTCACGGAAGAACCCGACATTATCGATTTGATAAACTGGGCTGGTGTGGGAAATGCCGGGTGGCAGCGGCTTTAGCTGGTGGTACGCCATGAGGGTGAAGTAGAAAGTGAGTATGACCAGAACAACGACACCCAGACGTCGTAACCAACGAACAAAATGTTTAAAGAATGTCACCCGAATCCCCAAGCTAAGGTATGGTCAGCAATAACGTTGCTGAGTGTGCCTTTAAGATAGTGCGTACGCTAAAAGCTGCAATGCAATAGACGCAGATTTTGTACCACGGTAAAAGGAACGCTTGGTGAGCCAAGGTGTCGTAATTGTCGGCGCTAGCCAGTGCCAAGTATATCCATTCGATCAGGAGATAACGGTGAAGAAACATTCCATTCGCGATAACGCACTGCAGGCACAGCTGCGAACCCCGATGTTTAAAATGCAGCAGCAATCGCCGAAAAAAGGCAAAGGCAGCTACTCCCGTAAAGGACGCAATTCCCTTAAAAGCCACAAGGTCCTGAGGGGGTATCGCCAAGTTGCTTGAGCCAGCATTGACGCTAGGCGATTTGGCCATACCTCCATCATTCTTTTTGATTGCTTTACACAATCAATAACTCGCCCCGACCACTTCCTGTGGTCGGGGCGTTCGCTAGGTCAATTGGCTCCCACAATAGGGACAGGTTTCGTGAGCGTCGCGGGTTTCAGCCTCATGGCGCTGATGGCGTTGACTTGGTTCTTCTACCCCATGAATCGATACCAGTTGACCCTGCTCCCAGCGTAAGCCGATATCTTTTAACAGGTGCGGGTCATGAAAACGCAGATCTTCGTAAAGACGACGCTGAGTGCGCGAGTGCTTGATGGCGTTGAGTAGTTTACGGGTAATCGTTGCTATTGCCATGGGATCGGTCTCCTGGGTTAGGAGGCCGGGCAACATCGCGATCAGGAAGTATCAAAGGTAACGATAAAATACATGGCCGCGACACTTGCCGCGGCCAATTTTCTCACTTTACCTCTGGCGCGCGACAACAATAAGCTGATACCGCATTATTCATAATGCGATGCAGCTTATTAATTCGGGTCGCGGGGATTTGCCAGCGCATGAGAACGTCTCGTGATTAAAAAGGACGCTACCTTTATAAGGTAGCCTCTATGTTTTAACCGATGCTTATATAAGCGTCAACCTATTCCGCGATTTGTTCATGTCTAGCGGTTTGGCAGATTTCCATTCGATACCCGGATTGGTAAACGCTGCGCAGGCGTAGGCCACGACCATCCAGTTCCAATTTTCGGCGCAGGCGGCTCACGTGCGTATCGACAGTGCGCGTTGAAACGTCTCCCTTGATGCCCCAGACCAGCTCGAGCAAATGGGGGCGGGTGACCAATTCACCGATCTTGGAAAAAAAGAGGGCAGCCAACCGATACTCACGTTCGGTCAAATTAACGGGCTGGCCTGCCACGCTGATGTAATGCTCGTCGGTGTGCAGGGTGAAAGTATCTGGGCATGCAGCCGCCGGACGTGGAGTCGTATAGCCTGCACGTCTACCGAGCGCACTGACTCTGGCAATAAGCTCCTTAGGGCGAAGCGGCTTAGCAAGAAAATCGTCCGCGCCCTGCTCTAGAGCGCGGACGACGTCATCCTCGCCCTGACTGGCGGTGATAAACAGGATGGGGTCTTTCCAGCTCTCGTGCTGTCGTAAGTGGGCGACAACATCCATGCCGCAGCTGTCGGGGAGGCGCCAATCGATAATCAGCAAATCAAAGGTTTGTTGACGGATGGCGCGAGTCAGCTCATTGGCGCGAGCAAACAGTATCACAGAATGCGCTGATGCGGTCAGACACTGTTCGATAAAAGCTTGTTGGTCAAGATCGTCTTCAAGTACGCCAATATGCATGGTAAATGACCTTATTATCGCTTATAAACGCCACAAGCTGAGGAGCAGAAAAAACTGTATTAAGTCTAATTGATACAGGTGCGTTGACACAAAGGTTCACAGTTTGGCGTAAAACGGCCGTTATATACTCGTTCAGTCCAAACAACACACACTGAGGTGTCACATGGTTCGGGGTTACTTGGCTTTGATGATCGCGGCGGGGGTTGCCCTGTTTTCGACTCACGCACTTGCGCTGGATATGCCGGAGGGGCCGGCGATACTAGTGGTGAGCGGCAAGATAGAGCAGACCAATGTGGGCGATGAGGCCCATTTTGATAAACTCATGCTGGAAGCGCTGGCTCAGCATGAAACGGTTTCACATACGCCTTGGTATGACGGTGAAGTGCGTTTTTCAGGTCCATTGGGGCGCGCCATACTTGATGCTGTTGGGGCCACTGGCAGGAGCCTGCGCGTAGTAGCACTCAACGACTACGCAGCGTCGATACCGATCAGTGATTTTGAAGACTACGAGGTGATCCTGGCCATGCAGGCCAACGGTAAATCACTGCGTATCCGCGACCATGGTCCGTTATTTGTCATTTACCCTTTTGATACTCATCCTGAACTCCTCAACGAAGAAATCCTGGTGCGTTCCGTGTGGCAGGTGAATCGTATCGAGGTTGAATAAGTTGACTGAGTCTCTATCATGCTAGCTTTATTGAAGTTTTATTTCTCTCGCCGCACCAGGGTCGCGACATTTTCAGCGATCCTTTTTTTTCTTTCGGCCCTCACGGTGGGGGGCGTGATTTACAGTCGACAAAATGCCCTGGAAAACCGACTGCTTGAAAACCTGCTATGGGCGTCGTACCAGTTTGATCGAGAGGTGCGAGAGTTTCGGCTGTCATTGCATGAAATGACAGCCGACGAGTCTGCTATTGATGAACTGCTGGTGCGTTATGAAATATTGTTTAGCCGAAAAAACTCTTTTTTCAGGGGGAAATAGGCAAGGTTGTTGAGGAACTTGGGAATATTCAAGATGTTTTGCAAGCGTCTCAGTCAAGCATTTCAAGGATGGAAACCTTTATCGAACCGCTATGGGAAAAGCCAAGCATCCTCGATAGTGAATTGATAACAGAGTTGCACCAACAGGCATCCGCCCTGCAGCAGCTTACCAACAACATCTTGGTCGAGACCAATGCCCATGTTTCCAAGGTTCGCAGCGATGAGCGCCGTGTATTAACTCATCTATACGGTCTGGTACTGCTACTTATCATTTTTCTGATGTTTTCCGGCGGAATGCTAGTGCGTGCCCTGATTCTGGAAGGCCGTTCCAGTATTCGCAAGGCCCAGGCGTTAGAAGTCAAAGGCCATGAATTGAACGAGGCGGCCAGCCGCGCCGAAAAAGCAAGTCTGGCGAAGTCAGAGTTTATGGCGGTCATGAGCCACGAGATTCGCACCCCGTTGAATGGGGTGGTGGGCATGGCGGATTTATTGAAAGACGAAGTAAAAACGCCGAAGGCTGTCACCTATCTGGCTGCTTTAAAGCGCAGTGCGGAAAGTTTGCGCGCCGTCATTAACGATATACTCGACTACACGAAAATCGAGTCGGGTCGTCTCGATCTTGATTATCAGACACTGGACCTTTATCAGTGCATCGATGAGCTTTGTGAAAGCTATGCACTGCAACAGTCAAGGTCGAACGTCATGTTTCATTACTGGGTCGACCCTGCACTGCCGCGCTATGTTATCGGCGATGTTGCACGGCTGCGGCAGATCATAATGAACTTGATCAACAATGCGCTGAAGTTTACGGAAGAGGGTGTTGTTCAGTTTTATGTAAGACCACGAACGGGCAATAGCATTCTATTTGAGGTGCTTGATACTGGCTGTGGTATTTCTGAGGAGCATCAAGCACAACTCTTTACGGCCTTCTCACAAGTCGATGCATCCATCGCGCGTCGCCATGAGGGTACCGGGCTTGGCCTTGCCATTTGCAAGCGGCTAGTGGAAGCCATGCAAGGAAATATCGGTGTCAGCAGTCAACCAGGATTAAGCAGCCGGTTCTGGTTCACGGTCAACATGGATGTCGCCAAGCCGATGATGGACGACGACCCTGATGAACAACGCCGTGTGCTGGCGTTCTATCACCATATTCTGGTGGTGGAGGATAACCCATTGAATCAGACCGTTGCACAAGGAATGCTGGAGTACCTGGGGGCGAAGGTGACCATTGCTGAAAATGGCCAGGAGGCACTTGACGAACTTCAAGAGCACCACGGGAAGATCGATCTCGTTTTGATGGATATGCAAATGCCGAGGATAGATGGGCCGGAAACAACTCGGCGCTGGCGTACCTTTGAAGCGCACCATCAACTGCCGCGCATGCCTATTCTGGCGATGACCGCCAATGTAATGGCCGAGCATCGTGAACGTTGCATGCAAAGCGGTATGGACGACATGATCCATAAGCCCTTTACCAGAGACGAGCTTTTCAGAGGGATACACCGCCACCTGGCCACCCGGCAGTTGACAAGCCCCGCCACTGAACGAGGCGTTTTGCCAACCTCATCAGCACCAGCAGTAGACAAGCATGACGGTGAGCCACCATTGCTGGATGAGCATCTTTGTGATGAGTTGAGAGACACCTTTGACGCAGCATCTCTTGATGCATTGCTGAGCGCTTTTATAACCCGTTTTGATGAACGTTATGCGCGGCTTGAAGCGTTTAATGCAGCAGAGGCGCGCGAGCATCTGTCCCAAGAGGCCCATTCACTAAAAGGCGCTGGTTTATCGTTAGGTTGCCTTGCGATTGCCGATCAGGCTAGCCACATAGAACGTCGCGCGAACACTGCAACACCCGACGAGTTGGCCATGTATCTGGAACGCTTGAAAAGCCTCAAGGCGTCTACCCAAAGGGCGTTGCAGGACGCGGGATTGATTTGTGGCCAGCTTTAGGGCAAGGCGAATGTCTCGTCTAATGGGCCAAGTGAGGCTCGCTCGTTAACCAGGTGTCAAGCGCATGGCGCGCTAACGGACGGGCAATAAAGTAGCCCTGGCCAAGTGTACAGCCGTATTGCGACAGAAGGGTGTGCTGGCGTGACGTTTCGATGCCTTCTGCCACGACCTTGAGCCCCAGCCGCTTACCCAGGTCGATAATGGAGAGAGTAATTGCGCGGGCATCATCATCATGGTCAATCCGTGACACAAAACTTTTATCAATCTTGAGCTCGGTAAATGGCAGGCGGTAGAGCTGAACCATTGACGAGTAACCGGTTCCAAAGTCATCCAGGGCGAGCTGGCATCCCTTTTGCCTCAGCGTTTCAAGCACGTGTCGGGCGTAACCCAAGCATTCAATGCCGGCTGACTCGGTTAGCTCCAGGGTAATCTTTTCCAGGGAAATACGATGCCGTTGCGTCAGGCGATCGAACGTCGCCAGCATCCCTTCTGCCTGGATAAACGCAGCGGGGACATTGATCGCAACATTCAAGTCGATCCCTTCGGATTGCCAGCGAGCCTGTTGCGCCAGCGCAAGCTCGATAACGTGCCAGGTGAGGGGCAGTATCAGGTCTTGTTTTTCGGCCAGTGGAATAAAGCTGTCCGGATAAAGAACCCCGCGTTGTGGGTCCTGCCAGCGCACCAATGCCTCAACGCCCGTTATGTTGCCCGTGTGAAGGTCCTGCTTGGGCTGAAACGCCAGAAAGAGCTCACGGTCACGAAGAGCCTTTTCCAGCTCTGCTTTGACGGGCGGTTTGGACGACTGTTTTAGTGAATCAATAAATGGCGCCAAGCCCGTCATCAGTTTGGTTTTAGGCAGGAAGCCCAGCATGCACAGGCCTTTTTGATTGCCACTCTCGATCGTATGTGCCGCCGCCTCTTCAGAGCAACCGCTGGTCACTATGATGGCGGCATTCAAACGTAAATCATGCAGATAATCGATAATGTCCAGACCGGTAAATTCGCCAAGTCCCAGATCCAGCAAGATCAATTCTGTATTGAGTAAAGATGGCTGACGGGCCAACTCGCCAAGGCCCCCCGCCGTTGCGACGTTGTACCCGTGTTTCTGAAGCAGCATGGTGCTCAATAGCTGTATATCGGCATCATCATCTATGACTAATGCGTTGCGAATCATATGGGTTCCTTTGGCGGATCCAGGTCACCGTTTTACATATCGAGGCGTTGATAGAAATAATTGGCGGTACAGTAAGTAGCCTCCCCTGGGTTAAACGATCAACGCAGGGGAGACTCGCGGTATTAGAAAGATTCCCATTCGAGCGCAGGAGATTTGCTCAGTAGCGGGGCAGTCATCGTCGTTGAAGAAGACGGCCGGTTCTTGGTGATAGCCACCGCTGGTCTTTCCTGCGAATCGCTTTGCGTATTACTGAGTTTGAAGGCGCCCACCAGCTTACCCAAACGATCAGCCTGTTCCCTTAGCTCTGCGGCGGCGGCGCTTGACTCTTCGACCATTGAAGCATTGTGTTGGGTCATGCTGTCCAGTTCGGTGACAGCATCATTGACTTGACCAATACCCACGCTCTGCTCTTTTGCTCCAGAGCTGATGTCGGCAATGACGTCAGCCACGCGCTCGATGCTCTTAACCATTTCCTGCATGGTGGTACCGGTTTTCTTGACCTGGTCGACTCCCGATTGGGTTCTCGTCAAAGAGGTGTTGATCAGCTCATTGATATTCTTTGACGCTTCACTCGAGCGGCTCGCCAACGTGCGAACTTCCTGGGCCACCACGGCAAAACCACGACCGTGCTCCCCCGCTCGGGCGGCTTCAACGGAGGCGTTTAGCGCCAGTATATTGGTCTGGAACGCAATGCTATCAATGAGACTGACGATGTTGCTGATCTCGGAGGAGGACTCGTTGATGGTATCCATCGTCTTTTCAACGCTATGCATGGCCTGCAAACCTTGCTGAGCAAGTTTGCGCGTCGATGTGGCGAGCTGGTCGGCTTGATCCGCTGATTCAGAAGCGTTGGTGACCACCGCCGCGATTTCCTCCATGGAGGCGGACGTTTGTTGCAAATTAGCCGCCGCCTGTTCCGTCCGTGCCGCCAGCTCTTGGCTGCCTTTGGCTATTTCATTAGACGCATGCTGCAGGCTGACCGTACTGCTGCTTACCGACTGTAGCGTATCGTCGATCCGCTTGATAAAGGCATCGAATTGCTGCGCGAGTTCGCCGATTTCATCACGGCGGCCGCTTTCGATACGGGCGGTTAGGTCGCCATCACCGTCGGTGATTTCTTTGATTCGCCCGGTAATCTGGCGAATAGCCCGTGACATCATTAAAGGGCCTAATAAAGCAATCGTTACAGCGACTAAAAAAACGATGATAGAAAAGATAATTGTTGACGTTTGCTGAACCTGGATTCTGTTTACAACGGCTTCTTCAGCGCTGTAAGTGGCTGTTTCAATATTGACCCCTGATACATCGTAGATATCACGCAATGTATCGAAAGCCGTTAAGGATGAGCCATAAAGGAGTGCTAGAGCAGCTGACGTTTCGCCTCTTTGGTGAAGATCGAAAACGCGCTCTGCTTCTTGTTTCCAATTGCGATGTAAAACTTCGAAATTCGATAGCTGAGAAGTGAGTTCTGGATAGTTTTGCATGAGCCCTGCATAACGTTCCATACGGTCGTATGCCTGTTGCGCATTTTCTTCAAATACGGCAATGAGCTCGGATCCCCGCTCACTTGAAGGGTCTGACAATAGATATTCAATTTCGGCAGCGCGTGCCTGGTAAAGGTCTCTATCTCCGTTAAGTGTTGCTGTGGTGGCGGGTATATAGTTGGTGATAAAAGTATCCAGTCGACTTTTTACCATGTTAACGAGCATGGCGTCGGCGATTACAATGAACAACAGAGCCATTGCAACGCTGATGAAGGCTAAGGCGTACTTGAAGCTGATTTTATGGAGGTGGCGCATTTAACAATCCTTTAATGGAATTTAATGAGCGAACACTACCTCTAAATTGCTAAAAGCGTCGACGAATTTATGAGTTTCGTCACCTTTGTTTACGATTAGTTTATTAACTTGCTAATAAGTTAGGCGTGGGAGTCACCAGGTCAGGACTCTGATTTATTGATAGCCCTTGGCCTGAAGCTGAAACAGCTTGGCATAGCGGCCCTGGGCAGCGAGCAGTTCCTCGTGGGTGCCGCGCTCGATGATATGCCCTTGATCGATCACCAGGATAAGGTCAGCGCTGCGCACTGTGGAGAAACGGTGGGAGATCAGAATCGCCATCTTGTCGCGGCTATGCTCGCGGAAGCGGGCAAACACTTCTGCTTCGGCAGCGGCATCCATCGCAGCGGTGGGTTCGTCCAGCACTAGAATATCGGCGTTTTCACGCATATAAGCACGGGAAAGGGCAATTTTCTGCCATTGGCCACCGGAGAGCTCCTGGCCGTTTTTGAACCAGCGGCCCAGTTGGGTTTGATAGCCGCTGGCCATGTTGGCGATGAAGTCATCTGCCATCCCGTGGCGGGCGGCCTGCTGCCAACGTTGCTCGTCGTGATAGGCATGGGTATCGCCCACGCCCAGGTTTTCGCCCACCTGCAACTGGTAGCGCACGAAGTCCTGAAAAATCACCCCAGTCCGTTCGCGCAGTGCTTTTGCCTGCCAATCGCGCAAGTCGCTGCCGTCCAGCAGGATGCGTCCCTTGGTCGGTTGGTAAAGCCGCGTCAACAGCTTGATCAGCGTTGTCTTGCCCGAGCCGTTTTCTCCCACCAGGGCCAGGCTTTGCCCGGGGGATAGGTGCAGGGAAATATCGTGCAACACCGGTGCGCTGCCGGGGTAGGCGAAGCTGACGTTTTCAAAGCGCAGGCCGTCGCCGGGTAATACGCCCCGGGTCAGGGTGCCTGTGTCCGCTTCGACCGGCTGTTCCAGGTACTCGTAGAGGTTGGAAAGGTAGAGGTTATCTTCGTACATGCCGCTAATCGCGGTCAGGCTGGCGGAAAGCGCGGCCTGTCCTTGCTTGAACACCATGAGGTACATGGTCATCTGGCCGAGGGTCAGCGTCCCGGTAATTGTTTCAATTACCACCCACGCATAGGCAGCGTAAAAGGTGAGGGTGCCCAGCAATCCCAGCACAAATCCCCAGCTTTCCCGGCGGAGCGTCAGGCGCCGGTCTTCAGCGAACAGTTGGGTAAAGATATCGCGATAGCGTTTGAGAAAAAGCCCTTCCAGGCCGAACAGTTTGACCTCTTTGATGCTGTCTTCCCGGGCGAGTACGGTTTCCAGATAAATCTGCATGCGGGTTTGCGACGAGCGTCGGCGAAACAGCCGAAAGCCATCTCCTGAAAACTTGGCCTCCGAAATAAACACCGGCAGGGCGCCGGCGACCAGAATCAGCAGTGCCCAGGGGGAGAACTGCACCAGCAGGACCCCGAAGCTGCCCAGCGAAATCGCATTTTGCAGAAGCCCAAAGGTTTTATTCACCAGAGCGAGAGGGCGGGTTGACGCCTCGCGCCGCGCCCGCGTCAGCTGGTCGTAAAGCTCCGAGTCCTCAAACTGGCTAAGCGAGAGCTGGCCGGCTTTCTCCAGAATCATCACATTGACCTTCTGACCCAGCAATGCGCGCAGTAACGACTGCTGGGCGGCAAGCCCGCGCTGGGCAAGCGCAATCAGGGCAATAATGAGTGCCTCGAAAGCAACCAGCTTGAGTACCGGGGTAATCGACATCAGCAAGTTGGGATCAGTGGCTGCTTGATGGGCGTCCATGGCGCTCACCACGCCATCCACAATCAACTGGCCGACCCAGGCGGCGACGGCAGGAAGCACGCCTGCCACGAGCGTACACAGCGCTAAGCCAAGCATCATCCAGCGGGAGGTTTCCCATACCAGGCCTAGCGCTCGACGGCTGTAGCCAAAGACGCTAAGAAAACTGCTTAGCGGCGCGGTGGAGGCGTCAGAAGAGGGTGGCGACATATGACAACAAGCTGATACCTGGCAGAAAGGACTGCCATGATGCGATGGTTAAGCGTAGATAGCCAGTTCAACCCAGGAAAAGCCCGCCATAAACCAACGCCCCCACGACGACAAAAGCGGGATGCGTTTTAAAGCGAATCAGCGCAATGCCAGCAATCACGCCGATAATCAGCGTGTGCATCATGCCGCTTGAATTAACACTTTCGAGCAAAAACCCCAGGGTCAGCCAGCCCATCATCATGGCGATAACCGGGCGTACCCATTGGCTCATGCGTTTGACGCGGGGAGAGTTGCGGTGGCGATACAAGAGGCCCAGCGCGCCCAGCATGAGCAGCAGCGTCGGAATGACCGTAGCGGCCACTGCCACGAAGGCACCGCCGATGCCGGCGACTTCATAGCCGATATACCCGGCCATCTTGGTGGCGATAGGGCTGGGCAGGGCATTACCCAGCGCCAGGGTTTCGGCGAAGGTCTGTGCGGTCATCCAGCCGTAGCGGCCAACGACCTCGGTCTCGATCAGCGGAATAATCGCCGGGCCGCCGCCGTAACCGATAATATTGGGGATGAAAAAGGCAAGAAACAGTTCCCAGTAGATCATGCCGACTTCTCCGCTTTTTTATTGCTTTTAGGGCGTAGCAGGGCAGCCAGCAGAATAGCGCCAATCACCCAGCCCGGATGAACACCGAGCCAATAAATAAGTCCGCCAGAGGTAATGGCCATCACGATGCTGACTAGCCAGCCCAGGGACGCTTTTGATTTATCGAAAAAGTCCCACGTCAGTTGTGCCATCATGATCATGACCACGGGCACCACGGCCTGACCCATGCCGCGAATCCAGCCAACATCGCGATAACGGCTGAAAATGCCTAACATGACAATCATGGCAACAATCATGGGGAGAATGATGGCGACGACAGTGGCAATACAGCCGCTGATACCGTTCACCCGGTAGCCGATGTAGCCCGGCATCTTGGTGGCGATAGGGCCGGGTAGGGTGTTGCCGATCGCCAGTACATCGGCGAATTCTTCATCGGTCAGCCAGTGGTGGCGGGTGACCACTTCGGCTCGCACCAATGGGATCATGGCGGGACCACCGCCGAAACCCAATAGGCCAACGCGCAAGAATGCCCAGAACAGTTGCCAGGATGCCGACGACGTCATGGGCGATGACATCGCAAGGTCAATGATGAGAAACAACGCATGGTCGACCCTTGTTTATCGTTTGTCAGTTAAAAAATCGATTATTATGTATAAAATAGAATATAAGCGAGGGCTTCCCAGGGCGTCAACTCCAGCGTTTAAAGGCATGGGCGTCAGGATGAAAAAGGATCTTATATGAACCAGCATCTTCAACCGGTTATCAGTACGGCATCCAGCCGCATTTACGAGACGCTACGCCGTGATTTAGTTGGCGGACGCTTTGCCGCGGGCGAAAAATTGGCGATCAACGCGCTCAAGGACCATTATCACGTTGGTTTGAGTCCGCTGCGCGAGGCGCTCAACAAGCTGGCCGCCTATGGCCTGTTGATTCAGGAAAATCAGCGTGGCTTTAGAGTACCGACATTATCGCGCAGCGAGTTGGATGATATTGCCAATATGCGGCTGGAACTTGAGGGCATGGCGTTTGAACGCGCCATTCAGCACGGTGACGACGTATGGGAAGCCGAACTTTTGGCCGCCGCCCATCGCCTGAAACGCGCGGATTTATCGCTGGAAAAAGGCGAGGAGTGGGAGGTGTTGCACAGCCAGTTTCACCGCACGCTTGTGGCGCCCTGCGGCTCGGTTTGGCTGTTGCGTTTTATCGAACAGCTGCACGACCAGTTCGATCGCTACCGTCGCCTCGGTCCCAAAATACCGACGGTAAGGCAAACACTCGATGAACAGCATCACGAACTGGTGGAGCTTGCCTTACAGCGTGATAGTAAAGCTGCCCGTGCACTCCTGGACGACCATATCCATAAATCCTATCAGGTGGCCCTCAAGCGCTATCAGGAACACGCCTAGTGTGTATGGCGTGTAAACTGTTGCGCTGTCGGCGATGGTAGGCATCGGCGAGATTACCGAAGGGGACGGGACAGGCATGCAAGATGCAGATAACAGGGTCATCGCGCAGACATTGAACTGGGTGAACCGCTTTGTTGTGGTTCACGATATATGCCCGTTTGCCAGCCGCGAGCTGGCGCGGGATGCGGTTCGCGTTGAAGTTGTGCGCTCAAAAAAGCTGGAAGTGGCGCTGGAAGAGCTGATGGTGGAGGTGCATTGGCTAGACGAACACCCGGAAACAGAAACCACCCTGTTGGTATTTCCCACCTTATTTAAAAGCTTTGATCATTATCTGGATTTTGTTGAGCTCGCTGAAAGCATCCTGATTGACCAGGGGTATGAAGGCATCTATCAGCTCGCATCGTTTCATCCGGATTACTGTTTTGACGATGCGGGTGCTGATGATGCCGCCAACTATACCAATCGCTCACCCTACCCGATGGTGCATCTGCTGCGTGAAGAGAGCGTCGAAAAGGCGATCGAGTTTTATGGCGATACCGACGCGATACCTGAGCGTAATGTGGCCCTGCTGAACGGCATGGGCATTGAGGCCGTGGAGCAATTGTGGCAACGCAGCTGCCGCCTCGATGATCAGGGCTGATGGATCACCAGCCGATGCCTGCCCTCTTGCTTGGCAACATACAGGGCAGCGTCGGCAAACTGCATGACTTCCTTTATGTCATGGCTATGCTCTGGCCACCACGCGGCCCCCAGGCTGCAGTTGACGGTCACCGCTTGATGCTCGGGCAGCGATATTGGTTGAGAAGTGGAGGCAAGCAGTCGCTCGCTTATCGCCTGGGTGAGCGTCGGTAGTTGGTCCGCGGGGGCTTTCAAGGCCATGACGAATTCGTCACCGCCCCACCGAGCGACGACATCGCTGGCTCGGAGCACTTCCTGCAGACGATTGGCAATGTCGATTAACAGCAGGTCGCCCGCATGGTGACCCAGCTCATCATTCACGTCTTTAAAGCCATCCAGGTCAATATATACCAGCGCAATACTTTGCTGTTGGCGCTCGGCCTCGGGCAGGGCGTGCGAAAGATAACGATCAAGGAAGGCGCGGTTCGGCAACCCGGTCAACGGGTCGCTATTAGCGATGTCTTCAAGGCGGCGAATAGTGCGGTTTTGGTCGAGCAAGCGTCCGACCATGTTGCGCATTGACGTGGAGAGGCGCATCAGTTCCGGCGAACCTGTTTCCAGGGGAATCTCGTTAGTGGGTTGGCTGGCATCGTGGATAGTGTCTGCGGCGTGAGAAAGACGGGTTAAAGGCGTCGTTAGCCGCGACGCGACAAACCAGCCAACCACTGCAAACACGATGGCCAATAGCACGCCTATGCCCATGATCACACGTTTTAGTCTTTCCACGGGGGCAAATGCTTGCTCAATCGGCTGACGGCTAACAGCCACCCATCCCAGCCCCGGGAAATCCTCGAAACCCTGGCTGCGGGCTACACCCGTCACATAGCGCTGGTCATCTGGCCATGTCTCAATTGACCATGAAGGCTTGGCGCTGGCCTGTAAATGCAGGGTGGATAGGCCCGGCACAGGCTGTCCCAGCATATCGTCCGGTCCGAGCAGCACTGTTCCATCGGCCGCGAGTAACAGTATTTCGGTGCCCTGGCGCTGTTGCGCAGGCGAGAACATCGCACGTTGAATGTACTCGGCCCATTCCCAGCTCAGGTGAACGGCCAGCACCCCCAGCAAGGTGTCATCCTGGGTATGGACCGGGGTGGCGATATCGACAAACTGTATGGCTTTTCCATACGGGTTAGGCAATAGCTGCGACAGCAAGACGGCGTCGTGAACATCGCCAATCCACATACCATCGCGGCCGTTTTGAAAGACCGGGCGCTGGGCAATGGAAGTCCCTTCCAATACACCACCGGTTGCGGCTTGTACAACGCCGTCTGGGTCAATAAAGCCAATCCATGACACCACGTTGTAGTTATCTTGAAGAGTTTCCAACTGAGAGCGAAGAGTATCGTTATCGGTACCGTCGGTCAGTGCTTCAATGCCCAGCAGTAACTTTACTTCCTTAATGCGGGCATCCATGCTGCGGTCCAGCTTATCGACCATCTGATAGGCCGATTCTGCCGTAGAGGCGCCGATGTTGGCTTCCAGTTGATCAGCTGACTGTCGAGCAGCGACCCAGCCAAGCAGGATGGTCGTGCTAAACACCAAGCCAATAATCAGCAGCATAAAACGTGTACGCAGGGATATTTGGTTTAGCCGCAGGGGGGCGTAGGGCATTCCGGCATCTCGTCGGGGGGTGAGGTCAGCTAACGACTGTTATCCAACCACGAAGGATGCCGATAGACAACCCACATTAATGCGCTTGACGTGGGCGACGTTAACGTTGAAGGCTTAAAGCGTTTTATGCATGACGTGGGTATCGACTTCGCCAAGACGGGCATGACGGTAAGCGTTAGGCACCGTGCCCACAATGGCGAACCCCAGGCGCTGCCAGAGTGCGACCGCCACCTCATTCGTAGAGACAACCGCGTTGAACTGCATGGCCCTGAAACCCAGCTCGCGAGCGAACTGCTGTGAATGCTCGCACATGCTCCGGGCGACGCCTCTGCCACGCGCGGCAGGGGCCACCATATAACCGCAGTTGCAGACATGATCACCCGGCCCGGCCGCATTGGCTTTTAAATAGTAGGTACCGAGAAGTGTGCCTGTTTCATCCTTGACCGCAAGCGTTGCCTGTGGGGCTTTACACCACAGTTGGTAGGCATCTTCGGCGGATATATCCGGGTCGATGGCATAGGTTTCCTGGGCCGCCACAATGTGTTGAAAGGTTGGCCAGAACGCCGTGAAGTCAGCGTGTGACATTGGAGAGTAAGTGAGCGCAGACATGGTTCTGTGTACCTGATCCTTCGGGTTAGCTCGGCTGAAATCAGCAGCCCCTATGCAAGGCTACCGACCATTGTAGGCAGTTATTGTGCCGCTTCAGCAACAATCTGATAACTTCTTAACCGATCCTGATGGTCATAGAAATCACTATTGATCATCAACTCATTGGCCCCTGTGCGTTCCTGGAAGTCGGCAAGTTGGGTTTTTACCGTGTCGGGGCCACCGATGATCGCTGCCCCCAGAAACTGCTCGACCTGGGCGCGCTCCATGGGTGACCAGTCAAGCTGCTCCACTGGAGGCAGCGACACCGTTGGCTTGCCGCGGATCAGGTTGAGAAATTTCTGCTGGGCCGTGGTTGCCAGGTATTCCGCCATGGCGTCGCTTTCCGCGGCAATGACCGGCAACCCGACGGTGGCGTAGGGGGCATCCAGGTGCTCCGAGGGCTGGAAGTTCTCACGGTAAAGCCGCAGCGCTTCAAACAGGTAGCCTGGCGCAAACTGCGCGGCGAAGGCAAAGGGCAGGCCAAGCTTGGCGGCTAACTGTGCACTAAAGCCACTGGAGCCGAGCAGCCAAATCGGCACGTGAGTACCCTGGCCGGGTACTGCTTTTACCCGCTGGTGAGGCGCAGGGTCTCCCAGATAGCCCCGCAGCTCGTTTAGTTGGGCCGGGAAATCATCCACGCCAGCGTGGGGATGGCGGCGCATCGCCTGCATGGTCGCGCCGTCCGAGCCCGGCGCACGGCCAAGGCCCAGGTCGATGCGCCCGGGATAAAGAGTTTCCAGCGTGCCAAACTGCTCGGCCACCACCAGTGGCGGGTGGTTGGGCAGCATGATCCCACCGCTACCCACGCGAATACGCGAGGTCTGACCGGCAATATGGCCGATCAGTACCGCTGTCGCAGCGCTTGCGATGCCATCTATGTTGTGGTGCTCGGCCAGCCAGTAACGCTTATAACCCAGTTGTTCGGTGCGCTGGGCAAGCGAAACGCTGTCTTGAAAGGTTTCGGCAGCGCTGCCCCCCTGACGAATCGGGGCGAGGTCCAGTACGGATAGCGCGGTAGACGCGAGTGCGCTCATGCATCACCTATAAGGCCGGAAGATGGGGCGGCTAATGAGATGCCGACGCAAGGGAGTCGAACGAATCATTAGCACGCTTGTTAATTAAGGGTTATGCGGCCAGTATCGATGAATTACAAGGCAGGGTATCGGCAAAACACATTATTCCAATGGCGGGGTAGGGCGAATCAGGATTTCGTTGACGTCGACATGGGCAGGCTGTGATAGCGCATAAATGACGGCATTGGCAATATCGCGGTCTTCCAGCGCATGTTCGGGCGGTTCGTCAAAGAAGGGGGTATCGACCATGCCGGGTTCAATCAGCGTTACCCGCATGCCGGTACCGCGTAGCTCCTCGCGCAGGTTATAGCCGATGCCGGTAACGGCCCACTTGGTCGCGCTGTACATGGAACCCGGAATGGTCGCACGGCCTGCGGCTGAGCCGGTTAACAGCACGTGGCCTTTGCTTCGTTTGAGTGCCGGTAAGCATGCCTGGAGAGTCAGGCCAACGCCATATACGTTGGTTAAGATCATTTCCTGCCAGCGCTCGTGATCGGCACCACTGAAGCCGCCCGGCGAACCACCGCAACCGGCGTTGGCAAAAACGGCATCAATCCTGCCAAAGGTTTCCAATGCTTCGTCGACCATGGCGCGCTGTTCGTCCATCTGGGTGACATCCAGCTCGCAGGTCAGCACATTTTCTGGTCCTAACTCTTGGGCAAGCGCGGTGAGCTTGTCAGTCGAGCGGGCGGCCAGCACCAGTTTGTAACCTTCACGGGCGGCTGCTCGGGCGGTGGCAGCCCCAATTCCGCTGGAGGCACCGGTAATCAGTAAGACGTTTCTATGCATCCTTTGCGCTCCTGACGATTAACCATAACATCCTATCTAGCATGGCTAATTGAGCGCCGTTGTGCAAATCGTAAGCCTGCGAACGAAGAAGGTGAAAGCGTTAATGCCCGGCTTCTTTGCGCTTGAGCATGGTGGATAGGTCGAGAATCGACTGCGCCATGTCCGCCATGCTTTTGCTCTGATTCATCGAGGTAGTGCGCAGAAACCGGTACGCTTCTTCTTCTGTCATGTCCTGGTGGGCCATGATCAGGCCTTTCGCTCGTTCGATCAGCTTGCGTTCGCGAAGGGCCTTGCGCGTATTTTCCAGCTCGTCGCTAAGCCCCTGTAAGCGGCTTGATTGTGCCTGGGTCAATTCGATCAATGATCGGCCCAGGGGCGAATTAAGCGCATTGGCGGTCAAGTCTCCCAGTGGCTCACCGTTGCTCAAGGCGAGCAGTTGCTCGCAAGGCGCCGGCGAATTACGGCAAGGCTCCGTCTTGGCTTTTTCCAGCGCGACATTGGCTTGTTGTATCTTGCTATGGCACAGGGCGGTCAACTGAGCGTTGCAGGCATCTTCCACGTTTTTAATGCTGTCGATGCGCAGCGTGGTGAGCTCATACCAGGTTTCACCCAGTGAATCCGATGTGTCTGGATGCGAGGCCCGCTGGCGGGCAATATCGCGCAATTGATGGATGCCTGAGAGCGTGCGTGGCGACAGCTCCGCTTGCCAATGTTGCTGTGCTTCGGGAGAAGCGAATTCCTCAAAGGTATCAAAGCAGCGTTGCTGGTCGTCAATCAGTTGGCCAAGCAATGCACTATGGGCATCGTCAAAATACCCCTGGGTAAAGCCAAAGGCGCCGCATGCGCGTTCCTGTCCCGCCAGTTCTTTGCCTTGCATTAAATGGAAAATGGCGACCAGGGCGCGGGTGATGTCAGGGTCGACAGCCGTGTCGGCTGCTTCAAAGACAATCGCCAGCAGCCCGCTGGTCAATTGATTGAATGCCTGAGTTGCCGCGTCGGGTGTAATGGCAAAGGTGTCAATGGCGTGGCGCAGCGTGCTGAGTTCATCCAGCGCTGCCCATACCATGGCAATGCGGCGCAGCAGGCGCGCAGCCGCCTGGGGACGCGCTTCCTTGCTTAATGCCTCGAGGCGACGACGCATCAGTGCTTCGGCATCCTGGCTATGCTGGCGGTAAGTCGCGCGACGTTCTTTAAAGCGGCTGCCCTGGGAAACCAGGAAAACCGTCGACGCGCCCCGCTCACGCTGCAGCATGTGAATGAAGTGGCTGATGTCGCCCACAATGTCACAGGTTGTCGCCAGATGGGTCAGGTTGTCGATATCGCAGCGTTTGGCGGTTAACAGAAGCTGTTGAGCTGAAGACATAATGCGTTTCCTTTGTGCTCACCGCCATTGATTGCGCACTTCCCTGGAAGTGCGCAATCGGCGTCGTTTAGCGTAACGATAGGGCACCCGCGCCGGTATCGTCGCCCACCGCCTCTCGGTAGGCGGCTGCCTCTTCGGCTTCTTGCGCATCGGAGAAGCGTACCAGCAGGACGCACGAGGCCAAGGCAAGGACGGCTAACCCCAGGTAGAAGAGGCCTTGCTGATAGGTCAGGCTTTCACTGCGGAACAGGAAGGCGGCAGAGACGGCGCCAACGTTGCCGCCTGCGCCCACAATACCGGCCACCGCGCCCAGGGCTTTTTTATTGATGAAGGGTACCACCCCGTAAGTCGCACCTTCGGCCATCTGCACAAACAGGCTGAACACCAGCATGATACCGATCGCCAGGCTTAGTACATGCATTTGTGAAAAAGCGATCAGGGCGATGCCTTCACAAATGAGAGCGACCAGTAACCAGCGCACGCGCCCCTTCAGGCCCCCCAGTTTGGCAAACAAGTCAGAAAATATGCCGCCCAGCGTACGGGCAAAGATATTCATCAAGCCAAACAGGCCGGCAATCAGGCCAGCGGTGGCAAGTGTCAGGTCAAAATTATCGAAAAAGTAGATGGCGGCGATGTTATTGATCGTCAGTTCCACGCCAAAACAAATCCCATACACCACGAACAGCGCCCACACGCGAATATCTTTTGCCGCGACGGTAAAGCTTTGTAGCGCGCCGTTTTCGCCGCTGGCGGGCGGTAGCTCGCCGCGAGCGCGCAGCTCGTCAAAGTTGCCATCGGGCGCATCCTGGGTAAATAGCCAATAGGCAATGCCGGTGAAGAACAGCACAACGCCTGGCACGACCATGGCTAACCGCCAGCCCAACGCCTCGTTAACTCCAAGCATCAACATACCGGCAAATATCAACGGCATGACGATCTGTGTCGTGCCGCCGCCCAGGTTCCCCCAGCCCGCACTGGTGGCGTTGGCGGTACCCACGACATTGGGCGCAAACATGATGGAAGTATGGTATTGAGTGATAACAAACGACGCACCGATGGCCCCAATCGCCAGGCGCGCAAGCAGGAAGGTTTCAAAGCTGTCGGCCAGGCCGATGCCCATCACCGGAATGGAGCCGAGCAGCAACAAGCCGGAATAGGTCTTTCGTGGCCCGAGGCGGTCGCATAATACGCCGATCACCAGGCGGATAATGACGGTGATCGTGACCGAGGCGATGATGGTGTTACCGATCTGGGTCTGGGTGAGAGCTAGGTCTTCACGTACCACCGCCATGAGCGGCGCAATGCCAAACCAGCCAAAAAAGCAGAGATGGAAAGCAAACCACGAAAAATGGAAAGCGCGCATTTGTGGCGTAGAGAAATTGAGCAACCGAATACGGTTGGCTTTGTTGCGAATATCCATGGGATGGCCTCACGGGTTCTGTTACGAGTTCAACACCCTGCGCGTGAACACGCAGCGTCATCGGTTCACGAGAACATGCCTTCTTCATTGAAGGTCAGGTTCGACGCACTCGTACCCGCTTGGGCCTGGTCCACGCCTACCACCACTGCTTACATTTATGCAAAGTGGTTGCCATGGTTGTTTTTTATTATTTTAATCAGTTGGTTACTATTGAAGGGAGGGTGTTTGAGGAACAGGTTGAAAGATAAATATCATGCTAATGCTGCATCATTGGGCATCAGCAGGCCTGGTTTGGCTTAGTTTGGTGCTGTAGCAGGCGCCGGGCTTTCATCCAGATAGACATCCTCGATATCCAGCGTGGAGCGTTCGCCGAGCGCGTCGATGTTGTCTTCCAGCCAGCGGTCGGCGGCGGCATGGCCCTGTTCAAACAGGTGGCATAGAAAGGGCCACTCGGCATTCAGCTTGCTGGATACCGACAGTGGCAGTAACGCACCTTCACCGCTGATGCGGTGGAACAACGCCTGCTGATAGCAGTTCTCGATACCCTGGGCGTCAAGCACCTGTTTAAGCATGGCGATCATGCGCACCTCTTTGATCAGCGCTGAATTGAAGGTGATTTCATTAAGGCGGTTCATGATGGCTGACGCCGTGGTGGGTAAGTCGTCTCGTCGAATGGGGTTGATCTGAACGAGCAGAATATCGCGTGCGCTACATTCCTCCATTAGCGGGAACAGCGCCGGATTGCCCATATAGCCGCCATCCCAATAGGCTTCTCCGTCAATTTCAACGGCCTGGAAGACAAATGGCAGACAAGCGGAGGCCATGACCGCATCAAGGCTCATCTCATGCCGACGAAAGACCCGCTGCTTACCGGTACGGACGTTGGTGGCAGTCACGAAGAGTTTGAGCTGTTCACAGCGGCGGACCCGATCAAAGTCGATCCGTTCGGCCACAATGTTGCGCAGAGGGTTCACGTTGAGAGGATTGAACTGATAGGGCGAGACCAGCCGACTCATCAGGTCCATGGCGATATACCCCGGCGAGTGTTCGAGACTCCAGTTCCCGGTCAGCTTGTCCAGCGGTGAGCGACGAATAGGGCTTGCCATCCCCGCTCGGCTGACGGCCCGCCAGAAATCGTGCAAGGCCTCGCGGGCGGTTTCTTTATCGCCCCGGGTGAGCGCGTCGGCCATGACCACGCCGTTCATCGCACCGGCACTGGTGCCGCTGATGCCCTCGATCTCGACCCTTGAGTCCGCCAGTAAGCGGTCAATGACGCCCCAGGTGTAGGCGCCATGAGAACCACCGCCCTGTAATGCCAGGTCTAACGATTTAGGTTGCGTCATCGACTTGCCTCCTGGGTATAAGTCGTTAAAAACGGTGGGCAAGTGACGGTGCGTTAGGGCAGTTGATCACCTGTGAGGTTGCCACCCATTCCTGGTCAGGGTAGTAGGCAAACACATAGTGGTCGCCCTTTAAGCTGTCGATCAAGGGGTAGGTGACTTCTTCGCGAACCGCCGGGCAGCCGTGGCTGCGACCCAGTCGCCCTGTTTGGTCAATAAAGGCTTCGCTGACATAGTCGGCACCGTGAATGACGATGGCTCGTTCGTAGGCGTTGTCGTTAACGTTGGTCTCCAGGCCTTCCAAGCGCAGTGAATAGCCATTGCGGCCGTAGTAACTGTTCATGGTTTTAAACAGCCCGATGCTGGATTGGTGGCTGTCGGGGATGTTGGAAAACGTCTCCGCCAGGGCGTCCCCCGACCCTTGACCGTGGGAGACGAGCTCTTGGAACATCAGTTCGTGCTGGGCCAGATCGAACACCCACAGCCGCGGCTCGGTTGACGGTAGAGAGTAATCGATCACCGCCAAGCGCTCGGCGTGAGGGTCGCGACAGCTGAGCGCTTTAGCAGCGAGGCGAAGCGCCTCCGGGCTGGCGTCTGGCGCGAGCTGAAGCAGTTGGTGGTTTAACGGCAGAACGCCATTGGGCGGTGCGCTATCGATGTGGCTATAAAAACTGGAGGCATGGATCGGGAGTGACAATAACGTGGCGGGCAGGTAAATAAGCCAGGCACGCGGCGAAAAAAATGGCACCATATAAGTCCATCCTGAAAGATAGGTCCATACTGAAAAGTACAACGCGGTTAGGCAGTCACTAACGCGCTATGATAACAAGTAAGTACGTACATTATTGGGACAGCCATAGTAACGCAAGGAGAGGGCAATGAACGAGCGGCAGCCATTAAGACGATGGGCGATGGGGGTGGCGCTTTGCCTGAGCGTAGGTGCGGTGGGTGGTGCTGGTGCAGACACAACACCCATTAGCGACACGCTGGAAGTGCGTGTGACGGCGAGTGAACAACAGTTGCCGATCAAAAGTTTCTATCAATACCGCGATTACCAGCCTGTATGGACGACGGCGGCAAGCGTGGAAGCGCTTGTGGCAGGTCTCAATGCGCTTGAGCAGGACGGTATAAACCCTGAGAACTACGCGTCAGCGTCGCTCATGGAGGCGTTTGAGCGCAGCCAGGCAGGTGGGGAGTCTGCCCAGGTGACGTTTGAGTTGCAAGCGAGCCAGGCGCTTTTGCAGGCGCTTGATCATTTGAATCGTGGCCAGGTGAATCCCCGAGAGTTAAGTGCTCAATGGGATGCTGAGCGGCCATCGCGAGGTTACTCGATGGGGGCGGTGGCCAAGGCCGTTAATCAGATGGATATGGCGGCGGCGTTTGACCAGGCACGTCCGGACTCGTCGGCGTACCGTCGACTAAGAGCTGCGTTTATTGATTTCCAATCGCGGTCATTGCAGTCGAGCGTGCCTTACCTTGATCATCGTGAAGAATCGCTCAGACCTGGCGATCAACATGATGATGTTTTAACGTTGCGTCGTCGACTGACGCACTGGGGCGAGCCGCACCTGCTGGCGGCTAACCCGCAGGCTTATCCGCTGGTAGACGTCGACACCCCTGATCAAAGACATTTTGATGCGCCGCTGGCGGCGGCCGTCAAACGTTTTCAACGGCGCCATCTGCTTCAGGAAGATGGCGTGGTCGGCGAACAAACCCGACGCGCGCTTAACGTCCCGCTGTCATTGCGGGCCAAACAGCTCAAGGTGAACCTTGAGCGTGCGCGCTGGATGGGATCTCAGCCGGACAATGCGCCAAGGGTGTGGGTCGACCTTGCCGGCTACCGCTTGCATTACAATCGGCCAGGCGGCGAGCATTGGCAGACCCGCGTCGTGGTAGGTTCCCCCCAGCGTGCAACGCCGGTGATTCAATCGGCGATTACTCATCTAACGTTAAATCCAAGCTGGACCATCCCGCCGACGATCATGCGTGAGGACGTATTACCGCGTGTTCGTGAGGATGTGGGCTATCTAGCCGAGGAAAATATTCAGGTGGTTGATTTTGACGGTAACCCGGTGAATGCTGAGGAGGTCGATTGGCAGCAGCCGGGCAGTGTCATGCTGCGCCAGGTAGCAGGTAGCGCGAACCCATTGGGGAGCATCGTCGTGCGCTTTCCCAATGACCATATGATCTATCTGCACGATACCCCAGCCCAGGGGCTTTTTCAGCGGCATCAGCGCGCGCTCAGCTCAGGCTGCGTCAGGGTTGAGGGTGTTACCCAGTTTGCCCAGCTGTTGTTAGAGGATACCGGCAGTTCGGCACAGGTGGCGAGCTTGGTGGCCAGTAGTCAAAGCGATCGGCAGCTCAGCTTGCCGCGTCGCGTGCCCATTGCGCTGCATTATTTGACGGCTTGGCCGAATGCTGAGGGCGAGGTCGAGTTTCGGCCGGATATATACGGCCACGACGCAGCCGTGGAGTCGGCACTTAGCCAACCCATGCAGCTATCGGGTTAATGACCCTGTAAGCGGTCGATTGCCGAGTAAGGAAATAAAAAAAAGCGCCACGTGTGTGGCGCTTTTTTGTTGGAACGCGAGAGTTATTCGTCGTCTTCTGAGGTGTTGCCGACCAAACTGATAGTGCCGGTTTCACCGCTATCCAGTGCCGCCAGTATGGGCTCGGCCTGGCGCTGAAATGCGATGAGCGTATCGCCATTCAGGCTGGTATTCTCTGGCAGATCAACGGTCATCGCGTTGACCGGAGAATTGTTGACAATGACCTCGTAGTGCAGATGCGGGCCAGTGCTGCGGCCGGAGTTGCCCGATAGCGCAATGCGCTCGCCCATTTCGATCCGTTCGCCCTGGCTGACCAGAGGTCTTGAAAGGTGTAAATAACGGGTGCGGTAGCCGTTGTCGTGGCGAACGACAATATAGCGGCCGGCGGCGTAATGGTTGGCGACCTTCTCGACCCGGCCCGAAGCCGGGGCCGTGACGGGGGTGCCGATGGGCATGGCAAAATCGGTTCCGTTATGCGGGCTTATGCGCCCGGTTACCGGGTGTTTACGGCGTGGGTTGAAGCCGGAACTCAGGCGGTAGTTGCCTTCAAACGGTCGACGTGCAAAGGCCGGGTCCAGACTAGCACCTTCAGGCGTATAGAATTTATCGTCGGTAGCATTGCGAACGACTGTCAAATTCATGCGTTCGCCCTGGTATTTAACCGCCAGTACACGTGAGTCAAGCGTTTCGCCTTCAATCATGTCAGATTCGACGAGCACCTGAAAATGATCGCCGCGACGGCTGTCGCGGCGAAAATCGAGTTTTTTCTGGAGCAGTAGGGTCAATGCCGTAACGGCGCTACTGCTAAGACCCGTCGACTGGGCGGAGCGGGCAAAGCTGCCGCTGACGGTACCCGCGTAAAGGCGTTGAACCGGCTCGCCTTTGCGCTCAATGCCGGTGATGGCGTACTGGTCATCTTGGCGTTCAACCAATACCCCTTCACGGGTGTTTTTCATCATACGCAGCGACAGCAGGCGACCTTCTTCGTCAAGCTGGTAATCGAAGCTGTGGCCTGCACGCCAGTGGGTCAGCATTTTGGGATCGGGAACGTCGTCAAGCAGCTCGAGGACTTCGCTGTAACCCAGGCCTAATTGGTTCTGGGCCAGAACCGCAAAGGTTTCTCCCGGCTCAACGATATGGGTTTCCCACTGCGGGACAAACGGCTCTTCTGCGGCAAGTTCCAAATCAAGGAAAGACACATCGCCAAACAATTCAGCGCCATAGTCTTCATAGGACGTGGCGTCGGCTATCTGGGTAGATGATTCGTCGTCGACATCCAGCATGCCGCTGGTAAGGGTGCCGATCACAACTGCCATGTGCAGCGCGCCATCATTAAGAATGACGTCATTTGTCTTACTTGTGTCTGAAGCGCCGAGTGTGTCTGAAGCGCTGAGTACAGCGGACGAGGGAGCTGGCACGCTTGCAGTTTGTAGTTTTACATCGGCTTGCGCGCCATCAATAACGTCCAGATCGACAATCTCGGTCGCCTTCAGATCGCTCAGCGGTATGTTATCGCGAGTGGCATCAAGGGCGCGGGAGGCGCGGTCGATGGCATCAGCCACCGGGGTGCGTTCTTTATGAAGCACGGGGACGCCAGGGGTAGAATCGCTTGGAAGAGGGACCAGAACGCTCTCCATTGGAGCGTCAGGTTGATTCAGTTCGTTGTATGTCGTTAACAATTTTTGTGTGCCCAGCACCGTAACCATGGTGGCTACCGGTAACAATAACAATTTATGCGTGCGGGGCAGCGAATGAAGGATTCGCAACATGGGTAAATAGACCGCCGAGTTCGTGATTTTAAAGTAACAAAAGCGAATAAACCCATGAACCATAACCCATGATAGCGGGGGTGCCTAGACTGTATATCCATACATAAAGGGAACTTACGCCCAATCGCGCAAGAACATCGCAGATTCTACAGTTTTTTGAACACTGTTTGCTAACAAATGTAATGCTAGGCGATAAACATCCTTGTTGTAAGCTTTATAGAGTGAAAAAATTTTGCGAGCTTCCATGTGCTTAGCAAGCAAAGCATAGCTGTATTTGGCTTTTTGTAAAGTATCTATATAAGTAATGTCTAACTAATATTGGCGCTAAAATCTCTCCATAACTCCATAAGTTGCTCTGCCCGACGACAAGCTATTGCGTCACCTGAAGGGGCTTGCAGATAAGGGGCTTGTAGAAAGCGTCTTGCAGAATAGTTGGTTCGGGTTACGGTAATCCGGGCCATAAGCTGGCACTATGGTTTTATCGAAAGTTTGGCGATTGTTTCGCTGTTTTGCGTCGGGGAAATCGAAATGTCTCGGGTAACACTTGCACAGTGGCAGATGTTAGCCGCCGTGGTTGACCATGGAGGGTTTGCTCGGGCCGCCGAGGCCGTGCATAAAAGTCCCTCAACGTTGAACCATGCGGTACATAAACTGGAAGAGCAGTTAGGGGTTCAGGTGCTTGAGCCGGTAGGGCGCCAGGTCCGGCTGACGGAGGCCGGCGAGTTACTGCTGCGCCGGGCACGTCAGTTGATTGAAAGTTCTGAGTCGCTGGAAGATGTGGCCTCGCGGTTGGCAGCCGGACTGGAGGCGGAAGTTGTCCTCGCAATTGATCAGGTGTTTCCTGCTGGCGCCCAGGCGAAAGCGCTGGAGCGTTTTTCTGAAACCTATCCCCAGGTACGGGTACAACTGTTTGAAAGCGTCTTAAATGGCGGCATTGAAATGCTATACGATGGCCGCGCGGACTTGGTGATTTCAGGTATTGAGGCGCAAGGGTTTCTTGGGGAGCCGCTGGTGATGGTGAAGTTTGTTGCCGTCGCCCATCCCGCTCATGCGCTGCACAGATTGGGTAGATCGCTGGATCTGCGCGACCTTGCCCAGCACCGTCAGCTAGTCGTCCGGGATTCCGCGCTTCGCCAATCGACTAACGCTGGTTGGTTGAAAGCCGAACAGCGCTGGACGGTCAGCCACCTGAATACCTCGCTCGATATGCTCAAGCGGGGCCTTGGTTTTGCTTGGATGCCAGAAACGCGTATCGAACAAGAACTCCGTGATGGCCAGCTCAAGCCATTACCACTGGCAGCGGGCAGTATTCGGGAAGTCCCTATCCAATTAATTTTTCGTGATCAGGACCGTGCTGGCCCGGCGGCTCATGCCATGGCTGCAGCGTTGCGCCAGGCGGTGCGTGAGTGTGCTTCCGAGGATTCGATTGCGTCGAATGAATAGCGCTAAAACATCCGCTTGAGTCGCGTACCCCCAAGCGTATGCTGAATCGACGCTAACCGCTTTGAGGAGA
Organism: Halomonas sp. A40-4; assembly: GCF_015767635.1. Lineage (GTDB taxonomy): Bacteria > Pseudomonadota > Gammaproteobacteria > Pseudomonadales > Halomonadaceae > Vreelandella > Vreelandella janggokensis. Next base: position 2,899,564 of record NZ_CP065230.1, on the reverse strand, counting down.
TACACCATGGGGCTGCTGATTGATGGCGAATGGCACGACCAGTGGTACGACACCAAGAAACATGGGGGGGAGTTCGTGCGCGAATCCGCCCAGCTGCGCGACTGGGTGGGCGATCATCCAGGTGTTGAAGGTAGCTGTTACCCGGCTGAAAAGAACCGTTATCATCTCTATGTATCGCTAGCCTGCCCGTGGGCGCACCGTACGCTTATCATGCGCGCTCTAAAGGGACTTGAGTCGATTATCGGGACTTCCCACGTCAGCCCGTTGATGCTTGATCAAGGGTGGACCTATCATCAAGACGAAGGTGCCAGCGGCGACTCTGTCAATGGGGTCGAGTTTCATCGCCAGCTTTATACAATGACCGATCCCCACTACACCGGGCGCGTTACCGTCCCTGTGCTTTGGGACAAGCGGCGTGATGCGATTGTCAATAATGAATCGGCCGATTTGGTGCGTATACTTAACGGCGCCTTTGACGAGTTGACCGGCAATGACCTGGATTTCTACCCTGATGATCTGCGCGATGTCATTGACGAGGTCAATGCCGACGTTTATGACCACATCAATAACGGTGTTTACAAGTCAGGCTTTGCTACCGAACAGCGCGTTTACGAAAAACATGTACAGGCGCTGTTCGATGCCTTGGAACGTATGGAAACGCGTCTGGCACAGCATCGTTACCTGGCAGGTGAGTGGTTGACCGAGGCGGATATTCGACTGTTCACCACCTTGATACGCTTCGATGCAGTGTATTACGGCCACTTCAAGTGTAACGTGAAGCGCATCGAGGACTTTCCTAACCTAGCCAACTATGTGCGCGAGCTTTATCAGTGGCCGGGCGTCGCCGAAACGGTCAACATGGACCACATCAAACGCCACTACTATTACAGTCACGACACCATCAACCCCACGCGTATCGTGCCGGTTGGGCCAGCGTTGAACTTCGATCGTCCCCATGATCGCGAGCGGTTATCGGGGAAGGGGATACGCCGCAAGGCCTGATCAAACGTCTGGAAATCAAAAAGCCACCTCGCGGTGGCTTTTTTGACGTTATTCCTAAAAGGGAATCTACGATATCAACGCTGAAGTTACTCTTCGTTGATTTCTTCGTCAGGATCAATGGCCTCGCGAGTTGTTTGCCAGGCGCTTTGAACCCCTTCCTCGGTACTTTGCCAAGCATCACGGGCATTTGCCTTGGTCTGCTCCCACCAGTCGCGGTCATAAGTCGGGAACGACGTTACTTCCTCTTCCGAGGCGCTGATGAGGACACGGTGCTCGGTTTCGTCACCGTCAGTATCGGTTTCCAGGCTGAAGTAGTCAGTGTCGACGACTATTTCGCGACCGCCCAGGCCGAGGACAGAGCCGCTTTCGACGACCAGGGCGCTTACCTGCATATCTTCGTTCAGCAGAATGTCGTCGACATCACCGATTTCTTCATTGGAATTGCCTTCGAGATAAACACTCGCATCCATGATGTCGTCGGCGGAATACATGCCTTGTGGCTCGTCTGAAGCAGCATTGGCATTGAGGGCAACACTGCTGAGTAGGGCTGCACTGACGGCAGTGGTGATCATTGATTTACGCATAGCATCTCTCCTTGTGGCTACGAACCTCAATATCTGGTTGGGTAGCCGTGTCGACTAGGCGACAGGCAACAGAATATTGAGAGAATATATTGGCGCGTTGAACGATTACAGGGAATTGGCCCAGTCGTCCGCCTTGCGCTCGGCTTCTTCCTTTTCCAAGCCATATTTTTGCTGCAGCTTGCCCACCAATTGGTCACGTTTGCCGGCGATCTGATCAAGTTCATCGTCGGTGATTTCGCCCCAGCTGGCGCGTGCTTTGCCTTTCACTTCGGTCCATCTTCCTTCGACTTGATCCCAGTTCATCGAATCACTCCTTGAGGTGCCATGAAATTGATAAGGCACCCATCAGGCTAGACGAAATATGGCATGGTGCAAGGAGGCAGCGAACGAAAAAACACTGAAATGACTGGTCAGGTACCGAAGGCGGTGTTAGGATGCGCACTCCTCGCATGTGCTGACCCCACCATCAAGACGATAAGCGTTTGCCTGTGTAGTCATGAGCCGTTTTCGATACGCTCCCTACAAAGCAACGTTTGCTGGAACATCTTGCTCAGGCCAGATGTTGACTGCTGTGAAGATGGCGCGCCTCCAGTATTTCACCAAACGGGTGAAATCGGCGCAACAAGGTCGCCACGGCGGATTGAGCCGCTATCAAGCTGTCAATCCGGATGCTGGGTGCGACCGGCGTCTCCGACTCCACCGATGACGATATCCGCTACGCGGAGCCATGTTCTTTGATGCTGCCTTGACGTGCGCATCATTAAACGAGTCAGAGACGCTTACGATGTTTTTTGCCGGAACAACCGGCCTACCAAGGTGTGATTAATGACCTCGACTTCTGTCGCTTCGCCGAGCTTCGGCGATCTTGCTTTATTGCCTGCCGTTCTGACTGCTGTTGAATCTCAGGGCTATGAAACTCCCTCTCCCATTCAGGCGCAGACCATTCCTGCGTTGCTCGAAGGCCGGGATATGCTGGGCCAGGCGCAAACCGGTACCGGTAAAACCGCGGCGTTCGCATTGCCATTGTTATCGCGTCTGGAACTGACGCGCCGTGAGCCTCAGGTGCTGGTCATGGCACCAACTCGCGAGCTTGCTCAGCAGGTGGCGGTCTCGTTCAGTAAATACGGTCAAAACCTTAAAGGTCTTGAAGTGGCTACCCTGTGTGGTGGTCAAGAGTACCGTGAACAACTCGGCGCGCTGAAGCGCGGTGCCCAGGTCATTGTCGGCACCCCTGGCCGGATTATCGACCATCTCGACCGCGGCAGCCTGAAACTCGACGGCCTGACGGCGCTCGTGCTGGACGAGGCGGACGAAATGCTGCGTATGGGCTTTATCGACGACGTAAAACGCGTGGTTGCCGATACCCCGAAAGATGCGCAGCGTGTGTTCTTCTCAGCGACACTGCCCACTGAAATCGAGCGCATCGTTAACCGTTACCTGGTTAACCCGGTTAAAGTCGCGATCGAGTCGGGCACCACGACCGGCGAAAACATCGAACAGCGCATCGTGCGTGTTGACGGCGGCGCCAAGCTTGAAGCGCTGTCGCGCATTCTTGAAGTCGAGCCGGTCGATGGCGCCATCGTCTTCGTCCGTACCCGTGCCGCCTGTACCACGCTGGTTGAGCAGTTGACGGCGCGTGGCGTTAACGCCGCTGGCCTGTCGGGTGACCTTGACCAGAGCCTGCGTGAGCGCACCATCACCCGTTTGAAGCGTGGCAAGGTCGACGTATTGATCGCCACCGATGTGGCTGCCCGTGGTCTTGACGTGTCGCGGATCACCCACGTCATCAACTACGATCTGCCCCAGGACGCAGAGGCTTATACGCACCGTATCGGTCGTACTGGCCGTGCCGGGCGTAGCGGTATCGCGATTACCTTTGCCGGTTTCCGTGAAGGTCGCAAAGTGGGCTGGATGGAGCAGGCAACCGGTCAGAAAATGACCGAAATGCCGCTACCTGACGAATCTGCTATTCGTGCGCACCGGGATGAAGTGTTCCACCAGCGCGTCATTGCCTCGTTGACCAAAGGTGCAGAAGAACAGCGTGCGCTGATCGAGCGTCTGGTCGAAGAAGGCCATGACCCGATCGAGCTGGCCTGTGCATTCTCTGCCATGGCCCGCGCTGATGAAGCACCGATTGGTCGTTTGCAGGCACCGCGCAAAGAGAAACCCTCGCGTGATGGCGCGTCTGGCGGCAAACCGGGTGCTCGCCGTGAGCGTTCAAGCACGCCCAGCGAAGGCATGACCCGCTACCGCGTTTCTGTCGGCCATAAAGACGGCGTCAAGCCCGGTCAACTGGTCGGTGCGCTGGCGAACGAAGGCGGTATCGAAGGCGCTCGCATCGGGCGTATCGATATCCGCAACGCCTTCTCGGTGGTTGAACTGCCCAGCGGTCTGCCGTCCACCATTCTGACGAAAATGGCCCGTGCCCGTGTCTCCGGCCGTCCGCTGGAAATCAGCGAAGACAGCGCCCCTGAGCGTGCCCCGCGCCGCCGCCGTGATGAAGGCGATGCGCCGGTCCGTCGCCGCGAACGCGCCTAAGGTGCCATCAGTTGCCGCTTAGCGGTCACTGGTGATATCCCGACGCCCCCGTGCCTTCCCAGGTGCGGGGGCGTTTTTTTTTGCTACCGTGTTCATCATTTAACCGCTCAAGGATGAAGCCATGTCGGCACCGCTACACGAATGGAACCTTGCGCCCCGGGACGCGATGGCGCTGCAGACTGAGTTGGCAAAGCGGCTCGAGCTGAGTGACCGACTCGACCCGGTGCGCCACATTGCCGGGGTGGATATCGGCTTTGAGGATGGCGGCGAAACAACCCGGGCAGCGGTGGTGGTGGTCAAATGGGACCCTGATACGGCGCCTGACTTAAGCGTGATAGAGCAAGTGGTTCACCGCGAGCCCACGCGCATGCCCTATATCCCCGGGCTGCTGTCGTTTCGAGAAATCCCCGCTGCGCTTGGCGCCTTCGCAAAGCTGACCGTTCAACCCGAACTGGTGATGGTGGACGGACAGGGCATCGCCCATCCACGGAGACTGGGGGTGGCTGCTCACCTGGGGTTGTGGCTGGACACTCCCACCATTGGCATTGCCAAATCCCGGCTGACGGGCCGCCATGCCGAGGTAGGCGAGCAGCGTGGCGATTGGGTGCCGCTCACTGCCCGCGGCGGCGAGGTGATTGGCGCCGTATTGCGCTCCAGAACCAGGGTGAAACCGGTGTTTGTATCGCCTGGCCACCGCCTGTCACTGGATACGTCGTTGCAATGGGTGCTGCGCTGCCTGGGGGCGACCAAACTGCCAGAGCCCACCCGTCTGGCAGACCGCCTCGCCTCGCGGCGGGATCAAAGACGCGGTTGATTACACAAACGCCAGGAAGCGGCGCAGCAGACCGGATGCCTCTGGCGTGTCGTGAACCCCACTGATCAGGGTGTCGGGGTCTTCACCCTGATCGCGCAGCGCTGCCCGCTGACGCTCAAGATACGCCCGCATCACCGGTGCAGTGAATTCGGGGTGAAACTGCACGCTCCATTGGCGTGGTCCATAACGCAGTGCCTGATGGGCATCGTGGCTGTTATGCGCAAGCACCGTGGCATTGTGGGGTAGTTGCATGACCGATTGCGCATGGGTGAGATGCGCCGGGAAGGACACGGGCAACTGGCTGAAGAGGGGGTCCTGCTGGCCGGCCTGGGTAAGCCGTACCCGATGCGTGCCCGATTCCCGACCGGCGGGATGGTAATCGCTGACGCCGTCAAAGGCCGCGGCCATGAGTTGGTGCCCGTAACATACGCCGAGCATTGGCACGTCGTCGGCCAGGGCCTGCTTGAGCCAGGGCTTTAGCGCTTCACTCCATGGCGGCGCTTCACTCACCATGCTGTGCGAACCGGTGATAACCACGCCAGCCAATGAGGCGGGCGAGGCCGTTGGTGTGTTCTCCCGCGCATCCCATACGTTTAACGTCATGCCATCAGGTAGCGCCTCGCGCAGCTGCTGGATAAAAAGCTGCTCGAAATCACCGTGCTGTTCGGCCACTTCCGGGAAGGCATCACCGGTTTTGATAATCACTAAAGAAGGCATGATGGCTCTCGTTTTGACGCGGTGTATGACAAACCCAGCTAGGATAATTCCCTTTTAGGATGCAGTATAGGCATCCCATACTATGTTCAGGAGCCTGATATGCAACAGATTACCCGTGCCGGTGAACCGATGGATGTCGCCGGCCGTTTGCCAGCCCCAGGAGAAGTGGCGCCTGCCATGACGCTCACCAACAGTGAGCTTCAGGATGTCACCCTTGATACGTATCAAGGCAAACGCAAAGTGCTCAATATTATTCCCAGCGTCGATACGCCGACTTGCGCGATGTCGACCCGGCAGTTTAACGAGCTGGCGTCCCAACTGGACAACACCGTGGTTTTGGTGGTGTCGGCCGATTTACCCTTCGCGGCCAAGCGGTTTTGTGGCGCGGAGGGGCTGGACGATGTGGAAACACTGTCCACCTTCCGCCATCGCGAATTTCAGGAAGCCTGGGGCGTGGCGTTGTGCAACAGTGCCATGGAAGGGCTATGCGCCCGCGCCGTCGTGGTGCTGGACGCCGATAACCGGGTGCTGCACAGCGAGCTGGTCAGTGAGTTGAAAAACCAGCCGGACTACGACGCGGCACTCTCCGCCCTTAACTCCTGATAGCGGTTCGATGACGCTCTGCCGCCGCCACCAGCGCGCGAATCAAGCGCTGCTGGGGGCGGTTGAACACCAGCCATTCGGGGTGCCATTGCACGCCCAGCAGAAAATCGTGGTCACGGGACTCAATACCCTGAACCAGACCGTCGCGGTCGCGGGCGACAATGTCGATTCCCTTGCCAGCCCGGTTGACGGCTTGATGGTGCAGGCTATTAACGCGGCACCAGGACACGCCGAGCAGGCGGTGCAGCTTACTGGCCCCGACGATATCGACGGTCTTGCGTGGGAGCACCGTGCGGCGCCGCTTGATGCCCTCATGGGTGGTATAAATATCCGGGTCCAGGGTACCGCCCAGGTGGACGTTGATCAGTTGGGCACCCCGGCAGATGCCCAGTACGGGGGTATGCCGCGGGATAAAATGTTCCAGCAGTTTGAGTTCCAGCTCATCCCGGGCTGGGTCAAGGCGCACGCCTAACTGCACCTCCCCGCCATACAGGGACGTCTGAATATCATCACCACCGCCGATGATGAGTCCATCCAGGTCGTCGGGCATGGGTCTTGCCGGTGATAAACGCAGCGGTCGGCCGCCGTGGCGCCAGACCGCAAACCAGTCGAAACACCAGGCAAGCTGGCTTTTTGCATCGGAAGTGGTAATGCCAATTAACGGGCGGGCCATGCAAGGGCACTCTTGGTCAATGTGAATGAATAGACGGTAACAGGCATATCGCAAAGATGATGCGATCAACGCCTCGTCAGAAGCGCTCATCCCACCAGCGCTTGGCGCGGCTTGCCAGGCGAGTGATCAATGGCCTGTTATGCTGGGCGATATAGTGATCACAGCGTGCGGCAAGGGTCTCCTTGGAGGCTGCCAAGCGTTCTACGGCGACCCAGCGGTTCCATTCGGTGACGCCTCCCCAATGGGACTCCGAAAGCTGCGCATTAGGTAGGCGGTAATGAAACGTTGGCCGTGGTTGGGTCAACTCACCATGCAACAGCTTGTGCGGGTGGTCAGGGCGAAGGTAAGCAAACAGGGGCAGTAAATCCAGTTCCCGGTTGCGGGTGGGGTTGTAGTACAGGTAGTCATCAATCAGGGTGTCGATATCCGGCGTGTACTGACGGTTTAATACCTTGAGGGCATACTCTTTGGGGAAGGGGTTGGCGTGGGGCAGCACTTCGCGGGTGATGTCCACCTTGATCTCGCTGCGCAACCAGCTTGCCAGGAGCAGGTAGGCGCGCAGCATCGACAGCAGGTAATCCACATCTTCGCGCTCCACTTCAGGGTTGAGGTGTAACCCGAAACCGTAAAGTAAGCTGGCATCCGTGCCTTTTGCCCCATGGGTCCGCAACGCTTCGAACAGCGTATCGAGCTCGTCGAGTTCGTTCCAGGGCACCGGCGGGCACACGATCTCTGTGGGCACCAGACCCGTGACCATATCGCCAATCAGCTCGCGGGTCTTGCGGTGGAACTCCAGGCGGTGCTGGTGCTGCTGGCGCGACCACTCGCTGTCCAGCTCGTGGTGTTCCTCCAATAACGCCCGGTCAGGATGCGCATACTGGGTATCCAGTTCAATACCAAACTCGCCCCAGCGGGTGCCTTCGACCAGTAGCCGGTGGGGGCTGACCACGTTAAGCTCACCACCAAACAGTTCGCACACAATCAGAGCTGTGTCACGTGGGGGCAAGCCGGCGAACTCGATTTCGACACCGACCTTGCGGGTTTCGCCCTTTGAGTTCCACCCATTAGGTGGCGCTTCTAACGTCATCTCGGCATCCTGTGAGGTGAACGATTTGTGGGCTCAGCCTATCATAGTCACGCACTTGGGCTGAGAATATTCGCTCAGCGAGCCCTTTACGGGGATAATCATGCGGCATTGCCTTTTGATGCCTTGGTTCAGGAGTAATATGTGCGACCGCACTGGCTAATCAATACCGTTGTTCGTTTTATTTTCATCATGCTGATGGGCGTCATGGCGTCCCACGCTCATGCACAGGCGATCTCGTTGCCAAGCCTCGGCGGTGGTGAATCGGAAGAGCAGAACGACGTCAGCAGTGAGGACTTTCAGGGATCGCTGAATGACGTGATTTCAGTGCTCGAAGACGAAGAGCGGCGCAGTGAGTTGATCAACTCGCTGCGTGAACTGCAAACGACCACGCAAGAAGCCAGTGAGGATGAAGGGGTCGTTCGCCAGGGGGTGCTGGGGGCGCTTGCGGATACGCTCACCGACATCGGCGAGCAGGCTCAGGCGGGGGGGTCGCCGGTAGAGGAATGGCAGCGTCAACTGGTCAACGGCGGTAAAGGGTTGCAGGCCGTGGCCAGTAGCGCCAGTCGAGGCGAGATGATTCGTGCGGTGGCCGAAGGCGCTGTCCTTGCAGTGGTCTGGATTGTGCTGCTGGTGTCCATGATCGGTGCGGGAAGGGTGATCGCCAAGCGTCGCAAGTGGCCGCTGGATTTGCCCCGCGACCCTAAAGGCTGGCTGATGGTCGTGCACTTCTTTCGGCGTATCCTGCCCTGGACACTGGCGTTTGCGATCACGCTGGGGATCGGCCAGTTGATGGCTTACAGCCCGGGCCGGACCATGGTGCTGGTTGTGGCCTATATTTGCGTTTGTGGTCGACTGCTATCGGTGGTGTTTGAAACCGTTGTGGCCTTCTTCAGCCGTGGGCATCGGTTTACGGCCGTGCAATTGCTGCATCAGCGTGCTCTGCGCAGCCTGTTTGTCATTGGTGCGCTGATTGCACTGGGTGACGCGGTGAATTCGAGCCGCATTGTCGAAATGCTGGGCACCGAGCTTTCCAGCCTGGTTTCCGTGCTGGCCAATATGCTGGCAGCGTTGATCTCGGCGCGTTTCGTGATCAAATTCAAGCGTCCAGTGCGCCACCTGATCTGTAATCGCCCCTACCGGCAACGGCGGGATGCCAACACTGCTGTGGAGATGATTCGTGCGCTCGGTGGGCTGTGGCATATCCCGGCACTTTTGTTGGTAGGTGGCTCGCTGCTGGCGATCTTTATTACCGTTGGCGATGTGGGTACGGCACTTGCCCGATCGATCATTTCGGCGAGCCTGCTGGTGCTGACGTTGGTCGTGACGGGCCTGCTGCGTCGTCAAGCCGAACGCTTGGGTAAGCGCCGCCACCGCCGCCGTCGGCAGAGTCAGTATCGCAAGCGCCTGGAGCGTTTTGGGTTCGTGCTGGCACATATTTGTGCCTGGGTGGTTTTTGCCGAACTGTCGATGCAGGTGTGGGGTAGCTCGATGTTTGGCCTGGGCCAGCGCGGCCTGGCCGGTGCACAGCTTGGTCCCGCCCTGGTAAGCCTGGGGGGAACCGTGCTGCTGGCGTGGCTGGTATGGATATTTGCCGATACGGCCATTCAGCGGGCGTTGATCTCATCGACGCGCTCCCGTGGCAAGCGGGTCAATCAGGCCCGCGCGCAAACCATCACGCCGATGATCCGCAACGTCATTTTTATCACGATTCTGATTATTGCCATTATTGCCGGACTTGCCAATCTGGGCGTTAACGTGACCCCGCTGCTAGCGGGTGCCGGTGTCATCGGTCTGGCGATCGGCTTCGGGGCGCAAACGCTGGTACAGGATCTGATCACGGGTATTTTTATCCTCATCGAAGACTCCCTGGCCGTGGACGATTTCGTCGAAATCAACGGCCACATGGGCACGGTAGAAGGCCTGACCCTGCGCACGGTCAGGCTGCGCGACCTCGACGGCATCGTGCATATCATCACGTTCAGCCGCATCGAATCGATCCACAATATGTCCCGGCAGTTCGGTATTGCGCTGATGCGTATCCGGATTCCCCACGACATGAAAATAGACGATGCCATCCATTTGATGCAGGAAACCGCCCAGGAACTGCGCAAGGATCCGATGATGCGCCACCATATCTGGTCGCCGCTGGAGATGCAGGGAATCGACAGTTTCGACGATGGTGGGGCGATTTTGCGCATGCGGTTCCGTACCGCACCCGAAATGCAATGGGACGTGGCCCGCGCCTTTAACCTGATGCTGAAACAACGCATGGAAGCCGACGGTGTCGACCTGGGCGTGCCACGTTTGAGTGTCAGCATGGAAGGTCAGGCAGGCGGCCTGATGGCGCCTGACAGCAGCGTGGAGATGAACCTGGAGGGTGGCAGTGAGGCTGACCACGGCCAGTCCAGCCAGAATGCCAGCGATTCTGAAGAGGCAGCAGAAGGGAGGGAAAGACCAACGCCCCCCAAACCTGCCCCCATGCCGACCAAAGCCGAAATCAGGAAAGATGAGCGGCAGCGTAAGGGAAGTGAAGAAGACCGTCGCCTATCCCGCGGCAAGCCCCAGGCAGAGGGCAAATCCCATTACGACGCCGATACCGGCCCCGGTGGCGAACACGGCGACGAGTAGCCAGGGGCCTCGCCAGCGACGCCAGCGGTTGTACAGTGAGACCGCGTTGCTGACGCGGTCGACCAGTTCATCGTGGCGCGAAATGGCATGATCTGGGGGCAGTGAAAAATCGTTGGCCACATCACCTTGCCAGTGGGCCCCGTGGGTCAAGCCGAGCCGCGCACGCAGGCAGCCAATATCGTTGAGCGTGTGGTGCAGCGTATCGTAGGCCTCACGGTGCTCGTTGACCGCGAGAACACTCTCAGCGTCCTGGCGTAGGGCACTGTTGGGGCAGCGCATCACGGCATCCTGGATGTCGTGCTCACTGGCCTCTGGTGAAAGCGATAGGCGTTGATACAAATCGCGCATAAGGATGGTCTTGTTCCGTCGGTCGCTGCTGCGTCTTTTTAGTAGGTTTGCATCAGGTAATCATACGCGTTTTTGATGCGCTGAAAACGTGCGGATGCCAGGGCCACCTGGTGTTCGCTTTCGGTGAAAAAGCGGTCCGGGTGATGAAGCTGGGCCATGCGCCGATAGGCGAGGCGCACGTCGCTACGACTGGCTCCCGGCGGCAGTCCGAGTACCGCCAGGGCACGCGTGGTGCGGTCCGGAGGAGGCGCTGTGCGCTGCCACTGGCGGCGTTCTCCCTGGGCGCGTTCGTAACGGGACCGGTCTTGCCGCGCCTGCTCCCGTTGAGCCTGTTCGCGGCGGCTCTGGTCATCGCGTTGCCGTTGGCGTTCACGCTCCTGTCGGGCATGCGCCTGACGCGCCTGGGCCTCTTCCTGTTGGCGCTGCTTTTCCTGCTGTTTACGCTGTTTTTTCTGTTTGCGTTGCTGGTTTTTCTCGTCAGCCTGCTGTGCGGCTTCATCCCGAGCCTGCTGTTTAGCGGCGGCCTCGCGTGCCTTTTGGTTAAAGTAGTCCGGATTGTGACGTTGCCAATAGGCATGACGGCTGGGGTCCTCGGGGGACGTTAATGGCCTGCCGGTTAACTCATAAAACAGGGTGCTCAGCGTTGTGGGTGTCACATTGAGCAAGTCCGCCAGAAAGCGCAGGATATAATGGTTGGCCAGCGACAGGTCGCCGTCATCGGTTGCCACCGTGATCGACTGATGCAGGACACTCAGGCTGCGTTCTTGCGAGCACTCTTTACGTAGAATCTCGGCGGCCAGCTGAATGGCTTGCAGATCCTGATTATGGGCAATGCTCATGACCGGCCCCAATTCATGCCCATGACGAAACTGCGCCGTGACCTGGGCCAGGCGACGGCGTCGCTGGCCTTCCGACACGTGCTGGCGGTTAACAAGTACCCAAGCCAGCAATAGTAGCGTTGCCGTATCCACTTGGCTGCGGCTATTTAACAGCACCAGCTCAAAGGGTGAAAAACGGGCCATGGACATCCAAAGGCTCCCAAAGTGAAAAGAACAGCGGGCAATAGTGGCGTCAGGCGTGCCTTAAGGCAAGGCCTTCACCGGTTAGCGATAATGCCATGTTATCGCATTGACGTATCCAGGGAAGCAGGAGATTGGTGAGTTGATTAATGTAGAGCGCAAAAACAGCTTTCAACTGCGTATTTCACGGCGCTTGAAGGAGGAAACCTCTCACAACCTGGATATTTATCTGTTTGTACCGGGGGATATTGGCCTTTCGACCCAGTTGATTTCGGAGGAAGCGTTTTACCACGCGGCGATTCAAGTGTCGCGTACCTACTACAGCGACGAATATCATCTGCCCCTGGTGCATAGCCGCCTGGCGAGCCGCAATCAGCTGAGCAGTGACTCCTATCGCCTGAGCCTCAGCCTTTATGCTTATCAATACGTGGGCGCGATGGAGCGCAATACCCAAGCCATGCTGAAAAGTGCGCGGGAGATACGCCGAAGCGAAGATAAGCATCAGGTCGACCAGGAAAGTGTCCATTGGCTGCGTGACCAGCTGCAGCAAACCAGTGACTTGAGTGAAAGTATTCTGAGGCGCCTGCGCCGCCATCCGCCCCGGGATGAACGACTAACCAAGTATTTCACCAATATCGATAATTACCTGTCGTGGTTTACCGAACAGCAGCTATTGGCGCTGGTGGCTCACATGCCCAGGGGCGGTGAGTTTACCCCCATCCGTCACCGGTTTGTGGCGATTTGCCAGCGTGAAGAAGCGTACCGGCGCGAGCAGGAATACAACGCCGAACGGGTGATGGCTGACCCTACCCGGATGTCGAATAAAATGCGGTTGCTGCGTCGCTTGATCGAGTATCCCATTACCCTTAAGCAGCGACCCCAGGAGTTGGGTGGCGGTGAGCAAAAAGCCGTCAAAGCCTTGGCGACGGCCGTGGTCATGGCCTTTGTTTCGTTTGGCGTACTTCGCCTGCGCGATACCCTCGGTGATATCACCTCGTTGTTCGTGATTGCCATGGCCGTACTTTATGCCATGCGCGAAGTGTTCAAAGACGATTTACGTAACACCTTATGGCGCTGGTTGCGCCGTGGGCGGCCTAAGTGGCGGCGGCAGTACGTCGACCCCAACCGCAATGTATCGGTGGGGCATCAACTCGAATGGTTCGACTATAAGCGCTATTCGTCTTTGGACCCTGAAATTCAGCGGTTGCGTCGCCGGACCGTGGCCCAGCGTGAGGAGGTGGTGCTGCATTACCGTTCGCGTTCCCGGATGTCACCGACCCGCTTCCTGAGTGGTTACGAACATACCCAGGAAAGTTTAACGCTGGATATCTCCATGCTGACCCGGCTGATGAGCAAGGGCAAGTATGACATCTACCGGCTTAAAGAAGGCCAGGCCGTGCGCGAAAGTGTCGAGCGTCGTCACCTGTTCAATCTGGTCATTCGCGAAACCGGCAGCGAAGACCAGCCTTACCTGGCTCGCTGGAAGGTCGTGGTCAGCCGGTCTGGGATTGTCGATGTAGAAAAAGTCGGGGAGAGCGGCACAGCAAAGGTCAGTGAAAAAGACCAGTGAATAAGCTGCGCTAGATCAAAAAGACGCCAACTAAAGGGTGTCAGCATGGGCAACTGAAGAGCAGCGAACTAGTCTGAAGTAGAGGGCTTTGCAAACTACGACGATAACGTCGAAAGGGCCCGTTGCCAGGAGGAGCACCATGCAAGCTATCGATATCATGACGCCCAAAGTGGTGAGTGTGGCGCCCGACACCGATGTGCGCGATATAGCACAATTGCTGCTGAGCCACCGTATTAGTGCCGTCCCGGTGGTGGATGACGAGCATCGGGTGGTCGGGATCGTCAGCGAAGGCGATTTGATGCGTCGTCTAAAAGACGACGACGGCCAGCCCCAGTCAGGGTGGTTGTCGCTTTTGAGTGGCGGAAAAAGTTCGCGCGACTATGTGAAATCCCATGGCCGTAAAGCTCAGGATGTCATGACCCCTGACCCGCTGAGTGTCGAGGAAAACACGCCAATACACAGTATTGCTCGCCTGCTGGAAAAGCACCACATCAAACGTGTGCCTGTTCTGCGTGATGGCAAATTGGTGGGCATTGTCAGTCGCGCCAATTTACTGCAAGGCATTGCGAATGCTGTCGTGGGGCCGACGCAATCGCCTGCCGACGATCGCCAAATTCGCGACGCCATCCTCAACGACGTTGAGCGCCATACCGACGTGCGCGTCGAAAATATCAGTCTGATCGTCGATGGCGGCGTTGTGGAAGTCTGGGGGCTGGTTGAATCCCTTGAACAGAAAAAGGCCGTGACGGTGGTGGCAGAGAACGTTCCAGGGGTGACGCAGGTTGAAAATAACCTGGGCATGATGCCCCGCGGCGTAGGCTATATGTAAGCAACCAGTGGCAGATGGCGTAAGATGCCCGCTATTGAGTAGCGGGCTTCTGGCGTTGATTACCTGATTTAGCCCAGGGCGTTAACTCACTGACTTGATGGCTTGCTCAAGGTTTTCCACGCTGCGCTGGGTATGGTGCAGCTTATCGAGACCAAACAGGCCAATGCGGAAGGTCTGGAAGTGGTCGCCCTCATCGCACATTAGTGGCACCCCGCCGGCCACCTGCACACCAGCCCGGGCGAGCTTGCCAACCAGGCCGCTGTCGTCGGTGTAACACACCACCACACCCGGGGCCTCAAAGCCATTTGCCGCGACGCTTGCAAAGCCGTGGCGCTTGAGCATGGCGCGGACATCTCGACCGATCGCCTGCTGCTCCTCTTTGACCTTGCCAAAGCCGTAGTCACGCGTTTCCTGCATGATGTCGCGCAGCTGGCGCAAGGCATCGGTGGGCATGGTGGCGTGGTAGGCGTGCCCGCCGTTCTCGTAGGCCTGCATGATGCTGTGCCACTTTCCCAGGTCACAGGCAAAGCTGTTGCTCTGCGTCTCGGAAAGACGCTGGGCCGCACGGTCCGACAGCATCACCATGGCGCAGCAGGGCGAGCCGCTCCACCCCTTTTGCGGTGCGCTGACCACGACATCCACACCCAGCGACTGCATGTCCACCCACAGCGTGCCGGCAGCAATCGCGTCGAGCACAAACAGGCCGCCCACATCACGGGTCGCCTGGGCAACGGTGCGGATGTAGTCGTCCGGCAAGAGCATCCCGGCGGACGTTTCCACCTGAGGGGCAAAAACGACCGCTGGCTTTTCAGCACGAATGCGCTCAGCAACCTCGTCGGCGGGTACCGGCGCGAAGGGGGAGTGCGGGTCGTTGGGAGCTTCGCGCCGTGCTTTCAGAACGGTGTGCTGGTCGGTCAGTCGGCCCATCTCGATAATCTGCGTCCAGCGGTAGCTGAACCAGCCGTTACGAATGACCAGCGTCGGCTGGTCGACAGCGAACTGGCGCGCAACCGCTTCCATGCCGAAGGTACCGCTACCCGGCACGATGACAGCCGTATGGGCGTTGTAAACTTCTTTGAGCGTGGCGGAAATATCGCGCATCACGCCTTGAAACTGCTGCGACATATGGTTCAGCGAGCGGTCGGTATAGACCACCGAATATTCCAGCAGGCCGTCGGGGTCGACGTTGGGCAATAGTCCAGCCATGGCGTTCTCCAGTGTGTGATGCGCTCTCAATCGGCACATTTTGTCTTGTACAATCAGGTTTTCTTAAGAGTAAGAGTACGCGTAAGAGTACGAGCAATAAACGCACAAAACCAGCCCACAAGGGGCTGGTCGTTAGAGATATACAGAGGGCGTTATCGCGCCGGCAGTTGCTCGGGGCCGAAGGCGTCAGGCAGCAGCGTTTCCATGGTGTAGGTCTTCAGCACCTCGCCTTCGCGAGAAAGCACCAGGATCTGCGTGTCGGGCGTGGCAAATTCGCGGATGCGCTGGCGGCAGTCGCCGCAGGGCGTACACAGATGCTCGCCGGGACCCATCACATAGACCTTGGCAAGTTCGCGTTGCCCGGCGGTTGCCATGGCGGAAATCGCCGAGGCTTCGGCACAGAGCCCTTTGTAGTGGGCCACTTCGACGTTGCAACCGGCGAACTGCTGGCCATCCGGACACTCCATCACGGCGGCCACTGGGTGGCTGGAATAGGGCGCGTAGGCATTGCCGAGCGCTGTCAGTAGTGTCTCAACCAGTGCCGAATCGACTTGGCTCATGGCGATTTCCTTGGTGTTGGCCTTCAGGTGCGCGCTGCGTCGTCGCGTAATACCGTGTCGAGCGCAATTGTCATCATGTCATTGAAGGTGGTTTGGCGGTCGGCGCTGGAGAGCGAGTCGCCTTTCAGAATATGGTCGGATACCGTGCAGATGGTCAGCGCCCGGGCGCCGAATTCCGCGGCCACGCCATAGAGGCCTGCCGCTTCCATCTCGACGCCGACAATGCCGTAGCGCTTGAGCATCTCGGCCATCTCGGTCTGCGGGTTATAGAACAGATCCGCCGAGAAAATGTTGCCGACTTTCACCGGCACGTTTTGCGCGTTGGCGGCGGCGACCGCGTGCTGGGTCAGATCGAAGTCGGCAATCGCAGCAAAATCGTGGTCGTTGAAGCGCATGCGGTTAACCTTGGAGTCGGTGCACGCACCCATGCCGATAACCACGTCGCGGACGTTGACGTCGTCGCGTACCGCGCCGCAGGAGCCGACACGAATCACGGATTTAACGCCGTAGTCGGTGATCAGTTCCTTGGCGTAGATCGAGACCGAGGGGATGCCCATGCCATGGCCCATGACCGAAATCTTGCGGCCTTTGTAGGTGCCGGTATAGCCAAGCATACTGCGCACATCGTTGACCAGGCGGACATCGTCCAGGTAGGTCTCGGCGATGAACTTGGCACGCAGCGGGTCGCCGGGCATCAGCACGGTATCGGCAAAATCGCCTTTCTCAGCATTAATATGCGGTGTCGCCATTGTAGGTTTCTCCTTTAAGCGGCGCTGGATAAAAAGCTTTCGCCATCGGCCATGGCTTCGAGCGCGAAGTAGTCGGCGAGCGTCTGGCCGATATCGGCAAAGGTGCCGCGTTCGCCCATGGGGCCGGGGGTGAAACCGGCGCCGCGTACCATGACCGGTACGTATTCGCGGGTGTGCTCGGTACCTTCCCAACTGGGGTCGCAGCCGTGATCGGCGGTAAGCAGCAGCAGGTCATCCTCGTTGAGCGCGGCGAACAGCTCGGGCAAGCGGGTATCGAAATGCTCGAGCGCGGCCGCATAGCCCGGCACGTCGCGGCGGTGACCGTAGACCGAATCAAAATCGACAAAGTTGGTCATGATCATGGTCGGGCGGTCGCTGGTTTCCTTGGCAGTGCGCGCTACCTCGCCAAGCGTCGCTTCCATCAGCGCGTCGTGACCGCTGGCCTTGACCTTGTGGGTAATGCCGCAGTGGGCGTAGATATCGGCAATCTTGCCGATCGACACCACTTCGCCCCCCGCTTCGGCGAGTTTTTGCAGCACCGTAGGCGTGGGGGGCTCGACGCTGTAGTCGCGGCGATTGCCGGTACGCGCAAAGTCGTCGCGGTCATTGCCGACAAAGGGGCGGGCGATCACGCGGCCAATGTTGTAGGGCTCGAGCAGACCGCGCACGGTTTCGCATAGTTCATAGAGCCGTTCGAGGCCGAAGTGCTCCTCGTGGGCGGCAATCTGAAACACGGAATCCGCCGAGGTGTAGACGATGGGCTTGCCCGTGGCGACATGCTCTTCGCCCAGGCGGGCGATGATCTCGGTGCCCGAGGCGTGGCAGTTGCCGATCACGCCGGGCAGGTTGGCGGCATCGACAATCCTGTCGAGCAGCTCTGTCGGGAAACTGTCGGTTTTATCGAGGAAGTAGCCCCAGTCGAAGCGAACCGGCACGCCGGCAATTTCCCAGTGGCCCGACGGCGTATCCTTGCCGCTGGAAACCTCTTTAGCGTGGGCGTAGGCACCTGTCAGCGTATTCGGCAGGTCAACGCCCTCGGCGACTTTTCCCGTGGCATCGCGGTGGGCGTGAAACAGGCCGAGTTTTGCCATGTTGGGCAGTTTCAAAGGGCCTGAGCGCTCGGCGGTATCCGCTTCGCCGCGGGCGCAGGCGGCGGCAATATGGCCCAGGGTGTCAGCCCCCTGGTCGCCGAACTGGTTGGCATCCGGCGCGCTGCCGATGCCGAATGAGTCGAGGACAACAACAATGGCGCGGCGCATCAGGCTTCTCCTCTGAAGGTATCTTGAAGTAGCGTATCGGCGGTCGCGGGGGCGTCACCCAAGGTGACCGCAGCGCGAAGCTGGGCGGCGGCAAGGGCGGCAGCGTCTTCGCTGTTGGCGTGAACCATGGCGATGGGGTGTTGGCTATCAACACGGTCGCCGATTTCGGCAATGTCGCTGAAGCCTACGCTGTGGTCGACGTTGGCGTCGTTACGCAGGCGCCCCCCGCCGAGTTCCACCACGCTCATGCCGACGGCACGAGTGTCAATGCGCTGGATGATGCCTGATTGTTCGGCATACACTGGCTTGACCACGTCAGCTTTGGCCAGGTAGTGATCCGAGCGCTCCATGAAGTCGGCAGGGCCACCAAGCTCGCTCACCATGCGGGCAAAGACCTCGGCCGCCGCACCTGACGTGAGGGCTTTTTCAAGCTTGGTCAGCGCTTCCTCGCGGCTATTGACCAACTTGCCCGCCATCAGCATTTCCACCGCCAGTTCGCGGGTTACCTGCATCACCCGACTGTTGGAGCGCTCGCCGCGCAATAGCGCCAGGGTTTCGACGATTTCGACCGCGTTACCGGCGCAGGGAGCCAGCGGCTGGCTCATGTCGGTGAGCAGGGCGGTGGTAGGTGTGCCCGCCTGTGTAGCCACGTTGGCAATGCTCTTGGCCAGTTCGCGGGATTTTTCCGGCGTGGGCATGAAGGCGCCGCTGCCGACTTTGACATCCATGACCAGGGCATCCAGGCCGGAGGCCAGCTTTTTGCCCAGGATAGAGGCGGTGATCAGCGGGATGGATTCCACTGTGGCGGTCACGTCACGCACACCGTAGATGCGCTTGTCCGCTGGAGCGAGGTTGCCGGTCTGGCCGATAATCGCCACGCCAGTGGATTTGACCACATCGCCGAAGCGCTCCGGGGCGGGATAGGGGTTATAGCCGGGAATGGATTCCAGCTTGTCCAGCGTGCCGCCGGTGTGGCCCAGGCCGCGGCCGGAAATCATCGGTACGAAAGCGCCGCAGGCGGCGACCCAGGGGCCGAGTACCAGAGAGACCAGGTCACCCACGCCGCCGGTGGAGTGCTTGTCGACGATCGGGCCCGGCAGGTCAAGCGAATCCCATTGCATGACGTGACCGGAGTCACGGGTGGCGGTGGTCAGCGCGACGACTTCCTCACGGCTCATGCCGTTTAAAAACACCGCCATGGTAAAGGCGCCAATCTGGGCATCACTGATACGGTCATCGGCAATGCTCTGAACAAAGGCCTTGATTTCTTCTGCCGGCAGCGGCTGGTTATCGCGCTTGAGGCGAATCAGTTCTTGCGGGAGCATGTTAGTAGCCTCCGTCATTACGCGAGAGCGACGCGGTCTGCGGGTTGCCACTCAGGGTATTGAGCAAGTCCCCCAGCAGGCTGGACGCACCAAACCGGAAGTGGCGTGGCGAGATCCACTGGTCCCCCATGATGTTGGCGGCGAGAGTCAGATATTCGGCGGCCTCTTCGGCTGTCTTGACGCCACCTGCCGCCTTGAACCCGACATCCTTGCCGCTGGCTTTGATCGCCTGGAGCATGATCTCGGCGGATTCCAGCGTTGCGTTGACCGCCACCTTGCCGGTTGAGGTCTTGATAAAGTCGGCGCCGCCTTCAATGGCCAGCTCGCTTGCCCGCTTGATAAGCGCAGGCTCTTTAAGCTCGCCGACCTCAATGATGACTTTCAACAGCGCCTGGCCACCGCAGGCCGCATGGCACATTTCCACCAGCTCGCGGCCGGTCTCTTCGTCGCCCGCCATGAGGGCGCGGTAGGGGAAAACGACATCGACTTCATCTGCCCCGGAGGCGACGGCTTCACGGGTCTCGCGGGCGGCGCCCATGATGTCGTCACCGCCGTGGGGAAAGTTGGTGACCGTGGCAATTTTGACGTCACCGTTGAGCTCGTGGGCGGTGAGGGCGCGACGTGCGGTCACGACGAACTGGGGGTAGACGCATACCGCCGCCGGGTAGCCAAAGGGGGTTTTTGCCTTTTTGCACAGCGATTCGGTGGACGCATCGGTGTCGGTATCGTTGAGACTGGTCAAGTCCATCAGTGAAAGCGCCTGGCGCGCAGCAAGGGTGATGTTAATCGAAGCGGTCATGGACATCTCGCACAGTATTAGGATTTAAGAACGACTGAAAAAAACGGGCACTACTGTATATGACAGCAGCGCCCGCGTAATCGTTGACGGTTACGTTAAGAAGCTACGCTGCTCAGGGCGATAAAGAAGCCTGCAATAGAGGCCGACATCAGGTTAGACAAGGTGCCTGCCAATACCGCCTTGACGCCAAAGCGGGCGATTTCCTTGCGCCGCGAGGGGGCAATGCTACCCAGGCCGCCGAGCAAAATCGCAATAGAGGATAAATTTGCAAAGCCGCACAAGGCAAAGGAAAGAATCGCCATGGTGTGCGCGGTCATCGCTTGGCCAGTGGCTGCGACCATCTGCTCGCCTTCAATATAGGGTGCAAGGTTGATATAGGCGACAAACTCATTAACGACCAGTTTTTGGCCAATGAATGAGCCGGCCAGTGTTGCTTCTTCCCAGGGGACACCCAGTAAAAAGGCCAGCGGGGCAAACAGCCAGCCCAGAATCCACTCAAGGCTCAACGATTCAAAGCCGAACCAGCCGCCAACACCGCCGAGAATGCCGTTGATCAAGGCGATAAGCGCGATGAAGGCAAGCAGCATGGCCCCTACATTGGCAGCCAGCATCAAACCGGATGTCGCGCCAGACGCCGCTGCGTCCAGTACGTTGCTGGGCTTGTCTTCCTGCTCCTTTAATTCTTCCTCAACCTTGGAAACACTGTCTCTATCCTGTATTTCCTGCGTTTCGGGCATGATCAGTTTAGCAAACAGCAAGCCGCCGGGAGCTGCCATGAAAGAGGCAGCCACCAGATATTCCATGGGAATGCCCAGCGCGGCGTAGCCCGCCAGTACGGAGCCCGCCACCGACGCCAAGCCGCCACACATCACGGCAAACAGCTGAGAAGGTGTCATCCGGGCAATAAACGGACGTACCACGAGCGGCGCTTCGGTCTGGCCGACGAAGATGTTGGCCGTGGCGGAAAGCGACTCGGTACGCGAAGTGCCCAGCGCTTTCTGCAGGGCGCCACCCAGAATACGGATAACCCACTGCATGATCCCGATGTAGTACAGCACTGCAATCAGCGAGGAGAAAAAGATAATCACCGGCAGCACTTTAATGGCGAATACGAAGCCGACCTCGTCAGTATCTGCCAAGCCGCCGAACAGAAAGCTGATGCCGTCATCGGCATACACCAGAATCTGGCTAACGCCAGCCGAGATCGTCTGCAAGACGCTCTGACCAAAGGGCACATAAAGGACGAAAGCGCCAATGCCCGCTTGAATGCCGAAGGCACCCAACACCGTACGTAAGCGAATTGACTTGCGATCATAAGAAAAGATCAGGGCGATGGTCACCAGGGTGACCATGCCGACCAAGCTCATCAGGAGTGTCATAAAAAAAGATCCTTCGCGTGGGCCAAGTGCGTGTTACAGCAGGTTGAGCTTCACAGTGTAAATCATCGCGTTCTGATAATTGTTAGGCGTGCCTAGTTTTTCATCAGAATAGCGGTACTGGATGCCGGTCGTGATCAACTCGGAAGGATGCCACCACAAGCTTACCGCGCCATTGGTGCCCACGCTGTCAGCCTTGCCACCGACGTAGTTCTGTTCCAGGTATTCGTCGTCCCGGCCAAAGGTCTGCTCGTGCCAGTTGGTGACACCAAACTTCTGGCCAAAGGCATTGAAGTCGTAGCCCGCGACCCAGCCGGACATGAAGCCGTTCGAGCCGGTATAGTTATTACTTTGTACCCGGGCGGCGCCCAGAAACGGCTTGAACCAGACGCCGTTATCAAAGTTGGCGAGATAGCCCAGGCCCAGGATCTGGTCTTGCTCGCGGCTGTTGAAACCGTAATCACGGAAGTCGTAGAGGTGGGCATAAATCGACATCGGGCTGTCGCCCAGGTAAATGTGTGAGGTCAGCTTGCCCGCCGTGCGGAAGTTATCGGTGCCGCCGCTGGCTTCGTCGAACTGGTCGTTGGTGGGGTTCTCAAAATCAAAAAAGCCGTAAAACTCACCCCATTCGTAACCCAGCCCGCCCTCGATCTCCAGGAACATGAAATCGCTCTTGGCGGCATTGCTCGCGGTGCGGTCTTCGGTGCCGTCAGACCAGTCAAGATAATTGACCGACACATTGGCGAACGACCAGATGGGATCAAAGGCGTCCGCGTTAGCGGTGCTGGCGGTACCAGCGATTAGTAGGCCAGCGCCAAGCGCTGTTAGCGATGCGCGTGATGGAATAGCAGTAGTAAAACGAGTACGAGCAGTCATGGTAGCCTCAACCGGTTTGTTAGTTGCAGTTTTGATCCGCCTCGACGACGGACGTGAGGGCTGGCGTTGACCCGAATCAGCGGGTTTCTTGAGTTGTAATGTTAAAATTATAACATTTAGTGTTATTTTTCTAACGCGGATTTGCAATTTTTATCACGTGATCCGCTGTTAAATGAAAAACGGCTGACATAAAGTTTCAACGGCCGTTGATTTAATGGTAATTCTCTGGCCGCTCGCTCAGCATGGGGAGGAGAAACCTCAGCTAAAGGGGGAGAGCCACCCGTCAATGGGAAAGGCCATCAGCAAGTGGAGAAAGCTATCCCGCAAGCGCTCTCAAGCCCTCACAAGAGGTAACCTCCGCGATAACCCAGGCCCATTCAACGACAACAGGCCGTTACCAGGAGAAGCTGTCAATGAAAGACCGAAGCGCGTTGCGCTTGGCAACGTTGCAGGAGGCACTCGCTAGCGGTGGGACGCTGCATTTACGCGATGCGGCCGAACTGTGTGGTGTGTCCGAAATGACCATCCGGCGGGATGTTAACGCCTATCCGCAGGTGATTAGCCTGCTCGGTGGCCGATTGGTCATGGCGCATACGCCTGGTGTCACCCCGGTATACGACCTGACCGAGCAGCAGGCCAGCCACTACCAGGCGAAAAATCGCCTCTGCCAGCGTGCCCAGGGGTTCATAGAGGACGGCGATACGCTGTTTGTTGACTGTGGCTCGACATTGATGCCGCTAATGAATCAGCTGAGTGGTTATCAGGATCTGACGGTGATTACCTATGCCCTCAACATCGCGAATGCTGTGGCCCCCTTGCCGAACGTGCGACTGGTGTTGCTGGGTGGCTTGTTTTATCCGGCGTCGCAGTCTTTTGCCAGTGACACCATGGCCGAGTCCATCGAGCGGCTGGGTATTAACAAGGCATTTATTTCGGCGGCGGGTGTCGATATGCAGCGTGGAGTGAGTTGCTTCCATTTCCATGAGGTGCTGCCCAAGCAGGCGGCGATGGCGTCGGCCATGCGGCGTCTATTGGTCGTAGATGCCAGTAAATTCGGTGTGGTACGACCGGCGTACTTTGCGTCAGTGAGTGAGTTTGACGTCATTGTCACCGACGAGGAGGGCGCCCCGGCCTTGCTGCGCGATGCGCACAGCGCTCACCCGACGATCACTGCGCCATAGCCTCTAGCGTCGTTTTTTGGATTAAATTTGCCAAGTTACCTTTAAGCCGTGGACCAATCGTGGCAGAATCCGCGGCGTTTACCTGCGGCAAATCGTCTCTTCTCTTCTGCGTCATTGATGCGAGAATAGCCTTCGTCTGCGGTAACTGTGTTCGGTGTTAGCCTGCCGAACGATCCTCTCTCGCGATCAGACGTCGACGTTAAGCACCTGCTTATCGACTGCGTTTGCTCAAGAGATTTTGTTAGCTCGCTATCCAGAATGGCAGCTTGTTTACAATGTTTGCCTCCCAGCCCTGACGAGGTCGTAACATGAGAAAAAACCTCTACGCCAAAGCGGCAGGTATTCTACTGTTGCTTTCTTTATTTTTATTGCTGGGTGGTTGTAGCTCGGCGCTGATGGATCCTAAGGGTCAGATCGGCGAAGAGCAACGCACCCTGATTCTGACAGCCTTTGGCATTATGCAGATCGTCGTGCTTCCCGTTATCGGGATGACGCTGTTCTTCGCATGGCGCTATCGTCGCAGTAACCACAAGGCCGCCTACACGCCTGACTGGGCTCACAACACCTGGGTTGAAGTGGTGGTGTGGCTGATTCCATGCGTTATTGTTCTCTTCCTAGCGGGGCTGACCTGGTACACCTCGCACAGCCTGGACCCGCACAAGTCCATTGCTGAGGAAGGCGAAGAAACGCTTGAAATCCAGGCTGTGTCCATGGATTGGAAGTGGCTGTTCATCTATCCCGAGCAAGGCATTGCCACGGTCAACGAGGTGGCGTTCCCCACGGATACGCCCGTACGTTTCCGGGTCAGCTCCGCGTCAGTGATGAATTCGTTCTTCATTCCTGAGCTTGGCAGCCAGATCTATGCCATGGCGGGTATGGATAACGACGTCCATCTGATTGCAGACGAGGAAGGCACTTACCCAGGTCGTTCTACCAACTACAGTGGTTCGGGCTTCTCGGGCATGACCTTTGACGCGCATGCGACATCGGAAGAAGGCTTCGATGAGTGGGTGGCAGAAGTCAAAGCGTCCTCCCAATCGATAAGCTTCGACGATGGCTATAACGAGCTGTTGAAGCCAAGCCGTAATCATCCGGTCGAGTACTTCTCTGAAGTATCGCCAACCCTCTATGACGACATCCTGAACGTTTACCACAGCGGTGAGCCTGTTGAGGTGTTGCCTGATGAGACCGGATACAAAAATGCCAGTAGCGATCATCAAGAGCAGGACGGCGATATGGCGATGAACGCGGAGGCAGCGGAGTAAACTATGTTTGGAAAACTCGGTTTAGACTCGATCCCCTTTTACGATCCCATCATGGTAACGCTCATGGTCATGACCGCCTTGGGCGGAGCGGTAGTGTTAGGGGGTGTTACCTACTTCCGCAAGTGGGGCTACCTGTGGAGTGAGTGGGTAACCTCGGTCGATCATAAAAAGATCGGGATCATGTATTTCATCGTGGCACTGGTGATGCTGATCCGCGGTATTGGTGAAGCGCTGATGATGCGTGCCCAGTTGGCGATTGCCTCTGGCGGGGCAGAAGGCTTCCTGCCGCCGGAGCACTACGACCAGCTGTTCACGACCCATGGCGTGATCATGATCTTCTTCGTGGCCATGCCCATGGTCATCGGTTTGATGAACCTGATCGTGCCGCTGCAGATCGGTGCGCGCGACGTCGCCTATCCGTTCCTGAACAACCTCAGCTTCTGGTTGTTTGTATCCGGTGCGATGATCGTCAACCTATCTCTGTTTATCGGCCAGTTTGGTACCACCGGCTGGTTGGCCTATGCGCCTCTCTCGGGGATTGAGTACAGTCCCGGGGTCGGGGTCGACTACTGGATATGGGCGTTGCAGATATCCGGGGTGGGTACCACCTTGACGGGGATCAACTTCTTCGTGACGATCCTGAAAATGCGTGCGCCGGGCATGAAAATGTTCCGCATGCCTATTTTCACCTGGACGTCGCTGTGCGCCAACGTGCTGATCATCGCGTCCTTCCCGATTCTGACCGCGACGATCGCGCTGCTGACCCTTGATCGCTACCTGGGGATGAACTTCTTCACCAACGATCTTGGCGGCAACGTGATGATGTACGTCAACCTCATCTGGGCCTGGGGCCATCCTGAGGTATACATCCTGATTCTGCCGGCCTTCGGGGTGTTCTCTGAAGTCGTGGCGACGTACGCCCGCAAACGGCTGTTCGGCTACCACACCATGGTATGGGCCACCGTCGCGATTACGATTCTGTCGTTTGTCGTGTGGCTGCACCACTTCTTCACTATGGGGGCGGGGGCCAACGTCAATGCCTTCTTCGGCATCATGACGATGATCATCGCCATCCCCACGGGCGTGAAGGTATTCAACTGGCTGTTCACCATGTACCGCGGCAGCATCGAGCTGTCCGTGCCCATGCTGTGGCTCATCGGTTTCATCATCGTCTTTACCATCGGTGGTATGACCGGCGTCATGTTGTCGGTGCCAGCGGCCAACTTTGTGCTGCATAACAGCCTGTTCGTTATCGCCCACTTCCATAACGTCATCATCGGCGGTGTGGTGTTCGGCATGATGGCGGGATTGTACTACTGGTTCCCGAAGGCGTTTGGCTTCAAGCTCGACGAAAAGTGGGGCAAGCGCAGCTTCTGGTGCTGGTTGATCGGCTTTCTCATGGCCTTTATGCCACTCTACGTGCTCAGCTTCGATGGGGCCGTGCGTCGCATGTCGTCTTACGGACCCACCGAGTGGCAGCCGATGATGATCATTGCCTTTATCGGTGCCTGCATTATCCTGATGGGTATCTTGTCGACGCTGATCATGGTGGCGGTCAGCATCAAGAACCGCCATAGCATGAAGTATGCTGACATGAGCGGTGACCCTTGGGATGGCCGTACCCTCGAGTGGGCAACGTCCTCTCCTGCGCCGTTCTACAACTTTGCGCATCTGCCGAAAATCAGCGGTATCGATGACTTCTGGCGCCAGAAACAGGAAGGTCGTGATGCGATCAGCAGCGGTCCTTATCAGGACATCCACATGCCGCGGAATACGATTGCGGGACCGGTGATCAGTCTGTTCTCGATGATCTTTGGCTTTGCCTTGGTATGGCACATCTGGTGGCTGGCGATTGTCGGTGGTATCGGTATGTTTGTCGCCTTCATCGCACGCGTTGCCAATGACGACATTGATTACTACGTGCCAGCGGCTGAAGTCGAACGTATTGAGACTGCACATAAACAGCGCCTCGAAGAGTATCGGGAGTGGTTGAAGCAGCATCCCGAAGAAGCGTCTCATCTACAGGTCCGGATGCAGGGGTAACCATGGCGAACGAAGCAGTAACTAACCACGACGATCACGCTCATCCCGAGACGCATGATCACCACGATACCGGCAGCATCAAGGTGTTCGGTTTCTGGGTTTACCTGATGAGCGACTTGGTAATCTTCGGAATACTATTCGCTACCTTTGCCGTGCTCCTTCGGGGCACGGCCGGTGGACCCGACGGCTCAGAGATCTTTGATCTACCACTGATTCTGACCGGTACCTTTGCACTGCTGATCAGTAGTTTTACCTATGGGATGGCGGTGCTGGCAATGACCGCCGAGAAGGTCGACAAGGTCAAGAAATGGCTTTGGATCACCTTCGTGCTGGGAGCAGCCTTTATCGCCATGGAGATTTATGAGTTCCAGCATCTCATAAATCTCGGCTATGGCCCTGATCGCAGCGGCTTCTTGTCTGCCTTCTTTACACTGGTTGGCACACACGGTCTGCACGTAACCTTCGGGCTGATCTGGATCCTGGTGGTACTCTATCAGCTGCGTACCAAGGGTCTGAACGATATGACGCGTCCGCGTATTTTGTGTCTAAGCTTGTTCTGGCACTTTCTGGATATCGTGTGGATTTGTGTATTCTCATTCGTCTACCTGATGGGGGCTCTGTAATATGAAGGACTCACCCACTGCACACGGCAGCGTCAAGTCTTATGTGACGGGGCTGATTCTCTCCATCGTGCTGACCATTATCCCGTTCGCGGCGGTGATGAGCGGCGCGTTGAGCATGAATGCCACCGTCTGGACGATCGTGATCACTGCAGTTGCCCAGATATTGGTGCAGCTTGTGATGTTCATGCACATGGACACCAAGCAGGAGGAAGGCTGGAATTTGATGTCTTTCGTCTTCACCTTGGTTATTCTCGGCCTGGTTGTTGGAGGATCGTTGTGGATCATGCAACATCTACACCTCAATCTACAAATGGGATAACGTTTATGGTCAACGTGGGCGATTATTTCGCCC
Organism: Halomonas sp. A40-4; assembly: GCF_015767635.1. Taxonomy (GTDB): domain Bacteria; phylum Pseudomonadota; class Gammaproteobacteria; order Pseudomonadales; family Halomonadaceae; genus Vreelandella; species Vreelandella janggokensis. Next base: position 2,871,538 of record NZ_CP065230.1, on the reverse strand, counting down.
TCACCAAACCGGGCATCATTGGTGGCAATACCATTTCGGTCATGGGCGGCTATTTTTTAGCCGCCCGCGGCGACTTTGACTTGCTACTGTTTATGAGCGCGGTGGTGGGCCTGGCGCTGGTCATTGCGTCGGGCTGTGCCTTCAATAACGTGATTGATCGCGATATCGATGCGGTGATGAGCCGTACGCGTACGCGGGCCCTGGTGCAGGGGCGCATTACCCCTGTTTCGGCGCTGTGCTTTGCGACACTACTCGGCATTGCCGGCTTCTCGGTACTGGCGTTGGGCACCAATGCGCTCACCGTCGGGCTTGCCGGCTTTGGCTATGCTATTTATGTCGGGGCATATAGCCTTTACATGAAGCGGCATTCAGAGTTCGGCACCCTGGTGGGGAGCCTATCTGGCGCAATACCGCCGGTGGTGGGTTACTGCGCCGTGACGAACCAACTGGACGCAGGCGCACTGACGCTGCTGTTGATTTTCTGCCTATGGCAAATGCCGCATTCCTATGCGATCGCTATTTTCCGGATGGATGATTATCGCGCCGCTTCAATTCCGGTCCTGCCAGTCGTTCGCGGTATTGCCTCGGCTCGCCGCTACATCCTTGGCTATATTGTGGCGTTCATTGCCGCGTCATTGGCATTAGCGCTGGCTGGCTATGCCGGCGTTGGCTATCTGATCGTGGCATTGGTGATGGGAAGCTATTGGCTTTACCAAGCCGTGCAGGGCTATCACGGAAGCGATGATGTTCGCTGGGCCAGGCGCGTTTTTGGTGTATCGATTCTGGCGATTACGGCGCTTAGTGTTGCCATGTCGCTGGATGCCAGCCTGCTCTCGTTACCTCCGTTGTTAGACCGTTGGTTATGAAGTACGTCAGAAATTAGGCAGGAGTGCAATGCTCCTGTCTATACTGTCTATAAGCCCGATGCGGGTTTGACCGGCTATCCCGTCGGTTAGAATAAAAAGGACAGTAGGAGGCGTACCCATGCTGACACACGTCTGGGGCTTGATGGCCCACCCTCAGCGCGAATGGAAACAAATGCACGATGAGCACGAAACGGTGTTTCATCTTTATGCCCACCATGTGCTGATTCTAAGCGCAGTACCCGTAGTCTGTTCCTTCATTGGCACCACTCAGTTTGGCTGGGGACTCGGTGCTGAGCGCACCATTCAGTTGGGTTTGCTGGACGCCTTTTATGCGGGCATCGTTTTCTACCTGGTCATTCTGGCGGCTGTGTTTTTCATGGGCAATGTTATCCACTGGATGGCACAACGTTTTGTTGACCCCCCGAACCGTCGCCGCTGCGTAAAATTTGCAGGCTATGTCGCTACCCCCATGTTGCTCAGCGGCGTTGTGGCGCTTTATCCCATTGTATGGCTCTGCCTGCTGGCCGGTGTGATCGGACTTTGCTGGTCGGGTTATCTGCTCTACGTGGGGATACCGAACTTCCTGGATATCTCTGATGAGCAGGGGTTTATCGTTTCCAGCGCGACGTTGGCAATTGGGGTGCTGGTATTGGAGATGCTGCTGGCAGCGACGGTACTGCTGTGGGGCTACGGTGAGCGGATAATCCTGAGTATTCTGCAATAGCCAGTGTCGACATGCCTTCTGTATGTCTTCAGACATTTAATGCCTGCCACCTCATCGTCAACGATAAGGTGGCAGCTTGCGTTGGTGAGTCAGGCGAGTCGTTGACTGGCCTGAATGGCGGTGAGGGCAATGGTATAAACGATATCATCGACCAGCGCGCCACGTGAGAGGTCGTTCACCGGCTTGTTCAGGCCCTGCAGCATGGGGCCAACGCTGACCACCCGTGCGCTACGTTGAACGGCTTTGTAAGTGGTATTGCCGGTATTGAGATCCGGGAAGACAAACACCGTGGCCTTGCCCGCCACAGGCGAGTCAGGAGCCTTCTGTTTGCCGACGCTTTCGATCGCGGCAGCGTCGTATTGAAGCGGGCCATCAATGAGTAAGTGTGGTGCGCGCTGCTGGGCAATGCGCGTCGCCTCGCGCACCTTGTCGACATCGGCCCCGGTACCTGAGTCGCCAGTCGAGTAGCTGATCATCGCGACGCGTGGTTCGATACCAAAGGCTTCGGCAGAACGGGCGCCCTGCAGGGCGATCTCGGCCAGCGTTTCAGCGTCCGGGTCGGGGTTCACGGCGCAATCACCATAGACCACTACCTGCTCCGGCAGCAGCATGAAGAATATCGACGAGACCTGATGATATTCTGGCGCGGTTTTAATCAGTTGGAACGCAGGGCGTACGGTATTGGCCGTAGTGTGTACCGCCCCTGATACCAAACCATCGACTTCATCCAGCTGCAGCATCATGGTGCCGAGCACGACATTGTCCTGCAACTGGGCCTCGGCGGTTAACTCGTTGAGCTTGCCGCGCCGGCGGTCGACCATGGGCGCGATGTAATGTGCGCGGGTGCTTTCCGGGTCGATGATGGTCAGCTCTTCTGGCAACGTCAGGCCGCGGTTGCGAGCGATGCTGTCAATGTCATCGCGTTTACCCAGCAGCACACAGTTGGCGATGCCGCGGCGTTGACAGATAATCGCTGCTTCGATGGTGCGTGGCTCGTCGCCTTCAGGCAGCACAATACGTTTCTTGGCGTGCTGGGCGAGCTTGACCAGTTGGTGACGAAACGCCGAGGGCGAAAGACGATGCGTGTAGCCGCGACTGAGATGGGTCTTTAACCATTCCAGGTCGATGTGAGCTGCGACATAACGGGCCACCTGTTCTGCGCGCTCGAAATCGTCCATGGGAATTTCGTTACTCAACTGGCTCAAGTTCTGGGCGGTGGTCAGGCTGTCGGTATCGACGGCGAGCACAGGGAGGCCGGTTTTCAGCGCTGGTCGACACATTTCAATCATGTTGTCGTTAGGCATAAAGCCATTGGTCAGCAGTACGCCTGCCAGCCGAGTGCCGTTCATGGTGGCAAGCGCAGAAGCCAGTATCACGTCGTCGCGGTCGCCAGACGCCACGACCAGGCTACCCGGCGTGAAAATATGCAATGCATTGGCGGCACTTCGGGCGCATAGGCTGGTGGAAAGCACCCTGCGACTGAGGGCCTCGCCTTCGTTCAGCATCTTTGCCTTCAGTGCCCGTGCGACATCCAGCGTGCGCGGTGCGCTGAGGGCGTTGCTGTAAGGGACAACGCCAATCAGGTGAAACTTGTCAGTCGCCAGAGCAGGGGAATACTGGCGGAGTTCAGCGAGCACCGACTCTTCCAACTGAGGTTTAAAGGTGCCCGGCGCTGCAGAAAGATCATCGTCCTGGGCATAAGGTAAGTTTTTCATACGCATTAAAATGCCGCCCAGGGTACGGCTTGAGCTGACGCCGCCAAAGCTGCGCGCGTGCATATCTAGCTGGTCCGCCAAGGCCTCAGGCTCATTTAAATCCCCGGTGCCGACCAGAATAATGCGTGCATTTAATGCATTGGCCAACTGTGCATTGGTCTGGGTGGCGTAGGTGGTGTGCTGGGTAGGGACGACGCCCTCGACCACCACCAGATCCAGTGCGCTGCCGTCGCGATAAGCCTGCTGGGTGACCTGATCGTAGAGCTCGATGACGTTTTCCATCAGCTCATCGGTCTGGTTGTCGCGCAGCAGGCGCTCCAGGCGGGTCTGGGAAATGGGCGAGGGCGGGCGCTGATTCAGCGCCCGGGACACCAGCGCCGTTGAGCGATCAAGGCCCGGGCCGTTCAACTCGTTCTGCATGAACGGTTTTAGGAAGCCCGCCTTGAGACCAATGGTATCCAGCGCTTGAATCAGCCCGAGACAGGCGGAGGTTAACCCGGCCCCTTCGCTGGTGGGCACAAGCAAAATGGCCTGAGGAGTTTCGGAGGGCGTATTCATGCTTGGGTCTCCAGGCAGTGGCGGGTTTCCAGAGCGATACGGGCTTCCTCATCGGTGGGGATGACCCATACTTCTGGGCCGCGATGACCGTCGCGATCCAGCGCGCCTTCCCGGCCGCGAACCGTGGCGTCGTTAGTCGCGTCGTCCAGCGCAAAGCCGAAGTGGGGCATCAGCTGAATCACCCGGCGACGCACCTGGGGCGAGTTTTCGCCGATGCCGCCGGTGAAGATCACGCCATCGAGGGTGGGAAGCGCGCAGGACAGGCCGGCCAGTGATTTGGCGATACGGTAGCAGAAAACCTCCACCGCCAGCGACGCCCCCGCGTGGCCCTGTTCGGCGGCCTGTTCGATTTCGCGCATGTCGTTGGTCAGGCCGGAAAGCCCCAGCAGGCCGCTCTGCTTGTTCAGCACGTTATCGATCTCTTCCAGCGACCAACCCAGCTGGCGGTGAAGATGCGCGTGCAGGCCGGGGTCGACATCGCCGCTGCGGGTCCCCATTACCAGGCCTTCCAGCGGCGTTAACCCCATGCTGGTGTCCAGGCTTTGGTGTTGCCACACGGCGCTGGTCGAGCAACCGTTGCCCAGGTGCGCTGTCAGCCAGCCGCCAGCTCCCCTGTCGCTTAACTCCCCGGCGCGCTGGCTAACAAAGGCATGGCTGGTGCCGTGAAAGCCGTAACGGCGAATACCATGATGGGTATAAAGCGCTTCAGGCAGCGCATAGCGGTAGGCGCGCGGCGGCAGGGTTTGATGAAAGGCGGTATCAAACACGGCGACCTGAGGAAGCGATGGAAAGACGTTTCGAGTCGCGGCAATACCGGTCAGGTTAGCCGGGTTATGGAGAGGCGCCAAGGCCGCGGTGGTTTCAATGGCGGCGATGACATGCTCATCAATCAGCGCCGCTTCTGTGAAATGTTCACCGCCATGAACGATACGGTGGCCCACCGCAGAGGGCAGTCGGCCTTCCAGATTATCCAGAATAGCGCTAATGGCTTCGGCATGGTCGGCGCCAGGCAGTGATTTGATAAAACGCTCACCGGCGTTATCGTTGCCCTTTAGCTGTGCATCCGCACTGTCCAAACGCTCGACAATACCATCAAGACGTGCCGCCTTGGGGTCTGCATCAATCAGTGCGTATTTAATGGAAGAGGAACCGCAGTTAATGACCAGAACCGACGCGTTCATAGAGGCCTTCTGTCGATAGAGAGACAATGGGTTGATTAGACGTTAGTATAACATTATGTGAGGTTGGCGGTCAGTGCACCTATATCGTTAGCCTTCTAGCTACAATCCCGGCATGCTGGGTATTACCACCCTTCGTTTCATCATAAAAAGAGCCCGCTTCCAACATGCAATCCCCCTCGCTTCCGTCTGTTTTACCCCGTCACTTGGCCATCCTGCTGTTAATGACGGTGGCGACGATGTTCGCGGCCAACCACGTCTCGGCGCGACTGGCGTTCGATAATGGCACAGGGCTTTTGCTGGCGGTGCTTACCCGCTCAGGTGTGGCCTGCTTGATTCTGGTTTGTCTGGTCGTTGCACAAAAAAAGCGCCTCTGGCTGCCGCCGGGCACCTGGCCGTGGCAGCTTGCGGTCGGGCTCTGTATCACGGTGCAGAGCCTCTGTTTGTACTCGGCCGTGGCGCGCTTGCCCGTGGTCATTGCCCTGTTACTGGTGAATACCTTTCCGATCCAGTTGGCATTGCTGAGTTGGGCGTTAGGTGGACCGCGACCCACGCTGCGCAGCTGTCTGATCATGGGCACGATTCTGATCGGCTTACTGGTGGTGCTCGATATTCCCGCCTGGTACGCCAATATAGACGATATGGGCCCCGGTTGGCTGGCGGGCATCGGCTTCGGTTTGACGGCGGCGTTTGCCTTCGCCTGTGCTCTCTGGACTACGGAGCACCGGCTCGCGAGAGTGGGGAGTACCCTGCGCAGCCTGCTCACCATGCAAACGGTGTTTATCGCCATGATCATCGGTGGCCTTACCGGCATTGTGCCCGGAGGTATGAGCTTGCCGGAAACTAACCAGGGCTGGATTGGGTTAGCGCTTTTGGGGTTGTTGTACGGCTCGGCATTTTCGACCCTGTTTATCTTTGTGCCTCGACTGAATATGGCGCGCAACGCACCGGTAATGAATATCGAACCCGTCGCTTCGTTAGTGATTGGTTACTTCGTCCTGGGCCAAATGCTCAGCCCCAGTCAGTTGGTCGGTGGGGCCGTGGTTGTTGGGGGGATTATGGTGCTGAGTCTCTCCAGGCAGCGGTAATATTGTTAGCGCGCTAATTAAATGATAAGCTAATGCTGTCATTAACACGCTAATGAGTCCTGCATGTCCCCCGAACAACGTTTTGCCCGTTGGGTAAAGGTAGCGGTTGCTGCCTTTATTCTTTTGTTTGTGTATTTTCTCATCGCCGATAGCTTTATGCCCATCACCCCGGAAGCGCGGGTGATGCGCCCGGTGACGCGTATTGCCCCTGAATTGAGCGCGCCTGTTAAGGAAGTGATGGTAGACGACCATCAGCAGGTAGCTAAAGGTGATGTGCTGTTCCGCCTGGACCCGGCGCCGTTTCAGCTAGCGCTCGCCGAAGCCCGGCTCAATCGCGAACAAGCCCTGCAAGACAATGCCCGCTTGAGGGCAGAGCTTGCGGCCGCCCGTGCCAGGCTGGCATCGGCAGAGGCCACGGCCCAGGAACGTCGTGGCGAGCGCCGTCGTGGGGAAGCGTTGCTCGCACAGCACAGCCTTTCTCGTCAGCAGTACGATCAGCAGGTTGCCGCCGAACAAACGGCGACGTCCGCCGTCGCCTCTGCCCAGGCCGAAATTGAAAGCCTTGAAGTACAGTTGGGTGAGGAGGGCGAGGCCAATTTGCGTTTGCGTCAGGCGGAAAATGCCCTGGAAAAAGCGCAGTTGGATATGGCGCATACCCAAGTCCGCGCTGCGCAGCCGGGGGTAGTTACCAACCTTCAACTGCAGGCGGGCGACTACGTTCAGGCCGGTCAGCCTGCATTGGCGCTGGTGGCCGATCAGATGGATATCATTGCCGATTTCCGCGAGAAGAGCCTGCGTCATGTGCACCCCGGCGATCAGGCAAAAGTTGTCTTCGACAGTTGGCCGGGGAAGGTGTTTGAAGGCAAGGTCAGTGCCTTTGATGCGGGCGTGCGTAACGGCCAGCTGGCTGCCGATGGCCAACTGGCTGATATTCCGACGACGGATCGCTGGGTGCGCGATGCCCAGCGGCTACGCCTCCACGTGGCACTCGACGAACCGGTCCCCTCGTTACCGGCCAGTGGTGCTCGTGCCTCTGTTCAGCTGGTGCCGGGCGGCCACCTGTTGGCCAGGCCGTTCGCCGCGCTTCAGGCGCGTTTAATCAGCTGGCTTCACGCGGTGTATTGAGCATGGCAATCCGACGGCTATTGAAGCCCTACCGCCCGGCGGCGGATAAGCACCCTGCCGGATTAACGGAGAACGGCCTGCGCCAATGTTTGCGGGTGGCAGGCGGTGGCCTGATGGGGTTTGTGGTCAGCCAACTGATGGATTGGAACTACGGCGTGTTCTTCACCGTTTTTCCGATGTTTTTGCTGGGGATGGTGCCCATCCTGAACGGCCATATCGTGCGCCAGTTTCTGGCCAATGTGTCGATCAATGTACTCGAGGTCAGCTTGGTCGTTGGTTTGCTCAAGCATATGCCCGTGGTGATGACGTTGGTAGTGCTGGCGATGTTCTCCTTTCGCTTTTATCTCATGGCCAAAGGCCCCTTGTTCTTGTTCGGGGCCAACGGTGTGCTGACGCTCAGCATTCTGCTGCACTTTGCCAGTTACCCAAGTGTTGATTTGAGCGACTTGCTGGCCAGTAACATGGTGGCCAGCGGGCTTGCGGTGTTCATCGCCATGCTGATGTACACGCTATTTCCCGATGTTGAGCCACGTCAGCCGCCACCCAAAGGCATAAAACCCGCTGAACAAATTCGCCACGAAACCCTGATGGGCGGCATCACCGCGACGCTATCGTTTGTGATGTTTCAAGTATTTGATCTGCAAGGGTCGCTCTCGGCGCAGATGGCGACCATTCTGGTGCTTTTCTCACTGGGCTATGACGGCGCCAAAGTGTCTGCGGGCAAGCGTGCCGTGGGCACGCTTCTGGGGTGCAACCTCGCGCTTGCCATGCAACTGGTGCTGTATACCCAAAGCCACCATTTTATGCTGGTCATCCTGCTCTACTGGCTGGGTCTCATGCTGTTCGCAAGGGAGCACATTCTGGAAGGCGGCGGCTCTGGCATCGGTTTTGGTGGGCTGACAACGCTGGGCATTTTATTTGGTCAGTCGTTGGGGCCGGGGCAAGACCTCGTTTACAGCGCGCTATACCGTTTTTCGTCGATGAGCGTGGCGTTGCTGGCAACGCTGCTGGTGATGGCCTGCCTGCATGTTGCACTGAACTCCAGGTCGCCCACGCGCTTACCCGATGCGGTAGGCTAAAAGAAATTGCGGTGATATTTCAGATACCGACTATGCTGATGAAAGCGCCTAGGACGAAGTAAGTATTTACTTTTTAGGCGCTGTCTCCAGATCTATCTTCAGAACTATTTCCAGTACTATCTCCAGCGCTGTCTCCAGCACTATTCTCCACTAACGGACTAGAGGTGTTCATCATGGCAAGTGGCAAAAAAGACAAGGCGAAAGGGGCTGCCAGTCAGACCGTCGGTAAACTGAAAGAAGCGGCGGGCAAGGTGACCGGAAGCGGCAAAACCGAAGCCAAAGGCAAAGCCCAACAGGCAAAGGGCGGCATGCAGAAAGGCGTAGGTCATTTGAGGGAGAATCAGAAAAAACAACGCTAGCCACATGATACTGACGACCAACAGGGGGCTTCGGCCCCCTGTTGGCGTTTAAGCGCGGTAAGTTTGATCCAGCGCAATATGGCGCGTCGTCTTGTGTGCCGTAATGGTCAGGTGATTCGACTTCCGACCGAGGAGACGTCCCATGCCGACCATGATGAAAGCGGCCATTTTTGTTGAACCTGGCCGTATTGAAATTGACGACAAACCGATCCCTGAGATTGGCCCCAACGATGCCTTGATGCGCGTGACCACCACGACCATCTGCGGCACCGATGTACATATCCTGAAAGGCGAATACCCGGTGGAGCGTGGCCTGACGATTGGTCACGAGCCCGTGGGTGTTATCGAGAAATTGGGTGCCAACGTCCAAGGGTACCACGAAGGCCAGCGAGTGATCGCTGGGGCGATCTGCCCGAGCTTTACCTCCTATGGCTGCCAGGACGGCTGTTCATCCCAGGATGGCGGCCACCACAGCCACGGCTACAAACCCATGGGCGGCTGGCGTTTCGGTAACACCATCGACGGCGCCCAGGCGGAGTACCTGTTGGTACCGGATGTCCAGGCCAATCTCTCGCCGGTGCCGGATGGCCTGACCGATGAGCAGGTACTGATGTGCCCCGACATCATGTCGACCGGGTTTGCCGGTGCCGAAGCCGGAGGGATCAAGATTGGCGACATCGTGGTGGTGTTTGCCCAGGGGCCGATCGGCCTTTGCGCGACGGCCGGTGCAAGGCTGCGCGGGGCGGGCATGATCATCGCCGTTGACGGCGTGGATGAGCGTTTGACCATGGCCAAGCAGATGGGCGCCGACGTGACGCTGGACTTTCGCAAGGTCGACGTGGTGGATGAAATCCTCAAGCTCACCGGTGGGCGTGGGGTCGATTGCGCCATTGAAGCGCTCGGCCTGCAGCAGACGTTCGAGTCGGCCTTGCGGGTGTTAAAACCCGGTGGCACGCTCTCCAGCCTTGGCGTCTACTCCGAAGACCTGACGGTTCCGCTGGGGGCGTTTTGTGCGGGGCTTGGTGACCACAAGATCATTACCTCCCTGTGCCCGGGTGGCAAAGAGCGCATGCGCCGGCTGATGAGCATCATCGCCGCCGGCCGCCTGGATCTGGGCCCCATGGTTACCCACCGCTACGCGCTGGAGAACATCGTCGAAGCCTACGATCTTTTCGCCCACCAGCGCGACGGCGTCTTGAAAGTGGCGCTCGGGGTCTCCTGAGTTTCAGGCACCGTATAAAACAACGAGGCTATAAATGAAAAACCCGCTAACGGTTATCTGTATAACTGTCAGCGGGTTTTATTGCTGGCGGCAATAGCCGCCAGGTATCAGTCCAGTTCCAGCGAGAAACTCATTTCAACGCCTGCATCGTCCACTCTGAACCAGTACTCCATGTTCTTGTAGATATCCCCATACTGCCGGAACATGTCAATATCGGACGTTTCCAGCTCATCGGAAGGCACCTGCTCCATGACATCGGCCAGGGAATGATAAAACTCGCCGGTCAGATGACCATGAAGCAGTAGGTCGCGCTCTGACGCAGGGGCTTGCAGTGCTTCCTGCAGTGACGCCGGGTCGCTGATGTCTGCGCCCAGGGCAATGGCCGTGTCAGACATGGCGGCATACAGCGGTGGTGTTTCGGGCGGCAGCATCATGCTTTCGATTTGCTTGGCGTCTCCGCCTGGCTCAAGCCCAAGAGCGCCCAGTTCAGGCAAGAAGGTGGCTGCGGTCGTCACCAGCCCCATCGGGTTTGGGGAAGCAAGGGTCAGGATGCCGCTGCCACTGGGTTCGCCGTCGATCATTGTCAGGCTGTCGATGCGCGCTCTCAGGCCGGATAGCGCTGACCCGATCATCATGGTGGCCGGGTTGTTCATCGCCATGTTGATCTCGCTCCAGGCGCTGTTCAGATCCTGCAATTCATCACAACTGAAGGGATTCTGACGAACTTCCTGGGCATATTTCTGAGCCGTCTGAAGCAGTAAGGGTAAATTCAGGCCCATGCCGAAACTGGCCATACCCTCTGTGCTGCCAAGACCTGGCACCTGAGTGGTCAGAGCGCGCAGGTCACTGACGATCGCTTCATCGGTTTCCAGGATGACATTCATCTCCATGCGGTCTTGATTGTACTCGCGCATGCCCATAACAAGGCCGGGGAAGCGGCTGGTGAGGCGGTCAATATCGGTTTGGCAGGCAGACAGATCCAATTGCTCTGCCTCAACGGCGTCCATCAATGCCTGAGTACCTGCATGGGAAGGAGAGCTGAGCTCATTAAGCAGGCGTGAAAAGTCGACTTCCCCGGCACCGTAAGGGGTAAAGTCATGGCGTTGCTCAAGCGCTGCCAGCGCGCCAGAATCTTCAAGGCTGCTGTCAGGCAAATCGCTACCCAGTACCTGCGCAAGCAACTCGTCGCTGGCATCCTGCGGTACTACCGACATCAGCAGCTTCTGATCTTCAATGACGAGGATCGCCTGGACGGGCGCCTCGGGCGTCAGGACCCAGTACTCGGTGCCGTTGGTGGTGGCCGTGCTGGGGGTGATCTCCGCCTTGGTCAGGATGCGCTGAAGCGTTTCGCGAAAGGCCTCTTCATCCTGCAGCTGCATGCGCAATACAGGCAAGATACCCAGTCCATACAAGGCGGCGCGAGGGCTCACCTTCAGGCCCAGCGCATGGAAATCATCCAGTGACTCAACACCGTCGAGCTCTTCACCCATGGCGATCAGCAGCTTCATCATTGACCGCGACGCTTCATCGTCAATATCGGGCAGCGTCGCGCGCAGTTCATCCAGATCAGACTCAAGGCTCGCCATGGGCTGAAAGCGCTGATAGAGATCAAAGGCTTCCTGCTCGGGCATTGCCTCACTGGAGGCCATGAAGTAAGGGGAATCAGCCGGAATATAACTCAGCATCGTCGCTGCTTCGGTTGATGCGTTGTCATCGCTGCAGCCGCTAAGCAGGCCAGCGCTGATCAGGGTAACCGCCAGGGAAAGCTTGGTTTTCATCGGGTATTCGTTCCTTGAATGGTGTGGGGTTGAAAGAATTGTTGGGCTGAAGAATCAGTAAATGATAATCATACACAAAGTTTTCTTCATGATCTTCTCCTTATGTAAAAAAGTGACCCTTGAGGCTTGCAACACTCAAGCGCCACCTTATTCAGCCGCGTTATTCACGAGGCGGTTGTTTTAAACCTCCTGGTACAGCTCGCTGCCTTTCTGGCGAAATTTCTCCGCCTGCTCCTCCATGCCTTTCATCACCGCTTCCTGGTCGCCGTCCAGGCCGTGTTCATTGGCATAGTCACGAACCTCCTGGCTGATCTTCATGGAGCAGAACTTCGGCCCGCACATGGAGCAGAAATGGGCCACCTTGGCGGAATCCTTGGGCAGGGTCTCGTCGTGGTATTCCCGGGCGGTGTCCGGGTCCAGCCCCAGGTTGAACTGGTCTTCCCAGCGGAATTCAAACCGTGCCTTGGAAAGCGCATTATCGCGCCGCTGTGCCGCCGGGTGGCCTTTGGCCAAGTCTGCTGCGTGGGCGGCAATCTTGTAAGTAATAATGCCGGTTTTAACGTCGTCTTTATTGGGCAGCCCCAGGTGTTCTTTAGGCGTCACGTAGCAGAGCATCGCACAGCCAAACCAGCCGATCATCGCCGCCCCAATGCCGGAGGTGATGTGGTCGTAGCCGGGGGCGATATCGGTCACCAGCGGGCCGAGGGTATAGAAGGGCGCCTCGTCGCAGTACTCCAACTGCTTATCCATGTTCTCTTTCACCAAGTGCATGGGCACATGGCCGGGGCCTTCGATCATCACCTGCACATCGTGCTTCCAGGCGATATGGGTCAGCTCGCCAAGGGTTTTCAGCTCCGCCATTTGCGCTTCGTCGTTGGCATCCGCCACCGAGCCGGGACGCAGGCCATCGCCGAGGGAGAACGCCACGTCGTACTGCTTGCAGATCTCGCAGATCTCTTCGAAATGGGTGTACAGGAAGCTCTCCTGGTGGTGGTACAAACACCACTTGGCCATGATCGAGCCGCCGCGGCTGACAATGCCGGTGACCCGCTTGGCGGTGAGCGGCACATAGCGCAGCAATACGCCCGCATGAATGGTGAAGTAGTCCACGCCCTGTTCGGCCTGCTCGATCAGCGTATCGCGGAACACTTCCCAGGTGAGGTCTTCGGCCACGCCGTTGACCTTTTCCAGCGCCTGATAGATCGGCACCGTACCAATGGGCACCGGCGAGTTGCGCAGGATCCACTCGCGGGTTTCGTGGATGTTCTGCCCCGTGGAGAGGTCCATGATGGTGTCCGCGCCCCAGCGGATCCCCCAGGTCATCTTATCCACCTCTTCTTCAATAGAAGACGTCACCGCCGAGTTGCCCAGGTTGCCGTTGATCTTGACCAGGAAGTTGCGGCCGATGATCATCGGCTCGCTTTCCGGGTGGTTGATGTTATTGGGAATGATCGCCCGCCCGCGGGCGACTTCATCGCGCACAAACTCCGGGGTGATCTCGTCCGGCAGGCTGGCGCCAAAGCTCTGGCCTTTATGCTGGTGGCCCAGAATGCGCTCTACTTCCGCCGTGCCTAACGCCTGACGACGCTGGTTTTCCCGCAGGGCGATAAACTCCATTTCCGGCGTGATAATCCCCTGGCGGGCGTAGTACAGCTGGGTCACGTTTTTGCCCGCTTTCGCTCGGCGTGGTGTACGGGTTAGATCAAAGCGCAGCTGGGCAAGCGTCGGGTCGTTGGCGCGGCGGTGGCCGTACTCGCTGGTGGGGCCGGTCAAGAACTCGGTGTCGTCCCGGGCTTCAATCCAGGCGCGACGCAGTGCCGGCAGGCCGCGACGCAGGTCGATCTGGGCGTCGGGGTCGGTGTAGGGGCCGGAGGTGTCGTAGACCAGCAGTGGCGGGTTCTGCTCGTCGTCGGCAGACGTCTTGGTGGGCGAGAGGGTGATCTCCCGAAACGGTACGCGAATGTCCGGCCGTGAGCCTTCCACGTACACCTTGCGGGAGCCCGGCAGCGGCGCAATGGCGGCGGCATCTACTTGGGCGGTTTCGGCTAAAAAGTGGCTAGTTTTGCTCATGACGGTCGCTTCCTTATGTTGTTTTGCTGAATTAGTTGGTGAGGTCGAGGCCCATCTGCCAAAAGTCGATTTCCAGGCGGGTGGCATCGCGGAAGATTTTGCTGAGTTCGGCAAAGCGGGCGGGGGTAACGTCGGCAAGGCGGGCATTTAGCCATTCGAGCTCCGCCCGCATGGCGGACTGAAACTCCTCGCTCTCGTACATGCCAATCCAGTCGTCAAAGGGGTTTTGCTCGCCGCGCACCGTGGTGGGCTGGTCGTTAAGCCAGTTGGCGATTTCGCCGTAGCCGACCAGGCAGGGGGCCAGCGCTACGTGCAAATCGAGCAGGTCGCCGCGGCTGCCGGTATCCAGCACATAGCGGGTGTAGGCAAGCGTCGCCCTGGCTTCCGGCAGTTCCGCCAGCTCCGCCTCGCGAATGCCCCACTCGTGGCAAAAGCCCACGTGCAGGCCCAGTTCTACATCCACGATAGCTTTCATGCAGTCATGGGCCTGGCGCAAATCCGCAAGGGTGGGGCTTTTATAGGCAGCCAGCGCATAGGCGCGAGCGAAGTGGATCAGAAACAGGTAGTCCTGCTTTAAATAATGGCGAAACGACGCCTCGGGCAGCGTCGCCGTGCCCAACTGACGCACGAAATCGTGCTCGATATAGGCGCGCCATTCATCGTGACAAGCGTTGGTGAGATCGGTAAAGCAGTAGCCCATGATGCCTCCGGTAGTAATGATCCGGAGGGCAGGCGAGAGGGATCGAGGGAATGGCACTGAGGGCGGCGTGTGATCGTGGGAGAAAGCTAGCCATGGCCATCGCTTGATCCCTACGCCGGTACCCGTGCTGCCAAAAGCAGCCCATTAGCCGGATCAGGTTCAGCGGGACCAGCGCTTGGCAGCAAATATTGCTACGCCCTGCGCCATCTCAGCCGGATATCACCGGCACCCCGTCAAGCTGTTCGTTGGTGGAGTGTAGGAGGCGGGTGGGGGAGATGCAAGGGGAGTCAGCTCAGGGCGATGTGCCGCTGGCTCGGCGGATGCTACCAAAGTTGCAGTACTAATGACCTGCGATGGTGGCAGGAAGCCGCATTCTATGGAAACGAATGAAAAAGCGAATCCAGTAGCAATAGGTTTTCTCAGTACGAAGGCTATAGTGCTTGACTCTGAGGGCAGCCTTCACCCTCTCCATCAGTTTCATAGATTGCACTCATGCGGCTTTTAGCTGATTTTATATACAGCATTATTGAAAATAGCAAATCGCGCAAGCACGCGAATTTTGTCTATACTGAAAGATTTTGCTTTGCTCTCAGGGGAATCAATGGGGTAGAGTCAAAATGGTAGGCTGCAAAACCCCAATGAATGCGCCGTCGCGTTCATTGAGGTTTTGTAGCTGGGTGTAGAATCACTGTTATGCATCAGGAGGGTTTTGGTGCTATCGGAAATTGAAGTAAGGCGTTTGTATATTGATGACGCTGAATGGGAGCGAACCAGCGAAAGCTGGAAAGATCTCAAGCCACATCGTGATTTCAACTGTTTCAGCATTTCGGATGAGTCAATCGAAGATTACTATCTCAGATTAAAAGAGCGATTCAATATACCTAAGCAAGTTTTGGAGCAGTGGCTCTATGGGCTGTACTATGATAGGAACTGTGTAAATAACTATGGTTGGATTGACTTTGATCGTATTGAAATTGAGTTGGAGAGTTTTTCGTTAGATCAGCTTCGATCAGTAAAGGTTATAGAGGATTATCGAGGTTATGTTGAAGAAGGTGCAAGCTACATCGCGTATGAGCAGCTACCTTGCCTCGAAAAAGACAAAGATCATTGGAAGAATCATGGAACCTGGCGAACACCGCCGGTTATTTTGGATGTGAACAGCTTTTCTAATGACCTGATACCCGAATACTCAGATATAGGCTCGGGGATGCAACTAATTGAGGGGCACTCAAGGTTGGGCTACTTGTATGCAATTGCTAACTGCCAGTTGGGGTTGGCAGGTACTCACAAGGCTTATGTTGTTAAATACAAAAATGCATAACAAGCGCATGTTGTCGGACTGGTTTTCCGCTGCGCTCCAAACCAGCCGCAAATGCTGGCGTTATGCAGGGAGAGTGAATGAGATATTTGGCTGCTGACGATAGCGATGTGATTTTTCATCACAACCTGAAGATCTGCAAAGGAATTTTTCAGTCGCCCTCTATGATGCGTGAATTAGATCCTAGCTTGAGTGGTGTCGTGTCTAGGTACGAAGCTGTCCATACAGACCGAGAGAAGGAGACGGTATTTGAGGAGGTCAGAAGGGCTCACTATCCGCATCTTCCCAGTCGAATGGGCGCTCTTTATCTTTTCCCAGATCTTGATACTGCGGTCAAAGCTAATGAGAGATGGTGGGGTGGAAAACGTTCACTCTATGAAGCAATTATTCAAAAAGGTTCTTCCTCGTTCATCGCTGACTCCAAGTGGCTAGACTGTACCGCTCCTGAATTTGAGGAAAGCGCCCATAACTATTTTTCAGGGAAGCGCACGGATGATCCATGTCTCGAGATTATCGTCATGGGAACCATAGAGGTTTCAGAGGCTCCGGTTAATGCATAACCAGTTATTCCAGTTCGTTCCGGCCTTCGGCCTCCACCGGACGCCCTTGTCAGGGCGCCGCTGAATTTTGGCGTTATGCATCCGGAAAAAATTATTCAATAACTCTGGGGATTAAGCTTGTCTAACAAAAAAAGCGTGCAGAACGATTACGATAAGTTATGTTCCCGTGAGGAAGTTATAAAGTGCCCACATATGATGGTGTTACTCGGTTACTTGCATCAGAAACACGACCTTCCTAGGTATGGGTGGCGAAACAATGGACTCCGCTACCACTATACAGATGCTCAAGGTTTGCTTGGTATAATTCAGAATGGTCGTTTGTGGGCTACCGACATTCGTTTCCTTAATGATCCATCAGAAGGATCATTCCTACCCGAACGACTAATTAGCCTCATGGAATCGAAACCTGGCGGAATAAATGATACTGAACGGGAAGTAATTAAAGGGTTACAAGATGCACTTCGAAATCCGAATTCAAATTATTCTAGCTTCTGTACTAGCCTCTCCGCGAACGGAGATCTTCTGAGTCAATGGCGAGGATATGGTAGCTTCGGTAAAGGTTACGCTGTTGGTCTAAGTCTTGAGGGTTTATTACCACATCCCCAAGTTGCTTCATATTACGACGTGATATATGGAGATGATGGTCTCGAAGAACTCGCTTTCGATCTTCTCGATCTGTTTGTATCTTCCGTTAATAAATGGAAAGATTTGATGTTCGATGAATGGGTGTTCACATTGAGCGTTTTAGCGAAATCCTTTAAAGATCCAAGTTATAGTGAAGAGCAAGAAAGCCGTTTAGTATGCTCCTATTCTGGCGATGACAATAATATTTTTCAGAACGAAAAGCCCCTCCGATTTAGGGCAAGAGGTAGTGATTTAATTCCTTATATTCCATTATCTTTAAGTTTGCTTAAGGATGGAGAAGTGCCGAGACTACCCATAAAGCGAATTGTCATTGGCCCTGGAGTTGACTTCGATCGGAATTATATATCAATTAATGAGCTTCTGAAGGCTCATTCTTACGATGACGTAGTTGTGGAAAAATCAAATATTCCTTTTCGGCCATAGAGGTAAGCTGATAAGTTATTTCTTGTAAAGTGAAAAGCACCTGAGAGTATTGGGCATGCACGCTATTTCAGTAGGTCATTATATCAAGATTAATGCCAGCATTCGCTGGATAATGCACAACAATGCCAGGCAGCGCAACCCGTTTTTCGTTGCGCTTCGCGCCACTACAAATGGTTGCCTGCTGGCGGCGTTATGCATCATTATTTAGGGTCGACAGTACGATATGACTAGAGAGGATTTCACTGAAGTTGGGCACACTGGGGGAAAAGTCACTTTCACTATCATTTGTGACTCAGAGGGCCAGGTAAAGCACCAAATCGGCTACTCGCATTCGTCACCGCGCCCCGCAAGTCTTGTTGGCGTCTACGCCCATCCTGATGGTTTTGCATGTGGCAATATAGATATGGGGGGTATTGGTACTCCTTGGAATGCACCCCCATTCCCGAATTGTATTGCTGTGATGATGGCATCAGATTCGCATGGTAGATTTGGTCATGAATGCCCACGCTGCAGCAAACATTTTCGCTCTGATAATATCCCTGCGAAATTTCTATTAACTTGTCCGTACTGCGGCGTTCGTGCGGAGTCGTATCATTTCCTTACACCTCCTCAAAAGGTATACATATCGCACTATGTAGAGTCATTGTATACAGCCATATATGAAGCAGAAGTAGACACTACCAGGGAGGTAGTGATTGATATGGATGTCTTAGCAGACTCCGTAACGGGGGATCCAAGGCCCGATTTTTACTACACATCTACAGCCCAGCAAACAGAATTCAAATGCTCCGCTTGCAATAGTTACAACGATATTCGTGGAAAATACGGATATTGTTCTTCATGTGGGTGGAGAAATTCGGCCGAACAGCAACGTGTTGCCCTTGAGCAAATCAGATCAAAATTAAAGAGCGGTGATGTATCTGCTTCTGTCGCGGTTAAGCAGGTAGTTTCAGAATTTGATGCAGCAGCACGAGACTATGTAAATCAGCTAATTTCTCACGTACCGATGAAAGAATCGAGAGTGAAACAATTAGAAAAAATTTTGTTCCACAATATTGATAATTTTGAAGAGTTATTGAGCAAGTTTTTTGATATCAGTCTACTTAAAGGCATGGCAGCGGATCGCAGCTTCGTGAACAAAATGTTTTGCCGTCGTCACGTCTATGAACATGATGGGGGAGTTGCAACCACACGATACGTTGAAAAAAGCGGGGACACTGACATTGTGGAAGGTGATCTCATCCGCGAAACAGTGAACAACGCTCATAAACTTATAGGATGCCTCAATCGTATGATTGCAACTTTCGAAACCGACTTTCAGGAAATGTTTCCTCCTGAGGAATTCTGCATTGAAGTTGAGAAAGAGCGTAGAGAGAGAATTGGACAGAGAAATGCATAACAAGACGCTGTTGCCGGACAATTTTTTCACCGCTTCGCGCGGTTCCAAAATTGCCGCAAAGCTCTGCGTTAATTCGTGCAAGAGGTTTAGTGTGGATGTTGAAATAAGTAATGAAAAAGTCGGCGATGAGTTGAAGATACATCAGATTACTGAGCGGGCGTTTTTAAGCGCTCCTCATACTGATCATACTGAGCATTTCATTGTTGATGCACTTCGCTGTGCGGGAGCGTTGACGATCTCTCAGGTGGCTAAGTCTGATGAAGAAATTATTGGTCATGTTGCAATTTCCCCGGTAACTCTTTCAGGTGGTGCAACCGGCTGGTTTGGGCTTGGACCAATATCTGTTCTTCCTGAATATCAACGGCTCGGTATTGGATCTAAGCTAATGCGAAGCTCCCTTGCTGCCCTTGAGGCAATGGGTACCTCTGGCTGCGTAGTACTCGGTGATCCTGGCTATTATGGTCGCTTCGGATTTACGGTTGTAGATGGGCTGGTCTTTCCCGGTGTGCCCCCTGAGTATTTTCAGGCTCTATCATTTTCCGGTGGCTTTCCAAGAGGGGAAGTGTTGTACCATCAGGCATTCTCAGCCAAGGGTTAACAAGGCAAAGCACAGCGGCATTATGCGCTACTGATGAGGCAAAATGGATAGCGCCATAGTACGGTCTACATCGCTAGTCAATCAGGCGGCAGTGTTCAATCACGTCAATCAACTCCATCCAACGGTTGGGGTCGATGAGACTTGCTTCTCCCTTGAGTCGGAAAAACGTGTCTACAGGACACCCGTTCGAATTTACGCGAATGGGTGTCCCGCGAAAGTTGTTGAAGGGCGGCGATGCTGTCCTCTTGATGTGCGATCCTGTCCATGATGCAGTTTCCGTCGCCCTTGCCGAATCGTCATCGATGGTAGCCAACAGCCAGGCATGGCCAGCGCCAGATCAACGTTACATTTCCCATCTACGGCAACGGTCCCCGATGCAGCGACCCGGGCGTATGCCTTCGCGGCGGTCACGGGCCTTGCAGGTCAAGGGATAAGGACGACCCGGCCCAGAATGGAATTTTCCTCGGCATAGGCATGGGCCGCCGCGGCCTCGCAAAGCGAAAACCGTCGATCGATGGGAACCTCCAGCTCACCGGTAGCTGCCAGGCGCAACATGTCGTCGACCGTCCTGTGGACTTCGGGTTTTTCGAGCTGGCTGCCCATGAATACCCCTAGAAGCGTCTGGTTGGCCTGCAAGGCGGGCCAGAGGTCCAGGTCCAGCGACGCGCGCCCTGCATTGCCGACGAAGACCAGACGGCCCTCGGGCCGGAGTGCGGCAAGCGATCCTGCGAGCGTGGACCCGACAGGGTCGACGACCAGATCCACGCCGCGGTCGTCGGTCAGTCGCATGACGGCCGCGGTGACATCCTCTGAGCGGTGGTCGATCGCGGCGTCCAGCCCATAAGCCCGCAGTCGCGCAGCGCGATCCGCGCCCGAGACGGTTGCCAATACCTTCGAGCCGGCGCGATGTGCCAGTTGGATCGCCGCGACCCCGACGCTGCCCGCTCCGCCTTGCACGAGCAGGGTCTCGCCGTCGACCAGGTTGCCACGCGCGAACAGGCTGTGATGGGCGGCTCCAAACGAGATGGGCAGGGCAGCCGCAGCCGCCATCTGCAACCCGTCCGGCACGATCCATGTTCGCGTGGCCTTCACAGCGCGCAATTCGGCATGGGACCCGCCCATGTTGAATGACGTCACCTTTTGCCCGATGAAGCGGTCGCGAACCTTCGCGCCAACCTCGACGATCTCGCCCGAGGCCGCATAGCCAGGAACGTGGCCTGCCACCTGAGGCGTCGCCGTCGCCCGATTGATGAGATCGCCCCCCTCAATCGAGATTGCTTCCACCCGGAGGAGTACTCCATCCTCGGGACAAACCGGAGCCTCGACTTCTATGTAGCTCAGGACCTCCGGTCCGCCTGGAACCTCATAATAGGCAGCCTTCATGTTCTTTCCTTCCATCGAGGGAATAGTGGGATAGCCATCTAAACCTGCGCGTAGCCCCCGTCAACGAACACCTCGCTCCCTGTCATAAAGCTGCTGTCGTCGGACGCCAGGAACGCCACCGCGCCTGCGGTTTCCTTGGGATCGCCCAGACGCTCAAGCGGTACGGTCCGGTTCATCTCGCTCAGAGCTTCGGATGGGAGCAGTTCCATCAGCTTGTCTGTTTGGGTCGGCCCGGGAGACATGACGTTCACGCGAATGCCGGTGCCCCTGAGATCATGGGCCCAACTGCGCGCCAGATTGCGGACGGCCGCCTTGGAGGCGCTGTAGATGCTCATGGCCGGGGTGCCCATGCTGCCCACCGTGGACCCGGTGAGGATGATGGAGCCGCCGTGCTTCATCAGGGGCAGCGCCTTCTGGACGGTGAAGAGGGTGCCTTTGACGTTGATGTCGAAGATGTAGTCGTAGTGCGCTTCGGTGATTTGTCCCAGGCTGGCGAATTCGCCGACGCCCGCGTTGGCCACCAGGACGTCCAGATGGACTTTCTCTTCCTGGATCGTTTCGAAGACGCGGTCGAGATCCTCCGGCTTTGTCACATCCGCCTGGATGCTCCGGGCGTTGGATCCCAGTGCCTCAACCGCGTTGTCGAGGGCGTCCTGGCGCCGCCCGGTAATGAAGACGAAGGCGCCTTCTTCGATAAGGCGTTGGGCCGAGGCCAGGCCGATGCCGCTGGCGCCGCCTGTGATTAGTGCGATTTTACCGTTTAGCCGACTCATGGTTGGGTCTCCGTGTGTGTTGACTTGATTCGCCTTCACGATATATAAACCGCTTACAAATGTTCAAGTATGCACCTTTTGGTAAGTACCCGTTATGGCGAAAGAAAACTCAGAAATCCCGCGTTTCATTTGCGGCCTGCATGCGACGCTGCAAGTGATCTCCGGGAAATGGAAACCGTTGATTCTGTTCTTTTTAAACAAGGGCCCGACGCGTTACGGCGAGCTCAGGCGAAGCGTCCGGGGCGTGAGCGACAAAATGTTGATCCAGCAGCTAAAAGAGCTCGAGTCCGACGGCATCGTCCAGCGAACGGACTATGGGGAGATCCCGCTGCGCGTCGACTACTCGCTGACGCCCTTCGGCGCGAGTCTGGTGCGGGCTATGGAGCCGCTTTGCGGCTGGGGCGAAGAGCACGAAGAGGACATTGCCGCGGCGATGGACCGCCGGAAAACCAGCCGGTAGAAAGCGAAGTGGGAGGGCGGCTGATGGACAGGCAAACCATCATGCCATCCGGCGAGTCCTCCGGGTAAATCCGCACGTTCAGTGTTCTGGTTCGTGGCGCCGTTGGTCCTGATGGTGCAAAGTATCAGGGAGTCGGCATTCGGTATCGGATGCCAGAACAAAACAACGGGTGAACGGACCCATAACCAGGCGGTCAATCGGACACCATATCCCTTGCGGGGTTCCCTACGCCCCGCTTCAGTGCCGGTTACTGCTAGCGCTAGTCCGCTTGTAGCGTTGCTAAGGAATTTGATGATTCAGGTATCTAAATTGCGCCTGAGTGCGGCACTGTGGGCAGTAGGTATGCTTGGCGTTGTCGTATTGACGCTAACCGTGATTCCGCAACTCTTGCATGGGGCACAAACGCCAGTGCCGCAAAGTGTCGCTGTCACCGCGAGCCTGATACAGAGCGGGCTCTTCCTTGCGTTGGCCGCTTGGTTAGGCGCGGCGCTCTCAAGGTCGGTCGGCCTCAGGGCACCTGTGACAGAGGCGGTACTATCCGGCTCAAGTGTCTGGAGGGCCGCAAAGCCTCAGCTACTACCTGGCGCACTTATAGGCCTCGTTGCGGGTGCTGTACTGCTAATTGCAGGGCAGGCCGCGCCACTCGAGGTGCAGAGCGCTGCCCCGGCCTTCAACATCCCTGTTTCGGCTCGGCTGCTCTACGGTGGCATCACGGAAGAAATCTTGATGCGCTGGGGGCTGATGACTCTGATCGTCTGGTTGGAATGGCGGCTCTTCCAGCGACGCAATGGTGCGCCAGCCCCTCGCTATGTGGTGGCTGCAATCCTCGTAGCAGCCTTGCTTTTTGGCGTCGGCCATCTCCCCGCTGCAACGGCCATGGGGATCAATCTTACCCCCTCCGTTGTCACCTACGTGCTAGTCAGCAATACCATTCCGGGCGTGTTGTTCGGCTTCTCGTACTGGCGCTGGGGCTTGGAGTCTGCCTTTCTCGCACACGCTACTGCTCATGTGGTCGTTATTGTCGCAGGTGCAACGTAGTACCGCGGTCTAACAGTTTGTTCAAGAAGAAGCCGCTTAGTGGCTCGTCTTAACTCAAGCGCCTCTACCTTCCAGGTAGAGGCGCTTTTTTTGCAACAAAAACTTACCCGTCGTAACTGGATTATCCTTGTTATCGAACAGTGTTCTGTCTATGTTTGATATGTGTGAATCAAACGACTGTCACATTGAGTGAATCAAGGCAGGATCGCCTTTCAATACATGACGATTCATAGAATCTTTCATAGCAAGTCGTCACAAGGAGAAGACACGTGAAACTCAGAACCCTACTTACCGCCTCGTTTGCCTCTACCGCTCTGCTCGCCGCGGCACCGTCGGCATTCGCCGCGCCCAATGCTGATGGACTCTATCTGGGTATCGGTACCGGTTTCAGCTCGCTGAAGAATGACGACGACGATGTCGATAATTTCATCTCCAATGGCGCTGAAGACTTTGATCTGGATGATGACGAAGACAACGTCTTCAAAGGTTTCGTCGGCTACGAAATCAATCCTTACTTCGCCACCGAAATCTTCTATGCTGATCTGGGTCGTACGCGCCTGAAGGGTAATAGTGACGCCAATACCGATTTGGAATCCGACGCCTACGGGGCGAGTCTGGTCGGCCAATTGCCCATCACCTCTTGGTTTACCGCCTTCGCCAAGGCCGGTGTGGCCAAGTGGGAAACCGACATCGACGGTAACCTTGGTGGTGCTAGCGTTGATCTTGAAGACCAGGACGGTACCGATCCGGTCTATGGTGTCGGCGCGCAGTTCAACTTCGACCCCTTCCTGGTGCGTACCGAATACGAGCGCTACGACTTCGACAGCGACTACAAGATCGACACCTTTACCGCGTCAGCCGGTTTCCGCTTCTAACCGTCAATCTGTTTTGCCATGTACGATATCAGCGCCGGGGCTTGCCCCGGCGCTGTCGTTTTATCTCACGCAACTCTCCCATACTTCCAATCGGTACGCTGCCAGCGCGTTAAAGCGCAGGGCTAGCTCAGGTTCATAACCATTATCGGCCGCGTTACGATGCAACTTTTACTGATCGTGCTGTTATGAATGCCAACGTATCTGGCAAATTGTCGTTGGCACATACAGTAAACGAGGGAGCGCTTATGAACCTTCTATTCATCTGCAGCGAAAACAGGCTACGCAGTCCGACGGCGGAAAGTGTCTTTTCCGCTTATCCCGGTATCCAGGCAATCGGCGCTGGCACAGGGGTACATGCCCAAACGCCTGTGTCCCGAGACTTGATTGAGTGGGCCGATATTGTTCTGGTGATGGAAAAGCACCACCAGGATGAGGTCGCAAGGATGTACAAGGACGCGTTGAAGGAGAAGCCGCTAGTCTGCTTGGATATTCCCGATCAGTATGAGTTCATGCAGCCTGAACTCATCAAATTGCTCAAGGAAAGGGTGCCAGCGTATGTGCGATTATCTTCCGTCGAAACATAGCTGGGGCTAGGCTGGGCGTGGCGACAATTACCTTGGCACCGAAGATACATGAATACAATTTATAGAAAGTATACCCACCAAGACGCCCAAGCGTTGGTCCCGCTAATGGCGCAGCTTGGCTATGATCACTCTGAAGAATCACTTTCAGCCAATATAAGCGCCTTGCGAGAGCAGGGTGGGGAAGTGTTTGTCGCAGAGGTGGCTGGCAACGTTCTCGGCTGTGTGTCTGCTATTATTGATGTGCGCTTGGCGGAGGGCGTCAAAGGCGAGATAGTTAGCCTGGTGGTCAGCGAAGACGCCAGAGGCCAGGGGCTTGGCAAGGGCCTGGTTCTCGAAGCGGAAAAATGGCTGTCTGGAAAGGTCAGTGTTATCCGAGTGCGCGCCAATGCGCTGAGAGAACAGTCTCACCTCTTCTATGAGTCTCTGGGCTACAGCAAGGATAAGACCCAGGCTGTTCTCTTAAAAAAGGCTTAGCATCAGGCGCCGCTGCGGACACGTTCACCAAGCGCGGCACGTAGCGCCGTTACCTCCACGCTTACGGCGTCAGTGCAGCGACGCTATCGCTTGAACTCAATGCTTTTCCAGACCAGCCCAATCAGCACGATCGCCAATATGGCGAACAGCACCGTGGCGCCCGTCGAACCCAACACCTGCAGGGTCAGGCCTGACACGACCAGCCAGAGCGTTGGGATGATGGCGGCGATCCAGAGGGCGAAACCCCGCAGCATGATGAGCAACAGGCCAAGCGTGGTCACCGCCGTGGGGTCGGCGTGTAGGCCGAACACTTCCGCCTGGTACCAGGAATCGCCGCTGAGCGGCGCTATCAGCGGCATGACGATCAGGCCGAAGAGGGCGATGGCGGTGCCCAGAATGACGGGCGGGCTTGTGCTACGCGGGGCTTTATCCATTCCCCACCCTGTTAGCGCCATCACTACCAGCAGCACGGCCTGGGCGATGAAGGCGTTGCCCACATAGCCCCCCGCCCAGTTGAGCGCTGCATAGCGCTGAAAGAAAAACGCCACGGCGACAAAGGCCCAGAGCGGAGCGGGTAGCAGGCAGGCGAGTCGCGGGCGGTGCCTCAGCGCCAGTGTAAGGGCCGCGGCGCCGAGCCCGAGGGTCAGCAGGTGCAGCGGCCAGAAGGTTTCGCCCATGCGCTCCAGCAGGCGGAAGTAAACCTCCGCGGTGAAGGGAATAAAGTCCTGTAGCCGGTAACTTGTCCAGGCGTTCATAGCGACTCGATATAATCAGCCATCCGCTGCCGGGCATCGGCCGAGGGCATAGGAGAGTGGCCGGCGCGCATGTTCTCGCGCATATGCTCGACCTGGGTGGTAGCGGGTATCGCGCAGGTGATCGCCGGGTGGCTGACGATAAACTTGAGCAGAAAGTCCGCCCAGGTGGTGCAACCGCACTCCTCGTTGGCCCACTCGGGCAGTGGCGCGTCACGGCGCTTAAGGTGCTTGATCAGGCTGCCGCCATCATAAGGGCGATTGGCGATCACCCCGATGCCCCGCTCTTGTGCCAGGGGCAGTAGCCGGTTTTCAACTTCGCGGTGGGTGATGTTGTAGGTGAGCTGCACGAAGTCGATGTCCTCTGACGTCATGATCTGCTCGATCTCGCGGTGGCGCCGCCCGTGGGAGGTGGTGATGCCCACATGGCGGATAACGCCTTCGGTTTTCATCTCCTGCAGCGCGGCCAGGTGGTCGCGCCAGTCGGTCAGGTTATGTACCTGCACCAGATCGAAGTGATCCACCGTCCAGCGGTCTTTCAGCTCCGCCACCTGCTCGCGGGCTGAACCACCGGCGGGGCTCCAGACCTTCTCTGCGGAGAACAGGCTCTCGGGCGTGCCGAGTTGTTGCAGGGCATAGCCCATCACATCCGGCGCCGAGCCGTACATGGGCGAAGAGTCGATCAGGCCGCCGCCATGTTCGAAAAAGGCCTTCACCACCTCGGTGCGCGCATCGAGCAGCTCAGGGTCGTTGCCAACGTTGAAGGTACGCCAGGTGCCCATGCCGATCACGGGCAGTTGTTTGTCCGTGCCCGCAAAGGTCTTGTAGCGCATCCCGCCGGTGTTGGCAAAAAGCGATGTGGTGGGAAGCGTCATGGCGGCGAACGTGGCGCCGATGAGCGCAAGGCTTTGTCGGCGGGTGATGCGATGTTTAATGCGAGGATTCATAGCGGACGCTCCTTCCGATGTTTTTGAATCGGCAGGGTGGAGGCCAACAACAGCACAAAGCAGGTCAGCACAAATACCTTGTTCACAAACCAGTTGGTACGCCAGATCGACCATTCGGGGTCGGCGAGAAAACGCACGAACAGGGTGCCGATGATGAGGATTTCAAGGACGGACATGCCCACCGCCAATGCACGCGTATAGCGAGGCTGTTTGAGCAGCGCCCACCCAAGCCAGACGTGCGCCAGGGGCCATAGATCCCAATAGATATACCGCGCCCAAGGCTCCCCGTAGGCCAGCGCATAGCCAACGGGGAACAGGTATTTGATAAACAGCGTCCACGCCGCGAGGATAAACAGCAGGTGGGCGAGGAAGCGTGTCCAGGCATTGGGTGGGGCAGGCAGTGACATGGCATCGCTCCAGTGCTGGGCCGTTGACGGCCTGGCCTTACACCATCTGCAAGGACTGCTTGCGCATTGGCGGAGGAAAGGCGGCGTCGATCTGTGCCAGGTCATCGGTGTCGAGGCTGACGCTATCGGCATCAACGTTCTGTTTGAGGTGATTCAGGTTAACGGCTTTGGGAATAGCGATCACCTCGGGATGGCGCAGTGACCAGGCGAGGGCGATTTGCGCAGTCGTGGCGCTGTGCTTGTCGGCGATGCGTTGCAGGGTGGCGTCATGCAGTAGCGCGCCGCCTTGCCCGATCGGGCAGTAGGCCATGAGTGGCATATTTTGCTGTGCTTGCCAGGGCAGCAGGTCGTACTCAATGCCCCGCGCGTCGGGGTTATAGAGCACCTGATTGGTGGCGCAGGCGGGCGCGTCGAGCTCTGCCAAGTCGTCAGTGTCGAAGTTGGACACGCCCCAGCGCAGAATCTTGCCCTGCTCGCGCAGCCGTTCGAACGCTGCCACTGTTTCGCTCAGCGGGTACTGGCCACGCCAGTGCAGCAGGTAGAGATCGATAGTGTCGGTGCCCAATCGGCGCAGGCTGCGCTCGCAGGCGGCTTGAACCCCCTGGGTGCTGGCGTTGTGCGGGTAAACCTTGCTGACCAGATACACCTCATCGCGCCGACCGCGGATGGCTTGGCCAACGATCTCTTCAGCGCCGCCCTCAGCATACATCTCGGCGGTATCGATCAGCGTCATGCCCAGGTCGATACCCTCCTGCAGCGCCCTGACCTCAGCACTTTGCTGCCCGGCATCTTCGCCCATATGCCAGGTGCCCTGGCCGATACGGGGAACGCTTACGCCGCCTAGTTTGATCGTTTGCATATCTCTTCCCCGTTTTGGTGTTACTCCGGCTCGTATTTATTAAACGCAGGAACTACCCAGGGAGTATAAGTTACCAGAAGACTGGGAACCCGCTAACCCATAGGCGCTAAGCGCCTATGGGTTGCAAATATCTGGTCCCACCTCGGGTGTCATTGATTCGAAGCTGGGAGAGTTACCGCTTACCGTTCGCTCGGTAGTCGCCCGAAAACCCCAGGCGACCCTTGGCAACGTGGTACTCATATCAGAGTGCGTTGCGCAATATCTCACTTTTCAAAGATCAGCGCGTCCGGGTTGGCGCCCAGCTCTTTCAAGGCTGCCATGATGCTCTCGTTGAACGGATCCGGGCCGCACACGTAGAAGGCCTGGCTCGTATCCTTGATATGCGATGTCAGGAAGGCCTTGTCGATGACGCCATCGGTGAAGATATGGTCGCCGGACGGCTTTTCGTCGGTGATGACGTTGATGAACTGGTCTCCCAGCATCGTCTCGAATTCTTCCTTGAGAATGATGTCGCGTTCTGACTTGTTGGAGAAGATCAGCTGGTTGTTGCCGATCTCGCCCTTGCGGTGCAGGTCGCGCAGAATGGCGATAAACGGCGTTACCCCCGCACCGCCTGCCAGGAATACACCCTCGTCCTTGTATTCGATGGTGCCCCAGGGCTCGCCAACGATCAGCGAGTCCCCCTCCTTGAGCTGGCCGATCTGCTGGGTAACGCCCTCGTGGTCCGGATAGATCTTGATGACGAATTCCAGCCACGGATCCGACACCAGTGAAGAGAACGTGAACGGCCGTTTCTCGTCGGTCCACCCTTCACGATTGACGGCGACCTCGGTCGCCTGGCCAGGCGTAAAGGTGTATCCCTCAGGCTTGGCAAGCCGTATCTGTTTGACATCATGAGTGAGATTGCGGATTTCCTGGATTTCGAGTGTATGGTCCATACTTCGCCTTATGCCTCTCATCGTTAGGTTGCAATACGTCATGTTGGCCGCGGGAGCGTCGGGTTGCAAAGCCGGGCATTAAACGCAAGGAGACACCATGGATAATGCAGTGTATTGGTACGCGGTGGCGTCAGTGCTGCTTTTTTTGAAGATGTTCGCGATTGCCGTGTATCAAGGGTTTCATCGCATCACCAAGATGACTTTCAAGACCCCTGAAGACGCCGCCTTTGTAGGCAGAGACGCTGCGAAAGAGGAATTGCCCCAGGTACAAAGGGCCGCTCGTGCCTGGTCAAATGACGTGGAAAATATCCCCATCTTTCTGGCGCTCGGGGTTGCTTACGTGTGGGTGGGCGCCGCGCCAGGTTTGGCGGCCTGGCTCTTTTTGACGTTTACCGGCGCCCGTTACGTACACACCTTGTGCCTGCTGGCGGGGCTCCAGCCCTGGCGAACCTTGGCGTATTTCGTCGGCGTGGGGTGCATGTTTGTAATGTGTGGCCTGATTATGTCGGCACTTCATTAAAACGACCCAACATTGAGCACGCTCGCTTTTCCAGCGCGCTGTTGTAACCGGTAAGCGTTAGGCAATATGCCTCAGGCAGGCTCGGGCGCTGCTCTGACCCCTCGCAAGTAGCTGACGTCAGCCCGTGGCGGCGCGCCAAACATGCGGCTATATTCGCGGCTGAACTGGGAGGGGCTTTCATAGCCAACCCGGTAGCTGGCGGTGGCTGCTTCCAGCCCTTCGGCCAGCATGAGTCGTCGGGCTTCGTGGAGGCGCAGCTTCTTCTGGTACTGCAGGGGCGACATACGTGTGACCTGACGGAAGCTGTGATAAAGCGTCGATTCGCTCATGTTGGCGGCCGATGCCAGCTCACCAATCTTGAGCGGTTGTGTATAGCGTTCTTTAAGGGCGTAGATGACCCGTGCAATCCGGTTGGCCTGGGAATCGGAAGCGGCAAATCGGCGCATGTGCGGCCCCATGGCGCCCATGAGTGCCCGGTAGATCAGCTCCCGACGGGCCAGCGGTGAAAGCACTTTGATGTCTTCCGGGGAGTCGAGCAGGCTCAGCAAACGATAGAGTGCGCCCTGCATACGTGCATCCATGGGGGCCGATTTTAATCCGCAGTCCGTCTCGGGGCAGATCGTATCATTTCCCGCGAGCGGCGCTGTGTCACCCAGTTCCAGTATCAGTCCTGCTACCTCCTGAGGATTCACCGAGACTTTCACCGCCAGAAAGGGGGTTTCCGGGGTCGCATGGTCAATCCTGCCGACCACTGGCAGGTGAACGGCGCTGCCCATGTAGCTGGGCCCGGTGTAGACAATCTCTTTGT
The DNA here is from genome assembly GCF_015767635.1 of Halomonas sp. A40-4. GTDB lineage: Bacteria > Pseudomonadota > Gammaproteobacteria > Pseudomonadales > Halomonadaceae > Vreelandella > Vreelandella janggokensis. The sequence goes on along the minus strand of NZ_CP065230.1, from coordinate 2,841,315 downwards.
CACCCAACAGCACCGTCTTGCTGCCCTGGATGACAAAGCACAGGCACGGGTCGTAGACGGCACAATGGAAGGTGGTGGGTGAGTCAGCGCGTACCAGTTGCACTTCGGCAATCGCCGTATCCTGAAGCTCCTCCAGGGGCGTCCAGCGCCGGGCGATTCTGCTCAGCTGATGCAGCGTGTCCGTAGAATGGCTAGCTTGCATGGGCAAGGTATCGTTCAATGGGGCTCCTCCCTAACAGCTTGCAGTATATGCCTTCGTTTCGTGAATCGTGTGCTTTTGCCGCGTTTCTGCAGGATCAGGCAAGCACTGCGCAGAAAACGACAACCCATGCTGTGTGTCACACAACGGTCATTATCCTCAAAACCCTAGCAACAGGCTTATACAAATACCCCACCCGATGAAGCCTTTAACGCTTCACGACAGAATCAGGCAATCTTCTCGCAGGAACCCGATACCCTCCGCGTCTCCGCACGGCCTATGTTAGAGAGCATCTGGCAGGTGCTAAGTCATTAGCTCGATCCTGCCAGCGCGCCCAGCCCACCTTTATTACAAAAATCACTGTCGATTCTGACGCGAGTCAACCGACTGGATAAAAGCTGACCGTCAACGCGGTGCCAAATAGATCACCAACGCTGCTATCGGTTTCCGATAGCCATTGGAGCAAGTCATCATGAGAAGTCTGAGACAAGGTGCCCGGATGGCAAGTAGCCGGGCGATGGTTCTGTGCCTGCTGGCCATCGTGTTGCTGACCGGCTGTGAGGCCAAGAGTGAGGAAGCAGCTATACAGCAGCCCCCGCCACCCCCAGAGGTGGACGTAGTGGAGATAGAGGCTCGGCCGGTGGTGTTAACTGAGTCGTTTACCGGCCGCGTGGAAGCGCCGGAAACGGTTGAGTTAAGGCCCCGGGTCAGCGGCTATATCCAGGAAGTGGCGTTCGAGGAGGGCGAACTGGTGGAGCAGGGGGAGTTGCTGTTCCAGATCGACCCGCGACCTTACCGGGCGCGAGTCGGCGCAGCCCAGGCTGAGCTTGCCCAGGCCAGGAGCCAGAGCGCCCAGGCCGCTAGTGAAGCCGAGCGTGCTCGGGTATTGCTGGGGCGCCGGGCCATTTCCCAGGAAATACATGACCAGCGCCAGTCAGCCCTGAACAATGCCCGCGCCATGGTGGATGCCGCCGAAGCCGCCCTGGAGACCGCCGAGCTTGACCTGGCGTATACCCGTATCACCGCACCCGTCAGCGGTCGCGCCGGTCGCGCGATGGTGACACGCGGCAATCTGGCCAATGCGGATCAAAGCCTGCTGACCACTGTCGTCAGCATTGACCCAGTCCATGTCTACTTCGAAGCGGACGAACAGGCCGCCTTCGCCAGCCACGCGCTGATGGTCGATGGCGAGAGCAGCCTGAAGATCGAGCTGGGGGGCGACCAGCAACGCCAATACACGGGCACGCTGGACTTTATCGACAACCGTTTGAATCCTGATACAGGCACCCTGCAGTTCCGGGCGCTGCTGGCCAATGCGGATGGCCGCATCCGGCCGGGAGAGTTTGCCCGGGTCGAAATGCCGGTTGCCCACCTGGAGCAGGCGCTGGTGGTGGATCGCAAGGCGATTCTGACCGACCAGGATCGGCGCTACGTGTACGTCGTCGATGGTGACAATCGGGCAGAACGTCGCCAGGTGGCCACCGGCCGGCAGATGGGCGAACAGATGGTGATTACCGAGGGGCTCAGCCCCGGTGACCGGGTGATCGTCAATGGGGTGCAAAAAGTGTTCTTCCCCGGCATGCAGGTGAGCCCGCAAAGCGTCGCTGCCGACGTCCCTATTTCCGCTGACCAGCCCGCTCTTGCGGCCAGGGAGGAGTAGACCGTCATGAATTTCTCCCGTTTCTTCGTCGACCGGCCGATCTTTGCGGCGGTGCTGTCGATTATTATCCTGGCGATCGGGCTGATCTCCATTCCCAACCTGCCGATCAGCGAATACCCGGATGTCGTGCCGCCCTCGGTGGTGGTGCGCACGGTTTACCCGGGTGCCAACCCGAAAGAGATTGCCGAAACCGTGGCGACGCCGCTGGAGGAAGCCATCAACGGCGTCGAGGACTTGATGTACTTCAAGTCCGTCGCGGGGTCGGATGGCGTTCTGCAGATGACCGTCACCTTCCGCCCGGGTACCGATGCCGAGGAGGCCGCCGTGCGGGTGCAGAACCGCGTCAGCCAGGCCGAGGCGCGGCTGCCGGAAGCGGTGCGTCGCCAGGGCGTGACTACCCAGAAGCAGTCGCCTACGTTTCTGATGGTTGTTCACCTCACCTCGCCTGGAGGCGAATACGACACTCTTTATTTGCGCAACTACGTACGGCTGCATGTCAGGGACCGCCTTGCCAGGCTCGAAGGGGTAGGCGACGCCCAGATTTTCGGCGGTGGAGACTACGCCATGCGCGCCTGGCTGGACCCGGATCGCGTCGCTGCGCGTGATTTGACCGCCAGCGACGTGGTGGCCGCCATGCGGGAGCAGAATGTCCAGGTCTCCGCCGGGCAACTGGGCGCCGAGCCCATTGAAGAGAGCGATTTCCTGACCCTGATCAATGCCCGCGGGCGGTTGGAAACGGTGGAAGAGTTTGGCGATATCGTCCTCAAACGTGGTGACAATGGCGATATCTTGAGGCTCTCTGATGTGGCACGGCTGGAGATGGGGGCCAGTGATTATACCCTTCGCTCGCAATTGGATGGCAATGAGGCGGTGGCCATCGGTATTTTCCAGGCGCCGGGCGCCAATGCGCTGGCGATTCGCGAGCAGGTGGTGGCCACCATGGATGAACTGTCTGAACAGTTCCCAGAAGGCGTTGAGTATGAGGCGGTCTATGACACCACCATCTTCGTCAGCGATTCGATCAAGGCCGTGGTGAAAACCCTGCTGGAAGCGGTGCTGCTGGTCGTGCTGGTGGTCACTCTGTTCCTGCAAACCTGGCGTGCCTCGATTATCCCGCTGCTGGCAGTGCCGGTATCGGTGATTGGCACCTTTGGGGCGCTCCACCTGCTGGGGTACTCCATCAACACCTTGACCCTGTTCGGTCTGGTGCTGGCCATTGGCATTGTGGTGGACGACGCCATCGTGGTGGTGGAGAACGTGGAGCGAAACATCGGTGAGGGGCTCAATCCCCAGGCCGCGGCGCACCAGGCCATGAAAGAAGTTTCTGGCCCGATCATCGCGATCGGCTTGGTACTCTGCGCGGTTTTTATCCCCATGGCGTTTCTTTCCGGGGTGACCGGTCAGTTTTACCGTCAGTTTGCGGTGACGATTGCCATCTCTACGGTGATCTCCACGATTAATTCGCTGACCCTCTCGCCCGCTCTGGCGGCGATGCTGCTCAAACCCCATGACGCGCCCAAGGATCGCCTTACCCGTATCATTGACGGGCTGTTCGGCTGGCTCTTCCGGCCTTTCAACCGCTTCTTTAATGCCAGCGCCAACAAGTACCAGGGCGGCGTGTCGCGCTCCCTAAAGCGTCGGGGCGCGGTATTTGTGGTTTACGCGCTGTTGCTTGCGGGAACGGGCGTTATGTTCAAGGCGGTGCCGCCCGGTTTTATCCCGGTGCAGGACAAGCTGTACCTGATTGCCGGCGTTATCCTGCCGGAAGGCGCTTCCCTGGAGCGAACCGACCAGATGCTCCAGGACGTGGTGGATATCGCCATGGAGGCCGAAGGGGTCGAGCACGCGATTGCCTTTCCCGGCCTGAACGCGCTGCAGTTCACCAATACCTCTAATACGGGGGTGGTGTTTCTCACCCTCAGTCCCTTTGGCGAACGCAGCCTGACCGCCGCGGAGATAAACGCCAGGATCAATCAGGGCATCGGCGGGCTGAAGGAGGGCTTTGCGTTTGCCTTTATGCCACCGCCGATTCTGGGGCTCGGCAATGGCTCGGGCTATCAGATGTTCATCGAGGATCGCGGCAATCTTGGCTACGGGGCGTTGCAGGAGGCAGTCAACCAGGTCCAGGGCGCCATCGCTCAGACGCCGGGAATGACCTTCCCGATCAGCAGCTACCAGTCCAACGTGCCGCAGTTGGATGCCGAGGTGGACCGGCTCAAGGCCAAAGCCCAGGGCGTGCCGCTAACCGAGCTGTTCGATACCCTGCAGACCTATCTTGGCTCGACGTACGTCAATGACTTCAACCGCTTTGGCCGTACCTGGCAGGTGATCGCCCAGGCGGATGCCCCTTACCGGGCCAGCGTGGAAGATATCGCCCGCCTGCGCACCCGTAACGATCAGGGAGAAATGGTGCCGATCGGCACCATGGTCAACATCACCCAAACCTTCGGCCCCGACCCGGTATTACGCTACAACGGCTACCCGGCGGCGGACTTGGCCGGGGAGGCGGATCCTCGAGTACTTTCTTCTGCCCAGGCCATGGAGGCGATCAATGCGCTGGCGTTGGACGTGCTGCCGCCGGGTATGGCGTTCGAGTGGACTGACTTGAGCTACCAGCAGTCCACCCAGGGTAATGCAGCGCTGGTGGTCTTCCCGCTGTCGATCCTGCTGGTCTTTCTGGTGCTGGCGGCCCTCTATGAAAGCTGGACGCTGCCCTTGGCGGTGATCCTGATTGTGCCCATGTGCATGCTGTCGGCGCTGATTGGCGTCTGGTTTGGCGGTGGTGACAACAATATCTTCGTGCAGGTGGGGCTGGTGGTGCTGATCGGTCTGGCGTGCAAGAACGCCATCCTGATCGTGGAGTTCGCCCGGGAGCTGGAGCTGCAGGGCAGAAGTATCGTGGACGCCGCCCTGGAAGCCTGCCGCCTACGGCTACGCCCCATCATCATGACCTCCATTACCTTCACTGCCGCCGTGCTGCCGCTGGTGATTGCCACCGGCGCCGGTGCCGAGGTTCGGACGGCGCTGGGCACGGCGGTGTTTGCGGGCATGATCGGGGTGACCCTGTTTGGGCTATTCCTCTCCCCGGTGTTCTACGTGGCGCTGCGCAAGCTCTCGGGTAATCGGCCGCTGGTCAGCCATCACAGCGCCACCTTGGAGGGCACACCTCACCCTGCCAGCCATCCCCAGAGCTGATGATAAAGGGGAATACCCATCAGCACATTGAAGGGGAAGGTGAGTCCTAACGATGCCAGCATGGCAAGGCCAATGTTGGCGTCTGGAATCGCGGCGCGAATGGCAACGGGGGCGGCAATGTAGGAGGCGCTGGCGGTAAGGCTCGCCAGAATGACCGCTGAGCCGGCGGGCAGCCCAAGCCAGTACGCCATCATCAAACCCAAACAGGAGAGCGCAACGGGCGCAGCCAGGGCAAAGATGATCAAGCGGCTGTGCCCCCAGCGCAGGCTGCGTAGCGTCTCTGCCGCGACCAGGCCCATTTCCAGCAGGAACAGTGCCAGAATGCCCTGGAAGGCGTTGGTGTAAAGGCTGGTCACCGACTCGCCGGCATTCGGTCCGTATAGCCAGCCGATCAAAACGCCGCCCACCAGCAGGATGACGCCGCGATTGGTCAGCGTCTCGTGCCATAGGCCCGACACCGTAGTGGTTGAGCCTTGTTGGCTAAAGCGACGATAGAGCAAAATTCCGAGCATAATCGCCGGTAGTTCCAGCAGCACCAGATAAAGCGTTACCTGCCCGCCGGTCATCAGGCTGTGTGCTTCGGTATACGCCAGGGCGACGGCGAAGGTACCGGCGCTAACCGAACCGTAGTGGGCAGCAAGACTGGCGCTGTCTGCCAGAGAGAGCCGCACCAGGTAGCGAACAACGGGGAAGATGATCAGCGGGATTAAAATGCCCAGCAGGGTAACCCCGGCAAGCTCGATTAACAGAGCCGTATTCAGGCTCCCGTGCAGGGCCATGCCGCCCTTAAGGCCAATGGTCAGCATCAGCAGCAGGCTTAAGATGTCATAAGCGGCTTTGGGAATGCTGAGATCGGAGCGCAACACACCGGCGACAACACCTAATACAAAGAACATGACCACAATATCCGGCACGGTTACTCTCCTTGAAAAGCTGGGTTGGATGGGCTGGGCGACTACTTTAGCGATCTCAGTAGATTGATGAAAACAAATAAAGTTTATATAGTCATAGATGATTATCTATGGTGTAAGCGATGAAAGTACGACAACTGACCTTCCGTCTGCTGCAGGTTTATGCCGACGTGGTTCGCACAGGCTCGATTACCGCCACCGCCAATCGGCTTCATCTGACCCAGCCGACGGTATCTCAGCAGTTGAAACGGCTGCGGGAGATTGTCGGCGAACCCATCGTGCGCCAGGAAGATAGCCGCGTAGTCCCCACCGAGGTTGGCCAGGCGCTCTATCAACTAAGTCAGGACTTGCTTAGCCGCGCCGATGTGTTCAGCCAGTATCTGGACGAATACAACCGGGGCGGCCGTGGTCATTTTAGTATTGGTTTAGTGAACACTGCCCAATACGTGCTGCCGCGGCTGTTGGGGCCCTTCGGTCAGGCCAATCCCCAGGTAGATGTCACGGTGGAGATCGGCAACCGTCAGCAGATGCTCAATCGTTTTGAGCGCCACGAAGACGATCTCTACGTATTTAGCCACCCGCCTTCGGACGACGCCGTGATGGCCGCGCCTTTTCTGAGCAATCCGCTGGTGGTGGTAGGGCCCGAAAATAATCGCTGGGCGAATATCAACGACCTCACCATGGAGGCCTTGAAAGAAGAGCGTTTCCTGCTGCGTGAACCGGGCTCGGCGACACGGCATACGTTTGATGCCTGGTTATACAGCGCGGGTATTGAGCTTCACTCTACCCAGCAGATCGCCAGCAACGAGGCGATCCGGCTGGCGGTGGCCTCCGGGATGGGGCTGGCGGTGCTGTCGCGCCATGTTGTTGCGGATTCGCCCAAGGGCGTTCAAGAGCTGCCCTTGCAGGGTTTTCCGCTAAAAAGCCGCTGGCACTTCGTGGTGCGTCGAGAGCGCCGTCTACCGCCCGCCGCCTATCGTTTCTTGAGTTTTGTACAGGGAGTGCTGGCGCTCGAGTTCAATGAAACCGAAGGAGAGCTTGCCGTGGCTGAGCTGCTACGAACCCTGGACACCGAGAGACGGTAGCTTACTTAATCCTCGTTTGAGGCGTCGCGAGCTGCCTGCAACAACCCAATGACGTCGTCATCGCTGGTCTGGGTAAAGTCCCGGTAGTGCTCGCCTACGGCGTTGAAGGGCTCGGGGGTTGCCAGGCAAATCACATCGACGACATCGTCAGCCAGTTCATCCAGTGTCGATGCCGGGGCGACGGGCACGGCCAGGGTGACAGTGGCGGCACCAGCCTGCTGAAGTGCCCTGATGGCGGCCTTGGCCGTGCCGCCGGTGGCGATACCGTCATCTATCAGTAGTACTCGGCGTCCGCTCACATTCACCGGCGCTCGGTCGCCTCTGTAAGCTTGGCGACGGCGGGTAATCTCGCGCTTTTGTCGTTGTATTTCCTCTTCAATATAGCGCTCGGGTACCTGCAGCATCTCCACCGTTTTCGGGTTCATTACCACCTGCGACGGGTCGCCATCCACTACCGCACCGATACCGAACTCGGCATGCCCCGGCGCGCCCAGCTTGCGTACCACCAGGATGTCCAGCGGTAGCCGAAGATTTATGGCCACTTCATAGGCCACGGGCACACCGCCGCGTGGCAGGGAGAGAACGACGTCGTAGTGTTGGCCGGCTAGTGCCTTGGCGAGTTGACGTCCTGCGTCATGTCGATTCTCGAAGCGCTCTTGATGGTTAAACATGAGGAGCTCCTGAAGACCTATCGGTGGACACCCGCCACGCTCTTGACGGGGGTGGGTGTCATCCCACGATGGATTAACGCTCCTTAGACTATAGTAAGAGGCAGTGGCTTATCCAAGCCTAGTCGGTTCTTCATTGACCACCATTGCGGTAACCCTTGTGAAGGAGGCGTCATGCTGCTCAAAGGATCATGCCACTGTCAGGCAGTGACGTTCAGCGTCAAGTCACACCATCCCTATCCGTTTAACCGCTGTTACTGTTCGATATGCCGCAAAACGGCGGGCGGAGGTGGTTATGCGATCAACCTGGGTGCTGATAGCAGTACCTTGAGGGTCAGCGGTGAAGAGCACATCACCATCTACCGAGCCGTGATCGACGGCGAGGAAAGCACCGGCGAGCGGCACTTTTGCCAGCATTGCGCCAGTGCCCTTTGGGTTTACGATCCCGAATGGCCAGAGCTCATTCACCCTTTCGCTTCGGCACTCGATACGCCGTTGCCTTCGCCGCCAAAGAAAACGCACATGATGCTGGGTAGCAAGGCGGAGTGGGTCGAAGTCAACGCGCCGATTCAGGACAAGTGCTTTTATGCCTACCCGGACGAGAGTCTGGCCGAATGGCATCAACGCCTCGGGCTGGAGCAGTAATACAGGCAAATAGAGACTAACGAGCGTGTGCCCGCCGGTACAACCACCACGCATCTATCCCGAACGAATAGGCTAAAGACAGCAGGGCGCTTAACGCCAGCATCCCCGCAACGCCGGAGGAGGTCAGCGGCGTCAACGCCAGCAGAAGCGCCGCTACCTGCCAGACGCATACGGTTTTGCGGCGCATACTGGCAAACAGCGGTTTGGCCAGCCAGGTGAACCGCCAGCCCGCGGCCACAAACAGGTAGCGCATGCCGCCAATCAGCAACACCCAGCCGCCCAACGACTCAAACCACAAGCCTACGCAGAGCAGCATGATCAGCAGGGCATCCAGCTCCATATCAAAGCGCGCGCCAAACGATGAAGCGCTTTGCGTGCGGCGTGCCACCCAGCCGTCAACCCCGTCCAGCAACAAAGCGAGTATGGCAATGGCAAGCCAGAGCCATATGGCGGCCATGAACGCCTGGTTGGCCAGTGCGCCCGCCACCAGCGCGACCAGCACTGCCCGGACCAGTGTCACCCGGTTCGCCCAGCCCAGCAGGCCATGAGGCCAGTAAGTCGTCACTAACCCACCGATTAGCGCATAACAGGAAATGGCAACGCCCCAGTTAAGCGGTCCGGATAACAAACCAGGCAACAACCACCCTGAAAGAACCAGTGCGATGCCGCCCAGGAAGACTTCCATGGCCGTTTGCCATCGCTTGTTGGCCGGAACGGTTGGTGTATTGGTAAACAAGTACATGGCACTCCCGCCATTGCGATCACCGCATCGATAAAATAATTCGATGCAAATATTTTTATATGTACCATTCTTGTAGAAGAAGGTAGGGTTGTCTAGTCTGCAATATCGAATATCCGTTTGTTTAACGCTACGCTAAAAGGGTACTGCCAGTGAACACAATTCGACGCCAGCTCGGTCTAACTGGTCCGGCATTGTACATTGGCATACCCCAGGAAAAGCGAGCGGCACAAGGAAGGAGTGCTGATGAGCAACAGCAATAACGCGACGGCGTTCTGGGTGACCCACCCAGGCCGTGGTGAACTCAGGCATGAATCATTGCCAGCGGCGGGTGAGGATGACGTTCTTGTACGTACCCTCTATAGCGGGATCAGCCGTGGTACCGAATCGCTGGTATTCAATGCCCGCGTGCCGGAAAGCGAGTTTGCCCGCATGCGAGCCCCTTTCCAGGCGGGTGACTTTCCCGTGCCGGTTAAATACGGTTACGCTAATGTTGGCCATGTGCTGCAGGGACCGCCCAAGTTACTGAACCAGCGCGTGTTTTGTCTGTATCCCCATCAAGACTACTTCGTGGTACCCGCGTCGGCGGTGCTACCGCTTCCTGATGACTTGCCGTCCGAGCGTGCCGTGCTGGCCGCCAACATGGAAACCGCGATTAACGGTGTCTGGGATGCCGAGCCTGTGCTGGGCGAGCGCATCAGCGTGATCGGTGCCGGGGTGGTGGGCGCACTGGTGGCCTATCTATGTGCCCGGATACCCGGCGTCGAGGTGCAGTTGATCGATATCAATCCCGACCGCGAACCGCTGGCGACAAAGCTGGGCGTGCCGTTCAGCCTGCCTGACGAGGCCAGTGCCGAACAGGACTGCGTGATTCACGCCAGCGGCCACGCAGACGGCTTGCGCCAAGCGCTAAGCCTGGTCGGCAACGAGGGGCGCATCGTCGAAATGAGCTGGTTCGGCGAGGGTGAGGTGTCAGTCCCCCTTGGCGGCGCTTTCCATTCCCAACGGCTTACCCTGCGCGCCAGCCAGGTGGGTCAGTTGCCGCCTCGCTTGCTGCCACGCTGGGATTATCAGCGGCGGCTCCGCCTGGCACTGAAACTGCTGGTAGACGATTGCCTGGATGCCCTGATCAGCGGGGAGAGTGACTTTACCCACATGCCCGACCTGGCTCCAGAGTTGTTGTCATCCAGCAGTACCGAACTGTGTCACCGGTTGCGCTATTCCCACTAACGCTAATACGAAATACGACAGGAGTGTTTATGTACCGCCTATGTGTCCGTGACCACTTTATGATTGCCCACAGCTTCAAGGGCGAGGTTTTTGGCCCCGCTCAGCGCACCCACGGCGCAACGTACGTGGTGGACGTTATCTTCCAGCGGCCGGAATTGGACGATGACGGCTTGGTCATCGATATCGGTTTGGCTGGCGATACCCTCAAGGCGGTCCTGGCAGGCTACAACTACCAGAACCTGGATGAGGTAAGCGAGCTGCAGGGTCATAACACCACCACGGAATTCATGGCCAAGGTGATTTACGATCAGCTTGGCGCCGCGATTAAAGCGGGCGAAATGGGCACGACGGCCCGCGGACTGACCCATCTTGAGGTCAGGCTGCATGAGTCGCATGTGGCGTGGGCAAGCTACGAAGGCGCGCTATGAGCCAGCGACTCAGCCTGCTGGTGGCTGGCGACCCGAACCAGCGTACCGGCGGCTACCTTTACGATGCCCGCATTGTCTCGGCGCTTCGTACACAGGGCTGGGCGATCGAGGTCATCGGGCTGGATGGGGCGTTCCCGGACGCCGATGCCACCGCGACCCGGGCATTGGCGGATGCATTGGCGGCCCAGCCCGATGGCGCAATGGTCGTCATCGACGGCTTGGCCATGGGGGCATTGCCTGACGTGGTAACCCGCCATGTGGATCGTCTGGCTATCACGGCGCTGGTGCATCACCCGCTGGGTGATGAATCGGGCCTGGGGGCGGATGATCAGCAGCGGCTCCACCAAAGCGAGCTGCGCGCCCTGGCGGCTGTTTCGCGGATTATCGTGACCAGCCACTTCACCGCCCGCCGCCTGTCGGTGCTGGCGGATACGTATGCGATCCCGCTCAAAGCGAATACGACCGTTGTTGAGCCCGGCGTTGAGCAGGCGCCAGTGAGCCCCGCCTGCGAGCCGGGTGAGTCACTGAACTTATTGTGCGTAGCGACCTTGACGCCCCGTAAAGGCCAGGACGTGCTGATCGAAGCGCTGGCTGGACTCTCGGCGAGCCGCTGGCGCTGTGACTGTTATGGTGGCGCACGGGATGCCGAATTTACCCTGAGGTTACAGTATCTGATTGAATTTCATGGCCTTGAGGGTCAGGTTGCCCTGCATGGCGAGTGCGACAGCGACACCCTTGAGGCTGCCTATCAACATGCTCACGCTCTGGTGCTGCCTTCCTGGTACGAAGGCTATGGCATGGTGGTGACCGAGGCGCTGGCCCACGGCCTGCCCGTGATCACCACCACCGGCGGCGCCTTACGCGATACCTTGCCCACCGGTGCCGGTTTAAGCGTTGAACCCGGCGACGTGGAAGCCTTGCAAAGCGCTATCGGGCGGTTCTGTGGCGATGCCGACCTGCGTGCTTCACTGCGCCAGGGGGCGATGGCGGCCCGCCAAACGCTCAAGGACTGGCCCGCCGCGGCCGAGGCGTTTGCCGGTGCAGTGGCGTCAACACCCAGGCCCCTGATATCGGGTAGCGAATTTGCCGCCTCTTGGCTGGCGCTGCGTGAGCCGGTGGACCACGGCTCCCGTTCCCAACACCTTGTCACCCTTGCCGACGAGTGGCTGTCGGCCTGTCCTACGCCTCATCGGCTAGTGGATCTGGGCTGTGGCCGGGGCAGCAATGTTCACTTCCTGGTACCCCGACTATCCGGCCCGCAAACCTGGACCCTGCTCGACCACGACACCACCTTGCTTGGGGACGCCCGGGCGCGGGTGATGACGTTGCGGGATATAAACGGACAGCCGATCGCTGCCGACACAGAGACGGCATCGTTCGCCCGTCTCGACACCCCTGCATTGAATGGCGCTCACCTTATTTGCGCTTCGGCACTGCTCGATTTGGTCTCGAAGTCCTGGATTGATCAACTGGTTGCCCACTGCGCTGCGCATCGTCAGGGGGTGCTCATGGCGCTCAGTGTTACCGGTGAGTGGTGGTTTACCGACCGTCATCAACGGCCGGTTGCCGATGACGAAGATCAATGGGTACTCGATCTTTTTCGTGCCCATCAGCAGCGGGATAAAGGCCTTGGCGATGCCCTCGGCGGCCGCGCGCATGCCACTCTTGCCGCTGCCTTCAAGGTCGTTAATTACCGCGTTGAAGAAGCGGATACGCCGTGGCAGTTATTGGCGGATAACCCCGATCATCAACCACTGATGACGTCATTGATTGATGGCTGGGCATTGGCGGCCGAGGAACACGCGCCTGATGCCGCTGGCCGCATTGCCGACTGGGCGGGACAGCGTCGCCAGGCGGTCGCCAGCGGTGAGCTGGGTATCTGGGTTGGCCACCGTGATCTGCTGGCCGTGCCCAATGAGACGCAACTCCAGGGGGAAGGGTAACGCCATGGCCAATCCGCAGTGGTGGCAGTCCCCGTGGCTACGTCGCGTAGCCGTCAGCGGCTTGTTGCTGGTGGCCGTGGCACTGTGGGTTGACCCCCAGGCGATTGTCGCGCAGGTACAGCGCCTGTCACCTGGTTGGGTGCTGCTGGCGCTACTGATTAGCGTGGGTCAGGTTGTTCTCAGCGCCTGGCGGTGGCAGCTGACGGCAAGGTTGATCCAGGTACCCATGCGCTTTGGCTACGCGCTGCGTGAGTACTACCTGGCCTTGCTGGTCAACCAGTTATTGCCGGGTGGGGTATTGGGCGATGCGGGGCGTGCCCATCGGCATGCCAGACAATCCGCCTCCAGGGGGCGCGCGTGGCGCGCGGTGATTATCGAACGGGTCTCGGGCCAGGTGGCTATGGGGCTGCTGACGCTTGTGGCGCTTGCGCTGTCGCCACTGTGGCAGGCAGCGCTCGGCTGGCCGGTGTGGTTATCCATCGGCGTCGCAGGGATGCTGGCCACAGGGTTTATCTCGGCGCTTGTCGGCCTGGCACGTAAAGGGTTGATTCACCTGCCTGGCTGGTGCCTGTCCGTTGGCCGGGATATTCAGCGTGGCCTGTTTACGGCTGGTGTCTGGCCTCTTCAATTATTGTCCTCGCTGACCATTGTGCTCAGTTATGGACTGGTCATGGTTTGCGCAGCGCGGGCGATCGGCGTTGAACTGCCGGTGTTGAGCTTGCTGGCCCTGGCGCCGGTGGTGTTGCTTGCCATGCTGGTGCCTTTCTCGGTGGCCGGTTGGGGCGTGCGTGAAGGCGCCGCAGCAGGCGTCTGGGTAGGGGTGGGTTTGCCCGCCGCCCAGGGTGTGGCGGTGTCGCTGGCTTACGGTGTGGTTGTGCTGTTGGCCAGCCTGCCGGGCCTTTGGGTGGCCTTCGGCCGACGCCATGCGGCGCTACCCCCCGAAAGTGGCCGGGCGCAGCAGGACGTCGAACAGGGTGTCTTCTCCACAACGGAAGGTTCGCAGCGCGGGGCGCAGCGCAGTGTCCAGCGTTTCGATGGGCGTCATCTGCAAGCCGGGGCGCCCCGAGCCGATCAACAGCGGTGCGACAAGCAAGTGCAGTCGGTCTACCACGCCTGCCTCGATAAATTGCGAGACGGTAACCCCGCCGCCCTCGACCAGTATCCGGTGCAATTGGTGGGTGCCGAGCAGTTCAATGACATCGCAGGGCGCAAACTGGCCTCGGTCATTCAGTGGCAGCACGCAGCGCTCTACGCCCGCGGGCGGGTCGGGAAGCGAGGCATCTGGCCCAACCACATGCAGCGTGGGCGCCACGCTGGTTCGAAACAGTTGCCGATCCATCGGCACGCGGCCACGCGGGTCAAGCACAACGCGGGTGGGGTGAACGCCGCTAACGTGGCGCACGGTCAACTGGGGATCATCGGCCTCGGCGGTGCCAGCACCGATGACCACGGCATCGGCAAGCCCCCTCAGCCGGTGCAGATGCACAAGACTCGCCCGACCGTTGATGTAGTGGGAGTGACCGCTCTGGGTGGCGATCCGTCCGTCCAGGCTTTGCCCCAACTGCGCCACCACCCACGACGCCGTCGTTGCCAGGGGCGCCAGACTGCTCGCCAGTTCGCTGGCCATCGGCTTGTCATCATCCAGGGACTGTCCTGCCAGCAGGCGCTGCCAAGTCGCGTCCGGGATGACGTCAGCGTCGGGGCTCAATCGATTCGTACGTTCCATGGAGTCGGGCATGACGCCTCCGTTCGGGATCAATCGTTGCATCATGCGGTGCACGGCGACCCGGCGCAAGCGCCACTCGTCCGTCACGTCAGTCAGCCAGGAGGCTTCTATGTATCACATTGAACGCGCCATCTTTGATATTCGACGAGGGCTTCCCGTGGTGGTGAAGGCGGGAGAACAGCAACTGCTGGTTCAGGCTTTGGAGGGCGGCGAGTCGGTGAATGAACTGACCCGGCTCTCAGGCTCGCGCCCTTCGCTGGTATTGACGCGCCACCGTTTGGACGCCATGGGTGTGTCCATCACCGCGGATGCTGCCTATCTGCCGTTGGCGGCCCAGATGGACGAACGTGCCCTGCACACGCTTGCCGTTGCCCAGGTGGTGCCGGGCCAGGCACCGGCCCTGCTAAGCGGCTTGCAGCCAGCAGGTAGAGCCGAGCGGGGGGCTGTCGCGCTGATGCGCCGGGCCTTGCTAATTCCGGCGGCATTGATTGCCGAAGTCAGTGAAAATGCAGCCGACGGGATCGCCCAGCAGTTGGCGAAAGGCGAACTTCTGGCGGTCGATGCCAGCGATGCCGAGACTTGTGTGGCCGGCGCACCCGGTATGCTCAAGCGGGTAAGCGAAGCCCGCATCCCGTTAGAAGATGCCGCCGAGAGTCGGTTTGTGCTGTTTCGTGAGCCGGATGGCCTGCGTGAGCATGTGGCCGTGGTCATCGGTCGGCCCGAGGCGCACACCGAGGCCGTGCCGCTGCGGATGCACTCGGCGTGCCTGACCGGCGACCTCTTTGGCAGCCTGCGGTGTGACTGTGGCGAGCAATTGCGTAATGCCGTCGCCGATATCGAGGCGATGGGGGGCGGAGTGCTGCTGTATCTGGCTCAGGAAGGCCGTGGAATCGGCCTGGCCAACAAGCTTCGCGCCTATACCCTGCAGGATGATGGTCTGGACACCGTCGATGCCGACCAGATGCTGGGTTTTGGCGATGACGAGCGCGATTACGCCGTAGCGGTCGATATGCTGCGAGCGCTGGATATTTCCCGTGTGCAGCTACTCACCAATAACCCATTGAAAATGCAGGCACTCAGCGAAGGCGGTATTGAGGTGGTCGCTCGTCAGGCATTGTACGGCCGCTTGACCGACCAGAACCATCGTTACCTCAATGCCAAAGCCACCCGAGCTGGGCATTTTTTGGAAGATGTATTAAGCAGTAAGTAATCACTATCAATTAGTAAGAGGCAAGTTGTAAGAGATAAACCGCTATCACCAAGCCTTTTAAAGTGGTGGCAGGTTGGCGGTTTCCGCCACGACCTGGGCAAGTAGACGGGCGTAATGATGAATCAAACGTGCGCCCAGCTCGGCCGTCGCTGGGCGAGCATCGCCTGATACCCCCTGGCGGCTTAAATCTTCCGCCAGCCAGGCGAAAGCGGCAGCACCCTCTGGCCCTACCAGGTCATCGTCTTGAGCATCAGCCGCTGAGGGCGCTTGATAGCCCTCCAACTGAACCAGCGTGGGCGCCAGATGCAACATCATGGCGGTTTCCAGTGCGCCACCGTGCAAGCCTTTGCGCAATTCATCGGCGTCAATGGCGCCTTCAAGCGGCGGCAGGCGGGTGTAAGTCGCCTTGACCACGCGCATGTTGTGGCGGCGGCGCAGCGTCAGCGCGGCCAGATCCATCACGGCCTTGTTGCCGCCGTGGCTGTTGATCAATACCAGGCGCTGAATCCCCGTTCGAGCAAGGCTGTCGCCGTAGGCTTCCAGGGTGGCAATGGCGACCGGTGCAGGCAGGCTGAGCGTACCGGGGTAGCTGGCATGCTCATCGCTTGCACCAACGGCGATCGGCGGCAGGCAGACCACTTCCAGCGACGGCGATAGTTGCTCCAGCATTGCGCTTTGTAGACCCTCACCAATGGTCAGATCCGTGGCTAACGGGAGGTGAGTGCCGTGCTGTTCAACGGCGCCAAGTACCAACACGGCCACTGGGTCGCGATGGGCAACCTCGACTAACTGAGGGGCGGTAAGTTGCTGCCAGTGGTGAATCATGGGGTAACGTGCCTATGGAGTATTCAGGAGGTGCGGGTGGTCTGAGCGGCAGGCGTAAAGGTCGCCGGAGGGCAGGGCGTCTGCTCCGTCTTTCAACCATTGGCGAATCGCCTCCGGTGTTTGCCATTCTTTCCAGCGAAAATGGCGCTGTTCGCCGACAACGATATTGTAGCGATAATCCCCCAGGCGGTTTAGCAGGTCGACGCATTCATGGCTTACCTTTAGAGCACCTGTTACAAATTCTACCGATAGCGCTACGACGGGATAGCTTAGCCCGGCCAGTACCTCGGCTTCAAAGCCTTCCACATCGATCTTGATGAAACTGGGCTCGCCGTAGTCGGAAATGAGTTGATCGAGGGTGGTGACGGGAACGCTCAGGCGTTGCTCCCAGCGTACCTGACTAAAGCCCGCATTGCGTTGGCCGATCTGCTCGCGCCATTCGCTGGCGAGTGTCGAGAGGGTAGGGTTGGCGTTGCTGATGGCAATCTCGGCAACGCCCTCTATGGAGCCTGCCGCCACCGGCAGCAAGGTGATGGAGGGCGTTTTTACCATGCGCTTGAACCACTGGGCGAGAACGGGCTGCGGCTCCAGGGCGATCACCCGGGCGCCTAGCGCGTGAAAGGCGGCACTTCGGTCACCCAGGTGGGCGCCAATATCAAATGCGGGTTTACCCGGCACAATGAACGGCTGGTAAAGCCGTTGAAGCCCCCGCTGACGCCCTGGACGCCAATAGATAAATAGCGAGCGGGCAAGCCCGCTCGCTTGACGAAGCCGCTGGCAATACCCGTGCTGCATTAACTGGGCTCCTTAATGGTGGCTGATGATGTGACGAGTGCCTCGCGATCAAAGTACTTGAACGACTGGCAGGGCATTTCGCCCACGCGCTCAGCAAGTAGTGGCACCAGCGGAAAAGGTCGCTGGGTGTCGGGCGCTTGTGGACAGACGTCGCTACTTGCCACCAAGGTTTCAAACTTATCCAGCAAAGGGGGTTTCAATGCAATACTGGGCGTTTGCAGTAGCCCCAGGCGATGGAGAACAACGCCGCCCCAGGTACCGCTGCTGGAGTATTTGACCAACGGTGCGGCGCCAACCAGCCCAAGCCAAGCAGGGGTTAACCAGCCAAATGCTGTCGGTGAAAAGGCCATCATTACCCCCGCCCAGAGTAGCCCGCTGAGGGTCATCCAGCCGGTGTGCTGCCAGGTTTCCCGCCAACTGAGCGAGCGCTCGCCACGTGGCTGTGTTTGCCATTCAATGGAGCGACCCAGCAATACGTTGATAATGAACAGGCTGTGCCAGGCCATCATCATTGGGGCGATCAAGGCGGCAAACAGCATTTCCAGACAGGTGCTCGCGAGCAGGCGTAGCCGCCCCCCAAAGGCATAAGGTGTTTGCCAGCAAGCTAGCCCTAACCCAAGAAATTTGGGTGCTAGCAGCATGCCCAGGGTAATCGACAGCAGCCCGAGCGAAAGCGGTTGGGGAAGCGTTTTGCCGGTGACATCGCCAAGCACATGATAAGTCACCAACACGCTGGTGCAGAGCAGCAAACCCAGCCATACAAGCGACGATAAAAAGGCAAAGGCGCCATAAAAAAAGTGCAGCCGGCTAAGCGGGTGAAAGCCTGCCCCGCTCAACAGCCGCAGGTGTTGTAGGTTGCCTTGAAGCCAGCGACGGTCGCGTTTTGCAAAGTCGAGTAAATTGCTTGGCATTGCTTCGAAGCTATTGTGAGATGCGCTGACGTAGGGGTCATGCCTCGAAACCGACGTGGTCATGGTGGTGTCCAGCAGCACCTGCCAGCCGCCGCGTTTAAGCAGGGCAGCCTCGACAAAATCATGGCTGAGTATCTCGCCGCCAAGCGGCGGCTTGCCGGGCAGCGTGGGCAAGCCCGCATGATCCATGAACGCTCGTGTGCGGATGATGGCGTTATGCCCCCAGTAGTTGGCCGTATCGCCCTGCCAGAAGCTTTGGCCGGCCGCGAGCATGGGGCTGTACAACGCTGAAGCAAATTGGGTAAAGCGGCCAAATAGCGTCTTTTGGCCTACCGGCATTGGCACCGTCTGGATCAGGCCAATGCCTGGCTGGCGCTGCATTCGCTGAACCATGCGTAATAACGTCGCGCCACTCATCAGACTATCGGCATCCAGCACGACCATGAAATCGTAATGCCGCCCCCAGCGGCGGCAGAATTCGGCAATGTTGCCCGCCTTGCGGCCTTGGTTGTTGGGCCGCCGCCGGTAGTGAATGGCAAGCTCGCCAGCAAAACGGTGCTGCAAAGCTGCTACGTGGGCTTCCTCTATCCGAGCTTGCTCAGCGTCCTGGGTGTCGCTGAGCACAAAAAACTCAAAATGCTCGCCTAACGGATGTGCCGCCTCATTTGCGTCTTTATCGCCAAGCGAGTGCTGCATAAGCGAGCGGCAGGTGGCTTCAAGGCCGGCAAAGGTAGGCACTGGCGGCTCGGCGTAAATCGGCATGACCACAGCCGTCCGGCTTACCAATAGCCGTGCGTTGGGAATTTCGTGATTGAGCCTGCGCAGGCTTAGTGGGTCAAGTTTCAACGCGCATACCACAAAGCCGCATAAGGCGTTCCAGAATGCCAGCGCGATCCAGGTAAACGTCAGCGCAAACAAAACGAGCATCGATATCTGCCAGCCCAATGCAAGGCTCGATGTAACCCGGTACATGGCAGCACACCCAGCGACACTCGATGCCAGCACCGCAATGGCCAACAACGCACGGCGTGTTTTCAGCCAGGGAATCGAGGGGACCAGAGGATCTGTATCAATCATCGGGGTACCACACATAGTTCCAGGTCTCGCTGATGGGCTCACCTTCAAGGGTTAGTCGTAGTCGGATATCGCTGGGTTGATCGCTCGCGGGTAGCCGGAAACTTGCCCGCCAGCCACCGTTCGGCAGCGCGGTGACCTGAGGCAGCTTTATGTCGCCTTTTCGGTTGCTGATATCCAGCTCAACGGGCTGGTCGGTGGCGATTTCGCCAAGTTCGCCCCCCTGGAAGTCGACAATGAACTGGCGCTCGCCTTCATTGGTTTCCTCCGTTTGCCCTGGCACTTCGGCGCGGCCATGACGGGCGCGCACCACGCGGCCTAATGCGTGGTTTTCAGGTTGCGAATTGAGCGTATAGGTCTGGTAGTGCAGGCGACGGGAATCGCCAGCTTCCATGGGTTCTTCGGCGACCCAGTAGGCAACGATATTGTCGTGGGTTTCGTCCGGCGTGGGGATTTCCACCAGTTCAACGTGACCCTTGCCCCAGTCCTCGAGGGGGGTGACCCACTGGCTGGGGCGCCGGTGATATTGCGCTTCCGTGTCCAGGTAGCGGTTGAAATCACGCTCGCGCTGCATCAGCCCGAACCCTTGGGGGTTGTCGTCGAAAAAGGATGAAATACGCACGCTGTCTGGGTTGCTCAACGGCCGCCAGATCCACTCGTCGGTACCGGTTTGTATCAGTAGCCCATCGGAGTCGTGAACCTGTGGGCGATAGTCATCCGGGCGTTCGCGACTGGTTTCACCAAAGGTGAACATGCTGGTCAGTGGGGCAATCCCTAGCTTGGCGATGTTGTCACGCGCAAACAGTGCCGCTTCGACCTCTACGCGCGTCTTGTCACCGGGTTGGATAACAAAACGATAGGCGCCGCTAAGCGAAGGGCTATCCATCAGGGCAAGCAGCTCGACCTGGTCGGCGTCCGCGTCGGGTTTGTGTAGCCAGAACTCGCGAAACGCCGGAAACTCCTCGCCGTCGCTTGACGCGGTATCAATGGCTAATCCTCGAGACGATAAGCCGTAAACCTGGTCGCGGCCGACCAGCCGGAAATAGCTGGCACCCAGAAACACGGCAAATTCATCGGCATAGTCATCGCGATTCAGGGGGTAATGCAGGCGAAATCCTGCGTGACCGCTGCCGGTGAGGTCGTGGTCAAGTAACGCACTCGCCGCGCCGTCGTAGGAAAAATCATCTGTGGAGAAGGACAACGGGGCAACGTTGCCGTTTTCAATAACATTGATATTAACAGGCGTCTCGAACAAAAAACCGCTGTGGAACAGTTGCACGCTGAAAGGGCTGTCATCTCGCCAGTAGGCGTTTGAGGGATCAAAGCGAATTTGCCGATAGGTGTCGTAATCGATTTTGCGCAACGGTGCGGGGAGGTCACCCTCTGGCGATTGGTAAGGTGCGTCGGCCAGATCTCGTGCCTGTGCAATCACGGCTTGATAGTGGGAGTGTTGATCAGCCATTGCTGGAAGTATGGCCAGCGAGGTGATCATGACGAGCAACCTTCCTTTTATGTAGTAGCGCATAACGATGATGTCCTTTCAGCTGCGTGTGCTGTCTGTCCTCTACGTTGGCTTATCTTCTACCACTTCGTGCAATTTTTAAACAATAGTTATACATTTAGTCAGTAAAGTACATGTCGAGTTCGTTTACCAGCATGGTCGTGATCATGCGACGATATGGCGCTCGCCCACTTCAACTGGCAACGGATGGCAAGCCTGCAATGCGTCGATTATGGATAGGAGCGTTAGCGCTCAATATAGGCTTGGTGGCCCCACTTTGGTGGCGCTATGGCGATATGTCAGGGAACCTGATCGCCTGGGAAGCTTGGCTGGTAATGCCACTCATGCTGCTCATGCCCCGAGGAAGCTTTCGCTTGGGGCTTGGCATTGCACTGGCAAGCTGGCTCATCCTGGCCACGTTGATCAACCTTGGGGAAGCGGCGACTTACACCGCCTTTGGTCGACCGTTAAACCTGTATCTCGACACGCCGCTGCTGGGCTCCATTTACGACTTGCTCGTGGGTAATGTAGGCCATATTTGGGCACTTTGCGCAATAGTCGTGGCGACGACATTGCTTTTGCTACTGGCACTTGGCGTGTTCAGGCTGCTGTTGCCGGGTGAAGGTTACCCGCTCAAGGGAAGAGCCAAAGGATGGGCATTCGCAATGCTGGTGTGTGCCAGCCTGGGTGCAGGATTGGCACTGAGCGGCAAGTCCATCCTTGGGCGTGACAGCTTGCCGGTGGTTAACGCGACCCATGTTCAATGGGGGCAACTGGTCACTACCCATCAGGCCAAACAGGCTTTTGTGCAAACGCTTGAGGCAGCGCCTATCGAGCAGCGCTCACTCAGTGGTCTGGCAGGGCGCAGGGTGTTGATGACGTTTATTGAATCCTATGGTGTTACGGCACTGGAGGACGAACGCTATCGTTCTGTCCTGGCGCCTACCTTAGACGAGATTGAGCGGCGGCTTGCCGATCGGGAGATCAACGTCGTATCGGGTCTGCTCGAATCGCCGATCCGTGGTGGTCAATCCTGGCTGGCGCACGCCACGGCATTAAGTGGTTACACCATCGATAACCAGCTGTGGTACCAGTTGTTGTTAGACAGCGATGCGACCACGCTGGTGGATGACTTTCGGGCCACCGGACAACGCACGCTGGCCGTGATGCCGGCGATTACTCAGCCCTGGCCGGAAGGCAGGGCCTACGGTTTTGACGAACTGGTGGTGGAGAAAGATATTGACTACCAGGGACCGCCGCTGAACTGGGTGACGATGCCGGACCAGTTTACGCTGGCCTATACCCAGCGAGAGTTACTGGATAATTCGCCTGTCTTTGCGCAGCTGGCGCTGATTTCAAGCCACGCGCCGTGGACGCCGATTTTGCCGGTATTTGATGATTGGTCCAGCATTGGCGATGGCAAGCTGTTTGCGCCATGGGAAGAGGCGGGTGATCCGCCTGAAGTCTTGTGGCAGGACATCGAGCGTATCCGCGACCATTATGCCTGGTCGGTCGACTACTCGATTAAAACGGTTGGCCGCTGGGCGGAGCGCGTGGCGGACGACAATACCATGCTGATTGTGTTGGGCGACCACCAACCGGCACCGTTGATTACCGGCGACGATGCCAGCGGTGCAGTGCCCGTCCACATTATCAGCGGCGACCCGGCCTTGCTGGCGCCGTTTCAGGCCCGAGGGTTTGTACCCGGCATGTGGCCGACGCCGGAAAGTGACGAGAGTTCAGCCGAGCTGAGTCAGTTGCGGCGCTGGCTGCATGCTGATTTTACCGAAAGCAATACCCGCTGACCCCTCGAGCCAGCCTGTGGCTGGTTATAACCCGCGACGGCGGTTGGCACGCCAACCAAGCTTAGTAAATCCGGTAATCGCGGAAGTTGGCCAGCTGCTGCTGCTCCTGAATGGTTTTGCGGTAGCGCTTGTATTCCCATTGATACTGGGCGGGGGCGAGGGCAATAGCGGCTTCGACGCTGGCATTGACGCCGGTGGCTGACTGAATATCGTCTGGGTCGTAGACGCGCTCGTCGGCGTCAAGAAAGTGAATCTCAAACCCTTTTCCAGGCACCCGCAGGGCGATCCCCGTCACCACGCGGGCCTGGGTACGCGCTACCAGTTTAGGCAGCAGCGTGGCCGTGTAGGCATCGCGGCCAAAAAACGGTGCGAAGACGCCACTGCCCCAATCAGGCTCCTGGTCGGGCAGGATGCCGATGGCTTCGCTACGTTTGAGCGCCTTGAGGAGCGCCGCAACCCCGCGGGGGTTGGTGGGGACCAATTGCGCGCCCATGCGCTCGCGACCCTGCCGAATAACCGGGTCAAGTGCGGCCATCTTGGGGGGCTCATACATGGCGGTGAACGGAAAATGGTTCGACAGCCAGAAATTCAGCACTTCCCAGTTACCAAAATGCGGCGCCAGTACAATCACGCCGCGTCCTTCGCTGCGGGCGTTATCGAGTTTATCGCGACCATGCACCGCCAGAGTGCCCAGTGTCACTTGTTCGGGTTCGGCCATCCACGCATGACCAAGCTCCAGCATGGTAGCTGTGGAGTGACGCAGGCTGTCGTGGGCCAGTGTCTTGCGCTCCTGGTCGGACAGCTGTGGGTAAGCGACCTTGAGGTTTGCGTTGGTAATACGCCGTTCACGACGGCTCAGCCGGTAAACCTGGGGGCCTAGCCACGCCGCACATCGCCACAGCCTGCCCAATGGCCAGCGTGAAAGATAGCGCCAAAACCAACGTATCGCGTTGGCTTGAGACAAACGCTGACTTGACGCCGCCATCTTCTGAGGCATTTTCAGATCAGCCAAGTGTTGACGTTAGAAGGCGCGCGTTGCTCCTGCAGCCCTTTAAAGCCTTTAACACAGCGCACAATGAGCCATACGGCCAGTGCCAGCATAAGCAGGAACCCAATGCCGATGATGGCCAGGACCAAGCACAGGAACCCGTAAACCAGGCCTATCCAGAAAGTGCGAATCTGGTAACGGTAGTGTTCATCCAGCCATTCAGGGCCTTTGCCTTTGTAGACGTAAGCGATGACGACACCGACAATCGACGTGAAGCCGAGGATAAAACTGGCAAGATAGAGCGCATAGACCACCATCGCCATGGTGGTGTCGGGCTTGCGCTGGTGTTCAGCTGCGCCCTCAGGCCCTCCGTTGACGACGGTTCCTTCAGTCGGCGTGTCCTGGCTACTGTCTTGCATAACGTTTCCTTTTCCGTGTTTTTAGAGTGACACTGTAATAACAAGGATTCTCTATCGTATTTCAGTGAACGCTATTGTAGCGTGCCTGACCGGTCTTGGCATTAGCGTGCCGCAGGGCGGCAAATCTCGAGCAGGTTGCCGTCCGGGTCGCGCAAATAAATCGACTCGATGGGACCATTGGCCCCCTGGCGTGCCACGGGGCCCAGTTCGATATCAATCCCCAGGACATCCAGGTGCTGTTTGAACTCGTTCAGCGGTAGTTGGCAGCGCAGGCAGAGGTCTAGACTACCGGGAGTGGGGGTGGCAGAAATGGGTGCAATATCCGTGTCGGTCTGATGCAGGCGCAACGCGGTATCGCCGAGGAGCAAGTCGACCCGTTGGGCGTCTCGGTAGCGTACCTCCAGTCCCAGAACACGTGAGTAAAAATCCACCGCGCGACCCATGTCGGTCACGGTCACAACAAGATGGTCCAGACCTGAGAGCATGCCACTTTCCTTAATACAAAACAGTGAGTCAATGAAGACAACGACGCGGCGTTGCCCGCTATGTGACGAGGGTGATGCTACCCTCTATCATCAAGATCGCCGCCGTGACTATTTCCAGTGTGCCACGTGTGCACTGGTCTTTGTGCCGCCAGAGCAGCATTTGAGCGCAGCCGCCGAAAGGGCGGAATACGACAAGCACCAGAACTCGCCGTATGATACGGGATATCGACGTTTTTTAGGGCGTTTATTTACCCCGCTGACCGCTAGGCTGACCGCCCAGGCCCGAGGGCTTGATTTTGGCTCAGGCCCTGGGCCCACGCTCTCTGTGATGTTCGCAGAGCAGGGCTACCCCATGTCAATTTATGACCCCTTTTATGCGCCAGAACAGCGGGTGCTTACCCATGAATACGATTTTATCACCGCGACAGAAGTCGTCGAGCATCTGGCGCAGCCCGGCCAGGTGCTGGCTCAATTGGTCGGACTGCTAACGCCCGGTGGCTACCTTGGGATGATGACCAAGCGGGTCACGTCGCCCGAGTCGTTTGCTCGCTGGCACTATATTGCGGACCCAACACACGTCAGTTTCTTCAGCGAAGCAACATTTTGCTGGTGGGCCGCCCAGCATCATTTTACAGTGGAATTTCCTGGGCCTGACACGGTTATCCTGCGTAAATTGCTATAGCCGACAGCGACGCCGTCAGAAAAGCATTGACTTTACCCCGTTCGGGGCAATAATTGCGCGCCGTTATCCCTGCCTGAATCGATGTGCCAGGTGAGATGGCGGTTTCTGTGGGCACGCTCTGCCGTGTTTTCCACGCCTGTTTTTCATCTCTATCGGCAAGACGAGGTTTTCATGTCGCGGCAACTGCTGGCCATGGCGCTGGCGCCCCTTTTAGGGCTGTTCATTCTCGGGATCGGTAACGGCTTTCTCGCTACCTTGATTACCATCCGCCTGGATGCGGCAGGTGAGTCGGCCACGTTAATCGGTATTGTCTCGTCCGCCTACTTTATTGGCCTGGCACTGGGTGCCATGGTGAATGATCGCCTGTTACTGCGTATCGGTCATATCCGCGCCTACGGTAGCTTCGCCTCGCTGGTCGCCGTGACGGTACTGCTACAGGGCCTATTCTTTGATCCCTGGGCCTGGTTCGTGCTGCGTTTGATCGGCGGCTGGGCAACGGTGGGGGTCTATCTGGTCATTGAAAGCTGGCTGTTGACCTCTGGCGACCAGAAAGTGCGCGGTCGTCTGCTCGCGCTGTATATGATTTCGCTGTATGCCGCTGGCGTGTTGGGGCAATTGCTGCTGGGCGTGACCGATGCCATGGGCATGACGGCACCGTTCATGGTGATAGGGCTTCTGGCGTCACTCTCGGTACTGCCAATGGCGATGATTCCACGCGTATCACCGCTTATCGAGCATGCCGAGCCGCTTCCGCCTCTTCGCCTGATCACCATGACGCCAACCGGTGTCATGGGCAGTCTGGGGTCCGGCATGGTGGTCGCGGCGGCGTATACGCTGCTGCCGCTCTATTTACAGCGAATTGGCATGACGGTCAGCCAGGTTGGCCAGATGATGGCCGTGGTGATTATGGGCGCCATGCTACTGCAGTACCCCATTGGCCGCTGGTCGGATCGCCACGACCGCCAGATGGTGTTGATCGCGATCAGCGCTTTCTGCGCGCTGATCTCGGCGGCAATGTTGTGGCTACCGCTTTCCACGCCAATGCTGGCGGTGCTGCTGTTCCTGCTGGGTGGCGGGGTGTTTGCGCTTTATCCGGTGGCGGTCAGCCATGCGGCTGACCGTGCCCCGGCCGGTGCCCTGGTGCGCATGAGCCAGGGACTGCTGTTGATCAACTCCATCGGTGCGACGATCAGCCCGCTGATGATCTCCCCGGTGATGACGGTCATGGGCGATGCCGGGCTGTTCTGGGCTTTCGGTGCGCTGAGCCTGTTCTTTGTCATGTTCTTCAGTTGGCGTCGACGTGTTCGCCCCGCGCCTGTGCCGGTGGCACCGTTTACCGCCACGACGCCGATGAGCTCTGCGGGTGCCGAGCTGGTAGTCACCGAAGAGCTGATGCAGGGAGCGCTGGAGCACGAACATCTCGAGGATCTGTCGGACCTGGTGCCCGATGTGGACGTGGCGGAACCAATTGTCGGGCCACCGCCTGAAGACGAAAATCACATCGTTTATTACGATGATACCGAGCAGGCTGGTGAGCGGCATTGAGGCGCCGTCGTTAATTGCGTGACGTTTTGTTGAGACCTTGGGCTAATGGTGTGTAGTGGCGAGGATTACTAGTATCACTGTAGACTTTCAAACAATTGTTTAAATTCTCAGCCCGAGGTCTTGTTATGAACTATTACGCCGCGCCGGTACGCGATTTGCGCTTTGTGCTTGAAGAACTGCTAGCGCATCGCTCGCTGAACCTGCCGGGCTTTGAAGAAGCCACCCCCGATCTGGTCGAGGCAGTGCTTGAAGAAGCTGCCAAGCTGGCCGGTGATGTCTGGGGGCCGCTGAACGATGTTGGCGACAAGCAGGGAGCAAAGCGCCATTCAGATGGCAGGGTAACGACGCCGGAAGGCTTCGCGGCGGCTTACCAGGCGTATGTGGAGGGGGGCTGGAACGGCATTGGCGTCTCTGAATCATTGGGCGGACAAAATTTGCCGGAAGTGGTGGCCAGCGCCGTCCAGGAAATGCTCCACGGCGCCAATATGGCGCTGGGTCTTTGCCCCATGCTGACAGCCGGTGCTATCGAAGCCTTGGCCCACCATGGTAACGACGACCAGAAAGCGGTCTATCTCCCCAAGCTGGTAGAAGGTACCTGGACCGGGACCATGAACCTGACCGAGTCCCAGGCCGGCTCGGATCTTTCGAAGGTCCGTACTAAAGCCATTCCCGAAGGCCGTCATTACCGTATCAGCGGCCAGAAAATCTACATTACCTGGGGCGAGCACGACGCCGCCGAGAACATTATTCACCTGGTACTGGCCCGCAAACCCGACGCGCCGGAAGGCAACAAAGGCATTTCGCTGTTTCTGGTGCCCAAATTTCTGGTCAACGACGACGGTTCCCTGGGTGAGCGCAACGACGTCACCTGCGCCTCCATTGAACACAAGCTGGGCATCCACGGTTCGCCCACCTGCACCCTGAGCTTTGGCGAAAATGGCGGCGCGGTTGGCTATCTGGTCGGCGAGGAGGGGCGTGGCCTCAACCATATGTTCACCATGATGAACGAAGCGCGCCACAAGGTTGGTATTCAGGGCATTGGCGTGGCCGAGCGCGCCTGTCAGCACGCCTTTGCCTACGCCTTGGAGCGCACCCAGGGGCGTTCCCCTAAAGCCCGGGGCGGTAAGGACTGCACCATCAGCGACCACCTGGATGTGCGCCGCATGTTGCTCTCCATGCGTTCACGCACCGATGCGCTGCGCGCGCTGGCCCAGTACTGCGCCGCCGAACTGGACACCGCCCGCCATGCGGAAAACAGCGATGCCCGCCAAACCGCCCAGGCCCGCGCCGATATTTTGATTCCCGTCATCAAGAGCTTCTCCACCGATCAGGCCGTGGATATTGCCTCTATGGGCATTCAGGTACACGGCGGCATGGGCTATGTGGAAGAGACTGGCGCCGCCCAGCTGCTGCGCGATGCCCGCATTGCACCGATTTACGAAGGCACCAACGGTATCCAGGCGCTCGATCTGGCGGGGCGGAAGCTCCAGCGTGACAACGGCGAAGCGCTCACCGCGCTCTTGAAAGAGGTCGCCGCGACGGTGGAGCAGCTCAATGCCGACCCCGCCTTGGCAGCATTGGGCCGCGGCTTGGCCGCCGGGCTTGACGATTTAAAAGCCGCCCAAGCCATTGTGCTGGCAGAGGGTAAAGACCCCGATAGCGGCGCAGACGCCGTTCAGGCCTACGCGACACCGTTCCTGAATCTAGCGGGGCATGTGCTGTGCGCGTGGCAAATGGGTCAATCAGCGTTGAGTGCCAAAGCTGCCATTCATAATGGCAGCGACGATCCCTTCTATACTGCCAAGATGCGTAGCGCCGACTTTGCCATCACTCAATGGCTGCCGGTTGGCCGGGCCCAGCGGGCGGTGATTGAGGCAGGTATACAATGTTTAAGCGACTTTGAGGTTCATTGACGCTAATTGTTAGCTTCGCACCGCCGCCCTTTGAGGCGGCGGTGCTGTTTCTAGGCTATCAAAACAGTCATTTAAAACGTGCGCTTATTAATAATAACGATTTCTATAATGCCAGGAGCCGACCATGACGAACACTTCTATCTTCGAGCAGGGGTTGCCGAAGACCGTTGCCAACCACGTACCGCTTTCACCGCTGACCTTTATCGAGCGCTCGGCGTCGATCTATCCCGATTACCCTGCGGTGGTTCATGGCAGCACGCGGCGCACCTGGGGTGAGACCTGGTCGCGTTGCCGTCGGCTGGCCTCTGCCCTCAAGCAGCGAGGCATTCAGCCGGGCCAGACGGTGGCAGCCATGCTGCCCAACGTGCCCGCTATGTTTGAAGTTCACTTTGGCGTGCCGCTGGCCGGCTGTGTATTGAATACCCTGAACATCCGTCTGGATGCCGAGGCGATCAGCTATATGCTGGGGCACGGCGAGGCCAAAGCCATTCTGGTTGACCCCGAGTTTGCCGACGTCATCCAGCAAGCGGTGGCCAAGCTTGAGCATAAACCGTTGATCATTGACGTCGCCGATGTGGAGTTTCTTGGCGACACCCAGGGCATTGGGGAAATTGAATACGAAGCGCTACTCCAAGAGGGCGATGCTGAATTTGCCTATCAGCTGCCCGCGGATGAGTGGGATGCGATCTCGCTCAACTACACCTCCGGCACCACCGGTAAGCCCAAGGGGGTGGTTTATCACCATCGCGGCGCTTACCTGAACGCGGTGAGCAATATCATGGAGTGGGCGATGCCCCACCACCCGATCTATCTTTGGACACTGCCGATGTTTCACTGCAACGGCTGGTGTTTCCCGTGGACGATTGCCGCCAACGCCGGGGTCAATATTTGCCTGCGCAAAGTCGACCCCAAAAAGATCATGCAACTCATTACCGCCGAGAAGGTCACTCACTTCAGCGGGGCGCCGATTATTCTCAATGGCCTGGTGAACTTACCGGCCGACGACAAGTGCGAGTTTGATCACCCGGTGAAAGTGACCACCGCCGGTGCGGCACCTCCCGCGTCGGTAATTGCCGGGGTAGAGAAGCTGGGCATTGACGTCACCCACGTCTATGGTCTGACGGAAGTGTATGGGCCGGTGACCGTGTGCGCCTGGCGCGAGTCGTGGGATGAGTTGTCGCTGGAAGCGCGGGCCAAGATCAAAGCCCGCCAGGGGGTGCGCTATCACATGCTCGAAGCCCTCTGTGTGGCCGACCCGCTAACCATGGAGCCGGTCCCCAAGGATGGTCAGACCATCGGCGAGATTCTGATGCGCGGTAACAACGTCATGAAGGGGTATTTAAAGAATGCCGAAGCCACCGAGCAGGCGCTGGAAGGGGGCTGGTACCACACCGGGGATCTGGCCGTGTGGCACCCGGACGGCTATATCGAGATCAAGGACCGCTCCAAGGACATCATTATTTCCGGCGGTGAAAATATCTCGACCATTGAAGTGGAAGACGCTATTTACGGCCATCCTGCCGTGGAAGAGGCAGCGGTGGTGGCCAAGCCTGACGAGAAGTGGGGCGAAACCCCCTGTGCCTTTGTGAAGCTCAAAGTCGGTTATGGTGAAGTCAGCGAAGCCGATATTATCGCCCACTGCCGTGAACACTTGGCAGGCTACAAAGTCCCTAGAATGGTTATCTTCAGCGACCTGCCGAAAACCTCGACGGGCAAGATTCAGAAATTTGTACTGCGGGAAGAAGCCAAACAGCATCAATAATCGCTAGCAGAATCAGTCATCGACCGGGGAGAGAATGCATGAGTGATCAGAATATCGGTGTCGTCGGCGCAGGTACCATGGGGCAGGGGATTGCCCAAGTGGCGGTTGCCAGTGGCGTTAATGTGCACCTTTATGACGTGGCCGAGGAGCCGCTTGGCCGTGCCAAGGCAAATATCGATAAAGGTTTGGGTAAGCTGGTCACGAAAGAAAAAATCAGCGCGGTGGAGAAAGACGCTGCGCTGGCGCGCCTTTCTACCACCACCACGCTGGACGCACTAAGCAACTGCGCGGTGATTATCGAAGCTGCCCCTGAGCAACCCGAGCTGAAAGAGAAGCTGTTTCGCGATCTCAGCCAGTTGAGCAGCACCGCGATACTGGCCTCCAACACCTCTTCGCTATCACTCACTCGCCTGGCAGCGGTGTGTGAGCACCCCGAGCGCGTGGTGGGGATGCACTTCTTCAACCCGGTGCCGGTGCTCAAACTGGTGGAAGTGATTCGCGCCGAGCAGACCGCCGATGCCACCGTGGCCGAGATTGAAAAACTTGCCAAGACCCTTGGCAAAACCGCCGTGCCGGTGGGCGATACGCCTGGCTTTGCGGTCAACCGCTTACTCGTACCCATGATCAACGAAGCGGCATTTATTGTTCAGGAAGGCACTGCAACGCCTGAAGCCATTGATGAGGCGATGAAACTCGGTGCGGCTCACCCCATGGGTCCGCTGGCGCTGGCGGACCTGATTGGCCTGGATGTCTGCCTGGCGATTATGGAGGTGCTCCAGGAGGGCTTTGGCGACCCCAAATACCGTCCCTGTCCGCTGCTCAAGCGCATGGTCGCGGCGGGCTATCTAGGTCGTAAGAGCGGCCGCGGTTTTTATCATTACGATTAGCTTGCACTGACCTGAAGAGCGCGGCATAAATAAGTGATTGCCACTCAACCAAGCGTTCGCTAGGGTTGATGGGTATTCATTTTAAAATTCCATAACAAATCAAATAAGGAGCCCATCATGAGCGAAGCAGTGATCGAAAAGGTTGATAACGATGGGATGGTGCGCCTCACCATCAATCGTCCCAAAGCACTGAATGCGTTGAATAGCGATGTACTACTAGCGCTGGAAACACACCTGGTGGAGCTTGAAGCCCACCCGAATTTACGCGGCGTACTGCTTACCGGTGCCGGGGAGAAAGCCTTCGTGGCCGGTGCCGATATCACCGAAATGCGTGATAAAACACCTGAGGAAGCGCGGGACTTTGCCAGTCAAGCGCTGCGTACCATTAAACGCCTGGAAACGTTACCCGTGCCGGTGGTCGCGCTGGTGAACGGGTTTTGCCTTGGCGGCGGCTGCGAACTGGCACTGGCCTGCGACTGGGCGGTAGCCAGCGACAACGCCGTGTTCGGTCAACCTGAAGTGCTGCTCGGGGTCATCCCGGGCTTTGGCGGTACCCAGCGACTGCCGCGCCGCGTTGGCCCCGCCATGGCGATTGATCTGGTCACCACCGGACGCAAGATCGACGCCCAAGAGGCGCTGCGTATCGGCCTGGTGAACCGGTTAATGCCGCAAGCCGAGCTCGAGAGCTACGTTGAAGAGCTCACCAAACAGCTTAAAGGTAATGGCGCACAGGCGGTGCGCGGTGCCAAGCAGGCGGTTCACGACGGCTTGGATCAGGATCTGGACAGTGCTCTGGCGCTGGAAACCAGCCTTTTCGCCTTCTGCTTTGCCGGTGGTGAGCAGAAAGAGGGTATGTCCGCCTTTGTCGAGAAGCGCAAACCGAACTTTTAAGCGTTTGCTCATTCAATATTTGCTGATTTAGGGGGTGGCGCTTGCGCCACCCCCGTTTTATGCTCGAAGCAACATGGTGAAGCATTTCGTTCGATTAACGTCTCTGTTATCAACAAGGAGCGCTGCATGTTTGAGTTGTATATTGCCAACAAGAATTACTCTTCCTGGTCGCTGCGTCCTTGGGTGCTGATGAAAGCGCTGGAAATTCCGTTTAACGAACATCTCATGCCGTTCGAGGGTGGCTTTGGTGCCAGTCATGAGGCGTTTAGGCGTTTTTCCCCTTCGGGGTTGGTTCCTTGCTTGGTGGATGGCGAGCTGGCCGTGTGGGATTCTCTGGCAATCGTCGAGTACCTGGCCGAGCAACACACCAACGTATGGCCTGCAGATAAGGCAGCCCGTGCCTGGGCACGCTCAGCCACTGCCGAAATGCACAGTGGCTTTGGCGCTTTACGCGACGAGTGCTCAATGAACTGCGGCCTGCGGGTTGAGTTAAACGGCTTGTCGGATAAGTTGAAGGCTGATGTGTACCGCCTGGATGCCCTATGGCAGCAGGGACTTGAGCGCTTCGGCGGGCCCTTCCTGGCAGGCAAGTACTTCAGCGCTGTCGATGCGTTTTATGCGCCCGTGGCGTTCCGTGCGCAGACGTTCAACCTACCGCTCAGTGCACCCTCTCAGGCTTATGTGGAGCGCCTGCTGGCGCTGCCTGCCATGCAGGCCTGGTATCAAGCCGCCCTCGAAGAGCCGTGGCGCGAGCCGATGCACGAGGCCGAAACGCTAAAGAACGGCACCCTTAAAGCGGATCTCCGCCTGTCATGACCTGTCTATACCCTGTATCAGGTACACTGGCGTAAATTTTCGTTTGGAAACTGCAATGGCCCTTAGTGCAACGCCCTACAAAGTGGATATCAATCTGACCGATCTGGATCGCGGGGTGTATGAGACGCTGCGTTTTACCGTGGCACGTCATCCGTCAGAGACCGAAGAGCGCATGACCGCGCGCTTGCTTGCCTATGTGCTTTGGTATGACGAAGCCCTTGCCTTCGGGCGTGGCCTTTCCGACGTCGATGAGCCCGCTTTGTGGGAAAAGAGCCTGGATGGCCGTGTGCTGCACTGGATTGAAGTCGGCCTGCCGGATGCTGAGCGCCTTACCTGGTGTTCCAGGCGGGCTGAGCGCGTATCGCTGCTTGCCTACGGTCGCGTCGATATGTGGGAGAGCAAGGTACTGCCTAATGTGGCATCGTTGAAAAATGTGCATGTGGCGGGGCTGCCACAGGAAGCACTCGCGACCATTGCCAAGGATTTGCCAAGGGCGATTAACTGGGCCGTGATGATCAGCGAAGGATCGATGTTCATTACCGATGAAAACGGCCAACATGAAATCACGCCGTACTGGCTGCTAAGGGGTGGTTAGCCCTGCGCAAGAGTCGCTGGAGCACGGTGAATCGGAGACGCATCGGAGTGCCCTTGAGATCATCTTTTTTGATGCGCGCCAGGCTTGGCGCGCAGCGCCTTGACTGGCGCTGTTCCTGAGTTGGTACCTGAGGGTGACTTTGGGGTTAAAGTCCCCTGCACGCCCGGTAAGGGTGTCCCTCGCGAAGGGAAATCTGAAGAAAGCTCGAGGCAAAACGCTGGCCTGACGAACATGAAACGGATTGAGGCGTCATAGCGGCGTGAGGTGGCCCCATCATCAAAGCCTAGCACTTTTGCTGTACGCCATGACGTATATCCGACAGACTCAAGCGGTACAAATTCGTCTGGAACGAATTTGAGTGTCAGCCTGAAATGTGAGGCGCAAGGATGCGCTGAACAACGTCGCGTGCCTTACCTTGGGAGGTCTGGTGGTCTGCTAGGGCGCTATCGGGGTCGAGAGGCGACGGGAGGGAGTATTAGGCGAGGTCTAAATAATCGCTGATTTTCGCTGGCCTTGATTTTAGTCGGCCTAAATCAAAGATTGAGACGCTATTTTTCCGTTATTGGCGTTTTTTGCCTATTTCCGCCATGTCGGCGAAAACAGTCGCACTGGCCCTACGCCAGCAGGTATTTTTCACCGATCAGCAGATTGCTGAACGCGGCCAGCAAATTTCATCTTCAACTGCCTCCAGGGAATCAGCTTGTCATCCGCTTAAGAAAGATCTCACGACGGGTCTTCTTGCGCTTCTTGGTTTGGTACTCGGCTTCGGAAAAGGTGATTTGATCCATGGTGGCAACGAATCCTGTTGTGAGCAGGGACAGGATTATCGCTCATTTCGTGAGTTATTCAGAGTGTCCATAAAAAATATCTTTATTTTATTGAATGACTACCTTTTAGTAGGTAAGGTGTTGTCATATTCATTACTAATAAAGGTCAAAAATGAAAATCTACGAAACCGAAGGCTTTCCCAACCCGCTACGCGTCCGTATTGCCCTTGCCGAGAAAGGTGCTACCGACAAAGTGGTGTTTGTCCCGGTGGATGTCATGGGTGGTGAACACCGTACCAGTGATTTCAGGGCAAAGAACCCCGATGCCACCGTACCGGTACTGGAGCTTGATGATGGCACCTGCATTGCACAGTGCAACGCCATCACTGAGTACCTGGACGGTGTGTTTGACGGGCCCTCCCTAACGGGCGCCTCGCCTAAAGAGCGTGCGGTTATCGCGATGATGAATATTCGTGCCGAATCCGGTTTGATGAATGCGGTGGGCGCGTATTTCCACCATGCAACCCAGGGCCTGGGACCCGACCTCGAGACATGGCAATGCCCTGACTGGGGCAATAAGCAGAAGGAGGTCGCTCAGTCCACGATGGCCTACCTCAACGAGGTTCTTGCGGAAAACGAGTTTCTTGCTGGTGACCGTTTCACTGTTGCGGATATCACGACTTATGCCGGGATGGTGTTTGCAGAATTTGCCAAGGTTGACATTCCCGATCATCTCGATCATCTCCTCGCCTGGCGTGCCCGGGTCGCGGCCCGTCCGTCGATTACCGGCTGATGCCAGGGGCTTTTGGCTTGGCAGACTGATTAACCGGAGGACAGAGCATGGAAATCAATGCAGACTTTACAAAGCCCGTGGTCATTGACACCGACCAGCTTGAGTGGCGCCCTTCACCTATGAAAGGGGTGGAGCGGCGAATGCTGGATCGTATCGGTGGCGAAGTGGCCCGTGCTACCAGTATTGTGCGGTATGCGCCAGGCAGTCGGTTTTCGGCGCACACGCATGACGGTGGTGAAGAATTCATCGTACTTGACGGTGTGTTTCAGGACGAACATGGGGATTATCCGGCGGGAACCTATGTGCGGAATCCGCCAACCACGTCTCATGTGCCTGGTTCTGACGAGGGATGTACGATTTTCGTCAAGCTCTGGCAGTTTAATCCAGCGGACCGTACTCAGTTCAGCAAAAACATGGAAGCGGAACTGGGTGCTCCGGTGGAAGGCATTTCCACCTCGCTCCTGCACGAGGACGAGCGTGAAACGGTCACTTACCGCAAGCTTGAGCCCGGTGCTACCTTAACATCAGACGCGGCTGGCGGGATCGAGGTGTTGGTCCTGGACGGCGATGTCGCGGTAAACGATGATGTGCTGGGCAGGAATGCCTGGCTGCGCCTGCCTGAAGGAGAAGCATTATCCGCAACGGCCGGAGCCCATGGGGCGGAAATCTGGATTAAGACAGGGCACCTTCAGTTTGTCAGGACCCCCGAAGTTTAACTGGTGGGAGTCTGAACATTCTGTACCGGTAAGGAGCCCAAAGGGCTTGATCAAGGGAAGGAATCTCAACCTTCCCCTGATCAAGGTACCATACTAGGTAACTGCCTGAGTGAACGACGTCAACCTTTGACTAATTATGAACCGTGACACAAGAACCGCCCTGTTAGACTTCGCAGAGCGCACCGCCCGATCAAGAGGGTTTGACGGGTTCAGCTATGCGGATCTCGCGAAGGCCATCGGCATCAGAAAGGCTTCCATTCATTATCACTTTCCGACCAAGGCGGACTTGTCGGAGCGTTTGATCGAGCGGTATCACACCAGCCTGAAAGAGCGGCTGGCTGAAATAGAGGCGGCTTGTCCCAGCGCTGGCGCACGCCTAAGTGCTCTCATCGCTGTGTACCGGGGTGCCCTGCATGACGGCCAGACTGTCTGCCTGTGCGTTGCCTTTTCAATCTGTCGAGAAAGCCTGCCCGAGGCGGTTGTTAACCGGGTGGGTAGCGTTCGGACAATGGTGCTGGACTGGATCAGGGCAACCTTTGAACGGGGCCTGAGGGATGGATCAATCTCGTCCATTTCTGATCCTGCACAAGAAGCCTGCGCAACCCTGGCCATGCTGGAAGGCGCCCATCTGGCGGCGCGCACCGTAGAAGATCCCGCTCCGTTTGATGCGGCTACACAACTTTTAAGGGCTCGCTGCCAAAGTGCTTCGGAAGGGAACAACACTGGCGTTTGAATGGCAATGAATGAGACACGACAAAAAGTCACGACATTAACCTTTCATCAGGAGGTGCAACATGACCACTCACAACCTGCCAAGATTTGATAGCAATTCGTTACGCTACAGAGCACTCGGAAACTCGGGCTTGTTCGTCTCCGAACTCTGCCTGGGCACCATGACCTTTGGCGGTGATGAAGGCATCTGGGGCCTGATCGGGCAATTGCAGCAGGAACAGGCCGACGAACTGGTGAAGATCGCCCTGGAAGCCGGTATCAACTTCATCGATACGGCCAACATCTATGGCTTGGGTGCCAGCGAACGCATCGTTGGCCAATCCCTGAAAAACCTCGGTGTCCGCCGGGAAGATGTCGTGTTGGCCACCAAAGTGCTCGGCCCCATGGGCGAGGGCCCCAATGCCCGTGGTGCTTCCCGAGGCCACATCATGAGCGAATGCAAGGCGAGCCTGGCGCGATTGCAGACCGACTATATTGATCTGTACCAGATCCATGGCTTTGATCCGGCCACCCCGATCGAAGAAACCCTGGAGGCACTGAACACCCTCGTGCAACAGGGCCATGTGCGTTATGTGGGCTTGTCTAACTGGGCCGCCTGGCAGGTCATGAAGGCCATCGGTATCACCCGGGCCCGCAACCTGTGCCCGGTCGCGTCTCTGCAGGCGTACTACACCCTGGTGGGGCGCGACCTGGAACGGGAGGTGATCCCCATGTTGGCGTCGGAAAAGGTCGGGTTGATGGTGTGGAGCCCGCTGGCCGGCGGTTACCTGTCCGGCAAATACGAGGGTCCGGACGTGTCCGAGGACAACCGGCGCGCCAAATTGGACTTCCCGCCGATTAACCGAGAACGGGGCAGAGAGGTTATCAAGGTCATGCGGGAGGTGGCTGACGGAAAACAGATTGACGGCGAACCCGTCACCATGGCCCAGATCGCGCTAGCGTGGCTGCTGCACCAGAAGCCTGTATCCAGTGTTATTGTTGGTGCCAAGCGACCAGATCAGCTGAAAGCCAATATCCGGGCCGCACGGATCCGATTGTCTGATGGCGAGCGTAAAGCCCTGGACGAGGCGAGTCGTATCCCGGAGGAGTACCCGGGCTGGATGATGAGCATGATGGCTGGGTACCGCGAGCAAGGCGAATCATAAAGGTCGCTATTTTATTGATGAGGAATACCCATGACGCCAACACAGACACAAGATCTTTCTCTAACGGAACACCACGACCAGTATGACGCAATCGCTCCAACCTCTACGCTTTCAGGCACCGCCTCTGGCAAAATTGTCCTCATAATGGGTGCCTCAAGGGGAATTGGTAGGGAAACGGCGATATGCTTCGCTAAAGCAGGAGCCAAAGCCATTTATCTGACAGCACGCTCTGAGCAGTCGCTGGTGGAAACACAAGACTTAGTCTTTCAGGCAAATTCCGATACTCGGTGCGCTTATTCCATCTGCGACGTCACCAATGCGGCACAGGTTGACGCTGCGGTATCAGCTTGTGTAGAACAATTTGGCGGCATTGATCTAGTTGATGCGAATGCAGGGCATCTTGAACGGTGGGCTAAAATCGGTGAGTCTGATCCAGAGAGCTGGTGGCATACTTGGGAGGTCAATATCCAAGGAACCTATCATATCATACGGTATTCTATTCCCCACCTCATTCAATCTGCAAAAAAGTGGGCAGACATAGGAGGCAGCGGCGGTCATTTGGTTCTACTGTCGTCTGTCGGGGCTCAGCGAGTTGCGCCTACCGCATCCAGTTATCAGACATCCAAGCATGCCATCAATCGCCTTTGTGAGTTTGTGGATGTTGATCATGGTGAGGATGGTGTCAAATGCTTTGCCCTTCATCCAGGCGGCGTTGCTACAGAA
Organism: Halomonas sp. A40-4; assembly: GCF_015767635.1. GTDB lineage: Bacteria > Pseudomonadota > Gammaproteobacteria > Pseudomonadales > Halomonadaceae > Vreelandella > Vreelandella janggokensis. Next base: position 2,802,906 of record NZ_CP065230.1, on the reverse strand, counting down.
CTTGCTCGAAACATGCCTGAGGATAGGCACTCCTTTCTGATCGACAGTCCGGAGCTGTCAGCCGCCTTTCTAGTCTGGCTGGCGTCAGGAAGGGCAGATTGGGCACGAGGGCGCTATCTGAGTGCTAATTGGGATGTGGATGAGCTTACCTCGCTCAAAGAGGAAATCCTGCGAGACGACTTATTGGTCAATCGCCTCCAGACTGGTATGCAATAAGTAATGCTAGGTGTGTAAACAACCAACTTTTGGGGGGCGGGAAAGAAAAGTATGCTTGCTATCTTTTTACATCATTACATACAATCAACAATGTTTGTATCCGTTTCCTCAACTCAAGGAATGAGCCATGATGCCGTTCGCCAAACATCCCAGCATCCGCAAAGGCATATTTTGCAAAGCTGCGCTGTCGTTTGTATTGTCTTCCAGTTTACTACCGATGGCCGTGGCCGCTGAGGATAATACGCTTTCCCTTAAGTTCGAAAACGATCTATTTGCCAGTAGTGATGATGGTCACTTTACCAGTGGCTTTGAGCTGAACTGGATGTTTAAGCCTGAGCCGCAAAGCTGGATGCAGCGTTTAGCCACGGCGTTGCCGGATGGGCTCATTAGCCAGGCAGATCGCGCCTCTTACCGTTTGATACACCAAATTTACACGCCCGATGTCATTAAGCGTCGCGATCTTATTGAAGATGATCGCCCATACGCTGGTTTAATATATGGTGGTGTATCGCTTTATGAAGATAAGCCAGTAGGCCGTTGGCAGCAGGCAACGGATCTGCATTTGGACGTTGGCTTAGTAGGGCCTTCCTCTCAAGCAGATAGCATTCAGCAAGAGGTTCACCGCCTAACAGACAGTGATCGCCCACGTGGCTGGCGAAACCAGTTGGACGATGAGCCTATTATCAATTTTACGATGCGGCGTCAGTGGTGGCACGATACCCCCTTGGCTGGCAAGCAGTTTTCTCATGGCCCCAGCGTCGGGGCAGCACTTGGCAATCTCTATACTTATGCCAGTGCAGGTTATAGCGTGCGCTGGGGAGATGATGCACAGGGAGTTCCGACGCTGACCCCCAATCCCGGCAGTCGTCATCAGATCCATGGCAACAGCGGTTGGCAATGGTATCTGTTCGCCAACATGGAAGGATATTACATGGCGCAAAATCTGACACTTGACGGTAATACTTTCCAAGATAGTCACTCGGTCGACCGCAAGGAATGGGTAGGCGATATTTCAGGTGGGTTGGCGCTCGCCTGGGAAGACTGGCAGGTCACCTATGCAGCCGTGGCGCGCTCTCGGGAGTTTGATGGTCAGGAGGAGTCGGATAAATTCGGTGCGGTGACGCTCTCGAAGCGTTTTTAAGTCAAGTTTAGCCCTATAGGGGTCGCTTTTGGATGGACATCATGGAACCTGCGGGCGGCCTATCGAGCCGCCCGCAGGTTTTTTTGTGGTGGCTAAAGTGGTGATGGTTAATTGATGGTGGCGTGTTGACATCCTCGGCCCGGATTATTACTATAATGCAAATAAAAATCTATATCATTAATATTTGCTCCGGGATCTGTTTATCATGCGAAACGCTTTTTTCTCTATGCGTTGCCTTTCCAGCGCAGTTGCCATGGCATCAATATTTGGCACGCCGACGCTTGTCGTCGCCCAACAAAACCCCTCCGCCAACGATGTAGAGTTAGAGGCGATGCAAGTGGTCGCCACCGCTGTGGATGCCATGGGCTATATCGAAGCCGAAAAACAGCCCAGCGTCGGCAAGCTGGATGTGCCGCTCAACGAGCAGCCGTTTTCGCTCTCGGTGGTGGATGAGCAGTTTATGCAAGATACCGGCAGTAAAACGATTCAGGATGCGCTGCTCTATACGCCTGGCGTGTATGCGGGTAACTTCGGTTTCGATACGCGAATTGACGGTGCCACCGTGCGTGGCGTTGATGCCGGGCGCTATCTGGATGGCCTGCGCCAGATTTACGGCTCTTACAACTCGGTGCGCACTAACCCTTACGCGCTGGAAAGCGTGGAAGTGCTGAAAGGGCCGTCTTCCATGCTTTACGGCCAGGCTGACTTGGGGGGTATCATCAACGGTGTTTCCAAGCTGCCCGAAGAAGAGCGTAGCGGGGAAGTGTGGGCGCAGTACGGCTCTAACAACCGCAAGCAGCTGGCGTTTGACGTAACCGGGGCGGCAGACGAGGACGGGAAACTGCTGTATCGCCTGGTCGGCCTCAAGCGCGACAGTGATACCCAGGTCGACCACGTGGAAGACGACGGCTATGTGGTTTCGCCATCGCTGACCTGGCGGCCTAGCGACGACACGGAAATTACCCTGCTGGTCAATCGCCAGGAGAACAAGGGCCAGGTGTCGGCGCAGTTCCTGCCCCAGGCTGGCACGCTGGAGCCGGGATCCCAGGGCTTTATCGGCTCGGAGCGTTTTGTCGGCGAGCCGGGCTGGGATCGTTACGACCGCGAGAAAACCGAAACGACGTTGTTTTTCGACCATCAACTGAACCGCGACTGGGCTTTTTCGGCCACCGCACGTTACACCGATTCCAGCACCGAAACCCGCGAGCACTGGGTGGATATTGGCACCCAGCCGGATGCCAATGGGGAGGTCTCGCGGACGATCTATACTGCCGATGCCGAAACCCAAATTTTTAACCTTGACGCCCGTCTGGAAGGGGAATTTGCTCTGGGTGATACCAAGCACAACCTGATTGCTGGTATTGATCGCCAAGACGCCACTTGGGAGCAGGATAACTATTCATCGGTAGCGGGAGGCGGTGGCACCATTAATATTTATGACCCGCAATATGGCAACTTGCAGTTGGATTCGCTTGACCCTTCAGACCGGCCGGGCAACGAGATTGACCAAGTCGGCATTTATTTGGCCGATCATATCGAAGTCGGTCCGGTGGTGGTTTCCGCTGGGTTGCGTCACGACTGGGCTGAAAACCGTCAGGTAGCGGTTGCGGGCAGCGATACAGTGAGCGATGAAGAGGCCACCACCGGGCGTCTGGGCTTGATGTACCAATTTGATAACGGCATCTCGCCCTATGTGAGCTACTCCGAAGCGTTTGCGATGAACTTGGGTAACGATGGTGCGTCGGAAGGCGGTACGTTAGACCCCACCACTGGCGAGCAAGAAGAGGTGGGCATCAAGTACCTGTCACCGGATAAATCGCTGTCGGTCAGTGCGGCGTATTTTGACATTAGCGAAGAAAACCGCATTGCAGAGGGCGCAACCCCCGGTGGAGTGACACAAACCGGTGCCGTCATTGATGGCTGGGAGTTGCAAATCAACAAGCGCTGGCAGGACTTTGAAACCCAGCTGGGCTACACCAATATGAATGCCGATGATGAAAGCACCGGCGAGCGGCTACCATACGTGGCGGAAAAGCAGGCGTCCTGGTGGAACAAGCTTTATCTGGGGAATAACTGGCGATTTGGTGCCGGGGTTCGCTACATCGGTGACAACGTAGGCTCGGGTGGTGCGCCCAAGGTGCCGTCCGAGACCCTGGTTGACGCCATGATCGGGTATACCGTCGGGAAGTGGGATCTAAGCCTGGATGCCAAAAACCTGACTGACGAAGAGTTTATCTCCTGGTGCCGTTATGAGGGCGGCGACTGTGGCTATGGCGAGAGACGCAACGTGACGGCCAACGTACGTTACCGATTTTAATTCCTGACGTTCAGCGCATTGAAAGGACAAAAGGGACGGCTACGCCGTCCCTTTTGCGTTAGCCATGAGGCTTTTTAACCAGAATGGCCACCAACCTGCGCACAATGGGTAACACCAGGTTAATGACCGGCAGCGCGACGGCAAAGGCAAACAGCCACGCTTTGAGCCAGATCATCACAATCCCGTCAATAAAGCCGATGTTGTATAGCGTAATCACCAGCGACATCACACATGACATGAACAGCGCCATCAAAAAGGTAAACAGCAACTGGCTATATTTTGGGTCAATCATCGTGCGCCCCTTCACACTGCGTATCAGGCCAGGACTCAACTCAAAACGGCCCGCGTGGGCCGTTCGTGATTAAGGTGGAGCACTATTATTGCTTGTCTTGGGTACGCAGTTCAAAGTCGCTGGCGTCGTGGCGCTCATGTAACTGCTCATGGGGTTCGCCCCAGGTGCGGTTGACCATGCGGCCCCGTTTGACGGCCGGGCGCTCATCGATCTCTTCGGTCCAGCGAATGACATTTTTGTAGGTGTGGGCTTCAAGGAACTCAGCCGCCTCGTAAACCCGGTTTTTGACCAGTGCGCCGTACCAGGGGTATATCGCCATGTCGGCAATGGTGTATTCATCGCCTGCAATGAAGCGGTTTTCGGCCAGGTGGCGGTCGAGTACATCAAGCTGGCGCTTTACTTCCATGGTGTAGCGATCGATCGGATACTGATAGCTCTCCGGTGCGTACGCGTAAAAGTGGCCGAAGCCGCCACCGAGTAGCGGCGCGCTGCCCATTTGCCAGAATAACCAGGACAAGCACTCGGTGCGTTTTGCCGGGTCAGTGGGCAGGAAGGCGTTAAATTTCTCGGCCAGATAAAGCAGGATGGCGCCGGATTCAAATACGCGCTGGGGCGGGTTAACGCTGTGATCCATCAGCGCGGGAATTTTCGAGTTGGGATTCACTTCGACAAAACCGCTGCTGAATTGGTCGCCTTCACCAATCTGGATCAGGTGGGCATCATACTCAGCGCCCTCAATGCCTTTCTCCAGCAACTCTTCGAGCATCACGGTGACTTTCACCCCGTTGGGGGTGGCCAGTGAATAAAGCTGTAGGGGATGTTTACCAACCGGCAACGGTTTGTCATGCGTTGCGCCCGCGACAGGGCGGTTAATGTTGGCAAATTTGCCGCCGTTGCCGGGTTCCCATTGCCATACGCGTGGTGGGGTGTAGGTGTCTTCGCTCATCGTTCCCTCCTGTTAAAGGAAGCCACCGCACCAAATGATGCGGTGGCTGATGGTTCGCTGACTATCGACCTTATACCACTGTCAGTGTGACGTCGATATTACCGCGCGTTGCATTGGAGTAGGGGCAGACAACGTGGGCCTTATCGACCAGCATTTGCGCCACGTCTTTTTCAAGGCCGGGCAGGCTGATTTCGAGTTCCACTTCAATGCCAAAACCGGTCGGAATAGCCCCAATGCCAACGTGGCCGTTAATTTGGGTATCGTCTGGCAGCTTGACTTTTTCTTGGCTGGCAACGTGTTTAAGGGCGCCTAAAAAGCAGGCTGAGTAACCTGCTGCAAAAAGCTGTTCGGGATTGGTGCCGTCGCCGCCGGGGCCGCCCAGTTCTTTGGGCGTGCTTAGCTTGACGCTCAACGCGCCGTCCGACGATTTGGCATGACCCTCGCGGCCGCCGGTAGCGGTGGCGTGGGCACGGTAGGCAATGGTTTCAATCGACATCGTCAATACTCCCTGAATAATTCGATAAGTAGGGTTTACCCAGCTTGTACACATCATGGACGTGATCAATAGGTTAGTGCAGCTTTAGTTTGTGCGCAAGGTAAATGAGGGAGCGCTGTGTAGCCGGACTGGCGATAGGCTGATTACTGGGACTGCTGCAGTTTATCTCGAAGTTTGACCAGGTCGTCCTTGAGCTGGGTGAGTGCCTCAATGGACTGCTCGCTAGCATTGACCACGCAGCTGGGGATGTGGCGCGCCTGCTCGCGCATTGCGCGTCCTCGATCGGTTAGAAAAAGCTCCACGACCCGCTCATCCTGGCAGCTACGCTGCCTGATCAGTAGCTGATCGGCTTCAAGCCGTTTAAGCAGCGGCGTGACCGAGCCAGGGTCAGTGAGTAAGCGCTTGCTCAATGTGCTGACGGTAATGCCGTCTTCCTGCCAGAGCACCAGCATTGCAAGGTATTGGGGGTAGGTAAGCCCCAGTTCTTTAAGCAGCGGCTTATAGACCTTGGTCATCATCAGGGACGTGGAGTAAAGCGCGAAACAAAGCTGGTTATCGAGTTCCAGTTCGCTACAGGTCGGGGCGTCGGCCATGAAGGCTCCGTAACAAAATGCGTGACCTTAATGTAGCGTGATCCACCGTGGAGTGGCTAGCGCTCTATACCTTGGTCGCAATTTACCTGTTTCGCTTTGACACCGTGATGGCAGATGGCTAGCCTTCGCTTAACCAATGTTACCGGTAACAAAGCGTCGATAATCGTCGTGGCCGGCAACGTTCACTCGGTGGCGATGCCATTCATCCGCTATCAATCATCATTATCAACAACAATGATCTGTATGGAGATACGTCATGACTGCAATTTGGCGCAACACACTGACTCTGGTTGGCGCAACAACCCTGACACTGGGCATGGCCCATGCCCAAAGCCCCGAACTTTCCGATCCGCCTGAAATCGATGGCGATAAGGTGGGCGACCATGGCTCCCATACGCTGCGTATGGGTATCGGCCTATCGGAAAACTCGCCGCAGTACATTTCCAGCCAGTATTTCGGTGAGATTCTCGAAAAGCGCACCGATGGGCGTATCACCGTCAATGTCTTCCCCAACAGCCAGTTGGGTGACGACGTCCAGATGCTCGAAATGCTGCAAACCGGCACGCTGGACATGACCTACCCGTCCAGCTCTGCAGCCACGGGCTATGTTGAAGAACTCGCCGTGTTTGACCTGCCGTTTTTGCTGCCCAGCCGTGAAGCGGCGATTGAGGTCCTGCAAAGCGATGTGGCACTGGAACTGCTGGAAGGCTTTGAAGGTTCTGGCCTGAAGCCGCTGGCTTTTTCTGAGAATGGCTATCGCCAGCTTTCCAACAGCGCTCGTCCGGTTGAAACGCCGGAAGATGTTGCTGGCCTTGATGTGCGTGGCCTGAGCGTACGCACCATGGAAAACCCGGTGCATCTGGACATCTGGGAAACGCTGGGCGCCAACCCTACGCCCATGGCGTTTGGCGAGCTTTTCTCGGCGATGGAGCAAGGCGTTGTCGATGGCCAGGAAAACCCCTGGAGCACCATCCTGACGTCCAACTTTCACGAAGTTCAGGATTACGGTACCGAAACCCGTCACGTTTACACGCCGTTTATCATGATGCTTTCCGAACGCACCTGGGACAGCATGGCACCTGAGTACCAGGAGCTGGTGATGGAAGCGGCGCGTCAATCGGCCGAGTACGAAATTCAGCTGTCGGCGGAGTACGATACGTGGTCGCGGGAGCAGCTTGAAGAGCGTGGTATGCAAATCACTCGCCTCAATGACGAGCAGTTGGAAGCCTTCCAGGAAGCGGTGCAGCCGGTATACGAAGAGTGGGCGCCGCGCATTGGCGAAGAGCTGATTCAAGACATTCAAGCGATTGTCGACGACAGCACCGAATAACCCTCGCCTTTGTTGGTGATCGGGCAGGCCCATTGGCCTGCCCGAGTTGTCAGTATCTCCGGAGTTATCATGACCACTTCCCAGACGACTACGCTTGACGATCCCGTGATCGAAGATCCTTCGGTGTATCTGGATGATCCCAATCGCAAACAGTTAGAACTTCACACTGACACCGCCCAAGGCCCCGCTGTGTTTCGCTGGCTAACCCTGGGCATGGAGTATCTGATCGGCGCTATTCTGGTCGCGCTGATTGCGTCTGTTTCCTGCAATGTGGTGGGTCGTGCGGTGTTTAATCATTCGCTGCCCTGGGCGGATGAACTGGCGCGTATGCTCTTTATCTGGTTGGTGTTCATCGGGGCCGCAGCCGCCTTTGCGCGCTATGAACATATTGCGGTAGACGCCTTGGTACGCCGTCTGCCCATGCGTTTTGCCCATCTGCTTTATTTTATTCAGCATTTGATTATTACCGCCTTGATGGGCGTGATGTTAGTTGGCGGGTACCAAGTCATCGCGAACTCCAGTGGCCGCTCGGCGATTTTGAATGTGCCATTGAGTCTGTTGAGTTTGTCACTGGTGCTGTGCGTTTTATTTATCGCCGTGGTGTCGCTATGGCGGATGTGGGTGAGTCTTTGCATCATTCGCCAGCCAGAAAAGGGGGCCTGAGCCATGTTGTGGATTTTTCTGGGTATCTTATTGATTTCTATTGTGCTGGGCCTGCCGATTGCCTTTGGCTTAGGGGTTGCCGCGGTGGTAATGGCGGTGCTCTCGGATATTCCCCTGTCGATCATGATCGAGCAGTCGATTCGAGGAGTGAACAGCTTTCCGCTGCTGGCGATTCCCTTCTTCATTCTGGTGGGGGAGGTGATGAGCCAGGGGGGCATCGCACGTCGCCTGATGGAACTGGCCGGGGCGCTGGTCGGCTTTATGCGCGGTGGCCTGGGCCAGGTCGCGATCACCGGCTCTATGTTCTTTGGCGGTATCAGCGGTTCGGCAGTGGCCGATACGGCCGCCACAGGGGCCATGATGATCCCGTCGATGAAACAGCAGGGCTACACTGCCGCTAACGCCACGGCGATTAACACCGTGTCATCGGTAATCGGCATTATCATTCCGCCCTCCATTCCGCTGATTCTCTACGGCATTGTGACCGAAACCTCGATCAGCCGTCTGTTCATTGCCGGTATTGTCCCGGGGATGATGATCGGCTTTGCACTGATGGTGACCACTTTCATTCTGGCGAGTAAGCAGGGCGGTGGGGTGCGCAAGTTCCGTTGGGATGCCCTCTGGAAAGCCTTTAAAGATGCCTGGCTGGCGCTGGTACTTCCGGTCATTGTGATTGGCGGTATTATTGGCGGTATCTTTACGGCCACTGAAGCAGCCGTTGCCGCATTACTCTACGCGCTGGCGATTTCCCTGCTGGTGTATCGTGAGTTCAGCATCAAGGCATTGGGCGGCATGTTGATCCGCACGGCTCGTCTTACCGGTATGGTGATGATGCTGCTGGCGTTTGCCACCGTGATTGCCTGGTTCCTGACCATCAACATGGTCCCGCAAACCCTGGTGTCTCAAGTGCAGTCGATCACCCAGGATCCTTTCTTGCTATTGTTGATTGTGGCTGCTTTGCTGTTGGTGGTGGGCTTTGTGATGGATCTGACGCCTGCCATGGTGATCATGGCGCCGATGCTGGCACCCATTGTCACCTCCGTAGGGGTGGATGAGGTCTACTTCGGCGTGCTGATGGCCTTTATTCTCGGGGTTGGCCTGCTGACACCGCCGGTTGGCACCTGTCTGTATGTAGGGTGCGGGGTCGGTAAGGTATCCATGGAGTCATTAGTGCGTGCGATGCTGCCGTATTATGCCGCGCTACTGGTGGTGCTGGTAATATTGATCGCCTTTCCGGGCGTGGTCACCTGGTTACCGGATCTCACCGCTGTGCGCGGCAATTAAACAGGAGCGTCAGTATGGAAAGTGCTTCTCAGCGCATTCTGGTGATGGGCGTGTCCGGTTCGGGTAAGTCTCATATTGGACAGGCGTTGGCGGCCTCCCTGGGGGCGACCTTCATAGACGGCGATGATCATCATTCACCCGCCAATGTGGCCAAGATGGCCAGCGGAACCCCGCTTGACGATGATGATCGCCGGGAATGGCTGGACACGCTTGCTGGCCTGTTTGCCGAGTACTACCGAGCGGACCGCTCGGTAGTGATTGCCTGTTCGGGCCTTAAAAAACGCTACCGTGACCGCCTGCGCGTGGGAGATCCGGGGCTGCGTATACTCTACCTGGAAGGCAGCCGTGATCTTCTGCATGAGCGGCTCACTACACGGGCGGGTCACTTTTTCAAGGGCGATACAATGCTGGCAAGCCAGTTGGCCGACCTGGAACCTCCGGATCCGTCAGAGGCGGTTAGCCTCTCGATTGCGTTAAACCCTCATCAGATTGTGCACGAATTTATCGCGACACTGTCTGCATCGGCCAGGCCCCCCTACTAAGCGGGCATCGTCTTCGGGCCAAGGTTTCGTTAGGCTAAGGCCCCTGACATCTGTTGTAGAAGGCCTTCGATTGAAAAAAAAGCGACCCACCTTGCAGGATATCGCGGATCGCGTTGGCGCCACCAAGATGACGGTGAGCCGCTGCCTGCGCGATCCTGAAACGGTGTCTGAAGGCTTGCGCGAGCGCATCTTTTCGACGGCGGAAGACATCGGCTATATCCCCAACCGTGCGCCCGACTTGCTCTCCAGGGCCACTAGCCACTCGATAGGCGTGCTGGTGCCATCGCTCACTAACCAGGTGTTTGCTGACGTTATCGTCGGCATCGAAACCCTGACGGAACCCGCCGGCTACCATCTGATGCTGTCCCACTATGGCTATAGCCCCGAGCTTGAAGAGCGCAGCCTGGCGTCGTTGCTTTCCTACAATGTCGATGGCGTGATTCTCTCCGACCGGGATCATACCGACCGCAGCCTGCGGATGCTGGAAACCGCAGGCATCCCGATTGTTGAAATCATGGACACTCACCGTGCGCCACTTCAGCAGGCGGTGGGCTATGACAACGTCCGTGCGGCTTTTGACATGGTCAGCGAGATGATTCGCCGCGGTCGGCGGCAGGTCATTTACCTGGCGGTGCGGCTTGACGAGCGTACCCGGCAGCGCGAGCAGGGCTATCGCGATGCCATGGAGGCCCATGGCCTGCCGCCCGTGACGCTGTACAGCACTTTGCGCTCTTCGTATACCGTGGGGGCGTCGCTGCTCGAACAGATCATGTGCGAGTATCCCGGCGCCGATGGGGTCTTCTGTACCAATGATGACGTGGCAGTAGGGGCCTTTTTTGAATGCCAGCGGCGTGGCATCAAGGTTCCCGAACAAATGGCGATTGCCGGTTTTCACGGTCACGACGTTGGCCAGGCAATGACCCCTCGGCTCGCCAGTGTGATCACACCCCGCCAAGCTATCGGCAAGGCGGCTGCCCAGGCGCTGCTGGCACGTATCGAAGGCGCCCCGGTAACGCACAAGGTGGTCGATCTGGGCTACGCCATTGAAGCAGGTAGCACCCTGTGAACCCTTCACGTCTGGCGAAGCGGCAGGCAACTGGCTAAAGTAAGCGTTTTCTTTAAAGGGGGCCGCCATGAAGATTGTCCAGCTGAACGTTTACCCGGTTAAATCACTGCAGGGAATCACCCTGGAGCAAACCCGGCTACATGCGCATGGGCTTGCCTGGGATCGCCGCTGGATGCTGGTCGACGACCGGCAACGGTTTGTGACCCAGCGCCAGTTGCCCGCCCTGGCGACGATTGGCGTTGCACTGACCGACGACCACCTGGTGCTCTCACATCCCGACGTCGAGCCACTGAGCGTACCGCTGGCAGAGCCGGAAGGTAATCTACGCCTGGTTAGCGTCTGGGATGACCACTGCAAAGCGCTTCCGGAAGGCCCAGAGGTCACACAATGGCTCGAAGCCGCGCTCGGCGAGCAGGCCTGGGGGATGAGCCTGGTGCGCTTTGCCACCGAATTTACCCGTGCCGTCGAAGAGGATTTTCTGGATGGCGGGGCGGCGCATACCTATTTTTCCGACGGTTACCCCTTTTTATTGACCACCACCGGCTCGCTCGACGCCTTGAACGATGCCTTGACCGCAGGTGGTCAAGCGCCGGTGCCGATGAGTCGCTTTCGCCCCAATGTGGTGATCGAGTGCGACCTACCCTGGGCGGAAGACCGCTGGGCCACGTTAAGTGAGTCCACGGGGACATTTCAGTTTACGCTGCGTAAACCCTGCCAGCGCTGCAAGATCACCACCATCGACCAGCAGACAGCTGCGGTTCCCGAGCCGGGTGAACCGCTGAAAACGCTGCTGTCGCTGAATACCCAGCCTGACTTGAAAGGCGCCCATTTTGGTCAGAATGCCACCTTGACCGGCGGAGACGGTGCGATTATCCGGGTGGGGGCGGCGCTTGAGGCAAGCGAGCGCGACGCCTGAAACGTAATAGGCGTGTGGCAATTGCGGTGCCCAGTAGCGTGATCAACATCCCTGCGATAATTTGCAGGCTGAGCGTCTCGCCCAGCAGCAGGTAGCCCCAAAGTAACGCGCTGACCGGCACCAGAAACGTGACGGTGGATGTTGCGGTGGCTCCGGCGCTGGCGAGCAAGCCGAAGTAAAGCAAAAAAGCCAGCGTGGTGCTTAGGATCGCCAGTGCCAAGGCGTTACCCCATGCCAGTGGAGATATAGACTCGCCTGGCCACAGTAGAATGCCCGGTATCAACAGCACGGTGGCCGACATCGCACAGCTACCGGCCGCCAGCACACGGCTGGGTAGATGGCTCAAGCGGGTTTTCGAATAGTTACCGGCAATGCCGTAGCAGAATGTCGCCCCCAACACCGCCAGGATAAACCAGCCGTCGCCGCCTACCGCGAAGTCGAGCCGATTGGCCGACAGCACATAAACACCTGCCAGGGCGAGTGCCAACCCGAGGTATTGCTGGCGGATGATCGGCGTGGCAAAGAAGAATGCCCCGATAAGCGCTGTAAAAATTGGCGTGGTGGCGTTGATCAGCGACGTGAACCCTGCTTCCAGGCGCGTCGTCGCCAGGGCCAGCAGTGAGAAAGGCAGCACGTGGTTGATAATGCCAAGTAACAGTAGCGGTCCCTTGTGCTGCCATATCAGATGCAAATAGCGGGCGCTGAGAAGAAACGGCAGTAACAGCAATGCACCTATCCCCATACGTACCAATATCAGCGGAATCGGACCAAACTCGGGTACGGCGACGCGCATAAAAATAAACGATAATCCCCAGAGAGAGGAAAGCAGCACTAATTTCAGCGCATCTGCCGACGACATGGCGAGTCCTTGCACAAAAGGGTTGGCATTGAGCCGACAGCTTACGACCGTCCTGGCGTCAATGGAACCTGGGCTGTCGGCAGAGCGGCAAAAATCAGCTACGCTGGTGAAGTGGCTGCCGTTACTGGCGGCTCCATCAATAACCTGACATTTGACGCGAAAGGAGCTATCCATGGATCGTAAAGCAAGCGCACGTTGGGAAGGTGGACTGAAAGATGGTCGTGGCCATGTTGCCACGGAAAGCGGCGTACTCGACGCCAGCTATTCATTCAAGAAGCGCTTTGAAGACGAAAAAGGCACCAACCCTGAAGAACTGATCGGCGCCGCCCACGCCAGCTGTTTTTCCATGGCCTTGTCGATGGTGTTGGGTGAAAAAGACCTAACCGCCACCTCTATCGAGACCAGCGCCAATGTGACGCTCTCTCAGAGCGACGCCGGGTTCGATATCTCGAAAATTCATCTGGACGTTGAAGCTCAGGTGGACGGTGCCGATGAGGCGACCTTTAAAGAAGCGGCAGAAACGGCCAAGGCCAATTGCCCGGTCTCCAAGGTGCTCAACGCCGAGATCAGTATGACGGCAAAGCTCAAACACTGAGTCTCCGCTGACAACGAACGGGTCAAGCTGATTGCTTGACCAATGTTGACTGTTTCAGATACTGACGCCCTGGCAATGGCCAGGGCGTTTTTTATTTTATGTTGGGTTTATGGCTTAGCGCGCCGGGTCGAGCACGCCCCCCATCGACGCATTGCGCCGGAACCAGCCGGCGATGCTGGCCCGTGGTTGTTGGGTGGGGAGCACTTCGTGGGGAATGGTGTCCGACATGAAACAGGCAAAGGTACCCGCTTCCGGTACCACTCGGGCTACTGCCTGGTCGGGTGCGTCGGGATGGTACAGAACCATTTCACCGCCGCCATCGGCAGGCCAGGCAGGGTTCAGGTAGCCTACCGTGGAGATCACGCGATTGGCTCGCCCGCGGAAGCTGTCCAGGTGGCGCTGGTAAAATGCCCCGGGCGGGTAGTGGGCAAAATGGGCTTCGTACTCGAACAATCCCAGGAACAGTGTCTGGTTGAGCACCTGCTGTAAATTTTCCATTGCCATTAAGTAGCGCCGCTGAGCGTCGCTTTCACGGTCGAGCCAGTGGATCGCGTCGCCACGAACGTCTTTGCGCAGGTGATGCTGTTTTCCTCGGCCGATACCCGCTTCATCCAAGGCGTTATGCGCGGCCATATGATGCAGCTCTTGATGAAGGGCATGGCACAGATCAAGGTCAATAACACCCCGGCCGACATACCAGCCTTGTTCAACCAGCGCATCCACCAGCTCTGCCTGGGCAGCTGATGACAGAACGGAAGGCGATAAATGCATGCTTGGGGTCATTCGTTGGTTCTCAAAGGTTTTGAATGCAAGGTCGGCGAGTTGCGTTCTGGGTAATGACGCAATGCACCGTCAGGACGCTGGTAAAGGTCGATCGGCATGTCAAAACCCTCGGCCAGCAGTTCCACCAGCATCATGGCAGACAGCCCCCAAATGATATGGCCGTCAACCTGGTAACTGGGCACGTAGTGGGCGACGCCATCGACGGTAATCACATCGGTATGCGTTCGCCGATCGTCCAGGAAATGGCTTAACGGCACTTCAAAAATAGCGTCCAGCTCACCGGGATCGGCCACCAGCGGCAGGTCGGGCGGAATAATCCCCACCCAGGGCGTTACCCGGATACCGTGCAGCGAGATGACATCGGATAATCGGCCCAGTGCCGTGACGTGCCCTGGGTCGAGGGCAACCTCTTCCTGGGCCTCGCGCAGCGCCGTGGCGTAAAGGTCGTGGTCGTACGGCTCGCGCATACCGCCGGGGAAAGCCACCTGGCCACTGTGGGTACTGAGGTGGCGGGCGCGCCGGGTAAACAGCAGGGTCGGGGCCGGGCGCTCGACAATAGGCAGCAAAACAGCCGCCTCGGGCAAGCCAGCGTGGTCTAGCCGTTGAGGGGAGAGTTGTTGCAGCCGATTGCGAAGTGTCTCTAACATGTAGCATCCATAAGCGTTGTTATCTTTTCCCAGCAGCCGTAGAGAAATCGCAATGAACTTTTGCAGCCAGTGTGGCAATACCGTCCGTTTTGCCGTTCCTGAAGGCGATGATCGCCCGCGCTATCTTTGCGATACTTGCGGCACCATCCATTACCAGAACCCTCGCATTGTGGCAGGGACGCTACCCGTGAGCGGTACCAAGGTATTGCTATGCAAACGCGCCATTTCCCCGCGTAGAGGGTACTGGACCCTGCCGGCCGGCTATATGGAAAACGCCGAAACCACCGAACAGGCCGCCACTCGCGAAACCCGTGAAGAAGCCTGCGCTGAGGTGGCGCTGGCCAATCTCTACACGCTGATCGATTTACCGCATATCAACCAAGTTTATATGATTTTTCGGGCGGAACTTACCGGTGGCTTCAACGCCGGACCGGAAAGCCTTGAGGTGGCGCTATTCGAGGAACACGAAATCCCCTGGGATGAGCTGGCGTTTCCCACCATTGAGCAAACGCTCCGACACTTCTATGCCGATCGCGTGCGTCACGAATATCCGCTGCATATCAGCGCCATCAATCCTGAGGATCGTGAGCGCTACGCCGGTAGTGCCTGAGAGGCCCTAGAGATCGGCCAGTGCCCAGACATCATAGGCAACTTCTTCATAGGGATGCGCCAGTTTTAACGCAGCGATAGCGGCTTGAATATGGTCGTCGTCGCAAACCAGTTCAACCTTCAGCTCGTCCACGAACTCAAGCTCGCCGACCTTGCCAATATGCGGGTCTGCTCCGTTAAGCGGGCGGAACTGACCCGTACCCCGGGTCTGGAAACAGCAGGCCTCGTAATCGCCGATGCGCCCCGCGCCGGTTTCAAACACGGCTTCCTTGACGCTTTCTGCTTCCTCAACGGGGACAAAAAATGCCAGCTTATACATGGGTTAACGCCTCCTGATTCCACCATGATGTAGGGTTGCGCTATCGTCATATTAGCGAACAGGCGACTTCTGGTCTTCCCGTTGACTTTGTATGATGCAATTTAATCACCTGGGTAGCGAGCCAGCGAATGGATAAATTTGAGGTAAAAATAGATCAGGCGGCCAGAGCCGCCTGGATGTCCTACGTCGGCGGCATGACGCAGGATGACATTGCCACTCAATTGGGCGTCTCAAGGCCGGGAGTGCAGCGACTGTTGGCTCTCGCCCGGCAGGAAGGCCTGGTAAAGGTGCATATCGATCACCCGATTTCCACCTGCATGGCATTGGGCAGTGCACTGCGCGAGCGCTTTGGATTGGCTTACTGTGATGTGGTGCCCGCTGACAGCCATGCCCCTGAAAGTGCTGCTTACTATCTGGCAGTGGCCGGGGCGGAACGGCTTTCCCGGCTCGTTGAGCGTAGCGAACCGCTGACGTTGTCATTGGGCACCGGCCGCTCGGTACGCGCGGCGGTGGAGGCGCTGAGCCGCGTTGAGCGTCCTCAGCACCGTTTCGTCTCGCTGGTGGGCAATGTCGCTCGGGATGGCTCGGCGAACCGCTATGACGCGGTGATGGTGCTGGCCGATAAAACCGGTGGCGAACGCTTCTTGCTGCCCGCCCCGGTAGTGGCCGAGTCACTCGATGAGAAACAGGCCATGCTGTCGCAGCGCCTGTTCAAGGCGATTGCCGATGTGGCTAGAGAGTCCGAGGCGGCCTTTATTGGTGTGGGCCGTATCGATCGGCAAGCGACATTGTTTCAGGATCATTTTATCAGTGAAGATGAGCTTGATGAGCTGCTTGGCCTGGAGGCCGTCGGCGAATTGCTGGGCTGGCCGCTCAATCGTCAGGGGGAGGTGATCGACTGCTCGATTACCCGCCGGGTCACAAGCCTGCCCCTTGAGCGCTTTGGCAAACACATGATGGTGGCCATGGCGGGCGGGCGTGACAAAGCCCCTGCCATTCATGCGGCTCTGAAGGGGGGCTGGTTGAAAGGCTTGATTACCGATGAGATAGCGGCTCGGCACATTGTCAATACGGAAGAATTGGGAGCCCTCTGAGATAGGTATGTGGCGGCGCAACATGCTGTTTTGCTGATTCATTAGCGTAAAGTCTAAGTGCCGGGGCTTTGCTTTTTTTTGGCTTTCGTACGATCATTTGATCGATTATTGATCAATGAGATCAGATTGAGAGAAAACATCTGGCGAAAACAATGCCAACACAAAGCCAACAGGAGTGCCTTATGCAACTTGCACGTTACTTACCCCTTACTAGTCTGGCGGCGGCCATTGCCTTCGCTGGTCAGGCCCAGGCCGAAACCGAACTGACCGTTGCAACGGTGAACAACAACGACATGGTCATCATGCAAAGCCTCACCGATGCATTCGAGAAGGCGCATCCTGACATCACCCTGGATTGGGTGGTGTTGGAGGAAAACGTGCTGCGTCAGCGCATGACGACGGATATCGCCACCGGTGGTGGGCAGTTCGATGTGATGACCATTGGCACCTATGAAGTACCGATCTGGGCTGAACGCGGCTGGCTGTCACCGCTTGACAACCTGCCCGACGACTACAATGAAGACGACCTGTTGACCTCTGTCCGCGATGGTCTGAGTCATGACGACACGCTCCATGCGCTGCCGTTTTATGCCGAAAGCTCGATGATGTACTACCGCAAGGACCTGTTCGAGGAAGCGGGCATCGAGATGACCGATCAACCCACCTGGGAAGAGGTTCGCGAATGGGCCGGTAAGCTGCACGGTATGGAAGAAGACCTGGCCGGCATTTGCCTGCGTGGCAAGCCAGGCTGGGGCGAAAACATGGCCTTCGTATCCACCTTGGTCAACACCTTTGGCGGTCGCTGGTTTGACGAGGACTGGAATCCTGAGCTTAATTCCGACGCCTGGGTTGAGGCGGTTCAATTCTATGTTGACCTGCTTAACGATTACGGCCCACCCGGGGCAAGTTCCAACGGCTTTAATGAAAACCTGGCGCTGTTCTCGCGTGGTAATTGCGGTATGTGGGTCGATGCCACCTCCGCGGCTGGCAAACTCTACGACGGCGATGAGTCCGACGTGGCCGACAGCCTAGGCTTTGCACCTGCGCCGATTGCCGAAACGCCGAAAGGCTCGCACTGGTTGTGGTCCTGGGCGCTAGCCATCCCTGCGTCTTCTGAAAATCAGGACGCCGCGCGTGAGTTTATTACCTGGGCGACTTCGCAAGCGTATGTCGAACTTGTCGGTGAAACCGAAGGCTGGACCAGCGTACCTCCCGGCACGCGTGAATCCACCTACGCAGACGAGCGCTATATCGAAGCAGCCCCGTTTGCCGATTTCGTGCTGAAGGCGATTCAGGATGCTGATCCCACCGACTCGACGCTCGAACCCAATCCCTACATTGGCGTGCAGTTCGTCGGCATTCCGGAGTTCCAGTCGATTGGTACCCGAGTCGGCCAAAGCATCGCGGCGGCGCTAACCGGTGATAGCACGGTGGAAGAGGCGCTCGATACTGCCCAGCGCGCCACCGAGCGCACCATGCAGCGAGCAGGTTACTTAGACTAACGCGGTTAACGCCTGGGCCTTCGAGCCCAGGCGTTTTTCCTTGCGCCTTCTGGCAGGTACTTCCATGAATACGAAACGTACTTCCGGCCGCACCGTCGGCGGGCTGAGAACGCTGTCGCTTCAAGCACCCGCTGTCACGCTACTGCTGCTTTGGATGGTTGTGCCGTTGGGCATGACGATCTGGTTTTCGCTGCAGCGCTATAACCTGTTGATGCCGGAGATGACCGGCTTTGCCGGATTCGAGAACTATCAGTATCTACTGACCGATCCGTCGCTCTGGGCGGCGATGGGCAATACCCTGCTGTTGGTGGGGTGGGTACTGGTGATTACCGTGGTCGGCGGTACGCTGCTGGCCGTGCTGTTTCAGCAGGAGTTTGCCGGGCGGGGCATTGCCCGCGTGCTGGCGATTTCACCGTTTTTTGTCATGCCCACCGTCAGTGCTTTGGTGTGGAAAAACATGATGATGCACCCATCCAATGGGGTGCTGGCCTGGCTGGCTGAGTCGTTTGGCTTGCCCGCATTGGATTGGTTTTCATCGCTACCGCTGACCTCAATCGTGATTATTGTGGCCTGGCAGTGGACACCGTTCGCGCTACTGATCCTGCTGACGGCGATGCAGTCGCTGGACGAAGATCAGGTCGAAGCCGCCCGCATGGATGGCGCGGGGCCGGTCGCCATTTTCTTCTTTATCACGCTGCCGCACCTCAAGCGCGCCATCAGCGTGGTGGTCATGATCGAGATGATTTTTCTGCTGACCATCTTCGCGGAAATTTTTGTCACCACCTCCGGCGGGCCTGGGCTTGCCACGACCAACCTGGCCTATCTGATTTATATCCGTGCGCTATTGGATTTCGATGTCGGCACTGCCTCCGCCGGTGGGGTGATCGCGATCATTCTCGCCAATATCGTCGCTATCTTCCTGGTCCGCATGGTCGCCAAAAACCTGGAAGAGTAACCGGCACGTAAGTGTCCTGGGAGTCTTGTGATGACAAGCTTACGTTCCATTAACAGCAAAAAACTGCTGCTGACGGTCTTTGGCTGGTCGGTGGCCTTGGTGATTTTCTTCCCCATCCTGTGGATGGTTCTGACAGGCTTTAAAACCGAGACAGCGGCGATTGCCGACCCGTCG
Source organism: Halomonas sp. A40-4 (assembly GCF_015767635.1). GTDB lineage: Bacteria > Pseudomonadota > Gammaproteobacteria > Pseudomonadales > Halomonadaceae > Vreelandella > Vreelandella janggokensis. The sequence continues at coordinate 2,783,567 of NZ_CP065230.1, read as the reverse complement.
TTTATTTTTTCGCCTACCCTCGAGAGCTATCAAGCGGTTCAGGAGCGGTCGGGCTATACACGCTTCGCGCTTAACAGCGTCGTGGTGGCCTTTGGCTCGACGCTACTGGCCTTGTTGATCGCGATTCCTTCGGCATATTCGATGGCGTTTTTGCCGACCAAGCGTACCAAAGGCACCTTGCTGTGGATGCTATCCACCAAGATGCTGCCACCTGTTGGTGTACTGGTGCCGATTTATCTGATCTTCCGCGATGTTGGGCTGCTGGATACCCGCACCGGACTGATCATCATCTATACGCTGATGAACCTGCCGATTGTGGTGTGGATGCTTTACACCTTCTTCAAGGACATGCCCAAGGACATCCTCGAAGCTGGCCGCATGGACGGCGCCACGACGTTCCAGGAGGTGTTCTTTCTGCTTTTGCCGCTGACCCTGCCGGGCATCGCGTCGACAGGCTTGCTGTCGGTCATCCTGAGCTGGAATGAAGCGTTCTGGAGCCTCAATCTCACGTCGTCCAAAGCGGCGCCGCTGACCGCCTATATCGCCTCGTTTTCAAGCCCCGAGGGGCTGTTCTGGGCCAAGTTATCAGCGGCCTCCACGATGGCGATTGCGCCCATTCTAATCCTCGGCTGGATGACCCAGAAGCAAATGGTGCGCGGCCTGACCTTTGGTGCCGTCAAGTAAAGGAGTTTTCCTATGGCAACCCTACAACTCAACAATATTACCAAGCAGTTTGGCGACACCGAGGTCATCAAAGGGATTGATCTTGACGTTGAAGATCGTGAATTTGTGGTCTTTGTGGGTCCTTCAGGCTGCGGCAAATCCACTCTGATGCGCATGATTGCCGGGCTGGAAAGTGCCACAGGCGGCGATATCCTGATTGACGGCCAACGGATGAACGATGTGGGGCCCGCCGATCGCGGGCTTGCCATGGTCTTCCAGAGCTACGCGCTTTATCCCCATATGACGGTGGAAGGCAACATGGGCTTCAGCATGCGGCTGGCCGGTGTTTCCAAGGAGGAACGCCGGGCCAAGGTCCTGGAAGCGGCCAAGATTCTGCAGCTGGAACCGCTGCTGGACCGCAAACCCAAGGCACTGTCCGGCGGCCAGCGTCAGCGCGTGGCCATTGGCCGCGCCATCGTACGTAACCCGAGCATTTTTCTGTTCGATGAACCCCTCTCCAACCTGGATGCGGCGTTGCGTGTGCAGATGCGTATCGAGCTGGCGCGTCTGCACGACGAGCTCGACGCTACCATGATCTACGTCACCCACGACCAGATCGAAGCCATGACCATGGCGGACAAGATCGTTGTGCTGCGCGATGGGGTCGTCGAGCAGGTCGGCTCGCCGATGGCGCTGTATCACCATCCCCAAAACCGTTTTGTCGCCGGATTCATTGGCTCGCCGAAGATGAATTTTTTCGACGTGACGCTGCTTGGCGTCAAGCCCGAAGGGGTAGGTATTCGAATGCCTGGCGGCGGCGAGCGCCATGTGCCGGTGGACGGTCAGCATCTGGGTGACGACGCGGCGCTGGAGCTGGGTATTCGGCCCGAGCATCTGGTGCTTGAAGAGCAGGGACCCTTGGTCGGGCAAATACAGGTGCTGGAACGTCTTGGCGGCCAAACCTCGCTCTATGTGCAGATGGCCGACCAGCTCGTCACCATCATGGCCGACGGCGATGTGGCCTACCGGGTTAACGATACGGTGCACTTTGGTTTTGCCCCGGAGCGGGCTCACCTGTTCGAGGCTGACGGCCAGGCCCTGCCGAGTTTGCAGCAGCACCCTCTGGCGGGCCTCACACGCGAGGACAATCGCGCCAACGGGGACAATACGTCTTCCGAGGCGTCGGTATGACGGCGCTTATTTTCGACTGTGACGGTGTTCTTGTCGATAGCGAAGCCTTGGCCGAAGGCACCCTGGCGGAACACCTTGGCCGCTGGCTGCCGGATATTGATGTTGAGCAATCGCTTGGACAGGCGTTAGGCATGACCACTGCTAACATTCTGCGTCATGCCGAGCAGTTAAGCGTCTATCCGTTACCCGCGAATGCGGCGGAGCGGGTCGATACCGCCATTGAGGCGAGGTTGGCACGTGAACTCATCGCGATCGACGGTGCTGAAGCTGCTGTGCGGGCGCTGACGCTACCCAAGGCGGTGGTTTCCAACAGCCGTCGCTGTCGAGTGCTGGCATCGCTTGCGGGTACTGGGCTGGATGCCGCCCTTGGCGATGTACCGATTTTTACCGCAGAACAGGTCGACCAACCGAAGCCAGACCCCGCGCTCTATCAACTGGCGGCCGAGACCATGGGAGAGGCGCCCCATGACTGTCTGGTAGTGGAGGATAGTGTGGCCGGCGTGACGGCGGCCACCGCGGCAGGTATGTGGGTGATTGGCTTTGTGGGGGCCAGCCATGTCGATGATGGCCAATCGGAGCGGCTTCGTAAGGCGGGCGCCTGGCGCATCTTGCCGCACATGAAGGGGCTAAATGACCTGGTTAGCGAGTGGCAAGATCTTGCCCACAATGGAGGTCGGCATGAAGCTAACCAGTAAGGTAGCCATCGTGACTGGTGGGGCGAAAGGTATCGGACTGGCGATCGCCGCGCGCTACCTCAGCGAAGGGGCCAGCGTGGTGGTCGCCGATATTGATACAGCGGCCGTCAATGACGCTGTTAATCTGCTACGCCAGGCAGCGGGTGAGGAACGGGTGCTGGGAATTGAGCTGGATGTCTGCGATACAGCGTCCATCGACGCCATGGTGGCAGAGGTTCGCGAGCGCATGGGGCGCATCGATATTCTGGTCAATAACGCGGCGGTATTTGATATGGCGCCTGTGCTTGAGGTCACGGAGGCGAGCTTTGATAAGCAATTCGCCGTTAATACCAAAGGCATGTTTTTCACCCTTCAGGCGGTGGCCAAAGCGATGGTGGACCAGGGGCAGGGTGGCAAGATCATCAATATGGCGTCCCAGGCGGGGCGCCGTGGTGAAGCGCTGGTGAGCGTTTACTGCGCCAGTAAGGCGGCCGTGATCAGCCTTACCCAGTCCTGTGGGCTGGACTTGATCAAGCACAGCATCAACGTCAATGGCATTGCCCCCGGCGTGGTGGATACGCCGATGTGGGAAACCGTGGATGCGCTGTTCGCCCGCTATGAAAACCGTCCATTGGGCGAGAAAAAGCGCCTGGTCGGCGAGGCCGTACCGTTTGGCCGTATGGGGCTGCCGGAAGACCATACTGGTGCAGCGGTCTTCCTGGCCAGCCAGGACAGTGACTATATCGTCGCCCAGACGCTCAACGTCGATGGCGGCAATTGGATGAGCTGACTTGCCATGACCCCGGATATTGACCATATCAGCCGCCAGATTATCGATGCGGCAGCCGGCATTCCTCGTTATATCGTCGCCCTGGCGGGTCCGCCCGGTGCCGGGAAGTCTTACCGCAGCGAGCAACTGTGTGCAGCGATTAACCAACAGTTGCCAGGGCAGGCTGGGGTGGTGCCGATGGATGGCTATCACTTCGACAATGCCGTGCTCGGTGAGGCGCAGCTGCCACTCAAGGGCGCGCCGCACACCTTCGACGTGGACGGTCTGCGTGTTGATCTGGAGCGACTTCGCCGCGCTGACCAGGCGGTCGCTGTCCCCGTGTTCGACCGCCCGCTGGATCTGGCTCGCGCCGGTGGGCGGCTCATCCGCCTTGAACAGCGCATCGTGATTGTCGAGGGCAACTATTTATTGCTCGACCGCCCGATATGGCGCGACCTGCAACCTTTGTTTGACTGGACGCTGATGCTTGATGTCGACGATGACGTCTTGGCGCAGCGCCTGGTGGCCCGCTGGTTAGCCATGGGCCAGGACCACGCAGGCGCCATTGAGCGCACGCACCAAAAAGACATGCTCAATGCTCAACTGGTGAAAACAGGCAGTTTTTCGCCCGATCAGTACTGGCGTTAGCACGTCATGTCCAACGAATAACCTGGAGAGCGACGATGACCCAACTCAATAATCACAATGTGGGCAAACTAGGCTCCCCCATTGCCACGCCTGACTATGATCGCAGCAGGATTACCCCGGGTATTGTTCACATTGGTGTGGGCGGCTTTCATCGCGCCCACCAGGCGATGTATCTGGATGCCCTGATGAACAGGGGCGAAGCGCTGGACTGGGGGATTGTCGGTGTGGGCGTAATGCCGGGTGATAAACGCATGCAACAGGCGCTGGCAGCGCAGGACCACCTTTATACGCTGGTCGTCAAACACCCGGATGGCCGCTATGAGCCGCGGATAATCGGCAGCATGGTTAACTACCTGTTCGCGCCTGAGGCCGCCGAGGCGGTGATCGAACAGATGGCCGATCCACAGATTCGCATCGTGTCGTTGACGGTCACCGAAGGCGGTTACAACTTCCACCCGGTGACCGGCGAGTTCGATCTGGATAATCCACAAATACGCGACGACCTGGCCCATCCCACCCAGCCCTCATCCAGCTTCGGTCTGGTGGTGGAGGCGCTGGTACGCCGCCGCGAGCGGGGGATCGCCCCCTTTACGGTCATGTCCTGCGATAACATTCAGGGCAACGGCGATGTGGCGAAGCGCATGTTCAGCGCTTACGCCCGTGCCCGGGATAACGCGCTGGGGGAGTGGGTAGCCGACCAAGTGGCGTTTCCCAACGCCATGGTGGACCGTATTACCCCGGTGACCTCAGAGGCGGATATCAGCGAGCTTTCGCAGCATTTTGAGATTGACGATGCCTGGCCCGTGGTCTGTGAGCCTTTCACGCAGTGGGTGCTGGAAGACCATTTTCCGCTGGGGCGTCCGGCGCTGGACAAGGTGGGCGTACAGTTGGTTGATGACGTTGAGCCTTACGAGCTGATGAAACTGCGGCTGCTTAACGCGAGCCATCAGGCGCTGACCTACTTTGGCTATCTGGCCGGTTATCGCTACGCCCACGAAGTCTGCCAGGACCCGCTATTTGTCGACTTTTTGCTAGGCTACATGCGTGAAGAGGGCTCACCCACGCTGGCGCCGGTGCCTGGCGTTGACCTGGAAGCCTATCGGCTGACGCTCATCGAGCGCTTTGCCAACCCCCAAATCAAGGACACACTGGCGCGCCTGTGCGCAGAAAGCTCTGACCGTATACCCAAGTGGCTGGTACCGGTGATTCGTCAGCAGTTGGCCGATGGCGGTGAGATCAAACGCAGCGCGGCGGTTGTAGCCAGTTGGGCGCGCTATGCTGAAGGGGTCGACGAACAGGGCGAACCGATCGAGATCGTCGATCGTCTGAAAGCGTCACTCATGCAGGTTGCCGCCAATAATCGCACCCAGCCAACGGCGTTTGTTGAAAACCGTGAGGTGTTTGGTGACCTGGCAGACCAACCCCGTTTTCTGGCGGCCTACCTTGAGGCGCTGACATCGCTGCACGAACGCGGCGCACGCGCTACGCTTGAGGATCTGGTCTCGTCCATAGGAATTCAGTAATGTATATCGGAGTCGATTGCGGAACGCAAAGTACCAAAGTGGTGGTCGTGGATGTTGAGCAAGGCCTTATCCGCGGGGAGGCGAGCCGCCCCCACCATCTGGATGAAGGTGAAAATGGCCGCCGTGAGCAGGCCCCAAGCGAGTGGCTGACAGCGCTGAAAGGCGCTTTCTTCGAGGCGCTTGAGCGTGCTGAAGTCGATGCCAGCCAGGTGCGCGGTATCGGTGTCTCCGGCCAGCAGCATGGCATGGTGGCACTGGACGCCGAGGGCGAGCCGGTATATCCCGCCAAATTGTGGTGCGATACCGAAACCAGTACCCATAACAGCGACCTGATGGTGCGCCTTGGCGGAGAAACGGGCTGCCTGGAAAAGCTTGGCCTGGTGCTGCAAACCGGCTATACCGCCTCCAAGGTGGCGTGGTTGCGCGACCATCATCCTGCCGCTTATCAGCGTATCGATAGTCTGTTGTTGCCTCACGATTACCTGAATTTCTGGCTCACCGGCAACCGCGTGACCGAGGCAGGCGATGCCTCCGGGACTGGCTACTTCGACACGCTAAGGCGCCGCTGGCGGCTGGATGTGTTTGCCGAGATAGCCCCTGAGCTGGATGCCAAGCGCGTGCTTCCCCGGTTGCTTGAGGCGCATGAACCCGCTGGAGTTGTGCAAAGTGCCGTAGCCGCCGAATTGGGCTTGGCAGATGATGTCGTGGTGTCTTCAGGCGGCGGGGATAACATGCTTGGCGCGATTGGTACCGGCAATATAACCCCGGGGCTGATTACGTTAAGCTTGGGAACATCAGGCACGGTGTGTGCATACTCACCGGCCCCTGTGGTTTGCGATAATGCCATGGTCGCCAATTTCTGTTCGAGCACCGGCGGGTGGTTGCCGCTGATCTGCACCATGAACGTGACCTCTGCCACTACCCGTGTGCGCGAGCTGTTCGGTTTGGACCTGGCTGCGTTTGGCGAGCGGGTGGCCAGTGCCCCGGTTGGCGCCGAAGGGGTGACGGTGCTGCCGTTTTTCAACGGTGAACGGGTTCCCATGTTGCCGGAGGCGTCCGCGGACTTCCTGGGCCTGACCAGTCTGAATACCACCCAGGCCAACCTGTGCCGTGCGGTGATGGAAGGGGCAACCTTTGCACTGCGGTATGGGTTGGAACTGCTCGGAGACTTAACCGCGGGGGCCAGCCAGATTCGCCTGATTGGCGGCGGCGCCAAGAGCCCGGTATGGCGGCAGATGGTGGCGGATATCACCAATACGCAGGTGATCTGCCCGGAAATCACCGATGCCGCGGCGCTGGGTGCCGCCCTGCAGGCCGCTTGGTGTGACCAGCGGGAAGATGGGGTTACCCTGGAAGCGTTGTGTGAACGGCTGGTAACGCTGGATGCTGAATCGCAGGCAGATCCTGACCCCATACAAGTGGCGGCTTACCAAACAGCCTATGCGCGTTATTGTCGTGCGCTCGAGCAACGCCACGGCAGCACTCATTCATTGAAGGCACCCGGTTAATAAGGAGCATTTATGTTGGATCAACTACAGCAATTAAAACAACACTCACTGGTGGTGGCCGATACCGGTGATCTGGAGGCGATTCGTCGTTACCAGCCGCAAGACGCCACCACCAATCCGTCGCTGTTGCTCAAAGCGTTTAGTTTGCCGGGCTACCAGGCGATGATCGATGAGGAGTTGAGCCAGGTTAAGGCGTCCGGTGGTGCTCGCGAGCAGCAGGTCACCCACGCGGTAGACCGTTTGGCGGTTGCCGTGGGTAGTGAAGTCGCCGCGGTGGTACCGGGGCGTGTTTCCACCGAAGTGGCGGCCCGACTGTCGTTTGACACCCAGGCGAGCATCGCCAAGGCTCACGAGCTGATCGAGCTTTATGAAGCCCGAGGCGTTAGCCGCGACCGCGTGCTGATCAAGCTGGCGTCTACCTGGGAGGGCATTCGCGCCGCCGAAGTGCTCGAGCGAGAGGGCATTCAGTGCAACCTGACGCTGCTGTTCAGCGATGCCCAGGCCCAGGCCTGCTTTGATGCGGGCGTGTTTCTTATCTCGCCCTTCGTGGGGCGCGTGACCGACTGGTACAAGAACGCCACCGGCAATGACTACACACCAGAAAACGACCCGGGTGTTCTGTTCGTGCGTGGTGTTTGTGAACGCGCTAATCAGGGCGGCTACGATACCGTCGTGATGGGTGCCAGCTTCCGCACCACCGGCCAGGTGCTGGCGTTGGCGGGCTGCCCACGGTTGACCATCTCCCCGGCATTGCTTGAAGAGCTGGCCTCGGCAGAAGGTGAAGTGACGCCCCGGATTGCGGCACATACCGGCAACGGTCAGCCGTTACCGGCTTTGAGTGAAGCTGATTTCCGCTGGGGTCACAATCAGGATGCGATGGCCAACGACAAGCTGGCGGAAGGTATCCGTCGTTTCCACGATGACCAGCTTGAACTGGAAAAGCTCATTCATCAGCGGCTCGGGTGAGTCGACGTCGCCGACAGTCGGCAGTCATAATAGACAGACATTCAGCGCACAGGAGCATGCAATGGACTCGGCCCTAGACGCGTTACTGGAAACACTCGACCTTACCCCCAAGGGCGCATTAACGCCGCTTGGCGGTGGCGATATTGCGGCCGTCTATCAGCTTGATACCGAACAGGGCAGCGTCGTCGTCAAACATGACGACGCGCAGCGGCTGCGCGGTGAAGCCGAGGCACTGCGGGCGTTAAAGGGAGCGTGTTCCATCTTGATTGTCCCTCAGGTGCTGGGCCTTTCCGACAGCTGGCTGGTAATGGAGACGCTTGAAGCATCCGGCCGACGCGATAGTTCAGCGCTGGGTGAAGGCCTCAAAGAGCTTCACGCAAGCGTCGGTGAGCAACATGGCTGGCACTGGGATAACGCCTGTGGCAGCACCCCTCAGCCCAATGCACCGTTGGACGATGGGCGTGTTTTTCAGCGCGAGCGGCGGCTGTTGCCTCTCGGCGACGCCTGCTATCAGCGCGGTTTGCTCGATAAAAAGCTTTATGAGCGCATCGCCCGTCAGGCACATGAGTTGGAAGATTGGCTGCCCGACAGGCCCGCGAGCCTGGTGCACGGCGATCTGTGGTCGGGCAATGTGATGTTCACGCCGCGTGGCCCCGCCATTATCGACCCGGCGATATATCGTCACTACCCGGAAGTCGATATTGCCATGTTGACCCTATTTGGCTCCCTGGATGAACGCTTTTTCGAGGCCTACTGGAACGGCGACGCCCCGGCCGATTGGCCGAGGCGTGAAGCGTTATTTCAACTCTACCCGCTGCTTAATCATTTGCTGCTCTTTGGGGCGAGCTATCGCAGCGGCGTTGAACGCAGCATTACCGCGCTCGAGGCGTACCAGAAGTAGGCGTTACCAGGACTTATAAGGTAAAAACTTGCCATTCAGGGTAAGCAGAACACGGTCGCCTTTGGGATCTTCCACCTTATCGACGTCCATGGTGAAATCGATAGCACTCATGATGCCGTCGCCAAACTGCTCCTGCACCACATCCTTGAGTGTCTCGCCATATACGCCGACAACTTCATAGAGCCGATAAATGAAGGGGTCCTGTGGGATGGCTTCATCCCACACCTTGGTCGGGAATGTCACCAGGGCATCGGCAACGTCGCTCTCGACATCCAGCGTGTTGCAGATCTTTTGGGCGATATCGGGGCTGGCGCTGTTCATGCCATAGCAAGCTGACGCTACCCACACAGGCGACATCCCGACAGCGGTGGCGATATCATCCCAGCTCATTTTCTTGCGCGCTTTGGCGGCAAGCAGGGTGTGGCGCATTTCAAGTTTATCCATGAGAGTTCTCCCGTGTGGTAAAGGGCGCATGGCGCCCTGTTTTGTTAGCTGTTTTAAGTCAATGGATCTCGATCAAGATAAATTTTTCTTGGGCTGGGTACGCACGTGGGTGGTGTAAAGAACCAGACCGACCAATGTCAGACCACCGACCAAGTTACCCAGAACCGTAGGGATTTCATTCCACATGATGTATTGATACAGCGTAAATTCAGCGCCCATCATCAGGCCGATCGGGAAGAGGAACATGTTGACCACGGAATGCTCGAAGCCAAGATAGAAGAACACAATGATCGGCATCCACATGGCCATGATCTTGCCGGATACCGTTGTCGAGATGGCGGCACCCACAACCCCCATGGAAACCATCCAGTTGCAGAACATGCCCCTCAGGAAAAGCACAATCCAACCGGCTAGGCCAGCATCCTGGTAACCCACAGTACGGCTTTCACCGACAGACATCATGGTCTGGCCGACGGCGTTGATTTCCTCAGTGCCGCCCATGGTGAAGTTCATATAGCCAAACGTGGCAATGAACAAGGCGCCCCCCAGGTTACCAAGTCCTACCAGCCCCCAGCACCTGAGCATCCGTGGCAGGGTGACCCCGGGTCGTTTATCGAGCCAGGCGATTGGAACCAGCGTGAAAACCCCGGTGAGCAGGTCATAACCCATCAAGTAGAGCATGACAAAGCCCACGGGAAAGAGCAGCGCTCCAATCAGGAAATTACCTGTTTGGGTGGCGATAGTAATGGCGAAAATAACCGCCAACGCCAGGGTGGCCCCCGCCATGAAGGCGCGAATAAGCGTATCCCGGGTGCCCATATAGACTTTCGCTTCACCCTGGTCTACCAGCTTGGTAACAAACTCACTGGGCATTAGATATGACATGAATAGGTTTTCCTGTGTCATTTTCGGTTGATTAACGCCGCGCCTGAATGTCCAGTGTTAGTCCTTTAGTCTTTAGCCCTTTGCGTTAGCTTTTTGAGTTAGCTCTTCGATTGGATCTGGGTATTGCAGGCGCTGAGCTCGTTGTCAGGGTGCTGCATTTGGCATGCCAATTTATTAACTGGAGGGCTGAGAAAATCGTAAAATCGATTTATTTCATTGATTTATTTTTTTTAAGGTCGAATTTATATTTTCCAGTGGTGTGGTGAGAATCAGCCATCGCAAGGCTTGCTCGGTGAGGGCTGCACCACTGAGGGGCACACTTGTGGGCTGTGCACGATCTTGTTGCAAGAAGGCCGTTCTGTCGTTGATTGCCTCGGTGGTAGCGTTGATTCGGTGGGAGAAGTTAAATTGACGGAAATGAAGGCGAATGCTAGCTTACATACATAAATGTATGTTAGGCGTGGCGCCTGCGCCACGCTGATCGTCAATCCATTTGCAGCTGGCCATTCCTGGTGAGGATTTGTCGCTGATTGCTTACGTCAAGGAAGACGGCCTTTGGTTGGTTAAGGCATTGCTTCCAAACCTAAATGATAACAGTGGGTTTTAACCATGAGATCGAGACTATCTGCCCTATCATATTTTACGCTATCCACGTTGCTGATGGTTGCATCGGGTAGCGCTTTGGCCCAGTGGGAAGGCAGCGTTGGCGCCGGTGTATTTAGCGTTCCCGACTATCTGGGTAGCGACAAAAATGAAACGCGTGGCTGGCCAAGTGCCAGCGTTACCTATGGTGATACCTTTTATGCCAGTGTCCGTGATGGTATTGGCTGGAATTTACTTCGCCAGGGAAACTGGAAGGTTTCACCGTTCATCACCTACCTGCCGGGGCGTGATAACGATGGCGAGCTAAGCGGCCTTGACGAGGTAGACGATGGTGCAGCGGCGGGCGTACGTGTCCGCTATTCAAACGGCCCGTGGGGGCTGGAAGCCGCGACGAAAGCTCCTCTAGGCGGCGATGTAGACGGCTATGAAGCTGACCTGAAAGCCAACTGGCGCACCATGCTGTCTCAGCAAATGGCGTTTTCGATTGGTCCTGAGTTGACCTACTCAAGCGATGACTGGACTCGCGACATGTTCGGCATTTCGCCAGCAGAAAGTGCGCGCTCAGGGCTAGCCATCTACCGCCCGAACGATGGCTATGTCCGTTACGGGCTGAACAGCCGCCTGAGCTATTACCTGACCCGCGATTGGTCGGTAACGGGGTTACTCGGCGTGACGCGGTTAACAGGCGATGCCGCGGACAGCCCGATCGTTGATGACGTGGGTGACAAGACCCAAGTGATGGGTGGTGCGCTGATCAACTATCATTTTTAGCCGCGAGGGTGGATCAGACGTTGCCACCAACGACTGATCCGCTGCCCCGGGGTAGCTGTCTGGGGAGAGGCAATGTCGCCATAGCGGCTCAGAAAGCGCTTGAGGGGAGCCACCTGCTGATCATTGTTGAGCATAGGGGCATGGCCACATCCCGGCGCCTCAAGCGTTTCCATATGCGGCTGGTCGACCTGCATGCGTTCTACACTCCCGGCACGAAGTAGCGTGGAATGTTCACCCCGAATAACCATTAGCGGGCAGCGGATTTGCTGCCAGTCGCGCCATGTGTCGCGGGGCGTATCGTGAACAAACTGCTCGCTTATGCGGGGATCGTAATGAAAGCTCCAACTGCCATCAGGCAGCCGGCGGGCACTGCTTAGTGCCATCTGCTGCCACTCAAAGCGGCTGAGGTCACCAAACCCCTGGTAATGTTGCTCAAGTGCCTGTTGTAGCTCACTGAGCGTCAAAAAACGTTTGAGCACGCTAAAGTAGGTTGCCATTTCGGCCAGCGTCTGGCTGTCCAGCTCGGGGCCTACGTCATTGAGAACCAGGCAGCGAATTCGCTGCGCGGTGTTTTCATCAGCGGCCAGCAGCATGCCGAGCAAACCGCCCATCGACGTGCCGACCCAGTTAGCGCTCTCAATGTGGAAATGGTCGAGTACCGCCAACGCGATCGTCACATAGTGGCTGTATAAGTAATCATTGGCAGGGTAAAGCGACCAGCTGGAAAGTCCGCGTCCCGGCGTGTCGGGCGCAATGACTCGCCATTGGGGGCCGAGCTTTCGGGCCAGGGATTCAAAGTCGCCACCGTGACGGGCCAGCCCGTGCCAGGCGATCACGGTATTGGAGGCATCGGGATGCCAGATACGAACGGCGATTTCGAGCTGCCGTACGCTAATATATTCAATGCGGTCCATGATATGCCTCAGTAAGCTGTTTGTTGCTTTGCAGCATGATGACGTACAGGATAGCCAAATAAAGCCAGCTTGTACGGCCTGGCGATGTGGTTGCCATGGAGAAAGGCAATGGCCCTAAGGAAAAAGGCCCAAAAGCAAAAGTGCAAAGCCAACAATGCCAAGGCAATCGTTAAAGAAAAATGAAATATAAGCCGAATATTTGACCAAGGTCTGGTATCGCCAAAAAAACATGCGACAATGTATGTAAGCATTCAGACTAATATTAATGAGGAAAACGCTATGCTGCGACTCCCTTCCACGTTGGCTTTCAAAACTCCACGCCCTTTTGTGGCAAAGCGCACGTTGCTTCCTGCGCTATTGCTTTCAGTATGGGCGGTTCCCGCTTGGTCAGCTGATCTACTCACCATTACCCGGGATGCGCTGGAAAATAACGCCGAGTTGAGTTCAGCGCGCTCTCAAACCCAGAGTGTCGAGGCTGGGCGTGACGTTGCCCGTGGCGACTTGTTGCCTCAGTTGAACGCGTCAGGGAATGTGGCGCATAACCGCATCTACGAAAGCCAAAGCAGTGCAGCGGGCACTCAGGCAGGTCAGGTGGCTAACGGGACGGGCAACACCAGCGGCAATGACGATCCCTTCAATAGCGTCAGCCTGACACTTGAAGCCTCGCAAGCACTTTATGATGCGCGCAACAGCCGCGAGGTTGAACAAGCCGAGCGGGAAATCGATCAGCAAATTTACGCACTGGCTTCGACCGAGCAGCAAGTGCTGATCGATGTGGCGACGGCTTACTTTGACATTCTTCGCGCCAACGACATTCTCGATGCCCGCCTGGCTCAGGAACGTGCCATTGGTCGTCAGTTGGAACAGGCTGAAGAGCAGTTCGAGGTCGGACTGATCGCGATTACCGAGGTAGAAGAGGCGCAGGCGAGTTTCGATCAGTCGCGCGCCGAACGTATTGCCGCACAGAGCGATCTGCAGGTGAGTTTTGAGGCCCTTGAGCGCTTGACCGGCCAGCGCTATGCCAGCATTGAAGCGCTGAGCGACGACTATCCCATCCAGCAACCGTCGCCTAGCGACCGCGATTACTGGGTTGATCTCGCCGTTGAGAACAACCCTCTGGTGCTCGCCGAACAGGCGGGTGTCGAAGTGTCCCGCAGTGCTGTGGGCGTGGCCCAGGCGCAGCGCTTGCCCACCCTGGAGGCGTTCGCGAGTTATCAGTATGCCGATAACGATATCGATGGCATTCAAGGTCACGACGAATCCAGCCAGATAGGGTTGAGCGCCAACTGGCCGCTATACACGGGCGGCAGCACCCAGGCCAGCATCCGTCAAAGCACTTACCAGTTGGAAGCCAGCCAGTTCGACTTTGAGGCCCAGCGCCGCGACACCGTTCAGCAGGTGCGTTCGCTATATACCCAGGTCAGCAATGATGTCTCCACCGTGGATGCCCGCGAGCAAGCCATCGTTTCCAACCAGAGCGCACTGGATGCCACACGCGCAGGCTATGAAGTCGGTACCCGCAACATTGTCGACGTCTTGAATGCCGAGCAAAATCTTTATAACGCCATTTCCGACTATGCCCAGGCGCGTTACGACTACGTAGTCAACCTGCTGTCCCTGCGCCAACAGTCGGGGAGTTTGGACGTTGAGGCCGTCGAAGAGATCAATGCCTGGCTACAGGGCGAAGAAGTTACCTTTACATTGCCTGAAGACGCTGGCTCCAGCAGCGTAACCAACATCGGTGAGCGACCGGTACTTGAGCAGTAACTACCTCTTTGGCGGCACTGAAAGCCGCCAAACATTTACATTCATACGTGTATGGTTGTAGTCTGTGTCGGTTTTATAGGCGCCTCAAGGGAAAAAGTAATGAAGAACATGTTTTACGGCGTACGTAGCGCGCTGATGGTGATTGGCGCTAGCGCGCTGCTTGTTGCCTGTGGCCAGGAAGAGCAAGCCGGCCAAGCAGAGGGACAGCAACAAGAACCGCCTCCGCATCCTGTTGAAGTGACCGAGGCGGCCCGACAAGATCTGCCGCTGGAAAAATCATACTCATCGCTGCTCCGCAGCGACGATGAAGTTACTCTGGTTGCCCGCGTCACCGGCTATTTACAGGAGCGTCATTTCGAGCCCGGTGAGTTTGTCGAGGAAGACCAACTTCTCTACTCCATCGAGCCTGATGTCTACCGCGCCACGGTGAACCAGCGAGAAGCCGATTTGCAAAGCGCCCGTGCGGAGTTTTCCCGCGCTCAGCGTGATGCAGAGCGCTTTGAGCGGTTGCTGAACCAGAATTCGGTGAGTCGTCAGGACTACGACCAGGCGCGTGCGGACCTAGGCGTTGCCCAGGCCAATGTGGCCCAGGCTCAGGCGGCACTGGAAAGCGCCCAGATCGACCTGAACTATGCCGAAGTGACGGCGCCCGTCGCTGGTATGATCAGCTTGAGCGAGATTAATGTGGGCAATCTGGTGCAGTCCGGCACCGAGCTTGCCACCGTCACGCCGCTGGATCCTTTGGAAGTTCGCTTCCAGATGCCGCAAGACGATGCGTTTGCACTGCGTCGACAGCTGCATGAAGAGGAATCGGTTGAAGACATTCGTGCCACCCTGGCGCTGCCCGGACGTGATGGCGGAGACGATCAGTCCCTTGAAGGTCGCCTTGATTATCTGGGGTCGCGGGTCAGCGACCGCACCAGCACCGTGCAGGCCAGCGCCACCTTTGATAATCCCGACGGGGACATTCTGCCGGGTCAATTCGTCCGCGTCAGCCTTGAGGGGCTGAAGCGCTACGGCGTTTATGCGGTGCCCGAAATTGCCGTTACCCAAGGCCTGATGGGGCCCCAGGTCTTCGTACTTGACGATGAGAATCGCGCCCGCTCACGCACGGTCACCCTTGGCGAGATGGCCGGCCCTTGGCAGATTCTGCGCGACGGTCTGGAAGAAGGCGATCGCGTGGTGGTCGGCGATCCTACCGGTATCGAACCCGGGACGGCGATCGACCCTCAGCCGTTTAGCGGCAGCGCCGAGGAAGTGATTGAAAACCTGGATGAAGCGCAGGCGGAAGCTGCCGAGCCGGCACGGCAAGGCCAGGGAAACCATGCTGGCGGTGAACAGGAAGGCGGTGAGGAAGGGGACGCCTCGCAATGAATTTCTCTAATTTCTTCATCAGCCGCCCCATCTTCGCGACGGTTCTGGCGATTATCCTGACCATCATCGGGGTCGTCAGCATGCGGGTGCTGCCCATCGAGCAGTACCCAAACGTCGTGCCGCCGACCGTTTCGGTGCAGGCGCAGTTCCCGGGGGCCGACGCCGAAACCGTCGCCCAGACCGTCGCAGCGCCGATCGCAGAAGCGATCAACGGGGTCGAGGGCATGATCTACATGACCTCGAACAGCAGCGATAACGGCAGCATGTCGCTCAACGTGTCGTTCGATATCGGCACCGAAGGCGACATTAACACCATCAACGTCAACAACCGGGTACAGGGGGCGCTCTCGCAGCTCCCTGAAGCCGTGCAGGATCAGGGCGTGACCGTCGAGCTGCGATCAAGCTCGATCTTGATGTTTGTGGCGCTGACCTCGCCGGAGGGCGACTACAACAACATCTTCATGCAGAATTACGCCACCCTCAACGTCATCGACGAGTTACGTCAGGTCCCCGGGGTGGGCGAAGCCGAGGTGTTGGGCGGCGGCGAGTTCGCCATGCGCATCTGGATGGACCCGGAAAAAATCTCTCAGTACGACCTGACGCCCACCGAGCTGGCCTCGGCCATTCGCGCCCAGAATACTGAAGTGCCGGCGGGCAGCCTGGCGGCCACGCCGCAAAGCGATCCGCGTGCCTATACCTATACCATCACGGCGGGTGGTCGGCTCAACAACGTCGACGATTTCCGCAATATTGCGCTGCGCACCAATCCGGACGGTTCGACGTTGCGCCTGGATGACGTCGCACGGATCGAGCTCGGCGCCTCGTCGTACGGGGTGGATGCGCGCCTGAACGGCGAGGCCATGGCGCCCATCATCATCAATCAGCAGCCGGGTGCCAACGCGCTGGAAACCGCGCGCGCGGTGAAAGCCACAATGGAAGAGCTGAGCGAGCGTTTTCCGCCGGGGCTCGAGTACGCGGTGCCCTACGACACCACGCTGTTCATCGACGCCTCGGTCAAGACCGTGGTGAAAGTCTTTATTGAAGCCTTCCTGATCGTTGGCGTTATTCTGTTCATCTTCCTGCAGAACTGGCGATTCACGGTGATCGCCATGTCGGTGGTGCCAGTGTCCGTACTGGCAACGTTCGCGGGCTTTTACATGTTCGGCTTCTCGATCAACTTGCTGACGCTGTTCGCGCTGGTGTTGTCGATCGGGATCGTGGTGGACGATGCGATACTGGTGGTCGAAAACGTTGAGCGGGTGCTCAGCGAGGACGATGACATCAGCGTGAGGGACGCCACTATTCGCGCCATGAAGGAAGTCGGCGGGCCGGTTATTGCGACCTCGCTGATCATGGCGGCTGTCTTCATTCCCGTGGCGTTCCTCGGCGGTTTCACCGGGCAGATCTATCAGCAGTTTGCCTTGACCGTGGCGATATCGGTGGCGTTCTCGGCGCTGATGGCGCTGACCTTCACGCCCGCGCTGTCAGCGATCTTCATCAAGCACAAGGCCCAACACGGTCAGTCCAAATTCATGCGTGCGGTGAACACGCCGCTGCGCCTGTTTGACCGCTTTTTTGCCGCCATTACCGCGGTGTTCATGGTGGCGGTGAAGTTCCTGGTACGCTTTTGGGGACTGGCGCTGGTATTGACTGGCTTGGTCATCGGCGGTTCATGGTGGCTGTATCAAACCACTCCCTCGAGTCTGGTGCCGGAAACCGACCAGGGCGTGGTGTTGGCGAGTATCCAATTGCCCAATGCGGCGTCTCTGGACCGCACCCAGGATTACATGGCCGCGCTAAGCGAGCGGGTCGAAGCCATTCCGGGGGTAAGCTATTCATCAGCAGTGGCGGGTTACGACATCCTGACGGGTTCGGTGAATACCGCCCGCGGGGTCATGTTCATCAACCTGGCGCCCTGGCCCGAGCGCGATATTACCGCTACTGAGCTTGTCGGGCGGATTATGCAGATCGGTGCTGAAATACCCGGCGGCTCGGCCAGGGCGTTCAATGCGCCGCCGATCCAGGGGTTGTCGACCACCGGCGGCTTTACCGGCTACCTGCAGTCTTTCGGCGGGGCCTCCTCCCAGGAGCTGTTCGAAGCCTCGATGCAGGTCATGCAAAAGGCCAACGCGCACCCGGCGCTCGAGCAGGTGTTCACGACCTTCAGCGTCAACGTGCCCGGCTACCGCGCTGATATCGACCAGCAGAAAGCGCTGAGTTACGGCGTGTCGCTGGAAGATCTGCATTCGACGCTGTCCAATACGTTCGGCACCGGCTTTGTTAACTACTTCAGCTACCAGAACCGTAACTTCCAGGTATATCTGCAAAACGAAGACGAGTTCCGCCGAACGCCGGATGACGTGAATCATGTATACGTGCGCGGCGGCGACGGCGAGCGTATTCCGCTGTCCGAGTTTGTCAGCCTCGAGCGGGAAGCCAAGCCTGCCGTGGTATCGCGCTTTGGCGTCTATCTGGGGGCGCAGTTCCAGGGCGGCCCGGCGGAAGGCTACAGCTCGGCAGAGGCGATCGAGGCGATGGATCAAATCGTTGCCGACAATTTGGGTAGAAACTGGGGCATGGGCTGGACCGGTACCGCTTACCAGGAAGCCGAAATGGGCAATACAGCGGCGCTTGCGATTGTCTTCGGCATCCTGATGGTGTTCCTGATCCTTGCGGCCCAGTATGAAAGCTGGTCGCTGCCGCTGGCGGTGCTGACCTCTACGCCCTTTGCGTTTTTGGGGGGCGTCGGCGGCATCGTGCTGCGCGGGCTGGATACCAGTATCTACGTGGAAATCGGCCTGCTGGTGGTGGTCGGCCTGGCCGCCAAAAACGCTATCCTGATCGTTGAGTTCGCCGAGCTACAGCGCAAGGAGCAAGGCAAGACGATAAAAGAGGCAGCCATTACCGCTGCCGAGCTGCGTTTCCGGCCGATCATCATGACGTCGCTGGCGTTTATCTTCGGTACCCTGCCGTTGGCCTTGGCCACGGGGGCGAGTGACGTCAGCAGCCACCACATCGGCACCACGGTGGCGGTGGGTATGGCCACGGTGGCCATTCTGGGCAGCCTGTTCGTGCCAAGCTACTACGTCATGATCGCTCAGCTCTCTGACTGGTTAGGCCGCATATTCCGCGGTAAATCCAAGCAAGGCGATCAGTCGGCGATGGAACAAGGCCGTTAAGCCACCCCGCTGATCCAGCAAAAATTGACGGGCATCATCGCGAGCGATGATGCCCGTTTTTTATGCTGCGCTGCTACATGTTATTGCCAGGGCAGGCCGCTACGCTGATAGGGCAAAGCTCAATAACATGAGCGCAAGCGTAGGAGGCATAATATGGATACCGTACGCCAGCTGGTGATGGGGTTTCCGTTTATCCTGTTCAGCATATTACTGCCGTTAGTCGGGCTTTATTGGCTATTGGTGCTACTACGGTTAGCCCCTGTGGAGCTGTTCGAGCGAGACAGCCTACGCGATGACCACCTGGCGAGTGCACTGGTCGCCCTTGGGTTCGCCGGGGTGCCGACGACGGTTGCCTTGAGTTGGCTGATCGTTTTAGCGGCTGGGATGACACTAGCGGTAGAACTGCTGGTGCTGCGCTGGCTGTCGGTTGGGCTGTTTATCGTGCCGATTGGTGTGGTGCTGCTTTGGGCAAGCTTTGCCCTGGCGTCGCCAATCGCAGAAATCCTGTGTCGGCAGGTAGGGCCATGGTTTCATCGCCATCACGCTCGTCGCAGCTTACTGGGCAAGTGTGTGCAAGTGGTGCAGGCGAGCAGTGAAGGGCATCCTGGGCGCGCGGTTCTCACCGACGACCCTTCCTGCGAGGTGCAGTTACTTGGTAAGCATGACGCGGCAGAAAACGTGGGTGAATACCGCGTTCTGGTCAAATACCTGCCTAGAGAGGATGCGTTCCGCAGCGTTGCGCAGGATGCATTTCTCGAAACCCGCACACGGTTGCGTCTGCTTAAAGGCAAGTCCGGGTCGGCTGGGCCTTTAGCGCATCATTAGCGGTCAGTTTGCCCCGCTGGTGTCAGTTGAACGGCGCATCATGCTGGTCAACTGGTTCACTAGCGGGACACCCCGTTCATAGATTGAAAATCGCGAAGGGTCTCTGATCCATTCATGGAACAGCCCGGCGAGGGTTGCCTGGAGCAGGTCAGTGGCAACGTCGGGTGATAGGCCCTGAACGAGCATCTGTTGCTCTTCGGAGATCAGCAGGTGCTGGTAAAGCGAGTCGCGGCATTCGTCGGCGATTTCCTGCTGCATGGCGATAGGATCGATGTCGCTAAAAAATTCACAGCGATGAATCAGGATGGCGTGAACCCGGCGCGCGCGAGGGTTCTGTTCAAAGCGCTCCAGCCCCTTTAGGCAGGCCAGTCGAATGGCTTCCAGCGAGGAAACATCGTGCTCCAGCGCCTCGATTTCATCCACCAGGTCCTGGAACGGCATATGAACGCGCTCGAGCATGGCACGAAACATGTCGCCCTTGTTTTTAAAGTGCCAGTAAACCGCGCCCCGCGTCATCCCGGCTTGACGGGCGATTTGCTCCAGCGAGGTGCGGGCGACACCGTGTTCCATGAACATCTCTTCCGCAGCATCGAGTAGCGCCTCGCGCGTGGCCGCTGCTTCAGCCTTTGTTTTTCTTGCCATGGAAACCCAACCTCGTCGACGTTATTTATGCATATATCTTATCTGATTCTGCAATTATTTTACATTCAATTGTGTATGGAAACGGTGTGCGGAAACGTATGGGTAAGCACTCACATATTCAGGGGGCTGATATTTCAGAGCGAGGCGGGTATAAAGAATAATTGGAAACGCTGTTTTTAAATGTCGTGGCAGTGCACGCTATACAACCCGCAAAGCGAGACAATCCATAATGGCACGAGCCTCTTTTCAACTTGCCGGACACAGTATTGCGCCCGGCAAGCGCTTACAGATCGATGTACCGGTCGCCCGGCTGTATACCCATACGCCTTTGCACATTCCCGTCGAGGTGGTGCACGGACGGCGCAGCGGTCCGGTCATGCTGGTATGTGGTGGCATTCACGGCGATGAAATCAACGGTGTGGAAATCGTTCGCCGCGTATTACGCGCAAAAACCATCAATAGCCTGAAGGGCACCTTGATTGCTGTGCCGGTCGTCAATGTGTTCGCCTTTCTGCAACAAACGCGTTACCTGCCCGACCGGCGAGATCTCAACCGCTGCTTTCCGGGTAGCGAATCCGGTTCCCTGGGTGGGCGTGTGGCGGCGTTGTTCCGTGAAGAAATCGTCGATCACGCCACGCATATCATTGACCTGCATACCGGGGCGATCCACCGCACGAACCTGCCACAAATCCGCGCTCAACTGAGCCCGGAGAGCGAAACCGAACGTATGGCCGATGCCTTTGGTGCACCGGTGGTCCTCAATGCTGAGCTGCGCGAGGGCAGCCTGCGCCACTATGCGCAAAGTCGCGGTATTCCGGTGCTCACCTACGAAGCCGGTGAGGCGCTGCGCTTTGATGAATGGGCGATCGCTCCGGGGGTACGCGGCGTACTGCGAGTAATGCGCCGCCTCGGCATGCTCAGTGGCGAGCAGCGCCGCCGCTCGCCGGCGCCTGCGGAAGTCGCCAATGGTTCGAGCTGGGCGCGGGCACCCATCGACGGCATCCTGCGACCCAAGGTGCGCCTGGGGGCACGCGTTGCCAAAGGTGAAGTATTGGGTAAGGTGGCGGACCCATTCGGCAATGATGAGGGCGACGTGCGCGCCATGGCCGACGGCATCGTGATTGGTATGAGCCGCTTGCCGTTGGCCAATGAAGGCGAAGCGCTGTTTCATATCGCGCGCTTTGATGCCATCGAGGAGGCCGAGACAGCGATCGAAAGCTTCCAGTCGAGCCTTACACCACCCCCTGACGCGATTTACTGAATAAAATTGATAATAGAAAACTATCGATTTGATAGTTGGAGCCCCACCGCCATGGATGGCGGGAAGTGCTGTATTTAACTATAACTGATGACGTGACCAACGCAGCCAACTGGCCAGTGGCCAAGCTTTAGCGGCAGAGACGGTGACTGGACAGTGACCGCGCCACCTCGAATGAAGGGAGAACTAACGATGGCAGGCGACAACCCCAACTACACGACAACTGAAGCAGGCAATCCGGTTGCCAGCGACGAGCATGCGCTTTCGGTAGGCCAAGATGGTCCTATCGTCATGCACGACCATTATCTAATGGAACAGATGGCGGCGTTCAACCGCGAAATGATTCCCGACAGACAACCCCACGCCAAGGGCAGCGGGGCGTTCGGCCATTTCGAGGTGACCCACGATGTCAGCCAATACACCAAGGCCAAGTTCCTCCAGAAAGGCGCCAAAACCGATGTGGTGATTCGCTTTTCAACCGTGGCCGGGGAAAGCGGCAGCCCGGATACCTGGCGCGACCCGCGTGGGTTCGCGGTGAAGTTCTATTCCGACGACGGCAATTTCGACATGGTGGGTAACAATACCCCCGTGTTCTTTGTGCGCGACCCGATGAAGTTTCAGCACTTCATCCATTCGCAAAAACGTCGTGCCGACAATGGCCTGCGCGACCACGACATGCAGTGGGATTTCTGGACGCTGGTACCCGAGTCTGCTCACCAGGTGACCTGGCTGATGGGCGACCGGGGCATTCCGGCCACCTGGCGGCACATGAACGGGTACTCGAGCCATACCTATATGTGGGTCAATGAAGATGGCGAGCGCTTCTGGGTGAAGTATCACTTCAAGACCGACCAGGGCATCAAATGCATGACCCAGCAGCAGGCCGATGAGATGGCAGGCACCGATGCGGATTATCACCGTCGTGACCTGTTTGAAGCGATTGAGCGGGGGGAATACCCGACCTGGACGCTCAAGATGCAAATCATGCCCTTCGACGATGCCAAGACCTATCGCATCAACCCGTTCGACCTGACCAAGGTGTGGCCCCACGACGACTATCCGCTGATCGACGTCGGCAAGCTCACCCTGGACCGCAACCCGACGGATTTCCACAGCCAGATCGAGCAGGCCGCGTTCGAGCCTAACAACATGGTGCCGGGAACGGGGCTGTCACCGGACAAAATGCTGCTGGCACGTTCGATCTCCTATGCCGACGCCCACCGCGCTCGCTTGGGGGTCAACTACAAGCATATTCCGGTGAACACGCCCAAGAGCCCCGTGCACAGCTACGGCCAGGGTGGGGCGATGCGCATCAAGCATGCCACCGACCCGGTATATGCGCCGAACAGCAAAGGCGGCCCCAAAGCCGATCCGCAGCGCTACCCGGAAGATGCCGTTTGGTCGACCGACGGTCAGTTTGTGCGTGAGGCGTACGCGCTTCGCCCAGACGATGATGACTGGAGCCAGGCTGGCGCGTTGGTACGTGACGTGATGGACGACGCCGAACGTGAACGGCTGGTCAACAATGTGGTGGGCCACCTCTCTGGCGGCGTGACGGAACCGGTGCTGGAGCGCGCGTTCGAGTATTGGCGCAACGTTGACCCGGATATTGGCAAGCGCATCGAACAAGGCGTGCGCGGCCAGTAACAGCTCCGGCAATCGCCTAATCGCAGCCCGTCACTGCTAAGCGGTGGCGGGCTGTTTGGCGTCGGCAGGCTGGGGTGAGGGCTCGCGGGCCAGACTCAGGGCTTCGTCAAACAGGCGTAGCCCGGCGCCTTCTTTATGCGCGTTTTCCGACAGGTGGCGGCGAAAACGACGCCCACCCGGGCAGCCCTGAAACAGACCCAGCAAATGACGCGTGATGTGGTTGAGCTTGGCACCTTCGTCCAACCGCGACTGTATGTAGGGGCGAAATGCCCGTGCAGCATCCAGGCGGCTAGCGGCGGGTCCTGGTGTGCCAAACAGTTGCTCATCCACGCCCGCCAGCAGCCACGGGTTTTGATAGGCCTCACGGCCTACCATCACGCTATCTACGTGTTCGAGCTGTACCTGGCATTCCTCAAGCGTTTTAATGCCGCCGTTGATCCCGATGTGCAGCGTGGGATGCTGCTGCTTCAAGCGATGCACACGCGGGTAATTCAACGGGGGCACATCGCGGTTTTCCTTGGGCGATAAACCTTGCAGCCAGGCTTTACGGGCATGAACGGTAAACGTCTGGCAGCCCGCATCCGCCACGGTGTCAATAAAGCGTGCCAGGTCAGCATCTTCGTCCTGATCATCAACACCGATACGACATTTTACCGTCACGGGAATCGACACCGACGACTGCATGGCACGCACAGCGGCAGCGACTTTTTCCGGGTAACCCATCAGGCAGGCGCCAATCATGTTGTTCTGCACCCGGTCGCTCGGGCAGCCGACGTTCAGATTGACCTCGTCGTACCCCCACGCTTCGGCAATCGCTGCGCACTCAGCAAGCTCAGCGGCATCGCTGCCGCCAAGCTGCAAGGCTATCGGGTGCTCAACGTCGTCAAAGCCCAAAAAACGCGCACGCGGCGAACCGTGCAGGATAGCCCCGGTGGTCACCATCTCGGTATACAGCAACGCACGCCTGGTCAAGGTGCGCGCAAAGGCTCTGTAGTCCCGGGTTGTCCAGTCCATCATAGGCGCGACGGAGAACCGACGCGCGGCGTCTGCTGGGTTAATGTTCGTCATATCAATCACTTGCATACTCGGTATGCGGTATAAATAACGTCCTGAAACAAGTGGAAATGATACACCGTAGCGGACGCATAGAATCGGGGATGGTTGGTGTGCGATTGTACGCAAAAAAAACCACCCGGCCCAGAGCCTAAATCGCCACCCAAAGAGGGTGAAATCGTCTCTGTTGCTGCCGTTGAACCCTGAAGAGCGTTTATCAGGCGTGGGGATAAATCGACTTCGAATGCGGTTAGGTCGGGCTATGGGTTAGGGATGAAGGTTGGTGAATCGATGCTCAATCAGCCATTTATCCCCAAAGCGCGCATTGAACGATTCGATGTGGTTGTTTTGGTCTGGTTTTTCAGGCTTGATCAAAAACAAAGCAACGCCACTTAGATATCGCCCACCAACGTATAGGATCGGATTCTAATCGGTAGTGCTACTCAATCGGGGCGTGACGTCGCTACATCGAGGCCATGACCCAAAAAGCCGGGCGGACGATCAATGTTATTTTTACTGTCGGCGTATGAATAACGCTTGGTAGCGGGATACTTGATGATTGCCCAACGAATTGAAGGCTTAGAGGACCAGTTGCACCTGTTCGGGGCGTCGCAGCTTACTTTTGAGTCAAAAGCGCGCATCGATGGTTGGTGAGGCGTGTGAAAAAGCCGTTATGGCAGGCGTTGGTCAGTTGGCACGCTTGTTGCTTTAACTCAATATTAAGAATTTTAGGGTGTGATCTTCGACTTTAAAAATATCGTCAGTGGGTTGACAAAGTCGATAAAGGGTCACAATCTAAATTCTGTAATAGACATATTGTGCGTCGGCATATGCCGAAAGAGCACAGAGCAATAGGGCTCCCATCGTTACCGTCAGGTAGCGTTGTGAGCCCTTTTTTTATGTCCGCAAACAGGAAGGTCGTTCAATGAACAGTCGTATTCCGGTTGGCATACTCTTTTCCACCCAGGGCCCTTACGCCACCGTTGGCCGCTCAATGCGAGATGGGGCGATGCTGGCGCTGGAAGAGGTCAACCAGGGCAAACGCTTCCCCTTTGAACTTGTACCTATCGAATGCGAGCCAGCCGGTGACAACGCTGCTTACAGCACCCACGTGCGGCGTTTGCTGCGCCATGAGGGCGTGAAGCATGTGATTGGTTGCTATACGTCTTCCAGTCGCAAAGAAGTCATCCCGATTTTCGAAAAATACGATGGCTTGCTGTGGTATCCGTCTCACTACGAAGGGTTTGAGACCAATAATAACGTCATCTACACCGGCGCCGTTCAGAACCAGCATGTCCTCCCGCTGATGGACCATGTGCTCGCCCATATCACCCGAGATGTCTACTTCGTGGGCTCCAACTACGTGTGGGCCTGGGAAAACGGCCGCATCATCAGAGAGCTGACCAAGGCGCATGGCGGAAAAATGATCGCCGAGCGCTACCTGCAGGTCGGTGATCTGGATGTGGCCCGTATCATTGAAGAGATCCACGAAAAGCAGCCCGCGTTCATCATGAACATGCTGATCGGTGAGTCCAGCTATGCGTTCTACCGAGCGTTTGCCAAGGCGCGGGGTGAAAATGCAGCGCTACAAAAGACCGTGGTTGGCAGCTGTACGCTCTGCGAGCCGGAACTTGCCCAGATTGGTCCTCAGGCGTGTGCTGGGCATCTCGCATCCAGCGTTTACTTCTCGACGATCGACACGCCGGTTAACAAGCAGTTCGTTGCCAGTTATCGCCAACGTTACGGCCATGATGCCCTGCCGAGTGCCGACGCAGAGGCTTCCTACAATACTGTGCATCTACTCGCCCTTGCTTTGGCTGGTGCTGATTCCGTTGATATCGACCGGGTGAAAAAAGCCTTGCATGGAGCGTCGTTCCAGGCGCCCCAGGGAAGGGTGCATGTCGATCCCGAGAGTAACCACAGTTACTTGACTGTTCGGCTGGGGATATCCAGCGAAGACGCGACGTTCGAGGTGATTTCAGAAGCCACGGCACCCGTTCGCCCGGATCCTTATCTCGTATGGGCGGAAGCATGTGGATCAGGGCCAGCGCAGTCGGAAACGCCCATTGCTCAGAACAACATTGGCTTGAGGATCGTGCGATGACGGTTACCACGCGACGCAACTTCAGGGGGCACCGGGCATTGATTGTGTGTGCCGCTGAAAAGGATCGAGCGGTGCTGACTCAGTTCCTTGTGGAACTGGGCGTCACCCCGGTCGTTCTTGAAAGTCACGATGAGGCGGAGACTGGCAAGCCGTTTGACCTGGTGTTCTTCGACGATGAACTGGGACGCCAATTTGGCAGCATCACGCAGATGATCGACAGCGTCCAGGGGCCGGCGATTGCATTGATCGGTTCGGATGCGCCGAGTTCAGTCAATTGGTTCATCGAGCGCCGTGTGTGCGGCTATCTGACCAAGCCGTTACGCAAGGCCGGTATTCTGGCCAGTCTCATCATCGCTTACCAAACCTATAACGAGTCCTGCCAGACGGAGCAACAACTTCATCGTCTGGAGCAGCAGGTTCGTGCTCGCCAGGTCGTCTGCACGGCGGCGATCAAGCTCATCGAGGATATCGGAATTTCGGTCAATGACGCCTTTGCCCTATTGCGGTCGGCGAGCATGAACCGCCGGCTATCCCTTGAGGATTTGGCGGCAATGATCGTCTCGGGTGAGATCGCGGTGGCGGCACTCAAAGAGGAGATCGACTCGGTCCATCGTCTTCGGGAGACCCGATTGAACGGTTATTTATAGCGGACTGATTGAGATCGGTCGAAGCGGAATATATCGGTCAGGCTTCAAGAGCAAAAGGTCGCTTCTCATTTTAGGCAGAGGCGATTAGGGAGCTGTTTTGCTGCAGGACGGCGAGGAAGGAAAAAGTAAAACTACATCAGGGGTATACAAATGAAATACTCAACAATCCAGAAAACGGCCACCTTGACGACGTTGTTGGCGGGCACTTTCGTGACCCAGGCGTCAGCGGATGATCCCATCCAGATAGGTGTGCTTGAGGACCAGTCGGGCAACTTTGCCGCGGTGACGCAGGCCAAGGTGAGTGCCATTGAGTTGGCAGCTGAGGAAATCAACGATGCGGGCGGTATTGCGGGTCGTGAGGTCGAGCTGGTCGTTTACGATACGCAATCGGATGATCGTCGTTACCAGGAGTTGATGCGGCGGGTCCTGCAGCGTGATCAGGTGGATACCGTCTTTGCGGGTTTTGCGTCGTCATCGCGTGAAGCGTATCGCCCGATAGTCAACCAGTTCGACGGCTTGGCGTTCTATAACAACCAGTATGAAGGCGGTGTGTGCGACGCCAACATGATCGTGACCGGCGCGGTCCCAGAGCAGCAGTTCTCGACGCTGATTCCCTGGATGATGGAAGAGTATGGCCCGAACGTCTATACGATTGCCGCGGACTATAACTTTGGCCAGATTTCGGCAGAGTGGGTGCGTCAGATTGTTGAAGAGGAAGGCGGCGAAATCGTGGGCGAGGAGTTCATCCCTCTGGATGTTTCCCAGTTCTCGCAAACCATCCAAAACATTCAGGGGGAAGCCCCGGACTTCGTCGTCACCCTGCTGGTCGGTTCCAATCAGGCGTCCTACTACGAGCAAGCGGGGTCTGCAGACCTTGGGATCCCCATGGCTTCATCGGTGAACGTTGGGCAGGGCTACGAACATAAGCGGTTTGCGCCACCAAGCCTTGCAAACATGTTCGTGACAACGAACTTCATCGAAGAAGTGGATACCCCTGAGGCGAATGCGTTCGTTGAGAAATTCTATGAGCGCTTCCCTGATACGCCCTATGTGAATCAGGAAGCCGCCAACTCTTATATCGCCATGTACCTTTACAAGCAGATGGTTGAGCGTGCCGATGGCTCGACCGACAAGGAAGACCTTCGCGCCGTCATCGCCGAGGGAGATGTCTGCTTTGATGGCCCTTCTGGCACGGTGTGTCTCGATCCGCAAAGCCAGCATATGTCTCACAATATCTTCCTGGCAAAAGTGGATGAGAACCACGAGATCTCCTTCCCTGAAACCTGGGAAAATATCGAGCCGTACTGGCTGGGTGACAATGGTTGCGACCTGACCCAGAACGACCCAAGTGCCCAGTACACCCCCTCTAGCCCTCCCAACGAGTAAATATCACGCATCGTCCCGGCAGGGTGGTGAACGTCACCCTGCCTGACCTGTGAGTTTGCATTAAGCGGGAAACCTCGCGGGCGTTTCCTGCCCAGGAGCTGGATATGGAATACCTACATTTAGCGTTCACAGCTTTCTATCAGTTTGGGGATGCGTTTGCTTTTCTGGTGCTATCTGCCATGGGGCTTGCGGTGATCTTCGGGATGATGGGCATCATCAACCTGGCTCATGGTGAATTCATCATGTGCGGCGCCTACGTCACGGTCGTAACGGCACGCCTGGGGGTGCCACTGCCCATCGCGATGCTGTGTGGCAGTCTGGCCGCCGGGATACTTGGCATTGTGCTAGAGCGCACGATCATCCACCGCCTCTATCACCGGCCGCTGGACTCTATTGTGGCCACCTGGGGGATCAGCCTGATTCTTACCCAGGGCACGCTGATCCTGCTTGGCTCAAGCATGTCGGGCATCAGTACGCCGCTTGGCAGCTTTTCGGTGGGCGACTACACATACTCTACCTATCGGATGGTGCTGCTTGGGGTCGCCGTGCTTCTTCTCGTTGGCCTGTATGTGCTGTTTCACCATACGACGTTCGGCATCCACTCGCGCGCCACCATTCAAGCACCGCACATGGCGAAAGCGGCGGGTATCGACACCGGACGTATGTACTCACTCACCTTTGGCCTCGGGGCGGCCCTGGCCGGGTTGGCCGGTGCGCTTTATGCACCGACGATTTCCATCGTGCCGACGCTGGGTGCCAATTTCCTGGTCGAGAGCTTCGTGACGGTGGTTGTCGGTGGCGCGGATGTGTTCCTGGGTACCGCACCGGCGGCGGCCACACTCGCGGTCATCAAGGCCTTTCTGACCGGTTGGCAAGGGCAGCTAATAGGCCAGGTGGGGCTATTAATAACCGTCATGGTGGTTATCCGCATTCTCCCACAAGGCCTGTCTGGCTGGTTACTCAAGGGGCGTACATAAATGGGTATGTTGCAGCGAGAAGGATCGGTGACGACACCTTCGTCGTCTCGAGTTCCCAACTGGATGCGGCTCGTTAACGGTCCGCAAACATTGGGTCGCGGCCCGTTGTTTTGGGTTGGCTTTGCCTTGGCCATTGGGGCCGCCATCGTTTACCCCGCCTTTGCGGATGCCTGGAGCGTCGGTAATACGGCCTACTTCTTTTGCTGGGTGTTCATGGCGCTTGGGCTGTCGTTGATCTGGGGCTACACGGGGTCGCTCAGCTTTGGCCAGACTGCTTTCTTCGGGCTTGCCGGATACACGTACGGTGTCGTCACGATCAACTTTGGCGCGGCTTACGGTATGACCCTCGTCGGCGTGTTGATTGGGGTTGGGGTGTCGTGCCTGGGGGCGGCGCTACTTGGTTACATTCTTTTCTACGGGCGAATCAGCGGTGTCTTCCTGGGTATCGTTACGCTGTCGACCACGCTGGTATTTGCCACCTTTATGGCACAGACCGCTGGCTCGCAATGGGCGATCGGCGATGCACGGCTGGGTGGCGACAATGGCATGACCGGTATGCCGCCGTTGACCATTCCTTGGTCGGGGGGCGATATCGCGCTGTATTCGGGCGTGCCGCTTTATTACCTGCTTCTGGCCCTGCTGGTGCTTTGCTACCTGGGGTTGCGGGTGCTGGTCAATTCGCGATTCGGCAATGTGCTGGTGGCGATTCGTGAGAATCCGCATCGCGCTGAAATGCTTGGTTATGACACGCGCCGCTATCAATTGATTGCCTTTGTGATTGGCAGCGGGCTGGCGGGGCTGTCCGGCGTGCTCTATACCGCCTGGGGGCAGTACATCAGCCCCTCCAACATGGATTTGGCGGCTGCTGCCTTGCCCATTATCTGGGTGGCAGTGGGTGGACGCAAAGATCTTACCGCGACGCTGGTAGGCACCTTGGTGGTGCTGGGCATATTCCAGAATCTGACGATCTACGGCAGCTACTACGCCTTCGTCATCATGGGACTGCTATTGGTCGTCATCGTGGTCTATTTGCCGGAAGGCTTAATCCCGGGGTTGGCCAGGCTCTTTGTCCGCCTGCGTAAGCGTAAGGAGGGTATGTCGTGACCCTACTGCGAACCGAACATTTATATAAACATTTCGACGGCGTGAAAGTTGCCCAGGATGTGAACTTTTCGATGGAGATCGGTGAAATCCGCTGTTTGATTGGCCCCAATGGTGCGGGGAAGAGCACGTTTTTCAAGCTTGTGCTTGGTGAGCATCGACCCAGCGCCGGAAAGATATTCTTCTCGGAGAAGGACATCACCAAGTTTCGTTCCTTTGAACGCGTGAAACAGGGCATCGCCGTCAAGTTTCAGGTGCCGGGTATCTTCGCTGAGCTGTCCGTTTGGCAAAACATGCAGATCGCGGTTCAGAACCATCTGCATGGCGATTCAATGACAGCGGCGATCGACAAAGCCCTTGCCTTTGTAAGGCTCACCGACAAGGCAGGCGAGCTTGCGGGTGAGCTCTCCCACGGCGAGCAGCAGTGGCTTGAGATCGGCATGGCGGTGAGTACTGGACCACGTTTGCTGCTGCTCGACGAGCCGACGGCGGGTATGACGCCGGAAGAAACGGCGCGCACGGGCGAGATGATCCAAGCCCTCAATCGCCAGGGGATGTCCATTCTGGCGGTCGAGCACGATATGGAATTCGTACGCCAGATTGCCCATAAGGTCACCGTACTGAACTTCGGTGAGATCTTCGCGGAAGGCACGATCAACGATATCGAGGCTAACGAAGAGGTCGCACGTATTTACCTGGGGACAGCCGATGACGACGAATAATACAGATCTGCTGAGCGTGGAGGGCGTCACGTCTGGCTACGGGACAACCTCTGTTCTGCAAGAGGTCAGCTTGAGTGTTGGCCGGGGAGAGGTGGTGGCCGTCATCGGCCGGAATGGCGTCGGCAAGACGACCTTGATGAAGACGCTGATCGGTCTTCTCAGGCATCGACAGGGCATTATCCGCTTCGATGGTGAGGATATCAGTACGCTCGAATCCCACCAGCGTGCGCGCTTGGGTATTGGCTATATCCCGCAGGGGCGCGAGGTCTTCTCGCGCATGACCGTCTGGGAAAACCTTAAGGTTGGCGAGATGCTCCAGCAGCCAGGAGAGGGCGTCGACTATGAGCGGGTCTACGAGTTCTTTCCTATCCTGCGCGAGCGGGCCAATCAGCGGGCGGGCACCTTCAGTGGTGGACAGCAGCAACAGCTGGCGATCGGCCGGGCCATGGTGGGCAAGCCGAAGCTGATGCTGCTCGATGAACCCTCGGAAGGTATCCAGCCGAATATCGTCAAGGACATTTCGCGCAACATTCTCAAGCTCAACCGTGAGCTGGGCGTCACGATTCTGCTCGTCGAGCAGAATCTGGACATGATCATGACCATGGCGCAGCGCTGCTACGTCATGGACAAGGGGCAAATCACCCACGAGCTGGCTAGGGAACAACTCCGTGACCGTGACGCGATGCGTCGCATTCTGGCGGTTTGAGGGTAGGGCGTG
Organism: Halomonas sp. A40-4; assembly: GCF_015767635.1. GTDB lineage: Bacteria > Pseudomonadota > Gammaproteobacteria > Pseudomonadales > Halomonadaceae > Vreelandella > Vreelandella janggokensis. The sequence goes on along the minus strand of NZ_CP065230.1, from coordinate 2,751,707 downwards.
ACCCCAAGGTGGGCATGCGAAGCGTAGGTTCATTTCACCATGACGCAAGCTCCGGTCTGCAGTTCCTGGAGCGATGACTGAAAGCAGCTAAAAGTACCTAAACAGTACATAAAAAGGAGTAGAACAATGAATTGGTTTGATCATTCCATCATGGCGCGTCGCGCCGTCGCCAGCGGTAAGCCGGGTACTACCCACCAACTGACAGAGGCGGTTCAAGGTCAGTATCACTATACGCTTGGGCCCAACCCCAAGCCCGTGCTGCATATTCAGCCGGGGGATATCGTCAGTGCGGAAACCCATGATGCTTTCGAAGGCAAACTGCGCTCGGAAAGCGACAAGCCAAGCGAATTGCTTAATCTGCCTTACCTTAATCCGCAAAACGGGCCGATCTACGTAGAAGGGGCCGAGAAGGGTGACTGCCTGGCGGTGTATATCCGCGACATGAAACCCCGTGGCCCGCAGCCTTGCGGTACGACGGCGCTGATTACCGAATTTGGTGGTTTGGTGGCGACCGGTGACACCGCGCTACTCAATGAACCACTGCCGGAGCGGGTTAAGAAGGTAGACGTTGACGCGGAAACCGGCGTGAAGTGGACCGATAAAATAACCCTGCCGTATCAGCCATTTATTGGCACCATTGGGGTCTCGCCAGAGATAGAGTCGATTAGCTCGCTGGTTCCCGATTATTACGGCGGCAATATGGACTTACCCGATGTGGCGCCTGGAGCAGTCATCTATCTGCCGGTGCATACCAAAGGTGCCTACCTTTATCTGGGGGACTGTCATGCAGCCCAGGGCGATGGTGAATTGTGCGGCGTGGCGATTGAGCACCCTACCGTGACAACCGTACAGGTCGACTTGATTAAGGATTGGACGTTCAAGTGGCCGCGCCTGGAAAACGAGCAGTTCTATATGACCATTGGTTCCGCACGGCCGATGGAAGATGCCTCGCGCATTGCCTACCGAGAGCTGGTTCGCTGGCTGGCGGCAGAGTTCGATTTCGATGAGATCGAGGCTTACATGCTGCTCACCCAGGCAGGGCGTGTGCGGTTGGGCAATATGGTGGATCCAAAGTATACGTTAGGTGCTTCCATCCTTAAGTCCATCGTTGGACAAGCACGCTAGCGAGCGGGGAGGTAACAATGAAATACCTTGCCGCCACGGTGCAGTTTGAGCCTGAAATGTTAGCCAAAGAGCGCAATATCGATGCGCTGAAACGGTTGGTGGAAGAGGCGGCTGCGTCGGGGGCGCGGCTGATCATCACGCCGGAAATGGGCCTTACCGGTTACTGCTGGTATGACAGGGAGGAAGTGACGCCCTATGTAGAACCGGTACCTGGGCCTTCAACCGAATGCTTCGCCGCTTTGGCGGCGAAGCTTGACTGCTATATCGTTATCGGGCTGCCGGAAGTGGAGCCTGCCAACGGCCTTTACTACAACACCGCGGTTCTAGTGGGCCCAGAGGGGTATCTGGGTAAGCATCGTAAAAGCCACCCTTACATTGCCGAGCCAAAGTGGGCGGCCTCTGGGGATACGGGCCATCAGGTGTTTGAGACGTCGCTTGGGCGGATTGCGCTGCTCATCTGCATGGATATTCATTTTCTTGAAACCTCACGTCTGGTGGCGTTGCAGGGCGCCGATGTCATCTGCCATCTGAGTAATTGGCTTGCCGAGCGCGCACCTGCCCCATATTGGATTAGTCGTGCCAGGGAAAATGGCTGCTACCTTATCGAGAGTAACCGCTGGGGGCTTGAACGCGGTGTTCAATTCAGTGGCGGCAGCTGCGTGATTGACCCGGATGGACATGTCCAGGCGAGCAGGGATGACGGCGATGGAGTCGTGCTGGGCGAGATTGATACCGACCGAGTAACAGGGCCGTTAGCCAATGAGCGTCGGCCAGATCTCTATCATGAGTTACTTCATCAAACTTACGCCTGGAACCCGTTGGACTTTTTCAGGCTTTATGGTCATCAGCCACTGCCCAAGGGCAAGGCAAGTACCATTGCGGTTGCTCAATTCTCCCCTTCGAACAATCTCGACGATAATCTTTCCCAATGTATGGCGCTGATCGCCGAAGCAGAGCATGCCGAGCTGGTGGTTCTGCCCGAGTTAGCCCTGACGGGACTGAACGCTGGCGCGATCAATCCTATTTCATCGGAGCACCCTGCTTTCAGCGCACTCTGTCGACTCGCCGAGGATCGTCAACAGTACTACGTGGTGGGTTTCGCGGAGCAGGAGGATGGGCATCTCTATAATGCGGCCGCTCTTGTGGGGGCGCAGGGCGTTATGGAGGTGTATCGCAAGATTCATTTAACCGAGGTTGATCGAGAATGGGCAACACCAGGCGAACGTTGGGTTAGCGGCGATTTACCCTTAGGTCGCGTGGGAATGCTGATCGGCCATGATGCCGATTTTCCCGAGGCGGGGCGTATTCTGGCGCTGCGAGGGTGTGATGTGATCGCTTGCCCTGCCGCCTTACCCGGGCCTTTTCATAGTGCGCATCCCGGTACAGGCATTCGTCAGCCAGCCCCTATTTCTACCGGCCCGGACGAACACCATTGGCACCATTACCGGGTGCGTGGTGGCGAGAACAACTGCTATATCGCCTTCGCCAATGTGCATATGCCCGAGTCGGGTTTACCCGGATTAAGCGGTATATTCGGACCGGATACGTTCCATTTCCCTCGCCAGGAGGCGCTGATGACCAGCGCCAGGGGCTGCATTCAGCTTGCCATCGACACGAGCAACCTGGAGTCGGCTTACCCGAACAGCGCTGTGCGCCGCAAGGACCTGGTGGCGATGCGCCTGCCACACCATTACCACAGCTTGTTGGAGAGGTAGTTTGTTCCTCCCTTACTAGATGCCTTTTCAGGCAACCGTCTGTTTATAGGAGTAGTTGACCATGAGCGTGAAGCGACCCGGCATTGATACCTTGGCGGCCATTTCCGATTATTACGGTTTTGACCTTTCCTTTGATGAACTGAGCGAGTTCCAGTCCGCCGTTGCGGGCTCAATGGCCATTTATGATCGCCTGGATGAACTGGCGGATGAATCACTGCCGGTCAACTACCCTCGGTCAGAATTGGGTTATCGCCCGGTAGGTGACGACAACCCGCTCAATGGCTGGGCGTGGAAGTGTTCGGTGCCTGGGGCCAAGGAAGGACCGTTAGCCGGTCGAACAGTGGCGTTAAAGGACAATATCGCGCTGGCAGGCATTCCCATGATGAATGGTTCGCCGATCATGGAAGGTTTTGTGCCCCGGGAAGACGCCACCGTGGTCACACGGCTGCTCGACGCTGGCGCGCATATCATCGGCAAGACGGCCGTACCTGCGTTCTGTTTTGACGGTGGCGGCTGTACCGGCTATCCCGAGCCTCAGCCGGTAAATCCGCACGATCATGACCGGCTGGCCGGGGCCTCCTCCAACGGCAGCGCCGTGGTGGTGACTAATGGTGAAGTGGATATGGCGCTTGGGGGCGACCAGGGCGGTTCCATTCGGCTGCCCGCCTCGTGGAGTGGCTGTTACGGCATCAAAGGCACCCATGGCCTGGTGCCTTACACGGGGATCTTTCCGATTGAGCTGACAATCGATCATGTGGGCCCCATGGCGCGCACTGCGGAAGATTGCGCGCGCATGCTGGAAGTGCTGGCTGGCTCGGATGGGTTGGATCCGCGCCAGTACGATGTACGCACGGCGAAATATACCGAATCGCTTAGCGAAGACCTTGCAGGTTTGCGTATTGGCATCCTGCGTGAAGGGTTTGGCATTGCCGGTGTCAGTGAACCGGACGTGGACGCCGCTGTGAGAGAGGCCGTCAGCATACTGGAAAAAGCCGGGGCGCGTGCCTCGGAGGTCTCAGTCCCCATGCACAGCGACGGGCTGGCGTTGTGGAGTGCGATCGCCTTTGAGGGTGCGACCGAGCTGATGGTCAGGGGCGATGGTTACGGCACCAACTGGCGCGGCCATTACAGTACGCAACTGATGGACTTTTACGGACGGGCTCGCCGCGCCCGTGGCCATGACTTCAGCGACACTGTGAAGATGACGGTGCTCGCCGGGCATTACATGTCCGAGCAGTATAATCGCCACTACTACGGTAAGGCCCAGAATATCGGTCGGCGGCTAGCTCGCGATTATGACAAGGCCCTGCAGGAATATGACCTGCTGATCATGCCCACCACCGCCATGAAAGCGGTCAGCAGGCCGGCAGATAAACACCTCACCAGCACACTCGCCGGTGCGCTTGGCAATCTGCACAACACCGCCCCGTTTGATGTGAGCGGGCACCCGGCAATGAGCGTGCCGGTCGGCTTTTCAGAAGGCCTCCCTGTCGGTATGCAACTGGTGGGGAGACGCTGGGATGAGGCAACCGTGCTGAAGGTCGCCCATGCCTATCAGGTCGCTATCGGCTAGCGGTATGCGTCCAGCGCCGTAGGAGGTGTTATACCCAGTCCTTAACCTTCGCTCGTAAAGCCCTTGTAGGCCAGCGCCCGACTTCGTCGGGCGATAACCTTCGGTGCCGGGATGCTTGCTGATCGCGCAACAAGTTGTGCTCCTACAAACCCCGCCTGCACTTGGCTTTGAAAACCCGCCTTCAACATCTATCGGCCTTTGGAGCTGTTTCCGTTACACTAAGCGGCTTTAAGCTTGCCTGCGGGCAGTGGGTGTTTTTTGTCGAGGTGTCTCTTGGGTGACGCGCTACATGCTTGGTGGGCGCAGCAGTTGGTGCTGTGCGATTGGCATTTTACGCCGCATCCCTTATCGGTGGATGCGGGGGCGGCAGAGCAGCGTTTGCTGGGCCAGGGGATTGCCCATCGGGGTGAGCTGGCCGAGCAATGGTGGGTTGCGCTGCATGCGCCGGCAGGCGATGCGGATCAACTGCTGGCAGCGCTTGAATGGGCGGCGTTGGCCGGTGCAGCGGGGTGGATAAGCCCCGAGCAGGCCAGCGACTGGGCCTGCTGCGTGATGCAGCGTATTCACCGTGAGTACCGCGACCTGCGTAGTTGGCTGGGCGATGTGCGCCGCTCCCTGGGCGTGCGTGGCTGGGCCTCCGGGGCCGATGACCGTTTTATTGATGCCTGTCAGGTGCTGGCGGATTCGGAAGCCGAGGGCGCGGGGATCACCTGGGAAATGTTTGAGACGGCGTTGCGCGAGCACGGTGAAGTCGCCCTGTGGCCTACGTCGCCTGGCGCTCAGCCCTGGCGGCTGTGTGCGCTGTTTCGCCCGCTGCTGAATTACCCGGCAAGCAAGGCGGATTGGCCTGATGCGGTCAACTGGTTAGGTACCGCTTGGGACATCGATAGCCGCGACGAACTGCTGACCGGGCTGTTATGGCTGGGTGCCCAGGGTGAACGCCAGCGCTGGGATGTTGAAGCGCGCGACCTGCTTGCCATGGACGCGGCCCAGCGCCAGGAGTGGCAACGCAATGCCCAGCCCGATTCGCACCACGCCAGCGTGCTGTGCCGCTTTGTCAACCAGGGCGAGCCCCTGGAGTGGGCCGCCTGGGATTGGTTGCGGCTGGTCGAGCTGGCCTGGGCGGGCGCCTGTAGCGGCTGGTTGAGTCAGGCCGAGGCGGATGCCTTTGCGGCGCACGCCGCCGAACTGATGCAGCGCCGCTACCACGACTGGCGGGCGGTGATTGTTGCCTACCGACGAGGCCAGAGCTTGTTTGATGGCATTGACCGGCGCGACATGACGCCGTCTGAACGCGAGACGCTGTTGCTGAGCGGCTCGTTCAGCCCTTGGCAGGTCGCCGTTGACGACCTGCTGGACGCCGAGACCCAGGCTGCCTCGCGCGAAATGCTTGGCCAATGGCGCAATACGCCACACCGCTGGTTGCTGGCCATGGCGGGCGTGCGCGAGCCGGATGCCATGCTGCGGCTGGCCAATCCCGGCGCCCCGCTGAGCGAAGCGCAGCGCGTCGAGGCAGGAGAGTACCTGGATGGGTCCTTAGGGTTGCATGCCGATGAGGGTGCGGCGGCCATGGCGCGCTACTGGCTGCCCGCTCAGGCGCATCATCTGAATCAGCTCGCTGCCGATGCGGCCCACGGTGTCATGCCGCCTTCCGCGACGCTGTTTGGTCAGCCGGACTTCCCGGTTAACGCCCAGCGCCAGGCGCTGAAAGGCGTCAGTCGTCATGCCGCCACAATCCACATGGCCGAGAAGTTTGCCTTCTACCTGCATATGGCCCTCAACAGCGAACTGCTCGAGACGGAAGCGCTGTTGGATTACGCGCGCTCGCTGCGCAGCTGTTTGTGCCGCTTTTATCCCAATGCCAAGCGCATGTTGGAGGCGTGGCTGGCCTGGGAGCACTGCCTGCCGGAGAGCGAGCACGCCTCGCTGTGCAATGAAATTGCCTGGCATCTGGAAGATCCGGGCAGTCTGTTCCACTGGCTGGACTGGCGCGCCGATGCCTGGCGCGAGCCCAGCGAGCGACCGACGCTCAGCCAGTTTACCGCGATGTCCCTGGTTGGACCGCTGAACAGTGCGGTATGGAGTGAGCCCCAGCAGGAAAGTCCCCGCGAGTGCGCGGAGATTCGTGAGTGGGTGGAAAGCCATTATCACCTGGCCAGCGCCGACGATATGCAGACCTTTCTGGCGTCCATGCTGGAGGCGGGTGACCGCCAGGAATACCAAATCAATTACGAGCCTTACACACTCAATACTCAGCGCCTGGAAGCCGAGATTGCCATTCTGGAGTCCGGTGATTGCGCGGAGGAGGATCGCCATCACCTGCTTAGGCTGCGCCGCGTGCGCGATAACGAGGATGGGTGCAACGAGATCGATATGGCGGCCTGGGACATTGCCCAGATAGTCGACCTGGCCATTGCCGGTCGCCAATTGGGCTGGTTATCATCCACGTCCTTTGCCGATGTGCTGGGGCGCGCCTATCAGCTGGCGGCGGATCACTACTCGGGCTGGCAGGATTACGCGGCTGGCATGTACGCTGGTTTCTCGTTCTTCATGGGGGAAACCCCCGAGCGGGAGAGCTTTCTGGCCAGTTTTCGGCAGGCGTTGGTCGCCTGGCTGTGCGCGGCACCGATACTGGCGGGGCCTTGGGCGAGCCTGGATTTTCCCGGCAACAAGCCGCGTCATTTTGCGCCGCTGCACATCGATACGTTGCCCGGCGATCAACGTACCTTGCATTGAGACTCGCTTAACGTAGGTATTTTGGCTTATAGTCATGGTTAACCAGTATTAGCTCAGCCAAGAATAGGTCTGGCCACTGGTGTTTTTATTCAATTATTGACGAGGGATCGCGCATGGTTGCGTTGCCAACTATTGCTGTTACCGCTGCTCGTTTTATCAATCTTTATTCTGGTCGATTACGTGAACGCCATGCGCCTCTTGCGATGGCTGGCTGTATGGTCGTTGTGCTGAGTGGCTGTGCGACCAGCGTGCCGCGTGACGATACGCCCGATGATTATTTTGCCCGCTCGATGCCGGGCCTGCCTGACGATTGGAAGACGCAGATGTCGCCCTTCGATGGGCAATACGATGCCTTCGGGAATTGGCAGGCCTCGCCAACCGAGCAGGTGCGCGAGGCACTGCTGGCCCAGCATGAGCAGTGGGTAGGCACGCCATATCGACTTGGTGGCACCAACCAGCGTGGCATCGACTGCTCGGCGCTGGTACGCAACATCTTCCGCGATACCTTTGAGCTGGAGCTGCCACGCTCCACCCGTGGGCAAGTCCATGAGGGACGCCCGATCGACCGCCAGGAATTACAGGCGGGCGATCTGGTGTTCTTCCGCCCGCCGGGAGCGTATAACCATGTAGGCATTTACGTTGGCGACGGGCATTTCCTGCACGCCTCTACCTCGCAGGGGGTAATTATCTCCAGCCTGGATAATGTCTACTGGAAACGCTACTACTGGCAATCGCGGCGGCCGCTGGCGCCGTCACACCTGGCCAAGCTCAAGGACGCGTTGCCGCTCAACGCCTCTCGGTCGATGTAGCGGACCTTTCTCACCGTTGAGCATCACATGATCGAAGCCAACACCCGTGCCTGGTGGCGCGCGACCTTTGCCCTCTGCCTGGGCTCCTTTCTGGTGTTCATCAATCTTTATGCCCCGCAGCCGTTGCTGCCGGGGCTAAAAGAGACCTACGGCGTGTCTACCCTGGTGGTTAGTCTGCTGATGTCGGTATCGACGTTGTCGCTGGCTCTGGCACTGCTGGTATTCGGGCCACTTTCCGACGCGATCGGCCGCGAAAGTATTATGCGCATTACGCTCTTGCTGGCCGGTGGTTGTTCGCTGGCGCTGGCCTTTGCGCCCACTTTTGAAACCCTGTTGGCGCTGCGGTTGGTGCAGGGCTTTGTATTGGGTGGCCTGCCCGCGGTGGCGATCGCCTGGATGGGTGACGAGTTCGATAAACCCGCGCTACTCAGCGCGGTGGGGCTGTACATCGGCGCCAATTCGCTGGGCGGCATCAGCGGGCGTGTGGTCGGTGGCGTGGCGGCGGATATCGGCGGGCCCTCGGCGGCGTTTTTAACTGTGGGTGTGCTGACGCTGGTGGGCTGTGCGGTATTCTGGCGGCTGTTGCCCAACAGTCAGGCGTTTCGTCCGCAGCGCTTTCAGTTGCGCGTCGCACTGGGTGATCTGGCCGGGCACTTGCGCAATCCGATCCTGCTCGCCGCCTATGCGCTGGGCGGCATCAACTTCCTGATCTTCATCAACCAGTACAGTTATATTACGTTCCGCCTGGCGGAGTCGCCTTATCAATTGGCGGCGAGCAGCCTGGGGCTGGTGTTTCTGACCTACCTGGGCGGTACCGTCGGGTCGACGCTTTCAGGGCGGCTGGCCCAGCGCTTCTCACCGGCGACCTGCATGAGCATGGGCGTGGCGATCCTGATGATGGGCACGGCGATCACGCTGGCGAATTCCCTTTTACTGATTATCCTTGGGCTGACCATCAACGCCTTTGGGTTTTTCCTGGCCCATTCGCTGGCCTCAAGCTGGGTGGGTCGCCATGCCCAGGGCGCTCGGGGCAGCGCTTCGGCGTTGTATCTGGTGTTCTACTACGTGGGGGCCAGCCTGGGCGGTTTCTGGCTGGAGCCGTTCTGGCAGTGGGCGGGCTGGCAGGGCGTGGCGCTGGGATCGTGGCTGCTGCTTGGCGTGACGCTGGTTGTGGCGCTGGGGCTCAGGCGCTTTGAGCGCCGTGCCGCGCAGGCGGGCTCAGCCGCCCCTCGCTGAGCGTCAATCGTCTTGGGCAGAGGCGTTCAAGCAGGGCCGCGTCGTGGCTGATGACCAGCACGCCAAGCCGACGCTCATCGGCCACCTGGCGCAGTGCTTGCCAAAGGGCAAGCTGGGTGAGGGGATCGAGCATGCTGGATATTTCATCCGCTATCAGATAGCGCACCCCGGGGGCCAGGGCGCGCAGTACGCAGACGCGCTGCAGTTCGCCGCCGGATAGCGCGCTGGGGTAGCGGTTCAACCAGCCGGGTTCGATCCCGAAGGCTTCACGCAACGCTGTCGAGGGTGTCCAGGCTTCTTCCAGAATGCGCTTGACCCGCCAGCGTGGATTGACCGAAAGCTCCGGCGACTGGGGCAGCCATTGCACGGGTTGCAAGCCGCTTCGTGGCGGCGCTGCGCCGTCCACCTTTATCACTCCCGCCTGGGGTGTGAGATGCCCCGCCAGCAGTTGGCCAAGGGTCGACTTGCCCGCCCCGGAAAGGCCGTTAAGCCCTACCCACTCGCCCGCCTCAAGTGATAGGGACACGTTATCCAGCACGGCCGTCTGGTCGGCAAACGCATGATGTAAGCGATAGGCGCTAAGCAACGTTCTGGGCCTGTGTGGTTGTGAGCACGCCAAAATGGTTGTCCGGCAGCGCCTGCCACAGCGCCCTGGCGTAGCCGGTGGCCAAGGTGTCACCGTCGCCCCGGAAGGCGCTGGCGCATGCGGTTTCGATACATCGCCCTTGGTTCATGAGGGTGACTTGCTGGGCAATGGGCAGGGCGTGCCGCAGATCGTGGGTAATCAGCAACACTGACTTGCCTTCGAGGGCTAGTGCCGCCAAAGCGTCAAGCACCCGGTTGCGCTGTTGCGGGTCGAGGCCGACGCTGGGTTCGTCGGCGATGATCAACTGCGCGTGGCTCACATGGGCCATGGCGGTGAGTACCCGCCGTGCCATGCCGCCGGACAGTTCATGGGGAAAGGCCTGCCTGCCACGTTCATCCAACTGGTAGTGAGTGAGCGCTTGCCCGGCTGCCTGCCATGCATCAGACCTGGCGTGCCCTGCGCGGCTTGCCGCCCAACTGACCTGACGCTGACTGCGGACCAGAGGGTCGAGTGCATCGAGCGACTGGGGGATCAAGGCCAGTTCACGACCTCTTAGCTGGCGCTGACGCGCAGCGGTAAGCGCCCGGTTCTGGAAGGTCAGGCGGCCGGTTTGGTGTTTGGGCTCGGGCAGCAGACCCAGCAGTGCATGGGCGAGCAGGCTCTTGCCCGCTCCCGAAGCGCCCACCACGGCATGCACCTCGCCGGGGTGAAGCTCGAGTGAAACGTCGCTCAATACCTCGGCCCAGCGGCGTCGCCACCAGCTGGTGTAATACGGCAATTGTAGGGTCAGGTGTTCAATGGACAGCATGTCAACTCTCCTTGCAGTGCCTAAAGCGCATGACGCCAGTGGCTGGAAAGGCGCTCAAGACTGAGTACCACCAGCAACAGCCCAAGCCCGGGAAATACCCCGAGCCACCAGGCGCCGCTGCTCAAGTAGCGCATGGCATCAGCGAGCAGAAGCCCAATGGCGGGTTGGCTGGGGTCCAGCCCGACGCCTAAAAAGGTCAGCGCGGCTTCGTGCAAAATGGCGTGGGGAAACAGTAGCAAGGCGCCGACCACACATTGGGGTAGCGCATGGGGCAGATAGTGGTAGGCCATCACAAAGCGTCGTGACTTGCCGAGCGCCCTGGACATGACGATATACGGGGCATGGCGAAGCTGAAGTAGCTCGGCGCGCAGTAATCTCGCCAAGCGAGGCCAATGGGTCACCGCCACGGCAATAATCACCGCCTGGGTCCCGCCGCCGAGCGCAAAGGCAATCAGCAGTAACAGAATCAGGTGTGGCACACTGAGCAACGTATCGATCACCAGGGCGACTAGCGCGTCCCAGCGTGGCCCCAGCATGGCCAGCATGGCCATGCCCAGCGCGATGAGCGTGCCGAACAGCGCTGCCAGGCTGCCGACCCCGATGCTGAGGCTAAGGCCTGCCAGGGTGCGCGCCCATAGGTCGCGGCCCAGCGCATCGGTGCCGAGCCAGTGGTCCAGGCTGGGAGGGGCGAGGCGGGCGTCAAAGTGCATCTGGCCTGGCGTGTCGCCGAGCAGCCAGCGACTGCTGAGTAGCGCGACGAGCAGTATGGCGATGGCGGTACCGATCCAGAACGCATCGCGCCTGGGTTGCGCTCGGCTCATGGCGTCACCTTCTGCAGGCGCGGGTCAATCATCGCGTGGAGAGTATCGGCAAGCAAATTGCCCACGCTGACGAACAGCGCGGTAAACAGCGCAATGCCCAGCAGCAGCGGCACATCGCTGCGCAGCCCGGCGGCGACCGTTGCCTGGCCCAGGCCGGGGTAGGCAAACACCTGTTCGATGAGTATTGAGCCACCAAACAGCTCCCCCAGCGAGGCCAGTGAAAGCGTCAGCGCGGGGAGGCTGGCATGGCGGATACCGTGCCGCCAGGCGATATCCCAGCGGCTGGCGCCTTGTGCAAAAGCGTGGGTGGCGATGTTGGAGTTCATCAGCGCGAGCATACGCGCGCGGCTGTGCAGGGTAATATTGGCGATGCCGATCAGCGCGAGTGTCGCTACGGGCAGGACCAGATGGTGGAGCCGGGTGGCCAGGCTGACGTCCTGGCTTAGAGTGCCGGTGGGGCCTGCGCAACATACCGGCGTCCAGCCAAGGTAAACCGAAAATAACAGCAGCAGTAACATGGCCAGCCAGAAAGCGGGCGTCGAGGCCGTCAAGTAGGCGTAGGTGCTAATGATTCTATCCAGCAAGCTGCCTTCTTTTGCCCCGGCGATCACCCCGAGGGCAAAGCCAATCAGTGTGGTGAGCAACCAGGCGCTGCCCAGCAACATGATGGAGCGCTGAAAGCGCTGGCCGATGACCTCGCTTACCGGCTGGTTATACACATGGCTAACGCCCAGGTCGCCCTGAAGTAGCTGGCCCAGCCAGTGGCCAAACTGAACCACCGGCGGCTCGTCGAACCCCCAGCGCTCGGCGATCAGGTGGCGCTGTTCCGGGCTTACCTGGGCCATTTGAGGTCCCAGGTAGGCGTCAATCGGGTCAATGGGTGACAGCATTATCAAGCTAAACGACACGACTGCGACGCACACCAGTACCAGCGCAAGGCGCAGCAGACGAGCGGCGGTGATCGCGATCAGTTGCACGTCCAGCGCCAGTCGAGCAGGTTGGCGGTAATCGGCCAACCGTGGCCGTGAGGGGCAATCCCCAGCGTGCCGAGATCAAGGCAGCTGTCGGCGGCGTAGATGTGTTCCAGGTTGACCATCCATGCCCAGGTTGCGTCGCCGCGCACGCCATAGCCGGTTTCGCCGTCCCATTGGGCATTGCGCCAGTGGCGATTGGCCTGTTCGGCGCTGGCGGCTCGCTGGGCGTTGTCGAGGTGATCGTCCACGCTGGGGTTGGTGTAAACGCCGCTGTTGTAAAAGGCGTTGCCGCTATGCGCGCTATGGAACAGGTAATAGATCTCTTGGGGACTGTGGCTGCCAAAGCCCATTACAACGGCGTCCTGATGGATCGCTTTGCGCTGTATCTCATCCCAGTGGCGGGCAGTGGGTTGCATCTCGATGCCCAGGGGGCGGACCATTTGCGCGCTTATTTCGGCCAGCCGTTGCCGGGTGGTGTCGCCTGCGGGATAAGTCAGCCGGAAACGGGCGGTTTGACCGTCTTTTTTGCGCAGGCCGCCGTCGCGCTGCTGCCAACCAGCGTCTTCCAGGCGCTGAATGGCCTGCTCAAGGTCAGGGGCCGCCAGGGTTTCGTCGGGGTCGCTCCATGGCATCCCGTCGGCAGGGCCGAACGCCGGGCGGCCGTAGCCTTCAAGCGCTACGTCCACCAGAGTGTCGCGGTCCAGCGCCAGGTTGATTGCCTGGCGGATGGCAATATCGGCGGTGACATCGTTGCCAATCGGTGCGCCATTGTCGGCGGTTTTGCCTTCATCATGCTGCATGGGAAACAGAATGCCGCGGTTGTCGACGCTTTCCATCACCACGCGCTGCATGTCGGATGGGATCTCGCCGGCAAGCGCCGGGGGCAGGGTAGCCAGGTCGACGTCGCCTGCGCGTAAGGCGTTAAGGGTGGTATCCTCACCGGTGAACAAGAACACTAGCCGCTCAAACGGCGGGGTGGGGCCATAAAAGTATGGGTTACGTTCGACGATCAGCTGCTCGCCTTCCTGCCATTCCACCAGCTGATAGGGGCCGGAACCCAGCGGGGCACGGCCGTAGTCATCGGCGTAACCGTTTTCGCGCGCGGCACTGGGGACAATCCCTAAGGTCATCAACTGGTCGATAAAGGTGATGCGCGGCTCGCGCAGGGTGAGAGTGACGGTTTGAGAATCGACGGCCTCGGCGTTTTGCAGCACGCTCAGGTCGGCCCTCCCGCCGGCCTTGGCAGCGGCATTGAAGGTAAAGGCGACATCGTCAGCGGTCAGCCGGGTGCCATCGGCAAAACGTACGTCGTCGCGTAGCGTCAGCGTCCAGGTGAGGCGATCGTCAGAGAGCGACCAGTGGATGGCGACCTGCGGCTGAGGTGCAAGGTCGATGCCTCGAGCGAGCAGCGTCGACTGAAATAGCGGGTTGCCATACTGCCCCCAGCCAAGTAACGGGTCGAACCCCTGTTCGGGCTCACCGCCGATGGCCATCACAAGTTGGTCTTTGGGTTCGGCGGCATTCGCCAGCGTGACGCAACTTAGCGCCAAGCCGAGTAGAATCGTTCTTGAGTCGAGCGCCATGGCCGTTTCCTGAGGGGGACGGGTATGATGTTTTTTTAATATCATCATACTGGCAGCCGGGGGTCAATTTTTTGGAGGGGTAAACCGATGCAACGCGTAACGGTCACGCTTGATGAAGAGTTGTTGGCAGATGTGGATGCGCTGATCCAGGAACGCGGTTACCAGAACCGTTCCGAGGCGATTCGCGATTTAACCCGTAGCGGGCTTCAGCAGGTACGCGAGGAAGCCGCGCCACAGGCGCCGTGCATGGGCGCACTGGTGTATGTCTATGACCATGCCGCCAGGGAGTTGTCCAAACGGCTGACGCGCCATTCCCACGCCCATCATGACCTCACCCTTTCGACGCTGCACGTCCACCTGAATGAGCAAAGCTGCATGGAAGTCGCGTTGCTCAAGGGGCAAAGCGACCAGTTGAAACAGTTCGCCGCTGAAGTCACCTCGTCACGCAGCGTTCGCCACGGGCGCCTGGTGCTGATTCCTGAAGAATGAGCATAAAAAAGGCGACCGCTTGGGTCGCCTTTTCGCATGTCACGCGTCGGCTGGGAAACAGCCAGGGGGAAGAGCTTAGTGCTGCTCTTCGCCACCTTCGCCGTGTACATGGCCGTGCTCAACTTCTTCTTCGCTGGCTTCGCGTACTTCGGCGATTTCAACGTCAAAGTTGAGGTGCTGACCGGCTAGCGGATGGTTGCCGTCGACAACGACAGTGTCGCCTTCGACTTTCTTCACGGTGACCATCAGCGGGCCGCCTTGGGTCTGCGCCTGGAACTGCATGCCCGGCTCAACGCTTTCAACGCCCTGGAACGCATCGCGCGGAACTTCCTGCATCAGTTGTTCCTGAATCTCGCCGTAACCCTCTTCCGGGGCAACCTGGACGTTCAGCTTTTCGCCAGCCGCGTGTCCTTCCAGCTCTTTTTCCAGGCCAGGAATGATGTTGCCTGAACCATGGAGGTAGGTGAGGGGCTCGCGGCCTTCGGAACTGTCTAGCACTTCACCTGAATCGTTGGTCAGGGTGTAGTGGAACGCGACAACCGAGTTTTGCGCAATTTGCATTAAATAACCTTTCGGTGAGTGCATGTCCCTAACATGGTAACGCGTGAACACAGGATTGTCAGGGGGTAGAGGGGATTTTCTGCCGTCTTGCCTTTATGCAGTATTGCGCCCAGGATTTAGCAGGGCTACCCTAGCCGGACACTTTTTTCGCCGCACCTTCTACGGAGCATGACATGACCATATTTATCATCTGGTTAATCGCCCTTGTGCTGATTGGCTATTTTGTCAATCAGCGCTGGCAAACCGTGAGTGCCGGGTTGGATAAAATGTTGCCCCGGCCATTGAAGACTCATGGCGATAACCGCTGGCTTTGGGTGGGTGCCCTTGCCGTACTGGGGGCGACCACATTGGTGCGTCCGGTGGAGATCCTGCTGGTGGCTATTCTGTTGGGCATCATCGCCGCAGTGGTGTACAAATTGATCGGTTGGGCATCGAGCAAAGCGCCTCACTAAACACCCCAAGCATCAACACAACGAAAAAAAGCCCCGTCAGCGATGCTGGCGGGGCTTTTTCTTGCAGCGATTAGCTATTTATATCTACTAACCATCAGTAAGGGGCAACGCTTGCATTGGCACCGTTACCAATCAGGCGAACTTTCTGACCCGGCTGGAACTGGCGGTCGGCGCGCTGTACGACCACTACGTCGGTACCGTCTTCCAGGCGGATTTCCATTTCCAGGGCGTCAATGCGATTGGCGCGGTCTTCAGCAGCGGTACCGGCAATAGAACCACCCAGCGCGCCGGCAACGGTGGCCAGTTGACGCCCGGAACCGCCACCGATCTGGTTACCCAGCAGACCGCCGATAATGGCACCGCCACCACCGCCGAGCAGGCCGCCGGTGCGGCTATCTGCCTGAATTTGTACCGGGCGCACCGCGGCAATGGTGCCAATCCTTACATTTTGCGTGGTCTTGGCCTGGTTGCCGCTGTATACATCGCCCGAGTAGCCCGCTGTGTTGGCGCAGCCAGCAAGCGTGAGAACGCTGAGAGCGGCGATAGGGAGTAAACGTTTCATGGACACCTCCGGGTGGTTGTCTTAGTCATCCCGTCTGCAACGAGAACTTTCGACCATATTATAGAACAGCGTTCGTTAACAACATACCTAAAAATGCTGATGTTGATAAGCGGTCGTTTGAAATGCTGACTATGTAAAGTAGTAATATAAGACAATGATGCAAGCTAATAGTGCAAAATGATTATGCAAAACAGTGTAGTGGTTGATTAAGAAAAGAGTGTGCAAAGCACGCAGGTGGGTATAAAAAAGCCCGGAAAGTGGAAATCTTTCCGGGCGTTGGGCCATTAGATTAGCGTCTGGCGGCCGGTGTCAGCCGAACTGGTTCATGGTGTTGTCTTTGCCGCCTGCTTTCAGCGCGGCTTCACCCTGGAAGAACTCCTTGTGGTCATCGCCGATGTTGGAGCCTGCCATGTCCTGGTGCTTGACGGTGGCAATGCCCTGGCGGATTTCCTCGCGCTGGACTTTCTTGACGTAGGCCAGCATACCGTCATCGCCAAAGTAGCCCTTGGCCAGGTTGTCGGTGGACAGCGCCGCCGTATGGTAGGTGGGCAGGGTGATCAGGTGATGGAAGATACCCGCCTCACGTGCGCTGTCGCGCTGGAAGTTACGTGTCCACTCGTCGGCCAGTTGGCCAAGTTCGGTGTTGTCGTACTCGATACCCATCAGCTTATCGCGCTCGTAGGCCGAGACGTCCTTGCCTTCTTTTTCCCAGGCATCGAATACTTGCTGACGGAAGTTGAGTGTCCAGTTGAACGACGGTGAGTTGTTGTAGACCAGCTTGGCATCCGGGCAGACTTCGCGGATACGATTGACCATGGCGGCGATCTGGCCGACGTGGGGTTTTTCGGTCTCGATCCACAGCAGGTCTGCGCCGTTTTGCAGGCTGGTGATGCAGTCGAGCACCACGCGGTCTTCACCGGTACCCGGTTTGAACTGGTAGAGGCCGGAGGCGAGCCGCTTGGGCTTGACCAACTTGCCGTTCTGCTTGATGACCACGTCGCCATTATTGATGTCGCTGGCGTTTTCGATCACGTCGCCGTCGAGGAAACTGTTGTACTGGTCGCCCAGATCGCCCGGCTCGGTGGTCACGGCGATCTTCTGGGTCAACCCCGCCCCCAGCGAGTCTGTACGTGCCACGATCACGCCATCATCAACCCCCAGTTCCAGGAAGGCGTAGCGTACGGCGTTGATTTTGGCAATAAAGTCTTCATGGGGTACGGTGACCTTGCCGTCCTGGTGGCCGCACTGCTTCTCGTCGGATACCTGGTTTTCCAGCTGGATACAGCAGGCACCCGCTTCGATGAATTTCTTGGCCAGCAGGTAAGTGGCTTCCGCGTTACCAAAACCGGCGTCGATGTCAGCGATGATCGGCACCACGTGGGTTTCGTGGTTGTCGATCTGACTGATCAGTTCCTGCTCCTTGGACTTGTCGCCAGCCTCTTTGGCGTCGTCCAGGGCGCGGAACAGGTGGTTAAGCTCCCACGCATCGGCCTGCTTGAGAAAAGTGTAGAGCTCTTGGATCAGGTTGGCGACCGAGGTTTTTTCATGCATGGACTGGTCAGGCAGCGGGCCAAACTCTGAACGCAGCGCGGCGACCATCCAGCCTGACAGGTAGAGGTAGCTGCGCTTGGTGGTGCCGAAATGCTTTTTGATGGAAAGCATTTTCTGCTGGCCGATAAAGCCGTGCCAGCAACCCAGTGACTGAGTGTACTTGCTGGTGTCGGCATCGTAGGCGGCCATGTCGTCGCGCATGATCTTGGCGGTATACCGGGCGATATCCAGACCGGTGTGGAAGCGGTTCTGGGCACGCATACGCGCGGCGTATTCGGGGTTGATGTTATCCCACTTGCCGCCTTGTGCTTCGCGTAGTTGGGCCAGTGCCTTGATCTCTTCGAGAAGTCCAGTCATGAGCTAATCCCTCCGGGGTTATGATGGCGATGCGCATGTAAGCAATGTCTTATGCTGCACCTGCGAAGTCGCTTTCAGCATCGTTCAATTCGCTTGGCGTGTCTTTAAGAAATAAGTCTCTTAATAGAACGTCGTAAGCGGGTTTTCCGGGCAGTCCTTGCGGCACTGCAGTAAAGACACTATCCCTGAAGGGGCGGAGGGCAACAATTGACACTTGGGGGCAGGCAGCGTTGTAGCTTGACTACAGCCGGGCGACAACGCTGGGGTCTGTGTAGTGGAATTTCGTGATTAGCGGGAAAGCGATCAGCTGAAGGTCAGCGTCATCTCGCGGTGAGGGATGCCGGCATCCATGAAGGTCTCGCCATGGGCGACGAAGCCGAGCCGTTCGTAAAAGGCCAGCGCATGGAGCTGTGAGCTCAGGACGACTTGAGGGTGGCCGACACGCTGGGCGGTGGCGATAGCGGCGGCCATCAATTGGCCACCGATGCCGGTTCCGCGTGCTTCGGCAAGCACCGCCACGCGGCCAATATGGCCATCAGGCAGGAGTCGTGCAGTGCCCACCGGGTTGCCGTCCAGGTAGGCCAGGAAATGATGGCAGGCGGGGTCCTGGCCGTCCCATTCCTCGTCCTGGGGCACCTGTTGCTCGTCAATGAACACCACGCGACGGATATGGCTGGCGATCTCGCCCAGCGCTTGCCAGTCGCCTTCCTGAACGGTGACCGGTAGGCTGTCGCGGGGCATGCTATTCCTCGTCGTCATCGTCGTCCTGCAGCCAGCTCAGGCTGCCCGCGTTGACAAGCTGGGTGATGAGCGCTTTGGCACCCGGTAGTTCCAGCACGTCTTCATGCAGCGGTGCCGTTGACGCCAGCCGCTGAGCAAGCGCTTCTGTGCAGGTGTAGCCTTCACCGTCGACGAACAGCGTGGTGGTGCCATTCTCGGTGCGCCAGGCAAAGCGCGAGCCAGGCATATGATAGAGTGGACCATCTTCCTGTAGCTGAGCGACAAGACCTGATTCGTCCATCGGCGTATCCAGCGGGACCACCTGGTCAACGTACTTGGGCTGGGTCATTGCACGCCCGAACCACTGAGCGATTTGCTGGGGATTATCCAGTGTCGACAGGATCAGTTGGCGCATGCGCTCCACCGAGACATCGTCCAGCTCGCCACTGTGGGCCGCAGGGGCCCGACCGGCGTCGCTGTAGCGCAGCGAGGCGGGTAGCTGTTCGCCCCGGTAATCGGCGTAGGAGGTGACCGCTTCATCCGCCGATGGCGCCCTGAAACCCACCGACATGGTGATGCAGTCGTCGGTCTGGCTAACCCCGTGGTGAGCCCAGCCCGGTGGCAAGTAAAGCATGTCGCCGGGCTCCAGTACCCAGTCGGAGTCTTCTTCAATCTCGAAGGTTTCCAGAATGCGTAGGTCAATGCCCTGCACAATCGGCGCGTCATCACTGGTCGGGCCGCCCAGTTGCCAACGGCGCTGGCCACTGGCTTGAAACAGGAAAACGTCGTACTGGTCGACGTGGGGACCGACGCTGCCGCCGGGCGGCGCGTAGCTGACCATGATGTCGTCCAACCGCCAGCGGGGCAGAAAGTCGAACTCATCCAGCAGGGCAGCCACCGAGGGCAGGTAGTGATCCACGGCTTGTACCAGGAGGCTCCAGTTGCGCTCCGGCAGCCGCTCGAAGGTGGCTTCGTCGAAAGGCCCGTGGGACACCTGCCATGCGCCGTCCGGGCCTTTTTCTTCTACCAGACGGGCTTCGATGCCTGGCTCGCAGGCAAGCCCTGCCAGCTCATCGGGTTCGATGGGGCTGATGTAGTCGGGTATCGCCCCGCGAATCAATAGCGGCTTTTGTTGCCAGTAGCTCGCCAGAAATTCCGCCGGGGTCAAATCGCCGAGCAGGGTCAGTGGCTTATCAGAAGGTTGCATGGTGGTATCCTAAACGAACGTGGCAGTAGAGCCGTGGTTCCAGCCTAATCAGGGTAGACCTTAACTAGAGTAAAACTTAATTATAGTGCATCAAGCCGTTGGCGAATGGCTTCGGCCTGGGCTTTTGCATCGCCGATGTAGGTGGCGGGTGACATCGCCTTCAGTTCGGCTTTGGCGTCGTCGGGTAGCGCAAGCGTGTCAATGAAGGCGGCAAAGCCTGCCTGATCGATGCGTTTGCCTCGGGTCAGTTCCTTGAGTTTCTCGTAGGGCTTTTCAATCCCGAAGCGACGCATGACGGTTTGAATCGGCTCGGCGAGCACTTCCCAGCTGTTGTCCAGATCCTGAGTCAAACGCTCCGGGTTGGCTTCCAGCTTGCTGATGCCCTTGAGGCTGGCGTGGTAGCCAATCAAGCCATAAGCCAGGCCAACACCGAGGTTGCGCAATACGGTGGAGTCGGTCAAATCGCGCTGCCAGCGCGAGATCGGCAGCTTTTGCGCCAGGTGGCCGAGCACGGCATTGGCCAGGCCAAGGTTGCCTTCAGAGTTCTCAAAGTCGATGGGGTTGACCTTGTGGGGCATGGTCGACGAGCCAATTTCGCCTTCCACGGTGCGCTGTTTGAAGTAGCCTAGCGAGATATAGCCCCAGACGTCGCGGTCGAAGTCGATCAGGATGGTATTGAAGCGGCATATGGCATCGAACAGCTCGGCGATGTAGTCGTGGGGTTCGATCTGGGTGGTGTAGGGGTTGAAGCTCAGCCCCAGGCCTTCCACGAAGGTACGCGCGTTGGCTTCCCAGTCGATCTCGGGGTAGGTCGCCAGATGGGCGTTGTAGTTGCCTACCGCGCCATTGATTTTACCCAGGATCTCGACGCCTTCGACCTGCTTGAGCTGGCGCTTGAGGCGGTAGGCCACGTTGGCCATTTCCTTGCCAAGCGTTGTGGGGCTGGCCGTTTGCCCGTGGGTGCGCGACAGCATCGGCTGCCCGGCATGGGCAATGGCCAGTGCGGCGATGTCGTCGGCCACGTTATGCATGACCGGCAGCAGTGCCTGGAGGCCATCGGCCAGCATCACGCCGTAGGAAAGGTTGTTGATATCTTCGGAGGTGCAGGCAAAGTGAATGAACTCGGTGACCGCATGCAGCTCGCTGTTGCCGGCAATCTTCTCCTTGAGAAAATATTCCACCGCCTTGACGTCGTGGTTGGTCGTACGCTCGATATCCTTGATGCGCTCGGCGTCGGCCACGGAAAAATCACGGATCAAGGCTTCAAGAAACGCCGTAGCCTGGGCGGAAAGCGGCGGCACCTCGACGATCTGGTTATGCTCTGCAAGCCGCTGCAGCCAGCGAACTTCCACAATGACACGGGCGCGAATCAGGCCGAATTCGCTGAAATGTTCTCGCAGGGCGGCGGCTTTACTGGCGTAGCGGCCGTCAACGGGGGAGAGTGCAGTCAAGGCAGAAAGTTGCATGGCTTGGTTTCCAGAGGTGAAAGCAGTTAAGCGTAAAAGGCGTTATTTCAAGTCATCCAGCGCGCGACGCAGGGCCTTGCGCTGGAACATCAGTTTCCAGCGGCGACCGCCTTGCTGGTGCCACAGCAGCGCGAAGCGAATACCGGCCATCAAGCAGGCACGTACGCGCTCGGGCATCATACGGGTCTGCAGCAGCGACGGGTCGCCCTGAACGACAATGCGGGTTTTAAATGTCGAGATGGTTTCCTGATAGGCTTCGCCCAGGCTGGCGACCACGTTTTCATGGGTGGCGCCGAAGTGTTCCGCCTGGTCCTGAATATGGTTCATTTTTTGCCCCAGGGTATCCATCATCTTGCGGTTGGTGCGCAGCTTGTTCATGAGCAATAGCAGTGAGAAGCCATAGCGCAGTACCACCGGGTTGGCCTGTTCCCGGCCGACCAGCATCTCGAGGGTGTCGAGCCCCTGGCGCAGGTTGTTGGGGTGGCCGCCGTAGATCGCCTCAAAGCTTTCCGGGTTGGGGTTGCTGGTGGCTTCGATCAGCGTTTCCCAGGCGCGCGTTTCAACCTGGCCGGTGCGGGCCAGTTCGTCCACCAGGCTGGCGGCCTGAAAGACCCCCGCTAGCGCAAGGGCTTGGCGCGCGGTCGGGTTTTCCGGCGCGCGGTGTATCGGCGTTGGGTTCATGCGGCTGCCTCGGTTGCCTTCCATGTGGAGTGAATCACGCCGCCGCCCAGGCAGATATCGCCGTCGTAAAGAACCAGCGACTGGCCTGGGGTAACGGCGCGTTGAGGCTCATCGAAATGCACCTCGACACTGCCATCGGGCCTGGTGATGATATCGCAGCCGCGGTCGCTCTGGCGGTAGCGGGTTTTGGCCTTGAAACGTCCCTGGGTCACCGGTGGCTCACCGGCGACCCAGTCCATCGCCTCGGTGACCAGGGCATCGCTGTAGAGCAGCGAGTGGTGCTTGCCTTGCACGGCCACCAGCACGTTGCGATCCAGGTCTTTTTCAGCGACATACCACGGGTCTTCAGAGTAGTTGGCCAGGCCGCCGATACCCAGCCCCTGACGTTGGCCCAGGGTGTAGTACATCAACCCCATGTGCTCGCCAATCACGTCGCCGTCGGGGGTTTCGATGGTGCCGGGCTGGGCAGGCAGGTACTGCTTCAGGAAATCACTGAAGCGCCGTTCGCCGATAAAGCAGATGCCTGTGGAGTCTTTCTTCTTGGCAGTCACCAGGTCGTGCTGCTCGGCCAGCGCGCGAACGGCGGGCTTCTCGAGCTCACCTACCGGAAACAGCGTGCGGGCGATGGCGGCTTCAGGCACGGCGTGCAGGAAGTAGCTCTGGTCCTTGTTGGCGTCCAGGCCTTTCAGCAGGCGCGGGCGACCTTCTCGTACCCCTTGACGAACGTAATGACCGGTGGCGATTTTGTCCGCGCCAAGCATCTCTGCGTATTCGAGAAAGACCTTGAACTTGATTTCCCGGTTGCAAAGGATGTCCGGATTGGGCGTGCGGCCCGCTTTGTACTCGGCCAGAAAGTGCTCGAAAACGTTATCCCAGTATTCGGCGGCAAAGTTGGCCGTGTGCAGCTTGATGCCCAGCTTCTCGCACACCGCCTCGGCGTCAGCGAGGTCTTCCTTCGCCGTGCAGTACTCCGTGCCGTCGTCTTCGTCCCAATTCTTCATGAACAGGCCTTCGACCTCGTAGCCTTGTTGCAACAGCAGCAAGGCTGAGACGGAGGAGTCAACGCCGCCGGACATGCCGACAATCACCTTGCCGGTGGGAGGTGTATCGGGCGTGCTTTTAGGCATCGTGGTGCCAGTGATGGATGTCATCGCCATCCTCGGTTGAGTGTGCAATCAGGCGGTGATTATACACGATGGAGCCATGGCGCTTCGAGTGGTTCACTCGCGGATAACGTTCAAGGGGTAGCCGTTACCTTGCATGGCGTCTTCGATGCGGGTGATCACCAGCGGGCTACGCAGTCGACCCGCGCTATTGAGCGCCTGAATTTCGGCAAGCGTCAGCCAGTGGGTCGCGGTGATATCGATGTCCAGCGGTGTGGCGAGGAACGTCGTGGGCGTGGCGATGAACCCATGACTGTGAAAGGTTTTCCCCTGGGGGGTATGGAAAATATAGAGCCCCAGATAGCCGGTCAGCGTGACCTGCCAGGCGGTTTCTTCGGCGACCTCGCGTAAAATAGCGGCCATGGGGCCTTCGCCCGGCTCAATGTGTCCGGCTGGTTGGTTGAATACCGTGGCCGTGCCGCCGCGGGCTTCCTCGACCATCAGGAAACGTGCGCCCCGCTGGATGACGCAGGCGCAGGTACTGTGAAGTGTGTTCGTCATGACCGCCTGCGTCCTGAAGTGGGCCGTTTGCGCTGGCTGGACGGCTTGGGCCGGGATGTGCTTCGAGGCGCATGAAGGGTTTCCCGGCGCCACTCGCCGGGCGCCAGTTCGCCAAGCTGCCAGGCGCCAATAGCGGCGCGAATGAGGCGCAGCGTGGGGAAGCCGACATGGGCGGTCATGCGTCTTACCTGACGATTGCGGCCTTCGCTGATGGTCAGCTCCAGCCAGCTGGTGGATGGGTGACGTTTGGGATCTATGGCTGGCTCGCGCGGCGCGATGTTGGGCGTTTCCATGCGACGAACCTTGGCGGGCAGCGTGGGTCCATCTTTTAATGTCACGCCGTTTTTCAGGGCCGCTAGCGCGGCATCGTCCATGCGACCTTCGACCTGGACCCAATAGGTTTTGGGTTGTTTGTGACGCGGGTGGGCAATGCGATGGATAAGGTTGCCGTCATCGCTGAGCAGCAGCAGGCCCTCGGAGTCGTAGTCGAGCCGCCCGGCCGCGTAAACGCCGGGGACTTCGATGATATCCGCAAGAGTGGCACGGCCCTGAGGGTCGGTGAACTGGGAGAGCATGCGGTAAGGTTTATGCAATAGGTAGAGGTTGCTCATCGTGGTTTGGGCCCGGCCTTGATTTGTCGACAATCGCTCATGCGGTTAACGTTCAGCGCTGGTATACTCCTGCGTGGCCGCTGGGGTCGTCACCACCACCGATCAATCACCTTGTGAAAAAAGGAGCCACCTAAAAGGCTCCGCACGCTTCGCGGTAGGGTTGCTTGCTTAATGAACCGCTTAGCTTACGAATTAATAATCACAGCGACAGAAAAAAGAGGTTAACGCAAAAATGTCCGATACGCCGAAGATCATTTATACGCTCACCGACGAGGCGCCTGCGCTCGCGACCTATTCGTTGTTACCGATTATTGATGCCTTTACCGACTCGGCGGGCATTATCGTTGAGACGCGCGATATCTCGCTTGCCGCGCGCATACTGTCCCAGTTTCCTGACCTGTTGAGCGAAGAGCAACGCGTCAGCGACGACCTGGCCGAGCTTGGACAGCTGGCGACCACACCTGAAGCCAATATCATCAAGCTGCCCAATATCAGCGCCTCAGGCCCGCAGTTGAAAGCCACCATCAAAGAGCTTCAAGGCCAGGGGTATCCGCTACCGGATTATCCCGACGAGCCGAAAAACGATGAGGAAGCTTCCATCAAGGCGCGTTACGACAAGGCCAAGGGCAGTGCGGTCAACCCGGTTCTGCGTGAGGGTAACTCTGACCGCCGCGCGCCCAAGTCGGTCAAGAGCTATGCACGCAAGTATCCGCATCGCATGGGGGATTGGAGCGCCGACTCCAAATCCCATGTGGCCCATATGAGCGAGGGCGACTTCTACGAAAGCGAGCAGTCCACGGTGATCAAGCACGCCACCAAGCTCAAGATTGACCTGGCTCAGAAAGACGGCACCCACACCGTATTGAAAGAAGGCCTGGCCGTGCAGGAAGGCGAGGTCATCGACGCGGCCTGCATGAGCAGCCGCCGTCTGCGCAACTTTATCGACAGCCAGATCAAGGACGCCAAGAAAAACGACGTGTTGTTCTCGCTGCATTTAAAAGCGACCATGATGAAGGTCTCTGACCCGATCATGTTCGGTATGGTGGTAGAAGAGTTCTATAAAGATGTCCTTGAAAAGCACGGCGAGGGCCTGACGCTTGCGGGCTTCAACCCCAACAGCGGTATTGGTGATCTTTATAGTTCAATCGAAAAGCTGCCCGGCGAACAGCAGGAGGCCATCAAGGCCGATATCGAGGCGCTTTATAAAGAGCGTCCGCCCATGGCGATGGTCAACTCGCACAAGGGCATTACGAACCTTCACGTGCCCAGCGACGTGATCATCGATGCTTCGATGCCTGCCATGATCCGTGATTCGGGCAAGATGTGGAACGCCAATGACGAGCTTCAGGATGCCAAGGCAGTGATCCCGGATCGTTGCTACGCGACCATCTATCAGGCAGTCATCGAAGATTGCAAGAAAAATGGCGCTTTCGATCCGACTACCATGGGCAGCGTGCCCAATGTTGGCCTGATGGCCCAGAAAGCTGAAGAGTACGGCTCTCACGACAAGACCTTCCAGATCCCTGCTGATGGCACCGTGGTGGTCGCTGACGAAAACGGTCACACGCTGTTCCGCCACGAGGTCGAGGCGGGTGATATCTGGCGTATGTGTCAGACCAAGGACGCGCCGATCCAGGATTGGGTCAAGCTGGCGGTCACCCGTGCCCGGGAGAGCGGTGCGCCGGCGATTTTCTGGCTCGACGGCAACCGTGCCCACGATGCTCAGCTGATCGAGAAAGTCGAAACCTACCTCAAGGACCATGACACCAGTGGCCTGGATATTCGCATTCTGCCACCGGTCGAGGCGATGAAAGTATCCCTTGAGCGTATCCGTAAAGGCGAGGACACGATCTCGGTCACTGGTAACGTGCTGCGTGACTATCTGACCGACCTGTTCCCGATCATGGAGCTGGGTACCAGCGCCAAGATGCTGTCCATCGTACCGCTGATGAATGGTGGTGGACTGTTCGAAACCGGTGCGGGCGGCTCGGCACCCAAGCACGTTCAGCAGTTCCTTGAAGAGAACCACTTGCGCTGGGATTCGCTGGGCGAGTTCCTGGCCCTGGCGGCGTCGCTTGAGCACCTGGGCAGCACCTTCAGCAATGCCCGTGCCACGCTGCTGGCCAATGCCCTGGACGAGGCCAATGGCAAGTTCCTGGACAGCAACAAGTCACCGTCGCGTAAGGTGGGCGAGCTGGATAACCGCGGCAGCCACTTCTACCTGGCGCTATACTGGGCGGAGGCACTGGCCGCTCAGGATGATGATGCCGAGATGAAAACGCTGTTTGCGCGTCTGGCGGAAACGCTGAAAGCCAATGAGGCGACTATCGTCGACGAGCTCAATAGCGTTCAGGGCCAGCCAGTGGATATTGACGGCTACTTCCGCCCCAGCGGTGAGCTGGCAAGTCAGGCCATGCGTCCCAGCGAGACGCTGAACAACGCCCTGTCGATGGTCGCAGCCGACTGACGCATCAGGCCGCCGTTGTGTAAAGCCCTCGCCCGCTCGTCGGGCGGGGGTTTTTTGTCCGGCCTAGTGTGATAATTTTGATATTTCCATGAACCCTTGCTGATTGCGCACGTCTTATACATAGCACACCATGTATTTACGATGTTGCCCGTCAGCCGAGAGATGAAAAACCTTGCTGCTTATGTCCCACACTAACAGTTCATACCCGGGCGCGACTTCGCTTGAAGCGGGCATGACACGCCCCGATATGCCTGATTATGACGACGACCTGACGGTGCAGTCTGCCGAGCCTGAGTTGGCTCAGCCGCCACTTTTCAAGGTGGTGCTACATAACGACGACTTCACGCCGATGGAGTTTGTTATCGAAGTGCTGCAAGGCTTCTTTAACATGGATAGTGAAAAAGCCGTTCAGGTGATGTTGGCGGTGCACACCCAGGGCAAGGCGACCTGCGGGGTGTTCACCCGAGACATTGCTGAAACCAAAAGTTACCAAGTGAACGAATACGCCCAGGAGTGCGAGCATCCTTTAATGAGCGATATTGAAGCCGCCGATTGAGAACGTTGAAAAAAATCGGTAGGTGGGCTTGCAACTGTACGATTTGTACCCGATGTTGAAGGTGCCGGTCGATTAAACTGATCCGACGCAAGCCTAGTTGGCACTATGCCCTAGGATGTAGCGAAAAGGGGACTGCCATGCTGAGCAAAGAACTTGAACTGACCCTGAACACGGCCTTTACCGTGGCACGCTCCAAGCGCCACGAGTTCATGACCGTCGAGCATCTACTGCTGGCGCTGTTGGACAACGCCTCGGCGATGGATGTGTTGAAGGCCTGTGGGGCAAACCTCGACAAGCTGCGGTCCGATTTGCAGGACTTCATCAATTCGACCACGCCGCTGATTCCTGAAGGCCAGGGCGACCGCGAAACGCAGCCCACGTTAGGCTTTCAGCGAGTACTGCAGCGGGCCGTGTTCCACGTGCAGTCCTCCGGGAAAAGTGAAGTGACCGGTGCCAATGTGCTGGTGGCAATCTTTTCCGAGCAGGAAAGTCAGGCCGTCTACTTCCTCAAGCAGCAGAATGTGGCTCGGGTGGATGCAGTCAATTACATCGCGCATGGCATTTCGAAAGTGTCGGGTCACGGCCCCTCGCCATCGCCTTCCCAGCAGGAAGGTGAAGAGGCCGAGGAAGGCAGCACCGAAGGGGCTGCTCATCCGCTTACTGGCTACGCCACCAACCTCAACGAGCAAGCGCGTCTGGGCAAGATCGATCCCCTGATTGGCCGCGACCACGAACTCGAACGCGTGGTACAGATTCTGGCACGGCGCCGCAAGAATAACCCGCTACTGGTAGGCGAAGCTGGCGTGGGTAAAACGGCGGTTGCCGAAGGCCTGGCCAAGCGTATCGTCGAAGAAGATGTCCCGGAAGTGATTGCTGATGCCGTGGTGTACTCGCTGGATATGGGCGCGTTGCTGGCAGGTACCAAATACCGCGGCGACTTCGAGAAGCGGCTGAAGAGCCTGCTGGCTGAGTTACGCAAACAGCCCAATGCCGTTCTGTTCATCGACGAGATCCACACCGTGATCGGCGCAGGGGCTGCGTCGGGCGGTGTGATGGATGCATCCAATCTGCTCAAGCCGTTGCTTTCCTCGGGCGAGTTGCGCTGCATTGGTTCGACCACTTTCCAGGAATACCGCGGTATCTTCGAGAAAGATCGTGCCTTGGCGCGCCGCTTCCAGAAAGTCGACGTCATGGCACCGTCGGTGGAAGACACCATCAAGATTCTGCAGGGGCTGCGGTCACGGTTCGAGGAGCACCATGCTCTCAAGTACACCGATGGGGCGCTTGAAAGCGCGGCCCGCCTGGCAGACCGTTACATCAATGATCGCTACCTTCCGGACAAGGCCATCGACGTGATTGATGAAGCCGGGGCGCACCAGCGTCTACTGCCGGAAGAGGTGCGTGTCGATACCATTGATGTGGAACAGGTTGAGGCAGTGGTTGCGTCGATTGCCCGGATTCCGCCGAAGAGCGTGTCCAGTTCGGATCGCAAGCTGCTTGAAAAGCTTGACCGCGACCTGAAAATGCTGGTGTTTGGACAGGATGAGGCCATCGATACCCTGTCCGCCGCCATCAAGCTGTCTCGCGCCGGACTGAAGTCGCCTGACAAGCCGGTAGGCAGCTTCCTGTTCGCCGGTCCGACCGGGGTGGGTAAAACCGAGGTGGCCAAGCAGCTCTCGCATATCATGGGGATCGAGCTTGTGCGCTTTGATATGTCGGAGTACATGGAACGGCACACCGTGTCCCGGCTGATCGGGGCACCCCCGGGGTATGTGGGCTACGACCAGGGTGGCCTGTTGACCGAGGCGGTGACTAAACAGCCCCACTGCGTACTGCTGCTGGATGAAATCGAGAAAGCGCACCCGGAAGTCTTCAACCTGCTGCTGCAGGTGATGGACCACGGTCGCCTGACCGATAACAACGGCCGCGAAGCCGACTTCCGGCACGTCATCCTGATCATGACCTCCAACGCCGGGGCAGAGCAGGCGGCACGGCGCTCGATCGGGTTCCAAAGCCAGGATCACTCGACCGATGCGATGGAAGTCATTCGTCGCACCTTCTCGCCAGAGTTCCGCAACCGTCTGGACGGCATCATTCAGTTCCATTCGCTGCCAACGTCGGTTGTGCGCAACGTGGTCGACAAGTTCCTGATCGAGCTGCAAGCGCAGCTGGATGAGAAGCGTGTTCAGTTGGAAGTCGACGATATGGCCCGCGATTGGCTGGCGGAACTGGGGTACGACCCGGACATGGGCGCGCGCCCGATGGCACGGCTGATTCAGGAGAAACTCAAAAAGCCGCTGGCAGAGATGATCCTGTTTGGCGAGCTTGCCGATCAGGGGGGTATCGTGCACGTCAGCCTGGAAGAAGGCGAGCTGCGCTTATCCACCGAGTCGGAAATGGCCGATGCGCCCTAACGGGCGCGCAGGTTGAGGCAAACAACGCAGCGCCCTGTCATTGACGGGGCGTTGTTGTTTGGGTCGAGCTGTTTGGGTCGAGCTGTTTGGGTCGAGCGGGCATCAAAGCTGGGTGACGGGCAGGGTGCTGTGACACCTGCTGGGCGCCTTAGCGCGAACGGTAGACGATACGGCCTTTGGACAGATCGTAAGGCGTCAGCTCAACCTTGACTTTATCGCCGGTCAGGATGCGGATGTAGTTTTTACGCATTTTTCCGGAGATATGCGCTGTGACGACGTGACCGTTTTCCAGCTCAACACGGAACATGGTGTTGGGTAGGGTATCGACAATAACGCCATCCATTTCAATATGATCTTCGCGTGCCATATAGGCAATTCCTCACTTAATTTAACGTAATGGGTATGCTCAAAACGACTGGGCATTGGGCAGTGTTTTTAGCCACCACCTCGGATAGCGCTATATTGTGCCGCAAGGCTGCCGTCAAGGCAAAAAAGCGTGGCTAATTACCGAATTAATTCTCGCCATTGGCGACCATCAAGTACCTCAAGCGGCGTAAAATTCTGCTTGTAACGCATTTTTCGGCACGCTTCTATCCAGTAACCGAGGTACAGGTGGGGTAGCCCCTTGTCATGGGTCAATTCGATAAGCCGTAAAATGGCCAGGGTGCCCAGCGAGCGCTTGTCGAGGCTTTCATCGACGCTAAAGAAGGTATAGATGGCCGAGAGGCCGTGTTCAAGCTCATCGAAGGCGGCCACGCCAATCAGCCTGTCCCCCAGGTAAAGCTCCATCAATTGCGCATAGGGCTCGTCCAGGGTCAAAAACGTCCGGTACTGTTCGCGGCTGGGAGGGTACATATCGCCATCGGCGTGGCGATGATTGATATAGTCGGCGTAGAGCGCGTAGTGGCGTGTATCAAAGTACGCCGGGGTAATGTGCGTGGTGATGTCCTCATTGCGCCGGCTGATTCGCCGTTGGGTACGATTCGGTGCAAAATGCGCCACAGGCACGCGCACGGAGCGGCAGGCGTTACAGCCTTCGCAGTGCGGACGGTATAAATGGCGACCGCTGCGCCGAAACCCGAGCAATGAAAGCGAGTCGTAAACGCCAGGCATGGGCGATTCCTGAGGGTCCAGAAACAGCGTGGTGGCTTCCTGGTCGGGCAGGTAGCTACAGGCATGCGGCACTGTCAAAAAGAAGCGCAGGTCGCGAACGAGCCGACGGGGAGCGTTGCTGCTCACAATTTGCCTCCTGATGGGGTTAACGTTGTCGCCGTTAGCCTGTCAACATGGCTGGAAAACTAGCGTCCAATGGCGGCCAGCCACGGAGAGGGCGGTACGACGGGCACACTCTCCGGTGAGGCTGAGAAACTAAAATCAGTCTCTGGCAACCACTTCTCAAGATAGCTGATGAATGTCGCCCGGGCGACTGTTGTTGCGCCCAGGCTTGCCAGGTGGGGCGTATGCATCTGACAGTCGATGAGCTTGCCGCCGCGTTCGCGCATGGCACTGGCGAGATGAGCCAGGGCCACCTTGGAGGCATCCGGAACCTGGGAAAACATGGACTCGCCGAAAAACATCGGGCCCATGGCAATACCGTAAAGACCACCTACCAGGCGTTGATGCTGGTGCACTTCAATGCTGTGGGCGATGCCATTGGCCTGAAGCTGACAGTAGGCATGAACCATGTCATCGGTGATCCAGGTGCCCGGTTCGTCGCCCCTGGGGGCGGCACAGGCGTCGATCACCTGCTCGAAATGTTGATCGACGGTAATCTCAAAGCCCGCATTACGCAGCTTTTTTGTTAAGCTGCGGCGCTGCTTAAAGTGTTCCGGTAGGAGTATCATGCGGGGATCGGGGCTCCACCACAGGATGGGGTCGTTGTCGCTGAACCAGGGGAAGATGCCGCGCCGATAGGCCTCCACCAGCCAGCCGGGGGTTAATTCGCCGCCTGCCGCGAGCAGGCCGTTAGGCGAGTCCAACGCCGAGGTGACGGCAGGGAAGTGAGGCATTGGCGAAGATAGCCAAGGTAACATTGAGTGCTCCGGTCGGTAACGACAGTAACAAGTCCGCATCGAGAGGCCCTGTGACGGCAGCAGGATGCTCGGTATGATACAAACTCGCAAGTGGATTAACGGCGCCAATGGGTGCAAAAGGGAGAGTCGCTTGAAAGTGAATAAAGCGGTCGACAAGCGAACACAGCGTAACACGCGCCAAAGTGGGTCTTCTGCGCGGGTTAATGCCGCCAAGGACAAAGCGCGTCGGTTTGGGTTACGCCTGCAAGGGGCTGCGCGGGATGGCGTGGTCGTGGCGTTGTTGGCGGTATGTACGTTTTTATTACTGGCACTGTTTAGCTATTCATCATCGGATCCTGGCTGGTTGTCCGAGGGTCCGGAAACCGCCGTCAGCAACTGGATGGGCCCGGTAGGCGCATGGCTTGCCGATGTGCTCTATTCGCTGCTGGGTGCCAGCGCCCTTTGGTGGCCTGGCATGGTGGGCTATCTGGCCTGGTGGCTGGTGCGTTCCCGACAGGTGCGCTTCGAGCTGGACCCGGTTGCCGTGGCGGTGCGCGCCGGTGGCCTGATGCTGTTGATGTTCGGCACCACCATGCTTGGTGCGCTGCATTTTTATAACCCTGAAAGCCCGCTGCCTTATGCCTCGGGGGGAATTCTTGGTGAAGGCCTGGTCGGCGCATTACGCCCGCTGGTTAGCAGTGGCGGCGTGGGGCTGATTGCCGCCGCGCTTATCTTGAGTGGTTTTCCTCTCTTCAGTGGGATGTCGTGGCTACAGGTTGCCGACGAAGTGGGCCGGCGTCTCTGTCGCCTGGGGGGCTGGTGGTCAGCACGCCGTCAGGCGCGTCGAGAGGCCCGGCGTGCCCGCGCCAAGCAGCGCGCAGCAGCGCGGCCCGCGGCGGAGCCCGCGCAGCGCTCGCCATTGGCAGAGCAGGATACTGAGAGCAGCGTCGGTAAGAAACGCCGTGAGCCCGCCGTATCCGCGCCTTCGGCGGAAGACGACTCAACGGAACGTGATAACGTGACGGATACGTCGATTCCCTGGACCGCCGCTGCGCGAACGCCGTCTGCCACGGCTTTCAAGGCGGAACCCCAACCACGGTCAGCGACTGAAGAGAGCTCAACTGATAGCGCTACACAGACGCCCGTGAAGCCTGAAACCGCTGCGACGGCACCCTCGCTGAGTGAGACGCCGACCGTTGAGTCTTCGGCTGATCGCCAGGGGAGCCACCTGGACGAACCATTGACGCCGTCCTCCAGTGAGGACGAGGCCAGCGAGTCGTTTCCGTTGCACGCCTCGCGCCGCGATGCTGAGGCTGAACCGTCATCTAACTCGCCGCTGTCAGCCGCCGATGACGAACCCGCGTCGCCACCATTGGCGGGCGCCCCGGCATCCGAACAGCCTCGGCCGCTGACAGCCGAACGGACCAAAGAGCGCGTGCCTGAAGTCGTGCCCGAGCCGGTTTGGGACGATGATGATGAAGAGCTCGCGTCACAACCAACGGTATCGACACCAGCCCCTGCGCGTAGTGAGCCGACCTTCAGCCCGGACGACGCCGCCGAGGCAGAGGAATCCGATAACGGGCCGACGCTGTGGACCGTTGAGCATCTGCAGAACCAGCGTCCCAGCTTCGATCATATCCCTGACCCTGAAGGTGATGTGCCGAGCTTGCGCCTGCTGACGCCGGCGGAGCCTCACCAGCCCAACTACACCGACCAGCAGCTCGCCGATATGGCCGAGCTTCTGGAAGTGCGGCTGCGCGAGTATGGTGTGAAGGCCGAGGTGGTCGATACTTGGCCGGGGCCGGTGATTACGCGCTTTGAAATCAAGCCGGCTGCCGGTGTGAAAGTTTCCAAGATCAGCAATCTGGCCAAGGATTTGGCGCGTTCGTTGATGGTCAAGAGCGTTCGCGTGGTCGAGGTGATTCCCGGGCGCCCGACGGTGGGTATCGAGATTCCCAACCCTCACCGGGCAATGATCCGGCTCCGCGAGGTGATCGATTCCGACCGTTATCAACAGGAAAAATCACCGCTGACCATGGCCTTGGGGCAGGATATCGGCGGTGGCCCTGTCGTGGCCAACCTTGGCAAAATGCCGCATTTGCTGGTGGCCGGTACGACCGGGTCGGGCAAGTCGGTGGGCGTCAACGCGATGCTGATTTCGATGCTGCTCAAGGCCACGCCGGATGAGCTGAAACTGATCATGGTCGACCCCAAGATGCTGGAGCTATCGGTCTACGATGGTATTCCTCACTTGCTGGCGCCGGTGGTCACCGACATGAAAGAAGCGGCCAACAGCCTGCGCTGGTGCGTCGCCGAAATGGAGCGCCGCTATAAGCTGATGGCGGCCATGGGGGTGCGTAATATCGCGGGCTTCAACGCCCGTCTGGACGAAGCCGAGCGCGCTGGTGCCCAGGTGGCGGACCCGCTTTGGGAGCCGCAACCCTGGGAAATGCACCAGACGCCGCCGATACTTGAGAAGCTGCCATACATCGTGGTGGTGATCGACGAATTTGCTGACATGTTCATGATTGTGGGCAAAAAAGTCGAAGAGCTCATCGCCCGTCTGGCGCAGAAAGCCCGCGCGGCGGGCATCCATCTGATACTCGCCACCCAGCGCCCGTCAGTGGACGTGGTCACAGGTCTGATCAAGGCCAATATCCCCTCGCGGATGGCCTTCCAGGTCTCGTCGCGGATCGATTCACGCACCATCCTGGACCAGGGCGGCGCGGAGAGCCTGCTGGGGCATGGCGACATGCTCTACCTGCCTGCCGGGTCAGGCCCGCCCAATCGCATCCACGGGGCCTTTGTCGACGACGATGAAGTTCATCGCGTCGTCGAGGATTTGAAACGCCGCGGTGAGCCTGAGTATATCGAGGAGATCCTGTCGGGCGGCGTATCAGCGGATGCATTGACCGGCCTGGAAGCCGAGGGTGGCGACAGCGACGATGCCGAGCAGGATGCGCTGTACGATGAAGCGGTGCAGTTCGTGACGCAAACGCGCAAAGCGTCGATTTCTGCCGTGCAGCGGCGCTTTAAAATTGGCTATAACCGTGCGGCCCGCCTGGTGGAAGCCATGGAGGGCGCGGGCGTGGTGTCGTCGATGGGTACCAACGGTGCCCGCGAAGTCCTGGCGCCGCCACCGGTGGGCCAGTAGCCCGCACGTCAAACGTGCAATAAGCGTGAAAGTCCGGCGAGCGGTGAAACTTGGGCGCCGGACGAGCGTCTTAATGGCTAATCGAGTGGTTCGGCTGATCCACTGTTATGTTTATCTGGCAAGGTTGCCTAGGGAGATCGCATGCGCGATACGCAAACTCGACGTCCTTCATCGTTAGCACTGGCTGCCAGCGCGCTGGGGTTAACACTTACAGCGCCGTTGGCCTTGGCCAATGAGGCGGCAGAGCGATTGACTGAACGCCTCGACCCGCTGCAAAGCTATCAGGCTTCGTTCGAGCAACGGATTCTTGATGGCAGCGGCGAGCGGTTGCAGGACGCGCGGGGCGAAATGTGGTTGTCCCGCCCCGGCCTGTTGCGCTGGGAAGTCGAAGCCCCTTATACGCAAACCGTGGTATCCGACGGTGACGATGTCTATCTCTACGACCCTGACCTTGAACAAGTGACCGTTCAGGCACTGGATGAGCGCGTTACCCACACACCCGCGCTGTTGCTTTCAGGCCAGGTCAGTGAGCTGACGGAAAGCTACGATGTCGAATATGAACAAGACAGCGGCGATGACGTCTTTACCCTGGTGCCTACCTCGGTAGACACCTTGTTCGAGCAGCTACAGATGGTCTTTGACGGTGATATGCTCACCGAGCTGTGGATGACCGACAGCACCGGCCAGCGCACGTCGATTACCTTCAGCAACGCCGAGCGCAATGGCTATATCGATGACGAGCGTTTCGAATTCGACATCCCTGACGGCATTGATGTGATCCGCGAAGACCAGCGCTAGCCTCCATTGACTTCTGAACAGAGGCCGATCAGGCATCCGGTGCCTGATCAGCCTCTTTGTCTTGTGCGTCGCGCCAGGCCATGATCTCGGCAAAGCGCTTTTCCTGGCCGAATCCGCTGGGTTGGTAAAACGTCTGTCTGGGTAGCTCGTCCGGCCAGCAGTCGTGAGCACTGCCGGCCGGGTAGCCGTCTTTTTCATTGTGAGCGTAACGGTAGCCTTTGCCATGGCCGAGCTGCTCCATCAGCTTGGTGGGCGCATTTCGCAGGTAGGTCGGCACCTCAACCTGGGGCTGTTGGCGGACGAACTGCTGGGCTTTGTTCCAGGCCTGGTCAATGCGATTGCTTTTGGGTGCCACCGCGAGGTGTATGGCTGCGTGGGCGATCGCTCGCTGGCCTTCGTAGTCGCCCAGGCGTAGATAAGCATCCCAGGCGGCGATAACCAGTGGCAGCGCGCGAGGGTCGGCGTTGCCCACGTCCTCAGAGGCAATGGCGCTGAGCCTTCTCACCACATCAAGTGGATCGCCGCCGCCCTGAATGAAGCGCGCCATATACAGCAGAGCAGCATCGGGCCGCGATGAGCGCACCGATTTGTGGATCGCCGAGAGCAGGTCATAATAGGCGTCGCCCTGCTTGTCGAAGGCGCTGGCCTGATGGCCAATCACATCATTGAGTACACTTTCGGGAAGCCTTTCGCGGCCTGCCTCGTGCAGGGTGAAGTCGCAGGCGGTTTCCAGTAGGCCTAATGCGCGGCGGGCATCCCCGGCGCTGGCGTGGGCCAGGGCGGTCAAGACTGA
Organism: Halomonas sp. A40-4; assembly: GCF_015767635.1. Lineage (GTDB taxonomy): Bacteria > Pseudomonadota > Gammaproteobacteria > Pseudomonadales > Halomonadaceae > Vreelandella > Vreelandella janggokensis. The sequence goes on along the minus strand of NZ_CP065230.1, from coordinate 2,715,226 downwards.
AGGCTCCACCTCGATGGCGCGCTTACCCAACCCGCGCTCGGGGTCCTCCAGCGCCTGGCGCATCACGCTGATCAACTCGTCTTGGGTAAGCGATTTCAAGACGTAAACCCGTGCCCGGGAGAGCAGTGCCGAGTTGACCTCAAAGGACGGGTTTTCGGTCGTTGCACCAATCAGGGTCAAAAGCCCGGACTCCACGTGGGGAAGCAGGGCATCCTGCTGACTCTTGTTCAATCGGTGAATTTCATCTAAAAATAAAATCGTCGGTGAGTTGATCTGTTGGGCGCGATCGACAACCAGACGAATATCCTTCACACCTGCCATGACAGCGCTGAGCTGCTCAAGATGGGCATTTGACGCATGCGCGAGCAGTTCCGCCAGCGTGGTTTTTCCGACCCCCGGCGGTCCCCAAAGAATCATCGAGCGGACAACCCCCGACTCTGCCATGCGTCGAAGCGGTTTATCCGGGCCGACGAGGGCTTGCTGGCCGATAAAGTCTTTAAGCAGGCGCGGCCGCATCCGGTAGGCTAATGGGGCATCGTCGGCTGGGGTTTCGCGGCTGAAAAGATCCATGGAAGCTCCGTTTATCGCTGACCCATCTGTTGGGTTTGTTATCTTAAGGTGTATGGTAAAGCATGTCTGCTCAGACTACCTTTGGCGTAAGACGATAAAGGAGACGGCCCAATGTTAAACCAACTGCGTTCGGATCATGCCAACATGGCAAGGATGCTGCACGTCCTGCAGCTCAAGCAAAAGACGCTGGCTCAGGGCGAACGTCCCAACTTTCAACTCATGCGCGAGGTGGTGGATTACATCTTGTCCTATATGGACGGCTTTGCCGTGCCGTTGGAGCGGATCTGCGTCGAACGCCTGGGTAAGGTGGCGCCCGAATACTCGTCCCTCACCGAGAAAATGGCCGAGGATTATCGGCAACTGACGCCTCGTCTGCAGCAGCTATCCAATGATATCGATATGATTCTGATGGATAACGTGCTGCCGATGGATAGGTTTGCCGACGATTTGAAAGCCTACCTGGACGCCCATCGGGCCTACTTGCGTCACGAGCGTGAGGAGCTGTTTCCGTTAATCGACAAGCACTTCAGCGAAGATGACATGGAAGCGTTGCGCCAGTCGTTGCCGGCTGAGGCTCAACAATCGCTTGAGCGTCTGCAGTTGGCGTACCCGGAACTTTATGCCGAGCTGCGCGGCGCCGATGTGCCCAACGTGTAAGTTTGTCTATTGACCGGGCTGACGATGGCTTATCAGCTAGCGCGTGCGTGTTAAACTAAGCGCCTTGATGAAAGGCAGACTGGGTCAATAGGCAGGGGCGATAGTGGGCATAAGCATCGGTTGTAGCGTGAAAGGATGAGCCAGGGGCCTGTTCTTATATTTGATTCCGGCGTGGGCGGGCTTTCGGTAGCGGCAGCACTACGACAGCACTACCCCCACGCCGGTTTTTGTTATGCCTGCGACAACGCATGGCTGCCTTATGGCCTGCGTGACGACGCCACGCTTGCCGACCGCATTGTGGCCGTTTGTCTGGCGGCCGTGGCGGCCTGCCAGCCCAGCGTACTGGTCGTCGCCTGCAATACCGCCAGCACCCTGGCCCTTGAAAGGCTGCGCTGGCATTTGACGATTCCCGTAGTGGGTACGGTACCGGCGATCAAGCCGGCGGCGGCGCTCAGCCAGACCCGCCATATCGCGCTGCTGGCCACCAGGGCCACCGTCGGTCGTCCCTACACCCAGGCATTGATCGACCGCTTTGCCAGCGACTGCGTGGTGACCAGGGTCGCAGCAGATGCTCTGGTGAGCGAAGCCGAAGCTTGGCTGGCAGGTCATCCCCCCGATGAAGCGCGCCTCCAGGCAGCGATGGCGCCGCTCTGGCAGGCCGCTCAGCCAGATCTCACCGCGCCCGTCCCGCCTACGTCTGGGCCGCATGCCCCCGCGTTGGATACGATTGTGCTGGGCTGCACGCATTTCCCTCTCTTGAAACCCTGGTTGGTCGAGCTTGCCCCTGTGCCGCTCAACTGGGTCGATTCCGGCGATGCCATCGCCCGGCGCGTCGGCCAGGTGGCGGGGACGCTGTTAACGAGTGCGGCGGACGGACGTTGCTTTACCACGGCACCGGCCCCGCATTTAACGGATGGTCTGTCACGCTATGGTTTTCACCCCGCGCAGCCCTTAACCCTTGCGCCTTGATGTTCACAAATATTGTTTACGAATATAAAAAGGAGCCGCTTTGGCTATTCCCGACGTTGACCCCGAACGCTATGCCGAGCAACTCGCCGACAAGCAGGCCTATGTCGAACGCCTTTTTGCGTCCTTCGAGCCGCCGACCCTGGAGGTGTTTGCCTCGCCGCCCAGCCACTATCGCCAGCGCTGTGAGTTTCGTATCTGGCATGAGGGCGATGATCTTTTCTACGCCATGTTCGAAGTCACCCCGGGGAATCCCAAGAGCAAGCGCGTTATCCGGCTCGATCAGTTCCCGGTGGCCAGCGAGGCGATCAACCGGTTGATGCCGCGGTTACGCGACGCCTTTCTGGCAAGCGATGAGCTGCGCCGTCGACTGTTCCAGATCGAGTTTTTAACCACGCTCTCTGGCGAGGCGCTGGTGACGCTGATCTATCACCGTCCGCTGGGCGATGACTGGGAAGCCGAGGCACGCGCATTAGAGGCAGAACTGGGCATCATGATCATTGGTCGTTCGCGCAAGCAACGCCTTGTGCTTACCCAGGATCACGTCTGGGAGCGCCTGGAAGTGAAGGGCCGCACGCTGCATTACCAGCAGGTCGAGAACAGCTTTACCCAACCCAATGCGCATATCTGCCAGGCGATGCTGGGATGGGCCTGCGACGTGACAGCGGGGCGCGAGCAAGAGGATTTAGTCGAGCTATACTGCGGTAACGGTAACTTTACCATTGCCCTGGCAAAGAACTTCCGCCGCGTGCTGGCCACCGAAATCTCGCGCACCTCGGTGGCCAGTGCCAACGTCAATCTGGCTGCCAATGGCGTGACCAATGCTCAGGTGGCGCGGATGTCGGCTGAAGATTTCGCCCTGGCACTGAAAGGTGACAAAAGCGGCCGACGTGTAGCGGAAATGGCGCTAGACACATATGACTTCTCGACGGTGTTGGTGGACCCGCCACGGGCCGGGCTTGATGAGCAAAGTTGCCAGCAGATCAGCGAATACGCCCAAATCGTCTATATTTCATGCAACCCGGTAACACTTGCTGACAACCTGGCTCAGCTTATGCAAACCCACAAGATTGAACGCTTTGCGTTGTTTGACCAGTTTCCGTTTACCGACCATTGTGAATGTGGGGTATGGCTTACGCGGCGCTCATCACCATGATGATACCCATGCTGGTGATGCGTAAGTGGTATGCGCTATGAGCAACCGTGCAGGTGACTAGGGCGATGCCTGCGGGTAGCGTAAGCTAACTGGAATGATGGCCTAAAGGCCTATTGTCCTTCGTTTTTTTGGCCAGGTGATGGCCCCGGCAGTAGAGGTGATGGATGCATTACGTTGCGATTGAAGAAAGTCGGCAAGATTTGTTGAAGCAGCTACAGGAACGTCTGCACGATCGCTTGGAGCCGACCCGCGCCGAGGCCATTGATGCCTTCGCGCGTCACTTCTACGCGACGGTGCCCGTTGAAGACCTGATTGACCGTCGCCTGGATGACCTTTACGGGGCGACACTGTCGATTTGGCAATTCCTTCAGCACCACGATCCTCAAAGCCCCAAAGTGCGTGTGTTCAACCCCGATTTCGAAGAGCACGGCTGGCAGTCGACCCATACCTTTGTGGCGGTGCTTCACGAGGATATGCCGTTCCTGGTCGACTCGGTGCGGATCGAGCTCAATCGTCGCGGTTTAACGGTGCATGCCATTCAAAATGCGGTGTTAGCGGTGAGCCGTGATGCCCAGCATCAGTTGCAAGCGCTTGGTTCACCCCGCGATGCCCAGGCACCCGAGGCGCGCGAATCACTGGTGGTGATCGAAGTTGATCGCCACACCGACCCGGAACTGTTGGGCACAATCGAGCACAATCTTCACGAGGTGCTGCGCGATGTGCGTACCGCCGTGGGTGATTTTGATGCCATGTGCGAGCAAATTCGCAGTTCGATTCAGGAGATCGAGAAAAACTGCCCGCCGCAAATCGACCCTGACGACCATGAAGAGGCGATTGCCTTTCTGGAATGGCTGCTCAAGGATAACTTTACCTTTCTCGGCTACGATGAGTACCTGCTCGAAGATGGTGAGCTGACCCGGGATCCTGACAGCGTGCTGGGGGTTTTCCGTCTGGATCAACCCCGCTATTGCGAGCGGATCCGTACCGAAGAAGGTATCGGTGACGACGATAACTACGTGTTGGTGCCGCAGTTGCTGTCGTTTGCCAAGAGCGCTCATCACTCGCGGGTTCATCGCCCCACCTATCCCGATTACATCACTGTCGACCGTTACGACGACGACGGCAATGTCATTGGCGAGCGGCGTTTCTTCGGCCTGTTCACTGCCACGGTGTATAACGAGTCGCCGCGCAATATTCCCTTGCTGCGCCGCAAGCTCAAGGCCGTCATGGATATCGCCGGGTTCAACCCGCAGGGGCATAACGGCAAGCAGTTGCTTCAGGTGCTGGAAGTTTATCCCCGCGATGACCTGTTCCAGATGAACACCGAGGCGCTGGCCAGTACGGCGTTGGGCATTCTGGATATTCGCGAACGCCGTCAGGTGCGGCTGTTCATACGCGCCGATGTCAGCGGCAAGTTCTATTCGTGCCTGGTCTTCGTGCCGCGGGACGTGTTTTCCACTGATTTGCGTCAACGCATTCAACATCTGCTCTGCGACGAGTTGGACGCCCGCTTCGGCGACTTCAACACGTACCTGTCGGAGTCGGTACTCGCGCGTATCCAACTGATTTTGCGCTTCAATGGTGATGCACCCAGCCAATACGACCTGAAACGCCTGGAAAATAAAGTTGCGCGCCTGGCACGCAGCTGGCGCGATGATTTGCAGGCGGCGATGATCGAGGGGTTCGGCGAAGAGCAAGCCAATAACCTCATGGAACAATTCCAAGAGGCGTTTTCTGCCAGCTATCGCGAAGACTTTACCGCGCGTACGGCGGTCTTCGACGTCCAGCATCTGCTGACGCTGGATAGCGAAAACGACCTGGCGCTTTCTCTCTACCGGCCGTTGGAAGAGCAGAGCGGTGGCGTGAATTTGAAGCTGTTCCATCGGGCGTCGCAGATTCCGCTGTCGGATGTGCTGCCGATGATGGAAAACCTTGGCCTGCGGGTCATTGGTGAACGTCCCTATGATATCAACAGCCCTCAGCAGCGCTACTGGATCCACGATTTTGAGCTGGAGCACAGCGGCGCCGAAATGAGCCTGTCGGAAATGCGCGAAACGTTCAGCGAAGCGTTCAAGCGCATTTGGGTGGGCGAAGCCGATAACGACGCATTCAACCGCTTGATCATCGGTGCAGGCCTGGACTGGCGGGAAGTGGCCATGCTCCGGGGCTATGCCCGTTATCTGAAGCAGATTCGCTTTGGCATGTCCCAGGATTATATCGCCACCACGCTGGCAAACTATCCCGTGATTACCCAGACGCTGGTCGAGCTTTTCCAGCAGCGCTTCGACCCAGGTCTGGATGAGCACGACACCAGCGACTGCATAGCGCGTATCAATGAGCACCTTGAGGCGGTTGCCAGTCTTAATGACGATCAACTGCTGCGCCGCTTCATGGAGCTTATCCAGGCGACGTTGCGCACCAACTACTACCAGCAAACCGAGAATGGCCGAGCCAAGGACTACATTGCCTACAAGCTTGAGCCTTCCAAGGTCACCGGGATGCCCAAGCCGCGCCCGATGTTTGAGATCTTTGTTTGCTCGCCACGGGTCGAGGGGGTGCACCTGCGCGGCGGCAAGGTGGCCCGGGGCGGGCTGCGTTGGTCCGACCGTCACGAAGATTTCCGCACTGAAGTGCTCGGGCTTGTGAAAGCACAGCAGGTCAAAAACGCCGTGATCGTGCCTGTCGGCGCGAAAGGCGGCTTCGTCTGCAAGCGGATGCCGGAGAATGCCGACCGCGAGACCCAGCAAAAAGAAGGCATTGCCTGCTATCAGCTGTTTATCCGTGCGTTGCTGGATGTCACCGATAATCTTGTGATGGGCGATGTCGTGCCACCACAACACGTGGTTCGCCACGATGAAGATGACGCTTACCTGGTGGTTGCCGCGGATAAGGGCACGGCAACCTTTTCGGATATTGCCAACGAAATCTCGCTTGAATACGGCCACTGGCTGGGAGATGCCTTCGCGTCTGGCGGTGCCAACGGCTATGATCACAAGAAAATGGGGATCACTGCACGCGGGGCCTGGGAATCGGTCAAGCGTCACTTTAAGAACCTGGATATCGACACCCAGCGTGATGAGTTCAGTGTGATCGGCATCGGTGACATGGCAGGCGATGTGTTTGGCAACGGTATGCTGTTGTCCGAGACGATCCAGCTGGTGGGGGCTTTCAACCATCTGCACATTTTTGTCGATCCCACACCGGACCCGGCCGCTACCTTTGCCGAACGCCAGCGCTTGTTCAAACTGCCACGTTCCAGTTGGGAAGATTACGATCAGACGTTGATCTCCCAGGGTGGCGGCATTTTCAGCCGTAGCGCGAAATCGATCGTCATTACCCCTGAAATGCAGGCGGTGTTTGGCATTGAAGAGACGCGGCTGTCACCCAACGAGTTGATCCGCGCCATGCTGGTCGCCAAGGTCGACTTGATCTGGAACGGTGGCATCGGTACCTACGTGAAAGGCTCCGAAGAAACCGACGCAGAGGTGGGTGATAAAGCCAACGATTCGCTGCGCATCAACGGCAACGACCTTAACTGTCGTGTGGTCGGCGAAGGCGGTAACCTTGGCCTGACGCAACTGGGCCGCATGGAAGCGGCTGCCAAAGGGGTGCGGGTTTATACCGACTTTATCGATAACGCCGGGGGCGTTAACTGCTCCGACCACGAAGTGAATATCAAGATACTGATTGATGAAGTGGTCAAACGCGGTGACATGACCGACAAGCAGCGCAATCAGTTGCTGGCCGAGATGACCGATGAGGTGTCCGATCTGGTCATTCTGGATAACTACCGTCAGACCCAGGCGCTGGATCTTTCGGCGATTCTTTCCCAACAGGGCATGGGTCCTTACCGGCGCTTTATCAGCGAACTTGAGTCGGCGGGGCAGATTGATCGGGAACTTGAATTCCTGCCCACCGACGACGTCTTGAAAGAACGTTCAAGCCAGCAGCAGGGGATGCGCCTGCCGGAACTTTCGGTGTTGATCTCTTACGCCAAGAGCACGCTGAAAGGCGACCTGATCGCCTCAGAGGTGCCCGATGACCCGTATATTCACCATCACCTCGAGCGCCTGTTCCCGGCGGTGCTGACCGAACGCTATCGGTCGGAAATGTATGACCACCGTCTGAAGCGTGAAATCGTCGCCACCCAGGTGGCCAACGATCTTGTCGATCACATGGGGGTTGTGTTCGTACGCCGGCTGATGGATTCAACGGGCGCTGGCCGAGCGGACATCGCGCGGGCTTATGTGGTTGCCCGGGACAGCTTTAATCTGCCTTCCCTGTGGGCCCAGTTGGAAGCGCTGGATAATCAGGTACCCAATCGCGTTCAGTACGCGATGATGCTGGATGTGATGCGCATGATCCGCCGCGCGACGCGCTGGTTCCTGCGCCAGCATATGGGGCTCTCGACCCAGGACACCATCGAGTACTTCCGGCCGCGGCTGACGCAACTCCAGGAAGGAATTGGTGAGCTGTTAAGCGGTGAAGAGCAGGCGGCATGGCAGCAACGCTATGCAGAGTTGCAGTCAGCGGGCGTGCCGGATGCGTTAGCCTCAACCGTAGCAGCGGCCCCCAGCCTGTATGCGGGGCTGGGTATTATCCAGGCGGCCCGGGCCACTAATGAGAAACCTCAACGGGTCGCCGAGGTGTACTACGAGATTGGTAGCCGTCTGGAGCTTCCCTGGATGATTCAGCAGGTTACCCAGCTTGATGTGCGTGATGCCTGGCAGGCCCAGGCGCGGGAAACCTTCCGTGATGATATTGACCGCCAGCAGTTGGCGCTGACCACCAGTGTGCTCAAGCTGGAAGCGGGCAGTCGCGAGACCCAGGAGCGAGTTGCCCAGTGGCTGGAACAGCACGCGGGTCTGCACAACCGCTGGTGTCGCTTGATCGACGAGGTGCGTAGCGGTAGCGAAGGCGGTTTTGCGCTGTTCGCGGTGGCTATTCGTGAACTGGTCGATCTCGCTGAAAGCGATAGCGAAAGCTAGTTCGACGCTTTCACCGATGTATCAAGCGCGCCCACTCGGGCGCGCTTTTTTAGGTTATAATGACGCCCGTTTTAAAGCCTTCCTCGTTTCAAGAGACTTTCCATGTACGCCCTTGCCCGTTCGCTGTTCTTCCGCATCGACCCCGAGACCTCCCACGGTATGGCGCTGGGCGCTCTGGATGCCCTGCACCGCGTAGGCGGCGTTAAACGGTTGATGGGCCCGCCCGTTGATGACCCTGTCGAGTTGATGGGGCTGCGTTTTGCCAACCGGGTGGGCCTGGCAGCGGGGTTGGACAAGAACGCCGATCACCTCGATGCCCTGGGAGAGATTGGCTTCGGGTTTATAGAAGTCGGCACCGTCACCCCGCAGGCCCAGCCGGGTAACCCCAAGCCCCGCCTGTTTCGTCTTGCCGGGCACGAAGCCATCATCAACCGATTCGGGTTTAACAACCGGGGCGTTGCGCATCTGGTCGCGCAAGTAAAGCAGCGTCACTATGGCGGTATCGTGGGCATTAATATCGGCAAAAACCTGACCACGTCGGTTGACGATGCGTTGGGTGACTACCTGGCCTGCCTGGAAGCGGTTCATGGGGTGGCGGATTATGTGACCGTGAATATTTCTTCACCCAACACACCAGGACTGCGTACGCTGCAGTTTGGCGCTCAGTTGGATGCGCTTTTGGGCCCCATCCGGGCGCGCAGTCAGGCTCTGGACGAGCAGGAAGGTCGACAGGTGCCATTGCTGGTAAAAATTGCCCCGGACATGACTGACGAAGAAGTGGCATTGGTGGCAGCTAGTATCGAGCGCAACGCCTTTGACGGGGTGATTGCCACCAATACCACCATCTCACGGGAAATGGTGGCGGGTGACCCCCAGGCTGACGAAGCAGGTGGACTTTCGGGCAAGCCGGTGTTTGAAGCCTCGAACCGTATCATCCGTTTGCTGCGCGCCCACTTGCCAGATATGCCGATTATCGGCGTCGGCGGTATCGACAGCGGCGAGGCCGCCAGAACCAAGCGTGACGCCGGCGCGGACTTGGTGCAGCTGTATTCCGGACTGATTTATCGTGGCCCCAGGCTTGTCAGCGAGTGTGCCGAAGCACTACAAAACGATAAAAAGCCCGCTTGATGGAGCGGGCTTGAGGGGTATTCAGTAAAACGATGTATAGAGATTAGGGTTGTTAAGGGTTAGGTCATAACAGTGGGGTTTTTATGGATACCGGAAACGCCGGTCATGCCATCCCACTGGTCGCCGCGACCTTCACGCCAACCGCTCATCCAGTATTCGCGTAAATTTACCTCTTGACTGGGGCAATCATCACGGGAGCGACCCGTAACGCCCGCTTTGTAGCCGTGTACATAAGCCCGCTGGAAGCGATCACGTTTTTGTCGTTTCATTGGCTAACCTCTTTGTATGAAAGCCTTTGAGATGAAATAACGGGGAATGACGAGATAGAAAACCCAACTCTATGTCGCGCCCCATCATTTCGAGAGCTAACTTCAAGAGTGAACTGCCGTTTGGGCGAAGTGGTCTAGCACTCACGTGCTGAACCCACCGGGCGGCTCGCTCGTCAACGCCATAGGTCCTTGAGACGACTCCTTGAGACAATCTTCAAGACCCTGGCAGGCAACGCATGCGTTTTCAGTAGCTACTCTCTTATTGTTAGACCATGATGGGGTCACTTGTCGACCATCAAATTGTCATAAGACGTAAACTCATTTGCAATATATAGGAATATCGCGCGGTTACGCGCAGCCATTACCATGACCGAGTCGAGCCAAATTGCCCCCCTAGAGCTGCTGGCAACGTGCCCCAAGGGTATCGAAAGCCTGCTTGCCGACGAACTGACTGCGTTAGGCGCCACCCCAGGTAAAACCACCGTGGCAGGCGTGTACTTTGCTGCCGATCAGTCCACGGCCTACCGTGTTTGCCTGTGGTCGCGGCTGGCAAATCGCATCATCCTGATCCTGGCTCGCGAGCCGATGATCGAAACCGCCGACCAGTTACGCACTGTGGTGGCGGGTATCGACTGGACGCGGCACCTGGCCCCGGGGCGGACGATGGCGGTGGATTTCCACGGCCGCAGCGACCACATTCGCCACACCCGCTTTGGCGCCCAGACCGTCAAGGACGGCGTGGTGGACGCACTGCAGCTGGCCGGCCAGGAGCGCCCCACGGTGGATACCAAGGCCCCGCATCTGCGCCTTTATGCCCATCTGCACCGGGCCAATGCGACGCTGGGAATCGATTTATCCGGAGAAAGCCTGCATCGTCGTGGCTACCGGCGCGATGTGGGGCACGCACCGTTGAAAGAGAATCTTGCAGCGGCATTGCTGGTGCGTGCCGGTTGGCCCGAACGCGCCAAAGCGGGTGAACCGTTGATGGATCCACTGTGCGGCGCGGGCACGCTGTTGATTGAGGCCGGCCTGATGGCGGCCGACCAGGCACCCAACCTGCACCGCGAACGTTTCGGATTTCACGGCTGGTCTGGTCACGATGAAACCGAGTGGCGAGAGCTTAAGCGAGAAGCTGACGCTCGGGCGTCGATTGGTCGCAAACGTTGTAAAACGTCATTGACCGGCTTTGATGAAAGCCCGGCGGCACTGTCGGCTGCCAAGGCCAACGCCATGCGCGCGGGTATTCCCGCTCTGATCCACCTGCACGGCCAACGCCTCGGTCAGCTGACGCGGCCTGCCGAGTTGACTGCCGAACAGGGGTTAATGATTACCAACCCGCCCTACGGCGAGCGTCTGGGCGAGCTGCCCGAACTGGTTCAGCTGTATGCTCAACTGGGTGAAAAGGCCAAGGCGTTGTTTCCTGGCTGGACCCTTGCCGTGTTTACCGGTAATCCGGATTTGGGGCATCGGCTTGGCCTGCGGGCACACAAACAGTACGCGCTGAAAAACGGCGCCCTGGATGCCAAGCTGTTGTTGATGACCATTGACCCCAAGACCAGCCGGGTAGAAGAGGGTGACAGTGCACCATCGACGGTTGCGCAGGCCGCACCCAAAGGGTCCGAGAACGCCCAGATGTTTGCCAACCGGCTGGTCAAAAACCAGAAGCGCCTGAAAAAGTGGCTCAAGCAAAGCGGTGAGACCTGCTACCGGCTTTACGATGCGGATATGCCCGAGTATGCCCTGGCGGTCGATCGCTATGGTGACCATGTGCACGTCCAGGAGTACGCTGCGCCGCGTTCGGTGGATCCTGCCCAGGCACAAAAGCGCCTGTTCGATGCGCTGGAGGTCATGCCCGACGCACTGGGTGTTGACCCCAGCAAGATCCATGTTAAACGCCGTGAGCGGCAAACCGGCAATGCCCAGTATCAAAAACGTGATGCCAGCGGCGAGCGTTTCGAGGTGCGCGAAGGCAATGCACGGATATGGGTCAATCTGCGCGATTACCTGGATACCGGGCTGTTTCTTGACCACCGGCCCGTAAGGCGCATGCTGGGCGAGATGGCCAGCGGCAAGCGTTTTCTGAATCTGTTCTGCTATACCGCGAGCGCCACTGTGCAGGCGGCACTTGGCGGCGCGAGCGACAGCGTCAGCGTGGATATGTCCAATACCTATCTTGAGTGGGCGCGGGACAACTTCACGCTCAACAAGCTCGACCCCAGACTGCACCGAGTGGTGCGCGATGACTGCTTCCGCTGGCTGGAAACCGCCAACGCCGAGTTCGATCTGATTTTCATGGACCCGCCGACGTTCTCCAACTCGAAGAAGATGCGCGATACGCTGGACGTTCAGCGTGATCATCCGCGCTTGGTAGAATTGGCCATGGCGCGACTGGCGCCGGGCGGAGTGCTGGTGTTCTCCAATAACCAGCGGCGTTTCAAGCTGGATGAGTCGCTTGGCGAGCGCTACGTGGTCGAGGATATGACCGCGCGCAGTTTTGACCCGGATTTTCAGCGGCGCAGCAATGCACATCAGGTGTTTCTATTACGCCACCGCGAGTAACGTCATTCAGGTCTGCAACATGATTCGGCTAACGCTATATACCACACAGGGCTGCCACCTTTGCGCTGAACTGGAGGCGCAGGTGGCAGCGCTAACCCGGCAGCCCATTGCGTGGCAGCGGATAGAGGTGGCTGATGATGAAACACTGCTGGCATATTACGGCGAGCGAATTCCCGTGTTGGCGGACGACGCGGGAAACGAGCTGGAAGCTGGGTATGTGCTTGAGCGACTATGCGACTGGCTGCGGGCGCGTGGCTGGCTTGATGAATCAGCCATCAGCGATGGGACGAAGCCCGAGGCCCTAGCGCCGAAAGGCAGGCACCAGCGCGACGGGCGGCGTTATCTGGGGTGAGGCGTTAAGCATATCGGGGTGTTAGATCGTGTCCAGCAGTGAAAGCTGGCGCATGGCTTCCTGGCCTTCGGGAGAGTTGTCAGCCACTTCGAGTACCTTGCGAAACCCGCGTGAGGCCTGGATGGTGGTTTCATCTTCCAGCCACATATGGGCCTGGGCCAGGGTGTCGGCCAACTGATGCTTCAGGCCACCAAACTGAGTGCCGATCTGTCCCCAGGCGCGGCTGAATATCCAGTCACCCAGCATGTCCTGATGAATATGCACCAGCACGTAGTCATGGTCGGTTTCCCAGCGTACGATCAAAACATTCTCCTTGGCATTCTCTGTAACGCCTCCTTAAACCTGCCTGCAGCAAACGTCGTTGCGGGCGTATTGTAAAGCCCGGATAAGCAAACGCCTATGAAAGTTGTTATCGACGCCAATATCCCAGCCGCCGACGCTTGCTTTGGGGCCTTCGGCATGCTTGCGCGCGTGCCCGGTCGCGAGATCAGCGCTGCCGACGTGGCTGATGCCGATGCGTTGATTGTCCGCTCGGTGACTCAGGTGAATCAGGCACTACTTGCCAATAGCCGCGTCGGGTTTGTCGGCACTTGTACCATCGGCACCGACCATATCGATCAGGCCTTTCTGAACGAGCAAGGTATCGGCTTTGCCAGCGCGCCTGGCTGCAACGCCGAGGCGGTTGTCGATTATGTCCTCAGCAGCTTGCTGACGATTGCGGAGCGTGAGGGCTGGGCACTGAGTGAGCGCAGCGTTGGTGTAGTGGGCGTGGGTAATGTGGGCAGCCGACTGCTCGCACGGTTGAAAGCACTGGGAATATCGGTGCTGGCCTGCGATCCACCCAGGGCCGAGGAGGAAGGTGCCCATGGCTTTTCTGATATCGACGAACTCATCGCCCGCTGTGATGTGCTCTGTCTGCATACGCCGCTGGTGGCATCCGGCCCCCATGCCACCCATCATCTGCTCAACGCACAGCGAATCAATGAGCTGGCACCGGGCAGCGTGCTGTTGAACGCCGGGCGGGGGGATTGTGTGGATGGTCTGGCGCTACGCAGCCGGCTGGCGGGCCAGGGCGATATCATCGCCGTGCTCGATGTATGGGAGCAGGAGCCTGCCATCGATGCGAATCTGCACGATCTAGCGACCCTGGCGACGCCCCATGTTGCTGGCCACAGCCTGGAAGGCAAGCTGCGCGGTAGTTGGATGATCCACCAGGCGTTGGCGGCCCATCTGGGTCAGTCGAGCTCGTTGGGGTTTGACGAACTCTGCCCGCCGCCAGCGCTTGAGAGTCTGACGCTCGAGCAGGCGCTGCCGGTGGAGGATGCGCTCAGGCTGTGCGTTCGGGCGGTATATGATACGCGCCGCGATCACGACACCCTTCAGCGCCAAGTGCACCAGTTGGGGGTGGCAAAAGGCTTTGACCATTGCCGCACCCACTACCCGCTGCGCCGCGAGCTTGCCACGCTCGAAGTGCGGCTGAAAGGCGCTGCCCACGAGTTGTTTGAGCCACTCGGCGCTGCGGGGTTCCGGGTAAGCGTTGCATAAAAAACATCATCATAGATGCTGTCTGTCAACGCAAAGAGGCCCGCTCAAAGCGGGCCTCTCAGGTGTCCTACCTTGACTGTTTACTGACGATAAGCGGCTTCTTTAAGCGCGCGAATACGATCATCCAGCGGCGGGTGGCTGGCAAACAGTTTCTCGACCAGCGAACGTGTCTGGCCTTTAGTGATGGCCATGGCACGCAGGGTATCGGGCATCTGGTCGGGCATTTCGGTTTCGCCTTTCAGGCGGGCCAAGGCATTGACCATGGCGCTGGTTCCTGCGAGGCGTGCGCCTGCTTCGTCGGCACGGTATTCACGAAAGCGCGAGAACCACGCCACGATGGCCGAGGCCGCGATACCGAAGATGATTTCAGCGACCATCACGACAGCGAAATAGCCCATAAAGCCCAGGCCGCCCTCACCATCGCTGCGACTTTTCAGGAAGCCGTCGATGAGATGGGCCACGACGCGGGCAAAGAACATTACAAAGGTATTCACGACCCCCTGAATCAGGGCCAGAGTGACCATGTCGCCGTTGGCAACGTGACCGATCTCATGGGCCAGCACAGCGCGGACTTCATCCGGGCGCATGCGATTTAAAAGCCCGGCGGAAACCGCTACCAGGGCGTCGTCTTTTTTCCAGCCCGTCGCAAAGGCATTGGACTGTTGTGCCGGGAAGATACCCACTTCGGGCGTCTTGATGCCAGCCTCGCGGGCCAGTTCGGCGACGGTGTCGACCAGCCACCTTTCAGTGTCGTTCGACGGGTTTTCAATAATCACCGTACCGGTACTGCGCTTGGCCATCCACTTTGAGATGAACAGCGAGATCATTGATCCCGCCATGCCGAAGATAAAGCAGAAAATCAGCAAGCCGGTGAAGTTGATGCCCTGGGCGTTGAGGTAGCTTTCCACCCCAAGCAGTCGTAATGTCAGGCTGGCGACCAACAACACCGCTATGTTGGTACCTAAAAACAGCAAAATGCGCATCATGTGGCGGATTCTCCCTAGGATATAACCGTCTTGAGTTTGGCGGCGTTGAGCAGAACGATTGCTGTCGAGCCGTACTGGTTTGATTAGATACGTGCAGTGTGCCCGGGTTTCAAGTACTCACGCCAAATATCGTATCTTTTACTGCCGATAGCGGGCGAGGAAGTTTGCAAAGCGGTCCAGGGCATCGCCCAGCTGATCAGCCCATGGCAGCGTGACAATGCGAACATGGTCAGGCTCTGGCCAGTTGAACGCTGTGCCCTGTACCAGCAGGATCTTCTCTTGCAGCAGCAGATCAAGCACCATCTGCTGGTCGTCCTTGATGTTGAACACCTTGGGATCTAGGCGTGGAAACGCATACAGCGCCCCTTTGGGTGTTACGCACGATACCCCAGGGATGGCATTGAGTTTTTCCACGGTGATATCGCGCTGGGCCAACAAACGTCCGCCGGGCAGGATGAGATCATTGATCGACTGGTAGCCGCCCAAGGCCGTTTGAATGGCGTGCTGGGCGGGCACGTTGGCGCACAGACGCATCGAGGCCAACATGGTCAGCCCCTGAATGAAATCCTGGGCGTGGAGCTTGGCCAGTGTGCCTGAAATGGTCATCCAGCCCGAGCGAAACCCGGCGCAGCGGTAGCTTTTCGACAGTCCGTTCATGGTGATGACCAGTTGATCGTCATCTGCCAACGCACCGGTGGCGGTGTGTTCGACACCGTCGTAGAGAATCTTGTCGTAGATCTCATCGGAGAACACCACCAGATTGTGCTGCTTGGCGATATCCAGCACTTCACACACCACGGCGGGCGGATAGACCGCGCCGGTAGGGTTGTTGGGGTTGATCAGCACAATGGCGCGGGTGCGACTGGTGATCTTGGCGCGAATATCGGCCATGTCCGGCGCCCAGTCCGCCTGCTCGTCGCACATGTAATGCACCCCATGACCCCCGGAAAGGTGCGCCGCGGCGGTCCACAGCGGGTAATCCGGGGCGGGGATCAGCAGTTCGTCGCCGTCGTTGAGGAGTGCTTGCATGGCCATGACGATCAGCTCGGAAACGCCATTACCAATGTAAATGTCCTCAATGCCGACGCCGGGAATCTGCTTGCGCTGGCATTCCTGCATGATTGCCTTGCGTGCCGAGTAGAGCCCCTTGGAGTCGCAGTAACCCTGAGCGGTGGGCAGGTTGCGCATGACGTCCTGAAGAATTTCTTCGGGTGCCTCAAAGCCAAACGGCGCAGGATTGCCGATATTGAGCTTGAGAATTCGCTGGCCTTCTTCTTCCAGCCGCTTGGCATGGTCGAGCACCGGGCCGCGAATGTCGTAGCAGACGTTACTCAGCTTGTGGGATTTTTTAAGCGTGGGGGATTCTTGAGGTTGGGGGGTGTCCATGAGCCTTGATTTCCAAAAAGTGTCCAGTGGCCGCGCGGCATTGTCGGTCGATGCCTCATTATGCGTCGGAATGGGAGGTGCTGTCTTCGTCGCTGTGCACCGGCGGCGGTGGAATATCGTCGGGGGTTTCCAGTGTCAGCCTTCCCAGCTTGCCGTCACGCAGTTCGTGCAGCAAGACTTCAGCGCCCCGGTGCAGGTCAACCGTGCCGCCGGGGCGCAGCCCGCCACGCTTGCCTGCTATTTCCTTGAGAATGGCCTGGCCGTCAAAGCCTGCGATCGCCAGAAAATCAGGCTTTTGCGGGCCGTCAGCATCGACCTCATCGGTGCTGGATGGCGCATAGCGGGGCAACGTCTTGAGCTTGTAGCGGGCGGTCAGTGCATCCGGGTAACGTCTCGCCAGTTCCGCGCTGGTGATGATCGCCACGTCGGTGTATTCAATCGCGGTATCACGAATCGCGCCACTGGCGGCGAGACGGTAGGCGCTGGCCTGGTCTTCAATCTTGGGCCATAGCACGCCGGGGGTGTCGATGAGCGCGACCCGACCGTCGATGCGTACCTTCTGCTGGCGCTTGGTCACCGCTGGCTCGTTACCGGTTTTGGCGATCTTACGCCTTGCCATGCCATTGATCAGTGTCGACTTACCCACGTTGGGAATGCCCATCACCATGACACGTACATCGCGGTCGACACGAACGGCCCCCGCCAGCTCGTGGCAGAGCTGGGGAATTTTTTTCAGTTCTCGGGTATTGGTGGTGGTGACTGCCAGCGCGCGCGTGTCGTCCTGGGCGTCGAAAAATGCGACCCATTCGGCAGTACGCTCCGGGTCGGCCAGGTCCGCACGGGAGAGAATCTTGAGCACCGGCTTGTGGCGGGTCAACTCGGCCAGCATGGGGTTGGCGCTGGAGTAGGGTAGCCGCGCATCGAGCACTTCGATGACCACGTCGATTTCCGGCAGCGCCTCCTGGATCTGGCGGCGGGCCTTGTTCATATGTCCGGGGAACCAGCCGAGCATGGGTCTCTCCTGCAAATTGCTAATGCGGTGCATCTTAACAGAAGGAGGTGGCTAAACGGTTGTTAACGCGTGATGCCGGTCATATATTCGCTTGTGATATAAGTATATAGTTAATGGAGCGGTATGATGCCGCTAAGTAATCGCTGAAGAGGAGCAATACATGGAACTGTCATCGAGCCTGCAGGGGCTTGCAGGTGGCATATTGATCGGTATCTCGGCGGTCTGGCTGATGGCAAGCCTGGGACGAATCGCCGGTATCAGCGGTATTGTCGGTAACTTGATCGCCCAGCGGCCTAAGGGCGATAGCGCTTGGCGGGCGGCGTTTCTCGTCGGCCTGGTCAGCGGGCCATTACTATTAATGGGGCTAGGTGCTGGATGGGGCAATGTCGTCAATCACCCCGGCGCGGTTATCGGCCAGCCGCTGGGCGGCGTGCCGCTGATGCTGGTGGCCGGCCTGCTGGTGGGGCTGGGCACCGGGCTCGGCAGTGGCTGTACCAGTGGTCATGGGGTGTGCGGTCTGGCGCGTCTCTCACCGCGGTCGTTGGCGGCGACGGTCACGTTTTTGGGTGCCGCCCTGGTGACCGTCTATGTCGTGCGTCACGTCCTGGGAGGTGGAGCATGAGCAGACAGGCTCTGACCCTGGTGGCGAGCTATGTAGCCGGCCTGCTGTTCAGTCTGGGACTGGCGGTATCGGGCATGACTGATCCGGCCAGGGTGGTCGGCTTCCTGGATGTCGCCGGCAACTGGGATCCGACGCTCATGTTTGTACTCGGCGGGGCGGTCATTACCACCTTTATCGGCTACCGTTTCGTGCTGAAGCAGCCGGTACCTCTGCTGGCAAAGCGTTTTCAACTGCCCGATAAGCAGGGGCTGGATGCCAGACTGTTGATCGGGGCGGCGTTGTTCGGCGTGGGGTGGGGGCTTTCAGGTTACTGTCCGGGGCCCGCCATCGCGTCGCTGGGCGGTGCCACGCTACCGCTGGTGGCAATGCTGGCGACCATGGTGCTGGGCTGGGTGATCGCCAGGCGTTGACGACGCTATTGCTCAGGTGCCGGACCGCCCATCATTTCTTCCAGGCGCTCTTCATCCGGCATGCCTTCGACGCGGTCCAGACGGGTGACGCCGTCATCGGTCTGGCGCTTGAAAGCGCTGGTCGGGGTGGCGTAGAGGCCCAGACCGTCAAACAGCTGGTTGTTGCTGTATACCTGCTCTTCAATTTCACGAGGTTGGGCGCTGGCGCGGATGTGGTCGCCTTGCTTATGGCGGGCAAGGGCGTCGGCGGGATCGTCGGCAGCGAGTAGCGATGCGGCCTTGGCGGGGCTGTCGGCGTCAAGAATGCCCACCACGATATGGCGTAGTTGCACCTCGCCTGCTTCAACCCAGGGCCGTGCGGCTTCCCAGAAAGCCTGGCAGTAGGGGCAGTTGGGGTCGGTAAAGGTGTAAACCACCCGTGGCGCGTCACGCTGGCCATCCTGAATCCAGTAGCTGTCTTCGAGGAGTTGCCAGGTTTGTGCTTCAAGTGGTGCCCGTACGTGCTTGTCCAGCGCTGCTTCCTCGAGCTGGTTGTCGCCCTCCTGGTCGGTCAGCGAGCCGGTAATGGCGTGCTCGCCGTCGGGGGTGAGGTAGATGGTCACTTCCTGGCCCTGACGGCTGGCGCCAAAGCCACGCATGCCGCCAGGGGCGTCAAATTCGCCGTGAATCTCCAGTCCTTGATCCGCCAGTGCCTGTACAGGGGCGGGGAGAGAGTCCGCTTGGGCTGTCGGCATCATGAGCATGCCGAGCATCGCGCTGCCGAATAGGGGCGAACGGCGTGATGTTGGCCGGGGTTGGAATAAGCGGTGCAGGGTGAACACATCGCGCATAGCGTTCCTCAATCGTTGCAGAATCGAGGGGATAGCCTAACGCGCAGGGCCTGAATCGGCATCATTTTCCGCTAATAAATCGATGCCGGGAATATCAAGGGCCATGAACCAGCCAGCGCACGGCATAGGGAGGCAAAGGGTCGGTGGCTTGACCAGAGGATCGGGCGTTGAGGTCTTGCCATGGGACTGACGATAACGCGTGCTGGACGTCATCACCGAGCTGATCAAATGATAGGGGCACCTCGGTGACATTGTATAGCGCCAACAGGCGGCGACCGTTGGCCAGCGGACCACGTTCGATGGCCAGCAACGATGGATCCGAAGTCAGTACGCGCTGTGCGGCATTGGGGTGGAAACAGGGCTCCCGGCGTCGGCAGTCCAGCAATCGACTCAGCGCATTGAAAACGTCATGGGTGGGTGTGGCGGTGCTGTCGAGGAGTAAATCGAGTTCGCGGCGCTGCCAGCGGCGGCGATTGATAGAGCGTAAGCGACCGCTGCGCTCAACGCCTTCCACGTCGTTGAGGGTGCCGGTCAGGGTATGGATATACAGGGCCGGAATGCCTTGAAGACTGAGCATGATCGCCTGGCTGCACAAGAAACGTGCAATTTGCCACGGATCGGGGCCTTTGCGCGTGCCTTGCATGGCTTCAAACCAGGTGATGTTGATTTCATAGGGGGTGTCGCTGCCGTCGGGGTTGCTGCGCATGCTGACAAAGCCGCCAAATCGGTGCATCAGTTCGAGCAGCGCATCGCGTTCGTGATCGGGTAACAGGCCTTCCAGTGGGCGTACGCCAATGCCATCGTGGCTGGCGGTAAAATTGAGATAGGTGCAGTGGTCGGGTAGAGGCGGCAGGCTGGCCAGCCAGCCTTGCAGGGTATGCGTTTCGCCCCGTGTCAGGGTGTGCAACAGCAGCGGCGGCAAGGTGAATTGGTAGATCATGTGGGCTTCGTCGGGCGGGCCGTCGGCGAGGCGGTCAAGACCGAAGTAACTGATGTTTTCGTGATGCGGCACGTTGGTTTCGGTGATCAGCAGCGTGCCGGGGGCAACGTGGTCCACAATGGCGCGTAGCAATCGCACGACGGTGTGGGTTTCCGGCAAGTGAATGCAGTTGGTTCCCAGCCGCTTCCATAGAAAGGCGACGGCGTCCAGGCGCACGATACGGGTGCCCTGCTCGAGGTAAAACAGCAGGATGCCGACAAATTCCAGCAGCACATCGGGGTTTTCGAAGTTCAGGTCGAGCTGGTCTTCGGAAAACGTCGCCCATAGGTAACGTGTTCCCCGGCGGGTGGATATCGGCACCAACAGCGGGCTGCTACGTGGCCGAACCACTGCCGACACATCGGTGTCGGGGTCGACTTCGATAAAATAATCGCGCCCCGGTAGGCTACCGCTAAGATAGTCGACAAACCATAACGACTCCCGGGACACATGGTTGAGCACCAGGTCCGCCATCAGGTCGTAGTGGCGGGCAAGGGTCTGAATATGCTGCCAGTCGCCCAGGTCGGGGTTTACTTCCCGGTAGTGGATTACTGAAAAGCCGTCGTCGCTGCTCCACGGGAAAAACGGCAGTACGTGGACGCTGCTGATACGTTCACCGAGACGCGCTTGCAAAAAGTCGTCGAGCACTGCCAGCGGGGGCGCTGGGTCATCAACGATAGAGTCACCATAGGTGATCAGCCACTGGTCTTTCTCGCTCCACAATGGTGCACGCTGACCCTGCTGCTCGATGGAAAGTTGCGGCTCCGACGCTGGGCAAAAATGCGCCAGGCGTTGATTCAGGCGGCGCTGAACCTCCGTGGCGCGGGGCCCGTAAAGGTGATCCAGATAAACGTGCACAGTGTCGTCGAAGGCGGTCATAAGGGTGTCCCAGTAAACAGGCTTCCACAAACGGTGCAGCTTGTGTGCCAAAACGTTACAATAGGCGGTTAATAGCGCATTAACAGGTCGTATTTTGCTTTCTCGTGCAGCGCTTTCGCACGGGCCGACAACAGGTTGAACGCCATGCATTGCCCTTTTTGTGGTGCTAACGATACTCGCGTGACCGATTCGCGGCTGGTAGCCGACGGTGACCAGGTGCGTCGCCGTCGCCAATGTGCAAGTTGCCAGGAGCGTTTTACCACTTATGAAACCGCCGAGCTGGTCATGCCCCGTGTGGTCAAGTCTGACGGTTCGCGCGAAAGCTTCAACGAAACCAAGCTGCGTGCCGGTATGCTGAGGGCGCTCGAAAAGCGGCCGGTCAGCGCAGAGGCCATTGAGGCGTCCGTCGAGCGGATACGCCAGACGCTTCGCGCGCGGGGAGACCGGGAAATTGACGCCCGCGATATTGGTGAGTCGGTCATGCAGGCCTTGAACACCCTCGATCAGGTGGCCTACATTCGCTTTGCATCCGTGTATCGCAAGTTTCAGGATCTGGACGAATTCCGGGCTGAAATTGATCGCTTGTCCCAGGAACCTGCTGACGGCAGGCCCTCAACGTGAGCGTGGCCTTGTTCAGTACCGATGACCATCGTTACATGGCCCGCGCGCTGGCGCTAGCGGCATACGGTCTGTACACCACCGACCCCAACCCTCGTGTGGGCTGCCTACTTGTCCGCGATGGTAAGGTTGTGGGCGAGGGCTATCACCGCTACGCGGGTGAGCCGCATGCGGAGGTCAATGCATTGGTTGCGGCGGGCGAGAACGCTCGTGGCGCGACCGCCTATGTCACGTTAGAGCCGTGTTCACATATTGGCCGCACTGGCCCCTGCGCCGTGGCGTTGCAAGACGCTCGGGTGGCGCGCGTAGTGGTGGCCATGGTAGACCCCAATCCTCAGGTCAGTGGCCGGGGCATTCGCCTTTTGGAAGATGCGGGGATCGAGGTGTCAGTCGGGTTGCTGGAGGCAGACGCCCGCGCGCTCAATCCTGGCTTTATCGCCCGTATGGCGAGCAAACGTCCCTTTGTGCGCATGAAGATGGCGATGAGCCTCGATGGTCGCACCGCCATGGGGTCGGGTGAATCCCAGTGGATTACTGGTCCTGAGGCGCGCGCGCAGGTTCAACGATTACGTGCCCGTTCAAGTGCGATATTGAGTGGTGTGGAGACCGTCATCATGGATGATTCACGCCTGACGGTTCGTGCCGAGCAACTCGGCTTGGATGATGCCGCTGACATCGCCAGGCGCCAGCCGCTGAGGGTAATTGTCGATAGCCAACTGCGATTGCCGTTGGCAGCCGCCTGTTTGCGAGCGCCCGGGCGTACGCTGATTGTTACCACGTCCAGGGATACTGAGAAGCGCGGGCGACTGATAGACGCTGGGGCTGAGGTGCAGGTGTTAGCCGCCGATGCCCAGGGTCGTGTTGATCTGTCGGCTCTGCTTGAGTGGCTGGCGGCAAACGAAGAGGTTAATGAGCTGCTGGTTGAAACCGGCGCCACACTCGCCGGCGCCATGCTAAACGCGGGATTGATCGATGAAATGCAGCTATTTGTCGCGCCGACGCTGTTGGGCGGAGACGCCAGGCCGCTGTTTGCACTCCCGGGGCTTGTCCAGATGGCCGACCAGCAGCGCCTCACTATTCACGATATGCGGGCCGTTGGACAGGATTGGCGAATTATCGCCTCGCCAGTGGTGACTGGCACGAGCGACGATACCAAGGTACCCTGACGCGCGAAATCGCACCCTTGCGACAACTTTACTGGAGATTCCATGGCGCACGCTTCCTCTGGGACACTAGCCCCCATTGCTGAACTGGTCGATGATATTCGCCAGGGCAAAATGGTGATTCTCATGGACGACGAGGATCGCGAAAATGAAGGCGATATCATCATGGCCGCTGAAAAAGTCCAGGCGGAGCATATCAACTTCATGGCACGCTTTGCCCGCGGCCTGATCTGTTTGCCGATGACACGGGCGCGCTGCGAACAGCTGAATCTGCCGCTGATGGTACGCGACAACGGCTCCGGGTTTGGCACCAAGTTCACCCTGTCGATCGAAGCGACCGAAGGCGTGACCACGGGGATCTCCGCCGCCGACCGGGCGCGGACCGTCCAGGCCGCCGTTGCCCCGCATGCCAAACCCACCGATATCGTCCAGCCGGGACACATCTTCCCGCTGATGGCCGAGCCCGGTGGCGTTCTGCGTCGTGCCGGTCATACCGAGGCCGCCTGTGACCTGGCAGCCCTGGCAGGTTGTGACCCGAGCGGCGTGATTTGTGAGGTCATGAACGATGACGGCAGCATGGCGCGCCGTCCTGAGCTTGAAGCTTTCGCTGAAGAGCACGGCATCAAGATGGGCACCATTGCCGATTTGATTCACTACCGCATCGTCAATGAGCAGACGGTGGATCATCTCGAAGCCTCGCCGATTACTACCACCCAGGGCGAGATGACGCTGCATGTGTTTCGCGACCGCATTCAGGGCGCGCATCACTTAGCCCTGGTCAAGGGCCAGCCAGCGCCTGAGCAGCCCACGACGGTGCGGGTCCATCTGGCCGACACCTTGCGTGATGTGCTGGGGTTGACCAAAGACGAGCAATGTCGATGGGATGCCCAACGAGCGCTTGTCGAAATATCCGAGGCTCCTGCGGGCGTGTTGGTGCTGATCGATGACGGGCGCCCGCATCAAGACCTCAAAGACCAGTTGGATGTCTTTTTAGAGCGCGTGCGCCAACCGCGCACCAGCGATTCTGACGGCGCGGGAAATTACTTAACTATCGGTACCGGCTCGCAAATACTTCGCCATCTTGGCGTGGGTAAAATGCGTTTGCTCAGTTCGCCCTGGAAATTCTCGGCACTTTCCGGCTTTGACCTGGAAGTCGTCGAGCGGCTGGGGCCGAACGATACGTCCGATGAGTCCACCGCTTAGCCGTTATACACTTTAGCAGGAATAAATTGATGCAATCCCTTTCTCAAGTTGAAGGTACCTTTGTCGACGTCGATGGCCGTTACGTCATCGTGGTTGGCCGGTTCAATCACCATGTCGTAGACAGTCTGGTGGAGGGCGCCGTCGATAGCCTGGTTCGTCATGGCGTTGATATGGAGCACATCGATATTGTGCACGTCCCCGGTGCCTGGGAGCTGCCGCTGGCCGTCAAGCGTGTCCTCAAGGTGGTGAAGCCTGACGCGGTCATCGCCCTGGGGGCGGTGATCCGCGGTGGAACGCCGCATTTTGAATATGTGGCGGGTGGCTGCAATACCGCCCTCAACCAACTACAGCTCGAGTTCGATACGCCCATCGCCAACGGCGTGCTGACCGTCGAGTCGATCGAGCAGGCCATTGAGCGTGCCGGTACCAAAGCGGGTAACAAGGGTACTGAAGCGGCCATGGCGGCCATGGAAATGGTTTCGTTGCTGCGCGCTATTGCGCCGGGTGATACTCATGAGTGAACGTCGTGAGCGCAAGCCTTCGGCTGCCCAGCAGGGCCGGCAAGCGGCGCGTGAGCTGGCGGTGCAAGGGCTCTATCAGTGGCACATGACGGGTAAGCCGATCAACACCATTGAGGCCGAATTCCGCAGCCATCTACCTGATGCCGACATGGAAGATCATGAGAATTGGGCCAAGGTGATGGAGATTGCTGACAAGGCGCTGTTTCATGAGCTGCTGATCAATACGTCGCGTTTCAGTGCGGAGCTGGACCGGGATATAGCACCGTTGCTTGACCGTCGTCTGGAAGACCTGGATGCCGTCGAGCTGGCCATTCTTCGCCTTGGAGCCTACGAGCTGTCGCGGCGTATGGAAGTGCCTTATCGTGTGGTCATTAACGAAGGCGTTGAGCTGGCCAAGTCGTTTGGTGCCACTGACGGCCATAAATACGTGAACGGCATTCTCGACAAGTTAGCCATTCGCTTGCGGAGTGCCGAAGTCAGTGCGCGTCGCCGCTAACCGGCCCCATGGACCGGGTGACTGCGCGTTCTTGCTGACGTTGCGTTCAAGGGGCCTTTGTGCTTGCCGAATTTGATCTGATTCGACGTTATTTTACGTCGCCGTGTCGCGATGCGAGCTCTCGGAGCGTGGCGCTGGGGGTCGGTGATGATGCTGCCGTACTGACGCCACAGCCGGGCCGCCAGCTAGTGGTGAGTGTGGATACCTCGGTGGTAGATGTTCACTTCCCCGGCGAAGCACCCGCTGAAGCCATTGGACACCGTGCGCTGGCTGTGGCGCTGAGTGACCTGGCCGCCATGGGGGCGACGTCACGTTGGTGCGTGATGGCGCTGACCATTGATCAGGCGCAATTTGCCGATGATAACGCTGCTGATGCCTGGCTCTCGGGCTATGCGCGGGGGTTTGCCGCACTGGCTGACCGGCACGCAACAACGCTGGTGGGTGGCGACATCACGTCCGGCCTGCTTTCCATCGCCGTGACTGTCATGGGTGACGTGCCCAATACCACAGCGCTGACACGAAGCGGCGCCCGGCCTGGCGACGTGATTGCCGTTACCGGCGCGCTGGGCGGGGGAGCCGGCGGTTTGGCGCTGTGGCGAGAGGGTGAACGCGATAAGGCTCACCCGCTGCTTGAGCGCTATTTATGGCCGACGCCGCGCTTGGCGGCAGGCGAAGCGTTGCGCGAGTGGGCGACCGCGGCGATTGATATTTCAGACGGACTGTTAGCTGATCTGGGCCATCTGCGCGAGGCATCTGGCGTAGGGGCAACGTTATCGCTGGACGCATTGCCGCTGGCTGAAGGCCTGGAACATGCCTTGGGGCCAGAAGCGGCTCGACAGGCCGCATTGACCGGCGGCGACGACTATGAACTACTGGTGACGTTGCCCTCGACTCACGTCGAACAAGCGCGCCAGCAGCTTGCTGCGTCAGGCGTTCCACTCCACGTGATTGGTGAGTGCAGCGACATCTTGGGCGTGCATGGACTTCCCGTTCAGCGCTATCACGGCTGGCAGCATTTCAAGGGAGAGACGCCATGAATCATGCCCCTGCAAGCGTTTGGCGTCGGCCCACGCATTTTTTTGCCTTTGGGCTTGGCAGTGGTGCCGTGCCTTTTGCGCCGGGTACGTTTGGCACGCTGGCGGCGATTCCTTTTTATTGGTTAATGGCCGATCTGTCGCTAGGCTGGTACTTAAGTATTGTTTTTGTCGCCTTTGTGATCGGCGTATGGCTGTGCGATAGAACGTCCAACGATTTAGGGGTGCATGATCATTCCGGGATCGTTTGGGATGAATTTGTCGGCTACTGGATTACCATGGCGGCGGTGCCGTTTTCATGGGAATCTGCACTGTGGGGCTTTTTGGTGTTCCGCATTTTCGATGTATTCAAACCCTGGCCTATCCGCTGGGCGGACCGGAGGGTGGCCGGCGGGTTTGGCATCATGATCGATGATGTGATGGCAGGGATCTACGCCTGGAGCATAATGCATCTGTGGTTTTGGCTGCATTGACCGTTTAATAACGCTGCCCGTTGGCGCGTTTGGCTCAAGGGAGATGCCATGCGCAAGGAACGTTTGATTGTCCCCGTTCTGGCGGTAATAGCCGTGCTATGGGTAGCGGCACAGCTGCTTTCAAGCGTGTTGTTCGAGCGCAGCCTGCGTCAGGCGCTGGATGACCTGGCCGCCCGCGGTGAGTGGCGGGTGACGCGTACTGAAAGCGATCAGGGATGGTTAACCTCACAAGGCCGATTGGTTCTTTCGCCTTTGCTCGGGCGGCCCTGGCGACTGGAGCTTAGCTACACGGCCCGTCACGGTCTTTTAAGCACCGACGTGGAAGGCACGCTTTTGCCTCGCCTCGATACCGTCCTTCAGCAAGCGTTGGGGGAGGTATCTGCGCCTTCCGTACCGCGTTGGCAAGGCACTTACCACACATTGAGCGGTCACAGCGAACTGCGTCTGGCGCTTGCTCCCTTCGTTATTCAGCAAAACGGCAGGGAATTAGCCGTGCGCGGTGGTCGGCTGCGCCTAGAGGGCGTTTACGGCGATTGGCGGCTACGGGCGCTGATGGATCAACTGACCATTACCGATGGGCCGGCCGAGCTGCGTGTCGGGCCCTCGACGTTGGAGAGCCGCTACACCTACACCGAAGACGCCTACCACTTTACCCAGTACGATTCTCTACATATCGAGAATGTGGCGCTGTCCTACCCTGCTTTTGATGTGCAAATAGCCCCGCTTGATGTCAGTAGCCGGATGATGCTCGACGAGCAGGAGTTGCGCGTGAAAGGAGAGCTGCATATTGGCGAGGTCAGGGTGCCTTCCGAAGCGCCGGACACGCCGTTACTGCAAAACGGCCATATGGAAATGGAGCTTTCCCGGATCAATGCCGATGCGGTGCGCGATACCATACGTCAACTGCGCCAGGAAGCCGCATGGGGCGATGCTCGCTTACCCTTGGCGGAGGGAACCCTGACTCGCCTGCAGCCCGACTTGCGTCAGCTGTTAAGCGATTCACCGCGGTTGGATGTCTCGACCATCGCTGTCGACAGTCCGCTGCTGGGGATTCGATTGGATGCCGATGGCGCGCTGTTCTTTGACAACCGCCAGCTGGACAAGTTGGACATCACCAAGCTGGATGAGCCTGAAGAGCAGGCGCGTTGGCGTGAGCGTATCGACGGGGACTTTACCTGGCACGATGCCCCGACCGTCGCGGCCCTCTGGTTGGGGCTGCCGTTGGGTACTCAGGAACTGGCGTTCGACGTGGTGCGTGGCCAGTGGCGCGTCAATGGTCGTCCAATGCCCAATCTATGGC
The DNA here is from genome assembly GCF_015767635.1 of Halomonas sp. A40-4. Lineage (GTDB taxonomy): Bacteria > Pseudomonadota > Gammaproteobacteria > Pseudomonadales > Halomonadaceae > Vreelandella > Vreelandella janggokensis. Next base: position 2,687,124 of record NZ_CP065230.1, on the reverse strand, counting down.
CCTGAGCGTCAACGGTTGAAGTTTGTCTGATGTGCCCGCATTTCCATCACAAAGCCGAGCGGCAATCGCCACCGGCAGGTGTTGATTGGAGGGTTCATGAGCGACCAGGAATTTGACCGAGACGACCACTTTAACGTGCAGGACGACAACGATCCGACCTCGCAGGGTGAGGACGACCAATTCCGATCAGACGGTGAGCGTGTCAACTCAATGGTGCCCGCCAGTGACATGCTTCCCGAACGTATCTATCTGCTACCGATCCATAATCGGCCCTTCTTTCCCGCCCAGGTGCAACCGCTGGTCATCAATCGTGAACGCTGGGAAGAGACCATGCGCCGGGTGGGTAATACCCCGCACCAGACTGTAGGGGTTGCTTATGTGGGTGAGCAGGGTATCGACTCCCTGGATAGTGAAGGCTTTCCGACCATTGGCACGGCGGTCAAAGTTCACAAGATGAAGGGTGAGGATCAGCAGATCCAGTTTATCGCCCGGGGTGTGCAGCGCTTCAAGATTCAGCGTTGGCTATCCAGCACGCCGCCTTACCTGGTTGAAGTGAGTTACCCCAAAGAGCCGGTGGATGCAGAAAACGAAGAAACCCGCGCTTATGCGATGGCGATTATTAATGGGATCAAGGAATTGCTGCCCATTAATCCGCTGTACGGCGAAGAGCTCAAGCACTACCTGAACCGTTTCAGCCCGCACGAACCCGGTCCGCTGACCGACTTTGCCGCGGCGATTACCTCTGCCAAGGGTCCGGAGCTTCAGGATGTGCTGTCGACGCTGGATGTTGCTGAGCGCATGCAGAAGGTACTGCCACTGCTGCGCAAGGAGATTGACGTTGCACAGCTGCAAAGCGAAATCAGCGAGCAGGTCAACGCGCAGATGCAGGAGCGTCAGCGTGAGTTTTTCCTCCGCGAGCAGCTCAAGGTGATCCAGCGCGAATTGGGTATTTCCAAGGACGACCGTGAAAACGATGTCGATACCTTCCGCGCCCGCCTGGAATCGCTGGTGGTGCCCGAGCGGGTCCAGTCGCGGATCGACGATGAACTGGACAAGCTCAGCGTACTGGAAACCGGTTCGCCTGAGTACGGCACGACACGCAATTATCTTGACTGGCTGACGTCGCTGCCATGGGGCGTGACCAGTCCTGACCAGTTGGATCTGAATCATGCCAGACAAGTCCTGGACCGTGATCACGACGGCTTGAAAGACGTCAAGGAACGGATTGTCGAATTCCTCGCCGAAGGGTCCTTCAAGGGCGATGTTGGCGGCTCGATTCTGCTGCTGGTAGGCCCGCCTGGCGTGGGTAAAACCTCTGTTGGGCGTTCGATTGCCGAAGCGCTGGGTCGTCAGTTCTATCGCTTTTCCGTCGGCGGCATGCGCGATGAGGCCGAGATCAAGGGACACCGCCGTACCTACGTGGGCGCGATGCCCGGCAAGCTGGTTCAGTCGTTCAAGGAAGTCGAAGTCGAGAATCCGGTGATCATGCTGGATGAAATCGACAAGCTGGGCCAGTCTTTCCAAGGGGATCCGGCATCGGCGTTGCTCGAGGTACTCGACCCGGAGCAGAACGTCGATTTCCTCGACCACTATCTGGATGTCCGTATGGATCTCTCCAAGGTGCTGTTCGTGTGTACGGCCAATACCCTGGATTCCATACCGAGTGCGCTGCTGGATCGCATGGAGCAAATTCGTCTGTCGGGCTACATTGCCGAGGAAAAGCTGGCGATAGCCAAGCATCACCTCTGGCCCAAGCTGCTCAAGCGCGACAACCTGCCCAAAAAGCGTATTCAGCTCAGTGACGCCGCTCTAAAGCAGGTGATTGAGGGCTACGCCCGGGAAGCGGGGGTGCGTCAGCTGGAGAAACAGCTGCACCGCATCGTGCGCAAGGCAGCCGTCAAGCTGCTGGAAGACGACGTTGAGACCGTCAAGGTGTCGGTTAAGAACCTCGAGGAATTCCTGGGCGCGCCCATCTTCCGCAAGGAAAAAGTCCTCAAAGGTGAGGGCGTGGTTACCGGTCTTGCCTGGACGGCAATGGGTGGTGCCACTTTGCCCATCGAAGCTGGCAAGGTTCATTCTCTGGATCGTGGCTTCAAGCTTACCGGCAAACTTGGCGATGTGATGCAGGAGTCTGCCAATATTGCCTACAGCTATACGCTTGGCCATCTGCAGGAATACGGCGCCGATAGCGACTTTTTCGACTCTGCCTTTGTACACTTGCACGTGCCGGAAGGTGCCACGCCCAAAGATGGTCCCTCGGCGGGGGTCAGCATGACCACGGCGCTGCTGTCACTGGCCAGGCATCAGGCTATTGACCGTCCTCTGGCCATGACGGGTGAGCTGACGCTCACCGGCCAGGTACTGCCTGTGGGCGGGATTCGCGAAAAAGTGATTGCGGCGCGCCGCAGTGACATCTTTGAAGTCATCCTGCCGGAGGCAAACCGGCGTGATTATGAAGAGCTGCCCGATTACCTCAGAGAAGGCATGACAGTGCACTTTGCCAATCGCTATCGTGATGTGGCCAAGGTTGTATTCAAATAGCTCATTAAGCGAATTAGTCATTGACTTGCTTAATTGATGACACTGCTAACGATTATCATCGTTAAATTAGCCTTTCTGGCCATTAACGTTTAGTCCTGTATAACCTTTAAACGCTATCCTCTCGGATAGCGTTTTTTTCTTTGTAGATCACTATTTAGTTTTTACGCTCAAGGTCGATATCCATAAAAGCTTCTTAGAAAAAATACATTCTTCACAGGGATCATTATGCGCAACAACCAACCCGTCACGCAGCAAGAATACCCATTAACTGAAGAGACCGTGCTGATATCGCGCTCGGACTTGAAAGGCAACGTGACCTATGCGAACCCGACGTTTGTTGAAGTAAGTGGTTACTCCCGCGATGAGTTGATTGGCGCGCCGCATAATTTAATTCGACACCCGGATATGCCCGAAGCGGCCTTTGCGAATTTATGGAAAACCCTGCAGGCAGGCACTACCTGGCAGGGCCTGGTCAAGAACCGCCGTAAAAACGGTGATCATTACTGGGTGCATGCCACGCTTGCTCCACTGCGTGACGGTGACCGTATCGTGGGGTATACATCGGTACGCCGAAAGGCGAGTCCCAAGGCCGTTGCCAAGGCGGAAAAGGTCTACGCCGAGATGCGTGAGAAAGGCAAATCCAGGCACTACACCCTGGTACGCGGTGAGCTTCGACGCAAGGGGGTTATCGGCATCGTCTCGCGCTTCAAGCTCACCAGCCTGCGCGCAAAGCTGATCGGCATGGTGCTGGCGTCCGTGGCGCTGATAGGGATTGCTGGTGGACTGGGTATTTACGGATTGATGGTCTCCGGAGATCGCCTGGATACCCTGAGCCGCTCGGGACTGGATGACGTCGCGAGCCTGCAGGGAATCGAACAGGCCGCCGGGCAGGTAGTGGATGAGCTGGATCCCGCCGTGCTCAATCCGCGCGCCGTGGACGCCGATGAACTGGCCGCGTCGGTCGGCACAAAACGGGAAAGGATCGAGGCGCGCTGGGACGAATACCGCGCCGATGAAGATCCCGACAGCCAGGCACTGCAGTCCTTTGGCTCAGCGCTCGGCAACTGGAGCGACGGGGTCGATCAGGCGGTGACCGCCCTGGTCGAGAAGGAGAGCTACGACGCCTTTGTCGCCTTCAACGATATCGTCAAGCCCGGCACGCAAACGTTGCAAGCCGAGGTCAGCCAACTGGTTGAAAGCGAACGAACCTTTGCTGCCGAGATGCTGGCGGAGGCCGACCAGGGCCGCCAGCAGATGATGATTGCCCAGCTGGTGCTGATGGGGCTGGGCGCGGCGGTCATGATCGGCTTGAGCGTGCTGATTCTGAAATCGGTGCTGCGTAGCCTGGCCGGCGCGCGCTACGTGACCTTCCAGATTGCCGCGGGCAACCTGGCGGCCCGGGAGCGTCGCCAAACCGGTGATGAGCTAGGTGAGCTTCTGTACTCGCTCGATACGATGCGTTTTAGCCTGTCAGGTATTGTGGGTGACGTTGAAAACCGTGTCTCGGTGGTTACCCCGGCCATTCAGCAGATTGCCGCCGAAAATGAGGAACTGGCGTCGCGTACTGAGCAGCAGGCATCGTCGCTGCAGGAAACGGCCTCGAGCATGGAAGAAATGACTTCGACCGTGCAGCAGAATACCGACAATGCCCGCAAGGCGAGCGAATTGGCCGTACAGAACTCGCACAGTACTCAGCAAACCAGCGAGCAGATGCAGCAGCTGGTTGAGCGTATGCAGCGGATTGCTCAAAGTGCTGAAAAAATGACCGAAATGATCAGCGTGATTGACGGCATCGCCTTCCAGACCAATATTCTTGCCTTGAATGCCTCTGTGGAAGCCGCCAGGGCTGGCGAGCATGGTCGAGGGTTTGCGGTGGTGGCCAGTGAGGTACGTAACCTTGCCGGGCGAAGCGCTGAAGCCGCCCAGGAAATTCGTCGCATGATCGACAGCACCACTCAGGAAGTCACCGGCGGGCGAAGCGCCGTGGAGGAGGCCGAGAAAGCGATCGACGCCGTTATGCGCCAGGTCAACCAGGTAAGCGAGCTGATGGAGTCAATCAGCACGGCATCCAGTGAGCAGAGTAGCGGAATTGGGGAAATCAATTCGGCGATTGCTGAAATGGATAACGTCACCCAGCAAAACGCCACCAAGGTGCAGTCGATTGCCGCGTCGGCGGATAACCTGTCCCTGGAAGCTTTCGAGTTGGCTAACGTGGTGGACGCATTCCGCCTGGAAGGGGCTCAGGAAGAGAGCATCAAAATAGCTCGCGCACATCTGGAAAGAATGAATCAAGCCACTCAGAAAACCGCCAAGGCATTACCCAGCCATTCTTCATCGACGAAAGCGCGCGAGGTGGCGACTGAAACTGCTGATCAATGGGATGAGTTCTAACGCTAGGGTGCGCGCAGATCATTGCGCCCGCCACTTGGTGGGCGCAATGGGTAACATCTATTCGTCGGGATGAAACTCAAGGGCTACCGAGTTGATACAGTAGCGCAAGCCGGTACTCTCGGGGGGGCCATCGGGGAATACGTGGCCAAGATGCGCATCGCAGTGGGAACACACCACTTCGGTGCGCACCATGCCATGTGTAGTGTCCTGATGCTCTTCGACGCAGCGGGTGCCAAGCGGACGGTCAAAGCTTGGCCAGCCGCAGCCTGCATCAAACTTGTGTTCGTTCTCGAATAGAGGGGCATGGCAGCAAACGCAATGGTAGATACCTTGCACCTCTCTGACTTGGTAGTCCCCGGTAAACGGCCGCTCAGTGCCTTTTTCACGAGTGACGCGATACTGCTCCGGCGTGAGTTTTTCTTGCCATTGATCCGGGGATTTTTCGATTTTTGCCATGGGGGTCTCCTCTCCCGCTTCCTGACTCAGGATAGCGTATCACTATCGTAAAGGACTTTATCGCCAAGGGCACTATCGTCAATGACAGTGCCTGGCCTGCTTGAGTTCAGGATGCGCAATATCGGCAAAAATCGCCAGCCAAGCCATCAAACGCTGGCCGCGCCACCGTTACTACGCGGGTCGTGAGCGCTTTCAATCAGCCCGTCAGGGTGATGAACGATACCTCCCGCATGTCCCATGGTGTCGCTGAACGGCTCATCGAGCACTTCGACATCATGCCCAGCCGCCTTGAGCGCTGCCACCAGTTTGGCGTCAAAGCGATCCTCGAGTTTTAAGTTCATGCTCGATTCGCCCCAAGTACGGCCCAGGAGCCAACGTGGTGCGGTAACCGCCTGCTGCAACGGTATGTGGTGAAACGCGTAGCGCGAGAAGACCGCGGCTTGCGATTGCGGCTGACCCTCACCGCCCATGGTGCCGTAGACCATGGTACGGCCATCGTTAAACCGGGCCATCGCTGGGTTAAGCGTATGGAAAGGCTTGCGCCCAGGGGCCAGTCCACGAAGCGATTCCGGGTCAAGCGAGAAGCTGATACCGCGGTTCTGCCATAGCACGCCGCTTTCCGGCAGGACAACGCCGCTGCCAAACTCCCAGTAGATGCTTTGTATGAAGCTGACTGCTCGACCCTCGCTATCTACCGCGCCCATCCAGACGGTATCGCCTGGCGCTGGATCGTGGGGCCAGGGCAGTGCTTTGGATGAGTCGATCTGGGCAGCCTCAGCGGCAATGCGTTCGTCGCTGAGTAACCCTTGAAGCGAGGTGGGGACCCGCGCCGGGTCCGTGACGTATTGGTCACGCAGCATGAAGGCGCGCTTGGTGGCTTCAATGAGGCCGTGCAAGTGACCAAAGCCATTGGGTTCGGTGGCTTTGATGCGCTCGTAAATGGCGAGGATCATCAGCGACGCCACCCCCTGGGTAGGGGCAGGGAGGTTATACAAGGTGGCGTCGGTGAGGCCTACTTCCAGGGGTGTCACGCGCTGGGCGCGATACTCGTGGAAGTCCTGCAAACGCAGCGGGCTACCCAGCATCTCCAAATCCCGGGCCATGCTTTCGGCCAACTTACCGCGATAAAAATCATCCAGACCGGCCGTGGCCAGTCGTTCCAGCGTCGCGGCCAAACGCGGCTGGCGAAGCCGGTCGCCTTCTCTGGGCGCTTGACCATCGACCAGAAGTGCCTCGCTGAACCCAGGGCTTTGTGATAAGCGCTCCAGGTGCTTGGCAGTCAGCGTTTCCTGGCTCTTGGAAACCGCGACGCCTTTTTGTGCATGACCAATGGCATCGGCCAGCAGCGTTGTCAGCGGTAGAGGTTTTCCCCAGTCGGCGGCAACCGCTAGCGCCTCCTGCCAGCCGCTTACCGTGCCTCCCATGGTGAGGGCTGCTTTAGGACCGCGTTCGGGAATCTGCGTGTCACCGGCATAGAAATCCGCATTGGCCAACCCCGCAGCTGGGCCGCAGGCATCAATGGCCACTGGTGCCTTGCCAGGCTCATGGATTAACCAGAAGCCATCACCGCCAAGAGCATTCATGTGCGGATAGACCACGGCGATGGTGGCCGCGGCCGCGACCATGGCTTCCACGGCGTTGCCCCCCTGCTTGAGTACGTCTCGACCGGCACTGGCGGCGAGGTGGTGCGGAGCGACACAACTGCCGCTGAAGCTACGTTGCGTATGGAGCATAAGCTGTCCTTTTATTATTGAGCCTGAGGTTTACCAGCCAATGGCGGCAGGCAGCCACGTGGCAATACCCGGAAATAGTATCACCATGGCAATGGCGAGAAACTGTAAAGCGATAAACGGTAGCACGCCGAGATAGATATCCAGCGTGGTGACGCCTTTGGGGGCGACGCCTTTGAGGAAAAACAGTGACCAGCCGAAGGGCGGCGTTAAAAACGAGGTTTGCAGCACCAGCCCCACCAGAATGCCCAGCCACACCATGTCAACGCCCATCTGGATAAAAAAGGGCAAGAACAACGGCAGGGCGATATAGCTGATTTCTATCCACTCGAGAAAGAAACCGAGCACAAACATCAGCAGTAGCATGAAGAGCAGTGCACCTATCTCACCGCCGGGTACCCACTCGAACATACGCGCTACCAGGTGCTCGCCGCCAAGACCACGAAACGCCAGGCCGAATACCTGCGCGCTGATTAGGATAAAGAAGACCATGGATGAGATGATCAGCGTTGCCTTCGCGACCTCTGTCAGTAGGTCAAGGCTAAGCCGCCCGGAGCTGGCAACAAATACCAGGGCGCCCAGCGCGCCCATGGCGGCGGCTTCAGTGGGCGCGGCAATGCCGCCGATGATCGAGCCAAGCACGGCAACGACCAAGCCCACCGGCGGGCCTACCACCAGTATGACCTTGCGTAACAATTGCGCCTTGCCCATTTGGGCACGCTCTTCGGCAGGGATCGGTGGCATTAGATGGGGTTTCCAGGCGGCGAGCGCAAGAATGGCAATAATGTACACCGCTGCCAGGGTCAATCCAGGCATCATGGCGGCAGCGAACATAGTGCCCACCGACTCACCCAGGATCTCTGCCAGTAGAATGAGCACAAGGCTTGGAGGAATAATCTGCCCCAGCGTGCCAGAGGCGCATATCATCCCGCTGGCAAGTGCCTTGGGGTAGCCGCGACGCAGCAGTGTCGGCAAGGTGAGCAGGCCGAGCGTCACGATGGTGGCGCCGACGATGCCCGTGGCCGCACCAAGCAGGACACCGACAAAAATAATCGCCACACCCATTCCGCCCGATACATTACCGAACAAGTGACCGACTACATCGATCAGTTCGGCGGCAAGTTTCGACTTTTCGAGCATCACACCCATGAAAACGAACAGCGGGATAGCCATGAAGGTGTAGTTGGTTACCACGCCGTAGATACGCGACGGAAGCAGGTTGAAAAGCATCGGACCAAAGCCGATAAAACCAAAGACAAAGGCGGTTGTGGCAATGCTGATCGCCACCGGAATGCCGATCAGTAGCATGACGAAAAAAGCCCCGATCATGCCGATCGCCAGCCATTCATTTAAAGACATCGGTTAGTCACCTTGTGCGGGGAGTGCGAACGCATTGCGCAGTGCATGGGCCAGTCCCTGCAGCGCAAGCAGGGTGAAGCCAAAGGGAAGAAAGGCCTTTAAAACCCAGCGGTAGGGCAGGCCACCAGGATTGGGTGACCCCTCGCCGCGGCCAAACGATTGCGCGACCCAGGGAAGCGTCAGCCAGGCGATATACAAGCCCATAACCAGCAGCGTGAGCCCGCCGAACACCTCGATAGTACGTTTTACGAGCACCGGGAAGTGCTCGTAAAAAACGTCTACCCGAACCTGTTCGTCGTTAAGTAGCAAATACGCCATGCCGAACAGGGCAATGGGCGATATCAAGTGCCACTGCAGCTCTTGCAGCCATAGGGCTCCGAAGTCGAACAGGTAACGCAGTATTACATCACCGGAGACCAGTGCTACCAGCAACACACAGGTCCAGGCGGCGATCCGGCCAAATAGCCGGACCAGCACCTCTATGCTATTAACTACCTTTTCTACCGCTCGCATATCACACTCCGATGATATCGCTTAGCCAAGCGCGTTCACTGGCACCTGCCCAGCGGTCATGTTGAGCCTTGAAGGCCATGTAGCTGTCGTGGATTTTGCGTACCGCCGGATCGGCGTTGGCTTCGGTTTGCAGCGTATCCAGCGTGGCTTCGCGCAGTGCATTGACGATTGATTCTGGCAGTTGATTGGCGATGACCCCGTGATTATCGACCAGGTCGGTCATGGCTTCACCGTTCACGGCCTCCGACCAAGTCAGGCTTTCCAGGCAGGCGGCCATGCACGCCGAGCGAACAATCATCTGCAGATCTGCTGGCAGACTGTCCCAGTGGGATTTGGAAATCAGTAGCTCACCGGTGGTGGAGGGTTCGTGCCAGCCGGTGGTGTAATAGTATTTCGCAGCGTCTTGAAGTCCCATACGGCGGTCCTGGAAAGGGCCGACGAATTCGGCGGCGTCAATCACGCCGCGTTCCAGCGCCGGGAAAATCTCACCACCGGGTAATACGCGGGCATCGACACCGAGGGAAGAGTAGACCTTGCCGGCCAGGCCGGGAACGCGCATGCGCAGGCCATCAAGCTGGCTGATGTCTTCAATTGGTTCACGGAACCAGCCGGTCATTTGTACGCCAGTGTTATTCAGCGGGAAGGCGACCATGCCATACGGCTCGTAAAGCTCGTGCCAAAGCTCGAGGCCGCCGCCGTGATAAAGCCAGGCCATATGGCCCATAAAGCTCATGCCGAATGGCACGGTGGTGAAATACTGAGCGGCAAAGGTCGTGCCTGACCAGAAATAGCTGTTGGCCGCATTCATTTGGATAGTGCCGCTCTGTACCGCTTCAAACCCCTCGAGCGCCGGGATCAGTTCACCCGCGGCAAAGTGTTGAATATTGAGGCGACCACCCGACATGGTGTTGATTTTTTCGATGACATCGGTGGGGCTGCCGGGTCCCTCGACATAAAACGGAGAGCCTGGCCCGTAGGCATTGGTCATGCGCCAGTTAAAGGTTTCGGACGACTGTGCTCGCGCAATGCTGGGAGCTCCCAATACCAATCCTGCAGTGGATGAAACAGCGGCGGTCGTAAGAAACTTGCGGCGTGTAAAGGTCATGAGTCACCTCTTGGCGGTGGAGAAATCAAGTTTGTCCCACCAAGGTGTTAGCAAACGCCATGCCATAAAATCGATTTTATTTTAAATAAAAGATTTTTACAGTGTTTATCGGCTGTCGCTTACCGCTACCGTGGTGGCCGTTGCACTCAGCTGGCGCGCCGCGTCATGCTTTGTGCACCACCTTGAGGCGGCTATGTGCCTGCGTTGATGGAAGTGACGCTGCCGAGTCGGGAAGGGCGATTGGGCCGGGAATGCTTGACAGTTCAATAAGGGGTGAGTAACATACGCGCCACCTCGACGAGGCATTGCGACGTCCCATTCGTCTAGTGGTCCAGGACACCGCCCTTTCACGGCGGTAACAGGGGTTCGAACCCCCTATGGGACGCCAACTAAATCGTTAAGGTATCGGAGTGCGGGAATAGCTCAGTGGTAGAGCATCGCCTTGCCAAGGCGAGGGTCGGGAGTTCGAATCTCCTTTCCCGCTCCAATTAGGTGTGTGGTAAAGCAGACGAGGGTCGTGAGCTGGAACGCCAGCCCGGTCGAATCTTCTTTCCCGCTCCAATTGCGTCCCATTCGTCTAGTGGTCCAGGACACCGCCCTTTCACGGCGGTAACAGGGGTTCGAACCCCCTATGGGACGCCATCCGATAGCGAGAATGCGTTAGGCGTAGGTTTATAAAGCGGGAATAGCTCAGTGGTAGAGCATCGCCTTGCCAAGGCGAGGGTCGGGAGTTCGAATCTCCTTTCCCGCTCCAATTAATTTTATGCTTGCACAGTGTCCCATTCGTCTAGTGGTCCAGGACACCGCCCTTTCACGGCGGTAACAGGGGTTCGAACCCCCTATGGGACGCCATCTCGTACTTGTCTTTTGCGCTGCGGGAATAGCTCAGTGGTAGAGCATCGCCTTGCCAAGGCGAGGGTCGGGAGTTCGAATCTCCTTTCCCGCTCCAAGCGCATACTTAGATAGGGCATACTGCCTAGGGTCGTGAGCTGGAGCGCCAGTCCGATCGATCTCCTTTCCCGCTCCAAGCGCACCCATCTCTACTTTCCTTCTCTTCAGTTATTCATAGCCTTCCGGGGCAGAACTGTTTGAAAAAATAGTTTGCGCCCTAATATCTAATGTTTACGCATGTGATGACTTCCTTATTTTTGCTGACAGGACATGTTTATGGCCGAACCGGCATTGTCGATACGTGGCCTTACCAAAGAGTACGGTAACGGCTTTCAAGCGCTAAAAGGTATTGATCTCGACGTCCAGCAGGGCGATTTTTTTGCGCTCCTGGGCCCCAATGGCGCAGGCAAGTCTACTACCTTGGGCGTGGTTTGTTCGTTGGTGCAGAAGACCCAGGGAAAGGTATCGGTCTTTGGTATCGATATCGATAAAGACTTCTCTAAAGCGAAATACCAGATCGGCGTGGTACCGCAAGAGTTTAATTTTAACCAGTTCGAAAAAGTGCTCGATATCGTGCTGGCGCAAGCGGGCTATTACGGTATGACGCGTCGTGAGGCGCTGCCTCGCGCCGAGCAACTGTTGACCGACTTGGGGCTGTGGGACAAGCGCAATGGCAGCGCAAGAATGCTGTCCGGCGGCATGAAACGCCGCTTGATGATTGCGCGTGCCTTGATGCACCGACCTAAATTGCTGATCCTTGACGAGCCGACCGCGGGCGTGGATATCGAGCTACGCCGTAGCATGTGGGAGTACATGCGCCGCATTAATCGTGACGAAGGCACTACGATCATTCTGACGACGCATTACCTGGAGGAGGCCGAGAGCCTGTGCCGCAATATCGCGATCATTAATCACGGCGAAATCGTCCGTAACACCAGTGTGCGGGAGTTGCTCACCGAACTGAGTCGAGAGACCTTTCTGTTGGACCTTGCTGTCCCTGTCAGTGATACCCCCGTGGTGGAGGGATTTGATATCCAGCGAGTGGAAGCCTCGCAGCTATCATTGGTGATCCATCGTGGCCAGCGACTCAATGATGTGTTTGGTGCATTAACCGAGCAGGGCTTGCAGGTTGTCTCCATGCGCAACCGCGCCAACCGCCTGGAGGAAATGTTTGTGTCGATGGTGGAAGGCGGTCAGAGCGCGATCGATCAACGGGCAGAGCAGCCTCAAGCACAGGAGGCGCGGGTATGAACGCCAGTCAAACGCTCATCGCCCTGTGGACGCTGGTACTCAAGGAGATCAAGCGCTTTACGCGGATATGGCCGCAAACCTTGTTGCCACCCTCTATCACTATGGCCATGTACTTCATTATCTTTGGCAATCTGATCGGCTCGCGCATTGGGGCGATGGACGGCTTCACGTACATGGACTTTATTGTTCCCGGGCTGATCATGATGTCGGTGATCACCAACAGCTATTCCAACGTCGCCTCCAGCTTCTTCTCGAACAAGTTCCAGCGTTCGATTGAAGAGATGATGGTCTCGCCGATGCCTAACTGGGTCATCTTATCCGGTTTCATTTTTGGCGGTATGGCCCGTGGTCTTGGCGTCGGGCTGATTGTGACCATTGTTTCGCTGTTTTTTACTCGCCTGACCGTCGAGCATCCGTTTCTGACCGTGCTGGTGGTGGTATTGACGTCGGCGCTGTTTTCCATCGGTGGTTTTATCAACGCGCTGCTGGCCAATAAATTCGACGACATTTCCATCGTGCCGACCTTTATCCTCACGCCGCTGACCTACCTGGGGGGAGTGTTTTACTCGATTTCCATGCTGCCCGATTTCTGGCAGGGCGTGTCGATGCTCAACCCGATTCTGTACATGGTGAATGTCTTCCGCTATGGCTTCCTGGGTGTGTCGGATATCCCGGTTGGCTGGGCCTTGGCTGCCGTCCTGGGCTTCATTGTCGTGTTGTTTGTCGTAGCGCTTCGCATGTTGGAACGTGGTAAAGGAATCCGGAGTTAAGTCATGTCGCATCGACCCGAAACACTGATGGAGGCACCGCTGGGGCGCGAATCTGCTTATCCAGACGCCTATGATCCTGACCTTTTGTATCCGATTCCCCGTGCGGCCAATCGAGCCCCGTTGGGCATTGTCGAGGGCAGGCTGCCGTTTGTCGGTGAGGACGAGTGGCATGCGTTTGAGGTGTCCTGGCTGAACGGGCGTGGCAAGCCGGTGGTGGCTGTTGCACGCTTTCGTTTGCCCGCTGACTCACCCAATCTGATTGAGTCAAAATCCTGGAAGCTATACCTCAACAGCTTTAATCAGACTCGCTTTGCCAATCAAGACGACGTCATTGCGACATTAACCCGGGATTTAGCAGACGCAGCGAATGCGCCGGTTGGCGTCGAGCTTTTTGATGTTGACGCCGACACCTTGGCGCCTCGGCAGCTTCCGGGGGAGTGCCTAGATGCGTTGGATATCGAGGTGAGCGATTACACCCCGAGTGCTGACCATTTGAAGGCAGGTGATCAGGTGGTGGAAGAAACACTGTACTCGCACCTTTTAAAATCCAACTGCCCAGTGACCGGTCAGCCGGATTGGGGCAGCGTCATGATTCGCTATAAAGGTCCGCAGATCGAGCGAGAGGGGCTATTGCGCTATTTGATCGGCTATCGTCAGCATCAGGACTTTCACGAACATTGCGTTGAGCATATTTTTACCGACCTGATGCAGCGCACCAAGCCCACTGAACTATTGGTCCTGGCGCGCTATGTGCGGCGCGGAGGGTTGGACATCAGCCCCTGGCGTGCCACGCCTGGGCTTGCGCCGCCTAGCCCGCTGCGTCTGGCAAGACAATAAATGATTGCGCTAAAGTAGCGCTCATCTCATTGAACCGACGGAGTCATCATGGACGCACTTACGCTGCTGCACGAACGTAGCTCCATGGGCAAGCTGAACGAGCCCGCGCCCAATGCCGAGCAGCTTGGCGCAATCTACCGGGCTGCGCTGCGTGCCCCTGACCATAAAGAGCTGCGCCCCTGGCGGTTTATCGAATTCAGCGGGGAAGGGCGTGAACGCCTGGGTGAGCTGTTTGCCGAGGCCGAGTTTCAGGAAGACCCGCATGCCAAGGATTCCGTGCTTGACTCGGCGCGCAAAAAACCACTGCGGGCGCCGATGATCATTGCCGTGATCGCCAAGGTGACGCCGGATATTGCCAAAGTGCCCAAGATGGAGCAGGTGATCTCCGCCGGCTGCGCGGCCCACGGTATTCTGCTGGCGGCTCATGCGCTGGGTTTGGGGGCCATGTGGCGTAGCGGCAAGTATGCCTTTGACCCCGTGGTGCACAAGGGGTTGAGCCTGGAAGACGACGACGAGGTCGTTGCGTTTATTTATCTGGGAACCCCCGCTGGTCGCCACAAGCCGCTTCCTGAGCATCAAACTGATGACTTTGTCGAACGCTGGAGTTAGCCATGGCAAGCAGCCGAGAAGCCGGTGTCGCTTACCCACGGCTACCGTTAACCGAAGGGTCGGATGATCTTGTTGCCTTTCAGCAGTGGCTCGGCGAGGCAATTCCCATGGTTGGCGCGCTGGGCATCATGCAGATGGATCGCCAGGGTGACACGCTTACCTGGCAACTGTCGTTAAAGCCCAGCCTGAATGATAAAGGCACCGGTTTTGGTGGAGCGCTCACCGCGCAAGCGACACTACTGGGCTGGTGCTGGGTAACGTTATGGCTGCGCGCGCAGGGCAGAGCGCAAGACGTGGTCGTCGCCGAATCGAGCCAGCGCTTCCATGCGCCGGTGACGGCAGATTACCGCATGGTATGTAGTCCGCATGATTCCCAAGGCCCTGTAATGCTTGCCGACAAGCTTCAGCAACGCGGTAGAGGGCGCATTACGCTGGATCAAAAGCTCTATTGCGGTAACACGCTGTGCCTGGAGGCGACCGGCAGCTACGTGGTTCTTCCCGAGGCCTGATCTGAAAATGGCTTGCTATTTCGCAGCTTAGGCCATAGAATACGCGCCGTTCTGTTGGGAAAAGCATCGCTGGTCTCAAAAGAACAAACAACGCGGAGGAGTGTCCGAGTGGTCGAAGGAGCACGCCTGGAAAGTGTGTAAGTCGAAAGGCTTCGAGGGTTCGAATCCCTCCTCCTCCGCCAAGAATTTTAGAAGGGGAATCAACATCTTATGTTGGTTCCCTTTCTTCGTTTATGGGCCCTGGGAGCGGTTTTGGGAACAATCCTGGGAATGCTAGAGGCCTAGCTGCTTCTCGATTAGAGCAGGGATGTCCGGGCCGTCACCACGAATCCACTTGCCATAGCGCTGCTGAATCATGGTGATGGTCGCGTGGCCAACGTGGTTCGAGATCCAGTGAAGGGGCACCACGCCAAGCGAAAGCAGCTGACTGATAAAGGTGTGCCGGCACTGATTAGGGCCGCGATAGCGAACCCCCGCTTTTTTCAGATGGGTTTTCCAGAAGCGCTCGCGGATCGCATTTTCGTAGAAGGGCTGGTTGTTACGTGAATTCAAAAACACCAGGCGTAGCTTCTCTTTGCGCACCGTGCGATTGTCACGATCGACAACTTCATAAACGCGTGGCTCCAGCTTGCCCGTCATGGCATATTGCGCCTGCAGCGCCTCGCGGGCAGGTTTGAGCAAGTGGTGAACGCGCGTTGAGCGTTTCGTCTTGGTTACCTTAAACCGTCCCCGCACGACTGCTCGCCGATATCGAATGATCCCTTTCTCAACATCCAGCACGTCTTCCCAGGCAAGTGCCTGCGCCTCTGAAATGCGCGGCCCGTCGTAGATAGCAAACTGGATCAGGTTGAGTTCCTGAACGCGATTTGTGGGCGTTGTCAGGATCTTCTCGATCTCGCTTCGCGTAAAAGGATCTGGATCTTCATCGTCGGGCAGCCGAATGGTGATGCCGCTGGTGGGGTCAAACGCCTTCTTATTGCGCGTGGCATACAGGCGAAAGGTTTGGCGCATGATGCTGACGATCTCTTTGATCGTTTTGTTGGATAGGTGTGCCGCCAACTCCTTTTGAATCCAGTCCTGCAGCTCGATATGGTCGATTGTATCTGCCTGGGCTTCGCCCCATTTGGGCCTTACGTGCGTTTCTGCCTTGGAATGCACGCCGCGAAAGCTGGAGTAGGCGAGCTCGTTTTTCTTGATAGCCAGCCAGAGGTCCAGGTAATGGCCGAAGCGGTTTTCAGCCAGGCGTTTTGATTCAGGAAAATGGCGAGCATAATCGAAGGTGCCCGCTTCAATCTCGTAGTTGATGATGGTGACAAGACGCTTGGCATGATCAATGTTTTTTTCCGTGGCTGGGCCTGGCAGTGGCTCCCGGCAAAGTTCTCCTTCCCAGCGAAAATAGACGCGCACGGCATTGCCGCGCACCTCGACACCTTCTGCCATATCCGATCCCTTTCAGACTGTAAATATAAACAGTTTATTCCAGTTTGAAAGAGTAAGAAAAGGGCGCCTTTCTTATACCGTTATCTAAATTCATGATTCAAACGCCGCGCTGGGCGGCGTTATGGGATGTTACTGTTTACGCTGAGTTGCTCTAGCGGCCACACAGTTGGCGATCCAGCTTTCAACTTCTTCTTCCAGCCAGGCAACGCTCTTCCCTCCGATGGGGACAGGCGCGGGGAAAGTCCCTTTTCTTATGCCGTCATAGATGGCAGAGCGACTTTTTCCTGTACGGCTCTCTACTTCCTTTCTGCGCAATAGGCGGTTACCGGTAGATGATGTGGTCATGATTTATTACCTCTTAGCTGCTTCCACTTCATGAAGCGTTGGTGAATGCGGCGGAACGTGGCCGCCGCGGTTGGGTTGTGATCCAGCTCCGACCGGCTTTGGATCTGGCAGGCGGCGCAGAGCCAGTCGCGGGCGTCGTCGGCGTTGTGGGTGCCGTCGGGTAATTGGGCCTCGGTGAGGCCCTGTTTGTGGCGGCGGCGTTTGTCCAGGTAGTCCTGAAAGGCGCGATCCTGGCAGAGCATGGCCGCTTGCCGTGCAAGCCTGCCGCCTTTGACCGGTTCAGCGCACATGCCGCCTCCGTTGCTCGCGAATGCCCTGGCACTCGATGCAGGTGGTGGCCCAGGGCGCGGCTTTGCGTCGGGCGGCGGGGATCTCGTCGCCGCAGTCTTCGCAGTCCGGATCGGAAGCGGCCATGTCGATTCCTAGCCACTTGGGGCGGCTGGCCAGCGCCGCTTCCATGCGGCGCTCCATGGTGTCGGTGGCAATGTCGGCGTTATCAGCCATCGTTCACCTCCTGGGCTTTGAAGCGGTAGATTGGTGTGACGCTGGGGCAGCGGGTCACGGTGATGGTGTTGTCGTTGAAGGTGTCTTCCACCACGTCGCCGTCGTTGATGATGATCAGGTGCTCCATATCCTCGATAGGGTTTTCCGAGAGCGCGGTGAGCGTTTCGTGAGGCAACGTTTTCAGCGTGTTGAAGGCCTCAAGCTTGGCTTCTTGAAGCTCGCGCTCGGTTTGCTGGTACGCCCGCCGGTGCTGGTTGGCGATGCTCGTTAACCGGCTGATGCGGGTCAGGGCGTTGTAAATGGCGTTATCGTGAAAAGTCATGATGGTTAGCTCCTTCATTGTTGAAACACCCAACACTTCACGCTGCCGCCGTGGAGGCGGACGCGGGAGTTCACGGTGCGGTTGGAATCCACAAACTTGCGGGTCTTGCTGCTCTTCAGGTACCGCTTCAGCTCGCGCATTTCCGGCGTGCGCAGCTTGTATTCGGCGCAGGTGCGCTCGAAATCCTTCAGGTTGATGGCGATCAAGTCGCTGCCCTTGCCGTAGTGGTTCAGCATGGGCTCGTCGCGCAGGCCTTCGATGTAGTCGACGGCTTCCCAGAATTCGGCGACCAGGGGATGGTCGGCATTGATGGATTGCTGACGCTCGCGGGCCATCTGCTGGATGTGGCCCATGGCCACGGTGATGGTCTGCTCATCGAACAGGCCGAGCCCTTCCGGCCCCAGGCATTCCACCAGGGCCATTAGCTGGCCGTGGCATTTGGCGATGCGCAGCACCTTGATATCCGGGTCGTCGCCCAGCTGGTTGGCGTACCGGCGGGCGCGCTGGGTGATTAAGGCCAGCAGCGCGGCTTCGCGCTGGGCGACCTCGAGGGCAAACTGGCTAACGTGCTCGAGCTCGGCTTTTTCCAACGCCTCGGCCATGGCCTTGGTGTCTTTGTTTTGGCCTTCCCGGGAGAAGTGCAGGTGACAGATCCGCGTTTGGATGGCCTCGCCCGCCTGTACCGGGGCGTTTTGGCTGATCACGATGCTGCCGCGAAAGGGCGGCTCGTAGGTGTCGTTACCGCTGTTCTTCACGCCCCGGGCGCGAATCGAGCGGCCGTTGAAGGCGGTCTTGAGCTCGTCCCAATCGAACTGCTTTTGCTTGGCGCCGCCTTCCTGCTCGCGGTCGGACTCGATCAGCACCACCGGCAGGTTGCTCACCTGGGCGAAGTTGCGCGAGCGGGCGGGCATGGTGGCCTTGCTGGGGTCAAAGCCCTCGTAGTCGCGGCGGCCGCACAGCTTCCACAGAAACTCGATCAGCGTGGATTTACCCGCGCCCGCTTCGCCGACGATCTCCAGAAACGGGAAGCTGCCCATTTCGGCGCGGATCTGCTCGGCCAGCAGGCTGCCCATCCAGTAGCCCAGGGCTACCACGCCCCTGGGGCCGAACGCGCCGAGCAACTGCGGAATCCAGTCGGTGCTGAACGCTTTGCGATCAGGGTTGATATGAAGCGCCACGGACTGGCTGAGAGTCTTCAGCTGGCGGCGGGGGCCGAGCTCGAAAAAGTCCTCGCTGTTGATCGGTACCACTCGGCCACCGGCCACGGCGAGATCACCGAACACATAGGCACCGTGGTCTTTGCTGTAGCCGATGAAATCGATGGTCTCGACGGTTTTGATGTTGCCGATCTGGTCCTGCAGCAGTTGGTCCAGCTGCTGGCTCGTGCCTGTCCAGACAGCGCCAGGGGCCACGCCCAGCAGGCGCTTTTTGTACTCGCTGGCACTGGCCAGCTGGCCGCCGCTGAAGGTGTTCTTGATCGGCGGGCGACCGTCGGGGAATTCCACGCGGTAGTAGTACCAGCTCTCATCGGTGACCGCGTTGGCCTGGTAATACAGCGCCGTGGGGTAACAGGTGCAGATCCGCTTCACGCTGCCCGCTTGCTCCAGCGCCGCATCGCGCATGGCCGGGTCGAGCTGTTCCTGGTCGTGGCCATCCGCTCCATCGGCGCGCAGGGCACGGTCGAAGGCGTCCATATCCAGCTTCCACCACCACACCTGGCGTTTGAACTCGAACCAGAACTCCCGCTGCTCGCGGCGCTTGTACATCAGCAGCGCCTTGGCCATGGCGGTCGGCGCTAACAGCAGGTCGCCGTGGTAGCGGTAGGTCTCGCGGTCGGTCTCGGTCAGCTCACCGCGCTGGTGGGCATCGTTCCAGTCGTGGCCACCGTGGGGAATTTGCGAGGCGTGGCACTCCCAGCCAGCCGCCCGGGCACGTTTAACGTGCTTGAGCGTGGCGTTGTGGCCAGCGCGGTTGTTATCCAGCGCCCACACCAGCGCCGGGCGGCTGGTGCCTGCGTGGTGGGCGGCGTCCGCCATGGCTTTGAGCGCTGCATCGGGGTAGTTACCGCAGCTCATGGCGGACACAGCGGCGATGCCGTGGTGATACAGGGCGATGGCATCGAAGATGCCTTCCACGATCCACACCTCGCCGGCGGCGACCAGGTCGCTTAGCGTCAGCGCCGGCGGACACCACCACTGGCCCTTATAGCGGCCGACGAAGTTGGCTTTTTGCTTCCCGAAGCGCTCCGGGTTATCCAGCAGGCGCTCCCAGTAGGTGCCGCCGGGAAGGGCAAAGCGCACGGTGGCGGTGCCGCCGATCTCCGGCTTCCAGTAGCTCTCTTGCGTGTACCAGCCCTGAATACGAGAAAGCTCAAAGCCACGGCCGTCGCGCAGGTAGCCATCCGCCACTGGCGTGGCGGAGGCGGGCTGTTCCCCCGCTTTGGGACTGTAGCGTTCGCTCCAGGAGCGGAACAGGTCAGGGAACAGCGCTTTCACGTGCAGCTGCGCGCCGCAGTTGTTCTCCCGGCCACATTTCAGCATCCACGGCGCGTCGGCATTGATATACGCCTCGCGCTTCCCGCACTCCGGGCAGCGCACCCGTTGCAGGTAGGGGCCGCGCTCAATAGCCTCAAAATCGCTTATCAAGCGCGTAACAATGTCCTGGCGCAGCGATGGATTCACGCTCGCCTCCTTAGTTTCAGAGTCATTGGCTGGGCCGGTCAGGCGTTTACGATGCCTGGTGCGCCTGCTTGATCGCTTGTTGAAGCAACCTGGGCGTAAACGGCAGATCCACCTGGGCGTTGGGGCTGTCGCTGGGTGTCAGCGTGTTGCACACCTCGATGCGCGCTTTGCCCCGAAACCCACAGTCTTCATTGCGGCATTCCACGACCGCCTCGCGGTACACCGGCGTTAGCCCCTGGCTTTTGCGAATGCGCAGGTTGTGGCCACAGTGCGGGCAAGGAAGGCGGTGTTTGCTGGTCATCGTCATCAGTGTTTTCTCTCAATGGGGTAAAGGGCGCGGCCTCGGCCGGTGAGTCCTTGGGTGCCTTTGCGCAAGCGGCGACGCATCAACCACTCGGCGGCTTCGTCCAGGCTCGATAAGTTCTGCTGGTCGCATACCTGCTGCAGCACGTCCTCTAGCTGCTCATTCAGCGGAAGGCGTAATTCGCCGCGGGCCGGTTGGTCAGCCATACATCAGTGCTCCTTGGGGTCCTCAAAAAGACCTGCCTTTACGACGCCTCTTGAGGCACATTGCTAACGGAGAGATCAGCAACGCCCAGCGTCTCCAGTGCTTCTTTCAGCACCAGTTGACGTAGCAGCGAGGCTCGGTCGATGCCGGTGTAATCCACCAGGGCATCGATCAGTCGGGCCTCGTACTGATCCAAATTGAGAGCGGCGTAACGAGAGCGCACACGTTTGGGGTCCTGGTACATGGCAAACATCCTTATGCAAGGCAGCGGGTCGTCATTCGGCACTGAGGGTGTCTTGGTCGTACTGCTCGATACCGCGCAGCATGAGCATGCGAG
The DNA here is from genome assembly GCF_015767635.1 of Halomonas sp. A40-4. Lineage (GTDB taxonomy): Bacteria > Pseudomonadota > Gammaproteobacteria > Pseudomonadales > Halomonadaceae > Vreelandella > Vreelandella janggokensis. Next base: position 2,666,025 of record NZ_CP065230.1, on the reverse strand, counting down.
CGGTGGCGGACAGCGTGCGCATTTCCAGCTGGGCGATACGCTTCAGGTCGTCGCGCTCGTTCTCGGTCACGTGGGCCATGATTGGGCAGTTACACCCCTTGGGGGCATAAATTGCCTTTGGGGTAATGGAGTTAGGGCGGTTCATGGGTTAGGCTTCCTTGACAAAGTGAAAGACAATGCGAACCAGTGGTTAGCGCTGGTACAGGCGAATCAGCTTGCGTTGCACGAAGTGCTCATCCAGGTGGGTGCGCAGCGCTTCCAGCGCGTGTTCCCGCTGAATGTCGGAATGCTGGCCGTTGGCGATCAACGTGGCCGCCAGTTGGCCTACCGCTTCGGCGGTGGTGCGCTCTTCCAGCGCTTCAATTTCCGCCAGCGGGTTGAGCGTTTGGCTACCGCCGCCGGTTGCCAGCTGCAGCAACTGGCGAGTGCGTTGCGGGCATCGCTCCAGCTCAACGGTGACGCCACGATAGGTCACGGTTTTAGGGTGTAGCGGTGTGGGTTTGGCAGGTGTGGCCATGGCAGTGGCTCCCTAGCTATGTGTTGTGATCTGAAAGACATCGATAGAATGGTTCACAAAAATGAACCTGTCAATAAGGATGGTTCATAAAAATGAACATTGGCGAGCGCCTGAAAGAAGAACGCGAGCGGATTGGGCTGAGCCAAACGGCTCTCGCCCAGATCGGTGGCGTGGGTAAAACGACACAAATTAAATATGAAAAAGGCGCTAGCAGCCCTGATTCTGCGTACTTGTCGGCAGTGTCAGATGAAGGCGTTGATATCTTTTATGTGCTCAAGGGCCAGCGTTCAGGAACACCCGACGCACAACCATTGGGGTTGCCGTTAAGTGAACCATCGCCGGATCTCTCGCCGGTGAAGATGTACGACATCGAAGCCGCGGCCGGGGCAGGGCGCAGCTTTGAAGGCGAGCCGGTGCAGACAACGCTGTACTTTTCCACGGCGGAGCTTTCCGACCAGGGGCTGGATCCCGCTCAAGTGGTCGGTGTGAAAGTGCGCGGCGATTCGATGCTCGGCACGCTGGATGATGGCGACTGGGTGCTTGTAGATCGCAGCAACCGCGACCCGAAACAGGAAGGCGTGTTTTTGCTACTGGTAAGCGGGGAACGCCGTATCAAGCGGGTACAGCGCCTGGCGGGCGGCGCGCTGTACCTGATCAGCGACAACGACCACTACCAGCCGGAAATGATCAAGCCGCAGGATATGCACGATGTGGAGATCCTGGGGCGGTGTGAGATTCGGATTGGGCGGGTTGTGTGACTGTAAAACTATGAAGGTAGTTTTTTGGCTATGGGGCTTCGAGCATCTACTTTCCCTAGAATAATGGCAAAGCTTTACTTATAAATAATTTGGAGTATGAAATGGAAGATAATGGGATCACTTACGAAAAAGTTGATGATTTGCATTTAGACATGGAGAACCCAAGACTTCCTTTGGGTGTAAAAAAAACAGAAAAAGATGTACTTACCTATATTGCAAATACTACTAGCCTTGAAGATTTAATGGATGCAATTGCCAAAAATGGTTTTTTCCCTGGTGAGCCTTTAGTTGTTGTTAAAGAAGGGGGTAAGTTAGTAGTAGTTGAAGGGAATAGACGTTTGTCTGCAGTTAAGCTAATAAATGATCCTAGCTCGATGAATAGGCCGGGTCGTTTGATTAGGGAGATTTCTGGAACAGTTGAATATCTAATTGATGAGTTGCCTGTTGTAATAAAAGAAACTCGTGAAGAGGTTTTGCCATACTTGGGTTTTAGACACATTACAGGAGTTAAGCAGTGGGACCCGCTCTCAAAAGCAAGGTATATGAAGCAGCTTTTTGAGAGGACGGATAGTCATATAAGCGCGCCTGATAGATATAAAGACGTTGCAAGAGCTATTGGTTCTAAGAGTAATCATATTAAAAGGAGTCTTGACGCTCTCGCTGTCTACGAGGAAATTGAAGAGCAAGGCTTTTATGATATTGCTGAATTGGATGAAGAGTCCATCAAGTTTTCTGTTTTATCAACGGCACTGGCAGATGAAAGAATTGCCAATTTTATTGGAACAGCTAAAAAAGATGAGGATGGTGACTCTGAGTATCAACACCCTATTGTTGATGGTAGTTGTTTAGATAGAGATTCTATAAGGAATCTAACTATATGGCTTTATAAAAAAGATGAATCAGGTTCTACTAAAATTGGCGAATCGCGAAACCTGAAAATGTTAGGTGCTGTGTTAGATTCTGAGCAAGCATGCCATGCTTTCATGAAAGGCAGTAGTTTAGATTATGCATATAGGCTATCGAAAGGCTCAGATGAGGAGTTTATTGAGCTTTTATATATAGCTCAGGCTTCTATTGAAAAAGCTGCAAGTTTAGTTGCTACTTCAGATTTTTCTCAAGAAGCCTTGGATGCTGCAAGAGATATTAATAAAACTATTAAATTGATTGGTACGAGTTTGAAAGAAAAAAAGGTAGATGATGATGAATTTTAATATTGGAGTTCAGCATCCCTCTACTCCTCATCTCTATGCTGATTTAGTTGAGCTTTTAGCAGTGTATGATTATTTGGGTAAAGGGGAGTTGCATAAAAATGATGTTGTTAGCTTGGCTAATGGGTTGCCTGTAGTTGCTGATGAGTTTGATGAAACTATTGATGAAGATGAAGTGCCTTTTTCGGATGCTCTAAAGTATGAGATTCGTGAATCTAAGATTGAAGACTTATGGACTCAGATGAGTTACAGATGCACTTCTTTCTCTGAAAGTTATCCATTTGAGATAGATGGAGATCGTATAATTATAAATACTGATTGGAGTTCGTCTAAGCATAGAGTATATAGGTTTTTATTAGCAGCATCTAGACTTCGATCCTTCCATAGGAGTAGTAGGTCTAAGTGGGCAAAAGTATTTGCAAATATAAGCGCGCTGGCGTTAGAGTCTCTTCTTCCTACTCATGCTGATGTCAAGATATTTGATGCTAATTCTGAAGATCGCCGTGACTTTTATGGCACTAATTGTAGAGAGGCTTTAGTGAGACTGGGTGAACAAATCTGTGTTCAAGATATAAATAGAAGAGGAATCGATAAGTTGCATTCGTCAGGAGACGCTGGCATAGATTTAGTTGGAGTAGTGTCTTTTGATGATAACGCCTCGGGTTCACATGTCGTATTTGGGCAATGTGGAGCTCAAGAAAGAGAGTGGCCTAATAAAATATTAGAAGCACACCCTATTAGTTTTAGATCATATTTTACTTTATTACACGATACCGTTACTACGATGTTTACTCCTGTAACTTATCGTATGGCCAATGGTGATTGGGTAAATGATAGGCATGTTAGTGGTGCACTTGTTCTAGACCGGCTTCGTATACTAACTCTATTAGATAAGAATGACATGTTTGATGAGATCGTTCAAAAAAATTATTTTGTGGATTTTGAAAACGAGTTCATGCGCTATGAAGTTGAGATGTAGTTAGTTATCCCATATGTCTGGCAATGCTTCAGCCACCGCTTGAAATAAGGGCGGTGGCACAGCATTACCTATTACTTTATAGCGCATGCTCATGCTTCCGTATTTATGCTCTGGAAACACTAAATCACCAAATCCTTGTAGCTTAGCTGCCTCTCGATAGCTAAAACGGCGCGCTGGTCCATCATGTGTGAAACGCCATACGTTATGCTCAAGCTTCTCGAGTGGCGGGCTCATTGGATGAAGCGGCATGTGCCTTGGGTTGGCCACAATCGTTTTTGACTGATCTGCCCATTCGTTACGACGGTTTCTTGATAGGTAGTACCAATGGAAGTCTAGATCGTAGAACTCCCCCTCTGGCCATTCAGGCATTCCTCCAATGGCATCGTGAATTGTCGTTTTTGCAGCCCCGCCCAGCACGCCATGGGTTGGCTGTGGGAATTCATACTCAATACCAAAGTCGTCTCGTATACCGACGATGAAAATCCGCTTACGTTCTTGGGCAACGCCGAAGTCGGCTGCATTAAGCACTTGGAATGAAACGTTGTAACCAGCTTCAGTAAATACCCGCTCCTGGTCCTGGAGGAGGTAGGCGTAATTTTTACGCACCATGCCAGATACATTCTCAACAATGAATGCCTTGGGCCGTATCTGCCTCAGCGCGCGTGCAAATTCAAGATACAGCGTGTTGATTTTTCTGTTAGCGTCGCGAACGCCGCCTTGACTGAATCCTTGACAGGGGTAGCAGCCAACCAATAACTCAGCATCTGGAAAATTTTCTATTTTGCTGATGTCGCCTAAGCGGTAGTCAGTCTCTGGGTGGTTGTGCTCATATACTGCCTGCGCGTATGCCAACACATCGTTGGCCATCAGCACATCAAAGCCAGCATTGATGATGCCAGCGTCTGAGCCTCCGCAACCTGAGAAAAGTGACACTGCTGTTGGCATGACGTTACCTTAAGCTTTAACTCCCTCTCGGGATGAATGTTCTTGAAAGGGTGGGATTCTAACGTCTCTTGGCCGAGTAGGCACACCCTCATTGCGCTAATTCTTTATTTCATGAATGAAACACATTCTAATACTTAGATGGTTTCATGGCCAGCCCCATTTTTAGCCACCCCCTCATCCGTATACGCCTTCACCAACTCATCCCAGTTCGTCGTATAGCGCGGGCTGCGGTGGGCGCAGCGTAGGTGCCAGGGGGCGTTCTTTTCCGGTAGGCCCAGGCGTACCGTTCCTTTTCCCATCTTCTCGTTCAGCGCGTCCATGGTGGCCATGAGCTTGTGGCTGCGCTGGCGTTCTTCCTCGGTTTGCGGGGTGTCCATGAGGCTGAGCTGCTGGCGGTTTTCGTCGGTGAGGTCGAGCATCATCACGCCTGCCTTCTTGTAGCCGTATTTGGGCCGGTAGATCTTGCGCAGCGCTTCCTGGGCGGCGTGGAGAATGTCGCGGGTGTCTTGGCTGGGGCGCTCCATTTCCACCACCAGGCTGGGCGAGTATTGGGGCAGGTCGGGGCGGAAGCGGTCGGTCTTGAGGAAGACCAGCACGGCGCGGGCGAGGCTTTTCTGCTCGCGTAGCTTTTCGGCACCGCGCTGGGCGTGCTGGCGAATGGCGCCCTGCAGGTCAGCGAGTTGCTGTGTGGGGCGGCCGAACGATCGGCTGGTCATGATGCGCTTCTTGGGTTCATGCAGGTCGTTCATTTCCAGGCAGCTGATGCCGCGCAGCTCCAGCACCGTGCGCTCCATGTTCACCGAGAACTTACGCCGCAGGCGTTTGGCGTCTGCCTCGCGGAGATCCCAGGCCGTTTTGATGCCGAGGATCTGAAGGCGCTCGTTCAGGCGGCGGCCAATGCCCCATATATCGCCCACGTCGATCTGCTGCAGCAGGTGTTTGGCCTCGTCGCTATCCGCATGAAAGATGCACACGCCTGGGTAGCCAGGGTGCTTTTTGGCGATGCGGTTGGCCAGCTTGGCAAGGGTGTGGGTCGCCGCTACGCCCACGCACACGGGAATGCCGGTGTAGCGGTGGATTTTCCAGTGCAGGCTTTTGGCATGCTCCAGGAGTGCTTCGGGTGTGAAGCCATCCATGCGCACGAACATCTCATCGATTGAGTAGGGCTCCACGCCAGCGGTTTCCTGCTCGAGGGTGGCTTGTACGCGATGGGACATATCCCCGTAGAGCTCGTAATTGGAGGAGTACAGAATCACCTCGCCGCGGTCGACCAGGTGGCGGACGTGGTGCGCCGGGGTGCCCATTTCCACTCCCATGGCTTTCAGCTCGTTGGACCGGGCCACGATACAACCGTCGTTGTTGGACATGATGCCCACGGCGCGGCCGTTGAGCTTGGGATTGAACACCCGCTCGCAGCTCACGTAGAAGTTGTTGCAGTCCACCAGCCCGATCATTTTTGCCTCCTGCTACTTGTGTAATACTGTTTATTTATACAGTATTAGCCACAGGGAAAGCGACAGGCAAACGCTAATGTACGTCGCCAAACATCGAGCAAGCACAGGGGGAGCGAATGCGAGTGACTTACTTGGGGCCAGCCGTGGTGGGCATTGATCATCCAGCGGTAGCGGAAATGGACAGGCGAAAATTTACCCCCAGCTGTTTTCTCGTGGAGATTAGCGAGGAAGCACATCCAGGCGGGCCGTTGATGGAAGGTGACGTGCTGGTGGTGGATGAAGCGCGCTCGCTGGGCCACGCCGATCTGGTGGTGGCTGAGATAGAAGGCGAATACCGGCTGTTTAAATCCCATCGCGCCGGTAGCCGCTGCCGGTTATTGCCGCCCAACGGTGGGCAGGGCTACTTTGTGAACGCGCAGCAGTTCAAGGGGGTGGTGGTCAGGCAGGCGAGGTGCTGGGCCGTGTAAGCGATTTCTTACACGCGCTGTGGGTAATGGCTTACATCATCCTGAGAAGAAATTTGCCAATCTGACAATGTCGCCTTGAAGCACGCGGGACGGAATCCGGCTCGTCAGAAGGATGCGGCATTAAAAACCCCTGGCCATGGAATGGCTGGGGGTTTTTGATTACCCCACATGGCTTTCAATTTGTTATACAATTTGTCTAAATGCTAATTTCTATTTAGTTTTTAGCCTTGCAAAGCCTTAGCTGGGGGTGGGATGAATAAAATTACAGAAATTAATTCATATCAACGTGCTAGTGAAGTTGTAGAAATTGTCAGTCCAGAAAACCCCATAGCTGTAAATGCTGATAATTTTCTTTCGCTAATTGGTGACTACCATCTGAATGATTCAGAACCTCCTTTGAAGTGTTGTTGTGAGAAAGATAAGAAAAAGCTTTGTAGACAAAGTCATAGGAACGGGTATGTTGTGGAATTAAAAGATGGTGAGAAATCTTTATTGGGCAGTACGTGTGTCAAAGATTTTGACCCTGATGGGGACCTAAGGAAATCAGTTAGTCAATACGATAATGAAAAAAGATACCAGGAGCGAGTAAGTTATATAAATCACTGCTTCAGAGATAAAGATAAAATATCAGAAAAATTAAGAATTGAGTTGGAGCGGCTTAGCGATTTGAATCATTTTGTTTCCGGGTTCTTGAAGTCAATACCAGCGAAGGTTTCACGCAAGCTACAAGATATGTCAAAAACAGGGCGTAAGGATATAACTGTCGATGTTCGAGTAGTCAAAGAAGAGAAAGATAAAGAAACTGGGGAAGTTGAAAGAGATGTAAATGTAATTACTCATAAAATTGGAGAGGTTAGTGGTCTCGAGATATTCCAAAATGAATACAGGTTATCTTTTTTTTCTACAGTAAAGAATAAGATAAAATTAATTGAAGATCTAGAGAGCGTGAAAGATAAAGAAGGCGCTAGGGCTGTATTGCGAATATATAAGGAGTTGCAAGAAATAGAACCTCTTTGCGAGCGATCAAAAGCGTACTGCAGTAAGCGGGTTTTTTTTGAACAATCCAGCTTTAAGAACTTTATCTTTCTGAGTGATAATGAGGAGGATAGAGTTAAATGCTATCAGATGTGGCATTTTGATTTCTTTGAAAAGGTCATCTCAAAGTCAAACGCTGAGAAAGAAATAGCAAAAATAGATAAAGATCTGCTTGATCAGTTCGAAGCAACTAATCTAATCATAGCTGCTTAATCTTTTCATCACCTCACACCTAACCTGCATCCCAAAGCCCCCATCATTCAGCGAATGCACCACCTCCGTCGCCAGCCATTGGGTTTCGTCAATCTCCGGTTTGTAGCCTTGTGCGGTGATGGTGGCCTCGGGGGTTAGGCTGGCATTGCCGCGTGCCAGGGTGAGCTCGAATTCCGCCACGCCGCGCTGGATGCGTTGCCATTCGGCGCGGGCGGCGTCTAGGGCGTCGGCTTCGGTGGCGTAGGTGGGGCGTAGCTGTTTGGCGTTATCGTCGCTGCCTGCCAGTACCGTTTGGCGCTCGGCGCCATGGGTGTCGTTCCAGTAGGCTTTTACGCCGCTGTAGGCGTCGCGGTCGGTGATGCTGTAGCGGTGCTGGTCGCCATCGCGGCGGGTGAGGGGCACGCGGGGCATGGCGTTGCCGCTGGCGGTGAGGGCTTCGCCTGCCACGGTAAACAGTATGCGCCCGGCCTTGATGGTGGCCACGGCGTCGAACCGTTCTCCCAAACGGGTAAGAAAATTAAGATCTGACTCGTCGGTTTGGTCAATGTGGGCAATGCGTCGCTCGCCAAGCTGTGTGGCCACCACGGGCGTTAGGTCGTGCCGGGCGGCAATGGTGCTGATGATGTCGAGCAGGGTGATGTCGTGCCAGCTTTGTGTGCGTTTGCCGGGCAGCTGCCCGCGCATATCCGCCGAGCGGGCGCGGAGAGTGAGCTTGTCCGGCGTGCCGCTGTGCTGCACCTCGTCTACCGTGAAGCGGCCTTTGTCCACCAGCCCTTCTTCCTCCCAGCCGAAGGCGACTTCCAACGCGGCGCCGCGTGAGGGTAACTCCAACTGACCATCGTGATCCGAGAGGGTGATATCCAGCTGGTCCGCCTCCATGCCGCGCTGCTCGCGCAGGGTGAGGTTGATCAACCGGCCGTTGATGCGTGGGGTAATGTCCTGGTCGCCCAGGGTGATGCGGTAGCTGGGCCGTGGATAGCCATTGGGTGTATTCATGCGTAGGCCCCGGCCAAACGTGCCGCTGCAGAGAGCGTCAGGCGGCCGATAAGATCGGTGCGCTGATCGTCCACGTGCTCAAGCGTCACGACGAAGTCGATTTTCTCCGCAGCGCCGTCGCGGAAAAAGTGGGTGCTGGTTTCTTCCACACGGGTGACCACCCACAAGCCATACTGGCGACCGGTGCCTTCGACCAGCGGCCAGGCGCTGCCCTGGTCGGCCATCTCGCGCAGCTCATCCAGGCTGAGCCGCCCACCGGTGAAGCTGGGCAGCAGGGTGCCGGTTAGCGTGATGCTATCAGCCCCTGGGCCAACGAATTGATAGGCCGGGCGGTCGCCCACGCGGGATTGGCTGGCGTGCCGCCATTCGGTGATTCGCTTGAGTTCCTGATACGGCACGGTGCGGGTTTCAAACACGAACATGCCAAGGGCCATGAGCATGCGGGAGACTCCTGTTAATCGATATCCCACAACGATGAGCGGCGGCGTGCTTGGCTCTCGCGTTGGGCGTTGGCCAGGGCGCGTTCCACTTCCTGGGCGACGTATTGGGCGAGCTGGCGTTCGTCCATGCCCTGGGCGGGCGTGACGTTGATGTTGATATCGCCCATGCTGAAGCCGCTGCCCGCCTGGGTGCTGGCTTGGGTGAGCGGCGGGCGGTTATCAAACTGAATGGGCGCTGGTTGCTCGATGGCGGGCATGGCCGCTGCGGGTAGGGCGGCGGTGCCCAGGGCCAGCCCGGCACCGGCGCGGGTGACGCGCTTGGCGATCTCCTGAATACGCCGGGCGGGTTCGTCGCGCTGGGCGTCCAGGCCTTTGTTTAGGCCATCCACCGTGTAGCCGCCCAACTGGGTAAACACCCGGGAGGGGCTGTTGATATCCAGCACGTCGGCAAACCAGCCTTTTACGCTACCCGCTATACCCACGACACGGTCACGCAGCTCGCTGATCTTGCCGGTCAGGCCGCTGATTAACCCATCCACTGTAAAGCCACCTAGCTCGGCAAATACCCTGGAGGGGCTATTAATGCCCAGCACGTTGGCGAACCAGTTGCGCACGCTACCTGCCATGCCTTTTACGCGATCCTGCAATTCGCCCAGTTTGCCGGTTAGCCCGCCGATAATGCCGTCCACAATGGCGGTGCCCAGCGAGCCGAACTGCGCGGGGATCTCGACGCCCAGCGCTGAGAGGGCGGTCGTCATGCCCTTATACAGCAGGCCCAGCGGCGACCAATTCACCAGCAGCTTGGCCACGCCACCAATGCCGTCACTAAACGCGGCTTTGACCTGCTGCCAAAGCCCCTGGAAAAACGCCTTGATGGGTTCCCAGTAGCGATAGATGAGGTACGCCGCGGCGGCGATCGCGGCAATGGCGATGCCGATGGGATTGGCAAGGAAGAACATGGAGACCGCCCGAAACACGCCGCCCAGCCACATCATGGCTTTACCGGCGGTGAGCAGCTGCGGCCCCACCAGGGCCATGCCGTAGCGCACCATGGCGATGGGGCCGAGAATCGAGGCGAGCATCAGCGTCAGCGCGCCCCCGGCGGTGACCAGCACGGCCAGCCCGGCGGCCACCTTGGCGATGGTACCGGCCAGGCGTGGGTTTTCGTTGATCCATTCGCCCACGCCGCGGGTAATGGCGGTAACGCGCTGAATGAGATCGCGCAGCGGGCCGTTGTTGGTCTCGGTGATCGAGATGCCAATTTCATCCCAGGCGCTGCTGAGCGATTTGAGGTCGCCACCGATATTATCGGCCATAGTTTTCGCCACGCGGGCGTTCTCGCCAGCTGAGTTGCTGAGGATCTCGGTAAACTGCTCGATCCCGGCGCTGCCTTGCTGTGCGATTAGCTCGGCCATCCCCGCGCCGGGCTCTTCACCGAAGATCTCTTTCAGGTAGGCGGCGCGATCGGCGTTGCCCATTTCTTCCGTGGCGCGGGCCACATCGGCGAGGATCTTGGGCACGTCGCGCAGGTTGCCTTCGGCGTCCTTGGCGTTGACGCCCAGGTCTGCCAGTGCCCCGGCGGCGGCGCTGGTGGGGGCGGACAAACGCGTGACCATGGCGCGCAGGGTGGTGCCCGCCTGGCTGGCCTGAATGCCCACGTTACCCAGCAGGCCCGCCATGGCGGCGGATTGTTCCAGCGACATGTTCATGGCGCGGGCCTGGGGCGCGACGTACTTCATCGACTGGCCGAGCATTTCCAGGTCGACGTTGGCCCGGGTAGTGGTGGCGGTGAGCACGTCGCCCACGCGGCCCATCTGGTCAGGGTCCAGCCCAAAGCCGGAGAGAATATTGGAGGAGATATCCGCCGTGCGGCCGAGATCCGTGCGGTTGGCCAGGGCGAGGTTGAGCATATCCGGCATGGCGGCCTGAATCGCCTCCGGATCAAACCCAGCCATGGCCAGGTAACCTTGCGCGTCGGCGGATTGCCCGGCGCTGAACGCAGTGGAGGCTCCCAGCTCCCGCGCCTGCTGGCGAAGCGCCTGGTAGCGTTCGTCGTCTGCGTCCATGCGGGTAAGCGCCTGCACGCGAGACATCGACTCGCCATAGGCCACACCGGGGGAAAGCAGGCGCGCCCCGGCATACAGGGCGGCACCGCCGCTGGCTGCCATGCCCGCGCCGGTACCGGCCATGTTGTTGCGCATGCTCATGGCGCGGTCGTACTGGCCGCGTGCGCGGGCGGCATTACGCTGCTGCTCGGCCAGCCGCTTCAGCCGTTGCCGCTGTTCATCCACCACGGTGTTGGCCTGGCGGATATCGCTGGAAAGCCGACGCTGGTCGCGGGCGAGCTGGCCGGTGCTGACGCCATTGTCGTTCAGTGAGGTGCGCAGCCGGTGCAGCTTCTGGCGTTCGTCGTCGTAGCGCTGGGTCAGGCGGCGGGCCTGGCTGATGGCCTTTTGGCGCTCGGCGGTGAGGGCGGCTGTGTCGCCCTGGTTATCTTGCATCTGCTGCGAGAGGCGGCGAATACGGTCCTGCTGCTCGCGCAGCGCGCTGGCGGTGTCGGTGGATTGGCGAGACAGGGTACGAAAGGAGCTGACGTCCTTCTGCGTGGCTTGCAGCTGCTTCAGGCGGTCGCGGTTTTCGCGCATGGCCTGGGAGGCGCCCGCCGATGCGCGGTCGATGGAGCGCAGCGGGCGGGTGGCCTGGTCAACGGCGTTGAGAATTACCTGAAGTTTAAGATCGCGTGCCACGCTGGCTCCCGCTTTCCGTTGGTGTGCTGCGCTTACGCGCCCGTTCGCGCCATTCCATCAGCTCGCGCAGGCTAAAACCGGCGCAGTCCTCCGTTGACCAGTGGAAGACGATGGCGAGATCCGCCATCGCGTCTTCTACTTGACCGGGTAGGTTTATTCGCTCTCGCCCTTGGCCCGCTTCGTCAGCAAAAAACCGGCGATTTCACCGCCGCATTGCACGAGATCCGCCGGGTCCATCTGGCGTACCTCGGCGGCGGTGAGGGAGGGGCTGGAAAGGCGCGGTACCAGCATGATCAGCGCGTCGGTGTTCATCTGCAGCACCTCGGCCAGCGAGACGCCGCGCAGCTCGCCGGAGGTGGGTTTGCGCAGGCGCAGCTCAGTGATTTCGGTTTCGCCCCGGGTGAGCGGGGTATCCAGCGTGATGGTGGCAGCGATGGCTTGAGTAACGGCGGCTTTGGTCATGGGGTCGTCCTAGTGTGTGAGTGAAGTGCGGGAATGGGAGCGGTTTAAATACCTGTCTTCAAATGCCTAAGCGTTGCCGGCGACCGGCCAGGCGGTCTTCGCCGTTGACCTTGAACACGCCGTTGACCAGGTCGATCTCGATCTTGGTGGTGCCGTCGATGGTCAGCTTGTAGTAGCTGAGCGTGCTGGTGACCTGGTGCTCGGTGTTCTCGCCGGCCTGGGCGTCGCCCATGTCGATTTCGGTATGGCGGCCGCGCATGACCACCTCGACAGCGGAGGCATCGTCCACGTCGTCACGCTCGTAGCTGCCGGTCATGCGCAGCATGTCGGCGTCGATGCGGGCGGTGCCGAAGTTATCGAAGATGCTTTCGACTAGCCCGCCTACGGTCCACTGAACGGTCAGCAGGCCGTCCTGACCCAGGTCGATGCCGACGGGGCCATCCATACCGCCGCCACGCCATTCTTCGATCTTGCGGGTGAGAGTGGGCAGGGTGATGGACTGCACGATGCCCTGCCAGCTGTCGCCGTTGCTGAACAGATTCAGGTCTTTGAGCTTTTTGGGGAGTGCCATGGAAAAAATCCTTACGCGGTGGCCGCAACGCGCTCAGCGAAGTCGGCGAGGTACGAATCGGTAATGCGCTGCAGGAAGCCGAGATCCTCGAGCGGCGGCACCGGGGTGTAGTCGTAGTCGATGCGCAGCTTGCCAGCCTTGAGCGAGGTCTGGGTGTTCAACTCCTCGTTCAGCCAGGCGTTGGCATCGACGATCAGCCCCAGGTTTTTCAGCTCGCGGAACTTGGCGTTTAGGCCCTCGATGATGTCCCGGGCCAGCGAGGCATGCAGCGGCTTGTCCACCGCCCACAGGTGCGCTTCCGCCACGGTGTCGGCGATGATCTGCGCGGTGCGGGTGTAGTTCTCGAACGGGTAGAGGCTTTCCGGCCCGGCGCAGGTACGCGAGCCCCAGAAGCGGTAGCCGTTCTGGTTGATCAACGTGGTGACATCCGCCGCGTTGAGCAGGCCTGCATCGGTGTTGGGCGATTGCAGGTCCCAGAACACGTCTTTACTGATGCCGGTGACGCCGTTGACCACCACGTTACTGATGGTTTTGTGCCAGCCCACGGTTTGGTCGAGCTGGGCACGCAGGCCCAGGGCGATGGCCACCGGGCAGAGGGTGGTGGTGTCGGCATCGTCGGTATCAAACGCTTCCCACTGGGGCCAGATCGGCATCAGCTCACGGGCACCGAACTCATCGCGGTAGGCGATCACCTCGGATACCGTCTCGCAGCCGTGGGCGTAGAAGTAGCCGAAGGCGCGCAGCTGCTCGAGGATCGAGGCCATGGCGGTGACTACTGGTTGGGTATCCAAGTACGGCACGCCGATGATGCGCGGCGTCACGCCGAGCTTCTGCTTGGCGGTTAGCAGCGCCTGCAGACCGGTGCGCTGGCCTAGCTCGGTAGTGGTGCCCACCAAATTGGCGGTGGTTTCTTCCTCGGTTTCGCCTTCGGCCACCCGCACCGCGACGATGATCGGCTTGGCCTGCTGGCTGATGGCGGTGAGGGTGTTTTTCAGCGTGCCCTGGGTACCGGCGTTGCCAATGGCGGTATCCACATTGGTGACCAGGGCCGGGCGGTTGAGGGGGAAGGTTTTATCGTCAGCATCCGGCGCGGTGCACACCACGCCAATAACGGCGGTGGAGACCGTGCGAATGGATCGGGTGCCGTCGTTGACTTCCGCAACGCGCACGCCGTGGTGGTATTGATCGAGTGCCATGGTGGCTCCTGCGCAGGTTCACAAGAAAGGTGAATTCACGCGGGTATCGTGCGGGGTCTTGGGGCTGGGTGTTAGCAGCGCTGGGGGTGAGTGGAGCGGTTTACACTGTGGGGTGTGGTAAGGTGCGGGAAAACGACGGCTAAGGGAATGTTGGGATGAGAAGGTTGTTAAGTGCCATAGGCTATTCGCTGATAATTTTTTCCGTTTTATCAGTTGGTATTGTAGCTCTCTATCTTTATGAGCGTGAATTTGGGGCCAATGGCTTTTCTGAAAACACTGGTGACTGGGCAAACTTTGCGACGTTTATATCGGGCACTATTGGGGTGGCTGCTGTTGTGGCTACCTTGGCGGCCTTTATGATTACGATAAAGCAGCAGCAGGCATTGATTCGCCAGCAAAAAATACAAATTGAGCAAGCTGATGGTCACCAACAACGTCTTAATGCCTATCAACGTGCTTCATCTTTGTTGCCAGATGCTTTCTCAGCCTTAAGACATCACCTCGATAAATCTTTAGGTGAAATAGCAAGTGATGAATCTTTTGCGGCTTATGATATGATTTTTATTAATAGAAGATATAGAGTTTGTGATTTTTATATGAGTGATGATGTTCTTCAAGAACTCATGAGTGAAGATTTAAAAGTCCAGAATTTCATAGGTCATATAGTCACGAAAGAGGTCTATAGGTTTGCAAGGTTTGTCACAGGAATACTTCAAGATGCGCCAGATCTATATGATGTGATAATGTTACAACTTGTGAGCCACATGGATGTTTTAAGGTGTGCTATGGCTTATAGGCGAAGTAGAAGCCTTCAGGAGGAGTGGTATTTAATATCGCAATTTTTACGTTTGCCAAAAAATTATGAAGGTTTGTCACAACCAGAGCAAGCCTGGCAATTGCTAGGCCATGAAAAAAACGATGAAGATAAATCTTAAAATACTCGAGTGAATGTCTATGATCGGAACAGAGCTGATGCTAAAGAGCTCCGGTATGGCCTGCCGAGTGTATATGGAGTGGAAGTTTGAACGGCTGCTTCAGAAAGCAGAAGCGCATGGGTTTACAGAAGAGGAACTGCGAAATAGCGATCATCGCTTTGCCCTGTTCATGCGTGTGGGGAGAGCCTTTGAGATTTGTTCCGAAAAGGAAGTAGTCGATTACATTACTGATGCCATGATTGGTGGAATTCAGAGCGGTGATGCCGACAAACGACCAGATTTAGCACAAATGGCAATCAGCGCGCTGAACGGGGTGACCGGGACTGAGTTAAACCTCATATTGCTTATGCGTGAGTACGGTCTTTGGGGCACATCGGATGAGGAGATCCTGGATGAATCTGGCTTTGAGGGTTTTCAGACAGCTATTCATCTAGAGCTAGGCTTAAATGACGCGTCTGCCAGCGCTATTTTGAACGGGCTTACACACACCGGGTTAGTGACCCCGCAGGCTTCCGGTCTCGGTAATACCGCGAATATTCAAGGCAATAGACTGACACATTTGGCTCGAGCTCTTTTTCAGTATGTCGATTATGCGCGACGATTGACCTCGTAAAAGCCCGCCTTGAGGCGGGCTTCCTGCTTAACGCATTTACCTTCACGGATGATCAGAACACATGTGCCCTGCATCAAGCTGGCCTGGCGCGTAGGTAGGCTGTAACTCGT
The DNA here is from genome assembly GCF_015767635.1 of Halomonas sp. A40-4. GTDB lineage: Bacteria > Pseudomonadota > Gammaproteobacteria > Pseudomonadales > Halomonadaceae > Vreelandella > Vreelandella janggokensis. Next base: position 2,650,379 of record NZ_CP065230.1, on the reverse strand, counting down.
AGTCCTCATCATTCTCGTCCGTATACTCAATGGCGTACCCGAAGTTTTCGCAAATACTGCACATCTCACGGCCATCATCAAAGGCATGTTCTGCGCAATAGACCTCTTCAGGTTGGACGGTATCGTGGTTGTAATTAACCAAAATATGTGTCGCTTCGCGGTTGCAATCTTCGCAAGTGGCCATGCGTTTTTCCTCTGGGCTATGGGTCTGTTGGTGCGCCCTGAAAACTAGCATACTCAAGGTTAACTTTGGAGCTTGGCGGCCTGTTTTGTTGATAGCGGGGTCAAGGCCAACCGGCTGGTGCAACCTGGACAGGTAGGGTAGTGTATTCATCGGCGAGGCGACATTAGAGGTCGTAAGCCACTCAAATCCGTTTAACAAAGTCGTTAAAGGAGCAGTCATGCTGAATAGCACGAGTAAGTTCGAGTTGGTGGAAATTCTCTACAAGAAAGAGCACGATCACGGCGGTTTTGCGATTGCGACCGGGTACTGGGATGGTGATCGCAGCCAGCTAGGCACCGCATGCCGTTGGTACGAGGACAATGGGATAGGATATCCGCAGACTTTCGGAAAACCCCAGTGGATGAACTTGCCAGCAGAGGCGATCAGCGTAGACGACCTGCTTAAGTCCCCTGAAAAACGTTCCGCTGAGATTAGCTTCTTCTAAGCTCAGTTTTCGAAAGACCCCGGGTTATTGCTCGGGGCCTTCTTACTTTTACCAAGTAATTGTCTCAACCCCCTCCCCCTCACGATTTTCATCTTCCAAGGCCGCGCGTTAATTGCGTCCTTCCGCCCCCTGCTGTTGTAGTAGATGCTATCAATTTACGCGAACGTGGTCTGCGCCTGTCAGCTGATCTATTGGAGTGTGTAAAATCCCAAAAAACGATCTAGTCTAAGTATAAACAGGCCAGGGGAAGAACAATGAATTACGATGAGCAAATGCAGCAGGTTATCAATCAGGCAAAAAAAGATGTCAACGAGATCGCAAAAAATGCACATGAAAACCTGCAAGAAATGAGAGGTCTTCATGAGGAAGAGGTCGCTGCTCTAGTGAAGGAGTTTCGACATACTGCCAAGGAAACCTTAAATGAAGCTGAAGAATCACTAGAAAGAACTAAGAAGAAAGTGTTAGCTGGAGCAGGAGGTGTGTTTGCATTGATTCTGCTTGGCTTTATCATGTTTCTTTATTACGAGGCCAAAGATATTAATAAATCAATACTAGATTTGCACTCACAGATACAGTACTCAAAGAGCTTTTTAGAGCAAGAGGTAGCTAACTTCAAGAATAGGACTGCCGAGCTTTCTGAACAAATTGATACTGTTATGGAAGAGAATCAATCTGCAATTAACAGTCTCTCTTTCACATCAAGCCAGTACGAAAGTCGCTTGACTGAAATGAGTGAGGTCACGCAACGCCTAGACACCAAGCTTACTAGCTTAGAAAGTTTGTCGACAGACCCAAATATCATGTTGTGGAGAGAAGCTTGGGATGAATCAGCAGAAATGAGTATTCCGGAAACTATTCAAATCCCCAATAATGATGAGACATCAGAAGCGCAGCAGTAAAAATAGGGGCGAAAATAATTCATGCCCCTGGCTATCACCACTCAACCGCTTTAATTCCTTCCCGATCCTCGGCCTTTAGCGCCACATCAATCGCGTCCTTCCGCTCCCAGCTGTGGTCGTAAATGCTTTCGATGTGGGCGAGCGCGTCGTTGGTCAGCGTGTACATCTCATCGGGGGTGAGGTAGCGGGTGACGTTTTGCTCCCCGCGAAATTTCATCACCGGCTCGGTGACGCCTTCATCACGTGCTGATTCAGCCTTGGCGCGTAAGCCCAGCAGGTTGATCTGATCCTGGGGTCGGGTTTGCACGACGTCTGGCTCGCCAGCGATGTCTCGGGGCAGGCCTTCAGCAAAGGCTGCATCGCGGGCGGCGTCGATCTCTGCGCGTTTCTGGGTTGCAAGCTCATTGATATCTGGCGCTGGGGGCGCTGAAAATTCGCCGTTCTCGAATCGCCAGCCGATCGCTACATTACGTCGACCATCGAATTTCTCCCAGTGCATGCTGGGGTGAAAGCGACCGGCGGGGTCGTGTTGTGTAATTTCAGCTACGTGCTTGCCATCAATTCTTGCCCACATACTTAAAACCTCACCGTAATAATGCCATTTCCACCTGCTCTCCCTGATCCTTGGAGATTTCCTCCACCTCCAGAACCATGTGTGGCCGCTTCCCCGGCGTTTGAGGCGCCGGTTGTTCCGCCTCGCCAGTAAGATGCACCACCAGTTCCCCCATAAGGTGAGAAAGCTGAAGGTGTATTGGCATTTATAGTGGCGTTAGTACCATCCCCACCGGGGATATTTATGTCTCCCCCTACTCCAGCTGGAGCTCCTGTGTTTGCACCAGTTACTAGTCTGCCCCCGATACCTCCCGGAGCCGATATTAATTCTCCGAAACTTGATGAACTGCCATTGTTGCCAGGGCCAGTTGAGCTTTTCTCATCGCCACCGGCACCGATGGTGATTTCGATGGTTGAAATGCCAGTTAAATCAACCAGGCCAAGACTTGTCGCCCCGGCACCACCACCTGTGCAAAAAGATCCAGATCCAGATGCGCCCCCGGCACCGCCCCCAGTCACTACGACGAAAGCTTTTCGTAAACCTTGTTTAAGCACCTCGGGGACAGGCCAAGTGATAATGCCTGGCGTTTCAAAAACTACGATGTTCTGAAAGCCGTCTGCTGCGAAATTGCCCAGCGCAGCGAGTGCCTCGGATACTTTCGTTGCATTGGGTGCCTGGGCAATGGGGACGCTGAGGATGATTTGATCATCCGTATGGGCCTCGTCGTCGTCCTCATGCTGGCGACGTTGGATATCGACATACTCTCGGGTGGCCAGCACCACTGCCGGGTCGACTTTCAGCTCCACGTTGGCGGTGTTGCTTAAGATGAGGTGCATGTGCACCACCTGGTTGCGGCCGGAGCCTTGCGCGAGCAGGGGCTTGTAGCTGGGTGGGCAGTTGGCCACGGCAACGAAGTCGCCATCCTCGTCTTCAATGCCCAGCTCGCGTATCCACCAGCCGCCAATGTTGGGCGGCAGCACTACCTCGGCGATCAGAATGCCGGGGTTATCCGGGTCGATGGATAGTTGATTGATGGCGGCGCGGTGTACCTGGTTAACCAGCTGGGTCTGGTCAGGGTCGGGCACCGGGTCGCTGCCGTTGGCATCTCCCAGCAATAAGTGAGTGAGCTTCCAGGGCGTTTTCAGGGCATTGGCGTTGGCTTGCTTGGCTTCCCCAACGGTGGTGAGAAAACCGCCGAACGTAGAGTTTTCATCGATCATGGAGGTAGACATCCAGCGTGTCGTGGAACAAGGGGGTGAGCGCGTGCGTAGTGAGGCACTGCACGTGCAGGTCGGGCGTTTGCCAGGGCAGTACCTCGAGGGTGTCGCCATCGAACATGGCCACACCCACATGGCTGGTTACGCGGGTGCTCAGGGTGATATCCAGGCCGGTGATGTGGCGGGTGAGCGGCTTGGCATCATCGATCAGCCGCTCGAGCTCCTGGTACATGGCATCGGTAATGCCGTTATCCAGCACGCCGATGCGCAGCGAAAACGTGCCGCGTTGGCCTGCCGGTTCGGTTTCCCACCACTGGACCACCTCAAGCAAATAGCCCAGCGGCTCGACCACCCGGCGCAGCGCGCTGATGGTGCCTTTGCGCTTGTGCACCGCCCAGGAGGCGCTGACCACGTCGCGCTTGGTGGCGGTGGACCAGGCCGGGTCCCAGCGGTCGACGCTGAGCGTCCAGGCAAGATAGGGCAGCAGGTGGGCCGGGCAATCGAAGGGGTTCCAGAGTTGGCGCAGCGGTACCGGCACGTCCTGAAGCTCGGCCAAGGCTTGGGCGGCGGCGCGTTCCAGCGGCGAGCTGTTGGCGGGCAACAAGGGTCGGTGTTGATCAGTCATCACTGCCCCCGATGCGTAGGCGTTTATCCGTGCAGCGGGCCGCCTGGGTGGGGGCGATGATCAGGTGCTCGGCGGGCTTGATCAGGTTGACGTGCTCGACCCCTTCAACGTGCAGCGCGGCCTTGATCGCATCGCGGTAGATGCTGACCCCCAGGCGGCGGCGTTGCCGGTGCTGGGCTTCAATAAAGCGCGACAGGCGGCCGTTGGCGGCGGTGAGAATTGGTTCCTGGGCGGTGTCGGCGTCGTCGTACAGCTGCAGCTCGGCGTCGATCTCGTAGTCGATGATCTCGGCAGATTGCACCGTGACCCGGTCGCCCAGCGGGCGCACATCTTCCGGCGTGAGGGCGGTCTCGACGATATCCAACAGGCCCTGGCTGGCGGTGCCGTCGCCCTCGCGAGATAGAATGATCACCAGCGCCTCACAAGGCTCCGGCGACAGGGCTCGGGCATCGGCCACGCGGCCGTCCGCCGAGCGGGCGTGAAATTCATAGGCACCGCGTGGCCCGGCGATGCTCAGGCCTTCCCACGCTTCCTGGGTGCGCAGGCGCAGGTCGGTGTTGCGCTCGTAGGTCGGCGGGATGGGCGGAGAGGCGTCGGGGTCGCCGGGATCGATCATCAGCCGTTCGACCTCATTGTTGGCGGCCAGGTGATCGAGATCTTCATCCTCTGCGTAGGCGAGCATGACACCGCGAGCGGCTTCATTGACGCGCTGGCGAAGCAGTAGCTCCCGGTAGGCGTTTTCTTCCAGGAGCTTGACCAGCGGCTCGGATTCAAGTGTGAGCAGCTCGGTGATCGTTTCGCGCTCTTCTTCGGGGTAGAGCGCAATCAGACGCGCCTTGCGAGCAGCGAGGATGGTTTCAAAATCCAGCGGCTCGATCACGTTGGGCGGTGGCAGCTGGGAGAGATCGATCGGCGTGCTCATTGGATGGGCACCTCCATGTCGAACGTCTCACCGGTGGCCACCTGCTGGGCGGTAATGCTGAGGGTTAACCGGCCTGGTCGCGTCGTGCTGACCTGGCGTGTGATGTGCTGCACGCGCAGGCGCGGCTCCCAGGTCATCAGTGCGACCACGGTGGCGGAGTAAACACGCAGTACCGTGGGGCCGTTGAGCGGCTGGTCGATCAGCTCCGGCAGTAGCGAGCCGTAATTGCGGCGCATGACCCGCGAGCCTAGCGGAGTGGTGAGAATATCCTGCACCGACTGCACCAGGTGTTGGCGCTCACTTAGCTGACGGCCGGTGGTGGCGTTCATCCCGGGCATGCTATTGCACCTTGTACGTGCCAGAGGAGCTGCCACCGGTGACCGGCACGGCGGCGTTGCTCTGAATCTCATCCACCACGGCATTGGCGATTGCTTCGGCCATGCGGTTGACCCAGCTGTGCTGGCCCGAGGCGGTCGCGCCCTGGGCTTGCATTTCGCTGATAATGCGGTTTTTGAGCTGGGATTTACTGAGCGCCATTATTTGCCTGCCTTAACGGTGCTTGAGCCGTCGCCATGCGGGTTGCCGGTGAAATGGCAGATGTGCTGTTGCGTCACCACGCCGGTGCCCTGGTTGTGTTTGATCAAGGGCGCATCGACCGTGACGATTCCGGTGGCCTTCACTTCAATGGGCCCCACGCAGTCGATGAACAGTCGGTGCTTGGCATGGTCGTACTCGACCCGGGAGCCATCGGGCAGCCAGCGGCCGATCACGTCGGGATTGCTTGAAGGGGTCGGATGCGCGTTTGAGCACAGCCCGGCCAGCACCACCCCGGCGGCGGGGTCGCCGCCGGGGGAGAACACAATCACCTGCTCGCCCTTGGTCGGCGGGTTCCAGTCCCGCGTGGTCCCGGCGCGTGCTTCCAGCCAGGGCAGCCAGTCGGTGAGCAGCTCGCCGGCTTTTACACGCACACGTGCAGCGGAGTGATCCACCTCGGCGATGGTGCCGGTGCGGATCAGGTTGTGGAGCAGGCGGAGAAGTTCGGGAATGTTCATGCCGCTATCGTGCGGCGGCAGGCTTTTAAGGCGAAGCGGTGGCGGGTGTGAGTGGGGCGTTTTACACCGAGGCCATTACACAGTGCTTAGGTGGGTAAGCACCGAGTCCATGATCAGCTCGCGATCCTGGTGGGTAAAACCCAGCAGCTCGCGCTGGGCGTATTCCACGCGAGGGCCGTCGCGGCTGACGCGATCACGCAGGCCGTATTGGTGGGTATGCGCAATGCGGGCGATGTTGCCGAAAAAGCCGACCATGGCAGTGTCGTTGCGGGCCGTGGCCTTGAGCCACTTGGCGGTGGAGAGCTTGCTGAACATGGCGCGACGGCGGATGTGGCCTTGTTTGGCCCGCCACGTTTGCGGCTTGCGGGGTGCGTAGGGCGTGCCGTCCGGGTTGGTTTGGGCGCGGATGCGTTCGCGCTGGCTTCGGCGAAGATCCCGCGCTACGCGTTGGGCGAGTACCCGGCGCTGTTTGACATCCAACTGGGCCAGCAGCGGGCCGACCCAGTCTTCCAGGGCGTCCAGGTTATCCGCCATGCGGACCTTCCCATTCGGCAGCCAGGGTGTAGTCCGGCTCTGTCTCGCTATCGCGCATCAGCAGTTGCCAGCGGGGGCTTGGGCAGCCGGTGGCCTCGAAGCGTGGCAGGGCGTGGTCGACCTTGATCTGGCCGGTGTCGCAATCCATCTTGGCGAGCACCCGTTCGGTGAGTTTGACGCGCAGGGCGACGTCCACCGATTGATGGCTGAGGATCTCGGCTTCAAAGCTTAGCGCCTCATTGGGGTCGGCATCCGGCTGGTACTCGGCCAGCCAGTGGAGCAGCGGCACAATGAGGGTGTCGAGATCCGCGCTGAAGTCGGTGAGCACCAACTGGGCGGTGAACTGATATTCGTGGGTGAGGTTGGGGCCACGGTGAAACTCGATACTGCCTTCTTCCACAAAGGTGAGCAGCCGTTCGGGATCGTTGGCGAGTGCTGGCACCGCGTTAATCAGGTGGGCGCGTAGCCGGTGCAGCTTTTTCATCGGCATCCTCATGACAGGCAATGATGGCGTCGACCTCGGCGGCGCACTGGGCCCAGGCGGACTCGGTGCGTTCCAGCTGCAGATGCAGCTCGCCGTTGGTTTGTGGGTTACTCGCGGGCAGGCTGCAGGGGCTGGGAGTCGCGCACTGATTGATGGTAAGCACCGGCGCCGGTGACGGCGGGGCGCTTGCGCAGGCGGATAACAGCATCAGGCAGGCGAGTGCCAGCCCAGGCGCGCAGGGCTTGGTTTTCACGTTGCAGCTCCTCGATGGTGGCAAGGCGGTTGGAGGCAGTGCGGGTGAGCGCTGCCTGCTGTTTGGCGAGCGCGCGGCGCTGGTTGGCCTGCCGGCGGGCGTTATCCCATAGCGAGTCAATGATCACCTGGTGTTGGGCTTCGCGCTGCTGGGATTCGGCCAGGCGTTGCTCGGCGAGATCGGCCCGGGCCTCGGCGGCGGTGCTACGCTGCCAAAGCGCCCAGGTCACCAGGATGACCAGGCCGAGGATGACAAGCGCGGCGGTCAGGCGGGTCATGGCATTGGCTCCTCTGTTTGCTTGGCGGCTTTCACGCCTGCCAGACACAACTCGCGCTCCGTGGCGCGGCGGTTCACTAGCCCTTTTAGCTTGCGGCCCTGGGCGTAGACCCAGCGGGGGAGCTCATGGCAGGCGCCGCGCAGGTCGCCCTGGTTGAGTTTGCGCAGCAGGGTGGAGCGGGCAAACGCGCCTTCGCCGACGTTGTAAACGAACGAGGCGAGCGCGGCGCGGGTGGGGGCTGGCAGTTTGATCTGGGCGTGGCGATCCACGGCGTCAAAGGCGTGGCCGAGATCCGCCTTCAGCAGCTCGGTGCATTGCTTTTGGCTGAGGGTCTGCCCCATGCGGGCGGTGGCGGTGTGGCCATAGCAGATGGTCGGAATACCCACCGGGTCCTGATAGGCGGTGGGCTCGTAGCCCTCGTAAAACGACACCACGGCGGTGGCGATACTGACGGCGCCGGCGGCGAGGCTGACGCCGATACGTGTTTTAAGACCCACGGCGGTTCTCCCAGTATTCACGCAGGCGGGTGATGTAGCGCGGTACCAGCAGGCCGATTTGCAGGGCGAGGTACAGCAGCGTGAGCACCGTGACCCAGTCGGCCGGGGTCATGCCGCCAACGTGCATCATCGAGACCACGGCGGGCGGCGCGGCCTTGGCACTTTCGGTGGTGATTTCAAAGGGCTGGCTCATGCGGGCCTCAAGCAGATGATGGGGTGCGCGTCAGCGGGCGCAGCAATGTATTAGTCCCACAGCCGCACGGTTTGGCGACTTGGCGGGGCGGTGGCGTTGGGCAGCTTGACCGGTGTGCCCTGGGGCAAGGCGGGGCCGAGGTCGGCAAGGCCGGGATTGGCGGCCAGCACCTGTTCGGTAATGCCTTGGGTAAAGCCCACGGCGCGGTAGCAGAGGGCGTCCAGGGTTTCGTTTTGCCGGGCGTGAAGCGTTTTCATATCAGCTCGACCGTGCTGTGCGGGCGGCCTTCGATCTCGCTGATCGCCCAGGCGGCATCGCGCCGGTAGCTATCGGCGGGGTCGGCGAGCTGTTCACCGCGCTCACGGGCGCTGTTGGTGGCGTCATAGTCGGCGTAGCGCTCTATCAGGCTGGCGTGGGCGGTGGAGAACACGGCGCGGAGATACAGGCCGAGAAAAACGCCGGGGGCCTGCCAAACGGGCACCGGGATGTCGTCTACCGTGGCGTAGCCCGCGTCGACCTTTTCCGCCTGCCAGTGGCGCAGCATGCGGTTCACCGTAGCCATGGCGGCCAGCAGCGCGCCTTCGATGCGGGCGCTGGTGATGGTGCTATCCAGCCGGTGGCGTTCGCGGAAGTCGCCGGGCTGGATGTCCGGCCAGAAGCCGTTGTTCTCGATGGTGCTTTCAGCGGTGTCGCGGGTGGTGCCTGCCGAGATAAAGCTGCTCATCGGGTTCCCTCTTTCAATAAAAGGGGGTGGGCGGCGTTCGAGCGGCCGCGTTAAAACGCTTGGCTCTTACGTCGCGCCCCCTGACGTCGGCGGTCGACTCGGTTGGCCGCTAGCCCTTGGGCTGCGCGGCAGCGTTCTGTTTCAGTTCCCGTTCCAGGCGTTCGAGGTCTTTCTTCACGCCAATGCGCTCGTTGAGGGTTAAGGCGCGCTCGAGCGTGGCCTGGGCGTTTTCCAGCTGGCCATTGGTGCGTTGGGCGTAACCCAGGGCCTTGTGGAGCTTGGCGCGGATCTGGTCGTGCATGTCCGCCTCGCGGGTGAGTGCTTCGACGCTGACCAGGTGCTCGAGGAGGGCGACCGTATTGGCGTCTTCGTCGTCCAACTGTTTGAGGGCCTGGTCGGCGACTTCCTCAGCGATGATGGCGGCGGTACCACGCTCGAACTGATCCGGCGGGGTGAGGCCGTGGGAAATCGCGTAGTGGGCGATCGCAATGGCCCCGGCAAGGTCGCCGGCGTCAATACGCCAGAGCATGACGCGCATCAGCACGTCGTCCTGGGCGCCTTTGCCCGCTTCCAGCACACCGGTGACATACTCGGCGTACTTGGGCAGGATCTCGCGTTTGATCTCGGCCTTGCGCTCCATCGACTGGGTGGATTTAAGGCGGCGGTAGTCTTCAAACAGGGCGGCCTGCATGAGCTCGTAGGCATCGCCCTGCATGGGTTGGTCACCCGCATCAGCGGCCGCCTGGGCGGCGCTGACGCGTTCAAAGTGGCGGCGGGCTGGGCTGGTCATCGTTTCTCCCTTAGCCGTTAAGGGCTTTTTCAGACAGTTCGATGTTCTCGACCATGCAGCCCGCGCCGAAGTCTTCCACCACGTAGTCGTCGTTCGAGGACTCGTAGTTTTCGACGCGGTTGCGCTTGGGGTTCTCGGTGACATAGCGGCGGCGGGCGCCGTTCTGCCAGTAGATCGAGAGGTTATCGAGGGTGGTGACCATCAGCGCGTTGTCGGGGAAGAAGGGCAAGTCCATGCCTTGCAGCCCGCCGATGCGCTTCTGGCTGATCACCAGGTCGGCGGCAAGTTGCTCGGAAGGCGGCAACTGGTTCAACAGCGGGAAGTATTTATCCGACATGAGATTGCGGCCGAGAATCACCACCAGCCCCGGTAAACGGCGGAACCATGGGGCAATCATGCTGTTCACCACGTCGTAGACCAGGGCATCCAGGGTGGCGTAGTCGCCGACGATGCCCGGTTCGGTCTCGTTGGGCGTTGGGTCGATCAGCACTTTGCCGTTGGTCTTGCCGCCTTGCATCACTCGCGCCGGGGACTGGGTGCGGTAGTGCTCAAGCCAGCCAATATTCACGTCTTCAAGCATTGGATTGGCGGTTGGATCGGTTTGGCTGGCGGCCGAGGTGCCGTTGAAGCCGATCATCATGCGATCCAGCGCCTGCTGGCGAACGATCACATCGCGCACCATGGCCTGGAAGTTGGGGAACTTGGCCCAGGCGTCCAGCTTGGCGTAGCTCAGGTGGGTGTCGAATTCGGTCATTCGGCACTCGTAGCCTTGAGCGTCCAACGTGGTGAGATCGCGAGTTTTGCGATCCTGGTTGTTGACGTTGGTGCGGGCGGCGATGGGGCCGGTGACGCCCAGGGCGAGCTTTTCGCCTTTCAGCTCATCCACGCCCACCATGTTGATGCGGGAGAGGAAGTCGCTGGACTCCTGGATGCGCTTTTCCAGCCGCTGCTGAATGGTGGGGTCGACGGCGAATTTCTGGGTGGCGTCCGGGACGCCGTTGAGCTTCGCCACCTGGCTGGCGAAGTTGTTGAAGTGCTTGCGGGTATCGTTGCGCATGGGCGTGGGCGTCTCTTAGCAGTCGGTTTCGATGGTGCCGTCGTTGCCGGTAGCGGGCGTGCGCGGCGAGCGGGTTGGGGTGTTGTCGAGCTGGGTGTAAAGCGCGTCGAACTCTTGCTTCAGCGTGTCGTGGGCGCTTTTGAGCTCGTTGAAAGCGGCCTGGGTGGGGCGCTTTTCGAGCGCTTCGCTCAGGGCCTGATGTTTTTCCACGAACAGGCCCAGGGTGTCTTCCAGCTCGGCCCGGAAGGCAGCAAACCCGGCGGCGGTTTTGGCATCCTGCTTTTTGAACAGCGCCTTGACGCGCTCGGCCAGCGTTGGGCCTTGCTCTTGCTGTTCTTCGCTGAAGGTGAGGTCGACTTCTACCGCTTCGGAAAAGACGTTATCCGGGCGTTGCTTACGTGCGGCCAGCGGGGAGTTTTTGCCTTCCTGCGCGCTGAACTTGAGCATCGAGGTGCCCAGCGAGGCGGGCGAGTCGGTGACCGCCAGGCCCACTAGGTAGGGTTCGCCAGAACCGGCAAAGTCGAGGTCGACTTCCATGGAGGTATAGATTTTCTGGCGCTTCTCGACCATGGCCTTGAGATCGTCGGTGGGGTCGATCTCGGCGAACAGGCCAAGCTTGCCGTCGTCGCCTTCTTCCGCCTTGAGCGCGGTGACATCGCCATAGGCTTTGAAGGGGCCGTCCGGCAGGATGCCTTTCATGTGCTCCATGTTGATCCGGCAGCCGTACTTGGCGGGATCGAAGTTGGCGGCCATTTGGGTGAGCCATTCGGCGCTGATGTTGCGGCCATCGGTCGTGGCGCCTTCGGTTGCAATGCGATGCCAGGGCATGGGCGGGCCTCGGTGTCTGAAAAAGAGTCTAGGGGCGTTTTGGTTGCCGTCAGGTTCCGCGCACATGCCTTTGCGCTCAACACGTTACGGGTGTGAGTAGCGCTACTTACACCGAGCGGGGCAATCGTCGCCTCGCCTGCGCGGGTACGCTGGCGGCATGACGCCTCAAGCCAACATCGACGACGATCACTACCGCTTATCTGCCCGCCATCTCTATTGGATGGGGTGGCGGATTGCGCGTATTGCTGATTTTCTGGAGCTGCCCCGGGCCACTGTGGATTCGTGGAAAAAGCGCGATGCCTGGGACGACGCCACGCCGACCCAGCGGGTGGAAGGGGCGCTGGAAGCGCGCCTGGTGCAGCTGATCTGGAAGGATCAAAAGGAAGGCAAGGACTTCAAGGAGATCGACCTGCTGGGCCGCCAGATCGAGCGGCTCGCCCGGGTGCACAAGTACCAGGGCAGCGGCAAGGAAGCCGATCTGAACCCCAACATCGAGCGCCGTAACGAAGCGCCGAAGAAGAAGCCCGCCCGCAACGATGTGGGCGATGAAGGGGTGATTCAGATTGTCGAGGCGTTCGAGGCCTCGCTGTTCGATTACCAGCGCGGCTGGTACCGGGCAGGGCAGCATGAGCGCATCCGTAACTTGCTCAAGTCGCGGCAGATCGGCGCGACCTGGTACTTCGCCCGTGAAGCGATCGCCGATGCGCTGGAGACCGGCAAGAACAAAATCTTCATGAGCGCGAGCAAGGCGCAGGCGCATATCTTCCGGCACTACATCGTGCAGTTCGTGAAGGAAGTCACCGGCGTTGAGCTCAAGGGCGACCCGATCATTCTCGCCAATGGCGCCGAGCTGCACTTTTTGGGCACCAACGCCAAAACGGCGCAGGGCTACCACGGCGATACCTATCTGGACGAATACTTCTGGATTCATGGCTTCGAGACGTTCCGTAAGGTGACGTCGGGTATGGCGATGCACAAGAAGTGGAAACAGACCTACTTCAGTACGCCATCCTCTGTGGCCCATGAGGCGTACCCGTTCTGGACCGGTGACCGGTTCAACAAACGCCAGAAGAAAGCCGACCGGGTGAAGATCGATGTCAGCCACGCGGCCTTGAAGAACGGGGCGCGGGGGCCGGATGGCCAGTGGCGGCAGATCGTCACCATTGAGGACGCCATCGCCGGGGGCTGTGACCTGTTCGATATCGATCAGCTGCGCCTCGAGTACAGCGACGATGAGTTTGCGAACCTGCTGATGTGCGAGTTTGTGGACGATACGCAAAGCGCCTTCCCGCTCGCCATGATGCAGCGCTGCATGGTGGATAGCTGGGATGCCTGGCGGGATTTGAAGCCCTTCGCGCCGCGGCCGTATGGCGAGCACCCGGTCTGGGTGGGTTATGACCCGGCGGGTGATGGTGAAGACGGCGATGGGGCTGGCTTGGTGGTCGTGGCGCCGCCCAAGTCGATGGACAGCAAGCACCGCATTCTTGAACGCCACCGCATCAAAGGCCGCGACTATGAGGCCCAGGCGGAATTCATCCGCAGCGTGATCCGCCACTATAACGTGACCTTTATCGGTATCGATACCTCGGGCCTGGGCGAAGCCGTGGCCCAATTGGTGGCGAAGTTCTTCCCCACCGTGACCCGTTACCGCTACACGCCGGAAATGAAGTCGCGCCTTGTCATGCAGGCGCAGCAGATCATCAACAAAGGCCGCTTGGAATTCGATGCGGGATGGGTGGATCTCGCCCAGTCGTTCATGGCGATCCGCCGCGAGCTGACCGCCTCCGGACGTCAGATGACTTACACCGCCGGGCGCAATAACCAGACCGGCCACGCTGACCTGGCGTGGGCGACCATGCACGCCTTACACAATGAACCCCTTGATGGCCCGGTCGATCAGGGCACGGGCCGTTCCCTGATGGAGATGTTTGGATGAGCGATTCGCTGGCGGAAAAGCCTCGGGTGCGCGTGCCCGCCTATGATGTGAACGAAGTGAGCGAGACGCCTACACCCGCCAAGGCGGAGGCGTTCAGCTTCGGCGAGCCGACGCCGGTGATCGATGGCTACGACTTTTTCTACACAGGCTGCTGGATGCTGGGCAATGAGTGGTACGAGCCGCCGGTGGACTTCCCGGCGCTGTCTCAAACCTACCGCGCCACGGCGCACCATGGCTCGGCCATCCAGGTGAAACGCAACATCCTGGTGCGCTCGTTCATTCCTCACCCGCTGCTAAGCCGCCAGGCGTTTAGCGCGCTGGCCACTGATTACCTGGTGTTCGGCAACTGCTACCTGGAGAAGATCTACGGCCGGTTGAACAGGCTGCTGGCCTTGAAACCTGCGCGGGCGAAGTACGTGCGCCGCGGGGCGGATCTCAACCGCTACTTCTGGGTACCCAACTGGTCGGAGCGTAGCGAGTTCGACGAGGGCAGCATCATCCACCTGTTGGAACCGGACATTAACCAGGAGGTGTACGGCGTGCCGGATTACCTGGGTGCGTTGCAGTCGATCTACCTCAACGAAAACGCCACGCTGTTCCGGCGCAAGTATTACCTCAATGGCTCCCACGCTGGCTTTGTGATGTACGTGTCTGACACGGCCCAAAACCAGGAAGACATCGATGCCATGCGCGCCGCGCTTAAGGAATCGAAGGGCGTGGGCAACTTCCGCAACCTGTTCCTCTACAGCCCCAACGGCAAGAAAGACGGCATTCAGATCATCCCGATCAGCGAGGTGGCCGCCAAGGACGACTTCGCCGCGATCAAGAACATCACCCGCGACGACCAGCTCGCCGGCCATCGCATCCCCCCGCAGCTGATGGGCATTATCCCCAACAACACCGGGGGATTTGGCGACGTGGAAAAAGCCGCCAAGGTGTTCGTTACTAACGAGCTCGAGCCGGTGCAGGCGGTGTTCAGCGAGATCAACGACGTGCTGGGGGAGGAGGTGATTCGATTTAAGGATTACAGCTTAGAGGCATAAACAAGAAAGCGCCTGGCATGGCCAGGCGCTTATCGCTCGTTTCATCCCTGAAAACAGTGGGAGCGTCCCGGCCCCGCAAGCGATACCGACTACTGTACATCAATGCTGTATATATAAACAGGTATCATGGATGATGAATCGACCAATTTTGCCCTGGATGGGCGGCAAGCGCCGCTTGGCCAAACAGATCCTACCGCTCTTCAAACCGCACACCGCCTACGTGGAGCCCTTCTGTGGCGGTGCTGCGCTCTTCTTCATGAAAGCGCCCAGCAAGGTGGAGGTGATTAACGATGCGCATGGGGAGCTGGTGAACCTCTACCGCATCGTGAAGCACCACCCTGATGAGCTGGTGAAACAGTTCCGCTGGGGGCTGATCAGCCGGGAAGAGTACCTCACCCAAAAAGAGATCAACCCCCGCCACCTTACTGACATACAGCGCGCGGCGCGTTTCTTCTACCTGCAGAAGCTGGCGTTTGGTGCCAAGGTCAGCGGCCAGTCGTTTGGCACTTCAGCGGTTTCTCCACCACGCATGAACCTACTGCGCATTGAGGAAGATCTCAGCGCCGCGCACCTTCGCCTAGCGCGTACCGTGGTTGAGCACCTGGACTGGGCGGAGTGCATCAAACGCTACGATCGGGAAGGCACGCTGTTCTACCTTGATCCACCATACTGGGGTACTGCTGGCTATGGCGATGAATTCCCGCTCGAGGAGTACTACCGCATGGGCGAGTTAGCCCGAATAGGTCAGGGGCAGTTCGTGATCAGCGTCAACGACACACCCGAAATGCGTGACGCGTTCCAGGGCCTAACCATTCAAACCACTGAAATTCGGTACACTGTAGGACAGCAGGCAACCGAGCCACGTGGCGAGTTGATCATCAGTAACCGCTAGTCCAGCAAGACTCCAAAGCAAGGCCGCCCAAATAAGGGCGGCCTTTGTATTAACCTTTGGTACGCCGTGGATCTGAGCTTCGAGGGTAGGTACGTTCTTCTTGGTAGGTTCCGTCCTGTTTTCTGATTTTGACCGAACCTTCCTTGTCTTTCATGTAATCACGCATTTTATCCGTGGCACCCGATTTGGTGTCCGCACGTCTTATGGCACGATCACTACCTTCCTTACCAAATTTCCAGCCTTTGTCGTCTTTGGAGATATCGTATTTATCCACACCGCCTCCTGATTTTTACAGTCTTACACTCAGTAACACTAGACCATAAAAAACAGCCTTGCCCACCCACGGCGCGCCGTCGACTCCCCGCCCCGCCTGCGCGCTAAACCTGTGTGTTTTTATGCACCCATGCACATGCCACAAAGCCCCGCCATTGCAGGGGCTTTCAAGCGTACTGGCTGCTCTCATACTCATGCGAAATCATGCGAAATTCTCACGACGGCTGCAGGTCGCCGCATGATAAAGCTGTGCCACACGAAAAAGCCTTGTGACGTCGGAAAAAGGTGATCTGGGTGATTGAGTCGTTTACCGATATTAACTATTTGTTTTTATTAGTTTTATTGGTTACTTCAGAAAGGTGATAAAAGGTGACCTAAAAGGTAATCATGTAGTAAGTGGCTGAAAGTATTTAATTTTTAGTAAACATGAATTCACCTATTTAAAAGGTAATGTGGTTACCTATTGATCACCTTTCAATTACCTTTTGAACAGATGTTTTAATATTATTAATTTCAGAAGCTTAGGGCGGATATTTGAGTTTCGTTACCTTTGTTACCTTTTTCCGAGCCCCCCAAACATTCTGACGTAATCTCCGCGCATGATGCGTGCACGCACGTGAAGCCAGTGTTTCTACAAAAGAGACGGGAATATTATGGGAATGGAATCCCTGAGAAATGCAGCTTGTAGAACATAGGAATCAATGGTTTACTTTGAAGAAGGCTGGAGAGTGTGGTTTCGAATCCCTCCTCCTCCGCCAAAACATCTGAAAGGGCATGTTTTCGAGGCTTATCAATGGCTTAGAAGACATGCCTTTTTGCTTATTTACCACATGTGCTTACCACATCAGTAGTTTCTCCTGAGCAAGACTTTCCTCTCATTCACCACATCCTTGGCGATAGGGAGAGATTCATATGAGCATCTATGTAACGGTCTATCCGCTTGCCCTGTCCCATTCAACACCTCAGGAAGCTATACAAAACGTAAAAAGGCAACCACTGTTCACTTAAGGTTACTCTGTGCAAAATAGATTCAACCAAAAATAAGGGCTGTTGCTTGAGAGTGCTCATCTATTGGTTCTTACATTCAAAATAGGGGGCGTAATGCCAGATGATTCTTTGCCTGTTTCTCACATCCCTTATGGTTTACTTGGAAGTCGTATAGTTCACATCTCCGAGCTAACCAAGGCGGACAAAGGGCTTGCTTGCAAATGTCATTGCCCTGTTTGTGGTATACGCCTTCTGGCCAAGAGTATTGGCGGCAAATATACTGCGCATTTTGCCCATGAAAAGAACAGCTCTGAATGTATAAATGCCGCCGAGACTGGCATTCATTTGAAGGCTAAGGAGATTATCTGCCAGAGGCTTTCCTTGAATATACCTGAATTCAAAGTTAAAGAGCAGATAATGGTCGGCGAAAAGTATTATTCTGTTAATGGATACGTTGCTAAGGGTGTGCGAGGGTTTCTGTTCGATGAGGCTTCACCAGAAGAATGGCGGGGCGGCTTTCGACCTGACATAGTTGCGAGAAAAAGTGACCGAGAAATATTTATCGAAATTCGTGTGACTCACGAAGTTGATGAAGATAAAAGAAAGAAAATCGCTGACCAGAACATTTCTTGTATTGAAGTGGATTTATCAGCAATCGATAGGATGGCATCACCTGATGATATAGAGTCAGCTATTGATAAGCTGTTAAACCTTCATTGGGTGCACCATGCTAAAGAGTTGGATGTTCGGTGGCGGCTCAGGCAAAAACTAATAGAGAAGGAATCAGAGCTTTTAGAAGAGCATAGGAAAGAAAAGGAACGACTGAAGCAACATCGTCAGGATCAAGCAGAAAAACATAAAAGGAAGAAAGACTACGCGAAATATCAGCGTGATATAGAAGCGTCTGTAACATATCAGGTTATAGAGTGTATGCAAGAGAGTGGAAGGATTATTATTCCAGCGTTAAAGAAAGAGGGTGAAGAGATAGCGGTGGCGGATCGAGACTGCCCGGTAGAAGAAGTTTATGGGAATTCGGAGCCTGGAGAGTATGGTGTCTACTTGCGGTTATCAGGTGTGGAGATATACTTAGCGTTTTTCTTTGGCAATGAAATTCACAAATTTCGATATCGAAAAATACAGAGGAGACAAGGATATTCTATTGGTCTCTCATTGCAATACTTAAAGCAGAGGTATGTTACAACAGGACGTTTATTGCCCAGGGAAATCCATTATCATCTCTATGGTCCTAAACAAGGTGGAGGATTCTGGATATGCCATCCTGAATGGAAAGCTAACCGTTCGTCCTTTAAGTATTAATTTAAATGCCCACGGCAAAGTCCCGCGTCCAGCCAAACCTAAGCCTCGACATGCTGAGTTAGCCGTTAATCTTGCTGGGACTATGGCAGCTTTCCTAATAGCTACCCTTGAAGCACGGACTCATCCCTGATTTCTTGGTCTAAGTCCTCCAGCAGCATAGATTCAATCGAGTGTTTCGCAGCACCGTCGTGACCAGGAAAGAGCGTTGCAGTTGTTACCCCTAACATTTCAATTTGCCGCATTAGGTGGTAAGCCTCTGCAAGCGGAAGAAGGTGTCTTCTCAGGAAATTGCACGAGGCGTTATGATTTAACAGGTCAAGGTCATTAAGCTGAAAGCCTTTTATAAAAGTAAAGCGACCTTTCTGGGCGGCCAAGTTCTGGCTGGTGGAGCCAGGAGCAAATCTGATCCTAAAATCTTCCTTGAAGGGCGCTGCTTCCATCGTATCAAGCTCAACAATGGCCAATCTCCACTCTGCTAGGTTTACATATTTACCTTCTAACAGAAGCCTCCTTCGTTCATATAGAGCCTGTGAGACGGTGAAGTAACAAGCAACCAAAGGTGAAGTTGTCCAATCTAGAAGTCGGGTGGGAACTCCGTGATGCTGGGCTTGCGCCAGAAAGTGAAACACAGCGTTATTATCTGAAGGCCATAGGCTTGGATACTTGAACAAATCCACATCACGCCCATTACTATTCGGGCCTCGTGGTTCCAAGAGGAACTCTCTAAGCAGATCGCTATCTCCAGCGACTCTTATCCCGGCATCATCACAAGCGTTTACAAACCTTGCTAAGTAAGCAATTTCTTTGAAGGCTCTTGAGTCGTCCGTGAATACGGCGTCCAGTTTTCGAGAACCTTTGGCTCTAGAAATTGATGGGCTAAGAGTCCACATCTGATGCCCCAACCCCCTGTATATAAGGTTGGTACTTTGGTGAACAATAAAATATTGCAGAAGTTCTGATGCCGTATTGTGCTCAACCTGTGTTATGTGGTCCCACATCGGAGTGCCCCTATTTTTAATTTCACCATGGCATTCAATCTGTACGAAAAAAAATCATACCATGCCAAACGTACGCTGATAGAAATTAAGGCCTTAACCACGATTGTGTCTTCGCTCTTGCACGGTCCAGAACTACAAGTCTGGATTGGTTTCATTTGGGTACACCTCAGCGAGTACAGTATGAGCGCCTATGTGTTCGTGTTCATATGTTCTGTTTGACAACCCTAACGAGTACGCCTATTGTGAATGCACTCAAATGAACACAAGGGCTAAATAGGGAGCGACAGCAATGGCTTTCATTCGTGCTTACCTTCGGGCATCAACAGACGATCAGAATGCCAGCCGCGCACGTCAGGCGCTTAATGATTTCGTTAACGATAAAGGCGCTACGGTTGCATCTTGGTATGTTGAGAACGCCAGCGGGACCAAAGCGGATCGGACAGAACTCGCACGACTTATCGACGACTCACAGCCTGGAGACATCCTGCTTGTTGAACAAGTTGACCGACTCACACGACTGACCAAAGGCGATTGGGACAGACTCAAGGGAGCCATACAGAGCGCCGGTCTTCGCGTCGTCTCTCTGGACCTTCCTACCAGCCACACAGCGCTGACCGTCGATGCCAACGACGACTTCACTGGACGGATGATTGATGCTGTAAACGCCATGCTGCTAGATATGCTCGCGGCTGTCGCTCGGAAAGACTATGAGGACAGGAGAAGGCGGCAAGCTGAAGGCATCATCAAGGCGAAGGAACACGGACGCTATAAGGGTCGTCCGGTAGACAGCGATAAGCATAGGCGAATCATCGAACTCAGAGGCCAGGGCTTCAGCGTTCGGAAAACAGCGGACATCATCGGTTGTGGTATCAGCACTGTTCAACGTGCCGAAAAGAGAGCATCCGCTGACTAGGCCATAGAAAGGCATGATACGCCAGCACATACGAAGGACAGGGCTTACCATGGCTCTGTCATTTTTCTTTTTGATGTATCCGCTATTGGCTGGGTTATCGTCAGAAGTAGGGCGGTTATGCCAAACAGTATCTATCCGCTAGCAAAACATATCGAGATAGGGTATAAAGCATTGATTATAAAGGGTTTACATGCATGACTATGCCTTGTAGCGTCTTTGATGCTGGCGCTCAGTGAGGGCGCTGAAGTAACACTATCAGATAGCTATAAGGAGTCGAACCAATGTGGATCAAGCTAGAACGCTGGGGCATCGAGGTAGGTATCAGCGGCCTTATCGTCAGGCTCGTTGTAAATGATGTCTTTATCCGTATACCGCTGGTCGGTGTGGTGGCATGGAATCCCCACGCCTTGTGCTTTGATCGGTGGAAAGATGCCAAGCATGACAGGGCACACAAGCTACAAATGCCCTAACGTTGATCGGTGGGGATGGACGGTGAAGGCAACCGCTAACCATCCCCCTGGGTATCAAAAAAGCGACTTGCTGATAGGCCGTAGGTGCTAGTTCTGCGGGGTTATGGGGAAGTCTCGTCGCTATATACCTATCAATACCTGCTCAGATATTTGCCGTAAAATAACCGCAAGGCCACCCCCTTTGGAGTCCCGTTCCTCTCCGTCAGTTAATCACAAGCGAAGCTATAGACTTACCGATTACCGTTGGCCTCTATACCTCAAGAAAAGCCGGATCGTTGGTATCTACTGACTCCCCACGAACCAGCAAGAAGAACAAAGACAAGGCGGTTTCGAGAGCCAGGGTTTCCTCCTTGAAGGAACCTGTCACGGAGCTTCTACACGGCCCGCTTTCGCGTGATTTTCTAAGCTGGAGCATGGCCCTTTTACCTGGGCAATCTTTCCGCTCACCAAACGCCTTGGCATCGAACCGCATTAACTCATCGATGACTGCCGGTGTTATCAGCAGGTCAGGCTCGACAAGGTGAATCGGAAGGTTTCTCCTGCTGACGGTCTTGTAGAGATGCCAAAGCTTAGTCTGTGGCGCTTGCCCCTTCAGCTTGTCCGCGGATCGGACCTCAAGTGTCATAGCAAATTTCGCTCATCACTGCATATTCCGCCATATCATGACCGCTCATTCTGTTTGAACGTGACCGCCAGTTGCTCGGTGAACCCAAGCGCTGACGTCAGGATCTTTTAGTGCATGGTTGATGTCGTTAACGATGGAACGGTCACTTCGTTTTGCATTACTAGAAGTCATGGCATTGATTCCTCATTTGTGAACGCACCGCTCCAGCGAGCACACCCCCTGTCTGGCCCACGAACTCCCCAACGCCAAGGGAAGCCAGCAGGGCAAGCCAGAGTGATGCGCTCACAGATGCGGGTTCGTATATTTAGAAGCAGCAGTTGTGTGGACTACTGTTGGTTATGTTTAACCCTTTCAAAAAGAGAGGCTAGACTTTCTCCTGCGGCCCCTCCGGCAGGAACATGACAGGAGTGATGCCCAGCTCCTCAAGCTCGTATTCATCACACGGGGAGAAGTCAACGACAGTACCCTCAAAGATTTCCTGGGCTGAAATTATCTCTGTCACTGTAGGATCGTTAATATCATCCACGACTGTCTCTACTGCCGTCTCCAGAGCTTGGACGTACCGTATGTAGTCACCAGCGTGGCTTGTAGTCAGCGAGAAGTTGCCTTTAAGGAACGTCTCAAAGTTTACCGCTAGAGGTGAAAGCCCATGCACTGCTGTGAGTACAACAGCATGTAGATTACCTGCCGGAATTTCGTGGTGAGAAAGCTCAGCTTTCACTTTTTGTATTCTGCGGAAACCCTCATTAAAGACTTTAAGGTCGGATATGGAAGTTTCTTCCGAGATGATGCACTTGACTGGAAGGAGGTTCATAGGGGCATCGTTAGATAGAATGTTCATTGATTGCTCCAATTTGATGGTTCACCTCAGCGATTCCTCCAATCCCAACCCATAGGCAAGCCCAGCGATGGGTAGCCGAAGAGGTAAGGGACTGGAGTCACGACAGAGGTATAAGGTTTAACGATTAGTTAGCCAGTAGTGATGCTGGCGGGGTTGCCCACTGGAGGAAGGTAACCTGGATGCTTCCTGGGTTTATGGTTGTAGGCGTTTACCTCTTCGAGCGGGCTGGTTCTTCCTAAGGTGCAGGTAAATTGAATAGTTATAACCATCAGCTCTTTTATTCTTTTCTGCTATCGAATGGCTGGGGATGAACTACTCCCGCTACCTAACGTGTATACGTCTGATTGGCCCATCCAGAACCGCCATACGATCTACCGCTGTTGCTACCGTATGAATTGTTCTGCGGCTGCATACCAGCTACTTGGGTCGCACCGCTCGCAGCGGTAGACGCCATACCTGCATAAGCTGCCCCCTTGGAAGGAGCTTGTCCTTTCGGTACTGAGTTGATGCGGTTGACCGCCTGGGTCTGCCTGGACTGTTTCTGACGTTGAAGCTGTCCAAGTGTCCAATTCAGGTTTCGGTCGATGGTTGAGCGGTCTCGGGCAGCGGCACCAGAAATATCCCTTAAGCCAGCACTCACCGAATTACCTGTGATACCAGCTTCACCAGCCGAAACACGCGCCCGCGCCATCTGAGAGCGAGCTTCCCTAGTCCGTTCCTCTTTCTCTTCGGTAGCTTTCTGCTGCTCCTGAATCTGGCGAGTGTTGATGTCGCCATACTCCCGACCGAGCGCCTTATAGGTGTTCTGGCGGTTCCGCTTGTACATGTTCCGCTGTGCTTCAGCCTGATCGACAGCCGCTTCATACTGTTGCTGTTGGCCGTAAACCTGTGCGCCAGTGCTGATGGCCGTCATTGTGGTAGCTGCTATCATGTATGGATCACACATTGTCGTACTCCTTCACTGTCTGTCCTTCCGCTCCTGCTACTGCTAACTGATCGGCCAGTTCGTTCTCTGGATGTCCATCGTGACCACGTACCCAATGGAACTCGACAGAGTGAACCGCTAATAGCTCATCGATCTGTTGCCACAGGTCGGCGTTCTTGACGGGTTGCTTACTCGCAGTCTTCCAGCCTTTGCGCTTCCAGTTGTGTATCCATTGAGTAGCACCGTCCATGACGTATTTACTGTCAGTGGTAAGCTCGACAGACGATGACTGTTTCAGCGCTGACAAAGCCTCAATGACAGCGGTCAGTTCTGCGCGATTGTTCGTCACTGGCTCGCCTTGGAGTTTATCGGCCAACTTCAGGCGATGTCCTGAGGCGCTCAGGAGAACGGCTCCCCAACCTGCTTTGGGGTTTTGCTGACCATTATTGGTACAGGCTCCATCCGTGAAGATACGGACAGTGTTTGGTGGGGTCTCAGCGGTAGTAAGTGTGTTTGGTGCAACCATGATTTTTCGTCCTCATTGTCGGAGACAGTCGGTTCCCTTCAGGCAGACGGACCAACAGACGGACGAAGCCGCCAGCCTGACCGACTGTCTGCGAGAATGTGCTGGTATTGATGAAATGGAATCGCTCAAGGGATGAGCGTTTGGATAGCCTGGGGGCTGGTCTATCGGCTTTGCTGACTGGCGTAATAGTCTGTGTGGAAATGCCACCTCATCGGGCACCTGTAACGCTATCCGTAAGATGGTCGTAACGATGGGCCTGATTCGTGGTTGCACCACGGTTGATTACACACGCTGGCGATGAAGCCAATAGATGATGTGAGTGGTGATCTAAAAGATGACCTGTAAGACTTACCTGAAAGAAGTAATCTCAGGTGCCAGTCTTCTAGATCCCCCGCCACCCCGTAGTCAGCCCAACAGAAACACTGTCAGGTCGCTCGGATTGCGCTCAGGGCCACCACCTCCTGAGAATCCTTCCGCCGTTCTTCAGGGCATCCAAGACCCAATGTCAGGTCAAATATGGATGCTCAACGCTGCACACCTTGAGTCTGTCGGCGGGCGAAGCCGAGCGAGACACTTAGCGGCAGCTTGAACGGGCTGTGTCGGGTTGATCCTGTTCTCATGCATCCCAGCGAATGGGACCGTTACTAAGGCTCTCCCGAAAGCGATTAAGCTACGGTTATGACGGGGCGAAGGTTGATCTCAGTATGCCGAGCCTTCTTAGATTGCCCCCAGAAGAGGCAGTCCTCTTCCTGAGGTGCAGGGTAATCAATTTGGACTTTTGCGGCCTCCTGAACGCTTTGATAGAAAAATCAGTAGTGATGCCCTGCTGAAAACAGGAAGCGCCTTGAGCGTCAACACAGCCACGTCTGTCTGGGGTGGTAAATCAGGGCGTAGAAAGTTGTTTGCTTCCTTGGCACAGGCTCAGCGCAATATATCCCCAATCGTCGCGGCTAGTTCCTCACCTTTCTCGGTAAGGTGGATGAGTTTCTTGCGGCGCTCTTTGGGGTCTTCCTCTGTCCAGATCAGACCGAACCCAGGCTTGTCGTGTTCTTGCCACTCTGATAGCACAGCAATCGTCCTTGAGAATGTGGCCTGTGTGATATCGGTCTGCTTTCGCAGTTCGCTCATTGAAATGCCTGGATTCGCTGCGACGTGGGTAAAGAGCGAAGCCGTTTTGATTGGCATGTCAGACTGAATCTGGCGAAATTCTTGGATAACGCTCAGGGCGCGCCGCAAGTAGATTCTTTCGCTCAGAGGTAGGGGCTGGGGCTGGCTGTCCATTATGTGGTTCCTCTTTGTGGGTTACAGGAATCGTATTCTTTGATGCCTGGCGTCACAAGCCACAGCGAACCGAACGTCCAACCAGCGGGCAAAGAATACGGCCAGCTTTGGGTGCGCCCAGGTGCCAACGTTTGGATGTAAGCCAGAACCGCGCTGAACTAAGACGACATCCTTATCACCCAAATCTGGGTAATTAGAACGGAGCGCTTCGATGTACGCGCCAGTGCCTTCCGCATTCATGAAGTTCTGTAGCTTCTTCCCGAACTGCTTAGCGGCCTTCGTCATGTTGAAGTAACCGTCTTCGCGGAAGGTCAGGGTCTTGCCGTTCCACTGTTTGGTGATCAGTTTCAGGTTAACGCTTCACAGAATGAGATAGTCAGGCGCTTCATCTCTGTAGGGGACAAGTGGTTTTCCTGGTATGCTATTTCTACAATGTTGCGTATCGGCTCGTAAGCACTTGTTCCACCGAACTTATCTCTGACATCTTGATACATCTGCCGTTTGGGAATACCAATGTCTCTTGATTCTGCGGCAATGTACGCCCATACCCCATTTGCATCACATACGCTTACTTCTTCGTCTTGTTGGCTAGCCTTCGACGGTTCAGAAACAACGGCGACCAGTGCCACAGCAAGTGCAATATGTTTCATATTTCTCCAAAACGTTCGAGTTGATATTGTTTGAGCGTTGGCTACTGATTCAAGTGAGCTTTCTTATTTTACTTAACATTTTTCATAGTTTGCGGTGCATTATCAACCGCTGGCATTAAAGCCCATATGAAGATGGTTCAGGCTTTAGCTGGGTAGCGGATCAGGTCGATAGCTTCCTGCTTGCTCTTCAGCGAGTGACCACCAGAGTAGAGGCCGTACGTTATGCGTGGCTTCTCATGGCCGACTATATCCGCCGTGAGGTTTTCGGACACTCCCGCATCTTCAAGTAGGGTCACAACGGTCTTACGGATGGAGTGGAATACGTAGGAAGGGCCAAAGCCATGGTGGGCCTTGAGACGGCCAAAGCGCTTACCAATGGCGTTTGACCTGTCGCCATACTTGTTGAAGGTCAGTCCCGATAGCAGGTAGCCGTCTTTCGATTCAGCTAAAAGACGCTTTATAGTGGGCTTCATCTGGCTGTGGACAGGAACTTCACGACGAACCCCTGCGGGAGTCTTGCTGTCAATTATCATCAATTTATCAAGCGAGCTATCGTCCGTACGTAGTGAACACAACTCTTCTATCCTGGCTCCCGTGAACATCCCTAATACGATTAGGCCAGCTAGCGAATGATCCCCCTTATCCACCGCGGCCCGATGGAGTCTGACCACGCTGGCAGAGTCAAAAGCTGCACGTCCTTTTGATCCCTCACGTGCTTTGCTGGCGTTGTCCGCCCGTTCCTGGCGAAGAACGAAAGAGGGTAGTTTAAATGGCTCTTGGTCAGTTGGAGATTTGCCTGTTTCTTGAAGGTGATGCCAGACGCTTCGAGCCGCCGAGAAACACCGCTTGACTGACGATACGCCATAGCCGTGACCGTCTTGTTCCTTCGGTGCCATGAGAACCTTGGCCCACTCCCTGACGCTCTCTGTGTTTATAGCTTCAATGACCTCGAAATAGTCTGCCATTCGCTTGGCGTCTTTCTCCATCTGTTCGGCTGTTTTCTGCTTCAAATGAAGGTTGTTACGCCATTCTATAAGCTCAGGGGTAATAGGTGTCCGCTGCCCGAGAGCAACGCTAGCGAGGCGTTGAGCGTCTTCATGATTGCCTTGAGCGTCCAGCTTTTCGGCTTTGTTGATTATCGATCCGGCCAAGGCTTCATAGTGTTGAAGATCGTTGCTGCGTCGTAGTTCTTCTAACTGCTGGCGATACTCCAGCACACCGTCAAAAAATGATCCTCCTGGTTCATCATTCCCTTGTGCCTTGGCTATCTGGTCTTTCCATTCAGCCACCAGAGCATAGGCTCTTGATTGAGCTACTCGTTTATCAGTGGTGCGGGTGCTCTTAACGAAACGCATCTTGCCCCCGAACTTGGGGCGAACATCCTCGGGAATCGTAAGCACTGCATACCAACGGTTGGCGCGTTTCTCCAGGTGGCTCATAGTGGGGCATCCTGACAGTGCATTTACCACACAAATTTACCACATGAAATGTCTGTAAGATACTGATGAATAGGAATATCAGTCAGTTAAAACCGTATGGCGGATTGTCCCTCCTCCTCCGCCAAAAACATAGATTAAGCCGCTGATTTCAGCGGCTTTTTTGTTTCCTGCTTATAGCTGACCCACACCTTGGCCCACACTTTCGTATTGGCTTCTACAGAATCACAGTGAACGCCTTTGAACGATTCTCCTTTTTAGACATCGCAAATTTATCGGCTCGTAGTGGATTGTTTCCACTTTCATTGAATGGATGAAGCTTTCCACGCAGGCGTTTTCCCAGCAGTTGCCTTTAAGGCTCATACTTTGACGCAACTGCTGCGTTCGCAGCCGATCCAGGTAGGCGCGTGAACAGTACTGGCTTCCATGGTCACTGTGACAGATCACCCCGATGCGGAAATTACGTCGCCACAGCGCCATTTCCAGCGCATCGCAGACCAGGTAGGTCTGCCGTCATCTTGGTATTCATGGACCAGCCGACGACAGAGCGCGAATACAGGTCAATGATGACGGCTAGATACAGCCAACCTTCAGAGCTCATCAGGTACGTGATGTCACCGGCCCACTTCTGGTTCGGGGCGGTTGCCACAAAGTTCTGCTCCAATAAGTTGGGCGACACAGGCAAGCTATGGTCGCTGTCTGTGGTGACGACGAACTTGCGGGCAGCCTTTGGCACCTACGACTGGCGCCGCATAATGGCACCTATCTTTTTGACATCATATGGGTGACCATCGGTCGCCAGTGTAGCCTGAATGCGTCGAGCCCCATTGAGCTGCTTGCTCTGGCCGAATTCCTCTTTCACGCGACGAGCATCATGTCATGAGATATGACATTGAGTTTGTAGCTGGGTCGTTCGGGTTGCTCGCGTGCATTGCGTCGCTTCAACAGCAAAGAGTTGCTGATCACCGACAGCGAGCTGGTGGTCATGTCGATAACACCAATTATGGGGTGCAACAGGCTGATGGCGGCGCGTTTGTTGGTGCCGGCGATCATCATCACGACGTGGAGGCCCGAGGTCATGCATGACGCGAATGGCTGCTACCAACTCCTGCTTGAGGGTATCAGCCACGGCCACCTGACACAGAGCCTTACCACCGACGGCGATGGTTACCACGTTGCCCCTTTTTTCTAGTCCCTACTACAGTACCGATTAACGAAAGACTGCGTTTTAATGACAACTCCAAGGCTCTTTCTTGGCGTTGTCTTTAACGTTCTGGTCGACGAAGCGGTAATACTCTTCCTTGAAGCGGTTCCATCGGTCAGCGCTGACCTCGATCCCATGGCGTATAAGGATCTTTTCGACATCATCAATGCATAGCCGCAGCGCATCGTAAGCGAGACAGATATGCCTGTGTTTTTCGTCGTAGACTACCTTATCTATCCCGTAAAGCTGATCGATATCCGCTATTGCGTCGTCGATGCGCTCACGCTCATGGCGTTGGATTTTTAAATTCCGAGTCACTAATGTGTTTTCGGAAACGCCTAAGCGATGCTCTTGATGTTTCGGTTTCATAATGATCCCCCGCATGATTTAAAGGGTGTTTCACTCCTTATCTGCTTTATCGCCGTGCCCACCGTGATGTCGATGCATAAAAAAATGCATCAATGGACAGGCTGCCAAAAAAAGTAAAGGTAAGGCCTGAAAGAGGTGAAAGCGGTGATCTGTTCCCATCAAGTAACCCACCAAAATGACAAACCCGGCAAGCGGTATCCACATCATCAGCAGACGGCTAGTTTTTTGACTCATAGGCACTCCTATAGCACTTCCGGAGGTAAAGAGGTAACGGTTGTTTGTCGATGGTTATATGCCCACGTTACCCCAAAAATAGCCCGTTAATCTGAATTTAAACTGAAATTACACGCCGTAGTTATCTGAAGTCGCCTAGTTTTTTATAACATATCAACCTGAAACAGATTTCAAAACGGTCGACAAAAATTGACTTGTGACAATATTGAGGTATCGGGTTTGGTTTCTCTTTGACCTGCGGGCTACCTATAGGTTGTAGGCTTATAACGGAAGTTAACTCTGTCTTCTTCCATTTTTATTGGAGTAAGGCGACTTCTCGACCCGCAACACGATGAGAGGAAATTGATATGGCTAAGTATAAGAAGATCGTTGCCATTGCGTTGGCTGCAAGCCTTGGTGCCACAAGCAGCGCCACCTTCGCTCAAGGCATGAACCAAGGCGCCCAAGGTCAGGGCGGAATGATGGGCGGCCAAAGCGGCATGGGTCCTGGCATGATGATGGGAGGCCAAGGTGGCATGATGCCTTGCCCCATGATGGGTGGTATGGGTCCGATGTCCGGCATACTCGACGACGAACAAATGAGCTCGATGCGCGAGATGCGCCAGGAACATCGCTCTACTCAATTGGAGCGGATGGGCGAAATGATGAAACTGAGTGATGACATGATGATAATCATGCAGGCCGAGCGGCCTGATCCGGAGGAAGTAAAAGCGCTGCACGGTCAAATGGCTAACCTACATGGCGACATGATGGCCGATAAAGTGAGCATGCATAATCAGATGCAGGACCTGTTGACCGACGAGCAGCGACAACAGATGAAGGGAAACATGCCAAGCCACCATGGCCAGCAATAAGCCTTGGTGAGTACCACTTTGTGAATTAGGAGTGATGCCATGTGCCGATGGAAGCTGTGATGGCACTGTTTGACCAAAAACCGGATATCGACGGTACTGGTTTAGCCGGTATTGCGATTGATACACCGTGTACACCGAGGCCGCAAGACGAGCCTTACTAGGTATTCGCGTTTACGGATCAGGGACATAAACCCTCTATAATGCTATCAGTGGGGGCGGGCTATTCTCCCAGGCACGGCGCATAGCTTGCGGGTGCTCTACTATTTTTCGACTCTCGGTGGTCATCGACTTAGGTGCGGGACATGCTTGGTTGATTAATCAGGAGGTCAGATGATGACTCTTTTGGAGCAATACAGATTACTGCTGGCACTGGCGATTGGCGTCGTAGGCAGCGTTTTCTGTCTGTATTCGCTTGCCCGCGCGATAGGCCTGACACGTCAGGAGCCGGGCAAGGATGTGCCGGCGAGTTCCGGAGCTCTGTCGCGGGATCCGGTATGGGGGCGCTATCACGCCCGCTACTACGGATATGGGTTGCTGTTTCTGGCCTTTGATATGGAGATGGCGTTCATGTACCCGTGGGCAGTGGTTTACAAGGAAGTAGGGCTGGTTGCCTTGCTTGATATGGGCGTGTTTCTGGCGATTCTCTTTCTTGGCCTGCTTTACGGATGGAGCCAGGGGGCTTTCAGGCGGCAATGAGTTTTGATTCAGCAATAAACATAACGGGCGCACGACAGAAACGGCCCTCAGTGCTGCAGAAGCTGGTTTCTCGGGCCCTGGCGCGTAATCTGGGCTGTCTGATCGTTCCCGGGCCTGAGATTGCCCTGGCGCATGGTCTGGACGTGACCGCGGCAGGCATGCGAACCAGTACTACGCCTCGCGATGCAAGCGTGCTCATGATTGTTGGAGAGCTGTCGGAGAAAATGGGCGACGCCGTGGCCGTGCTCTACGCGCAGATGCCCCGGCCGCGTGCCATTCTCATCGTAGGCGGGCAGACACCGTCAACTTTACCTGGTGCCGATATTTCTGCAGGTCTCTCGCAAAAGGGACTGACCGAAGCCGTAGTTCGACTACAACGTGCATTCGCTGACGGTGCCTTTGTAGCCTCGCCGGAGGCGTTCGACGCCGATGTCCTGCACGCCAAGATTGAGTATGTCTGCCCCATGCATCCAGAAATTGTCGAGGATGAGCCGGGTAGCTGCCCCAAATGCGGCATGGACCTGGTAGCCCGAGAGGCAGGGGAGTCCACGCCCGACCACGATCATGAACACCAGCATGATCACGAACACCAGCACCATGGCCACAAGCATGACCATGAGCACGAGCACGAGCATTGCCATGAACAAGATCATAAGGGCCACCATGAACATCATCATGGCCATGATCACGAGCACAGTAACGAGCACCAACAGGAACACGCGCACGAAAATGCAGCGGCCGAATATACCTGCCCAATGCACCCGGAAATCGTTCGGGACGAGCCTGGAAGCTGCCCCAAGTGCGGTATGGATCTGGTAGCCCGTGAGGACGCGGAAGATGAGGGCGCCTCAGAAGAGGGCTCCGGGCACGGCCACAATCATCAACATAGCGAATCTGACCACCACTCAGAACATGAACATTCAGGCCATGATCATGGAGAACACGATCATGGTGGGCATAAGCATGGAGGGCACGATCACGGCGCCTCGGGATTCATGTCCATGATTGAAGTCACCAAAGATCTGCCACGCAGCGCCGATGGCCTGCAGATGGATTGGCTTGAGGTGCCGTTCGGCCCAGTCTTTCCGGGCTTACCAGGCGGACTGAAATTGACGTTGACCCTTGATGGTGACGGGGTGACAGAAGGGCAGGCGACCTCCCTGGCGGGTATGACCATCGAAGTTGAAGAGGGTGAAGAAAGCGAAGAGATAGATGTCGAGACCTTCATCGACCATCTGGCCACGGCAATGCCGCTGGCGCCGGTGAGCTATCGTCTGCTGGCCTGTCTTGCGATCGAGCAAGCGGCTGGGCTGAATGACGATCAGGCGACCACTCAGGCCCGGAACGGCGGACTTGAGCGTGAGCGCATCGCCAGTCATCTTGGTTGGCTGGCGCAACTGGGGCGCCAGCTCGGATTCGCTTGGCTGACGCAGCGGGCTTCGACTCTGCAACTGCAAGTCAGAGAGGCTAACCGGTACAGGCTTGCTGAGCTGGAACCAGCGTTGCGCACATTAGGAACCCGTCTTGGACGGACGCCTTTGCTCAAATCGCGGCTGAAGGATATCGGCGAACTCTCATCAGAATTTTCTGATCTGCGCGGCCCCTTAGCACGTGCTGCCAGCGAAGGCGGAGACGCCT
Source organism: Halomonas sp. A40-4 (assembly GCF_015767635.1). Lineage (GTDB taxonomy): Bacteria > Pseudomonadota > Gammaproteobacteria > Pseudomonadales > Halomonadaceae > Vreelandella > Vreelandella janggokensis. The sequence goes on along the minus strand of NZ_CP065230.1, from coordinate 2,618,698 downwards.
GGGCTCGCCTGTGGCAACGTCTGGCCGAAATAACCGCCAGTCTCGACCTTATAAAGGCGAGCAGCGAACCGGCGCTACCATCCCTGCGCGACATTGGCGATTTATCAGGAACCGGTGAGGTAACCGTTGATACGCCCCGCGGCGAAGCCCGGTTAAGTCTGAAACTGGAGCGTGGAAAGGTGAAATCCTACAAGCTGGACACCCCCTGCAGTCACCATATCGACCTGGTCCCGAAGCTTGTTGAGGGCCAGGAGTTGGGCGATGCGCTGCTGGCAGTCGGCTCACTGGATCTTTCGCCCTGGGAGGTGATCTCGTGACCGTCGCTAGCGTTCTTCTCGCATTGCTTGGCAGCACTTGGCTGCTGGCCGTGATCGAGGGCTGGATGACCACTGGCCGCCTGAGTCCGGCGGCGCCACTTTTTAGCGGGCTGGCGCACCTCGGTCGTGAATCCATTCTCCCGCGCTCGCCAGACCGGGTGTTTTTCGAGGCAGCGCCGGTGCTTCTCCTGGTTGTGGGGGTACTTGGTATGGCGGTCCTGCCGCTGGCGCCGGACCTGATCATTGCGGACCTTGGTACTGGTGCGCTGTTCATCAACGCGGCCCTGGCCTATGTGCTGGTCGCGGTGATCATGGCGGGCTGGGGACCGGACGGCGCCTACGCGATGATCGGTGGCTGGCGCTTTCTGGGCCAGCTTATTGCCTATTCCATGCTTATTGTCATGCCGATCACGGCCGTGGCCATGCGCGCCGAATCCCTGTTGAATACCGCGATCGTTGGCTCCCAGGCGGGGCTGTGGAACATCGTCTACCAGCCCCTGGGCTTCGTGCTGTTTTTCATTGCGGCCATGGCACTGGCGTTCCGGGCCCCGTTTGATCTGCCAACCGCAGAGGGAGAGCTTGGCGGGGGCGTGGACGCCGAATACACCGGGGTGCGCCTGGCAGTGCTTCGCCTGGCCCGACTGACTCTGGTGGTTACCCTGGCTTCCGCAACCACGGTCTTCTACCTCGGCGGCTGGCATGGGCCGCTACTGCCACCTTGGGCCTGGAGTCTGGTGAAGACCCTGGCCGTGGCCGTGTCGATGTTGCTGGTCGGTCACTATCTGCCACGCATTCGCGAGGCGGATCTGATGCGGTGGTGCTGGATTCTAGGCATCCCCCTTGCACTGGTGAATATCATTGTCGTCGGCTTACTGATTCTGGTGGTTCCCTAATGTACGCACAGGCTTTTTTCGTTGCCGTTTTCGGGTTGGCTGCCATCGGCTTTGGCGTGGTGGTGTTTCGCACATCGTCCATGGTCCGTTCTGCGCTGGCTCTGTTGTTTTCGCAGACCGCCGTCGGCTGCATGTTTCTGGCGATGCAGACCGAATTTCTGGGCGTACTGCAAATCATGATGATGGCCACGGAGATGAGTATCATGGCCATCTTCATGGTGATGTTCATGATGGATCCCGGTGGGCTTGGCGGTATGGACATGAGTCACCAGAAGCGTTTCTCTATCGGTGCTGGGGTGAGTGCGGCCGTTGTTGCTATCGCCGTTGCGCTGCTGTCCGACTGGGGCCCCGCAGCAAAGCAGGTGGTGGATGCGGAAGCGCAGACACGGGCGTTGGGCATGGAGCTGCTCGGGCGCTCGATGATGATCTTTGAAACCGCTGGTATCACCATCCTGACCGCAATGATTGCGGCCACCGCGGTGGCGATTCCGGTGCAGAACCTGGCGAGTAAAAGAGCCAAGGAGGCATCGGAATGACCGCAGTTCTGATAGTAGCGCTTGTGACCGGCGCCATCCTTTTCGGTATCGGCGTCTATGGCGCACTGTCCCAGACCAATCTGGTGATGATCATGATGGGCGTGGAGCTGATGCTGGCGGGGGCCATGGTGAATCTGGTGGCTTTCTGGCGCTTTCTACATCCCGAAGCTTATTCCGGCCAGATGTTCGTGCTGGTGGTGATGACGGTTATGGCACTGGAGATGGCCGTCGGATTTGGCGTCGCCATTGCGCGCTTCCGGGTTAAGGGCTCGGTTGAGATGGAAGAAGCGGAGGACCTGAAAGGATGAATGCAGTGCTCCTGCCAATACTACCGCCGCTGATCGCCGCCCTGGCTGTGTTGTTACTGCGCCGTGGGAGTGCTGTGTTGGCCCTGGCTGGTGCGACGCTCAACCTGGCAGGCAGTCTCTGGCTGATAGCCCGGGTGGTTGACGTTCAGACCGAAACCCTACTTCTGCCTGGGCTGCCGGACATGCCACTGCGCCTGGTCGCCGGGCCGATGACCTCGCTATTGACCGTGGCAGTGGCCACGGTGGCTACATTCGTTCTGATTTATGCCGTCGGTTATATGAAGCGGGAGTCCGGCCAAGCGCGCTTCTATGCCGTGATGTCGCTGTTCCTGGCGGCCATGCAGGCACTGGTGCTGGCGGGCGACTGGATTCTGCTGCTGGCGAGCTGGGAACTGATCAGTCTGTGCAGCTACCTGCTGATCGGCTTCTGGTTCCAACGCCCCGAAGCCGCGAACGCAGCCACACGCGCTTTCCTATATACCCGCAGCGCGGATCTCGGGCTTTACGTTGCGATATTCATACTCATAGGGTCAGCAGGTACCAGTGAGATTGCCGCTTCCCTGGAAGCTGACGCTGGAGCGCCCACCATTGCCGGGCTTCTGTTGCTGCTGGCCGCCATGGGCAAGTCGGCCCAGGTTCCCCTGCAGGACTGGCTTATGCGCGCCATGGCGGGCCCGACACCGGTCTCGGCGTTGCTGCACTCGGCCACACTGGTGGCGGCGGGCGCCATTCTGCTGATCCGCTCGGCGCCACTGCTGACGCCTGAGGCACTGTTCGCTGTCGGTCTTGTCGGTGGTATCACCACGGTGGCTGCCGGGGTGATTGCGCTGGCTGAACGTGATCTCAAACGTGTGCTGGCGGCTTCCACGGCCAGCCAATACGGCCTGATGCTCATCGCAGTGGGCGCGGGGGTTCCACTGGCCGCGCTGTTGCATCTGCTCGCCCATGCCGCTATTAAAAGCACCCTGTTTCTTGCCGCCGGTGACTTTCAACATGCTCGCGAGGGTACCGGTTTCGATCAGTTGAAGGGCGTTGGCCGCGCCAGGCCCTGGTCCTTTGGCGGCTTTGCACTGGCAGCGATGGCACTGGCGGGCATCCCACCACTGAGTGGGTTCTTCTCCAAGGATGCGGTGATCGCCGCCGCTCTGTCTGCGCCGGGCGCCGTCTTGCTCGGCGCTCTGGCCCTGGTCGGCACTCTGCTGACCGGCGCCTACATGGCCCGGGCTCTACGGGTGCTATGGCAGGGCTCGGGCGATACCCGGCCGGTCGAAGGTACTGGCTGGATGCGCGCTGGCATCTGGGGCCTGGCGATCCCTGCCGCTGTCCTGGGTCTGGCCTTTGGTCCCCTCGAAAAAATGCTTGATCTGGCGGCTCCGGAAACTGCGGGCATCGTCGTCATAGTGCTTGGGCTGGTCGCCGCGTTGGGTGGGCTGGCCTTGGGTTGGTTGGTGCCGGCCCAACGCCTGCTTGGCCCTGCCCATCAATGGGCAGAGTCGGGGCTGGTGGTGGCAGGCGGGCTTACTGCCTGGGTAGGTCGGCCCGCGATGGCGGTTGCCGGGGGATGTAACCGTCTGGAAAACCATCTGTACGCGGCCGCACTTGGCATTGGCGATGCTGCTCTCAGCATCGCCCGTGGGGGCGAGCGCCTGGAAAAGCGCCTGTATCAGGACGTGCTTGGCGTCGGCCGAGCAAATCTGGCGGTGGGTCGCTGGGTTCGGGGCGGTGATGAGCGCGGAATCGACGGTCTGATCTTCGCGCTGGTGGCCGCTGTGCAGGCCCTGGGCGCCCGGGCAAGATCCCTGCAAAGCGGCATGATCCACCACAGTCTGGCGATCAGCGCGGTAGCCATCGCTGTGCTTTTTGTTGTCATCCTGTTTTCAGCTTCACTGAGTTTCTAAAGGAACCCTGTACTCATGTTACCACTCGTATCCCTGACCCTCTTTCTGCCTCTCGTCGGCGCCGTGCTGATTCTGTGTCTGCCGAAACCGACGGCGCGCACGGTGCATGGCATCGCGATCGTCAGTGCCGCCCTGACGCTGGTTGGCGCTCTGGCCATGTGGCTGCAGGGGGTAAGTGGTGACGGCTTTTCCCAGGTCGAAGAGCTGGAGTGGATGCCGGTCATCGGCGCCGCCTACCGGGTCGGGGTGGATGGCATCAGCCTGCCGCTGGTGCTGCTGAGTGCCGTGCTTTTCCTGGTTTCTCTCATCTATGCGTCGTCGCTTCGCGATCGCCCGCGTGCCTATGTGGCTCTGATCCTGCTTCTTGAGACCACGGCAATCGGCACCTTTACCGCCCTGGACGGCATTCTTTTCTATGTCTTCTTCGAAGTTTCCCTGGTGTCGATGTACTTCATGATTGCCGGCTGGGGGCACGAGGACAGGCAGCGTGCCGCGCTGATGTTCTTTATCTACACCCTGCTGGGCAGCTTGCCATTATTGCTCGCGATTCTGGGGCTTTACCTCGGCAGCCCTGATCCTACCTTCGATATGCGGGCCTGGATTGCCAATCCTCCCCTGGAGGGAGCGGTGGCCATGTGGGCACTGATTGCCATGCTGATTACCTTTGCGGTCAAGATTCCTGCGATACCTTTGCATACCTGGTTACCTGCGGCCCACGTTCAGGCACCGACAGTCGGCAGTGTCATCCTGGCGGGCATCATGCTGAAGTTCGGTACTTACGGGCTGGTGCGCTTCGCCCTGCAAATGACCCCTGACGCTTTCCGCGAGGCCGGAATCGTTGTTCTATTCTTCGGCGTAGTTAGCGCAATTTACGGTGCCTTTGCCGCCCTGGCACAGACCGATCTCAAGCGCCTGGTGGCCTATACCTCAGTCAACCACATGGGCTACGTCATTGTCGGCGTCGCTGCGGCCGCGTTGACGCTGGATCCAGCGATCCGCGCCACCGCTCTGGATGGCGCCGTGCTGCAGATGTTCAGTCACGGCCTGGTCACCGGTGCCTTGTTCCTGCTGGTGGGCATGATTCAGGAGCGCACCCATACCCGCGAAATGGGGGAGTTTGGCGGCCTGCTCAAAACGGTACCGTTACTTGGCTGGTTCTTTGTGCTGGCGGCCTTCGCGTCGCTGGGTCTTCCGGGCTTGGCGCACTTCCCGGCCGAGTTCCAGATATTCCTCGCGACTCTCGGCACTGCTCCCATTGCGGTTATCGTGATTTTGGGCATTGCCATTATCGCCGGAACCTTTCTCAAGGCTCTGCGTGAAATATTTCTGGGTGAGCCCCGGGATCGCTGGAATAGAATGCCGGACCTGAGCCCACGCGAAATTCTCGCGGTGGCGCCCTTGCTGGTGCTCACCGTTGCCACTGGCGTGGCGCCATCCTGGGTGCTGGACGTCATTCACCGCACCACATCAGCACTGGTGCTGTAATGGGTCATGATCTCGCACTATTAATTCCGGAAATTGCCGTTCTGTTGACGGCTGTCGGTGCGCTGATCGCGGAGATGCTGCGCCGGCCACGAATTTCACTGGTCGTTGCCGTCATTGGACTGGTCGTCGCCACGGGGCTGACCCTGCGACTACTCGGCACAGACACCACGATATTTGGCGGCAGCTTCCGTATCGATACGTTAAGTATCTGGGCCAAGCTCATTCTGCTGCCAACTACAGTGCTTTCGATGCTGCTGGCGAGAGTTGATGTCCGGGGTAGCGCCCGCGAGGGTACGGTCTACAGCCTGCTGATTTTTTCCACCCTGGGTGCCCTGGTGCTGGCGGGAGCAGGGGACACCATGTTCCTGGTGCTGGGCACACTGCTGACCGGCCTGGCGACTTTTGCCCTGGTTGCCTACCCGGACACCGACCCGGCGACCGAAGCCGCCATGAAATTCTTCGTGTTCGCTTCGGTCACCACATCGATCATGATTTTCGGCCTGAGCTACTGGTTCGGTGCCTCTGGCTCTACGCTACTCGTCGATCTGCCGGGCATGGATACGATGCCGCTGGCTGTGATTCTTGGGTTCGTGGCTGTGGTTGTGGGTCTGGGCTATAAGGCATCACTGGTTCCGTTCCACTTCTGGGCACCCGACGCCTATGAAGGTGCACCCCTGTCAATTGCCGCCTATCTGTCGGTAGTGCCCAAAATTGGTGCCCTGTTTGCGCTGGCGCAGGTGGTTCGTGAGCTGCCCCTGGAAACTGGCTGGACGGTAGTCATGGCGGGCCTGGCCGTGCTGAGCATGACCTATGGCTATCTTGCGGCGCTGGTGCAGGACAACGTTATCCGGCTGCTGGCCTATTCATCGATTGCCCAGTCCGGCTATTTCCTTCTGGGCATCCTGGCGGTGGGCTCCAGTGAGCTTGCCTTACCATCAATCATACTGTTCGCTGCCGCGTATGTGGCCATGAACCTGGGCGCATTCTCAGTTACTGCCACCACCGGGCGCACTCTGAGTGATTTTGACGGGTTGGGGCGCACGCGACCGCTGATGGGAATCGCAATGGTGATTTTCCTGTTGTCGCTGGTCGGCATTCCGCCACTGGCCGGCTTCGTCGGTAAGTTTATGCTTTTTGCTGCAGCCATCGATGTCCAGTTTACCTGGCTGGCTGTGGTGGCAATCATTAACAGCGTGCTGTCTCTCGCGGTATATCTCCGCGTCATCGTGCCGATGTACCGGGCTGGGGAGTCGACGTCCGCGGCAACGGACCCATGGCACGGAATCGCAGTGATAACGGCGCTTGCGGCTACGCTTATCATCGGCTTCGCTGCTCAGTTTTTCCTGGTCAGGGCATTTGCTTAGTGGCGCAGGGCTACGTGCGGACGTATCTTATCTTTCCAATAAACTATGAATATCGGGAGATAACAGCGTCGTGTAGGATCAATCGCGCTATCGCAAATACCGATCTTGAGGCCGTGGACAAAAGACAGCGTCAGGCGCTAACCGATCACGGTTCGGGATGCTGACGGAAATTGACATCTAGGTCACCATGCAGAAAAAGCTGGATAAGAAAACAGTAAACGCGTGCTTTTGATCACATTTGTCCATCTGGATTACCGATATAGCATGCCAATATGTCATTGCAGCCGATGGATTTTTTGATTGGTGAGCTTTCCTGTATGTGGCCTAGGAATAAATGGATGACTGAAGCCAATTGGAGCAAGTGGTCGCATTCTTCGTTGCTCTATATGGAATTTGCTTCTGAAATTATACCAGCCTTCGCTAAAAGACCGCTTTTGGCCGGACAACGACGGCCCGAAATAGGCCGTCGTTGATCCTCATCAAACTTCTGTCTGTTCAGCCATTTCCAACGCGTCATTTACCTCTATCCCTAGATACCTGACAGTGCTTTCCAGCTTCGTGTGACCCAGGAGCAGCTGCACTGCCCTTAAGTTTTTCGTGCGACGGTATATCAGCGACGCTTTGGTGCGGCGCATCGTGTGCGTGCCATAGATTGACGCATCTAAACCTATTTCGGTGACCCAGACTTTCACGATACGGGCATATTAGCGCGTGGAGAGATGCTTTGCGCTATTGATTCGGCTAGGGAGCAAGAAGTCTTCGTTTCTGAGTTGAGCAAGCTGTATCCAGTCCATAATAGCGATACGGGTTTGCTCGGTTATTTCGAACTGGACAGGTCGATGCGTTTTTTGCTGCATCACGATGGCTCGTGGGGATATGCGTGCACCATGGGCTATATCGCGTACTCATAAATTGACGAGGTCGCAGCCCCTTAATTTGCTATCGATGGCTAAATTGAAGAGGGCAAGGTCTCTCGTCTTTTTCGCAAGTTGTAGCCGAACACGGATGGCCCAGATATCTCTGAGGCGTAGAGGTGTCTTCTGCCCAACCAACTTGCCTTTATTCCCAGGAGTAAAGGGGGGTTGAGTCGAAACGTTCATGGCAAGGTCCTCCATCGGGTGGAGATCGAAGAATGGAACATTTCACCTAAGCTTGTGCTGTGATGGCCAGTGTGCATGGTGGTCATCAATAACAAAAACGTGTCTATGCGAGCCTCGAGAATGATGGTGGGAATGGCGATGAGGTTCCGGCCCCTCCCACCCTTCATGATCGTGTTTATGGTGTTCATCGTGATAGTGAAGATGGCTATGACCTATAGGCGAGTGCTCATGCGCAATCTCTCTTGGGTCACGACGAGGCCAAGCAAGCATCGCAAGCCCTGTCGCGGTTAAAGCCAATGTCCCGAGCAAAACGAACGTTTCCGTCAGTCCCAGGTTCACCCCCAGCCAGCCAGCCAACGGATAAGTGAGCAGCCAACAGCTGTGTGACAACGAAAACTGGGCAGCAAACAGCGCAGGACGATCCTCCGGCTGGCATGAGCGCTTAAGCAAGCGACCGGTGGGCGTCATGACCAATGAGGCCCCTGCGCCCAGCAGTAACCATAGCCCGACAAGCCCCGCAAACGATGGTCCCAGCCAGCCCAGGTAGAGACTGAGTGCCATCATAACGCCACCTAGCAGCATGACTGGTCTTTCTGTCACTCGGTCCAGTATCTTGGGTAGCAGTAAGGCCACCAGCATGGAGCCCCCGCCTGCGGCAGAAAAGGCCAAAGCTACTTCTTTCTCGCCAAGTCCCAACATAGAGCGCACAAGCACGACCGTATTGACGATCTGCATCGCTCCGGCGGCTGAGACCGCCAAGTTCAATGCCAACAGCCCCCTCAGACGAGGTGTTTTTAGATAAATCCGTAAGCCGTGAGAAACGCGACGCCAAACGCCGGGAATTTCTTCTAGTGGTTGTGACTCAGGCAACATCACAGATATAGCCAAGGAAGCTGAGATCACGAACGCCAGGGCGTTGAGTACAAACAGGACATCAAAACTCATCACCATCAGCAATGCGGCTGCCACCATCGGGCTAAGCAGATTCTCTAAATCGTAGGCAAGACGTGACAGGGATGATGCTCGCGTGTACTGATCTTCGTCTTCTAGGATGTCCGGTATTGTCGCCTGGAAAACGGGCGTGAAGGTTGCAGAGCAAGCATTGAGTAGAAAGATTAGCAAATAGATTTGCCATACTTCTGTAACTAAAGGCAGTGCGCAAACCACGGCTGCACGCAGCAAGTCGAGGCTAACCAACAACATGCGTCGTGGCAGGCGTGAGGCGTAAGCACCCACCAGTGGCGCAATGCCCACGTAGGCGACCATCTTAATTGCCAGCGCTGTGCCTAATACGACACCCGCCTGCCCTCCAGCAAGATCATGAGCCAGTAACGCTAGGGCAACGGTGCTCAGACCGGTGCCAATCAGTGCAATGACCTGAGCGAAAAAGAGATGGCGATAGACGCGATGGGCGAGTACACCGATCATAGATCGCTCCTCAATGAGAGGGCTTAGATGCATTCACAGGTAGCGGGCGATGGCCTTAAAATCCCTGACGTGCTCACGCTGAGTCGCCGTTAAGGGACCTATCGCCTCCTCCATGCAGTGGTCGATATGGTCTTGCACCAAGGTTTTTTTGGCCTGTTGAATGGCCTTTTCGACGGCGTGCAGCTGCTGAGCAATGTCCAGGCAGGCGCGGCTGTCCTCTATCATCTGAGTCACGCTTTGCAGATGTCCGCGTGCGCGGTTCAGGCGCTTGATGATATCTGGGTGCGTCTGGTGCGTCTGGTGCGTCGTTTGGTGGTTAGACGTTGTCATATTTTCCTCTTATTTGTTCCCATCCCCCTGGAGGGGATGTTAGGCTATTCGCCGTGTGATTGCCAGCAGTAGCGGTTCAATGGCTGAGAATGCACGCCGGTTACCGATTAAATGTGGGTAGTTTTTATGCTCCTTTACGTACGACACCGCCTTGGTTGCCTAATATTACTGCTGTTGGTCATGCAGGGGCTGGTTGTGTCTGGCGTGGGAGAAGCCCTGGTCCACGGGCCGGAAACCGCTGCTGACACAGGCCATTCGCATGGTGCTGTTAGTCACCAACCCAGCAGCCACCATGCAGAGGGGCGCGAGCAGGCAGCAGAATACAGCCCGCTGCATGTAGATGGCGGCAGTCACTTTCACGAATCGGCTGATCGACTGGCGATGAGCCCCTTGCCCGAGCCGATACTGGCAAGCTCCCTTCGATTGGGCGAGCGGGGTGGCTCCCCGTTGCGCCGCATGTTCCGCCTGGAACGCCCTCCACGTTGATCCATCGCGGTATAGCGTCGGTTGCCCGCCGGGTAGCCCTGATGGATTAAAAAATACTTGGAGGCTATATGTTGCCATCTATACAAGGTGGGACGTTCGATGTGTCTGGAAAGGCACGGCGATGTTACCTGCCTGTCATAACGTTATTGTTGGTGCTGTTGAGCACCAGTGGGGATGTCCTGGCCCATGCGGTCGCCGAAGGCGACAAGGGATATATTCAGGAGACGACGTCACCCCCAGATTGAGTAGCGCTACACTTTAGAGTCCGATCCTAACCCGTCATTGACCGTTTTAAATCCATCCAGGTCAAGATGCATGACAACCAGCAATTTACCGTTCTGTTGTGCATCCGAGAAGGCTTCATTCAGGCAGTCATCAAAAGCGGTATGGTTAGGCAGCCCGGTCAGAAGGTCGTGTGAAGCCTGGTAGGTCAACTTGCTAATGTTGGTGAGTGATATCTTTTGCAATGCCAAAAACACCCAGCGTTTCGCCATAAACAATGATCGGCATGGTCGTCAACTCCAGAGACTTCAGATGCCCTTCTCGATGCTTTATCTGTAGCTCCACACAGTTTGACTGGCCGTCCAGAGTCGCGTCATAGATGGCCTGCATGCGTTCGACATCCTGGGGCTGCAGCAACGTCGAAAATGTTTTCCTTGAACTTCATTGCTGATGCTGCACTTATTGGTTGAATTCAGGAATGGGTTGACGTAGGAGGCCCTTTTGGAATCTGGGATATTTATGTACCAAACTAATTTACCAACTTTTAACCACTCAGTCTCGTTATAGTGCCTAGTGCCTATCATTCTAGGGTTATCTCAGATTGTATTGGAAAGGTGTTATCAACACTTTCGTCTGCTTGGTGGTGCCGTTGCTCTTGCGTCCATAATGTCTTGAGATAATCCACCACATCACGGATTTCGCTGGGAGCCAAAATCTCCTGGTACGCAGGCATCGTTAGCCTATCGGTCTTATTCCATGGGTCGCGCCAACCTTCGGCGACGATTCGATAAAGCATCGCATCCGAGTGTTTCCAGGTATGCCCCTCTGGACCATGCGGTGGAGCTGGCAACTCCCCTAGCGCATTTTGCTCTTCCCAATTCGGCATGCCTTCGCCTTGTATACCGTGACAACTGGCACAGTATTGTCGGTAGACTTTTTTACCGTCCTCCAACTGAGGGGTGTCCCTTGAAGAGGAGTGGTCTTCCGCCATGGCGTGCCCCACAACAATTAACGCCAGCCATAGGGCAACGAAAAACCAGCGCTTACGCATCGGGATAAGTCCAGGACTGGCCTTCATCTTCACTGTGCAAAAGCTCCCCTTTGTGGTTTAAGCCGTAGAGAATGCCTTGGGGTGAAAGAGTAAGCGTCACCAGCACGGTGCCGTCACCATCTATTTGTTGCCACTCTTGACCCCCATTTTCGCTACGCCATAGGCCCTGCTGCGTAGCCACATAGACTCGCTTTGGGCCGTCAAGGTCATAAGCCACATCATAGACGCTGCCAGCATCAAGTTCTCCGGTCGGTCTCCAGCCGCAAAAGCAGTCCATCGATAGACGCACCGCATCGCCCGATACCGCGTAGAGCCAGCCGGTCTGCATGCTGCCGTCCATATTAGAGTGGATGAGTCGGTTAACCTTTTGTGATGGGCCACTGTCCATTTTCTTCCAGGTGGTGCCAGCATCTCCGCTTTGGTAGATACCGTCTTCGGCAATCACCGCATAAAGTGTTTCGTTCTGGCGGCGATGTACGGTTAGCGCAGTTACCTCACGGCTAGGTAAGTTAGCGCTGAGCTCTTGCCAGGTTTCTCCATTGTCGGTGCTACGCTGCACCCCAATTGAGGGGCCAGCGATATAGAGCGTTTGTGGATCAGTGGAGGGTGCCGATACCGCTCGCAGCTGGCCTTCGGCCATGTCTTCGGGCAAGGTAATCGCATTCCAAGCCATACCTTCATCGGTACGCTGGAATAGCTGGTTGGCCTCAATCTTAAGCAGTCGCTTGCCTGCTACGTCATAATGCAGTGAAAGCAACCCTTCTTCGGTTGCCAAGGCCGTACTGGCGATGCCAAAGCTGACTGCTGCCAAGCCTGCCCGTAAGCAGACATGCAAGAAACACCTGATGATGATGCGCATTTCAATATTTCCTTAAAAAATAATTAGCCGATAACGCCTAGGGCGGGGAAGGTGCGCAATAACCAATATGACAGCTCGGATAGTTTGCCTGTGATCATTAAGCTTCCCATCAGAATCATGATCAGCCCAGCCGCTATATGTATGAAACGCCCCCAGCGGCGCATGAACTTCTGGTGCTTTATGAAGCGATCAAGCGAAATAGCACTCAGCATGAAGGGCACGCCTAGACCCAGAGAATAAACACCGAGCAACGCCATGCCGCTCCAGGCGTTGGCCGTGGACGCGCTGACGGTAAGAATGGCACCCAGAATCGGGCCAATGCAGGGAGTCCAGCCAAATGCAAACGCTAAGCCAAGTAGGTAAGCCGCACTGCGGCTTCCACCGACGTCCTTCAGTCGACCCATAAACCGCCATTCTTGCTGAAACCAGCGCCATGGCATAAGCCCGGTCATGAAGGCTCCAAACAGGATAACGATAAGGCCACCGATCAGGTTTGCCTCTTGGCGATACACCAACAGTAGACGACCAATGGCGGTGGCACTGGCTCCCAGCATCAAAAAAACGGTTGAAAAACCGAGCACGAACCATATCGACTGAGTTAGCACCCGGAGACGCTCTCGTCTATCCGCCTCCTGTAACTGCCCTAGCGAGCGGCCGGTCATGAAAGAAAGATAGCCGGGCACAAGTGGCAAAACACAGGGCGAAATGAACGAGATTAGGCCTGCCAGAAAGGCAGTGACCAGTCCTATATTGGCTAATTCAAGCATTACCCTTTACCCACGCCTAGGCTTGGAGTTTTGATGAAGGCTGCTTGATTGACTCGCTTTGCTCTACTATTTGGCGAGTGGTGGGCGCTGTGCCGGCATTCACTTCTGAAGCGTCTTCTAACCGGGCCTGAACATTGGTAGCGTCGCTTTGTTCGGTCGCTTCACCTTTTTTGTCTTTGCACTTCATCATGCATAGGCCTAATCCGCACATAATAAGACATGGCAATAGGCTCAATAGAATAGGCGCGATGCCGAGCATGACCAGGTTATCCCAGCCAAAAGCAAGGCCGCCAGCCACTGCCACGCCACCTAATAACATCAGGCCACGTGGCCCTGTCAACAGGCCTTGTAACCCCGATTTTTGTTTGCTCTGTTGGGTTTTGTCGTCACAACAACTCATGGTGCTACCTCATTATCTGGTTGCAATCATTTCAGTAAGAAAGTCGATCATGTCTTGAGTGTTCCACTCGGCTTCCCCCACGAGGCGCCCAATTTCTTTGCCTTGGCGGTCAAGTAGAAGCGTCGTAGGAATACCGACAGCCCCAAGGTCTGCACTAGCCATCCCGGTTTTATCTATATAGGGGGCCAGATGCTCAATGCCGATCTCTTGATAAAATTCATTAACAATCTCGATCCCCTTACGGTCGATCGATAAGGCGACCACTTCAAAATTATCGCTGCCAAGCTCAGCCTGGAGGGTATCTAACGTAGGCATTTCCTCTCGACAAGGCCCACACCATGTTGCCCAGAGGTTGAGTAGAATCAGTTTTCCTTCAAAGTCAGCCAACGTTAAAGGGGCGCCGTCGCTATCCTCGAAATGTATTTCTGAAACCTCTTTGGGCTGGGCCCAAATAAGAAACCCTTGTGGCCCTGAGCTTTCTGACGGGGCGGCCATGGCAAGTGGGGTGGCCGTCATCAGCAATATGGCTACGAGATATCCTGCCAGGATGGGTAGTTTCATCGCCACACTACCCCTTAGTGAGTCGCGTAAATGTCGGGGCTATCGGTCGGTTGCGAGGCTATGGCATAGACCTCCAGCGGGCCGCGTTTTTCTCCCGACATGCCCGGTGAGCCAAGTGGCATCCCCGGTACGCTCAGCCCTATGATAGAGGGCTTTTCATCAAGCACTTGGGTCACGCTCTCAACAGGCACATGCCCTTCGAAGAGATAGTCTTCTACGACCGTGGTATGGCAGCCATGCAGTTCTTCAGGGACGTTATACTCGGCTTTCATTTCAACAAGGTCATGGGTGTCGACCGTCTCCACGTCGAAGCCGTTTTGTTCCAAATACTTGGCATATTCGGCGCAACACCCGCAGTTGGGATTTTTGTAGAGGGTCGCTGATATATCAGCCGCCAATCCCGATATGGGAAAAGCCAGTAAAGACGTAATGGCTAGCGCTTTCCAAAGTTTCATATTTTGAGTATCCGGTTAGTTAACAGGGTAGGAGGTCTGGTTGACGCTACCTGCACAAGAGAAAAGGCTGCTTGCGTACAAGCAACCCTTGCGAGTCGCTTTAAGCGTCGTCTTTCTCATGTCCTTGCTGCATGTCTTCCATCATGGCGTTGCATTTTTCCATCATGGCGCTCATATCGCCCATCATGTCGTGCATGCCGCCTTCTTGCATCATCTGGCTATGCATGTCATTGCCTTCCATCGCCTTCTGTTGATTCTCTTCTTGGGCAAGAAGCGAGCCAGCTCCGAAGCTACTGGCAACGATAACGGCGGTAAACAGGATCGCAGTATTACGTTTACGCATGACACTCTCCTATCAATGTGAATCACTCTGCCACGTCGGTAAGTGACAAGGTTGGACGCAATTTTTAACAAATGAAAAATTGCTCTTTGACGATAGCTTTAAAGTTGGCTTTAAGGTCAAGCCCTTATTTTAAATTTCAGCGCATCTGAAGCTGATATGCCCCATTCAGCGGCGAAATTGCTTTCTTGACCTATGGGCAACCTTACGGTTGTAGGCTGAAACAAAGTGATCAAGAGAGGACAAGATTATGCGAGTCATCGAGCTGGCTCGGGCTGGCGGCGTAACGGCAGAAACAGTTCGTCACTACACAAGAGAGGGGCTGCTACAACCGCGCCGTAATCCGCACAATGGCTACCAACTTTTCGAAACGGAATCCCTAGGTCGCTTACGTTTCATCGACTGTCTGCGTTCACTGGGTGTGAGCCTTCCAGAGATCAAGCAAATATTATCTTGGGCGGATCAAGACACTGCAGAGTTTATTGAGTCAGTACCACTGACCTCTCAGCGGCAACGACTTCACTTGCGGGCTCAAGAGTTCCATATAATAGCGCAATGGCTGGACAGCATGAATCAAGACACAATGACAGAAAGCCCCAGCTTGAAGGAGTTGATCCAATCGCTGGGGACTGATGATTAGATATCTTAACTATAATCAATAGGGTCCATTTGCGTCCCCTTATGGTGTTTCTGGTGAGGTGGGAGCAAATATTGCGGGTGTCGAGCCGTGTTGTGCGTTTAGCTCAACTCTTTCAGGTGGATAGCAAAGCCCCTGATCAGAACAGCCTTGAAACGTCATCTCAATTGCCAATGACACATTGTCGGCGGCGTTGCTCTCAATGGGCGCGCTGATCACTACTTGGTCGTAAAAAACATAAATTTCACCTAGCGAGGCGTGCATCATGGGTTCGCCAGGAGGCAACGCCAGCTCACCGAAACTCACACCTGGAGAAAGACTCTCAAGCGCGAACTGATGCCGATGAAGGTAATAATTTTCGGCAGCAGTGAAGCCGATATAGATCCGATCATCGTCGCGCCAGGCGGTGGTTCGGAAGGCTTCTGTAGCCGGTAGAAAGTCACGTTGCGTCGAACGGTTAAAAGGGGAGCTTTTGTCACCAACCCCAAATATCTCTTCACGTGCCGCTACCGGTGTGACTATAAAGAGTGCCACCATTAGAAAAGCGAAGACTTGTTTCATGAGTTTAACGCCGCCTTTGGCTTATCCACTGGCTGACGTCTGGACCAAGCGACCAGAGCAAAACCCGCTATGAGCATCGGTAGTGTCAACAGCTGCCCCATGGTCAACCAGCCAAAAGCGATGAATCCCAACTGAGGGTCTGGGAGGCGCACGAACTCCACGATGAAGCGAAAGGCTCCGTACAGAAGCAGGAACAACCCAGAGATGAGGCCTCGCTGACGCGGTCGGCGCGATAGCCACCACAGCACGGCAAACAACACGACACCTTCAAGGGCAAACTCGTAGAGAGCCGAAGGATGGCGTGGCTCTGGGCCCAGCTCCATCATGGATGGAAACACCATTGCCCAAGGTACATCACTAACTCTTCCCGGTAACTCGTGATTGATGAAGTTACCGAGGCGACCCGCTCCCAGGCCGATCGGGACTAACGGAGCAATGAAGTCAGTCAGTTGAATAAAAGCCAGTTGATGTTTGCGAGCAAACAGCCAGGCAGCCACTAATACACCGGCAAGGCCGCCATGAAAGCTCATGCCTCCTTCCCAGATTTTTAATAACCAAAGGGGGTTTGCTTGCAGTTGTTCGAGCCCGTAAAACAGCGCATAGCCAAGACGGCCGCCAACGATGATGCCGATGGCGCCGTAGAAGATCAGGTCGCCCATATCATCGTGGCTTAGGCCGAGTCGGTGGGCTCGATGCCGACCCAACCACCAGGCGGCAACTAGCCCGATGACATACATTAAGCCATACCAGTGGATCTGAAGAGGGCCTATGGCGATGGCGATCGGATCAATTTGAGGGTATTGCAACATATACCTTCCTTAACTTAGCGTTACAGATGGAGTCATTAATAAAAAAATAATGCGTTTTCATAACCGTTTTATCGTTTCCACTTCTCGACTTCTTGGATGACTCGCTCAACATCTTCAGACGTTATGTAACCTGTATGTTTGTAACGAATAGTGCCTTCGGTATCGACCAGATAGCTTTCTGGGGCGCCATACACACCTAGCTCAAAACCTAGGTTACCCTCTGGATCAAAGATGTTGACTTCAAAAGGGTTCCCGAACTCGTCAAGAAACTCGAGCCCCTTTGCCTGGGTATCCTTGTAGTTGATCCCAACCAAGCGGACGCCTCGCGCGGCTAAATCCAATAACTGCGGCATTTCATGTTTGCAAGTCGGACACCACTCTCCCCACACATTGACTAATGTCACCTTTCCTTTAAAAAGAGATTCATCAACGAGCCTTGAGGGGTCTTCCAGCGTTGTCAGGCTGAATGGCGGAAACGGCTGAGCTAACAAGGGTGAATCTCTGGCGCTAGGATCCATTGATAAGCCCTGATAAAAGAAAAAGCTCAAACCAAAAAAGCCCAATAGGGGTAAAAATAGCAATGTCCGAAATTTCACGTGTACGTCTCACAGGTAGTAGCGGGTAAGTGCCTGCTGAGCATTGTTAATGCTTACGAAAGTTGATTTAGAGCACTCGGTTGCTATCGGTCATGGCTGTCGAGCCCATAAGCGTTTCGCCAGCAGAGGCAGCAATGTAATGCCACTGATGAGAATCAGCGCGATCGTGAGGCCACGGGAGTCGGCGGTAATCAGCACTTCTCCGAACATGACAATTAGATATGCCGTGGGGATCACGCCGGCCAGTGTGGCGATCAAAAAACGCCAGAAGGACAGGGGGGTGATACCTGCCGCATAGCTGACGGCATCAAACGAAATGAAGGGCACCAATCGAGATGCAAAAACGATGAGCATCAAGCCGGTTTGAGAGCGCTCCTTTCCCAGCCAATTGAGGATAGGCCGCGTACGCGGCCAGCGTTGCATCACTTCGTAGCCGAGCAAACGAGCAATGCAGAAAGCGAGCAGAGCGCCAGCTTCGGCACCGATAACGACATAGGCCGTTCCCCAAGCGGGGCCATATAACGCACCAGCCACCATCGCAATCGGCCCACTGGGAATCGGGCTCATGACAATGGCCGCCATCATTAGAAAGATGATGGCCAATGGCCCCCAGACGCCCAGCCTATCAACCCATTCACGCAAGGCCTGCTTGTCGGTCAAGACCGACAAGGCGCCGGTCTCCATCAGAATCCAATAAAGGGCCGCCAAGCCCATCAATAGAGTGAGCCCCAAAAAGAGCGTTTGCTTTACGCTAAGCTTGGTTGCCATGTTCATCTCAGTGGTGGAGAGTGGGGAGACACGTCATCTCAGCCCTGTACCGATAGGGTGTATCATTTAATACCCAATATTGCGCGAAGCTGGTCGGTCGACACTGCACCATTGATACGCTGCACTTTCCCGGCTTCATCACGGTAGTAGCTGGTCGGCGTCCCCGTAGCGCCGGCCTCACGCATGATCTGAGCATGTTTTTTGAGAAGCGCTTGGCTCTCTTCCGACGGCTCCACCGGACTTATGCCGCCATTGCGAAATTCCAATTCATGAGTTTCGAGAGCGCTAACCGGATCGTGGAATTCAAGGATTGCAGCAGCTTTGCGAAGGCTGTCCTCTGATAGCACGCCGACCAGCACATGGCGAAGCTGCAGTACGCCTTGCTCAATTAACGGGCGTGAATTCTTCCAGAGTGCGTTGGAGTAGGGGCAGTTGGGGTCTGTTAGTGTGTACACAATATGCGATGCATCATCATTCCCCTCCGAGATAAAACGAGTGTTTTCAAACGCACTCCAGGTAGCTTCCAGCATGGGGTCCAGCACCAGGGCCTGAAGCTGGCTTTCCATAACGGCATTGCCCTGCGGGTCGATTAACGTACCAATGACGGCGTAGTCGGAAGAGGAGGAGATATAAGCTGCCATAGGCTCATTATTATAAGACAAGGCATAGCCTTGGAGACCGTCAGGCGCTTCGAAGCTGCCATGGAAGGTGAACCCTTGATCCACCAATGCGGTAATCGACTTGGGCAAGGGAGACTCAGTATTCGTGGCACTGCTGACCTGATGACTCTCATTGGTATCAGTACTTGCTTCCTGCGCCAACGCAGGCAACGTTATAAGACCTAACAGACCTGCAGCAGCTAGGCAATAAGTGATAGGTAGGATATATCTCATGGATGCTCTCTTTATTAGTTTCTGATCTACCCAAGGGGGACGATTGTATTCGGTTGCCAGCTTCATCACTTCTTATTAAAAAAACAGATACTTGATAAGCGCAGCAACACCAAGCCCCAGCGCAATAATCAACAAGATCGCTATTAGGCCCATTCCCGCCATACCCCACATGCAGCTTTCACTTCCCATCATTTTGAATTCCTCGTTAACATAACGGTGTTTGGTTTAGGCGCGATGAACAGCATCGTTTGGACGTGGTATGGCATTGCCGGTATCCGACGTGAAACGGCGTAGCCGCAACGAGTTAGTCAGCACAAAAACACTGGAAACGCTCATGGCCGCCGCCGCCAGCATGGGGCTGAGCAATATGCCGATGAACGGATAGAGCAGGCCCGCAGCCACGGGGATTAGCGCTACGTTGTAGCCATAGGCCCAAACGAAATTGCCGATAATGGTCCGGTGGGTACGCTTGGAGAGTGCCGTGGCATTGACGATGCCTCGCAAATCGCCACTCATCAGCACCACATCGCCGGACTCGATGGCGATATCGGTACCAGTGCCGATCGCAATGCCTACGTCGGCCTGCGCTAACGCGGGGGCATCATTGATTCCATCTCCCACAAAAGCGACACGCTTGCCCTCCGCCTGGAGACGCCGGATCTCTGCCGCTTTCTGGTCGGGCAGCACCTCGGCGAGAACCTGCTGGATGCCAACCTGCCGTGCGATAGCATCGGCAGTGGCACGGTTATCGCCGGTGAGCATGGCCACGTCCAGCCCTTGGGCTTTGAGTGCTGCGATAGCCTCGGCAGAGCCTTCTTTAAGGGGATCCGCCACTGCGATGACTGCAGCAAGCTGACCGTCTACCGCGGCATAGAGTGGGCTCTTGGCGTTCTCGGCCAACACCTTGGCGCGTGTTTCTGCTTGGCCGAGGTTGATTTCCAGCCGACGCATGTAACGATCAGCTCCTACTTGCACCAAGTGGCCCTCGACCTCGGCTTCAATGCCGTAGCCAGGCTCGGCACTAAAGCGACTGACCGGGGGTAATTCCAGCCCACGGGCCTTGGCGCCCTGTACAATAGCCTCGGCGATGGGGTGCTCGCTTTGAGCTTCCACCGCCGCGACCAGTCGCAGTACGCCTTTTTCATGACCGTTAATAGCTTCGAAGTCGGTCAGTTCGGGGCGCCCTTGGGTCAAAGTGCCGGTCTTGTCCAGTACCACCGTATTCATCTTGGCCAGCGTCTCAAGCGCCGCCCCTTTACGAAATAGCACTCCCATCTCGGCCCCTTTCCCGGTACTGACCATGATGGCCGTTGGGGTGGCCAGGCCCATCGCACAGGGGCAGGCAATTAGCAGTACGCTAACGGTAGTGACGAAGGCAAAGGACAAGGACGGCGCCGGTCCGAAAGCGAACCAGAGTACAAAGGTAATCGCGGCGATAACGATGACCACAGGAACAAACACACCAGCAACCTTGTCGGCTAATTGCTGGATGGGGGGCTTCTCCGCTTGGGCCGTTTCCACCATCTTGACGATCTGCGACAAAACGGTGTCGGCACCAACTCGCGTGGCCCGAAAGGTAAGTGCACCGTTCTTGTTGATAGTGCCACCGACGACTTCGGAATCCTGCTGTTTGACGACCGGCACTGGCTCACCGCTGATCATCGACTCATCAATATAGGAGTGACCCTCCTCAACGATGCCATCGACTGGAACACGCTCCCCTGGGCGAACCAAAATACGATCGCCCGTGACGACGGCGTCGATAGGCAGCTCGACGGTTTCATCCTCGCGGATGACGCGGGCAGTTTTCGCCTGTAATTGCAGAAGCTTCTTGATCGCCTCGGAAGTACGACCTTTGGCAATGTGTTCAAAATAGCGACCGAGCAGAATTAGCGTCACGATGACCGCTGCCGCTTCGAAATAGCTCACGGCGGTTCCGACGGGGAAGAGCGCGGGCATCAGCAGGGCGGCGACCGAATAGAAGTAGGCAGCGCTCGAGCCGATCATAACGAGGCTGTTCATGCCTGGATTAAAATGCCGGAGTTCGGCGAAGCCAGTACGATAGAAGCGTGCCCCGGCATAGAACTGCACCGGTGTGGTCAACAACCACTCAACGCCCATCCAGCCGCGATGCGGCATTAGACTTGTTAAAAGCGTGTCAAAAGCGGGAATCACTTTCCCCATGGCGATGATGACCACCGGAATCGTGAATATTGCCGCGAGCACGACTCGGCGGCGAAGCTCAGCTCTCTCCCGGTCCTCGCTGTCCGTCGGTGGCGGCGTATCGGTATCCTGTGGTTCATAGCCTGCCTCGCGGATGGCATGCTGAATACGCGGTAGCGAAAAGACTCCCGGCAGGAAACGAACGAAGGCTTTCTGGGTGGCGAGGTTAACACTCACCTCCACTATGCCGGGCAACTTCGTTAGCGTTCGCTCTATCCGAGAGACACAAGATCCGCAACTCATGCCGGTGACGGGTATGTCGAGGCTTTCTACCACCGGTTGATAGCCCGCCGTTTCAATGGCATTGAGTAGGTTAGTGGTTGCGGTACCTGCTTCGACCTGGATAGCCGCCTTCTGTGTGGCGAGGTTTACTTGAGCGTTGATCACGCCTGGCTGCTGGCTGAGTGCACGCTCCACACGCCCAACACAGGAAGCACAGGACATACCACGAATCTCGATGTCGACGTGTTGCGTCATAATGACGATCTCCCTGTTAATTTATCGACGACCCGATAGGCAAACTTGATTCCCGTATTCGCTGTCGAGAAAATGCCCAATCATTCAGTCTGCTCAGCGATAGCTTCAACAATCGGGCAGCCTTCCTGCATAGGCCCTTCGCCTGCACACTCACTCAATGTTTTCGATAATACGGCTTCAATCCGCGTGAGGTGTTTGATCTGCTCGCGAACCTTGTGCAGCTTCTCGCCGGCGATGCGTTTAGCTTGTGCCCGGTCGCCATTAGCATCCTGAAGCATTAACAGCTCCCGAATCTCTTGTAGCGTGAAGCCCCACTGCTTGGCATGAACGATAAACTGCAACCGATCCACGGCTTCTAATGGGTAACGCCGATAGTTGGCACCGGTCCTCCTCGGAGGAGGCATAAGTTTCTCTTTTTCGTAGAATCGAATCGCCTGGCTAGCGACTCCACTTCGTTCGGCAAGCTCGCCGATACTTAGTGTTTGCATGACGTTACCTCACGACATTGCTAGTCTGAACGTCCAATAACCTGACTCAGTTGAGATGCCTCATACACTGGCCGAGACTCCTATTGCTACGGTTGGCGCACGACCCTAAGGTAGGGCGTCTTAGCGTTCCAACCTTCGGGAAAGTGTTGCTTGGCGTCATCATTTGATAGCGATGGCGAGATGATGACATCGTCACCGTTATGCCAGTCAACGGGCGTGGCCACTTTGTGTTTGTCGGTTAACTGCAGCGAATCAAGAACCCGCAGTATCTCGTCGACATTACGTCCAGTGCTGGGCGGATACGTCAAAGTGAGACGAATTTTCTTGTCAGAATCGATGATGAAGACCGTACGCACCGTCAGTTTAGGGTCGGCTTTCGGGTGAATCATTCCATACAGCTTCGCCACCACCTGATCTTCGTCAGCCAGCAAGGGGTAGTTCAGAGCTGCGCCCTGAGTCTGTTCAATATCCCTCGCCCAGTCGTGGTGAGAGCTAAGTGGATCCACCGAAACCCCAACCAGTTTGGCTCCCCGTTGGGTGAATTCGAGCTTTCGCTTGGCAAACGCGCCCAGTTCAGTGGTGCATACTGGCGTAAAATCAGCGGGGTGCGAGAACAGCACCGCCCAGCTGTCGTCAAGCCATTGGTGAAAGTTGACCGTACCTTGTGTAGATTCGATCGTGAAGTTCGGTGCTGTCTCGCCCAGTTGTAGCGCCATGGAAATGTCCTCATGTCATTCATTGAGTAGCCACCATAACTTTGAAGTCAACTTTAAGGTCAAGCGTGATGTGTAATATTTGCAGTTCGGTAGGAGACAAATAATTTGCCAATAAAGGTTGACCTTAAAGCAACTGTAAGCCGTAAAATTCTTACGGCGCTTAAATGGACATGAGATGAGGTAGTACCATGGGATTGGTATCAATACCCTTGTTGGCTGTCTCCATAACTTAAGTTGCGATAACACATTGGAATCTCTCTCTTCCATCGGCTTGGTCGGCGCCTTTATCGGCGGATTGGTCTCCTTCTTTTCGCCTTGCACGCTGCCCCTGTTACCGGCCTACCTGTCGGTGGTCACAGGCGGTAGTGCCGGTAAAGCCGACAGGCGTTTAGAGGCATTGACCCTCAGTGCCTTCTTCGTCTTCGGCTTCAGCATCGTGTTCATCCTACTCGGGCTCGGCGCCAGTAGTATCGGGCAACTGATGCGAGGGTATCGCCAAGAATTCAACTGGGTTGCCGGCTCGGCGGTGATCGTGCTGGGCCTCTTCATGACCGGGGTGTTTCGGTTGCCGCTTTTCCAGCGTACCCTTCAGTTCACTCCCAGTGTCCAGGGTGGCTCCCCTTTGTCGGCGACGGTATTCGGGGTATCTTTCGCCATCGGTTGGACACCGTGTATCGGTCCTATACTGGGCGCTATTCTGATGGCCACGTCTAACGCTGCTAGTGCCCAGTCTGGAATGATT
This sequence comes from Halomonas sp. A40-4, assembly GCF_015767635.1. Lineage (GTDB taxonomy): Bacteria > Pseudomonadota > Gammaproteobacteria > Pseudomonadales > Halomonadaceae > Vreelandella > Vreelandella janggokensis. Next base: position 2,594,988 of record NZ_CP065230.1, on the reverse strand, counting down.
TATCTCAGTGCCTACTCGGCGGGCCTAGCGCTGCCTTTTCTTGCCAGCACTTTACTGATTAACCGATTCGCTCTGCATCGGAAAAGCCTAGGAAGGTGGAGCACCTATGCTCGCCCCGCCGCGGGCACGGTTGTGATTCTGATGGGTATCGCCATTGTCTCAGGTAGCATGACGCGGCTTTCCAGTATCATGGTCGACCTTTTTCCTTCCCTGGCGACACTGGGGTAGCCTAGCCATTCGATAAAGTTCTGAGAAGTGTTGACCTACTCAAACAGTTGAAAACTGTGAACATAGTAAGAGCTTATGAGCCAAGCTCGAGAAGCTGGCTAGCACCCTCCGCTCTACATTTTGCCCAAGTAATTGCGTCTAGAACTGTCATGCAGCGGCCTGGCAAGAGATAGTCCACAACCGATTTTGCCTCTGGTCTCACCGAAAGCAGTCCGACGAACTCGTCGATAATCTTGGCTTCACGAATTTTATGTACATCCCGAGACGGAACTCTGATCATTAAGCAGAAGCCTATCAATAGTCTCCTTTTCAGACGGAGAGCCGATACTGCCATCCCTTTAGTGTTGGGCGAGAATCTTCGCGGCGATGGGTGAAGTGATCATTTGAATCACTGCAAAAAAAGCGGCTGGAATCGCTATTTCTGATGGCAAACCGGAAGCAGCGACAAACGCTGCGGCGATGCTGAATTCCTTTTTACTGACCGTGAAAAGATAGGTAATCACCTGTTTGCGATCGGAGGTGAGTAACCGTGAGGACATACCTACCAGGTACCCAATCAAATTGAGGCACAGGGCCGCCCCCGCAATCACAAACGCATACCAGCCATAGCCAATGATCGTGGCGGCATTCGGCCCGACCACGGCGAGTAGGATCAGCAGATACAAAATTGACCCTATCCCCGCATACGCTGAATCATGCCGTGCAAAGAAAGCCGAGAACTTTGTCCGCAAGCTGACCCCAATCACGGTAGGAACAAGCACGATTAGTGTTAATTCAAGAATAATTGAGCCAAGCGGCACATCTAACTGGAGGCCGGTGAGCCATAAAAACAGGAAGGGCACAATAAACGGACAAAACGCAGTGTTGACTGCGTTGAAAACAGCGGCAAGCGCCACATTGCCTTTCGCCATCAGTACCAAAAGAGGAGAGGACACATCCGTCGGCAGAGTGCCGAGCAAAGTTTGGCCAACAGCCAGCGGGCCGCTTCCAAAAAATAGACGGCCCGTTAGCCACCCGGCAATCGACATTGGCCCATAGACCAGCCCCAATGCCAACAGCTCCCGTGACGGCTTACGGAACACGATGCGCACTGCATGCGCATCGAATGTGAGGCTGATGATCAACATCAGTAATGCCAGTAATGGCCCAATCGCGAACTCAAGCATTATTCCGGTGGCCGGAAAAAGTAAGCCTACCCCCGCAACGACGATTACAAACCAGACAAGGTGCGCCTCGACAAAATAAATGAATCTACTCATGGAGGTTGGACGTTACCGGATGAAGTGGATTGAGCTCCGTACCTAAAACATGATCACTTCTGCCCAGCACGCCATGACTTGCTTGGGAGCTAGGGACGTGCTTCCCAATCCAGGGGTGCAAATAAACAATGCTCAAGGGTTGAAGCTTTAGTTGCTAGAGGTTTTATAGTGCCAAGAAGCAATAATTCGAGAGAGGGTAACAGATGGGACATCATCATGATCATCCCCACATTGATCCTGCCTCTGGCGACCGGCGCGTCAGCATCTCCATTTGGGCCAATGGGCTCTTAACCATCGCTCAAATCGTCGGTGGTATTATGGCGGGAAGCCTATCGCTGATCGCTGATGCGTTACATAACTTTTCTGACATGGCTGCGTTAGTCATTGCCTTTGCCGCTCGTAAAATCGCCAGGCGGCCCGCCGATGCGCACATGACTTTTGGCTATGGCCGGATCGAGATAGTGGCAGCACTCATCAACTACACAACCCTCATTATTGTCGGCGTCTACCTGATTTACGAAGGCGCTATGCGGATGATCGATCCTCCTGAGATAGAGGGATGGACGATCGTGATTATTGGTGGCGTCGCGCTTGTCGTCGATGCCCTAACCGCCATGCTCACGTGGTCAATGCAAAAAGGGAGTGTCAATATCCGCGCCCTTTTTCTGCATAACTTATCGGATGCGTTTGCTTCCATCGCCGTGATTATCGGTGGTTCGCTTATTTTACTGTACGACATGCGCTGGGTAGACCCCGCGATCACGATAGGGATTGCGCTATATATTCTTTACCTTGCCTTCTCTGAAATTGGTGGCCCTATCCGTACGCTTATGCTGGGATCTCCCCCGGATATTGACGGGCAGGTAGTCGTTGAGACCGTACGAGATATCGAGGGGGTCCAGGATATTCACCATATGCATCTATGGCAGATGCAGGAAAACATGGCAGCCCTTGATTGCCACGTAGTTCTGACAGAAAACGGCTGGCAGCAGCTTGAATCCGTCAAAGCAGAGATCAAGGAGCAGATTAAAACGCGCTTCAATATTGCTCATTCCAGCCTAGAGTTTGAGCATAGTGACCACGCGCATCAAAATGCCAATCTATATGGTCATGGGTGACAGACCGAGGTCGACTCACGGCTCAGGTAGCTAGCGAGCAGCTTAGTCCGTGCGATTGTCTTATTTTGCAACCCGACTTTTCTACCCCATCGTTGAGACAGAGAGAGAAACATGTTCAAAAAAGCGTCTTTTATATTGGCCGGTACGTTAATGCTGACCGCTGCGATCGTCGCCGTATCGAAACCTGCCCTCTTTGACATGCAAGCTCAGGCAGCAAAAGAGAGTGGTGCCCAGGCCGAGGACTCCTTGGTGCGTTCACACTCCCCCATCTTGGGACGAGAAGACGCGCCGGTGACGATTGTGGAATTCTTCGATCCGGCTTGCGAAGCCTGCCGTGCTTTCTACCCCCTGACAAAAAGTATTCTGGAAACCTACCCAGAAAAAGTACGGCTTATCGTGCGTTACACTCCTTTCCACGGCGACGTATCAAACAAGGCCATTCGAGTATTAGAAGTCGCTCGTCGTCAGGGCGTCTTTGAACCGGTACTGGAGAGGCTGCTGGCTCGCCAGGAGGAATGGGCCTCGCATGGCAGTTTTGATGAATCCGCTATCCTCGATATCGCGAGCCAAGGGGGCCTTGATCGTGCCGCTGCCGAAGAGCAACTTACTTCTGCTGAGGTGCAGGCGGTGATAGACCAAGACATGGCGGATGTCAGAGCCAATCAGATTCGCCAAACACCCACTTTTTTTGTCAATGGTGAGCCATTAGACCCCTTTGGTATGCAAAAGCTGATTGATGCCGTTGAGAGTGAAGTAGCGGAGATCTCTGATGACGAGGAAGGTCAGTGATGCAGCGCTGGTGGTTATTAGGCTTAGTGGGTTTTTACCCCCTGCTAGCCCAAGCCAATTGGCAAACGCATCTTTCGTTGCCGCCGTCTGAACCAACCCCCGCCAGGTTACAGGCGGCTAGCGAGCAAGAAGGCACCTCGCCGCTCGCAAGCGTTGATACCCTGACCTTTGGGCGTGATGTCATCATTGATACCACCCTCTACGAGGCCTTGGCAGCAAAAGGTGTCCCTACGCGTTTCGCCACTAAATTGGAAACACTGCTCAGCGAATTTATCGAATCTCCGCTGGCGTTTTCAGGCAGTGAACGTATCCAGTTAGTGTGGGAAGAAGATCGACGCCAAGACGGCACTCGAGTTGGGCCACCACGCCTCAGTTATGCCGCTCTGCCTGATCAGGCAGAGCCCCTAGAGGTTATATGGCCGGTCACTCCAAAGGGTGACGTTGCTCTTTTCAAAAGCAATACCCTTCTAGGCACGTTGCGGTTGCCCGTGCTTAGTGCTCGCTTAACGTCTCGCTTTGGGAATCGGCGACATCCTGTGTATGGAGGAGTTCGTCCTCATAATGGGATTGACTTAGCTGCACCGACGGGAACACCGGTAATCGCCACCGCACCTGGGCGCGTATCCTTTATGGGTCGCCAAGGGGGATATGGGCAGGTGATCGAGGTGGAGCACGACACAGGAGCAATGAGTCGCTACACACACCTTAGCCGATTTTCCCCACAGTTAGTGGTTGGGGATTTAGTCAACGCGGGGGAGTCGCTCGGAGAGGTAGGTTCGTCCGGGGTCGCCACGGGCCCCAACCTGCATTACGAAGTGAGAGTCAATAACCAGCCTGTTGACCCCCTTGATCAAGGTCAGCGCATCATGTTGGGCGAACAGCCGACTCAGAGTGAATATCAAGCGTCACTTTACGAGGCAAGAGATCGCTTGGAACATGCTATCGGCACGGCGTCCATTTATGACTTGATCTCGTTTAACGAGCCATAACGACCCATGCTTAACAGCTTTGCATAGATCGTTAGCAACGTGAACGTGTGCTTGCCTCTTTATGGAACCCGAGCCATTTGATCACTCAGCTATCACTACATAGGTAATATATGGAAGAGGTTTCTCTCGTCACCATGGGGGTATTGGCAAGCCTTGCGGCGGGCTTGATGACGGCTATCGGTGCGCTTCCCGTCTTGTTTACCAAAACTCCGAATCGTGGTGTTCGCGATTTAGCGTTGGGGTTCGCCGCTGGCGTCATGCTAGCGGCCTCATTCTTCTCGCTGATCATACCCTCCTTAGAAGCCTCGGAGCTGCGTTATGGAGGTAGCGTTGTGCCTGCTGCCATTGCCTGCGCAGCCATCTTGCTAGGGATTGGAACGGTAGCACTACTGAACGAGCTCTTACCTCATGAGCACTTCGAGCAGGGACGAGAAGGGCCGGAGGCTGCCTCATTACGTCGTATCTGGTTATTTATTATTGCCATTACGATACACAACCTGCCAGAAGGGCTGGCCGTTGGCGTGGCCTTCGGCGCAGGGGGAAGCGAAGGAGGCATGCCGCTGGCGATTGGCATTGGACTTCAGAATGCCCCAGAAGGACTGGCCGTAGCAGTATCACTGCTAAGCGTCGGTTATTCACGTTGGCGGTCATGGACGATTGCCGCCCTCACGGGGCTTGTTGAACCGCTGGGTGGCTTATTAGGCGCTGGGGTCGTCAGCATGTCACAAGCGCTACTTCCCTGGGGATTGGCCTTTGCGGCGGGAGCGATGTTGTATGTGATCAGTCATGAGATTATTCCCGAAACTCATCGGAGCGGGCACCAAAAAAAGGCCACGCTGGGCCTTTCCATCGGATTGGTACTCATGCTGTTTTTGGATGTCTCGCTGGGCTAACCCATTGGGAGGGGAGAGTCACGTTGATTCTAACCCAAGTCGTGAGCCCCTCCATGCGAGTTTTCAGTGACACAGAGCTGATGATCACTGATGACCTCAATAATTCGGCAGCTTTCCACTTTGCCACCGGCACACTGCGTGACCATCCGTTGAAGCTCCTCACGCAGTGCGGACAGACGTCGAAGGCGGGACTCCACTTTCTTTAGGTGATGCGTGGCGATGGCATCGACTTCTTGGCAAGACATATCAGGTTGATCTGACATGGCCAAAAGCTCTCGCACTGACTCCACCGAAAAGCCAAAGTCTCGGGCATGGCGAATGAAGGTCAAACGCCGTACTGCGTCTTCTCCATAGCGGCGTTGCCCCCCGCCGGTTCGTGTCGCATCGCGCAGCAGCCCAATACGCTCGTAATAACGAACCGTTTCAGGTTTGCAATCGGCTCGTCGTGCTAACTCACCAATGCTGATACTTTGCCCCATCATTGACATGGTAAAACTCCTTATGCAGGGCTTGAAGCTGTAGTTGCTACAAGGTTTACAATTCAAAACCATAGCCCATTGGGAGGAGAGGCACCATGAAAACATCAACGCCGACAACAGCGCCTACCACCTTGACGCTGCGTGTTGAAGGCATGGACTGCGGCGGTTGTGAGCGCAAGGTTGTGTCGGCGCTAGAGCGGCTGGAAGGCATTGAGGAAGTAACGGCAAGCTCGGTCACGGGATCGGTGAAGATTCACCACCACGATCACGGGGCCCCCTCGCGAAAAACCATTGATGGCATCCTGAACGAACTAGGCTATCAAGTGGCTTCCCATGATGGCCAAACACGCGCATCTGGTGCTTCACCCTCTTGGTGGCAAACCGCTAAAGGGCGCTTGGTCATTATCACAGGCAATCTGCTGATAGTGGCCTTCGCGCTTCGTTTGGCATGGCCTGCGCTGGGTAATATGCCTTTCATTTTGGCCACGCTGGTCGGCTTAATGCCCATTGCGCAGAGTGCCTGGGGCGCTCTCAAGATGCGCAATCCCTTTACCATCGAGATGCTGATGTGCATCGCTGCGCTTGGCGCATTGGCCATCGATGCTGCCGCTGAAGCTGCGATGGTCGTGTTCTTGTTCGCCGTAGGTGAGCTACTCGAAGGGGTAGCTGCTTCACGGGCGCGCCGCAGTATCTCAGCCTTGGCAAATTTAACACCCTCAACGGCGAGGCTGATGGACAATGGCCATCTGCGTGACGTCTCGGCGGAGTCACTTAAACCCGGTCAGCGTGTGCTGGTGCGGCCCGGTGATCGCGTTCCTTGCGATGGACGCATCCTGGTGGGCACGTCCGACCTTGACGAGTCGCCGGTAAACGGCGAGTCCATCCCCCGTTCGCGAGCGCCTGGTGATGACATTTTTGCTGGCACAGTGAATCTTGATGCCGCCCTGGAAGTGGAGGTAACACGAGGCGCTGATGACAATACGATCGCACGCGTTATTCGCCTAGTTGAAGAAGCACAGGCCGCCAAGGCACCGATAGCACGCTTCATTGATCGTTTTGCGTATTACTATATGCCCGCCGTCGTCTTACTCGCCCTACTGATGGCGATAGTGCCACCGCTGGTATCGACCATGGCATGGTCGGAGTCGATTTACCGTGCGTTAGCATTGCTGTTAATCGCATGCCCCTGCGCGTTGGTCATTTCTACCCCAGCCGCCATCGCCGCAGGTCTCTCGGCGGGCGCTCGGCGCGGCCTACTGATCAAAGGGGGAGCCGTTCTTGAACAGTTAGGTAAGCTTCGTTTGGTGGCATTAGACAAGACGGGCACCCTGACTGCGGGTACCCCAAGAGTCACGGATGTGGAATCTTGGATCACCGAGGGAAACGATGACGATGTATTACGGCTTGCCGCCGCGATAGAGCGAGATTCCAGTCACCCTATCGCCACGGCTATCGTTGAGCATGCCCGACAGTCGGGCCTAAACCTCCCCACCGCCACCGGCAGCCGCGCTCTGGCGGGGCGCGGTATCTCAGGCCAGGTGGAGGGTCGCGAGCTGAGCTTAATAACGCCTCGTCACCTTCACGAGCAGGTCATCCTTGATGAAAGTCTCAGTGCTCGGATTGTCGCGTTAGAAGAAGCCGGCAAGAGCCTCGCTCTCCTCGTCGAAGGCGAGCGTTTGTTGGGCTTGATCGCTGTTCGCGATGAGCCACGCGAAGATGCCCTTGAAGGCCTAGCGGCGCTATCGCGTTTAGGCGTACAGGCGGTCATGCTCAGCGGTGATAATGCCCGCACCGTCGCTGCCACTGGGGGTCGCTTAGGCATTGAAGCGTACGGCGAACTGATGCCTGAAGACAAGGCAGCCTATGTTCGAGACTGGCAAGCGGCAGGCCGTGGCCCCATCGGTAAAGTAGGCGATGGCATCAACGATGCACCGGCGCTCGCGGCAGCCGATGTCGGTATCGCCATGGGGGGCGGCACGGATGTGGCGTTGGAAACCGCCGATGCAGCCTTGCTCAAGAACCGCGTTACCGGCATCGCTGAGCTGATAGACCTCTCTCGTGCCACGCTGCGCAATGTGAAAACCAACGTTGTTCTCGCCCTTGGCTTAAAAGCCATTTTCCTAGTCACGACGGCTCTGGGTATTACCGGTATGTGGATTGCGGTGATGGCCGATACCGGTGCTACCGTTCTGGTGACGTTGAACGCCATGCGACTGCTGGGTTACCGCTTTTCGCCCAATACCGCGTTGACAGGCCTGTCTCAAGGAAAAACAACGTCATGAGAACAGCGCCAAACGATAGTCCTTCACGTCGTTGGCCATGGTTCACACTCGCTTGCGTGATGGCTCTAGCCGATCAACTTGTCAAAGAAATCGTGCATGCCCAGATGTCGTTTGGCCAAGTCATCCCGCTAACGCCGTTTTTTAACTGGGTATACACCGGTAATACAGGAGCCGCTTTTAGCTTTCTCGCGGAGGCAGGTGGTTGGCAGCGCTACCTCTTTCTTGGTTTAGCGTTGGTGGTCATCGTCGTATTGCTCGTGCAGCTATGCAAACCCCTGCCGCGCTTGGAGGCCTGTGCGTACAGTTTGATTCTTGGCGGCGCACTCGGTAATACCGTTGATCGCTTAGCGCGTGGGTACGTCGTCGACTATCTGGACGTTTACTGGGGCGAATGGCATTGGCCCGCCTTTAACATGGCCGATATCGCGTTATTGATAGGTGTAATGATATACGCAGTGGCGTTATGGCGTGAGCGTCCTGCTTTTAAGCGCACTGAGTAACGATATGGATTCGCTCGATCAAGAAAAAAAATATACGCTTTTTGCTGGGCGACTTTCACCAATAGTCGATTGCGTTGTAGCGCTCGCCGCTGGGGTATTGACCACCTTGAGTGCCGCCCCCTTTTCCCTATGGTGGCTTGGCCCAGTGGCCGTGGCACTGGTCTATTGGAAGATACAGTCGCTAACGCCCGCCATGGCCACCCTACGTGGGTGGTGCTATGGGGTAGGCCTGTTCGGTTCTGGCACATCGTGGGTCTTCGTTGCTATTCACGATTTCGGTGGCACCGGGGCCGTGGTGGCGATGCTCCTCACCACTCTCTTTATCAGCGCCCTGGCGCTCTTTTTTGCAATCCCCTTTGGGCTCTATCGATGCATCACGGGGCCACGGTTAGCCTTTCTTAGCTTTGCCGGTATGTGGGTGGTGAGCGAATGGCTACGCACCTGGTTGTTCACCGGCTTCCCCTGGTTATTGTTAGGCACCTCTCAGATAGATTCTCCATTAGCCCCATGGGCGCCCGTTGGTGGTGTGTACTTGCTGTCACTCATTACCGCGCTGACAGGCACGTTAGGGGTAGAGGTACTGCGTCGCCGCTGGGTTTTTCTCGTCCCAATGGCTGGCCTGTGGATCGTTCCATTCCTATTGCCCGCCCAATGGACAACCCCGGCTGGCAAGCCCATCCAGGTGGCATTGCTGCAAGGGAATCTTGATCAGCGCATTAAGTGGACTGCACAAGGGCAGCGCGAGGCGATCAGTATCTACACGGCGATGACACGGGAGCAAGCAAAGGATATCGATCTCATCGTTTGGCCCGAGGCAGCCCTTCCCATGCTTGAGCAGGAAGCACAGCGAATACTTGAGCAAGTAGCGTCAGACCTGGGGCCTGACACCGCCTTGTTAACTGGCATTTTGCAACGCGATGGTGAAGGGCGCTCTTATAACAGCGTCATAGGGCTAAATGATGTGCAAGGCGAATACCAGAAAGCGCACTTAGTACCCTTTGGCGAGTATTTGCCATTCCAAAGCCTCCTCGCTGACACCCTTGCTTTTTTCGACTTGCCAGCACCCCGCCTGACCCCTGGGTCAGACGTACAGGCTCCGTTACACGTGGCTGGAACTACCATTGGCACTGCCATCTGTTACGAGATCATTTTTGCCGACCATGTCGCCCAACAGGCGCGTAATGCCGAGCTGCTATTGACGGTTTCCAACGATACGTGGTTCGGGCGTTCCATTGGCCCACAGCAACATCTTCAAATGGCACGTCTACGTGCCTTGGAAAATGGCCGTCACCTACTTCGTGCCACCAGTAATGGCGTGACGGCCATCATCGATGCCCAAGGTCACGTCACTGCCCGCGCCCCACAGTTTGAACAGACCGGTTTAACTGGCGAGGTGACCCCTATGCAAGGTCTAACCCCTTTCAGTCGCACCGGTAGCGGGCTCGCTTGGATACTCGCTGCCTTGCTGACGCTGCTCGGATTACCACTTAACTTATCTCGATCAAAAAACGACGCATTCGATGAAAAGGAACCTAGAGATGTTCTCGGTAAATAACTCAGCAATACTTAAGAGACTCCTCCCATGGCCAATGCAGATGGGCTTTATCATGAGTGTGATGGTTTCATCTCTGGCATGGCTCCCTGTCGCCATGGCGGCACAACCTTCCACTACCCAGGAGACGGAATGGCCCAAGGGGCATTACCCGTTACCTGAGGAAGGCAATATTATCGGCGAGGCTGACACCTTCATCGTGAAGGATTACGAGGATACTCTGATTGATATTGCCAGACGTCAAAACCTTGGCTATTTGGAGATGACCCGTGCAAATCCAGAGGTCAGCATCTGGGTGCCAGGGGTGGGCACGGAAGTAACTATTCCAGGACGTTTCATTCTGCCGAATGTCGAGCGTACTGGGGTCGTCATCAATATCGCCGAGCTGCGGCTTTACTACTACCCAGATGTCAAAAACGGTGAGACACCGCGCGTTGAGACCTATCCTATTGGCATTGGTCGCGAAGGGTTTGATACCCCTCTCGGTGTGACCGAGACCACAATGAATATTAAAAATCCTGCCTGGTACCCGCCTGAGTCGGTAAAACGCGAAGCGGAAGCACGCGGCGAAACCGCGCCAAGCGTTGTGCCGCCCGGCCCCGATAATCCGTTAGGAGACCATGCCATCATCCTAGGCTTCGATGGCTATTTGATTCATGGTACCAATCAGCCAGACGGGATTGGCATGCGCGCAAGCCGAGGCTGTATTCGCATGTTACCCAAAGACATCGAATCTATATTTGACCGCATTCCTCCCGGCACCCAAGTCAACATCATCAATCAGCCTATTAAAATCGGTTGGAAGGACGGGCAGCCGCTGGTTCAAGCGTTTCCACCACTAGGGGAAGAAGAGCACAGCATGACCGCACTGTCGGACACCGTGACACGCCTCAACCAATACAATGTCGATAATATAACCGTCGATTATGAGCAGCTCAGCACCGTGCTGGCATCGTCCAGCGGGCTTATAACGCCTCTCAACCCGGAGCAAGAGCAAGAACCACAGAGTAACGGCATAGAAGAGGGGAGTATCGAAGACATTTATAAAGAGTTGGTTTTGCCCTCATCTCAGCGGTCGTGACATTCACACAAGAGGCCCATTGAGCGCTGATATGTAGGTTGAGAAAAGCAGTCCCCTGTCAATGAGATGGGGAGACTCATTTCAACTTGTGCTTTTCATAAGGTGCATTTTTTAGATTAGGCGTTCCGTTTCACTCAGCTATGATGCCGTCCTTCTAAACCTTAAATTGACACGATGATTGGGCATGTCTCATCCAAAAATCAGCTGGTCACTATCCAGGGAGGCCCATACGTTCAAGCGCCCTAACCCTAATAAGGAAAACCTCCCTTGCGAAGCTTCTTTGATGAAAGCCTTCAGCCTGGATTCATAGAATAACTGCAGCACTTTGGACCACGAGGTAGAGGCGGGAGGGTCAGCGCCGGTACCCTTCTCGGCTCACCGACCAAAGTGAAGCAGAGCATGGGATATAACCCAGACCCAACGATACCAAATATATGCCCGTCATGACCTGGGCATGAGCCGACGTCAGATCGCCAGAGAGCTTGGTATCCACAACAGTACGATCAGCCGTGAACTGCGCCGCAACGCTACCACCACCAGCGGCTACGATCCAGAGCAGGCGAGTCCGCAGTGATCATCGGCGACGCACCGCCTGGAAGTGGACGAAGCGCTTACCCAGCATGATCGCCGCCGTCGCCGACCGGCTGCGGGAGGAATGGAGCCCGGAGCAGATCAGCGGTTTCATGGTGCCCTTGTATGGCGTAGGCGTCAGTCACCAGTGGATCTACGCCTTGATCTGGGATGATAAGGCTCGTGGTGGCGATCTCTGGCAGCATCTCCGCCAGCCCAAGCGACGCAGCAAGCACCGTGCCCAGGCAAAGAGCGCAGGGCTCGGCAAGATTCCCAACCGTATGGGTATCGAGCATCGTCCCGCTGAGGTCGATGACAGGCGCTTTATTGGGCACTGGGAGGGGGACACCGTGGTCCAGGGGCACAAACAATCTGGCCTGGTGACGCTGGTCGATCGACGTAGCGGCTATCTGCTGGCAGCACGATTGCCCAAGCTCTCAGCGGAGCTGACGCAAAAAGCCATGATCCGGCTGCTTAAGCCTCGCCGGGGTGCTGTCCAGCACCATCACCATGGACAACGGCTCGGAGTTCGCTGATCACGATACCGTAGCCCAGGCGGTAACGGCAGCGATTTACTTCTGCGCCCCCCCACTGTTCCGGTCAGCGTGGGACCAATGAAAACACCAATGGCCTGATACGGCAGTACTTCCCCAAGGGAACGGACTTTCAACAGGTCACCGATGTCGAGTTACGCAGGGTGGTCAAGAACCTGAATGATCGCCCCCGAAAACGACTAGGATATCGGACACCGGCACAGGTGTTCCTGGGGAGTACTCAGGAGCCTTGGATACCGCAGGTGCTGCTCTTATTGCTTGAATTCAGGACCAAGCCAACGCCAACTCGGCGCAAGACCCCGAGCAAACCAACCAGTCCGCTGAAATACGCATTGTCGAAGAGGTAAATGAAAGCCCTGAACCGGCTGAGGAACAGGTGGCATCGGCACCTTCCGCTGATGAGACGTCGCACGAGGCTCAGCTCGAAGCGAGTGATGATGTGGCCAATGTCACATCTGATACGACACTCACCGAAGGCGAGATATCGTCTGAGCCAGCGTGGCGTGAAGAAGTAAGCTTCTCGCTTGCTCCCGGAGAGGGCACCGAGTACAAGTTGACGATGGATGAAGGATCTATTGCGACCTTTGCTTGGTCATCTGAAGGCGGGCCAGTCAATTTTGACACCCACGGTGATGGCGGTGGTAATTCCATCAGCTACGAAAAAGGACGTGGCGTTCCTGAGGATGAGGGGGAATTGGAAGCTGCCTTTACGGGGAACCATGGCTGGTTCTTCCGTAACCGAAATGAACAGGAGGTAACCGTTAAGCTGCGTATTAAAGGTGATTATGGCGAGCTTAAACGTATGATGTAAGCCGTTAATAACCAATGCCCCACTGTGCAGCTAGGCAGTGGGGCATTTTTTTAGATGTACTATTCTATTAGATATCGTGCATTCTTTCAGTTTGCCGAGATAGACGCATAGCCTCGTGCTCCTCTAAATCGAGAAGTGTTTCCAGCAGTTCCTTGGCTTCTCGGATTTCGGCTCTGCCGATCAGGCTGCGATATAAACTGATGGCTTGATCATGGAAATCCAGTACTTCTTTGCAGATAGCATCAGCTCCTAGCGTGGAGTAGGGCGCATCGCAGGTTCGGTGGCTGCGAATAGGCTGATGAGAGAGGTAATCGTAGACATAGGTATTAAGCACGTTAACGCTTGCGGTACCTTCAAAGCCAGCAATTACTCGCTGCATTTCTGCCTCATGAAGAGACAGATAGTTAAGCAGCATCTGCGCGCGTTCTTCTTCGTGCTGATTCGCGCAGTGGGCCAAACACTCGGCAAGATGGGCATGTAATTGATGTGTCCAATCGATTAGATCACCAAACGTTTTAATCTCCATTCATTTGCTCCTTGTGCCGTTGTGATTAGTGAATGTGCGTGTGGTGGCTATCGGTTGAGCTGTTGCTGTTAGCAAGAAATAGCCACTCGCCGATTAGCAGCGCGGCCATCACTGTAACGGCAACGATAAGTACCAGTGGGTCGGCAATAGCTTTTACCCAAACAAAACCACCCAGTACAAGGACATCTAACAGGATGGCAATGGTCGGAATAATCGCGTTAGCGCCCACGCTTTTCCTGAGATGGCGCAAAACTCCCCAATGGATGGCGATATCCATGATCAGGTAAAAAATAATGCCGAGCGCCGCGATTCGGCTAAGGTCAAAGAAGGCGGTCAGCACCAAGCCGAGCACGATCGTGTAGACCAGCGTATGTTTTTGCAGGCTACCGGGCATGTGGAAATGGCGATGCGGTACCAGTTTCATTTCTGTGAGCATGGCGAGCATACGAGAAACGGCAAAGACGCTGGCAATAATCCCACCCGCAGTGGCCAGCATGGCGAGGATGACGGTAAAGCCAACCGCGGCTTCACCCAGCGCGGGTCGGGCGGCAGCCGCCAGGGAGTAATCTTGAGTTTCGATAATCTCGGATAGCGATAGGTTACTGGCAACGGCAAAGCCTACAAGCGCATATATCACCACGCACAGCGCGATGGAGATCATGATGGCCTTGCCCAGGTTGCGCTTTGGATTTTTCAGCTCCGAACCGCTATTGGTAATGGTCGTGAAACCTTTGAAAGCCAAAATACCCAACGCCGTCGCGCCCAAGAAACCTGAGAGAGTGGGGGGGGGCGCATCCCCACCAGTCCCCATGTCGATAGAATCGGCAATAAAAACACCGACAACACCAAACACGATGATGCCACCAATTTTTATGAAACCCAGCACTGAGGCGACTGTCTCGATCAACTTATTGGCAGATAAATTGATCAAAAAAGCCGCTAGCAATAAGCCCACACCGAGTAGTGGGACAAACAGAGTGCGGTCGCCTAGGTCAAATAGCTCCAGAGTGTAAGAACCGAACGTTCTCGCCAAAAAGCTCTGCGCAATGACCATGGAAAAATACATCAATAGCGCATGGAAAGCGGTAGGGAGCGTTGAGCCATACGCTTTTTGCAGATACATGCCAATACCCCCGGCGGATGGGTAGGTATTGGACATTTTGACGTAAGAGTAAGCGCTAAAAGAAACAATTATTGCGGCGGCTAAAAAAGCTAGAGGAAATAGAGGGCCGGTCATTTCTGCCATCTGTCCAGTTAAGGCAAAAATACCCGCCCCGATCATGACCCCTGTGCCTAGCGCTACGGCACCGATGAAAGAGAGACTTCCTTCTTCGTACTTTGGCGTTCTATCCTGGTCAGCCATACAAACACTCCTAAGAATGAAGCCCAAAGCGTTCAGGTTCTTCGCCTTAAGCAAGCGTCGGATAAGTGCTAAGCAAGTCTGGTTGAATTAGCTGAACACAACCTGAATATAAGCCAGTCAATTATCTGACCCAGAGCATGCTTTGGCGTAATAAAGAGGCGGGCTTAACCTACCAGCATACGTAATGGCATCCACAGCCCCATGGCGATCATTACCAGATTCTCGGTTAACGATACAAAGCCCAGCGGCACATTGCTGTTACCGCCGACGCAAGCACACTTAAGCTCACGCTTGTCGATATAGGCGGCTTTAAAGACGGAGATTGCCCCCACCGTGCCAACAAATAGCGCCAGTGGCGCTGCCAGCCACACCAATGTTCCGGCCAGCATTAAAATGCCTGCAACTGTCTCGGCATAGGGGTAAAGATAGCTATAGGGGACATAGCGCTGGGCCAATAGGTCGTAATTCAAAAACATACTACTGAAACTTTCGACATCCTGTAGCTTCTGCAGGCCGAGCAGCACCATCGCCGTGGCCACGGCATACTCCGGCATGCGCGCAGTAAACAGCGTGCCCTGAGTAGCCCAGCTAATCGCCAAGCCAATCAGCAGCGCAGTAGCAAAAATAGCAATTACTGGCCTATAAGTGGTTTTTTTTGCATTAGGAACGCTCATTCCCAGATGTTTGCGTAGCTCTTCGTACCCACCTATGCGTTGATCACCGATATACACTTGGGGCGTCGTATCGACGTTTTCCTGTTCTTTGAAAGCATCGATTTCATCACGAGACGTTAAGGTATGGTCGTCAACCTTAAAGCCCTTGCGCTTGAGAAGATCAACTGTCTTCAAACCGAACGGGCACATATGCTCGGCGGTTTTCATCCGGTAAACCCGTGCAGAGGCAGTGGGTGTTGATATTGGCATTGATTTTCCTTCGCTAAGAACATGGTATTTAAAAAATCATAGAACCTTTGTGCAGCACTCAGGCAAGTATAGCTACTCCTTTATTTTGATAATTCTAGCTATGGTTAAAATTTTTTTTCAGCGAGAGAAATATATGTTAAATAAAAAGGGCCATCATAAAGAATGGCCCATATCTTAAGTTAGTGACTACATATTAATAGTCAACATGTAATTCATAGCGATTATTGTCACTTTCTTTAGTGCCTCCTAGTGCATTGCCTGTCACTTCAAGTTGATAATTGCCTGGCTGCAGTTGGCGGACCAGTTCAAAATGACCACGTGGGCTGGATGCTTCTGCTACCTGCTGTCCTGCTGCATTATAAAGCACAGCAGAGATACGGTTGCCAGCGCTGGTTGTGCCTGGGAAGTGCTCGCTTGCTACCTTCAGCGTAGTCGCTTCTTGAATGTTAATACTGAAACGTTTTGATTGGCCTTGGGCAAGCAATTGTGTAGAAGAGACGCCTCTTTCAAGTAGAGGTAGATCCTGGTTGTTTGTCCCATAGTTAGCCAATGCAGGTGTTGAAAGGATGCTGGCTACAAGCGACCCAAAGATAATTGATTTAACTTTCATGGTGATTACTCCTCTGGTTGATGACATGGTTATATTAGATGGCTTTTTTGAAATGAAGCTGAATTTAAAAATAAAAAATAAAAAAACGCCACCACTGGGTGACGTTAAAAAATATCTATGTTCAGAGTTCGCTAAAACATCAGTTTAACACCGGCAACCACCCCAGTATCTTCCGTATTGTCGCCACTGGCCCGTGAAAGGTCGGCTGTATCGCCATACTCTTTCTCCCAATAAGCACCAATGTAGGGGGCGAAACGACGAGTCACTTCATAGCCTAGTCGCAGGCCAGCGCGCACCGAGTTAAGCCCTTCACCCACGCCAAATTCTTCAACTTCGCTGGCGGCTACGGCAATTTCGGTGCGCGGCTGTAGGTAGAGTCGCTGTGTTAGGCGCAGATCGTATTCGCCTTCAAAACTGGCGGCGACATCACCATCTTCACTCACTTGCATGGCAACATCGGTTTCGATGCCATAAGGTATCACTCCCTGTAGGCCCAACACCCCATAAGTACGTTCGGCGTGATCATCGGAGAAGACACCGCCTTGGTAACCAATCCCCCCCTGTAACTCCCAAAAATCAGCCACTAAGCGACTATAGAGGAGTTCTAGGGACTCAAACTCAGCATCTTCGCCGTCACCCTGAACGTTTTCGCCTTCCGATTTAAGGTAAACGCGGTTAATGTCACCGCCATACCAGCCTTGAAAGTCCCATACCACGGCGTCTTGACCTTTGTCGGGAACGGTGTATTCAAGCCGGTCAAACAGTGCCATGCCCATATTATGTTCCTTAGTGGGCGCGGGCCAACTGTCTGGTGCCGCATAGCCGTCTTCGGCTTGGGAGCTCGTTGCGACGGTCATGCCAAGGGCGGCACTGGCGAGGGTTACGTAGCGCTTAATTTTCATACTGTCTCCTTAAGAAACCTGAACAACGCGGAACATGCCAGCATCCATGTGGTAGAGGAGGTGGCAGTGGAACGCCCAACTGCCCTCGGCGTCCGCAGTGATCAGCGCAGACACGCGCTCGCCGGGCTTCACATTTAGGGTGTGTTTGCGCGGTATCAATTCACCCTGGCCGTTTTCCAGCTCCATCCACATGCCGTGGAGGTGGATAGGATGTTCCATCATGGTGTCGTTGATCAGGATCAGGCGCAGGCGTTCGTCTTTTTCGAAGTGAATAGGGCCGGAAACCTCGCTGAACTTCTGGCCGTCGAACGACCACATGTAGCGCTCCATGTTGCCGGTAAGGTGCAATTCAAGCTCACGGCCGGGTTCGCGACGGTCGGGCCAGGGAGTGAAAGATTTCAGATCGCGATAAACCAGCACACGCCGCTCGTTGGGATCAATACCAATACCTGCCTGGCCGTAGCGGGAGCCTGGCTGTACTTCACCAGCCGCCAGCATGCCGTTTTCGCGTGTTTTGCGCTGCTCGCTGGCCATACCTCCCATGCCCGAATGGTCCATGCCTTCCATGCTGGAATGATCCATCCCACCCATGTTTGACATGCTCGAGTGATCCATTTCCTCCATATTAGCGTTATCCATCCCCTGCATATTCGACATGCCGGAATGATCCATGCCGCCCATCCCCCCCATGCCGTGAGCGCCCATGGCTTCCATGCCGCGGTCGGCAATCTGACGGCGCTTGGGGATCTCCGCCTGCATGCCTTCGCGCGGCGCCAGCGTGGCGCGGGCGTAGCCGCTGCGGTCCATCGACTCAGCGAAGATGGTGTAGGCCTGATCATCTTCGGGTGCGACCACCACATCGTAGGTTTCGGCAACGCCGATGCGGAACTCATCGACGGGAACGGGCTGCACCGGCTGGCCGTCGGCGGCCACCACGGTCATCTTGAGGCCAGGGATGCGCACATCGAAGTAGGACATTGCCGAGCCGTTAATCACCCGCAAGCGCACACGCTCGCCTGGCTTGAACAGCGCGTTCCAGTTTTCCTCGGGAGAATGGCCGTTGAGCAGGTAGGTGTAGGTGCTGCCGGTTACGTCGGCGATATCCCGCGAGCTCATGCGCATCTTGGCCCACATGCTGCGCATTTCGGCCGTTTGGGCGAAGCCGTTTTGGCGTATGTCGGCGAAGAAGTCGGCAATCGTGCGTTCCTGAAAGTTGTAATAACCTTCCATGGTTTTGAGATTGCGAAACACCGACATGGGCTCTTCAAAGGTCCAGTCGGTCAGCAACAGCACGTGCTCGCGGTCGTAGCGAAAGGGTTCACGCTCGGCGGCGTCGATAATTAACGGCCCGGCATGACCAAGCTGTTCCTGCAGGCCGGAATGGCTGTGGTACCAATAAGTGCCGTTCTGACGGACAGGAAAACGATAAGTAAAGGTTTGGCCTGGCTCAATACCGGCAAAACTGACGCCCGGTACACCGTCCATGCCCGGCGGTAGAATCAAGCCATGCCAGTGGATTGAGGTGGGTTCGTCGAGCAGGTTGGTGACACGTAATACAGCGTCCTGACCTTCCTTAAGGCGTATCAGCGGGCCGGGACTGGTACCGTTGAGGCTAATCGGGCGAGCCTCTTTTCCATTAATCGGGATGGATTCGCGTCGGATAGCCAGCGACACATTAGGCCCCTCTTCCACGCCCTTTGAATAGACATTTGTGCGTCCCCAAGGGTTAGCCCAGGCGGGGCTTAAGCCCATCGCTGCGGCGGAACCCAATCCAAGTGCCGCGCTACCTTTCAACACCTGGCGGCGTGAAAGTGGGTGGGTGATGATGTCCGAACGCGTCATGTAAAACTCCCATCGCTGATGAATGACATCATCTTGGGGGAGAAAGCTGAATCAACGCTGAAAAAGCAGTTAAGCGGAGGTGACGCCTGTCATTGGCAATGTGGTGATGACCCGAAGGCCACCCAACGGGCTGTGCTCAAACTGGCAGCGACCGTGATAACGCGCTACCAGCTGTGAGAGAATAGCTAGTCCCAGGCCATAGCCAGGGTGGTGCTCATCCAGTCGGGTGCCACGCTCGCCGAGGCGCACCATATCGCTTTCGGCAACGCCGGGGCCGTCATCGTCAATCGTTAAAGTCAGTGCGTCTGATGAGGTGCTAATGTGGCAGCGAATCTCGCTGGTGGCCCATTTGCCAGCGTTATCCAGCACGATGCCCAGTATTTCGGCGTAATCGTGGGCATCGATCGGCACTTGGTCGCGCGCGTCAATCGCCTGCGTCAGCTCGAACAACTGTTCAGAGTAGAGGCTACGAAACATCTCCATCAGACGTTGACTGTCACGGGTCAGGTGGGTCATGCGACCCGCATGAGGACCTGCGATGCGTGCACGGCGCAGCTCAGCATCCAGCTGGGCGTTGATGTCCTCGATGCGCATCAGCAATTTCCGGCGGCGGTTTTCATCAATCGGTCGGTTGCCGCTTAGTACTTGGGTAACGGCGGCCAACGGGGTTTTCAGCGCGTGGGAAAGGTTAGCGACCGACTCACGTGAGCGTTTAAGGCGCAGGTCAATGTCGTCCATAAAGCGGTTAAGCTGGGCAACAAGCGCGTCGAGTTCGTCGGGCGCTTTTAGCGAGAGGCGCTGGCGGTCGCCCGCTTGCAATGCTTCCAATTGATAACGCAGTTGCCAAAGCGGCCTTAATCCGCGATTGACGGCCAGCATATTGAGCGTGACCAGCACCGCGAGCATGCCCGCAGCGATGCCGCCCACCCACCAGTGCAAAGTACCTAGGCCTGCTTCGACTTGGGAAAAATCCTCACCAATCAGCAACACGCCGTTGGCGCCTTGCCATTCGAAATGCTGGCGATACACCAATAAGTGTCGCTCGCCGCGCGTTACCTCGATCAGTGCATCCCCTTTTCCGTTAAGTAGTGGGGCAAGTTGTCGTTGCCAGACTGGGTCTGAGGCGCTGATCTCTCCGTTGAGGCGCAGCACGTAAAGGTGATGAAAGACCTGGTAGGCTTCGCTTGTCGAGGCTAGCGATGTGGGAACCGCCAGGCGGTCTTGTTCGAGTTGTGCGACCGCGTGGTCGGCTTCACGCTTGAGGCGCTCGCCCAGAAAGTCCTTGGCAAGATTTTGCAGGAATACGCCGTGCAGTAGCCAGGTCAGGCCGACTACCAGCAGCGCGACACCGCCCAGCCAGGCGAGCAGGCGAAACTGTAAGCTGCGTTTATTAACGTGAAACAAAAACGTATCCCTGGCCGCGGCGCGTCTGGATGATTGGCTTGCCAAGATACCGGCGCAGGCGAGCCACGTATACCTCAACCAGATTGGGTGCGGGGGCGTCTTGCTCCAACGCGTAAAGCTGTTCCAGTAAGCGCTCCTTGGAGTGAATGCGGTCCGGGTGGTGCATCAGGTAGCGCAGCAGCCGAAACTCGGTGGCAGTCAGCGAACGCCATGTGGTGTCTTCACGGCAAACGCGCTGACCGGCTTCGTCCAGAGACACCCCGTTCAGTGTGATGACTTGGGATAACTGGCCAGACTGCCTACGCAGCAGTGCCTTTAGGCGAGCCATCAGCTCGGCTTCGTGGAAGGGTTTGGTCAGGTAATCATCGGCGCCAGTTTCCAAGCCAACCACCTTGTCTTCCCAGGTGTCGCGCGCGGTGAGTATCAAAATAGGAGTGGCGCGTTTCTGCTTACGCCAATGGGCTAGCAGCTCAAGCCCCGAGCCATCGGGCAGCCCAATATCGAGAATGGCAAGCGCGTATTCTTCGGTGGCCATGAACGACGTGGCCGCCTTAACAGTGGGGGCCACGTCGACCAGGTAACCGTTGTCTTTTAGACTCTCTGCCAAGCTTTCGGCCAGCAAGTCATCGTCTTCTAATAGCAACAGTCTCATTGGTAAAAGGTCTGCTTAGAAAGAAAAATTACCGTACATGCCGGATTCATAGTGGCCGGGGATGTTGCAGGCGTACTCTAACTCGTCAGCATTATCGGGAACTCGCCATAGTAGAGATTCGGTTTCACCGGCGGCAATAGTAACGGCTGCCATGCTACTACCATCAGACATATCGTGACCTTCGCCTTCTGACATGTTGGACATATCATGGCCTTCGCCACCTGCCATTTCTTGCATCATTTTACGATGTGCTTCTTGGGCTTCCTTGCTGCCGATCACGAACTCATGCTCAATACTGCCAGTGTTGGTAATTTCAAATTTCACGATCTCTCCGGCGGCCATTTCCAGCTCATCAGGGTCGAACCACATATCGCCTGCGTCGATGCTAATCGTGCGCTCAGCATCAGCATCGCTAAGGTCGCTTTCGCCGCCGCCGTGTCCAGGTCCCGCCCAGGCAGCGCCGGCAAGTATACTCAGTGAAAGAGCTAATAAGCTGGATGTAAGATGGGTCTTGCGCATAGTCATTTGCCTCCAAGGTGAGTGTGACTCGTTCTTTATACGTCGCCAACCTTAAACGAGCCTGAACTCGCCCAGAAAAAAATGATCTGTAGCAAACTTTCTTTTTCCGCAGGGTGGCATGGCTTGACCCAGGGGGTAACCCCATAGGTCGTAAGCTTTCAGTGGTTTTAAACATCACGCTATTGTCAGGAGGCCACCATGATGAACGCAGACTGTTTTGCAGTAATGGCCTCAATGGGCTGGTTAGCCTGGTTAATGCCCTTCATGCTTCTGTTACTCGTAGGATTGAGCATTGCCTCACTCATCAAATACCTGTTCAGCCGCGCCAATTAGTTCTTTCATTAATAGAGGATACGCTTATAAACCTAAAAACCACTTCACTATTGGTGTCAGGCTCGCTATTGCTGGGAGCAACAGCCGCCCAGGCAGGACTGCCTGATGAAGCAACGATGTACAAAAACCCTCAATCCGGCTGCTGCAATGAATACGCTCGCCACCTGGAAGAGCAGGGCGTAGATGTCACCATTGTGGACGATGCTGAGCTTGGCGAGATCAAGCAGCGGGCCGGGGTACCACACGGACTGGGTTCATGTCATACCATTGGTATTGGCGAGTACTGGATTGAGGGCCACGTACCGATGGAAGCCATCACCAAGCTATTTGAAGACCAGCCTGACAGGCATTGGCTTGGCCGGTATGCCGATTGGTACGCCGGGCATGCCTGGGCCACAGCAGGAGCCCTACGAGGTTTATAGCTTTACCGATCAGGAAGATGAGCCATTCATGACACTTGAGCCTTAATGACGCGAGCAGGCGGTACCTGCTCGCGGCCTAATAGCACAACATCATGGATTAACTCTTTGCCTGCCCTACCATGCGGTACAACGTGCCATCGCGATGAACCCAGTGGTGGAATAAAGCCATGAACACATGTCCTGCAATGAGTACGGTCAGCAAATAAGCAATGGGGCCATGTATTGCTTGCGAGGCTTCTGCAAAGGGTGTGCCAATTCCCTTGGAAACCAAATGATCAAATAACCGAATTCCAAAACCTTGTAGTAAACCACTCACTGGGGCCGCAACCAATAAGGCATAAATAGATAGATGGCCTATCAGCACCGCCTTACCTTGATGCGGAGGGCGATTGCGTATTTGAAAAAGCAGCCAAACAATTCGCAGCCCAACAAGCGCTAAAATCATAAAGCCCACAGTGGCATGCCAAGGCTGAAATAATTGGCTGAATGCATTACCCGGCTGCCAGTTGTTCATATAAGCACTAGCGAGCTGTAATGTCACCAGCAGCGCGGTTATCCAATGTAGCAGGCGGCTAACCGAGCCGTAATATTTCTGTGAGTCGTTAATAGCCATCCAAATTAACCCCGCTGATACTTGCGTTGGAGATGACAACACCCAAGGGACGGCGGTAGGTAAGGGATTGGGCGATGGAAAGACGATACCGCCAAGCTGTTAACAACATACATTTTGTATTTCATACAATTTCCTAATCTGAAGATGCAGGAAACCATATGTCATAAACCTGAACAGAACCTTAAAAGAACTATCAAATGAGGTTAATTTTTTTACCCTGGTCTCCCCGGTGTTTTGCCAATCACTATCGGAAATTGATGTGACCCTCAGCGCGTAATATCGGTCGTCAATCTAAAAAGGCAAATTCACCACTTATAAGATTTTATTGCCAGGAACCGCTTCCTCAAGAATGTTATCTAAAGCAGTTCGTGCGCTCAGTGTCTCTCGACTGGATATTCAAAATGAATTAGCAATGGCATCAAGCTTTTATGGGTTGTACACCGAAAAATCAGTGCTCTTCGGTAAGTATTAGCTGAATAGACCATTGGTGTTTTAGGTGGGTCCGGTCATTTTTATGGCTTGATTATTGTTGCCAAGTTCTGATGCGGTTGTTTTTTCCATCTCTGGTTAAAGTGGCGAAAGTATCGGTTAAAAACTTACTCTAACGGTTTACTGAACAAGTTTGCGCGACATAAAAATACGCTTCTCCATCAGTTGACCAATCCGTGATAGAGCTCATCGGTATTAGGCTCGTCGGACTGTTTGGTGGACTTCTGTTTGGCTTCGAAGAGGTCAGGAGCGTTCTCCAGTACTTCACGCTCCAGGTACTGACCATGGCTGGATGAGGCTGGAAACGGGCAGCCGTCTCGGATGTTATTTAGTCCCCTTTGACATTTTAAAGGGCGGGAATACCTACAAAATGTAGAGGCTTGATGTGACAAAACACGTTGACAATAAATCTAGATTCCATGAGCTCTGTGGATATGTCATATGCTATGTCACAAACGGGTATCACATAAGTAACTAATGTAGGCAGTGATCGGGGGAACTTTACCGGGTGTCCAAGTAGTCACGTGATGCTAGTTGCTTTAGCGACCTCCATGGCGTAGCTGATCGCGGTTACTTTAAGAGACGGAAAATTCTTGCTTGCCACGATGCCGGTTTAACGTCTTATTTCCCTAAGCCAAGAACCTCGCCTAACAAGCTACATTGCTATTGGTGCTCGGCCTATCAGTGTTGCTCAATGAAAACGCAATGCACCACGGGCACCTATAGGCGTATCAAAAGCTGGGAACACTAGGATAAACTGGAGGTGGTAAAATCTCTACTGGACCGGACGCCGAACATGATGCGCCTCCGTCGTCAGAATGTCGAGCACCCCTTTGGCAAGTTGAAAGCGTGCATGGGAATAACGCACTTCATGTCCAAGAGCCTTAAGAACGTCAGCACGGAAATGAGCCTTCAGGTGCTTGCTTACAACATGAAACGCCTCATGAATATTCTCGGTACTGGGGGGTGATCCAAGCAATGCAACCATAGAGTTGCTGAGCTTGGCGCTACTGCGCTTGTAGAATCTGGTAAGGCTCTTTAGTAGAGGCTTCTTAGACTTTTATATCGATCAACGTAGATGTTGGTTTAATTATTGAGGACGTTGTGAACCTATCTAGCTGACCGTTAATGGCGCAATTGCGGTTGTATACTGTAATCCCCAACTGGTTTTTTTGTTTTCACACAGCCTCGCCCGATAGCTGATATAAAAAAGAAAGAAAACATCCCAACTTGGACCCGCCCAGGCGGGCGGATCCAAGTTGCTCTCCATTTCCGCTACAAATATCCCATTTCTGCAAACGACTTACACCCCTCGCTTCCTACCACCACATGATCAATCACCCGAATGTCCATCAGCCCCAGGGCTTCCTTGAGTTGCTGGGTGATTCGCCTATCCGAATCGCTTGGTTCGGGGTCACCGCTTGGATGGTTATGTACGAGGATGACCGCCGCGGCGTTGTAGGTGAGGGCAGCTTTGAGCACTTCCCGGGGGTAGACGCTGGATGTATCGATGGTACCCCGAAACATTTCCTCGAAGCATATGACACGGTGCTGAGTGTCGAGAAACAGAACGCTGAACACCTCGTGCTCGTAGTCCTGGAGCAGTGGCCGCAAGTGCTCGAACGCTTGCGATGGCTGAGTGATCTTGCAGCCTCTGGCAAGTTTGCGACGTGCAAAGCCTTTGGCGAGGTTGATGATGTCAGCTTCGGTAACCGGTTCTACGACTTGGTAAGTGCCTGCCACTTCACCGGCCTTGAGTTTACTTTTCGTCATGGTTGTCTCCAAAAAAGAAAACGCCGAGGTGGTGGCCCCGGCGTCTATGTCGTTATGTGATATATGGTTCGTCGATGATGAGGTGGGTTCATGCCACCATCACTTGGCTGATACGCCGCTCCATTTCTTCGTGGAAGGCCTCGACGCGCTCGGCAATGGTGCGGATCATGATGTCGTCGCGGTAGGCGCGCTTGATAAACAGCGGCATGCCCGGCCAATAGCTGACAAAGTCGATCCATTCCCGCTCGCTGACCCATAAGCCGCCCTGGCATTGTGGTATATGTTCCTCCGGTATTTCTCCCTTCAGCAGCACCTCGATCTGGAACTTGGGCAGTTTGGTTTTGATTTCCAGCAGCCCGTTAGCGCCCACCAGGCTGTCGGGCGAATAGCCCACGTCATGATTGAGGATGATGCCCACTTCCTGCGGGCTCGGCTCGCCGGATGCATTGACGTAGAGTGAACGGGCCACCCCTTCCAGTTCATGACCACGCCGGGTATGGGCATTGCCTTGAAATGGCTCGGCCAATTCACCGGTCATCCGTTCGCCCATCAATTGATGCATGTAGGTAATGGCCCCGGCACCGAATCCACCAGGGCCCTTGCCGTTGACCAGCAAGGTCTTGAGCTCCGACATGGTGACGCGCCCCAGGCGCGCCGCCAGCCACTCGGGAGAGCCTTGCGCCATGTTGAGAATCTGCATGGTCGCCTCCTTGGGTTAGATAGGGGGAAATGCCGGTTACTTATTGGCCCGTTTGGTGAGGGACGCTCGCAGCTTGTCGAAGTCGCTATAGGGCACCTGCACTGCAGCCCCGTACTTGCCGCTGAACCATTCCTGGGTCGTCGCTGGGCACTGGCTGATCAGCCGCTGGATCTGTCCCGCCTGAAACGCCGTCACTGTCTTGATGCCCGCTTTGGTACTGGCATTGCCGTTATCGTCCTGGCCGCGGGTGGTGATATTGAGCAGCGCGCACAGCACGTAACGCTTGCCGTAGCTTGTCGAGGAACCAAACGCCTGTACCGCATTCTTGTTACCGCTGATATCGGCGGGCAGCAGCATGCTGGTTTCTTCACGGTGACCGTCCTTGTGCATCAGAACACCGGTGATCTGGATACCACGCTCCTGCGTCTGAATACGAAAGCTCACCGCAAAGCCATGCTTCTGCATGATCGGGCGTACGGTATCGACGATATCCTCCAGGGTGGCGTAGAAGCCGTTGTTGGTTTGCCCGCGCTCCTCGATGCTGGGCAGTTCTGTCTGCATCGCTGCCATGGCCGCGTTGTAGGCCATCATGGCCTGGCGATCCATCACCCGCTCCTGCATCTGCAGCAAACGCTCCATCTTGTCGATGTCGACGTCCGGGTTCAGCGCGGCACGCTCGATCACCTGAATGATCGCAGTGCTGTCGGCGGTGGGATGTGCCTCCAAGGAGGCCGGTGTGTTTGTCGAGGCAGCGTCTGGCTGAATAGCTGATGACGATGTGTCGGGTTGATTGGAATTGATGACATGGGTGCGTTGTGCCATGGGGCACCTCCGGGTTTCTATAATCAATACAGGATCAATCCAACGCCCAAGCGTTGATGGGCTGGTTGGAAGCGATAAGGTGGGTAGGGTTAGTCGCCCAGGTGATCGGCCAATGTCTCGGCATCCAGGGGCTCCAGGCGGACTTCCGCCCGGTAGAACTTCCCCTGGGCGCAGACGACGGTCTCGGCGTGATGTTTTTGGTTGGCCAGCAGGGCTTCAGTCAGGTGGGTCAGCCCGGTTTCGACGGTGTGAGAGACGAATGTCATGGCAGTTCCTCGTAAGGTAAGCCCCACAGCAAAACGCCCGGCCTTGATGGGGCCGGGCGTTTATGCCGTTGGGGTGGTAAATGTCATTGGATAGGGGAGTGCTTGAAGTCGGGTGATGTGGGAAATCGATGAAGCTTGGTGGCTTAACTGATTACGACACCAATGCAAGCGCGGCATCGAGCGCTTCCTGCTTTAGCTGCGCGCCCTGGCCGAACCACGCCGAGTCCATGCGGGTATCGTTGCTACGTGCCCGTTTCTCATGGTCAACATACTCAGTGACCGCATTGAGCAGGCCCCAGGCCGTGTCCTTGGCGGTGACCAGGTGCGAGCCCCGACCTTCGCCGCTATAAAGCTTCTGCACTTTATTCAGTGCCCGGTAGTTCGGCAGCTTGGAAGGATCATCCAGAGGCGTTTCGGCCCCGCAAATCACCGACTGCAGGTACTGCTGGGCTTCACGGCGGTTGATCTTGCGTTCCGACAGGGCCTTCATGCGGTACATGAAGTCATTCCACTGGGATACGGAAATCCCCAGCTGTCGTTTGACGGCCCGCGGGTCGAACTCCGACCGGTGGGGCACCTTCACCGCCTGCGATGTACCATCAACGGCGATCTGCAATGTGTTGTTACACACCACCCGTACCGTGGTGGGTGTCGCCATGGTCGCCAAGGTGCCATCACACGAGGTGGCCAGCAGCAGATAGTCGTTCACCTCATCCTGGCCTTGCAGCGATGTGCTCAAGCCACTGCGCGCCAGGGCCCAGAACTTGCGACCACCCTTGAGCACCCCGGCGGTTTCCAGCTCATACCCCGCGTACTCGGTCAGGTCTCGGTAAAACTTCAGGATCTCTTCCGGCTGCACCACCTTGTAGCGCTGCGATACCACGGAGAGCGGTGCCTTGTTGTCCGAACGGTAGAGCACCTTTTGTTCGGGGAAGGAATGAATGCTGCCCAGGTGACTTGCGCCTTCGGCAATAAAGCGCACCGGCGCTTCTTCGATGTGCCAGTTCATACCGGCCTGTTGTTGCCAGACTTCCAGCGGTTGATGACGGGTCAGTTGCTGTCCCAGGCCATGCCAGGGGGTAGCGCCTACGTAAGCCATTTGTTCAACGAGATGTGCCATGGGTCATTCTCCAGACATAAAAAAATCGCTGACACAGCTGCCAGCGCATGGGTGGGTGGTGAGTAAGGTGTATCGCCGTAAAGCGGTGTATCAGCGTGCGGGTGCCAGGGGCGGAAAGGGGTGACGAAAGATATGCCCGCACGACAGGCAGAGCCACGGGGTGCCTTCACCGGGCGGCAGCCATTGCGAGAAGAACAGGGCGGCTACCCGCGCCCCCGACTGGCCTCCGGCAAAGGCGCCCATCATCGCGACGGGCAGTTTGGCGAGTGGAAAGCGCGAGGTGGCTATCGACAAAGGCCTCGTGACGGCGGCTGATCGCCAGGCACCGATCGCCCCGCCAATCAGGCAACTCCCCGTGGTGCCGATCCGCTGGGCAGTATCAAGGTTGAGCATGCGCGTTTCAGCACAGTTAAAGCAGGGTGGTGGCATAAGCGGCACTCCTATGGTCAGGGAAGCGATCCCTGTGGTGGGTTCATGGGAGTGATATAGGTTTCAAAATAAGTGGCGTTGATCGTGGTGGTGTTGCATCAACCGGTGTCTTTCTTGATACTGACTATATATACAGTAATCGAGAGGCACCCCACCATGTCATTGCCCGTTTCCCTGCTGGGCCGAGCAGACGCTTATGCCCGGTCATGTCCGTTACCGCTCTATTCGAGTGCGGTGCGTGCGGGCTTTCCGTCTCCCGCCGATGATCACTTGGATACCGACCTGGACCTTCACCAGTACGTAGTGAAGCGTCCAGCCGCGACCTACTTCGTGCGTTCCGAGGGGGATTCCATGACGGGTGACGGCATCCATCACGGTGACTTGCTGGTGGTGGACCGAAGTCTTGATGCGGTGCCAGGCCGTATTGTGGTGATCTGCGTGGACGGCGAACTGACCGTGAAACGGCTGGAGAGGGTGGGCCAGCGCACCTACCTCAAGGCAAGCAATCCCGCTTATCCACCGATTCCGATTGATGGTCGTGAGTCCCACGTCTGGGGCGTCGTCACCCATGTGCTGCACAGCCTGCCAGGGGCAGCGCTGCAATGATGGCCCTGATCGACTGCAACAATTTCTACGTTTCCTGCGAGCGGGTCTTTAATCCGACACTGGAAGGTCGTCCGGTGGGCGTACTCTCCAATAACGACGGATGCGTTGTAGCCCGCTCCAACGAACTGAAAGCCCTCGGCGTCGAGATGGGGGCGGCGATGCACCTGCTGTCGCCCCAGATCCGTCGACAAGCTGTGTTGCTGTCGAGTAATTACGCCTTGTACGGCGACATGTCCCGGCGCGTCACGGAGGTGCTTGGCGAGTTTTCTCCCCATGTGGAGGTGTACTCGATTGACGAGAGCTTCGTGGGCTTTCAGGGGTTTGATCCCGACACGCTGGAGCAGTACGGGCAAAGGTTGCGAGAGACCGTTAAACAATGGACCGGCATTCCGGTCTCGGTGGGTTTTGCGCCATCCCGGGTTCTGGCCAAGGTCGCCAACCATGCCGCCAAGAAACATCCCGCCTACCGGGAGCAGGGCGTGTGCAAGTTGATGGCTGATAGCAAAGCCACTCAGGCGTTGTTGAAACAGTTGCCCGTCATGGAGCTATGGGGCGTGGCCCGCCGCACCGGTGAGCGCCTGCGGGTCATGGGCATTGAAACGGCGTGGGATCTACGCGAAGCGGATCCCAAGCACATACGACGGCATTTTAGCGTGGTGCAGGAACGCATCGTGTGGGAGCTGAGGGGCCAACCGGTGATACAGCTGGACGACATGAGCGAACCCAAACAACAGATCATGGTATCGCGTTCGTTCGGACGACTGACCGGTAATCCGCATGATCTACGCGAGGCGCTGAGACAGCATGCCGCCAGGTCCGGTGAGAAGCTTCGCAAGCAAGGCAGCGTGACCAGTGCCGTCATGGTATTCATCCGTACCAATCCCTTCCGCAACGACTTGCCGCAATATACCAACCGGGTGGTTATTTCACTGGAACGACCCACCGACGACAACCGAGAAATCACGGCCGCCGCAGTACAGGGCTTGCGGCGTCTGTGGCGTAAGGGCTACGCCTACCAAAAAGCCGGCCTGATGTTGCTAGACCTTTCCCCCAAGGCCAACCGCCAGCTCACCCTTGCAGAGACCCCGCAGACCGAAGCAGACGCCGAGCGCAGCGAACGCCTGATGACCACGGTTGATAAGCTCAATCGGGAGCTGGGTCGAGGCACCATCCAGATGGGCCTGCCCCGTAAAGGTAATGCCTGGGCGCTGCGAAGCGAACGGCGCACGCCGCGCTACACAACGCAGTGGAATGAGCTTTTAGTTGTTAAATAAGCGTGATGTGGGACAACGTACAAGCTCTCTCAGGGAGGTCCAGTCGTATCACCAGATCGCCTGGACAGAAAAGGAAGGCACTGTATACAGATAGTCAACTATGAACATTATTAATGAGCTGAAAGCCATAGGCTGTGTAGTTGGGGTCAATTCTTTGTTCCGAAAATAACGGAAGCTCCGAAACATTGTAATGCTTGCCATTTTTTAATTGAGGATCAGTTCTTGTCAGAATGGTTTCCTTGAACTCAAAATTCACAGCATCTATTTTTTTTAAGTGACCTAATTGTTCTAAAAGTTGGTATGCTGAAAACCTTTTTTGTTTTTCGCGAAGTGAATTGTGACAGCGTTGCTGAATTTTCGAATCACAAAATCTATAAGTAGAAGCAGAAGGCACAACGATTTTTCGAATATCTATTACAAGCTGATTTGTCAAGGTCACGATCTCAGGCGTGCCTGCTATAAACTTCATGTAGTGCTCAGAGCAACGGATGCATAGTGAATATGCATAATCCAAGGTATATGAACTGATATCACCTTCAAGCCCTTCAAAAGTATGAATAATGCCTGCAAGGCGACTAATATTATCCATCAATTTAGATCCATGACCATTGGCATGATGATAAAATCCATGCTGTTCCATGTTTTTTTCAATAGACAGAGCTATATTTCTCCATTTCTCTTTTGCATTTGGAGTGAATTGCAACAGTTTTTGGTTGTTATTATTTATTTCGACGTCAATTGATTGTTGCATCATCTGCCGTATTCTTCCGTGGAAATTATTGATAATTTCTTTGTTTGGCGGAGAGTTTTTACCTATTCTTAAGCCAATATATGAGTTTGGGTTGATAACTAAAAACCTTGAAAGAAAACCACCTTCTATAGCTTCGCTACCGCGCTTCTTTAAGAAACGATTCAGAATGTCTGGTTGAATCATTAAGGCTAATGTTAATCTTGGGTTGGTAATCGAAAAATCATCACTTGATTTACGGTCTACCGTTACGCTTGAACCGCTCCATATTTCATTGTAAATGCCAAGCTCTTGCATAGCTTTTCCATTAAATATATCCCCAGACTCACTAGAAACCAAGCAAGCTAACGAAATGTTTTTATAAAGGCTATGTGCTAAAGCACTGGGCGTTATATCTTTATATATAAACCTTGGTGTAGGTGGAGATATAGGCTTCTTATCATACAAGTCAATCTGACGTGCCTCAATACTTTCAGTTTCCTCGCATTTGCTAGCCGCTCTAGCGAGAAGCTTTCCAAGCTCTCTTTCAAGCAAAGTCCAGTTATGATTTCGCCGTTTGTAGTCTTCAAGGTCTTTCTGATGTTTATCTAAAAGCTCACGTTCAATTTTTTTAATTTCATGGAAAAATGCATTCTCGACAGCAGTTTTACGTTCACCGCTTAAAGCAATTATCAGGATATAAAGTGATAAGGGAACACGATATCCTGTCGGCAACTCTACATCGGCGATACCTTGGCAGGCGGATGACATAGAAGATAATGCTGTCAATAAAGCCATTTCATACGAAATTTCAAGAGACCGTGATATCTCTACAACAGCGCCTTCAAATACTGAATTCTCATCGAGAATTGGCCATTCATGGTTCCGAAGGCCGGAGTCTCTTGTATACGAGCATCCTGAGCTAAGCTTGTCATTTTCCACCTTTATACCTCCATCTTCTCTGCTAATGTTGCTAACGCTAGCAAGATTAGCAGCATGATAGAGTGAATCAAGCGTATTTTTTAAATTAAACTTCTTTGTACTTAGTTGGACAAAAAATAATAATCCATGGTGCTAACTCTCTGATATAAAGCGATTTCCCATCACCATGCAGTCAGAAGTGCCTTGGTGACAGCAACGGCACCCATTGCATTTGAAGGCTGAAGGGCTGGTTACGAATAGCGGTTAAAAATTACTAACTATATATAACTATATGAGAATATGACGAGCCCATGTGGCTCTTGATGATCTTATTGAAAAATTAGGTTTATTTTTCAGGTGACATTGATAGTTGAATGTATTTTATTTTCTTTTAAAACGCGATGGTTATGATATTCATTGTCATATGCTAGTTGGTTCTAACGAGATTTAAATGACGGTAATATTAGTATGCTTTCACTTAACAATAAAAATGATATCGGTTGGGTGAGCCCTGAAAGCTGTTAACTTGATACCTTACCAGTAGAAGAAGCGTCAGTAGTACAACGTGTTTTTGCCATTAAACTAAACCATACATGCGCTCTGTCCGTTAGGCTACTCCTTGTGAGTAAGGTAGGTCGCGCTAAGTGACGGGCAATAAATCGACATTATCCGCTTATCTTATCATCACTACGTTCAAGCTACGTGCATAAGCATGGCATTCAAGCCATGGGCATTCTCGTGGGTGTACGATTAGGAGTTATATAGTGAATACCTTTACGTACAACGTTGGCCAACATTTACGTAAATGCCATCCTGACAATCCCGACCTGAAACTGTGGTGGGAAGGGTACTACCAAAGTATGTGGGTACAAACGCAGAAAGGACCGCTGATCGAAAATTACCTAGCGAAATTGTTCGATGTAATGAATAGATCTCGTCAGGACTGCAATCGGATCCTCGCTATTCGCATTGATCTACGCTTTCCAAACGGTATGTATGCAGGCCTACTCGATTATAAAAATTCTGCTTTGAGTGCCTTTAAAACTTTTTTCCAACGTGAGCTAGACCGAGCAGGCATCAAGTATCCGCACAAATTTCGCTGTGTGTGGTGTTGTGAGCAAGATACCAGCATCAACCCTCATTACCACCTTTTGCTGTTACTAAACGGTGATGCCTACAACGGCCTAGGTTACATAGGTAGAACTCAAAGCAGTGATTACGGATATGAAAACCTTTTCCATCGTATCGTCAGATCATGGGCTCGGGCTATCAATCACCCACAGGAGTGTATGGAAGGTCTTGTGCAAGTACCTCGAAAACCAGTTACCAACGAACTGGCTACATGGTTTTTTCACAGTGAAGATCAATTCACTTTTGAACAGGTGTTTGGGGCTGCAAGCTATCTTTGCAAAGAGCATTCCAAACCTATAGGTCAAGGGGTCAATTGCTTTGATGGTAGTAGGGGATAAAGCTTAGAAAAAAAGCGACTTTTAACCTGTGGACGTGTATAAGTTATAAACGTAATTACTGTATGATACACGGTAATTACAGTGAATTATTAGGGCTATCCCATAGCCCTAGCCTTAGCCCGATTATAGACCTGCTGCTAATAGAAATTAATCGTCATGTTTCGGCTTTTATGCGGCTCGGGCACAGGCTGCTTGCCATTCTCGTTAAAAGTCTTTCTAAGGCGTGGCTCTGTAAAAATCAGTTTCTGGATACTCTCACTGAGTAGATCGATGTTATTTGTCAAAGGCAGCGAGTATTCTTCAATTACAGGATGTATAATCTTAGCAATGACTGGAGCTGCCAACTCGTAACGTTCCCAACCGCCTGAAGGTCGGTGTTTACTTAGGGCTCCTCTGATGAGCGCTCTTAACATGACCTCTTTCTCATCTTTCAGTTCTTGTTTTGCCTGCTTTGCTTTTTCTTGGCGTGCTTCAGGTGAGTTATCGCGCAAATCCTTTAGCATTCGCCAAGCAGTAACATGCTGGTGTGCGCAGGTTAATGCTTTAGTAATTGTTTCTTGCTCACGCCTCAGCATTGCTTTGCGACGGTTAACTTCCTCAAAATAAAGACGAATTTTAGGAATTCTCTCCTTACGGGTGAAGCTGACTAGGGCTATCTGACGAAGAGCAACTTCCAAATGGACGTTAATTTGCTTTTGCAGCTTCGCCTTGTCCCTATGCTGCACCAGGGAAATTGGGATTTCCCAATCCTTTGAGAAATCAGGATCATTTTCGGCGGCTTGTACAATCGCCTGATGCCACTGTTTATCATGATCAATAGCATCTTTCTCAGCCTTCGGCTGTTCGTGAAGGGCTTGATTAGCTAAATCTGTTGCATTTACATCGATTATAGAAAGTAGGTCTTCCAAATACTGAGCGTCCTCTTTTGCATCATGTAATTCTTGTGCAAGGGATTCATCTTGTTTCATGGCTTAGCCTCTCGATAAATTTTTAGATACTATTTTTGATGGCTTGTCAATATCAAGACCTAAATCAGTTCTTGGTTTAGGATAGCCGGTGTGTTTCGGTAGCGGCTACAAACAAAATGGTAACCGTCATCGCCTATGTACACATAGGCTATATCAGTCAACTAATGGCATGAGGTTACCGTATGACTCATCAAGACAATATTGCATCTTCGGTTGAATCAGGTATGGAACTGGCTCATTTTGATCAGCAGAAGGTTGGTCGTCCTACAAGGATGCTGAAAATATCGGAAGTTATAAGTCGTACCGGCTTATCCAGATCAACGATATATAACAAAATCGATTGTAAATCAGCTGGTTATGATTCGACATTCCCCAAGCAAGCAAAGCTAGGAGCAAGAGCCGTTGCTTGGGATGAAGTAGAAATTGAACATTGGATCCAAGGCCAGTTAAGAGCTAGGAAATGATGCCTTCCTATCCTGCAAGGTACTCTGATTACTGCACAGATGTGTATGATGGTGTTCACTTATTTTCATCGAACATGGGGAAGCATCCGTGAACACGGGAAGTCACTCTCAGCTTGCTGCGTTTATCTGGTCGGTCGCTGACCTTCTACGCGGCGATTTCAAGCAGTCACAGTATGGCCGTATTATCCTGCCGTTCACGCTTCTGCGCCGCTTAGAGTGCGTATTGGCACCTACAAAGGCTGACGTGCTGAAAGCTGCTGACGATCATCAGAATAAGTCCGAGGCAGTGCGTGAAAAGCTACTGCTGCGCGCGGCTGATCAACCATTCTTCAATGCTTCACCGCTAAGCTTGGGTAGTCTTTCCGATACCCAAACCAGCGACGACCTGATGAGCTACGTACAGTCGTTCAGCCAGAGCGCTAGGGAGATTTTCGAGCACTTCGAGTTCGAGAGCTTCGTTCAGCAACTCAGCGCCAATAACCTGCTCTATAAAGCCGTGCAGCAGTTCGCGGCGATAGACCTTAGCCCCGCGCGGGTGAGCAATCACGGCATGGGCGGTATCTTTGAAGAATTAATCCGCAAGTTTGCCGAAAGCTCCAACGAAACCGCCGGGGAGCACTTCACGCCACGCGATATCGTCCATCTAACGACGTCTCTGGTGCTTACCGGTCAGGTAGAAAAGCTAAAGCCCAACAGCATCGTTACCGTCTATGACCCGACAGCGGGTACCGGCGGCTTTCTTTCCGAGAGCGACGAGTATATTCAGCAGGTCAGCGAGAAGGTCACCGTCTCGCTGCACGGGCAGGAGCTCAACCCTGAGTCCTACGCCATCTGTAAGGGCGATATGCTGGTGAAGGGGCAGGCGGTCGAGCAGATCAAACTGGGTAACACGCTTTCAGGCGACCAGCTGGCAGGCGAACGCTTTGATTACATGCTTTCCAATCCGCCGTTTGGCGTCGAGTGGAAGAAGGTGCAGAAACAGGTCACCGATGAGCACAAACATCGCGGCTACGATGGCCGCTTTGGCCCTGGCCTGCCGCGCGTCTCCGATGGCTCGCTGCTGTTTTTGATGCACCTGGTCGCCAAGATGCGCACTCGCCAGGATGGCGGCTCACGCATTGGCATCATCCTTAACGGCTCGCCGCTTTTTACCGGCGGCGCAGGCAGTGGGGAGTCCGAAATTCGGGTATACGGATTTAATGGTTGATGGGGCACCTTCACCCCATCAATCTGATACCACCCTCAGATGGTTGATAGATCGACTCCGTAGTTGAGTTCCTCTGCGAAGTCCGGCAGTCCGTAACCGATGGTTTTCTTGTAGAAAGGAGAGACCTTCGCAGTCGGTGCCTTCTTCTTGTGCTTCGTGGTGTAGAGCATTCGTGCCCGCATCACCTCGAAGGAGTAACCGCGCCCTTCACGGTTCTTGTCCTTGGCCAGTCGGTTGATGGACTCCGTGTAAGCGTTGGTGACGGGCATGTCCGTCTCGAAGTAGGTCATGGTCTCTTCGCGCCAGTTTCCCACTGCCCTGACCAGATCGCTCCAGACTTCCTTTTGGCCCTTCGGGATGGTGGCTATCCACTCGTCCAGGGCGGCTTCTGCCTGGAGCCGTGTGGTGGCGTCCCAGATGCCGTAGAAGCGCTCCTTGTGCTCGTAGGCGGCCAGCAGTTGCGGGAACGCGCCTGTCCAGGTCTCCATGATGAGGCGCTCCCGGTCTGAGACTTCGTGAGCGCGTTTCAGCAGGATTTTCCGGTCTCCCTTGAGAGTCCGGCTCTGGGACGGTTTCAGCTCCTTTCTGAGGCCCTTGCGCACTCTCTCTAGGGCATCGTTGGCCATGCGCACCACATGGAACTTATCGACCACGATACGGGCCTGGGGCAGCACAGCCTTGACCGCTGCCCGGTAGGGGTTCCACATGTCCATGCTGACGATCTCGACCTTCTGCCGGTCTTTCAGCTTCATCAGGTAGTTGGTCACCACGTCCTGGCGGCGGGTGGCCAGCAGGTCGAGCAGGGTTCGCTCCTCAATGTTGGTCAGAATGCAGCGGTAGCGCTTGTTCAGGTATAGCTCGTCAATGCCCAGGATGCGGGGCGTCTCGAAGCGGTGCCAGCGCCCCAGGAACTCGGCGCGGGCGTTGAAGATGTCGCGCACCGTCTTCTCGTCCAGGCCGGTCTGTGCCGCCACAAAGGTGTAGGGGTGGTTGAAGGATTCCTTCTCCACGTACTCATGCAGCCGCAGTGTCATACGGAATCCGTCCACCATCTCCGGTAGCTGGGGCCTGAATGTTGTCTTGCAGGCCCGGCAGGTGTATCGGCGGCGGACCACCCAGAGAGTGACCCGCTTGCCGTGGATGGGCAGATCACGATAGGGAACGTCACGCTTGCCGTGGATGGGCAGATCACGATAGGGAACGTCACGCTTGCCGAACCGTACGAACTCACCCTGCACGCCGCATTCCTCGCAGGCGATGGGATCGGGCACGTCCACCTGGAAGTGCATTTCGTCGTCGGTTGATTTGCAGCCCAGTACTTGGTATTGCGGCAGGTGAAGGATGTTGTCGGGAAGTTCGGTCATGGTGTTGTATAGGCGTAGGTGTCAGTCAGATCCATCCGGCTCGGCATTGGTGTTTGCTTTTTTACCCAACAAGCTGCTGGAAACGAAAAGTAAGGCACCGAGGACAATTGCAATATCAGCCAGGTTGAAGGCCGGCCAATGCCAGTCTCGCCAATAGAAATCAAAGGAATCCACAACATAGCCGCGAAAGACCCGGTCAATCAGGTTGCCCATGGCGCCACCGAGGATAAGACTGTAAGCGATGGCTTCTCCTTTATGACGATTTTCAAGGATCAGCTTGATCAGAAAAATCGAGACCACCACCGCGATTCCGATAAAAAAGTAGCGCTGCCAGCCTCCACCATTCGCAAAAAGACTGAATGCGGCACCGGTGTTCCATACGTGCACCCAGTTAAAGAACGGGGTCACTGAAATAGACTCGCCATAGGCCATTGATTGCTGCACCAGCCATTTTACGGCCTGATCAGACGCTGCCAGCAGGCCCGATATGGACAACAGGGCATACGGCGAGAGCTTTTTGCCAATAATGAGCATTATTTAACCCTTCAACGCCAGAATGCGTCTGGCACCGTTAAGTACAATGACCCCCGCGATGGTGCCGATAATCAGATCCGGATAATTGGACCCGGTCCACGCGACCAGGGCGCCGGCGGTGATGACCCCCAGGTTGATCACCACGTCGTTGGCCGAGAATATCCAGCTTGCCTTCATGTGCGCCCCGCCCTCCCGATGTTTGGATATGAGCAGCAGACAACTGGTATTGGCAATCAATGCGACGAATGCGATAGCCATCATCACCAGCGATTCAGGCTCACTACCGAATACAAAGCGTCTCACCACCTCTATGAGTACGCCCACAGCCAAGATCAGTTGCAGTACACCAGCAAGATGCGCGGCACGTACCTGCATTTTCACGCTATGTCCAACCGCATAAAGGGCAAGCCCGTACACCGCCGCATCGGCAAAATTGTCCAGGGATTCTCCAATCAGGCCGGTGGACTGGGCGATCAGACCGGCAGTCATTTCCACCACGAACAGAAGTGCATTGATGCCGAGCAACCAGCGCAGGGCCCCGGATTCTTGCTTAGCAGAAGCTGCCGAGAACTCGGCGGCCTTGATGGTCTCCGGATTTGCAGCGACGGTTTCCTGAAGCGAGGCGCCTAGCCCCAAGGTCTTCAGTTTCGAGGTGACGGGCTCGACCTCGCCGTCATGTACGACCTTCAGCCGGCGGTTCGACAAGTCGAAGGACAGCGCTCGAACCTCCTCAAAGCCGTTCAGGGCTAGGCGAATCATTCGCTCTTCTGATGGACAGTCCATCTTCGGCACGGCATAAACGCTGACCCATCTCCCCGGCGCTTCGGAGGAGGCCTGTATATCGGTATCCGCCGCGGACGTTGCATCACCGCCACAGGCGCCGCCACCACAGGATTTGTTCATGATACGACTCCACTTGAACAATGTTGTGGTACCATTTAAAACTATAAAGCTACTATAAGGTCAATAGAGTAAAGAATCCGTTGGGGAGGAGGCTGATGCGTATTGGTCAGTTGGCGCAGTTGGTAGGGGTCGAAACACAGACGATCCGCTTCTATGAACAGCAGGGCTTGTTGCCGCCGCCTGATCGGCAGGACAACGGTTACCGTGTCTATACCGAGAAGCATGGTGAGTGGCTGGCCTTCATCCGTCGCTGCAGAATCCTAGGCCTGTCACTGGCTGAGATTCACGAACTACAGAGCTATCAGGACGACCCTCATCAGCCTTGTACCGCCGTCAACGCCTTGCTCGATGATCACATCTCTCATGTGCGGTCGCAGATAACCGCTCTGCAAGCGCTTGAGAAACAACTCGTTTCACTGAGAGCGAGTTGCAACGATGACCGGGAAGTTGAGGCGTGTGGGGTTCTTGCTGGAATTAGCGAAGGAAACATGCACCAGCAGTAGGTGAAGCATCAACCAGATAATCCGATGAGATGCCGGTCTGTCTCACTCTCATGCAAAGGTAAGATCAACCATTTAATCCGCTTACCCAAAATACCTAAATTTAATTGCATTACTGCCGATAGTTATCATTGCAGGATTCAAAAAAGCTAAATAAGGGAAAATTTATGAAGCTGGCAACTGCTTTGGCAATACCATGTACCATAGGTCTATTAGCTCTACCAATCACAGCCTCGGCCTATTTTGGTGAGCCCGGTACGTGGTCTAGCGGATGGGGGCAAGGTGTTTCAGAATATTCGGCGGTTAGTGCTGACGGGGCAGCAGAGCTTTATATTGCATGCAGTGAATACGATCCGGTGAGTATGAACCTAACTATCAATAATGTTACATACGGAAATGACCAGCAAGGCGAATTTAACCTTATTCTGGATGGCTATGAGGTAGAAAGCCCACATTTTACGAATTCAAGAGTCCACGCTGATAATTTTCTTTATGCGTGGGAACGTATGCGTGAAGCTACTAGTATAATTGCCGTTACTGACGATGGAAATCAGGTTGAGCTGCCTAGCCGTGGATCAGCAAAAGCCCTTCCTGGTGTTGGTGAGCCTGGAATGGTATGTAAGACGCAATTTTATTCATTTTAATTGAATGCAAAGGCGCTGTTTAACACAGCGCCTATAAATGAAGCGATTCATATTCACATGACGTAATCTGCCCACTCCTGCATCATTGCTCTGCGCTTTTCAAAAAGATCACCACGCCGATAGGCTGCCTCCACTTTGTTTTCGATTGCGTGAGCCAGTGCCATCTCGGCAACATCCCGGGGATAGCTAGTGACTTCGCCTGTCCAGTCACGAAAACTAGAGCGAAAACCGTGTGGAACGTAGTTACCTTTCTCGCCGTTTGGACCATATCCCATTCCGCGCATAAATTGAAGTAAGGCCATGTTGGAAAGCGGGCGGGCGTGCTTCATGCCGGGAAATACATACTTACTACCTTTTAAGCGGGGTAGATTCGAGAGTAACGATAGAGCTTGCTTGGAAAGCGGTACTCGATGTTCGCGGTTGGTTTTCATTCGATCAGCTGGGATCGCCCAAGTGGCATTAGCGAGGTCAATCTCGTTCCATTCGGCATTCAGCACCTCGGAGGTGCGCGTTGCGGTCAAAATCAAAAACAGCAGCGCTTTAGAAGACATGCTGCTGTATTGTTGAACCGACGCCATGAAATCAGCAACGTCATCATAGGGCATGGCAGGATGGTGATTAACCTTCTGGATACGCGAAGGTTTGGCTAGTAGTTTATCCAGGTGACCGCGCCAGCGGGCGGGATTGACCGGATCGCGATAGCCGTGTGCAGCTGCATAATCCAAGATATTCTCAACGCGTCCCTGCACGCGTTTGGCCGTTTCGTTTTTATTTGCCCAGATGGGTTTTAGGACTTCAAGCACGTCCTGGGTCGAAATATCTTCTATGGGCTTTCCACCGATTTTTGGACGCACATAGGTTTTGAGAGTGCTGACCCACTGACGGGCATGCTTGGCATTTCGCCAACTTCGGCGGTGTGCCTTGATAAAGCGAGCGGCGCAGCTTGTGAATGTGACAGCTTCTTTCTGAGCTTCTTTCTCTTCTTTTAAGCGCGCTTCCAGTGGGTCAATCCCTTGCTTGACCATTTTGCGGTTATCCGCTGCGAGCTCGCGGGCTTCGGAGAGGCTTACGCCAGGATGCGACCCTAGGCCCATATAGCGCTGCTTGCCTTGAAGCTTAAAACGGTAAATCCAGCTAACCGACCCGCCAGCGGTAATTTGCAGGTATAGGCCTTGGCCGTCACCCGTAGACCCTTTCTTTCCCTCTTTCGCAAGCTTCTGAACTGTCTTGCTAGTGAGCTTACCCATGGCAATGCCTCTCTGTGGTACAGCCGACTGAATGCTGAAGAGCCTACCACAATAAAACCCACACTTTGACCCACACTCATGTTTTGGGATAAGATGGATTTTATAGGAGAAGACTGGACAATTAATAATATATTTTTCAATAAAAACAGATAATTAATATACGGTCATGGACTTGCCTGGAAGTGGTGTATGCGGACTCCTCCTCCGCCAAGATTATTAAAAAAAGCCCGCTGAACTACTTTCAGCGGGCTTTTTTGTTGTCTGCACTTCAGTTGACCTTCATACAGCTGTCTTCGTTAAATATGCTACCCCTGTTTTCTGCCATCCTTGCACGCAGGTAGCGCCATAGGCGTATCATGGCCTTAGCGTACAAGGAGAATGGCAACCAATGGCTCGAAATCGCACATTACTCAGTGCTGTCGTTCTTCTGCTACCCAGGTTGTTGCACTTTGCTTGGCGAGTATTGTGCAATTTTCTGAAGAACCGCGGCATCCTGTTAGCAGGAGGGGTGGGGTACAACGTCCTGCTGTCCATCGTGCCGCTGTTTGCTTTGCTGGTTGTGTTGCTAGCGCAAGTCGTGGACGAGCAGCATCTTCTCAATGTGTTGGCCTTACAGGCACGCCATTTAACGCCTGCCAATGCTGAGGTTTTGCTGGAAGCTGTAAGAGGGATACTGGATTCTCGCGATGTGATCGGCATTTTCGGTTTTCCGATCATGCTGCTCTTCAGCTCGTTTGCTTTTCGAATGCTCGAGGATGCGCTGGCGATTATTTTCCATGCGCCAGAGACGCCACATATCAAACGCAGTGCCTGGGTGTCCGTGATGCTGCCATATGCCTTCATGCTGGTGCTCGGGGCAGGATTGATGGCGTTAACGCTGGTCGTGACCCTGGCGAGTTCGCTCAATACGATGGTGCTGGCAATCTTCGAGCGGGAGCTGCCGCTGGCTCAATTTTCAGAGCCGGTGCTTAACCTGATCAGCTTTGTCGGTGTTTTCCTGTTATTCAGTGCCATCTACAAGATACTTCCGGTTGTGCGCATCGCCTTGAGGCGCGCGGTGGTTGGCGGTTTTGTTGCAGCGCTTTTATGGGAAGGCGTACGGCTGTTGCTGGTCTACTATTTCACGCACCTTTCTTTGGTCAACGCCGTTTACGGCTCTCTGGCGACACTGGTGATTGTGCTGCTCAGCCTTGAAATTGGCGCGATCATTTTATTGCTGGGTGCCCAGGTGATTGCTGAGCTGGAACGTAATACTCGCCTAAGCCTGCCATGGTATATCGACCCTGACCACCAGCCCGTCACCCGGCTGGAATGATCTGACACCCTCTCTCATGACCCCTTGGCAGGGGATAACTTGGTGATACAGAGGCGGATCAACCGCTATTTATGTCCAGCCACTTGTGGGGGAGCCGCCTGGGCGCGCAAGATGGTCGTAATGTTCATTTCGGAGTCGTCATCTTATGCGTGTTTTCGCCAATCCCGTCGGAACGGGGAATCTCTGGTTCGACAATCTCAGCACCGCAGACGGCACCCCTGTCGGTTATGATCCCCAGGCACGGGCGTTTGTACCGATGCCTCCCTTTTGTGCCAACCGGGAAAGAATCGGTTGCAACTGGATTGCGCCAGAGGAGGGGGCGTTTTGCCGGTCCTGCGCCATGACGGCGCTGGCACCTGACCCTTCCATCCCCGATGCCATCCCCAACTGGGCGCAGACTGAAGCAGCCAAGCGCTGGGTATTGGATAATCTGGGGCGCTGGCACTGGTTCCGGCCGGAAGATCCAGGGGCACGGCCTGTGTTTCATCTGCTTGCTGAAGGCCCTACCCCTGTTCCCATGGGGCATGCGCAGGGTGTGGTGACCATCAGCGTTGCGGAGATGGACCCTGTGTTGCTCACCACGCGTAGAGAAGCGTTGGAAGAGCCTTACCGGACCATGATTGGCCATATGCGCCA
This sequence comes from Halomonas sp. A40-4, assembly GCF_015767635.1. GTDB lineage: Bacteria > Pseudomonadota > Gammaproteobacteria > Pseudomonadales > Halomonadaceae > Vreelandella > Vreelandella janggokensis. The sequence goes on along the minus strand of NZ_CP065230.1, from coordinate 2,551,396 downwards.
TGAAATTGCCCACATGCTGTGGTGGCGGTTGAGCCTGCGTGAGGATTTTCTGGATGCCTTCCGCGCCATGTTCGGCGACGAGCGGATCGATTATCCAGCCGCGTTGCGTTACCACTACGAAAATGGCCCGCCATCGGAGTGGAAACAGCATTACCTGACAAGTTACGCTTCTGCGCACCCCCACGAGGACTGGGCCGAAACGGCGGCACATTTGCTTCATCTCACCGATATTGCCGACAGTTTTGTTGCCACAGGCCTGTCGTCGCCGCAAATACCCAGCGCTGGTTGGGATCCGTATTCGGAGCCTGACGCCGGTCAGTTGATCCACATTGCCGCCTCCGTGACCGTGGGTGTCAACCACATCAATCGCTCTATGGGGTTATCGGACCTTTATCCGTTTGTACTCTCGGAGCACGCGCGCCATAAGCTGGCCTTTGTACATAACTGGTTACGGCGCGGCGCTCAGGGGCTTTAAACGCCTGAGTGGAGAAGAGGTTTAGAGCTCTCGTTGCAGCGCTTTGCCTAATGTCGAGAAATAGTCGCCAAATAGCCGATTGATTCGTTCGCGCTGCTCGCCTTCAGGGTAAAGCCCCTTTTCGGCTTCCGGCGAAGCCTTGCTGCCCTTGACCAAGAAATGGTTGGTGATCGCGGCGTCCTGTACAAAGGCTTCAAAGGCGCGGGCGCAGAGTTCTTCGGGGCGGCTGTAGTACAGCTGGCCAAGTTGTTTATCCATTCGGGCCGAGTGCCTGAATAGTTCGCTTGGCTGGTCGCCTTCCGGCTGCAGTAAAATGGCATGAAAGCAGTGCATTAACCGATCATTAAGTGGGTGGGGAACAGGCTTGGCATCCGAAAGCCAGGCCGTCGAGGCAAATTGGCCGCTGGGCGTGCCGCGAAAGCACTTGGTGACAATGTAATGATCGAATGCATGAAACCACTCGTGAGCGATGCTCCCGGGGCCCGCATTTTTGGCCAGTGCAAAGCTGCGCTGGCTGGGGTCGTAGTGGGCGGAGACGCCCGGCCTTCCGCCGCTACCGTACTGCAAGGCGAGCGAGCCGCGTAGCGAAATCAATGCTTCAGGTCCCTGCAAGATCAACATTAAATCGCATAGCGCATCATGGAACAGCTCCGCTGCGCGGTCACGCTCGGAGTTTGTCACCCAGCGGCCAATTTCGATGGAGCGAAAATCGAACTGGCGACGAATTAGCGCAAAGCTACTCGCGTGCGCTTGGCGGTGGCGTGGTCCGTTGCGATAAAATTCCCGCGCACTGATACTCAAGGCATGGCTCGCTCAGGTGGGTCAATAGAACTCGTAGCCTCATGATATCGCGTTGGCATCTGGTTTGCTCGGGGTGCTCATGCCAAAATCAATAAACGCCTGTATTGACCAGTAAGGAATGCAATGAAGTCGAGTATTAATGTGGGCCTTGTGGGCTACGGTTTTGCCAGCAAAACGTTTCATGCTCCACTGATTCAGGCGACCGAAGGTCTGGATCTGGTCGCTGTCTCCTCGAGCGATGCGGCAAAAGTACGTGCCGACTTGCCCGATGTCGAGGTCGAAAGCAAAACGGTGGCGTTATGCGAGCGCAAGGATATCGACCTGATCGTGGTTCCCACGCCCAATGACACCCACTTTCCGCTTGCCAAGGCGGCCCTGACGGCGGGCAAGCATGTCGTGGTCGATAAACCCTTTACCGTTACGCTCTCTGAAGCCAAGCAGCTAAAAGCATTAGCGACCGACAAGGAGCGGATGGTGTCGGTATTTCATAACCGTCGCTGGGATAGTGACTTCTTGACCGTCAAGGGGCTGCTCCAGGCGGGGACATTGGGGCGTGTGACCGGGTTTGAGTCGCACTTTGATCGTTTCCGGCCTGAAGTGCGCGATCGCTGGCGGGAAAAGGCGACGCCAGGCGGCGGTATCTGGTATGACCTGGGGCCTCACCTTCTGGATCAAGCCTGTGAACTGTTTGGCATGCCCAACGCCATTTTGCTGGAGCTGGACGCGTTGCGCGAGGGGGCCAAGGCCGATGACGACTTTCTTGCCCTGCTTGATTATGAGGGAGTTCGCGTCACCCTTGCGGCGGGCACTCTGGTGGCTGAACCCACGCCACGCTTTCGGATTCACGGTACCCAGGGAAGTTTCGTCAAGTACGGCCTGGACCCTCAGGAAGATCGCTTGAAAGCCGGTGAATTGCCTGCCTCCCAGTGGGGCGAAGATACCCAGCACGGCACCCTGACGCTGCGGGAAGGCGAGGGAGAAAGTGCCCCACTGGTACGCCAGGAATACCCCACCCAGCATGGCGATTACCTGGCGTATTACCAGGGCATTGCCAGTGCGCTTCTCGATGAAGCGCCATTGCCGGTGAGTATTGAAGATGCGCTGCGCAGCATGTCACTTCTTGAAGCCGGTCTTGATAGCCATCGCCAACGGCGCTGGATTTCGTTGAAAAATCATCTCTAAGCACGGAGCAAGACTGGGACGGCCGGCGGGTCGTCCTGTGTTAAAGCAGATTCGTCGTGCTATTGCGTTTATCTTCACGCAGTTTATCGCGGGCAATGTACAGCGCAGCGATTGCCCGTGCTTCATGAAAATCCTCACGCATTAACAAGGCGGGAAGCTCCTCCAGGGCGTGGGTCTCAACGATTAATGGCTCGGGCTCGTCGCCGGGCAGGCGCTTGGGATAAAGGTCAGTCGCCAGCAGTACCTGCATCCGGTGGCGCATATAGTTGGGTGCCAGGGAAAGCTCGGCGAGTGGCTCAAGGTGATTCGCACCGAAACCGCATTCCTCCATTAACTCCCGGTTGGCCGCGGTGACGATATCTTCACCGGGGTCAACCAGGCCTTTGGGCAGCGTCAGTACATAATCCTCGAAGCCCGCCGCGTATTCACGGATCAACAATACGTGTTCCGGGTCGGGCATGGCGACGATCATCACCGCGCCTCTGTCGGCGCCGGTCAAGCGCTCAAACTGACGCTCCTCGCCGTTTGAGAAGCGCAAGTCAAGCGCTTCAACCTGAAACAAGCGACTTTGTGCGACGGTATTGCGCGCCATGATTTGCGGTCTTTTCAGGTAGCCGGGCGAGGTATGATCGGCGGTTGAGTCGTATTGGGACATCGGGCCTCCATGGCTGGTAAACGGTAGTTAGGCTACAATAGCACGCTTATAACTTTCACGATGGGAGTGGCAATGATCGAGTGGAGTGAAATTGATACCGTGCTGTTGGACATGGACGGCACGCTGCTGGATTTGCACTTCGACAGCCATTTCTGGCTGGAACATCTGCCACGCCGCTACGTTGAACTTCACCAGTTGGACGAGGCAACCCAAGACACTCTGCGCGCCCGTATCATCGGCGAGCAGGGCACGCTCAACTGGTACAGCCTGGCCTATTGGAGCCGCGAACTTGGCGTCGATATCGTCGCCCTCAAGCGAGAAGTGCAGCACTTGATCGGTCTGCGCGGCGACGCCCTGGATTTTCTGACCTGGCTGAAGCAAGCCCATCCCCGCGTCATACTGGCAACCAACGCCGATCGGGCCAGCCTGGCTCTCAAGCTGCCGCTCACGGGGTTGGAAAACTACCTGGACGCCATCATCTCATCAGAAGACGTCGGTGCGGCAAAAGAAGAGCAGGCCTTCTGGTCAGCGCTGCAGGCGCTCGAACCGTTCGATCCCGCGCGAACATTATTTATCGACGACAACCCTCACGTGCTTGCCAGCGCCCGGACCTTTGGTATCCGCTATCTGATGGGCATCAAGCAGCCCGATAGCCAGCGGCCTGAAAAGGCGCTTGAGGAATTTGTCGCACTGGACCGATTTGCCCAACTGCTGCCGCGTGCTTGAGCAGCGAGGAGAGCGTTAATGAGCGATAGCGTTCGCTTGGATAAATGGCTGTGGGCCGCGCGGTTCTTTAAAACCCGCGCGCTGGCCAAGAAGGCCATCGAAGGTGGCAAGGTGCAATACGACGGCACCCGCGCCAAAACCAGCAAAAACGTCGAGTTGGGTGCACTGATCAAGGTGCCCCAGGGCTGGGACGTGTACGAAGTGGAAGTGATCGCGCTGTCAGATCAGCGGAAGGGCGCTCCCGAAGCCCGCAAACTGTACGCCGAAACCCAGGAAAGCGTTGAGCACCGTACCCGTGAGGCCGAGGCACGGCGATTAAACAACGAAGTCATGCAACATCCGATCAAGCGTCCTGACAAAAAACAGCGTCGCGATATCCAGCGTTTTCAACGCGAGCAAGGGGGGTGAGCTCCCCGCTCGCTGGTTCCTTTTTATTTTCCCCAACGGTTTCCTTATGTCTGATCAAATCCAACGTTTCCTGTTTGACCAAACCAATGTGCGCGGCGAGATCGTGACGCTATCCAACGCCTACCATGAAGTGCTTGACCGTCATGCCTACCCACCTGCGGTCAACCAGTTGCTGGGCGAATTATTGGCCGCCGTTGCGCTGCTGACTGATACCGTGAAGCTGGACGGCACTCTTAGCATAGAGGTTCGTGGTCAGGGGGAGCTGTCGTTGTTAATGGCGGAATCCAACCCGGGTGGCGAGTTGCGGGCCATTGCCCGTATTGCCGACGGTGGCGCTTTGCCCAGTGAACACGCCAGCTTCCGTGATCTGGTCGGTGACGGGCAGATCGTGATTACCCTCGACCCCCGTGGGGGCAATCGCTATCAGGGGGTAGTTGCGCTTGACCACGATACCCTGAGTGGCTGTCTGGAGGCCTATTTCAGCCAGTCGGAGCAGTTGCCCACACGGCTATGGTTGGCCGCAGACGGTGAGCGGGCAGGGGGCTTGCTGCTGCAGCGCCTGCCGGACGCCTCGCAGAATCAGGACGTGGATGCCTGGGAACGCAGCGTTCATCTGGCCGATACCATCAAATCCGAAGAGCTGCTGGGTCTTGAGCAGCGTGAAGTGTTGTATCGGCTCTATCATGAGGAGACCGTGCGCGTCTTTGAGCCGAAAGCGCTGCGCTTTGGCTGTACCTGCTCTCGCGAGCGTATGAGTAGCGGATTGCTGACGCTGGGCGGTGTCGAGCTGCGGGATATCTTGCGCGAACAGGGTGAAATCAATACCCAGTGCCACTTTTGCCACACGAAATATCACTACACGGCAGCGGATATTGAAAGTTTATTGGATAACCCTGATGCGCCGTCACCCACTATCCATTGATTTTGTAGTCATGCCGGTCAATGGCCATGTTTCAAACGCTATTGATGGGCGCTAGTCATACCAGTCACTTGGGCGAATCGGGCAAACGAGTGTTTGAAAAAATACTGCGCCGCAACACAAAATATGGTGGCAATGTTGTAGTTTAACTACAATATATTTGGTTCAAGCCCCCGTTTTCCGGGGGCTTTCTTTTTGCCATAATGCGCCGGACTTAAGCGCCCAGCCACGTGCCGGGATGAACTTTAAGGCGTCGGTGGCGCCCGGTAATCGAGAAAATCCAGGAATCGACATGACCACGACTCAAGCCGCTCATCAAGCCCACGTTAACCTCTGTAGTGCCGAATTGATCGAGCGCGCCGTGGCGCGTGGCGAAGGCCGCCTGTCGGCAAACGGTGCTCTGGTAGTGAACACGGGTATTCGTACCGGCCGTTCGCCGAAAGACCGCTTTATTGTTGATGAACCCTCTACTCGTGACAGCATTGACTGGGGCAGCGTCAATCGGCCTTTTGATGCGGACAAGTTCTCGGCGCTTTGGTCGCGGGTTGAAGATTATCTGGGCACGCGCGAGCATTTCGTTTCCGAGTTGCACGTAGGCAGCGACGACGTTCACTACCTGCCGGTGCGGGTCCAAACGGAAACCGCCTGGCAAAACCTGTTCGGGCGTACCATGTTTGTGCGGCCTCAGGTGTTTAATCCTGCCGTCAAAGATGAGTGGACGATTCTCAACGCCGCGGATTTTGCCTGTGACCCCAGCCGCGACGGTACTTCCTCTGAAGGGTGTGTGATCATTAACTTCGCCGAGAAAAAGGTGCTTATTGCCGGTATGCGCTACGCCGGTGAAATGAAGAAGGCCATGTTCTCGGTGCAAAACTTCCTGCTGCCGGACGCCGATGTGCTGCCCATGCATTGTTCCGCCAACGTGGGTGAGGATGGCGAAACCTGCCTGTTCTTCGGCCTTTCCGGTACCGGCAAAACCACGCTTTCAGCTGATCCGGCCCGTTACCTGATCGGTGACGACGAGCACGCCTGGGGCGACGGTGTCGTGTTCAACATGGAAGGTGGCTGCTACGCCAAGTGTATCGACCTGTCAGAAAAGAACGAGCCGGTGATCTGGAACGCCATCAAGTTTGGCACCGTGTTGGAAAACGTTGTGCTGGATGACCGTCGTGAGCCGGATTACGTCGACGATAGCCTGACCCAGAATTCGCGTGCCGCTTACCCGCTGGAACACATTGAAAAGCGCGTGTCGGAAAACCTCGCAGGGGAACCCAACGCCATTGTGTTCTTGACCTGTGACATGTCCGGCGTGCTGCCGCCGGTCTCGGTACTTTCCAAGGAAGCGGCGGCGTATCACTTTCTGTCCGGTTATACCGCCAAGGTGGGGTCGACGGAAATGGGCTCTTCTGAAGGGCTGGCGGCGACGTTCTCTACCTGTTTCGGCGCCCCGTTTTTCCCGCGCCCGGCGCGCGAATACGCCGACTTGCTGATCAAACGTGTCGACAAGCAGGATGCCCAGGTTTACCTGGTGAACACAGGCTGGACGGGCGGTGCCTTTGGTGAGGGCGGTGCACGCTTTTCCATTCCAACCACTCGCGCCATTATCAGCGCTATTCAATCCGGTGTGCTGCGCGATGTGCAAACCAAGCATATTGATGGACTGAATTTGGATGTGCCCGTGGCGGTACCCGGCGTGGACTCAAGTCTGCTTGATCCACGCGATACCTGGGAAGACCGCACGGCTTATGACCGTCACCTGCAAGAGTTGGTTACCAAGTTTGTCGATAACTTCAAGAAATTTGAAGGCGTTAACCAAGCGATTGTGAATGCAGGTCCGCAGTTGACTTGATCTTGAGGCCCAGCCTGTAAGGTTTAGAACGCAAGCACCACTAAAGTGTCTGAAGGGGTAGCGCCACGGCGTTACCCCTTTTGGGTGTGCGCCAGGCATGGCGCGCAGCGCCTTAACTGGCGCTGTTCCTGGGGGTGGTGCCTCAGGATGACTTGGGGGTGAAAGTCCCCTGCACGCCCGGCAAGGGGAAGTGCTAGCCGACGGCAAGGGTGTCTCCCGCGAGGGGGAATCTGAAGGCAGCCTGAGGCAAAACGCTGGCCTGACGAATAGGAAGCGGATACGAGGCGTTATGGCGGGGTGAGGTGGCACTAATCACTAAAGCCCGATACTTGCACGGAACGTCATGACGTAAATCCGACAGGCATAAGCGGGAAGGTCGCGCGTCTTACCCTGGGAGGTCTGGTGGTCTGCCATGGTGCTACCGGCGTCGAGAGGCGACGGGATGGACCACCAGACGTCAGCAGAGGCCATAGTAAGTGCCGGTTCACTCCGGCACCAAGGGCCGAACATGAAGAACCGCGAGTAGGCGATAACGTCTCGAGGATCGATCATGAAGACAGAAACTGACGCTAACACCGTCACTCACCCAGAGGGGCAGGGGCAGTACCCTGAGCCCCAGCCGGTGAGCGTCGAGACGACCCCGGCGTCGCTATCGTGGACGAAAGCGGAGCCAACCTCGCTCATGGAACGGGTCGTTGACCCGGAGAACATGGAGCGAGCTTACCGTAAGGTGGTTGCCAACAAAGGGGCACCGGGTGTCGATGGCATGACAGTGCATCAATTAGCCAACCACCTAAAGCAATACTGGCCAACGCTGCGCGAGCGGCTGCTGGCCGACGAGTATCACCCAAGCCCAATCCGAGCGGCCACGATCCCCAAGCCTAAAGGCGGCGAGCGGCAACTCGGCATTCCTACGGTCACAGACCGACTGATCCAGCAAGCGCTGCTGCAGGTGCTCATGCCTATCTTCGACCCGATGTTCTCCGAGTCGAGTTACGGCTACCGCCCCAAACGCAACGCCAAGCAGGCCGTCTCGTCCATGAAGGCCCACGTTACCGCCGGCCACCGCTGGGTGGTCGATCTCGACCTGGAAGCCTTCTTCGACCGAGTGAACCACGACCTGCTGATGGCACGGGTGGCGCGACGCGTTGACGACAAATGCGTGCTGCGCCTGATCCGCCGCTACCTGGAGGCAGGCATATTCCAGCACGGCCTGCCCACACCGAGACGCCAAGGAGCGCCTCAAGGTGGGCCCCTCAGCCCGCTGCTGGCGAACATCCTGCTGGACGATCTGGACAAGGAGCTGGAACGCCGAGGCCACCGCTTCTGTCGCTACGCCGATGACGTTCAGGTGTACGTCAAAAGTCGACGAGCAGGCGAGCGTGTCATGGACAGCTTGAGTGAGTATCTCGAGAGTTCACTCCGGCTGACGGTCAATCGCCGCAAAAGTGCGGTGGATCGGCCGTGGAAACGCGGCTATCTAGGCTACAGTCTCACTCGGCACAATCAGCCGAAACTGACGCTAGCCAAGACCAGCCTGAAGCGTATGACGCAGCGTGTCCGGGAGATCCTGAAGCGTGGCAGGGGGCGTAACATCCAACGGGTAATCGAAGGGTTGAGGCCAGTCCTACGAGGATGGGCCAACTACTTCAGCCTCGTTGATGTAAAGCGCCCGCTGGAAGCGCTGGATCAATGGATACGCCGCCGCTTACGCGGCCTGCTCTGGCGGCAATGGAAGCGCCCAGCGACCCGGCGGCGGAAACTCCGAGGCCTAGGTCTGGACGCATACCGAGCTTGGAAATCGGCGGGTAATGGGCGAGGCCCCTGGTGGAATGCCGGGGCATCGCACATGAATCAGGCCCTGCCGAGGAAGTGCTTTTATGACCATGGCCTAATCTCGATACTCGATACGGTAGGATGGCTCAAACGTTGTTCATGAACCGCCGTGGTACGGAACCGTATGCCCGGTGGTGTGAGAGGACAGGGGAGGTAACTCCCCTTCCTACTCGATTCGCCGGTCTTTGATCGCTACAGGAGCAGACTCATGAAACGTCGTCACTTTTTAGGCCTTGCCGGTTTCACGGGACTGGCCGGGGCACTTCCCGGTGTATCGTTTGGTTTTCCAAGGCTCGATCTGGAAGCGGCGCCGGATATCGAACCACTTGAACTCAGCGAAGCGGAGTGGCGTGAACGGCTTTCCGACAAAGCTTTTGACGTACTGCGTGATCATGGCACTGAACCCGCCTTTTCAAGCCCGCTGGACGATGAATGGCGCGAGGGTGAGTACCGCTGTGCGGGCTGTGATCTATTGCTTTTTACCAGCGCCATGAAATTCGACTCCGGTACCGGCTGGCCGAGCTTCTTCGAGCATGTTGAAGGCCATTTGCTTTCGGAACTCGATTTCAAAATGGTATGGCCGCGCACTGAATACCACTGCGCCCGCTGTGGTGGCCACCAAGGTCACGTGTTTGAAGATGGCCCCGACCCTACTGGACTACGCTGGTGCAATAACGGCGTAGCGTTACGGTTTGTGGCCGCATGACGACGGTAGGCCCTAGCAGCCTGTCGGACTTAACACTGATCTACTGCGAATCCCGGTATTTTGGTCAACTTTATTCGATCGATTTCGTTAAATAGCGCGCTATTCGCCTCAATCGATCGATAAATTTGGCTCAAAATCCGTGTTTCTCGCGACGATCGGCCAAGCCCGACAGGCTGCTATAGCCTGAAGCCTTCCCCAATATGCTCGGCCAAGCTATCGATAATCGGTGATTGGGTGGATGAGGTGTGCAGCAACACGATGGAGGCTTCCGGCAATTCGGGAAAGCCTTCCTCTTTACCCAATATCTGCATCTCGGCGGTCACCAGGCTGCGCATCCAGGCAGAGACCGCCAACCCTGCCCCCACAACCGCCTGCAGCGTCGCCAAGCTTGGGCTGCTATAAGCCACGCGATAAGCCCGGCCTGAACGGTCGAGTGCATTGCAGGCATGGCGACGACAAAAGCAGGGCGCCTCAAACAGGGCAAGCGGTACCGGTGTCTGTAAATGGGTGCTGTGACTTTCGGCAGCGACCCATACGGTAGGCTCTCGTCTGAGTATTGTGCCAATCTCGTCGCCTATTTCCCGGGTCATGATGATCAGGTCCAGGCTCCCTTGCGGCTGCTGGGAAAGGACTGAAGATGGCGCGCAGTGCACATCCACATCCACTAACGGCCATGCCTGGGAAAACGTCCTGAGAATGCCAGGTAGAAAGCGCATCACATAGTCATCGGGCACGCCCAGCCTGACGCGGCCTACCATATCGGGCTGGCGGAGCAGCGTCAGCGCCTCGCCCTGCAGCGATAAAATTTTCCGCGCATAGCCGAGCAGAGTGTTGCCCTCGCTGGTCAGCACTAGCTGGCGGTTCTGGCGCACAAACAGCGGGCGCTGAATCACGTCTTCCTCCAGCCGTTTAATTTGCATGCTCACGGCCGATTGCGTGCGGTTGACGGCCGCTGCGGCTCGGGTAAAGCCGCCTTGATCCACAATGGCAACAAAGGTGCGCAGCAGCTCGTGGTCGATGGTGGGTAGTGTTGCCATTGGTATCAATCTTCTTGATGTTGTTTATAAGCACTATTCGTTGGATTGATTTTAGGCACCGTTCAATACTTCTTTCAACACTTAAATCGCCCTGCTGAGCGTATGGGTGATCTAACCAGAGAGGAGTGATTGAAATGGAATGCTCGCTATCATGCCACCAAGCCGGACAGCGCCATCAGAACGACGAATCTCAGCAGATCGAACAGCACCAGCAGATCGAAGGCAAGCCTTGCAGGGTAACCTGGCGGGAAAGGCTATATCGCTGGCGACAGCTACGTCACGAGCGCAATACATTGCGTTACTTAAGTGACGACATGTTGAAAGATATCGGTATGAGTCGTGAGGCTGTTCTGCGCGAATCCCGTCGCCCGTTCTGGGATGATCGGGGATGGCGTCGCTGATGTCTCAATTCATGCCAGTCAGAGCGGGATTGTGATACCTTGTGGGCACTAAAAAGTGCCGCATGAGTTAGTTGTCATTTATGGATGTTAATCAGCGAATTATTGCCCGCTTGGCTGACGAGCTGAGCGTTCGCCCCGAACAAGTGACGGCCACGGTAGAGCTTATTGATGGTGGCGCTACCGTGCCGTTTATCGCCCGCTATCGCAAGGAAGTCACCGGCGCGCTGGACGACAGTCAATTACGCCAGTTGGATGAACGCTTACGCTATCTGCGGGAACTGGAAGAACGTCGCACTGCGATTCTGGCCGCCATTGAGGAACAAGGTAAGCTGGACGCGACGTTAAAAGCAGCGATTGATACTGCGCAGACCAAGCAGCGTCTGGAAGATTTATACCTGCCCTTCAAGAAAAAGCGCCGCACCAAGGCGCAAATCGCCCGTGAGGCAGGCTTGGAACCGCTGGCGAATGCGTTGCTTGGCGATCCATCGCTTGATCCTGAAAGCGAGGCGGACCGCTATCTGCGGCCTGCAGAGGGCGATATTCCGGCAATTGAAGACGCCAAGGCAGCACTCGATGGGGCCAAGCAGATTCTGATGGAGCGCTTTGCCGAAGACCCCGATCTTATCGGCCAGCTTCGCGAGCGGCTCTGGCAGGAAGGAGAATTAAGCGCCCGCGTGCTGGACGGTAAGCAGCAGGAGGGTGCCAAGTTCGCCGATTATTTCGAGCATGACGAAAAACTTGCCAAGGTGCCATCGCACCGTGCGCTTGCCATGTTCCGTGGTCGTAACGAGGGCATGTTGAGCCTTGCCATTCGTCTGCCGGGCGAAGACGAAGCGCCTATTCACCCTGCCCAGGTGGCGATTGCCAAACACGTGGGCATCACCGACCAGGGCCGTGCCGCCGATAAATGGTTGGTGGAAGTTGTGCGCTGGACGTGGCGCGTCAAACTCTACACGGCGCTGGAAACCGAACTGTTGGGTCGCCTGCGCGAGACGGCGGAACAAACCGCGATTGACGTCTTTGCGGCCAACCTCAAGGACCTGTTGTTGGCCGCACCGGCGGGGCCGAAAGTCACCCTGGCGATTGACCCGGGCCTGAGAACCGGCTGCAAAGTGGCTGTCGTCGATGCCACCGGTCAGTTTGTCGACCAGGCAACGATTTACCCCCATGCACCGCAGAAACGCTGGGATGATGCGCTTGGCGTGCTCGCGAAGCTGGTCAAGCAGCACGGCGTTCAATTGATTGCCGTGGGTAACGGCACCGCCAGCCGTGAAACCGACAAGCTGGCAGGGGAGTTGCTCAAGGCGCTTGCGCCTGACCATCGGCTCAGCAAGGTCATGGTCAGCGAGGCTGGGGCCTCGGTTTACTCCGCGTCGGAATACGCTTCCAGAGAGCTCCCGGACCTGGACGTGACAGTGCGCGGCGCGGTGTCGATCGCCCGCCGTTTGCAGGACCCGCTGGCCGAGCTGGTCAAGATCGAGCCCAAGTCGATTGGGGTTGGGCAGTACCAGCACGATGTCTCGCAAATTCAGTTGTCCCGTAGCCTTGAGGCGGTCATTGAAGACTGTGTCAACGCGGTGGGCGTGGATTTGAATACCGCATCGAGTGCGCTGCTGTCCCGGGTGGCTGGGTTGAGCGCCGCCATCGCCGAGAATGTGGTTGCCCAGCGCAATGCTCAGGGTGCCTTCAAAAGCCGTCAGTCGCTTCTCGAGGTCAGCCGTCTTGGCCCCAAGACGTTTGAGCAATGCGCTGGCTTCTTGCGCATCAGTAACGCCGACAACCCGCTGGATGCCAGTGCGGTTCACCCAGAAGCCTATCCCGTGGTGGAACGCATGGCGAAGCAAAGCGGCCGGGATGTCAGAGGGTTGATTGGCGATAGCGCCACGCTCAAATCATTAAACCCTGCCGATTTTGCCGACGAACGCTTTGGCGTGCCCACGGTAAGCGACATCCTGGCTGAGCTGGATAAACCTGGCCGCGACCCAAGGCCTGAATTCAAGGCTGCCGAGTTCCGTGAAGGCGTCGAAACCCTCAATGACCTGACGCAGGGAATGGTGCTGGAAGGCACGGTCACTAACGTGACCCATTTCGGTGCCTTTGTGGATATCGGCGTTCATCAGGACGGCCTGGTCCATATCTCGGCGCTCTCTCACCGCTTCATCGACGATCCCCGCAGCGTGGTCAAGGCGGGCGATATTGTCACGGTCAAGGTCATGAGCGTGGATATTCCGCGCAAGCGGGTAGGCCTTTCCATGCGTTTGGAAGATGAGCCGGAACGCGAACCAAGTGGGGCTCGCTCCTCCGCGGACAGTGAGCCGCGCAAGCCATCGCGCAGCCAGCGGCAGGCAAAAAAGGCTAACGAAACGCCCGCAGCGGTGGGCGCGTTGGGCGCTGCATTGCTTAAAGCCAAACAGGACAAATAGTCGCGCGTCTTGAAAGTTGAACGGCTGCCGCCATATCCTGCTGTTTATTCTCGATGGGTAGACGCTGGCAATGCCACCTGATTCCACCAAGGCCTGCGCGTGCGCGGGCTTACTGACAAGGAGTGTTCACCTTGCCTGAACCACTCACTGTGCCATCTTCACTAACGGCCACGATTGACCGCTTGCTACCCAGCGCCCGGTTGGGTCGCCTCGGTCGTCTTCGCCGCGGACTCGAAAAAGAAGGGCTGCGGGTCGATGCGCAGGGGCATATTGCGCAAACGTCGCACCCTTATGCATTGGGCTCGAAACTGACCCATCCGCATATCACCACCGACTATTCGGAGTCGTTGATCGAGTACATCACGCCGGTGTATTCAGAGCCAGGCGAAGCATTGGCGTTCCTTTCTGACCTGCATACCTTCACCTATCAGCATCTGTCGGATGAGTGGATATGGCCCGGCAGTATGCCATCGCGTCTGTCGGGTAATGACAGTGTACCGATCGCCGATTACGGCCACTCAAATGTCGGTACCATGAAACACGTATATCGCAAAGGTCTTGACGTTCGCTATGGGCGGATCATGCAGGCTATCGCCGGGGTGCATTACAACATGTCGCTGCCCGACGATATGTGGCAGGCGCTGCGTGAGCTGGAACAGGCGACCAATGTGCCCTTCAACGATTATCGCTCAACCCGCTATTTCAGTATGATCCGGCATTTCCGACGCCATAGCTGGCTGCTGTTGTATCTATTCGGCGCTTCGCCTGCCGTGGACAAGAGCTTCCTGCCCGACGGCAAGGTGCCAGACAAGCTTAAACCACTGAGCGACGATACCTACTATGCCCCTTACGCGACCACGCTGCGCATGTCGGACCTGGGTTACCAGAACAAGGTGCAGTCGCAGTTGAAAATCTGCTTCAACTCGCTTTCCAATTACGTCAATACCCTGCGGCACGCGATTTCCTCGCCCTGGCCGGACTATCAAGAAATGGGGGTAAAGGTGGGCGACGAGTGGCAGCAGCTCAATGCCAATATTCTGCAGATCGAAAACGAGTACTACAGCGATATTCGCCCCAAGCGGGTCGCCAAGCATAATGAAACGCCCAGCCAGGCGCTTGAAGCCCGTGGTGTCGAGTACATCGAAGTACGCTGTCTGGATCTAAATCCCTTTGATCCACTGGGCATTGACGAAACACAAATGCGCTTTGTCGATACCTTCTTGATGTGGTGTCTGCTGAGCGAGAGCCCATGGATTTCGGACGAAGAATGCGATCGGCTCGATGACAATCGCCGTTTTGTGGTGGAAAGAGGGCGCGACCCGGCATTGACGCTGGTGCGTGATGGTGAATCGACCACAGTGGCCGCATGGGGTGAGCAGATATTCGCCGAGATGGCAGAGGTGGCGCGACTGCTGGATGCGGTTGAGGAGGGCACACCGCATGCGAAGTCATTAGAGGCGTTGGCGCCGCGCCTCAAGGATCCTTCGTTGACGCCGTCGGCGCAGTTGCTTGCGCAATTGCAAGCCGGTAATGGGTCACTCAGTGATACGTTATTAAGTCTTGCCCAAGCCCAGGCTGCTGAGTTAAAAGCCAAGCCCATGCTGCGCTCACGCGAGGCGCTCTTGGCCCAGCTGATTGATACCTCCCATCAGCAACAGCACGATATTGAAGTCGATGACAAAGTGAGCTTCGATGACTTTTTACGTGACTATTTTGCCCATGCACGGGAATCTCGCGCGCTATCTTCACTGACAGCGGAGAAGAAATGATGAAGACGCCGTCCATACGTTCAGCGGCGCTGTTGGGCGTCGTTTTTTGTATTGTCATGATGGCGGTGGCGTTGGGGCTTGAGCATATCGGTGGCTTTGAGCCCTGCCCGCTATGCGTTTTTCAGCGCGTTGCGGTGATCGCAACCGGTTTGGTGTTGCTGATAGCCGCGATACACAATCCGGCGAGCCGGGGTGGCAAGGTGGTCTACGGCGTTTTCGGCTTGCTGACCGCTGGGATAGGGGCTTTCATTGCCGGTCGCCATGTCTGGCTTCAGTCGCTGCCCGCTGATGAAGTGCCTACCTGCGGTCCAGGCCTGGATTACATGATCGATGTTCTGCCTATGCAGGAGGTGGTCGCCATGGTCCTGACAGGCTCTGGCGAGTGCGCCGATATCGACTTTAGCTTATTGGGGCTATCGCTGCCGGCGTGGACACTGATCGGTTTTGCGGTGCTGTTGCTCATACCGTTGCGTATGATTGTACTGGCACGCCAGCGTGCCATGCTCTTCAGTCAGTAGGCTTAATCATGGTATGAGGGAAACCATCCTGATGAGGATTGACAGCGCAGAGTGGAAAAGCGAGTCTAGCCTTGTTAACGGCGGCGACAAGCAAGGAGAGCCCCATGCTCGAAGATTGTAAAAATGCCCAGGAGCGCTGGGGTGGCGTGCACAGTCTGATTGATCGTTGGCTGCAGCAGCGCCGCGACTTACTAATCAGCTTTATCGAGCTGAAAGAGGCCTGTGACACAGAACTCGAAAGTGTCAGCAAGGCACGCATTGATCATTTCAGTGAATTGCTGATGGATTACATCAGCGCGGGGCATTTCGAGATTTACCCGCAGTTGGCTGAAGAAGCGCGCGCTTTCAACGATGAGAGTGCGCTTGATATCGCAGACAAACTGCTTGAGCGGTTGGATATGTCGACGGAAATGGTGTTGTCGTTTGACACCGACTTTTCTTGCACCTCCAGTTGCGAGCAGAACATCGCCCGTCTGCCAGCATGGATTGACCGCCTGGCGCGCGGGTTGACCGAACGCTTTGCCCTGGAAGACCAGCTGATTGCCCGTCTGCACGCCGCCCACAGCCCTGAAACCTCCAATGCCCCCGCCTGATGATCATTGATCGTGCCGCCGTCGTTTAACGCTTTTAGATGGCCTTATCGCCCGACAAGTCGGGCTCCTACGGGGCTATGTGCCCGTATTGGGTTTGTAGGAGTGCAATTCATTGCGCGATCAGGAACCATCAAGGCGCCGAGCTTGATTGCTGGGTGTCAGCGCCATCTCCCCCCAATCACTAACATGCAGGGCGTCAGCAGCAAGGTGAGAGCGGTGGCAAAGGTGAGCCCACCGGCTATGGCGCTGGACATCTGCGTCCACCACTGGGCGGAAGGGGCGTTAAAGCCGAGCGCCGGTGTGAATAAGTCCACATTGATCCCGAGGACCATCGGCATGAGTCCGAGTACTGTGGTGATCGCCGTTAACAGCACCGGGCGAAGGCGCAAGCAGCCTGCTTCCAGGGCAGCTTCGACGGGCGTCATGCCTTGGTCGCGTAGTTCGTTGTAGGTGTCGATCAAAACGATATTGTTATTGACCACGATGCCCGCCAGGGCAATCACCCCCATTCCCACCATGACAATGCCGAAAGCCTGGCCGGTAATCAGCAAGCCCATCAACACACCCGCGGTGGAGAACATAATGGCCGAAAGCACCAGGCCCGCCTGATAAAAGCTATTGAACTGGGTCACCAGAATCAGCGCCATCAAACCGATAGCAATCAGGAAAGCGCTGGCCAGGAACTGCATTGATTCCTGCTGATCCTCCTGCTCACCGGCCACATTCACCATCAAACCGTCGGGTAGACTATCGTTGCCGGCTTCTAACAGGGCGTTCAGACGCTCGTCAGCCAGATAGCCAGGGGCAAGGTCGGCATCGATGGTGATTGCCCGGCGGCCGTCAATGCGGTTCAGTGTGCCGACTTTAGGGGCCGGTTCCAGGGTCACGAAATGCGAGATGGGTACCTGCCCCCGCTGAGTATTGATGGTCAAGCGCTCAAGCTGATTCAGCGAGCGCCAGTTTTGCGGTAGCCGTACGCGGATATCCACTTCATCGTTCACCTCGGGCGGACGATAGCTTGCTACCTGAAGGCCGGTGGTGAGCAACTGCACCGCGCTCCCAATGGTTGTCACGTCGGTGCCCATACGCGCCGCAGCTTCCCGATCCACGTTCACCCGCCACTCCACACCGGGCAGGCTGCGGTTATCCTGAATATCGGTAAAGCCGCCCAGCTCGCGCATTAACTGGGTCAGTTGGTCAACGCCGGCATCGGCAACATCAGGATTCGTGGCGCTCACTTCGAGCACAATGGGTTTGCCGCCGCCTGGGCCCATTTCCTGTTCCTGAAACTCCAGCGTAATGCCGGGGATATCCCCGGCGCGCTTGGCCATATCGTCCAGAATGGCCTGGGCAGGGCGGCGCTCATGCCAGTCGATAAACTGGAACTGCAGCATGCCGATGACGTCATTGCCCATCTGCTCGTTGGGCACTGCGAAGGAGCGCGCATAAAGCGCACGTACTTCGCTCATGCCGGATAGCTTGGCTTCTACCCGCTGCACGATGGCGTCGGTCTCCTGCGCAGAGAAATCCCCCCGGGCACGCACCAGCACCTGGGCGCTGTCCGGCTCCACATTGGGAAAGAAGTCGACGCCGTGGTTGAAGCGCGCATAGCCGGTATACAGCAGCGCCATTAACAACAGGGCGATCAACAGCACCCAAGCGGGATGCTTGAGCAGCCTGGCCAGCAGGTGACGATAGCCGCGACCAAAGGACGTCGTCGCCTCTTCAGGGGGCGCACTATTCGACGCTGCCGCGGTACGTGTAAACAAACGGCCTAGCGCCGGCAAGAATACCAGCGCCATGGCCAGCGACGCTAAAAGGCACAAGATCACCGTGGCGGGCAGGTACTTCATGAACTGGCCGACCACGCCGGGCCAGAACAGCAGGGGAATAAACACCGCGAGCGTGGTGGCTGTGGAGGCAATGACCGGCCAGCTCATCCGCGAAGCGGCGTTAAGCCATGCCTGGTGAGGGGCTTGGCCATCGCGCAGGTGGCGGTCGGCAAGCTCGCTGACAACGATCGCCCCATCCACCAGCATGCCGGCTACCAGAATCAGCGCGAACAGCACCACGATATTGAGCGTAAAGCCGCATGCCCAAACCAGCAGGATGCCGGTCAAAAAAGCGCCGGGTATGGTAAGCCCGACCAGCAAGGCCATACGCCACCCCATTGCTGCTACCACCACAATCAGTACCAGCACCACGGCGGTGAGCACGTTGTTCAAGAGCTCTGAGAGCATATTCTCAACGGTGGTCGACTCATCCAGAATGGTGGTGAAGCGCAACTGGTCGGGGAGCAGGTCATCGGCTTGGGCTAACCTTTCACGCACAGCGCCAATGGTAGCGATAATATTGGCCCCGGCACGTTTGGAAATTTCCAGTACGACCGCAGGTTGGCCGTCAATTCGGGCAAAGCCTTCGGGGTCTTTGTAGGTCGGGTTGATCCAGGCCACATCGCCAAAGGTGACCACACGGTCCTCATCGACCTTGACCGGCATATTCATGACATCGTCAAGGGACTCGATGATACCGGGGACTTTTAACGCCAGGCGCCCCGCGCCGGTATCCAGGCTGCCCGCTGCCACCAGGCGATTATTGCGCGATACCTGATTGAACAGCGTATCAAAATCAACCCCGTAGCTCTCCAGCACCAGTGGATCGACGACGATTTCCAGCAGGTCTTCCCGCTCACCGGCAATATCGACTTCCAGCACATCGGCAATGCCTTCGATCTCTTCCTGTAGGCGCCGGGCTACGGTCATGCGTTCGCGGGTGTCCAGCTGCCCAGAAAGACCAATGGTCAATACCGGGAACTCCGATACATTGACCTCCATGACCCGAGGCTCATCGGCCTCGTCAGGTAGTTCGCTACGGGCAATATCCACTCGGTCGCGGACATCTGTCAGCGCAGTGTCAGGGTCAAAGCCAGGGTCGAATTCCAGCGTGATCGAGCCATGCCCCTCGCTGGATTGGGCTGTAAATTTACGCAGCCCCTCAATACCGCGCAGTTCCTGCTCCATGGGGCGAATCAGCAGCCGCTCGCCGTCCTCGGGGCTAACGCCCTCCAGCGACAGCGAGACGTAGATCATCGGAATGGTGACGTCGGGGTTGGCTTCCTTGGGGATCACCTGCCAGGCCGTCATACCTGCCAGTAGCAAACTGACTAACAGCAGTAGTGTTGTACGGCTGTGGGCTAGCGCGGCATCAATCAACTGGCGCATGAACGCTATCCTGGCCAGTTAACGGTTGTGAAATCGTGGCTTCTTCCATTATTACCGGGGTGACCGTTTCGCCAACGTCCGCCATACCTGCGCCCAATGTCACCAAGCGTAGCGGGTCGGGCAGGCCGGTCACGTAGGCGCGCTGGGTATCGGCACTGACCAGTTCCACGGCGGTCTGCTGCACCTGGTTGTTGTCATCCAGGTGCTTGACCGCCAGTTGCCCTTCGCTATTCAGGCTGAGCAGCGCAGGGGATAGGGTATGCACCTGGCGAGGCGGCAGGGTGATAGTCAGCTCGGCGCTGCCGCCTGCAAGGCGTTTACCGGCTGGGTTATCAAGCGTGGCTTCGACATAGAAAGTGCGTGTGGCTTCTTCTGCACGGTGGCTGATAAAGGTCAGCTCGCCCTCCAGGTGGTCGCCGTTCAGCAGTCGAGCGGTGACCGGCAGGCCCACGCTCAAATCGCCCACCTGTTGCTGTGACACCCAGGCAACGCCTTTCAAGCGGCGATCATCAACCAGTTGGCCCCACTCTTCGCCGGGCTGGAGTAAATCACCTAGCTCTACCTGTACACGGTTAAGCACGCCGTCAAAAGGCGCGGTGGGACGGCTGTCATCCAACTGCTTCTGCAACTGGGCCACCGAGGCGGCGCTGGCGCTAAGCGCGCTCTGAAGGCGTAATAGTTCGGGCTGGGAGATCAGTTCCCGCTCACGCAGGTTGCGGGCACCAGCATATTCCGCCTCGGCGACGGCCAGCTCGTCTCGGGCCTGTTGCAGTTGCTCGGGCAATGCGTCGTTATCCAGTACTAACAGTGTATCGCCCGACTCAACGCGGCTACCCTGGGTCACCGGCTTCTCGGCCACAAAGCCCGCTATATTGGCACGCAGTGTGGTTTCGCGCTCAGCTGTCAATTGGCCTTGGGTAACCTGCTGCGGGATAAAGACGATGCTTTGTTGCTCAACTACCTCGACCCTCGGGCCTTCAGTCTGGCGATCAGGGGCATCCGGGGGGGTGCTTTGAAAGCCCTGGAAGTTACCCAAGGCGAGCCATATCACCAGCGCCAGCACGAGCAGGCTGGCGAGTGCGTAGGAGAACGGGATTCTTCGCATGGGGCGTCCATGTCCTTGGCAACACGAGAAAAGCAACTGTTGAACGTTGACACCATAGCGCAACTGAACCTGTTCGGCGAGTCGCAAACGGCTGTGTCGATAGCAAGCATGCCAAATGGGTACTAGTCGCATGTCTGATTGAGTTTTTGCCTAACTGGGCATACCATCTTTGCGTCTTGAGTTCTGTCGACCCACCCTCAGGCGAGAACCATCCCTAGGCGAACCCATCAAGGAGCAATGATGAAAGATCCAGTACGTATTGCGATTACCGGCGGTGCCGGTCAGATTAGCTACTCTCTTATTTTCCGCATCGCCGCCGGCGACATGCTGGGGCCGGATCAGCCTGTCATTCTCCAGCTGCTGGAAATTCCCCCGGCAATGGATGCACTGACGGGCGTGGTGATGGAAGTCAACGACTGCGCCTTCCCGCTCGTTCAGGATGTCGTCGCCACCGACGACCCTAATGTCGCGTTCAAAGACGCTGACTTCGCCCTGTTGGTGGGTGCACGTCCGCGTGGCCCTGGCATGGAACGTAAGGACCTGCTGGAAGCCAACGCAGCGATCTTCTCTGTTCAAGGCAAGGCGCTTAACGACCACGCCAGCCGTGACGTGAAAGTACTGGTTGTCGGTAATCCGGCCAACACCAACGCGCTGATTGCTTCCTGCAACGCGCCGGACCTGGATGCGGGTCAGTTTACGGCCATGACGCGTCTGGATCATAACCGCGCCCTGACGCAACTGGCACAGAAAACCGGCAAGCACGTCACTGACGTTGAAGACTTGATCATCTGGGGCAATCACAGCGCGACTCAGTACCCGGATCTGGCTCAGTGCAAAGTCGACGGCAAGGCAGCGTTCGATCTGGTTGAGCGCGACTGGTACGAAAACGACTTTATCCCCACCGTGCAGCAACGCGGTGCGGCGATCATCAAAGCACGTGGCGCCTCTTCTGCTGCCTCTGCTGCTTCTTCTGCCATCGACCATATGCACGATTGGGCGCTGGGTTCCAAGGGCATCGTCAGCATGGCGATTCCGTCTGACGGCAGCTACGGCATCGACGAAGGCATCATCTACTCCTACCCGGTACGTTGCCAGGGTGGCAAGTATGAAATCGTTCAAGGCTTCGAGATTGACGAGTTCAGCCAAGAGAAGATGAAGGCTACCGAGACAGAACTGCGCGAAGAACGTGCGGCCGTCGAGCACCTGCTCGGCTGAGCGGAGAAAAGCAAGAAATTAGAAGTAAGCAATAAGATGTAAGAGAGCCCCACAGGCTGTGACCTGTGGGGCTTTTTTGGTGTGCGCCAGGCATGGCGCGCAGCGCCTTAACTGGCGCTGTTCCTGGGGGTGGTGCCTCAGGATGACTTGGGGGTGAAAGTCCCCTGCACGCCCGGCAAGGGGAAGTGCTAGCCGACGGCAAGGGTGTCTCCCGCGAGGGGGAATCTGAAGGCAGCCTGAGGCAAAACGCTGGCCTGACGAATAGGAAGCGGATACGAGGCGTTATGGCGGGGTGAGGTGGCACTAATCACTAAAGCCCGATACTTGCACGGAACGTCATGACGTAAATCCGACAGGCATAAGCGGGAAGGTCGCGCGTCTTACCCTGGGAGGTCTGGTGGTCTGCCATGGTGCTACCGGCGTCGAGAGGCGACGGGATGGACCACCAGACGTCAGCAGAGGCCATAGTAAGTGCCGGTTCACTCCGGCACCAAGGGCCGAACATGAAGAACCGCGAGTAGGCGATAACGTCTCGAGGATCGATCATGAAGACAGAAACTGACGCTAACACCGTCACTCACCCAGAGGGGCAGGGGCAGTACCCTGAGCCCCAGCCGGTGAGCGTCGAGACGACCCCGGCGTCGCTATCGTGGACGAAAGCGGAGCCAACCTCGCTCATGGAACGGGTCGTTGACCCGGAGAACATGGAGCGAGCTTACCGTAAGGTGGTTGCCAACAAAGGGGCACCGGGTGTCGATGGCATGACAGTGCATCAATTAGCCAACCACCTAAAGCAATACTGGCCAACGCTGCGCGAGCGGCTGCTGGCCGACGAGTATCACCCAAGCCCAATCCGAGCGGCCACGATCCCCAAGCCTAAAGGCGGCGAGCGGCAACTCGGCATTCCTACGGTCACAGACCGACTGATCCAGCAAGCGCTGCTGCAGGTGCTCATGCCTATCTTCGACCCGATGTTCTCCGAGTCGAGTTACGGCTACCGCCCCAAACGCAACGCCAAGCAGGCCGTCTCGTCCATGAAGGCCCACGTTACCGCCGGCCACCGCTGGGTGGTCGATCTCGACCTGGAAGCCTTCTTCGACCGAGTGAACCACGACCTGCTGATGGCACGGGTGGCGCGACGCGTTGACGACAAATGCGTGCTGCGCCTGATCCGCCGCTACCTGGAGGCAGGCATATTCCAGCACGGCCTGCCCACACCGAGACGCCAAGGAGCGCCTCAAGGTGGGCCCCTCAGCCCGCTGCTGGCGAACATCCTGCTGGACGATCTGGACAAGGAGCTGGAACGCCGAGGCCACCGCTTCTGTCGCTACGCCGATGACGTTCAGGTGTACGTCAAAAGTCGACGAGCAGGCGAGCGTGTCATGGACAGCTTGAGTGAGTATCTCGAGAGTTCACTCCGGCTGACGGTCAATCGCCGCAAAAGTGCGGTGGATCGGCCGTGGAAACGCGGCTATCTAGGCTACAGTCTCACTCGGCACAATCAGCCGAAACTGACGCTAGCCAAGACCAGCCTGAAGCGTATGACGCAGCGTGTCCGGGAGATCCTGAAGCGTGGCAGGGGGCGTAACATCCAACGGGTAATCGAAGGGTTGAGGCCAGTCCTACGAGGATGGGCCAACTACTTCAGCCTCGTTGATGTAAAGCGCCCGCTGGAAGCGCTGGATCAATGGATACGCCGCCGCTTACGCGGCCTGCTCTGGCGGCAATGGAAGCGCCCAGCGACCCGGCGGCGGAAACTCCGAGGCCTAGGTCTGGACGCATACCGAGCTTGGAAATCGGCGGGTAATGGGCGAGGCCCCTGGTGGAATGCCGGGGCATCGCACATGAATCAGGCCCTGCCGAGGAAGTGCTTTTATGACCATGGCCTAATCTCGATACTCGATACGGTAGGATGGCTCAAACGTTGTTCATGAACCGCCGTGGTACGGAACCGTATGCCCGGTGGTGTGAGAGGACAGGGGAGGTAACTCCCCTTCCTACTCGATTGATATCTTGAGCTATCCTGGCTCTCTTTCAGGCACAAAGCGGCGCTTTTCAAGCTTCCAACTGGTTATCAGTCCCGTAAACTCATGATCCGCCATTGGCGCTCTTCGGCGATCTGGCGAAGGGTATCGTCAGGGTCGACGGCCACCGGGTTTTCGACTTTCTCCAGTAGCGGCAGGTCATTGTGGGAATCGCTGTAGAACCATGCGTCGTCCATGGTCATTTGCTGTTCTTCCAGCCATTGTTCCAGGCGGATGACCTTGCCTTCACGGTAGCTGGGTACACCCTTCACACGGCCGGTGTAGTGGCCGTCGATGCATTCGGGTTCAACAGCAATCAGGTGCTCAATGCCCAGGCGCTCGGCAATCGGCCCGGTAATGAAGCGATTGGTAGCGGTAATAATCAGTAGCGTATCGCCCATGGTGCGGTGGCGGGCCAGCAATTCCTCAGCTTTCGGCAGGATATGTGGCTCGACCTTGCTGGCCATGAACTGCTGATGCCAAGCGGCAAGCTGCTCTGGCGTGTTGTCGGCAAGCGGCTTTAGCGCGACAGCCAGAAAGTCGGCCATGTCGAGCGTGCCCGCTTGGTAATCGGCCATAAACCGGTCATTGGCTTCCCGGTAGGCAACGGGATCTACCGCCCCCTGCTCAAGCAGGAACTCCCCCCAGGCATGATCGCTATCGATTGATAGCAAGGTATTATCCAAGTCGAAAATGGCCAGACTCACGGCGCTCCCCTTATGCTTGATGATGGTCGTTTGCAGCCAGACGTGAAGCGCCGGATTATCGCAGAGTCGCCGATGCTTTGACACCGACGCGCCGCGCTGCGTTGGTAACTTGGCGCTATATTGTATTGATACGCTTGTTGTCCTTGTGGAAAAATGGTCACAACTGAAAATTTATAAGGTGATGTCCGTGATCGACGCTGACGGCTTTCGCCCCAATGTTGGCATTATTATCGCCAACCGCCAGGGGCAGCTGCTATGGGCGCGTCGTGTAGGACAGAATGCGTGGCAGTTCCCCCAGGGAGGCATCAAATCAAGCGAGACGCCGCAAGAAGCTCTTTTCCGTGAGCTTCACGAAGAAATTGGCCTGACGGCCAATGACGTTGATATTGTCGCCTGCACCCGGGGCTGGCTGCGCTACCGTCTGCCACGACGCATGATTCGCACACATTCGCGGCCAGTTTGTATTGGCCAGAAGCAGAAGTGGTTTTTACTCCAGATCCGCTGCGAGGACAGTCGTATCTGCATGACGGCGACACCCAAGCCCGAATTTGATGGGTGGCGATGGGTTAGCTACTGGTACCCTCTTGGTCAGGTTGTGCCGTTCAAGCGTGAAGTGTATCGCCGTGCGCTCCGCGAGCTGTCGCCCCGTGTTCAACGATTGGCATTAATTGATGAGTAAACTGCCGCCCTGCGATAGGGTGGAGGTTGACGGCCAAGAAATTCCTCAGCGAGTCAAATAACAGTGAAAAGTAAAACGTCCATGCTTGAGGTTCTGCGCCGCGTTATTCAGGAAGTGAATGGCGCGCGCAACCTGGATGCTGCATTGGCCACCATGGTGCGGCGCATTCGCAAAGCGATGCAAACCGATGTGTGCTCTTTTTACCTTTACGATAAAGAGCTTGAATCCCTTGTGCTCATGGAAACTATCGGTCTGCGCACTCAGGCCGTCGGGCAGGTGGTGCTTCCATTAGGCGAGGGTCTGGTGGGGCTCGTCGCCAAACGCAGCGAGCCGCTTAACCTCGAAGATGCTCAATCTCATCCCCACTTTCGCTATTTTGAGGCGACCGGCGAGGAGCGTTATTCGAGCTTTCTGGGTGTTCCCATCATCCATCAACGTCTCATGCTGGGTGTGCTGGTCGTGCAGCAAGCCGAGCAGCGCCAGTACGACGACGAAGACGAAGCCTTCCTGGTGACCATGGCGGCTCAGCTCGCGGGTGTGTTGGCGCACGCGTTGGCGACAGGCAATTTAAACCGCCGTGCGCTGCCCAGTGGGCAGACCATGTTCAAGGGCGTGGCTGCGTCGCCGGGTATGGCGATGGGTGAGGCCGTGGTGATCACTCCGCCATCGGATCTCAACAGCGTGCCTGATCTGGTCCCCAGTGATGAGGACTTCGAAGTCGCGCGGCTCAAGGAGGCCATTGGCAAAACGCGCGCTGAAATCCGTGCGGCGGCTGAACGATTGGTCAATCGTATTTCGACCCAGGAGTTGGCGCTGTTCGACGTTTATCAACAAATGCTGGGTGAAGCAGCGCTTTCAGAGGAAGTTGAAAAACGTATTCGTGAAGGGCAGTGGGCACCTGGTGCCCTGGCCGACGTGGTTCGACGTCATGTGCAATACCTTGAGCGCGTGGATGATAATTATCTGCGCGAGCGGGCGGCGGATATTCGCGACCTGGGGCGCCGCGTGCTGGCCCACTTGCAGGAGGATTCCCCCTCAACGCCGGAGACCTATCCCGATAACGCCATACTGGTCGGCGATGAAATCAGTGTTGCGATGCTCGGTGAGGTGCCCCGCGACAAGTTGAAAGGGCTGGTGTCGGTGCGCGGTTCGAGTACGTCTCACGTGGCGATTGTTGCCCGCGCAATGGGCATACCCACGGTGCTTGGCATGGTGGATCTGCCGCTTCCGCGCCTGTCGGGAGCGCCAGTCGTGCTCGACGGCCACCGGGGGCGGTTATTCGTCAGGCCTGCCCCTGAGTTGAAAGCCCGCTATGAAAGCCTGATTGCCGAAGAAGAAGCCCTCAGTGAACTGTTGTCGCACGAACAGGATCTGCCCAGCGAGACGCCGGATGGTCATGATATGCCGCTGATGGTGAATACAGGGCTTGCTGTCGATGCCGCTGCCTTGCTCAAAAGCCGTATTAGTGGCGTGGGGCTTTATCGTACCGAAGTGCCGTTCATGATTACTGAGCGTTTCCCAGGCGAGAAAGAACAGACACGACTCTACCGCGATCAGTTGGAAAGCTTTTCGCCGCTACCGGTGGTCATGCGTACGCTGGATATCGGCGGCGACAAAGACCTGCCGTATTTCCCGATCGAAGAAGCCAACCCCTTCCTGGGCTGGCGCGGTATGCGAGTGACCCTGGACCACCCTGAAGTCTTGATGGTTCAGCTGCGGGCGATGCTGAAAGCGTCCAAGGAACTCGATAACCTCTACGTACTTTTCCCGATGATTACCAACGTCGAAGAAGTGGACGAAGCACTGCGATTGCTGGACCGTGCGATCCTGGAGCTAGGCGAGGAGGGTATCGACGTAGAGCGTCCCAAGGTAGGGGTAATGATCGAGGTGCCGGCCACTATCTATCAAATGGATGCCCTGGCCAAACGGGTGGATTTCTTCTCGGTGGGCAGTAACGACCTGACTCAGTACCTTCTTGCGGTAGACCGTAACAACCCGCGCGTTTCTAGCCTCTATGATGCACTGCATCCAGCGCTGCTTGGTGCGCTGCAGGAGCTGTCCCAGGATGCACAACGACTCAAAAAGCCTATTTCGTTGTGCGGTGAGCTGGCCGGTGACCCGTCGGGGGCATTACTGCTAATGGCGATGGGCTTCACCAGCCTGTCCATGAATGCCCCCAGTCTGCCCAAAGTGCGCGCGGCGATTCGCCGTGTTCCTTTCAGGGATGCCCAGCAGTTGCTGTCGGAAGTCATGCTGCTGGATACGCCTGCTCAGGTGCATATGCACCTGGATAAACGGATGGATGACTGGCAGCTCTCGCATTTGCTCCCCCCGCGTGACTAGATGCGTTGCTCAGCGCTCGCAAGGGACGCTGAGCGTCGTTTCTCCTTCAAATGTCCCACACGGCCCAAAACGTTGCTCGGTGAGAGAGATGTCGCCATTGTCAGCTAGCGTTAACCAACTGGTGGCACGTGTACCGTAGCGTTCGCCGACGATAAACGCTGCTGATAGCTGTTTTTCAAGTTCGGTTCCCACGCCGGTATCCGGTAGTGCGGATAGGGAGGCTTGGCGGGGATCCTGGAAGGCGTCCAGCGCCTTCCCCGGGAAGTGCATGGGGTCAACCTCTTCAAGCGCAGCTCTGGCCGTTAGCAGTTTCGGCCATGGGCTGTTGAGTGTCGCATTAGACAGGCCGTGAATGCCCGCCGACACTTCATGGAGTGACACCTGCTCGCGGCCGCGATGCAAGCACCAAAGCTGAGTCGGGGTGGCAACCAGCAAGTTGAACCCCGCGTACTCAGTTGCCCCGCCGTCAGCGAGGTTGTCTAACCAGACCAAGATGTTGTCGCACTCCAATGCTTGTTTCACCAGATGCCCGCGGCTTGGCGCGCCAGGCGCTGAGGCCAGGGCAGGATCACGAACATTGGTAATCGCCGCGACCCTGCCCTGATGGTTGGCGGCAAGCCAGCTTCCTCCTGCCACCAGATCGCGTCCACCTACCAGGCAGGGAGCGTCCTGCCAGGTTGCGAGGGGGGCTGTTGGTCGCGCGTGGAACTCATCGCGGTTGCCGATCAGTTGCAAAGGGGTTGCAGATTCGGGATGCCAGCGGAAAGCGATTAAACACATGGAGGGCTCAATGTCAGGTTAGTGTTTCAGACAGTGCGTACATGACACTCCACGCGTCTCGACGTACACTTGCTGCCTGTCATTTCCTACACTAACGCAAATTACCGCAAAAATTCGTGGATTATCAGGTTTACGCATTCGTTCGAGTCAATTTGCCAGAGAGGAAGGCGCTTCTTTTATGCAACCTAGTCAGCGGGAACATTTCTGGAACACGTTGATATGGCCAGTGCTTTGGCCATTACTACTCCTGCAGGCCACGCTGGTGGTGCTTTGCGTGCTGTTGGTTTGGCTGATTGGCTGGGTTTCGCCTGGCTACGCCTCATGGAGCATTTCGCTATGGTTGATGCTAGCACTACTGGTTGGCAGTTGTTTGAATGTGGCGGCGTTTTTGATGCTTGTGAAATCACGTGCCAAGCACAAAGAAGCGCGCCTGATGCAGCAGTTGGTTGAGCTCGAGAGGCATACGCAAGCCATCAGCCAGCAAATGTCGACAGCGTATTCTCAACAAGCGTCAACGCTTGACGAACTCCCTAAAACACCGCCTTTCGCACGCATTGCTAACGTTAATCGGGTGTTGGCAAGCCTGTCGACGTCGATGGCTGACGGCTCTTTATCAACACCGGAGAAACCGGCCAGCGCTGACGAAGATGCCAAGGTGCTACTCGATGACCTGCATGACCAGCAGCAGCAGGTAAAACGTTTGCTCGCCGGGCGCGACCGAGCGCGAGAAGAGTCGCGGCTCAAATCCGAGTACCTGGGCTTGTTACAGCGCGAGACCGATGCGCTGTTTGCACGTTTGAGTGAGCAGTTAAATAGTGAAGTCAGCGAAGATTGTCGGGCCAACATGCTCGAGGTGCGCGAGCGAATCGCCGATATCCGGGCCTTGCTAATGAACCTGGTGCAAGACCGTGACGTCCAGACTGAGGCTTCCGATCCAGCACCGGTGGCAATGTCGCTGCGCGTGCTGGTTGTCGATGACGGCCCTGTTAATCTCATGTTAGCGCGTCAGATGCTCGAAAATCACGGCCTGCATGTCGAGGGCGTGAGCAGTGGAGAACAGGCGCTGGAGCGTCAACAGCAAAGCGATTTTGACCTTGTTTTCATGGATATTTTCATGCCCACGCTCAGCGGGTTGGAAACGACCCGTCGCTGGCGGGAGGTTGAGGCAACCCAGGGGAGTCGCAAAAGTGTTCTCGTTGCGCTTACGGCGAACGCTGACAATATGGGGCAGGACGAATGCTTGTCTGCAGGGCTCGATGATCTGCTGACCAAACCCTATCAGCCGGACACCCTGCTGGGCATCATTGCCAAGTGGTTTCCCGATAATCAACGAACACCGTCTGGCGCATGAGCACCTTGACGATAACGTTAGGCTATTGGCTGCTTGGCGCTGTCGCCGGCACGATGGCGGGTCTTTTTGGCGTCGGGGGCGGGTTGATTATTGTGCCCGCTTTAGCCGCGGCCTTTACCCTGCAAGGGCTATCGCCAGATGTTGTGATGCACCTTGCCATCGGTACCTCGCTGGCTACCATCGTGGTAACGGGAACGTCATCCACATTGGGCCACTGGCGACGGGGAAGTATCCATCTTGCCTGGTTTCTCGCCTTGCTACCCGGGTTGATGGCCGGTGCCATACTGGGGGTGCTGGTTGCCGGGCAGTTGGAAGGGCCGCTGCTGGGTACGTTGTTTGGTCTGTTTGTCCTGTCGGTGGCTGTTAAAATGGCGCTGGGGTTCAGGCCTTCGCCACGCCGGGGTGCCCAGACACCTCGTTATGCGATGGTTCTGGCAGGGAGTGTCATTGGGGGCGTGTCGGCGTTGTTTGGCATCGGCGGTGGCACCTTGGCGGTTCCATGGCTGTCACGCTGCGGGGCGAGTGTAACCCAGGCGGTGGCGACATCAGCCGCTTGTGGTGTGCCTATCGCGTTATTCGGCACCGCCACTTTTGTATGGATGGGCTGGAACAATTCCCTGTTGCCTCCCTGGGCCACGGGGTATGTGATGTGGCCAGCCTTTATTATCATTGTCATGACAAGTATTCCCTTCGCCCGCCTGGGCGTTCGATTGGCACACCGACTGCCCAGCCATGTCTTGCGCTGGGCATTTGCGGCCCTGCTCACCGTTGTGGGGCTTAAGTTTTTATTGAGCTAGACATCGCTCAGCGAGGCATGGTCGTTGAGCTAATCGCGTTAATCCTATTCAGACATATTAATAGACCCACTAAGTAGAGAGCCTAGATGATTAATTATCCAACAATCGACCCGGTTGCCATCGCCATTGGGCCGCTGCAAGTTCATTGGTATGGGCTGATGTACGTCGTGGGGTTTGTGGCCGCCTGGTGGTTGGGTTGTCGGCGAGCGGCGCGAATTGGGTTGAACCGGGACGATATCGGCGACTTGCTGTTTTACTGTGCCATCGGGGTGGTCGCCGGAGGGCGCTTAGGCTACGCGCTGTTCTATGGCCTGGGTCAGTGGACGGCCGACCCGCTATGGGTGTTTAAGGTCTGGGATGGCGGCATGAGCTTCCATGGCGGCCTGATAGGGGTGCTGCTGGCGGCCTGGCTCTTTGCGCGGCGTAAGCAATTGGCCATATTGACGTTAACCGACTTTATTGCCCCCCTGGTGCCCATTGGGCTAGGCGCTGGCCGCATCGGTAATTTCATAAACCATGAGCTGCCCGGACGTATCACCTCGCTGCCCTGGGGGATGCCATTCCCCGGTATGGGGCCGGAACCGCGTCATCCATCGGCCCTTTACGAAGCGTTGTTAGAAGGCCTCGTGCTGTTCTGTATCATATGGTGGGCATCGGCCAAACCGAAAGCGCGCGGCTTTATCTCAGGCCTGTTCTTGCTTGGTTACGGCATATTCCGCTTCCTGGTCGAGTTTTTCCGTATGCCCGACGCCCATATCGGCTTTATTGCCTTTGGCTGGGTGACCATGGGCATGTTGCTGACGCTGCCCATGATCGCACTGGGCACCGTGTTGATTGCCTGGTCGCGCCAACAGCCGGTGGATGCAGTTCGGTGAATTTTGGATAGTGAGTCGTCAGTGGTTCACTGTTCGCAGGCGGCTCACATGTATAGAATAGACGTTAATTGATGACTTGATCTGGGATTGCCGTGACTGCAACGACGCCGATGAAAGAGGCTCTCGAACAGCCCTATTTGGATTTAATGCAACTGGTATTGAATCAGGGAACCGATCGCCATGACCGCACCGGGGTGGGCACCCGCTCGGTGTTTGGCCACCAAATGCGCTTCGACTTGTCGCGTGGTTTCCCGCTGTTGACCACTAAAAAGCTGCATTTGCGCTCGATTATTCATGAGCTGCTGTGGTTTTTAAAAGGCGATACCAACATCGCCTACCTGAAAGATCATGGCGTGCGTATCTGGGATGACTGGGCGGATGAAAACGGCGACCTGGGGCCGGTTTATGGTTATCAGTGGCGTAGCTGGCCCGACCCCAAAGGCGGCAGCGTTGATCAAATTGCCAATGTGCTGGAGCAGATTCGCACGTCGCCCCAGTCTCGTCGGCTGATAGTGTCAGCCTGGAACCCGGCTCAGGTGGACGATATGCAACTGCCGCCATGCCATTGCCTGTTCCAGTTTTACGTGGCGAACGGGCGACTTTCCTGTCAGCTTTATCAGCGCAGCGCCGATATTTTCCTGGGCGTGCCGTTCAATATCGCAAGCTATGCCTTGCTGCTGAGCATGGTGGCTCAGGTGACCGGGTTAGAGCCTGGTGAGTTTGTGCATACCTTGGGCGATGCCCACCTTTACAGTAATCACTTGGCCCAGGCGGAGCAGCAGCTTGGGCGCACACCCAATGCACCGCCGCGGTTGAACCTGAACCCCGAGGTCAACGATCTCTTTGATTTCCAGTTCGACGATATCGAGATAGTCGACTATCAGCCACACCCCCACATTAAAGCAGCGGTGGCGGTATGAGCGAGTTCGAGTCGTTGGTACCGGTGGCCATGATCGTGGCCATGGCGAAAAATCGCGTTATCGGGGTGGAAGGGCAGTTGCCCTGGTACTTACCCGAAGATCTGAAATTCTTTAAGCGCATGACCCAGGCCAAACCGCTGGTGATGGGGCGTAAGACCTTTGCCTCGATTGGCAAGCCGCTGCCGAATCGGTTAAACATAGTGGTGACCCGTCAGGAAGCGTTCGCTCACGACGGTGTTCGAGTCTGTCACGACCTGTCGGCAGCACTTGCGCTGGCGGATCAGCAGGCAACCATTGAAGCGGCCGAAGAAATCATGGTGATGGGCGGGGGAGAAATATATCGTCAAGCCATGCCGTATGCGACCCGACTCTATGTCACAGAAGTTGACATTGAAGTGGAAGGTGATGCGTACTTTCCCTTGTTAGACCCCAGCGAGTGGCGTGAAACGCAACGCGTAGCCGGGCAGCCTAACGAACAGCAGCCTGATTATGCGTTTGTTACTTACGAGCGCATCGTGGCAGAGGCCTAGCTGTGTTCAAGCTGTGTCTAAAAGCACCGCGAAGGAGAGCCCAGAATGTCGGTTAGCACTAAATCGGTAAGCGCTGAATCAAGCCCTATGGCGTTATTGGACGATCTGGAACGGCGCTTGATGCTCACGCAGGCAGAGCTGGCCCAGTTGCGTGCGGAAAACGCCAAGCTAAAGCAGCAACTGGCTCAGGCCCCCGGGTCGACGCCATCGGAAGCAGAGGCATCTGATGCTCAACAGTCGGCTTTTGAGTTCGTAGGCTCAAATGAAACAGACGAGTCTGAGCTCGAAGCGACGGCCTCGTCAGCGGTTGATGTTCCCGCGCAAGGGGCGCCCGGGTCTGAGCCTCCATCGCCGCATGCACTGCTGGCACAATGGTACAAACGCTACCCTAAAGCGTTTTTCAAGGGGCATACCCAGCCGCTGAAGGTGGGTATACACCACGATTTGGCAGAGCGTGAGCCATGGTCGGGTAAGCTCATTCGCCGCGCGCTGGCAAACTACGTCAATCTGCCGCGCTATATAAAGTCGGTGCGGGAGGGGGCCACTCGGATTGATCTGGAAGGCAATGAAGCGGGAGTGGTAGACGCGGAAGCCGCGCGCCATGCGGCCCAAAAGCGTGCCCAGCAGGTGTCTTCTCCGCCAAGTGAGCCTGTCCAGGCGACCAAGGAAGCCCCCTCTCGCGCCAAGACGGCAAAGCCCAAGAAACCCAAGAAACAAACATCTGAAAAAGCGGGTGGCAGCGCAAAAAATACACCGACGGACGCTAACAAACCGCAAAAGCAACTTAGCCTGGAAGATAAGCTCTTGGGCTTGCAGCAGAAATTTCAGGACCGCTAGGACCCCGCTTAAGTGGGCTTGGTTCCAAAAAAAATCACAAATAATAAAAAAACAGTGTTTTTTTCTATTGCGTTCCTCTGAATCCCGGTATAGAGTTTGCCCTGCGAGCATTGGAATATAACAAGGTGTTGTTGAGGAAGTGCCGCATTGAATTGGGAATGCTCCCGTCAGTGACACAAGAGCACACCCAGCATCCCGGCTGTCGACCTTAGGTCGGACAGAAACGATCAAAACAGTAAGCTTGTTAAGGAACCTACACCATGAAAAAGACACTTTTAGCGACTGCTATCGCTGGTGCTGCATTCGCCTCTGGCGCCCAGGCAGCTACCATCTACAACGAAGATGGCACCAAACTTGATCTGTACGGCAACATTCAGATTGCCTACAAAAGCATTGATCAAGGTGCTGATGGCAGCGAAGACGAAATTTTTGACAACGGCTCAACAATTGGTTTTGCTGGTGAACATCTGATCACTCGTGATTTAACTGGCTATTTCAAAGCTGAGGTTGAGCACGACGCAGACGAAGCAAAAACTGCTGGCGGCCTCGACACTGGTGACCAAGCTTACTTGGGTCTGAAAGGCAACTTCGGTGATCTGCGTGTCGGTTCTTGGGATCCGCTGATCGACGATTGGATTCAAGACCCGATCACCAACAATGAATTCTTCGATGTGACTGATTCCAACAGCCGCATCGTAGGCATCGAAAGCCGTGAAGGTGATAAGTTCACTTATACCTCTCCATCTTTCAGCGGCTTTACTTTTGCCATTGGTACTCAGTATGAAGGCGATGCTGAAGGCGGCGGTACTGTCAATACTGGCGGTGATACCGGTGCTAACATTACCGTTAGTGACGAGACTGGAAGTAACGCATCCGCTTTTGCTGGTGTTGAATACTCAGCGGGCGCTTTCTCTATCGCTGCCGTTTATGACGATCTGGGTAATAACGATGGTACTTTCACCGGAACAGATGCTGACGGCAACGCTGTAAGCGGCGACTATGACGCTGGCGAACAGTACGGTATTACTGGTCAGTACACCGTTGACACGCTGCGTGTTGCTCTCAAGCTGGAGCGTTTCCAGTCTGACAGTGACTTCTTGGCTGATACCAACTACTACGGCGTTGGTGCTCGTTTCGGTTATGGCAACGGCGATATCTACGGTGCCTACCAGTATGTTGACGTTGGCGGTGACGATTTCACCGATACTGCTGATGCAGCCTTCACCAGCGGTGACTTCCCGAACGAAGTTTCTGACGAAAGCTACAACGAAATCGTTCTGGGTGCCACTTACAACGTTTCTGACGCAATGTACACCTTCATCGAAGGCGCTATGTACGATCGTGAAAACGACGAAGATGACGGCGTAGCGGTTGGTGCTGTCTACTTGTTCTAAACCCTCTTTCGAGACATGGGGGTTCCCAGTCTCCTAGGGTTTTGATATATAAAGCCGATCCCTTAGGGGTCGGCTTTTTTATATGTGGGTACAAATGGAGAGTGGTGTTATGAAGAAAGTAACGTTGACGGCTAGTCTGCTGGCTCTTGGAATCTGTATTGCGAGCACTCCCGTCGTCGCCAGTACCATCGAAGAGCGCTTTCGCGAAGAAGGCAAGCAAATGGATTTGACGCGTTTTCTTAGCTCCGAAAACGATGCCCGCAGTCGTAGCTTTTTTTACGGTAGCGTTCACGAGCATGACTTCACGGTGGATGAGGAAGGCACTTATATATTCAGTAGCCAGGTGCCGGCGGGAGAGTCGGATGACTACCGTGTTGATGTTGTCTTGATGGATGATGCGGGCAATGTAGTCGCACGTGATGAACTGAACAGTAATGAGCGGTTGAGCCAGACACTTGTGCCTGGCGACTACGTTTTGCAGGTACAGGGCTATAAATACGGCAGCACGAGCACCGGCGGCAACAGTTTTTATGTCACCGTGGGTGGGCAGAATGTTGACCAAGGCATTTCAACCGGTGACGCCATTGCCTTTACGGGGAATCGTCGCGAAGGCGGCCAGTCAGCCTTTGTACGCCGATCAGACACGGTGGTCGCCATTGCTGCCAGTAATGATTCTGTTTCTCAAGAAGAGCCCGCTTCATCGTCTAACACCAATGAGCGAGTAGCCAATAACGCGGCCGGCCAAGCATCGAATTCTGAAAGCCGTCAAGGCTTCCAAGAAATCGTCACCGACGTGAAAATTCGTGCAAAAGGGGAGGTGCTCAACTTCGAAATGCTCGAGGCCGGGCCTATTCTCATTACCACTTCCACCTTCGGTAATAACAGCAGTGAGTACCGTATCGTGGCAGAAGTCCTGAATGACCAAGGCCAAGTTGTAGCCCGTGATAGTGGCGAAGGTTTTGATGGTGATATTGATTTACGCACTGAGTTGCCACAAGGCCGTTACAGCATCCATGTTCAGGGGCAAAAATTCGGTGGTGCTCGTTCAGGTGTTAACAATTACGAGTTGAGAGTTAAGCGTCTTGATCCATAACACATCATTCATATGCATCGATAAGCCCCAACAGCGTTGGGGCTTAAGGATCGAATCCTGCCGGTTTTTACCCTTGTCCTATGACGACTTCACAATGTTGACCGAGCTGCTATACCGATGCCGATATCGTTACAGAGCTCTGTGGTGACAGATGTTTACTAGAAGGAGTTGTCATCAGGGTATGAGTCACGCTTGATTCTTTTGTCGTAAACGCTCAGGTAACGGTACTATAGGCCGATATACAATCAAGATAGCAATTTCCTACGTTGAATATTCGGCAAAGTAAGCGAGGTGCGAGGGTTTGGTTCGCTGGTTAACACGCAAAACTTGCATCGGCTCGCTTCAGAACCGAATGCTGATGGGACTGGCTATTACCTGGCTACTGGTTGTGATGCTGGTACTGGGGATGGCCTGGCAGTTAGGCAATTCCATGGTAAAGGCCACCAATATGGCGCACTTGCGCTATGAATCGACGTTGGTGGCTGACGAGGTTACCGAGCAGATAGAAGCCCGTATTGATGCGTTAAGTCGTCTCGACAGCCAGGTCGAGGACGATGAGAATCGTGACGCCATACGCGCCACCCTGAAACGCAATGAAGCCCTGATGGCCTGGTTCGAAGGTGTCGTCGTCGCCAATAAAGAAGGGCAAGTGATTGCCGACTGGCCGAATGTTGCCGGGCGTGAAGGGTTGGATACCTCTCAGTTGGAATACTTTAAAATGTTGCGTGGCGCACAAAGGCCTTATGTGAGTGAGCCCTTTGTGGGCCGTGCCAGCGGTATGCCCATGGTCCTGATCAGCGTGCCGCGCATTGATGAACGCGGTGAGTTTAAGGGCTTTTTAGGCGGGATTGTCAGTCTTGATTCCGGTGGCCTGTTTGATCGCCTATCGCGTGTAAGATTAGGCGGAGAAGGCTACGTCGGTGTGGCGACGGCGTCGGGGAAGATTCTTTATCACCCTAACCGAGACCTGATCATGACCGATGTGCCGGATAGGGATTTCAATCCCTGGCTCAATCTGGCATTGGATGGCTGGGAAGGTGAGTCCATCGGCTCGCTGCTTAACGGCCAGGAGGGTTTTCAGTCCTACGGTCAGGTTTGGCCGGCAAACTGGGTCGTCGGCCTGTACTTGCCCAGTGATCAAGCCCTGGCGCCGCTGAATGATTTTCTGCAGCGACTGTGGTGGCTCGGGGTTGCGCTGACACTGCTGATGCTGCCGGTACTCTGGTTGATCCTGCGCCGCATGCTGTCGCCATTAAAGCATTTAGCCAAACAGATCGGGCAAGTGGGGCGTGGTGAGCGCGCGCGAGTGGAGCTTGGCACCCGGATGCAAGAGTTGCAGCACGTGGCGGGCACCTTCAATCGCGTTGAGGACGAGCGCCAGGTATTAATGGCCAACCTTCAAGAGCGTGAAGCCTTTCTTGACTCTGTGCTGAATGCCACTCCCCAAGGCATGTTCGTCGCCAATTTTGATGGCGACATTACCTATATGAACCCTGCATTGCTCGATATGCTCGATATCCAGCCGAATACCCCGATGGAGACCTGGCTACATAAAATTCATTCGGATGATCGGGGGGGCGCCAAGGATATGTGGCAACACAGCTTGAAGTCCGGAAGCGATTTCGTCCGACAGTTGCGCTTTATGCGCAATGAGAAAGAAACGCTATGGCTGGATATTCATGCGCGAGTGGTCATGCTCTCCCAGGGCGGACATTCGCTGGGATTGGTGGGAGTGGTCAAGGATATTACCGAGCGTCGCGAGCAGGAGGCCATTCAGCGCTGGGAAGCCGAACATGATCCGCTAACCGGCTTGCTTAATCGGCGCGGTTTCGAGCGGCGCCTTGATGATGCTTTTGCTGAGTTTCAAAAGACCAGCACGCCTTCGGCGCTATTGTTGTTTGACCTTGACCATTTCAAGCCGATTAATGATGAAGGCGGTCATGCGCTGGGTGATGAAATGCTTAGGCGCATTGCCCAAGTGGTGGCCTGGGAGGTGCGTCGCAGCGATCATGTTGCCCGTCAGGGCGGTGATGAGTTCGGCGTTCTTCTGCCCAGCTGTACCTTGAATCAGGCACAAAAAATAGCTGAATCCCTTTGTCATTCAGTGGGGGAAATTTCGGTTGTTCATGAAGGCAAAGAATATAGCGTAACGCTAAGCATTGGGGTCACGACCTTCCATGAGGATGATGGCAGTACTGAGGACGCAGTGGCTCGTGCCGACGCCGGAAGCTACGCGGCGAAAGACAAAGGCCGCAATGGGGTGGTAGTCAATTTGCATGACGAAAAAGAAGCTGACTTTGTTCATCTTTTTGAGTAGTTTCTAGCCTAGCCTTTCCCACCCAGCCTTTCATTACTTCCACTTTGGTCGACAAAACCCCGCCAACCGTAGAATATAAGCAGGTGCTGTTCTTGATATTGATATTCAGGAAAAGAGATTGCCGCCTGTGAGCCTATTTGAACTTTTTGCCCGGACCCTTGATGTTACGTTGCCTGTCTTTGCCATGGTATTCATTGGTTTGGGCTTAAAGCGACTGGGCTGGATTGATCGGGCATTCGTATCCACCGCCTCTGCACTGGTCTTCAGGGCGACCTTGCCGACGCTGATCTTCCTGAGCTTGATTAAAGCTGATCTGGCCGTGGCGCTGGATATACCGCTGTTGGTGTTTTTCGCCTTGGCGACGCTTTGCCAATGCGCGCTCAGTTGGGGGTGGGCGCGCTTTCGGATCCCGCGTCGGGAGCGTGGTGTCTATGTGCAAGGCGCATTTCGCGGTAATTGTGGCGTGGTGGGGCTGGCCCTGGCGGCGGGCATGTACGGCAACTATGGTCTTTCAGCAGGTAGTTTGTTGCTGGGTATTGTCATCGTTACATATAACGTTCTTTCGGTCGTTATGCTGGCGATGTACCAGCCTGGCCAGGCCACCGACTGGCGAAGTCTGCTCTGGAAGATCGTTACCAACCCGCTGATTATCGCCGTAATAGCCGCGCTGCCATTCACTGCCTGGTCAGTTGAGTTGCCCCGTTGGTTGATGACATCGGGCGATTATTTTGCCTCTCTTACCTTGCCGCTGGCACTGATTTGTATCGGGGCCACTCTGTCGGTTAGCAGTCTGAGAGATAATCAGGAGGTTGCACTAAGCGCCAGCGTGATGAAAATGGTCATTCTTCCCGTCTTGTCGACCGGAGCTGCCTGGCTGATGGGGTTTTCCGGGCAATCGCTGGGCCTGCTTTTTCTCTTCTTTGCCAGTCCTACTGCGGCAGCCAGCTTTGTCATGGTCAAAGCGATTGGTGGTAATGTCGCCTTGGCAGCCAATATCATTGCCATCACCACACTGATGGCCAGCGTGACGGTAACCGTTGGGATTTTTGCGTTGCGATTGCTCGGCTGGATATAGCCATGCCTTGGCCTGGGTTGGCCGAGACGTTATAATCCGCCTGCCTATAAGTCCCTGTAGCTCAGCAGGATAGAGCAGCCGCCTCCTAAGCGGCAGGTCGCAGGTTCGAATCCTGCCTGGGACGCCAATTAAATCAGTTGGTGAGTTGTGCATTTCCCTTAGTGTTTCCGCTGCATTTTCATTTCGCCTCCGCAGGTGCCCCTCAAACTCTCGCTTCTGTCAGTTATTCAAAACCTTCCTTGCCTTTGATTCCGCAGGTTTTTCAGAAATCGAATGTTATTTCATCAACCTATTAGCCCGGACTGGTTTAACAGGTAAACCCAAGAATTATTCGATGTGTGAGCTTTTTGTATGCCTGGCTAACAAATAGTTATAGACATTCCACCCATAATTCTTGTGTTTAGTTCATACATAAGGACTTTAATGGAAATAGTGTCAGATGATTCTTTCTTAACAGATATAAAGCTTTTTAAGCGTGACTCGATTTCGCGATCGGCGTTGTGGCGGCGACTGGAGGAGAGGAACGTGCCTCCAGGCAGCAGAGTTGAACCTCGCGCGATAAAGGTTATTGGTAGAGGTTCACAGCTTCACATCACTGGTATGCCTAACAACGCGAGAAAGCGTTTGTGACTTTGCTTTAACGTGTAAACTATATGTATATACATTGTTGGCAGTGAAAAAAGGTGCTTTTATGGCTAGCTCTTCTCCTCTCTACCAGCAGATACAGAAGCATCTGCTGGACAAAATAAAAAGCAACGAATGGCCATCGCACCATCAGATCCCACCAGAAGAGAAGCTGGCACGTGATTTCAATGTCAGCCGCATGACCGCTAACAAAGCGATCCGTGATTTGGTGCAGAAAGGGTATCTGACGCGCCAGCCAGGGCTCGGTACCTTCGTGACCGACCGCAAGGCCGAGTCATCGCTGGTCGAGGTGTACAACATCGCTGAGGAGGTGCGTTTACGTGGACACCGCTATGACAACCAAGTGTTGATCTGCGAAGCCATTGAGGCCGATGACGAGGTGGCGTTGCGCCTGGGGGTCAGGCTTGGTAGCCGCGTCTTTCATACCTTGATCGTGCATCTGGAGGATGAGGTGCCGATTCAACTGGAGAAGCGCTACGTCAATCCACGCTGGGTGCCAGACTATCTAGATGCCAACTTCACCACTCACACTCCCAATGAGGTGTTGGTGGCCGCCTGCCCCATCACCGATGTCGAACACATCGTTGAGGCGATTCTGCCCGAAGCACAGGCTGCCGAATGGCTGAGTATTGATACGGCTAGCCCCTGTCTCAGCATGATTCGGCGCACCTGGTCTGGTGAGCAACTGATCAGCTACGCGCGGCTGCTCCATCCTGGGGAGCGGTATAAGCTGCGTTCATCAATGCATCGAGAGCTGAGCTGACCCCGCGGGTAGCCAAGACCAACGCCAATGCAAGTTTGACGGTGGACTCAGCCAGTTAGTGTCTGCACCAAATAACCGGTGGGTACCGCCAGCAACAGGCTCAGCGCCACGCGGATAAACCACACGATCAGCATCTTTCCCACCGTCAGCGGGATGCTGGTTGAGAGAATACAGGGGATGGAGGCCGAGAAGAACAGGACGGCGGAGACCGACACCACTCCCGCGGCGAAGCGAGCGGCGAACTCGGCCTCAGCCATCAACAGCGCCGGTAGGAACATCTCGGCAAGCCCGGCAGCAGAGGCCTGAGCCAGCATTGCGGCGTCCTCCAACCCCCACACGGCCACGAATGGGTAGAACACCCAGCCCAGCCATTCGAACAACGGCGTGTACTTGGCAGCCAACAACCCTAGCAGGCCCACCGACATAATCGACGGCAGGATGCTGATTGCCATCACCAACCCTTCCTTGAAATTAAGCGCCACGCTGCGATGTAGGCTTGGTGCTTTGGCTGCCACCTCCAGCCCGACCTGCCAGGCGGTAACCAGCCGCTTACCGGGTTCAGCCTCCGGTTCGCCATCCTCCACACTGTCATCCATGCGCGAAAGTGGCGGGAAGCGGACGGTGACCGCGGTGACGATGAAGGTGATCAGGAGTGTCAGCCAGAAGTAGAGGTTCCACACCGCCATCAAATCGAGGGTCTTGGCGACGATGATCATGAAGGTGGCCGAAACCGTGGAAAAGCCAGTGGCGATGATAGCCGCTTCTCTGGCGGAGTACTGCCCCGCCTGATAGACCCGGTTGGTGATCAGCAGTCCGATGGAGTAACTGCCGACGAAAGAGGCCACCGCATCGATGGCACTGCGCCCCGGTGTGCGCCAGATGGGGCGCATCACCGGTTGGATCAGCACGCCGATCAGCTCCAGTAGCCCGAAGCTGATCAGCAGGGCCAAGAAGATAGCGCCGATGGGCACGATCAGACCTACTGGAATCACCAGCTTGTCGAACAGAAAAG
Organism: Halomonas sp. A40-4; assembly: GCF_015767635.1. GTDB lineage: Bacteria > Pseudomonadota > Gammaproteobacteria > Pseudomonadales > Halomonadaceae > Vreelandella > Vreelandella janggokensis. Next base: position 2,509,415 of record NZ_CP065230.1, on the reverse strand, counting down.
GCAGTATATCGGGCTCGTGTAGAAAGGCGGGTCCCCAGCCTGTCAGTGCCATTAGTGCCGCGATGACCCCGAGCAGTTTTAGCACCGTGAATAGGCGTTCTGTGAGGTTGCGGTTCCAGTAACCACGGACCAGCGGGTAGGCAGCACCCGCCACGATCAGCGCCAGCGCATAGAGTCCGCTGGCATCACCCAATAGACTGCGGGCGCCGGTCACCATGTGATCAAGCAGAATCGTGCTGTGTCCATTGATCTCGACCGGAACGAAGAAGATCAAGATACCCAGGGCACTGGGTAGGAAGAGCTTGAGGATGGTGATGCGGCTGGCCCGCTGTTGGGGGTTGTCGCTTGGGGGTTGCATGGCACACCTCTTGATGGTGATGGCGGAAGAGAACATTCTGCTTGTTAATGTATATACATAATTTACGCCCCAGATCTTATCCGAGCCACTCTTTGTGATTAGACATTGGTCTAGTTAAAGAGTGGTTTTTATCATCTTGCAGCTCGACGATTTATAAATAAACAATTGAAAAATATATAAAATTTTTTATTTTCAATGTTTTTTTCTATCCAGCAGATACACCTTTGAACAATATTCAGGGGGTGACTCGGCGCGTCTTCGGAGCTAGTCTAATTGTATATACATAACATGCCTTATCCGAGGAGGTTCCATGTCTAACACCGAAAAGCGTCGTTTGTGGCGCGACGTCAGTGTCTTCGACGGTCTCCACACCCTGCCGGAGCCCATGGCCGTGATTACTCAGGGTGGTCGCATCGTCTCTCTGGTTGCCATGCATGACTTCGTTGAGCATCAGGCTGAAGGCTGTGACGAGATGGGGCGTGGCGGAGTCATGACCCCTGGCCTGGTGGACTGTCACACCCATCTGGTGTTCGGCGGTTCCCGTGCAGACGAGTTCGAGGCGCGCCTGGAGGGAGTTGGCTACGAAGAGATTGCCCGCCGCGGAGGCGGCATTCTAAGCACCGTGTCGGCCACTCGCGATGCTAGCGAGCAGGCGTTGTTCGAACTGGCTAAGCCGCGCCTTGAAGCATTAATTGCCGATGGTGTCACCACCGTGGAGATCAAGTCCGGTTATGGACTGACGGTCAAAGACGAACTGAAGATGCTGCGAGTGGCGCGCCGCCTCGGTGAGGCACTGCCGGTGCGTGTGGAGACGACACTGCTTGGCGCGCATGCGGTGCCGCCAGAATTCGAGAATGACAGCGACGGTTATATCGACCTGGTGTGCCAGGAAATGATCCCGGCTGCAGCAAAGGAAGGCTTGGCCGATGCCGTTGACGTGTTCTGCGAGAAGATCGCCTTCTCGGTGGCCCAATGCGAGCGGGTGTTCGAGGCGGCTGAGGCCCATGGCCTGCCAATCAAGGCCCATGCCGAGCAACTCTCCAATCTGGGCGGCACCGCCATGGCGGCCCGCCACGGGGCGCTCTCCGCCGACCATGTCGAGTACCTCGATGCGGCTGGGATTGCGGCCATGCGGCAGGCCGGTAGCGTCGCCGTGATCCTGCCGGGGGCTTTCCATACTTTGCGTGAGACCCAGCAGCCGCCCATCTCAGCACTGCGCGAGGCAGGCGTGCCCATGGCCGTGGCCACCGACGCTAATCCGGGCAGCTCGCCGCTGTTCATGCCGACCCTGATGCTCAACCTGGTCTGTACCCTGTTCCGCCTGACGCCTCAAGAAGCCCTGGCCGGCATGACCGCCCATGGCGCTTCCGCTCTTGGTCTCAAGGGCGAGGGGCGGATCGAGGAGGGTGCCCGCGCCGACCTGTGTGTCTGGGACATCGATACCCCGGCTGCGCTGGCTTATGCCGTCCAACCAGGACGCCTGCGTCAGCGGCTGTTCCAGGGAGAACTGACTCATGCCATCTGATACTCCGCTCGAAAACGCTATCGACATGACGCCCTGGAAAGGACGCACCGATCCCGAGCCCCATAGCGAGCGCTGGCACCAAAAAGTTCAGCCACTGAATGGGAGTGGCGCCCCGGGCTGTGCGTTGCTGGGCTTTGCTTGCGATGCGGGAGTGGCGCGCAACCAGGGCCGTGTGGGTGCTGCCGAGGGACCCGCCGCATTGCGCCAGGCACTAGCTCCGCTAGCTTGGCACCGTTGCGGTCCAGCCTATGATGCCGGTGACGTGCGCTGTAAAGGCGACGCCATGGAAGATGCCCAGCAAGTCCTGGCTGATCGTCTGAAACCATTGCTCGACGCTGGCCACCGACCCATCGTGCTAGGCGGCGGCCACGAGATCGCCTATGCCAGCTGGACGGGGCTCGCCCAACACCTGGCAGGTCGAGGCGAGACCGCGCCGCGAGTCGGCATCATCAACTTCGATGCCCACTTCGATCTACGCGACCCGGCTAACGTACGCTCCTCCGGCACGCCGTTCTCGCAGATCGCCGACGACAGTCAACAGCGAGGTTGGCCGTTCCGCTACGCCTGCTTGGGCGTGAGCCGGGCCGCTAATACCCGGGCGCTGTTCAACCGAGCGACCGAACTCGGCGTGCTGGTCCGCGAAGACCGGGACTTCGACACGCGTTACCTCAATGCCATCCAACGTGACTTGGAACGGTTCATCGCCCGTTGCGACCACCTCTACCTGACCATCGATCTGGACGTGCTGCCTGCCGCCGAAGCGCCTGGGGTGAGTGCCCCGGCTGCTCGTGGCGTCTCGCTTGCCCTGATCGAGCCGCTGATTGAGCGCATTCGAGACAGCGGCAAGCTGCGCCTGGCCGACCTGGCGGAGCTCAACCCCGGCCATGACATCGATGGCCGCACCGCCAGGGTGGCGGCTCGCCTAGTGCACCTGCTGACCCTGAATGATTAAGCGCTTAAGGCTCAACGTTCCTGATCACGAACATCACCCTCAGAGGAAGACACCATGACGATGCACGACAAGCGCCACGACCCCTCCCGCAAGATCGCCGCTCCCACTGGTACTGAGCGCAGCTGTAAAAGTTGGCTCACCGAGGCACCGCTGCGCATGTTGATGAATAACCTGCACCCTGACGTGGCCGAGCGGCCCGAGGATCTGGTGGTGTATGGCGGTATTGGCCGCGCCGCCCGTGACTGGGAATGCTATGACAAAATTGTTGATACGCTCCAGCGCCTGGAGGACACCCAGACCTTGATAGTGCAGTCCGGCAAGCCAGTCGGTGTATTTGAAACCCATAAAGACGCCCCGCGTGTACTCATTGCTAACTCTAACCTGGTACCCGCCTGGGCCAACTGGGAGCACTTCAACGAGTTGGATCGTAAAGGCTTGATGATGTATGGACAGATGACCGCAGGTTCGTGGATCTACATCGGTTCTCAGGGCATTGTCCAAGGCACCTACGAAACCTTTGTCGAGGCAGGTCGCCAGCACTTCGATGGCGAACTGAAAGGGCGCTGGATACTGACTGCTGGCCTTGGCGGTATGGGCGGTGCGCAACCGCTTGCGGCTACTTTGGCTGGTGCCTGTTCGCTCAACATCGAGTGCCAGCAAACCAGTCTCGACTTTCGCCTGCGTACCCGCTATCTGGACGAGCAGGCGGAGGATCTTGACGACGCCCTGGCACGCATCGAGCGCTATACCGCCGAGGGTAAGGCGATCTCCATCGGCCTGTGTGCCAACGCTGCTGATGTGCTCCCGGAGCTTGTCAAACGTGGCGTCAGGCCCGACATGGTCACCGATCAGACCAGCGCTCATGACCCGCTGCATGGCTATCTGCCAGCAGGCTGGACATGGGAAGAGTACGTCGCCCGCGGAAAACGCGAGCCACAAGCCACCGTCAAGGCTGCCAAGCAGTCCATGGCAGTGCATGTCCAGGCGATGCTCGACTTCCAGAAGATGGGTGTGCCGACCTTCGACTACGGCAACAACATCCGCCAGATGGCGATGGAAGAGGGTGTTGAGAATGCCTTTGATTTCCCCGGTTTCGTGCCAGCCTACATTCGCCCGCTGTTCTGCCAGGGCATCGGCCCCTTCCGTTGGGCGGCGCTGTCCGGCGACCCTGAAGACATCTACAAGACCGACAAGAAGGTGAAGGAGCTAATTCCCGACGATCCGCACCTGCACAACTGGCTCGATATGGCGCGCGAGCGCATCAGCTTTCAGGGCCTGCCAGCGCGCATCTGCTGGGTGGGTCTCAAGGATCGTGCTCGTCTCGGCCAGGCATTCAACGAGATGGTCGCCAATGGCGAGCTAAAGGCGCCGGTGGTGATCGGTCGTGATCACCTGGACTCTGGCTCGGTGGCCAGCCCCAACCGCGAGACCGAGTCGATGATGGACGGTTCCGACGCTGTCTCCGACTGGCCACTTCTCAATGCCCTGCTCAACACCGCTGGCGGTGCCACTTGGGTCTCACTGCACCACGGCGGTGGCGTGGGCATGGGTTACTCCCAGCATGCCGGTGTGGTGATCGTCGCCGACGGCACCGACGACGCCCACGCCCGCCTGGGCCGCGTGCTGCGCAACGACCCGGCGACCGGTGTCATGCGCCACGCCGATGCAGGCTACGAGATCGCTAAAGAGAGCGCCCGCGAGCACGGCCTCGACCTGCCGATGCTGGACAAATAACAGGAGATTTACTGATGACCCATCTCGAGATTCAACCCGGCAAGATGACGCTGGCTCAGGTGCGCTGCGTCTTTGAGGGGCATGTGCCGGTCAGGCTCTCGGAAAGCGCCAACGCCGATATCCATAAAAGCGTGGATTGTGTTAACCGGGTGGTCGCTGAGAACCGGACTGTCTACGGCATCAATACGGGCTTTGGACTGTTGGCCCAGACCCGTATTGCCAACGAGGATCTTGAGGCGCTGCAGCGCTCGCTGGTACTTTCCCACGCCACCGGTGTCGGCGCGCCAATGGACGACGCCCTGGTGCGACTGATCATGGTGCTCAAGGTCAATAGCCTGGCCCGCGGCTATTCTGGTATCCGTCGCGAAGTACTTGATGCCCTCATTGCACTCATCAACGCTGAAGTTTATCCACATATTCCGTTGAAGGGCTCAGTAGGCGCCTCTGGGGACCTGGCGCCGTTGGCGCACATGAGTGTCGTACTACTCGGCGAAGGCAAGGCGCGCTATCGGGGGGAGTGGCTCTCCGCCAAGGAGGCGCTCAAGGTGGCAGGGCTAGCCCCGATGGAGCTGGCACCCAAGGAAGGTCTGGCGCTGCTCAACGGTACCCAGGTTTCCACCGCCTATGCGCTGCGCGGCTTGTTCGATGCCGAGGATTTGTTCGCTGCGGCTACTGTGTGTGGTTCGTTGACGGTTGAGGCCACTCTTGGGTCGCGCTCGCCCTTTGACGCGCGTATTCACGAGGTACGTGGCCAGCGTGGTCAGATCGACGCCGCGACAGCCTATCGTCACCTGCTCGGCGATGGCAGTGCCATTGGCGATTCTCATGCTGACTGCGACAAAGTTCAAGATCCATACTCTTTGCGCTGCCAGCCCCAGGTGATGGGGGCAGCACTGACCCAGATTCGTCATGTTGCCGAAGTGTTGGCAGCCGAAGTCAACGCTGTCTCAGATAACCCGCTGGTGTTTGCTGAGAGTGGCGACATCCTTTCCGGGGGCAACTTCCACGCTGAACCGGTTGCCATGGTCGCCGATAACCTGGCGCTGGCCATCGCTGAGATCGGCTCGCTGAGCGAGCGTCGCATCTCGTTGATGATGGACAAGCACATGTCCCAACTGCCGCCTTTCCTGGTTGAAAAAGGCGGCGTTAACTCCGGGTTCATGATCGCCCAGGTGACGGCGGCAGCCCTCGCCAGCGAGAACAAAGCACTTGCGCACCCTCACAGCGTTGACAGCCTGCCAACTTCAGCCAACCAGGAGGACCATGTCTCCATGGCGCCGGCGGCTGGCAAACGACTATGGGAAATGGCCGACAACGTGCGAGGCATCCTTGCCATTGAGTGGCTCTCTGCCTGCCAGGGGCTCGACATGCGTCACGGCTTGAAGAGCACTGAGATGCTAGAGCAGGCCAGAAAGCTGCTACGCGACCGGGTTAGCCACTACGATCAGGACCGCTTCTTCGCGCCTGATATAGAAGCTGCCAGCGACTTGCTAGCGTCCAGAACGCTGAGTCACTTGCTCTGCTCTGGCATCCTGCCAAGTCAACACTAACTAGCATCTCCCTCCCCGCAGCTACAGGCTTCGGGGATTACCGCATTCAATTCCAACGACAAGAGTAGCTTTTTTATGAATGCTATCGTTTTGGCCATTTTGGTGATGGTCAGTCTCAGTCTTGCCCGAGTTTCCGTCGTCTTTGCTCTCATTGTCGCGACATTGGTAGGTGGCCTCTATGCTGGCATGCCAATCAACGACATTCTCAATGCCTTTAACGACGGCCTTGGAAACGGTGCTACCGTGGCGCTGGCTTATGCAGTGTTGGGGGCTTTTGCTGTCGCGCTCTCTCGTTCGGGGATTACAGAAGTCATGGCCAATCGGGCTATTCGCCGCTTTCATATCAACGAAACGGGTAGTAGTAGGCGCATGGTGACTTATACTTTGCTGGCGGCTCTGCTGGCAGCTGCGGTCAGCTCTCAGAACCTTATTCCAGTGCATATTGCGTTCATTCCTGTGCTGGTGCCGCCGTTACTGAAGCTGATGAACCATCTGCAGCTCGACCGCCGACTTGTTGCCTGCGTGATTACGTTCGGCATTACCGCCCCCTACATGCTACTGCCAGTAGGGTTCGGCGCTATCTTCCTCAATGACATTCTGCTCACCAATCTCAACGAAAGCGGTGCCGAATTAGGGCTGGAAGTAACACGCCAGATGGTGCCCATGGCCATGGTGATTCCCATCGGCGGCATGGCATTAGGCCTTGCTGTGGCTGCGCTGTTTAGCTATCGCAAGGGCCGTGACTACGAAGATCGCGATTTGGCGCATGGCGAAGAGTCCCCCGCCGAGGCGGCCCAGCACCTCAAACTCTGGCAGAAGGTGGTATTGGCTATCTCGCTTGTTGGCACGGTAGCAGTGCAGTTGTACACCGGTTCGATGGTGCTCGGCGGTATCTTCGGTTTTGCTCTGCTGTCGCTGAGTGGTGTTTTTCGCTGGCATGAGCAGGATGGCATCTTCACTGAAGGTATGCGCATGATGGCTTTGGTGGGCTTCATCATGATTACCGCGGCTGGCTTTGCCAGCGTCATGCAGGCAAGCGGTGAAGTTGAAGCATTGGTGAGTAGTTCCACTGACATCATCGGTGACAACAAGGGGCTGGCGGCGTTGGTCATGCTGTTAGTGGGGCTTTTCATCACCATGGGCATTGGTTCGTCATTCTCGACGATCCCTATCATCGCATCTCTTTATGTACCGCTTGCCCTCAACTTCGGCTTCTCGCCCCTGGCGACCGTAGCCCTTGTGGGAACCGCCGCAGCCCTGGGGGATGCCGGTTCTCCAGCATCAGATTCAACGCTAGGCCCAACCGCCGGTCTCAATGCCGACGGCCAGCACGATCACATCTGGGACAGCGTGGTACCGACCTTTATCCACTACAATATCCCACTCATTGTCTTTGGCTGGGTCGCTGCGATGATGTTGTGAAACTATCGTGACTTCTGCAGCAGCGATCCTGCTGGCGATGGAATAGAAGAGCCGGGGCTGGTGATCCAGCCCTGGTTATGGCTCTGAAGCAGAAACAGGGAGAAATGGCGATAGCAGTGAGTCAGGGCAGCACTATGTCGGATGGGTTAGGTGTTTCACTTGCTTATTGATACCGCCCGGTTTCGAATATTCTGCGACTCTCCGCTCATGTCGAAGAGCCGTCACAGAATGTTGGCAACGATAAGTATGAGAGTTGCGCTGAATGCCCCAAGAGCCAGCAGTACCAACAAGCCGTCATGCACGACGAGTGCCAGTCCTAGCGCCAATAACGCCAGACCAGCGGCCGAAGATGAAAATGGCACCAGCTCCATAAATGGCATGCAAAGTCCGACGACGATGCATAGTAAGGCAATCCCATAGCTACCGCCGTTACGAACCAGAAATGTTAACCTCGGTTTGAGAACGCGGTCGATGCTGCGTGCAGGCTTGTTGAGCCAATGGAGCGCTTTTTGAAGCTTGCGGCGCTCGATGGAACGGTTGAGGATAAAGTGTGGCAACCAGAACTGTTTTCGGCCGATGAGCATCTGTACGGCGATTAGCAGCACGAATGACCCCATGAAGATGGACATGCCGGGTAAACCGCTTAGCGGCGAAAACAGCGTAATACCAATCAGCATCAGCAACGGCCCAAAAGAACGCCTGCCAACCGACTCGACAACCATCCCGACTGAGACCTGGTCGTTGTCGTGCGTCGATTGACTAACCCGGTCGATTAGTTGTTCAAGGCTTTGCAGTGGTTGGGTCATCAAAGGTTTCCATTCCATGTAGAAGTCAAGCGCCCGACGCACTGCTTCGGGTGACTAAAAGTGTATAAGAAGCTGGGACCACTTTACTGATCGCAGAATTCCCCTGGCCCTCAAGATAATCTGGTCAGAAAGCAAATTAAGCTGTCGCTAGCAAAACGTCATCGGGAAGAATTGATGGCTGAACGGGAGGGCGAATCATTCAAAATTCAGTCATTACCTCTCTTGAAGAACAATACGATTCCGGCCCGCAGCTTTAGCTTCGTAGAGGCCGTTGTCGGCGCGTTTGATAGCGGCCTTTAAGCTCATTTCGCCACTGGCGACGTGCGTCACGCCGAAGGAAGCGGTGATGGCAATGGTAATCGGTACGTCGTCTTGCTCAAGGGGCACTTGAGTCTGCTCCACGGCAACTCGAATGCGCTCTGCCACTTGCCACGCTTTCTCCAACGGAGTGTCAGGCAGCAAGATGGCGAATTCTTCGCCGCCTACACGGCACAGAAGATCTTCATGGCGCAGCAATCCTTTAATGACATCGGTAAAGCGTTTAAGCACTTCATCGCCGGCGTCGTGACCGTATTCGTCGTTGATGCGCTTGAAATGATCAATATCAATGGCGATGAGAGAGATAGGCGTCTGGTGCCTTGAGGCACGTGATATCTCGACGCTGGCCTGCGCTTGTAAGTAGCGCCGATTGTAGACGCCGGTTAACGGATCCGTCATGGCCTGGGCGCGGAGCTTTTCTTCCAGTTGCTTGCGCTCGGTAATGTCAAAGACGGTGGCGTTTGAGTACTTGAAACGATCTTTTTCCAGATACCCGACGGCTTGAATGACCACTTGGCGCTCCTGGCTATCGGTGGCTATCAGTGTGCATTCTGCCTCGCCCTGGCGGCCTGCTTTTACGTCCTGAAAGGCGGCATCAAAAGCGGACAGTGAATCTGGCGAAATAAAGTCGCGATAGCAACGCTTGCCGATAACATCGCGGGTTAAGCTCAGCCAGTCGAGTTCGGTCTGGTTCATTTTAAGGATCACGCCATCGGCGTTCAGTGAATGGTAACCACAGGGGGCGTTTTCATACAGATTGCTGACTTCGGTGGCTTGCTGCTGTGCCTGACGACGCAGCTTGCGCTGTTGGTGACTGCTTATTGACCAATAGATGCCCAGCGCCACAGCCGTGGAGTAGGTGAGCAATAAAAACCAGACAACGATGGCTTCATCTTGCAGCAGCGACTTCCAGGTGGGGGTGGGTAGGCTAACCCCCAATACCCAGGGGAGGGTGTCGTCCTGGCTAAAAATGCGTCCTGTTAGCCCCTCGTAGGCTTCGCTACGTATATCCAAACGCTGAAAACGTAATAAATGGTCGCCAAGGGTGAATGCCCCTTCATCTTGCTCGGTTACAGGTTGCCATGGTTCAGCGGCCAGTCGGGCGTAATTGTCACCAAACCTGATCATCGGCAGGCGCTGGCTGCCTTCCGTGAGAAGCCAACCGCCCTGGGCATCCGCCAATAGAACGCCCGCGTCGGGATCAATGAGCATGGCCTGTTGGACGGCCTTGGTGAGGTGCTGCCAGTTAAGGCTCAACAGGACCATCCCCTGGCGTTCGCCTTGATCATCAAAAATAGGGGTGGCGACATTGACGACCGGGACCACTTCACCACTGAATAGCTCGAATTGGAGGTTGTGACCGGGTGGGGAGATGTAGAGATCACGGGCAAACAGCTTACTGGCAGCTTTGAAATAATCGGTACTGGCATGACGATGGTCTGCAAATCGAGGGTCGGAGGTAATCCCAACCGGAGCACGCAGGACTTCGTTACCCTGATTGTCGATCAGTATAAGCTTGGTGTAGCGCGGGTAGTGTTCGATCAGCGTCGATAAAAAACCGGTCAACTGCGCCGCTGTCGTGTTGTCGACGCCTTCACCGCTCTCGCCTGTCATATGAGCCTTGATGACCGGCATCTCGGCAACTGCGAGCGCGTAACTGAGCGTCTCGTTAATATCGCGTAACAGGGTATCTTTGCCCACCTGCATAATGGCGCGAGTTTCTGCACGTATGCTTTCCTGGCGGGTTTCCAGGTGCACACGCAGTACCGGCCATAGTGTGGCGGTGACCAGCATCAACGGTAAGGTTACGGCCATCAAGAGGCGCGCGTAAAGGCGCTGTCGAGTCAATTGTGATTCCTGTGATTATTTTAAAGAGCTATCGTCTTTAATATATAAAGTATACGTCAAGGGCCGATAATCTGATATGCGAGAAAGCCAGCATGCCAGGGCTATTTAATCGTTTGCCAATCGTTGCGGAAGAAACGTCAAGTGGCCGATAAATCGCTTTTCTTTCAAGTGTTTAAATGTACTGAACGTGAGCATTGTTATGCGTCTTAGTTACCATGGCCCGACACCCGAAATGGTAGGGTTTTTATTGTTGCCACAGTTTTCCATGATGGCCTTTTTTGCGGCAGTCGAGCCACTGCGTATCGCTAATCGCATTGCCAACCGCCCACTGTTCGACTGGACCTTGATTAGTGCGGATGGCGGGCCAGTAACGGCGTCCAACGGCATGACGCTTATGGCAGACCAAGCGACCCGAGAGGTGCATCACTTGCCATCCCTGGCAGTATGCAGTGGTTTTACGCCCGAGGCGCATCTCACTCGGCCATTAATGGCGTGGCTTCACCAGTTGGATCAGGCGGGCTGCTGTTTGGGTGGCATTGATACCGGCGCGTTTCTGCTCGCCGCCACTGGGTTGTTGAAACGCGAACGGGTGGCGCTGCACTGGGAGAGTCTGCCGGCTTTTCGCGAACGCTTTCCGGGTATTGATACCACCGATGAACTTTATGAGCTTGGCGAGCGGCGTTTTTCCTGCGCGGGTGGGGCGGCGGCGATGGATATGGCGCTGGAGGTAATCGCGCGACGGCATGGCGCGAAGCTGGCCATCGATGTTTCGGAGCAGCTTATTCATGACCGGATTCGTACCCGCAGCGACCAGCAGCGTATGGCGCTTGTCAAGCGGTTAGGTACCCACAACCGGCGCGTGGTCGAGGCGGTGGCGCTAATGGAGCAGAACCTTGAAGAGCCGCTCACCCTTGAAGAGGTGGCAAGCCGAGTAGAGGTGTCGGTGCGTCAGCTACAGCGACTGTTTGAACAGGAGCTGGAGGCCACCCCGCGACAGTGGTATTTGCAGTTGCGTATTAAACGCGCAAGGCGACTGCTGGCTGAGACCGATTTAGCCGTCTTGGCAGTGGCCGTGGCCTGCGGATTTAGTTCGTCGTCGAGCTTTGCGCGTGCGTTCCGCACTTATTACGGCGTTTCGCCACGGCAGGTACGTTATTCAGACACAGAATAAAGACGCCAGACGGTTGAAAGTCGCTTAATGATTAATAAATGTCGCTTTGTGGTTAGTAGTGGAGTGGAAGCCGCGCATACTGACGGAACCTAATCAACAAGAGGGTTTAGCCAGATGCCGACCACTATCAAATCGATGTCTTTAAAAGCGGGATTTTTACTCACTGCATTGACCACGACCCCCGCCATGGCAGAACTTGACGAGCTGCGCTTCGGGGTACCGCCGTGGCCAGGTGTCACCGTGAAATCCGAAGTGGCGGCCCAACTGCTCGAAGCCATGGGTTACCAGACGCGGCAGCAGGATCTAGCCGTGAGTGTCATTCTTGAAGGCTTGTCGAATAACGATCTTGAGGTCTATTTAGGCGGCTGGTACCCCGTGCAGACCGATATGGTCGAGCCGTTGGTGGCTGACGGCAAAGTTGAGAAAGTGGTTTCGAACATCAGCGGTGCCAATTCCGGGCTGGTGGTTCCCCAGTACGTTTATGATGCTGGCGTCACGACGGTCGCTGAACTGGCAGAGCATCACGACCGGTTTGACGGTGAAATCCAGGGTATTGAAGCGGGAACTGGCATAAACGAGGCGATTCTCAACGCCATCGATAACGACCTTGCCGGCTTGGGCGATTGGCAGCTCCGCGAAAGCTCGACCTCGGCGATGCTTGCCCAGGCTGAGCAAAAAATGGCCGATGAGGAGTGGGTGACGTTTGTCGGCTGGGAGCCTCACTGGATGAACGTGAGTTTCGACCTGGCCTACTTGGCCGATAGCGACGACGCGGGTGTGGCATCGATTGAAAGCACCGTATGGACCATTACGCCGGCCAGCCTGGCGGACGAGGCGCCCGAGGTCCACCGTTTCCTGTCGCAGTACGTGATCGATATCGAGGACCAGAATGAGTGGGTGCATGAGTACAGCTACGAAGAGCGCCCGGCTGATGAAGTCGCGAACGAGTGGATAGGCAACAACCTGGATACCGTTGCCCAGTGGCTTGAGGGCGTTGAAACCCGTGAGGGCGAATCCGCTATTGAGCAGGTGCGGGCCCAGTTCGGCTCTTAACCAACAAGGCGATGCTTGAGCGCATGGCAAAACGCCTGCCATGCGCTGCCCATATTGGGCAGCTGTGATTGGGCGTGCAGAGCGCCGTGTACCATCTGCGGCGCACAGCGATAGCCGATTGAGGCACCCGCTTCCTGCCAGTTAGCGACTGCGGTTTCGATGGGCCGAGTCAGCGGATCGTGTTCGACTGTCAGTACTTCGATGCCCGTCGCAGGTGGCGCAAGATCGCGCTTGGCGGCGCTGATCTCTGGGCAGCGTTGGCGAAGGCCTAGTATATCGTCGCGTGAGAGCAGCGGCGCATCCTTCCCGAGACACCCAGGTGATAGCTCGCCAACCGTTGGATAGATCAACCCAAGCGGTGGGGCCTTAATCAACGGGTGGGCAAGATCGATAGCCAGACGCCCGCCTGCGCTGTCACCTACCAGCGCAATGGGCTGTATCGCTTCGAGCACCGTTTGGCAGTCTGCCAGCATGGCAGGGTAAGCGACTTCAGGCGCAAGCCGGTAGTTGACGCTTATCACTTCTCGACCCAGCGCACGGGCCAGGCTGGCGGCGGGGCCATGGTGGCTTTCGATCGAGCCGATGGTAAAGCCACCGCCGTGTATAAACAGCACACGCCCCGGTAGACGATGCTTGGGGATAAAATGGCGAACATCGATACCATCAACAGTGCCGTCTTTAATCCGCATACCGGCCGGATCAGAAGGGGCGAAGGTTCGGCAAAGAATGTCATAGGCGTGCCGTGCCAGGGGTAATGGCATTTTTTCCATTTCCGCCAGTTGTGCACTAAAACGTTGAATAAAGGCATCAATGTGCATGGCGTTTGCCTTTTCGCATCACCTGTCCTGGATAGCCTGTTTTGTATAACCTAGCGCCGTATGCCGATAGTGCGTCCTGCAAGCTCCGGCCACAGGTCTTTGTTGGCTTGAGGAAGCTTCGCCACGGAGCTTGCTACCGGCTCAGGAAACGCGCTGGGGCGTCCTGATCCCTGTTCCATGCCCATCAGCATCTGTTCGCTGCTCGCCAGCAGGTTGTCTTCATCATCGAACATGGCGAAAAACACATGCAGGCGTTTGGCATCGCTATCCAGTAGCGTCAGGTCGACACTTAACGGTTGGCCTTGATGTGCCTCGCGGCGATAGCAGAGGTGGGTTTCCAGCGTGTAGATCGTGTAGCCGTAGTGTTCCCGGCCTGCTTCGTCGAGTCCTATCTGGTCGATCAGCGCTTCACAGGCCTGGGAGAAGACGCGGGCGTATGCCGCGTCGTTCATATGCCCATTGTAGTCGACCCACTCAGGGGCGACTTGGGTTTCATGGATGATCATTAAATGCGTCCTTTTAAGCCCTCGGCTTCCGGCCAGTACTTGTGGACGACCTCAAGCAACTCGACCAGAAAGTCATCGCGACGCTTGTCCAGTGTCGCCACCGAGCGCCCCGCGGCTTGATGTTCACAGCCTTCTACCACTTTATCAATCAATTCGTCGGTAAGTTCCGGGGCTTCAAGCTTGGTCCAGGGCAGTTTTAACGCCGGGCCGAACTGTTCCAGCATATGCCGCATGCCTGGCTCACCACCCGCCAGGTGGAAGGTTAAAAACGTACCCATCAACGGCCAGCGTAGTCCACAGCCGTAAACCACGGCCGCATCAATCTCTTCGGTGGTCGCCACGCCATCGTTGACCAGATGCAATGCTTCCCGCCACAGCGCTTCCATCAAGCGGTCGGCGATATGGCCTTCAATTTCACGGCGAACCACCAGCGGGCGCATGGCGAGTGACTGATAGCGTTCCTGGGCAGCGGCAATCTGCTCGGGCTGAGTGGCGTCACCCCCCACAAGTTCCACCAGCGGCAGTAAATATACCGGGTTGAAGGGGTGGGCGACGATCACGCGTCCGGGTGTCTTTTGGCACTTTTGCTGCAGGTCGGTGGGCTTGAAGCCGGAGGTTGACGAGCCGATGATGACGTCCGGTTCGGCAGCAGCGTCAATGGCCGCTAGGGTTTCTTGCTTAAGCGGTAGACGCTCGGGAACGTTTTCCTGAATCAGGTCAGCACCGTTCACGGCCTCTTCAATCGTCGCTACAAACGTTAGCCGCTCAGGGCTGGCATCAGGTGCCAGGCCGAGCTGGGTTAATGACGGCCAGGCGTTGTCGATAAATGAACGGGTGCGTTCCGGCGCTTTGGGGTCTGGATCGAAAGCGACGACCTCCCAACCCTGGGCGAGGGCGCGGGCAATCCAGCCGTTGCCAATCACGCCGGTTCCAATCACGGCTAAACGGCTCATGCATCACCTCCTGATGGATGGCGTAAGCTCAGGTGGGCGCGGGTTTCCGCAGGCGTCATGACCCGGGCGCCGAGGTTCTCGATAATGGTTGAGGCTTTCTCCACCAGTTGGCCGTTGTTGGCCAGTACGCCTTTCTCCAGAAACAGGTTGTCTTCCAGGCCAACTCGGGCGTGGCCACCCAGCAGCACCGCCTGAGCGACCATGGGCATCTGATGGCGACCAATACCGAAGGCCGCCCAGTTGGCGTTATCCGGCAGCTTGTTACGCATAGCCAGCATGGTTTCGGTGTCGGCTTCGGCGCCCCAGGGGATGCCCAGGCAGAGTTGATAGAGAGGGTCATCGTCGATCAACCCCTCTTGCTGAAGCTGACGGGCAAACCAGACATGGCCCAGGTCAAAGCACTCAAGCTCTGGTTTGACGCCGGCGGCTTGCACCAAACGAGCATGTTCGCGCAGCCAATCGGCGGGGTTCACGTAGACCATGTCGGCAAAGTTGAGGCTGCCGCAGTCCAGGGTGCACAGCTCGGGGAGCAGCTCACCCACCGGTGCGTGACGTTCAGCGGGCGTCTGTATATCGGTGCCTGGGCCGCCGCGGGTGGGATCGCTTACATCCGGTATCCAGTCGCCGCCGCCACCGGCGGTGACGTTCATGACGATATCGACATCCGCCTCTCGCACACGCTCCATCACCTCACGGAATTGCTCGGTGGAATGGCTGATGCCACCGGTTTCCGGGTCGCGCACGTGGATATGCGCGATGCTGGCCCCGGCGCGGGCAGCCTCGATGCAGGACGCCGCGATGGCCTTGGGCGTAATGGGTACATTGGGGTTTTTAGTCGTGGTATCACCCGCGCCGGTAACGGCGCAGGTGAGGATGACATTGCGGTTCATGGCGCGCTCTCTAATCAGCGGTTTATTCGCTGACTAGTGTGTCGCGGTGGATAAAAAAAAGTTGTCGTGAAGCGTCGTTCACTATACATAATCTGCCTAAAATACTTGGCGCGTTTTGTCGCCCGCCTTGAATGCGCGGTCAGGCGTCAGGCTGATCTAAAAACCGCCCCGCACCCTTCAGCTTTCTTCTTGCCAGGCAGCGCCATCAGGGAAACGGTGTCTGGCAAGCGAGTCGTCATGCATGGTGATGCTATAACCGGCGGCAGTCGGCACCTGGTAACGGCCTTGGCGAACGACGACCGGATCGACGAAGTGCTCGTGTAGATGGTCGACGTACTCCAGTACCCGGCCCTCGAGGCTACCCGACACGGCGATATAGTCGAACATCGAGATGTGCTGGACGTATTCGCACAGCCCAACGCCACCAGCGTGTGGGCAGATCGGCACACCGAACTTGGCGGCCATCAGCACCACCAGGATGACCTCGTTCAGCCCGCCCAGTCGCGCAGCATCGATCTGGCAATAGTCGATGGCGTCGGCTTGCAGGAACTGCTTGAACATCACCTTGTTATGACAATGCTCGCCGGTGGCCACGCCAATCGGCGCGACACGGTGACGTATCTCGGCATGGCCCAGGATGTCATCCGGGCTGGTGGGTTCTTCGATCCACAGCGGGTCGTACTCCGCCAGGCGGCGCATCTTGGCCACTGTCTCATCGACTTCCCATACCTGGTTGGCATCCATCATCAATACGTTGTCCCAGCCGATCTCCTCGCGCAACAAGGCGGCGCGCCTTGCATCTTCGTCGAGATCGCCACCGATCTTCTGCTTGAAGTGCGTCCAGCCCTCGGCCAGGGCCTCGCGAGCCAGTTGGCGGACCTTGTCGTCGGTATAGCCGAGCCAGCCTGCCGAGGTGGTGTAGCCGGGAAAACCATCACGACGCATTTCGGCTTCCCGCTCGGCCTTGCCGGGTGCCTGCTTGCGCAGCAGGGCAATGGCTTCTTCCGGCGTCAAGGCATCGGTGACGAAGCGGAAGTCGAGGCAGCGAACGAGCTCTTCAGGACTCATGTCGGCGAGCAGTTTCCACACCGGCTTGCCTTCGCGCTTGGCCCACAGGTCCCAGACGGCGTTGACCATGGCGGCGGTGGCCAGATGGATCGCACCCTTGTCGGGGCCGATCCAGCGCAGTTGGCTATCGCCGGTGATCTCACGCCAGAAAGCACCCATGTTGGCGGTGATCGTCTCCAGCGAGCGGCCCTCAAGGAGTGGAGTGAGTGAGCGAACGGCGGTGACCACGATCTCGTTGCCGCGGCCAATGGTAAAGGTCAGGCCATGGCCCTGGGGGCCGTTGTCGTCATCGGTGTGCAAAATTACGTAGGTGGCTGAGTAATCAGGCGCGGCGTTCATGGCGTCCGAGCCGTCGAGCGAACGGGAGGTCGGAAAGCGTATGTCCTGGACCTCAACGCGAGAAATGGTGGTCATGATGGCGTCCTCATGGTCGTTGGCATTGGTGAGTAATGCGAATGGCTAAGAAGGTGAACTGGCATCTGGCCAACTTTCACCTATCATGCAAGCAATGTCATGATGTATGAAAGGTATGCCATAAACCCTAACGCAACCTAATGGCGATTGCCACACGATAACCAATCAGGAGTGCAGCATGTTCGATGAAATGAAAGGCAAACGAATACTGGTGACCGGTTCGAGTCGGGGGATCGGCGCGGCAGTTGCCAGGCGGCTCGGTGGACTGGGGGCGCGCGTGGCGGTGCATTACCACCGCAGTGAAGGACCGGCCCAGGCGGTCTGCGACGATATCCGCCAGGCGGGCGGCGAGGCCTTTCTGATTCAAGGTGATATCAGCCGCACGAAAGAAGCCACCTCGATTGTCGATCAGGCGGCGGAACAGCTGGGTGGGCTCGATCTGTTGATCAACAATGCCGGTGATATGCAGGGACGCGTCAGCCTGGACGAGATGGATGATGAGTATTACGACAGCGTCATGGACCTCAACGCGCGTTCGGTTGTCATGGCCAGTCGGGCGGCGCTGCCTTACCTGCGCCAGGCCGGGGCTGGAAATATCATTCATACCGGCTCGATCGCAGCGCGTAATGGCGGTGGCACTGGCGCGGGGCTCTACGCTTCGGCCAAGGGCTTCGTCACTACCTTGACCCGCAACATGGCCAAGGAGCTCGCCGGCGACAAGATTCGTGTCAATGCCGTGGCGCCTGGCGTGATTACCACGGATTTCCACGCGCGTCACTCCAACGATGCCCAGATGGAAGCCGCGCGTGCCACGATCCCTCAGGGGCGTCTTGGCAGCGCTGAGGATTGCGTTGGTGCCTACCTGTTCCTGGCGACCGATGCCCTCAGCAGCTATGTCACCGGGCAGATTATTGAAGTCAACGGCGGGCAGTTGATGCCATGAGCCGCAACAGGCAATACGACATCGCCATTACCATGGGGGACCCGGCGGGTATCGGCCCCGAGATCATCTGTCGGGCCATCGCTGACATGTCGCCATCGGCGCGGGCGGGCACTTTGTTGGTCGGCGATCCGGCGATCTTTCGACGTGCCGCGCAAACCATCGGCAGCAACCTGGATTTCGCGCCTTTGGATATGGCCGACGCCGATATAGATCGTGTGGCAGTCGCGGTGGTGGAAGCACCTGCCGATGCCGACATTCCCGACGGCGAGATCAGTGCCGGTGCCGGTGACATGGCCTTTCGCTGCATCGCCAGGGCCGTGGAGCTGGTGCAGAGCGGTCAGGCCGGAGTGATTGTCACGGCGCCGTTGAACAAGGCAGCACTGCATGCGGCCGGTCATTATTATGATGGCCACACCGGTATGCTGGCGGCGCTAACCGGTGCGCCCTCATCGTTCATGCTGTTAGCCTCCGAGCACTTGTCGACCCTGCATGTGTCGACCCATGTGTCGTTGCGTGAGGCCATTGATCGGGTAACGCCTGAACGGATCATTGCCACCGTCGAGGCCGGTGACGAGCATCTCAGGTCGCTGGGAATGGCCAATCCGCGCATCGCGGTGGCCGGACTTAATCCGCACTGCGGTGAGGGCGGTATTTTCGGTGACGAAGACACCCGCTGTATTGCACCGGCTGTCGAGACCCTCAAGGCGCGTGGATTTGAAGTAAGTGGCCCGATCTCCGCCGATACTGTTTTCTTTCGCGCGTCGCAGGGCGAGTTCGACCTGGTGGTTGCCCAATATCACGACCAGGGGCATATCCCGGTCAAGCTGATTGCCTTCGACACCACGGTGAATGTCAGTCTTGGTTTGCCGATCCGGCGTACGTCTGTGGACCATGGTACCGCCTTCGACATTGCCTGGCAGGGCAGGGCGGATGCGACCAACATGGGCGCGGCGATTGCGTACGCGCATCGGTTGGTGGCTGGAATGAGAGCTAACCCAAATGGACGTGAATGAGTGCCGCGTCGCCATTGTCGCCGACGACCTGACCGGTGCGCTGGACGCCGCGGCACCTTTCGCCCAGCGCGGCGCGACGACACGCGTGGTCGTGGCATTGGAGAGCCTGGAGGCTTCCCTGGACGCGTGGCAAGGGGCGCTCCCTGACGTGATCGCGGTGACAACCGAATCGCGCCACCTGATGGCATCGGCGGCGGCCGAACGCGTGACCCAGGCGACCCGGATACTCGCTCGTCTGGCTCCTGCTGTGTGGTTCAAAAAAATCGACTCGACACTGCGCGGCCAGGCAGTGGCTGAGAGCCTGGCGATGCACCGGGCTTGTTGTCGACGGCTGTTGCTCGCTCCCGCCGTTCCTTCTCAGGGCCGCACGACCTGCGATGCCCGAATCCTCGTGTACGGCCAACCCCTCGAAGCAACCGACTTTGCCCGCGACGCACGTTCCCAGCCCCCCCACTGGTGGCCTGGATGCTCTGTTCGCTGCCGCCGGATTACCCCTGGCGCGCCATGTTCCAGGTCAGCGACTGCCGATGGCGGACAGCGTGGCCGATGCCGAAACAGATGCCGACCTTGATGACTTGGCCGGTGGGGTCGGCGACGAGCCGGGGAAGTGGCTGGCGGTAGGTGCTGCAGGGTTGAGTCGCGCTCTGGCTCAGGTCATGTTCGGTGCGGCGGTGCCATTGGACCATGCCCCTTTTGTCGGCCTCTGGATGGCCGTCGGGTCGCGCAGCGAGCGAGCCAGGCAGCAGGTGGCCGCGCTGCGTCGTGCCGTGCCCGAGCTTCCTGTCATGACGGACATTGACGAAGCGACGGTTGAGTCGCCTTGCCTGTTGTTGATGCCCGATACAGAGGCACCTCCGCGTGGTGCCAACGAGGTGGCGGCAGCGCTTGCCGACGCACTTGCCTTGGGCATGCTGGCGGCCAGGCAGCGCCTCTACCTGGTGACCGGTGGTGATTGCGCCAGTGCGCTGATGAAAAGGCTGGATGCTTGCTATATCGACGTAGCGGGCGAGTGGGAACCAGGAATGGTACTGGGCTATCCGCAGGGCAATCGGAAGTGGCCCTTGCTGACCAAGGCAGGTGGCTTCGGCGACGAGGCGTTGCTGGTGCGCTTGTTAAGATCCCTGGATTGAACGTCAATCCAGAGGTTGCATTGCTCAGAATTGGCGACTAGATTGGATTATGATGGTATGACACGTATACAAGAAGTCCATCACCTTCACTTTCAAATCACCCAACAACCCAACTCCCCAATCATCACGCTATGGAGCAAAATAAAATGGGTAACGCCAACTTCCGACTCAAAACCTTCCATCGTCTCGCCTCCGGCACCCTCCTGCTGGCGGGCATGACGGCAAGCGGCTATGCCTTCGCCGAAACGCTCAATTTTGCCCACGTCTACGAGACATCCGAGCCCTACCATGAGTGGTCGCTGTGGGCGGCTGATGAGATCGAGGAGCGCACCGACGGCCGCTACGAGATCGAGGTTCATCCCGCCTCGTCGCTAGGTAAAGAGGCCGATATCAACGAGGGCCTCCAACTGGGTACCGTGGATCTGATCTACACCGGCAACCAGTTCGCCGGGCGTTTTTACGGCCCCATCGGTATTGCGGGAGCGCCCTACATGTTCCGCGATTTCGATCACTGGCGTGCCTATGCCGACAGCGATCTTTTCGACGAGATCGCCCAGGGCTACCAGGATGAGACCGGCAACGTGCCATTGGCGATGAACTACTATGGTCGCCGTCATGTGACCTCCAATGAACCCATTAACGAGCCGGCGGATATGGAAGGCCTCAAGATCCGCACGCCTAATGCGCCGATGTATATGATGTTCCCTGAGGCCGTGGGTGCCAATCCGACCCCTATCGCCTTCGCTGAGGTCTATCTGGCGCTTCAACAAGGCGTCGTGGACGCCCAGGAGAACCCTCTGCCGACCATTCGCGCCAAAGCCTTCTACGAGGTGCAGGACTACATCAACCTGACCGGCCATATCACCGACTCGCTGATCACCATTGCCGGTGGGCCACTTTGGAACCGCCTCTCTGAAGAAGATCGCGAGATTTTCCGCGAGGTCTACATGGAAGCGGGTGAGAAAATCACTGAAGACATCCTCCAGTCCGAAGAAGATCTCGTTGCCTGGTTCGAGGATCAAGGGGTGACCGTCAATGAGGTCGACATCACGCCATTCCGCGAAGCCACCGTGCCGTACCATACCGGTGAAGATGCGACCTGGGATCAGGAAACCTACGACCGCCTTCAGGCGATCGGTCAGTAAGCCTCTTCTCATAGCCGACACGCCATCCCCTGAAGGGGGGGGCGTCTTCTGCGGAGCTTGCAAATGACAATCGATAAATGGCCTGCCGAGACATCCGACTTTCAGATGGAGGAAGACGATACCTTTGAGTGGCGTGACTATGGGATTGAGGATTACGCCACCCTGGTGGTGTTCTGGCTGCTGGCGCTGGATGTATTCATGCAGTTCTTCAGCCGCTACGTATTGGGGAATTCGATCGCCTGGACGGAAGAGATGGCTCGCTATCTTTTGGTGACCGTGGGGTTCATGGGAGGCTCCATGGCTGTCCGCACGGGTACGCATATTTCCGTCGAATTCTTCTATCGCTATATGCCCGGCTGGATGAGTCGGCTGCTTGTGACCTTGGTGGATGTTGTCAGTATTGCCTTCTTTGCCACCGGCGCCTGGATCACCTGGAAGCTCGCCGACCGGACCACGGCGTTGATGGCGTCGGTCGATATCCCCAAGAGTTTTCTCTACTACCTGGTGTTGTTGGGGTTCATCTTGATGTTGGGACGGGCTATCCAGATGGCGGTAATTCGCTGGCGTGACCGCAATTCCTCGCACCCTGACGCCCCATAACGACCACTTTGGCCGGAGCTTTCCCCATGTCCCATTTCCTGGCTATGCGCCCTCGAGGGGCGTTGGTTTCACCCCTGATCGCCGCCCTTGCGGTATCGGGTTGCTTGACCCTGGCTTTCTTCGGCGAGTATTTGCTGTTCCTGTTTGCCGCGCTGTTCACCATGTTGCTGCTGGGCGTGCCGATTGCCATCAGCCTGGCGGGTTCCTGCCTGCTGTATGTCTATCTCACCGGGCGCGTGCCCGATGTGGTGGTCGTGCATCGAATGGTCAACGGCGTTGACAGCTTTCCGTTGTTGGCGATCCCGTTTTTCATCCTGGCTGGCAACCTGATGAACAATGGAGGTATCACCAAACGCATTTTCGATTTTGCCAAAGCGTTGATGGGTTGGATGCGCGGTGGTTTGGGCCATGTCAATGTCGGCGCGAGCATCGTCTTTTCCGGCATGTCCGGTGCGGCGGTGGCTGATGCCGGTGGCCTAGGGACTATCGAGATCAAGGCCATGCGCGATGCAGGCTACGATAAGGAGTTCTCGGTGGGCATCACAGCCGCCTCCTCGACGATCGGGCCGATTATTCCGCCCAGCTTGCCGATGGTCATCTACGGTGTCATGGCGTCGGTTTCCGTCGGTCAGTTGTTCGCTGCCGGGCTTATTCCAGGTCTGTTGATGGGCGTGGCACTGATGGTGATGATCACGATCATGGCCAAACGTCGCGGTTATCCCCGGGATTCGGCATTCTCGATTTCGCACCTATGGACGACGTTCCGCCGTGCTTTCCTGTCCCTTTTGACACCGGTGATCATCGTCGGTGGCATCATTTCTGGTGTCTTTACCCCTACCGAGGCCGCCATCGCGGCGGTGGTCTATGCGCTTTTCCTGGGCGGGGTGGTGTATAGAATCCTCACCTGGCGTCGCCTGATGAAGGTCAGCATGGAAACCATCGAGACGACAGCCGTCATTCTGCTGATTGTCGCGGGTGCTTCGATCTTTGCCTGGATCATGAGCAGCAACCAGGTAACGCAGCATGTCATGGGACTTTTGGGCCCCTTTGCCGATAATCCCATCGCTCTGCTGATTATCATCAACCTTGTGCTGATCCTGGTTGGCTGCTTCATGGAGACCATTGCGGCTATCACCATCCTGGTGCCCGTTCTGTTGCCGGTGGCCGTATCCGCGGGTGTAGATCCGGTGCACTTTGGCGTCATCATGGTACTCAATTTGATGATCGGCCTGCTGACGCCGCCGGTGGGTATGGTGCTTTATGTCTTATCGCGGGTCTCGAACATTTCCTTCGAGAGTTGCATGCGCGGCACGCTGCCGTTTCTCATTCCGCTGGTGATCTCGCTGCTGCTGGTGACCTTCATTCCAGCGATTTCGCTGTGGCTGCCAACCCTGGTCTACCGTTGAGTTTGACGAAAGGAGCTGAGTGTCGATGACATCCGATTCGCCTGATTTTCGCGTTGCCGTTACTGATCTGGAACGTTTCATCGATCGTATTCTGCATCGCGCGGGAGCCGATGTGGCCTCCGCCCAGGCCGTGACTCGCGCGCTGGTCACGGCTTCGCGCATGGGGACGGACAGCCACGGATTGCGGCTACTGCCGCACTATATCCAGGCCTTGCAAGGTGGGCGTATCAATGGTCGCCCCGAGATGCATTTTACCCAACCCCTGCCAGCCACTGGGTATCTGGATGCCGATGACGGCCTAGGGCATTTGGCGGGCTACACGGCCATGGGGCATGCCGCTGACATGGCCGAAAAAGTGGGGCTGGGCGCGGTGGCGGTGGGTAATTCATCCCACTTTGGCGCTGCAGGTTGCTATGCGCTGGCGGCCGCTGAACGCGGGTTGATCGGTATGGCCTTCTGCAACTCCGACCCTTTCGTCTTGCTGCACGAGGGACGGTCGCCGTTTCATGGCACCAATCCGATTGCCTTTGCGGCACCGGTCAATGGCCAAGCTCCCTACCTGCTGGATATGGCGACCAGTTCGGTGCCCTGGAATCGCGTTCAGCAGTACGGCGCCATCGGTCGTGAACTTCCGGACCAGGTCGCGGCGGATGCCGCGGGTCGCGTGACCCGCACGCCAGCCGACGTGTCAGCGTTGTTACCGCTGGGCGGAAGTGATTTCGGCTTCAAGGGGGCAGGGCTCGGTGGCATGGTCGAGATATTGAGTTCAACGCTTTCGGGCATGCTTAACGGTTTCCGTCTTTTGCCAATGGGCGGGCCCGATATGGCGACACCGCGGGGAGTAGGTCACTTTTTTCTGGCGATGAACCCTGATGCCTTTAATGAAAATGCATCCTTTGAGACTTGTCTACGCGAATACCTCGAGGACCTGCGTGCTCAGCCCGCCAACGAGGGGGCTGAGACACTGGCACCTGGGGACCGGGAGTGGCGATGCCTTGGTATGCGGGATGCTAATGGCATCCCCCTGGACAGGGCTAACCAGGCCGCTTATGCCGCGCTGGCCGAGCAGTTCGATGTTGAGCCGCTGACGCCTATGCGCTGAAAAAGACGCCTTTCCTGCCCCGAAATGACGGCGAAATGCGGTAAAATATGGCCATAAGGGGTAAAGAAAGGTTTGTTTTCTTTACCGAAGACAGTCAGGAGAAGGCGTGCATGAGTCGATATCAGGTAGAGCGCAAGACACTATCCGAGCAGGTAGCCGAGCAGCTGGAAACCGAAATCCTCGAGGGACGTTTGAGCGAAAACGCGCAATTGCCTTCAGAACGAGAACTGATGGAGCAGTTTGGGGTGGGGCGTCCGGCGGTGCGCGAAGCGTTGTTCTACCTGCAGCGTTTGGGCTTGATCGCCATCAATAGCGGAACGCGTGCGCGGGTTATTCGTCCTACGGCAGAAGCGGTGATGTCGCGCCTTTCAGGGGTAACCCGGCAGTTGCTTTCCAAGCCTGATGGGCAGCAGTATTTCCAGGAGGCCCGCGCCATGTTCGAGATATCGCTGGCGCGTTACGCCGCCGTCAATGCCAGTGAAGAAGACCTCCAGCGCCTGCGCGATGCCCTGCAGGACAATCGCGATGCCATAGGCGATGAAGCGCGTTTCAAGCGTTCAGATAACGAATTTCATGGGGTACTGGCCAGTATCGGGCGCAATCCTATTTTCGACGCTATTCATGTGGCACTTTCCGAGTGGCTTGATGACCGTCGTGCACAAGTGCTGCAGCAAGAAGGTGAGGATAAGGCCGCGACAGCAGCGCATACCGAAATCATCGAGGCCATCGAATCACGCGACCCCGATGCCGCCGAGGCAGCCATGCGCCGCCATCTGGACCGCCACTATGGTACCTATATGCAGCTCAAGGAACGCCTGTCAGCGTCGCCTTGAGAAGACGCTTCCCGATAACGGGGCTGCCTCTCCATGGGAGGCTAGTGGTCAAGGTGTATCATTGCCTTGATAACGCCGGTAGCAGGGTCACACCACGCCGACATTCGCTCCGGGACTGCATCGAGCTCTTCACGGTGTGTGATCATCGCTGTGTCTTGCAGTCTACCGGCTTCCATCAGTGTCGAGACCCAGGTGAAATCCTCACGTGTGGCATTGCGGCTACTGAGCAGGGTCATTTCCTTGCGGTGAAAGTCAGGGTCGTGAAAAGTGATGTCCGCTTTGACGATACTGACCAGAACGTAGCGTCCCGCCTGGCCGACAAGGTCGAAGCCCTGCTGCATGGCCTCGGGGTTCCCGGTAGCATCGAAGACGGCGTCTGCCAGTGCACCGTCGCTGAGGGTCTCCAGTTGCGCTAGCGTATCGTGTTGCAAGGGATTCAGGGTGTGGTCGACATGCAGTGTCTCGCGGCAGAAGGCTAGCCGCTGTTCGTTGGTATCGACGACCACCACGCGGGCCCCGCACTCCCGGGCGAATTGCGCTACCCCAATGCCTATCGGGCCAGCACCTACGACAACTGCCCATTCACCCTGAGCCAGCGCGCTGCGACGCACGGCGTGGGCGCCGATGGCCAGGCATTCCATCAGCGCGAGCTGGTCCAGCGACAGGGTGGGGGAAAGCATCAAGTGGTCGACTGGCACCACCAGCATGTCGCACATGCCGCCGTCGCGATGCACGCCGATGACCTTGATTCGCTGGCAGCAGTTGGTGAGCCCCCTTTGGCAGGCGCGGCATTCACCGCAATGCAGATAGGGGATGACTGAGGCGTTCTGACCCACCAGTGCCTGGTTGTGGCTATCACCCACTTGCACAACCTCACCAGCCAGCTCGTGCCCCAGCACTCGCGGATAGGCAAAGTACGGCTGATTGCCACCAAAAGCATGGATATCCGTGCCACAGATGCCGATTCGCCGGATGCGCAGCAGGGCCTCGCCCGCTCCGCAAACCGGTGTTTCTCGGTCATCGTGTTCCATCAAGCCGGGGCGCGTACAGACGATGCTGCGCATGGCTTGGCCCTCCTTCATCTCAACTCAACGGCGGGGTTGATTCTGACGATTGAATTTCAGCCTAGTCGTCGGCAACCACTTGCTGGTTCTGTTCGCCCAGCCCCTCAATCCCCAAGCGCATGCGCTGGCCAGGGCGAAGGTAGACCGATGGTTTCTGACCCATGCCGACGCCTGGGGGGGTGCCGGTCGAGATCACATCACCCGGCTGCAGGCTCATGAAGCGGCTCAGGTAGCTGATCAGGAAAGGAATCTGGTACACCATGGTGCGCGTGCTGCCGTCCTGATAGCGCTTGCCATCCACTTCGAGCCACATGTCTAGCTCGTGCGGGTCGGCTACCTCGTCGGGCGTGACCAGCCAGGGCCCCATCGGGCCGAAAGTGTCGCACCCCTTGCCCTTGTCCCAGGTGCCGCTGCGTTCGAGCTGAAACTCGCGCTCGGAAACATCGTTGATCACGCAATAGCCCGCCACGTGTTTCATGGCATCGGCTTCGGCGATGTACTTGCCGCCTTCACCGATCACTACACCCAGTTCGACTTCCCAATCGGTTTTCTGCGAATCACGCGGGATGATGACATTGTCATCGGGGCCGCAGATGGCGCTTGTCCATTTGTTGAACACTACAGGCTCGGGGGGCACTTGGGCACCGGTTTCGGCGGCATGGTCGGAGTAGTTGAGGCCGATGCACAGGAACTTGCCGACACCGCTGACGCAGGGGCCGAGGCGCGTGTCTTTAGGCACTTCCGGCAGTTTGTCGGTATCCAGCTCAGCCAATACGGACAGGTGGTCACGGCTGAGGTGGGGGCCATCGAGATCGGGCAGGTGGGCCGACAGGTCGCGAATGACCCCTTGAGTGTCCAGCAGGCCGGGCTTTTCATGGCCCGGAGGGCCGAAGCGCAGTAATTTCATGTGTGCTCCTTATAAATGTGGGCATTGATATCGTTCATTAACCATCATCTGGCGCGGCATTATCAGTTTAACCAGCCGCCATCGATGATCTGAGTGGTGCCGGTTGTATAGGCGGATTCGTCGGCAGCCAGGTAGGTGGCAAGTGCCGCGATCTCGTCGGCGCTGCCCAGGCGGCCCAAGGGCTGTCGGGCGTTGAATTCGGCGTAGACGTCATCCTCTTCGCGGCCCTGCTTTTCGGCCTGGGCGCGAATGCGCTGGCGCAGCGACGGTGAGTCCACGGTGCCTGGGCAGATGGCGTTGCAGCGGATGCCCTGGCCGATGTAGTCGGCGGCGACTGACTTGGTCAGCCCCAGAACCGCGGCCTTGGTGGTACCGTAGGCGCAACGGTTGGGCACGCCCTTGAGGCTCGACGCTACCGAGGCCATGTTAATGATGCTGCCACCGCCGTTGTCGATCATGGCGGGCAGCATGGCACGGATAATGCGCATCATGGCCATGACATTGAGCGAGAACGACAGTTCCCAGTCATCGTCGGTACCTTCAAGCAACGAGCCGTTGGCCACATAGCCTGCGCAATTGAAAAGAATGTCGACAGGGCCGACTTCATCGGCCAAGGCCTTGATGGCATCAGCATTGAGCACGTCCAGTTGACGAGTCTCGATGCCGGGCGTACCGGCCAACTCGGCCAGGGTAGCGTCATTGATATCCGTGGCGATGACCCGCGCGCCTTCAGCAGCGAATCGCAGCGCAGTGGCTCGGCCGATGCCCTGGCCTGCTGCGGTGATCAGGGCCGTCTTGTTATTCAATCGCATGGCAGGTTCCGTGATCGTGTTTGTTGAGACCTATTGGTCTGTTGTTGTTTTGTGATGAATAAGCTGTATGACAGGATGACAGTACGATATCTGCGTTTGAGTATGGCCCAATCGACTGTCTTTGCCAAATGGTCGCCGACAGCTGATAGGTATCACTGATGACGTCTGTTGATCAGGTGACGGCGCCCACCATCCAGGGGACAAACTCGTTACTACCATAGCCCAGCGATTCGCTGGCCGTTTCTTCGCCGGAGGCGATGGCAATGATCTTCTGGAATATCGCTTCGCCACAGCTCCTGACGGTGTCATCCCCGTCGATGATGCCGCCACAATTGATATCCATATCCTCTGACATGGCATCAAACATGGCGGTGTTGGTGGCAAGCTTGATACAGGGTGCAGGCTTGAAGCCCGACACGGAGCCACGGCCGGTGGTAAAGCACACGATCGTCGACCCAGAGGCAATCTGTCCCGTCACGGAGACCGGGTCGTAGCCAGGGCTGTCCATGAAGTTGAAACCGGGCTTTTTGATGGGTTCGGCATACTCGAGCACATCACTGAGACTTGAGGAGCCACTTTTGGAAACGGCGCCAAGTGACTTCTCAAGTATTGTGGACAGGCCACCGGCTTTATTACCTGGCGAGGGGTTGTTGTTCAGCTCAGCGCCATTGATCCAGGTGTAGTGCTTCCACCAGGCGATACGCTCCAGTAGCTTGCGAGCAACGCTGACATCGACGGCCCGGTTGAGCAGCAGGTGTTCGGCGCCGTAGATCTCTGGGGTCTCGGCCAGAATGACACTGCCCCCATGCTGTACGATGAGGTCGGCCGCATAACCCAGCGCCGGGTTGGCGGTAATGCCCGAATAGCCATCGGAACCGCCACACTGCAGGGCAACGGTAAGATGTTTGAGTGGCGCTGGCTGGCGCGGGGTATGCGCATGGGTATTGGCCATGGCGAGTATCTTGTCGCTGGCCAGTTTAATGCTGGCACGTGTTCCACCCGCCCCCTGAATGTTGAAGTAGTCGAGCCGTTGGCTATCCGTCATTCCGTACTTGTCGACCAGCGCCTTTACCTGGTTGCTCTCGCAGCCCAGGCCGATCACGATCACAAACGCGAAATTCGGGTTCACCGCATAGCCGGTGACGACTCTTTCCAGAAAGGCAAATCCCTCCGACTCGGTGTTCATGGCGCAGCCTGACCCATGCGTGACGGGAACCACACCATCGAAGCCGAGTTTTTCAAGCCCTGCCGACGCGTTAAGTTGATCCGCGGTGGCCTTGACCACGGTCGCCGAGCAATTGACCGTAGCCACGATGCCAATGTAGTTACGGGTACCGACGCGGCCATCACTGCGGTGAAAGCCATTGAAGGTCAGGTCACTCTCCACGATGGGTGTCGGTGCGGCGGGAGTGAAGTTTTCAAGCGATGTATCACGCTCCAGCATGGCCAGATTATGTGTGTGGACATGGTCACCCGCACGGATCGGCTGGCTGGCCAGGCCTATCGTCTGCCCATATTTTACGACGGGGGTGTTCGCCTCGATATCGACCAGCGCCACCTTGTGGCCGGCCATGATGTTTTCTCGTGCAGCCCCTAATGCCTGACTGAGCGAAAGCCCTTCGGCGATATTCCGGGTGGCAACGCCCACATTGTCATCAGGGTCCAGGCTGATCACCATCGGGTAATCATTGATAAGTTCCATCGTTTTCTCCAAATCGCGACAGGCGGTTCGCATACCGTCGGGCCAAGGTGACTCCTGGTGTGATGGTATAGCTGTCATGCCACCATGCTACACGTTTATATGAGCCCTAAAGTTCCGTCAAGGCTTTGTCGTTACTTGGCCTGTCTTGACGCTATTTTATGGGTTTTTGTCATGCGGCTTTGGGGGCGGACGTTACTGGTGGTGAAAAAATACTGGGTGCAGTGATACATCGTCACTTAGGACCTTATGGACGCCGATCAGTCAGCGACCAAAGTATAAGTGCCGCAGGCTTTCTATATCATCAATCCACTACCATACTAGTCATATCAGTAGTGGCCGTTACCTGTCACGAACCTTCTTATCAGGATCAGTTGTTATGCACGCGACCTTACAAACGCTATGGCAGGAAACCCACGAAAGAGACCCGGTACGCCAACGGCTATTTCATGTGCTGAGGCAGTCGATTATCCAGATGGTGCTGGCGCCAGGGCAGGCGCTATCGGAAAAGGAGCTTGCCGACACCTTTTCAGTTAGCCGCCAGCCAGTACGTGAAGCCTTCATAAGGCTCTCCGAGGCCGGATTAGTAGAGGTGAAGCCTCAGCGTGGCACTTATGTGGTGAAGATATCCCAGCGGGCGGTGCTTGAGGCTCGCTTTGTGCGTGAAGCGGTGGAAGTGGCGATTGTAAAAATGGCGGCTGAAAAAGGCCTTGATCCGGGCGTGTTAACAGATCTGCATGATCTGTTAGCACGGCAGCGTCGCTGTATTGAGCCTAATGATAATGAGCGATTTTATCGTCTTGATGAAACCTTCCATCGAACGCTTTCGCTGGGCGTAAAGCAGCAGGCAGCCTGGAAAGTCATTGAAGAAGTCCGGGCTCAGCTTGACCGGGTGCGCTATCTCAGTGTGCCCCATAGCACCCCGCTGGAAAGGCTTGTGGATCAGCATTCCAGCATCGTTGCGGCAATTGAGGAGCGAGACGCCTCCCGAGCAGAGCAGGCGATGTCTCTTCATTTGCGCGAGATATTGGTGTCCATGCCCGATCTGGTGCGTCGTTTCCCCAATCTTTTCGAGGCACAGGAAAATCAACGGTTCGATGAACAAGAAAACCCAGCGCTGAAGCAGGAGGCAATCCAATGAAGATTGAGCAGGCCTATACCATTGTAACCTCGCCGGGGCGCAACTTTGTGACGCTGAAGATTGTGACTGATCAGGGCGAGTACGGCATTGGTGATGCGACGCTCAATGGGCGCGAAATGGCGGTTGTGGCGTACGTGGAGGAGCACGTAATCCCGACGTTAATTGGGCGCGACCCCCAGCGCATCGAAGACATCTGGCACTACCTATACCGTGGTGCATACTGGCGGCGTGGCCCCGTCACAATGACCGCGATTGCCGCCGTGGATATGGCGCTTTGGGATATTAAAGCGAAGCTGGCGGAGATGCCGCTGTACCAGTTGTTAGGTGGTAAGAGTCGTGATCGGGTGATGGTGTATGGCCATGCTACCGGCCGAGATATCGACGCCTGCCTGGAAGAGGTCGCTCGCCACGTAGACGAAGGCTATAAGGCAGTCCGTGTTCAAGCGGGTATTCCAGGCATTGCCAGCATCTACGGCGTTGCCAAAAAAGATGGCGAACCCTACGAGCCTGCAGATGCTGACTTACCCGCAGAGCACGTGTGGAGTACCAGTAAATACTTAAACCATGTACCTAAATTGTTTGCCGCTGTTCGGGAGCGTTTTGGTGATGATTTGCACGTGCTACACGATGTTCATCACCGCCTGACCCCCATCGAAGCCGCCCGTTTAGGCAAAGAAGTTGAGCCTTATCATTTATTCTGGCTTGAGGACTGTGTGCCTGCTGAAAATCAGGAGGCGTTTGGACTCATTCGCCAGCACACCACCACACCGCTGGCGGTAGGTGAGGTATTTAACAGCCTGTTTGATGCCAAAACGCTGATTGAAAATCAGTGGATCGACTATATCCGCACCACTTTGACCCACGCTGGGGGAATTACCCACGTACGGCGAATCGCCGACTTGGCGGGCCTTTATCACGTGCGTACCGGCTTCCACGGGCCGACGGATCTCTCGCCGGTTTGCCTTGGCGCGGCGATTCACTTTGACACCTGGGTACCCAACTTCGGCATTCAGGAGTATATGCCGCATACCAGCGCGACTGATGAGGTCTTCCCCCACGATTACCGGTTTGAAAACGGGCACTTCATTGTGGGCGAAACGCCCGGTCACGGCGTCGATATCGATGAGCAATTAGCCAAGCAGTATCCCTATAAGCGGGCCAGTCTGCCGGTTAACCGGTTGGAAGATGGCACTTTGTGGCACTGGTGAGGAGAAGCATGACAATGAAAGCATTTCAGGTGAAGGCGCCGCACGACTACCAGGTCGCAGATGTTGCCCCCCCTCAGGCTGCCGCTGGAGAAGCGCTTGTACGTGTAGCCTTTGCAGGTATCTGTGGTTCGGATATGCATATTATCCATGGAGATAACGCTTTTGTGCGTTTTCCTCGTATCACCGGTCATGAGTTTGCCGGGGTCGTAGAGGCGGTCGGTGATGGAGTGCAGAACGTCGCTGTAGGGGATCGTGTTTGCATTGATCCTGTTATCAGCTGTGGCCAGTGCTATCCCTGCCGTATTGGCCGTCCCAATGTGTGCAGCGCGCTTGAAGTGATCGGCGTGCATCGTGACGGTGGCTTTGAGGAATCTGTTGCCGTCCCCGCCGCAAACGTCCACCACCTTCCAGATCATATCGGCCTGGACGCGGCTGCCCTGGTTGAGCCTTACACCATTGCCGCCAATGTGCTTGATCGTATGCAGCCGCATCCCGGTGACCGACTAATGATTTTGGGAGCGGGTGTTATTGGCATGACGATCCTGCAGATGGCCCTGGCCAAGGGCATTGAAGAAGTGATCGTAACGGATGTGATCCACGAACGATTAGCGGCAGCGAAAGAGCTCGGTGCAACTTATGTGTTCAATAGCCGCGAGCAGGATGTTGAAAATGAGGTCCTGGCCTTGACCAACGGTGAGGGGGTACCACTGATCGCGGATGCGGCCTGTGTGCCAGCGCTTTTACCCCAAATGCTGCGCTTGGCGTCTCCCGCCGGGCGCATTGGTTTGCTGGGTTTCAGCGTTCAGCCAAGTGAGCTCGTTCAGCTAGAGGTCATCAAGAAGGAGCTGACCCTGGTGGGGTCACGTCTTAATAACCGCAAATTTCCTGAGGTGCTTGAGCTAATGGCTAGTGGCCAGTTGGATCCATTGGCGTTGGTGAGCCATCGGCTGCCACTCAATGATATGCCAAGGGCTATAGACATGCTTGATCACCGACCAGAAGAAGCCCGAAAAGTGCTGATTCAAATCAGTGCTTAAAGGCTAACCACGCCAACTCGCGCGTCATTAACAACCTACAACACCAGTGTGCAGGAGAGAAAAATGATTAAACAACTACTATCTAGTGCGGTTCTTGGGGCTGCCATTTTAAGCAGTCATTCACTCATGGCAGCAGATTACACGTTGCAATTTGGCCACTTGGCAAATGAACAGAACATCTGGCACCAGGCTGCCGAAAAGTTCAAAGAGGAAGTTGAAACGAATTCCGACGGTCGGATTGAAGTGCAACTTTACCCCAATGAGCAACTCGGTAACGAAATGGATGTGATCAATAGTATCCAACTAGGCACGGCGGATATGACGATCACCGGTGAAAGCTTGCAGAACTGGGCACCTAAAGCCGCGATGATGGCGGTGCCTTACGCTTTCCGAGACGCCGAGCATCTGCATGCTGCGGTTAACGGTGACATTGGCGCCGAAATTGAAGCGCAAATCACCGAGCGCACTAACCTGGTACCTCTTGCATGGTTTGAGCGCGGCCCCCGTCACTTGACCTCCAATCGGCCTATCCGTACGCCTGACGACCTGGATGGCTTGCGCCTTCGAGTGCCTAACGTGCCGTTGTTCGTTGATACGTGGCAAGCATTGGGAGCGCGTCCTACGCCTATGGCCTTTAGTGAAGTCTTCACCGCGCTCCAGCAAAACACCCTGGAAGGCCAGGAAAACCCGCTTAGCTTGATTGAAAGCGCCAGCTTCAATGAAGTTCAGGACTACATCAACATGACTGGCCATGTGCGCAGTTGGATCTATGTCGTGATTGGACGTGATCAGTTGGAAAATATGCCTGAAGAGCTTCAGCAGGTGGTGCGCGATGCTGCTCAAACGATGCAAGCGTACGAAGCTGAACTGTTCGAGGAAGACCAGGCACGTCTGGAAGAAGCGCTAGAAGAGCGTGGCATGGAGTTTGTTGAGGTCGATGTCGATGCGTTTGCTGAAAAGGCACGTCCTGCCGTGCTTGAAGCACTGACGGATGAACAGCGTGAACTCTTTGACGCTATCCAGGACCTGTAAGGCCGTCTTGGCAATGAATTGGCAACCACAATGGGCTGGCCGCAGCGCCAGTCCGTTGTCTAACAACACAAGCAGCTTGCCCATGAGGATACGGTTATGAACTCGGATCACAAAGCGCTTGAAAAGCAAGCGTTGGAGAGTCTGGATTCAATGTCGGCGGTGCCTAAATTTAAAGGCCCCATTGGGCGCGTGATTGGCTGGGTGGATACCTGTTTTTTGACGTTGGCCGTTATGGCGTTGATTGCCATTGCTGCCACGGTACTGCTGCAAATATGTTCGCGACTGTTTTTACCATTTTCGATTGCTTGGACAGAAGAACTGTCGCGCTATCTGTTTATTTACATGGTGGCGTTATCGGTGGGTGTGGTATTGCGCCAGAATCGCAATATCAGCGTTGAGCTTTTCCATCATCGGCTGAGTCCTCGAATGAAGGCAGCTTTCCAAGTCTTGATCTGCTTGATGATTGGTCTGTTTGCCTTACTGGTGCTGCCTTATGCTTGGCAGTATGCCCAAAATGGCACCTGGCAGACCTCTCCAACGCTGCATGTCCCCATGCTGTATATCTTTTTCTCAACGGTCGTCACCTTTGCGCTACTCCTGGTGTATAGCTTACTGGGGTGCCTTGAGGGGATGATCGCGATGTGTCGCTCCTCTGCCTCCCTTCAGGAGTCGTAAGCATGGAAGTTATTATCCTGTTTAGTGTTTTCTTGGTGCTACTGCTGGTAGGGATGCCGATAGCCTTTTCGTTGGGGTTGGCATCACTTTCTTACCTCCTGCTGGAGGGTATTTCATTAACCATAGTGCCGCAGCGGATGTATGCGGGCATCGATACCTTCGTTTTACTCTGCATTCCGGGCTTTGTATTGGCCGGTAACCTGATGAATGCGGGTAATATCACTGATCATATTGTGCGCTTTGCCAACGCCTTATTAGGCCATATTCGCGGTGGGCTGGGGCTGGCGAATGTGGGGGGATCGATGATTTTTGGTGGTATTTCAGGTACCGCCGTGGCGGATTCTGCCAGCATCGGCTCGGTCATGATTCCCGGTATGGCGCGCGCAGGCTATGACAAACCCTTTGCCGCCGCCGTCACCGCCGCGTCGTCGACCATTGGGCCGATTATACCGCCAAGCGTTCCCATGATTATTGCTGGATCGCTGAGTGGTATTTCGGTAGGGCGGATGTTTTTGGCAGGGGCCGTTCCCGGCTTGTTGCTGGGGCTCGCCATGATGATTACGGTGTATATCCTGGCCGTTCGCCGCGGGTATCCAAAAGAGAAGCGGGTATCTTTGCTGCAGCTGCTTTGTGAAGCGAAAACGGCCTTTTGGGCACTCTTGATGACCGTGATCATTCTCTACGGCATCATTGGTGGCTTCTTCACGCCCACAGAAGCATCCATCGTTGCCAGCCTATATGCATTAGTGGTTGGCATGTATGTTTACAAAGGGTTGTCGTGGAAAAAACTGCCGGCGATTTTGTCTGACACTGTATTGACCTCCTCGGCATTGCTGCTGATGGTGGGGTTAGCGAATTTGTTTGGCTGGATCCTCACCAGCGAACAGATACCTCAGATGATCGCTGAGCTTATCCTCTCTATTAGTGATAATCCGCTGATAGTTTTATTAATACTTAATCTGATCCTGCTATTCGTCGGCGCGTTTATGGAAACCATCGCCGCGTTAATAATTCTTTTTCCCGCCCTGGTGGGTGTAGCGACTGGCGTGGGTGTCGATCCGGTTCATTTTGCGGTGATCGCGGTACTAAACTTGATGATTGGCCTCACAACGCCGCCGGTAGGGGTATGCCTATTCGTTGTCGCCGGGATTGGTAAGCTGCCGATGTTGACGGTCGCAAGAGCCATTGTGCCATTTTTACTTTGCAACTTAGCCGTACTGTTGTTGGTAACTTACGTGCCCGCTATTTCGCTTTGGTTACCCAACCTACTGATGGGGAGTCATTAACCATGCCTTCACACCGTATTGAAACCTCATCTAAAAGCGGAGAGGTTGGCGTCGTTCATCTGGGGCTCGGCGCCTTCCACCGCGCCCACCAAGCGGCGTATCTGGAGCGTTACCGCCAGCGTACAGGTGACTCTGAATGGGGTGTTTGCAGCGCTAACCTTCGTGCCAGCATTGGCTTGGTCGACGGATTGCGCGCGGCAGGGCATCGCTACCATGTTGCCGAGTACGCCGACAGTGAAAGCCTGACGCTGCGCGAAATAGGCGTGATCGAAGAGACGCTGTTCACTGGCTGCGATACAGAGGGTAACTGGGGACGCGACCGGGAGGCCTTGCTATCGCGGATGGCATCCGCGGATACGCGAATTGTGACCCTGACGGTCACTGAAAAAGGCTATTTCTTGAACCCTGCCAGTGGTGAGTTAAGAAATGATGACCCCATGATCGCCGCTGATATCGCTGCCCCCAAGCAGCCACGCACTGCGCCCGGGCTATTGGTGGAAGCATTGGCCCGGCGGCACAAGGCAGGCATTGCTCCTTTTACCGTTCTGTCTTGCGACAACATGCCAGATAACGCCAAACGGACACGCCAGGCGGTGGTGCAGCTCGCTGAACACCAAGATCCCGCCCTGGCGAGTTGGATTGCCGATGAAGTGGCGTTCCCTTGCAGCATGGTGGATCGGATCGTGCCCGCGATGACGGACGCTGACTTTGAGCGCTTGGCAGCGCTGGGCGTTAACGACCCAAACGCGGTGGTGTGCGAAGCATTCACGCAGTGGGTGGTCGAAGACCACTTCCCCGCAGGGCGGCCGAGCTGGGAAGCTGAAGGTGTTGAAATGGTGGCCGATGTGGCGCCGTTTGAAACCATGAAGCTACGCATGCTCAACGGTAGTCATTCGCTGCTGGCTTACCTGGGTGCGTTGGCAGGGATTGAAACGGTCTATGAGGGTGTCCAGCATGCCAAACTGCGGGCGCTGTTACACCGCTATATGCTCGAAGAGGCGGCGCCCACCCTCGAGATGCCAGAAGGCATCGATCTGGACGCCTACGCGGACTCGCTATTGGCCCGTTTTGCCAACGATAGCCTGCGCCATCGCCTGCATCAGATCGCCATGGATGGTAGCCAGAAGCTCCCGCAGCGCTGGCTATCCGCCGCCCTGAAGCGCGCAGGTGTCGGTCAGTCATCGCCGTGCGTGGCATTAGGCATGGCGGCGTGGATTCGCTATACCTCGGGTGAGGATCTGATGGGCAATCGCCATCCCGTCGACGACCCGCTCGCCCAGCGCTTCCAGTCGATACATCACGCGCATGGTCGCGATGCTGACGCACTGGTGGCGGCGTATCTGGCCATGGATGATGTGGTGCCAAGCGAACTGGCAACGAATAAGGCATTTGCCCAGGCCGTGGTGACGGCGTACCAGACGTTGACCCAGGAAGGCCTGGAGGAGGCGCTCGCAGCGCTGAAGCATGGTTAGGGGCTAACAAAAAAGGAGAGCACCATGGAACACACCTGGCGTTGGTTTGGCCCGAATGATGCGATTCGCCTGGACGAGATTCGCCAGACAGGCGCAACCGGTATCGTTACCGCCCTGCATGAGGTGCCTAATGATCAGGTATGGCCGGTTGAGGCGATTCGCGAGCGTCAGCAGATGATCGAAGCGGCTGGACTGACATGGTCGGTGGTGGAGAGCGTCCCGGTCCATGAGTCGATCAAGAAAGGACTGCCAGAACGTGACGCGCTGATCGAAACGTATTGCCAGACGCTGCGACACCTGGCGGCCTGCGGTATCGACACCGTTTGCTATAACTTCATGCCGGTACTCGATTGGACACGTACTGACCTGACCTATGAATTAGCTGATGGCGCCTTGGCGCTGCGCTTTGATCAGGTGGCTTTTGCGGCCTTCGATCTTTATCTGCTGCGGCGACCAGGGGCTGAGCAAGACTACAGCGCTGAGGATAAAGCTCAAGCAAGTCGCTATCTGGAAAGCTTGGATAGCGCTGGCCGTGACCAATTAGTCAATACCCTGATCGCGGGGCTGCCCGGCGCCGAGGAGCATTACACCCTTGAACAGTTTCGGGCTGTGCTGGAAGGGTATGCCGATGTCGACGCCGCCCGGTTGCGAGAAAACCTGGGTTACTTTCTGCAGGCGGTTATTCCGGTGGCGGAAGAGGTGGGCATTCGTATGGCCATCCATCCGGATGACCCGCCCCGGCCGTTGCTGGGATTGCCTCGGGTGGTATCGACGCGCGAGGATGCCCAGTGGATTATCGATCGTGTGCCCAGCCCCGCCAATGGTTTGACGCTTTGCACAGGGTCTTATGGCGTCCGTGAAGATAATGACTTGGTGGCCATGACCCGCCACTTCGCCCCACATATTCATTTTATCCATCTGCGTGCCACGCAGCGCGAAGCGGATAACCTGTCTTTTCACGAGGCGTCGCACCTAGCCGGTGATGTGGACATGGTGGGGGTCATTCATGCGCTGGTGAAAGAAGAGCGGCGCCGCGAACGCGAAGGTGGGGCACGTTTACCGATGCGCCCGGATCACGGTCACCAGCTTCTCGATGATCAACAGCGCCATACGGCACCTGGTTACCCGCTTTACGGGCGCATGCGTGGCCTTGCCGAGCTGCGTGGCGTAGAGTTCGTGTTGCGGCAGTCGACGGCTGGCTAGTGACTGGCTGGATGGCCTTCAACTTACTGCTGGATATCATTTAGCGGGCTAGCCAGCCACCGTCGACTGCCAGGGTATGACCATGGACGTAGTGGGCAGCGTCGGAGCATAAAAAGATCACGGCACCCGCTAGATCCTCGGGCGTCCCCCAGCGGCCCGCGGGTATGCGACCGAGTATTTCATCGTGTCGCTTGGGGTCGTCGCGCAGCGCCTGGGTATTATCGGTGGCCATGTACCCTGGGGCGATGGCATTGACGTTTATATCATGGGCAGCCCATTCGTTGGCCATCAGGCGGGTTAGGCCGAGGATGCCGCTTTTGCTGGCGGTGTAGGAG
Source organism: Halomonas sp. A40-4 (assembly GCF_015767635.1). Classification (GTDB taxonomy): domain Bacteria; phylum Pseudomonadota; class Gammaproteobacteria; order Pseudomonadales; family Halomonadaceae; genus Vreelandella; species Vreelandella janggokensis. The sequence goes on along the minus strand of NZ_CP065230.1, from coordinate 2,469,986 downwards.
GGCACGCGAATACCGCCTTGGAACGACAGCAGTGAGGCAATATTGACGATCTTGCCCGGTGCCTCGCGCTCAATCAGGTGTTTAGCCACCTGCTGGGAGAGAAAAAACGCTGCCTTCAAGTTGATGTCTATCACCGCGTCCCAGTCTTCTTCGGTGAACTCGATAGCCGGTGCCCGGCGAATCGTTCCCGCATTGTTGACCAAGATGTCCAGCTTACCCGCCTGAGTGACCGCTTGATGAACAATGTCGTTAGGCGAATCATTGCCTAACTCTGCTTCAACAGCGTAAAAGCGCTTGCCTAAGGCTTCAACCTGCTGGCGGGTTTCCTCGGCAGGGCGGCGGCTGACACCGACAATATCAGCACCCGCTTCGGCCAGGGCCACGGCCATGCCTTGGCCTAAGCCTTTGTTGCAGCCGGTAACCATCGCCACTTGATGTTGCAATGAAAATAACCTCATTGAATCCTCCTGAGCCGATTTTCACCAATATGTGTCAACTCCATGTATTAAACGTCAGCAGGCACGTTGGTGGATAGGTTGGCAATCGCGGTGGGTAATTCACTGGCATGCAGAATGCCGATCGCACCGTCGGGAGTGGTTTCCTCTCCAGGAAAGTGGTTCAGATGAATCACCTGCATGCCTGCCGCTAGGCCTGCCTCGACACCCACCGCCGCATCATCAATCACCACACACTGACGGGGAGTATAGCCCATGGCGGCCGCCGCCTTACGATACAGCTCGGGGTCTGGCTTCCATACGTTGAGGGTGTAGGCGCTAAACAGCCAGCCTTCAAAATGGTGGCCTAACGCGGTGCTTTCCAGCGCGCAACGGATCTTGCGCTCGGGGCCATTGGATACCACGGCCATAGGGTGGCTGCTTAACTGTTCCAACGCATCGGGCATGCCGGGTATTACCACAAGCTCGGCACGCATGCGGGCTTCCATGCGTGCCCGCATGTCCGCTTCAAGCTGGGTGAATTTGTCTTCTGCCAACGTCTGAAAACGGCTTTCCAGTGTTTGGACGATGGTCTGGAAACGCACCCCGCGAAATTCATCCATATACTGTCGGGCTGAAAAGGGTAGGCCGAATTCAGGAAGTATCTCGCCCATCACCTCGGCAAGCAGTATCTCGCTATCCACCAGGGTGCCATCGCAGTCAAACAGCAGACAGAGCGGTGTGGCTGTGCTCATCGCAGAGTTCATTGATAGGTTTCCTGATTGACCAGGCTAATGGGTCGTTCACCCTGAAGCGCCAAGCGAATATTATTCACAGCCCGTTGAGCCATGGCGTCGCGGGTTTCATGGGTGGCAGAGCCGATATGCGGCAAAGCGACGACATTGGCCATCGTCGGTAGCGTTGACGAGGCGGCGAGCGGCTCCTGCTCGAAGACATCCAGTCCGGCTGCTTGTATAGCGCCGCTCTCCAGAGCGTGTATCAATGCCGCTTCATCGACGACTTTGCCGCGGGCAATATTGATGAAAATGCCGGTTGGTTTCATTTGTGCAAATTCTTTGGCGCCGATCAGGTGTTCGGTCTCGGCAGTCAGCGGTACTGTGACACAGACAAAGTCAGCTTCGGCCAGCAGTTGGTTAAGTTCGCAGCGCTTAGCGCCAAGCTCGCGTTCTAATGCGGGCTTTGGGGAGGCGTTGGAGTAGAGCACCGGCATGCCAAAGCCCAGCGCACCGCGCCTGGCCACTGCCTGCCCAATGCGGCCAAAGCCGACCATGCCCAGGGTTTTGCCATGCACATCGCTACCAAACAGAGCGGGGCCAATACTGGCTTGCCATTCGCCTGCTTTTACCCACTCGGCTAGTTCCACTACTCGACGCGCGGTGGCCATGACCAGTGCAAACCCCGTATCGGCGGTGGTTTCGGTAAGCACATCCGGTGTATTGCACAGCATGATGCCGCGCTTGGTCAGTTCATCAACGGGGATGTTGTCATAGCCAACAGAAACGGTCGCGATGACTTCCAAGTTGGGGGCTGCGTCCAGCAACTGAGGGGTGATTGCCAAGCCGGAACCGATAATGCCGTGCGCCTCTGCTAATAGAGCGCGATTTTCAGGGGCATCAAGCGCGGAGGTTTTTGCCAGCACATCTACCTTAAATAAATCGCTTAGCTCACCCAGTTGGGCATCGCTGAGTCGTCCTTGAACCATTAACCGTTTTTGCATTGTTATCTCCAGGGTAAAAAAGCGGCTACAAAAAAGCGAGGCGGGTCAGGCGGTGGGTTGCTCTGCTTCAAGCACCTGTAAACGCTCGCGACCAGGCAGGCCTTCCATATCACCAATGACTTGAACGGCCTGAGCACCAATTAAATTTCCCCGCTGGGCGGCTTGGCGTGCTGAGCAGCCATCAAGCAGGGCGCTGATTACGCCAACGGCAAAGCCATCGCCTGCACCTACGGTATCCACTACTTCAGCGACAGGGCAACCGCTTACCGTAAAGCTCTCCTCTTTCCCATCTAAGCTGCCTCGGTAATAGCTGCCTTCCGGCCCCAGTTTGATAACCACCGCCGAAGCACCTTGATCCAGATAGTAGCCTGCTATGTCGTAAGGCGTCTTTTGCCCTGTGAGTAGCTGGCCCTCGGAAAGCCCTGGTAGTACCCAGTCGGCACGGCCGGCGAGTTCGTTGAGGGTCGATCGCATAACGTTTTCGTTGGGCCAAAGTGACGGTCGCAAATTAGGGTCAAAGGAAACACTGGCACCATGGGCGCGGGCCTGTTCCATCAAATGATGGCTAAGCTGGCAGGCGCTTTCAGATAACGCCGGTGTAATGCCCGTTGCGTGAAGGTGGTTAAGTGCTTGGAAGTCGACATGCTGGGCGTCGTCAACCGTCAGGTGACTGGCAGCACTGCCACGTCTGAAATATTCGACTCGCGGGTCGGCGCCGTCCTGGGCGCGCTCTTTAAAGAGCAGTCCGGTGGGGTGCTGTGCATCGGCGTGAATATAGCGGCCATCGATTCCTTCCGCGGTTAACGCCGCCTGAATAAACTTCCCAAAGCTATCGGTGCCCACTCGGCTTAACCAACCCACTTGAAAACCCAGTCTTGAGAGGCCGATGGCGACATTGTTGTCGGCACCGGCCAAACGGCGGTGGAAACCCTCGATAGCGGATAAATCGCCCGGCGTATCGGCTACAAACATGGCCATGGCCTCGCCAAAGGTGAGAATTTCGGGTGGGCTATCGATAGCGTGTGGCATGGTCAATATTCTCTTTCGACTGTTTTTTAGCATTCAATGGGAACGATACCATTTTTGCGACTCTTTTCTAGCGATGCCTTGGAAATTAGCGCTGGGTGGAGCCCCGCTCAATCAGGCCAGGGGCAAAACTCACCGTGGTCGGCATTGCCGATATATGGGGTGCAATGCGATGCATCAAACATTCAATTGCCGCTTTGCCGATCGCATCGGTGGGCTGGCCAAGGGTGGTGATGCCGGGAGGCACTAAGGCGCACCAATCGAGTTCATCAATCCCCATCAAGCCTGTCTTGCCAAGTGTTAAGCCCAACTGCTGAAAAAGGGCAGTCACTGCTAGGGTGGCATTACCGTTACCACACAAAACGGCACAAGCGTGCTGTTGGTGGTCGGCTAAAAAGTCGCTTAGCATTTGCTGCGATGCAGTGCCATCTTCGGTGGTAAGCAGTAATGTCGCGTGATGCAGCCCGCGTAGTTCGGCAGCTTGGTGAAAACGCGACAAACGTCGTTGACGCGTGCTTGATTGTTCGGGCGCTTCGCTGACATACAGTACGGCTTGGTAGCCCTGGGCGCACAAGTGTTCGAGCGCCATATCAACCGCCAGGTGATTATCGAGCCCGACCACTTCCGCCTCCACATGGTCGACGTCGCGGTCTAGCAGCACAATAGGGGTTCCCTGACTCATAATGGTATGCAGCTGGTGTTCGGGGCTGCCGGATGCATTCACCACCAAGCCTTCCACTTGATAGGCGCCAAGCAGGTCTAGATGCTGGCGCTCCTGCTCCGGGTCATTGTCGGTATTACACACGACTAGCGAGTAGCCGTATTGGCGGCAAGCTTGCTCGACACCGTGGGTGATGGCTACTGAAAACGGATTGCGGATATCGGCGACCAACATTCCGATCAATTTCGAGTGCCCCCCTTTTAAGCCGCGTGCCATTTGATTCGGCTGGTAGCCAAGGGTCCCTGCCGCCTGGGCGATGCGCCTTTTGAGGGAAGGCGATAGCCGGTCATGCTCTTCGCCAAAATAGCGCGAAACGCTGGTTTTAGAGGTGCCTGCCAATTTGGCAACTTCGATGAGGGTAGCTCGGGATGAAGGCATAAAAATGGGATTGATATAAATGGTAACGTTCCCAAAGTAGGGCTTTTCGATTTGAAAGGCAATACACGTACATTAGTTGATAACATTAACCCGTCCCTCATCTCCCCTAGAGTGACAAGCGTTATATTCTTCAGAAAGGTAAACTACATGGCTTTGATACAACGCTCGGCCCATTGAATGCATCCACATTATGAATTGACCCAAGCGGGCGATCGTTACTTCGACGGCCTGGTCGACAAGTTTTCACGATCGCTCTACCAGGCGCCCAGAGGCGAGTTGCGTCTGGCTATGCTCGACTATTTATTACCGCAGATGCTGAATTTACAGCAGCAGGCAGTATTGGATATCGGCGGTGGCCTGGGCCAGCAAACTGCGTGGTTTGCAGAGCGAGGGCATAAGGTCACGATGGCAGAGCCCTCTGGCGAAATGCTGGACCATGCAAAAAACTGGCATCGTGATGCCAATGAGCTGCCCAGCGATGCGATTGAGTACCTGCAGGCGCCTCTGCAAACGATTCGGCAGCACGCCCCAGGTCCCTGGCCACTCATTGCCTGCCACGCGGTACTGGAATGGCTCGGCGAGCCGCGTTTGGCCATGCAAACGCTGGCGAGCCTGCTCGCCCCAGGCGGTCAACTGAGTCTCATGGTGTTTAACCGTGATGCGCTGCGTTTTTCCAATGCCATGAAAGGTAACTTACAAAAAGCCTTAAGCGACCAGCTTGAGGGTCAGGGCAGGGGCCAGCGACTGACGCCCATTTCGCCCATCACCCACGACCAGGTTGTGCAGTGGAGCGGGGAAAATGGCTTGGTTGTTGAGTCGGTAGCCGGTATTCGAGTCTTTCAGGACTATTTACGCCAGCCCGCGTTAGCGCCACGCGAGCGCGACACGCTGCTGGCGCTGGAAAAATGCTACTGCCGACAGGACCCCCACTGGCGCCTGGGTCGCTACTTGCTTTATACCCTCAGCAAACCGGAGACCGTCGAATGAGTGCCCAAACGCCTGCCTGCCAACTGCTTGAACGACAGCCAGCGCGCGATGAGCCGCTCTGGGGAGTCGGTCCGCCGTTGGATCCCTGGTTGGTTGAGCAATCAACGGGTGTTGTCAGCGCTGACTTGGCTGTGCTTGACGCTTGGCGCGCTCGGGGTAAATCAGCGTTTAGCCCGTTTGTGGATGAGCATGTTGAGTACCTGGCAGGCGAGGTGGTGCTGTTCTGGCCCAAAGCCCATCAGTTGGGTATCTGGTGGCTGGAGTGGCTATGTGAGGTATTGCCAGGTGACACGCCGGTAGAGGTTGTCGGTGAGCATAATGGAGGCATCAAGCGCGTCCCCAAGTTGCTCGCTGAGCGGGGCATGGAGTGCGACAAGCTGGATAACGCCCGACGCTGCTCGCTATTTGCCACCCGCACGGTAAAGCTCGCTTCCAAGGACGATGTGTGGACGCGTTTCGACGCGCTGGGTCTGGCACTGATCAGCCACCCGGGCGTATTCGGGCATGGCAAGGTCGACGAAGGCACCCGGCTACTCCTGAACGTCCTGGAGAGCGAACTTCCCAGCACACCACTCAGCAACCCTCTGCACGTGCTGGATATGGGCTGCGGTGACGGGATTATCAGCGCGTGGCTAGCCCGTCGCGGGCATCAGGTCACCGCGGTGGATGTCAGTGCGTTTGCGGTTGAGTCGACCCAGCGAACGCTGAGGGTCAACGGGCTCGAAGGCCGCGTATTGCAAAGTGATGTATTCAGTGCTTTGCAGGGCGAACACTTTGATCTTATCGTCAGCAATCCGCCTTTTCACCAGGAGCGTGATGTCAGCTATGGGCCAAGCCAGCGCCTGATCAGTCAGGCGCCGACCCACTTGACGTCAGCGGGCCAATTATTGCTGGTTGCCAATGCGTTCTTGCCCTATCCGGACCGGCTCCAGAACGCATTTGGGCAGTTCCAGACCCTGGCGGATAATCGCCGTTTCAGGGTCTATCGCGCCCAGCAGTATTAATTACCGTTCGGGGGCATAGTCAATGGCTGTCACGGTGTAGAACGTCTCGCCGTTGGGCGTGAGCACTGTTATATCCTCGCCCACTTCCTTGCCCAGCAAGGCCTTGGCCATGGGAGCATCGATACTGATCCAGCGTTTTTGCGTATCGGTTTCATCGTGTCCAACAATGCGTAGAGACAGCGTTTCACCTTCTTCGTCTTCCAGGCTGACAAAGGCGCCAAAAAATATTTTTTGCGTGTTGGCGGGCAGGCGGTCGACCACCTGGAGCTCATCCAGACGCTTGGTGAGGTATCGAATACGGGCGATGACGCGATTGAGTTCCTTCTTGTTGTAGGTGTAATCGGCGTTTTCACTGCGATCACCCTGGGCGGCCGCTTCGCCCACTTTCGCCGAAATTTGCGGGCGTTTTACCCGCGAGAGATGGTCCAGAATGCCTCTCAGGCGTGCTGCACCCTCAGCGGTAATCAGGTTGCTTTTAGGTTCCTGGCGCGGGTCTTTTGCCGGATTGCGCCAACGTGTCATGTTGCGGCCTTTCATTGCCAACTCCCTTCTGGTTAGGCGATCCCCACTTTAACGCGATTTGCCTCAGGACGGCCAAACGTCGCGTCGAATGATTTGCGACTGGCGATTAATTCAAACGTTCGTTACATTGTCCGGGTGGCTTATTTTGCCGACTGGCAGTTATCCGACAACAACAAGCTAAGGAGTTGATAATGGTTCATTCAAACCTGATGCGCTATTTCGCAATGACCGCGCTCAGCAGTTCGCTGGCGCTCGCGTCGTTTAACGCGGTGGCTTATGAAAGCGAGCTGTTCTCGCTTAAGAACCGCTGGGAGCATACGGTAACGGAGATGCCTGAAAGTGAGCGGGAAGAAGCGCTCAGTGGCCTGGCCGACGAAGTGACACAGCTTGCTGAGCAGCATAGCGACGAAGCCGACGTGTTGGTCTGGAAAGGGGTGGTATTGGCCGCTTATGCCCGTGAACGAGGTGGTCTTGGTGCGTTGGGCGTTGCCAAAGACGCCCGGAATACCCTCGAACGTGCTGTCGAGATCGATCCGCAAGGCAATAATGGCTCTGCCTATGTGACGTTGGGGGCGCTATACGACCGCGTACCCGGTGGGCTGATTGGTTTTGGCGATAGTGATACGGCAGACAAGATGTTTCAGCGGGCCTTGCAGATTCGTCCTGACGGCATCGATGTCAACTATTACTACGCGACCTTCCTCCAGGAAGAAGGCAATACCCAAGCGGCTCGGGAGCATGCCCAGCGCGCCTTGAACGGCACCGCCCGCGAGGGTCGCCAACAGTCCGATGAAGCGTTGCGCCGTGACGCCGAAGCGTTGCTTGGTGAACTATAACTCCTTCCACAAATTGGCATTCCCGGTGGCAAGCATTGATAATAGGACAATTGTTATCACCGGGAGCGCCTTATGGCATCCAGCGCCAGCACGTCTCTGCTCAACACGCCGCTAGGCCGCGAAGATGTTGAACTGCATAAACGTGAAACCCTGCACCAGGGCTTTTTCCGCCTGGAGGCGTTAGAGCTTCGTCATCGCCTGTTTGAAGGCGGGTGGAGCGACGTCATGCGTCGCGAGGTCCATCAACGCTTTGATGCCGTGGGGGTGCTGCTTTACGACCCCGCGCGCGATAACCTGGTGTTGGTTGAACAGTTCCGTGCCGGTGCCGTTGACGATCCGCACACGCCATGGAAGCTTGAGCTCGTGGCCGGCCTCGTCGAGCAGGACGAGTCACTGGAAGATGTTGCCCGTCGTGAATCTCTGGAAGAGGCCGGGTGTCATGTGGGCCAATTGACTGAACTGCACTCCTATTACCCCAGTCCAGGCGCCTGTAACGAACGCGTGACACTGTTCTGCGGCTTGATCAATACGCAGGGGGTGGGCGGGGTTCATGGCCTGGCTGAAGAACATGAAGATATTCGCGTCCATGTGGTGTCTTTTCCCACTGCATGGGAACTCTTGGGCCAGGGAAGACTCGACAACGCCATGTGCTTGATTGCACTGCATTGGCTGGCAGGCCAGCGGGCGTCTTTACGCGCCGCTTCCCGCCCAATACCCCCGCAGGGCGAAACCGACGAGGAGTGAGCATGGCGAAAATGGCTTATGTCACCGATTTGAAGACGCTCCAAGCCGAGTGCAGCGCCAACTATTTGCGACTGGTTCGCCTGGTGGGTGACCTGGAAGGCGACCAGCAACGCAACATTGCCTTGCGCGGCGATGACCAGGATTTCGGTGTTTTACAACTCAAGATTTTGCAAAACGCCCCTTACACCACCATGTTGGAAGTGTCGCAAAGCAGTCCGATGGATACCTTGTGGGAAGGGCCTCGCATGCGTGTGCATCTTTACCACGACGTCCGCATGGCAGAAGTCACCGATTTTCAGCGCGAGCGCCACTTTAGAGGGCGTTACCGCTACCCTAATGCGCGGATGCACCAGCCGGATGAAAAGCTTCAGTTGAATCGCTTTCTCGGCGAATGGCTGGCTCATGCCCTGGCACATGGACACACCGTTGATGTACCGGAGCTTCCCTGATGCGCCTGGTGCAAATCACCGATGCCCACCTGTACGCGGATAAACAAGCGCGTTCCCGCGCGGGAGTGCCCTGGCATCACCTAAAGCGGGTGCTGCAGGCGGTCATCGCTGAGCGACCCGACTTCGTGGTGTTGACCGGTGATGTCAGTCAGGACGAAACAGCGACCTCTTATGCACTGGCCAGTGAGGCGATGTCGCAGTTGCCCTGTCCGTGGGCCTGGATGGCGGGTAATCACGACCAGCCCGCGCTGATGCAAGCAGAACATCCGCTGGTCGATGAGGTGTCGTTGCCGCCCTGGCGCCTACTGCTGCTGCACACCCCGGTTGAGGGGGAGCCCTATGGTGAACTGGGCCGTGACGCCTTGGCGACGCTATCGTCAAAGCTTGAAGGAGATCGCCGACCGACCTTGATCGCGATGCATCATCCTCCCGTTGAGGTGGGAGCGACCTGGATGGATGCCATTGGTTTGCAGGACCGCGATGCGTTCTGGGAGGTCATCAGCGCGTTTCCCCAGGTCAAGGTCATCCTGTTTGGTCACGCCCATCAGACATATACCCAGCGCCATGTAGCCGGTACACATGATGTTGCCGTTTATGGCTGCCCGGCGATTGCCGATCAATTCATGCCTGGGGCAGAACACTTTATGATTGATGAGGCATCACGCCCCGGTTATCGCATCGTTGATTTCCACGACCAGCAGTGGGAAACCCGGGTCGAGCGTGTCACGGTTTAGCCGTCAAAACGGCTTTTTGATCTTATAGGCAGTAAAAGAATAAAAAGATAGTTATTAATTCTTTTGGGTTATTATCGACAAGACGTTACCCTACCCACATCTTAGCGCTCAGCTTTTGCGCAGTGCACAGGTTTGTTTTTGTGAGGTAGTCGGCCATGTCCCAGTTTTCCAATCTTTCAGCCGCGTCGCGGCCTGAAATGCCCGGTGCGCCTAGTGCTGCGCGCATGACGCACTTGAAGCAGCTCGAAGCGGAATCGATCCATATCATTCGCGAAGTCGCCGCCGAGTTTTCCAATCCGGTGATGATGTACTCCATCGGCAAAGATTCCTCAGTGATGCTGCACCTCGCGCGCAAGGCGTTTTACCCCGGCACGCCCCCGTTCCCGCTGATGCATATAGACACCACCTGGAAATTCCGCGAGATGATCGAGTTCCGCAACCGCATGGCGGCAGAGGCGGGCATGGAGCTTATCGTCCACACCAACGAAGAAGGTCGTGCGGCGAACATCAACCCGTTTGACCACGGCAGTGCCAAGTACACCGACATCATGAAAACCCAGGCGCTCAAGCAGGCGCTGGACAAGCATGGGTTTGACGCCGCCTTTGGCGGTGCCCGGCGTGATGAAGAAGCGTCCCGTGCCAAGGAACGTGTCTACTCCTTCCGCGATAAATACCACCGCTGGGACCCGAAAAAACAGCGCCCTGAGCTGTGGAATATCTACAACGCCAAGGTCAACAAGGGCGAATCGATCCGCGTGTTCCCGCTTTCCAACTGGACCGAACTGGATATCTGGCAGTACATCTATCTGGAATCGATCCCCATTGTGCCGTTGTACCTGTCAGCCCCACGCCCGGTGGTCGAGCGTGACGGCATGCAGATCATGGTCGACGACGACCGCATGCCGCTGGAGCCGGGCGAAGTGCCGGAAGAAAAGTGGGTGCGTTTCAGAACCCTGGGCTGCTACCCGCTCACCGGCGCGGTGGAATCCAAAGCCGCCACCTTGCCCGAGGTCATCCAGGAAATGCTGCTGACCAAAACCAGCGAACGCAGCGGCCGCGCCATCGACCACGACCAGGCCGGCTCGATGGAAAAGAAAAAGCGTGAGGGGTACTTTTAATGTCACACCAATCCAATTTGATTGCCGACAACATCGAGCAATATCTGCACGAACACGAAAACAAGGACCTGCTGCGCTTCATCACCTGCGGCAGTGTCGACGACGGCAAGTCCACGCTGATTGGCCGAATGCTGCACGATTCCAAAATGATTTTTGAGGATCAACTGGCGGCGATCACCCAGGCGTCCAAAACCAGCGGTACCACCGGTGATACCGTTGATCTGGCGCTGCTGGTCGATGGCCTGCAGTCGGAGCGCGAGCAGGGCATTACCATCGATGTGGCGTATCGGTTTTTCTCCACCGATAAGCGCAAGTTCATTATCGCCGATACCCCGGGACACGAGCAGTACACCCGCAACATGGCCACCGGCGCCTCTACCGCGAGCCTGGCGGTGATCCTGATTGACGCGCGCTACGGCGTGCAGACGCAAACCCGCCGCCACAGCTTCATTGCCGATTTGCTGGGTATCCAGCATCTGGTCATTGCAGTCAACAAGATGGATCTGGTCGATTTCTCCGAGCAGCGCTTTAACGAAATCGTAGAAGAATATCGTGCTTTCGCCACCAATCTGAACGCCCCCGATATTCGCTTTGTGCCGATGTCGGCGCTCAACGGCGACAACGTCGTCAATCCCAGCGAGCAGACACCCTGGTATTACACCGCGGGCTACGAAGGCAAAACGCTGATTGAGCTGCTGGAAAGCGTCGAGGTCACTTATGACCAGAACCTTACCGATCTGCGTTTGCCGGTGCAGTATGTTAACCGGCCCAACCTTGATTTTCGCGGCTATTGCGGCACCTTGGCAGCGGGCGTGTTGCGCCCTGGCCAAGCCGTGAAGGTGCTGCCTTCGGGGAAAACCTCGCGCGTCGAGCGGATCGTGACCTTTGAGGGGGACTTGACGGCGGCGTATCCGGGGCAGGCCATTACCGTTACGCTGGACGATGAAATCGATATTTCCCGGGGCGACTGGCTCGTCAGCGCCGAGGAAGAGTTGCCGCTGTCAAATGCTTTTGAAGCGGATATTGTCTGGATGCATGAAGATGCGCTGGCGCCGGGCAAACTGTATGACTTCAAGCTCGCCACGCGGGACCTGTCAGGGCAAGTCAGCGCGGTTGACTACCAGATCGACGTGAACACCCTTGAAAAGCACGCCGCGGATTCGCTGAGCTTGAATGCCATCGCCCGCTGCGAAGTCGAATTGACGGCGGCGATCCCTGTTGACAGTTATCGCAGCAGCCCTGGTACCGGCAGCTTTATCATTGTCGATCGGCTGACCAACGTGACCGTCGGTGCGGGGATGATCCGTGGCGTCGCCAAGGCGTCAGGCAGTGGTCCAGAGAAAACCGATTGGGCGGCGTTTGAGCGCGATCTCAACGCCCTGGTGCGTAAGCATTTTCCGCATTGGGAAGCCAAGGATATTCGCCAGCTGCTGTAGGTTTTTACCTGGCATCAACTGGGTAAGATAAGCAATGTGGTTATATAGAAGCCCCTCTGGCAGCATGCCTGAGGGGCTTTTTTATCGATGACTTGTCGGTAGGTTATTCCGCGTTGGGGAAAAACAGCTGTTGGCCATCGACCTCGTAATCAGCGATGGCGGCTTGGCCCTCTTCTGAGACCAGCCATTCATGCCACTGGGCGGCAAGGTCATGCTTCAAGTGAGGGTGGCGCTCTTCCGAGATCAGCAAGCTGCCATACTGATTAAAAAGCGCCTCATCGCCTTCAAACAGTAAGGTCAAGTCCTGCGGGTTTTCAAAAGACACCCAGGTGGCGCGGTCAGTGAGGGTGTAGGCGTTCATGCCCGCTGCCGTATTGAGTGTCGGCCCCATCCCACTGCCCAGCTCTCGGTACCACTCGCCTTGCGGGTTAACGTCGGCGTCTTCCCATAAACGCAGCTCGGCACGGTTGGTGCCGCTGTCATCACCCCGCGAGGCAAAGGCCGACTCGCTTTCGGCAATGCGCTGCATGGCTTCTTCGACGGTCTCGCTGCTTTGAATGTCGGCGGGATCATCGCTTGGGCCGACGATCACGAAGTCGTTGTACATGACATTCAGGCGCTCGGTGGCATAACCCTCTGCGACAAACTGCTCCTCGCCTGCCGTGTCGTGAACCAGCAGGCTGTCGGCGTCGCCGCGCCGGGCGGTTTCAAACGCCTGGCCGGTGCCTACGGCCACCACCCGGACATCAATATCGGTCTTGTCGGTAAACTGGGGAATGATGGCATCAAATAGCCCCGAATTTTCCGTCGAGGTGGTGGAGGCCAGTGTGATGTAGTCGTCATCGGCCAGCGCCAGACCTCCCCAGGCCAGGCTTAGCAGGCTTGCGCTGGTGATGATCGCTGTCTTTTTCATGTCACGATTCCTTCTTTTTGCGAGATGCTCAGGGTTACCAAACCAGCTCACCCTGGATAAATGCGCGACCCTCTGACGAGCGAGGCGCGGAGAAAAATGTCTCGTTGGAGGTGTGTTCCCTCAATTGACCGTTATGTAAAAACACCACGTCATCGGCCAGGCGTTTGGCCTGATGCAAGTCATGAGTCGTCATCACAATGCGGGTGCCGCTTGCGTGAAACGCCATAACGGCATCTTCCACGGCTTTGATTGCTGCCGGGTCCAGGGCCGAGGTGGCTTCATCCAGAAACAGCACATCGGGGTTGAGCAGCCAGGCGCGGGCCAGGGCAAGCCGCTGCTGCTCGCCACCCGAGAGTACTCGGGCCGGACGATGGGCGAGGGAGGTTAAACCGAAGGTGTCGAGCGCTTGATAGGCACGCGCTTTACGCTGGGCACGGGGCACTTTATGGATACCCAGTACGTAGGTGAGGTTATCAATCGCTGAGCGGCGAAGCAGCACCGGCCGTTGGAACACCATCGCCTGTACCGGGGTAGGGCCTTGCCAGTAGATACGTCCAGTCGTTGGGGTAAGTAGTCCGTGAGCCAAGCGCATCAGCAGGCTCTTGCCCGCGCCGTTTGGGCCCATGATGACCGTACGACGACACCCCGACAGTGTCAGCGAGGTGGGGGCCAAAAGCGATTGGCCGCGGTGTTCAAAGCTGACGCTATCGAGCTGCAGGTCGGCGATAGGCGCGAGTATGGACGTTGGTGCATTCATCCCAAGCGCCTCTTGGCCGTTTCGCCCATCAGGTGGGCCATCGCATTAATCAGTGTCACCAATGCCAGTAGAATAATACCCAGCCCGAGTGCCAGAGGCAGATTGCCCTTGCTGGTTTCCAGCACGATGCTGGTGGTCATGACCCGCGTCACACCCTCGATATTGCCGCCCACAATCATTACCGCACCGACTTCAGCGCTGGCACGCCCAAACCCCGCCAGCATGACGGTGACCAGCCCAACGCGGGCGTCCCAGAGCAGGGTGGGCATCATTCTCGCGGTGGATAAGCCCAGTGACTGGAGCTGTTCGGCGTATTCGCCGTGTAATGCCTCGATTTGTTGGCGCGTCAACGAGGCAATAATCGGTAGCACTAACACCCATTGGGCCACCACCATGGCGGTGGGGCTGAACAGTAGCCCCCATTCGCCCAGTGGTCCGGCGCGCGAGAGCAGCAGATAAACACACAGCCCGGCGACAACGGGGGGGAGGCCCATCAAGGCGTTCAACACGATAATCACACCGTTGCGACCGGGAAAGCGCCAAAGCGCCAGAGCGGCACCCAGCGGTAAGCCCACAAGCGCGGCGAGCGCAACGGCCACGAGCGATACCTGCAGCGACAACGACACAATCGCGAACAGGTCGCTATCCATGTGCAGAATAAGCTGCAGCGCGGTTAAAAAAGCATTATCGCTAGCGGGCATAATCAATAGTCAGCATGATGTGGTGTAGGTAGGCAGCATGATCGTTAATATGCAAAGATGCACCCTATGCTGAAATTGGTGCAGCTATATGCAGCATAAAACACTGAGGGTCTGCCGTTGAGCGTCAATTATTTAACCACCAGCGAAGTGGCCGACTATTTACGGCTTAAGGAGCGCAAGGTCTACGACCTGGTGCGCCAGGGTCAGATACCTTGTAGCCGTGTGACGGGGAAATTGCTCTTTCCTCGCCAACAGATTGATTTATGGGTGCTCAACCATCTGGAAGGGGATCAGGCCCAACGCCAACCGCCGCCTGCAGTGGTAGCCGGTAGCCAGGATCCGTTACTGGAATGGGCCATCCGCGAAAGTCGCTCCGACTTGGCCAGCTTGTTTCATGGCAGCGGCGACGGCGTTCGTCGCCTGCTGGAGGGTCGCGCCATGGTTGCCGGGGTGCACTTGCTCGATCCTGACAGCGGTCAATACAACCAGCCGCATTTATTGGGGTTGGGCGGCGTAAAAGATTTGGTTGTGTTGCGCTGGGCAATCCGGCGCCAGGGGTTATTGATTCCCGCTGGGAATCCATTAGGGATTAACAGTGTGGCCGACCTGACGCGCCCCAAGATACGCGTTGCTCACCGCCAACCCGGTGCCGGTGCCGCTCGGTTGTTAACTTACCTGCTCGGCAAAGCGGGCATCATGACAACGTCGGTTGATTGGGCGGCTCACCCGAGTCTGAACGAAGACGATTTGGCGCTGAGCGTTCTGCAAGGGGAGGCGGATGTCGGGCTCGGCGTTGAAGCAGCGGCGCGGCGTCAGCAACTGGGTTTTATCCCGCTTTACGATGAGCAGTTCGATTTAATGATGCATCGCCGCAGCTACTTCGAGCCGAGCATGCAGGCGCTATTGGCGTTTACCCGTCAGCCCCGGTTTGCTCAGCGTGCTAAGGCACTTGGGGGCTACGACATTCGTCAGATGGGCGAGGTGCTGTACAACGCCTAGCGCCCCGCGCATTGGGTATTTGGCTTGACGATTATACAACAGATGCCACACTGGTTAGGTGTTGTTAACGTCTAATCATCACGAAAAGGAGAGCATGATGAGTCAAGCACTAAATGGAAAACGCGTTGCTATTCTGGCGACCGATGGCTTTGAAGAATCCGAATTAAGCGTTCCCCGTGCGGCACTTCAGAAAAATGGCGTTGAGGTGCATGTAGTCACGCCTGAAGGGAAAGGTATTCGTGCCTGGGCCGAGACTGATTGGGGAGACACCTATGATGCCGATGTGGCCCTTGCTGACGTCAACGAATCTGACTATCACGCCTTAGTCCTGCCGGGCGGTCTGTTTAATCCTGATGCGCTACGCCTCAATGATGATGCGCTGAATTTTGCGAAAGCGTTCTTTCAGGCAGGTAAGCCGGTAGCGGCTATTTGCCATGCCCCCTGGATTCTGATTAATGCGGGTGTCGTAGAAGGGCGTCGCATGACCTCGGTGGCGAGCGTCGCCCAGGATCTGCGTAATGCGGGTGCCAACTGGGTAGATGAGCCTGTCGTGGTCGATAGCGGTCTGGTCACCAGTCGCACGCCCAAAGACCTTGATGACTTTAATGCGAAGCTTCTGGAAGAACTTCAAGAAGGACGTCATTCAGGCCAGCACGCTTGATGAAGGTGTTTCGCCAGTGGTCAAGCTTCGTTAAGCGGCTTACCCATGTGATTGCCAAGCCCATGAAACGCGATCTTGGCCGCGGCGGCATGATGGTTCACCCCTATCGTGGCTACGGGTCTCAACGAGAAATCTTCGTCATGGGCAGGGTGTTCCGTCAGGCCGCCCTGGGCCGCGCCATTCCCAGGCGGGGCATGCTGCGCGACACAGCTGACGTCGCCAGGCGTGTCTTTCGTCGCGGATTTTCCGGCGCGGCTATCGAACTTTCCCTAGGTGAAAATCAGCTGTGTGTGACGACCGACCGCGATGGCTACTTCAATGTCCACCTGCCGATCAGTCATCCTCTGCCTATCGATGTTTCCTGGCACGTTGCAGACATAAAGGTTCAGGCTGAAGGCCAGCGGCCCGTTAACACCCAGGTAGAAATTTACGTACCGCCGCCCGAGGCAGACCTGGTGGTGATCAGTGATATTGATGACACCGTGATGTTCACGGGCGTGGCTGAAAAGCTCAAGATGCTGTACCGCCTGTTTGTGCGCAAGCCGCACCGCCGTACTGCATTTCCTGGAGTTGCTTCCCTCTATCAGGCGCTGCATCGCGGTGCCAGCGATAAAGCCGAACGGCCTATTCTGTATGTTTCCCGCGGGCCCTGGGCTATCTATGAAATGCTGGAAGCATTTTTTCAACTCAACCGCATTCCGGTAGGCCCTATTCTTTTTTTGCGGGAATGGGGTATTTCGTGGCGCCATCCCTGGCCGAGGCGAGGGGAGGCACACAAGCGGGATCTGATCGATCATATGCTGGCGCTATTCGATGACATGCCTTGTATTTTGATAGGCGACAGCGGTCAGCATGACCCTGAGGTGTATAGTGAGGTTGTCCGCGATTACCCTGGGCGTATAAAGGCCATTTATATTCGCCGTGTTGATCAAGACCCCGCTCGAGAAGAAGCTATCCAGCATTTACGCAACGAACTGGCCGACACCGACTGCCAGCTGGTACTGGCCGCCGATAGCGTGCTGATCGCCGAGCATGCTCATGCGGAAGATTATATATCGGCGCGAGGACTTCAGGCGGTCAAGCGTGACGTGGCCGCAAGCTATCAGGAGGCTGCCAGCGAATAAAATAGGCACTTTCATCCTTCCCGGTCGTCACGTCCTGTAGAAAAGATGTTTAATAGGTCATGTCAATTCGTTTTGGGGGGCTGGGAACCATGATGTTCGTTGTGCTGATTATCTTCGCCCTGGCGATTTTTGTGCTGCCTAACCTGTGGGCCAAATGGGTACTCAAGCGCCACACTCGGGGACGTGACGACTATCCCGGTACTGGCGCCGAGCTTGCCGATCATTTGCTGCGCCGACTGGGCATAGAGGGAGCGAGTGTCGAGCGCACTGAATTCGGTGACCATTATGACCCTGAAACACGCTGCGTCCGTCTTTCTCCGGATAATTACGATGGACGTTCACTGACCGCCGTCACGGTGGCCGCCCATGAAGTTGGGCACGCCATTCAGCATCACCAAGGTTACGCGCCGCTATTGGCGCGCAGTCGTCTGGTGAAAGTGGCGCAAAAAGCTGAAAAACTGGGCGCGATATTGATGATGGCGGCGCCGTTTCTGTTTCTACTCACTCGGTTGCCGGGCGGGCTGGCGGTGATCATCGTCATGGCCGTGATCAGCTTCGGCACCGCGGCACTGGTGCATCTGGTCACCTTGCCCGTCGAGTTTGATGCCAGCTTCAACCGGGCCCTGCCGCTACTGAAGGAATATGTGCCCCCCAACGATATGCACGGCGCCCGGCATGTGCTGACGGCCTGCGCCTTCACCTATGTAGCGGCGTCGCTTGCCAGCGTGATGAACCTGGGCCGCTGGCTGGTGATTTTAAGGCGCTGAGGCCAAATAGGCTTGCCGCCCCTCGGCGAACTTAGTCAAGCTCTCTCAGGATGTTGTGTTCGCACCTGCTTAATCGCCATTTTGTAAGATATTTCTTAAAATTTTGTAAGACATTGACGTTTCGTGCCTGGGCTGGGTTGTTCTGCCAGCTAGTGCCGCTACCCTGACCGTTTCTCATTAGCGATTAATGGTCCAGGGAGCGGCACGATGTCTGAAAGGATGGGGGCGAACCAAGCAGGCCTGCATTTCACCCTGACGCTACCCGGGGTGGATGATATCGCGGTGATCGACTTCACCCACCGCGAAGCGCTCTCCCAACCTTTCGAGCTGGCGCTCAACCTGGCCAGCCGTGATGGCAGCCTGGATGCCGCCGACCTCCTGGATCGCGAGGCTTCATTAACGATCTGGCAGGACGGCAAACCGCTGCGCCGGGTGCACGGGATTGTCGCTGAATTTGGCCGCGGCGACCGCGGTCATCGGCGCACCTTCTATTCCCTGGTACTGCGCCCAGCGCTATGGCGGCTATCGCTGCGCCAGAACTCGCGCATCTTCCAGAAAGTCGACCCACTCACCATCATCAATACCCTGTGCGACGAGCGCGGCATCCGCGACGTGGCCTTTGCGGTCACTCGCGAGCTCCCCGAGCGCGAGTACTGCGTACAGTACCGCGAGACCGACCTCGCCTTTATCGAGCGCCTGGCCGCCGAAGAAGGGCTGTTCTATTCCATCTGTTTGATGAAAAAGGCGAGGATAGTGACGGCGGCGCCCACCGGCTGGTGTTTGCCGATGACCCGCAGGTGCTCACTAGCCTAGGCGAGCGCAGCTACCACAGCCGCGCTGGCGGCACCGCACCCCTGCACCATGTGCGCAAACTCAGCCATACCGCCCGGGTGGCGAGTTCGTCCGCCACGCTCAAGGATTACAGCTTCAAGAACCCGGCCTATGCGCAGCTGCACGACCACCTGGGCCGGGACGTCGAGCAGCACGGCCAGCAAGTGGACTACGAACACTACGACTACCCCGGCCGCTATAAGCAGGATGCCTCCGGCGAGCCGTTCACCCGCATACGCCTGGAGCAGCTGCGCCGGGAAGCGATCACCGCCAGCGCCGAAAGCGACCTGCCCGAACTGGCTCCCGGCCTGCGCTTCACCCTGACCGACCACGACACTGACACTCTCAACCGCGACTGGCAGGCGATTAGTGTCACCCATCACGGTGAGCAACCCCAGGCGCTGGAAGAAGATGGCATCACGCAAGGTGACGCTGCCGGGATGACCCGCTACCACAACCAGGTCACGCTGATCCCCGGCGATGCGCCCTGGCGGGCGACCCCCAACCCCAAACCCCGCGTCGACGGCCCCCAGGTCGCCTTTGTGGTCGGCCCCGACGGCGAAGAGATCCACTGCGACGAACACGGCCGGGTCAAGATCCAGTTTCCCTGGGACCGCTACGCCGAACCTGATGAGACGGCAAGCTGCTGGGTGCGGGTCGCCCAGGGCTGGGCAGGCGGCGGCTACGGCAGTATTGCCATTCCGCGCATCGGTCACGAGGTGATTGTCTCCTTCCTGGAAGGCGACCCGGATCAGCCGCTGGTCACCGGGCGTACCTACCACGCCGTCAATACCGCGCCTTACCCGCTGCCGGAGCACAAGACGCGCACCGTCATCCGCACCCAAAGCCACAAGGCCGAGGGCTTCAACGAGCTGCGCTTTGAAGACGAAGCGGGCGAAGAGCAAATCTGGCTCCATGCCCAGAAAGACCTGGAGCTGCTGACGCTCAACGACCGCACCGAAGAGATCCGCCGCGACAGCCACCTCAAGGTCCACAACGATCGCATCAGCGAGGTCGACAATGACGACCACCACACGGTGCATAACAACCGCCATACGAAGGTCGACGGCGACGACCACCTGATGATCAATGGCACTCGCCATGAAAAGGTTGGCAGAGCACACCTGCTGGAAGCGGGGCGGGAAGTGCATCACAAATCAGGCGGCAAAACAGTCATTGATGCCGGTGCAGAGATCACCCTCGAGGCCGGGGGCAGCTTCGTTAAACTCGACCCCAGCGGTATTACCATTGTCGGCGCCCAGGTCAAAATCAACTCTGGGGGTAGCCCGGGCTCAGGCAGTGGGCAAGAAGCCAGCCCTCCAGAGCTACCCCAGCATGCAGAGGGAGAGGGGCACGCTCGCACCGACTTCTCAGGCCATGAACCCAGCCAGCAGGCCAAGCGGGTCGAGGCAGAAGGAGTAGGCAAGCGAGAATTCCTCGTCGACGTGACCAGCGGCAGCCAGGATGGTCAGCAGGCGCGCCTGCGCAAGAAGCGTCGCCCGACAAAAGGGGAGCAAAACGGATGAGCGAAGGCGATCTCAAGGAACTGCAAGACGAAGACACCGACCTGGGCGTTCGACGGCGGGTAGAGTACGAAGACGAGGAAGACGGCACTCTAGCGCTGGTCATTCCCAAGCGTGCAAGCGGCGGCGACATCGAAATACCGCTGATGGAGCATGCCCGGACCGTCTTCGAGCGTACTGATGGCAGCTTGCAGGACAACACCCTGCTGGCCGTTCGTCCCCTGGCGGAAGTGGGCCGCGACCGTCCTGTGCAACAGAATGGTGTCACGACTTATACCGGCATCGCCGCCGCTATGCTGCGCCCGGGATACTTATACGTCTTCTTCGACAATCGCTTGTGGCGCGAACTCGAGGTCGGCCCCGACGGCAAACTCAGCGATGTGGACCTTACGCACTATCGCGAACAGGCTGAGGGGGGCGATACCCCCAACGAGCGCGCCAGCGAAGGCGAATGGCTCGATGACATACTGTTGCCAGCCATGCTGCAGAGACAGGCTACCCTGCATCGTGTGCGCCTAGCCTACAGCGAGATTGCCTGGAGTTGGCCTTATATTACGTGGCTGGAAGCAAACCCCGGCCAACTTGAAGTTCGCACCACCGCCGTCGGGCATGCCCATGCCGTGATTTTCGATATCGAGAAGAAGCTCTCCATGCAGACCGGTTTTCCCGCCGGTCGCGTGGCCGACCAGCCAGCGCTGCGCGAGCGCGATCTGGGCATCGAACTGATGCTGGAAGCCCCCGAAACCTTCTCGGCCGATTTTACCGCACCGGCGGGCGAGGAATTGTGCACCAAGCTCAAGGCCCTGTGGGAGCAGGCCGGTGAAACCGACCGGGCGGCGACGCTTGCCCTGGAATGCGAGGCAGGCGACGACCTCCTGGCGAGCATCCGGGAAAACGCTGGCATCGTCGCCGTAGCACTGCCGGATCCTCTATTTACGCTGCGCCATGCCCTGTCACAGATCCACCTCGCCCAGCACTACCTGGATGGCCTCGATAGCTTGCTCAGCGACAAACCACTGGCACATTCCGCTAAATTAGTGCGCCAGGCGCTCTACGATGTTTCAGAAAACGGTGAACAGACGCCTCTGGCTGAATACCGCGACACCATTGATCAGGAAAAATTGAATCGAACACTGAATCAGGCTGAGCGTGATCATGCCGTGGCGCGAGTGCAACATCACATCGAATTATTGGAACCACTGATCAGTGACGGCACCTTAGTGGCGGTATTGCGCGATTACAGCAGCCATCATCAATTAGGCATATGTGAGTTCTATGCGCTATGTGGTGACTTGCTAGGTGTGTTGCAGCAATTGCCCGGCATCTTGCGCGAACAAGGCGCAGCCGCTATAGGGGCCAACGTCAAGACGCTGCTCAGTCGGCTGCTGAGCCGTCATGATTTACAAGCGCTGTGGTGTGCTGACTCAGACAGCGAAGAAAGCGAGAATGGTGGCAGCGGCAACTTCCGGCCAGCGTTTCTCAGCCAACTGGCCGAAGACGATAGCGATATTGATGAAGCGGCTGCCACAGGCTTAGGCATGGAATCTCTGGGCGTCATCGCGCAGAACCTCTCGGCACAAGAGCTTGCCCAGCAAGGCGACGTTATCAGCTTGGCCAATGCCGGTAAGGTCAGTGGGCTGATCAGCACCATCGTAGGGCAATGGAGCCAGGCGGTGTTGCGGGCAGCCGAAAAGGTCAGCGACGATGTGGAGGTCGTTCAGCTAAGGCGCACCTTCACTGCCGTTGGGAACCACGCCAATCTGATCGATGGCAACCTGCGGGGCGAACTACACGTCATGCCGCGTGGTGACGTCGACTTGAACCGCTATACCATCATCGGCGTACATGGCGATGGCATCGAATGGGGATTGAGCGGCCGTGATCGCACCAGTGGCGCCCTGCAGACTCAGCGGGATTACCTTTACGCCGAACAGGTGGATCCAAGAGGCAATGTGAGTGCCTCGACCAGCCCGCAACGCATGTCGGCGGAAGTCGACGATGCCATTCGCCAGGTGGCAGGGCATACCCTGGTATACGTATTGCCAGTCGGGCACCCCGAGGCGGCTAAACTCAACCAACTACGCCTAACGAAAATTGCCGGGCAGGCCAAGTTAGTGATCGATGGCCCGGCGGTGTCGAGGGTGTTGGTGGGGTTTGCGATTTATAACATCGGAATGGAAATAGCAAAGCTAAAAGAAATAAGCAATGCTGGCGAAAGCACAGCACTTCAGTGGTCAAAAGTTATGAGTAGCCTTGTTGACTTAAGCGCTGCTTCGATGAAATTACACACAACACTTTACCCAACTTCATACTCTACAACTGGCATATTTGTACAAAGGGCCTGGTTCGATATGAAGAACTGGCCTTTAATAGGCTCCAGGCTTTCCCAGGTGGGGGCAAGCATGCTTGTCCGCACTATTGGCTTGTTCAACTTTTTTGCGGGCGCCTCCGCCGTGGGCATTAGCTCTTGGGAGTTGCGCAATAGCCTGCAAGGTGGCGACTATGATGCCGCTATAGGCCATGGTATAGCGGTTGCCGGAGGCTCGCTGTTTCTTGCCGCTCCCTTGATGGCGGGGTTGGTAATGATTCCTGGCTGGGGCTGGGCGCTACTGGGGTTGGGATTAGCCATTGGCGGCACCAGCTACGCCGCCATGAATCAGGACACCCCTTTTGAACAATTGCTAAGGCAAGGGCCACTGGGTACACACGCGAGTAGTGATATGGCGTCAATGGATGACCAAGCCTACTACCCACAGCTATTGACACAGCTTAGCCCTGTCGAGATTAACGTTACACGCTACGGTGCATTGGAACCCAATGAGCGACAGGCCTTGCTGGATAGCGTCTG
Source organism: Halomonas sp. A40-4 (assembly GCF_015767635.1). Classification (GTDB taxonomy): domain Bacteria; phylum Pseudomonadota; class Gammaproteobacteria; order Pseudomonadales; family Halomonadaceae; genus Vreelandella; species Vreelandella janggokensis. The sequence continues at coordinate 2,446,735 of NZ_CP065230.1, read as the reverse complement.
GGAATCAAAAAGAGAAGCACCAAGCAAGCGTGATTATGTCGTGACCATCAGCACGCCGCTAATCAGCCGCTACAAGATTGGGGAAACGCTGAACCTGGCCGTGCAGGAGCTGGAACAGACCGATACCGGCACCACTACCCCACTTGGTACTTATGCACAGTTCTCGCAAATCACCAGGGAACCGGAACCCTTCGAAATTGGCAAACGCCAACTGCTGCCACAGCAAAGCGCCGTACGTTTTCTGGTCAAGCGCAAAGTGGCAGAAGAAAGCTTCGAGATGGGCGGCACTGCCGTAACGTCTACTTCCCGCCTTCGGGTCGCCATGCAGGCCAAAGTCGATTGGGAACTGGACGAGATGGTGCTGCCGACCCCGATGTTGACAGAGTACGAACCCTATGAGGAAAGTCAGCACAGTGAACTGCCTGCTCGGTCAAATCGGACGGTTAACAACCCCTTCACCAACTTAATTCACACCTTGACGGGACAGCCCCAGGATCCACGTTATTGGTATATCAAGGAATTTCGGGTATGACTGAGACGACTTCCTCTCATTATGGCCCCAACACATACTGTGGCGGGGCTATTCCTCCGTTGCCCAAAGCGCCTAAGGAAAGAAGCCGTCTAGGTGAAGACCTGCTACCTTTCGGTGATTATGCCTATATCGACCCCCATCAGCAGGTTTGCGCGGATGCCGAGTTGGTTCAGCACATGGAGCAGAAAGACGAGCAGTTCTATGAATCGGATGATTGGTGGTGGGATCATTGCCATATAAAATTTATGGTTAAAAGCGCAGGGATCTCTCTGGGTATAATGCTAATTCCTTATTCTTGTGCTTTATTGATGTTTGGTGCTGTTTTTTACTTATCTGTACAAGTAGCGATGTACCTTGAGGCAGTGAATTTCTTTTTAGCAATAATCACCATGTTGTGTTCAGCCGTGCTTGGCTTTTATTTAATTGGTACAGTTGGCCCAAAGCTAACTAATTGGTTAATTAATAATCTAGTCAATACTATAGGCCCTTTTCGGAGCTGGCTTGCCAACCGCGGCAATCGCTACATGCAAAACCACCAGAGCGAGCTTAATCGCCAGACTGGCATGGTGAGCTTTGCCCAGGGCAAGAAAAAGCCACCGCTCGTTGCGCCTTTTGTCGAGTTCGATGGCTATGTGGAGCGGGTGGTGCAGCGGGGCGGTGTGTTCTACCGATTGATGTTTGTCCACCGCTATACCGGCAAGCAGTTCAACCAGACGTCGCTTAGCGCCATTGTCGATCATCAGCACGAAGTCCGGGCTACATGGGATATGCTGCAGCGCTATATGGACGTCAGCCAACCGCTACCCGATGTGCCCCGCCTGGAGCCTTTCCGCCACCTCGACCCCACCACCGCCGAGCATGATCAGAAAACCGGGCGCGACCCGCGCTTTTGGCGCGACCTGGATCTGGAAGCCTGGAAAGCGGGCGAGGGCGCCGCTCTTCGCAAGGCGCAGATCGACTATCCCTGGGACCGCCAGCACTGCCAGTTAACCCCTCAGCTCGGGAAGATAGAGATGGCGGCGTATCGGCAACGGCAAGAGGCCGTGTAGGTGAAGACCTGCTGCCTATGATCGGGTAAATCACTCTTTATGCAAGTTCCCTACCCCGGCTTATTCGCCAATATCACCGCCCGGCGCGGAGCAGGGTAGCCTTCGATGGTGCGGGTACGGTCGTCTGGATCGAGGAAATCGGCCAGCGACTGGTAGGTCATCCAGTCGGTGGAGCGCTGCTCGTCAAGGGTGGTGACTGCTTCATCCACCACGCGCACATTGGTAAAGCCGCAGCGCTCGAGCCAGTGGCATAGCGCCTTGGAGGAGGGCAGGAAGTAAACGTTGGGCATGGCGGCGTAGCGTTCGCCGGGCATAAACACCGTCTGCTCATCGCCTTCCACCACCAGGGTCTCCAGCACCAACTCGCCGCCAGGCGCCAAAGCGGCCTTTAGCTGCTGAATGTGCTCCAGCGGCGCGGGGCGGTGGTAGAGCACGCCCATGGAAAAGACCGTATCGAAAAAGCCCAGGTTTTCCGGTACGTCTTCGATGCCCACCGGTAAGAACTGCGTTCTGCCGCCGTCTGCATCGCCCACGAAATGGCGTACCGCCTGGAACTGCCAGTAAAAGCGCGGTGAAGGGTCAATGACCAGCACAAAAGCTGCACCTGCCCCGGCCATCCGCCAGGCGTGGTAACCGCTACCTCCGCCCACATCGAGCACTTTGCGGTATTCGAGCGGTGCCAGGTGGGGGGCCACGCGCTGCCACTTCCAGTCGGAGCGCCATTCGGTGTCGATATGGATGCCACCCAATTGAAAAGGGCCTTTCCGCCAGGGTGCAAGCTTTCTCAGCAGGTTGAAACACTGGCGCTTTTGGCTGTCGGTGAGGTCAATGTCGACAGTCACGGTGTCGCTGTTCAGGTCGACGCGCCGCTCGCTTGGCAGCGCGGGCAGTTTGGCCACGGCTTTTTCCCAGGCGGGCAAGTCGCCGTGGCGGTTGCGGTCGAGGCCGCGCGCCAATTGCTCGGGCAGACGTGCCAGCCAGGTGTCCAGACCCTGGTCAATAAAGGCGTGGTAGAGCTCGCGGTGGGGGTGGGGCATGGGTGTCTCGCTGTCTTAAAAAGTGCACCAGCCGCTGGCTTCCATCAGTCGATACTGCCAGTAGCGCCAACGAGAGGCGTCCAGGTAAGCCTCGGGGCCGGTGCTGTAATGCTCGGTGTCGGTATTATGCCAGTGGCGTTCAAAGGCTGCGCGGGCCTCGTGGATAATCTCATCATCGCTGTCGGCGACCCACTCGAGATTGGCTTCGAAGTTGAGGTCGTTAAGGCTACGCCGGGTATAGTTGGCCGAACCCAGCAGCAGGTGGGCGGGGCGCTTGCCAGCATGGCGCAGCAATACTTTGCCATGCGCCTGCTCGCCGCGGGTATCACTCCAGCGTAGCTGGATGTCGGCGTTGATCAGGTCGTTGGCCGCCTGGCGGTTGGGAATACCGCTGCCGGAGACGCCAAAGGCATGGTGGTTGGGGTCGAGAAGCACGCGTACCTTAACGCCCCTTGCCGCGGCTCTGACCACGGCCGCGATCACGCGACGGTGAGAGAGGTAGAGTATCTCGATATCGAGCCTCTCGTCTGCGTGGGCGTCGTCGATGATCGCCAGCGAAGCGCGTTTGATGGCGCCTTCGCTAAGCAGGCGTAGGCGCGGAGTGTCGCCACTTTTGTCGCTAGTGGCTGCCGTCGGCTGGACGTGGGCGATGGGGACGCCGCTGAGGGCGGCAATTTCGCACTCGGAGGCAAGCAGGTCGATGGCGGTATCGCCGGAGACCCGCAGCGCCACGTCCCGGTAGTCGCTGCTGCCGTCATCGGCGTTGGCTGAGCTGACCACGGCGGTCCAGCGATCACCTTCGTCCACTACCAGGGTCTTACGATGGTTGGCGTTGAGGTTAAGCAGGGTCAGGTAACTGCGAAGACCGACCTTGCCCTGGCCGATAGGGTTGGGTAGCCAGCCGGCCCGGGGCGAGTGGCGCAGCCAGCGAAAGCTCAGCCGCCAAAGCGCGGTCCAGCTTGGGTTGGGGTCACGCCCGATCGTTAGGTCGGTGGTGGCGACCCGGATGCCAGCCGCTTCAAGTGCTTGATGGTGGCTAAGCTCGAGCCCGCCGTAGACGGCGTTGATAGGATCGGTAATTACCACTATCTCGATATCAGGGCGCTGGTGCTTGCGGTTCAGCAGGGCGTCACGCATTGCCACGGAAATCTGGCGATGGCAGTCGTGGCAGTCGTGGCGGTCGTCGGCGGGGTCGTTGAACTGGAACATATCCAATACCACCAGCTTTTTGGCCTGGCCAATCAGGCGCAACATCTCGTCGAAAATCTGCTGTCGGCAGTGGCGTTGGCCGTCGGCATCGACAAAGGTTTCGTCGAGAAGCAACTGCGATGCAACAGGCGACCGCCACTTGCCCTCGACGCTCAGGCCGGATGGCAAGGGCTTGCGCGAGTGCCACCAAACGGTGGCTACATAGAGCGCCAGCGCGGCCCCGGTCAGGACGACCCAGATACTCATGGCTTGAAGGCGATCAAGGAGGCGAAGTTGAGGTATTGGAACCAGGTCATCGAGCGCGGAAAGCCGGCTTGCTTCAGGCGGTCATGAAGAACTTCAAGGGTGTCCGGCACCAGCACGTTCTCGAGGGCAGTACGCTTTTGGCTGATTTCCAAATCGCTGTAGCCATTGGCGCGCTTGAAATCGTGGTAGCGCTCGACCCGCCAGGCGTTGTCGCGTTCGTCGGCGTCGACAGTCTTTTCCGATAGAATCAGCACGCCTCCGGGCTCGAGCGCATCGAACAGCCTCTTCAAGAGGGCATCGCGGTCATCGGGCGGCAAAAACTGTAGCGTAAAGTTGAGAATGATCATCCCCGAAGGCGCATACTCAAGCGTACGAATATCAGCTTCTTCCACCTGCATGACATAGTCGGCGCACTCATCGGCAAACGTTTGCCGAGCCTGTTTCACCATGGCGGGGGAAAGATCGATTCCGGTATAGCGAAAGGCGTCGGCAGGCAGCGCGCCGGCAAGTGCCAGCCCCGAAGCACCCAGCGAACAGCCCAGATCGTAGACGTGGGCGCCGTGGCGGAGATGTCGCTGGGCGATCAGGCTCAGCATGCCGAGGATTTGCCCGTAGCCGGGCACCGAACGGCGGATCATGTCGGGAAAGCACGCGACCACCTGTTCGTCAAAGGAGAACCTTGCCACTTTATCCAAGGGTGTCGAAAAGATAGCGTCGCGGTAAGATGCATCACTCATGGTCAAGCCAGGATTATTAATGAGGTTGCGTAGTTTACGCGCCCTTGGTAAGCCAGAACAGACCCAGCACGGAACGATGCCACAGGAGAGGGCAAATGGCTGCATCATCACGCACAACCCCTGATTCGCTACCCGCATGGCAAACGCTGAAACAGCACGCCCAGTCGCTGGAACATGTGCATCTGAAAAACCTGTTTGGCAACGACCCTGGCCGCTGGACGCACTTTACGCGCGAGGTGGCAGGCTTGACCCTGGATCTCTCCAAGCAGCGCTGGGACGACGATACCCTTGAGCATCTGCTGGCGCTGGCGGATGAGGCGGGGGTGCCTGGGGCGATCGAGGCGCTGCTGAGCGGCAAGCGTGTCAACATCAGCGAAAACCGCCCGGCCTTGCACACGGCCCTGCGGTTGCCGCCGGGGGCGAGCCTGGACGTGGAAGGGGAAGACGTAGCGACGGCAGTACATGAAAGCCTGTCGCAAATGGAGCGCTTGGTAGAGCGTCTACATGCGGGCCAGTGGCGTGGTGCCACCGGCAAGCCGATCCGCCACGTGGTGAATCTGGGGGTCGGCGGGTCCGATCTAGGGCCACTGATGGTCACCCACGCGCTGGCCGACTACCGTCCTGATGATATTCACCCAGTGGAGGTTCATTTCGCCTCGACCATGGATGGCTCACAGCTTGCCGATTACCTGACGCGCTTTAACCCCGAAACCACGCTATTTGTGTTGTCGTCGAAGTCGTTTACCACCATTGATACGCTGTCCAACGCCAATACCGCCCGCGACTGGCTGATAGGGCGGCTGTCGAAGCACGGTGAGCTACCCAGCGCCAATCCGGTCAGTGACGAATTGATCATTCGCCAGCACTTTATCGGTGTGTCGGCAAGCCCTGATAAAATGAGCGAATGGGGCATCACGCCCGATCACCAACTGATGTTCTGGGAATGGGTCGGCGGGCGCTATTCGCTATGGGGCACCATTGGTCTGCCGATTGCGCTGGTGGTGGGCATGGAGAACTTCCGCGAGCTGTTAGCCGGCGCCCATGCCATGGACCGTCACTTTCAGGAGGCGCCTTTGGCTGAAAATGTGCCGGTGCTGCTCGGGCTGGCGGGTATCTGGAACGTCAACTTCCTGGATATTCGCGCTCACTCGATTTTGCCTTATGACGGTCGTCTGGAGTATTTTGCTGCCTACCTTGAGCAGTTGGAGATGGAGTCCAACGGTAAGTCAGTGACCGGTCAGGGGCAGGCGGTCAATTATTCCACCTGTCCGGTGCTTTGGGGGCAGTTGGGGCCCAATGCCCAGCATGCGTTCTATCAACTGCTCCATCAGGGGACCCAACCGGTTGTATGCGACTTTATCGCGCCGCTTAAGCGTTACGATGAGGTGGAAGACCCGGATACCCGCCGCCACCTGAAATCCCAGCACCGGCTGGCATTGGCCAATTGCTTTGCCCAATCGCGGGTACTGATGCTCGGTGACGACGCGATTGATGACGATGGCCCGCGCCCGGCGCATAAACGCTATCGGGGAAATCAGCCGTCGACCACGGTGCTGCTGGACAAGCTGACCCCGGCAACCCTGGGTTCGCTGATTGCGCTCTACGAGCATAAGGTATTTGTCCAGGCGGTCATCTGGGATATCAATCCGTTTGACCAGTGGGGCGTGGAGCTGGGCAAGCAGATTGCCACCGATACCCGGAAAATTATCGACCATCAGGGTGACCTGTCGCGACTGGATGCATCCAGCCGCGGCTTGATTGAAGCCTTTTGGGCGGCTGAGCAGGAGTGATAATTAAGCCGGTGCTAGCGCCGGTGACAGGTCTACGAGGAAGTGCTGTGAACCCATCCTTGGGCGCTACATTTGCCATCTGACCGCCATGGATGGCGGAAATGCCGGAATTGAAGGGATCATTTTTCCGGCCATGGCAAATGACCTCCTCTACGACCTATCCCCGGCGCTCTTCCCTGGTAATAAATATGGCTGGATATACAGCATTTTGCTTTTCGGCTATCCTGTATCCCTTTGAAAGCATTCATACGTGCATGACCCTTCAGGAATCGACGTTACATGACCCAGTTTGATGCCTCCCAGTACGGCGCGAGTTCCATCGAAGTCCTCTCGGGGCTCGAGCCGGTACGAAAGCGTCCCGGTATGTATACCGACACCTCGCGGCCCAACCACCTTGCTCAGGAAGTGATCGATAACAGCGTCGATGAAGCGCTGGCGGGCCACGCCTCAGCTATCAGCGTCGTGCTGCATAGCGACGGTGCGATCGAGGTGCAGGATAACGGCCGCGGAATGCCGATCGATATGCACCCCGAGCACGGCGTGTCGGGCGTCGAGCTGATCTTTACCAAACTGCACTCAGGCGGCAAGTTCTCATCGGACAGCTACCGTTTTTCCGGTGGCCTGCACGGCGTCGGCGTGTCGGTCGTTAATGCGCTGTCGCGGCGCCTGGATGTCGAAGTCACGCGCAACGGTGCGCGCCATGCCATGGCGTTCGAGTTCGGGGAAAAGGTCGAAGAACTGCGCGAAATTGGCAAAGCGGCCAAGCGTGCCAGCGGTACCCTTGTGCGTTTCTGGCCGGATGAAAGCTACTTCGATAGCCCTAAACTGGCATTGGGCAAACTGAAACACCTGTTGCGGGCCAAGGCGGTACTTTGCCCACGGCTTGCCGTTACCCTGATTGAGCCCGACGGCACCAAAACCGAGTGGGCCTACGCCGATGGGCTTCGCGACTACCTGGCAGAAGCCACCGATGGTTATGAAGTGGTGCCAGCCGAGCCCTTTATCGGTCACTTCAACGACGATGAAAACGGCGTGGACTGGGCTATCCAATGGTTGCCCGAGGGCGGCGACGCGCTATTGGAAAGCTATGTTAACTTGATCCCCACCCCGCAAGGCGGCACCCACGTGAACGGGTTTCGCTCGGGTTTGCTCGAAGCACTGCGCGAGTTCTGTGAGTACCGTAGCCTACTACCCCGTGGCATCAAGCTCACCGCTGATGACTTGTGGGAGCGCGCCTCCTTTGTGCTTTCGGTCAAGATGCTGGATCCCCAGTTTGCCGGGCAAACCAAAGAGCGGCTTTCGTCGCGAACCATCGCGGGCTTTGTGTCAGGGGTGCTCAAGGACGCCTTTTCGCTATGGCTCAACCACCATGTCGACCAGGGCGAAGCCCTTGCCGAGCTGGTGATTAGCGCCGCCCAGCGCCGCCAGAAAAAAGCCAAGAAGGTGGCGCGCAAGAAAGTGACATCGGGCCCGGCCCTGCCCGGCAAGCTGGCAGACTGCTCGGGGCAGGACCCCGCTCAGAGCGAGCTGTTCCTGGTCGAGGGTGACTCCGCCGGGGGCAGCGCCAAGCAGGCGCGTAACCGCGAGACCCAGGCCATAATGCCGCTGCGTGGCAAAATCCTTAACACCTGGGAAGTCGAGACCCACGATATCTTCGGCTCGCAGGAAGTTCACGATATCGCGGTGGCGATTGGCGCCGACCCGGGCAGCGCTGATCTGGAAAAATTGCGCTACCACAAAATCTGTATTCTCGCCGACGCCGACTCCGACGGCCTGCATATTGCCACGCTGCTTTGCGCGCTGTTCGTCAAGCACTTCCCCAGTCTGGTGGACGCGGGCCACGTCTATGTGGCCATGCCGCCGCTTTACCGTATTGACTTGGGAAAAGAGGTTCACTACGCCCTCGACGAAAGCGAAAAAGCCGCGATCCTAAAACAGCTTGCACAAAAGCGTGGTACTCCGAACGTTCAGCGTTTTAAAGGCTTGGGCGAAATGAGCCCGCTGCAACTGCGCGAAACCACCATGGCGGTGGAAACCCGCCGTCTGGTTCAGCTTACCCTCGATGAAGGGGATGGCACGCTGGAAATGATGGATATGCTGCTGGCCAAAAAGCGTGCCGGCGATCGCAAGAAATGGCTGGAAGATAACGGCAACCTTGCTGACGTCGAGGTCTAGTGACGGTGTCAACCCTGCATTGGTATTAAATAGCTAAGGTTGGGCATTAATTAGCCGATAGTGAATAAAGAGCGTACCTGAAAAAAGTACGCCAGTCAGTATCACTTACATCACTAAAGGGGAATGTCCTTGTTTAATACCATTTCGAGGCAGTTAACACTGGCGGCGTTTGCTCTCATGCTACTCATGGCAGCAAGTATTTACGCCGTCATGGCATGGCGCGGCCAACCGCAGGTTATAGAGGCAAGCCAATTGCTTGTTGACCGAACAGGTGACTCCATTGTCAACGCAATGAATGCACAGCTAGCCCGCGTGGAAGGTAATACAGCGAGTCTTGCCTCGCTCGCAGAGTCATTACCTCGCGAGGAATCGTTGTTTCGTCAAGCCTTCCCACGGGTTGTCGACGACAGCGGCAATACAGCCATTGCCGGGGGTGGTATCTGGCCGGAGCCGGGTGCGTTTGAAGACGGGGTCGAGCGATTCAGCTTCTTCTGGGCGAGAAATGCTGAAGGTGAGATTGAGTTCCTGGATGATTATAACGCTGATGATATGGCGCCTTACCATGAGGAGGCCTGGTATCAGAATGCCCGCGATGCCGAGCCAGGTCAGTGTATCTGGTCAACGGCTTATCGCGACGCAACTACCGGGGTGGCGATGGTAACCTGTAGCGTGCCCTACTACCTTGACGATGAGTTCGCCGGGGTCGCGACCATCGATATGCAACTGGAAGGCATCGCCGAATTTCTGGCCGAGAATGGTGGCACAACCGGGGGCTATGCCTTCGTGCTTGATAGAGCAGGCAAGGTCATTCACTTTCCTGGTGCGGATCTGGCGACGGCTGATATGCAAGGGTTAGACGATCTGACCAGCGATATGCCCTGGCTTTCACCCGTGGTCGAGGCTGTCGAATCAGGCAGTCAAAATGTCCAGGTGGAAACAGCAGGCGTTCTGGATAAGCCTGCCTCGGTTCGTTTGTTCGATATGGAGGACACGGGCTGGACATTGGGTCTCATGACGCCTCAAGAAAAAGTGACGGCACTGGCACAGACATTGACGCGTGATCTGATGGTGGTAATCCTTCCCCTTTTGGCCCTGCTGCTGGCGTTAGGCTGGTGGGGTGGACGTATACTTTTGCGTCAAATCCACAGCACCACCGAGCAGATTGACCAACTCGGCCAAGGCGGCTCAAGTCGAGAACTGACGATTTATCGTAATGATGAAATTGGCGAGTTGCGCAGTGCGGTGAACCGTTATGCTGAAAAATTACGACACCTGTTTGAGGACGTGAGCCAGGTATCCGACGTGATTGCCAGTGAAGCGACGGAAATTGCCTCCGGCAACACAGAATTGTCCAGTCGGACCGAGCAACAGGCCGCATCGCTTCAGGAAACTTCTTCCACAATGGAGGAAATGGCGACAACCGTTAAGCGCAACGCTGATAATGCCAACGAAGCCGATCAGCGCGTCACTGACGCGACTGAAAAAGTCAGGCGGGGTGGCGAACAGGTCGCACGTTTAGCTCAGTCGATGGAGGCGATCAATGAAAGCTCGGGAGAGGTTTCTTCAATTGTCGATGTCATTGAAAATATTGCGTTTCAAACCAATATTTTGGCACTCAATGCCTCCGTTGAAGCTGCCCGGGCGGGTGAGCACGGGCGAGGTTTTGCGGTCGTCGCCAGTGAAGTTCGCGAACTGGCTTCCAGAAGCGCTACATCCGCTCGCGACATCAATGAGTTGATCAAGACCACGTCCCAACAAATTGAAACCGGTAGCGGTTATGCTCGTGATGCAGAAGGTGCAATGCAGGAAATTGTTTCGGCGATTGAAGAAATCGCCGAACGCATCGCAGAAATCAGTCAAGCGTCCAGCGAACAGACGAACGGCATTGATGAAATCAATCGTGCTGTCTCGCAAATGGACACGGTTACCCAGCAGAACGCAGGGCTTGTGAGCCAAGCGTCAGGAGCGGCCAACGAACTTTCTGTTCAGGCACAGCGCCTGAAGAGTTTACTTGATGATTTTCAGCGCGATAATCAACGCTCCCCGGAAGCGGTACCGCTTTCGGGGCCTCAGTGACGTTATTGATATGACGTAAGCAACTACTAACGCATTGAGTATCAATGTGTAGCAGGAATAGCCGCTCCCGTCGGGGCGGCTTTGCTTGTCAGGAAAGGATGAATACCCCATGGATATTCAGGTAGCGGAAGGCGACGTCGAGCGCTTGTCCTTGCGCGATTACACCGAAAAAGCGTACCTCGACTACTCGATGTACGTGATTCTCGACCGTGCACTGCCCAACATTGGCGATGGCATGAAACCCGTGCAGCGGCGGATTATCTATGCCATGCGCGAGCTGGCGCTGCATGCCAACGCCAAGTACAAGAAGTCGGCGCGCACCGTCGGCGACGTGTTGGGTAAGTTTCACCCCCACGGTGACAGTGCCTGCTATGAAGCCATGGTGCTGATGGCACAGCCTTTCAGCTATCGCTATCCGCTGGTGGACGGTCAGGGCAACTGGGGGAGTCCTGACGATCCGAAATCGTTTGCCGCCATGCGCTACACTGAAGCCAAGCTATCCAAGTTTGCCGAAGTGCTGCTCAGCGAGCTGGGCCAGGGAACTGTCGACTGGGTGCCCAACTTTGACGGTACCATGCAGGAGCCGCTGGTGCTGCCCGCGCGCTTGCCGCATGTGCTGCTCAATGGCGGCACCGGGATTGCGGTGGGTATGGCGACCGATATTCCGCCGCACAACGTGTCTGAGGTCGTGGATGCCACCTGTCACCTGTTACGCAATCCGCAGGCCACGACGACAGATCTGATGGACTTCATTCCCGCGCCGGACTTCCCGACTGATGCGGAAATTATTACACCCAAAGAAGACCTGCGGAAGCTCTACGAATCCGGTCGTGGTTCGGTCAAGTTGCGCGCTCGCTACGAGCGGGAAGGCCCCAACATTGTAATTACCTCCTTGCCGTATCAGGTCAGCGGCGCCAAGGTGCTGGAACAGATTGCTGCCCAGATGCAGGCCAAAAAGCTGCCCATGGTGGCCGATCTGCGCGATGAATCGACCCACGAAGAACCCACTCGTCTGGTGATTGAGCCGCGCTCCAATCGCATTGACGTTGAGTCGTTGATGGACCACCTGTTTGCCACCACGGACCTGGAAAAGAACGTGCGGGTTAACATGAACGTGATCGGTCTGGATGGCCGCCCAAGGGTGATGCCGCTGCCCGAGATGCTGGGCGAATGGCTGCGCTTTCGTCGTGGGACGGTGCGCCGCCGACTTGAGCACCGCCTGGGCAAGGTGGAAGACCGCCTGCATATTCTGGAAGGCCTGCTCACCGCCTACCTGAATATCGATGAGGTGATTCGCATTATTCGAGAGGAAGATGAGCCCAAGCCTGCATTGGTAGCGGCCTTTGGCCTCTCTGAACGACAGGCGGAAGCGATTCTGGAATTGCGCCTGCGTCATCTTGCCAAGCTTGAAGAGATGAAAATCCGCGGCGAGCAGGATGATCTGGAAAAAGAACGCAAATACCTACAGGGCCTGCTGGGCAGTGAAGCCAAGCTGACCACGCTGATCGAAAAAGAGATTCGCGCGGCGGGTAAAGAGCATGGCGATGAACGCCGCTCGCCACTGGTCGCCAGGGCCGACGCCAAGGCGTTGTCCGAAGTCGAACTTCTCGGGGCTGATCCGATCACCGTCGTGCTGTCAGAGAAGGGCTGGATTCGGTCTGCCAAGGGCCATGATATCGACCCCGAAGGGCTTTCCTATAAAGCGGGCGACCGTTTCCAGTTGGCTGCACGAGGCAAAACCAACCAACCCTTGGTGCTGCTGGATGATACCGGGCGTGCCTATACGCTCAGTGCCCATAACCTGCCCAGTGCGAGGGGGCAGGGAGAGCCAGTCACCGGGCGCGCGAATGTGTCGGCCGGGGCCCGTATGGCCGGTTTGATGCTGGCACCTGCCGAGCGGCGTTTTGTCCTGGCAAGCGACGGCGGCTACGGCTTTATTGCCCGTTTGGAAGCGCTCACCGGTAAAAATAAAGCAGGTAAGGCGGTGCTTAGCCTGCCTAAAGGCTGCAGTGTGATGGCACCGGTTGAAGTGCCTGAGGGCGAAGAACTTTGGGTGGCTTCGGTCTCCAACGAAGGTCGGCTATTGCTGTTCCCCTTGGATCAGTTGCCTGAAATGGCCAAGGGCAAAGGCAACAAGATGCTGGATATCCCCGGTCCGCGTGCCGCACGCCGCGAGGAATTCGTGCGCAGCATCGCGGTAATTAAAGACAGCGACGTCCTGGAGCTGCACGCCGGTAAGCGAAAACTCACGCTGAAAACCGATGATTTGGCCTATTATCGCGGCGAGCGAGGTCGGCGGGGCAGCAAGTTGCCACGCGGTTTCCAAAAGGTTGATTGGATAGGGGCAGGGGACTAAACAATGACAGGAACTAAGTGATGGCAAGCGGCGATTTAATTTTAACCGTGTTAGCGCCGCGTTTAAGCGCGGATATTCAGTCCCAGGTGGACGCTTTGAGGGTACAGTTTGACCTGCAGGAAAACAGCATCCGACGGCTGTCAGATGTGGCGCAGGGCGAACGCATCGACTGCCTTGAGCTGTACTTGAGTGGTACCGATGTTGATCTTGAAGCCCTGCGTCATGCCGCGCTGGTTTTGAGCGAGACCTTGAACGTGGATATTGCGGTTCAGCAAAACCTGCGACAACAGGTTAAGCCTCGGCTGGTGTGCTTCGATATGGACTCCACGCTGATCAAGGCTGAAGTGATTGACGAGCTGGCCTATCGTCATGGCGTGGGCAGTGAAGTTGCCGACGTAACCGAGCGGGCGATGCGTGGTGAGCTCGATTTTCAGCAAAGCTTCCGCGAGCGGATGAGCAAGCTGGCTGGTCTGGACGAGTCCGTGTTGGCTGAGATCGCCGCCGAGCTACCCTTGATGGAAGGCGTCGAACGGCTGATGGCCAACCTGAAGCGCCTGGGGTATCGCACTGCCATCCTTTCCGGTGGTTTCACTTACTTTGCTGACTACCTACAGCATAAACTCGGCTTCGATGAGGTCCATGCCAACGAGCTGGTGATCGAGAATGGCAAGGTCACCGGCGAGGTGCGCGAGCCGATTGTCGACGCAGACCGCAAGGCTGAACTGCTGGAAACCATTGCTCTGCGTGAAGGTTTGACACTCGACCAGACGATTGCGGTGGGCGATGGCGCCAATGATCTCAAAATGCTCGCTAAAGCCGGCCTGGGCATTGCTTACCGCGCCAAACCCATGGTGCGGGCACAGGCGCGCCAAGCCATTTCACATCTCGATATTGATGCGGTGTTGTACCTTATAGGCTACCCAGACGTAGATTTGATCGACTGATATAAAGTCAAGGCCCTTGAGAGGGCCCTTCCTGCTCGCCGGAATGAGCGGTCATGTCGCCATACTCCTCACGCAACTCATCGAGTCTCTCTCGCTGTTGCTCGCTAAGCGGGGGCGTATCCCAAAGCGGGTCGCCCTCGGCGTCGTGCAGGCCTTCGATGGTGACATCGAACTGGGCATTATCGGGAATCTCGCGGTTACCCCAGGGGCCAAAACGGTTGGGCGCCAAACTCCATTGGGCGCTTTCGCCAGGGGCTAAACCGCCGGGAATCACGTAATAAAACGCTTCATCGACCCAGGGTGTCTCGAGACCAGGACTGCTGACAACGCCTCTGAGTGACAGTTCCGAGATACGTTGGTCAGAGCCGTTGGTGACCTCCAGTTCAATAACCGGCTCCAGCGCTCCATAGGGGCTTGTGCTCATGTAAAAATCGGCGCTGTCGAGGGTCACCTGAGCCCGTTGTTCGCGGTCATGCTCCGCATTAGCCTGCTTTTCTTCAAGTCGGGAGAGAATGCCCAGCGCCTGACTTCGTTCCCGTGCCCGGCGGTTACGCAATAACTCATTGGCTTTCTCTATCGCTTCATCACCCGTCAGCCCATGCATGTAAGCATTGGCCGACTCGGCGATTTCCGCGGCGTTCATCGGCCTTGGGTTAAGAATATCGATACCGTTAAACGATGACATCGCCATAATGGTCAGCGCTTGATCAAATTCGTCGCGCTTGTAAGGGGGCAGTGAGTCGCGCACTTTTTCGACGGATATAACAGCGGCGGGCATTGAACTGGTATCAATTCTGGGCTCTGAACACCCCGCAAGCATTATCATTGCGAACGATAATGTCGATAGCCTTAACAGGCTCCACATACAGTTACCTCACCTCAATATCGTCAACCCGGGAAGGGTGCCAGCGCTTGGTTTAGAAGGCAAAATCGATCAGCCATGGCCTTTGTCGGGGTGAGGGACCGGCTTTTTACCGACTTCCTCGGAGCGAAGCTCCACGGGTTTACCCTGGGTGATATCGATGTGCTTCAAGCGTAAGTGCAGGCCGGTTTTGGCAAGCAAGTGGGCGCTGACCGGTGCGGTAATAAATAAAAACAGAGTGATCAATAATTCCTGAATATCGGGTCTGCCGTCAATGCTCCAGAAGTACGCCATGGAGGCCACCAGCATGCAGCCGATCCCCAGTGTCGTTGCCTTGGTGGGGCCGTGTAAGCGCATGTAGAAATCGCGAAGATGCGCCATCCCCAGAGAACCGACGAATACAAAAGCGCCGCCTGTGATCAGCAATAATGAAATAAAAGCCTCTACCCAAAGCGACATAAGCGTACCTGTATAATAACCAAGAGAGTGACCGGGTTCATTCGATAATGTCCCCGCGTAATATGTACTTGCACACCGCTACCGTGCTGATAAAGCCCAGCATGGCGATGAGCAGCGCCGATTCGAAATAGGTCTTGCTGTTCAACCATAAGCCGAGCAATACAATCAGCGCGATGGAGTTGACGTACATGGTGTCCAGCGCCAGTACTCGATCCGGCAAATCGGGACCAATGGTCAGCCGATAGAGGTTCATCAGCAGTGCCATCACCACCAACGCCAGGGTGATATAAAGTGCGATGCTTAGCATTCGTAAATCTCCTTGAGCGGGCGTTCGTAGCGCTCCCGAATCTGCTCGATCAGTGCCTCTTCGTCTGTTTCGTTGAGGGCATGAATAAGCAGCGATTTACCGTCCATACGCAGGTTGGCGGAGACCGTCCCCGGCGTCAGGCTGATAGTGCTGGCAAGCAGTGTAATGGTGAAACGCTCCTCAAGCATCAGAGGGTATTCGACAAAATGGGGATTTAATTTACGCCATGGGTTGGCGATCAGATACGCCACTTCAAAATTGGCGGTGATGATGTCGCCAAGCACGCGCAGCACAAAACGCAACAGCAGCAACGGCTTTTTGATGCGCGGTCGGGCATCCCAAAAGCGGTTGGTAAGCAAGGGGATGATAATGGCCAGTGCGCCACCCAATACGATATGCCCGGGCGCCACACTGCGCACCAGGAGTAGCCACACGAAAAGCAGCAACAATGAAAAAACCGGGGTCGGCAACCAGGCGCGGGATCGAATCATTGGGTGCCTCCAGCGTCATTGATCAACGTATCGATTACCAGGCTAGGGTTAGCCAATTGCTTAGCGGCGGCCTGGGTATAGTCGCTAACGGGGCCGGCAAACACGACCAGCAGTAGCGAGCTACTTAACAGCCACGCCATGCCAAACCACTGGCAACGGGGCAGTGGACGGCCACTGAGATGGCCGCGATGACTGCGCCAGAACAGGGTTGAACCCGCACGCGAGAGCGCAATGAGCGATGCCAGACCTGCCAGCAAGACGAGTGTCCAGAGCCAAAGTCGTTGGCTGCCTTCCGCGGCGTTGAGCATCAGCGCTTTGCCGAAAGCGCCCGAGAGAGGGGGTAAGCCAGCCACCGCGATCGCCCCTATAAAGAACGCCAGCGCCAGTGCCGAGCCTTGTACCATGGGCCGACCCTTGACTAGCCGCGTACCCGGTTTGCCACGTTGCAGGCCGATCATCTCCGCCAACAAGAAGAGGCCGCCGGTAATCAGCGTCGTATGAATCAAGTAGTAAAGCAGTGCCGAGGTGGCTTCAGGACTGCGCATTCCGACGCCCGCAAGTAGCGTGCCGACGGAAATCAGCACCAGGTAGGCAATCAGCAGGCGCAGATCCCGAGCGGCCATCACCCCTATCCCAGCGGCGGCCAGGGTCGCTAATGAAAGCCACCAGACCCAGGGTTGTTCGAGGGCTTCCAGATTACCTGCCTGGTCGCCAAAGACGAGGCTGTAGACCCGCAAGATGGCATAGATGCCTACCTTGGTCATGACCGCAAACAGGGCGGCCACCGGGGCAGGGGCTGACGCATAGGCACGGGGCAACCAGAAATACAGCGGTAAAATGGCTGCCTTGAGGCCGAAGACCACCAGTAACATCAAGGCACCAGCCACCACCAACCCTTCGCGTTCAGCGGGCAGTTCGGCCATGCGCGAGGCCATATCCGCCATGTTCAGCGTGCCGGTTGCCCCGTAGAGAATGCCCACGCCAATCAGGAACAGCGAAGACCCCGCCAGATTGAGTACCACGTAATGAACACTGGACTGAATGCGCGCCTTGCCGCCGCCGTGAAGCAGCAGGGCATAGGAGGCCAGCAGCAGCACTTCAAAGAAGACGAAGAGGTTAAACAGGTCTCCGGTTAAAAAAGCACCGTTGATGCCCATCAACTGCCATTGGAAGAGGCCGTGAAAGTTGCTGCCTTTTTCATCATCACCGCCGCAGGCAAAGACCACAGCCCCGACGGCCAGGAGAGCGGTCACCAGCAACATGAGCGCCGACAAACGATCGAGCACCAGCGCAATGCCAAACGGCGGCTGCCAGTCGCCAAGGGCGTAATAGGTCACTTCTCCACTGGCGGCTTGGTTCAGCAGCCCAATGGCAACCAAAAGCAGCGCTGACGTGGCTACCACGCTGACAATACGCTTATAACGAACCATTCCCTGGCGTTGGTAGAGTAACAAGATACCCGCGATTAACGGCACAACGACAGGTAAAACAATCAAATGCTGGATCATTCGCGGTCTTCCTTTTTGCCGTCTACGTGGTCGTTACCCACTTCACTTCGCGCGCGCATCGCCAGAATGACCACAAAGGCGGTCATCGCAAACCCGATCACGATGGCCGTCAGCACCAGGGCCTGGGGAAGCGGGTCAGCGAAGCCATCGCCTTCATTGACCAGCGCCGCGCCATCGGTGGTTAGCCCACCCATGGAAAATAGAAATAAATTGACGGCATAGGAGAGCAGGGTCAGGCCGACCACCACCGGGAAGGTTCGCCCACGCAGCGTCAGGTAAAGTCCGGAGGCGGTGAGCACGCCAGTGGTGATCGCGTAGAGCAGTTCCATTAGCGAGGCTCCTTGCTGGTGGGGTTGGAAGATGTCTCAGCGTCTTTTTCGGTCTGTTCGGGCACCGGACGGTGGGCAGTGGTCACTTTGCCCAGGTTGGCGAGGATCATGAGCGTGGCACCGACGACGGCCAGATAAACACCCAGGTCGAAAAGCAGCGCCGTTGCCAATTCAAACTCACCGACGACGGGTAGTGTGAAGTAGCCAAACGACGATGTCAGGAACGGATAGCCGAACAGCCAACTGCCAAGTCCTGTCAGCGTCGCGACCGCGACGCCCATGATGGCCACAGGCTGGAAGGGGAAATCGAGGCGCTCCTGCGCCCACTCCACACCTCGGGCCATATACAGCAGAATCAACGCCACAGCGGTAATCAAACCGGCGATGAAGCCACCGCCGGGCTGGTTGTGGCCGCGCAGGAAGATAAACGCTGATACCAGCAAGGCCAGCGGAAGTATCGTCATGGAAACAGACGTCAAGATGGCCGGGTAGCGGTCCGGCGACCATACCCGACCCTCGCCATCACTGTGCGGTATAAACAGGCGTAAACGGTTGAGTAGCTTGAAGATCGCAAGGCCTGCAAGGGCAAGCACGGTAATTTCGCCTAGCGTATCGAAGCCCCGGAAGTCGACCAGGATGACGTTGACCACGTTGTAGCCGCCACCGCCGGGTTTGCTGTTTTCGACAAAAAAGCTGGAGATCGACAGCGTTTCCCGGGTCAACACCGCATAGTTGAGGCTGGCAATCACCAGCCCCAGCGACCCTGCCAGCAGAATGTCGCGGACATTGCGCAGCGGGCTCGACTCCTGAGGTGTTTTCTGCGGCAGGAAGAACAACGCCAGCATCAGCAGAATCATGGTCACCACCTCTACGGATAGCTGGGTCAGCGCTAAGTCCGGCGCTGAAAAACGCGCAAAGGTGAGGGCCACAAACAGCCCGACAATCGACAGCATGAGCAATGAAATCAGACGGTAACGATGGGTGGCCGCGGTTGCGATGCCGCCAAAGATGAGCATCACTGCGCCCAGAATCACTACGCCGTCGATCGGCTGGTTGCCTGCCGCCCCTGTTAGATCGGTGACCTGGACCAGCCCGATGAGCCCCATCACGAAGGCAGCGGATAGCAACAGTGTCATGTAGCGCTGTAATGAATTGCCCTCGAATGCAGCCAGGAACTGTTCAGCACGGTAGCCTATCGCTACCACAAAGCGCTCGAACACCCGCCGGGCATCGACGCTTTCGAACTGTCGGGTGAACAGGCGCATGTCTCTGTGGCGCCAATAGAGGACGGTGCCGATCAACAATGCCGCAACGCTCATCATCAGTGGCAGGTTGACGCCATGCCAGATCGCCAGTTTGAAATCCAGCGGACGCTGCAGTACCGCTTGGGTGGCAAGGTCGAGCAGGTGTGTGGCAGTGAGGGCGGGCAGCAGACCGATCACGACGCACAGCACTACAAGAATTTCCACGGGTAAACGCATCAGGTGTGGCGGTTCGTGCGGCGATTTAGGCGGTGCCTCGCGGGCTGGCTTGAAGAAAACCGCATGCACCAGGCGCAGCGAGTAAGCCACAGAGAGAATGCCCCCCAGCGTGGCAAGGGCAGGCAGTAACCAGCTCAAGCCACCCAGTACCGGGGTTTTAAGGGTTTCAGTAAAGAACATCTCTTTTGAAAGAAAGCCGTTGAACAGCGGCACACCCGCCATGGCGGCGGCGGCAAGTGTGGTCAACAGTGCGGTTACCGGCATGGCTTTTTTCAGGCCACCCAGTTGCTTGAGTTCACGTGTTCCTGTCTCGTGGTCAATAATGCCAGCGCTCATGAACAGCGCCGCTTTGAAGGTGGCATGATTGAGAATGTGAAAAAGAGCCGCCAGGACAGCCATTGGACTGCCGATGCCCAACAGTACCGTGATCAGCCCCAAATGGCTGACCGTGGAAAAGGCCAGAATGCCTTTCAAGTCGGTTTTGAATAGCGCAAACCAGGCCCCGTAAAGCAGCGTGGCGGTGCCCACGAGCGATACAACGACGGTCCACAGCTCACTGTCGGCAATTGCCGGGTGTAGCCTTGCCATGAGGAAAATGCCGGCCTTCACCATCGTGGCCGAATGCAGGTAGGCCGAAACCGGTGTAGGAGCGGCCATCGCATGAGGGAGCCAAAAATGAAACGGAAACTGAGCTGACTTGGTAAAAGCACCGAGTAAAACCAGGCCGAGCATCAGCGGATAACGCGAGTCGGCGATGATCCTGTCGCTACTGGCCAGAACGTCTCCCATGCTGAAACTGCCTGCCATATCCCCCAGCAACAGAAGCCCTGCCAACAGCGCCAAGCCGCCAGCGCCCGTCACGGTGAGTGCCATTCTTGCGCCTTTACGCGCATCCGATTGGTGCGACCAGAAGCCGATCAATAAAAACGATGAAAGGCTGGTGAGCTCCCAGAATAGCCACAGCAGGATGAGGTTGTCGGACATTGAAATACCGACCATGGAGGCCATGAACAGCATCAGGAAGGCGTAAAAACGACCGACGGGTTCGTCACTTGCCAGATAAAAGTGAGCGTAGAGCAGTATCAACAGCCCGATGCCCATGATTAAAATATTAAACAGCAGCGACAGGCCGTCCAGGCGTAGTGCCAGTTCCAGGTTGAGTTCTGGCAGCCAGCCAACGGCGAAGCGTAGTGCTTCGCCTTCCAGTAGTGCGGGTATCTGCATCAAGGTTAGCAGCAGGGCAATAGCCGGCAGCAGGGCGGTTGCCAACGAGCAGACCATGCGGCTGCGTTGAGCGTTGAGGGCCGGCACCAAGACGCCTAGTAACGGTAGTAAGGCTATCCACAGCAGTGTCATGGGAGTCATCCAGCGCAAAAATCAAAAAAAGCCCACGGCCCGCCATCGTAAACGTGTCGGCTGAGGCATCGGAGACCGCAAATTAAACAAGAGGATATCACTTGTAGTGGCATTGTGAAGTTTTAGTATAAAGTGACGCCGTCCACCCAAGCGAGCCAATTGACCCTATGAATCAACCTTTCGACACATGGCAGCAGCGTTTCGAAACCCTGCGTTCGAACAAATTTTTTGAAGCCTTTGTGATCGCGATTATCGTCATCTCCGCGCTGGTGATCGGCGCTAAAACCTACGAAGAGGAGACGTCGCGCTTTGAACAATGGCTTCTCTATCTCGACCTGGCCATCACGGTTTTTTTCCTGGTAGAGATCCTCATCAGGATAGCGGCTGAAGGAAGCCTGATACGCTTTTTCAGACGAGGATGGAACGTCTTTGATTTCGTTATCGTGACCGCCAGCCTGATCCCCATGGACGACTCCGAGATGGTCCTGCTGGCGCGACTGCTGCGTATTTTCCGCGTGCTGCGCCTTGTCTCGATGATTCCCGAGCTGCAGATGCTGCTTTCAGCCCTGGTGAAGTCTATTCCGCGTATGGGCTACGTGGTGTTGTTAATGTTCATTATCTTCTACATCTACGCCGCCATTGGCAGCTTCCTGTTTGCCGACGTCGACAGCTTCTTGTGGGGCAATATATCCATTTCGATGCTGACGTTGTTTCGTATCGCCACCTTTGAAGACTGGACGGATATTCTTTATGCCACCCAGGAGGTTTATGCCTGGAGCTGGATTTACTACCTGACGTTTATCTTTCTGACCGCGTTTATTTTCCTCAACATGATGATTGGCATCGTACTGGACGTCATGCAGAAAGAGAGCGCCGCGCTCGATGTTTTGACCAATGGAGAAGATGTCGATGAGACGTACGCGCTGCGCAACGAAGTCAGTGAAATGCGCAGCCAGCTAGACCGAATGGAGGCAGCCCTATCAGGGCAGAGGGCTGACAATGCGCGCACGGATATTGACAAAAACCGCCAAGACTGATTTTCTAGACGTATGAATACATCCATGAACACCTTTGCACTAGACCTACGACTACTAAGCGCCCGTCTCTGAATATCAGGGTCGGGCAGTGCTGCTGGCATTGTCGTTGGTTTTCTTAGTGGTGAGGTAGACATGGTTACAAACACTGGAGTTATTGAATCAATTCAATTTGTAGGGTGCCGCTCTTTTATAATCGTGCGCCCGACAAATCCTTATGATCTGCGCCCCATGGCCTTTACTGGCGATGGGGCGTTTTTCGTTGGCACGCCCGCCGTCCATCCAATCGAATACTTTCACCCTACTTGCCCAGGAGAACCGTCATGATGTTGTCTGATCCCGCCAAAAAATACCGCCAGTTTGTTGCGGTGGACCTGCCTGACCGCCAATGGCCCAGCCAGCGGATTGAAACACCGCCGATCTGGTGCAGTGTTGACCTGCGGGATGGCAATCAGTCATTGATCGACCCGATGGATCATGAGCGCAAGCAGCGCTTGTTCGACATGCTGCTGAAGGTCGGCTTCAAACAGATCGAAGTCGGCTTTCCCTCAGCTTCGCAAACCGATTTTGACTTTGTCCGCACGCTGATCGAACAAGACAAGATCCCGGAAGATGTGACCATTCAAGTGCTGACCCAGGCGCGCCCGCACTTGATTGAGCGCACCTTCGAAGCCTTGAAAGGCGCCAAAAACGCGATCGTGCACGTTTACAACGCCACCGATCCGATGTTCCGCCGTGTGGTGTTCAACGTGGATAAAGCCGAATGCGTGAATATTGCCACCGAGGCCACGGCGCAAATTCGCGACCAAATGAAGGCAGCGCCTGAAACCAACTGGACCTTCCAGTACTCGCCCGAGCTCTTTACCACGACAGAGATGGATTTTGCCGTCGAAATTGTCGAAGCGGTCATGGAAACCTTCGGGCCCAGCGCCGACAACCGGATGATCGTCAACCTGCCGGCAACGGTTGAAGTCGCCACGCCGAATAACTACGCGGACCAGATCGAGTGGTTCTGCCGCAACGTCAAAAATCGTGACCATTTGATTGTCAGCGTGCATCCCCATAATGACCGGGGTACCGGTGTGGCTGCCGCTGAGTTGACGCTGATGGCGGGAGCTGACCGCGTTGAAGGCACCTTGTTCGGCAATGGTGAGCGCACGGGTAACGTCGATATCGTCACCCTCGCCATGAACATGTACACCCAAGGGGTTCATCCGCAGCTCGATTTCTCCAATATCACCCCGGTCATGCGCGAAGTGGAGTACTGCAACCAGTTGCCGGTGCATCCACGCCATCCTTACGTGGGCGATCTGGTGTTTACCGCTTTCTCTGGTTCCCACCAGGATGCGATCAAGAAAGGCATGCTTGACCGTCGCGCCAATCCCGAGGCGGTTTGGGATGTGCCCTATCTGCCTATCGACCCGCTTGATGTAGGTCGTAGTTACGAGGCGGTGATTCGGGTCAACAGTCAGTCCGGTAAAGGCGGGGTGTCGTACCTTCTGGAGCAGGAACACGGTATCGAGCTGCCGCGTCGGCTTTCCATCGAGTTCAGCCAGGTGGTGCAGGAAGTGGCCGACCGGACCGGTAAAGAGATTACCTCTCAGATGATTTACCAGGCTTTTGCCGATGAGTATCTGGAGCAACGTTCACCCTTTGCGCTGGTCAACCATCGTTTATCGTCGGAGCCAGATAGCCCCAAAGTAACGCTGGACGCCGTGGTCGAGCAGGATGGCGAGCGTCAAACGCTCAATGGCGAGGGTAACGGGCCGCTCGCAGCGTTTGTAAAAGCGCTGGCTGCTGCCGGGCATGATGTGGAAATTATCGACTACCATGAGCACTCCCGTGGCCAGGGCGCCGATGCAGAGGCCATTGCCTATGTGGAAGTCCGCATCGACGGCAAGGCGGTATTCGGTGTCGGTAACGATGAAAGCATTACCAGCGCCTCGATGAAAGGCGTGCTTAGCGCGATCAATCGCCACCATTCGACCCAACCCGCAGCGGCAAACGTGACGGCGGCGTCGTTGGCCTAATCCACCGATGTCCAATTGAATGAGACAGGCAATGTTGCGGCTCTGGCAGCTTATCGTGTTCGCCGCCATTGTGGTGGCCGGGGTCGCATCAGCCGTGGCTTCCCATGAGCCGTTTGAGTCCAAACTGGTCCGCCTGGAAGCTCAGCTGGCGCTGCCTGCAATTGGGTCAATACTTCGGCAGGAAACGCCGGCGCTCAACGCGACTTTCTTAAGCTACTCACATGATCAGGCGCTCTGGATGAGCGCCTATCTTGCGCTGATGCGCCATGGTGGTGTGGCCCGAGGGGTGCTCATCGACTATGGTCATTTGCCGAAATTCCAGAGCGTATTGGTCCGTTACGGGGCAGACGTGGTTCTCCCTATCAACTACTTTCATGATAACGATATTGCTACGTTAAGTGCCCAACACTGGTTTGACGAGCGCTACCAATAAGTTAGCCGCTTGTGGAACGACGAAACCGAGGCAGTGTCCAGCGAGCTTACCCCCTACCGCCGCGGGCAAATGGGTATTGCGCTACTCGACACCAATGGTCACGGGCTACTCAATCAATTCGTGGTGGGTGACGAGGGAGACGTTGAGTGGCTGCAAGGCGAGCGGCTGGTCTCGGGGGTTGGCGATTTCTTTACCAGCGGTCTGCGTGATCTTGAAAGCCAGTGGCGGCGGGGCGACGCCATTGGCGCCGCCGATCTAGGCTGGGCGGGTATCGATCTACTGGTCATGGCCAGCACCGTTAAGGTGCTGCGGGCAGGCAAGGCCGCTCGTGCTGCCCAGGTGGGCAGCGTGGAAGCCCAGGGCGCTCGGACTGGCTTGCGCCAGGGGATGGTTGCTTCAGGCGGGCGTTTTGCGAGCCTACCGCGTATGGCCAAGGTTGTCGCGGTCGCAGGTACCGCCTATGTGGTGGTTCGCCACCCAAGCCTCGTCAGCGCACTCGGTGCCAACCTGTCTACCTGGCTTGGCTGGCCGGTATGGTTGGGGCAGTTTCTTGTCTGGCTAATCGTGCTGCTACCGGTACTGATAGTGGTGCGATTTGCTTATCGCTGGCTGCTTACACCTATGCTGTGGCTGTTAGTGCCGTTGATGCGGTTATGTTTTAGAACAGCTAACCATGCGTTAGCCAAGCGGACTCAACGGCAAGCCGAGGAGACTGACTAAGGAGATGGGGTTTAACATAAGCGGGGCGGCCTTAAGGCCGCCCCGTTGGTTTTTTTATGGGTCAATCGCAAGCGTTATTCCGGCAGGGCGTAGACCGTAATTTGGTCGCCCACCTGATCTTTCAGGATGGTGTTACCGCCTGAAACAAAGGCGACATATTCGCGCCCCTTGTATTCATACACCGCCGGGTTTGAGACTGAAGGCGCTTCGGTCTGAGACGACCACAGCTCTTCGCCGGTTTCCAGGGAGTAGGCACGCACCTTGGCATCCATGGAGGCACCGATAAAGATAACGTCGCCCGCCGTAACGGCTGGTCCACCAATGGTGGGCGAGCCCCAGCTTTCGGGCATAAAGAAGCCATATTGCTGTGAAGCACCTACCGGGGTCCGCCACTTCACGTCGCCGGTCGTCATATCGAGAGCGACCAGTTCACCGAAAGGCGGCTCCCAGCAGGGCATGCCGAACCGGTTGAGCGCCACCTCAAGCCGCATGCCGTAGGGCGCACCTTCCTGCGGGGCAAAGCCGCTCTCGTTGCCCGATGTCCTATTGGCTGCCTCATAATCCTCGCGATTATAAAGCTTGATGTACTGCACAATATGCGAGGTATTGACGATCGCGGTCTGGCTTTCCGGGTCAAAAGCGACGCCGCCCCACTGAACACCACCCGCACTGATGGGGTAGCCAAGCGTGCCTTCGCCCTGGGTAGTGGGCGGGGTGTACATGCCTTCATAACTAAGATCGTCCCACAACGCCGAGCACTCCCCGAAGCTGACCGCATCGGCCAGCGCCCAGACGTCGGGTTTCTCGGACTGATCTAACAGTGGAGCGGGTTTGGTCGGGAAAGGTTGAGTCGGTGCGTAGACTTCACCCTCGACGTTGCCGTCGCCGCTGGGCACTGGGCGCTCCTCAATCGGCCATACGTCTTCACCGGTTTCTCGGTTGACCACAAACAGAAAGCCCATTTTGGTCGCCTGAATCAGCGCCGGGATCTCCTCGCCATCAACGGTAATGTCCATCAGCGTGGGGGCGGCGTTAATATCGTAATCCCAGATGTCATGGTGAACCCACTGCCGCGACCAGACCACCTCGCCAGTCTCAACATCCAACGCGGTGGTCGATGTGCCCAGAGGTACTTCTTCGGTGCGGTTACCGCCCCAGTAGTTAGGCGATGGTGAAGAGACGGGTAAATAAACCAAACCAAGCTCTTCATCGGCGGACATATGCGTCCAGACGTTGGCGGTACCGCTCTGTTCGCGCGTCTCATCGCTGAGCGCCTGGAAGGTCCATTCGCGCTCGCCGGTGCGGGCATTGATTGAGTAGACGGTGCCGGGAGGGGCTTGTTCGTAGGCCCAGTCCTTTCCCGCCCAGCCGAGAATCAGATGGTCGCCCACCACGGTCGGCGGCTGAAGTAGGGATAACGGCCAGCGGTCATTGGTATCGTTCCACTGATTGACGTCGAGAACGCCGTTATCGGCAAAGTTGGTGCACTGTTCGCCGCTATCGGCGTCGACCGCGAAGAGCTGCGCATCCATGGTGCCCATGTAAATGATTTTCTGGCAGGGCTCGCCCGCTTCGGGGTCATCTGCTTCCCAATAAGCCACACCGCGGTTCTTAAGGGCGGGCTGGGTCAGTGCTTCAAGGGAGGATTGAGTATCGAAGCTCCATTTCTCTTCGCCGCTTGCGGGGTCAAGTGCCAGGACCCGGTAGAACGGTGTGCCGATATACAGCGTGTCGTTGGCAAACACCGGGGTGGCAGACCAGACCGTCGCGGGTAAATCGCCTGAACCATCTGCTACATCGCCGGTATGCACTTCCCATGCTTTCTCCAGCTCGCCGACGTTATCAGCGTTGATTTGATCAAGCGGGCTATATTTCTGGGCATTAAGCTGGCCGTGGAAACTATCCCAGACCGGCTCTCCGGGTACCAAGGGGATAGGGGCGGCGTTAGTCGTTTCTTCCGGTGAGGCGTTCTCTTGCCCTGCTGATGCTTGCTCCCCTGGCGCCTCTTGAGCCGTTGGCTGCTCCGTCTCTGCTGACGGTTCCTGAGCCATTAGCGGCATGGGCGTTAGGCAAATTGTCAGAGCGGTAACCGCGCCTAAACCAGATGTAATGGGTTTAAACGGAGTGCTTGTGGCGGATAAAAACGTCGTCATGAGCAGCTCCTTAAGAAGGGGTGAGGCGTGCATGGCGCGCCGGGCGGAAAAGATCAAGAACCAGGCCGATCAGGCCCACGACCATCGCAACGCCGATCCACCACTGATGGAGCAGCATTGCGGCGAAAAATGTCCCGCCGAGGCCTATCAGAATAAGTACCCGCAGGATAACGGACGCACCACGCCCTCTTGCAGCAGCAAGAAGTAGGGCCAATATTGCCAGCGCGATACAGGCCACGATGGCAACCAGTGCCCCGAGTGTTCCCGTGACCCCGGTCAGTGGGGTGAAGTAGGCATACAGAGCGACGGCAAGACCGGCGAGTGAGGCTATCAGAAGGACGATAGCGCCCGATTTTGATGAGAGGGATGACGACATAATGTGCTGGCCTCCTAATGAGTGAGGTAGCCAACATTGAGGCTAAGTCAATGTCGGAAGTCGTTAGCCCTATAACTTTAGCAGAAAATTGTTTTTTAGACCTTTGTATACTGTTTTAGAAATGAGGTGCATGAGTATCTAGCCGGGATGAACTTTTTACAGTGGCGTTTTGCTCCCTTTGCCGGGAATTTCCCGCACCAGGCGTGGCATCAAGAACCCCGGCAACAGGTCGCGAAGTGAAGCTACAAGCTTGCGGGCTTCTTCATCCGGGACATCAAAATGTGCAGCGCCCTGCACGGGATCCAGTACGTGCAAGTAGTAGGGCAGAATGCCTGCTTCAAATAGCCGTTCCGACAGTGTGGCTAGGGTTGTTACGCCGTCGTTAATACCCCGTAGCAGGACACTCTGGTTGAGTAGCGTTACTCCGGCTTGTTTAAGCCGCGCGCAGGCGTCGACCACTGCCTGGTCGATCTCGTTGGCGTGGTTGATATGCAGCACCACGACTTTTTGCAGGCGAGTTGAGGCTAGCCAGCCAATCAGAGCATCATCAACACGGTCGGGAATTACCACGGGCAGACGTGTGTGAATACGTAGCCGCTTCAGGTGTGAAATGCCTTCAAGCTGCTCGACCAGCCAGGCCAGTTGGCGGTCATTGGCCGCAAGCGGATCACCGCCTGAGAGAATCGCCTCGTGAATGGAGGTGTCGGCGCGCAGGTAGTCGAGGGCTTCCTGCCACTGAGCCCTGGAGGGCGAATTCTCGCTGTAGGGGAAATGGCGGCGAAAGCAGTAGCGGCAGTTGATGGCACAGTTAGGGCTGGCGATCAGCAACACGCGGCCCGCATACTTGTGAATCAGCCCTTTGACGGGCTGATGATCCGCCTCCTCGAGGGGGTCCGTGACGTAGTTTGGCGGTGTCAGGGCCTCGTCGTCGAGCGGTAGCACCTGACGCAGCAGTGGATCATGAGGGTCGCCGGGGGTAATGCGCGACAAATAGGCGGCGGGCACACAGATATCAAAGAGTTGATGCCCCGTTCGAGCACCTGGCAACCATTCATCGCTCAACGCAAGCTGTTGACAAAGAATGGCGGGGTCGCGAATCGCCTGCGAGAGCTGCTGCTGCCAAGACGCTATTTGGGTCGTGGGGCACTTGTCGGCGATAATGATGTTCTCCTGCAAAAAAGCCCTCCTTCGGGTTATCATGCGCGCACTTATTGAACCAATATCATTAGAGTCGAAGCGGTCCTTCGCTCATCACGTTACTGACATGCATCATTGAGAGGCAATATGGCGAACTATTCTACCAACGAATTCAAGGGCGGTTTGAAAGTAATGCTCGACGGTGATCCTTGCTCGATCATAGAGAACGAGCTGGTCAAGCCGGGCAAGGGCCAAGCCTTTAACCGCGTCAAGCTACGTAACCTGATGACCGGTCGCGTGGGGGAGCGGACCTTTAAGTCGGGTGATTCGTTAGAGGGTGCCGACGTCATGGAACTGGAGATGGAGTATCTCTATAACGATAGCGAAATGTGGTACTTCATGAAAACCGACGGCTCCTTTGAACAGTATGCGGTGGAAAAGAAAGCGCTCGGCGAGACCGAAAAGTGGTTGAAGGAGCAGGTGCCTTATACCGTTACCTTGTGGAACGATAACGCCATTCACGTAGCACCGCCGAATTTCATCGAGCTTGAGGTGGTCGAAACCGACCCGGGGTTGAAAGGCGATACTGCCCAGGGCGGTTCCAAGCCTGCCACCTTGTCTTCCGGTGCCGTAGTGCGTGTGCCGCTGTTTATCAATGAAGGGGAAGTCCTCAAGATTGATACGCGCAGTGGAGAATACGTCTCGCGGGCCTAGCAGCCTGTCGGACTTAACACTGATCTACTGCGAATCCCGGTATTTTGGCCAACTTTATTCGATCGATTTCGTTAAATAGCGCGCTACTCGCCTCAATCGATCGATAAATTTGGCTCAAAATCCGTGATTCTCGCGACGATCGGTCAAGCCCGACAGGCTGCTAAAAGGCGCCAGGAACGCGATATATTGACAGCCACGCCACAGGGCGTGGCTTTGTCTTTTGGGAGTAAGGCCAATGACAGAAAGTTGGCGACCGACGGCCACCATCGAGACGCTGCGTGAGCGAGCCCGTTTACTGGCGAGCGTGCGACGTTTTTTTGCTGCGCGCGATGTGCTGGAGGTGGAAACGCCAGTGTTGGGTCAGGGGGGGAGTACCGATGTCCACCTGGTTTCGCTTTCAACGATGGCGCGTACGGATAAAGGCCAGCGTAAGCTGTGGCTGCAAACCTCGCCGGAATTTCATATGAAGCGACTGCTTGCAGCGGGTAGCGGGCCCATTTTTCAGCTGGCAAGAAGCTTCCGCGATGGTGAAGTGGGCGCTCGTCACAACCTCGAATTCACCATGCTGGAATGGTACCGCCCAGGATTCACCTTGGCAGATCTGATCGACGAAACGACCACCCTGGTCGCCAATATTCTGCCCAGTTTTCATGGGCCGGTGGTGCATTACCGCTATCGTCAGCTGTTTCATACCTATCTAGCGGTCGACCCGTTCACGACGTCGCTTGAGGCATTGCGCAGGCTTGCGGCTGAGCGCGGTCAGATGCCAGCCGGGGCGATGGCAAACGAGGGGCGCGATACGTGCCTCGATTTGTTGATGGGGCTGGTGATCGAACCGCAATTAGGGCGCAACGAACTAAGTGTGGTGGTGGATTACCCGGCAAGCCAGGCGGCGTTGGCACGCCGCCATCAAGACACGGACGGTGAGTGGGTTGCCTCACGCTTTGAGCTTTATCTAAACGGCACGGAATTGGCCAACGGTTACGATGAACTGACCGATGCGGCTGAGCAGCGTGCCCGCTTTATTGAAGATAACGCCGAGCGCCGCCGCTTGGGGTTGCCCGAAGTGGACGTGGATGAACGGCTGCTGGAGGCCCTTGAGCATGGCATGCCGGATGGGGCAGGGGTGGCGCTGGGCATTGACCGTCTGGTTCAACTGGCGCTTGCAAAAGCACGCCTGGAAGACGTGCTGACGTTTTCGACGCCCAATTGCTAACTATCACCGGGATGAACCATCAATAACATCCAAGCGACTCTCCCATGCTGACCATCGAGGCGAGGGGCCGCTCTGTGAAACTAACCGGTTTGGCAAAGCACATCACCACCGTGGAGCCGAGCTTGAAGCGCCCCATTTCAGCGCCTTTTTCCAGGGTGATCGGTTGGCCAAACTGCATGCGCTGAGGATAGCCGGAAAGTGGCGTAACCTGTCCCGACCAGACGGTTTCGATCGCCGCGACGATCATGGCGCCCACCAGCACCATGGCCACTGGCCCCTGCTCGGTATCAAAGATGCACACCAGGCGCTCGTTACGGGCGAATAGCCCCGGCACATAGTTGGCCGTGGCCTGGTTGACAGAGAACAGCCTCCCGGGGACGTAGATCATTTCCCGCAGTGTGCCGGTGACCGGCATATGCACCCGGTGGTAGTCCTTTGGCGAAAGATACACCGTCGCAAAGCTGCCGCCGAGAAATTCTTCTGCCAGTTCCGTATCGCCGCCGAGCAGGGTTTGCGCAGAGTAGGTATGCCCCTTGGCCTGCACCAGTTGGCCGGCCTGGAGGCGGCCATACTGGGATACGGTGCCGTCGGCAGGGCTGATGATACCCTCGTGAATCGGACGGGCATCGGCCTTGAGCGCCCGAGTAAAAAAGTCGTTGAAAGTGGCGTAGGCCGTTGGTTCAGGTTCCAGTGCCTGGCTCATATCCACGTTAAAGCGCTTGATAAAGGCGTTGATCAGAGTGTTTTTCACCCAGGGGTTATCACACTGGGCAAACAGGCCGGTCAGGCGCGAAAGTGCGTGGTGGGGCAATGGGTACTGAATCAGCGAAAAGGCTTTTTGGTAAAGGGTCACGATAATATCTTCACTTCTCGATCGGCGTGTCGTCGCGGTTGCCCCATTCGCCCCAGGAGCCCGCATAGCCGCGCATATTGAAGCCCAGCGCCTTGCCGACCAGCCAGGTAAAGCTGCTGCGGTGGTGGCTCTGGCAGTGGGTGGCGATTTCCATTTCAGGGGTCAGGCCGAGGGCATCCAGCTCGGTAACCAGTTCGGCGTAATCGCGAATGCGCAGTGCCCGGTGGCGATCCATGACGTTCAGCCAATCCATGTTGACTGCCCCCGGAATATGTCCCAGGTGCTTATTGTTACCCTTCTCGCCGTCGTATTCGGCGGTCGACCGTGCATCCCAGATGGCAAACTGTTTATCGTCGAGCTTCTGTTTGATCTCGTCGCAGGTAATCAGTGCCTGGGGATTAAGGATTTCGGCCCGATAATCGCTGGGTGTCGGTGCCGAGGGCTCGGTGCTTTCTTCAAGCCCTTCATCGCGCCAGGCGTGTATGCCGCCGTTCAGATAGGAATATCGGGTATGCCCGATCAGCTCCAGCGTCCAAAGTAGTCGGGCCGCCCAGCCGCCGCCCTCGTCGTCGTAGGCAACGACATGGATATCGCGGGTAAGGCCGAGCGCGCTGAACAGCCGCGAAAGCGCCTCAATGCTGGGAACGTCACTGGGAACAGGCCCTTCACCGCGCATCAAATAGCGAAAATCGAGGAAAATAGCGCCGGGCACATGGCCCTGACGATAACTGTCGGGGTTTACCGGCACGTCGATGATGAGCAGCTGAGGGTCGTCCAGGTTCGCCTGAAGCTGCTCGGGCTCAACAATCAGCGGTAGCACATTGGTTTCAGACGAATGACTCTCGGTGCTCATGGGCGACTCCTTATGGGTTCAGCGTTCAGGCTATCAACAATCCGCCTGTAGCTGGCAAATCGTTCTGGATGGATGTTGCCTGCCTCGACCGCTTCAAGTAAAGCACAACCGGGCTCAGCACGATGGCGGCAGTCGCGAAACCGACAGTGGCCGATAAACGGCCGGAACTCAATGAAACCGTCGGTAACCGCCTGTTCATCAAGATGAATCAGGCCAAATTCACGAATCCCGGGCGAGTCGATCAATTCACCGTCAATGACTTCATCCGTGCGCATGGCATAAAGCCGTGCCGTTGTCGTCGTATGGGTGCCTTTACGTGAATCCTCGGACAGCGCCCCGATGCGCAGGGTTTCATCGGGTAGCAGCAGATCAATGAGCGATGACTTGCCTACGCCGCTCTGGCCGACGAATACGGATGTGCGTCCTTCAAGCTGGCGGCGCAACGCATCCCATCCTGAATCTGTCGCGGTGGTCGTGCGCACCACGGTGTAACCCAAATCGCGGTAGCGTTCCAATAACTGACCCAACTCGCCACCATCGTTCGGCAGTAGATCGGTTTTATTGAGCACCAGCACCGGTGCGATACCAGTGGCTTCGGCAGCGACCAGGTAACGGTCGATCAAATTGGGGTGAGGGGCGGGTTCGGCGGCAAACACGATGAGTATCTGGTCAATATTAGCGGCCACTGGTTTGAGCTGGCCGCGCGCATCAGGGCGCTTGAGGA
Source organism: Halomonas sp. A40-4 (assembly GCF_015767635.1). Taxonomy (GTDB): domain Bacteria; phylum Pseudomonadota; class Gammaproteobacteria; order Pseudomonadales; family Halomonadaceae; genus Vreelandella; species Vreelandella janggokensis. The sequence continues at coordinate 2,413,548 of NZ_CP065230.1, read as the reverse complement.
CGCTTGCACGTTCGTCGCGGGCCACCACCACCCCGGAGCCTTCCTGGCCTGCCCGCCAGATGACCCGGTCACCGGTTACCAATCCGTCCAGGTTGGCACGCAAGTGACAACGCACAGGCACACCATCGGCATTACGCACTTCTAGCGTGCGCCCAAAATGCGCCATCACGCGACCCGGCTGTTCGGCACCGTATTCGCCAGCGGCAAGCTTCTCGGCATCCTGTGTATCGCGTTTTTCAGCGCGCTGGGCACGCTCTGCCTGAACCTTCTCGACCCGCCAACGCTGTTGACGGCTTAATTTACGTTTGCTCATGACCACCCGATGCTCGGTACAATGGGTTTATTGTACCTGTTAACTGGCGCAGGGTAACTTGAATGACCCACCATTTTGGAGAGCACGATGAGCGAACATAATGCACCGCGTGATGACCGGCTGGTCTGGATTGATCTGGAGATGACCGGTCTGGACCCTGACAAGGAGCGCATTATCGAAGTGGCCACCCTGGTGACCGATGCCTACTTGAACGTCGTGGCGGAAGGGCCGGTGATCGCCGTCAAGCAGCCCGATAGCCTGCTGGCGCAGATGGATGACTGGAATCAAAAGACCCACGGTGATTCGGGGTTGGTCGCTCGCGTGAAAGCCAGCACGGTGGAAACGGCTGACGCCGAGCAGCAGACTCTGGACTTCCTTCGCCAGTACGTTACCCCGGGTTCCTCGCCCATGTGCGGCAACAGCATCCACCAGGACCGGCGTTTTCTGGAGCGTGAAATGCCCGCGCTATGGGCGTTTTTCCACTACCGCAACCTGGATGTATCCACCGTGAAGGAGCTCGCCAAACGCTGGAACCCTGGCGCACTTGTCGGGTTCAAGAAGCAAAATGTCCACCTGGCAATGGACGATATTAAAGAGTCGATTGCCGAACTTTCCCATTATCGCAACACGTTTTTGCGTCTTGAGACCCAGAGCGACGAAGAGGAATAGATATACGTAACAACTAAGAAGCGGCGGTGGCAATGCGCGTTTCGCGCTTGAAACGCTGCTCCTCGAGTGCCCAGGCAACGTGTTCACGTACCAGTTCGCTTGGAAAGGCTCTGCGTGCCCAAAGTGCGGCCTCGACGGCTTCGCTCCAGGGCGCGTTGCCCAGGCCCACGGCGATATTGCGTAGCCAGCGCTCGTAGCCAATGCGCCGAATGGGACTGCCGGCTGTCTTGGCGAGAAATTCTTCTTCCCCCCAGGTGAAAAGGCGAACAAGCGACGCGCGGTCAAGATCATGGCGCGGTGCGAAATCGTCTTCCTGGGTCGCGCGGGTAAAGCGTGTGAAGGGGCATACCAGTTGGCAGTCGTCGCAGCCATAAATGCGGTTGCCCATGGCGCGGCGATATTCCACCGGAATGGCGCCGTGGAGTTCAATGGTCAGATACGAAATGCACTTGCGTGAATCGACGACTTTATCATCGACGATGGCCCCTGTTGGGCAGGCGGTGCGACAGGCGTTGCAACTGCCGCAGTGTTCTTCTTCAAAGGGGGCGTCGACAGGTAGTGGCAGGTCAGTGTACAGCTCGCCCAGGAAAAACAGCGAGCCGGCCTTGGGGTTGAGCAGCATGGCGTTCTTGCCGAACCAGCCCAGGCCGGCTTTCTGAGCCAGCGCCCGTTCCATGACCGGTGCAGAATCGACAAAGGCCCGGTAGCCAAACGCACCGACCTTGTGCTCAATCTGCTTCGCTAACTGTGCCAGGCGCTTACGCATCAGTTTGTGATAGTCCCGGCCTAGGGCATAGCGCGACACATAGGCACGACGGGGTTGGCCGAGGACCTTGGTGCTTTCTACCTCGGCAGGCAGGTAATCCATGCGCACGCTGATGACCCGCTGCGTGCCGGGCTCTAGCTCCGCCGGGCGGGTGCGTTTAGTGCCGTGCTTGTCCATGAAGCCCATTTCACCGTGGTACCCTTTGTCCAGCCAGGTGTTGAGGTGCGCTTCATGGGCCTCCAGGTGGGTGTCGGTAATGCCTACCTGCTGGAAGCCGAGCTCACGCCCCCAGGTTTTGATGAGTTCTGCAAGATCGGCAAGGGTATCGTCTGAAAGCATGGGGAACGCCGCTTCGTCGCAAAAAAAGAAAAGCCAGAGAAAATTGGGCGTTGATACTCAACGGTCAGGCGTCAGCCGCGCTATGCTAACGCATTGCTGGCCGTCACAACATGTGAAAGGAGAGATCGTGTCTCGCTTAACAACGTCTACGTTACGCCCTCTTTATAAAGCCGCTCAAGTACGCGAGCTGGATCGGCGTACCATTGCCGGAGGAATCGATGGGTTTGCCTTGATGCAGCGCGCGGCATCGAGTGCTTGGCACAGTTTCCGCTCCCGTTGGCCCCAGGCACGTAGCGTCACGGTGCTATGTGGCAGCGGTAATAATGGCGGTGATGGCCACGTGCTGGCGGCCCTGGCGATGCAGTCGGGGCTTAAGGTCCAACGCATTTCGCTGAAGCCGTTGAATGAGCTGAAGGACGATGCCTTTCGTGCCGCGCAACTCGCCAGTCAAGCCGGAGTGAGTTGCGAGGAGTGGCACCCCGCGACGGTGTTGTCGGGTGAAGTGATTGTCGATGCACTGCTGGGAACTGGTTTGAACGGCGAGGTGTCGGGTCGCTATCAGCGAGCTATCGAGCTGATCAATGCAGCCTCCCAGCCGGTGTTATCGATTGATATTCCGTCAGGGCTGGCAGCCGATACGGGTGCGGTACTTGGTGTGGCGGTGGAAGCCGCTTGCACCGTAACATTTATCGGCGACAAGATCGGCCTGCACACCGGTGAAGCCCCTGCTTACACGGGCGAAATCGACTTCCGTCCGCTGAGTGTCAAGGCCCAGGCATTTTTTGATATTCCCCCCACCGCCTGGCGCCTTGACGACGACATGCTCAGCGAAGCGTTCAGACCGCGCTCGCGGACCAGTCACAAAGGCCGTATGGGTCATGTATTGGTCATGGGGGGCGCGCCTGGCTTTGGCGGTGCCGCGTTGCTGGCGTCCCAGGCCGCGGCGCGTCTGGGGGCAGGCAAAGTCAGTCTGGCAACGGCTGCTGAGCATATTACCGCCAGTTTGGTGCGCTGCCCGGAAGTCATGGCACATGCGATACGGGGTGGTGCCGAGGCCATTGAGCTGCCTCAGCAGGCGGATGCCGTGGTGGTTGGGCCCGGGCTTGGCCAGGCCGCATGGGGGCAGGCCATCCTGCAAAGTGCCTTGCAGGCAACTGTACCGCTGGTCGTGGATGCCGATGGGTTAACCTTGCTGGCCAGTCACTGGCCTGATTTACGCTGTGATGATTGGGTGCTCACCCCCCATCCGGGTGAGGCAGCCCGTTTACTGGGCTGCTCGGTGGAGGACGTTCAGGCTGACCGGCCCGCCGCCGCTCAGGCGCTTCAGCGTGCGCGGGGGGGCGTGGTGATACTCAAAGGCGCGGGCAGTCTGGTGGCAGGCCCTGGTGGCTTGATGGTATGTCCCTACGGCAATCCTGGCATGGCCAGTGGCGGCATGGGCGATGCGCTCAGTGGGATGCTCGGCGCGCTAATTGCCCAGCGGGGCGATGTCGAAACCAGTGCCTGGCTAGGTACCCTGGTGCATGCCTTGGCGGCAGATCGAGCGGCGGCAGCGTTCGGCGAGCGTGGCTTGCTGGCGAGCGATCTGGCATCCTATGCGCGAGAATTAATTAACCCGTGAAGGCAGCCCAAATGCAGGTGCAACTGGATAATGAACAAGCTCAGGTAGCCTTCGGTGAAGCCCTGGGTAGCGTATTGCAAGGACGCGGGCGTATTTATCTGGAAGGCGACTTGGGAGCGGGGAAAACGACACTGACCCGCGGTGTATTGCGGGCTTACGGCTATCAGGGGGCGGTTAAAAGCCCTACATACACGCTAATCGAACCTTATGAATTGGCCAGCATGCGGCTTTATCATCTGGATCTATATCGCTTGTCCGACCCTGAGGAACTCGAATTTATCGGCGGACGTGACGTATTGGCAGATGACGCGCTGTGCTTGATTGAATGGCCGAGCCGTGGCGAGGGCTGGCTGCCAGCGGCGGATATTTGCCTGCAGTTGGCAGTTGACGAGCCTGGGCGTAGAGCCCGGCTAAGTGCCGGTAGCGACTTCGGCGAAAAGGTGTTGGCCAAGTTAGGTGATCGTTTGTCTGTCTGTCCCCAGCAGGGCGGTGTATTTCAATGGTCATAAGCGCGATGGGTATCCATGCAAAGGTGATGAAAGTATTGGCATTGCGCCAGTTGGCGCTGAGTATTGTAGCGGTCATATCGGCGGGTCTATGGACGTCGCTTCAGGCGGCCACCGTCGAGGGCATGAGGCTCTGGGCGGCGCCCGATCATGCGCGCCTGGTTTTTGACCTTTCGGGCGCAACATCGGCTGACGTATTTTCTCTGGATGATCCTGCACGTCTGGTGATTGATCTGGAAAACAGCCAGCTAGAAGCCGACCCTGATAGCCTGTCGCTTGAAGACAGCGCCATCAGCGCGTTGCGCACCGGTACGCGAGAAGGTAATGGATTACGCGTCGTCCTTGAGCTCAATCGTGAAGTCGAGCCGCGCCACTTTACCCTGACACCCAACGACCAGTACGGGCACCGGCTTGTGGTCGATCTGGAATATCCTGGCGAAAGTGCCGTGGAAAACCCTATCGACCCTATCGAGGCAATGATTCGCGAGCAGGAGATTCAAGCGCAACGAGCGGGTGCCCAGGTGCGAGCAGGCAGTGATCAGCAGGCAACTGAGCCGACATCGCGTTCGTCCGAGCAGGCCAAGCCTCACCCGAGGCGCGATATTATTATCGCCGTGGATGCAGGCCATGGCGGTGAAGACCCAGGGGCAATCGGTCCATCAGGTACCCGTGAAAAAGACGTCGTACTCGATATTAGTCAACGCTTGGCCAATATCATCAATGCGACTGAAGGTTTTAAAGCGGTGTTGATTCGCGACGGCGACTATTACCTTGGGCTGCGCCAGCGAACCCAGCTTGCCCGTGAACAGAAAGCCGACTTTTTTGTCTCGATTCACGCCGATGCCTTCACCAGCCCACGCCCACAGGGAAGCTCGGTATATGCGCTTTCCCAGCGCGGGGCAACATCAGAAACGGCGCAGTGGCTGGCCGACAGCGAAAACCGCTCCGACCTGATTGGTGGGGTGGATGGCAGCCTGTCTCTACGCGATAAAGATCAGGTGTTGCGGGGCGTATTGCTGGATTTAACCATGACAGCGACGCTCAACGATTCCCTGTCAATCGGCGGTCAGGTGCTTGACCAACTGGGCCGGGTGAACCGGTTGCATAAGTCCCGGGTTGAGCAGGCTGGCTTCATGGTGCTCAAGTCGCCCGATATACCGTCATTGCTGATTGAAACGGGCTTTATATCCAACCCGGAAGAAGAGCGACGCTTACGCGATCCTGTACACCAGCAGGGGGTTGCCGAGGCTATTTTTGGCGGCCTGAAGAGCCATTTTGAGCGTTATCCACCGCCCGCCAGCCTGCTGGCTTGGCAGCGGGATAATCAACGCCGCCCTGGTGGCGATGAATACCGTATTCAGTCCGGCGATACGCTGTCGGCGATTGCAGTGCGCCACGGTGTGCCCGTGAACCAGTTAAAGCAGGCGAACGACCTCAACGGAGATGTTATCCGGGTGGGCCAAGTATTGCGTATTCCCAGTTCATGAGGTGTTGTATTGACTGAAACGACGTCCGCTATGCCACGTATACACGTACTGGACCCGCGGTTGGCGAACCAGATTGCCGCGGGGGAAGTGGTCGAGCGACCGGCTTCGGTGACCAAGGAACTGATCGAAAATGCCATCGACGCAGGCAGCCAGCGTATCGAAGTCGATATTGAAGCGGGCGGTGCGCGGCTTATCAAGATCCGCGACGACGGTATTGGCATTGGTGAGCAGGATTTGCCGCTGGCGCTCGCCCGCCATGCCACCAGCAAGATCGATAGTCTGGAAGATCTGGAAGGCGTCAGCTCACTGGGTTTTCGCGGTGAAGCACTGGCGTCAATCAGTTCGGTATCGCGCCTGGAACTGGTGTCCAATGCGCTGGACGACCCGCGACAGGGGTGGCGCGTGGTGGCTGAGGGGCGCGGCATGGAAACACGCGTGACGCCAGCGCCTCATCCTCGAGGCACTAGCGTGTCGGTGCGCGACCTGTTTTTTAATACCCCCGCGCGGCGTAAATTTCTGCGTACCGAAAAAACCGAATTTGCTCACGTTGAGGAAGCCTTCCGCCGCCAGGCTTTATCGCGCTACGACATTGCCTGGACCCTGCGGCATAATCAAAAAGTGGTCCATCAACTACCACCAGGCGATACGGAAGCGGCCCGTGAGCGGCGTATTGCCTCGCTGCTCGGCAATAATTTTATTGAGCATGCGCGTTACATTGAGCGCGAAGCCGGTGCGCTTCGTCTGAGTGGTTGGGTGGGCTTGCCCACCCATTCACGCGCCCAGGCAGATCAACAATACTTTTTTGTTAACGGCCGTGTGGTGCGCGACCGGTTGGTCGCCCATGCCGTTCGCCAAGCCTACCGCGATGTTCTTTATAATGGGCGCCATCCGGTCTTCGTCCTTTACTTGACGCTTGATCCAGATGTGGTGGATGTCAATGTGCATCCTACCAAGCACGAGGTACGTTTTCGCGATGGTCGCATGGTGCACGACTTTCTTTATTCAAGCCTGCATCACAGCCTGGCAGATGCCCGGCCCAACGCCGAGGATGTCAATGCTGTGTCGCCGTCACAGCCCACGGCCCCTGTGGAGACCCCGGGCGAGCCTGCCCGCTGGCAACAGCAGGGTATGGCGCTTTCACCTTCAGCCGCACCGTCAGCTGATCGTCACCCGGGTGGCGAACGAGTGCGCCGTTTCATGCAGGGTTATCAGGCATTGCACCCCGACCATGAAGAGACACTGCTGACGCCCCAGTCGACTGCCCATGAAGGCCCATTTGGCGAGACGCAGGGCGACGTGCGCGAAGCGCCGCTGGTGATGCTGCAGAGTGACCCCACCAGCGCACCGCCGCTGGGGTTTGCTCTGGGTCAGCTTCATGGGGTTTATATTCTGGCCCAGAATGTCCATGGCCTGGTGTTGGTGGACATGCATGCCGCTCACGAGCGCATCGTCTACGAGCGAATGAAAAATCAGTTGGCGGCGTCACAGGGGGTCGACACGCAGCCATTACTCGTGCCCGTGTCACTGGCCGCCAGCCGCAGCGAAGTGGCTACCGTGGAAAGTGAACGTGATGCGATCGTCAAACTGGGCGTAGAGCTGGATGTGGCGGGTCCTGAAACCCTGCTGGTACGCCAGCTTCCGGCCATGCTTGCGCAGGCAGATCCCGAGACACTGGTTCGTGAAATGCTGGAAGAACTGGCTCGCTTCGGGCGCACGCACCAGGTCGAAGCGCGCATACACGAACTGTTATCGACCATGGCATGCCATGGGAGCGTACGCGCCAATCGGCGTCTGACGCTGGATGAAATGAATGCACTGTTGCGCGATATGGAACGCACCGAGCGCAGCGACCAGTGCAATCATGGTCGCCCGACCTGGACGCAAATGGATATGAAAGCCCTCGATAGGCTATTCATGCGCGGTCAGTAACGGTTATGTTGGAATCAGGTAGGGTCAGCGGAGTTTTACCAGCGAATGGCTGATACACGCCCTTGGGCAATTTTTTTAATGGGTCCGACCGCCGCCGGAAAAACGGATACGGCAATCGCGTTGCATGAGCGGCTGGGTCATCAGTTGATCAGTGTTGATTCGGCGATGGTGTATCGTGGCCTCGATATCGGCAGTGCCAAGCCCAGTGCGGATGAGCTTGCTCGCGCGCCTCACCGATTAATCGATATTCGTGACCCGGCCGAGCCTTATTCAGCCGCCGATTTTCGCTGCGATGCGCTTGATGAGATGCGACAAATCAGCGCGGCGGGCCAGGTGCCGTTGCTGGTAGGCGGTACCATGCTTTACTACAAGCACTTGCTCGAAGGTGTCGCCAATCTGCCCCCGGCAGATGCTTCCATTCGAAAAGAACTAGGGGCGAGGTGGCAGGCAGAAGGGCTTTCAGCCCTGCATCAAACATTGGCGCAGGTTGACCCGCCTTCGGCGCAGCGTATCCATCCCAACGATCCGCAGCGCCTCATGCGCGCTCTGGAAGTGTATTACGCAAGTGGGCGTCCGATGAGCGCATTGTGGGCTGAACAGCAACCGGAAACCTTTCCATGGCGGGTGTTGTCGATAGGGCTATTGCCAGCAGATCGGGCGATATTGCACCAGCGCATCGCGCAACGGTTTGAAATGATGTTGGCAGAGGGCTTGATAGATGAGGTCGCCGCCCTCAAACAACGTTATGACCTGCATGGTGATTTGCCCGCGATTAAAAGCGTTGGATACCGGCAGGTTTGGGAATATCTGGAAGGCCGTTATGATGATGCAATGCTGCGCGAGCGCGGTATTATCGCCACTCGACAGCTCGCCAAGCGGCAGATTACTTGGCTGAGGCGTTGGCCGTCACTGCATTGGATCGATACTTTGCAGCCTAACTCATTGGACAAGGTGCTGAAAATCGTGCGCGGAAGCGGTGCTTAGCGTAAGATATGAGGTTCGTAAGTCATGATTTCGAGTGGCCGAGCGAGCAGGCCTTTGGCCAACAAGATATCGGCGTAGCACCAGTTGGGCACGCCATCCATAATTAACCCCCAACGACAGTTTTAGGGAGAGCAACATGTCCAAAGGGCAGTCCCTTCAAGACCCGTACCTGAATATTTTGCGCAAGGAGCGTATTCCGGTCTCTATCTTCCTGGTCAACGGCATTAAGCTGCAGGGCCAGATTGAATCGTTTGACCAGTTTGTCATCTTGTTGCGCAATACCGTCAGCCAGATGGTTTATAAACATGCGATCTCAACCGTCGTACCATCGCGAAATGTGCGGTTGCCTGCACAAGATCCGGCCGCTCCGGACGAAGATGAGTAACACGGTGAGATCAGCAAAACAGTCCATGAGGTATTGATTGTTTTTTGAACGCCCTGAAGCCGGCGAAACGGCAGTGCTTGTTCACGTTGATTTTCAGGATGAACAAGCACGCGAAGACCCGGGTGAGTTTTTAGAACTCGTACGTTCTGCCGGTGCAGAGCCTGCTACATTGCTCACGGCCAGCCGACACCGCCCCGATTCACGTACCTTTATCGGGTCAGGCAAGTTGGAAGAGCTGCGGGCAATGCTCGCAGCTCACCAGGCCGAGTTGGTCATCTTTAACCATGGTTTAAGCCCATCGCAGCAGCGTAATCTTGAGCGTGAACTCAAGTGCCGCGTGCTGGACCGGACGGGCTTGATTCTGGATATTTTTGCACAGCGTGCGCGCACCCACGAAGGTAAATTACAGGTTGAGCTTGCTCAGCTTGAATACGTATCCACACGCTTGATTCGCGGGTGGACTCACCTTGAACGTCAGAAGGGCGGTATCGGTCTGCGCGGTCCGGGTGAAACGCAGTTGGAGACCGACCGGCGGCTTCTCCGTGGCCGTATCAAATCGATCAATAAACGACTCGATAAAGTGCGCAGCCAGCGTGAGCAGAATCGCCGAGCTCGTTCACGGGCAGAAATTCACAGCGTCTCGCTGGTTGGTTATACCAACGCTGGAAAATCAACCCTCTTCAATGCGTTAACGCAGTCACACGTGTATGCTGCTGATCAGTTGTTCGCGACGCTTGACCCGACACTAAGACGTCTGGAAATTGAAGATGTAGGGCCTGTCGTGATGGCCGATACCGTCGGTTTTATCCGTCACCTGCCTCACAAACTTGTGGAGGCGTTTCAGGCCACGCTTCAGGAAGCGGCTGAAGCAACGCTACTCGTACATGTCATCGATGCCGCCGATCCTGATCGTGATCTAAACGTTGAGCAGGTCGAGCGTGTACTCGAAGAAATTGGTGCCGATGATGTCCCGGTACTGAAAGTCATGAACAAAATTGACCGGCTGGACAGCGCGCCCCGCATTGAGCGAGACGGACAGGGGCGTCCCGATGTCGTTTGGCTTTCAGCCCAGGAAGGCAAGGGGCTCGCGTTACTCCACGAGGCACTAACGGAGCGCCTGGCGAGCGATGTCATCGGCTTTTCGCTAACGCTTTCCCCCGAGCAGGGCAAGTTGCGTGCAGGTCTTCACGAATTGAATGCCGTGCGGGAGGAAGCATTTGATGAACAGGGACGTTCGGTACTGAATGTGCGTTTGCCTCGACGTGACTTTAACCAGTTGATGGCGCAACTTGGTGAACGCGCCAATACCTATTTGCCAGCCGAGCTGCGCGAAACGAGTGAATGGTGAGTTCTCGTGGAGCGGGTAGGCACGAGCCCCGGTCAGTGACCGAACAAGCTCCAGATTGCATAATACTAAATTGCGCTATGGCCCCGTGTTAACGTCGGGGCTTGAGCGTGAGTGAATACCTCAGTGGAGACGAAGTATGGCCTGGAATGAGCCCGGTGGCGGCAACCAGCATGATCCTTGGAGTGGTGGTGGCCGACGAGGCGGAAGCGACGGCGGTGGAAACCGTGGTGGCAATAACGATAGCAACAATGGCAATAAAGGGGGCAACAACCAAGGCCCTCCCGATCTCGATGAAGCGCTGAAAAAGTTTCAGGATAAGCTGAGCGGTATGCTCGGTGGCGGCAAGAAATCTGGCGGCGGCGGTAACAAAGGTAGCGGCGGCGGCAAGCCTCGTAATGTCTTTGCGCTACCGGGCTTGTTGATTATTGTCGCATTGGCGATCTGGGCCGCAATGGGCTTTTATGTCGTGGATCAATCCGAGCGTGGCGTTGTGCTTCGTTTTGGCGAATACCAGAACACCGTTACCCCTGGACTTCAGTGGAATCCACCCTTGATCGACGAAGTGCGAATGGTCAATGTGACGCGTGTGCGCTCGCTGACCCAGACCCAGTCGATGCTGACCCGGGATGAGAACATCGTTGAAGTGGAAATATCCGCTCAGTATCAGGTGGCCGATCCGCGCAATTTCGTCCTCAATGTACGAGACCCGGAGCTGTCACTGGACAACGCCCTCGACTCATCGCTGCGTCATGTGGTCGGTGGAACCGACATGATCGATATCCTGACCTCGGGTCGTGAAATTCTGGGCAGTTCGGTATCGAGCCGTCTTCAGTCCTACCTGGACAACTACGGCGCTGGTATCCAGCTCCAGACCATCAACATCGAGTCCACCTCTGCTCCGCAGCCGGTCATTGATGCCTTTGATGACGTGATCCGCGCCCGTGAAGATCGTCAGCGCACGATCAACCAGGGCATCGCCTACGCCAACTCGATCATCCCTGAGGCTCAGGGTCAGGCGCAGCGGTTGGTCGAACAGGGCCAGGGTTATCGTGAATCGGTCGTGGCCGAAGCGCAGGGTCAAGCCAACCGCTTCAATTCGCTGCTCGCCGAGTACGAGAATTCGCCTGATATCATGCGTGAGCGGATGTACATTGAAGCCATCGAAGATGTCTTTGGCGAAACGCCCAAGGTGCTGCTTGACGTGAGTGAGAACGCACCGATGATGTACCTGCCGCTCGAGCAGTTGAATCGTCGCCAGGGTGCCGCCGCTTCGCAGCAGAGCAACAGCGACGGTGTCGATCCGCAGGTGCTTGAAAGCCTGCGCAGCGGTAACAGCAGCAGTCAGAGCAGCAACTCCTCATCCAATAGCAGCTCTATCCGCAGGGAGGGCCGGTAAATGATCAATAATCGATCCCTGCTAATCGTTGGCGGCATTGCCGCCGTTGCGTGGCTTGCCAGTAACAGCCTGTATGTTGTCGATGAAACCGAACGTGCGGTCAAACTGCGCTTCGGTGAGGTCATCGAAGAGAACATTCAGCCGGGCCTGCACGTCAAAATGCCGATTGCGCAGACAGTGCGTACTTTCGATACCCGCCTGCTGACGCTGGATACCGACACCAGCCGCTATCTGACCCAAGAGCAGAAAGCGGTCATTGTCGATTCCTACGTGAAGTGGCAGGTGGTCAATCCCACTCGCTACTACGAGGCCACCGCAGGGGATGAAATGATGGCGACGCGCCTGATTCAGCCCCGCGTTGACGAAAGCCTGCGCAACCAGTTTGGTCGCTTGAACCTTCAGCAGATCATCGCCGAGGAGCGCGACGACCTGATGGATGGCCCGACCGAGGAGCTCGACGCACTGATGCGCGAAGAGCTTGGCGTGGCGATTCGCGATATCCGTATCAAGCGGATCGACCTGCCGGACGACGTATCAGCCGCGGTCTATGAGCGGATGCGTTCAGAGCGCGAGCGTGAAGCCCGGGAATGGCGTGCCCAGGGTCAAGAAGAGGCCGAGCGCATCCGTGCGAACGCAGATCGCCGCCGCCAGGTGCTGCTCGCTCAGGCCAATGAGCGTGCCGAAACCTTGCGCGGTGAGGGCGATGCCCAGGCGGCGGCCATCTTCTCTGAAGCCTACGGTCAAGACCCTGAGTTCTTCACTTTCTGGCGTAGTCTGAATGCCTATCGTGAGAGCTTCTCGGGAGATGACAATCTGTTGGTGCTGGAGCCGGATAGTGACTTCTTCCGCTACCTGCGCAGCGCCATGCCTGACGAAGACAGTTAAGCCATTGACGTAGGCCCCGTCGGACACCGGCGGGGTTCAACACGTCATAAAACGTGATAGACTTTACCAACCGGGCGTCGCCCGGTTTTTTTGTGGCCCTACGTCATTGGGCCTTCACTATTGTCGTCTCGCAGGATTGTTCACATGACCATTGCTGACCGCTGGCTATTGCCCGACGGCATGGACGAAGTGCTGCCGCCTCAGGCAAGCCGTATGGAAGAGCTACGCCGGACGTTGCTGGATCTATACCATGTTTGGGGCTATGACCAAGTCATGCCACCGCCGGTGGAGTTTCTGGACTCTCTGCTTACTGGCACGGGAACCGACCTGGACCTCCAGACCTTCAAGTTGACCGACCAGTTGACGGGGCGGATGATGGGCGCGTCGGCGGATGTTACACCGCAGGTGGCCCGAATGGATGCCCATTCGCTCAAGCGCCAGGGGCCGGTGCGCCTGTGCTACTGCACCAACGTATTGCGCGCCAAGGCAGACCAGCATCAGGGGGGGCGGAGCCCTGTCCAGGTGGGGGTCGAGCTGTTTGGCCACGCCGGTCTGGATGCTGACAAGGAAATTATCCATCTGGCACTGTCGAGCCTGCAGGCGGCAGGTGCGCAGGAGATCCACCTGGCGCTGGGGCATATCGGTATTTATCGGAGCCTGGTAGAGGCGGCGGAATTGAACGCCGATCAGGAAGCGCAGCTGTTTGACGCTCTGGCGCTCAAGTCACCGGGCCTGCTGGCAGAAAACGTCAGCACCAGCGTAAGAGATCCTGCTTTGGCTGAGATGCTATTGGCCCTGGGCGAACTGCATGGCGATGCCGATATTTTGCTTCAAGCGCGTGAACGTCTGGCGGGTGCGCCCGCGTCCGTGGTCGCAGCGCTGGACCAACTGGATGCCCTCTATCAAGGTGTACTGGCACAGTTTGATGTCTCGCTGTATTTTGATCTGGCCGAATTACGTGGCTATCAATACCATACCGGCATGATGTTCGCGGCGTATGTGCCAGGCTACGGCCATGCGCTGGCGAAAGGCGGTCGCTATGATGATACGGGGCGTGCTTTCGGGCGTGCGCGTCCGGCAACCGGCTTTTCGATGGACTTGAAACAGTTGGCCTCACTGGATATGGCCTCGTCGGAGCAGGGCGCGATATGGGCGCCAGCAGAGCAGGCCGCATCACTTGATGCTGCCATTGCCTTGCTGCGTGAGCAGGGCGAGCGGGTAATTCAGGCGCTGCCAGGGCAGCGTACGGGACCGGCGGAACACGGTTGTGACCGCCGTCTTGAGTTTATCGATGGTCGTTGGCAGCCAACGACACTGACACAAGAGACGAGTGCATAATGGGTAAGAATGTCGTAGTCCTGGGAACCCAGTGGGGCGATGAAGGCAAAGGCAAGATCGTTGATTTGCTGACTGAGTCGGCGTCGGCGGTGGTGCGTTTTCAGGGTGGCCATAACGCGGGTCATACGCTGGTGATTGACGGTGAAAAAACCGTGCTTCACCTGATTCCTTCCGGCGTACTGCGGCCTGACAAGACCTGCATCATCGGTAATGGCGTCGTGCTCTCGCCGGAAGCGCTGATCAAAGAAATTCGCGAGCTTGAAGCCAAAGGTGTCCCGGTGCGTGAACGGTTGCGCTTGTCGCCTGCCTGCCCGTTGATCCTGCCCTACCACGTATGCCTGGACCAGGCGCGGGAAAAAGCCCGCGGTATCGCAAAGATTGGTACGACGGGCCGGGGGATTGGCCCCGCTTATGAAGATAAAGTCGCTCGCCGGGGTTTGCGTTTGGGCGATATGCTTCACCGCGAACGTTTTGCTTCCAAACTGGGCGAAGTGCTCGACTACCACAACTTTGTCCTGGTTAATTACCACGGCGAGCCAGCCGTAGACTTCCAGAAAGTGCTCGATAGCGCCATGCAGATGGCCGAAGAACTACGCCCCATGGTGAGCGACACGGTGAGCATGGTTCACGATCTGCGCAAATCCGGAGAGAATATTCTCTTCGAAGGTGCCCAGGGGTCGCTGCTGGATATCGACCACGGTACTTATCCGTTTGTGACCAGCTCCAATACCACCGCGGGCGGAACGGCGACGGGGTCCGGCGTTGGTCCGCTGTACCTGGACTATGTGCTGGGTATCACCAAAGCCTACACCACACGCGTCGGGTCAGGTCCGTTTCCCACCGAGCTGTTTGACGACCACGGCCGCCATCTGGCCGAGAAGGGCCATGAGTTTGGCGCTACCACCGGCCGTCCGCGTCGCTGTGGCTGGTTCGATGCTGTCGCGCTTCGCCATGCGGTGCAGATCAATTCGGTTTCGGGTATCTGTTTGACCAAGTTGGACGTGCTCGACGGGCTGGAAAATATCCGCGTGTGCGTTGGTTATCGCAGCAAAGACGGTGACGTGCTCGATACGCCGGTCGATTCAGAAGGCTACGAAGCCCTTGAACCAGTCTATGAGGACCTGCCTGGCTGGAAAGAGTCGACCCTGGGCGTAAAAAAGGTCGAAGAACTGCCGGCCAATGCGCGGGCCTACATCAGTTTCCTGGAAGAACAAGTAGGCACCAGCATCGACATTATTTCCACTGGCCCAGACCGCATTGAAACGATCGTGCTGCGCAATCCGTTTGATGGATAACCGGCTGAATAGCTGACACATTCTGTCGGGTGGGTGTAAAGAAAGGGGCGACGTGTTCGCCCCTTTTCAGGTCTGTCATTCGAACGCTTAAAAATCGATGCCGCGGCGCGCCTGGATGCCGTTGTTGAAGGCATGGCGGACTTCCTGCATTTCGGTCACCGTGTCTGCCATGGCGACGAGATCGCGGTGAGCGTTGCGGCCGGTAATAATCACGGTCTGTTCGCGAGGACGCTTCTCCAGAGCGGCTTTGACCTCGGCAATATCCAGGTAGCCAAACTTGAGCATATAGGTGATCTCGTCCAGTACCACCAGGTAGGTGTCGGGGTCGGCCAGCATTTTCTCTGCGTCTTGCCATACCTCTTGGCATGCCTGGGTGTCCGCCTCACGGTTTTGCGTTTCCCAGGTGAAGCCGGTGGCCATGATGGCAACGCTCAGGTTGGGGTCTTCTTCCAATCGATTGCGCTCGCCGCACTCCCACAGCCCTTTGATAAACTGAACGACGCCAACTTTATAGCCGTAGCCAAGGGCGCGGGTCACCGTGCCCCAGGCCGCTGTCGTCTTCCCTTTGCCGTTGCCGGTGTTGATGAGTATTAGGCCACGCTGCTCGGTGGCATCCGCGACCTTCTCGTCGACGCGAGCCTTGAGTTTTTCCATTGATGCTTTATGGCGTGTATTACGGTCGGTCATGGGGGTTCCTCAGCTGCGAATAGAGCGTTCCGGTGCCTTAGCCTAAGCGATTCATCGTGCCTTGAACATCTAGGAGAACCCTCTTTTATTCCACGATAAGTCGTCTGGATTCAGTATTTTGGCTATTTATATCCACATAATTGGCCGGTGGGGGGCTGGCTGCTCTAGAATAGTGGGTCATGTCTTGTCAGGAATCCGTTTATGCCCTCATTTGATATTGTCTCTGAGTTTGATCAGCACGAAGCTGCCAATGCTGTCGACCAAGCCAACCGCGAAGTTCAGTCCCGCTTTGATTTCAAGGGCGTGGATGCGTCTTTCACGCTTGAAAAGGAGTCGGTTCAGCTTGAAGCCGAGGTCGATTTTCAGCTCAAACAGATGCTTGATGTACTGCGTAACCGTCTGATTGCACGGGGCATCGATGCGCGCTGTATGGATATTAAAGACCCTGTGCTATCGGGTGTTAAAGCCCGTCAGGAAGTGGCGCTCAAGCAAGGCCTGGATCAAG
This sequence comes from Halomonas sp. A40-4, assembly GCF_015767635.1. Taxonomy (GTDB): domain Bacteria; phylum Pseudomonadota; class Gammaproteobacteria; order Pseudomonadales; family Halomonadaceae; genus Vreelandella; species Vreelandella janggokensis. Next base: position 2,397,095 of record NZ_CP065230.1, on the reverse strand, counting down.
GCGAGGCGAAAGATATCGTCAAGCGTATCAAGGCCAGCAAGCTAAAAGTCCAAGCACAAATTCAGGGTGAAAAGGTGCGGGTTACAGGTAAAAAGCGTGACGATTTGCAAAGCGTCATGTCGCTATTGCGCGGTGAGGAAGGACCGGAACTGCCGCTTCAGTTCGATAACTTCCGGGATTGACCCGACGCCCTGGTAACCTCTTTACGCCGCCAATAACAGCAATGACTATAAGGAGTTTCTCATCATGTCTGATCCGCAGCCGGTTTATTTAAGCGATTACCAGCCTCCCGCCTACCGGGTGACCCATACCGAGCTGACGTTTGATCTTGACCCCGCCGCGACTCGAGTCAAAGCGCGCCTGCACATCGAGCGACAGGCAACGGCCAGTGCTGATGAACCACTCAAGCTTGACGGTGAGCAACTGACCCTTGACGCCTTGCTGATTGATGGCAACCCACTGTCGGGTAATGATTATCAGGTAAGCGATGAGGGGCTTCGTATTGAACAGGTGCCTGCGCGCTTTACCCTGGAAAGTGAAGTACAACTCTCGCCCAAGGACAACACCGCGTTGGAAGGTCTTTACCAGTCCAACGGCATGTTCTGTACCCAGTGTGAGGCGGAAGGATTTCGACGTATCACCTTTTATCCCGATCGTCCGGATGTAATGTCGACCTTTAAAGTGACCGTCATCGGGGATCGCGAGCGAGAGCCCGTTCTGCTCGCCAACGGCAATCCGGTTGAACAAGGCGATCTTGAAAACGGTCGCCACTTTGCTATCTGGGAGGATCCACACCCCAAGCCCTGTTACCTGTTTGCCCTGGTCGCCGGCGATTTGCATAGCGTTGAAGACCGTTTTACCACCCGGTCCGGGCGCGAAGTGACACTGCAGCTTTGGGTTGAGCAAGAAAATCTGGCCAAAACCGAGCATGCCATGGGGTCGCTGAAACGGGCCATGGCCTGGGATGAGCAAGCCTACGGTCGTGAATACGACCTGGACCTGTTCATGATCGTGGCGGTGAATGACTTCAATATGGGGGCCATGGAAAATAAAGGTCTCAATATCTTTAATTCGGCGGCGGTATTAGCCCATCCGGATACAGCGACTGACGGCGCTTTCCAGACGGTTGAGGGCATTGTTGCCCACGAGTATTTCCATAATTGGTCGGGTAATCGAGTCACCTGCCGCGACTGGTTCCAGCTCTCCCTGAAAGAGGGCTTCACTGTCTTCCGTGATCAATGTTTCTCCGCCGAGACCAACTCTGCCCCAGTGAAGCGGATTCAGGACGTTTCGTTTTTCCGCACGGCGCAGTTTGCCGAAGATGCTGGACCGACGGCCCATCCGGTGCGGCCGGATCATTATATTGAGATCACCAATTTCTACACCCTGACTATTTATGAAAAGGGCGCTGAAATTGTTCGCATGTTGTGCAACCTGGTCGGGTGGGACGCCTTTCGGCAGGGGGCCGACCGTTACTTTGCGCGCTTTGACGGTCAGGCGGTAACCATCGAAGACTTTGTGGATTGCATGGCAGAGGCCTCGGGACTTGACCTAGGTCAGTTCATGCGTTGGTATTCCCAGGCGGGAACACCCGAAATCGACGCCCATGGCGAGTACGACTATGCCCACGGCGAGTACCATTTGACGCTGCGTCAGCGGACCCCCGCTACGCCGGGCCAAGTAGATAAAGAGCCGCTGCATATCCCCATTGCCATGGGCCTTGTGGGTACCAAGTCGGGCCAGGACCTGGCGCTTACCCTGGACGGCAACAAGCTCGGTAAAGAGACAGTCATCCACCTGCGCGAAGACGAGCAGACCTTCGTGTTTACCGACGTGGCAGAGGCCCCTGTGCCTTCGCTACTGCGTAACTTCTCCGCGCCAGTGAAGCTGCATTTTCCGTATTCGCGGGAAGATCTCGCCTTCCTGCTGACCCAGGACAGCGATGGGTTTAACCGCTGGGATGCCGGGCAACGGCTGGCGATGCTGGCGCTTGATGACTTGATTGCCGCTCACCGTAATGGTGTGGAAAAGGTAATGGACAGCCGTGTCGTCGAGGCATTCCGAACGCTATTGGCCGATGCGCCGGCGGACAAGGCGGTGCTTGCCGAAATGCTCACGTTACCTTCGGAAGCGTACATCGCTGAGCAGCAGCCGATTGTCGATGTCGATGCTATCCACGCGGCCCGAGAGTTTGTCCGACAGTCACTGGCGATGGCGCTGCGTGATGAGTTCATGGCGACCTTTGAGGCCAATCGCTCCAGTGAGCCTTATGCACCGACGCCTGAGCAGATTGCCCAGCGAAGCTTGAAGAATGTAGCACTCAGCTACCTGATGTCGATTGAAGATGAGCAGGGTGTGGCGCTCTGCGAAGGTCAGTTTGCGGCGAACCACAACATGACTGATGTACGTCATGCATTGACGCTGCTGGTTCATAGTGACCGTGACGACCTGGCCTCTCCGGCGCTCAAGACCTTCGGTGAAAAGTGGGCCCATGACCCGCTGGTCATGGATCAGTGGTTCACGATTCAGGTCTCGCGCCCCCAGCCGGATGTGATCGACCGTGTGAAGTACCTGATGGCCCATCCCGCCTTCTCGCTGAAGAACCCCAACCGTGTGCGCGCGCTGATTGGCGCTTTTGCCCAAAATCGCGTCAATTTCCATCGTCTGGATGGTCAGGGCTACGCTCTACTGGCTGATGTCGTGATTGAGTTGAATCGGCTGAACCCGGAAATAGCGGCGCGCCTGATTACCCCGCTAACCCGTTGGCAACGGTTCGATGAAACACGACAGGTCTTGATGCGGTCTGAGCTTGAGCGCATTCAACGCGAACCGCTATCGAGTAACGTATATGAGGTGGTGGAGAAAGCATTGGCGTAACAAATTGATGGAGTGACAAGGAAAGGAAATCTCAGTGACAACACCAAAAAAGCGTTTTTTACTCATTGTTAATGGTAAATCAGCCGGTAATGCGGCGTTACGTGAAGCGGTAGCTGAGCAAAGAAAGGCAGGGATGTCGATTAGTGTTCGGGTAACCTGGGAAGCGGGCGATGCCGGGCATTTTGCCGTGGTCGCCGTCGATATGGGAATGACTCATGTGATTGCCTGTGGCGGGGATGGTACCGTCAACGAGGTGATGAACGGTCTGATGCGTCTGGATAAAGAGCGGCGGCCGGTCATGGGAATTGTGCCGCTGGGTAGCGCAAATGACTTTGCGACCTCGGTGGGCTTGCCGCTGGAGCCCTCCGAGGGGCTGTCTGCGGCGTTGACGCTGTCTGATTACCCGATTGACGTTGTTAAACTATGTGCCGAGAGCGACACTGAGTCGGTCACCAGCTATTACGTTAATATGATGACGGCAGGTTTTGGCGCTGAAATTACCTCGTCCACTCCCAAAATGCTCAAGCGCATGTTGGGTGGCGGCGCTTATTCCCTGATGGGGGCCGTCAAGGCATGGCGACACCATAGCTACCGTGGCACGCTACACTGGGACGATCAGGAAGAGTCGACGTCGCTTTTACTGCTCGCCATTGGCAACGGTCGCCAGTCAGGGGGTGGGCAAGTGCTGGCCCCAAAGGCGAAATTGGATGACGGTCATCTTGATATCCTCGTGGTCAAGGATTTTCTCACAGCGCGGGCACTGACGGATCTGGTCAGCGAATTGCAGGATTTTCCCAGCCATGGGCAATTCGTGCGCTATGTATCGGCGGATGCGCTCAGCGTATCGACACTATCTGACGATCCTCCGTGGCCGTTAACCCTGGATGGTGAAGCACGCCATTATCGACGCTTTCGCGCTGATGTTGTGCCGTTGGCTATCCATGTGGTGCTGCCCGATCAATGCCCACTACTGTCATCGGTCATAGAGACCTGAAATTAATAATCTGTCATTGACCCACTTTTACAGAGGCGATGAGACATACACATTGAGGAGACAACATAAATGACTAAAAGCGTTTGGCTACCCTTGCTGGCAGCTGTCGTGTTGGTGGTCAGTGGCTGTGGCGATAACGACGAAACGTCCAACGCCGATCAGCAGCAAGAGTCTGCTTCATCATCAAATAACGGAGACGCTGTATCTGCTGATGCTCCAGCAGGTACTGAAGAGGAGGGAGCCGTCGACGAGCCCGGTGCCAGCGGCAGCCAGGAAGATAGCGATGCTATTGAATCCCAGGCGGAAGATGAGCTGGATCGAACTGAGGCCCTTGAAGGCGAACAGGCGGAGGAAGACAGCGCCGTGCAGACCGAAGATGTTGAGGCCGGCGAGGATACCTTGGCTGCTGATCCTGAAGACGTGCTTGAGGAAGGCGGCGCAATGCCCGGTGAGGCAACTCGGTCGGATGTGGACGATATGATTGCCGAAACCGAACGCCGGTTTGAGGAGGCGCAGCAGCGGCTGGAAGAGCAGTTTCAGGAAGTCGAGAAGCAGTCCCCTGTTGTCGATCCTATCAGCGATGAAGAGATGGAGGAGCGCTGGGAGTTTGAAAGCAGTCTGCCTGAGTCGGCTCGCGACGGAGAGCGTACGCGCGGTAAAGATATAGATGAGCTGATAGAAGACACCGAGCGGCGTTTTGAAGAGGCTGAGCAGCGATTGAATGAACAGTTTGAATCAATCGAGGAAGAGCGCCCTGAAACCATAGAGCAGGAAGAATAACTTCCCTGGTGAGGCTTGTGCGCTAGGCAAATAAAAAGGCCCGCATCGTCATGCGGGCCTTGTGCGCGATAGCGAATTACGCAACGCGTATATTGGAAGCCTGGAGGCCTTTTTTACCCTGGGTTACCTCAAAGCTGACTTTCTGACCATCCTGCAGGCTTTTGAAACCTTCAGCTTGAATTTCGGAGAAGTGAGCAAATAGATCGTCACCACCGTCATCCGGGGAGATGAAGCCGTAACCTTTGGTATCGTTGAACCACTTGACAGTGCCAGTTGCCATTATGCATTTCCTTCACGAGCTTGATGTTCAAGCGGGGCGCTATTGCGAACCCGCCTGAATTACTCTAGATGCAAAAAAACCTGTCGTCCAGTCACAATGTGATTGAATCGTTTCCATCGAACGAGTGCCTTGTTATGACGCCATTTAGCCTGATTGATGCGCAGTTTGTGCCATTTGTCATTGCCATTACGTTGCTGTCGATCACCCCTGGGGTCGATACGTTGCTGGTGATCCGTAATACGGCCAGGGGAGGGCTGCGTGACGGGGTCGCCACCAGCATGGCGATCTGCAGCGGCCTGTTCGTGCATGCCACCATCTCGGCAATGGGGATTTCGCTGATCCTGCTGCAGTCAGCCTGGGCGTTTCATGCCTTGAAGCTGGTGGGAGCTGGCTATTTGATCTGGCTGGGTATTAGCAGTCTGCTGGCGGCACGGCGTGGACAACCATTGCCGGTGAAGGGTGTGATGACCACGGATACGGCCGTTCCACTCTGGCAACCGCTGAAAGAAGGGTTTTTATCCAATGTGCTTAACCCCAAGACGGTAGTATTTTATATGGCTTTTCTGCCGCAGTTCATTGCCCCGAGCGATCCAACGCTGGTCAAGTCGCTATGGTTGGCAGGCGTTCACTTCGTGATTGCCAACCTCTGGCAAATCAGTGTGGTACTGATGGTCGGCAGCGCCGGAAAATGGCTGGCCAGCGCGCGTTTTGCACAAACGCTCAACGCGATGACTGGCACCGTATTGGTGATGCTGGGGATCCGGCTGGCGTTTTCGCAGCGGCCGGTGTAACGCTAGAGCGTGGATTAATCGCGATTGACCAGCGCCCGACTGTAACGTACCTGCCTTTCGCCGTCGCTCAGCAGCGATATTCCGTCACTTGAGCCGTTGGCGAGACTTTCAAAAATGGCACGATAACTCAGCACTGCCTGCACGTAGTTGCGCGTTTCACGGTAGGGAATGCGCTCCACAAAGAGGTCAAAGGCCTCGATGCTGTCATCCCTCAGCCAGCTGTCTACCCGTCCAGGGCCCGCGTTGTAAGCTGCTGCGGCAGCTAAACGATTGCCCTGGTAGCGCTGCAGCTTGTCGCGTAAGTACGTGCTGCCCAGGCGAATATTCAGCTCCGGATCGAGTATACCGTAGGGGCCAGGATCATCGAGGCCCAGTTGGCGACTTACCTGGGCAGCGGTGCCAGGCATCAATTGCATCAGCCCGCGGGCGCCGGCAGGTGACAGGGCATCGGGATTGTAGGCGCTTTCGCGCCGGGTAATCGCCATTAGCAGGTAAGGATCCACGCCGCTAATGCGCCCCCAGTGGATGAAGTCGTCGTGGTAGGCCTGGGGGAAGCGCCATTCGAGGGCGTCCCACATACCCGCCGCTATGGTGGTTTGCACCAGCCGGGCATGCCAATCCTGCTCGGCGGCAAAGTCCGCCAGCGCTCGGGCTTCTTCGGTGGATGCCTGCTGAACGGCATGCAGCCACTCACTATTGGCCAGGCCGTCTTCGCCGATGCGCATCAATGCCTGGGTACGCTGCACCATGGGCAGTTGCGCGATACGCTCACGTGAAGCGTCGTCAAAATAGAAGCGCTCATTGTTCAACGCTAACGGCTGCCCCAAACGCTCAGCAGCGGCAAAACCGTAAAAGCTACGCTGTGAAGCAGCTTGCTGGAAATGCGTTGCTGCCGCCGTCTGATCGCCTAGCTGCTGGCTGGCTCGGGCGAGCCAGTATTGCCACCGTGCATCCGCTTTCTGCTCGCTGGGCATTTGGGTAATCCACTGGCGCACCGACTCCCATTGATGAGCTTGAAGGGCGCGGCGAACACGCAATTCAAGAACGCGCTCGCTGTCCAGATTGGGCAAAACGCTATCGACCCACGCCATCGAATTGGGCACTTCACGCACCAGTACGTAATACGCCAGCTCTTCCTCGATAAGCTGTTGATCGCTGGGCAACAGGCTCAGTCGCTCAGTCAGTGAGCGCCAAACGGACAGCGCTCGCGGGGTGTCGTCTAGCGTAAGGCGTTGCATTGCCGCCTGGTAAAAAGCGGCCGTAGCCGCGCATTCAGGGCCCAGACAGGTGGGGGCACTGAGTAAGCGCTGCGGGTCGCTATCCACCGCTTCGTAGGTATCAATGGCGGTTTGCCAGCGCTCACTTAATTGATTGCTCAGGTAGTCGGCCAGCCGACGGTTATCTGCCTGCCAGGCTAACATCAGGCGTTCCCAAATCAACTCGCCATCGATGGTGCCGTTTGCTCTCAACCGGTCAAACAACGGATCGCAGGCGTTCGGTTGGGATTGGCCCACAAGCCAGAGGCGTTGGCCGGCCTCAACCGCTTGTTGTGGGGCAATGTCAAAATGGGCCGTGTGGTAGTGGCATTGCCGGGCGGCGCCGTTGGGCTCACCATTGCTGACCGCCCGTACACGGCCATACTGGCCTGCCTTACCGTATTGATCGATGGCCTGTCCACGCATCCAGTCGCTCAGCGGTGAGTCCCTGTGGGTATCGATATAGCGGTTGACCGTTTCCGGCGGCAGGTCCGGTAGCTGGTTGCGCAACCGATGATAAGTGACATAGCCGCTTAACGGATGGTCTTCAATGGCCGCCATGTCAATGCGGTCCCACTGCTGGTTGCGTGCAGCATCGAGCGCGTCGCGCATTGCACTGTCGCTCAAGGCCCATGACATGCTTGGTAAGCAGGCAATGAACGCAATGGATAATACGCGGGCAGTGCAGGGCATGATGCTTCCTCGATACGGCATTGGGTGGCCTTGGGGGACTGAACTATCCTAACGCAAAAGACTCCGACAACCGAACGCTTTGGAGGATTCAATACTGATGGCTCTATTATCCGGCTGGTGGTGGCTGCGTCGACTGAAATCCCGTGCTTGGGTATTCAAGCGCATGTGGCGTGCGCTGTCATTGTTTTTCCCCATGACGCGTGACGTCGTCAAGGGCCGTTTTCGGCCTGTGCCCTGGTCGGCTTTCGGGTTGATGGCGGTGGCGCTGATGTATCTGGTGTTGCCGTTTGATTTGATCCCCGATTTTCTCATGTTGATTGGCGTGGTCGACGATGCGGTCATTGTTGGTTGGTTGCTCAATCGTATGGACCAGCAACTGGCCGGCTATCGTGCCTGGAAGTATCCCGAGAGGGAATCCACTGATTCCCCGCACACGGCCGCTTGAAAAATTTTCCCTCAGCCCCATATCTCGTTCACACCGACTTTTATGCCTTTGCCAACTTGGCGAGGCGCTTTACGTACCGAGATCAACGAGGGCTGAGCGAATGTCCAACACGACCCACGAAGAAACCCTTGGCTTTCAAACGGAAGTTAAGCAGCTGCTGAATCTGATGATTCACTCGCTGTACTCTAATCGGGAAATTTTCCTTCGCGAGCTGATATCCAATGCTGCCGACGCCTGTGACAAGCTGCGCTACGCGGCCTTGGACAACGATGGGCTCTACGAAGGCGACAGCGAGCTACGTGTCGAAATCGAGCACGATGCCGACGCCGGAACGGTAACGCTGCGCGACAACGGTATCGGCATGACGCGCGATGATGTGATTGCCAACCTGGGCACCATTGCGCGTAGCGGTACGTCCGAGTTCCTCAAGCAGCTGTCAGGTGAACAGCAGAAAGACGCCAAGTTGATCGGTCAGTTCGGCGTGGGTTTCTATTCCAGCTTTATTGTCGCCGACGATGTAACGGTTCGCACACGTAAGGCCGGCGAAGATGTAAGCACTGGTGTGGAATGGCGCTCGAAAGGTGAAGGCGAGTTCACCGTCGCCGACATCGATCTTGAGCAGCACGGCACCGAAATTACCCTGCACCTGAAAGATGACGCCAAAGAATTTGCTGACGACTTCCGTCTGCAAAACCTGGTGCGTAAGTACTCGGACCATATCGAAGTACCGGTTCGCATGCCCAAGACCGAAACTGCCAAGGACGATGAGGGTAATCCGGTCGAAGGCAGCGAAGTGACCACCTGGGAAACCGTCAACGAAGCCACGGCGCTTTGGGTGCGCCCCAAGAGCGATATTTCGGATGACGAGTACAAGGCGTTCTACAAACACGTCGCCCATGACTTTAGCGACCCGCTCACCTGGAGCCACAATAAAGTGGAAGGCAAGCTGGAATATACCAGCCTGCTGTTTGTGCCCGGTCGCGCGCCGTTTGATATGTTCGACCGCGACGGTGCCCGTGGTGTGAAGCTCTACGTTCAGCGTGTCTTCATCATGGACGACGCCGAGCAATTCCTGCCGCTTTACCTGCGCTTCATCAAAGGTGTGCTGGATACTCGCGACCTGTCGCTCAACGTATCCCGTGAGCTGCTGCAGCAGGACCCCAAAGTCGACAAGATCAAGGGTGCCCTGACCAAGCGCGCACTGGATATGCTCAAGAAGCTTTCCAAAGACGACGAGCAGTATCAGACCTTCTGGAACACCTTCGGTAGCGTCCTCAAGGAAGGCCCGGGCGAAGACGCGGCCAACCGCGAGAAAATCGCTGGCTTACTGCGTTTTGCCTCGACCCACACCGATACGGCCGCCCAGGAACATTCGCTGGCCGACTACGTTGCGCGGATGAAAGAAGGGCAGCAGAAAATCTACTATGTGGTGGCCGACAGCTTTAATGCCGCCAAGCACAGCCCGCATCTGGAAATCTTCCGTAAAAAGGGCATCGAAGTACTGCTGCTGTCCGACCGCATTGATGAGTGGCTGATGAGCCATCTCACCGAATTTGACGGCAAATCCTTCGCTGACGTGGGTAAAGGCGAGCTTGACCTTGGCGATGTGGAAGATGAAGCCGAGAAAAAAGAGCAGGAAGAAACCGCCAAAGCCAAGGAGTCACTGGTCAAGCGCGTCAAGGAAGCGCTGGGTGAAGGTGTGCAGGATGTCAAAGTGACCCACCGCCTGACGGATTCGCCAGCCTGCGTAGTGCTTCCAGAGCATGAAATGGGCTATCAGATGCGCCGCATCATGGAAGCCGCCGGGCAGCCGTTGCCCGAGGTCAAGCCGATTCTGGAGCTGAATCCCAGTCATTCACTGGTTGCGCGCCTGGAAAGTGCTGAAGATGGACTGTTTGCCGACCTGGCACACATCCTGCTGGATCAGGCGATTATCGCGGAAGGCGGCCATCTGGATGACCCGGCTGCCTACGTGAAGCGCCTCAATGGGGTGCTGGCGGCATAACGCTCACTTAACGGCGTATAACGGCCCCTTGGGAGTGATCCCAAGTGGGCCGTTTGTTTTTTCGTACCCTTATTAACGATTGCGCTTGCCCATACTGCGTTGAAATTAGCTTCGTGCGCGAGTCCGATCCAAATACTGATTTACTACGTGTAAACTCGTACGCGAGCCCGGTCTTTTTTTGGCTAATTACGCCTTGTCCGGCCTTCGCTCATGACGTTAATTAGGACTTCTAGTTTTTCGCTTACCAACTATCCGGGATTCCCATGGCTGAGCAGCAGATTCAGGTCGCCGTATTGGGCGGCGGTAGTTTTGGCACTGCCCTGGCAAGCATTGCCGCTGACAATGGCGCGCAGGTGCGTCAATGGATGCGCGATGAAGCGCTGGTGGAACAGATTAACCGGGAGCGACGCAACGGCCGCTATTTGCCGAATTATGCCATTAACCCCGCTGTACAGGCGTCCACCGATCTGGAAACGGTGCTGCACAACGCTGAGCTGGTGCTGATTGCGATTCCGTCCCAGGCCTTTCGCAGTGTTGTTCAGGCGGCCAAGCCGTGGCTAAGGCCCGAGCAAATTCTGGTCAGCACCACCAAGGGGATTGAGCAATCCGGCTTTTTATTGATGAGCCAAGTGCTCGAACAGGAAACCGGCTTTGCCCATATTGGGGTAATTGCGGGCCCCAACCTTGCTTCGGAAATTGCCGATAAACAGCTCACTGCCACGGTGATCGCCAGCGCCGATGCCCTGACTCGTACCCGGGTTCAGCAGGCCCTTGGTTGCCGTTACTTCCGTGTCTATGCCAGCAATGATCGACACGGTGTCGAACTGGGTGGGGCGCTGAAAAATATCTACGCCATTGCCGCGGGCATGGCCGCGGCGCTCGGCATGGGTGAGAATACCCGCAGCATGCTGATGACCCGGGCATTGGCCGAGATGAGCCGTTTCGCTGTTGCCCAGGGGGCTAACCCCATGACATTTTTGGGTCTTGCCGGGGTGGGGGATTTAATCGTCACCTGCTCGTCAGACTTGTCGCGTAACTACCGCGTCGGCTACGCCATCGGTGAGGGCCGGTCGCTGGATGAAGCCATCAATGCGCTTGGCCAGGTGGCGGAAGGTGTCAATACTGTCAGGCTTGTGTGTACCAAAGCGGCCGAGATCGGCGTCTACATGCCTCTGGCGGAAGGACTCTACCATGTGCTGTTTGACGGTGTGCCCGCTGAGGACATGGCACGTACGTTAATGATGGGCGAGCAAAGCAGCGACGTGGAATTCATCTTGCCGCGCGAGGACGTCCAGCAAGCCCACCGCGAAACAGGACATTGGCATGAATGATTCATCCACCCAGCAACTCTGGCTAATGCGCCACGGTGAAGCCGGCCCCGGGCGGCCAGATGAACAGCGAACGCTGACGCCGCTCGGCGAGCAGGAAGTTGCCAAGGTCGGGGCATGGCTGGCCACGCATATAGCGGCCCAGACAGGGGCGCCGCCGAGGCTGCTGGCAAGTCCCTATCGTCGCGCTCAGCAGACAGCTGCCCGGTTGAGTGAGGCGCTGTCGGTGCCGGTAGAAACCCTGCCGCTGATTACTCCGGACGACGCACCCGAAGCGGTCATCGACTGGCTGCTCGAGCAAAGCGATGAACGACTGATTCTGGTCAGCCATATGCCGCTGGTAGGGGAGCTTGCTGAAACGCTGGTCGACGGTCGTTCAGCCCGCGGCGTGGGATTTCCCACCGCCGGGCTTGCCGAGTTCACTGCACCGGTATGGGCAAAAGGCTGCGCGCAGTTGACGCGTTTTCTGCATCCCGGCCAGTTGGACTAAAAACGGCCGCATAAGCGGCCGTTTTCCAACCAACAGCGATATTTACAGCAGTGCGTCAAGCTTCTCTTTTAGCAGGCCGTTTACCTGCTGAGGGTTGGCGGTGCCGCGGGATGCCTTCATGACCTGGCCGACAAAATAGCCAATCATCTTGCCGCGTTTCTCGGGTTCGGCGTCACGATACTGGGCCACCTGAGCGGGGCTGTCGGCAATCACCTGGTCAATCATTGCTTCGATAGCGCCGGTGTCGGTGACCTGCTTTAACCCTTTCGCCTCAATGATGGCATCGGCGCTGGCGCCTTCGCCGTGCCAAAGTGCCTGGAAGACCTGTTTGGCGGCTTTGCCGTTAATGGTGTCGTCAAGCACACGCTGAACCAGCTCACCCAGTTGGCTGGCAGTGACCGGGCTGTTGGTGATGCTGAGGTTTTCGCGGTTGAGCGCGCCGGACAGCTCACCCTGCACCCAGTTGGCTGCCTGTTTGGCATCGCCACAGGCGCGGTGGACTGCCTCGAAATATTCTGCCATTTCGCGGCTGGCGGAAAGCACGGATGCATCGTAGGCCGATAGGCCTAGTGCCTGCTGAAAGCGCTCGCGTTTTTCAGCAGGCAGCTCCGGTAGCTGGCTGCGAAGATGGTCCAGGTAGGCCTGGTCGAGTACCACTGGCAGCAGGTCTGGGCAGGGGAAGTAGCGATAGTCGTTGGCTTCTTCCTTGGTACGCATACTGCGTGTCTCGTCGCGCTCAGGGTCGAACAGGCGGGTCTCCTGGACGACCTTGCCGCCGTCCTCGATCAGTTCGATCTGCCGCTCGACTTCGAAGGCAATGGCGCGTTCCACAAAGCGGAAAGAGTTGACGTTCTTGATTTCGGCCCGGGTGCCAAAGGCTTCCTGTCCCTTGGGGCGCACCGAAACGTTAACGTCGCAACGCATCGAGCCTTCCGCCATGTTGCCGTCGGAAATCCCCAGGTAGGTGACAATTGAATGAATCGCCTTGAGGTAGGCAGCCGCTTCTTTGGCGCTGCGCATATCCGGCTCGGAGACGATCTCGAGCAGCGGTGTGCCAGCGCGGTTAAGGTCAATGCCCGTCATGCCGTGGAAATCTTCGTGCAGGGATTTCCCTGCGTCTTCTTCCAGGTGGGCGTGGTGAATACGAATCCGCTTGGTGGTGTCATCATCCAGGGCGATCTCTACCTCACCGGGCCCCACGATGGGGTGATACATCTGGCTGGTCTGATAACCCTTCGGCAAATCGGGATAGAAGTAATTTTTACGGTCGAACACCGATACTTCAGGGATATCGGCATGCACGGCCAGGCCAAACTGCACCGCCATGGCCACGGCTTGTTCGTTGAGCACCGGCAGCACGCCAGGCAGACCCAGATCGACCGCGCAGGCCTGACTGTTCGGTTCAGCGCCGAAAGCCGTTGACGCGCCGGAGAAAATCTTCGAGTGGGTGGCAAGTTGAACGTGGACTTCTAGCCCAATAACGGTTTCCCATTGCATCAGGCGCTCTCCTCGGCAAAATCAGGGCGTTGCAAGTGCCAATCGGTCGTTTGCTGGAACTGGTGGGCGACATTTAACAACTGGGCTTCGGCAAAGTGGGTGCCCAGTATCTGCAGGCCGACGGGCCGGCGGCCCACGAAGCCGGCGGGAACGCTTATGCCCGGGATGCCCGCCAGGTTGACGGCAATCGTATAGATATCCTGCAGGTACATCGATACAGGGTCCTTCTTGGCGCCTAGATCAAAAGCCGGTGTCGGCGAGGCAGGCCCCATCAGGACGTCCACATCTTCAAAGGCATCCAGGAAGTCCTGGCGAATCAGGCGGCGAACTTTCTGCGCCTTGGTGTAATAGGCGTCGAAAAAGCCCTCTGACAAGGTATGGGTACCGATCAGGATGCGGCGCTGTACTTCGTCGCCAAAGCCTTCAGCCCGCGAACGCTTGTAAAGATCGATCAAGTCGCTGGGGTTGTCGCAACGGTGGCCGAAACGCACGCCATCAAAGCGAGACAGGTTGGAAGAGGCTTCGGCTGGGGCGATAACGTAATAAGCGGGGATGGCGTAATGCGTGTGAGGCAGGCTGACATCCCGCACCGTGGCGCCCAGCGACTCATAGACGCGAACGGCCTCACGAACTGCCTTCTCGACGTCAGGGTCGAGGCCTTCACCGAAGTACTCTTGAGGGAGGCCGATTTTGAGTCCTGAAAGCGACGCATTGAGCGTTTCCGCATAGTCGGGCACGCCGCGGGCCACACTAGTGGAGTCGCGCACGTCGTGGCCAGCCATGACGTTCAGGAGGTGGGCGCAGTCTTCGGCGCTGCGTGCCATGGGGCCCGCCTGGTCAAGGCTGGAGGCGTAGGCGATCATGCCGTAGCGGGAAACGCGTCCATAGGTCGGTTTGAGGCCGGTAATACCGCAGAACGCCGCTGGCTGACGAATCGAGCCGCCGGTATCGGTGCCGAGGGCCGCCGGCGTCAGGCCTGCGGCCACCGCGGCCGCGCTGCCGCCAGAGCTGCCTCCTGGCACGGCGCTCAAGTCCCAAGGGTTATTCACCGGGCCGTAGTAGCTGTTTTCATTGGAGGAGCCCATGGCGAACTCGTCCATATTGGTCTTGCCAAGACTGACGGTGCCCGCCGCCTTGAGCTTTTCTACCACGGTGGCGTCGTAAGGCGCTGTAAAGTTGTCCAGCATTCTGGAGCCACAGCTGGTTTTAACGCCCTGGGTGCAAAAGATATCCTTCAGGGCAAGCGGTAGACCGGCCAGCCATCCGGCGTTGCCGTTGGCGCGCGCCTGGTCGGCGGCATCGGCCTGTGCCAGCGCTTGATCAGCGGTGACGGTAATAAAGCTGTTTAGTGTTGCACCGCTATGTTGTATGCGTTGCAGGTAGTGCTCAGTGAGCTCGCGGCTGGATAGTTCACCGCTGCCCAGCGCGTTGGCGAGTTGCGTCAGTGTCTTGTCGTGCATGACCTGAGAGCTCCGTTCGAAGCAAAAGATAAGGCTGAAAAGGTGGCTTATGCCCTGAGTGATGCGCTATTCGACGACGCGGGGCACCAGGTACAGACCGTTTTCAACCGCTGGGGCGCAGCGCTGGAAAGTGTCGCGCTGATTGGTTTCGGTGACTTCGTCGGCGCGCAGGCGCTGGGTGGCATCGAGGGGATGGGCCAGGGGGGCGACGCCGTCGGTATTGACGCCCTGCAGCTGGTCGACCATGTCCAGGATGCGGCTCAGGTCCTCTACGAAACTGCTGGCTTGGTCATCGCTGACGGCGATCCGGGCTAGGTGGGCGGCCCGGCGCACATGAGAGTCTTCAAGCGCCATGTTCGAAATTCCTCGCGAAGGTGATGGAACATATCCCGCATTACGCGGTATACAGTCAGTCATCGTAATAACGTCTTGTATCGCAGATGTGTAAAATAGCCGCAAAATGTACCACATCTTGGCGCAAACGGGCAGTGTCTGGCGCGACTCGTGCTTGCTGCCAGGGGGTTGCGGTGATACCGTTTGCATCCGCACAGGGTTCCCAGTCTGCACTAGGTATCAACATCCATGTTCAAACGTCTGAGGGGGCTGTTTTCCAGCGATCTATCGATCGACCTGGGTACGGCCAACACACTGATTTACGTACGCGGTCGTGGCATCGTCCTTGACGAGCCATCCGTCGTTGCTATCCGTCAATCCGGTAATATGCGAAGCGTCGCGGCAGTAGGTGCCGATGCTAAACGCATGCTGGGGCGTACGCCGGGTAATATTACGGCTATTCGCCCGATGAAAGACGGCGTCATTGCTGACTTTACCGTCACCGAGCAAATGCTTCAGCATTTTATCCGTAAAGTGCATCAAAGCACCTTCATTACACCCAGCCCGCGCGTTCTGGTGTGCATCCCCTATATGGCGACACAGGTGGAGCGCCGCGCGATTCGCGAGTCAGCCGAAGGGGCTGGCGCACGTCGGGTGGATCTGATCGAGGAGCCCATGGCAGCGGCAATAGGTGCCGGGCTTCCCGTGGAAGAAGCGCAAGGCTCGATGGTCGTGGATATCGGCGGTGGTACCACCGAAATTGCGATTATTTCGCTCAACGGTATTGTCTATTCTGAATCTATCCGCGTGGGTGGCGACCGCTTCGACGAAGCGATTATTGCCTACGTGCGCCGTCATTACGGCAGCTTGATTGGCGAAGCGACGGCTGAGCGTATTAAGGAAGAAATTGGCTGCGCTTATCCTGGTGGCGAGCTTCGCGAGATCGATGTGCGCGGGCGTAACCTGGCTGAAGGGATTCCGCGCAGCTTTACGCTCAATTCCCACGAAATTCTCGAAGCACTGCAAGAGACACTGGGCTCAATTGTCGCAGCGGTAAAAAATGCGCTGGAGCAATCACCTCCCGAACTGGCGTCTGATATCGCCGAGCGGGGACTGGTGCTGACCGGTGGTGGCGCGTTGCTGCGTGATATCGACAAGCTGATCGCTGAGGAAACCGGGTTGCCCGTGATCGTGGCGGAAGATCCGCTGACCTGTGTAGCGCGCGGCGGGGGCAAGGCGCTCGAAATGATAGATCAGCACACTTTTGAGTTGCTGTCGAGCGACTAATCGCAGCGGTTAATTGCGGGGGATTTGCCTATTAAACCGCTGTTTTCGCATGGTCCTTTACCGGGATATCGGCTATTTTTCTGCGTGCTGATTGCCAGTGCGTTGATGTTTGCCGACCAGCGTTTTACGCGTATGGAAAACGTGCGCGCCCAGATGTCAGTGGTGGTAGCCCCCATCCAGTGGGTGGTGGGCGTTCCCAGCCGGCTTCTGGATTGGGGGTCGTTGGCGTTTTCAGACCAGCAAGCGCTCGTTGATGAGAATCAGCGCCTGCGTGAGCAAATTCTGACGCTGTCCCACCGTGGGCAGCAAATGGCAAACCTCACCAAGGAAAATGCTGAATTACGCCGTTTGCTAGGCGCTGCCCAGCAGCGCGATATCCCCTTTATGACCGCGGAACTGCTGTCTCTCGACAATGACCCCTTCAGTCATCAGATGGTGGTGGATCGCGGGCATCGCCATGGTGCCTATGTGGGCCAGCCGGTCATTGATGCCACGGGGCTGGTCGGTCAGGTAACCGCCGTTTCGACCTACTCCAGTCGTGTGCTGCTGGTCGCCGATGCCAGTCATGCCCTGCCGGTGCAAGTCAATCGCAATGGTTTGCGTTTCATTGTCCAGGGCACGGGACGCTATGGTCGCGTGAATGTGTTGCATGTGCCCAACACGGCGGATATCCGCGAAGGCGATTTGTTGACAACGTCGGGTTTGGCAGGGCGGTTTCCGCCTGGCTACCCCGTTGCCAGGGTCACCAAGGTTGCGCATGACCCTGGACAGCCGTTTGCTCAGGTTACCGCAGAGCCCACGGCTCAGTTGAAACGCTCGCGCTATTTTCTGTTGCTTTCCCCCCCGCCCCAAAAACTGCCTGATGAGCAATATTGGGATGACTCTCTGCGAGTCTCGGTCGACGCGTTACGCAGTGCTCACCAGGTGGCAAACCCTGACGATGAATCATCTTCCCAGGAGGTGCCCTGATGCCCCGCGTTCCGGTAACGCCTTTGGTGGTGGTGTGGTTGACCTTGCTGATGGCGCTGTGTCTGCAGGTGATGCCGCTGGGTGATGAGTGGCAGGTGTTCCGACCCGAGTGGCTGGGCTTGATGATGATTTATTGGTGTATGCGCGAGCCCGATCAAGTGGGGGTGTTCCACGGCTTTGTGCTAGGTATTCTGCTGGATTTGATCGAGGGAACCCCTCTGGGTCATCACGCCATCATGTTCTCTTTGCTGGCGTTTCTGTGCGCACTTGTCTATGCCCGTTTTCGTGCCTACTCACTGCTCCAGCAGGCGTTGCTGGTGCTGGTGCTGCTGGGGCTCGTCCAGCTGGTCGACCAGTGGTTGCGCAGCCTGGTGGGAGATTTCTCTATTCATCTGGCGTTTTTAACCTCGTCGGTGGTCAGCGCCGCGTTGTGGCCTTGGCTTGCGACGATGTTTTCCGCCCTGCAGCGCCGCCTTGCCCGCTAACAACAGGTAAGGCGGCCTGAAAATCGACGTGGAGCTGATATGGCGTTGGAATCAGAGCCGGTGTTGTGCTTGGCATCCGCATCGCCACGACGCCGCGCGCTGCTCGCATCGATCGGCGTGGCGGTGCAGGTGCAGCCCTGCGACATCGATGAAACACCGTTAGCCAATGAGTCCGCTGAGGGCTATGTGGAACGCTTGGCAAAGGCCAAGGCGCAAGCGGCGGCAGCCCTGACGCCACTACCCACATTAGGCGCCGACACGGCGGTGGTCGTGGATGGGCGGATTCTAGGCAAGCCCGAGAGTCAGCAGCATGCCGCCTGGATGTTACGCCAGCTCTCGGGGCGCGAGCACCAGGTACTGACCGGTGTCGCTGTCACCGGCCCCCAAGGCGTGTTGACGTGTGGTGTGACCACCCGCGTGACGTTGCGTGACATCAGTGAAGTAGAAATAGCGGCCTACTGGCAAACGACTGAGCCAGAGGACAAGGCCGGCGGTTATGCGATACAGGGATTGGCGTCGGTGTTTGTAGCCGGGATTGAAGGCAGTCACTCGGCAGTGGTGGGGCTGCCGCTTTTTGAAACAGCGTGCTTGCTGCGTCGTCAGGGGGTACCGTTATGGGATGGATATTTACCCGCGTAAACCCACAAGGATTTTTGCATGAGCGGTGAGGTTCTGATTAATTTGACGCCGATGGAGACCCGCGTGGCGCTGGTCGAAAACGGCGTATTGCAAGAGGCGCTCATCGAGCGTTCCCGTCGGCGCGGCATCGTCGGCAATATCTACAAAGGCAAGGTGGTACGAGTGCTGCCTGGAATGCAGGCTGCCTTTGTCGATATTGGCCTCGAACGTGCCGCCTTTATCCATGCCCAGGAAGTGATGGCCCCTGGTACCTCCGTTGACGAGCAGCAGACCATTGGCCAACTGCTGCATGAAGGCCAGGCGTTGGTCGTGCAGGTCACCAAGGACCCGATCGGCAGTAAAGGGGCGCGGTTGACCACGCATCTTTCGGTTCCCTCGCGCTATCTGGTCTACATGCCCGATTCGCCCCACCACGGTGTTTCCCAGCGCATTGAAGACGAGCGTGAGCGTGAGCGTTTAAAGGCATTACTGGATAACAGCATCGGCGAGCAAACGCTGGATGTAAACGGCGGCTTTATCGTGCGTACCGCGGCTGAAGGGGTGGGCGATGAAGAGCTTATCGGCGATATGCATTTTCTGCTGCGGCTATGGCGCAAGGTCAGCGAGCGTAAAATTTCGGCGGCGCCCGCAACGGTCATATATGATGACCTGCCCCTGTTCATGCGCACCTTGCGCGATGTGATGCGAGATGATATCGAAAAAATCCGCATCGATTCCCGTGAAAATTTTGTCAGGCTGGTGGAGTTTGCCGAGGAGTTCATGCCCGACGCGGTGGACCGTATTGAGTATTATCCTGGCGAGCGACCCATTTTTGACCTGTACAGCGTCGAAGACGAGATTCAGAAAGCACTTGGCCGTAGAGTGCAGTTGAAGTCGGGTGGCTATTTGGTGATTGACCCTACCGAGGCAATGACCACCATCGATGTCAACACCGGTGCTTATGTAGGGCACCGCAATCTGGAAGAAACCATCTTCAAGACCAATCTGGAGGCGGCAACATCGATCGCCCGGCAGTTACGCCTGCGCAATCTGGGCGGCATCATCATTATCGACTTTATCGATATGGAAGATGTCGAACACCAGCGACAGGTGCTGCGCGTGCTGGAAAAGGCGCTGGAACGTGACCATGCGAAGACAAAATGCACCGGTGTCACCGAGCTTGGCCTGGTACAACTGACCCGTAAGCGTACCCGGGAAAGTCTTGAGCAAACACTGTGCGAAGCATGCCCTACCTGCAGTGGTAGAGGCACTCTCAAAACCCCCGAGACCGTGTGCTACGAGATTTTCCGCGAGATTCTTCGTGAAGAGCGCGCTTACAGTGCCGAGATGTATATGGTGTTGGCTTCCCAACCGGTGGTTGATCGTTTATTGGACGAAGAGTCAGCTGCCGTTGCGGACTTGGAAGGATTTATAAATAAGACGATACGCTTTCAGGTGGAACAGCACTATTCTCAAGAGCAGTACGATATTGTGTTGATGTGATCCATGAGGATTCGTCCAGTGGTGCGTATTGCGTTGAGAATCGCAGCATGGTGGCTTGGTGCGCTGGCGGTTATGCTGCTGTTAGTGCGCTTGGCGATGAGTCAGGCGGATGCACTGACGCCCCGCGTTGAAGCATTTCTGGAGTCCCAGCTTGGCGTTCCGGTTCACATTGAGCAGCTGACGCTCGCCCTTCAGCGTAATGATATCGAACTCATGGTGGGCGATGTCAGCGCCCAGACCCCCAATGGCTATCCCCTGTTCAAGCTGGCCCAAGCAACGCTTCGATTGGATGTCTGGGCATCGCTCAAGGCGCGCGCGCCTATTTTCAATGAGGCTGATATTCGTGGCACCGAATTCCACCTTTATCGTCTCTTCAGTGATAGATGGGAGTGGCCAGCTCCTGCCAAACTGCCTGTGATGGAAGCCCAGCCTGATATCAATTTAACCGCGCTGGATCGCTGGACGGGGATTCTGCTCCGCCAACGGCTGAGCGTGGAAGATACGCGCCTGGTGCTGCACGGTGAGGATAATACGGTCGATTTACATGCGCCGACACTATTGCTGGGGGGGGATGAAGAGCACACTCAGTTTGAAGGCAGTATTAATATTATTGATCAGACGGAAGGTGAGCCTTCAAGGCCATTGCCGGTGGCGTTTCTGCAGGCGGAGGTTTCTCCGGGGGAGGACGGCTATCGAGACTTCTCGGCGGCGTTGAGCGTAGATGTTCAACTTGACAATCTGGCTCTCCTGGCGGATGTCATACGTCCCGAGTATGTCCCCAAGATTACCCAGGCGGGGGGGGATGCGCGTCTTTGGGGGCAGTGGTACAAAGGCCAGCTGGACCGGGCGCGTGTGGGCGTTGATATACCCCAGTTGATACTGAGCCACGATGTACAACGCGCCATATTGCGAAATGTAGAAGCCTTGGGCCAGTGGCAACGCAATGGCAATGGTGGCGAAGCCTGGCTAAGTGGTGATGCGGAAAATGTCGAGTGGGCACAGCCCGCGGGCGTCAGTGAGGGCCCCGCGCTTCCCCGGCATTGGTACCTGACGCACCAGCCCAATGATTGGGAAATGCGCACCAGTCCCTTTGAGCTGGCGTCACTTGCCGCATGGCGAGACTATGTACTGATGCCGGAGTCGGTGACCCGCGTATTACAAACGCTCGCTCCGCGTGGTCAGGTGCAAGGATTCCGTATTGGTCAGAAGAACGGTGAGTGGGGCGTTGATGCGGCCATCAGCAACCTCGAAGTGTTGCCCTGGGAGCAGGCACCCGGAGGTGGTCCCTTGGATGCCTGGGTACAGGCGCGTGATTTCAGGGGGCGCGTTCAGTTTGCCAACCAACGCGAAAGCACTCTTTACTTTCCAGAACTCTTTGATGCCCCCATGCAGTTACAGCATGCCACAGGGCAGGTGGAGTGGGTTTACGATGGCCCTCGGGCATTAGTCAGCGGGCGGGATATCACCCTCGACTGGGATGGCGCACGCGTCACCGGAGGTTTTGGACTAGTCACCGATGCTGATCGTGGGCATTTCGGCCTGGATATTGATTTTCAGGATGTCGATGCCCTTGATAGCCCGCTCGCGCAGTGGGTGCCAATGAAGGCACTAGAGCCGGAATTGCGCGAGTGGCTGAGTAACGATGTGGGGGGCTATGTCACCCAGGGCGCATTAAAGCTCAGCCAGCCTTTCGGCGATGACGTTGGCGACGATGCGTTAACGTCCACCCTGGAACTGACACTGCGCGATGGACACTTGCCTATGGCCCCTGGCTGGCCGCAGATTGAGGATTTGGCCGGTCGCTTGAAGTGGCAAAATGGCCGCCTGTTGGCTGAGGTGGAGCGTGGGCAAACACAAGGCGTAGTGCTTAGCGATGGTGCCGTTCGGTTACAGGACGATGAGCTGAACTTGTCAGGCCAGTGGCAGGCAAGCGGGCAAAACGCGCTGGCGTTCTTGTCGGCGATGCCCGATATCGATACCCCTGACATCAACGCCCTGGAGCTCCAGGGCGATATTGATGGAGACGTGGCACTTGCCTTGTCGCTGGAAAAGGAAGGCGATCTAACTCTGGAAGTCAACGCCGAACCCAGAAGCATGCAGGTAGGCTATGGTGCCCTTGCCGAGCGCATCGAGGCATTGCAGGGCCAGATTAGCTGGCAGCAACAAGGCAAGCAAAGCGCACTGGTTGGCCAATTGAATGGGCAACTATTGGATGGCGTGATTCAGGCGGCGATTGATACCCGGGAAGACAGCGTGGCGCTTCAGGGCAACGCATCGGCTCGCGGGTTGCTGGGGTTGGCAGGGCTGAGCCCTGAAGCGGCGAGGTCGCTTGTCGAAGGTCGGTCATCCTGGCAGGGGCAACTGGTCCTATCGCCCACGCCCAAGTTGGTGTTGGAAAGTGATTGGCAAGGCATGGCCGTCAAGCTGCCCGCTCCCTTTGCCAAGAGTGCCCAACAGGCATGGCCCTGGACACTAACGGCGGACCTTGAGCCGTTACGTATTCAGAGCCGCCTAGCCGATATCGCCGATTTACATATCCAGTCTACCGTCGGCGAGCTTGCTGGCAGCGTACGCCTGGGTGAAGCTTCTCGTCGTACGTCGGGCTGGCGGCAAACGCCTGGCTGGCAGCTGGCTGCCGAGGTTGAACGGCTGGACATCGCCGCCTGGCAAAGGGCGTTATCCCCCCTTGTTCGGGGCAGCGACGCGGCAGACGCTGGCGATACGTCAATGTCAACACTCCCGCCGCTTTCGCTGAATATCGCCACGTCCTGCGTGGTCTATAAGCAGGCTTGCCTGGGAGGTGGTACCGCTGAGGGCAGCCTGCGTGACAGCAAGGTGTCGCTGATGGTCGACAGCGATTTGGTGAGGGGGCAGGTTGAGTACCGCCCCGCTGGGCCGAGGCCCTTGGATATCGCGCTCACTCAGCTCTCCCTGGACCCCATTGTGGAGGCGGCGACGAGGGATGGTCGGGAGCAGACAACGGCGCCTATGCCGACTTCCTGGACCGAATCCGTTCAGACAACGACACCTGAAGCATCGACTCCAATGGCTTTGCCCGAATGGCTGGCGGATGTTCCTGATGGCCGTTTGCGTCTGTCCGAGATGTTGCTCGACGGCAAGCGAATGGGCCCTTTAACGGCGTTCTGGCATGCCGATGGTAACGGCTTTTCGCTGGAGCCCGTCGGCTTGACGCTGGGGCAGCTCACCGCCGCCGGTTCGCTGCATTGGGAAGGGGGGAGCGCTACCAGTCGGACGCGTACGGACGTGTCGATCAAGGGTGGCAATATTGCCACCGCGCTTGAACGTCTTGACCAGCCGGTGGCCATGCGCAGCCGCAGTACCCGGGTGGATGCCGCGCTTGCCTGGCCCGGCGCCCCATGGCAGTTGGATCTCGCCAAGGCAGGAGGGGAGATGACCACCGACATCCGCGATGGTCGTTTTCTTACCCTGGAATCGGCACCGGCACGCCTGGTAGGGCTGCTAAACTTCGACAATATCTTGCGGCGTTTGCGGCTGGATTTTTCCGACGTAACAGGTCAAGGCACGGCGTTTGATCGTGTCCACGGAGCTGCCGACATCGCCAATGGTCAGCTCATGCTGCGGGGGCCATTGCAAATAGAGGCGCCTGCCGCCACGTTATCGCTTAGTGGAGACGTTGATTTGGTGAACCGTGAACTTGATCAACGCCTTGGCGTCGCATTACCGGTAAGCCAAAGCTTACCAATGGCGGCGCTCGCTATCGGAGCGCCCGTGGTAGGCGGCGCGTTGTTCCTGGCCGACCAACTATTCGGCGACGCCTTGGATCAGGTGACCACAATTTATTACCGTGTGGAGGGGCCATGGGCCTCGCCGCAAGTGACTTTAGAAGGTTCTCGATGACCGCAGACACTAACGACTTACAAACCGCCGTTTCGATTTTGCTCACCCCGGGCGGACTGGATATTGACGCCTTGGACAGCGGCCTGGGTTACGCCATGGGCGCCGGGGTCGACTATGCTGACCTTTATTTTCAGCGCTCCTGGGAAGAGGGCTGGGTACTGGAAGATGGAGAGGTTAAAGAGGCAAGCTACAACATCGATGGCGGCGTCGGCGTACGCGCGCTGGCAGGCGAGAAAACCGGCTTTGCCTATTCCAACCAGATCACCGCCGATGCGTTGATGGATACCGGACGAACGGCAGCCGGTATCGTGCGCAGTGGCAAGCAATTGACCGGACAGGCGGTCAAGCCGGTGACGGCTGCGTCCTACTATGCTGGCATCGACCCGCTGGCCGGGCTGAGCGCTGACGAAAAAGTCGCCATGCTGAAAGATGCTGACCGTATTGCCCGTGCGGCCGACCCCAGCGTCACTCAAGTGAGCGCGTCGCTCTCCGGCACCTACGAAGTGGTGCTGGTACGGGCCAGTGACGGCACGCTAGCGACGGATATTCGTCCATTGGTGCGCTTCAATGTCAGTGTGATTGCCGTCAAGAACGGCCGTCGCGAACGCGGCAGTGCCGGTGGGGGCGGGCGTTATTCAATGTCGCGGCTGCGCGATGAGCAGGTCTCGGAGCGCTACGCCAAAGAGGCCGTGCGTCAGGCGCTGGTCAACCTTGAGGCGGTCGATGCCCCCGCCGGGCAAATGCCGGTGGTCTTGGGGGCCGGGTGGCCGGGTATTTTACTTCACGAAGCCGTCGGTCATGGCCTGGAGGGAGATTTCAATCGTAAGGGAAGTTCGGCGTTTGCCGGGCGGATGGGCCAGCGTGTGGCCTCAAAAGGCGTTACCGTGGTGGATGATGCCACGTTACGCGATGGGCGTGGTTCGCTCAGCGTCGACGATGAGGGCACGCCAGGGCAGTACACCTCGTTGATCGAAGACGGCGTGCTGACTGGCTATATGCAAGACAAGCTCAATGCTCGTCTGATGGGTATGGCGCCCACTGGCAACGCCAGGCGCGAGTCGTTTGCCCATTTGCCGATGCCGCGAATGACCAACACCGTCATGCTCGCGGGGCATGACGAGCCAGACGACATCATCAAGAGCGTCAAGCGGGGTATTTACGCCGTGAGCTTTGGTGGCGGCCAGGTCGATATCACCTCAGGTAAATTCGTGTTCTCCGCCAGCGAAGCCTATTTAATTGAAGATGGCCGCGTGACAGCGCCGGTTAAAGGCGCGACGCTGATCGGAAATGGCCCTGACGCCATGAGCCGTGTCTCGATGATCGGCCATGACATGGCGCTGGATACCGGCATTGGTGTTTGCGGCAAAGAAGGCCAGGGCGTGCCGGTGGGGGTTGGTCAGCCGACGTTGAAAGTTGACGAGCTGACCGTCGGCGGCACGCAGTCTTAAAAAATTACAGCTCAGCGGTATTGCGTAAAAACTTGAAAAGCTTGCGAGCACTGGTGGGTGGCTTGTCCTGATCACGCTCGCGTCTGGCGTTGCGAATCAACTGGCGAAGGGTTTGAAGGTCGGTGTCCGGGTGCTCGTTGAGCCACTGCTCAGCGGCCGGGTCCCCTTCATCAATTAGCCGGTCACGCCATTTTTCAAGTCGATGAAACGCATGGTCGCGCTGCTGCTTTTCTTGTTCGATGTTGTCGAACACGGCCTGAATGGCGGCAAGGTCTTCCTTGCGAATTAATTTGCCGACGTACTGCATATGCCGACGGCGCCCTTCATGGGAACGAATGCGAGCGGTTTCGTCGATGGCACGCAGCATGTCATCGGATAGCGGGAAACGCGCCCGCTCGGCGGGTTGCATGGCAATCAGTGTTTCCCCCAATGCTTGAAGCGCATGCATTTCGCGCTTCAACTGGGACTTGCTGGGGCGCTCTGCCATGCCGTCGTCTAGGGGCTCGGGGCGTTGTTTTGGCATCGTAGGTTCTCATCAACAGAATTCGTGGTCTTATTATATCAGGCTGCGATGCTCAATATTGATCTACCGACCATGTCGGTGGTTAAGGAGATTGTATGGCACAAGCGTTCGACGCATCTGCCCAGCAGGCACTGCTCACTCTTCGCGCTGAAAGCGCGCTGGCAATGGCCAAACGGATGGGGGCAGATGCCGCTGAAGTGGGCGCAAGTGTTGATCAGGGAATTGGCGTCAGTGTCCGCCAGGGCGAAGTGGAAACCGTTGAGCTTTCCCGTGACCAGGGGATTGCCATCACCGTATATGTGGGGCAGCGCAAGGGTAGCGCATCATCCACTGATGCCAGCGAGGCCTCGCTTCAGGCAACCGTCGAAAAGGCCCTGGGGATTGCCCGCTATACGGGGGAGGACCCGTCGGCAGGTCTTGCTGATGCGGCGCTTATGGCGACCGATATCCCGGATCTGAAAGTCCATCACCCCTGGGCGTTAACCACTGACCAGGCGATCGAGCTGGCCTTGGCCTGTGAGCAGGCAGGACGGGACGTAACGGGGATTACCCAGTCGGACGGGGCATCGTTGTCCAGCGGTGAAGGCGTGAGGGTGTACGCCAACAGCCATGGCTTCATCGGTACCCAAAAAGGTAGCCGACATTCGCTTTCCTGCATGTTGATTGCCGAAGACGAGCAAGGCATGCAGCGCGACATGGACTATACCTCGGCACGTGATCCTGGGCAGTTAACCGACCCGGCGACGGTAGGCCGCGAAGCGGCGAGACGTACGTTGCGTCGGCTGGGGGCCAAACGGCCGCCTACCGGTACGTATCCGGTGTTGTTCGATCCAAGTCTGGCCAGTGGTCTGGTGGGCCATCTGATGGGCGCGCTGGCAGGCGGTGCGCTATACCGTCAGGCCTCATTTCTGTGTGATCGACTCGATACTGCGCTGTTTCCCGATTGGTTCAGCCTGGAAGAACGACCCATGGAAATCGGCGCGACGGCGAGCTCACCCTTCGACGGAGAAGGTGTTCAAACGCGCAACAACCGCTTTATCGAAAACGGCCAGATTGCAAGCTATATGTTGTCCTCCTACAGCGCACGGCGTTTGGGAATGAGTACCACGGGTAATGCTGGCGGCGCGCGCAATTTGCGCATTACCGCGCCGTTATCCAGCCCGGCAGCCCTGTTCGAGCAAATGGGCACTGGTGTCTGGGTGACTGAGCTGATGGGGCAGGGAATCAATGGCGTGACCGGCGATTATTCCCGTGGTGCGGCCGGTTTCTGGGTCGAGAAAGGCGTGGTTCAATACCCGATCGAGGAGTTCACCATTGCGGGCAACCTGGAGCGTATGTTCGGAGGCCTGGTAGGCGTGGGAGATGATATCGACCGCCGGGGTAGCATCCATTCCGGTAGCTGGTTGATTGATGGCATGACCATCGCCGGTAACTAACCAAGCGTTGAAGGCAGGGCTTTACTTGTCTTCGTCAAAGCGGGCGTCGAACAGCGATTGAATGGCATCCAACGCCTGTTCGGCGTCATCGCCTTCTGCCTTGATGCATAGCTCCGTGCCACAGGGCGCCGCTAGCATCAGCAGTGCCATGATATTGGCGGCATCGGCTTCCTGTTGCTGTTTGCAAATGCGTACGTTGGCGTCAAATTGCTGACTGCACTGAACAAGCTTCGTGGCGGCCCGCGCGTGAAGACCGCGTTGGTTAGTGAGGGTAAGTCTACGTTCTGGCACCCTGGTTCCTTTTGGCTATGAGGGTCTTCGCAATAGCGGGTCAATGTGGCTCGAACTTAAAGCGACGCGTTAACCGTGTACTGCAAGCCTAGCTCGCGGTGGCGTAATTTTACTTCGCCCTGTTGGCTGGCGATGCGTTGCGCCAGTTGTTCAGCCATATACACGGAGCGATGCTGACCGCCGGTACAGCCGATCGCAATGGTCATGTAGCTGCGCTGGCTATGCTGGTAGGCGGGCAGCCAGCGTTCAAGCCATGCCTGAATATCGCTGGTCATGTCATCGACCAGTGGGTAGCTGGATAAAAACGCAATGATGTCGGCATCGCGGCCAGTTGAGCCTCGTAGCACAGGGTCCCAGTAGGGGTTTGGCAGGCAACGGACATCAAAGACAATATCGGCATCCAGCGGAACGCCGCGCTTATAGCCGAAGGACTCGAAGGTCAGCGTTAGCTCATCGCGTCGCTGATGGGCGACCTGGTCGGTGATGCGCCGACGAAGGTCATGGACTGAAAGCCGCGTTGTGTCGATGGTCAAATCGGCCAGATCGCGTATCTCGTGCAGCGTTTGCTCTTCTTTGTCGATGGCTTCTTCTAGCGTGAGACTGCTGTTGCGCGTGAGCGGATGCCGCCTGCGAGTGGCTGAATAGCGCTCCAGTAAAATACGTGCGTCGGTGGTGAGATACACGATCTGGCACTTGATGGTCCGCTGTCGAAGCTCCTTGAGCAGTTCTGGAAGTTTGGCAAGTGCGCCTGGCAGATTGCGTGCATCAATGCTGACAGCCAAGTGGGAGCGATCACCCTGATCACGCAACTCATCCACCAGCGAGTCCAATAGCATGGCGGGCAGGTTATCAATGGCGTAATAACCCAGATCTTCCAGCGCCTGTAAGGCTATCGATTTGCCTGACCCCGATCGGCCACTAATAATGACGAGTTGCATGAAGGCTCTCTTGCTTGCGGTCAAGCGACTTGGATAAACGCCCCTTGGTCAGGACGGTTCATTACGTGCCGACCTATTAAAGGCTGGCCGCCTGGTCGCGTATCTTGGCGGAGATGAGGTCCAGCAATTCACGTTGACTACCCGACTTACGGAGCTGCTGGCGCGTGTCGGCATCATTCATGATGGAAGCAACTTGTCCCAGCAGTGCGAGGTGGGTGTCGTCGGCTTCTTCAGGCACGAGAAGAACAAACACCAAGTCAACCGGGTCGCCATCAATGGCGTCAAAGTCGACCGCTTCATTGAGTTTGAGAAAGCCGGCGATAGGTGAATCACAGTGCGGGCTTCGAGCATGGGGAATCGCCACGCCGTTGCCAATCCCCGTACTGCCGAGGCGTTCACGACCAATCAAACGGCTGAACACTTCCTGGCTGTCGAGGCTGGGAATGTTTTGTGCGATAAAGGTGCTGAAAAACTCCAGCACCCGTTTTTTGCTGCCCCCGGGCACATCGTAGAGAACGCGTTCCGGGGGGAGGATTGTGGCCAACGTCATTGAATTAACGCACACCTGCGCCCTGGGCGCGGGCTTGTGCTTTTTCCTTATGCTTAACGAGCTGTCGATCAATCTTGTCCGCCAGGGCGTCGATGGCGGCGTACATGTCATTATCGAGGGCCTCAGCATGCAAGTCAGCCCCAGCAGCGTGGAGTGTGCAGGCGGCCTGTTGGCGCTCTTTTTCGACCGAGAGCGTTACCTGCACGGTGGTGATGTTGTCGTAATGGCGCTCAACGCGTTCCAGCTTTTCGTTGACATAGTCACGCAAGGCGTCAGTCAGATCTACATGATGACCGGTGATATTGACTTGCATTGACGTACTCCTTATCCGTCGGACTGTCCTTCGATTGTAACCCTTTTTGGCGTTAAGCAAAGCCCTTGTGTTGAGTTTCCGTTTGCTTAACGTAAGCGACGCCGTTCGCTGGACGAAGGGATGCCCATGCCTTCGCGGTATTTGGCAACCGTGCGGCGTGCCACGTGGATGCCGGCTTCCTCCAGCAGGGTGACCAGACGGCTATCTGACAAAGGTTTGCCGGGGGGTTCTTCCTGAATCAGTTTTTTGAGACGAGCGCGAATGGCCGTGCTGGAGTGGCTGTCGCCGTCCTGGCCACTGATCTGGCTGGAAAAGAAGTATTTAAGCTCGAAAATGCCCCGCGGTGTATGGATGAACTTCTGGGTGGTGACGCGAGAGATGGTCGACTCATGCATCTCTACCGCATCGGCAATATCGGCCAGTATAAGCGGTTTCATGGCCTCTTCGCCGTGTTCGAGAAAGCCGATCTGGCGAGTGATGATTTCGCGGCCGACGCGTAACAGGGTGTCGTTGCGGCTGGAGAGGCTTTTGATCAGCCAGCGGGCTTCCTGCAAGTGATCCTTGAGGAACTGGTTATCATGACTCTTGTCGGCGCGCTTGATCAGGCTAGCGTAGTCGGGTTGAATCCTGAGCTTGGGTAAGGCCTCTGGGTTGAGTTCGAGGTGCCAGCCTTCGTTATCGTGGCGAACCACCAGGTCGGGAATCACGTAGCTATCGTCAGTGGCGCTGTAAACGCTGCCGGGGCGCGGGTCCAGGCTTCTGATCAGTTGGATGACGTCATCGAGTTGCGCATCGTCCAGGCCGAGTCTTCGCTTGAGGAGGCGCTGATCATTTTTACCCAGCGCTTCAAGGAACTGGCGAACCAGACGCCGTGCAGGAATCAGCAGCGGTGTGTCACCGGGTAGTGCGGCGAGCTGAAGCATCAGGCATTCGCGAAGATCGCGGGCGAAGATGCCGGTGGGCTCGAACTGTTGCAGTCGCAGTAGAATGGTTTCGACCTCGCGCTGGCTGAGGCCTTCCACGCCCTGGTCTCGCAGTCCTTCGCGGATATCGGCAAGGGGCTGGGTGAGATAGCCGTTAGCATCCAGTGCGTCAATCAGGCTCTCGGCCACCAACTGTTCACGTTGGCTCAAATCGGTCATGGCGAGTTGCCAGAGGAGGTGGCCATGCAGCGTTTGCCCGGTGGCCTGGCGCTCGAAGTCAGGTCCCTCGCTACTTGTGCTGCCACTGCCCATCGTATCCTGATAGGTATCTGACCAGTCGCTATCGACGGATAGCTCCTTGGGAATGCTATCTGCCCACTCGCTTGCTTCCGGCTCGCTGTCAGCTTGCTCGCTTTCGCTGAACTCATCTTCCTGCTCGAGCATGGGGTTGGCGTCAAGCGCTTGCTGGATTTCCTGGCGTAAATCGAGCGTTGATAGCTGTAGCAGGGCAATTGCCTGCTGCAGCTGGGGTGTCATGGTGAGCTGAGTGCCGATCCGCAGTTGAAGAGAAGCTTTCATGACCATCTGAGAACCACTCGTTTATCGGAAAGCATCCACCCTAGTGCGAGTTGTGTTTGGGTGCAAGTGCAATAAGTATGCCATCGGCAATAAATATGCCATTGCTGGCTTTAGAGACGGAAATCAGCACCTAGGTAAACGTCACGCACCTCCTGGTTGTCAAGAATAGCGGCCGGCGAACCGCTGGCGATAATATGCCCGTCGCCGACGATATACGCCACATCGCAAATATCCAGCGTTTCACGCACGTTATGATCGGTAATCAATACGCCAATACCTCGCTCCTTCAAGGCGCGGATGATCGACTTGATATCGCCCACGGAGATGGGGTCTACACCTGCGAAAGGCTCATCAAGCAGGATGAACGCAGGCTCTGTCGCGAGGGATCGGGCGATCTCGACGCGGCGCCGTTCGCCTCCGGAAAGGCTCATGCCCATATTGTCGCGGATGTGGGTAATGTGGAACTCTTCCAGGAGTGTTTCCAGGCGTGCTTCGCGTCCGGCTCGATCCAGGTCGTGACGGGTTTGTAAAATGGCCATGATGTTGTCGGCGACGGAGAGTTTGCGAAAGATCGACGCCTCCTGGGGCAAATAGCCAATGCCTGCCTTGGCACGCTCGTGCATGGGTGCTCGGGAAAGGTCCAGGCTATCAATCCCGACGCTGCCTGCATCTGCCTTGACCAGGCCGACAATCATGTAGAATGAAGTGGTTTTACCGGCGCCGTTGGGGCCGAGCAAACCGACGATGCTGCCTTGTGAGATATCCAGGTTGATGTCTTTTACGACGCGTCGGCGCTTGTAGCTTTTCGCCAAATGGCGGGCGTATAGCGTTTGTGTTGCGCTGTTGTCGGCAACTGCCATCAGGCTCTCCTTATCCCTCGGGTTGCAGCGTCATGCGGATGCGCTGCGACTCTTGATTGTCGACGTCGGAGCGCGCCTTGACGAACTCGCGGTCGATAAAGTATTCCAGCCGCCCCCCGGTGAAGCGGTCGCCTTGCTGGATGATTTCCGCCTGGTCAATCAACTCGACGCGTCGCTCGGCGACATGGTAGATCACCCTTCGACCCCAGCCTTCCATCGGGCCATCCTGGTCTTCGGGCTGCCGCCGCAAATAGGCCCGTTCGCCCAGCGCCGTGGCCCGCGAGAGCTCGCCTTCCTCATTTCGCTGGATTTCCACTTCGTCGCCTCTTATCAGCATGTTGCCTTGGCGAACTTCGACGTCGCCGGTGTAGACCGCTGTACCGGCGCGCTGATCAAGGTCGAGCTGGTCGGCGACGACTTCAACCGGTTGCTGGTGATTATCTGCGGTTGCGTAAAAAGGCACTAGGCAGGCAGCAGCCATCGCCGTGTAGATAAACGCTTTCATGTTTCATTCCTGTCCGGGTTGCGTCTCCGGAGGGTGGTGGCCTTGAACGTTACCTTCGAGGCGCACCTCCTCCTCGTTGAGCCATGCATCCATTCGCTGTGCTGTCATGCGCTGGGGCGGTTGCTGGAGCAGCACATGAGTATTACTCCACGCATGGGCGGTTTTCCCCTCATAGTGCAGAACGTCCGTGTCGAGCTGCCAGCCTTCATCAGGGGCGATCAATCTTGCATTGCCCGAAAGCGTCAGCTCCTGGGAACGGGTATTCAGCGTACCTATCTCTGACGTGGCGTTCCAGATACGTCGCTCGCTGTCATAAAGCGTGGCGTGCGGCGTTTCGGCGAGTGTTGAGGCGGATTGGGGGGTATGTACCAGACGAGGCGTGGTTAACCCCTGCTGAATATTCCCCTGTTCATCAAACAGTGTAAGCTCGGCATTGTGAAGGACATGACCTGGCTCCTCGGCTCGAGCTTCCGGGTCTGTCGGGACAGTCTGTGGGCCACCTGGGTCCAGCCATACCAGAAAGCCACCCAGAGCCAGCACTATCAGGGCCAGTCCCAGGCGCGTGCGCAGTGTCTTCAGCATAGTGCCTCAGCCGTGTAGATAAGTATCGACGACGGCACCCCAGTGGCCCTGAGCATCGAGTAACGTATCGCAGACTTCGCGGACAGCGCCGTGTCCCCCCAGGCGTTCGGTGACCCAGTCAGCGTGGGTGTGCATGTAGTCAGGGGCGTTGGGTACCGTGATGCCAACCCCCGAACGCTTGATGCTGGCCAGGTCGGGAAGGTCGTCACCGCAATAGGCAACCTGAGACAAGTCAAGCTCCAGGCGTTGGCACAGGCCGCGGAGGACGGCCAGTTTATCTTCGCAGCCTTGATAGACGTGGGGGATGCCCAGAGCGGCGGCACGTTGGCTGACCATGGGGGAGTCGCGGCCGGTGATCAAGGCCACTGAGATGCCCGCACGTTTCAACAACTTGAGTCCATGGCCGTCCTGGGTGTGGAAGGCTTTTATTTCGACACCGTCGGCTTGAAAGTAGAGGCGACCATCGGTAAGCACACCATCGACATCAAGGGCAAATAAGCGAATGCGACGTAGTCGGTCGAGTAGGTCAGCAGAAAGGGTCATTAGGACTCCGGTCGATTTAGGTTAAATAACGCCGCTGGCAAGCAGGTCATGCATATGCAGCGCGCCTATCGGGCGCTGGTGTTCGTCCACTACGGCCAGCGCGGTAATGCGGTTGTCTTCCATGATACGAACGGCTTCCGCCGCGAGAAGGTCGGGAGATATACGCTTGCCAGGCCGGGTCATGACGTCATCTACCTGTACGTCACGCAGGTCGTGAAAGTTATCCAGGGTGCGGCGCAGATCGCCATCCGTATATACGCCGACTAACAGGCCGTCGGGGTCTACCACGCAGGTGAATCCCAGCCCTTGTCGGGTGATTTCCAGTAACGCATCGCGCAGGGGGCTGCCCAGGGCGACCTGAGGTAAACGTTCGCCTTGATGCATAAGATCACGAACGCGAAGCAGGAGGCGGCGGCCCAGGCTGCCGCCAGGATGCGACAGGGCAAAATCTTCTGCGGTAAAGCCGCGTGCTTCAAGTAGGGCAACAGCGAGAGCGTCGCCCAGGGCTAATGCCGCTGTGGTAGAACTTGTCGGCGCTAGATCCAGTGGGCAGGCTTCCCGATCGACACTGCTGTTCAAATGAGCATCCGCATGCTGGGCAAGTGTAGAGGTCGGGCGTCCTGTCATGCTGATCAGTGGCGTACCCAGGCGCTTCAGCAGCGGCAGCAGAGCCGTTACCTCAGCGGTTTCTCCTGAGTTCGAGAGCGCGATCACGACATCGCAGCGGGTAATCATGCCCAGGTCACCATGACTGGCTTCACCAGGGTGAACAAAAAACGCCGGCGAGCCAGTACTGGCCAGCGTGGCCGCGATTTTGCCGGCAATATGGCCTGACTTTCCCATGCCGGTCACCACAACGCGTCCCTGGCAAGCCAGAATCAGCTCGCAGGCATGGTCGAAATGCGCATCCAGTTTGCCGACCAAGCCTGCGATGGCGGCCTGCTCAATGTCTAGCGTGCGCAATGCGCTTTGGCGAAAGGGTGTGGTCGCAGTTGTCGCTGGCATGGGTAATCGCGTGGCTCGTTAAAAATGACAATTAAAACGTAAGAGTAACATTGACCGAGTGGACTTTGCCCCATCGTTTTGTCGTGAGGATAAGCGATGCTCGCTTGTCATCGTCTGCTAGGGTTAGAATACGTTGTTCGATAATGGTTTTTTAACGTGGTTTTTTAAATACAGTTTTTTTAACACGGATTTTTTATCACTGTTTCCTAATTGCTGCGTGAAGCGAGCAATGGTGCAAGTCAACGCGAGAGTCGATGGTTCCATGAGCGATGTGCCTTTTATTGAAGTCGAGAACCTGCATTTTTCTCGGGGTGATAACGAGATTTTCCGCGGGGTGAACATGACCATCCCGCGCGGTAAAGTGACGGCGATCATGGGCCCCAGCGGGACTGGCAAAACGACCCTGTTAAAGCTCATCGGCGGACAGCTGACCCCCGACAAGGGCCGCGTGCTGATCGACGGGGATGACGTGCATCGGCTTTCGCGCAAGGCACTATTTACGCTACGTAAGCGCATGGGCATGCTGTTTCAAAGTGGGGCGCTGTTTTCCGATCTGGATGTGTATGAAAATGTGGCATTTCCATTGCGGGTTCATACGGACCTGCCCGATGCCATGATCCGTGACCTGGTGTTGCTCAAGCTTCAGGCAGTCGGCCTGCGCGGTGCCCGCCATCTCACGCCAGCCGAGCTTTCGGGGGGCATGGCCAGACGCGTTGCGCTGGCGCGGGCCGTGGCGCTGGATCCGGAACTGATCCTCTACGACGAGCCGTTTGTGGGGCAGGATCCTATTTCCATGGGCGTGCTTGTCCAACTGATAAAGCGGCTGAATCAGGCGCTAAACCTGACGTCAGTGGTGGTTTCCCACGATATCAAGGAGACCCTGACGATTGCTGATTATCTTTACTTTATTTCCGAGGGCCATGTGGTCGCACATGGAACGCCAGCGGATCTCGACGTCAACCAGGACGCACGGGTGAAGCAATTTATCCATGGTGAGCCCGATGGTCCCGTTCCTTTCCATTACCCAGCCGCTCAGTTTTACCAGGATATGCTGGGCGATACGGCGACCCGAGGAGGAGCCTGATGTCGATGAGAGGTGGGCAGGTCGCCACGCGTATTACCCGGTTAGGGCGGCGCAGCTGTGATTTAGTGGAATCGCTGGGCCGTGCCGGGGTGTTTCTTGCTCAGTCTGCGGTGGGGGTGCCATCAGCTGAAGGCTTCCGCCTTTGGGTGCGGCAGTTGCATTTTGTCGGTGTCCTGTCGCTGGCCATTGTGCTGGTATCCGGCCTGTTCATCGGTATGGTGCTGGCGCTTCAGGGCTACACCATTCTGATTGATTTTGGCGCCGAGGACGCCCTGGGTCAGATGGTGGCGCTTTCGCTGTTACGTGAATTGGCCCCGGTAGTCGCTGCTCTGTTATTTGCCGGTCGTGCTGGTTCGGCGCTGACCGCCGAGATCGGTTTGATGAAAGCCACCGAGCAGCTAACCAGCATGGAAATGATTGGCGTGGATCCGCTGAGAAGGGTGGTGGCGCCGCGTTTCTGGGCAGGTGTGGTGGCGCTGCCGATTCTCACTGTGGGGTTCAGCGTTGTCGGCATTTGGGGCGGCTACCTGGTCGGCGTCGAGTGGCTGGGGGTTTTTGAAGGGTCTTACTGGAGCAACATGCAGGCCAGCGTGGCGTTTATCAACGACATTGGCAACGGCATGATCAAAAGCATTGTGTTCGCCGTGGTGGTCACCTGGATAGCGGTTTTCCAGGGCTATGATCTGCTGCCTACCTCCGAAGGTATTTCCCGTGCGACAACGCGGACTGTTGTCTATTCGTCGCTTGCGGTACTGGGGCTTGATTTCATATTAACCGCCGTTATGTTTGGCGGCCTCTGATTAGCTGGAGCTGTTTCATGAAACGAAGTAGGACCATGGAGTTTGGCGTCGGCCTGTTTATCCTGGTGGGCATCCTGGGGTTGGTGTTTCTGGGGCTGCGGGTGAGTGGCTTGACCTTTTCGGGTGCGTCTAATACGTATCAACTGGAGGCTAACTTTTCCAACATTGGCGGCCTGAAACCTCGTGCGCGGGTGTCCATGGCAGGTGTCACGGTGGGTCATGTCGAGTCGATCGAGCTGGATACCGAATGGTATGACGCCCGGGTAACGCTGAACCTGAGCAATGAGCTGGAAGGTCAGATTTCCCGGGATGCCACTGCCGCGATTCTGACGTCAGGGTTGCTCGGGGAACAGTACGTTGGCCTGAGCATGGGGGGCGACCCCGAGATGCTTGAGGAAGGCGATACGATACGCGATACCCAATCGGCTCTGGTGCTTGAAGAACTTATCCAGCAATTTATATCCAATATGGCAACTAACTGATCATTGTGATGAGGTGCCCTTGCCGTATTTGTTTGACTTGCTCGTGTTGAAACAGGTGACGGAGACATTGTTCGCCGTCAATAGGAGGATAAAAGGATGTCTGTAAAGAAAGGGTCGTTCGTCTCGGTGTTCACCTTTGCTGTCGCGCTTTTCGCGGCGATGGTGCCGCTCTCGGCAAGCGCTCAACCCGAGCCACCCGAAGAGATGATTCGCAGCAATATCAACGAATTCATGGCCCAGCTTGAAGGCCGTGAGGCGTACTACGAAGAAAATATCGATGAGCTGAAACAGCAAGTCGATGAGAGTCTTGAAGAAGTGGCGGACTTTCGCTACATCGGTGCCAGCGTGATGGGAAGTTATTTCCGTAATGCCTCGCCAGAGCAGCGCAGTCGTTTTGTCGACGTGTTTCGTCAAACGCTTATCGATACGTACACACGCGGATTGGTGACCTTTGACTACGATGACATTCGCGTTCTGGATGACCAGCGTCCTCAGCGTGAAGAAGACCGTGCCAGCGTGGCCATGGAAGTCGTCGCCACTAATGGTGATGTCTATCCGGTCAACTATAGTCTGCGGTTATCCGACGGCGAGTGGCGTGTCGTCAACGTCATTGTGAACGGCATCAATCTGGGGCTGACCTTCCGTAACCAGTTTGATCAGGCAATGCGTGACAATAACCGGGATTACGATGCGGTAATTGATAGCTGGGCGCCGGACGTGGGTGTCGACGAGCTCGAAGCAGGGGGCGATGCGTGACGGTGATTTTTACCGACCGCGATGTATCGCTGCACCAGCAGGCCGATGGCTTGAGTGTGCAGGGTGACGTGGATATTGCCTCTGCGGCAGCACTTGCTGCAGAGGGCGCGCGCTGGTTAGCCAGTCAAAAGCCCGAAACGGTCGCGTTTGATTTCAGTAAGGTGGCAACGCCGCGCAACGTCGCCTTGAGCGTCTTGCTCCAATGGTTGCGCACATGCCATGAGTATCGTATCAGGGTAACGTCTATTGCCCTGTCAGCGCCGCTCCAGCGGCTTGCCGAACTTGCCGAGCTGGACGCATTGATCCGGGCGCCCGGCGAGCAGTCTGTTGGCTGATTCGTGGGCGTCGCCAAAGCGCCAGCTTTTCTTTATGATGTCCTCCTCTTGATATCCATCTACCCACTTACAAACGTCCTTTAAGGAGTCTCTGTCCTATGCAACCCCAAGAGGTGAAAGCCCTGCTCGAATCGCGTGTCGACGGATGTCAGTTCCATATTCAGGGCGAAGGCTGTAATTTTCAGGTGATTGCAGTGGGTGATGCCTTTGAAGGATTATCGCCCGTGAAGCGCCAGCAATTGGTGTATTCAGCCTTGAGTGATGAGATTGCCTCGGGTGCCTTGCATGCCATCAGCATCAAGACCTACACCCCGTCACAGTGGCAAACCGCTGCTGAAAACGTGCAGTAACGGTTATCTCATGGATAAACTCATAATTACCGGCAATGGCTCGGTTGACGGCGAAGTTTGGGTCAGCGGCGCCAAAAACGCGGCATTGCCCATCCTTTGCGCTAGTCTTTTATCCAAGGGGCCTGTGGTGATCGGTAATTTGCCGCACCTGCAGGACATTACCACCACGTTGGAACTGCTTGGCCGTATGGGCGTCGAGCCGGTGATGGGGGATAACCTCACCATCCAACTGGACGGCTCCCAGGTCACTCACTGCCACGCGCCTTACGAGCTGGTAAAGAAAATGCGCGCCTCCATTCTGGTGCTGGGGCCTCTGCTGGCACATTTTGGCCAAGCTGATGTGTCCTTGCCCGGTGGTTGTGCGATCGGTTCCCGCCCCGTGGACTTGCATATTCGTGGTCTCGAAGCCATGGGCGCCGAGATTCGCGTCGAAGCAGGGTATATTCGTGCGCGAGTGGATGGTCGCCTGAAAGGGGCGACGATTTATTTTGATACCGTGACGGTTACCGGCACCGAGAACCTGTTGATGGCCGCCACACTGGCGGATGGCGTCACCGTGCTTGAAAACGCCGCTCGTGAGCCTGAAGTGGTCGACCTGGCTGAGTGTCTGATCAAAATGGGCGCTCGGATCAGTGGACACGGCAGCGATACCATCACGATTGAAGGCGTGGCGTCGCTTGGGGGCTGCGTTCACGATGTCATGCCGGACCGTATCGAAACCGGTACCTTTCTTGTTGCGGCGGCCATGACCGGTGGTCGCGTGAAGGTAAAACGCACCCGGGCGGATATCCTTGAAGCCGTGCTCGCCAAGCTGGAAGAGGCGGGTGCCGAGATTTCTACCGGCGACGACTGGATTGCCCTGGACATGCACGGCAAGCGTCCCCGTGCCGTGAATATCCGCACGGCGCCGTACCCGGCCTTTCCTACCGACATGCAAGCCCAGTTCGTGGCCATGAACGC
Source organism: Halomonas sp. A40-4 (assembly GCF_015767635.1). Classification (GTDB taxonomy): domain Bacteria; phylum Pseudomonadota; class Gammaproteobacteria; order Pseudomonadales; family Halomonadaceae; genus Vreelandella; species Vreelandella janggokensis. The sequence continues at coordinate 2,357,862 of NZ_CP065230.1, read as the reverse complement.
CGTGGCAGAAGGGGCATCAAGAGTTGTTGAGACGATTTTTGAAAACCGTTTCATGCACGTGCAGGAACTGAACCGCATGGGTGCGAATATCGTTCTGGAGGGCAATGCCGCCTTGATTAGCGGTGTTGACAAGCTCTCGGGTGCGCCGGTGATGGCGACGGATCTGCGCGCGTCCGCCTCGTTGGTGATTGCCGCCATGATGGCGGAGGGCGAAACCCTGGTCGATCGCATTTATCATATTGACCGTGGCTACGAATGTATCGAGGAAAAACTGCAGCTGCTGGGTGCGCGTATCCGCCGTATCCCAGGCTGAGCCCGGCCCCCAACCATTGGCAACCAAAATGAGTAAGCAACTGATCTTAGCCCTCTCAAAGGGCCGTATTCTAGAAGAGACGCTACCGCTGCTGGCCGATGCAGGCATCACGCCTACAGAGGATTTAAATAAAAGTCGTAAGCTGCTGTTCGATACCAACCTGCCCGATGTCAAATTCGTCGTGATCAGGGCAACGGACGTGCCGACCTACGTTCAGCTTGGGGCAGCCGATCTGGGGGTGGCCGGTAAGGATGTCCTTTTAGAGCACGGCGCCGAAGGGCTTTATGAGCCGCTTGATCTCGATATTGCACGCTGCAAGCTGATGACCGCCGGCGTTACCGGTGAGCCGCCGAAGCTGGCACGCCGTCGGGTGGCAACAAAGTTCGTCAATATCGCTCGGCGCTACTATGCCGAGCAAGGTATCCAGGCCGAGGTGATCAAGCTTTATGGTGCCATGGAGCTGGCGCCGTTGATGAACCTGGCCGATGAAATTGTCGATATCGTCGACACCGGTAATACCCTGCGCGCCAATGGTATGGAACCGCGTGAGCTGATTGCGCCGATCAGCACGCGCCTGGTGGCCAACAAGGCGGCCATGACCATGAAGCACGCGCGTATCAAGCCATTGCTGGCTCGACTGGAACGCGCCATTGCCGATCGCAAGACGATATCGTCCGCCGACTAAGTGAGGTTGCTATGAACGAGAACGCTACAGTGACGATAGCACGGCTCAACACTGCCGATGAAGCGTTTGCCGGACAACTGGACGCGTTGCTGGATTGGGAGGGCGTGTCAGACAGTGCTGTTCAGGCGCGCGTGAATGACATTCTCGCCAACGTGAAGCGTCATGGTGATGCGGCAGTCATCGAAGCCACCAATCGCTTTGATCGCGTTTCGGTTACCCAAATGGATGAGCTTCGTCTGACGGCTGAGCAATTGCGTCAGGCCTTTGAGTCGCTGCCCGCTGAGCAGCGTGATGCCTTGGCGAGGGCTGCCGAGCGAATTCGGCGTTATCACGAGCATCAGAAACCGACCTCCTGGCAATACGAAGAACCTGACGGAACGGTGCTTGGCCAGCAAGTGACGGCCATCGACCGCGCGGGGATTTACGTACCTGGCGGCAAGGCGGCCTATCCCTCATCAGTTCTGATGAATGCGATTCCCGCTCATGTGGCGGGAGTGCAAGAGATCATCATGGTGGTTCCCACCCCCGATGGTGTACTCAACGATCTTGTACTGGCGGCAGCGCACGTGGCCGGTGTGGACCAGGTGTTTACCATTGGCGGAGCCCAGGCCATTGCCGCCCTGGCCTACGGAACAGAAAGCGTCCCCAGGGTGGATAAGATCGTCGGGCCGGGCAATATCTATGTGGCCACGGCCAAGCGGGCCGTGTTCGGTCAGGTGGGTATCGACATGATTGCTGGTCCCTCTGAAATCATGGTGGTGTCGGATGGACTGACCGACCCTGATTGGCTGGCGATGGACTTGTTTTCCCAGGCGGAGCACGATGAAGATGCTCAAGCCATCCTGGTGAGTTGGAACGCTCAGCATCTGGCGGATGTAGAAGCCGCTATAGAACGTCTGCTTCCGACCCTGGAGCGGGCCGATATCGTCCGTGAGTCATTGCGTCGACGCGGCGCGCTGGTTCACTGCCGCGATGCGGAGGAGGCCGTCACGCTGATCAACCGGGTTGCCCCCGAGCACCTTGAGCTTTCAGTGGAAACGCCAGATGCGTGGCTCGCGGGTATTCGTCATGCGGGCGCGATCTTCATGGGGCGTTACACGGCAGAGGCGCTGGGTGATTATTGTGCGGGGCCGAATCATGTGCTGCCCACCTCGGGTACCGCGCGCTTCTCATCACCGCTGGGCGTCTACGATTTTCAAAAGCGCTCGTCGTTGATTCACTGCTCGGCCGAGGGGGCGTCAGCGCTGGGTGAGGTCGCCTCAGTATTGGCACGCGGTGAATCGTTGACCGCTCACGCGCGATCCGCTGAATATCGAATCAAACCGTCTTGATGGGGTGAAAAAGGCGGCCACTCAGTCCGTCAGGGCTGGGTTGGTTCGCCTTCATCATTGTCACTTCGGCGGGTTCCGTCGGGTTGTGGAAGTGTCGAAGGAATGGGGCGCTCACCAACATTCAGCGTCATCTCCATGCGTTCACCGTCGCGGACAATCGTCAGCGGTAGCTCGGTGCCTGGCTTGATCGAGGCAATATCGCTCATGGTGGCGCGCGCATCGAGAATAGGTTGGCCATCGACTGATAGCAGGACATCGCCAGGCAATAATCCCGCCTTCTCTGCGGGCCCTCCATCCACAACGCCAGCGACAATCACCCCTTGAGGCGTGCGTAGGCCGAAAGAGGCGGCAAGCTCTCTAGATAGTGCCTGCGCCTCAATCCCCAGCCAGCCACGGATGACTCGCCCCTGGGTAACCAACTCGTCCAGAATGCTATGGGCAAGGTTGGCTGGAATGGCAAACCCGATACCCTGAGACCCCCCCGAGCGCGAAAAGATGGCCGTATTGATGCCCACCAGCGCGCCTTCCGGGTTGACCAGCGCCCCACCCGAGTTCCCCGGGTTAATGGCTGCGTCGGTCTGAATGAAATCTTCATAGGCGTTCAGGCCCAGATGGGTACGCCCGGTGGCGCTGATAATCCCCATTGTCACCGTCTGTCCAACGCCAAAGGGGTTGCCGATGGCCAGGGCGACATCGCCAACGGCAACATCCGTTGAATTGCTCAGCTCAATAACGGGCAGGTTTTCCAGGTCGATTTTAAGCACGGCGAGGTCACTTTCAGGGTCAGTGCCAATCACTTCAGCGAGTACTTCGCGGCCATCGCGCAGCGCTACCTGGATTTCGTCGGCACCGTTGATGACATGGTGATTGGTGAGCACATAGCCTTCGTCACTGACGATAACGCCTGACCCCAGGCTCGACAGCATACGTTGATGGGTAGTGGCGTCATCGCCGTTGAAAAACTGCTGAAAGAACGGGTCTGACATCAGCGGGTGTTCGTCGCGTTCGACGATGCGAGATGAGTAGACGTTGACCACGGCAGGCGCCGCCTGGTTGACTGCAGCGGCGTAGCTGGCAGGGCCCTGGTTGCGGTTCAGGGGTGCCGCTCGCCGGACTTCAGGTGCCGGTCGGTCTGGGTCGGTCTCTTGATCTGCCGTGGTGACCAGAGAGGGCGTGTCTGCGGTTTGGGGGGCTGAAGGCTGAAAGGGCAGCGGGAAGCGCTCAGGAAACGCAAACATGATGACCGCTGCCAGCAAAAAGCCTGTGATGATGGGCCATATATAAGGCAGCACAAAGCGTTTCATTGAGGTTTCCTTTGGCGATCGTCGAGGGGTAGATAATAGCGCTGACGAGTCGTCAGTTTTACACTAGACGTTATCTTATAAATGATAACATTTTATTGGCTTGTATCTCATGGATGCCAGCAGATACTTAGGAGCAACGGTGATTCAACGCGATATATTAGTAGCAGCCTGTGACCATCAGCTTCGCGCTTCACAGTTTAAAGACTTTACAATTAACGGCCTTCAGGTGGCAGGTCGTGATCGAGTAGCCCGTGTCATGACCGGCGTGACGGCCTGCCAGTCCTTGCTTGACGAAGCAGTGAGCTGGCAGGCTGATATGTTGATTGTGCACCATGGCTATTTTTGGAAGAACGAGCCGGTCGCCATTACGGGCATGAAGCAAAGACGAATCAAAACCTTGCTCGATCATGAGATAAACCTGCTGGCCTATCATCTACCCCTTGATGCCCACAGCGAGATGGGCAACAACGCTGAGCTGGCCAGGCAGCTTGGCTGGAAAGTTGAAGGTTGCCTGGATGGGGAGCTGGGTGAAGGTTTGCTTTGGTCTGGGCGCGTTGCCAAGCCACTGAGTGCGACCGCGCTTGCCGGGCAAATAAGCCAGACCTTGCAGCGAGAACCACTGCTCATTGAAGCGCCGGGTGTGGGTGACATAGAGCGCATCGCCTGGTGCACGGGTGGGGCGCAGGATATGATCAGTGCCGCTTTTGAAGGTGGTGCGCAGGCATTTGTTTCCGGAGAAATTTCAGAGCGAACGACGCATCTTGCCAGAGAAATGGGGATCCATTATCTGGCGGCAGGCCATCATGCCACTGAACGTTATGGTGTTCAGGCATTAGGGGAATGGTTGGCTGATGAATATGGTGTTGAGCACCGATTTGTCGATATTGATAATCCAGCTTGATGACGTTGACCCTCGGCAATGCTGCCGAGGGTCAACTCACACTGGAAGCGCTCAGTAACGTGGCGGTGTTGCCGTGTCGTCGCGAGCCTCTTTATCCTTGAGGCCGAAATGTTCGGATAACGTGCCGTTCTGGCCATCGGCGTAGTCGCGAGGCGTCGCGGGTGCACTCAGCGTATCACTGGGCTCGTTTACAGGGCGAAGGTCAGTCAACTCGGCAGGGCGATGTGTTAGCTGGTCTAGTTGCCACTGGCCCGCGTCGTCTTGCAGCTTTTTTTCCAGCTCGTCGGTTTCCTGGCGGATCGTTGCCAGCGATTCATGCACACTGGACAGTTGATGGCTGACGCCATTCTTGAGTGACGCCACCTGATGTTCACGTTCCAATAGTGTTTGGCGAAGTGAAGCAAGTTGACGCTGGCTTTTGCTGAGTAACCGGTAGCATCCTGCGCCGATTATCAAGCCGATCACAAGGCCTATTGCTGCATAGGTTAATGGCTCGCTTTCCACATTTATCTCCCTTGATGCCTGTCGCTGCTGGTTATACAGCGCATGAAACAGTCGATTGCTATTATAGGCGCCTTGATGATGGTTGGGTCAATGCTCATGCGTTGGTGAGCCTAACCACGTATACTTGTTGCCTTTATTTATGTTGTGTTGGTTTTCAGTAATCCTAGGCGGAAATAACAGGAGAGTTAAACGATGAGGGCAACGTCGGACGGTGGTGGGCCAGCGCCGAATACGGCGACGCCGATGGGGCGTTATCGTGCAGACCTTAAGCGAGAGGGGTTTGAGTACGACCCGGCCCAGGAAGCGGCAGTGGCGCATTTGCAGCGTTTATACGATGCATTGCTGTCAACCCCGACGACGGTGCCGAAAACGGTCCTTGCCAATAAAGGGCTTAAGGCCAAGGTGGCGGGGTTGATAGGTAAAAAAACGTCCGCTCAAGAGCCGGTGACGCCGAGCGTTCAGGGACTTTATTTCTGGGGAGGTGTGGGTCGCGGCAAAACGTACCTGGTGGATACTTTCTACGAATCGCTGCCGTTTGCCGATAAAATGCGCACCCATTTCCATCGCTTCATGCAGCGTGTGCATAACGAGCTCACCCATTACAAAGGGGAAAAGAACCCGCTGACATTGGTGGCGAGCAAATTTGCGAGTGAGGCGAGGGTGATTTGCTTTGACGAGTTCTTCGTCAAGGATATCACCGACGCCATGATCCTGGCGAACCTGCTTGAAGCCCTCTTTGAAAGAGGTGTCGTCCTCGTGGCAACGTCGAATATCGTGCCTGACGACCTGTATAAAGACGGTCTTCAACGCGCCCGGTTCCTGCCTGCTATCGATTTGCTCAATCGCCATTGTCAGGTAGTGAATGTTGACTCGGGTGTTGATTACCGACTGCGCGCTCTGGAGCGCGCAGAAATCTTTCACTCGCCGCTCGACGACGCCGCCGAAAAAGAGCTGGCACGCAGTTTTCGCGAAATTGCGGGGCACGCTGGGGAGGAAGACGCTCCGCTTGAAATTAATCAGCGTGTGCTGACGACTCGCCGGCTGCACGATGACATCGCCTGGTTTGAGTTTGCGGCGCTTTGCGATGGACCGCGTAGCCAAAATGACTATATCGAGCTGGCACGCGAATTTCACACGATTATCGTTTCTAATGTCCCTGCTATGCGCGGCGCAGATGACGATCTGGCAAGGCGCTTTATCAATATGGTGGATGAGTTCTATGACCGGGGCGTCAAGGTCTTGATGTCGGCAGAGGTGCCGGTGGAGTCGCTCTATCAAGGTGGAAAGCTGACGTTTGAATACCAGCGAACGCTCTCTCGGCTGCAGGAGATGCAGTCCCATGAATATTTGGCGCTGCCGCACAAGCCCTAGCGGCATAAAGTATAGCCATATAAAACTCGGTCGTAGAAACTTGGTCGTAGAAACTTGGCTGTATGAACCATGACCACATAAAAAGATAAATCCAGAAAAGTCTCGGTGAATACCTATAAAGGCTTAACTTGACGGATGGCTTGCTGTAGAATACCGCCTCGCTACACGTTGTGGGTCAAGATCCCGCAACCAAAAAAAATAGGGATGGTGCAACGCCGCATTGCGGTGTGTCGTACCCAACACATTTTAACTGGTGATTTCATCCATGAAGACGTTCAGTGCTAAGCCGCAGTCCGTCCAGCGCGATTGGTACGTTGTCGACGCAACGGACAAGACGCTCGGCCGTCTGGCTACCGAAATTGCTCGCCGCTTGCGCGGTAAGCACAAGCCCGAATTTACCCCTCACGTTGATACCGGCGATTACATCGTGGTGATCAACGCTGAAAAAGTCCAAGTGACCGGCAACAAGGCGAAGGACAAGACCTATTACCGCCATACTGGTTACCCGGGCGGTCTACGCTCCATGACGTTCGATAAAATGATCGACCATGCGCCCGAGCGTATTATTGAGTCTGCCGTGAAAGGCATGCTGCCCAAAGGCCCGCTTGGCCGTGCCATGTACACCAAGTTGAAAGTGTACGCTGGTGCCGAGCATCCGCATGCTGCCCAACAGCCGCTTGAACTGAACATCTGAGGAAATCTCCGCCATGACACAGCAGTATTACGGTACCGGGCGCCGCAAGACTTCCACCGCCCGCGTCTTTATGAAGCCGGGTTCCGGCAAAATTACCGTCAACAACCGTGAACTCGACAATTACTTCGGTCGTGTAACTGGTCGTATGGTTGTGCGTCAGCCGCTAGAACTGACCGAAACCCTCAACCAGTTCGACGTTTACGTCACGGTTGAAGGCGGCGGTGGTTCAGCACAAGCCGGTGCCATTCGCCACGGTATTACCCGTGCGCTGATGAATTATAACGAAGACCTGCGTCCTGCACTGCGCGCCGCGGGTTATGTGACGCGCGATGCACGTCAGGTAGAGCGTAAGAAAGTCGGCCTGCGTAAAGCACGTCGTCGTCCGCAGTTCTCCAAGCGTTAATCGGACGCTCAAATACTGTGGAAAAAGCCCAGGCCATTGGCCTGGGCTTTTTTTTGCTATAACAATCATCCGTCAAGGTGTACGTTGATTAAGCGTGCCTGGCGAACTGCACGCTGGTTAAACTACTTTATACATAGACATTAAATAACAACAGTCATTCTTGCGGAACGTTAAGCGTTGCGTGAGGAAAAAGTGGGGGCCGGATATGGCAAATAACGGCGTTAACAAGGGGCGGCGGCGTTTCCTTGTAGGCGCGACGACGGTTGTCGGCGCAGTAGGAGCGGTTGGGGTTGCAATCCCGTTCGTGTCAGCTTGGCAGCCGAGTGCAAGAGCCCGTGCGGCAGGGGCGCCTGTTAAGGCCGATGTTTCGAAACTGGCTCCCGGGCAGCGTATGACGGTCGAATGGAGAGGGCGACCCGTCTGGATTATCAACCGAACGCCCGAAATGATCGAGCGCACGGAATCCTTTGCCACTGACCGCCTCGCTGACCCTGAATCTCAAGCGTCTCAGCAACCTTCCTATATTGCCGGTCAAATGCGCTCCATACGCCCGGAAATCGGTGTCCTGATTGGTATCTGCACGCATCTGGGTTGTTCGCCCGTCTATCGTCCCGAGCCTGATGCAGCGGGCGTTGGCGTCGAGGATTGGCCTGGTGGCTTCTTTTGTCCCTGTCATGGCTCACGGTTTGATTTGGCGGGACGAGTGTTCAGCAATGTACCGGCGCCGACCAATCTGGAAGTGCCCCCCTATCGTTTCGAAGGCGATAACATCATTGTTGTCGGTGAAGATGAGGAGACGGCCTGATGGGTAATTCGAATAAAACCAAAGCGCCCCGAGGCCTGATGCGCTGGATTGACGCCCGCTTTCCGGCAACGCAGTTCTTTCAGGACCATCTATCGCACTATTACGCGCCGAAAAATTTTAACTTTTGGTATTTTTTCGGTTCACTCGCGCTATTGGTTCTCGTCAATCAGATTCTGACCGGGATCTGGCTTACCATGAGCTTCAACCCCAGTGCGGAAGGCGCCTTTGACTCCATTGAATATATTATGCGCGATGTGGAGTGGGGCTGGCTTATCCGTTATATGCATACCACGGGGGCATCAGCCTTCTTTGTGGTGATCTATCTGCATATGTTTCGGGGATTGCTATATGGCTCCTACAAAGCCCCCCGAGAGCTGGTGTGGATTTTCGGCATGGCCATTTATTTGACCCTGATGGCCGAGGCCTTCATGGGGTATCTGCTGCCTTGGGGGCAAATGTCGTACTGGGGTGCGCAGGTCATTATTTCACTGTTCTCTGCCATTCCCTTTATTGGTTCGGATCTGGCGCAGTGGGTGCGTGGCGACTACCTGATTTCAGGCATCACGCTGAATCGCTTTTTTGCCTTGCATGTGGTCGCGTTGCCGATTGTGATTCTCGCGTTGGTGGTGCTGCACATTGTGGCACTCCACGAAGTGGGTTCAAACAACCCGGACGGCATTGATATCAAGCAGAAGAAAGATGAAGCCGGTAATCCGCGGGATGGTATCCCTTTTCATCCTTATTACACGGTTAAGGATCTGGTTGGCGTTGCCGTTTTTCTGTTTGTGTTCTGCATTGTGGTTTTCTATTTCCCGGAAGGGGGTGGGTATTTCATTGAAACACCCAACTTTGAACCGGCGAATCCGTTACAAACCCCCGACCACATCGCGCCCGTGTGGTATTTCACGCCCTTTTACGCGATTTTGCGTGCCATTACCTTCTCGATTTTCGGTTTGGAGGCTAAGTTTTTAGGGGTGATGTGCATGGGGGCGGCCATTGCCGTGATGTTTGTGCTGCCGTGGCTGGATCGTAGCCCTGTGCGTTCGATCCGCTATAAAGGCTGGATATCCAAGCTGATGTTAGCGTTGTTTGCGGCAAGCTTTGTGACGCTGGGTGTTCTAGGTGTAATGCCTTCAACAGGGGGGCGAACACTATTGGCCCAAGTCTGTACGGCGATCTATTTCGCTTATTTCTTGTTGATGCCGATCTATACGCGGTTGGAAAGAACAAAACCCGTTCCGGAAAGGGTGACAGGCTAATGAAAAAACAACTGATCGCGCTCATTGCTGTTCTGGTGCCTATGACCACAATGGCTGCCGGTGGCGCAGGTGTCCCGCACTCCATGGAGCCGGATCTTCAGAATCAGGCGTCGTTGCAAAATGGCATGAAGCTCTACGTTAACTATTGTATGGGGTGCCACTCGCTTGAGTATCAGCGATTTTCGCGCGCCGCTGAGGATTTGGATATTCCACGGGACATTATTGAGGACAATGTCATCTTTTCCTCCGAAATGGCGTTCAACGATCAAATGGAAACGTCAATGAGCGAGGAAGACGGTGAGACCTGGTTTGGTGCGCCGCCCCCTGACCTGACACTGTCAGCTAGGCTGCACGGCACTGATTGGTTGTATTCCTATCTACTCAGTTTCTATCAGGATCCGAGCCGTCCTACCGGGGTTAATAATGCGGTATTCGAGCTGGTCGCCATGCCCAATGTGCTGGAGCCGCTTCAGGGTGTACAGGAAAAGGTATGTCCTGAAGCAGATGCATCAGAAGGTACCTCCGGCAGCGAAACTGGCTGTAATACGTTGGAAATTACTCGTCAGGGCGAGCTCTCGCCAGAGGAGTTTGAAGAGGCGGTTTATGACCTCACAAACTTTCTTGCCTATGTGGGAGAGCCCTCGAAGCTTCAGGCGCAGGCGTTAGCGCCGAAGGTGCTCATCTTTTTGTTTATCTTTGCCGTCATTGCCTATCTCCTCAAGCGCGAATATTGGCGCGATATTCATTGAAGGCGCTGATTCAGGGCAATCCCGGGCGCACGGTCAAGTCGTGCGCCTTTTTCGTGTTAGCCTTTAACGTAATGCATGGCGTTGCCTTCCCCAAGGGTGGGGTGGACGTGTTATTATTCAAGATTGATTCGTTGCGAGGATGGTTTCATGGGAGTTGTGGCCAAACGGTCGTCGATGATTTTTTATTCAGGTAATGATGATCATTTCAGTCATCGTGTCCGCATTGTGTTGGCTGAGAAGGGGGTGGCTGTCGACGTCGTCGATGTCTCCGACGAGAATGTCCCTGACGAGCTCGCCGACCTGAACCCCTACAATAGCGTTCCTACGCTGCTTGATCGTGATCTGGTGCTTTACGAGTCGAAGGTCATGATGGAATACCTGGATGAGCGTTTTCCGCATCCACCACTCTTGCCTGTCTACCCCGTGGCACGTGCGCAGAGCCGCCTTTGGATGCATCGCATCGAACGCGAGTGGTGCCCGATGGTCGAACAAATCACCAGCGGTGGAAAAAAAGAAGCCGAAAAAGCACGTAAAGAGCTGCGCGAGAGCCTGATCGGCATTTCACCTATTTTTGAAGACATGCCGTATTTCATGAGTGACGAATTCACTCTGGTGGACTGCTGTCTGGCGCCGATACTATGGCGTTTGCCGGCACTGAATATTGAGTTGCCGGAAAAACAGGTAAAGCCGCTATTAAACTATATGTCGCGGGTGTTCGAGCGAGACGCATTTAAAGCCGCATTGAATGAGCGTGAAAAAGAGATGCGTGCCTGAACCCACTCAGGCCTCGCCTGGCGGGGCCTTCTCTCTGGGAGGAGCGAGACGAGATGAAATCGAGCCGTCCTTATATTGCCCGAGCGCTTTACGAGTGGTTGTTGGACAACGAACTCACGCCGCACCTGGTGGTGGATGCCACTCAGCCTGGTGTTGAAGTGCCGCGTCAATTTGTGCAAAACGGCCAAATCGTACTCAATGTTGCGCCTACAGCGGTTCGCGACCTGTTTATGGAAAACCAGGCCATTGGTTTTAATGCGCGTTTCGGTGGGCAGCCCATGCAGGTGATGATTCCAACGCCGGCACTCATCGCGATTTATGCCCGGGAAAACGGCGCTGGTATGGTGTTCGGTCACGAGCCGGAATTAACTCCGCTCGAGGGCGAGGAAGAGGCGAAAGACGAAGCCACTCCGCCAAGCAAGCCAACATTGGCGGCGACCGAATCAACCGGTGAGGCGGATTCTTCCTCTGAGGAAATGCCAACGAAAACGTCGGAATCAGACAGTGAATCAAAGGATAAGCCCGGCAAGAAAAAACCATCGCTCCGGGTGGTGAAGTAACGCGATAGACTTCCTTCGGAGTCTTCCTAAATGAAAAAGCCTCGCTGTTCAAAACAGCGAGGCTTTTTCATTTATTTTTCGCGTCGGGTCAGTCGATATACTCGAAGACTTTTACAATCCGCTGGACGCCGGCCACGTTGGAAGCCGTATTGACGATGCGGTCCGCTTCTTCACGCGTCACCATTCCCATGATGTAAACGCTGGCGTTTTCCGTCGTGACCTTGAGCTTTGAAGAGTCAATGCGGTCATTGGTCGCCAGCTGAGCGATAACATTGCTGGTTAGCCAGGTGTCGGTCAAGCGTTGGGTGCTGGGTAGGCGGGCCGACACCGTGAGCTCGTTGTGTACGTCATTGACACCACGTAAGTCAGCGGTGACGTTTCCGGCCATCTCGCGCAATTCTTCGCTGGGCACTTGGCCTACCAGCAGCACGACGCCATTGAAGCTATGGGGGCGAATGCGAGCGTCACCCAGCCGTCCGTCAGCTCGGTCCAGCGCACGCCCGACTTCTCGTTCAATTGTTTCGTCAATGGCAACGACATCTTCGCCACGTTGACCGTAATTTGAAGCATCGACAGCGGTATTGGTCGCGCAACCTGCGAGCAGAATACTGGCACCCAGGGTGGCGGCCATTAACAAACGAGAAAAACGTGAGGCTGAGAGGTTTGGAGTCATTGATAGGTTCCTTTTCATTTTCGGCAGGGCGGGGTTAGCCGCCGAATAGTTGCTCATCGATTAAGTCGCAAAGGCAGTGGATGACCAACAAGTGCACTTCCTGGATGCGTGCCGTGGAGGTCGCCGGCACACGAATTTCGCAGTCATCCTGACCCAGTAGCGATGCCATGTCACCGCCATCCCGGCCGGTTAACGCCACGACTGTCATGTCACGGTCGTGAGCGGCTTGTATAGCCTGCACAATATTAGCCGAATTGCCACTTGTCGAAATGGCCAGGAGTATGTCGCCCGGTTGACCTAACGCCCTGATCTGCTTAGAAAATACTTCATTATACGTATAGTCGTTGGCGATCGAGGTTAGCGTGGAGGTATCCGTGGTTAACGCCAGTGCCGGTAAGCTCGGCCGCTCGCGCTCAAAGCGGTTGAGCAACTCTGACGAGAAATGTTGGCTATCTCCCGCGCTGCCGCCGTTTCCGCAGGCAAGGATTTTGCCTTCGCTTACCAAGCATTGCACCATCATCTGACTGGCGACCTCAATAAAAGGCGGCAGCACTTCGCTGGCGTAGGTTTTGGTATCAATGCTGGCGTTGAAGTGGTCCAGTATGCGTGGTTGAAAGTCCATTAGGGCTTCCTGGTTGTCGATTCAAAAGGCATCAAAAGCGGCTTTTACCCACTCGACTTCCATCTGAGGGGGCATGCCGGTCATGGCGATAACATCAAAACGACACGCTGACGGGTGTCGCCTGGAGGCCAAATAAAGGCGTGCGGCCCGGATAAGCCGCTGCTGTTTCTGAGCCGTTACGGACTCGAGAGGATGCCCGTAGCGGCTCGATTTGCGATGTTTGACCTCTACAAAAACCAGAATATCCGCATCTTCCATGATCAGGTCAAGCTCACCGCCTTTAACATGGTGATTACTGGCGATTAAGCGCAGTCCCTGCTGCTGCAGCCATTGCGCGGCAAGCTGCTCAATGGCTTGCCCGCGCGCTCGTGCCGTCTTCGAGCTAGTCGTCATCGCTTGCGTCGTTGTCTTCTTCATTGCTCATCAAGCCCGGGATTAAAATCGGCACAGGTGTCCCGTTCTGGAACTTGGCCCAGGGCAGCTCGCGATAGATCCTGCCGTCACCGGTGAGAAACAGCTTGCCTGTGCTGCCATCAAAGCCTTCCAGTGCAGAAAAATCAGACAGGCTTGTGGCAATTTCATAGGCATCGACACCCATGGCCATTAATCGGAACATCGAGGCATCGGGCTCTTCCCGGAGGCGCTGGTAGCTGTCGTAGAAAGGCAGTACTTCTTCACCACCCACGGCGGCATCAGGAATTTGCCAGGGGATGTCCATGAACATGACGTCATTGAGGTCCTGGTCAAGGCGCGTCTGACCCCGTCCTTCGTGAAGGTGGGAAGTGGCATAGATGGGAAGATCGGGCGCGTAGTAGTAATCCATGGTGGGCGGCACCTGGCGAGCATAGTCAGGTAGCGCGAGTAGGAAGAGGGCATCAATATCATTCAACTGGGCGCGCTCACCGCGAACGTTCAAGGCTGTCTTTACCGCATCAGAAACCGGATTGTCAGGGTTGTAGCGCACTGCGTTGCTGATATCGCCTCCCTGGCGATGCCACTCGTTCCAGAAAGCTTCGCCGACGCGCTGCCCCCAGTTGTTATCGGGTACCATAAGTGCCATTTGGCGGTGGCCATCCTGCCAAGCGCGGCGTGCGGCCTGACGCGCTTCATCTTCAGCCGAGAGGCCGTATTGGAAAAGCCGCTTGGCTTGATTGCGATCGCCACTCCCGTAGTTGAGGGCCAATGTCGGCACGGGAACACTGTCGCGCTGTTCAAGCTGAGTGACCAGTTCCTTGTCCAGCGGCCCAATCATCACCTGGGTGTTCATCTGCTGGGCGCGATCATAAAGCTCGTTGAGCGAGTACTGCGAAGCATCCAGGAAGCTCAGTTGTACATTGTCGCCGGTGATGTCGTGATGGCGGCGCATGGCGGAGGCAATGGTCTCGGCGACGCTGCTGAGCGCGCCGGATTCGGGGAGTGCCACGACGATACGGTTGATCGTTTCGCCTTCGAGTTCAGGCAGTGCAAAGCGTTCCGGATCGGGTTTGTCGAGCGCTTCGCGAGCCCAGCGCTGGCGGTCTTCAAGCGTGCGCTGCTGGTCGGCCTGCATCGGCAACTCGTCATCAAGCACCTGGGTGGCGCGCAAGACGCTGTCAGGTTCATTGAGTGCGCGGGCTAACTCGGAAAAAAGGAGTGCCCAGCGAACCCGGTTTGCTTCGGACAGCGCTTGTTCGTCAATGTTGTCAGCCGCCTCAAAGGCATTTTCGCGTTGGCCCTGGCGGGCAAAAATATTGGCCGCCTCTAGGCGCGTTCTGGCTGCTTCTTCCGGGGCCTGTTCTTCCGCCTGGCTAAGCAGGCGACCAGGGTCCTCGTCGGGTACTCGATCAACGACGCCGGGGGGCTGTGTCGCACAGCCCGCAACGAAAAGCGCCATGAGCGTAGCGGCAAGAAAGCCACGTAATGACTGTTTCATGTATCCTTCCTTAGTTTCCATTTGCGCCGTCGCTGCTTGTCAACGATTTGGCGACTATTGCACAAGCATAGCGTACCGAGGGGCAAGCCATTGACGAATTGGGAGTCACGATGACACATACACCGCCGGGTACATTGTACGTGGTCGCCACGCCGATTGGGAATTTGGATGATCTTTCTGCCCGCGCCGTGCGACTGCTGGGTGAGGTGGCCCGCGTTGCCGCTGAGGATACTCGTCACAGCGCCCGCTTGCTGTCGCATCTGGGCTTGAATAAGCCGATGGTATCGTTGCACGAGCACAATGAAGCGCGACGGGTCGATAGCCTGGATCGCTACCTTGAAGCGGGGGAGGATATTGCCTTGATCAGCGACGCCGGGACACCGCTGATCAGCGACCCGGGGTTCGTATTGGTGCGTGAACTGCGCGCGCGTAATCGTCATATTGTGCCGATACCTGGCCCCTGCGCACTGATTACCGCGTTGTCTGCAGCCGGCTTGCCTACCGATCGCTTTGTATTTGGCGGGTTTCTGCCTGCTAAGCCCGGCGCGAGACGACAGGCGCTGGAGGCTTGGAAGGTGCGCGAGGAGACGCTGGTATTTTACGAATCCCCGCATCGTATCGTTCATACCCTGGAGGCCTTGCATGAACAGCTGGAAGGCCGCGAGGTCGTCCTGGCTCGCGAGCTGACCAAAACCTTCGAGACATTTCTGCACGGTACGCCGTCGTCGTTGCTGGCGCAGTTGTCCAGCGATCCGAATCAGGCGCGCGGCGAGTTTGTCGTGATCGTCGCAGGTTCGCCGCCGGTAGCGCAAAGTGAGCAGCAGGCGATTGACGCCGACACCCTGCTTGAGACGTTGCTAGCAGAAGGCATTGGTGTCAAACAGGCGGCAAGTGTTGCTGCCCGCCTGTTCGGCGGTCGTAAGCAAACCTGGTATGCCCGCTTGCAAGGCATGAAAGGCGAGCATTGAGGCGAACGTTGGGCACTGGTATGCTTGCCGCCGGAGTTGGCCAGACAGTCGCCGCTAATGCCCCTCAAAAGGTGTTGGGGGAGGAAAGTCCGGGCTCCATAGGGCAGAGTGCCAGGTAACGCCTGGGCGGCGTGAGCCGATGGAAAGTGCAGCAGAGAGTAGACCGCCTAAGCCCTTCGGGGCCGGTAAGGGTGAAAGGGTGCGGTAAGAGCGCACCGCGCGCCTGGCAACAGTGCGTGGCAAGGTAAACCCCACTCGGAGCAAGACCAAATAGGGACCCAATGGCGTGGCCCGCGCTGGGTCCGGGTAGGTTGCTTGAGCGCTGTGGTAACGCAGTGCCTAGAGGAATGACTGTCCACGACAGAACCCGGCTTATCGGCCGACTCCCCATTCATCGGGGCATGCCCAGGCATGCCCCTCATTCTCCTGTGAGTGTACTGTCTGTGACCTGGACTACCTGTGACCTGGACTACCTGTGAGCTTTACCATGCCGTCATCTGATCAGGCTAGCGCTCCATTCGAGCATACCAGTGTGCTACTGGACGGCGCTGTCGATGTCCTCGTTCATCAACCTGATGGCATATACCTTGATGGCACCTTTGGCCGTGGCGGCCATTCCCGGGTCATTTTGTCGCGCTTGAATGAGCTAGGTCGCTTGATTGCCCTCGACCGGGATCCTCAAGCCGTGTCGGCGGCGGCAGATATCGCCGATTCACGATTTACCATGGTACAGCGCGACTTTGCCCGGCTGGGCGATGTTGCCCGCGAGCAGGGTGTGCACGGCAAGCTTGCCGGGGTCTTGCTCGATGTTGGCGTGTCATCGCCACAGCTTGATGACCCTGAGCGGGGTTTCAGCTTTATGCGCAATGGCCCTCTGGATATGCGTATGGATCCCGGTCAAGGGGAAAGCGCCGCGGAATTTCTTGCTCACGCCAGTGAAGCCACTATCGCGCACGTATTCAAAGCCTATGGCGAAGAACGCTTTGGAAAACGGCTTGCGCGGGCGGTCGTCAATAGGCGGGCCGAGGCGCCATTTACGCATACGGTGGACTTGGCCGACGTACTGAAAGCTGCCCATCCGGCATGGGAAAAAGGCCGTCATCCGGCCACCAAGGCATTTCAGGGCCTGCGGATTTATTTAAACGGCGAGTTGGAACAGTTGGATGCCGCGCTTGAGGCTGCCCTCGAGGCCTTGGCGCCGGGGGGGCATTTGGTGGTTATTAGCTTCCATTCGCTCGAGGATCGCCGGGTCAAGCGTTTTATTCGCCATCATGTGCGAGGCGATACACATCTACCCAAGGGCGTGCCGATTCGTGATGACCAGTTGAGTCGTCGTCTCGAGGCGTTGGGTAAAGGAAAACGGCCGAGCGATGCCGAAGTGGCCGAGAACCCGCGTGCCCGAAGTGCGGTCATGCGTGCTGCGCGCAAACGAGAGTGATCACGGATGTCAGTATGAGTTTGGAGCAACTTGATCGGTGGTGGTCTTCTTTGCAGGCCGGATGGCCGTTTTCTTTACGTCTGCGGCCCTGGCCAGTGGCTCTTAGCCTGCTTTTTTTAGCCTGCCTGGCAACGGCTTTTTGCGTCGTCGTGACCACCCATGCGACCCGGGGGCAGTACGCTCAGCTACAGCAACTAGAGCAAGAGCGGAACCAGTTGAACACTGAATGGGGTCAGCTACTGCTGGAGGAAGGCGCGTGGTCAACGCCTGCGCGCATAGAGCAGATTGCCACACAGCGTCTGGGGATGCGTATTCCCGATGTTGATGACGTTGAGGTAATTCGGCCATGAGCACTCAGCGCCGGGGCGTCAGTTCACGCCAAGCGCCTGTCGCTCCTCCGCTGCCGGGTGGGCGGTTTTTCTTTGTCATGCTGCTTATTGTCCTGGCGTCCGCGATCCTGATAGGGCGGATTACCTTGCTGCAGGTGATCGACCGACCTTTTCTGCAAAGCCAGGGGGATGCGCGTACGCTGCGTAATGAGGTCATCCCTGCCCACCGGGGGATGATTACTGATCGCAATGGCGAGCCGCTGGCGATCTCCACGCCAGTAGTTACGCTTTGGGCGAACCCCCAGGAACTACCCGACGATGCGATTCAGCGTATCGTCCTGGCCCAGGCACTGGGTATGTCGCTGGAGTCGTTTGAAGCTCGAGTGGCGCGCTATAGCGAGCATGAGTTCATGTACCTGCGTCGCCAAATGACGCCTGAAGCCGCTCAACGTATCCTCGATTTGCGCACACCAGGGGTCTACCCCCAGCGGGAATACAAGCGTTACTACCCCGCAGGTGAAGTGGCGGCACAGCTGCTTGGCGTGACCAACGTTGATGATGTCGGACAGGAAGGGCTTGAGCTTGCCTACCAGCCTCACCTGGCCGGTCGTCCGGGGCAGCGACGCATTATCAAGGATCGTCGTGGCCGACTGGTCAGGGAGCTGGATGTTATTCGTGAAGCTCAGCCGGGTGGCGATTTGACCCTCTCAATTGATCAGCGATTGCAGTACATGGCCTACCGGGAACTCCGGTCAGCGGTCGTTGAAAACAAGGCGGATGGTGGTGTTCTGGTCATGATGGATGCCCGCAGTGGTGAAGTGCTTGCCATGGCCAATCTACCCTCCTATAACCCGAATAATCGGGCAGGGCTAGACCCCCGCGGGCTGCGCAACCAGGCGTTGGTCGATGTTTTCGAGCCCGGCTCGGTAATGAAACCGCTGGCGATGTCGGCGGTGTTGGAAAACGAGGGCTTTGATCGCGATACCATTGTGGACACGTCACCGGGCTGGATGCGGATCGACGAGTACACGATCCGCGATTTTCGTAATTACGGTGAGCTGGATCTAGCGGGCATTCTCGAAAAGTCCTCCAATATTGGCATGTCGCATCTTGCCCTTGAGCTTGATGACACGGAGATCTGGGAAAAGTACCGGCAGCTTGGCCTTGGCCAAAGTACGGAAACGGGATTCCCCGGTGAAGCCACCGGCCACTTGCCCTCACCGATACGCCTGTCGCGCAGCGAGCGGGCCGCACTGTCCTATGGCTACGGCCTGTCGGTTTCAGCCGTTCAGTTGGCGAGTGCTTATACAGCGCTTGCCAATGACGGCAAGCGTTTGCCGCCCTCGCTGCTGCGTCTTTCTGAGTCACCTCAAGGCATCCCTGCCATAGAGCCCCGGGTTGCTAATGACTTGCTGGATATTCTGGAAAGCTCGGTCGCCGCTTATACGGGTGGCCGACGAGCTCGGGTTGAAGGTTATCGTGTAGGTGGTAAGACCGGGACGGTTCGTAAATCCGGCCAGGGGGGATATGCCAAAGACGCTTACCGTAGTGTGTTTGCCGGGATTGCCCCGATCTCGGATCCGCGCATCGTGACGGTGGTCATGATCGACCATCCCAAGGCAGGCGAATTCTATGGGGGTGCCGTGGCAGCGCCGGTATTCTCAAGTGTGACAGGTAATGCGCTAAGGTTATTGGACGTGCCTCCTGATAGAGAGGCGGACTAGTGGGAAGGAGATTGCATGACGCTCAGCCCGAATGAGGTGATACAAGCGCTCACCAAGGTGTGGCCAGCCGGTGGGCTGCCCGCCTCGCTGCCATCGTTGTCCGACAATATCAATATTACCAGCGATTCTCGCCAGATCGGCCCTGGCGATATTTTTGTGGCCGTTCCAGGCGGCCAGCTAGACGGTCGCGATTTTATTGATAGCGCCCTTGAAGCAGGTGCGGGCCTGGTGCTTGCACATGCAAGCGATGGTGAGATCACGCTCAATGGCCGTGTTCTGCAGTTACCTTATCTGACGCGACGGCTTGGGGAGCTTGGGCGTGCGCTTTTTCAATTGCCTCAGGGCCCTGAAGTCATCGGGGTCACGGGAACTAATGGGAAAAGCTCGGTGACGCACTACATTGCCGCGTTAAGCGATGCACTGGGTACACCGGCTGGCGTCATCGGCACCTTGGGTGTAGGCCGGTTGGGCGCGCTGAGCGATACCGGGCTGACAACGCCCGGCGCACTTGCCATGCATGCGGCGCTGGGCGGGTTGGCTCGTCAAGGTGTCAAGCGTGTGGCGCTGGAGGTGTCATCCCATGCCCTTGATCAATCCCGGCTGGATAGCGTTGATATCACGACCGGCGTGTTCACCAATTTGAGCCGTGATCATCTGGATTATCACGGCAGTATGGCTGCCTATGCGGCTGCCAAGGCCAAGTTGTTCAGACGTACTGAGCTTGCCCTTGCCGTGATGAACGGTGATGACCCGCTCGTTCGTCTGATGTTGGCCGGCTGCGATAGCCATGTGCGCGTCCTGGCGACAGGCACTGAAGAGGCCGTCACGCTGCGCGTGGTGGGCTGGAATCCGCATAGTGAAGGCCAGCAGGCACTGATCGCCACGCCGGATGGTGAAAAAACGCTGTCGCTGTCACTGATGGGGCGCTTTAATCTGGATAACGTGTTGCTGGCCATGGCAACGCTATACGGTTTGGGCGAGTCACTGGATTCACTGTTTGAGGCGGCAGAGTCGCTTAGCCCGGTACCGGGACGCATGGAGTGCTACCGCCAGGCAGGCTCTCCCAGTGTGGTGATCGATTATGCTCATACGCCGGATGCGCTTGATAATGCACTGCGCGCCCTTGATGGGCATGCGGGCAAATTATGGTGCGTGTTCGGCTGTGGCGGTGAACGTGATACCGGCAAGCGCGCCGAGATGGCGCGTGTGGCAGAAGCGCATGCGGATGGCGTGATCGTGACCGATGATAATCCCCGGGGTGAGTCTGCCGACAGTATACGCGCCGACATTCTGGCAGGCTTCACTCAGAAGGCTCAGCCGTTGGAAATAGCCGAGCGAGGCGAGGCGATTGCTTATGCGGTCCGTCACGCCAACCCTGATGATGTCATTCTGGTGGCGGGTAAAGGTCACGAGCCCTATCAGGAAATCAAAGGGGTGCGCTACCCCTACCATGATGGTGAGGCCGTACAGTCCGCACTGGCCGCTCGGGAGGCGCTCTAGATGGACTGGACCCTCGGTCACGTGGCGGCGGCGCTCGCTGTTGAAGTGCCGCCATCCTTGGCGGACATGCCCATCAGTACTGTCGTCACCGATACACGCAAGATGGCGGCGGGAGGGCTCTTTGTCGCCCTCAAGGGGCCACGGTTTGACGGTCATGATCTATTGGCCGAGGCACAGCAGGCGGGCGCGGCTGCGGCTGTGGTGCAAACGCCAGTGAAGAGTCCGCTGCCACAATTGGTGTGTCCTGATACCCGTCTGGGGTTGGGGCTGCTGTCAGCCGCCGCGCGCGAAGCCTGGCAAGGCCCGCTGGTAGCGGTGACCGGCAACAGCGGCAAAACCACGGTAAAAGACATGACGGCCGCCTTGCTGGCACCGCTGGGCGCGGTTCATTCCACCCAGGGGAACCTCAACAATGACATTGGGGCGCCGTTAACCTTGCTGGCGTTGACGCCAGGGCACCAGGCGGCGGTAGTCGAGTTGGGGGCCAATCATCTGGGGGAAATTGCCTGGACGACGCGTCTGGCTCGGCCTCAGGTCGCCGTTATTACCAATGTGACCGGTGCTCATGTCGGCGAGTTCGGCGGTATGGGGCAGATTGCCCAGGCCAAGGGCGAAGTGCTGAGCGGTTTGGCGGACGATGGCGTGGCGGTTCTAAAT
Source organism: Halomonas sp. A40-4 (assembly GCF_015767635.1). Classification (GTDB taxonomy): domain Bacteria; phylum Pseudomonadota; class Gammaproteobacteria; order Pseudomonadales; family Halomonadaceae; genus Vreelandella; species Vreelandella janggokensis. The sequence continues at coordinate 2,336,386 of NZ_CP065230.1, read as the reverse complement.
CGCGACGATCACTATTATGCCTACTGGGCGGCCTGTGCTGCGCCGCGTCGTGTCATCAGCTTCAGCATCAAGGCACCGGCCGATATCTGGGCCGAAGCGCTTTCCTGTGACTCCCAAGGGCGTTATGCTTTCACGCTTAACTATCAAGGCCAATCCCTTGGGCGGGTGCATTTACCGCTGCTGGGCAAGCATAATGTGAGTAATGCGCTTGCGGCGGCGGCGGCGGCGCTCTCCCTGGGCGTGTCGTCGGCGCAGGTAATCGAGCGTCTGGCGTGCTTGTCCGCACTGCCTAACCGGCTGGGTGTGCTACCCGGCTTACGTGGTGCAAACGTGCTTGATGATAGCTATAACGCCAACCCTGGCGCTGTAAAAGCCGCGCTGGATACGTTGATGAGCCTTCCTGGGCCACGTTGGTGTGCCTTGGGGGCAATGGGGGAGCTGGGTAGCGACTCCAACGCTTTGCATGCTGATATCGGCCGGTATGCGGCCCAGTTGGGTGTTGATCTTCTGTTAACGCTGGGGGAAGTGGCCAAGCCGGCCAGCGATGCCTTTGATGGTGGGTTGAATTTTAATGATCACGCGACGCTTGTGCGTCATCTTCATAATACGTTGCCGCCCAATGCCAGCCTGCTGGTAAAAGGGTCGCGCAGCGCAGGCATGGAACAAGTTGTCACCGCCCTGCGCACGGATAAGATAAGGTAAACGCCGTTCATGTTACTTCACTTGGCGAATTTTCTGTCGCAGTATCAATCTGCCTTTCAAGTCTTTAACTATTTAACCTTACGGGTGATTTTAGCCGCCCTGACAGCCTTGTTTCTGTGCTTATGGCTAGGGCCCTGGGTGATAAGGCGGCTGGTCGAAGGGCAAATTGGCCAGGCCGTGCGTGATGACGGTCCGCAATCACACCTCTCAAAAGCCGGCACGCCGACCATGGGAGGGGCGATGATTCTGATGGCCATGGCCATCAGCACCTTGATGTGGGGGGACCTGACCAATCACTACGTATGGGTCGTGCTAGGCGTGACACTGGGGTTTGGCGCGATTGGCTGGATAGATGATTACCGCAAGGTGGTCGAGAAAAATCCTCGGGGTTTACCGGCACGCTGGAAATATTTCTGGCAATCAGTGGTCGGCTTGAGTGCGGCACTGATTCTTTACTTTACCGCAGCCTCGGCGGTCGAGACCAGCTTGTTGATACCGACGTTGAAAGACGTCGCGATTCCTCTGGGTGTTTTTTATATCCTGCTAACCTATCTGGTGATTGTCGGTAGCTCCAATGCCGTCAACCTGACCGATGGCCTGGATGGCCTGGCTATCATGCCGACGGTGCTGGTGGCGATGGGGCTGGCGATTTTTGCCTATGCCAGCGGCAACGCACTTTTCGCTGATTATCTGCATATCCCGTTTATTCTGGGCACCGGAGAGCTGGCTGTTTTTTGCGCCACGATAGCGGGCGCTGGATTGGGTTTTCTTTGGTTCAATACCTACCCTGCACAAGTCTTTATGGGCGACGTGGGAGCGCTCGCACTGGGCGCTGCGCTTGGCGTCGTCGCCGTTATTGTCCGCCAGGAAATCGTGTTGTTCATCATGGGCGGTATTTTCGTTCTGGAGACCGTCTCGGTCATTTTGCAGGTTGGTTCCTACAAGCTTACTGGACGCCGGATTTTCCGAATGGCGCCTCTACATCACCACTATGAGCTGAAAGGCTGGCCAGAGCCGCGGGTGATCGTGCGCTTCTGGATCATTACCGTGGTACTGGTGTTGCTGGGTCTAGCCACGCTGAAAGTCCGTTAAGTTTTTTCATTTTCAATGCGGCCGGGCCAGACATGGGTCGGTGTGAGGGAGCCGGGATGGTTCATGTTCCACCAGGAATAACGCTCGTCGTGGGGCTGGGAATCTCGGGGCGGGCGATATGTCGCCACTTGGCGCGACAGGGCGTGTCGTTCATGGTGGCGGACACCCGCGAGGAACCACCTGAAATGGCTGCGTTCCACAGCGCCCATCCTGACGTGGTCGTTCATTGCGGCCCCCTCGAGGTCCTGGATATTGACGCGGTGGAAGAAGTCGTGGTGAGCCCGGGTGTCGACCCCCATCATCCGACCTTAGCGCCGCTGGCGGCGCAGATGAACCCCCGTACTGGCGAGCCCCGGCTGGTCGGCGAAATGGCCCTTTTTGTGCGTGCAGCATCTGCCCCCATTGCCGCGATTACCGGCTCGAATGCCAAGTCAAGCGTGACAACCCTGCTCGGGCAGATGGCCCAGGTGTCAGGTGTCAACGCCGCTGTTGGCGGTAATCTCGGCACCCCGGCACTGGATCTATTGGCGCAACAGCCTGACGCTGAGCTATTCATCCTTGAGCTTTCCAGTTTTCAGCTCGAAACCACCCCCCGCCTTGGGGCGGCGGTAGCCGCCTTTTTAAATTTATCGGAAGATCACCTGGACCGACATGGCGATATGCAAGGCTATTGTCGTGCCAAGCAAGCCATTTTTCACGGTGCCCAGCATGCTGTTGTCAATGCCGATGATCCCATGACGTTTCCCAACGAGCCGGTTGCCACGCTGACTCGCTTTGGCAATCAGGCGCCAGGCAGTCGTGATTTTGGGTTGGCGATAGAGCAGGGGCAGTTAACCCTGATGAAGGGGAAAGCGCCTTGGCTTGCCGCCGATCAATTGGCGATGGTAGGCCAGCATCATTACGTTAACGGGTTGGCCGCCCTGGCCATGGGGGACGCATTGGGGTTTGATCAAACGGCCATGTGCGAGGCATTAAAGGGCTTTAAGGGATTGCCCCATCGCAGCGAGCTAATCGTTGAACTCGACGGCGTTAAATGGGTGAACGATAGCAAGGGTACCAATGTGGGAGCGACCCTTGCGGCCATTGAAGGCATTAGCGCCAGCTTAACAGGTCGGTTGATATTGCTGGCAGGCGGGGTGGGGAAGGGGGCCGATTTTTCTCCCCTGGCGGCGCCATTAAGCGCCAGCGCACGCTGCGTTATCTTGTTCGGCCAAGATGCATTGCGGCTGGATGAGGCGTTGGCTGACCACGTCGAGACGCGTCTGGTGGAAGGGCTGGAGCATGCCATGCAAGAAGCATATGCGCTTGCGAAACCCGGTGATTGTGTGCTGCTGTCGCCGGCCTGTGCGAGTCTGGACCAATTCGTCAATTACCAGGCAAGAGGCGATGCCTTTCGTCAATGGGTAGAGCAAAAGGCACGATTCTCCAGCGAGGCAACGTCATGAAGCGATTCCAGGATCTACGCCAAAAACTATCTACCCAAGGGGCGCCCTGTGACGTCTGGTTGATCGTGGTGGCGGTGGCGCTAGCGGGTTTCGGCTGGGTGATGGTGAGTTCGGCCTCTATCGGGTTGGTCGATGACAGCTATCACTATGCACAGCAGCATGGTGTGTTCTTGCTGCTCGGCATAGCGGCATGCCTGGTGATGTTGTGTCTTCCGCTGGAGGTCTGGCGTCAAAACGCCAGTCTGATTCTGCTTGTCAATATTTTCCTTCTGACACTGGTTCTGTTCATCGGTCAGGAAATCAACGGCAGCAAACGCTGGATTGCACTGCCCGGCCCATTGCCTAGCCTGCAGGTATCCGAGCTCGCCAAGATTGGCTTGATTCTTTATATGGCAGCTTTCATGTCACGCTTTGCTTACGACCTCAGACGCAAGCCATTCAGCATATGGCGGCCACTGGCCGTATTGGCCGTGCCGGCCGGGCTGTTATTTTTAGCGCCCGATTTTGGCGGTATGGTGGTATTTGCAGCGTGCGTGATTGGTATGCTGATGATGGCGGGGGCGTCGCTAACTTTATTGATTGGTAGTGGCAGCCTGTTGGCGACGGGTGCGGTGATGATGGTGGCGCTTGAACCCTACCGGCTGGCTCGCTGGACCAGTTTTTTGGACCCATGGGCCGATCAGTTCGCGACGGGGTATCAGCTGACCCAGGCACTGATTGCCTTTGGCCGTGGTCATGTCACCGGTACCGGGCTTGGCAACAGCGTGCAGAAGTTGCATTACCTCCCCGAGGCGCATACCGATTTTATTTTTGCAGTGGTCGCCGAAGAGTTGGGGATGTTGGGCGCCATCACAGTGGTGGTGTTATTTACGCTGTTGATTGCCCGGGCCATGTTGGTAGGGCGTCGAGCTGAGCTGTCAGGGCATCTGTTTGGCGCTTATGTCAGCTATGGTATTGGTTTCATTATTGCGGCTCAGGCGTTTATCAACATGGCGGTAAGCTCTGGACTGCTGCCAACCAAAGGATTGACGCTACCACTGATGAGCTATGGCGGTTCCAGCTTGCTGGTGACCGGCGTCATGATCGGTTTGTTGTTGCGCACCGATGTGGAAACGCGCCAACAGCCAAAACGTGCCTCGACGCCCTATCGCCCGCGTCGTGAACCACGCCTCTCATAATCAAGCTTAAGGAGTTGCCTGTGACACAGCCAGCGCGCCGAGCGCTCATCATGGCAGGAGGAACCGGGGGCCACGTGATGCCTGCTTTATCGTTGGCGCGCGCTCTGATGGCTCAGGGTGTCGAAGTTGAGTGGCTGGGTAGTCCGAAAGGCATTGAAAACCGGCTGGTGCCCGACGCGGGTATCACTCTGCATACCATTGCTATTTCAGGGCTGCGCGGTAATGGTCTGACAGGCTGGCTGAAGGCACCTTTGAACCTGAGCCGCGCGGTACGTCAGTCCCGCCGTGTCATGGCAGCATTCAAACCTCAAGTTGTGGTTGGGTTGGGTGGTTTTGCCAGTGGTCCTGGCGGCCTGGCCGCCAGGACATTGGGCATTCCGCTGGTGATTCATGAGCAGAACGCGGTGGCGGGATTGACGAACAGGGTGTTGTCGCGCCTGGCTACCCGCACCTATGCGGCTTTTCCGCAGGCCTTTGGCCAACGGGCGGAAGTGATTGGCAATCCGGTCCGCGAGGATATTGCCTCCTTGGGCGATCATCCGCGAGATTCGGCGACCATGACAGACCGTCCTCTACGCCTGTTGGTCGTCGGTGGTTCACTGGGCGCTGTTGCCCTTAACGAGCGACTGCCCGAAGCGGTCGCCCGTCTGGCGGCTGCGCAGCGGCCGGCTATATGGCATCAGGCCGGCAAGGCGCGTGATGCTGATACCGCGGCTCTGTATGCCGAGCAGGACGTCGAGGCGCGTGTAGAACCATTTATTGATGACATGGCGGCGGCTTATGACTGGGCCGATCTAGTGGTTTGCCGTGCCGGGGCATTGACCGTTGCGGAGCTGGCGGCAGCGGCCAAGCCAGCCTTGCTGGTGCCTTTCCCTTTCGCGGTAGATGATCACCAACGCGTCAATGCCCAGGTGCTTGTCGAGGCAAAGGCGGCACTGTGCATCGTCCAGTCCGAGCTGACCGCCGAGCGCCTTAGCCATGAATTGGCAAATTTATTAACGCCTGACACCCTGGCGGCGATGGCCGCTAATGCACGCCAGGCTGCCTACTTGGAAGCAACCCAGCGCCTGGCCGACGGGTGTCTGGCTGTGATACCGCAAGGAGAGACTGTGTGACCCACTCTGTAACCAAGGCGGCATCAGCAACGACCGCCCCCACTGGTCGCGGCATGCGCCGCATTCGGCGCATTCATTTTGTTGGCATCGGCGGTGCAGGTATGTGTGGCATCGCGGAGGTGCTAGCCAACCAGGGCTACGCTGTCAGCGGCAGCGATTTGAAACCTTCGCCCGTTACCGAGCGTTTGAGCCAGTGTGGTGTCAGTATATCGATCGGTCACGCTGAGGCACACGTGTCGGGGGCGGATGTCGTGGTGGTATCGAGCGCCATCGATCCGACGAATCCAGAAATTCGCTGGGCCAACGATCACCGCGTACCGGTGGTGCGTCGCGCTGAAATGCTCGCAGAACTGATGCGCTTTCGCCACGGCATCGCGGTGGCCGGTACCCATGGCAAAACCACGACCACCAGTTTGACGGCAACGATACTGGCCGAGGGCGGCCTTGACCCGACGTTTGTGATCGGTGGCAAGCTGACCAGCGCGGGTGCCAATGCAAGGCTGGGTGAGGGTGATTATCTGGTGGCCGAGGCCGATGAATCCGATGCGTCATTCCTGCACCTGCAGCCGATGGTCTCCATCGTTACCAATATCGATGCCGACCACATGGCAACTTACGGTGGTGACTTCTCGCGTCTTAAAAGCACGTTTGTCGAATTTCTTCATAATCTGCCTTTCTACGGACTGGCGGTGCTTTGCACGGATGATGCCAATGTGCGCGAGCTCTGTGACCAGGTGAAACGTCAGTTCGTCACCTACGGGTTCGACGCGGATGCCGACTACCGAATCACCGATTTTGAGCAGCAAGGGGGCGAGGTATCGTTTACCGCATTGCGTCCAGGTGATGCCGACCCGCTACCCATACGACTGGCCATGCCGGGACGTCACAACGCATTGAACGCGATGGCGGCCATCGTGGTGGCCACCGATGCGGGTGTCAGTGATGAGGCGATCACGCGCGCCCTGGCGAGCTTTGCTGGGGTAGGGCGCCGCTTTCAGGTGCATGGCCATTACCCCAGCCCGACGGGCGGTGACGTCATGCTGGTGGATGATTATGGTCATCATCCTCGGGAAGTGGATATGGTCATTCAGGCGGTTCGGGCGGGGTGGCCTGAGCGGCGTTTGGTGATGCTTTATCAGCCGCATCGTTATAGCCGGACGCGCGATTTATACGAGGATTTTGTCCGGGTGCTCTCCCAGGTGGACACGCTCGTGCTGTTGGACGTTTATAGCGCTGGTGAAGCGGTGATTCCCGGGGCAGAAGGCCGTACGCTGGCGGGTTCGATTCGTCAGCGTGGCGAGGTCGATCCGCTATTTGTCGAGCATAAACACGAATTGCCTAACCTGCTAAGTCACGTGCTGCGCCCCGGCGACATTTTGATTACCCAGGGTGCCGGGGATGTCGGCGGTATCTCGCTGCGCCTGGCGCAAGCCCAGTTGGCGTTAAATGAGGTAGACCTGTGAGCGGACTCAACTCTGAACCCCTATCGCTTGAGCGTGTTGTCGTCATCTATGGCGGTCATTCTGCCGAGCGTGAAGTGTCATTGAAGAGCGGCGCCGCGATTATTGCGGCGCTGGAGCGTCAGGGCGTTAATGTCCAGGGTTACGACCCGCGCGAGGGCGGGTTGGTCGGTCTGGAAAAGCTGGCGCCAACCGCCGTTTTTGTCGCGCTGCACGGCCGTGGCGGGGAAGACGGTACGCTGCAAGGGGCGCTTGAGCTATTGGGCATTCCCTATACGGGCAGTGGTGTCCTGGCGTCGGCATTGGGTATGGATAAGCAACGAACCAAGCAGGTATGGCATGCGCTGGCGTTGCCAACGCCGGAAAGCATCATGCTGCATGCAGACTCTGACTGGGCTGGGGTTGTCGCGCAGCTTGGCTTGCCGCTGATCGTCAAACCCGTCCACGAGGGTTCGACGCTTGGCATCAACATTGTCGACGATCAGGTAGCCCTGGAAGCCGCCTATCATGATGCCGCCCGTTTTGACGCGCGGGTCATGGCAGAGCGATTCATCCAAGGCGATGAATACACGGTGAGTCTGTTAGACGATCAGGTGCTCCCCGCCATTCGCGTTGAAGTACCGGGTGGCTTTTACGACTATGAAGCCAAATATTTAACCGATACGACGCAATATCATCTGCCGTGCGGTCTGTCGCAAGAGGACGAGTCTGCGCTGGCAGCGCTCTGCCAACAGGCATTTGCCGCCGTGGGTGGGCAGGGTTGGGGGCGCGTTGACGTGATGCGTGACAGTGAAGGGCGCTTTTGGTTACTCGAAGTCAATACCGTGCCCGGGATGACCGACCACAGCCTTGTGCCCCAATCGGCTGCCCATGCCGGTATGGATTTTGATCAGTTGGTGATGCGTATCCTGCAAACGGCCGGCCAAAAGAGCGCCTCATGAAAAAACGCCAGGCCTGGTTGGGTGCTTTGATGTTGGGTCTGCTGTTGGTGGCAGGTGGACAGGCGCTATGGCTGTGGCTTGATCGCCCCATTGAGCGTGTCTCTATTCGGGGCGACTGGGACTACGTCGATGCTGATTATCTACGGACCCAGTTGGCACCTGTCGTTGAGGACACTCAGTGGTTATCTGCTGATCTGGGGGCGTTAAGGCAACAGGCATTGCGCATAGGTTGGTTGAATGAAGTGCGCATAACACGTGAATGGCCCAATGCGCTGGTATTTGAGCTGATTGAACAAACCCCGGTGGCCCGCTGGAATGACGACTTTCTGCTTAACGCAGAAGGCGAAGCTTTTGCATTCGCCCCGATGGAAGCGCCCAAGGGCTTGCCCGATATGGCAGGCCCCGCTGGTAGCAGTAAAGAAGTGTTGGATTATTACCACCAATTAACCCCGCATTTCGCAGGGCTGAATCTACGGTTAACGCAGTTACGATTAGAGCCGCGTGGCGCTTGGCGGTTACAGTTAAATGATAGCACCTGGGTTATGTTGGGGCGTCGTCAACATCAAGTGCGGCTGGCGCGTTTAAGCGCTTCCTGGCAGCGGGAATTGAGTCGTTTAAGCGAACGCATCCGTTATATCGATTTACGCTACCCCAATGGGGTGGCGGTGGCTTGGCACGGAGAAAGTGAATTTGATGTGCAAGAAGAGTAACGCGTCGATGAAACATCGTTTAACGGTGTAAAGTAAGCAGTCGCTGTCGATGAAAACCGCGCGAATGGGGTTTTATTTCGCTTTGATGGCGACTATTGTGATAATTGACTAGTCGTAATGCGCTGATTGTTTCTATACTATGAGCCAATCGTGAATTATAAATGTTAATATTGCCGATTAAGTTAGCTCACTGCTCAGCATCGCAAAGACACAAGTTGGCACTCTTATTAACTAGTGCCCAAGTAGAATTGAACGTTAATTGTTTTTTTATTTAAGGCGACAAGGAGATTTCCCGACTCATGGCAGGCTCACCCAACGCATCCAACATGGTGGTCGGGCTGGACATTGGAACGTCCAAGGTCGTCGCGATCGTCGGTCAGCCGACCGACGACGGTGGAATTGAAATTGCAGGTATTGGCTCGCATCCTTCGCGGGGCATGAAGCGCGGCGTGGTTATTAATATTGAGTCGACCGTGCAATCAATCCAGCGCGCCGTTGAAGAAGCCGAACTGATGGCAGGCTGCGACATTCATTCTGTCTATGTCGGCGTGGCTGGCAGCCATATCAAATCGATGAATTCCGATGGTGTGGTGGCCATCAAAGAGCGTGAAGTGACGCCCTCGGATATCGAACGAGTGATTGACTCGGCGCGCGCGCGCGCTGTTTCAGAAGGGCAGCGCGTTCTGCATGTGCTGCCCCAGGAGTTTTCAATCGACGCTCAAGGCGGTATTCGCGAGCCCCTGGGTATGTCGGGGGTTCGCCTTGAGGCGCAGGTTCATTTGGTAACCGCCGCCCTCAATGCGGTACAGAACATTGAAAAGTGTGTACGCCGCTGTGGTCTGGATGTAGATGCCATTATCCTCGAGCAACTGGCGTCCAGCATGGCAGTGCTGACCGAGGACGAGCGCGAGCTGGGTGTCTGCATGGTCGATATCGGTGGAGGAACAACCGATATGGCGATTTTCACCGAAGGTGCCATTCGCCATACGGCGGTGATTCCTATTGCCGGCGATCAGGTCACCAACGACATTGCGATGGCGTTGCGGACCCCGACGCAGCACGCTGAAGAGATCAAGGTAAAGTACGCTTGCGCGCTGACTCAGTTAGCGGCAAGCGACGAAATGATCAAGGTACCTAGCGTAGGTGACAGGCCGGCTCGGGACCTTTCCCGGCAAGCCCTGGCCGAAGTAGTGGAGCCACGCTATGAGGAACTGTTTACGCTGGTCAGAGACGAGCTGCGTCGCAGCGGCTATGAGGACATGGTCGCTGCCGGTATTGTGCTGACGGGCGGTACGTCACGTATGGAAGGCGTGGGCGAGCTGGCTGAAGAGATTTTTCATATGCCCGTTCGCATTGCGTGTCCACAAAATGTCAAAGGGTTGTCAGACGTAGTACGCAACCCTATCTATGCAACGGGTGTGGGTTTACTGCATTATGCACTGCAGGAATCCCGCCATGGGCATGGTCGAGAAAGTCAACGGGGAGTCATCCCTGTGCACAAGGGGCGTACTGACGTCTCCCGGCGTGACGTCAAGGATGGCAGTGCAGCGCTGGCAAGAATCAAAGGCTGGTTCAAAGGAAATTTCTGACAGGGCCGCAAGCGCGGTTCAGGAGACGGGGCTTATGTTCGAATTGGTAGATAGCGCACCCTCGAGCAGTGCGGTCATCAAAGTGGTTGGCGTTGGCGGCGGTGGTGGCAACGCAGTTAACCACATGGTCGAAAGCAACATCGAAGGCGTCGAGTTCATCTGCGCCAACACCGATGCTCAGGCATTAAAGCGGGTATCCGCTAAGACGGTTCTGCAGCTTGGGGGTGAAATCACCAAAGGCCTGGGTGCGGGAGCTAATCCGGATGTCGGCCGTCAGGCGGCGATGGAAGATCGTGAGCGTATCGCTGAGCTTCTCAATGGCGCTGACATGGTCTTTATCACCGCTGGTATGGGCGGTGGTACAGGTACCGGTGGTGCGCCTGTCGTCGCGCAGGTGGCCAAGGAATTGGGTATCCTGACGGTGGCGGTGGTGACGCGCCCCTTCCCCTTTGAAGGGCCCAAGCGGATGCGCGCGGCAGAAGAGGGCATGAAAGAGCTCTCGGAGCATGTGGATTCGTTGATCACCATTCCCAACGAAAAGCTGCTCTCTGTTCTAGGCAAAAATGCCACCTTGTTGACCGCCTTTAGCGCAGCCAACGATGTGCTGCTGGGGGCTGTCCAGGGCATTGCCGAGCTGATTACGAGCCCGGGCATTATCAACGTCGACTTTGCCGACGTGCGCACGGTGATGTCCGAGATGGGCATGGCGATGATGGGCACCGGCGGTGCGACAGGTGAAAACCGCGCCCGCGAAGCCGCTGAAAAGGCTATCCGCAGCCCGCTGCTGGAAGATATCGATCTGCACGGCGCCCGCGGCATTCTGGTCAATATCACGGCAGGTCCTGATCTATCGATTGGCGAATTCAACGACGTGGGCGCCACGGTTCAGGAATTTGCCTCCCAGGAAGCGACGATCGTCGTGGGAACTTCCATTGATATGGAAATGTCAGACGAGCTGCGTGTAACGGTGGTGGCGGCAGGCCTGGATGGTGGTCAGCCTAAAGCGGCTACCCGCGAGCCGGCTCGCCGTACGGCGGAAACCTCTGCAGATTACCGCAAGCTGCAACAGCCGACGGTAATGCGCCAGCAGGCAAGCAGCCGTGCCGAAGCTGCCGAAAGCACACCTGCACGCCCTGAAAAGCGTCGCGCTGCGGATGCTGACGACTACCTGGACATCCCCGCGTTTCTTCGCCGCCAAGCGGATTGATACAAGCTATCAGGTTCATGCTACCGCCAAACGAGAGTTTTATTGGTCAAAACTCTCGTTTGCTGTTAAAGTGAACACTGTTTGATAACTTTCATCCCTTGCGGTTATCCCCGTTATTAGAGTTCGACCACTGCCCATGATCAGACAACGCACCTTACAAAATATCATTCGTGCCACCGGAGTGGGTTTACACTCGGGTAAAAAAGTTCATCTGGCTTTGCGTCCGGCGCCCGCTAATACGGGGATTGTGTTTGTCAGAACGGACCTGGAGCCAATGGCCCAGGTGCCTGCCCGCGCAGAGTTGGTTGAAGATACCAAGCTGTGTACTGCACTCAGCTATCAGGGTGTCAAAGTCGCGACTGTCGAGCATTTGATGTCGGCGTTTGCTGGATTGGGCATCGATAATGCGTATGTCGATGTTAGCGCCCCAGAAGTGCCTATCATGGACGGCAGTGCAAGCCCGTTTGTCTTCCTGATTCAATCGGCGGGTATTCTGGAGCAGGAAGCAGCCAAGAAATTTATTCGTATCAAGCGTCCGATCAGCGTGACAGAAGACGATAAAGAAGCGACCTTCCTGCCGCATCAGGGGTTCAAGGTTTCTTTTGCCATCGACTTTGATCACCCGGTGTTCGACCAGCAAAAGCAAACGGCACTGATCGACTTTTCGACGACCTCCTTCGTTAAAGAAGTCTCCCGTGCGCGTACCTTCGGGTTTATGCGCGATCTCGAATTCTTGCGCTCGAACAACCTGGCATTAGGTGGAAGCCTGGATAATGCCATCGTTGTCGATGACTATCGAATCGTCAATGAGGGCGGGTTGCGCTACGAAGACGAGTTCGTCAAGCACAAGGTGCTGGATGCCATTGGTGATCTGTACCAGCTAGGTCATAGCCTGATTGGCGAGTTCCGCGGCGTAAAGTCGGGTCACGCATTGAACAATCAATTATGTCGCGAGTTACTGGCTCAGCCCGATGCCTATGAAATTGTCACCTTTGAAGAAGAACAGGCCGTGGCGCCGATTTCCTACTCGGCACCTGCCATGGCGTAGTCAGTCTTGTTCGCCTGATTGACTGCTCGAAAAACGCACCGCCATGGCGGTGCGTTTTGTTTTGTGGGTCAGTCTTCATGGCTGGGTTCGTTGCTGGCTTCATCCGGTGCGTGGGAGGCCAGTCGTTCCAAGGCCCGCTTGAGGGCAGGGTGGTCGGTGTCTTCGGCACATTGGCTGAGCGTATTGCCGGCTGAACGCGACAGAGAGCGGGTATTGCGTAAAGGTGGCTGGATGGTCCTTACAGGACGCACCTTGAAGGTAAATCCGGTGACGCCCTCGAATCCCGGCAACTGATGAATAAGGCTTAGCAAGCGGTCCTGTTCGTAGCGCAGCCAAGTTAGCCATTGGGCCTGGCCGCTAATCAATGTCAAGCGTCCGTCTCGGAATCCGCCAACATAAATATGCTCACGCATTGCCTCGGGCAAGTGGGCCTGCAAATGCCGTTGTGCCTGATCAATAAGTGCTGAGAGGCGCATAAGCTTGCCGATATCGCCCGACTTGCCCATCAGACGGCTGATGGGCTGGGCCTGAGATCGCTTAACCTTTATACTCATACGCTTGATTCCTAAGGTATCGCTTATTGCCCTATGCATGGGGACTTTACCTTTACATAGGTGCCTTATGTAGATGCTTTCTGGCAAAGGTGATGTCGGGCACACGTCAGGTTGCCCGATCCTTAAAGCCTAACACGCTCAGGAGTTTGTCCACAGCATGTCGCAAGCGTTGAACATTGCCTCGGTATTGCCTCGGCGTCAGCGTCGCCATAGTCTGGCGCGCTGGTGGCTGGCAGGCCTGTTGGTCGGCTGTTTATTGCCGACTAACCTGACCTATGCAGAAGCGCTGCGGGGTGGTGAGCGCAGCGTCGTGGCGTGTATTTGGGTGCCTGCCGTCTTGCGCGCACGGACACGCTTGATGGCAACCCGGCGTCGCGCTATGCGGCGCTTCTGGGTCGTGTTGAAGCCCTTAACATCACCTAGACCTTTCGCATTCAAGCGGTTTGTTAGTGTGCTAGTGGCCGCACATGATGTGTTCAGCCGTCGTGGCCCCCCTCAGAATTCCCCGTTTTACCGCTGAAAAATCAGTCAACCTTCTTCATTTATGGAACGGGGTGGCCCTGTCAAGGGCGCTCGCGGTTAGTTGGAAACTACATGATCAATAATTTATTACGTAAGGTCGTCGGTTCAAAAAATGACCGTGATGTGAAACGCATGCTCAAAAGCGTGCAGCACGTTAATGCGTTGGAAAGTGAGTTCGAGGCATTAAGCGATGCCGAACTGCAGGGCACAACGGCGACACTGCGTCAGCGACTGGCGGACGGTGAGTCGCTGGACAGCTTAATGCCGCAAGCCTTCGCGATGGTCCGTGAAGCCAGCAAACGCGTCATGGGGATGCGTCACTTTGATGTGCAGATGGTCGGCGGGATCACCCTGCATCGCGGCCGTATCGCCGAAATGAAAACCGGCGAGGGTAAGACCCTGGTGGCGACCCTCGCCGTTTACTTGAATGCGCTACCGGCGAAAGGCGTTCACGTCGTGACAGTGAATGATTACCTGGCCCGCCGTGACGCTGAATGGATGCGCCCGCTTTATGAGTTTTTAGGGCTCACTGTCGGGGTTATTTTCAGTGGTCAGACCAGCGCTGAAAAGCGTCATGCGTATCACTGTGATATTACCTACGGCACTAACAACGAATTTGGCTTTGACTATCTGCGCGATAACATGGCCTTTTCGCTTGAAGATAAAGTCCAGCGTGACTTGCACTACGCGATTGTCGATGAGGTGGATTCGATCCTGATCGATGAAGCCCGTACGCCGCTGATTATTTCAGGCGCTGTCGACGAGAATACCGACCTTTACAAAGTGGTTGATCGCCTGTCGCAGCAGTTGGAAAAAGGCGAAAAGTCCGAGGACGACGAAACGCCGGTCACGGGGGATTTCGTCCTCGAGGAAAAGCAAAAACAGGTCGAGCTGACCGAGCAGGGCCACAACAAGGTCGAAGCGCTCATGCGTGAGGAGGGGCTGCTGGGGGAAGATGACTCCCTCTACGCGGCTCAAAACCTCAACCTGCTCCAGCACATGCACTCGGCGTTGCGGGCTCGTCATCTTTACCATCTCGACGTGGACTATATGGTCGCCGACGATCAGGTGGTGATCGTTGACGAACACACCGGCCGTTCCATGCCGGGGCGGCGTTGGTCCGAGGGTCTGCACCAGGCTGTCGAAGCGAAAGAAGGCGTCACGGTTCAGCGCGAGAGCCAGACCCTGGCCTCGACCACCTTTCAGAACTACTTCCGCCTCTACGACAAGCTCGCCGGTATGACCGGGACGGCCGATACCGAGGCCTTTGAATTCCGCCAGATTTATGGGCTTGATGTGGTGGTGATTCCCACCAATCGGCCGTTGACGCGTAAAGACCTCAATGACCTGGTCTACCTGAGCGCGGAAGAGAAGTACGAAGCCATCATTCAGGATGTTAAGGTGCAGACCGAGGCGGGTCGCCCTGTGCTGGTGGGTACGGCCTCCATCGAAACCTCCGAATACATTGCGCACCTGATGCGCGAGGCCAAACTCGCGTTCAACGTTCTCAATGCCAAGCAACACCAAAGTGAAGCCGAGATCATTGCCCAGGCGGGGCGTCCTGGGGCGGTAACGATCGCCACCAACATGGCGGGCCGGGGTACCGATATCGTGCTGGGTGGTAACTGGGAAGCTGAAGTGGCCAAACTGCAGCAGCCCAGCCAGGCGCAGATTGATGCCCTGAAAGCAGAATGGCAGGAGCGTCACGACGCCGTTCTGGAAGCCGGCGGTTTGCACGTGATCGGCTCCGAGCGCCACGAGTCGCGGCGAATTGATAATCAGCTGCGCGGCCGTGCCGGGCGCCAGGGTGACCCAGGGTCCACCCGTTTCTTCCTGTCCCTCGAAGACAGTTTGATGCGACTGTTCGGCTCTGACCGCGTCAAGCGTCTGATGCAGGCGATGGGCCTGGAGCGTGGCGAAGCCATCGAGCACAAGATGGTCTCCAATGCCGTTGAGCGAGCGCAGAAAAAAGTCGAGGGGCGCAACTTCGACATTCGTAAACAGCTCCTTGAATACGATGATGTGGCCAACGACCAGCGTCGGGTCATTTATCAGCAGCGTAACGATATCCTGGCGGCGGATAACGTGGCAGACGCTGTTGCGGGTATCCATGAAGAAGTCATGGAAGACGCCATCAGCGACTTTGTTCCGCCGCAAAGCCTGGCGGAGCAATGGGACCTGCCGGGCCTGGAAGCGCACCTGAAAACCGAGTTCAACCTGGATGCGCCGGTGGTTGAATGGGCAGAAGCGGATCAACGCTTCAACGAAGAGAAGCTGCGTGAACGCCTGCACACCATGCACCGCGAAGCCTACGCTGCGAAAATCGACGCCGCCGGTGAAGCGCTTATTCGCCGGTTTGAAAAGCAGGTGATGCTGCAGGTTCTCGATACCCGTTGGAAAGAGCACCTGCAATCCATGGACCACCTGCGTCGCGGTATTCACCTGCGTGGCTATGCGCAGAAAAATCCCAAGCAGGAATACAAGCGTGAAGCGTTTGAGCTTTTTCAGCAATTGCTGACTAACATCAAGGCAGACGTGACGCGGATTCTCAGCCATGTACAGGTGCGCCAGCCGGAAGAAGTGGAAGCCCTCGAGCAGAAGCGTCGTGAAGCGCTGGAACGTGAAAAAGCCACTGCCGCCAGTCGCCATGATGACCCGGACTCTGCCGCGGCCGAGGATACCGACGCGCCTAAACAGGCGCCTGGCGCCGACGGCCGTCCCGTTCGTCGCGAGGGCCCCAAGGTGGGGCGCAATGACCCCTGTCCTTGTGGATCAGGCAAAAAGTATAAGCAGTGTTGCGGTAAACTCGATTAAGTGCATAAGCCACGTTTAAGGAGAACTACATGGCGGTAGGATCGATGCCTTTCCCTTCTATGCCGACCCTTGACGGGGTGCGTTTGGGTTCGGCCATGGCCGGGATAAAAAAGCCAGACCGCCGTGATGTCGTGGTTATTGAGTTGCCCGAGACCTCGACGGTGGCGGGGGTGTTTACCCGTAATGCCTTCTGCGCCGCTCCGGTGAAAGTGGCAAAGGAGCACCTTCAGCGTAGCGCTGAAAACGGTCAAGTCCCTCGTTTCTGGTTGATCAATACGGGCAATGCCAATGCAGGCACCGGCGACACAGGCCTTAAGGACGCTCAGAACAGCTGCACGTCAGTTGCTGAGCAGGTGGGTGCCAATCCTTATGCCGTGCTGCCGTTTTCCACGGGCGTGATCGGCGAGCCAATGCCCATGGCACGCTTTCTGGACGGCATTCCTGTGGCGCTTGGTGATTTGGCAAGCGATGGTCAAGCTTGGCAAAACGCGGCTGAAGGTATTTTGACCACCGATACACGTCCCAAGGGGGCGAGCGTGACCTTGGCGATCGGAAACCGGGAGGTTGTCATCAACGGGATCGCCAAGGGCTCGGGCATGATCAAGCCTAACATGGCCACCATGTTGGGCTTTGTAGTGACGGATGCGGGAATCGATCAGGCATTGCTGGATCGCCTGCTGCGCGAAACGGTCGATCGCTCGTTCAACTGTATTACCGTTGACAGCGATACCTCGACCAATGACGCCTGCATGCTGGCGGCAACCGGCACGGGGGTGCGTATTGAAAGCGATGCGCATATCGAGATATTCCGCAACGGCTTGCAGCGGGTAATGACGGAATTGGCGCAGTCCATTATTCGCGATGGTGAAGGTGCGACCAAGTTTGTCACCTTGCAGGTCGAGCAGGCGCGTAGCCGCCAGGAAGCGCTTGATGTGGCCTTTACCGTTGCCCACTCTCCGTTGGTCAAGACGGCACTCTATGCGTCCGATGCCAACTGGGGACGTATTCTTGCCGCCGTTGGTCGTGCGCCAGTCAATGCGTTTGACGTTGAAAAGGTCATCATCGAGCTTGGCGATGTGCGCCTGGTGGAAAACGGCGGTCGAGCGGCGGGGTATACGGAAGAAGCCGGTAGCCAGGTGATGGCCAACGATGAGATTACCATCCGCATTTGTCTGGGGCGGGGAGACGATAGTGCCACAGTGTGGACGTCGGATCTCTCCCATGACTATGTATCGATCAACGCTGATTATCGTAGCTAAGCGACAAACTATCGTCGCTCCCTCGACGTCAATAGATCTTAACGTAGCGATATAACACCACTATCGCTCAGCGGGTGTGCACACAGTGGATAGAGATGCAATGAATATCATGGTTAAACGACGGGTTCACGTGGCAGCCGCTGCCATTATCAGTGCTGACAAGCAGCAGGTGTTAATTGCCAGGCGGCCTTCGAATGTTGATCACGGCGGGTTATGGGAGTTTCCCGGCGGCAAGCTGGCCCCCTACGAAACCGGGTTGGAAGGCTTGAAGCGGGAGTTACACGAAGAGCTGGGTGTCGAAATTGTCAATGCGCAACCATTAATCCGAGTGCATCATGAGTATTCGGATAAGCATATACTGCTCGATGTCTGGCAGGTGCATGCCTTTGCCGGTGAACCTTTCGGTCGCGAAGGCCAGGCCGTTCGCTGGGTCCCCATGGAGGAACTGGTGAACTACCCGTTCCCGGCGGCAAATTTGCCTATCTTGCGGGCTGTCATGTTGCCGACTGAATACCTTATTACCGGTGAAGAAGCCGATGAAGCCCGTTTTGAGGCGTCACTCACCCGGGCGTTGAGCGAAGATGGTATTCGCCTGGTGCAGCTACGCGCCAAGCAGTTAACGCCGGAGGCCTATGTGGCAAGGGCTGAGCGTGCACTCGCCCTTTGCCATGAGGTCGGTGCTCGCTTGCTGCTCAATGGCGATCCGTCGCTGCTCGATCAGGTGGATGCCGACGGTATTCACCTGACCAGCGAGCGTCTTATGCAGCTTGAGCGTCGGCCGATTGCGGAAAATAAATGGCTATCGGCGTCGACCCATGACCCCAAGCAGTTGGAACAGGCTGCCTCGCTAGGCTGTGACTTTGTCTCGCTATCGCCGTTGCGCACCACGCCGTCGCACCCCGACGTAGCCCCCATCGGCTGGCATGATTTTCAGCAGTGGGTGGAGCACGCCGGCATGCCGGTCTTTGCGTTGGGCGGCATGACGCGTTTTGATGCCAATCACGCCCGGGCCGTTGGTGCCCAGGGAATTGCCTCCATCCGCGATTTCTGGAAGTAAGGAAGTAAGCAGGGCATGAAAAACGCCTGTCTGGTTAATCCCAGGCAGGCGTTTTGCTTAACAATAGAAGAGCATCAGGCGCCTAGTCCCTGAAGCGTCGGGTCAGCTCGCCATACGCATCGATACGGCGGTCACGCAGGTAAGGCCAGATACGCCGCGTGTTCTCGCTGCGTGCCATATCGACCTCCACGACCAGCTGTTCTGTCGTCTCTCCCGCGCTCGCCAGCAGTTCACCCTGCGGGCCACAGACAAAACTGCCTCCCCAAAACTGGATGCCCGCACCCACGGTAGACGGGTCTGCCTCAAAGCCAACGCGGTTGGCGACGACCACGGGTAATCCATTGGCGACACCGTGAGCGCGCTGGATGAGCGTCCAGGCGTCCTGCTGACGAGCCTTCTCGGCATCGTCGTCGTTGGGATCCCAGCCGATGGCGGTGGGGTAGAGAAGCAACTCGGCGCCGGCAAGAGCCATCAGTCGCGCGGCTTCGGGGTACCACTGGTCCCAGCAGACAAGCACGCCCAGCCGGCCGAGCGACGTATCGATGGGAGTGAACCCCTCATTGCGCGCGGCGTCGTGATCGCCTGGGGTGAAATAGAATTTCTCGTAAAACCCGGGGTCGTCGGGGATATGCATCTTGCGATAGTGCCCCACGCGGCCCTCGGCGCGGTCATATACCACCGCGGTATTGTGATAAAGACCGGGCGCCCGGCGCTCGAACAGGGAGCCGACGAGTACGATGTCCAGTTCCTGGGCCAATTCAGCGAGCCGTTGGCCCGTGGGTCCGTCCAGCGGCTCGGCCAGGTCGAACACCGCAGGGTCTTCGTACTGGCAGAAATAGTGCGTGGCATGCAATTCCTGGAGCAATACCAACTGAGCCCCTTGCTGCACAGCGTTGCGAATGCCCGCTTCACTGGCATCCAGGCTTTGGGTTTTATCGGGCCAGGCTTGCTGTTGCACGATGCCAACGGTGACGGGGCTTTTCATGATGATTCCTCAGCGGTCTGATGAGCAGTGGCGAGCGAGCCTCTGGGGAGCTGCATGGTTAAACAATGCAGGCTGCCGTGTTGGCGGATGACGTGACTGCACTCAATGGGAATAAGCGTATGTTCGGGAAAGGCGACCGCCAGAGCGTTCAGCGCGATAACGTCGGCGGGGTCCCCGTAGGTGGGTACCAGTACAGCGCCATTGATGATCAAAAAATTGGCGTAAGTGGCTGGCAAGCGGCGACCATCGTCGGGTGCATAGCAGGCCTGAGGCCAGGGCAGCGGAATTAGCCGATAGGGCTCGCCATTTCGCTGCCGAAACGCCTGCAGCTCCTGCTCCATCGCTTGCAGGGCTGGGTAGTGAGGATCCGTCGGGTCGTCACAGCGCACATAGGCGATCGTCGTCGGGTTGCAAAAACGCGCCAGGGTATCAATGTGGCTATCCGTGTCGTCGCCTTCCAGATGGCCATGGGCCAACCACAGCACGCGATCTATCCCTAAGTCTTTCTCAAGCTGTTGTTCCAGTTGATGCCGCGTCATCTGCGGGTTGCGATTGGGATTAAGCAGGCAGGCCTCGGTGGTGAGCAAGGTGCCATCGCCGTCCGTCTCAATCGCGCCTCCTTCCAGCACTAGCTCGCGGCGGCTTACACAGCAGTTCCAAACGCCTTCCTCGGCAAGCCGGTGGGTCAACTGGTTATCGCGGTCAGCAGGAAATTTACCGCCCCAGCCGGTAAAGGTGTAATCCAGCAGTTGCAACGCCCCCGTTTCATCGGCGACGGTAATCGGCCCGTGATCGCGTGCCCAGGTGTCGTTGCTGGACGCGACGCACAACAGTAACTGACCTTCGGGTACCCCGTAGGCGTCGAATGTCGCTGCCAGGCGTGTGCGCGTGGCATTGTCAGGCACGCTGATGAGCACTCTTTGATAGCGGCTCACGGCGACGACAATACGCTCAAGTGTGCCTTCAATGCCACCCAGGAGCGCCTGCCAGTCGCCCTCCGGGCGTGGCCAGGTGAGTTGAATGCCATCTTGAGGATGCCACTCGGGTAATAAACGGTAGGTCGAAGTGATCAACGTAAAGCCGCTCGCAGCGAAGTTAAAAGAGAGCGCGCCTGGCGCCAGTCGAATCGGCGCAATGTAGGGGCTGGCGCGAAAAGTTGCAAGTATAGAGAATCATGAGGGAACGCTGGCGGCTGATGTGCCTCTAAAGCCCGCTTATACATATGCAGCGATGCTAAAAAAACCGTACCATGAGCGCTGACTTATAAGGAATGACGCCATGCTTGATCGTTTGCCTTTTTTGGTGGGGCTGCGCTACGTGCGCGCTAAACGCCGAAACCATTTTATTTCGTTTATATCGCTGACCTCCATGCTGGGACTGATGCTGGGCGTGGCGGTACTGATTCTCGTTCTGTCGGTAATGAACGGGTTTGACCATGAGCTGCGTACCCGAATTCTGGGCATGGTGCCGCATGCCAAAATCGAAGCCCGTGATGGCATGGTGGAGTGGCAGTCGCTGGCCGAAAAGATTATGCAGCGTGACCGCGTTGAGGGGGTCGCCCCCTATGTCGAACAGCAGGGCATGTTCTCGGTTGGCGGCAACAATGAAGGCGCCATGGTCAACGGTATCCACCCCGACTGGGAAGATAAGGTATCGATTATTGGCGACCACATGCAACGAGGTGAGTTAAGTGACCTGGTGCCGGGCGAATGGAACGTGGTGCTGGGGTCGATGTTGGCCCGACGCCTGGGCGTCGGTGTGGGTGATCGAGTGACATTGCTGGTTCCTGAGGCCTCGATTACCCCGGCGGGCGTATTTCCGCGTCTCAAACGCTTCACCGTGAGCGGTATCTTTAGCGTTGGCGCTGAGCTTGACGCTAACTTAGCTTACGCTAATATCGAGGACATGCAGACGCTTGGTCGTCTTGGTGATGCGATCGGGGGGCTGCGTCTTGAGCTGGACGACCTGTTTGTCGCCGGTAGCGAAACACAGGCTATCCTCAATGAACTGGGCCCCGGCTATCGAGGGAGCGACTGGACCTATTCACAGGGCAATCTTTTCCAGGCAATCCAGATGGAAAAACGCATGATTGCGCTGTTGTTGACGGTCATCATTGCGGTCGCCGCCTTTAATATTGTGTCGACCCTGGTCATGGTCGTCACCGACAAGCGGGCTGACATCGCCATACTGCGAACCATTGGTGCCACGCCGCGTTCGATCATGGGCATTTTTATCGTGCAGGGGTTGGCTATCGGCTTGATCGGGATTGCCGTGGGCGTCGCTGTCGGTGTGTTGCTCGCCTTGACGATTTCCGATCTGATCGGCTGGGTCGAGGGTTTCTTGAATATTAAATTCCTCGACGCAGGGGTCTACTTCATCAGTGATTTGCCGTCGCGTTTACACTTTGAAGATGTTCGAAACATTGTGCTGGCTGCCTTTGGGTTGACGTTCTTATCAACGTTATACCCGGCTTGGCGAGCCGCTAGTGTCCAGCCTGCGGATGTGCTGCGCTATGAATAAGGATGCCAACATGTCTGAGACGACATCGAATCAAGCCCCTGTAATGCTTAAATGCGAAGGGTTGACTCGCACTTACAGTGAAGGGCCGCAGGATTTAACCGTCCTCGATACCCTTGACCTTCAAGTGCATGCGGGCGAGCGCGTTGCCATTGTGGGTAGCTCAGGGTCGGGCAAGACGACACTGCTAAATTTGTTAGGTGGATTGGACCGGCCCACTAAAGGCGATGTCGTGATCGCGGATCAACCCCTGGCGGGTCTGAATGAGACGGCGCTGGGGCGCTTTCGCAACCGTTATATCGGCTTTGTCTATCAGTTCCACCACTTGCTGGCAGAGTTCACGGCGGTAGAAAACGCCGCGCTGCCGTTGATCATTCGCGGGCAAGCGAAAAAAACGGCCGAGCAGCGCGCCATGCAGATTTTGTCACGGGTGGGTATGCAGGACAGGGCCGATCATAAGCCGGGTGAATTATCCGGCGGGGAGCGCCAGCGGGTGGCCATTGCCCGCGCGCTGGTCACGGATCCCAGCTTGGTATTAATGGATGAGCCTACGGGGAATCTGGACCAGACCACCGCCGCCACGATTCTGGCGCTAATGGATGAGCTGGCGCGCGAAAGCGCCTGCGCCTTCGTGATTGTCACCCACGACATTGGCCTGGCGGGGCACCAGGATCGGATGATGAAACTGGATGGTGGAAAACTCGTACAGCAGCCTTAATCGTCGAATTCTGCTTCGACACGGGCCCGCCGCTGCCGCCTTTTTTGGCGGCGGCGCTTCCAGTGATGGGAAACGTGCCAGCGCCAGATCAAGCGGACGGCAATATTGGCCATTACCGCCAGGACCAGGGCTGACACCAGGGAGCCCAGCAGCAGGGCAGGCATGATGTTATGCATTTGTTCGGCCAGCCATTGTGTCGAAAGGCGGGAAGGCGCCTCACGTGCAGGCGTATCCAGAAAAAAGGTACCAATCCAATAGTTACCGTAAAAAAATAGCGGCATTGTCAGTGGGTTGGTAATCCACACCAGGCCCACCGCAAGAGCAAGGTTGCAGCGGCTGAAGCGAGCACCTATGGCCGCTACCACCATTTGGCAAGGAATCGGCAGCATGGCGCAGAAAAGCCCCACGCTGAACGCATTGGCGACGCTGCGTCGCGTCAGTTGCCACAAACGCGGGTCGGCAATCAGTGGCGCCATGAAACGCAGCGACCGCTGACGCTTTAGCGTATCGGGCCTGGGCATATAGCGTTGAAAGAAACGGCGAGGCATGTCGGACACTCTTGCCTGTGAATGCCGCCCATTATCCATAAGGGACAGGGTTTCGGCTACGCCAAGGCGGTGATAAGGCGGTGCCAGGGAGGGCAATATGCGCATTGGGCTTGCGATGCCGGTTGCAGTGGCCGTGATGGCGGGAGCTGTTCTTGGCAGTTGGCTAGGACCCGCCTGTAATACGCTGTGGCTGACCTCTGCGCTGGGCATTTTGCTGCTTGTCCTGGCGACAGTGCGTTTGCGCTATTGCCTCTGGCTGGCAATCGTCTGTTGGGGGGTGGTGGCCATCCAGTCCCAGTGGGCACGGCAATTACCCGTCGGCCTCTCCGGCGAGGATGTTCGGGTTGAAGGGCGTATTACTCAGACCCAGCAGATAAGCGGTGGCCTACGCCTGTTATTGCAGGTGGAGCGCTGTGAGGCACCGGATCTTCGGCCAGACTGCGAGCGCCTGCAAAGGGTTCGGGTCAGCGCATACGCCCTGGAGTCGCCGTTGCCTCAACCAGGCGAGCGCTGGATGATGACGCTGCGTTTGCGCCCGCCCAGCGGCTTTATGAACCCCGGTGCTTTCGACTATGCCCACTGGCTATGGCGCGAAGGTATCGATGCGACCGGCTATGTCCGACAGGAACCATCTGCTCAGCGGTTAACCGCTGCCTCGTTCTCACTACGTCAGCAAGCGCATGCCATGCTGGAAGAACAGCCGCTTTCGCCGCGCACCCGGCGTTGGCTGGCGGCGCTGACATTGGGGCTGGGAGACCAGCTCACCCAGAGTGACTGGAAGCTGCTCAACGCCAGTGGCACGACCCACCTGGTCGTGATCTCCGGTTTGCATGTGGGGTTGGTGGCGTCTTTTGTTTTGCTGTTGGCGCGCCAGGCAGCACGCTGGATAACGCCGGGTAACTGGCGCCTGCGAGCGTGGCCCTGGTGGCTATCGGCTGCAGCGGCCCTTGGTTATGCGCTGCTGGCGGGTATGGAGCCGCCGGCCATGCGCGCCATGATCATGAGCGTTGTGGGTCTCTGGGTGTTGAGTGGTCGCCACGCGCCGGGCCCCTGGCAAGGCTGGTGGCTGGCATTGGCCGCCGTATTGGTGATCGATCCCGTTGCCCTTTGGCGACCCGGGTTATGGCTATCGTTTGTGGCTGTTGCCTGGCTCATCATCATTTGGCAAGGCAGGCCACGCCCCCAAGGCCTGCGTGGATGGTTTTGGGCCGTGCTGCGGTCCCAATGTCTGCTGGCACCGTTGATGGCGGCGGCGGTGCTTGTCGCGTTTGGCCGGGTAGCACCGACGGCTCCCCTGATTAATCTTGTCGCCGTCCCCTTTATGAGCCTTTTCATGGTGCCGCTGGCGTTGTTGGGTTGGTTGTTGACGCCAGTGCCTTACGCGTCGACAGCGGCCTGGTGGTTGTTCGAGCAGGGGTTGGGTGGCTTTTACAGTGCCTTGGAGGTGGCAGTGGTGCACTGGCCGCTATGGGAGCCGCCGCGCTACCTGCAACTGCCATGGGCATTGGGGCTTCTTGTGATGGCGTTATGCTGGGGGTTGCCCGGCACGGCCAGGTGGCTCAAGCGAGGGGCGCTTACCATTGTCATGTTGGTGCCTTTTTGGCCAGCGTCTCCTCGCCTCTCAGGCGATGACCTGCTTATCACCGTTTACGATGTGGGGCAGGGTCAACTTATAGAGCTGCGTAGCACCCATCAGCGGATGCTTGTGGACACGGGGCCGCGTTATCGCTCGGGATTTATGCCCCTTGAAACCCTATGGCCGCCGGGGCAGCACTTCGATCTGGTGCTTGTCAGCCATAGCGATAGTGACCACGCAGGGGGCGTGCAGGCGCTCCGCGACCAGCACCAGGTGGAGGAATGGCGTGCGCCTGCCCTGGAACCCCTTGCGGTGCAACGTCTTGACTGTCAACGGGGTGACGAGTGGCAGCGTGATGGCGCGCATTACCGCGTATTGTGGCCCAACGCGGACCAGGGCGAATCCTCGTCCAATGACCGGTCGTGCGTGCTGTCGGTTCAGGTGGGCCAACAGCAGGTGTTAATCACCGGCGATGTCGGCCGTCAGGTCGAGCGGCGGTTGATCGGAGATATTAATTCACCCGTTACGGTATTGGTCGCTGGACACCACGGCAGCGCCTCGAGTTCGGGGCTGCAGTTCGTGCGGGCGGCCGATGCCCGGCATGTTATTTTTAGTGCCGGGCGCGATAACCCCTTTGGTCACCCCAATGACGACGTTGTGCGGCGTTTTCGCGAGCAGGGGAGCTGCTTATGGAATACCGCGCAAGATGGTGCCATCCAGTTACGCCTCTCACCCGGTGCCTCGCTTGAAATAAATCCCCTGCGGGAGTCGACGCCTCGACAGCGGTGTTGATGCGCAGCGCCATCAGGTAGAATTCCCCCACTGCACGCTATTGCTTAGGAGCTCGTGTGACTGAATCAGGCTGGGTCCTCTATAAACGTTTATTAAGCTATGTAAAGCCGCACTGGCGTGCCTTTAGCCTGGCGCTGGTGGGTTTTGTGATTTATGCCGCGTCAAGCACGGCGCTGGCGGAAATGATGAAACGCCTGATTGACGGCATCCAAGACCCCGACGCCTCGTTCCGGCTCTTCCTTCCGTTATTTGTCATCATCATGTTTTCCGCGCGGGGCATCGGAACCTTTCTGAGTACCTACTTCATGTCGTATGTCGGGCGCTATGTGATTCATACGCTGCGTTGCGATGTCTTTGCCCACATGCTCCACCTGCCGGGCATGTTTTTTGATCATCACTCCAGCGGTCATCTGGTGTCCCGGGTTACCTACCATGTGGAGCAAGTTGCGGGAGCCGCGACCAAAGCGTTTACCATCCTGCTACGTGAAGGCTTGTTCGTAATTGGCCTGCTGGGCTATTTGCTATGGACCAACTGGATGCTGACGCTGCTGTTTTTGGGCGTCACGCCGATTATTGCAGGCGTGGTGAGCTACGCCAGCAAGCGCTTTCGCAGGCTTTCCAAGCGTATTCAGCACTCCATGGGCGACGTGACCCATGTGGCCTCCGAAGCGCTTTCGGGTCACCGGGTGGTTCGCACCCATGGCGCGGAAATGTATGAAAAGCAGCGTTTCAAGCGCGTCAGCGAAGAGAATCGCCGACAAAGCATGAAGGAAGCGATGACGCGCGCCATCAGCTCACCGGTGATTTTGATTCTGGTGGCGATCTCGATGGCCATTCTTGTCTGGCTGGCTATGGCACCCTCACTGATGGCCAGTATGACGCCGGGTGAATTTGTCGCCTTTATTACCGCGGCCGCCCTGATGATCAAGCCGGTTCGTCAGCTGTCGGAAATCAACAGCGAAATCCAGAAAGGGATAGCCGCCGCCGCCGAACTGTTCGGCCTGCTGGATGAGGCCCCCGAAAGCGATAGCGGTACGTATCGGGTCGAACGATTGGCGGGTCGCGTCAAGCTCGAAAACGTCAGTTTCCGCTATGCCGATGATCAGCCCTATGTTCTTCAAGATATCAATCTTGATGTGGCAGCCGGCGAGATGGTGGCGATTGTGGGGCGGTCCGGCAGCGGCAAGTCGACCCTGGTGAGCTTGCTGCCGCGCTTTTACCATGCCAGTGAGGGGGACATCACCATCGATGATGTGCCACTGGACGATTATGCGTTACGCCCCCTGCGTCAGCAAATGGCACTGGTCTCCCAGCAGGTTACGCTGTTCAATGCCTCGATTACCGAGAACATCGCTTACGGCTTGGATAATCCGGACCCTGCGGCGGTCAAGTCGGCGGCTGAAGCCGCCTATGCAGATGAGTTTATCGACCAGCTTCCCCAGGGCTATGACACGGTGGTAGGGGAAAACGGCGTGATGCTGTCAGGCGGTCAGCGCCAGCGGTTGGCCATTGCGCGGGCGATATTCAAGGATGCCCCGTTACTGATTCTGGATGAGGCCACCTCCGCTCTGGATACCGAATCAGAGCGTTACATCCAAAAGGCGCTCGAAGATGTCTGCCAGGGTCGCACGACCCTGGTGATTGCCCACCGATTGTCTACCATTGAGCGCGCCGATCGGATTATCGTCATGGATCAGGGACGCATTATTGAGCAGGGCAGTCATCAAACCCTGCTGGCGGCAGGCGGTGCCTACGCGGCGCTGCACCAGCTGCAATTTCAGGAGCCCCAGTGAAGCTTGCCGACCGCTGGCTTGTGGGTGCCTACCAAGGTAGCTGCTGGCTATGGCCTTTGCGGCCCTTGGGTAAGCTATATCAATGGCTGATGCAGCGACGGGCGCGTCAGTTTCAGACTGGCAGGCGACGCGCATGGCGGGCGCCGGTGCCGGTCATCATTGTGGGTAATATCACCCTGGGCGGTACGGGTAAATCCCCGCTGGTGGCATGGTTGGGTAACCGGTTGGCAGCGCAAGGCTGGTCGCCGGGTATCGTGTCACGCGGCTATGGGGGGAGTGCCGAACGCTACCCACTGCGGGTAACGCCGACCACGCCGGTAAGCGAGAGCGGCGATGAGCCGCTGATGCTGGCCCAGCAGACGGGGCTTCCGGTCATGGTCGACCCACAGCGTGCCCGAGCGGTGGAGGCACTTGTCCAGGCGGGTTGCGATCTGATTATCAGCGATGATGGCTTGCAGCATCTCCACCTGGCGCGCGATATTGAATTGGTGGTGATTGATGGCGCACGTGGACTGGGAAATGGTCATTGCCTGCCGGCAGGCCCGCTGCGCGAACCGCCAGACCGGTTGAAGAGTGTCGATGCCGTCATCGTGAATGGCGTCAACACTTGTGAGTTGCCGGTAGCGGCCGTCAAGATGCACCTGGGGCCATGCAGCTGGCGCCGACTTGACGATGGTCAGCGGTTTCCGCTGGCACCGCTGCCGTTTGAAGCCCCGGTGAACGGGCTGGCTGCCATTGGTAATCCCCAGCGTTTTTTTGCGGCATTGACATCACTGGGGGTAACAGGCGAGTGGCATCCGCTGGCGGATCATCAGCCGTTGACCGAGACATTGCTGAACCAGTGGAGAGGGCGTCCGCTGGTGATGACCGCCAAGGATGCCGTGAAATGTCAGGCGTTCGCCCCGCCGGATAGTTGGGTTCTCGATGTGGAAGCCGTGCTTCCACCTGATTTTGAGCATTGGCTGACAGGCAAGCTGTCAGCGCTTACATGAGACAGGAGAAACGCTCATGGATAAGGAACTGCTGGCAATGTTGGTCTGCCCGCTGTGTCAAGGCAAGTTGCATTTCGACCGCGAGGCCCAGGAGCTGCATTGTGTTTACGATGGCCTGGCCTATCAGATTGAAGACGGCATTCCGGTGATGTTGCCGGAGGCGGCGCGTGCGCTGGATGTCGATGAAAAACTTCCTCCGTCACCAGGCCGCAAAGGAGAGGGGTGAATGGCATTGTCGTTTACCGTGGTGATTCCCGCCCGTTATGGTTCGAGCCGATTACCGGGCAAGCCACTGCTGGATATTGCGGGAGAGCCGATGATTGCCCATGTCTGGCGACGCGCCTGCCAGAGCCGCGCCAGCCGTGTCGTGGTGGCCACCGACGATGCACGTATTCGGACGGCCATGGAGCCTTACGGCGCCGAGGTCGTCATGACACGCGAGGACCATGCTTCCGGAACCGACCGGCTGGCCGAGGTTGCCGACCAGTTGGCGTTGGATGAGTCGGCGCTGGTGGTCAATGTCCAGGGGGACGAACCCTTGATTCCCCCGGCGCTGATCAATCAGGTGGCCGAGCGTTTGGCGGACGATGATCAGGCCTCCATCGCGACACTGGCGGAACCGATTGCGGATATCGATGCACTGTTCAACCCCAATGTCGTCAAGGTGGTGCGTTCATTTCAGGGGCGGGCGCTGTACTTTTCCCGGGCACCGATTCCCTGGGATCGTGAACATTTTTCGCAGCCGCCTACGGGGCTCAATACCGATGCGTGGCTACGCCATATCGGCCTCTATGCCTATCGAGTCAGCTTCCTGCATGCCTATTGCGACTGGCCTGCATCAAGCCTCGAGCAGCTTGAGCAGCTCGAGCAGCTGCGCGCACTGCAGTATGGCCATACGGTTCAGGTTGCGTTGGCCTGTGATTTGAACCCGGCCGGGGTCGATACCGCTGAAGATCTAGCCCGTGTGCGCGCGTTATTGGCGCCAACACAGCAGAAGGAGTGAATCGTGAAGGTGCTGTTCGTTTGCTTAGGTAATATCTGCCGCTCGCCAACGGCTGAAGGCGTGTTTCGCCGCGCGCTGGCGCGCGCCGGATATCAGGATCGCGTGGTCGTCGACTCCTGTGGCGTGGGGCGTTGGCATGTAGGCAATGCGCCCGACCCGCGTGCGCAGGCAGCGGCAGAACAGCGAGGTATCGATATCAGCGGTTTGAGGGCTCGCCAATTGCAAGCTCAGGATTTCGCTGACTTCGACTATGTGCTGGGGATGGATCGCGACAATCTTCGCGCGATGCTCGCCATGAAACCTGCGCACGCCAATGCCCATGTGGGGCTGTTTCTGGACTTTGCCGACCTGGCGGAAAGCGAGGTACCGGACCCTTACTACGGTGGCGATGAAGGCTTCGAGCGGGTGTTCAACCTGCTTGAGACTGCTGCCGAAGGTCTGGTTGAGCATATCCAGCGTGAACACTGAAATGAGCACAGTGTCAGTCCAGCGAGAAGTCGACCTGAGTGATGCCAATACGCTGCGTCTCCCGTGTGTGGCCGAACGGTACGCGGCGCCTCGCACGCTGGCTCAATTGCAGCAGGTGCTTGCCCAATCCAGACAAGAAGGGTGGTCGGTAACCGTGCTGGGCGGCGGTAGTAATGTGCTGTTGCCAGCCCGGCTCAGCGGCATCGTGCTTCGACCATTGCTTGAACAGTGGTGGCTTCAAGCGCGGGGCGATCAACTGTTTGTTCATGTGGGCGCGGGCGTGAACTGGCACCGACTGGTCATGTCTCTGGCAGCATCCGGGGTATGGGGCACCGAAAACCTCGCCCTGATACCTGGTGATTGTGGCGCAGCCCCGGTGCAAAATATCGGTGCCTACGGGGTAGAGCTGGCGGATAGGCTCGACGCGGTGCAGGTGGTTGATCGGACGACCGGGGAGGTGCGCTGGTTGAGCCGCGATGCCTGCCAGTTCGGCTATCGCGATAGTATCTTCAAAGGCGCACTGGCGGAAACGGTCATTATTACCCGGCTGGTGCTGCGACTGTCCCGTGAGCCCCTGGTCACGCTGGGCTATGGGGACTTGGCAACAAGGGTGCCGGCGTCACCTACGCCGCTGGCAGTGGCCAACGCAGTATGCGACATCCGCCGTGAAAAGCTACCGGACCCTGAAGAACTGGCCAATGCGGGCAGCTTTTTCAAAAACCCGTTTGTGACCGATCAACTGGCCGCGACGCTACGCCAGCGCTACCCTGAGATGCCCTGTTTTCCTCAAGGTAACGGGCAAACGAAGCTGGCAGCAGGTTGGTTAATTGACCAGTGCGGCTTAAAAGGATTTCGTCAGGGGGCGTTTGCGGTTCACGAGCGTCAAGCGCTGGTACTGGTCCATTTCGGCGGCGGGAACCGCCAGGGCCTGCTGGCGTTGGCCAATACGGTCGCTGAGCGGGTTGCTGAACGCTTTGCTGTCAGGCTAACCCCGGAGCCGCGTCTGATCACGGGATGATCCGTTTCGGTTGCACACAAAAAACGCCCCGCCGTTAACAACGGCGGGGCGTTTGTTTTGGTGCCGCTCGGCTGACTTGGTCGTTAGTCGGCGTTCTTGTCGTTTGCCTGCTGCTTGCGTTTCTCGCGCGGGTCATTATGTGCCCGGCTGCGACGACGGCGCGGTTTTGCGGCTTCTTTAGCCACTGCTTCGCTGTCGGGCGCTGCTTGCTGCGCAGGTTGCGACGGCGTTTCAGCCGCTGGTTCCGTGGCTGGTGCCTGCTCAGGCGAGGTTTTCACAGCAGTGTCTTTTTCAGTAGCGCCTGGCTTAGCAGGGCTATCTTCGACTTCCGCTTCAGGACTCGCTTTAACAGGTTCTTCAGCACTTACTTCAGGTGCGTTTTCTTCAGAAGTGCTTTCTTGAGAAGCGCTTTGCTCAGGTGCCTTCTCCGACGCCTCGGGCGCTGACGCGGCTTGCTCGCCATCGTTGTCCTGCGGCGTCTGCGCTGTCGGCTGCTCGCTTACCTCAGCCGTTTCGTCGCTGGCGGCTGGCTTGGAGGCGGCCTCTGAGGTGTTGTCCTCAGGCGCGTCTGTACCGGCAGTTGGGGCGGCAGTCTGCTCCGGCGCTGTTGTTGAAGACGTGTTAGCACCCGCCTGATCAGCGACGGGGTCAGCCTTGGGCGTCTCTTCCGTTACCGATGCCTGGGCTGCTGGCGCTTCGGCGGCCTCGGAGGGGGTGGAAGCCTCCTCCTCTGATACAGTCGCTTGGTCTTGTGACGGCACTGCGTCAGTGCCTTCATTCGATGCCGTATCGCCACCTTTCGAACGCGAATTGCGCTTTGGCTGACGCCGTTGCTGAGTCGACTTGCGGGCCTTGGCCGCATTATCGGCAGGGCTTTCAGCCGTTGTGGTTGGCGCCTCGTCGACTGAATCAGCGATGCTATCTACTGAAGAGGAGGTTGCTTCCTGTTCAGCGGGCGGTTGCTTGGCCGTGTCCGCTGGCGCAGCGGCCGTTGGCTGAGTTGCCTGCGATGCAGTCTCGGTGGTCGCGTGGTTATCTGCTTGGCGCTCGTTGCCGTTGCCTGTCACCGCGTCATTTGATGCATTATCCGACTCGCTGGGGGCCTTGGCAGCCTCTTCCTGAAGTTTTAGCTGCTCGGCTTCGGCCTTCGGATTGATGGCCTGCTGACGCGTGCGCTGGCGCGGGTTGTTACGCGTGCGCTTGGGCTTGCCGTCATCCTGCTTGGCCGTCGGCGTATCGGCGTTGGCCTTGGCAGCGTTTTTGGTGTCGCTGGCATTCGCGTCACTGGCATTGCGAGAGGTGTCACGGTTCGACTCGCGACGGGCTTTGGGGGGTGCGCTTTTGCCTGCTGTATCGCTGTCGCTGCCCTTGGCAGAACTTGCCTGAGCAGTGTCCTTCTGACGGTTTGGCTTTTTGTCATTGCCCTGTGCGCTGTTGCCATCATCTTGCTGGGGATGGCGGCGACGGTTGCGGGTCCGGCTTGGGCCGTTACGCTTTTCGTCGGTCTCGTTGCCGGTACTGCGCTGGGCATTGCCCGTATTGCTCTTGGCCGCACTATCGCTGCGCTGCCGGTTGGGTTGCGTCTCTTCACGGCGAGCGGAGGGTGTGCGTTCGGTTTTGCGCGGCGCGGCTGGTTCTGACGGCTTCTTGGTCTGGTCAGTGGGCGTGGGGCGCTGTTCATCGCTACCCAGCCATTTGGCAACGCCGCGCATGAAGCGACCCAGCATGCTGGCATCGCTGGTGTTGCTTTCAGGTGCCGGGCTTTCCGGGCTTGGTTCATGCTGCAACGAGGCAGGAGCAGGGGCGTTGTGGGCAACGCTTTTAACCGCCGCTTCAGCCCGCTGGGCAGGGGGGACAAAGCTTGGCGCCGGTTCTTTGCCGATGTCGCTCTCCGTGGACAGCTCAAAGCTTGAGAGCGTTTGGCTGTCGTCTTCGTCGAGGTGGTCATCGCGGAGACGCTGCACATCGTAATGGGGGGTATCCATTTCCGGGTTGGGCAGCAGAACGACGCGAACGCCCTGGCGGGATTCGATGTCGGCCAGCACACTACGCTTTTCGTTAAGCAGGTAGGTTGCCACAGGGACTGGCAAGATAGCCCGTATTTGCGCGCTGCGCTCTTTCATGGCCTCTTCTTCGATCAGGCGCATGATGGATAGCGAGAGCGAGCGGACATCGCGAATGGTGCCTTGACCGTTGCAGCGCGGGCAGACCACGCCGCTGGTTTCGCCCAGTGAAGGACGCAGCCGCTGACGTGACATTTCCATCAGGCCAAAGCGAGAGATGCGGCCGATTTGTACCCGTGCCCGGTCAAGCTTGAGGGCATCGCGCATACGATTTTCAACTTCACGCTGGTTGCGGGCGGGCCCCATGTCGATAAAGTCGATGACCACCAGGCCGCCAATGTCGCGCAGGCGTAGCTGACGAGCGATTTCATCGGCGGCTTCTGAATTGGTTTGCAGCGCGGTTTCTTCAATATCGCTGCCACGTGTGGCGCGGGCCGAGTTGATATCGATGGATACCAGGGCTTCGGTATGGTCGATAACGATCGATCCACCGGACGGCAGTTTGACTTCGCGCTGGTAGGCCGTTTCGATTTGCGATTCGATCTGGAAACGCGAGAACAGCGGCACTTCATCGGCGTAAAGCTTGATCTTCTGCTGGTAAGACGGCATCACCTGACGAATGAAGGCGAGCGCTTCTGCGTGTATCTCGGGGCTGTCGATCAAGACTTCGCCGATGTCCTGGCGCAAGTAGTCCCGCATCGCGCGAATGATTACGTTGGATTCGCGGTAGATAAGGAAGGGGGCGGCGCGTTTACCCGCTTCGGTAGTGATCGACTCCCATACCTGAACGAGGTAGTCCAGGTCCCATTGCAGTTCTTCAGGGCTCCGGCCGATGCCAGCGGTGCGCACGATCAGGCCCATTTTATCGGGTACGGTAAGGTGGCCCATGGCCTCTTTCAATTCGCTACGCTCGTCGCCTTCGATACGGCGTGAGATGCCGCCGGCGCGCGGATTGTTAGGCATCAGCACCAGAAAGCGCCCGGCCAGACTGATGAAGGTGGTTAACGCTGCGCCTTTATTGCCGCGCTCTTCCTTATCGACCTGGACAATGACTTCCTGGCCCTCTTTGAGTACTTCCTTGATGCTCGGACGGCCGGAAACATCCTTGATGAAATATTCCCGCGAGATTTCCTTTAACGGTAGAAAACCATGACGTTCGGCGCCGAAATCAACGAAGGCTGCTTCCAGTGAGGGTTCAACACGAGTGATCTTGCCACGATAAATATTGGCTTTTTTCTGCTCTCTTGCGCCGGACTCGATATCCAGATCATACAACCGTTGTCCATCAACCAGAGCGACGCGCAGCTCTTCAGGCTGGGTCGCATTGATTAGCATTCTTTTCATAATGTCTCGCATAGCGTAGCGTGCCGACGAACCACCTTGGGGGTGATGTGGCGAACCGCTGGGTGCTGCGTGCTTGTGCTCGGCGCATAGCGATGCTGACGCATTTTACCAGGACGGCATGATCGCCGACCTGGCTAATTAGGCGTTGAGTACGTGGCGGAGGCAAGACATGTTTCGGTGGCTGTCACGTCCATCCGGCCCTGCTGACACCGCCAACACCTGGCATTCATCGATTCACCAACACCGTCATCGGCACGGTGTTGAACTTTGTCGTCTTAAGCAGGCAGCGCGTTGTGACGTTTCAGCCTGGCTACTTAGGACGTGGCGTTTTAAGCGATTGCCCACCGTTCAGGGTTGGGCACAATCTTGTCTGCCGTATGGAAAACGGGCGGCAGAGTTACTGCATTTTTTTACGGCGAGGGGTGGGTAATGCGTACACTGAACCACGCCTCTTGCTTCGGCCTGCGTGTTAGTCGGGCAGGCGCTGGCCAAACATCATCTTGATACCATCAATTAGCTTAATGACAACGCGATGCTATCAATGATCTCTATCAGCCGGTAAGCGCTTTGGAATATAACAGTAAAGCAAACGACCAGCAATTGACGCATTGGTGTTGGGTCTACGGTAGAATGTTGTTTTAGCCTATCAGCAGGAGTGCGCGGCAATGGCCGAAGGGCGTGAAGTACAGTGGGTGGAAATTGC
Source organism: Halomonas sp. A40-4 (assembly GCF_015767635.1). Classification (GTDB taxonomy): domain Bacteria; phylum Pseudomonadota; class Gammaproteobacteria; order Pseudomonadales; family Halomonadaceae; genus Vreelandella; species Vreelandella janggokensis. The sequence goes on along the minus strand of NZ_CP065230.1, from coordinate 2,301,173 downwards.
CCAGGAACAATCTGGCCAGCGAATTGATAATTTTTTGATGACCCGCCTTAAAGGCGCGCCGCGTGCGTTGATTTACCGGATCGTGCGCAAGGGTGAGGTGCGAGTGAATAAAAAACGCATCAAGGTCGATTACCGGCTTCAGCCGGGCGACCTGGTGCGCATTCCACCGCTTCGTCTGGCGCCCCGCGAGGCGGTCAAGGAAGTCAGCGATAATTTGCGTGATCTGCTTGTCGGCAGCGTCATTATGGAGGGGCCGGACTGGATGGTGCTCAATAAGCCGTCAGGGCTCGCCGTCCATGGCGGCAGTGGGGTTAAAATCGGCCTGATCGAGGCGCTTCGTCAGGTGCGCGACGACCTGACGTTTTTAGAACTGGTGCACCGTTTGGACCGCGATACCTCGGGCTGCCTGCTGCTGGCCAAATCCCGCGATGCGCTTGTCACCCTGAACGAGTCACTGAAAAAGCACGGCATGGACAAGCGCTATCTGGCGCTGGTGGCAGGCCGCTGGCCGGCACGTAAGACCTACGAAAGCGCCCGTCTGGATCGCTATGACGCGGGCAACGGCGAGCGGCGTGTCAGGGTGGATCCCGATGGTAAGGTGTCGCGCACGCACTTCGCGGTTGTCGAGACGTTTGAAAAAGCCACGCTTATCGAGGCCGAGCCGGTGACCGGGCGGACGCATCAAATCCGTGTGCATGCCGCGCATGCCGGTCACGCGCTGCTCGGGGATGACAAGTATGCCAATCGAGAGAGCGGCCTGCTTACCAAGCAGCTCGGGCTTGGCCGACTATTTTTGCATGCCCGCGCACTGACCTTTCCTGAGCCTTCCAATGGACGTCCTGTAACGGTCAAGGCGCCGCTGCCTGAGGCGCTGGAAGACACACTTAATCGCGTGCGCCGATAAGGAGTTCCCATGCGCTATGAACTGGTCATCTTTGATTGGGACGGTACGCTGATGGATTCGGTGCCGCGTATCGTGTCGTGCATGCAGACGGCGGGTATCGAAGCGGGATTGGGTACGCTTCCACAGGCGGATATCGAGAACATCATCGGTCTGGGATTGCCTGAAGCCATTGAAACGCTTTGCCCGGGTATATCGCCAGAGCAGGCCGAGCGTCTCCGCCAAGGCTACGCGCATCAATTTGTGCATGTGGATACCACTCCCATGCGATTTTTCGCTGGTGTGGAAGATCATTTGGCGCGCCTTCGGCTAAATGAGGCGCAGCGACTGGCGGTCGCGACAGGCAAAAGTCGCCGTGGTCTGGACCGGATTTTCCAGGAGACGGGTAGCCTCGACTGGTTTCACGCCAGCCGCACTGCCGACGAAACACGTTCCAAGCCTCACCCGCAAATGCTGCAGGAATTGCTCGACGAGCTATCGGTACCTGCTGAGCGGGCGGTCATGGTGGGGGATACCGAGTATGATCTGGAAATGGCTCGATCGCTCGGTATGCCTCGCGTCGGCGTCAGTTATGGCGTTCATTCCCCTGAGCGCCTGGCGGCTAGCCAGCCGCATGAGATCGTGCACAGCGTTGATGAACTTTTTACCTGGCTACAGGGGTAAGTGATGAAGGATGATGATTCCCGCAGCAACATGAACAACGATGCATCGCCATCGTCCGAGCAACAAAAGATGGCAGATCGTTGGACCCAGGGCCCCGAAGTGCCCCCAAACAAGGGAAATGAGGAGGCGGGGCAGCCCGGTGACGACGCTGATACGCTGCGCGAGCGCCAGCGGTTGGCGCAGATCGAGATGATGGATCACTGGATTGGCGGCGTGTTGGCAGAGCAGCGGCGCTCGCGTCGTTGGAAGCTGTTTTTTCGTCTGCTGATGCTGACCCTGTTCGCGGTGGCGCTGGGGCTGGGTATATACCGTTTCTATGCCCCGTCGGAAGCGACGCCCGCTGCCGCGCACCTCGCCAGAGTGGACGTTAACGGCGTGATCGCCGCGGACGCGCCAGCCAATGCTGAACGTATCATTGAAGGGCTGCGCAACGCCTGGGACGCCGATAGCGCCGAGGCCATTGTGCTGCATATCAACAGCCCGGGCGGCAGTCCTGTGCAGTCACAGCGCATTTATTCGGAAATCATGCGGTTACGGGAGTCGGGCGATAAACCCATTGTGGCCGTCATTGAAGATATTGGTGCCAGTGGTGCTTATTACATAGCGGCGGCGGCTGATGACATCGTCGCATCCCCGGTGAGTCTGGTCGGTTCGATTGGCGTTATATACGCCGGTTTTGGCCTGGAAGAGGCCATTGACCGCGTGGGCATCGAGCGGCGGGTGTTGACGGCAGGTGATAACAAGGCGTTTCTGGATCCTTTTCAGCCCTTTGATGAGGAAGATGAGGCGTTTTGGCAGAGCGTACTCGAAAGCACCCACCAGCAGTTTATTGATGATGTAAAAGCGGGACGCGGAGATCGCTTGAGCGATAACGACGATTTGTTCAGTGGCCTTGTCTGGAGTGGTGCGCAGGCCCAGACGCTGGGGTTGGTCGACCAGTTGGGTAGTATCGATGATGTTGCCCGTGAGTACAGCGATGAGGCTGAGTGGCAAAACTACACGCCGAGCCTGGATCCGTTTGATCGGCTGACCCGGCGCTTCACTCAGACGGCCGCTCAACTGCTGGGGGTCGATACATCCCCTTCGCCGCTGCGCTTTCAGTCACCCTGAAGAAGGTTGGCGCCAAGCGGGTCGAGGCCCGCTTGGCGTAGCATGTCGCAAAGGGCGATCAAGGGTAACCCCATCAGGGCGTTGGGATCGCGTCCCTCAAGGCGTTCGAACAGCGCGATGCCCAGACCCTCCATGCGAAAGCTTCCAGCGCTATCAAGCGGCTGCTCTTTAGCGACGTAAACGCTTATTTCCTCTTGGCTCAGCTGTCGGAAGACAACCTCGAAGGGCTCCACGTGGACCCTGTGAGATTGGTGTCGGGTGTCAAGCAGGGCTAAGCCGGTAAGGAAGGTCACCCGTTGACCGGAAAAGCGGTTGAGATTGTGTTCGGCGCGCTCGCTGGTGTGCGGCTTGCCCAGGATGTCGCCCTCGAAGACGGCAATCTGGTCAGAGCCGATGATCAAGTGGTCGTTAAACCGGTCAGCCACGGCGTTGGCTTTGCTTAACGCCAGGCGATGCACCAACCGCTGCGGCGTTTCACCCATTTGCGGTGTTTCGTCAATGTCGGGCGAACAGCATTGATAAGGCAATTGCAGTCGGTCGAGCAGTGCGCGGCGCGAACGCGAGCTTGAAGCCAGCACCAGCGCAGGTGTTGCGTTAGACATGCGTTTTTCCTTCGTAAGGTAAGTGGCTTTTGCGGTCAATGGGCCTGATGGATGCCCAGTTTACCGAAACTTGGGCCTTATCCTATCGCGCGACCACAAAGAATTATGCCCTTGGCTTTGACACCAGCATGGGGAGTGCCTATCATTGCGCGCCTATGTTGACCTCACAACTCCCCAGCCGGGTTGAGCCTTATAAGCTTGCAGCCCGCCGCGAACGACTCGAAGGCCTGGTAGCGCTTGATAAGCTGCCACGCCTCGCCGAAGAAGCCGGACTCCAATCGGGTGACTGTCACGTCGTGCTCGAATTTGGTGTTGATGCTCAGGGGCGACGTGAAATTCGTGGTCATATGCAAGCAACACTGGCCCTTCCTTGCCGCCGATGTCTGGAGCCGCTCAGCCAGCACGTCACCAGCGATTTTCTATTAGGGATGGTCGCCGATGAAAGCCTGGCCGGAGAGCTGCCAGCCAGTCATGAACCGGTGCTGGTGGAACATGAACAGCTGGACTTGCTGACGGTCGTCGAGGATGAATTAATCCTCAGTCTGCCTCAAGTGGTCTACCACGACGAAGCAGATTGCCACGTTTCGGCAGAGCAACTGGTCAGCAAGACAGAAGGTGGGGAGCAGGAAGAAGCCCCCGCCAATCCTTTCGCGGTGCTTAGCACGCTGAAAGGCAAGAAGTAAGCACCCATAATCCGACAGACCCTGGAGTAATCCCATGGCAGTTCAAAAGAACCGTAAAACTCGTTCCAAGCGCGGTATGCGTCGTAGCCACGATGCCTTGACCGCTCCGACGCTGTCTCAAGACAAAGAAACCGGCACCACCCACCTGCGTCACCACGTTTCGCCGGATGGTTTCTATCGCGGTCGCAAGGTGGTTGACGCGTAAAGCGTCTTTGCCGGTCGATACGACTAAACGAATGGGTGCTTTGTGCGCCTAGCAATTGATGTGATGGGGGGCGATGAAGGCCCTCACGCGCTGATTGAAGGGGCTGCCAGGGCTGTTATCGATACCCCTGGTCTAGAGCTTGTTCTGTTTGGTCCGCATCAGCATATCAGTGCTGAGCTCTCGCGTTTGCCGCGGCCTTTGGCTGCGGCAACGTCACGTATAGCGGTCCACGATGTGGCTGATAGCGTTGCGACGACGGCGACGGCTGCCTGGGCGTTGCGTCGCGGGCAGTCGACCAGTATGGCGCAAATGCTACGCTGCCTGGCCAAAGGCGATGCCCAGGCGGGTGTCAGCGTTGGCAATACGGCCGCCCTGGTAGCGTTGGCCCGCCGAGAGCTGGGTATGCTGACGGGTATGTCGCGTCCGGCTATCAGCACGGCTATTCCGGCGCGCTGCGGGCGGCGCTGCTATCTGCTGGATCTGGGCGCTAATGTTGATTCGCCGGCGAGCCGCCTGGTCGAGTTTGCCCTGATTGGTGCAGCAATGGCAGAGCAGGTGGACGGTATCGCGCGCCCTCGCGTGGCGTTGCTCAACGTTGGTGCCGAGTCAACCAAAGGGAGTGCCAGCGTGCGCGAAGCCGATAGATTGCTTCAAGAATCGGCGGACAGCTTGCCATTTGACTACCTTGGTTATGCTGAGGGCGGCGATATCTTCCAAGGCGAACTGGATGTGATTGTCTGTGATGGTTTTGCGGGCAACGCCGTGCTCAAGGCAAGCGAGGGTTTGGCGGGTATGCTGGTCGAGCGGGTGCAGCTGGCGTTTGCGTCACGCCTGAGAGGGCGCCTGGCGAGCTGGGTTGCCAAGCCCGAGTTAAAGCACTTAAAACAAGAGCTGGATCCGGTACGCTACAACGGCGCCAGTTTACTAGGCTTGCAGGGAATCGTGGTGAAAAGCCATGGAGGTACCCGTGCAGATGGTTTTTACTATGCCATTCGCCGCGCGATGCAGGAGGTTGAGCACAACCTGCCCGAGCGGCTTGCCAAGCGCTGGTCTTTCAATGAGTAGCGACTTTTTTAATGGTGCAGTGATGATGTCACTGCATTGCAGGTTAGCGGGTTATGGCGAGCAGCAGGATGTGCCCATAACCGCGTCTATCGCTCAATTGAGCAAATGCCTACAAGAGCAAAGGTGAACGACATGTCTCAACCCCTTGCCCTCATTTTCCCCGGGCAGGGCTCTCAGCAGCTTGGAATGCTGCGCGAGCTTGCCGAGCGTTACAGCGTGGTGGGAACGACCTTTGAGGAAGCATCGGATGCGTTACGCTACGACTTGTGGAAAGTCGTGCAAGAGGGGCCAGATGCCTCGCTAAATGCTACCGAATGCACTCAGCCAGCGTTGCTGTCCGCCAGTATAGCGATATGGCGCGTCTGGCAAGAGCTGGAAGGGCCGCGCCCGACGGTCATGGCCGGGCACAGCCTGGGTGAATACAGCGCCATGGTATGCGCAGGTGTGCTTGGATTTGCCGAGGGCGTTAAATTGGTTCGTCTTCGCGGTGAGGCCATGCAGCACGCAGTGCCAGCGGGAGAAGGCGGTATGGCCGCCATTCTGGGCCTCGATAACGCGTCTGTGGAGGCCGCCTGTGCCAACGCAGCGCAAGGGGACGTCGTTTCAGCTGTCAACTACAATGCCCCGGGCCAGGTAGTGATTGCGGGCGGCAAAGCGGCCGTTGAGCGGGCGATTGTGGCGTGTCAGGAAGCGGGCGCCAAGCGGGCGATGCCGCTCCCGGTTTCCGTGCCTTCGCACTGCGACCTCATGCGCCCTGCGGCAGACCGCCTGGCGGCAGCGATGCAGGAAATCGAACTGCGTCCGCCGCGCTACACGGTCATTCAAAACGTAGACGCCGAGGCGCATGCTGACGTCGATACGCTGCGCACGCGACTGATTGAACAGCTTTATCAGCCTGTGCGCTGGAGCGACTGTGTCGAAACAATGGCCGCCCAGGGAGCAAACGTGTTCATCGAGTGTGGCCCGGGTAAAGTGCTGACCGGCTTGAATAAGCGTATTGTGCGTGGCAGTAAAAGTCTGGCGGTCAACGATCCCGATAGCTTGGATGCCGCGCTTGAGTTGGCTCGCGACGCGTTGGCGGATGATGCATGATAAGTGGTGATTTTCCGCTATCCTTGCTTATTTACATGGTGAAAGGCAGTACCTTATGACCCAAGAACGTAGAGTTGCGCTTGTTACGGGTGCCAGTCGTGGCATCGGCCGGGCAGTCGCTTACGAACTGAGCCGCCAGGGACGTATTGTCGTTGGTACCGCGACCAGCGAAGCTGGTGCAGCCAACATTGACGCTGACTTCGCAGATCAGGGCATTGAAGGGGCTGGCTTATGCCTTGATGTCACCGATCAGGCGAGCATCGATGATGTCTTGAAAACCATTGCTGAACGGTTTGCCGCGCCGACTATTCTGGTCAACAATGCCGGTATCACGCGCGATAATCTCTTGATGCGCATGAAGGAAGACGAATGGGACTCGGTGATGGATACCAATCTCAAGTCTGTCTACCGGGTCAGCAAAGCGTGCCTGCGAGGGATGACCAAGGCGCGTTTTGGGCGTATTGTGTCGATCAGCTCCGTGGTGGCGACCATGGGCAACTTGGGCCAGACTAACTACGCGGCGGCCAAGGCTGGCATGGAAGGCTTTAGCCGAGCGCTGGCCCGTGAGGTTGCCTCGCGTGCCATTACGGTCAACTCGGTGGCGCCGGGGTTTATCGCCACCGACATGACCGAAGCGCTACCGGAAGCGCAGCACGACATGCTGCTCAAGCAGATTCCGTTGGCGCGCCTGGGTTCTCCGGATGAAATTGCCGCTGCCGTGGGATTTCTGGCCAGTGATGCGGCAGGATACATCACCGGCGAGACACTGCATGTCAACGGCGGCATGAATATGCGTTGATGGCCTTGAGTTTGGCGGTTGCGTCAGCTCAAGGGCGTCTATAAACTACCCCGCAGCTTTTGGCTTGCGGTTCCCAAATAGCTGGTTATCCAAAACGGCTAATGTGAATGACTGGAGTACGTTGATGAGTACTATTGAAGAGCGCGTAAAGAAAGTAGTGGCTGAGCGCCTGAACGTTAAAGAAGAAGATATCCAGAATAGCTCTTCTTTTACTGAAGACCTGGGTGCTGACTCGCTTGACACAGTTGAGCTCGTCATGGCGTTGGAAGAAGAATTCGATACGGAGATTCCGGACGAAGAAGCCGAGAAGATCACCACGGTTCAAGAAGCTATCGACTACGTTAACGCCCATCAGTAAGGGGTAGTTGATGCATCGAACCCGGGTAGGTGGCTTGATGTCTACCCGCATTAAAAAGCCGTCCTTCCAGGGGCGGCTTTTTTGCTTTGCGGTCGCACTGAATATAACGTTCAATCTCCGTTATACTAGCGGCAACTTTGACGACTGATAATGACTCACAAGGGTCGAGTCACCATGGATGCCTGGAGGAAGATTGATGGCGCGAAGAAGGGTAGTGGTAACCGGGTTAGGCCTGGTGACCCCAGTTGGAAATACGGTCCATGAGTCGTGGGCCAACATTGTGGCCGGGCAAAGCGGTATCGCGCCGATTGAGCATTTCGATACCAGCGGCTTTAACACGCGGTTTGGCGGGTCGGTAAAAGGGTTTGATATCAGCCCGTACCTGAACCCTAAAGATGCCCGCAAGATGGATCTGTTCATCCAGTACGGCATGGCCGCGGGTGCTCAGGCAATTCAGGACTCAGGCCTTGAGTGTACCGAGGCCAACGCTGACCGTATTGGTGTAGCGATCGGGTCCGGCATTGGCGGGTTACCCATGATTGAACATAATCATGATGCGCTGAATAAAGGCGGTGCACGCAGGATATCGCCGTTTTTTGTCCCAGGGTCCATCATCAATATGATCTCGGGCAATATGGCGATTCAGCACGGCTTTAAAGGGCCCAATATTGCGATTACCACGGCCTGCACCACGGGAACGCACAATATTGGTTACAGCGCCCGCACCATTGCCTATGGTGATGCCGAGGTGATGGTCTGCGGTGGCGCGGAAATGGCCACCACACCGCTGGGGCTGGGGGGGTTCGCAGCCGCACGCGCGCTGTCGACCCGCAACGATGACCCGCAGGCTGCCAGCCGTCCCTGGGATACCGACCGTGACGGCTTTGTGTTGTCAGACGGGGCCGGTGTGATGGTGCTTGAAGAGTTCGAGCACGCCAAGGCCCGCGGCGCAACCATCTATGCGGAGTTGGCAGGCTTTGGCATGAGCGATGACGCTTATCACATGACGTCACCACCTGAAGATGGCAGTGGTGCTGCATTGTCGATGAGTAATGCCATCAAGGACGCGCAGATGAATTCTGCCGAGGTGGATTATATCAATGCCCATGGTACCTCAACGGCATCGGGCGACCTGGCTGAAAGTCGAGCTGTCGAAAAAGTCATGGGGCAGGCTGCTCAGCAAGTGGCCGTCAGTTCGACCAAGTCGATGATTGGCCACCTATTGGGGGCGGCTGGCGCTGTGGAAGCGGTGTTTAGCGTGCTGGCTATCCGCGATCAGGTCGCACCGCCCACGATCAACCTGGACAACCCGCAGGAGGGCTGCCGACTCGATTACGTACCGCACACGGCTCGTGACATGCGTATCGATGCTGTGCTGTCGAACTCCTTCGGCTTTGGCGGTACCAATGGGTCATTGCTGTTCAAAAAGGTGTAAGCCTGTATGAGTCAGCCCTGGGTACCTTTTGACGACCGCGGGCTGGCCTACGGTGACGGCGTATTTGAAACTGTTCTGCTGCACGATGGTCAGCCGGTGCTTTGGCAGCAGCATGTGGAGCGGCTGCTGGAGGGCTGTCAGCGGTTGATGATCGACCCGCCTTCGCCAGCCGCATTGTCGGCCACCTGGCAAGCAGCACCCACTGTCGGGTGGGAGGTGCTCAAGATTATCGTCACCCGGGGGAGTGGTGGTCGTGGCTACGCGATTCCTGACGTGGCGGCCCCCCGTCTTATGAGCCGTCGTGTGCCTTTTCAGCCGGATTCGTCGGCCTGGTCGAAGGGGGTTAGCGTACGTATCTGTTCGCTACGCCTGGCCCGGCAACCCCGCTTGGCGGGTATCAAACACCTCAATCGTCTTGAAAATGTGCTGGCTCGCCAGGAGTGGCAGGCAACGGACTACCGTGAAGGTCTGTTGGCTGATAACCACGGCCTGGTCGTGGAAGCCACCAGCATGAATCTGTTTTGGGAACAGAACGGGTGCATCATGACGCCGACGCTGGATCAGTGTGGTGTGGAAGGTACGCTGCGCGCCGCGTTGATTGATGCACAGCTTGTTACCCCTGCTCAACTGGCAATCGATGAGGTCGCGGCGGTTGACCGGTTGTGGCTGGCCAACTCAGTGCAGGGTGTATGGCCGGTCAATGCGTTGTGGACGGCTGAAGGCGCCCCTCTTCGTCGCTGGGGAGCGCCCAGGCATGATCCCTTGCAAGCCGTGGCCCACCCGCTGCTCGGTTACCCAGCGACGTCTTAACGTATTGAATATTGAGGTCTTATAGTGAAACGCTTGGTGGTTGCACTGGCCGTGATGGCCGTGGTTGGCGTTGCCGGTGTCGCGGGTGGTTATGTTTATTGGCAGCAGCGGCTTGATGCGCCGCTGTCGATTGATGAGCCCACGCTTTATCAGGTGCCTTCTGGTGCCGGCCTCAATCGCGTGGTCGCCGAGTTGGAGGCGCAAGGCATTATTGAGGATGCCTGGGCGTTCCAACTGATGACGAAACTTCAGCCGGATGAATTGCCGGACCTGCGCACAGGGGAATATCTTCTCGAGCCTGGCATTACCGGCATGGAGCTTTTGGCGCTGCTCGGCAGCAACGATGTCGTAACATATCCGCTGACCATTCCCGAAGGGTGGACCTTTGCCCAGATGCGTGAGCAACTGGCGGCAGCCCCCAAGCTTGAACAGCGCACGGCGGATATGAGCGATGGGGAGCTCATGGCATTGCTTGATCGAGAGGGGACGCACCCGGAAGGCTGGTTCTTCCCCGATACCTATCGCTATCACCTGGGGATGAGTGACGTTGATATCCTGCGTCAGTCGCTTGAACGTATGGAACGCATACTTGACGAGGTTTGGGCCGAACGCGACGACGACCTGACCATCGACTCGCCCTATGAAGCGCTGATCATGGCATCGTTGATCGAACGCGAAACCGGAGCACCTGAAGAACGGCGTGAAATCGCGGGCGTTTTCAAGCGGCGGATGGAGAGCGGCATGCGGCTGCAAACCGACCCGACGGTTATCTATGGAATGGGGGATCGCTACGATGGGCGGATTACCCATGCCGATTTACGCGAGGCCACGCCCTACAACACCTATGTGATTGATGGGCTGCCGCCGACGCCAATCGCGATGCCGGGGCGGGCCTCGCTGGAAGCGGCTGTGAACCCTTTGCCGGGCGACACGCTGTATTTTGTCTCGCGGGGTGACGGGACCCACAAGTTCTCGAGCACGCTGCGGGAGCACAACAACGCCGTGAACCGGTATATCCGTAACCGTGACTAATATTACCCAAATCCAGAGGCCATGATGACGAAGCGCGGGCGCTTTATTACCCTAGAAGGCGGTGAAGGTGTAGGGAAGTCCACCAATATGCAGTTCGTGGTGGCCTGGCTGGAGGCTCAGGGAATCGAAGTGGTGGCCACGCGGGAGCCAGGGGGAACCCCCCGGGCAGAAGCGATTCGCCAACTGTTGTTGGACCCCGCCCCCGAGGAATGGCTGCACACCGACGCCGAGCTGCTGTTAATGTTTGCCGCCCGCGCCCAGCACCTGGCCGAAAAGATTCTGCCCGCGCTGGCGCGAGGCGCCTGGGTGGTGTGTGACCGTTTCACTGACGCGACATACGCCTATCAGGGCGGCGGCCGTGGGATTCCGGTAGAGCGTATCGCAGCGCTTGAGGCATTTGTGCAGAAGGGAGTGGCGCCTGACCTGACGCTATTGCTGGATATGCCACACGATGCTGCCAGGCAACGCCTGGAATCACGCCTGCGCGACCAGCATACCCAGCGAGACCGGTTTGAGAAGGAGCAGGCAGACTTCTTTCAGGCTGTTCGTAATGCCTACCTGGCGAGGGCCGAGCAAGCGCCGGAGCGGTTTGCCCTGATCAACGCCCACCAACCCCTGACAGAGGTCCAGTCCGATATTTGTGACACCCTGGCCGGTCGAGCCGCGTTATGGGACTGAGCGGTGTGCTGCCCTGGCATGACCCCACCTGGCGCCAGCTATGTCGTCTTGCTGATGCTGGGAGAATGCCCCATGCGCTGCTGTTCAGCGGCGAGCATGGCGTAGGCAAGCAGCGCCTGGCAGAGGCACTGATTGCCCGAACGATGTGTGCCGCCCCCGGTGAGCAGGCCTGTGGTCAATGCCGCAGCTGTCAGCTGCTGGCGTCCGGGTACCATCCCGATTTGCTACGCATTTCGCCGGAGGAAGGCAAGCGCCAGATCCGTATTGATACCATTCGTGACGTCAATCGCTTTGTCTCGCAAACCGCGCAGCAGGGTGGCTACAGGGTCATCGTTATCTCGCCGGCTGAAGCCATGAACGTGGCCGCTTCAAACGCACTGTTGAAAAGCCTGGAAGAGCCGGGCGATCAGACACTATTTATCCTGTTGGCGGATGTGCCGTCCAGAGTGCTGCCCACCATTCGCTCACGCTGCCAGCAGTGGCCGCTACCCAGCGTCGCGTTAGCCGATTGCCTGGGCTGGTTGACCGAGCAGTTGGCAAGCGAGGACGAAGCGCGCTTCTGGTGGCAGGTGTCAGGTGGGCTGCCGTTGAGGGCGGTCGAGCTTGCCGCTCCTGAGGCGCGCGCCTTGCGTCAGCAGTTGCACGACTGCTTCGAGCAACTGGTACGCGGCGGGGAGCCGGTATCTGAAGCCGCGCGATTAGACCGTCAGGCGATAGATGCCATTTTATGGTACGGTATTGCCTGGCTTGAAGACCTGATCAGGCTGGGGTTGTCCGGCTCCACCTCTGCCCTGCGTAATCCCGATTTGCTTCCGCTTTACCGTCAAGCGGTGAAAAATGCCCGGGTACGGGACTGGTTTAAGCTGCTGGACTATGCCCGCGAGCAGCGCCGCCTGCTCGCCGTTGGTGCCAACCCCAATCCGCAGCTTGTGTTGGAAGCGTGGCTGGTGCGCTGGTCGGCATTACTCCGCTCCTAGACCGACTTGCGAGGTGTTATGGCAACGCAAAAAGCGCTCTCCCTCACGGTGCCCGATGTGCCCACTTTATTGTCTGCCTATATGCCGTTTCTTGACCGCGGTGGCATGTTCATTCCCACGCGCGGCTACTATGACCTGGGCCAGACCGTTTATTTACTGCTGACACTGCCGGGGGAGAGCGAGCGTCTCTCGCTAAGCGGCGAGGTGATCTGGGTGTCTCCCGACGGTGTCAGCGGTCGGCGCATGCCGGGGATCGGCATTCACTTCCACGCGCAGGATTACCGGGTACGTGACCGTATTGAAACCCTTCTGGCGGGGCAGTTGGATAAAGCTGCGCCCTCATTTACTCTTTAACGCCCACCACGAGAGCGACATGTTTGTTGATTCCCACTGTCACCTGGACCGCTTATCCGACACCACACACAACGGCAGCCTTGCGGCCACGCTGGAGGCCGCCCGCAACGTTGGCGTCAACCAGTTTCTTGCCATCTCCGTGACGCTTGAGGACATGCCCAAACTTGCCGGCATTGCCAGAGAGCACGGGGATGTCGTGATATCGGCGGGCCAGCATCCTCTCCATGACGCACCGGTCGAACCCGGTGTCAGTGATATCAAGGAGGCGGCGGAGCAATTCGACGCGGTGGCCATTGGCGAGACGGGCCTTGATTACCATTATGCGGACCGCGTGTCGGCAGGGGTTCAGTATGAACGTTTCAAGCGCCACTTGATCGCCGCTCGTGAGCTCGAGCTGCCCGTGGTGGTGCATACCCGCGATGCCAAGGAAGACACTCTGGCCTTGCTGCGTGAGCACAGCGACCCGCGAGTCGGGGGCGTGCTCCACTGCTTTACCGAAGATATCGAGATGGCGCGTGACGCCGTACGCTTAGGCTTTTATATTTCATTATCAGGGATTGTCACCTTCCGCAATGCTGAGTCGCTGCGTACCCTGGCGTGCCAGTTGCCCCTTGACCGGTTGCTGATCGAAACCGACAGCCCCTATTTGGCACCCGTACCGTATCGTGGCAAACCCAATGAGCCCGCCTGGGTGGTTGAAGTGGCCGAGTGCATTGCCGAGGCGCGTGGCATCAGTGTTGATGAAGTCGCCATGCAGACCACGGCCAATTTCTATCAGCTATTTCGTAATGCGGCCCCCGACGCCCCCGAACAGGTTAAGCAAGCGTTGGCACAATCGGGGTTATTGGCTAAGTAGGCGGGCCAGGGCGAGGTAATACGATGAACATAGACCGATTGCTTGATTATCGCCAGGGCGCTTCCAGCATACCGCCACTTGATGACTGGCAGCCCGCCTTGTCAGGCGATATGGATATACGTATCGACGCCCAGGGTGGCTGGTGGCACGAGGGCGTGCCCTTTGCCCGTGCCAGCGTCGCGCGGTTGCTGTCGACCTTGCTGCGTCATGATGCCGAGGGCTATTGCCTGGTAACACCGATCGAGCGCTGGCGTATTCAGGTGGACGATCGGCCGCTAGTCGCCGTGGAAGCCGATTTTCGTGACGATGCATGGTGGTTGACCACGCAGTTTGACGACGTCGTGCGCCTTGATGCCGAGCACCCCCTGACGTTGAGCGAGACGCCCCAGGGAGACCATGTGCCGGAAATTGCCGTACGTTTCGGACTGGCTGCCAGGTTGCATCGCCATGTCTATTATCAGCTTGCCGACGTTGCTGAGTTACGCGATGAAAGGGCCGGTCGTCAGGCGCTGAGTGTCTACAGTGCTGGTCACTGGCATCCCATCGGCTACCTTGAAGGGCATGAGCTTGATGGGTTATCGCCCAGCGAGGGGTCGTGAAGCTAACCGCTGAACAGCAAGCCGTCATTCACCACGATGAGGGCCATGCCCGTGTTGCAGCGGTGGCCGGCGCCGGTAAAACCACCACCATGGCCGCGCGGGTTCACTATTTGCTCGGCAGTGGTGTTCCGCCCAAGCGCATCCTGGTGCTGATGTTTAACCGCTCCGCCCGGGAAGATTTTCAGCGTCGGTTGGCCAGTATGGCGCCATCCGGCCAGGCGTTACCTGACGTTCGTACCTTCCACTCGCTGGGTCACCGGCTGACGCAAAGCCTGTGCCGCTGGGGCGTCCTGGCGCCGCGTCGCCTGTTGTCGGCGGAATGGCAGCTCGAGCGTTTGCTTCGCCAGGCCAGCCTGAATGTGCTCAGCGATGCCGTTGAGCGCCGCGATGCGGCGCTGGAAGGCGATCGACTCGAGACGCTGGCCCATTTTTGCGGTCTGGTTAAAGCCGAAATGATGGCGCCAGAGGCCCTCTTTGAACGTCTCAATTACGACCCCGATACGGACTATTTCCCCGCCGCCTTCAAGGAGGCCGAACGCCTGCTGCGTAGTGAAGGGGTGATGACCTATGCGGATTTGCTTTACCGTCCGCTGCAGGCAATCGAGGCCGATAGCGCCTTACGCAGCCGGGTAGAGGGCTTTCTCGATCACGTGATCATCGATGAGTATCAGGATATCAATGCGGCCCAGCAGCGCTTGCTGGCGGTTCTGGCGGGTAAAAGAGCCTCCGTGATGGCGGTCGGCGACGCCAACCAGTGTATCTACGAGTGGCGCGGCGCGCGGCCGGATACCATGCTGGAAAACTTTACCACCACCTTTGGTGAAGCAACCGATTACCCTCTCTCGACCACGTTTCGCCACGGCCATGCCCTGGCACTGGCGGCCAACCATGCGATTGCCGCCAACCAGCGTCGGCCGGATCAGCTATGTTTGGCCGCGACCCACAATCCGGATACCCGCTTGTCAGTGGGGCAGGGCGGTCGACAGCTGCTGGATGCGTTGATTGACTGGCAGGCGCAGGGCCGTGTGTTGAGCGACGTGAGTCTCCTGGTACGCAGCTGGGCGCTCTCGGTGCCGTTTCAACTGGCGCTTCTGCAGGCTGGCATCCCCTTTCGGCTGGCCCGGGAAGACCGCTTTGTGTTTCGCCTGCCGCTGGTTCAGGCGCTGGCCGGGTATTTAAAACTTTCCCGTCGTCCGACATTGCTGCAAGATCCCGAACAACTCACCTTGCTGCTGGCCCAGCCCACGCCTTTCGTGGCCCGTGAGCGCCTGCAGCGCCTAGCTCGGCAGCTCGCCAGTCGTCAAGCATGGCCGGAAAATCACGACCCGGTGATCAGTGATTTAAAGCCCATCCAACGGCGCACGCTGAAAAAACGCTGGGCGTTGCTGTGCGAACTGCCGCAGCTCAGTGCATGGCCGCCCGCCAAGCTGTTGCAGTACGTGGTCGACACCATCGAGGCCGAGAAAACCCTGAAACGCGCCGCCGCCCGGCGCGATAAGGGCGAAGAGGACGTGCGTTTGCTGGACGTGCTGATCGAGCAGGCGCAAAGCGTTTCAGACCCGGATGCATTTATCGAGTTGTTGGAGCGGCCGGTAGAGAATCAAGCGGCGGGGGTGCTGATCAGCACCGTTCACGGCGCCAAGGGGCTTGAGTGGCCCTTCGTCGCCGTGGCGGGTGTCAACGAGGAAGACTTTCCTTATTACAGTCGGGATAACCCGCTCACCGATGACCGCCTGGAAGAAGAACGGCGGCTGTTTTACGTCGCGATCACGCGCTCGAAAGAACAGTTGCTTGTGCTTCACGACGGCGGTGCACATCGCCCCAGCCGTTTTATTGCCGAAAGTGCCTGGCAGGACAGCATGCAGGTCGCCGCCTGCCTGGCCAGCGACAAGACGCCGTCGCCCACGCTGACGGTCACGTCGCCATCGCTTGTGGGACGTTATCTCAGCCAGCTAGGGCGTGATGACATTGAATTGGCCGCGCCCCAGGTTCAGGCCCCCCAGGCAGGCTACACCGCAAGCGCGTTCTATCCTGGCCAGCGGTTGCACCATGCGGTATTCGGCGAAGGCGAGGTGGCCACCGTGGAAGGTAACCCAAGCGACCCGGTGATTGATGTGCGCTTTGATCAGGCAGGGCGGCGACGACTGATTGCCAGCCGAGCGCCCATCGAGCGGCTGGCCTGATAAAGAAAATGCCCCAGTGATGGGGCATTTAGGCTTATTGACATGCGGGTTGCGTCACAGCGACCGCTACATATTCGGGTAATTGGGGCCGCCGCCGCCCTCCGGTGCTACCCAGGTAATATTCTGAGCCGGATCCTTGATATCGCAGGTCTTGCAGTGGATGCAGTTCTGGAAATTGATCTGGAAGCGAGGTTCGCCCTGATCATCTTCGACGACTTCGTAGACACCTACCGGGCAGTAGCGCTGCGCGGGTTCAGCGTACTTGGGCAGGTTGTCGCGAATCGGTAGGTCAGGATCGTCCAGCCGCAGGTGGCAAGGCTGGTTTTCTTCGTGGTTGGTGTTGGACAGGAACACCGACGAAGGTTTGTCGAATGATAGCTTGCCGTCGGGTTTGGGGTAGTCGATTTTCTCGCACTCGTCGGCGGGCTTGAGAGCCCCATGGTCGGTGGTCGTATCGTGAAGGTTGGGTAGTTTGTTGCCCAATAGCTGATTGGCAAAATTATACGCGCCGCCGCCGACAGTGCCGTATTTATGAATCGCCGGGCCGAAACTGGCGCTTTCTTTCAGTTCTTGATATGCCCAGCTGGCTTCCCATTTGTCGGTGAAGCTCGTCAGTTCCTGGGCGCCCTCGTCGCCGTTCTTGATCGCTTCAAACACGCTTTCTGCCGCCACCATGCCCGACTTCATGGCTGTGTGCAGACCCTTGATCTTGGCAAAATTGAGCGTGCCCGCATCGCAGCCGATGAGCAGGCCGCCTGGAAACGTCATTTTGGGCAGGCAGTTGAAGCCGCCTTTTGTGATCGCCCGGGCGCCGTAGGCGACGCGTTTTCCGCCTTCCAGATACTGGCTGAGTACCGGGTGATGCTTCATGCGCTGGAATTCGTCGAACGGTGACAGCCAGGGGTTCTGGTAGCTCAGGTCCATGATCAGCCCGACCACTACCTGCTGATTTTCAGCGTGGTAGAGGAACCAGCCACCATGTGCATTGTTGCCCAGCGGCCAGCCAGAGCCGTGCAGCACGACGCCCGGTTCATGCTTGTCGGCAGGCACGTCCCAAAGTTCCTTCAGGCCGATACCGTAGTGCTGTGGGTCGCGTCCGGCGTCGAGGGAAAAGTCCTCGATCAAGCGTTTGCCAATATGGCCGCGGGCGCCTTCGGCAAACAGGGTGTATTTTGCGCGCAGTTCCATGCCGGGCATGTGGCTATCTTTTGGCGAGCCGTCGGCGGCCACGCCCATGTCACCGATGAGGATGCCGCGTACCGCACCGTCTTCAACGATGGCTTCCTGGGCGGCAAAGCCCGGGAATATCTCCACGCCCAGGGCCTCTGCCTGTTCGGCCAGCCAGCGGCACAGGTTGCCCGCGCTGATCACGTAGCGGGTAAGGTCGCCGCCGGTATTATGCATGCTCTTGGGCACCAGCGCGTTGGGCAGTTTCTGCGCCTTGTCAGCATCTTTCAGCAGGTAAACATCATCGCGGATGGCGGGCGTGTTGAGGGGCGCGCCGCGCTCTTGCCAGTCGGGAAACAGCTCATTGAGAGCGCGGGGTTCAAACACGGCGCCGGACAGAATATGCGCGCCGACTTCCGAGCCTTTTTCAACCACGCAGACGGTCAGTTCCTGCTCCGCGTCGTTGGCCTGCTGCATTAGACGGCAGGCTGCTGCCAGTCCTGAGGGACCAGCTCCGACGATGACCACGTCAAAGTCCATCACATCGCGTTCAACGTTATCCACCTGGTGTCTCCTTACTCTCATAAGGGCCATTGTTTACAATGACTAGCGATTGGGAACTAGCTTATAAAAACATGGCCTTAATTTTAAACGGTCGTTTGCTTCTGGTTATCCTTCATAATAGGCATAATACCTGTGTAAGGTCACGCCTACGATGCTAAATGGCGATTTAACATTTAGCGATGGTGAATGGCGGCCTATCTATCGATGGGGATTCGACCAAGGCCGTAAGCAACCCCTATTGTTGCAGGCAGGTAGGCTATGGCAAATTAAAAAGGTTTTTTACTTGCACACCTATCAAACGCTCGAATGAATTTTATGCGGTAGCCTTTCCATGGGCCGCAATGTGATATCCCAAGCTTCTCAAGGTGCCTGCCAGGTGGGTGCCATCCAGGGTTAACGGCTTCACCACAAGCCAAGCGAGGAACCTATGAAAGTACTTGTCGCGGTGAAACGCGTCATCGACTACAACGTCAAAATTCGTGTCAAAGCAGACCACTCTGACGTCGATCTTACCAACGTCAAAATGGCCATGAACCCTTTCTGCGAAATTGCCGTGGAAGAAGCCGTGCGTCTGAAAGAGAAGGGCGTTGCGACGGAAGTGGTCGCCGTGACGGTGGGCCCCAAGGCCGCCCAGGAGCAACTGCGCACCGCGCTGGCGCTGGGCGCGGATCGCGCCATTCATATCGAAACCGACGAGCGCGCTGAATCGCTGGCCGTGGCCAAGCTGCTGGCCAAGGTGGTTGATGAAGAGCAACCGGGCATGGTGATTCTCGGCAAGCAGGCCATTGACACCGACAATAACCAGACCGGCCAGATGCTTGCCGCCTTGACCAACCTGCCCCAGGGTACCTTTGCGTCAGAGGTGGCCGTCGACGGTGACAAGGTTCACGTCACCCGTGAAATCGATGGCGGCCTGCAGACGGTTGCATTGACGCTGCCGGCGATCGTCACGACCGACCTGCGCCTCAACGAGCCGCGCTACGCCAAGCTGCCGGATATCATGAAAGCCAAGAAAAAGCCCATGGACGTGAAGACCCCCGCCGATCTGGGTGTCGAGATGGCGTCCAAGGTCAGCCTTTTGAAAGTCGAATCGCCAGCGGAGCGCAAGGGCGGTATCAAAGTGGCCTCGGTAGACGAGCTGATCGACAAACTGAAAAACGAAGCCAAGGTTCTTTAAGGTCGGTTCTTTACAACCCGTACTTTGAGACAAGTTCTTCGAGACAAGCGCTTTGAAAGGAGCTGATTTTATGAGCATTTTGGTACTTGCCGACCTGCATGAAGGCCAACTGGCGGGCGCCACGGCCCACGTCGTGGCCGCGGCTAAAGCCATTGGTGGCGATATCGACGTTCTTGTCGCCGGTGAAGGCGTTCAGGCCGCGGCCGAGGCGGCGGCCAAGCTTGACGGTGTGAGTAAAGTACGCGTTGCGGATAACGCCGTTTATGCCCACCAGCTTGCTGAGCCCATGGGCGCGCTGCTGGTCGAACTGGCCGATGGCTACACCCACGTGCTGGCCAGCGCCTCTACCACTGGCAAGAACGTACTGCCGCGTCTGGCGGCCTTGAAAGATGTCAGCCAGCTTTCCGATGTGCTTGCCGTGGATAGCGCTGATACCTTCAAGCGCCCGATTTACGCCGGCAACGCCATTGCGACGGTCAAGAGCGACGACGCGCTGAAAGTCATCACCGTGCGTACCACCGGCTTTGATGCCGTGGGTGATGGCGGCAGCGCCACCATCGAAGCCGTTGATACCGTGGTCGACAATGCCCAGTCCAGTTTCGTCAAGCAGGAGCTTGCCGAGTCGGACCGCCCGGAGCTTGGCGGCGCCAAGGTGGTGATTTCCGGCGGCCGCGGCATGGGCAACGGTGAGAACTTCAAGCTGCTCGACGGCATTGCCGACAAGCTTGGGGCGGCGATTGGTGCCTCCCGCGCCGCGGTTGATGCCGGCTTTGTTCCCAACGACATGCAGGTCGGTCAGACCGGTAAAATCGTTGCCCCGGAGCTGTATATCGCGGTAGGGATTTCCGGTGCCATCCAGCACCTGGCGGGCATGAAAGACTCCAAGGTGATTGTCGCGATCAACAAGGACGACGAAGCGCCGATCTTCCAGGTTGCCGATTATGGCCTGGTGGGCGATCTGTTCGAGATCCTCCCAGAGCTGGAAGGTAAGCTGTAACCATCTGAAATCTCGGAATTAAAAGCCGACTTCATGTGAAGTCGGCTTTTTTATATGAGCTGGGTTAGATAAACTGTCATTAGTTGACTAAAATGCTGGGGCAAAAGCGAAATCAGCCCCTTGCGGTTGAAAAAGCAATGAGGTGACCATACCTAGTTATTGAAACCGGATATTGCTGAACGCAAAGAAAGCCACTGAAAGGAGATGATCAATATGGCACATACACTTCCAGAGTTACCCTACGCGTACGATGCGCTAGAACCGCACATTGATGCGATGACCATGGAGATCCACCATTCTCGTCACCACAACACCTATGTCACCAACCTGAATGCTGCGCTGGAAGGCACCGGGCTTGAGGACGTGCCGGTGGAAGAGCTTGTGTCCAACCTGGACCGTGTTCCGGAAGACAAGCGTCAGCCCGTCATCAATAACGGCGGTGGTCACGCCAACCACTCCATGTTCTGGCAAATGATGTCACCCAATGGCGGCGGTCAGCCACAAGGCGGCGTGGCCAAGGCTATCGATGCCGAGTTAGGCGGTTTTGAGGCTTTCCAGGAAGCGTTCAAAAAAGCAGCGCTTGGTCGTTTCGGTAGTGGCTGGGCCTGGCTATCCGTCACGCCCGAGAAAAAACTGGTCGTTGAAAACACACTGAACCAGGACAGCCCGCTGATGCACGGCAATACGCCGGTGTTAGGCCTGGATGTCTGGGAGCATGCGTACTACCTCAAGTACCAGAACAAGCGCCCTGACTATGTCGCCGCTTTCTTTAACGTAGTGAACTGGGAAGACGTCGAACGTCGCTACCAAGCGGCCACCGCCTAACACCTAGCCGCGCTACGTATGACGCCATCTGATGGTGTCTGCTTAAAAACCGCCTCCTTAATCGGAGGCGGTTTTTTTTGCTGTCGTGAATAGTAATGGGCAATAGCTGTCAATATCCTGTGGATGAAAAATACCACATATGCTTGAATTGATTTTCTGATGGTCTATATATAGTATGCGTTGTAGCTTCTATAGGGGGCGGGCACAAGATATGCCCTACCCGAAAAATGCCGCTATGAAAAGGGAAATGACCATGGAAATTCAAATTTATAGCAAGCCAGCCTGTGTTCAGTGCACCGCTACCTATCGCGCGCTGGACAAGCAGGGACTTCCTTATACCGTGATCGACATCACCGCCGAATCGGGTGCCCAGGAAGAAGTTGAAGCGCTGGGCTATCGTCAGTTGCCGGTCGTCGTTGCCGGTGAAGACCATTGGTCAGGCTTCCGTCCAGACCGCATCCAAGCCCTGGCGTAAGTTACCCATGCTGACAGATGGACGCACGCCCTCCATGGTCGGCAATCTGGTGTACTTTTCCACCAAATCAGGTAATACCCACCGTTTCATTGAAAAAACAGGTTTGGTTGCACAGCGCTTGCCGCTTAATCGGGAAGCGCCGGTACCCCAGGTGGATCAGCCTTACATTTTGGTAACGCCCACCTATGGTGGCGGCCAGGCGAAGGGCGCGGTGCCGGGTCAAGTGATCCGGTTCCTGAATGACGAGCACAATCGCCACCTGATACGCGGGGTGATTGCCGCGGGTAACACCAACTTTGGCGACGCGTATGGCTTGGCGGGCCGCATCATTGCGGAAAAATGCCAGGTACCGTTGCTTTATCGATTCGAACTGTTTGGCACCGACGAAGACGTCGCCAAGGTCCGTGAAGGAGTAGAAGAGTTTTGGAAACGACAACCCTAGCCTCAAAAAACGTCACTGAAACGCAAAGGCCTGCGGCGGCAAGCGACGGTCGCACCATGGATTACCATGCGCTGAACGCCATGCTGAATCTTTATGGTGCCAACGGTGAGCTGCAGTTGGATAAAGACCGCGAAGCCGCACGTCAGTACTTCCTGCAGCACGTCAATCAGAACACCGTGTTTTTCCACTCCCTCGAAGAGAAGCTCGATTACCTGGTCGAGGAGCAGTACTACGAAGCGGACACGCTGGCGCAGTATGACTTTTCTTTCGTCAAAGCGCTGTTCGAGCAGGCGTATGCCTACAAGTTTCGTTTTCCAAGCTTCCTTGGCGCCTTCAAGTATTACACCAGCTATACGCTGAAGACCTTTGATGGCAAGCGTTACCTTGAACGCTACGAAGACCGCGTTTGCATGGTCGCGCTTGCCCTGGCGCGTGGGGATGAAACCCTGGCCAAGTCGCTGGTCGATGAAATTATCAGCGGCCGTTTCCAGCCGGCGACCCCCACCTTCCTGAACTGCGGTAAGCAGCAGCGCGGTGAACTGGTGTCGTGCTTTTTGCTGCGCATCGAAGACAACATGGAGTCGATCGGCCGCTCGATCAATTCGGCGCTGCAGCTTTCCAAGCGGGGCGGCGGCGTTGCCTTCCTGCTCAGCAATATTCGTGAGTCAGGCGCCCCCATCAAGCGCATTGAAAACCAGTCGTCGGGGATTATCCCGATCATGAAGCTGCTCGAGGATGCGTTTTCCTACGCCAACCAGCTCGGCGCGCGTCAGGGGGCCGGTGCTGTGTACCTGAACGCTCACCATCCCGATATCCTGCGCTTCCTGGATACCAAGCGTGAAAATGCCGATGAAAAAATCCGCATTAAAACGCTCTCGCTAGGGGTGACGATTCCCGATATCACCTTCGAACTCGCCAAGCGCAACGAAGATATGTACCTGTTCTCGCCCTATGACGTAGAGCGGGTCTACGGCGTGCCCTTCGGTGATATCAGCGTGACCGAGAAGTATCACGAAATGGTGGCGGACGCGCGTATCCGCAAGCAGAAGATCAACGCGCGCGCCTTCTTCCAGACCCTGGCCGAACTGCAGTTCGAGTCCGGTTATCCCTACATCATGTTCGAAGATACGGTGAACCGCGCCAACCCCATCGCGGGCCGGATCAACATGAGCAACCTGTGCTCGGAAATCCTTCAGGTGAACACGCCGACGGATTATGACGAAGATCTCGGCTATCGGCATATCGGCCAGGATATCTCCTGCAACCTGGGGTCGATGAACATCGCCAAGGTGATGGACTCGGGCGATATCGGCACCAGCGTCGAGGTGGCCATTCGGGGTCTGACGGCCGTGTCGGAAATGAGCAACCTGAGCAGCGTTCCCTCCATCGCGGAAGGTAATGCCAAGTCCCGGGCGATCGGTCTTGGGCAGATGAACCTGCATGGCTTCCTGGCACGCGAGCATATCTATTACGGCTCGGATGAAGGCCTGGACTTTACCAATCTGTATTTCTACTGCATCGCCTTTCACGCGCTGCGGGCGTCAAATCGTCTGGCAATCGAGCACGGCGATACCTTCGCCGGTTTTGCCGACTCTACCTACGCGTCGGGTGAGTTCTTCGATCAGTACACCGAACACGCCTGGGAGCCGCGGACCGAAAAAGTGCGTGGGCTTTTCGAGCGCAGCGGTATCGCCTTGCCGACCCAGCAGGACTGGCAAGAGCTGAAAGCCAGCGTCATGGCGCACGGGCTGTATAACCGCAACCTGCAGGCCGTTCCGCCCACGGGCTCGATTTCCTACATTAATCACTCGACGTCGAGCATTCACCCGGTCGCGGCCAAGATCGAGATCCGCAAGGAAGGCAAGCTGGGGCGGGTTTACTACCCGGCGCCGTTCCTCAATGAAGCCAATTTTGATTACTTCCAGGACGCCTACGAAATCGGCCCTGAAAAGATTATCGACACCTACGCCGAGGCGTCCAAGCACGTCGACCAGGGCCTGTCGCTGACCCTGTTCTTCCCGGATACCGCCACCACGCGTGATATCAACAAGGCGCAGATTTACGCTTGGCGCAAAGGGATTAAAACCCTCTATTACATCCGCCTGCGCCAGAGTGCGCTGGAAGGTACAGAGGTTGAAGGCTGCGTATCCTGCACGCTTTAAGCGTCCGACGACTTTCAAGAGACTGACGATATGAACATGATGCAACGTTTATCGCGGGTCGATGCGATTAACTGGAACCGTCTGCAAGACGATAAAGATCTCGAAGTGTGGAACCGTTTGACCAGCAACTTCTGGCTGCCGGAAAAAGTCCCGCTGTCCAACGATATCCAGTCGTGGAATACGCTGACGGATAAAGAGAAACAGCTGACCATTCGCGTGTTCACCGGCTTGACGCTGCTGGATACCATCCAGAGCAGTGTCGGCGCACCGGTACTCATGGAAGACGCGCGCACGCCCCACGAAGAGGCGGTCTACACCAATATCGCCTTTATGGAATCGGTTCATGCGCGCTCCTACAGCTCGATTTTCTCGACGCTGTGCACCACCCGGGATGTCGACGATGCCTTTCGCTGGAGTGAAGAAAATCCGACGCTGCAGGCCAAGTCGGAGCTGATTCTCGGCCGCTATCGCTCAGACGATCCGCTGATGCGCAAGGTGGCCAGTGTTTTCCTGGAGTCGTTCCTGTTCTACTCCGGCTTCTACCTGCCGATGTACTGGTCGAGCCACGCCAAATTGACCAACACGGCGGACCTGATCCGCCTGATCATCCGCGACGAAGCGGTGCACGGCTATTACATCGGGTACAAGTTCCAGCAGGATTTGGCCGAGGCAACGCCGGAGCGCCAGCAGGAAGTCAAGGACTACGCGTACGAGCTGCTGCTTGAGCTGTACGACAACGAAGTCCGCTACACCGAGTCGCTGTACGACGAGGTAGGGCTGACCGAAGACGTCAAGAAGTTCCTTCACTACAATGCCAACAAGGCGCTGATGAACCTCGGCTTCGAGCCGCTTTTTCCCAGCAGCGAAACGGATGTGGACCCCACGATCATGGCGGCGCTATCACCCAATGCCGATGAGAACCACGACTTCTTCTCCGGCTCAGGGTCGTCCTATGTAATCGGCAAGGCCGTCGCCACCGAAGACGATGATTGGGCTTTTTAGGCAATCATTGAGCACACAGCCTAATAAAGATCGGGAGCCCCAGCGGCTCCCTTTTTTGTTTTGTAGCAGGCTAAAGTTAGCTGAACGCTAATGATAAATATTGTCATTTATTTTATAAGTGGGTAGGCTATGGGCACTCGATATGAAACGCAACTCGTTCTTATATTTGATGTGTTCTCTATAGCGGCAGGGTGACTGCCAGTGATCAGTGACGGAGAGTCGATGTGCTGAATAAGCCTTTCTTTGCCATGCAGGGCTGCTGGCTAGCGTGCATGCTGGCCAGCAGTTCGCTAATGGCAAGTGACGAGACGCTCGAGCAGGCCAGTCAAGGTATTGATGCCCAGCAGCTTCAAGCCGAGCTTCAACAGCAGATAGATAGCGCCGATGAACAGACCCGGGCCGCGCTGCAAGAGCTGCGCGAGCTAGAGCGCGATACTCGCCAGCTTGAATCCCAGAACGCCTCGTTAGCGGGCCGCTTGGCCGAGGAAGCCGAGCGGCAGGCCCGCCTGGCTTCCGCGTTGGATACCCTGGCCGATACGCGCGCCGCGCTGCCGGACATTGAGCAGAACATGCAAGCCCAGCTCACCCAGTGGATCGAACGCGATCTGCCGTTTCTTAAAGAGCAGCGGCTGGCCCGCATCGAAACCTTGAAAAACGACGAGGGTGCGGAGCCCGCCGAGCAGATTGAAAGCATGCTCGATATCTGGCGCACGGAGCTGGATTACGGCCGTGAAATGGATACCTGGCGTGGGCGTTTGCGCTTAGACGATGATCAGCAACTGGAAGTGGACTTCCTGCGCATCGGGCGTATCGGTTTTTACTACCTGACACCCGATGGCCGCGAGGGCGGCGTATGGAATGCCGAGGACGGCGAGTGGCAGTCGTTGAGTGCCGAACACCTTCAGGCGGTGCGTGACGGGCTGCGGATAGCGGAAGACCAGCGGGCGCCGGATATCCTGACGCTGCCGCTCTCCATCACCGTCTCGGCCGATCAGGGAGAGCAGCCATGATACGCGATCTCAAGAAGTGCCATCGTTATGTGATGGTAGCGCTGCTGATGGGGCTGACAAGCTTGAGCCCGTTGGCGAACGCGCAGTCGCAGGAGACAACCTCGCTGCGTGAGGCCCGCGAGGCCGCTGAAATTCGTGACCAGCAGCGCTTGATCAAGCTGCTGGACGACCAGGCGGCGCTTGAAGAGGCACTGGAGCAGGCGCGGGATCGCCAGCAAACCGCCCAGGCGCGTCACGATGCCCTGCAGGCACAGGATGCCGCGCAGTCGGTCGAGGCGGAGCGCCTGGCGGCGCGTCAGTCAGAGCAGGGCGAAGCGCTAAGCAATCTGCTGGATGCCCTCAACCAGCATAGTAACGAGGTGCGTAACGCACTGGGTGAAGATAGCTGGCTGACCTTGAATGAAGACGTGTTGCCGCCAAGGCTGAGTGACGTCAACGTGCTCGAGCGGGAAGTGCTGGAAGACGTGGTCGACAGGCTGGCGATGCTGACGCGGAACACCGGCAATGCAGAGCGGCTTGAACGCCCCGTGGCCGATGCCAGTGGCGAAATTTCTCTTCAGAACGTCGTGCGGCTGGGGGATTTCGCCGCATTTACCAACACCGATTTACTGCGCCAGGACGAGGAAGGGCATTTGACGGTGCTGCCCCGGACACCAGCGGAAATAGCCGATTATCTGGCTGCTTATCATCAGGGCGAGACGCGCGTGATGGCGATGGACCCAACCCGAGGTAGCGTGATCGATGCCCTGGCGCAGCGTCCCACCCTGATGGAGCGTTTCCATCAGGGCGGATACGTCGGCTATGTGGTCGTTGCTCTGGGGGGCATTGGCTTGTTGGTTGCCTTGCTGCAATACCTTTATCTGCTGGTTACCAGTCAGCGAGTGAATCGTCAGCTGAAAAGCCCCGACCAGCTCAAGGGTCATAATCCCCTTGGGCGCGTCCTGCTGCGCTTTGAAGGCATGGACAAGCATCAGACGCCGGAAGCATTGGAAGCACGCCTGGATGAGGCGGTGCTCGCCGAGCTGCCTCGTCTGGAACGCGGGCAGCCGATTGTCAAACTGCTGGCGGCCATCGCGCCCCTGCTGGGGCTGTTGGGGACGGTCACCGGCATGATCGTGACCTTCCAGGCGATCACGGTGTTTGGCACCGGCGACCCGCAGCTCATGGCGGGTGGTATCAGCCAGGCGCTGGTGACGACCGTTCTTGGCCTGATTACCGCCGTACCGCTGCTGTTTGCGCAGACGGCGCTGTCAAGCCGCAGTCGCCACCTCACTCATGTTATTGAAGGGCAGGCAAGTGCCGCGCTGGCCGACCACCTGGAAGCCCAGCAGCCTTCCCAAGACGTGTCGGTGAGCTGATATGTTGACCGTTCCCCTTTGGCTTGAGCCCGTCGAGCGGCTGATGAATGCGGGCGGCGTGGTGCTGGTCGTGCTGGCCGTGGTGGCGCTGCTGGTATTTGGCATGGCCATTGAACGCTTCTGGTTCTATCGCATGACCTGGCGGCGAGCACGCCGCCAGCTTGTCAATCGCTGGGCCAGGCGAGATGACCATCACAGCTGGAGCGCGCGCACGCTGCGCAACGTCTGGACGGCGGACCTCGTGGTCCGTTTGCGCCGTCCGCTGCCCTGGCTAAAGCTGCTGGTGGCGTTATGCCCGCTGTTTGGCCTGCTGGGTACCGTGACCGGCATGATCGGCGTCTTCGACAGTCTGTCGCTGAGTGATACCCATCAGGCCCGGGCAATGGCCGATGGCGTGGCACGGGCAACGCTGCCGACGCTGACCGGCATGGCGATCGCCGTGGTCGGGCTTTTGTTTATCAGTCGTCTGGAACACATTATTCGACGCGAGGATCAGCGGTTGCACGACCGGATGGCGCGAGCAGTGGAGGAAAATGATGCGTAGACGACGTTCGATGGGAAGCGCTGACGACAATACCGAGGTGAACCTCACGCCGATGCTGGACGTGGTGTTCATCATGCTGATTTTCTTTATCGTGACCACCAGCTTTATCAAGGAAAGCGGGATTGAGATCAACCGCCCGGAGTCGAGTGACGCCAGTCCCAGGCCCGATGCCCAGGTATTGGTCGCGCTCTCGCCCGAAGGGGCGGTATGGGTGGATGGCCGCGCGATCGACGCCCACCGGGTGGGCGAAGAAGTCGCCGGCATGCTCAGCGAGGATGGCTCGGTGGTCATCCAGGCGGATCGCGAGTCGACCACCGGGCTGCTGATTGAAGTGATGGACCGTCTTGACCAGGCCGGCGTGGATCAGGTGGCGGTGGCGGCCAGCCGGAGCGGCCAATGATACGCCAGGCATTATCCATGGTGAGTGGTGGGATATTGGCGATTGGGCTGTTTTGGCTGCTGGCGCTGCTGGTCGCGCCGCCGGACGACCAGGTGGAACCACCAGAGCAGACGGTCTCGATGAACATGGTGGAAGCCCCCGAAGTAGCCCCGCAAGAAGAGGCACCACCCCCGCAGGCTGAACAGGCACCCACGCCTCCGCCACAGCCGATGCCGACACCCGAGCCGCCCCCGGTGGCCGACAGCACCATTGCCTTGCCGGAGATTGACCTGCCCGAGCCGCCCGAAGAGCCGGTGGAGATGGAAAGTGAGTTGCCGGAATTGACCGAGGCGACGCCCGAGCCGGAACCCGAGCCGCAGCCAGAACCGGAGCCGGCGCCTGAACCAACGCCGCAGCCCGACCCCGTTGCGCAGCCAAGTGAAGCCGAGCCTTCCGACGCCGAGCGCGAGGCAGCGCCAGAAGCGCCGCAGGAAGTGTCGGATGAACCGGTCAATGTCGGTCAGGCCGCGCCGACCAGTCGGGTCAATCCGACGTACCCTGCTCGCGCCCAGCGTCGCGGCATGGAGGGCTTTGTTGAGGTATCGTTTACCATACGTCGTGACGGCAGCGTTGATGGTTCTTCGATTCGCATTACGGATGCCCAGCCACGTCGGGTATTTGACGATGCGGCCCGCGACGCGATTGCGCAGTGGCAGTTCGAGCCTAGTGATCGGTTGCGCAACGCGACCCAGCGGATCGAGTTTCAACTGCGTTAACGACTTTATTGAGGTATGACCATGCGTGTATGGGGGTGCATCTGTTTAATCGGTTTGTGGGCATCGCTTGCCCACGCCAGCCCGGCGCTTCCCGGCGATATCATTGACGACCTGAACCGCTTGCAGACGCAATTACGCGACGCGCAATACGCAAGCGTGGTCACCCAGGCCACCCAGCAAGCCACCCGTCTGCAAACGGGGAATGCGGCTGACCGCTGGGCCAGCGCGCTGTATCAGCAGCTGGCCGCTAACGCCCTGGCGCGCCAGGGCCAGCCGGGTGATGCCGCAAATCGCTTGGCGCAAGCGCGCGAACTGGCCGAAGGTGAGCAAGCCCAGGCGGCCCGCTGGCTGCGCGAAGAGGCATCGTTGCGCCGCACGGCGGGGCAGACGACGCAGGCCAGCAACTTGCTTGCCGAGTGGCTCGAGTCCCAGGGCACCGCAGCCCCTGCCGCTGACACCTGGAAGCTGACCCGCTGGCTCGCCGACGATCAGCGTTGGCAGGAAGCGGCGGATTGGCTTGAACGTAGCCTGAGCCAAACCGCTGAGCCTGATGCTACCCAACGCAGATTGGCGCTGGTGATCTACCAGCGCACCCAGCAAACCGATCAGGCGCTTGACGTCTTGCTGGGCGGGCTTGATGAAGGCAGTGATGCGACTCACTGGCGCCAAGCCGCCGGTCTTGCTCAGCGGGCCGGTCAGCCGGGTATCGCCGCGGCGTTGTGGGACACCGCCTGGCGACTGGGAAGGTTGGATGAGGACGAGGACCGCTGGCAATTGATAAACCTGCACATGGCGGGGGGGACGCCCGCCAGAGCCGCCGAGTATCTTGAACGATGGCTTGAAGCGGGCGACATCGTGCGGGATGAAACCACGCTGCGCCTGTTGGCGAACGCCTGGCATCAGGCCCGCGACAAGAGTCGGGCCCTTGATGCCTGGCGGGCATTAGCGACCCTCAGCAAAGAAGGCAGCGACTGGCGACAATATGGACAGCTCGCTTTTGCCTGGGGGCAGGATGAGCGTGCCGAGAAGGCGCTGTCCCGTGCCCAGTCGCTGGGCGATGACCAGGCGGCTGAATGGCTGGCGACGCTCGAGCAGTCACCGCGCCATTCACTATAAAGCAGACCGCGTGGGTTATTCCGCCGACGTCAGGCTGAGCGAGAAGTCGCTCCAGGTGGGGGCGTGATCAGAGGGCCGCTGCATACCGCGCAGTACATAGTCGATTCCCGCGGCGCTGATACACTCGGCCAGCGGCTGGGTAACCAGAATATAGTCGATGCGCAGCCCGCGTTTGGGTTCGCGATCAAAGCCTTTTGAGCGATAATCGAACCAGCTGAACCACTCGGCATCGGTGGGGTGGCAAAGCCGGTAGCTGTCGCTCAATCCCCACGCCTTGATACCTTCCAGCCATTCACGTTCGATGGGCTGGAAGCTGGTTTTGCCTTCGCGGAGCCAGCGTTTGCGGTTGGCTTCGCCGATGCCGATATCCTGGTCCTCGGGTGAAATGTTAAAGTCCCCCATTACCGCAACGCGCTCGTCGGGTTGGTGCTGCTCGTCAAGCAGGCGCGCCAGCTGCTGGTAAAAGCGGGTCTTGTACGGGAACTTGGTGGGGTGGTTGATATTTTCCCCCTGGGGGAAATAGCCGTTCCACACGGTGACGGGCTGACCATCGTCGGCGAGGAGTTTGACGCCGATCATGCGGCGCTGGGCGTCTTCGTCATCGTCGGGGAAGCCGTAAAAGACCGCCTCAGGCTTGTGACGGCACAGCAGCGCAACGCCGTAGTGGCCTTTTTGGCCGT
The DNA here is from genome assembly GCF_015767635.1 of Halomonas sp. A40-4. Classification (GTDB taxonomy): domain Bacteria; phylum Pseudomonadota; class Gammaproteobacteria; order Pseudomonadales; family Halomonadaceae; genus Vreelandella; species Vreelandella janggokensis. The sequence continues at coordinate 2,270,097 of NZ_CP065230.1, read as the reverse complement.
AGTAGTAAACGTGATAGCCCATGGCCTCCACATCGGCGAGGGGGAACTCGCTATCCTGCACCTTGGTTTCTTGAAGGCCGATCACATCAGGCTTTTGCGACTCGATCAATGCCTGCAGTTGATGAAGTCGCGCGCGAATGCCGTTGATATTGAAAGAAACAAGGCGCATCACGAACGATCTCCCGGCGGGTTATCCGTATCCTTGTCGGGGTGAATGGCGATATCCTGCCCGCTCTGTTGGCGCGCCAGCTTGCGCACGGCCTGAAGTTTGCGTTGCTGCTGTTTTTTTGCCACAAAACGGCGTGATGATGTCACCTGATCAGGGTTATCATGACGCCACTTTTTATAATCTTTACGCCGACCGGTTTTGATGGTTACTTTATCCGCCAGCGAACGGGTCTTTTTCTTACGCGTCATATCGCGCTCCTTGGTTCGTTAATGGGCCTATTCTAGCAGTCTAGTCACCTCCTTCGACAGCAGGGCGCGCTCTTATCGCCAAGCCCTGTTACAATGCGCGCGTCAAGATGCCTAATATCCACAGCAATGGACAGATAGATAGCCTATGAGCGAGTCGGAACAGACCACAGCATCGGCCCAGAACCGTAAGCCTAAACGTCGTCGTCGGAAGCCGCGTCGTCGTCAGTCGAATTGGGATCTTCGCCAGTTTCAGGTGCCTGCCGTGGCCGGCAAATGGCGCTTTCATGACTTCGATCTGCCGCTGCCGTTAATGCGCGCGATTCATGCTCAAGGGTTTGAGTACTGCACGCCCATTCAGGCCGAGGCACTGCGTCATACGCTGCTGGGCGGCGATATTGTCGGCAAGGCACAGACCGGTACCGGAAAAACCGCTGCCTTCCTGATCTCGGCGCTGGCTTATTTTCTCGAAGAGCCAACCCCGGATGGGCAGAAGCCCGGCGCGCCGCGTGCGCTGATTATCGCGCCCACCCGTGAGCTGGCATTGCAGATCGAGAAGGACGCCAAGGCCCTTGCCCGCTTTACCAAGCTGAACGTGGCAAGCGTCGTGGGCGGGATGGATTATCAAAAGCAGCGCGATAGCCTGGGTAAAAAGATCGACCTGCTTGTCGCCACACCCGGCCGCCTGCTCGATTTTCACGAGAAGCGCGATATCGACCTTTCCGAGGTGGAAGTGCTGGTGCTGGATGAGGCCGATCGCATGCTATCGATGGGCTTTATTCCCGATGTGAAGCGAATCATCCGCTACACGCCCAAGAAAGAAGAGCGCCAGACCTTTCTGTTCTCGGCCACCTTCACCGACGATATTCTCAACCTGGCCAGCCAATGGACGCTGAACCCTGCCCACGTCGAGATCGAAGTGACCGTCGAGAATCAGGCCGATATCGACCAGCGGGTCTACATGGTCTCTGACGATGACAAGCAGCGTTTGTTGGTCAAGCTGCTGGAGCAGGAAAGCTTCGAGCGGGTGATGGTGTTCGGCAATCGCCGTGACCTGGTACGCCAGCTCGACAGTCTGCTCAAGAAAGCCGGTATCAGTGCCGCCATGCTGTCAGGCGATGTGCCGCAGAACCAGCGTATCAAGACCCTGGAAAGCTTCCGCGAAGGCGAGATCCAGGTGCTGGTGGCCACCGATGTGGCAGGGCGTGGCATTCATATCGAAGACGTCAGTCACGTGATCAACTACACGCTGCCGGAAGACCCGGAAGATTACGTTCACCGTATCGGGCGGACCGGCCGGGCAGGCGCAAAAGGCGTCTCCATCAGCTTTGTCGGCGAAGAGGATGCTTTTTCTCTGCCTGAGATCGAGCGCTATATCAACGACAAGCTGCCCTGCGAACATCCGCCGGAAGGTATGCTTTAAGCCGCATGCTCGATACTGCCCTTAAAAGCGAGATTCAGGACGCCTACCGTCGCGTGGTGGAAAACCTCGGGTTGACCCCGCGCTACGGGCAGCGGCTGATGATCGCTGAAATCGCCCGCACGCTGGGGGGCATCGAGTGTGACGACGAGGGCAAGCGCACCAGCGACAACCACGTTTGTGTGCTGGAGGCGGGGACTGGTACGGGCAAAACCCTGGCCTACCTGGTAGCCGCGCTGCCCATCGCCAAGGCTCGCGGCAAGCGGTTGATCATTTCGACCGCCACTGTGGCGCTCCAGGAACAGGTGCTCAATCACGACCTGCCATCCCTGGCGAATCACAGTGGTTTGGCGTTTCGCTATGCGTTGGCCAAGGGGCGTGGGCGCTATGTCTGCGTTGCGCGGCTGGACCAGGCGCTGGAAGGTGCGGAGCCAAATCCCACGCTTTCGCTGTTCGAGCAGTCACAGCAGTCGCAGAGCAGTGACCTTGGCGTGATTGCCAGCGATATGGCCGAGGCCTACGGGCAGGGTGAATGGGAGGGCGATCGGGATAACTGGCCCCATGCGATCGACGATGCCCACTGGCGTCGACTGACCGTCGATCACCGCCAGTGTACCGGACGCCGCTGCGGCCATTTTGGTGCCTGTGCGTTTTTCCGCTCCCGCCGGGAACTGGAAAACGCCGATGTCATCGTGGCCAACCACGACCTGGTGCTGGCGGATCTGGCGCTGGGCGGCGGTGCCATCCTGCCGGACCCCGCCGACTGTATCTTCGTATTCGATGAAGGCCATCACCTGCCCGACAAGGCGCTGTCGCATTTTGCCCACCGCTTTGCCATCAATGGTTGCCTGCGCTGGTTGAAAACCCTCAAGAGCAGCTTGACGGACTTGAACCAGGGGCTGGCTGTCCAGCCAACCATCGCCCGATTGCTTGCCGGTTTGCCCGAGCTTATTCATACCCTGGAACCCGCGTTGGGCGATGTGTTCAGTATGGGACATCAATTGGCGGGTCGCGCCAATGGCCTGGCCGATGAAGAAACCACCCATCAGTCGCGGTTTGAAAAGGGGCAGATTCCTGATGCGCTGCGCGAACAGGCCGAGCAGTTGTTAACCTTGTTTGCCACCTTGTCGCGCAGTCTTGAGAGCATCAGCGATGTGCTGCGTGAAAGCCTCGATCCAGACAAGCAGACCGGCTTGGACCGCGAGCAGGCGGAAACCTGGCTGCCGCTGGTGGCGCTGCTTCACGGACGGTCGCTGGATGCCCACTCACTGTGGCAAGCGTTCAGCGACCGTGACGCGGCCAATGCGCCGCCCAGCGCGCGCTGGATCACCCTGAGCCGGGTGGCTGGCGAGCCGGAAATCGAGTTTTCGGCAAGCCCGGTATCCGCCGCGCACACATTGGCCAAGCACCTTTGGGGGCGCTGCCATGGCGCCGTGGTCACCTCGGCAACACTGACGGCGCTGGGTCGCTTCGAGCGGCTTCAGGAGCGGGCAGGGCTTGCCAATCGCTACCGCTATCAGGCGCTGCCCAGCCCGTTTGATTACGCCAATGCCGTGCTGAGCGTGCCCAAGGAAGCGACGGACCCGAGTGACCGTGACGCCCACGAAAAGGCGATCGTCGACTTTGTGACCCAACTGGCGGATCGCGAAGCGGCGCTGGTGCTGTTTTCATCAAGGGCGCAGCTGCGCGGGGTCGAGAAGGCGCTGGGTGAGCCCGTCAGGGAGCGCGTGCTGGCCCAGGATGCATTGCCCAAGCGGGAGCTGATTGAGCGTCATCGCGCGGCGGTGGACAGCGGTAAGGGCAGTATTATTTTCGGACTGGCCAGTTTTGCCGAGGGCATCGATCTACCGGGTGATTACCTGACCCATGTGGTCATCACACGGTTACCCTTTGCGGTGCCGGATGATCCCGTGGGGGCGACGCTTGCCGAGTGGATCGAAAGCCAGGGCGGCAACCCGTTCATGCGCATCAGCGTGCCGGATGCATCGATCAAGCTGGTGCAGGCCTGCGGCCGACTGATCCGCAAGGAAAGCGACAAAGGCACGATCACGTTGTTGGATAAACGCGTCATCACGCGACGCTACGGTCAGGCGCTACTGGATGCGCTGCCACCTTTCAGGCGTGAAATCGCCTCATGACATGACGCCCACCGCGTTCAACGCGGTGGGCGACAGGCAGGGTTACGACGGGCGGCGCTTGGCCAGAACCGGTGCCAGTTTGGCGTTCATCTGGGTAAAGGCATCGACGGTGGTTTGCCAATCGATGCAGGCATCGGTAATCGAAACGCCGTATTGCAGGTCTTTTAGATCGGCAGGGACTTTCTGATTGCCCCAGCCAATATTGGATTCCACCATCAGGCCGATGATGGACGTATTGCCATCCAATATCTGGTTGGTCACGTTTTCAAGGACCAGGGGCTGAAGTGCCGCGTCCTTGTTCGAGTTGGCGTGGGAGCAGTCGATCATGATATTGGCGGAAAGGTTGGCTTTTTTCAGCTCTTTCTCGGCCAGGGCCACGCTCACGCTATCGTAGTTGGGCTTGCCGTTGCCGCCGCGCAGTACCACGTGACCATAGCCGTTCCCGCGGGTACGGATGATGGCGACTTGTCCCGACTGGTTGATGCCCAGAAAGTTGTGCGGGCTGGCGACGGATTGCAGCGCATTGATCGCCACGTCCAGGCTGCCGTCGGTACCGTTCTTGAAGCCGACCGGTGAAGACAGGCCAGAGGCCATCTCGCGGTGGGTTTGCGACTCGGTGGTACGCGCGCCGATAGCGGACCAACTGATGCAGTCCTGCAAATACTGGGGGGAGATCGGGTCCAGGGCTTCGGTGGCCAGCGGCAAGCCGATCTCGGCAAGGTCGACCAGCAGCTTGCGGGCGATATGCAGGCCTTCGTCGATTTCGAACGAGTCGTTGATGTGCGGGTCGTTGATCAGGCCTTTCCAGCCGACGGTGGTGCGGGGCTTTTCAAAATACACTCGCATCACGATATACAGGCTGTCGCTGACCTCATCCGCCAGTTTGCGCAGGCGCTTGGCATAATCGAGGGCGGCATCGACATCGTGAATCGAACAGGGGCCCACTACCATCAGCAAGCGCGGGTCGCTGCCGTCCAGAATGCGCTGGATGGTATGACGACCCTCTATCACGGTGCGCTCGGCAGCATCGGTAAGCGGCACATCCTGCTTGAGGGTTTCCGGGGTGGTAAGTACGTCCTGGGCAAGGACGTTAAGATTGTTGACCTGCTGATCTGACATTGTGCTACCTGTGCGTGCGTGATGATCGATTAATGGCGCCTACTATCGCTTGTCAGCGCAGTAAAAATCAATTGTTGCGGAACTTGGCGAGGTAAATTGAAGTCAGCCGCTGGGTTTTGTTCAAGGGGTAAACGCTTGATGCGCCGTGCAGAACGCGTAACACTTAGCTATCAAAAGGCGATCACGTTACAGTGCCAATTCATGTCATTCGAATGATTAACCAATGCCCAAGGAACGTTATGTTGCTTGCTGTCAACACCCAATGTATCGGGTTTAAAGGAAGAGTTGCGCTCGGCGGTCACCGTCCGGGTGGGGGGAGCGTGTGAATGGGCACTCATGAAACAGATCAACAGCTTGTAGAACGTGCCCAAAAAGGCGATACACGTGCATTTGATCTGCTGGTAAAGAAATACCAGCATAAAATTATTGGCCTGATTGGGCGCTATGTCCATGACCATGCCGAAGTTCACGACGTCGCTCAAGAGGCTTTTATCAAGGCCTATCGAGCGCTGGGAAAGTTTCGCTCGGAAAGTGCCTTTTATACCTGGATGTATCGCATTGCGATCAATACTGCCAAAAATCACCTGGTATCCCGCGGGCGGCGTCCACCCGGCAGCGATCTGGATATATCCGATGCCGAAATCGTCGACCAAAGCGGTCGCCTGGCTGATGCCGAGTCTCCCGAAGCGTCGATTGCACGTGACCAGCTGGAAGCCGCCGTTTATGAGGCGATCGAAAAGCTGCCGGATGATTTGCGCACCGCGATTACGCTGCGTGAACTTGACGGGCTGGCGTATGAAGATATTGCACAGGTGATGCAGTGTCCGGTGGGTACGGTGCGTTCGCGCATTTTTCGTGCTCGCGAGGCCGTTGACGAACATATTCGCCCCCTGGTGTCCACGGCACGGAACAGTCGCGATGATTAATGGTCAATGTGGGTAGATTAAACGTGAATGGCGAAAAATGACTGATCACCGTGAACTGTTTGGTGTCATCATCGTCAAAGCCATTACATTCCCCAATGGGAAGCGACAGCGAAGCAGCCGGTGAATCAGCGTAAAAGCAACCTATTACGATGGCATCAGCGCTTCTTCTCAACAGTGTGAGGGTGTGAAGTATGAGTCAAAACACACGGGAATCACTTTCGGCATTGATGGATAGCGAAAGTGATGAGCTTGAACTGCGCCGAGTGTTGAAGGCACTACCGAACGATGATGATGCCGCTGATACGTGGCGACGCTATCATTTGGCACGCAGCATGATGCGGCGCGAACGGGACGTGGATGTGAGTGTTGATCTTTCCGCTGGCGTAATGGCTCATTTGCAGAGTGAACCCACACCCGCGTCGGAAGACGACTCGATGGTAAGCCGTAGTGCTGGAAGCGTGTCTTTCGCACGTGGTGCCGGCGTGGCAGCGGCAGTTTCGCTGATGGTGATTACCGGCGTTCAGTTTTTCGGCAACAATGCCGGAACTGTCGAGCAGGGTGGTAATGAAGGGGTAGCAACCACTACGACGCCTGCCTCTAACCAGGTGCAGCCGGTCAATCTTGCCGCCACACCGGCTGTCTCCGGTGGCCAGGCAGCGGGCGCTGGGCAAAACGAAATGCCCATGTTCGAGCAGACCCCTTTTCGTATGAACGCGCAAGCCTCGGGCAGCGGCCTGATGAATGTCAGTGAAGGTGGCTTCGTGGGGCCTAGTTCCCAGCAGGCTGTCTCGGCCCAGCAAGGGACGAATATCGACATTGAACAACTGCGCATGCTGCAGTCTTATCTTGAGCAACAGACCCAAGGCGCAGCAGGATATCAAGCCGATCAAGGGTCGACGTTGATGCGGTCCGCAGGAGTGACAGAGCCCTTGGGCCAACGCTGATCAACAAAACGAGCGGCCAACATGGAAAGTGATAAATAGACGTTGAAAAGAGCTTCTCTCTATTTCAACGTCCATTTTTTGTGGGTGCCGATTGGGCGATCACTCCTCGGCGACTTGTGGAGAGGGAAGTGATGCCGATATTACCGAGCAAGACGTTTATTGAGCGCAAGGCGCGGGTAGTGGGCTACCACGACAAGGGGATTATCGTTGAAGCGACGGCATCGTCTGGCTGCACTCAATGCGCGAAAGGGCAGGGTTGTGGGCTGGGGCTTCTCTCGCGTCCCCGCTCGTGGCAGTTGGAAATAGACGTACCAGCATGTTGGGAAGGAGACCCCGTTCCGCCACTGAACAGCGAGGTAACGGTGGCGATAGAAAAAACCTCAGTGACTCGGTTGACGTGGTTGGTCTACGGGTTTCCGCTTCTGGCCGGATTGGTGGTCGCCGGCCTGGGGAGTGTGGTGAGTGATTCGACCTGGCTTGCCCCGGGGCTTTTTTTTGGTGTCTTGATGTGTGGCATGGTGGGTCTTAAATATGCGTTAGGTCAGCGAGCGGAGTTATTTCGCCCACGATTGATCGACGCACCGTGATGGATGGCTCGCTGTGAGCTGTATTAACTTGGCATGATAGTGTTTTTAGTAGGAGTTCTTGCATGAAGCGCTTAATGTTTTCCTCCACATTGTGGGTATGCTTTGTCGTGTTGTTCGCTTGGGGGCAAAACGCCCACGCCCAGGATCTGCCTGACTTTACCGATCTCGTTGAAGACGCTGCCCCCGGTGTGGTCAATATTTCCACTAGTCGCACGGTGCAGCGCGGCGGGCCCTCATTTGACAATTTTGGCGGGCAGGAGATACCCGAGATATTTCGCCACTTCTTCGGCGATAATTTTAGTGATCGTTTCCCGTCACCTCCAGGTAGCGGTCGTGGGCGAACAGAAGAACGCCAATCACTGGGCTCTGGCTTCATTATCAGTGAAGACGGCTATGTGATGACCAACGCCCACGTGGTGCAGGATGCCGATGAAATTCTGGTGCGTTTGAACGACCGTCGTGAATTGAACGCCGAGCTTATTGGCAGTGATCCGCAAACTGATGTGGCGCTTTTGAAGGTGGAGGCAAGTGATTTGCCCACGCTAGAACTCGGCGATTCCGACGAGCTTCGCGTCGGTGAGTGGGTGGCGGCGATAGGTTCTCCATTCGGATTCGATCATTCGGTGACCGCTGGCATTATCAGTGCGATCAATCGCACGCTTCCGCGGGATGCCTACGTGCCGTTCATTCAAACCGATGTGGCGATCAACCCGGGTAACTCCGGTGGTCCGCTGTTCAATCTCGATGGCGAAGTTATTGGTATCAATTCACAGATTTTCACGCGTAGCGGCGGGTTCATGGGCGTTTCCTTCGCCATCCCGATCAATGTCGCGATGGATGTGGCCGATCAGCTTCGCGAAGATGGGTACGTTAACCGTGGCTGGTTAGGGGTGATGATACAGCCCGTATCCCGTGACCTGGCCGAGTCATTCGGCATGGAAGAAGCCGAAGGCGCGCTAATCGCTGATCTTGACCCTGAAGGGCCGGCGGCGAAAGGCGGGCTTAAAGCGGGTGATGTGATCCTTGAAGTCAACGGCGAAACCGTGGACAGTTCGAGCAGTCTGCCGCGTCTGATCGGGCGTGTCGCGCCGGGCAACGAAGTGGACTTGCTGTTGATGCGTGATGGAGAAGAGCGCAGTGAGTCAGTCGAGCTGGGGACCTGGCCGAACGTTGAACAAGCGTCTGTACCATCGTCGTCCAGCGATAGTCAGGTACGCCTTGGGGTGTCGGTGGCCGAAATTGACCAGGAAACCCGTGAGCAACTTAACCTGGAAGGCGGTGTCATCGTGCGTGAAGTAGAGCCCGATAGCGTGGCAGCACGTGCAGGGCTGCGTGCAGGTGATGTGCTGGTGAGCCTGGACCATCGCAGCTTAACGTCGCCTGAAGAGCTGCGTCGCATCGTGGAGGAGTTGCCCACTGATCGAGCGATTCCGCTACGCCTCTATCGCGAGGGGCGCTCGCTCTTTGTGGCGCTGCGCTTTGAGTAACTGATTAACCTCTCTATAACGGCAGTCCGTTTTCACTTAACGGGCTGTCGTTTTTTTTGCTCTTTTTTTTGCACATAGCACCGGGACCGTCGTAACGGTACAATGGCGTCAAATTTCTACTGCGTATACCACAGCAAGACTGTTAACCGTACATGGTTGCGTACATATACCGGATAAAAACGGCCAATGACCCAAGAAACAGTTAGCAAAATCAAGCACATTAGAAACTTCTCGATCATCGCGCACATTGATCACGGCAAATCCACCCTATCAGACCGGTTGATTCAAACCTGTGGTGGTTTAACCGAGCGCGAATTGAAAGAACAAGTGCTTGACTCGATGGATATCGAACGCGAGCGTGGCATTACCATCAAGGCTCAGTCGGTAACGCTGGACTACACCGCGTCCGACGGGCAGGTCTACCAGCTCAATTTTATCGACACGCCCGGGCACGTCGACTTTTCTTATGAAGTGTCCCGCTCGCTTTACGCCTGCGAGGGCGCGCTGCTGGTTGTCGATGCCGCTCAGGGGGTTGAAGCCCAGTCGGTTGCCAACTGCTACACCGCCGTTGAACAGGGCCTGGAAGTATTGCCGGTGCTGAATAAAATCGACTTGCCCCAGGCCGACCCTGACAGGGTGGCTCAGGAAGTCGAGGAAATCATCGGCATTGATGCGACCGATGCCTGTCAGGTGTCCGCTAAAAGCGGGATTGGCATCGATGAGCTGTTAGAACGTCTGGTACGCGATATACCGCCCCCCAAAGGCGACCCTGACGCCCCCTTGCAAGCGTTGATTATCGACTCGTGGTTTGATAACTACCTTGGGGTTGTGTCGTTGGTTCGCCTGTTTGACGGTACGCTGCGCAAAGGCGACAAGATCCGAATCAATTCCACAAATAGAGATTGGAATACCACTGAAGTGGGTATTTTTACGCCGCTGCGCAAACAGACCGATATTCTGCGTGCTGGCGAAGTGGGCTTTATCGTGGCGGGTATTAAAGACATTCACGGTGCCCCGGTGGGTGATACCATTACGCATACCAAAACACCGGATGTGCCCAGGCTGCCAGGCTTTAAAAAGGTCAAACCGCAGGTGTATGCCGGGATCTTCACCGTCAATTCCGATGATTATGAAGATTTTCGCGATGCGTTGGAAAAGCTGGCACTTAACGATGCCTCGCTCGAATACGAACCTGAAAATTCGGATGCGTTGGGCTTTGGTTTCCGGGTAGGTTTTCTTGGCACGCTCCACATGGAGATCATTCAAGAGCGCCTGGAACGTGAATACGATCTGGACCTGCTGACGACCGCTCCCACGGTGGTCTACGAGCTTTCCATGAAAAATGGCGATCTCCTTTACGTATCGAACCCCTCCAAGCTGCCCGACATGGCCGACGTTGAGCAAATGCGCGAGCCCGTTGTGCGAGCAAGTATTCTAGTACCCCAGGAGTTTGTCGGGAATGTGATTTCCGAATGTGAACTCCGTCGCGGCACCCAGCTGGACATGCAGTTTCTCGGCAACCAAATCCAGTTGACCTACGAATTACCGATGTCTGAAGTCGTGATGGACTTTTTTGATCGATTGAAGTCTATTTCACGGGGTTACGCGTCGCTTGAATATAATTTTGAGCGTTTTGAAGCGGCCCAACTGGCCCGCCTGGACGTGCTGATTAACGGTGATAAAGTAGATGCCCTCGCGGTGATTATTCACCGCGATCACGCCCACTCGCGGGGTCGACTGCTGGTGGAGAAAATGAAAGAGTTGATCCCCCGGCAAATGTATGACGTGGCGATTCAGGCCGCTATCGGAGGGCAGGTTGTGGCGCGCTCCACTGTCAAAGCGCTGCGTAAAAACGTGACGGCAAAATGTTACGGCGGTGATGTTAGCCGTAAGAAAAAACTGCTGGAAAAACAGAAAGCTGGTAAGAAACGTATGAAGCAGGTCGGTCGGGTGGAGATCCCCCAGGAAGCCTTCCTTGCTGTACTCAAGGTTAACGACTAAGGAAGACGTCCACCCATGGATTTTGCATTACTGCTGGTACTTGCCGTTGCGCTTTCTGGCGTTATCTATTTGCTTGATGTGGTTTGGCTGCGTCCCAAGCGTCGGGAGCGTGTCGAGCGCGCCGACGCCAATACCCAAGAGGGGTTGGACCCGGCCACCCGGGAAAAGCTGCTTAAAGAGCCATGGCTAGTCGATTATTCGCGCTCATTCTTCCCGGTATTGCTGGTCGTGCTGGTGGTACGCAGCTTTATCGTTGAGCCGTTTCAAATCCCTTCCGGGTCGATGCGTCCGACCCTTGAGGTGGGCGACTTTATTCTGGTCAACAAGTTCGCTTATGGCCTGCGCCTACCGGTCGTCAATACGCGGTTCCTTGAAGTCGATGATCCTGAACGTGGCGATGTCATGGTGTTTCGCTTCCCTGAAGAGCCCTCGGTCAACTTCATCAAACGCGTGGTAGGTCTGCCTGGTGACCAGATTCGCTATGAAGGCAAACAGCTGTACATCAATGGCGAGCCGGTGCCCAAGGAGCTGATGGAAGAGAGCGCGACTCAGCAGCCGTTATTTGAAGAGCGTTTAGGTGACGTGGAGCATTATATCTATAACAACCCCCGTGATCCCGGGCCGCAGATGCGTGAGGTGGAGGTGCCCGAAGGCCACTATTTCACCATGGGCGACAACCGCGACCACTCCAACGACAGCCGTTACTGGGGGTTTGTGCCTGAAGACAATATTGTCGGGCGCGCCTTTGCTGTCTGGATGCACTGGGATGGTGGTCTGCCAAGCTTTACCGACGTGCGCCGTATTGAGTAATGAAAACAATCGTCATGTATAACCATTTATTTTTAGTCGACGTCAATGACGTAGGGGCCCCGTGAGTACTTCGTTAACCGCTTTTTGCCGACGTATTGGCCATACCTTCGGCGATATTACGCTGATAGAGCTGGCCATGACCCACCGCAGTTACGGCGGCCGCAATAATGAACGCCTGGAGTTTCTGGGCGATTCCATCGTCAATTTCGTGATTGCGGAAGCCCTTTATGAGCGTTTTCCGCAGGCCCGTGAAGGTCAGCTATCGCGCCTGAGGGCGCGTCTGGTTAAAGGACAAACGCTGGCAGAGCTGGCCAGGGAAATGACTTTTGGTGAATGCTTACGGTTAGGCTCAGGCGAAATGAAAAGCGGCGGGCATCGCCGGGAATCGATTCTGGCGGATGCGGTAGAAGCGGTGATCGGTGCCATCTACCTGGATGCAGGCATGGATGCCGTTCGCGAGCGTGTCCTGTCATGGTACGCCGAACGGCTGGCGGGTATATCGCTGCAGGACACCCAGAAAGACCCTAAAACACGGCTGCAGGAATTTCTTCAGTCTCGCCAGGCGGCGCTACCCCGCTACGAAGTGGTTAGCGTCAAGGGGGAGGCTCACGCCCAGATGTTCACTGTGGAATGTTACATTGATCTGCTGAGCGAACACACAACGGGCAAAGGCCCCAGCCGTCGCCACGCAGAACAGCAAGCCGCTGAAGAAGCGCTCGCCCACCTTGAAAAACGTCCTGGAGACAATGCATGAGCCAGTCCTGTGGATTCGTTGCGATTGTCGGCCGCCCCAATGTCGGCAAATCCACTTTGATGAATCGTATTCTGGGGCAGAAGATTTCGATTACCTCCCGGCGGCCGCAGACCACACGCCACCAGGTGATGGGGATCAAGACGGAAGGCGACGCCCAGTTTATTTACGTCGATACACCGGGCATGCACATCATGTCCAAAGATCGCAATAAAGCGATTAACCGGTTCATGAACCAGGCGGCGACCCAGGCCCTGCGTGACGTTGACTGTGTCGTGTTCATTATTGACCGCACTCGTTGGACCGATGAGGACCAAGCGGTGCTTAAGCGCCTTGAACACGTCGATGCGCCCATCATCCTGGCGGTTAACAAGGTGGACCGTCTCAATGACAAAAGCGACCTGCTCCCCTGGCTTTCCGAGGTGGGAGCGCGCCGTGAGTTTGCCGCCATTGTGCCCATTTCCGCCAAGCATGGTACCCAGGTAGATACCCTCGAGGAAGAGGTTGCCAAGCATCTTCCCGAAAGCATTCACTATTTCCCCGAAGACCAGATTACCGATCGTAGCCTGCGGTTCATGGCGGCTGAGCTGGTGCGGGAAAAAGTCATGCGCCAGTTGGGTGACGAGTTGCCCTATCAGATGACCGTGGAAATAGAAGAGTTTCGCGAAACTGAGCGCGTGACCCACATCAGTGCGCTGATTCTGGTGGAACGCCAGGGGCAGAAAGTCATTTTGATCGGTGAAAATGGCGAGCGCATCAAGAGCATTGGCCGTGAGGCGCGCCTGGATATGGAGCGTGCGCTGGGTACCAAAGTCATGCTGAATCTGTGGGTGAAGGTTAAACGTGGCTGGTCAGACGATGAGCGCGCGCTGAAGAGCCTGGGCTACGATCTCGATTGAGCATGGCAATGTCGGCGGAGCCGGCCTTCCTGCTTCACCGAAGGCCATACCGCGAAACCAGTGCGCTGGTGGATCTGTTGACACTCCACCATGGGCGTATCCGAGCGGTCGCCCAGGGCGGTCAGCGACCCACGTCAAAATCGCGCCAGCGGCTTCAGCCTTTTACTCCTCTTCTAGTAACCTGGCGAGGCGAACGTGAGCTCAAGCGGCTGAACCTGATGGAATCACGGGGAGCGACAGCGCTGTTGGCGGGCGAGGGCCTGCTTTGTGGGTTTTATGCCAACGAGATTGCGACTCGCCTGCTGCCGCTGGAACTGCCCGCAGGCAATGTCTTTGCCTTTTACACCGCCTTGCTGGAGGCGCTGCCGATGCCTGCCGCCCGTGCGCTGGCGCTGCGCCGTTACGAATGGTCGCTGCTGGAGGTCCTGGACGCCACGCCACGCTTCTGCACCCCTGACGGTGGCGCGCTCGACCCTCAGGCCCAGTACCGATTCGATGCCGCCAGCCGGGCGTTCATCCCGGCCGCCAAAGGGCTGGACGGTCGCACCCTACGCTATATTGATCAACATGACTGGCAGGAACCGACGCTTGCCAACGCGTTGAAGGCCGTCATGCGCGCCGCGCTGGCGCCGCATCTGGGGACCACTGCATTACGCTCCCGGGAATTGATGCGCGATCTTGCCCAGCGTCGCCAACGTTAGGTAATCATCCTTTATAAAACTGGAGGCCATTTATGCATCCCCCCCGGATACTGTTAGGCGTCAACATCGATCACATTGCCACGCTGCGTCAGGCACGCGGCACCCGCTATCCGGATCCCGTTCAGGCCGCGCTGTTAGCCGAAGAGGCGGGCGCCGACGGCATTACCGTGCACCTGCGCGAAGACCGCCGCCATATTCAGCTGCGCGACGTGAAGCTGCTGGCCGAGGTGCTCAATACGCGCATGAACCTGGAGATGGCGGTAACTGAAGAGATGCTGGCGCTGGCCGAGGACATTCGTCCGGCCCATGTATGCCTGGTCCCCGAGAAGCGCGAAGAATTGACCACGGAAGGCGGTCTCGACGTGGTGGGAGGCTTCGACGCCGTGGCCAGTGCCTGCCAGCGACTGGCGGCAGCCGGTTGCGAAGTGTCGTTATTTATCGATCCCGACGCGGACCAGATCGACGCAGCGCAGCGGGCGGGCGCACCGGTCGTTGAATTGCACACCGGGGCGTATGCCGAGGCGCGCCCGGGCAGTGAGACAGCCACGGCCGAGTACCAGCGGTTAACCGCTGCCGCCACGCACGCGGTATCACTTGGGCTGGTGGTCAATGCCGGCCACGGGCTGCATTACCATAACGCTGAGGCCATCGCCGCATTGCCGGGCATCAATGAGTTGAATATCGGCCACGCGATTATTGCACGCGCTCTCTTTGTTGGTCTGAAAGACGCCGTTGCCGAGATGAAACGGTTGATAATCGCGGGTCAGGAAGCCGGTCTGATGGCGGCGCTGGATGCTCATGACCATGAACATGAGGAGCAGCACGGTCATGTCCATGATGGCTGCTGTGGGCAGTGATCCGTGATCGTCGGTATCGGCTCAGATATAGCGCGGATAGAGCGTTTTGAGCGGGCCTTAAAGCGTCATGGACCGCGCTTCGCACTGCGTATCCTGGGCCCTGAAGAACACGTCATGTGGCAGCAGAAAGCGCATCCCGTCGCCTTTCTGGCCAAGCGGTTTGCGGCCAAAGAGGCTTTTGTCAAAGCGCTGGGCCTGGGATTGCGGCATGGGTTGCAGTGGCGCGATATTCAGGTGCTCAATGATGCCCTGGGCAAACCCTACTTTAACCTCCAGGGGGCTGCCGCCGAGAAAGCGTCAGCCGCCGGGGTGGCCGCTCTGCATATCACGTTAAGCGATGAAGATGACTATGCCATTGCGTTTGTAGTCCTGGAAAGCTAAGTGGTCCTGGAAAGCTAGGTCGTCCTAGCCAAGCGTGCCCCGCTGGGCAATGAGCTTGTCCATGGCCCGGTAAAGATCGTTGATGAGGGTGTCCGCATGGTCCAGCCCGCTGGTGCGCAGCCGGGTTTCCAGGGTCTCGACAATCAGTGCTAACTCGGGGGTCCCGCAGTAGCGGCTGGCACCGTTCAGGTCGTGGACGCTGTCCAGCAGCGCTTCAATGTCGCGCTGCTGATGAGCGGCATCCATGGCTTGCCGCGTGGCGGGCAAATTGTCGATCAGGCGCTTGATCTGGGCCCGTGCAATGTCATCCTTGCCGCCGGCCAGGCGTGTACCCAGCGTCAGGTCGATTACCGGTAACGTGGCAGATGTGGATGTTTCGCTGGGCAGCTTTTTAGTCGGCAAGGGCGCTGAATCCGGTGCGTCAATGCCCAGGAACCGGTTGAGCAATTGGTTCAAGTCATGTTCGTCTATCGGCTTGATAATCACGTCGTCCAGCCCTTCGGCCAGCCAGTGCTGACGCTCACTATTCAACGCGTGCGCGGTCACCGCAATGATCGGACAGCGGCTCCAGGCATTGCTGATGCGTCGCAGCGTCTGGGTGGCTTGGACACCATCCATCTCAGGCATGCGGATATCCATGAACACCATGTCAAACGTCTGCTCCCGACCAATCTTGATCGCTTCATGACCGCTTTCCGCCAAGGTAATGTGCCGACCGGGTGCCTCCAATAACGCACTGAGCAGTTGTCGGTTGGATGTATTGTCGTCGACAACCAATAATCGATACCCCTCGTCCGCGGCAGGTAACGCCGGAAGAGGAGCGTTTTGGAGGGAGGGGACTTCGCTGACCGACACCAATAGATGCGTCAGCGAGACAGCCAGTTGCGAACGGGTAAATGGCTTGCAAAGCAGCTCGCCTTTGAACGGAAAATCGAGTTTTGGCAGTTCAAAGCTTGACCCGTTGACCAGCACCAGTACGGGACACTCGGCGGCACGGATGATGTCCTGCCACTGGCTAAGCGCCTTGGGTTGTAAATCATCCTGGTCAAGACTGATGAGCAACAAATCGCTGGCCGCGTTGCTGGAAAGCGCGACCGGCATTGCTCCCCAGCGCTCCAGTAGATGATCCAGCACATGGCGCGTGGTGGTGTGTGGTTCGTGAACGCGGATGATCGGACCGTCAAGGCGCAGCTCTGGGCTGCGCTCGTCGGCGTGGGTGGCCTGGAGGGGCAGGGTAAAAGAGAACGTCGAGCCTTTATTCAGTTCGCTCTCGACGCTGATCTCGCCCCCCATACGGTGAATGAGCTGACGGCAGATGGTCAAGCCGAGCCCGCTGCCGCCAAACTGCCGGGGGTGGCTGGGCTCGGCTTGAGAAAAGGCGCTGAATAACTGTTGCTGGTGTTCTTCGCTCAGGCCGATGCCTGTATCGCTGACGCTGATATTCAGCACGACATGTTTGCCCGCATAGTGCTCCAGCATGACCCTGACGACCACATCGCCCTGATGGGTAAACTTGAGGGCATTGCTGAGCAGGTTATTGAGCACCTGGTGCAGTCTGAGCGGGTCGCCGCTGAGCGGTGTTGGCACATCGTCGTACACCATGGCCACCAGATGAAGGTGTTTACGCTGGGCTTCGGGGGCATGCAGGCCGAGAACCTCATCAACCAGCGTCACGATGTCGATATCGGCTTCTTCCAGGGTTAGCCGGTTGGCTTCCAGCTTGGAAAAGTCGAGCACATCGTTGACCAGCATGAGCAGGTTATCGCAGGCCCTATGCACGTGCTGTAGCCAATCGCGCTGCCGGTCATCCAGGGACGAACGGCCCAGTAGCCGACAAAATCCGATGATCCCGTTCAGTGGTGTACGGATCTCGTGACTCATGTTGGCGAGAAACTCCGACTTCACCGTATTGGCCCGCACCGCGCTGCGATGGGCCAAGTCGAGCTTGATATTCTGTTCTTCGATGGTCTCCATGGATTCCTGGAGTTCGCTGGTCGCCTGTTCGATTTGCGTTTGCATGTCATGTTTGGCGCTTTGGAGATGACGGGCAAGGGCATTGATCTGTTGGGCTAACCGGTTAAGCTCGACGGCGTCATGTGACATCGCCGTTTGCTCATAATCGCCCCGCGTCAGGCGATAAAGTGCATGGTTTGCCTCTTCAATGGGCCGCGTGACATAGCGGCTGATCGCAAAGGCAATCAGGAACAGGCAAAGCCCGAGAAGCATGCCGCCCAGGCTTAAACTGGCAATCATCTGATAGCGAGCAAGGTTTAGTGAATAGGTGTCAATCGTGGCTTCGAGCCACCCCGCTCGTGAGGGAGGCTCGTTGCCTGTCGTCGACGCCTCCAGAGGAGCTTGCAAGCGCCATCCATCATCAGTGGTGACCAGTTGTGTGGTATCGGGATATGACGAGAGCGGTGATGCTGAGTTGGTGCGCCCGCGCACCATGAGACGGTTTTTGTGATCATCGAAGATGGTGACTGAACTGATGCTCGGCTGTGCCAGGAAGGCGGCAACGTGGGTGTCCAACTGATCAATATCTGTTTCCAGTAACGCCTCTGCCATGTCGGGGGCAATGGCGTGACTGGCGCTTACAATACGCTCCTCTAACAGTGCGTGGGCTTTTTGGTCGTTTTGGATGATGAGCAGTATCGCCATGCAGGCATAGACCACAAGCGGAAGGCCAAGCAGCGCAAAAAGAAGTCGCGTGTTCAAAGACATGAAAGCAGCCTGCTGATTCAAGAGGGTTACCTGTCCAGTGTACGTTAGCACCGATATAATGTAGGTAACGATCACGATAAGGAATTGATGCGATGGATTATCCCACGTTAGAAGAGGTGGTTGGCAACACGCCGTTGGTGCGTCTGAAGCGTATCAGCGCGGGGCGCAACAATACCCTCCTGGCGAAACTGGAAGGTAACAATCCGGCAGGGTCGGTGAAAGACCGGCCCGCGTTGTCGATGCTCAGCGAGGCAGAAGCGCGCGGCGATATTACGCCCGGCGACACGCTGATCGAGGCCACATCGGGCAATACCGGGATTGCCCTGGCGATGGCCGCTGCCATTAAGGGTTACCGCATGGTGCTGATAATGCCCGAGAGCGCATCCGAGGAGCGTAAGCAGGCCATGGCAGCATTCGGCGCTGAGCTGGTGTCGGCAAGTAAGGAAGGCGGCATGGAAGAAGCCCGGGATATTGCCGACGGCATGATTGCTCTGGGGGAAGGCAAGCCGCTCAACCAGTTCGCCAATCCGGACAATCCCCTGGCCCACTATCGGACGACAGGCCCTGAAGTCTGGCGGCAGACGGGCGGCGAGGTAACCCATTTTGTCAGCTCCATGGGGACAACCGGTACCATCATGGGGGTATCGCGTTATCTGAAAGAGCAGAATCCTGCCATCCAGATTGTTGGCCTGCAGCCAGCAGATGGGGCGAGCATTCCGGGGATCCGGCGCTGGCCGCAGGAATATCTGCCAGCCATCTTTGAAGCGCCACGAGTGGATGCCACGCTGGATATTGCCCAGCACGAAGCCGAGGAGCACATGCGGCGTCTGGCGCGTGAAGAGGGCATTTTTGCGGGCGTCTCCTCCGGCGGGAGCCTGGCGGGAGCGCTGCGTATTGCCGAGCAGGTGGAAAATGCCGTGATCGTGTTTATCGTCTGCGATCGCGGAGATCGCTATCTTTCCACGGGCTTGTTTGCCCCGGAGGTATAGATGGCCATGCTGGGAAAACGGCGACCGCCGCGTCCCGCGTCGGGGCATTCCGGGCTGGCACGCCAACCCACGGCGAAACCCTCGAGCCAGTCGCCGCAAGAGTCAAACACGCTGGTGATAGAGCGCCTGGCGCATGACGGCCGGGGGGTGGCTCACAACGCCGAGGGCAAAACGGTTTTTATCGACCAGGCGCTACCCGGCGAGTACGTTGACGTGGCGGTTCACCAGACCCGCAAGCGCTACGACGAAGCGCACGTCAAAAATCTGCTGACCCCCTCGGCGCAGCGTGTTGCGCCGCCGTGCCCGCATTTCAGCCATTGCGGCGGCTGCGATCTTCAGCACATGACAGTGGCGGCGCAGCGCGAGCATAAAAGGGAGGTGGTTCGCGATTTAATGGCCCGCCAGGGAATCGAACTGGGTGAGATCGAATCGTTGCACGACGATGTTCAGGGCTACCGTCGGCGGGCACGCCTGGGCGTTAAGGTCGATGCTGACGGCCATCCACGGCTGGGCTTTCGAGCGGCCCATTCTCACAGACTGATCGACATCGAACGCTGTGTGGTGCTGGTCGATGGGTTGCAAGCGCTGATTGCTCCCTTGCGCGATCTGCTGGCAACGCTGGATGCCCCGCGTCAGGTTGGGCATATCGAACTGCTGGCGACCGCCAGCCAGCGAGTCGTTCTGGTTCGTCAATTGAAAGCCAATCCATTGGACGCCGAGCGCTGGCAGGCGTTTGCTGACCACCACCAAGTCGCTTTAGGCACCTGGTTAGGGCGTGAGAGCCCGAGACTGCATTGGTATGGTGCAGCGCCGGTACTGGAAGAGACCCTCGATAGGCCGGATGCGACGCCGTTGACTCTTCATTTTGCGCCTGGTGACTTTTTACAAGTCAACGCCGCCGTGAATCAGCAGATGGTCAATACTGCCATGCATTGGCTGGCGCTTTCGCCCGGCCAACGAACGATGGACCTGTTCGCCGGTATCGGTAACTTCAGCCTGCCAATGGCAGCGGCCGGAGCTTGTGTACATGCCGTGGAAGGCAGTCCTGCCATGGTCGAGCGGCTGGCGGATAATGCCCATCGAAATCGACTTGATGTGACGGGCCAACAGGCCGATCTCAGCGACCCGGATACCGTCGCCTCACTGCTCAAGGCCGAAGGTCTGGAGGCACTGGTGCTTGACCCGCCACGTAGTGGGGCCGAGGTCATTTGCCAAGCACTGGCGCGCAATCCGGTTGCCAGGATAATGTATATTTCCTGTGATCCCGCCACGCTTGCCCGTGATGCGGCACATCTTGTGCATGCAGGTTACCGCATCAACCGCGTCGCAGTGGCCGACATGTTCATGCACACTGCACATATGGAAACGCTGATGCTGTTTGAACACACTAAGTGTGCCTAAAACGTCGTTAGCCTCGGCAGCGGTGTCGCAAACGGCTGCCTCGAATGGATGAGAATCGTCATGGTAAAAGTGCGTGAAGACCAGCCGCTAACCGACAGCGGAACGGTGGACTTGCAGAAATGGTTATCTCGCCTGCAAGAAGACGTGCGTCTTCCGGAACCAGCGCGTTTACGCGAGGCCTGTGAGCTTGCTCAAACCCTGGAGCTCGAGGCGCCCAGGTCACACCGTGTGTGGCTGACGCCGGGTTCCAGCTTTCGTATGGGCCTGGAGATGGCCGACATCCTGGGGGAACTCAAGCTCGACCAGTCAACGTTGGAAGCAGCCGTTCTCTATCGTGCGGTGCGAGAAGGCCTGTTGAGTTTGGAGGGAGTCACCAAGCGCTTCGGCGATGAGGTGGCCAACCTCATCGATGGTGTCTTGCAGATGGCCGCGATCAGCTACCCGCTGGCCCCCAACCATGGCATGGGCCAGCACAACCAGCAGGAAAACCTGCGCAAGATGCTGGTCAATATGGTCAGTGACGTGCGCGTGGCGCTGATCAAAATTGCCGAGCGTACCTGTGCTCTGCGCCAGGTCAAAGATGCGCCCCGTGAAAAGTGCCAACAGGTCGCCCGGGAAGTGGCCGATATCTATGCACCGTTGGCGCACCGCCTGGGTATTGGCCAGCTCAAGTGGGAGCTGGAAGACCTCTCGTTTCGTTATCTCCACGAAGATGAATACAAAGCGATTGCCAAGCTACTGGCGGAAAAACGCCTCGACCGGGACCGCTATATCAACGATGTCGTAGAGACCTTGAAAGGCTTGATGGAAGCTCAGAACATCCATCATTACGATGTCGATGGGCGCGCCAAGCACATCTATTCGATCTGGCGCAAAATGAAGCGCAAGCGGATCGATTTTTCCCAGGTTCACGACGTACGCGCCGTACGTATCCTGGTGCCTGAAGTGGCCGATTGCTACACGGTATTGGGGATTGTTCATTCCCGTTGGCATCACGTACCCAACGAGTTTGACGACTACATTGCCAACCCCAAGAAAAACGGCTACCAGTCGCTGCACACGGCTGTGATGGGGCCGGAAAACAAGGTTCTGGAAATTCAGATTCGCACCTTTGCGATGCACGACGAAGCCGAGCTAGGGGTCTGTGCCCACTGGCGCTACAAGGGCCACGACACCAACGCCAAGAGCCGCAGCTACGAGGAAAAAATCGCCTGGCTGCGCCAGGTGCTCGAGTGGCAGGACGAGGTTGGCGGCTTTGGCGACCTGCGCGAAGGGCTTTCAAGTGATGTCGCCCCGGACCGCATCTACGTGTTTACCCCCGATGGCCACGTGATCGATTTGCCACGGATCGCCACGCCTATCGATTTCGCCTATCGCGTGCACACTGAAATTGGACACCGTTGCCGCGGGGCCAAGGTCAATGGCCGTATCGTGCCGCTTACCTACAAGCTGAAATCCGGTCAGCAGGTCGAAATTCTTACAGCGACAAAAGGCGGGCCAAGCCGGGACTGGCTCAACCCGAGTCTTGGCTATGTGCGCACCTCCCGGGCCCGGGCGAAGATCCAGGCCTGGTTCAAGTACCAGGCCCGCGATCAAAACCTGGACGAAGGTCGCGTGCTTTTTGATCGTGAAATGCGCCGCCTGGATGTCGATGGGCTCGATCTTCCCAAGCTGGCCAAAGCGGTTAATTACCAAACGCCGGATGACATGTATGCCGCCTTGGGGGCGGGCGACTTGCGCATTGGACAGGTTCTTCACCTGGCCCAGCAGTTGTTTGGTGAAACCGATGACCAGGACCAGCTCGACCGACTGCTGGCCAAGCCCAAGCGTCAGTCCAGCAAGGCGACCAAAAGCGATATTACCGTGCTGGGGGTCGGCAACCTGAAAACCAGCATGGCGAACTGCTGTCGCCCGGTTCCCGGCGAACCCATCGTCGGTTTCATTACCCAGGGTCGCGGCGTGACGGTACATCGCCAGGATTGCAGCAACATCCTGCAATTGCGCCTGGACGAACCCCAGCGCATTATTGAGGTGGAGTGGGGTGAGCGCGCCGAGACGCGCTATCCGGTAACTATCGAGATCCAGGCCTGGGACCGTTCAGGCCTGCTGCGCGATGTCACCGGTCTGCTGGGCAACGAAAAAGTCAACGTGCTGGCGGTGAATACGCTGACCGACACTGACGAAGGTATTGCCCGGCTTCGCATTACCCTGGAAGTCGATGGTCTGGAAGCGCTGGGGCGTCTTTTCTCACGTATTCAACAATTGCCCAATGTGACCGAGGTGCGTCGCCTGCGCGACACCGACCCGGACAAGACAACGCGGGGGGGAAGGGGCTGATGCGTTACTCGCTGGATGATTTGCTCACCCTGATGCAGGTGCTTCGAGACCATGAGCAGGGCTGCCCCTGGGATATCAAGCAGGATTGGGACAGCATCGTGCCGCACACTCTTGAAGAAGCCTACGAAGTGGCCGATGCCATCGAACGCCGCGCTTTTGATGAATTGCCCGGCGAGCTGGGCGATCTGTTGTTTCAGGTGGTTTACTACGCCCAGTTCGGGGCGGAAGAGCAGCGCTTCGATTTCCATGACATTATCGATACGCTCACCGACAAGATGTTGCGTCGCCACCCGCATGTCTTCCCCGACGGCACCTTGAACTCACGTCGACCACCGGGGGTCAGTGCCAGGGACGTACAGACACAGCAGGTGAATAGCCGCTGGGAATCGCTGAAAGCCGCAGAACGTGACGAAAGGGCGCGTGCTGACAGGGCAGGCGTACCTGCCTCGGTGCTTGATGACGTGCCCCGAACCCTGCCCGCACTTAGCCGTGCGGCCAAGCTTTCCAAACGCGCGGCAAGGGTGGGCTTTGACTGGCCGGATTCCCATGGCGTTCTGGCCAAGATCCGCGAAGAGCTTGATGAAGTGGAAGAGGCCCTTGCCGCAGGCGACCAGCAGCAAGCCCATGAAGAAGTCGGTGATCTGCTGTTTGCCGTCACTAATTTAGCACGCACGCTAGGGGCCAACCCGGAACAGTGCCTGCGCGCGACCAATGCCAAATTCGAGCGGCGCTTTCGCTACGTAGAGGGCGAACTCAGCGCTGCCAAGCGGCCACTCGCCGAGGCCACGCTGGACGAGATGGAAGCCCACTGGCAGGCAGCCAAAGCCGAAGACACCCAATAACATCGTTATCAACCGTTTATACGCGACCCCTGCAAGGAGGCCACGCCATGAGCCATGATCTACACGAATCGCTGCGCGATAACGTGCGTATTCTGGGCGACAGCCTGGGGCGTACCATTGCCGACGACCTAGGCCAATCATTTGTCGATAAAATCGAAACCATTCGTGCCCATGCCAAGCAGGGGCGGCAGGGTGATTCGCTACAGCAACGTGATTTGATTGAATACCTGCGTCAGCTACCTGAGCAGGATTTGCTGCCCGTCACCCGTGCTTTCAACCAGTTCCTCAATCTCGCCAATATCGCCGAGCAGCACTACCGGGCGCGATTCCGCCGTGTTGAAGACTACAAGCCAGGCTCGCAGCCGGTGCTAGGCGAGCTGCTCAAGCGCGCCGAGCAGGCAGGCAACTCGCCGCGCAAGCTGGTCGAGAGCCTTGCCAATATGCGGGTTGAACTGGTGCTCACCGCGCACCCTACCGAAGTCATTCGCCGCACGCTGATTCAAAAGTACGATGCCATCGACGACTGCCTGACGGCCATTGAAGGTTCTGATGACTACCCTGAGCGTGGTGCCCGCGCACAGGGGCGGCTGGAGGAACTGATCAGTCAAGCCTGGCATACCGACGAGATTCGCCATGAACGACCCACGCCCGTCGATGAGGCCAAGTGGGGCTTTGCCGTGATTGAAAATTCGCTGTGGCAGGCGGTGCCTGACTTTCATCGTGATCTGGACAACCTGCTGCTCGATACCGCTGGCGAACGCTTGCCGCTGGACGCCGCGCCCATTCGCTATGCCTCCTGGATGGGAGGTGACCGGGATGGCAACCCAAACGTCACGGCCAAGGTCACCAAAGAAGTGCTTCTTTTGGGGCGTTGGATGGCAGCAGACCTCTACCTGCGTGACCTTGAGCAACTCAAGACCGAGCTCTCCATGTGGAAGGCCAATAGCGCCCTTAAAGCCGAAGCGGGCGACGTGGCAGAGCCTTACCGCGAAGTACTGAAGCGCCTGCTGGCGAAAATGGAGTCCACTCGCGACTGGGCAAAGGCCGAGCTGGAGGGGCATAACTATGACGGCGGGCCGATTATCGAAACCCGCGACCAGCTGTATGCGCCCTTGCTGGCCTGCTACCGTTCTCTGTGCGATGTGGGCCTGGACACCATCGCCAACGGCGCGCTGCTGGACACCCTGCGCCGGGTGGCGGTCTTCGGCGTCACGCTGACCAAGCTCGACCTGCGTCAAGAAGCTAGCCGTCATGCCCAGGTAATGGAAGAGCTGACCGACGCGCTGAACCTGGGTCACTACCGTGAGTGGGATGAAGCCCAGCGCCAGGAATTTTTACTGGCCGAACTTGAATCGCGGCGGCCGCTGATCCCGCGCCGCTGGGAGTGTTCGGCAGAATCCCGCGAGGTGCTCGATACCTTCAAGGTGGTCGCCCAGGAGCACAGTGAAGCGCTGGGGACCTACATCATCTCCATGGCGGCTGAACCGTCAGACGTGCTTACCGTAGCGCTGTTGATGAAAGAGGCCGGCGGCAACGTGACCCTGCCGATTGCACCGCTGTTTGAAACCCTGAACGACCTGGATCACGCAGGCGACGTGATCGACCAACTGCTGGCGCTGCCGGGCTATCGCAAGCTGATGCGCAAGGGCCAGGAGGTGATGATTGGCTACTCGGATTCTGCGAAGGACGCCGGGCAGCTGGCCGCCGCCTGGGCCCAGTACCGCGCTCAGGAGTCGTTGGTCAATGTGTGTGAGCGCCATGGTGTCGACCTCACCCTGTTTCATGGCCGCGGTGGCACCGTTGGCCGTGGCGGCGGCCCCGCCCACGCGGCGATTCTTTCCCAGCCGCCTGGCTCGGTGAACGGCAGCCTACGGGTGACTGAACAGGGCGAGATGATTCGCTTCAAGTTTGGTCAGCCCGATATTGCCCTGCGTTCGATGGAAATTTATGCCTGTGCGGTGTTGGAGGCCACGCTGCTGCCGCCGAGGGCACCCGAACCGCACTGGCGCGAAGAGATGGACCAGCTTTCCAGCGTTGCCCACGCCGCCTATGTTGGCGTTGTGCGTGAAGACCCGGACTTTGTACCTTACTTCCGTTCGGTAACACCGGAAGGCGCACTGGGTAGGCTGCCGTTGGGCTCGCGGCCAACTAAACGCCGCCAGGATGGTGGGGTGGAGACACTCCGCGCGATTCCGTGGATTTTTGCCTGGACGCAGATACGTCTGATGCTGCCCGCATGGCTGGGTAGTGGCGAGGCGTTCTCGCACCGGCTGGCGCAGCCGGGCGGGCGCGAAGTGCTACAGGAAATGCGCAACGAGTGGCCGTTCTTCGGCACCTACCTCGATATGCTGGAAATGTTGTTGGCCAAAGCCGACGTGGCGATTGCTGCCTACTACGAGCACCGCCTGGTGGACGAGCCTTCGTTGAAGGCATTGGGTAAACAGTTGCGTGAGCGGTTCGCACGGCTGGAAGAGTCCGTGCTGGATATTCTGCAGCAGGAGGAACTGCTGGAAAATACGCCGCTGATTCGTCAGGCGATTGATGTGCGTAACCCCTATATCGATCCGCTCCACGGCTTGCAGGCGGAGCTCTTGCAGCGTAATCGTGACGCCGACGGGGCTATCAGCGCCGATCTTTCAAGAGCACTGATGGTTACCATGGCGGGGATTGCGGCCGGTCTACGTAATACGGGCTAGTTTTTATCACCATCAGCGTTTTTGTCACCATCAGGAGGCGTCAATGTCATCAGATGCTCAAGCGGTACTCGATTTCTGGTTTGAGGCCTTGACGCCTGCGCAGTGGTTTAAAAAAGACCCCGAGATGGATCAGGCGATCCGGGAGCGGTTTGGCACTCTGCATGCCCAGGCAGCGCAGTGCGAGTGTTACGCCTGGCGGAAAACGCCCCAAGGGCGGCTCGCGGAGATCATCGTGCTGGATCAGTTCTCGCGCAATATCTATCGCGACGACGCCAGTGCCTTTGCCACCGATACCTTGGCGCTGGCGCTGGCTCAGGAAGCGGTGGCCGCTAGCGCCGATGCTGAGTTTTCCAGTGAGCAGCGGGCGTTTCTGTATATGCCCTATATGCATAGCGAGTCGGCGACAATTCACGAGCGGGCGATGGAGCTGTTTAACCAGCCTGGGTTGGAGAAAAACTTCGACTTTGAAGTGCGCCACAAGGCGATTATTGATCGCTTCTGCCGCTACCCGCACCGTAATGCGCTGCTGGGGCGAGTTTCTACCGACGAGGAGCTGGCGTTTCTGAAGCAGCCCGGGTCGTCTTTTTAAGCGTTTTCTTTATCCCTTTCAGACACATGGCGTTCTATGACGTTACGAAAATCTACCCGTATCAACAAATATATCAGTGAAAGCGGCCTGTGCTCACGGCGGGAAGCCGACCGCTATGTGGAGCAGGGCAACGTCTGGATTAACGGACGCCGCGCGACGACAGGCGACCAGGTAGTGGCAGGCGATCGGGTCAAGGTCAACGGCCAGGATATCGAGCCTCAGGAAGAGGAAGACCTTGTCCTCATCGCGCTCAATAAGCCGGTGGGTATTGTCTGTACCACAGAGCCAAGCGAAAAAGACAACATTGTCGATTTTGTAAAACACGGCACGCGCATTTTCCCCATTGGTCGGCTGGATAAGGACTCCCAGGGGCTGATTTTGCTCACCAATAATGGCGACCTGGTGAACAAGATATTGCGGGCCAACAACCACCATGAAAAGGAATACCGGGTAACGGTCAACAAACCGATTACCGATGACTTCATTCAAGGGATGCAGAACGGGGTACCCATCCTTGGTCAGGTCACCAAGAAATGCCACGTGGAAAAGGTATCCACCTTCGAGTTCACGATAACGTTGGTGCAGGGATTGAACCGTCAGATTCGCCGCATGTGTGACTATTTCGGCTATGACGTCACCCAGCTCATTCGCACGCGCATCATGAATGTATCGCTCAAGGGCCTGGCGCTGGGCGACTGGCGCGACTTGACCCCGAAAGAGATCGCGAAGATTGAGGCGTTAACCGCCAGTTCAGAGGCCAAGCCCGCGCCGTCGTCTGCGCCAAAGCGTTCGAGCAGCCAGAATAAATCTCGGCAAAATGCCGTTGGCACGCCGGGCAAGCGTGGCGGTAAATCCAGTGACAAAACGCCGAGCAAAGGGACGGGAAAACGCACTGCCAGCGGGTCAGGGCGGCCCAAGGCCAAAAGCGCTGGCGGCAAACCAGCGCTTAAAGGCAAGTCAAGTGGCGTGCCTTCTGGCAGGAAAGCGACCGGACGAGGCAAGCCCGTCAAAGGCGGTGGTGGCAAAAACAAGCCTATGAAGGGAAAGTCTCCCTCGCGCCGAAAGTAATAGCGCCAACGTCAGGCGTCATAGGCAAACAGAAAGTTGCCAATCAACTCCTTGCCGCCTTCGGTCGCAAACGATTCCGGGTGAAACTGAATGCCGTGAATGGGGTAGTCCCGGTGTTTAACCCCCATCAATTCGAATTCGCCGACCGCCTGCCAGCGGCTACGCTGTTCAAAGTTGTCCGCCGCCAGGGCACCTACCGTCGCGGTGACTTCCAGGCATTCAGGCAGGGTCGCGGCATCAGCAATCAGCGAGTGATAGCGCATCACTTCGAGCTGGTCGGGGACGCCATTAAACACCGAGTGGTTGTTGTGGTTGATGGGACTGATCTTGCCGTGCATGGGTAGCGGTGCTTTGACCACCTGGCCGCCAAACACGTGCACAATGCCCTGCATGCCAAGACAAACCCCCAGCAGCGGGGTGGTTTTACCGAGCTTTTCTATCACCTCTGCACAGACGCCGAAGTAACGCGGGTCATCCGGTGAGCCGGGGCCAGGCGAGATAATAATGCGGTCCGGCGCCATGGCTTCAATGGTCTTGAAGTCGATCTGGTTGTTGCGCTTAACGAGTATCTCGAAATGGGGCACCCTGCCGCGGTTTTTTTCGGTGGTCAGAATCTCACCAATGAACTGATACAGGTTATAGGTGAAGGAGTCGTAGTTATCGATGATCAGCACCTTCATGCGGGGCTCTCCGTTTCCGTGCTCATAAAGGGGGCCAAGGCCTTGCGGGTGCCGGCAAATTTACGGCGAATCTCCTCGTACTCATCCTCGGCGTTGCTGTCATACACGTTGCCGCCGCAGGTCTGCACGTAAGCACGCTCGCCGTTCACAAATACCGTACGAATGGGGATGGCAAAGGTGCAGTCGCCGTTGAACGAGAACTGCCCCACAGCGCCGCCGTAGGGGCCCCGTCCGTCATTTTCCAGGTCGTCGATAATCTTCATCGCCTCGATCTTGGGGGCGCCGGTGAGCGTGCCCGCCGGGAAATTGCTGGCCAGGGCGCTGAACATGTCATCACCCTCGGCGATAATGCCGACAATCTCGCTGGAGATGTGCTGGACGTGGCTGAAACGCTTGATATCCATCAGACTGCGCACTTTTACTGTGCCAAACTGCGCCACCCGGCCAATATCATTGCGGTGCAGGTCGACGATCATATTGTGCTCGGCGATCTCTTTGGGGTCATTGAGCAGTGCCCGGGCGAGTTGGGTATCCTCCTGGGGCGTTTGACCACGGGTGGTGGTGCCCGCCAGCGGGAAGGTTTCCATTTCGCCCTGGCGTAGTCGAAACAGCAGCTCCGGGCTTGCGCCAATCAGCTTCTGATCACCAAACTTGACGTAGTACATCTGCGGCGAGGGGTTAATGGTGCGTAGCTGGTCGTATAGCGCCAGGGTATCGCCCTGAATCCGGAAGCGCTTTTTAAAGCCGACCTCGCACTGGAAGACCTTGCCGTCGATGATGTCCTGTTTCACCTTGGCCACGGCCTCGGCGTGCTCTGCCTGGCTCATGGTATCGCCCAGGGCAGTGATATGCAGCGGGCCGGGGGGCGTGTCGTCGGCGTCGATCAGCGTCTGCAGGAACTCGTAGCGGCTATTGTCGTAGTAAAAATAGATAACCTCACCGGTCATCTTGTCGAGGATCAAGCCGTCTTTATAGAGCCCGAACCGGAACGTATCGAAATCATCGCTGGCTTTTAACGTCAGCGATGGCTCGAAGTACTGCATGGCGTCGTAACCGAGGTAACCGCTTAACCCACCGGCATATTTACGCGAAATAATGTTCTGGGGAATCAGGCTGCGCAGCAACTCATAAGGGTTATCGCTCGGGTAGTGATTGGCATGGCCGTCGCGGTCTTCGATCGTCAGCGTGTGGCCGTTGGCGTAAAGCGTGTACTCTGGGTCAAAGCCGATGATCGAGTGGCGCGCCATATGGCTATCTTCGCCCAGCGACTCCAGCATGTAGCAGTTGGTAAACTGCCGCTCGATTTTTTGGAAGAGCGCAAAAAAATCGCAGTCCGCCGCCAGCGTCACGTAGTGCGGCTTGCGCGGCAGCGTAAAAGGCTCAGGGCCTTGTGCGTCTTGCTTATCGGCCGTGGTCATAGATGATCATTCCGTGAAGAAGGTCGTGAAGAGGGTAACGAGGTCAAGGCGCGTGAGCCACGGGATACCGTGGCGATCCCTACGCCCAGGGTTTCGGCAATTTTGCGATGGGGGACACCCTCGCGCAGCAGCTTGAAAATCTGTAGGCGCTTACTGATTTCTTGATACTCTGCAGGGGTCAGCAGGCTGGCAAGTGCTTCATCCATTGCCTCTGGAGAGTCGATGGCAAGCAAGTGGCGAACCAGCTCCGCCTGGTAATCATCGTTTGAAAGCATGGTTTGAAGACATCGTGTGCCACCAGGTAATAGATAATGTACTAGCGTACTAGTACGATACCGTTTGCGTCAGTGAAGTCAAGCTAGTTTAAAAAAATACAAGGAGTCTCAATGACCGCGTACTTTATCCAGGCGTTTATTTATCTTGTGGCGGCGGTGATTGCTGTTCCCCTTGCAAAACGCTATGGGCTTGGCTCGGTACTGGGCTACCTGATGGCCGGTGTGGTCATTGGCCCGATACTGGGTCTGGTGGGGCAGGAAACGACCACGATTCAGCACTTTGCCGAATTTGGTGTGGTGATGATGCTGTTTTTGGTCGGTCTGGAGCTTGATCCGAAAGGGCTCTGGGCCATGCGCGTACGCCTGGTCGGTCTTGGCGGACTGCAGGTAGGATTGACCACGGTGGCAGGCACAGCCATTGCCTGGTGGCTGGGGCTTACGTGGCAAACCTCGCTCGCTATCGGCTTGCTGTTCGCATTGTCCTCGACAGCGATTGTGCTGCAAACCCTGAGTGAAAAGGGTCTGGAAAAAACCGAGGGAGGCCGCAGCGCCTTCTCCGTGTTGCTGTTCCAGGACATCGCGGTCATTCCCATGCTGGCGCTGATTCCCCTGCTGGCGCTGCCAGAGTTGATGGGGGCAGGGGATGATCGCGCCAGTCATGCGGGCATAAGCCTGGTGGCTCACTTGCCCGGCTGGGCGTATGCCCTGGTGGTGGTCGCGGCGATCGGCAGCGTGATTGCCGGCGGTTACTACCTGGTACCGAAACTATTCCGTTATGTGGTGGGCTCCGGGCTGCGTGAAGTGTTCACGGCGACGGCGCTGATGCTCGTCATCGGTATCGCTGCCCTCATGAGCCTGGTGAACCTTTCCCCGGCACTGGGCGCGTTTCTGGGCGGTATCGTACTGGCCAACAGCGAATTCAAGCATGAGATCGAAGCCAATATCGATCCGTTCAAGGGGCTTCTGCTGGGCCTGTTCTTTATCACCGTCGGCGCGGGGATCGACTTTCAGGTACTGGCCTCGCAGTGGGGCACGGTGCTGGTACTTGGCGTCGTGGTGATAGCCGTCAAGGCAACCATTCTGCTCGTTTTGGCGTTGCTGTTTCGGGTGCGTGGCAGCAACGGTTGGCTGTTCACCCTGAGCCTTGCCCAGGCCGGTGAATTCGGGTTCGTGCTGTTGACCTATAGCGTGCAGAACAGCGTGATTCCCGTCGAGATTTCCCAGGTACTGTCGCTTGTCATTGCGCTGTCGATGTTCCTGACGCCGCTGCTGTTCATCGCCTACGACCGCTTGGTGCTGCCACGCTATCGCCGGGCCAAAAACGACGGGCGCGAGGCGGATGCCATTGAAGAACAGGCGCCGGTGATCGTGGCGGGCGTGGGGCGTTTCGGACAGATCATTTGCCGCCTGCTGTGCGCCAACAACATGCCCATCGTCGCGCTCGATCACGAGCTCGAGCAGATCGAGAACCTGCGGCGGATTCATATCAAAAGCTATTTCGGTGATGCCAGTCGCTCAGATCTACTGGAAACCGCCGGTATCGAACAGGCGCGCCTGCTGGTCGTGGCCATTGATGACCGCAAGCGTGCCGTTGATATGGTCAAGTACGTCAAGCATTACTACCCCCATGTGTGGGTGCTGGCCCGGGCATTTGACCGTGGCCATGGTTATCAATTGCGCGAGGCTGGTGCCGACGACATCGTCAGCGAAACCTACCATTCCGCACTGGAGATGGGCGGGCATGCGCTGACGGCCATGGGGGTCCACCCGATGCGCGCCAAGCAGATGACCTGGGCATTTGTGCAGAACGAGGAGGCCCACGAGGACGAACTGTTCGATGCCTGGAAAGAAATCGAGGAAGGCATCAACTTCAGCCCTCGCTACGGCGAGCTTTTCATGAAGCTGGAAGAAGCCCTGAACAGCGCCATGCAGCAGGATTGGCCCGAGCCCCAGCGTGAGGACGTGCCGATCTGGACGCCGCCTGTGCCGACGGAAGATAGTGATGAAAAACGCTAGAACGGCATATGCAATGAAGCGCTGAGCATATTGAGATGATCAAGGGTGGGGTCATAGACCCGCTCCGCTA
This sequence comes from Halomonas sp. A40-4, assembly GCF_015767635.1. Lineage (GTDB taxonomy): Bacteria > Pseudomonadota > Gammaproteobacteria > Pseudomonadales > Halomonadaceae > Vreelandella > Vreelandella janggokensis. The sequence goes on along the minus strand of NZ_CP065230.1, from coordinate 2,237,560 downwards.
CAAGCTTGAATTTGGTATCGTTCGGTCCGATTAGTTGTCGGTATCCTATACTTTGCTTCACTTTAGTGGATAAAGCAGAAGGACTGCTGGCCTTCTTGCTTCTTTGGGTGCTTCAAAGTGCTACGGTTGCTCTATGAAGCTAGGACTAACCCCCTCAGTAGACCTTATTCCGGCAGCGTCGCAAAATGCGAATGCACAACAAGCTTTCCTTCACGATAGGGCGTATTCGGAAGGCGCTGCTTAAATGTATCTAGGCACTTCTCAAAATCTTTTTTGTGGCAATAAACTTTGCTGTAAACAGAGTAATGTGAGCCATCTTCATTATACCAAGTAAAACGCAGGCCAATCAGGCGACGCTTTCTCCAAACAGCAATATTTTCTGTATTCGGCCAATCTATCTCATGATATTCTTCATTGCGCACCATCGACTGATAGTCTTTAGAATTACCCATCAACGCCGCCATCACGCCAATGCCGATAGGGCCAATTGCGGCGATAATAAAGTCAGGATTAATAAACATCAAACACAACACCCCCACGCCGGAAATAATGGCCGTCCATTTCATCACCGGCTTGACTGAGTCGATCTGTGGCTTCCAGGAAAATACCTCAATGTGTTTATCGGTTAAACGATAAACGATGATCGTCGTTTGGTGAGTCATGCTCATGCTAATAAGTATGACAAATCCCCCCCCCCACCTGCTCCCAATATAAACGAGGACATACTAGGCTCATTAAAAGAGAAAGCTGCAAACCCTACTGCGAATGAAATAATAAAGTTTATACAAAATAAAATATTAGCAATAAACGTATAGTAGTCCCGAGTCCGTATCTGCCATGCCATCACTGCTGGTTCATCAGCATGTCTCCAGGGCATTTCTGCTACATAGTCCCGCTTGGGTTGAATAAACCACATGGTGAATACTCTCTTTAATCAATCAGGCAGTCGGTAACGTCAGAGGTAAGCTTGCTGAGTTTTCTGTGTAACGGTAGTGTTTATCGATCTCGATATTCCCCTGGCTGAGCATTGCTTGATAGAAAGGAAAGCGCAACTGCCCCTGACTATCGCTGTAGATAGCTTCGTCATAGATGACTTCCATCAGGAGCGGCTGGCCTTTGGGAAGTTGATCTACTGATAACCAGGCTTGCCATACCCGTAGCGGATCATCTGCGTTTTAGGAAATAGGCTCTTGTAGATGCAAGGGCACTTCCGATGACGGTGTGGTTTGAAAGCTACCAGAGGAGGCCCAGGACCCTGCCGCCAATCGCTCCGGTATGGTGATATTTTCTCCCGATAAACTGGCAGGCAAGGCTAGCTGCACCCAATAGCCTTGTATGATGGGCACACGTCTAGCTAGGAAGTGATAGTAGTACGAAAGCATGCGATATATGGCAAATTCTGTTTTAACACCCGGCCTCAGGTGAACTAAATACGCCAGCATTGCTTATTCCGGCAGCGTCGCAAAGTGCGAATGCACAACAAGCTTTCCTTCACGATAGGGCGTATCCGGAAGGCGCTGCTTAAATATATCTAGGCACTTCTCAAAATCTTTTTTATGACAATAAACTTTGCTGTAAACGGAGTAATGTGAGCCATCTTCATTATTCCAAGTAAAACGCAGGCCAATCAGGCGACGCTTTCTCCAAACAGCAATATCTTCTGTATTCGGCCAATCTATCTCATGATATTCTTCATTGCGCACCATCGACTGATAGTCTTTAGAATTACCCATCAACGCTGCCATTGCACCTATTCCTATGGGGCCAATCGCGGCGATAATAAAGTCAGGATTTACTAATACCAAACACAACACTCCCACACCGGAAATAATGGCCGTCCACTTCATTACCGGCTTGACCGAGTCAATCTGTGGTTTCCAGGAAAATACTTCGATGCGCTTATCGGTTAAACGATAAACGATAATCGCCGTTTGATGGGTCATGCTCATGCCAACTAGCAAGAGAAAAGCGAACATTACCCCCCCCAATAATAATGAAGACATAAAATGTTCATTAAAGGAATAAACGGCAACTGCGCCTACAGTGGCAATAGCCAATATCATATAAAACATTAAGTTAGCATAAAATATGTCGTAGTCTCGTGTGCGTATCTGCCACGTCATCACCGCTGGTTCATCAGCATGTCTCCAGGGCATTTCTGCTACATAGTCCCGCTTGGGTTGAATAAACCACATGGTGAAAACTCTCTTTTATCAATCAGGCAGTCGGTAACGTCAGAGGTAAGTTTGCTGAGTTGTCTGTGTAACGGTAGCGTTTATCGATCTCGATATTTCCTTGGCTGGGCGTTGCTTGATAGAAAGGAAAGCGCAGTGCGCCCTGGCTATCGCTGTAGATCGCTTCGTCATAGATGACTTCCATCAGGAATGGCTGGCCTTTGGGAAGTTGATCCACCGATAACCACGCCTGCCATACCCGTAGCGGATCATCTGCGTTATAGGAAACAGACTCTTGTAGCTGGAGAGGTACTTCCGATGGCGGCGTGGTTTGAAAGCTATCCGAGGGGGTCCAAGCCCCGGCCGCCAATCGCTCTGATATAGTGATGGTTTCCCCCGACAGACTGGCGGGGAGAGCCAACTGTACCCAGTAGCCTTGTATGATGGGCACGCGTCTACCCGGGGAGTAGGGAGACATCGTGCGGGAGGTGTCGAACTCAGCTCCAAGGGTGGTAACAGGGGTTAGCTTGAGTGAAGGTTCAAGCAGCGCCTCATTCAAGGCACGCAGTTCTGCGCTATTGTCATTATCACTGCCCGTCCACTTATTGGCTTTACCCCAGGTGCTTTGATAGAGCCATAAGCGTATGCCTTCGCGACGGTAGTTTTCTGCCAACACCGAGAACAGCAGATAGCCAACACTTAAAGTCAGCATTGCCCACCCCGCCCAGGGCGCCATAATCCAGCCAAAGGCAAACCGGCGACTCAATAATGCGCCAACCAATTGAGCACCACTGACACCTGTCATGCCTATTGTCATGAAAAACTTTGCTGTCAGTGCTTGTCGTTCATCCTTGTTTGTTGAGTTTTTGCGCTGCTGCCATATCTGCCAAGACTCTACCCCCGCCCCAATCGCCGCAAAAGCGGCTAAACCGGCTACGCGACTTGCGAGTTTTCCAGCAATCCTAGCAGCACTAGATTGTCCAGCAGCTTTCCACGTTGATATACCCGCACCAGTAATGCTGGTCATTGAACCGCGTAATGGCGCTAAGTTTTTGGCATGCCGCTGCCAATAAGGTATTACCCAAAGCGACATCACGGCAGAGGTGGCATAACTTGCCTGACTGGCAAGGGTGGCCATCTCCTCGCGGTCAACGCCATCTTTTTCCGCATCTAGCAGAGTATTGGTCACGTTGACGAGGTTAAGCGCCGCTATCAATAGTGGTAGTCCACCGATGCCTCGGGCATTTACCCAGCGCTGCAGGCGCTCCCGCGCGGCGGCTGCGTTTCCCGCTGCCCGGCCTAGCCGCTGCCGGTGCTGTTCGCGCAGTTCGCCAAACCCAAGGTCAGCCAGCACGCCCGCGCTCGCTTGACTACCTCCGCCTGCGGTGAAGCGCTTGGGTTCGTTTAGTGCTAGCAAGCGGTGCTCCTGTTCAAGGCGGGCGATGTCACGATGCGTATTGGCGCGCGCGCCAGGCGACATGGGCAGGCTTAACCTGCTCGAAAGGTTTGCCTTGGACTGCGACAAGCGCTGCATAGCCCGTCGCCAGCGGCGGTGCTGTGCGCGTGCGGCGTCGTCTCGTTCTAAATAAAGGCCATCATTATCCGGATGGACGAAGGCCACCACCATGGTGATCGAGAGGTTTCTGATTAACTGCTTTGAGGCGACTTGGGCGCCTGCTCCGGCGGCGGGAAGCGCATGGTAGGCGATAGATTGCCAACTCGCTTTGCCTGCCTCTGCAGCGACTTGTTTGAGTACGGAGAAAGCATCTTTGACAGGAGGTGCCAATGCTTGAAAAACGGCTGATTGCTGCACATGTTCGTAGCCCAGGACAGTGTCAAGGTTAACGGCCACATTACCGATGTTCAGCGCATCACCCAGTTCGATGCTTATCGCTTGATCATCCGGGTCGCCGGATGCCAGCCACTGAGCAGACACTTGATCCAGTGCTTGTGCCAACACTGGAGAAAAGTTGAATGGGCCGGTGCCAACCAGCGTATCGCGCTCACGGAAGGTACGGGTTAACCACTCACGGCCTGTCTCATTCGCTCCAACGGCGTCCGCGATTAAGGCGACGAACTCCATCAGGCACTGGCTTTGCGCCTCATCACAATTGTCATAAAAGAGTTCTTCCGCTTGAGCCGGTAACCGTTCAAGCCAGACGATGATATCGCTGAGGCTGGCATGTGCATGGCTGCGTAACCGTTCTAGCTTGGGTTCGTACGTAGCAAGATAATCAAGAGCCTCGTCATGATATACGTCATCACGCCATGGACGTTTGCTTTTCCAGGCATCCAGGTCGTCTCGGCTTGGCGGTTCGATTCCCATGGCGGCTAAATTGGAATCGATCGTTTCAAGCCGTTCTTCATGATGGCGCTGTAGGGTGGAGCCCTGCTGCCCAAAGGGAGAGCCGCGGTTAACGGCGTTAGACAGTTCCTGGGCCTCAAGAGCTTCCAGGCGCTGCTGAAGCAGTTCCTGGGCCTGCCGATGCCGCTCTGGATCGTTACGTACGTCTTTGGGTAGTTCGCTATCGTCGGTCCCGCATAACAACTGCGTGACCGACGCCATCTCTAATCGATGCCCGTGTTCATCAAGAAAAGCCTCAAGTTCCATTTCGCGGCCAACAAGCGCCATGGCCAGGTCATTGACAATCCCTAAATCGTCATCAAGCGCGATAAAGAGTGCTTCGTCGTGACGGTCCACCTTAGCCAGTACGCTGTCCTGAGTGATTTCAAGCTTGACCGTGAGTAACTCGTAGACGCTATCGTCATCGGCTTGGCTGTTTTCGGTGTCACTGTCCCGCTCAACGGTCGAGACGGTGGTAGCGGTAAAACCATCGGCCGCGCCATTGGGGGTAATATCAGCGACATGCTCTGCGAGTTGGGTTAAAGGTCCCACGTGGGCAGTGAGCGATGTGCCATCTGCGGTGGCGTTCAACGCCGTCATCGGGTCAAGGGAGCGCATCAAACGCTGGCGTGCGTCGGCATTTTCCCGCATGTGCGCGCGAATACGCTCAGTCCACTGCACTGATGAGTAGGCCAAGGCCAGCGACGTACGCGTTGAGTAAGTGAGGTGGGGGGCTCCGCTGAACGTGGCGCCTTCCACGCGGTATTCGTCAAGTCGTTGCTCTCCTTCTTCCTCTACCCAGACATAGAGCCAGCCATCCCGTAGTTGCCGAAGCGTGTAGCCGCGAGTTTCGATAGCAGGATAGCCAGGCCCCTGCCAATGCGCATCAATTGGGTGTGGCGCCGGAGCCTCTGCCTCGGCGGACGATTCATCAATGGCATAGCGGGCGGGGAAAATTGCAACGTCGATAAGTAAGGGGCACATGCCTGTGCCAAAAGGGGTTTCATCAAATTGGGCGTCGCGAGCTTGGGCCTGTGCATCCGTGTTAGCCATGGGTGTTCTCATCTAAAAAAGCGGTACTTAGGAAAGTGATTCATGATTCTGGATACCTTGAGAAGCGTTAACAGCCGGTGTGCGGCTCCAGGCATCAAGGGCCTTAAGCTGATCTTGCCGGGAGAGTCGAGCTTTGTTGGGTGCATGCCGTGTCCAACGGGCATAGAGTCCATCGTTTGCCGTCATAAAGTCGTCGCCCCAGATCAAACTAAGCGCTACCCAGATCGCTATTTGGCGTTCGGTATTCGCCCCCCAAGCCATGGCATCGTCCAAACGGTCATCAAGCCATTGGCCACGGCCTTCGGTAGGGCGGGTTTGCCACGCCTCGGCCGCGTGCTCGTTGAGGTAATCCGTCAGGCGCTCCTTGAGTTGCCAGCGGGTCACCGCCTCAAGGGCCGCTAGCTGGTCACGCCCCATGGGTGGGAAGGCATCTGCTGGCACCGTCTTCGTTGTCCCTGAACTCACTTGAGAGCTAAATGCCTGCCAGGTAATGGGACGCGGCTCGGCCCAGTTCGGCGCCCAGTCCGCCACCCACCACGTATCGATAGGCCCCATGAGCGCCGCCGGGAGGGCATTCCCATAGCTGCTCAACCAGTGCCTCGTCACCAGGGGGTCGCCGAAGCGCAACAACTGTTCTTGGCCTTCTTCCCCTTTAAATGTCACAAACCGAACCAGGTGATTGCTCAAGTCGCCCGTGCTTGCGTGGCTGCTCAGTAACGAAAGCGAACGATATAGTCTTTCGTCGTCAGCATGAGCTTCATCCGCCAGGCCATTGCTTTTAAGACGAACCAGAATTGGCCCCTGCTCAGCCAACGATGACCAGCGGGTCATCAAGTAGAGGGGCTCAATCTCGTCAACGTCATCGCGGCTATACAAGCGTTGGAGCGCATTGGGGTAACGAGCCCCGTCCACCAATGCATGTGTGATTGCCTGGGGACGTTCCATCTAGCTATTTCCCTGGTTTGTCTCTTCACAAATCTCACAGCTTGGCGGTGCTTTCAGCAAGGTTTTAAGCTGGGCGGGCCGATTGATAGGCGCAACGGCCTGGTGGCTCGCTGTCTCTGCTTCCATCGGCAATGTCGGTCCCTGCGCGGCCTGACCACTGCCACTGCCTGGACTGCCCCCAGAATTGATCTTGACCTGCGGACCTACAATGGTGACGCCGCTGGGGTCGATTTTTAGGAAGCTGCTGCCGGCGGCTTTGAGGGTGATTTCCGCACCGGCTTCGATCACGACTTTCATGCCTGCCTTGTGGTGCACTTCCTGTCCCGCTTCCAGCAGTTGTGCGCGGCCGACTTTTTCGTGGCGGGTGCCATCAACCGTTAGATGATCGTCGCCTTCTACCTTCGTATGGCGGTTGTTATGCACCGTGTGGTGATCGTCGTTATCGATCTCGCTGATGCGGTCGTTGTGCACCTTGAGGTGGCTGTCGCGGCGGATCTCTTCGGTGCGGTCGTTGAGCGTTAACAGCTCCAGGTCTTTCTGGGCGTGGAGCCAGATCTGCTCTTCGCCCGCTTCGTCTTCGAAGCGCAGTTCGCTGAAGCCCTCGGCCTTGTGGCTTTGTGTGCGCAGTACCGTGCGGGTTTTGTGTTCCGGCAGCGAATAAGGTGCGGTATTCACGGCGTGGTAGGTACGCCCGGTGATCAGCGGCTGGTCGGGGTCGCCTTCGAGAAAGGAGACAATCACTTCGTGACCAATGCGCGGAATGGCGATGCTGCCATAGCCGCCGCCCGCCCAGCCCTGGGCAACCCGCACCCAGCAGCTTGCCGTTTCATTGGGTTCGGCGTAGCGGTCCCAGGGGAACTGGATCTTGACCCGGCCGTGCTCGTCGCAGTGGATCTCTTCGCCCTCAGGGCCGACTACAAAGGCGACCTGGGGGCCATCGACACGGGGCTTGGGATTGGGCGTAGCGCGCCAGGGGGCATCACCGGGGATGAGCGTGACCTGATTGTGGTAGCGGGTCATACCGTTGGCATCGCCCTGCGTGATGCCATCTTCTTCCAGCGCCTGGGGCTGTTCGCCGTGGTGAAGAACACTGATGGCCTGCCAGTCGCGGTTGAGGCTGTCGGTGTCGTGGTCGGTCAGCGTAAAGCGCAGGCCGGGGGCCAGTTCGGGCAGGTCGCTTTCGGCGCTGGCGGTGATCGCTTCCCGGCGCAGTTGCTCCAGGCGGATACGGGTAAAGGGCTCGCCGGAGGCGTCCTGCTTATAGCGGCCGGGGTAGTCGTAGTGTTCGTAATCGACCTGCTGTCCATGGCCTTCCACGTCACGGCCCAGGTGGTCGTGCAGCTGCGCATAGGCGGGATTTTTAAAGCTGTAGTCTTTCAGCGTGGCGGACGAACTCGCCACCCGGGCGGTATGGCTGAGCTTGCGCACATGGCGCATGGGCGCAGTGCCTCCGGCACGGCTGTGGTAGCTGCGCTCGCCGAGATGGGTCAGTACCTGCGGATCGTCGGCAAACACCAGTCGGTGGGCGCCCGCGTCACTGTCCTCAAAGTCATGGAAGTAAAACAGCCCTTCTTCGGCGGCCAGGCGCTCAATAAAGGCGAGGTCGGTCTCGCGGTACTGCACGCAGTACTCGCGCTCGGGCAGGTCGCGGGTGACTGCAAAGGCTACGTCGCGAATGCCGCGCTCATCGCATAGGGTATTGATGATGGTGAGCGGATCGGTCTTCTGGAAAATCCGCGAGTTGTGGCGTAGCGAGAGCCGCCACAGCGCCGGGCGCAGTACCAGGGAGTAGAAGGTGCGCCGATGGCCGCGATCGCCCCGGCCAAATTCGCTGACGATACCGTGCACCCGGCGCAGCGGTTCGCCGTCCTGCCAGATGGTGAGTGTTGCTTCGCGATCCAGCAGCTCGGCAGCCTCCAGGCTGCCGTCGCGGCTGGCCAGGTTGAGCGCCAGTTCGAAAGGCTGGGAGAGGGCTTCGCGATGGGTGAAGTCGATCACCGCGACCTCTTCAACGCCGGGGAGCGCTAGGGTGAATTGCAGGCCTGTTTTGTGTGCCCCCGTTCTTTCCGACATCGTGCCGCTCCCTGGACCATTAATCGCTAATGAAAACGGTCAGAATAGCGAGCCAGAAGCGAAGCGCAACCCTTGCAGGGCACGTCACAGCGATCTCTTACATGTGTAAGAGATCGCTTACAGATCAATGGGGCATCACAAGAACGCGAAGTAGGCTGTGGGGAAAAAAGTTAAAACGGCAGATGCAATGAAGCGCTGAGCATATTGAGATGATCAAGGGTGGGGTCATCGACCCGCTCGTATTCCAGGCGGCTGACGAGGCGGTCGACGGTGAGGGTGGCGCCAAACCCTTGCAGTAGGGCGGTGCCGCTTTCATCGATGTCTTGCATTGGCCGGTAGCTTTCACCGCGCCATTCAGTGAGGCCTGATTTTGCGTAAACGCTGAATGCCCCCATGCGGATGCCTGCCACCACAGCGCCGCCTAGGCTGAGGGTGTCCATGATCAACGGCTTAATACTTGATGAGATAGGCACTTCTTCGCTCTCGCGGTAGGCCAGTTCAGCGCCGATATCCAACTGGGGCAACTGCCATGGGCTGAAGCCAGCGGTTAACCGGAAGCCGCTGGTGTAACTGTCGATACTGCTCAGGTCGCTGCCTTCGAGGATGACGCCATTGTCCAGCTGCATTAACTCACTTTGCGGCAAGGCATACGACGTGGCGGGCGCGAACTCGTCAGCAGCATGGGCGCCAGCGTAAGGCACGGCGCAAAAAAGGAGGGTGCTTGCCAAGCGTTTCATTGGCATTTTTCTTACACCTAGAAGCGTAATGAAAGGGTAGACCTAGTAAGCGTAGCAACTGGCCTTGATTTCTACCAATTTAATTGCCCCATTGACCAGGTTTTCGACCAGGTGCTTGCCCATTTGGGTAAAGCGGTCGCCAAAAACCCACGCTGGTGAAAGTGCAGCTGACCGCGGGGTCTGTTCTTTTTGCAGTTGGCGCTGCCGCCACTCAAGGGCCGTATCGGTCCAGTCGTCGAGGTGTTGAATGTGAAAGCCCTTCGATTCGAGTAGATGGACTAATGCATCCTGGGTAAGTAAATGGGAATGCGCTGGTGAAGCCGCCCAAGGTACGGGGTAGACAAGGTCTTCCACGTTGGGGCCACTGATCACTTCGTGCATCACCAGTTGACCGTTCGCGCTCAGCACGCGGTGACATTCATCCATCACCCTGGCCGCATCGGGCATGTTGAGCAGGCTGTGCTGGAAGACCACCGCATCGAAACACCTCGAACCAAACGGCAAGGCACAGGCATCAGCAGTGACAGAGACAAGCGTCGGGCTGCCTGCGTTGACTGCCAGCGCGCTAAGCGATTGGTTGAGTACGTTAAACCGATGGGTGAGGTCGAGGCCGACCATGTGATAACCCAGCGTCGCTCCCTGGCGCATTAGCCCACCCAGACCAGCGCCAATATCCAGCACGCGTGTGGGGGCAACGGGGTCAATCAGGTTCAGCAACCTGGCGGACGCGGCCATGCCGCCAATATGCAGTTGGTCCAGGGGGGCAAGCTGGGGCAGCGTCGGTCCGTCAGGGTAATGGGCCCGGATTTGTTCAAGCACTTCGCGATCGCGCAGTGCCTGCTGGTAATGCGTCACCAGAGGCGAATGAAAAGCCATTTGATGCTCCTTCGCTAGCCGACGAGCCGCCAGCGTGTGCCGCTAGTCGTCTAACCCGAGCTCTTGAATGGAAATCTCGCGCATTTTGAATTTCTGGATCTTGCCGGTGACGGTCATCGGGAACTCATCGACGAATTTGAAGTAGCGCGGAATCTTGAAGTGGGTGATCTTGCCCTTGCAGTACTCGCGCAGTTCTTCCCCAGTGACTTCATCGGCGGTGCTGTTGAGCTTGACCCAGGCAATCAGCTCTTCGCCATACTTCTTGTCCGGCACACCGGTCACCTGTACTTCTGAAATGGCTGGGTGGGCGTAAAGGAATTCCTCGATCTCCTTGGGATAGACGTTTTCCCCGCCGCGAATCACCATGTCCTTGATGCGACCGACGATCTGGATGTAACCCTCTTCGTCCATGGTGGCCAGGTCGCCGGTGTGCATCCAGCCTGCTTCGTCAATCGCCTCCGCGGTGGCCTTGTCGTTGTTCCAGTACTTCAACATGACGCTGTAGCCGCGGGTACACAGCTCGCCGATTTCGCCACGGGGCAGAATACCGCCGTTGCCGGGGTCAACGATTTTGGTTTCCAGGTGCGGCTGGGTACGCCCCACGGTGGAAACGCGCTTATCAAGGCTGTCATCGGCACCGGTCTGGGTGGACACCGGGCTGGTTTCGGTCATGCCGTAGGCGATCTGCACGCCCTTCATGTTCATCTTGCTGATGACCTGCTTCATGATCTCGGCAGGGCAGATGGAACCCGCCATGATACCGGTGCGCAGCGACGAGAGGTCGGTATCAGGGAAATCCGGGTGATCCAGCTCGGCGATAAACATGGTGGGCACGCCGTACAGTGCGGTGGCTTTCTGTTCGTGCACCGCCTTTAGCACGGCGCCGGGGTCAAAGCCTTCATCAGGGTAGATCATGGCCGCACCATGGGTCATGCAGCCCAGGTTGCCCATCACCATGCCAAAGCAGTGATAGAGCGGCACCGGGATCACCAGGCGATCTTCGTTGGTAAAGCCCATGCTTTCAGCAACGAAGAAGCCATTGTTGAGAATGTTGTGGTGGGAGAGCGTCGCCCCTTTGGGGAAGCCCGTGGTACCCGAGGTGTACTGAATATTGATCGGGTCGTCGAACTGGAGCGTGGCCTGCAGGTCGTCAACGTCGGTTTGGCTGACGTGGCGAGACGCTTCCATCATGTCGGCCCAACGCCACATACCGGGGTGTTTATCGGCGCTTAAATTAATCACGCACTCAAGCTCGGGCAGCTTTTGTGACGTCAACTGGCCTTCGGTACAGGTGTTAAGTTCTGGCGCCAGTTCATACAGCATGGCGCTGTAGTCCGAGGTTTTGAAACGGTTGGCCGTCACCAGAAAGCGGGCACCGGATTGATTCAGCGCGTACTCCAATTCATGGGTCCGGTAGGAGGGATTAATATTGACCAGGATGGCGCCAATTTTGGCAGTGGCGAATTGGGTGACGGTCCATTCGCTGCAGTTGGGCGCCCAGATGCCCACACGATCACCTTTTTTGACGCCAATAGCCAGCAGGGCTCGGGCACAGCGGTTCACTTCATCCTGAAGCTCGCGGTAGCACCAGTGAATATTCTGGTGTAATGCAATCAAGGCGTCGTTATCCGGGTACTGCGCGGCGATCTGGTCAAATTTATCGCCAATGGTCATGCCCAGCAGCGGCTTGTGGGCGGTGCTGCTGGTGTAGCTTGGAAGGGTAAGTGCAGGTGATGCCATGGTATCTCTCCAAATATTATTGTCTTGTCCGAGCGAGGGCCGCGACGGTTTGTTGCTTGTTATGAGCTGGCGCGGCCTTTTGCCAGGGCGACTTTAGAGCTGGGCTTGCGGCCTAACTGGCCGGTAATCCAGTAGCCGGTATCGATCACGGCCTGCAGGTCGATGCCCGTTTGAATCCCCAGCCCTTCAAGCAGGTAGAGTACGTCTTCGGTGGCCACATTGCCGGAAGCGCCCTTGGCATAGGGGCAGCCGCCGAGCCCGGCGGTGGCGGCATCGATCACGCTGACGCCTTCTTCCATTACCGCGTAAAGATTCGCCAGCGCCATGCCGTAAGTATCGTGGAAATGAGCGGCCAGGAACTCGACGGGCACCTGCTGGCGCGTCGCCTCGATCATGCGCCTGGCAGCCAATGGGGTGCCCACACCAATGGTGTCGCCCAGTGAAATTTCGTAGCAGCCCATGTCATAAAGTGCCTTGGCTACCTCGGCCACCTTGCCAGGTGCTATCTCGCCCTCGTACGGACAGCCCAGCACGCAGGAGACGTAGCCGCGAACTCGAATGCCTGCCTCACGGGCGCGTTCCAGTACCGGTTCAAAGCGCGCCAGTGACTCGGCAATCGAGCAGTTGATATTTTTTTGCGAAAACGCTTCTGACGCGGCGCCAAAGACGGCCACTTCGTCAACGCCCGTTTCCAGGGCGTTCTCCAGGCCTTTCAGGTTGGGCGTCAGTGCAGAATAGACCACGCCTGGCTGGCGCTTGATGCCGCTCATTACCTCAGCCGCATCGCCCATTTGCGGCACCCACTTGGGTGACACAAAGCTGGCCGCTTCAATATGCGTCATACCCGCCTTGGCGAGGCGTTCGATCAGGGCGATTTTGGTCCCCGTGGGCACGATGCCCCCCGGCTCGTTTTGCAGGCCATCCCGGGGGGCCATCTCAAACAGCTTGACGGACGTAGGCAATGGCATAAGAGTGACTCCTATTCGTTGGCCGCAAAGTCGAGCAGCACAGCGCCCTGGCTGACCGTATCGCCAGCTTGAAAATGGAAAATCTCCACGCTGCCATCCGCGGGGGCGGTCATGGTGTGTTCCATCTTCATGGCTTCCATGACCATCAGCGGCATGCCTTTCTCGACGGCAATACCGGGCTCCACCAGCAAGGCGACCACCGTGCCGTTCATGGGGGCAGTGAGGGTGGATTCCGCTTCGTGGTGGCCGTGGTCAATGGCATCAATACGCCGCCAGAACAGGCGGGTTTCACCGCTGGGGTCGGCCATGATCACCACGTGCCCATCCCGGCGTGCCTGCAGGCGTTGGCGGTGGCCGTTCAGGGTGACGGCGACGGCGTCGCCGGTCAGCGGCTGTAGGCTGGCGGTGAGCGTTTCATCATTGATTGTCAGGTTCCAAAGTGACTCGCCAGCGTTGCGCTTGCCCTCGACGATGACCACCGCTTCATCGCTGTCGGGTGCTTGAGCACTTGCCGGGTCACACAGGGCGATGCGTATGGTGTGGGGCGCGTTGAGGCGAAAGCCGTCGTGGCGATCCCAGGGAGAGTCACTTTCGCATTCCTGGGCAAGCTGGTGCAGGCCGATCAGCGCGGCACTGGCATAGTCTTCCCGGCTATAGGTTCGCGGCGCGAATAGCGTGGCTTCGTTGCGCTCGATAAAGCGCGTATCCAGCTCCACGTTCTTGAAACCAGGGTGGGTCGCCAGGCGCATTAAAAAGGCACGGTTAGTGACCACCCCTTGAACGTCCAGCGCTGCAAGCGCGCGGTTAAGCGTCGCCAGCGCCGCATCGCGGTCGGGGCCGTGCACAATCAACTTGGCGAGCATGGGGTCGTAGTGCATCGATACCGCATCGCCGCTTTCCACACCGCTATCCAAGCGAACCTGATCGGCGTTCAAGCCTGCACCTTCCAGATCCAGTGCAAAGCGGGTAAGCAGGCCGGTGGCGGGGATGAAATCCTGGTCCGGGTCTTCAGCGTAAATACGTGCTTCAAAGCTATGGCCGGTGATGGCTAGCTCATCCTGATGACACGGGAGCCGTTCCCCCATGGCAACACGCAGTTGCCACTCGACCAGATCCTGGCCGGTGATCATCTCGGTGACCGGGTGCTCGACCTGGAGGCGGGTGTTCATCTCCATAAAGTAGAAGGAACCATCCGCGTCTAATAGAAACTCTACGGTGCCTGCACCCACGTAGCCGATCTCTTTTGCGGCACGCACCGCCGCATCGCCCATGGCGCTGCGCAGTTCCGCCGTCATGCCGGGAGCGGGGGCTTCTTCGATCACCTTTTGATGACGCCGCTGAACGCTGCAGTCACGCTCGAACAGGTAAACCCCGTTGCCGTGGCGGTCACAGAATACCTGCACTTCCACATGGCGGGGCTGCACCAGGTATTTTTCGATCAGCATGCGGTCGTCGCCGAAGGCGGCTTTGGACTCACGGCGGCAACCGTCTAACGCGGCCTGAAAGCCATCACCCGATTCAACCACGCGCATGCCTTTGCCACCGCCACCCGCGCTGGCTTTGAGCATGACCGGGTAGCCGATTCGGTCAGCTTCACTGCGCAGTAGGGTATCGTCCTGGTCATCCCCGTGGTAGCCAGGCACCAGCGGTACACCCGCATTGGCCATGCGCGCTTTGGCGGCGGATTTATCGCCCATGGCGGCAATGGCCGAGGCGGGCGGGCCCACAAAGGTAATGCCTGCTTCTTCAAGCGCTTTGACGAAACTGCCGTTCTCGGAAAGAAAGCCGTAGCCCGGGTGAATCGCGCCGGTGCCGGTGCGCTTGGCGGCGTCTATCACGGCGCCAATATTGAGATAGCTCTCACGCGCGGCAGCAGGGCCTAAGCGCACGGCCTCGTCGGCTTCGCGCACGTGGCGAGCGCTGGCATCGGCGTCGGAGTAGACGGCGACGGTTTTCAGGCCCATGCGGCGTGCCGTGCGCATTACTCGGCAGGCGATTTCGCCGCGGTTGGCGACCAGTAGGGTGTCAAAAGGTGTTGTGCGAGCAGCGTTGTCAGCTTTTTCTGTTGTGTTGATAGAGGGCGAATGGCTCATGAGCGACGCTCCGAAGCGTTAGATGTGTTATTGGAGTCGACCCAATCCGGGCGGCGCTTCTCAAAAAAGCTGGATAAACCCTCCTGGCCCTCCTGGCTTACCCGCAGCTGGGCGATGACCTGGCAGGTATGCTCGCGGGTGGCATCACTATCAGGCGTTTGAGCCACTGCGGCCATTAGCGCTTTGGTGGCACGCTGGGCCTGGGGCGAGCCTGCTAACAGCGTTGCCAACAGGGTCTCCACCTCGTCGTCCAACTTATCGTGCTCCACTACCAAGTGGACTAGACCAAGAGCGAGCGCCATTTCCGCGTCTATCACCTCGGCGGTTAGCGCATAGCGGCGCATTTGCCGCTCGCCCAGGGCGCGCTGCACATAGGGGCTGATGACGGCGGGCGAAAGGCCAGTCTTGACTTCCGACAGACAGAATTTGGCTTTTCCTGATGCAACCACTACATCACAGCAGGCGGCGAGCCCCACCGCGCCGCCAAAGGCGGCACCCTGAACGCGGCAAACCGTCGGGCAGGGCAGTGTGTCGAGACCGTGCATCAATGCGGCGAGTTTGCGGGAGTCGGCGAGGTTATCCTCCAGGTCGTAATCGACCATGCGTTTCATCCAGTTCAAATCGGCTCCGGCCGAGAAGCTCTTGCCTTCAGAGCCGAGTACCACCACGCGCACATCCCCTGCGTCCGCAAGCGAATGCAGCCGACTCAAGTGATCGTTCAGCTCGGCGATCAAACTGTCGTCGAAGGCGTTATGCACCTCGGGGCGGTTCAGGGTTAGCCAGGCGACGCCACGCTCGTCGATTTCGAGTCTTGAGTAGGAGGTGTTATCTGACATCTTGGACCTCGTTAGCAAAGCTGGAAGCTGCAAGAGCGGCGCTTCGCGCCTGGAAGCTGGAAGAAACCCCGATACCTTGCCGCCGAAGCGTGAGGACGAGACTTCCAGCTTATCGCTTCAAGCTTCTAGCTCCCTTGCGTAGCAAGGGGGTTACATTCGGAACACGCCAAAGCGTGTCTCTTCGACTTCGGCATTCATCGCGGCAGCCAGTGAAAGCCCCAGCACATCGCGGGTTTGCAGCGGGTCAATCACGCCGTCATCCCAAAGGCGGGCGCTGGCGTAGTAGGGATGGCCCTGGTGCTCGTACTGCTCGCGGGTGGGTTGCTTGAAGGCTTCTTCTTCCTCCGGCGTCCACTCGCGGCCTTCGCGCTCGTACTGCTCGCGTTTCACCTGGGAAAGCACGCCCGCGGCCTGTTCACCCCCCATCACGGAAATGCGCGCATTGGGCCACATGAACAGCAGGTTGGGGTCATAGGCGCGGCCGCACATGCCGTAGTTACCGGCGCCGAAGCTGCCGCCAATCAGGACGGTGTATTTGGGCACCTTGGCGCAGGCCACGGCGGTGACCAGCTTGGCGCCGTGCTTGGCAATACCTTCATGCTCGTACTTGGAGCCGACCATAAAGCCGGTAATGTTCTGCAGGAAGATCAGCGGAATCTTGCGCTGGGCGCACAGCTCGATAAAGTGCGCACCCTTAACCGCACTTTCGGAAAACAGCACGCCGTTATTGGCCACGATGCCTACCGGGTAGCCGTGAATATGGGCGAAGCCGGTGACCAGGGTGTCGCCGTAGTAACGCTTGAACTCGTCGAAGTCGGAGCCGTCGACGATGCGGCCAATGACTTCCCGCACGTCATAGGGTTTTTTAAGGTCGGTGCCGACAATGCCATACAGCTCGGAAGGATCGAGCTTTGGGGGCTTGGGCGCCTGCATAGCGAGCTGGCCGCGCTTTTGCCAGTTCAAGCGTGATACGCAGGCACGGGCCAACTGTAGTGCGTGGGCGTCGTTTTCCGCATAGTGATCGGCCACGCCGCTGACCTTGGCGTGCACGTCGGCACCACCCAGGTCTTCAGCGCTGATGCTCTCGCCGGTGGCGGCTTTTACCAGCGGCGGGCCGCCGAGGAAAATCGTGCCCTGTTCTTTGACGATAATCGACTCATCCGCCATGGCGGGTACATAGGCGCCGCCCGCGGTACAGGAGCCCATCACCACGGCAATTTGCGGGATGCCCTCGGCGGAGAGGGTCGCCTGGTTGTAGAAGATGCGCCCGAAATGTTCACGGTCGGGGAAGACTTCATCCTGGCGGGGCAGGAAGGCGCCGCCGGAATCGACCAGATAGATGCATGGCAGGCGATGCTTGCGGGCGATCTCCTGGGCGCGAATATGTTTTTTGACCGTCAGCGGAAAGTAAGTGCCGCCTTTCACCGTGGCGTCGTTGGCGACGATCACGCACTCGACGCCGGAAACGCGGCCAATGCCTGTGACCACCCCTGCCGCCGGGATCTCGCTTTCATACACGTGGTGGGCGGCAAGCGCTGAAAATTCGAGAAACGGTGAGCCTTCATCGATCAAATGATCGATACGGTCACGCACGAAAAGTTTGCCGCGGCTTTCGTGACGCTCCCGGGCCTTGGCGCCGCCGCCCTGGGAGATGGCCGCGGTCAGTTCACGCAGTTTGTTGACTTCACCGAGCATGGAGGCTTCGTTGGCTTGAAACACATCGCTGCGGGGATTGATTTGGCTATTCACGGTGCTCATGGCGCGGCCCTGCTGATGTTCGTTAAAGGGTTTCAGTGAAGAGTTCGCGACCGATCAGCATCCGCCGAATCTCGCTGGTACCTGCGCCAATTTCATACAGTTTGGCGTCACGCAGCAGGCGGCCAGTGGGGTACTCGTTGATATAGCCGTTGCCGCCGAGTAGCTGAATCGCATCCAGTGCTACCTGGGTGGCTTTTTCCGCGCAGTAGAGAATCACCCCGGCAGCGTCTTTGCGGGAAGTCTGGCCGCGGTCGCAGGCTCCTGCCACGGCATACAGATAGGCCCGGCAGGCGTTCAGGGTGGTATACATATCCGCTACCTTGCCCTGCACCAGTTGGAACTCGCCAATCGACTGGTTGAACTGCTTGCGCTCGTGGATATAGGGCAGCACCACATCCATGGCGGCCTGCATGATGCCGATGGGGCCGGCCGCGAGCACGGTGCGCTCGTAATCCAGGCCGCTCATCAGTACGCGAACGCCTTTGCCCTCATCGCCCAGAATATTCTCGGCGGGCACGGCGCAGTCCTGGAACACCAGCTCGCAGGTGTTGGAGCCGCGCATGCCCAGCTTGTCGAGCTTCTGGGCGGTCGAGAAGCCGGGCATGTCTTTTTCGATAATAAAGGCGGTAATGCCTTTGGAACCGGCGTCCGGGTCGGTCTTGGCGTAGACCACCAGTACATCCGCGTCCGGGCCGTTGGTGATCCACATCTTGTTGCCGTTGAGAATGTAGTGGTCGCCATCGCGTTTAGCACGCAACTGCATGGAAACCACATCGGAACCGGCGCCGGGTTCTGACATGGCCAGCGCCCCCACATGGTCGCCGCTGATCAATTTGGGCAGGTACTTGGCCTTCTGCTCGGCGGAGGCGTTGATCTTGATCTGGTTGACGCACAGGTTGGAGTGGGCGCCGTAGGAGAGCGCCACCGAGGCGCTGGCGCGGGAAATTTCTTCCATGGCGATACAATGGGCGAGATAGCCCATACCGCTGCCACCATCTTCTTCAGAAACGGTAATCCCCAACAAGCCCATGTCGCCAAACTTCTTCCATAGGTCGTTGGGAAATTCATTGCTCTGGTCGATCTCGGCAGCGCGGGGGGCGATCTCGCTAGCGGCGAAGGCGTTGACCTGCTCGCGCAGCATATTCAGCTCGTCATCAAGACCGAAATTGAGTTCTGAGTAGTGTGAAAACATGGTCAATCACCTGTTGTTCATTGTGTTGATAGTGATATTTAAAAGTGTGTTGGTAAGCGCGCTGGCGGTATCTAGTGCCGTTATCCGTTCAATGCGTGGTCGCGGATGAAGAGGGCGATGTTGTATCGGTTTCCGTCTGCTCTTCTTCGCGTTGCTTTTGATTCAGTTCTTCCAGCGCCTGGCGGCAGCGAATTTCTGCGCTTTCGAGCTCAAGCTGGACCATGGTGATGTCTTTCATCTGTTGGTCGAGCGCCGCCCTGCGCTCGGCGATCTTGCTGAGCATTAAATTCAGCTGTTTTTTACTACCGCTGCGGGTCTCGTCCCAGAGCTCGAACAGCTCGCGGATTTCGGCGAGTGAAAAGCCAAGACGTTTACCACGAATGGTCAGCTTGAGTCGCACCCGATCCTTACTGCTGTAGACTCGGGTTTGCCCACGGCGGGTGGGGTGAAGCAACTCCTGATCTTCGTAGAAACGGATGCTGCGGGTGGTCAAATCAAATTCGTTGGCCAATTCACTGATCGAGTAGGTTTTGCTCATGGTGACGTTCTCTCAAAAGGGCATTGTTCCCAAGAATCATTCTTAAGGCATACCTTCTATGGAACACTGCCAGTGAGGCTAAAACAAGTTTACGTTAACGTAAAGCATATCTTGTTTTCTTTGTTTTGCTGATGAAAATTGCCAATCTTCTGAATTTTCAGTTGTTTTTGTAAAACATGGTTAGTGTCTTTCCCTTGCGTAGACCAAAGTTGTAATTGTAATTACCTGACAGAGGTTGCTAGTTTGCACCTACACCTTACGTTAAGGTAAGAATATGTTGCCAGCTAACGAATTCTGTTTCTGCAAGTTGATAGAGGTCGATAGAGGCTGGTGTAAAGAAGTCACTGGAACATGAGGCATGCATCAGCATGCCATCGTGGGTCAGGGGGCTCTAAGTCAGCACAAGAACAACAAGAGGCTTACCACTTCATGTGTGCAGACGATGTCCGGAAAGTGCCCGTTCTCGAAACGCGCGGGTTGACCAAAGAGTTTCGTGGTTTTACAGCGGTGGACGATGTCAATCTCCAGGTACAGGAAGGGCATATCCACGCCTTGATAGGGCCTAACGGCGCGGGCAAAACCACAGTTTTCAATCTGCTGACCAAATTTCTACCCCCTACCCGCGGAGAGATTCTCTATCGGGGTAACCCCATTACCTCGATGAAATCCAATGAGATCGCGCGATTGGGTCTGGTGCGCTCCTTCCAGATTTCAGCCGTCTTTGCCCATATGACCGCGCTGGAGAACGTGCGGGTGGCGCTCCAGCGTAAGTTGGGTACCTCGTTTCACTTCTGGAAGTCAGAGAAATCGCTGGATCACCTCAATGAGCGTGCCCTCGAATTACTGGAAGAGGTGGGGCTTGGCGAGTATGCCGATACGCTAACCGTTGAGATGCCTTACGGGCGCAAGCGGGCATTGGAAGTCGCCACCACGCTGGCCCTTGATCCGACCATGATGCTGCTGGATGAACCCACCCAAGGCATGGGCGCAGAAGACGTCGACCGCATCGTGGCCTTGATCAAGCGGGTATCGAAAGGCCGTACCGTCTTGATGGTAGAGCATAATCTGAGCGTGGTGAGCCGCCTGTGCGATCGTATTACCGTTCTGGCGCGGGGGGCCGTGTTGGCCGAGGGCGATTACGACAACGTTTCCCGTAACCCGCTAGTGCGCGAAGCCTATATGGGCAGCGACGCCGTCGAAGAGGAAGGAGCTGCCGTATGAATACCGCTGAAGCGCAGGCACCTATCGATCAGGCACCTGGCGATAATGTTCAAGGCCTGGAAATGCTGCGCGTACAGGATCTGCATGCCTTTTATGGCGAGTCGCATATCCTCCACGGGATCGATTTCGACGTAAAGCGCGGTGAACTGGTGACCTTGCTGGGCCGCAACGGCGCCGGGCGTAGCACTACCCTGAAAGCCATCATGAACATGGTAGGGCGGCGTTCCGGCTCGATCGTCATCAACGGTAACGAAACACTGCACATGAAGCCGCACCATATCCCGCGCCTGGGCATTGGTTATTGCCCGGAAGAGCGTGGCATTTTTGCCAGCCTTGATGTGCATGAAAACCTTTTACTGCCACCTACTGTGCGTTCAGACGGCATGAGTCTCGATGAAATCTACGCCATGTTTCCTAACCTCTACGAGCGGCGTAGAAGCCAGGGTACCCGGCTTTCCGGCGGTGAACAGCAGATGCTGGCGATGGCGCGTATTTTGCGCACGGGCGCGCGGATGCTGTTGCTGGATGAAATTACCGAAGGCCTCGCGCCGGTGATTGTGCAAAAGCTCGGTGAGGTGCTGGAACAGCTCAAGGCGCGTGGCATGACCATTGTGCTGGTGGAGCAAAACTTTCGTTTTGCCGCGCCGCTGGCGGATCGCCACTTCGTCATGGAGCACGGGCAGATCGTCGAGGAAATCAGCGCAGCCGAGCTGCCAAGCCGCCGTGAGCATCTCAATTCAATGCTGGGGGTATAACCCGACACGGTTTTCAAGCTTTATTTCACAAGCCACATGCTTGACCAAGCACGCTTGATATTTCGCCTGTATCACAACAACAAAGGCTCTCTAGAGTCAGGAGAATAGCATGACATTTAACAAGAAAACGCTAGCCTGCTGTGTTGCCGCGGCGGCAGCCACCAGCCTGATGGCCTCGAATGCCCAGGCGCAAATGAGTGACGACGAAGTGCGTATTGGCTATTTAGCCGATATGTCGGGTACCTACCGTGATCTTGCTGGCCCTGGTGGCTTAACCGCCATGGAAATGGCGGTTGAGGACTTTGGCGGCAGCGTCAACGGCGCGCCCATCGTTATTTCCAGTGCTGATGATCGCAACAGTGCTGACGTCGGCGCCAATACCGTGCGCGGCTGGATCGACGAGGACAACGTCGACATGGTTGGCGGCCTGGTGGCGTCATCGGTGTCGATCGCCGTCAGCAATGTGATCGAAGAAAACGATGGCCTGGCGATTGTGTCTGGCTCTGCGGCGTCGAGTATCACCAACGAGCACTGCACGCCTAATCACATTCATTGGGTATACGACACTTACCCGCTCGCCAACGGTACCGCTAAAGCGGTGGTGGATCAGGGCGGTGACAGCTGGTTCATGTTGACGGCGGATTATGCCTTCGGTCATGCGTTGGAAGCCGATGTAACCAGCGTGGTGGAGGCGAATGGCGGTGAAATTGTTGGTGGTGTCCGGCACCCGTTCCCGACCAACGATTTCTCATCCTATATCCTTCAGGCCCAGGGTTCAGGTGCCAAGATTGTGGGCCTGGCCAATGCGGGCTCCGATACGGTCAATGCCATCACCACGGCGAGCCAGTTTGGTCTGACGCAATCCGGGCAGCAGTTGGCAGGCCTGCTGATTTTCCTTAACGATGTGCACGCGCTTGGCCTGGAAGCCACCCAGAACCTGCTGCTGACTACTGGCTGGTATTGGGACATGGACGATCAGTCACGCGAGTGGGCGGAGCGCTACTACGCAGAAGAAGAACGCATGCCGACCATGGTGCAGGCAGGTATCTACTCAAGCACCATGCATTACCTGAAAGCCGTTGAAGCCGCTGGGACCGACGACCCTGAAACCGTTCGTGCCCAGATGGCGGAGATGCCGATCGATGATTTCTTCGCTCGCAACGGTCGTATTCGTGAAGACGGCCGCATGATCCATGACATGTACCTGGCCCAGGTGAAAACCCCTGAGGAATCTACCGGTGAATGGGATCTTTACGAAATCCTCAGCACCATTCCCGCCGAAGAAGCTTACCGTCCGCTGTCTGAGAGTCAGTGCGAACTGGTGCAGAACTAAATCAGCCCAGAGGTAATAAACAAGCATCCATCTTCGGGTAGCAGTCGTTGGCTGCTACCCGCTTGATGTCGGGGAGAGTCGTACCATGACGATGATATTCGGCGTGCCATTGGCCGTTTTCCTGGGGCAACTGACACTGGGCCTTGTGAACGGTGCTTTTTACGCACTGCTCAGCCTGGGTCTGGCGGTCATCTTCGGTCTGTTGAAGATCGTCAACTTTGCCCACGGAGCGCAATACATGCTGGGCGCTTTTGCCGCGCTGCTGGGCTTTCGCTATTTAGGCATCAATTACTGGCTGGCGCTTGTGTTGGTGCCGCTTGTTGTGGGGGCTTTCGGTATGTTGATGGAGCGCTTTTTGCTTCGTCGTATTGCTCACCTGGACCATTTGTACGGCCTATTGCTGACCTTTGGTCTGGCGCTGATATTCGAGGGCACGCTGGTCAATATTTTCGGCGTTTCTGGCGCGCGCTATACCGCCCCTGAAGCGCTACAGGGCGGTATGAACCTGGGCTTCATGTTCCTGCCCGTGTATCGGGGGTGGGTGCTGGTGGCGGCCCTGGCGATGTGCCTGTTCACCTGGTTCATGATCGAGCGGACCCGGCTGGGGGCCTATCTTCGCGCGGGGACAGAAAACTCCCAGCTGATGCAGGCGTTTGGCGTTAACGTGCCCTTGCTGATTACCTTGACCTATGGCTTTGGCGTTGGTCTGGCTGCCTTTGCCGGTGTGCTGGCGGCGCCGTTGTATCCGGTATCGCCGACCATGGGCTCCAGCCTGCTGATCGTGGTGTTTGCCGTGGTGGTGATCGGCGGAATGGGGTCGATTCTGGGGGCGATTATCACCGGGTTGTCGATGGGAATCATCGAAGGGCTAACAAAAGTTTATTACCCCGAGGCAGCCAATACGGTGATCTTTCTGGTGATGATTCTGGTTCTGTTATTACGCCCCTCAGGGCTGTTCGGTAAGGAGGCGTAAACCATGACGCAATCTCAACACGAAGCCATAGCCGCGCCGTCGATGGTCGTCGAGCGGCAGCGTCGGGCCAAGCAGCGCCGCACCATGTTCTATCTCGCGCTGATCGCGATAGGGTTGGTCGCCCCGTTTCTGGCCTATCCTGTCTTCTTGATGAAAATTCTCTGTTTTGCACTGTTTGCCTGTGCATTCAATCTGCTACTTGGCTACGCGGGGCTGCTTTCGTTTGGGCATGCGGCCTTTCTGGCGAGTGGCGGTTACGTCACCGGTTATCTGTTGGCCAGCTACCCTGGACTCACGCCAGAGGTGGGAATTATCGCAGGCACGTTTTCAGCGACGCTGTTGGGAATACTGTTCGGCGTGCTGTCGATCCGCCGCCAGGGCATCTACTTTGCCATGGTGACCTTGGCGCTGGCGCAACTGATGTTCTTCGTCTACATCCAGGCGCCCTTTACCGGTGGAGAAGATGGGCTTCACGGCGTACCGCGGGGCGAGCTGCTGGGCTTTATCGACCTGAGTAATAATGTCGCCATGTACTATTTCGTGTTTGCGATCTTCCTGTTTGGCTTTGCGTTGATTCAGCGCGCGGTGCATTCGCCATTCGGGCAGGTATTAAAAGCGATTCGCGAAAACGAACCCCGGGCGGTCTCGCTGGGCTATAACGTGGATGCCTACAAGCTACTCGCCTTCGTGCTGTCTGCCGCGATCGCGGGGCTGGCGGGTTCCACCAAGACCGTGGTGTTTCAATTGGCGTCGCTGACCGATGCCCACTGGCATATGTCGGGCGAGGTGATTCTGATGACGCTGCTGGGTGGGGTCGGCACCTTGCTCGGCCCTGTGATGGGGGCAAGCCTGGTGGTCAGCCTTCAGCATATCCTTGCGCAATCACCGCTGGGTAATTGGGTGAGCGTCATCCTGGGGATCATTTTCGTGGTCTGCGTGCTGAGTTTCCGCAGCGGCATTGTGGGGGAGCTTGGCAAGATGTACCGCAAAAACTTTAAGTAAATACCCGCTGCTTTATCGACAAAGCGGGTCGCGTCTGTCCGTTGTTGGGTGCCATTCGGCACCCTTTTTTGATCAGGAAGCCGTCTACGCCAAAGGTCGAGGGGGAGGGTGGTTGCTTATGGCAGGGTTAAAATATAAGTTAACGTAAACGTCAATTAGCGTGTTTGGCTTTTCGTCATCCCCGCTTGAAGAACACAATCACAATATCGAAAGCGCCCCCTTGAGGCTTGTTAAAGGGGGCGGCTTTCAGCGGAGCGTCGCGATGAATTTCGAGCTGAGTGAAGACCAGGTTGCGTTTGCCGATATGGCGCGTGCCTTTGCCCAAAATGAGCTGGCTCCCCATGCGGCGGAATGGGACCAGGAGGCTATATTCCCCGTTGAGGTGATCCGCAAGGCAGGTGAGTTGGGTTTCTGCTCGCTCTATGCACCGGAAAGCGTCGGTGGGCTGGGGCTTTCACGGCTTGATGCCAGCATCATTTTCGAGCAGCTTTCCATGGGCTGCACCTCTACCACGGCGTATCTCACGATCCATAACATGGTCACCTGGATGCTGGCCGATTTCGGCACGCCTGAGGTCATCGAGCAGTGGGGCGAAAAGCTGGCCACCGGCGAGCTGTTAGGTTCTTACTGCCTGACCGAGCCCAACTCAGGTTCCGACGCCGCCTCGCTCAAAACCACGGCCAAGCGCGATGGCAGCGACTTCCTGCTCAACGGCAGTAAAATGTTTATTTCCGGTGCGGGCAGTACCGATGTGCTGGTAGTGATGGCACGCACGGGCGGAGAGGGCGCAGCGGGCATTTCCGCTTTCGCGGTGGATGCCAATTCAGACGGCATCAGCTACGGCCGTAAGGAAGCCAAAATGGGCTGGAACAGCCAGCCTACCCGAATGATTACCTTTGAGGACGTGCGGGTGCCTGCAAATCAGATGCTTGGCAACGAAGGTGACGGCTTCAAGATCGCCATGAAAGGCCTGGATGGCGGCCGAATCAATATTGCCACCTGCTCGATTGGTACCGCTCAGCAGGCCATCAACGAAGCCCGGGCCTATATGCTCGACCGCAAACAGTTCGGCAAGCGTCTGGCGGACTTCCAGGCGCTTCAGTTCCGCCTGGCCGACATGGTGACGGAGCTTGTCGCCGCGCGGCAGTTGGTACGCCTGGCCGCCACCAAGCTGGACGCGGGCGACGCGGATGCGCTTACCTACTGCGCCATGGCCAAGCGCTTCGCCACCGATGTAGGCTTCAAGGTATGTGACGAAGCACTTCAGCTGTACGGCGGCAACGGCTATATCAAGGAGTACCCGATGGAGCGCTTTGTGCGTGATACCCGCGTGCATCGTATTCTTGAGGGGACCAATGAGATCATGCGTCTGATCATTTCACGCCGGGTGCTTGCAGAAGGCGCCGCCGAGCTATGAACGCTGCAAAGCCGGTCGTTGATCCAATCATTGTCGTGGTTGCACCGAATAAGGATGGTTAGATGAGTAGCGTACTGTTTGCCGAACACCCCACCCAGGACGGCCACATCATTGCGGAAATAACCCTCAATTCTGAGCGTTCGCTGAATGCCCTGACCCTGGAAATGATAGAGGAAATACTGCCCCGCCTGGCCGACTGGCAGGAGGACCCGCGCGTGGTCGCCGTGCTACTTGATAGCGCCGGAGAAAAAGCCTTCTGCGCCGGTGGTGATGTGGTCAGCCTCTACAAGGCGATTAAAGGTGAGGGCGATCCCGATTTTCCGGAGCGCTTTTTCCATCAGGAGTATCGTCTGGATTACGCGTTGCATACCTACCCAAAGCCAGTGATTTGCTGGGGTAACGGTATTGTCATGGGCGGCGGTATGGGACTGCTGAGCGGCAGCAGTCATCGGGTGGTGACAGAAACGTCGCGTTTGGCGATGCCCGAGGTCACCATCGGCCTTTACCCGGACGTGGGTGCCAGCTGGTTCCTTAACCGCCTGCCCAATGGCACCGGGCGTTTTCTGGCCATGACGGGCAGCCAGATCAACGCGCCGGATGCCGTTCACCTGGGTTTGGCCGACCGAGCCATTGCCAGCCACGAGCGCGATACGCTGGCGAAAAAGCTGACTCAAGCCGCCTGGGGCGAAGGGGAGAACACGGATACCCATGGGGTCGTCAACCGTATTCTGCGCGAGCTGGAGCAGGCGTCCCAGCCGGTGTTCGAAGAGCTGGAAGCCCCGGTATATAAATTCTCCCCGCTGATCCGCGAGCTGATGGATCACGATACCGTTGAACAGATTGTTGCTGCTATTGCGGACGTCAAAAGCGATGACAAGTGGTTTAGCAAAGCGCAGAAAACGCTGGCTCACGGCAGCCCGGTGTCCATCACGCTGATCGATGAACAGCTCAAGCGGGCCAAGTACATGTCGCTTGCCGAGGTGTTTCAGTCGGAACTGGCGCTTTCGGTCCAGTGTTGCCGTCACCGGGAGTTCCCCGAGGGCGTGCGTGCCCTGCTGGTGGATAAAGACGGTGAGCCTGCCTGGACCTACCCCGATGTGGCATCGGTTGAGGCGTCGTTCATCGATGAACTGCTAACACCGCCGTGGGCAACGAATCCGCTCCACGATCTTCGCTAACGTTTTCCAACATACAATTAACGACTTACAACAAGGACAAACGCTATGAGCACCGTCGCATTTATCGGTTTAGGCAATATGGGCGGCCCCATGGCCGCCAACCTGGTCAAGGCAGGCTTTCATGTGTGCGCCTTCGACCTTTCGGCAAGCGCGCTGGAAACGGCAAAATCCCAGGGCTGCGACGTCGCAAGTTCCGCCCAGGAAGCCGTTGCCAATGCCGACTTCGTGATTTCGATGCTGCCTGCAGGCAAGCACGTCATGGGCCTTTATGCCGAAGGCGATGCGCCTCTGTTTGACGTGATCAAGCCCAGCGCGTTGGTGATCGACTGCTCCACGATCGATGCGGATACCGCCCGAGACGTGGCGGCGCTGGGTGAGGCGAAAGGGATTGGCTTTGTCGATGCGCCGGTGTCCGGCGGTGTGGGCGGCGCCCAGGCAGGAACGCTGACGTTTATCGTGGGTGGCAGTGAGGCCCAGTTCGCACAGGCCGAACCCGTGTTGGACGCCATGGGTAAGAATATCTTCCACGCCGGTGATCATGGCGCCGGGCAGATTGCCAAGGTATGCAACAACATGCTGCTGTCGATTCTGATGGCGGGTACCTGTGAAGCCATCAATATGGGCGTCAAAAACGGCCTGGACCCGGCGGTGCTGTCGGAAATCATGAAGCAAAGCTCCGGTGGCAACTGGGCGCTCAATGGTTATAACCCCTACCCGGGCGTAATGGAAAAGGCGCCCGCGTCGAACGACTATCAGGGTGGCTTCCAGGTGGACTTGATGATCAAGGACCTGGGCCTGGCCATGGACGTCAGCCAGCTAAGCGCCTCGCCGGTGCCCATGGGCTCCGCCGCCCGCTCACTGTTTACCTTCCACAAAGCAGGCGGTAACGGCAAGCTCGACTTCTCAAGCCTGATGCGATTCTACCAGGACAAAGACGGTCACGCATAACGCGCAGGCAAGTGATGGGCTCGTTGGCAGAGCCTAGCCGCGCTCGTCCTTGGGCGAGCCCATCACAATCAGGGTGGAAATGGCGCTGACATGAGGCTGGGTGCCCAGCACCTCGGTATGAAAGCGCTTGTAGCTGGCGAGGTCGCGGGTTTCGACGCGCAGCAGATACTCGAACGGGCCGGCGATGTTGTGGCATTCTGCCACTTCATTGGCCACGGCCATCGCCCGCTCAAAACCCTCCTGAGCCGCCTTGGTATGTATTGCCAACCCCACCGTGACATACGCCACAAAGCCTCGCCCCATCGCCTCTGGCGCCGTGATTACCCGATACCCGAGAATGACCCCGTTTTTCTCGAGCTCCTGCACCCGGCGCAGGCATGCCGAGGCAGACAGGTTGACCCGCTTGGCAAGTTCAACGTTGCTCAGGTTTCCATCACGCTTGAGTTCGTGCAATATTTTTCTGTCAAGGGCATCTATTTTCATATTTTCTTGCGAAAAGTGGTTATTTAAATGGATATTAGGCACCATATTGCGCATTCGAGCACGTAAAATTCTACGCATACTCACCCAAAAGAGACAGCGAGAATGAGCATATCGGTATTGGCTGCCTTAACGGCCTTTGCGTTTGTCACCACTGTGACCCCAGGTCCCAACAATTTGATGCTGATGGCTTCAGGCGCGAACTTTGGCTTCAGGAAAACCCTGCCTCATATGCTTGGTATTATGGTGGGCGTCAGCGTGATGGTGCTGGTAGTCGGGGGCGGACTCATGTCGCTTTTCGATGCCTATCCGCTGCTGAGCAAGGTGCTGCAGGCGGTATCGATTGCCTACCTGCTTTGGCTTGCCTGGAAGATCGCCAACGCCGCGCCGCTCAAGGCATCGGATGAAAAGGGCACGCCCATGACGTTCCTGCAGGCGGCGGCCTTTCAGTGGGTGAACCCCAAAGCCTGGGCAATGTGCCTTTCGGCCATCACCCTCTACGCGCCGGACAGAACCCTGCTTTCCGTCGTGATGGTGGCCAGTGTATTTGCCATGGTCAGCTTTCCCGCGATTTCGATCTGGGCCTGGCTGGGTCTGGTGGTGCGCCAGTGGCTGACCAGCCCCAGGCGTAATCGGGCGTTCAATATCACCATGGCGGTGTTGCTGGTGGGCTCGCTGTATCCGGTGCTGGGCTAGATCAACAGGTCTTAGGTTTTTGTGCTTAGTGAGGGCTCAGATAACTGGCTTCCAACGCCGCTAGCTCGGCATCAAGCGCTTGCAGCACCTCGCATGGCAACCCATGGTGCTGGGCACTTTCGATGAGTGGCCCCAAAATCGCCCCGCGCTCGGTGGGGCGGCGGGCCTCCACATCCTGAAGCATCGAGGCCTTGTTATCCGCGGTATTGTCCACCACCTGCCATACCAGCGCCCGCCACGCGTCTTCGCCTTGGCCCGAGTTTGGCGGCTGAATGCCCTCTGCCTGCAATATCATCGCCACTTCGGTGATCACAGACACCACGCGGCCCGAATACTCGGTACCGCGTAATTTGCCGTTGTGCACGCCATGCAGCGCCACCAGCGGGTTGATGGCGGCGTTGACTGCCAGCTTCTGCCAAAGCCGCTGGCGGATATCGTCCACTGCCGTGGCATCAAACCCAACCTGGGCTAATATTTGCACCAGCGTTTTCGCCAGGGCAGGGTGCCGGTTATGCAAATCGCCAATAAAGGTGTGCCCGCGCCCCGCATGCACCACCTCAGCATCGCCGCTCAGATAAGCACCTTGGGTCGTGGTGGCATTTAGCACAGGGCCCGGCCACGCCTGGGTAATCCGCGGCTGGGCCAAAAAGCCGTTTTGCCAGAGCACCAGCAGGGTCGTCGAGGGGATAACCTGCGAGATGCTTTCAAGCGCCTCTTCAGCGGCCATGGCTTTGGTGGTGATATGCACAAACCCAGGCGCAGGCAGGCCTGCAGATGCCATTTGATCAACGGTAAGCGCGTTTAAACGCTGAGGGCGCCGCTCGCCTTCTGGCGTGGTCAGCCATTGCGGCTCAGCCAGCGCCCGGCGGCCAACCAGGGTGATGTCACCTATGGGCGACAGCGAATGGGCCAACAGGCGGCCAATGGCACCAGGGCCGAGTATCCAGTGGGGAGTCATCATCGAGACAGCATCTGCAGCGAGTATGGCGACAAGCTTACCGTGTTCATTACCCAGAGTTGAAGGTCGGTAACGGTCCAGGGTGACTGTCATCGTTAATTGACACAGGTCAATATTGTCAGAAATGCCGTCTTTTTAACTCAATTTTATGCACCTGGCGCCGATATTCTCTTTAACCTCGCATAAACCAGTATTTTAAATACTTTTTTACGAGGTGCCCTCCCATTGGCTGGATGCATTCACCTTGAATGATCCCCTCTCGTAGAGAACGAAGATGCATAACCTATTGAAAAAATTAACCGTCAAGGCGAGCCTGACGGTCGTGCTAGGCCTGTTTACCACCTTGATTCTGGTCGTGGCGGGGCTTGGCTACAAAACCAGCATGCTGGGCGCTGGTTCGATTGATGAGCTCAACCGCATCAATGTCCAACAGCTGAATTCTTTGAATCGGGCGCAGGTGAATATTGCCGATACACAGCTGTTTTTTATGAACCATCTGGACGCGCTGAACGAGGGAGACCAGGCGCTCGCAGAACGCTATCTTGACCAGGCAGGGCAGACCCTCCAGATGGCCCAGCAGCGTTTTGATGCCTTTTTGGCTGTGCCCAAGTCAGAAACAGGCAAGCCTTACGCAGACGCGATCGAGACCGCTTTTACTCAATTGCTCTCGCGAGGCCTGATACCTCAGTACGAAGCACTTAACCGCAATGATGAACGTGCCTATCGAGCGGCCAAGCGCGAAGGCGACCAGCTCAATCTTGCCTATATCGAAACCAATGAAGTCTTTATCGACTATGCCACAGCCCGGGGCAGTGAGTTGATGGCAGGCTACCAGTCAACCATGACGACGTCAGAGTACGTAGGGATCGGCGCATTGTTGCTGGTCATCCTGAGTGTCGTTGTGGTGCGAGTCGGTATGATGCGCGTGGTCATTCGGCCCCTTCAGGAAGCCGTTCACCACTTTGAACGCATTGCCCAGGGCGACTTATCGCACAAGATCGCGGATCGTGGCCGAAACGAAATCGGCCAACTGTTCGCAGCCATGCAGTATATGCAGTCAGGACTTTCTCAAACGGTATCGAGCGTGCGTGACAGCAGTGGCTCGATTCATATTGGGGCGCGGGAAATTTCAATGGGCAACGCCGACCTCTCATCACGCACGGAGCAGCAAGCCGCCTCGCTGGAAGAAACCGCTGCCAGCATGGAACAGCTCACCGCAACGGTGAAGCAAAATTCAGACAATGCCCGTCAGGGTAGCAAGCTAGCGAGTGATGCCTCTACCACCGCAGCGCGGGGTGGTGACGCGGTCGGCCAAGTCGTCGACACGATGCATAGCATCTCGGAAAGCTCCAGAAAGATCAGCGACATCATCGGTGTGATCGACTCGATTGCCTTTCAGACCAATATTCTGGCCCTAAATGCGTCTGTCGAGGCAGCGCGTGCGGGTGAGCAAGGCCGCGGCTTTGCTGTTGTTGCCACGGAAGTGCGCAATCTTGCCAGCCGCAGCGCCGATGCCGCCAAGCAGATAAGAGGCCTCATTGAAACATCGGCAGGCCAGGTGCATCAGGGGTCTACCCTCGTGGAAGGAGCCGGTAAGACAATGGAAGAGATCATGGCGTCCGTTAAGCGCGTTGCTGACATCATGGATGAAATTTCGGCGGCATCCACAGAGCAAAGCGATGGCATCGAACAGGTGAACCAGGCCGTTTCACAGATGGACGAGGTAACGCAACAAAACGCCGCCTTGGTTCAGGAAGCCGCGACCGCCGCTGCGTCCCTGGAAGACCAGGCCGCCCAGCTTGAAACAGCGGTGGCTATCTTCAAACTGCAGGGTGGCGTCGCCTCTTCAGCGCTGCCGCTTCGCAAACCGGCGGCAAGAGCAATCGCCAGCAACCCGGCGCGCCCTTCACTTGGCCAGCCTGCCAGCACCAAGAAGGTAGCAGAACTGGAGTGGGAAGAATTTTAAGTCATCGATTTGGATGAGGGGCACTTCATCCCTGGTAATAGTCATAGGGCCACTACTGGAGTGGCCCGCTGCCAGCGTTTCTAGCGGTCTGGCGTAGCTGGTTATGCTGGGGCTGAGGCATTCGCTGTCGTGCGCAAATGCCAATAGCGGCGCAGTACGGCATCATTGATAGCGCGTTCCATTTCAAAGGCGCTTGGCGTGGGGCAGAAAAGCGTGACGCCAATGCGCTGCTTGCCAATGTCTGTGGTCGTCAGGGTCACGCGGGGTTGGGGGTCAGCGATGTCGACGCCGCTGCGTTTTCTGATGACCTCGCTGTAGCGTTGGGCCAATTCGGAATGCGGCGCATGCAGGGAGGCCACTTCGTCTTCAAGCGCCGACAGTTCGGATCGCATATCCACGTCGGCCTCTAACACCACGCAGACGTCGAGATATACCCACTTCTTGAAGAAGTTCTGGTTCTGAACCGGGGTGGTCAAGAACACGCTGTTGGGCACCACGATGGTCTTGCCGGAGTATTCAAAACGGCCCACCGCGCCGCCAATTTCCTGCAGAGTCGTCGCCAGCATGGTCTCGTCGACCACCTGACCGCGCAGGCTGCCGATTTCGACCCAGTCACCAATCTCGAACGGCTGGTTGACGATACGCAGCACGGTGCCCGAAAGGCACAGAATCAGCTCCTTGGTCGCGATAACCAAGGCCACGGCAAAAGCGGTGATGGAAAGGGCAAAGGCATGCAGGGAAGGCAGCCAGATCAACGCCAGGCCGAGCAGCGTCAGGATGACGGCCACATTGCGGATACGGGCCAGCCACGCACGCCGGTAATCGGATAGAATCTCTTGGCGCCCTCGAATGACACGCACGGCAAGGATACGCAGCGTTATGAGAATCGCCACGAGCGCAACCGAGCTTACCAGACGGTTGCTCAACAGCTCCAACCAGAAGGAATCCTCAGGCATGATGGTTTGGCGCTCCTCTTGCAGGTCTTCGACACATCACGATCTTGGCACAGTGATGCGATGCCGTCGATCAGAGGCGAGCGCCACCTTCCACGGAAAGCATGGGCGACGCCTGTCTACCAGCGGCAAAGCAATTAAAACCCGCAGGGCGGGGATACACTGATTAGCAAGATTTTTTGCGGCAGTGTTGAGGGTGAGGATCCCGTTATTTGAGCCTGACCGGTAGCATGGTTTTGATGGTCACGAGGCTTCTGCCCCCTTATGTCCAACACTCAACGTAGTGTTCGGCTCAATAAAGTAAGGCACGCTGGTGCATTGTGTTCGCATGCCTTTGGGTTGCATTATCTACCTTGGTTGTTTCACCTGTATTCAACGGTGGAATTAATGCAGCTTTATGCATAATAAAAGTACCTCGGCATTACAGTGTTCGAAATCGAGCACCTGACTTTATGCGTGGGGCAATATTTTTGCCAAGCCACCGGCTTTCCTGAGCGTGTTTATGACCAACGCGATTGGGGAATAGATGTTTTACAAGCCTCAAGAGATCAATAACTTCCTGCTAATGGAAAGGTGATTGCCGAGTAAACCCGTATGCCCTCATCGAAAAATAATTTATTGAAAGATGCCAGCGGCGCGCTGGGCGATTTAGGTACCTTGCTTCCATTGAGCCTAGGAGCTATTGGGGTTGCGGGATTAGCCCCAATACCTGTGCTCTTGGGGTTTGCGGCGTTCTACATTGCAACGGGGCTGTATTACCGTCTTCCGATACCGGTACAGCCGATGAAAGCCGTCACTGCCGTATTACTTACTACCCAGGTGAGTGCTGAGAGCCTGGTCGCAAGCGGTGTTTTGATCGGCGTAATATTGTTGTTACTGGGCTCGACCGGCTGGATTAATTGGCTGGCACGTCTCTTACCAAGATCCGTGTTAACCGGCCTACAATTAGGGCTGGGGATTCTACTGGCCAACATGAGCCTGGGGTTGATAGGGACCTCCTGGGCGGTGGGATTGACTACGTTAACCGTGTTGATCATTACCCTAAAGATGTTGCCGAACATGCCAGCGGCGCTGATAGGGCTTTGTGCGTCAATAGCAATCGGCTTATTGGTTGGGGCTCCGAGCTTATCGCTCCATATAACCCATTCGTTCACTTTTTCCTGGCCTGAGCTACCGAATATAACCAACTGGCAGCAAGGGTTTTCCATGTTGGTGTTGCCACAGTTGGCGCTTACATTAACCAATGCCATCTTGCTCACAGCGTTAATGGCAGAAGACTACTTCGGCGAGCAAGCTCATCGTGTCTCGCCAGCTCGGCTTTCGGTGAGCACTGGATTGGCCAATCTGTTTATGGTCCCCCTCGGTGCGTTGCCTATGTGCCACGGAGCGGGCGGATTAGCGGCGCACTATCGTTTCGGAGCCCGCACAGGCACGGCTCCCGTATTGCTGGGAATTGGCTTGCTTGTGACCGCTATGGTACCGGGAGGGCTTGCCTCCATTGGCACTATTCCCATGGCAGGTCTAGGAGCAATGTTATTATTGGCCGCCTTCGAGCTCGCATTCACTAAGCGCCTTAGGGCAGCCAAACCGTCGTGCTGGCCTGTTATCGCCATCACTGCGTTGATTACCGTCTGGACCGATCCATTTTTTGGATTATTAGCCGGTGTCGGTGCGGAAACGATTAGAGCTGCATGGGAGCGTAGCCAAAAGGTGGCGTAGAAAAAGTTGTTAGGCAGTGGCCGCCAAAATAATGTGTGAGGCCTTGATAATCGCCGAAGCGTTAACGCCAGGCTCCAAGCCCAACTCTTCCACTGCATCACGGGTGACAATAGAGCATACTCGGCTACCCCCCAGCAGTTCCAATATGACCTCGGCATTGACAGCACCATCGCTAACGCTAAGGACTTTCCCTTTCAGGCAGTTGCGTGCAGATAAGCGCACATCATCAGACTCGGTCATCAGCATGACCCAAGGTGCTTTAATAAGCGCAATGGCCTCACTTCCTGGAGCCAAATTCAAGTTCTTGACACTATCACACGTCACTACCGCGACCAGTGTCTCCCCTCCAGACAGTTCCATTGTTACTTCAGAGTTTACAGCCCCGTCTTTCACTGCAAGAACGTTGCCTTTTAATACGTTACGGGCGCTAATTTTCATTGTCTATTCCTTAGTCAGTCAGCTGATTTGGATTCCTGAATTCATAGAATAACTGCAGCACTTTGGATAATACGATAGAGGCAGGAGGGGCCAGCAGCGGTATCCTCTCCGCCTGACTGACCAAAGTGAAGCAGCGTATGGGATACCGACAACTGACCCAGGCACAACGATAGCAAATTTTTGCCCATAGGGATGTAGGATTGAGCCAACGTCAGATTGCTCCACAGCTTGGCATTCACAACAGTACCGTGAGCCGTGAGCAGAGATATAATTCGGGTGCCAAGGGATATGAACCCTCACAAGCGCAGTCTTACAGCGATCAGAGGCGCCGCTCCGCCTGGAAGTGGACAAAGCAACTTCCTAGCCTGATTATCGAAATTCAAGCTGGCCCATCGCCAAGTGTGGCTCAAAGGCCTTTCCTGTCGCCGCTCTGCAGGAATTTACTCAACTGCTTGATAATACGCACTATCCATAACCTATGTTAAGTGAGCGAGTAGGCATATGCATTAGAATAAGATGAAAAAATCATTTGCCTGAGAGGTGATAGAGTGGCTCTCCTCGATACAGTCGTCATGCGGGGCCTTAGCAGCCAAGGGGCATTGTCAAATGAAGACAAAGCCTTTTTGCTGGAGCTTGAGCTTAGCCCTCGGCACATGTCAGCCAGCGAGGTGCTGTGGCTGGAGAACGGGCATGCTGATCTGTTCTGCGTGGTCAAGGAAGGTTGGGGATACTCCTATCGCAACTTGAAAAATGGTTCGAAGCAGATTCTAAAGTTCTACCTCCCCGGGGATATCATCGGCATTCGCGATTTTGGCTTCACCCGTCGACTGGCAAGTGCGGCGATGATAAATGACGGTGTGATCTATCCGTTCTCCTATCAGCAGCTTTTTGAACTCTTTGGACGTTCAAGCCTGGCTGTCGGGATCATGGCCACCGCGATGCGTCAGCAAGCGTTGCTTTCCGAGCGGCTGGTCTATCTTGGCAAGTATGCCGCTCATGAGCAGCTGGCACACTTTCTCTACGAGATCTATCTGCGACTCAAGCGGATTGGAGCGGTGGAGGATAATAGCTTTCTCATGCCGCTCACTCAGGAGCTGATCGGCGATGCGCTGGGGATGAGCCCGGTACACGTGAGCCGGACCTTCTCGATGCTGCGGGAGGAGGGGCTGGTGATCCGAGATCGCCAGCGTGTCAAGTTGCCCGATCCCGAGGCGTTGGCGCGGCTAGTTGAATTCAATGACAGCTACATCGATGAATTCCTACCTCACGCGTTTTCTGAGCTGCTAAGAGCTACCCCATAAAGCAGAAGCGCGGGTCGCTTCCGCTGGAATGATTGCTAGCTTGAAGCAACATCTCCATGGGTATGTCTTGGAGCATGCATGTAGGCCAATTTCGCTTACCCAGGCTTTCACAATTCGCGCCGACTGGCTGGTAGAAAGATGTGTTGATCTGTATTAAGTACAACGGTTCGGGTCTGGGGCCTGCTGACAGCGGCTGGGTAGACAAAACCAGCCTTCGTGGGCCGGTTTTGTCTGGTAAGGCTCCCAAGATCAGGGAGCGATGCGGCTACTGGCGTCGGTAAAGCCGATCAGCGAAATATCTAGATCCATGCGTTCACCGCGTGGATCAATCATGCTGAGGGTTGCCGAAGTGCCACTACGGAGTTGCTGCAACATCGACGGCTCAATGGGAACATCAGCACGGCACCCTTGCGCCTGGCAGACCTGATAGGGGAACTGGATGGGCTCACCGTCATCCACACTCAACTGCATGCCCGCGGACAGACGTACCCCCAGCGGCACGAAGAAGCTCATCACCGGGCCATCGATCTGGGGCGGGTAGTCGAGCACTACCTGCATCAATGGCTGGTTGCTGCCAGGTTGAGTGACCAATTGCACCATCGCACAAGGGGTCGGACTCTCGGCATTACGCTGGCAACGGACCTCCCAGTCCTGGAACGACTCGGTGGTGACATTATCACCGGAAGCTGTCCCCGGTTGTTGTTGGCTGAAGGCGTTGGGTGAAAACACCAAGATCGATAATAGCCCCATCATGCGTAGGGTTTGAGTAAGATAGTGCGGCATTGGCGTAACCTCCGTTGGTTTGCTGATAGTAAATGATAATATCTACCATGCCTGCTTGTTCGCTTGAGGTCGAGCCCCTAGGGTCACGAAAGGTGGCCACCGCCTCGAGCCGCTATGAAAAAGCGCATCGGTGATACGGGCCACCGATGCGCTGACGGGGTGAGCTTTCTCTCAGATGTCAGTCCTCGTCGCCAAGGCGAATGGCGACAAAGTAGGCGCGGCCTTCGCGATTGAGCAGCACAGGCAGCGTTTGATCGCCAGACAGATTGGTCAGCATTTCCTTCAACTGGCCCGGACTCTCAATCGGCTGCTGGCCGATGCTGACCAGCACATCGCCGGGGCGAATGCCAGCGGCAGCGGCGCGTCCGGTCGGGTCGACCCTGACGATGCGTACCCCATGTTCGATGCCGAGCTGACGTTTCTCCATGTCGTTCAACGGCTGGACCGCGATGCCGAGTCGAAGCGGATCGCCGTCTGATTGATGAGGACCGGCATTCGGCCACTCGCCAACCTCTACCGTGACGGTCTCATTCTGGCCGTCGCGCAATATGGAGAGCTCGACCTCTTCGCCGGGTGTCGTCTTACCGACCAGGCGCGGCAGCGTGGTCGAGTGGTCCACCTCCTGGCCGTTGACTTCCAGGATGACGTCGCCTGCCTGAAGGCCACTGTCCGCCGCTGGGCCGCTGGGTTCGAGTTCGGCGATCAAGGCGCCTTCGGCCTGTTCCATACCGAAGGATTCAGCCAGGTCTTTGGACACCGGCTGGATGCTGACGCCGAGCCAGCCGCGACTCACATAACCGTCTTCACGCAATTGTTTGGCAACATCCATCGCCACATCGATGGGGATGGTGAAGGAAAGGCCCATGTAACCACCACTGCGGGTGATGATCTGGGAGTTGATGCCCACGACTTCGCCATCCAGGTTGAATAGAGGTCCGCCCGAGTTGCCAGGGTTGATCGCGACATCGGTCTGGATGAAGGGGACATAGACATCCTGGGGCAGGGTGCGGTTGATGGCGCTGATGATGCCGGAGGTCACAGAGTGATCAAAGCCAAAGGGCGAGCCGATGGCGGCGACCCACTGGCCGACCTTGAGGTCGTGGGACTCGCCCATCTCCAGAGTGGGGAGGTCGTCGGCTTCGACCTTGAGGACCGCCACGTCGGTCTTCTCATCGGCCCCGATCAATTCTGCCTCAAGCTCGCGGCGGTCATTGAGGCGGACCAGAATTCTGTCGGCATCCTTGACGACATGGGCGTTGGTCATGATGTAGCCGTCTTCATCGAAGATAAAACCCGACCCCAGTGACCGACGCGGCTCGTTATCATGACGGGGTGCGCCGCCAGGCGGCATCGGAAACCGGTCGCCAAAGAAGTGGCGAAAGATCTCCGGGATCTCCTCTCCGCCGAATTGCCGGGAGGAGGTCATTGCCCTGTCGACATCGCGAGTGGTCGAGATGTTGACCACGGCAGGCGCGGCCGTGTCGACCAACTCCGTAAAGTCTGGAAGCCGTGGTTCGGCGAGCGCAGGCGTTGCCAACATCAGCAATAGCGCTAAGCTTATCAGCCAAGAGGGTGAATGGAGCTTGGGCATCACGATTGACTCCTGTCTTTCGAGTGCATGTAACATGACAGCATTTTTATTACAGCAGTCACTTTACAAAGTTCCGTACGCTTTCTGAGCGGGGCTCCTATCCGTCAGTCTCTATAAGCGATGAATCCTGCTAGGGCGTGCTAATTACCGTCTTGTCATGATGATTTTCGCATCAGGTTGATGTGATGAGCGGCCCGTTGAAGAAGCCTTCGATGAGCCACCAACTACTGCCGATAATGGCTGTGGAGACCACACCGGCAATCAGGGCAAGGCCGAGTCCCGCGACGACAGCGATGCCATCGCGCTGGGCGAGGCCTAACGACAAAATCAGTACTGCCAAGCCGGGCAGCGTATTACCGAATGGAATCGGGAGCGCTATCAACACGGCCATGATGAAAATGACGACGCCGATGCTGCGAATTGCCAGCGGTGTGTTAAGGCACGCCAGGCGGGCGCTCAGGCGCCGTTCAAGCTTTTCGAGATGAGGCGTTGCCTTGCCCAGGACCCGCTCCAGCTGCTCAATTCCGATACGCAGTTGGGCAATACGCGAAGGCAACCGAATACGCTTGGCGCCGACAGCCATCTGCATGCCAATGAAGGCTAGCGCTGTCCCAAACACCATGCCAGCGGGAATACCAGGCGTGGGCACAATCGCAGGGATCGCGAAAAGCATTAATACCAAAGGAGTCGCGCGCTCATCGAGAGCGTCCAGAATGTCACTTAGGGAGGGGCGTTGATTTTTCAAGCTACCAGGAAGAGCACGCAATACATCGGCCAAGCTCATCTCTTATGCATCCCTCATCCACGTCGTTAGAAGTTCGACGAGTGGAATATATATAGATGGGCGGTAAATAGATATCCATCTCTTCCCATTTTTTGCTACCGCTATGGTCAAGTCTGCGTTGTTTGACAAAAGCCACTGCTATTTCGACAGGCTCATGTGTCATAAGTCCGGGTCAGTTAAGCCATTAAGTCGTCGGGACTCGCACGCTTAATCAGCATGGCGCTTACGTCGCGCTTCGATCACGTAGCGGTAAACACGTAGCACAGCTGTGGCAAACTTCTCGATACAGTGTTCGGCGGCACAGCGCGAGGCTTGTTCGCTCATGCGTGTTTTTAATTTATCGTCGCTGAGCAGGGTGTCGATACGTTCGCACCAAGCCTGAGGGTCGGGGGCCGTCTTGTAGCCGTTAACCCCGTGCTGAACGATATCCTCGATGCCGCTGGAGCGGATCACCACTACCGGCAGTCCCGCGGCCATGGCTTCGAGTACCACCATGCCTTGCGTTTCCGAGCGGGAAGCGAAGACGAAAAGCTCGGCCAGGTGGCAGTAGCATGCTACTTCGTCGGGAGGGACGGCCCCAACCAACGTAATGTGCTTGCTAAGGCCTAACGCTTCAATTCGTGCCTGCAATCGCTCGTGGTCGTGACCCTCCCCAAGCAGTAGCAGGTGAAAGTCGTGCTCACTGCTGTCGCGTAAAAGCGCTAAACCATCGAGCATAAAGTCGATGTTCTTCTCTTTGCTCAGGCGTGAAATTGATACCAGCACGCGTTTGCCTTCAAGCCGGTAGCGTTGGCGTAGCGTGTCGATCGCGGCGCTGTCAGCGGTGGCAAAACGTGCGTATTCGATCCCCGTCGGCTGGACAAAGATCGGTTGCTTGACGCCGATAATACGCATGTACTCCTCGGCGGAGCTGGTAGGAACAATCACCGCATCGCAGCCGTTGGCAAAGCGCTTGACCAGGGCGTGGGAAATCAAGTTGCGAAACAACGGCCCTGGTAGTGGCACATAGTGAGCGTAGTGCTCCAAGCGGGTGTGGTAGGTGTAAACCACGGGCACTCTCAATAACCGACCCAACAGCTGACCGGCGCGGCCGATCCAGAACGGGTGGTGAACGTGAATCACCTGTGGAGCAAAGGCGCGCACACGCTTAACCAAACGCCAAGAGAAAATGTTAGCCAGGCGAAACTCTTTGTGGCGGCCCATTGGCAACAGCGAGGCCAGGCGCAGTACATCGGCTTCCTCATTGGGAGGCTGATGGGGGTAGCCCGGGGCGACGACCAAGACGCTATTACGAAGCTCTGTTAAACCGCGTTTTAAGCGCTCAACCGATATCGGTACGCCACCGATAAATGGCAGGTAGTTATTGGTAAACATGGCCACGTGAAGTGGCATATCACCACCGGCATCCGGGTCAATATCAAAGTCAGGGTAGTAATCCTGCTCGGTGAAAATCCGCTTGTATAACCAGAGCGCGATGGCAATGAACGTGGAAACGATCAAGATGAAGTTCAGGTAGCCAACGTAAAACAGTGAGTAGATAAAAAACCATAAACTTTCCAGCGTGCGCCAGATCGGGTGCTGGCCAATATCCAGGCGCCGTTCGCTAATCTGGATGTCATCGCCGTCAACGCTGACGGAGACAAAGTGATGGTAGCTCTCGTCATCATTGAGCACTAATCCGCCGGCACCGCCGGTGGTGATATAAGTAGTGCCACCATGTTGCTGACGGTCAAACAGCGGCACCTGGGAAGAGAACACTGCATCCACGTCGGCCTGCTCGATCTGGCGGGTCAACCCTTGGCGCGCGGGATTCTCAAGGTGATAGTCATGGTCATCGTCCAGGCCGAACAGCCCTGCATGGTCCACCGGGTAGAGTGGGTGGGCACTGAAAAGAAACTGATTGGGTTCGCGCTTTGCGGCAAGTACTTCATCAAGCCATCGTATTTGCCAGCCAAAGTCGGTGGTGCCGGTGCTGTCAAGAAAGGTGAACCGGCTTTTCCCTGCGGCAAAACTAAAGTGATAGGGGCCGAAGTGGTCGTAAAAGCGAAAGCCACCGAGCCGACTTTCCTCATGGGGGCCGAAGGTTAGCAGGTATGGCATTTCCAAATAACTGAGGGTGCCAAACAGTGCGCGGTATTTGTCCTCGCCACCGCTGGCGACAGCATTGCCAGCGGAGATGATAAAGTCATAGCCCTCGCGATTCAGGCGAGGGATAATTTTGCGCTCAAAAATGCCCACCGAGTTGTTAATGTTGCCCAGCACAGCAAAACGGTAGGTATCACGTTCGGTAAGCATCGACTCAATGGCGTTGACCTGGGCAGCGTGAGCACTGGCAAAGTCCTGCTCAAAAAAATTCAGGTAAGCTTTGTAACCCAGCAGTGCAGCAATAAGGGCAAGGTTGAGATAGAAAAACCACGAAATGAGTCGCTGGCGGGGCACTCGGAGTGTCTCCTGGCTGGGTGGGTAACAGGGGCGATAAGCTGACACAAACGTGCCCGCGCGTCGACAACCCAATATTTTACCCTGTTGGCAATTGGATTTGAGGAGAAAAAGCGGATGGTGCGTCCCGTCACAATAGCGCTAAGTGTTCTAGCATTGCTGCTTGCACTCGGCGGGTTATGGCAATGGCTGACGGTCAATGACGTTGTGACAGTCAATGGCCTCCGTGCGTGGGTAGCC
Organism: Halomonas sp. A40-4; assembly: GCF_015767635.1. Lineage (GTDB taxonomy): Bacteria > Pseudomonadota > Gammaproteobacteria > Pseudomonadales > Halomonadaceae > Vreelandella > Vreelandella janggokensis. Next base: position 2,195,058 of record NZ_CP065230.1, on the reverse strand, counting down.
GCATCCCCTCAGTGGCGAGATTCTTCTTGGGTGTTTGTGCTGGTGACGATCGTCTATGTGATCGCCCTTTTGGTGATGTTTCCACTGAGTATCCTGGTGGCCGTCACCGGTTTGATCTTCGGTCCGGTATGGGGGTTTGTTTATGCGACGATGGGGACGCTGGCGTCGTCGGTAGTGTCGTATGCTGTAGGGCATCGCCTGGGACGCGAGGCGTTGCTGAACCATGGCGGCAAGCACATGAAGGGGCTTTCGCACTACCTGTCCCGTCGTGGCATCCGTGCAATGACGCTGATTAACCTGCTCCCATTGGCACCTTTTACCCTTACCAATATGATGGCGGGTGCGTTTCACATCAAGTTTCGCGATTACATGGTCGGTTCAACCCTTGGCATTGTGCCTGGGCTCGCAGCCGTCACCCTGCTGGGCAGCCAGTTGGGTGCGCTTGTGACGGCCAGTGATCCGCGCGATGTCATGCTGTCGCTGGCCGGTCTGGGGCTTGGCATCTTGCTGCTATTTGCGTTGCGCTACTACTCCCGGCGCAAATCACGCACGCGCTAGCGGCTTGCTGTTACTCAGTCGACAATAACTAGTGCCGCTTCAGCCGTCGCCAAGTGAATCCTCGCCGTCACGTCAGATCAATAGCGAGCGCTATTCATGATAAAGATACCGGCATCTTACGGGCTGGTTACAAACAGTGCCATTCACAACGATTGAGGAAACGTCGTGATCCTACCGATTCTGGCCATCATCCTGGGTTTTATACTGCTCCTGTGGAGTGCTGACCGCTTCATTGATGGCGCCTCGGCGGTGGCTGGGCACATCGGGTTACCGTCGTTGGTGATCGGCATGGTCATCGTCGGGTTCGGTACTTCGGCGCCCGAGATCGTCGTGTCCATCATGGCGGCCCTGGAGGGAAATCCCGAGCTGGCCCTCGGCAATGCGCTGGGATCCAATATCTACAATGTTGGCCTGATTATCGGAGTGACGGCGCTGATCGTGCCGATTGCGGTGCATTCGACGATTATCCGCCGCGAGTTACCGCTGCTGTTGCTGTTTGGCGCCGTGGCTGGGGCATTTTTCTGGAATGACCAACTGGGTCGGCTGGAGTCCGTGTTGCTACTGATGGGGTTCTTCGGCCTGATGGCCTGGACGACCTGGACAGCACTGCGTGGCAAGGGTGACCCATTAGCCTCGGAGACTGAACAGGAACTTTCATCGCCTGCCATGACGCTTGGCCGGGCCATCCTGTGGCTCCTGGTTGGCCTGGCGCTGCTGCTGGTGAGCTCGCGGGTGCTGGTCTGGGGTGCCGTCTCCGTGGCGAGTGCCCTGGGCGTCAGTGACCTCATCATCGGATTAACGATCGTGGCGCTGGGTACCTCGCTCCCGGAGTTGGCATCGTCGATCGCCGCGGTGCGCAAGGGGGAGCACGATATTGCCATTGGCAACGTCGTGGGTTCCTGCATGTTCAACCTATTAGCGGTGGTGGGCATCGCGGGTGTTATCGCACCGATGGAGGCGCTTTCCGCCGAGGTCATGCGCCGAGACTGGCCGGTGATGATGGCCATGGTAGTGGGCCTGTTCATCATGGGGTTTGGGGTTCGCGGAAAGGGACGGATCAACCGTATCGAAGCGAGCCTGCTACTGCTGGGGTTAGTGGTCTACAACGGCTGGCTGGTAAGTGCTGTGCTGACAGTCTGACCGAGCCGAGTAGTGGCATGCCGTCGGGCGAATGACTGGGCGGCCAAGGGTGCCGTTTCTAGGCGTGCGATAAAGGCACTGTCGGTCAACTGAAAGCCTGGGGGTTGTACGTCAAATCACCATGCGGTTCAGCTAGACGGCCCTTCGTTACCAGGCATAAAACCGCCCAACAGGCGTTCGATTTCCTTGGCAGGCATCGGACGGTAGAAGAAGAACCCCTGGACGAGGTCGCAATGCATTTCGCGAAGCAACGACAACTGTTCGGCGTTCTCGACGCCCTCGGCCACCACCTCCAACCCCAACCGGTGACCGATGAAGATGGCACCTTCCATGATGGCCCGATCCTTCGGCTGCGTGGGAGCGTCGTGGATGAAGGAGCGATCAATCTTCAGGGCGGTGACTGGGAAGTGCTTGAGATAGCTCAGGGACGAATAACCGGTCCCGAAGTCGTCGATAGCAATGTGAATACCGCGATGATAGAGGCGCCACAGGTCCTCGAGGACGGTCTCGTCGGCTTCGATCAGGACATTCTCGGTCAATTCGATGCCGATATCCCGCGGTCCCAAGCCGTGACGCTGCAGCGCGTCCTCGAAGCTCATTAGGGCATCGGGACGCACCAGTTGACGCCCCGAGACATTGATGTCGACGCGGTGCTCATGAAAGCCCTTGGCACGCCATTCCACCTGCTGGCGGCAAGCCTCTTCGATGACCCAGTCGCCCATGCGATGGATCACACCGGAACGCTCGGCCAGCGGGATAAACTCGGCAGGCGAGATCGGCGGGCCCTCGGCAGGCTCCCAGCGTAGCAAGGCCTCGAGATTCTCTATTCGCCCACTGGCCGCCGAGACCTGGGGCTGGTAGTGGAGGGAGAATTCACCGTTATCCAGGGCTTCCTCGAGTTGCGCCGAGAGGTAGTGCTGGCGAACCAGCTCATCATGGAGCTTCTGTTGGAAGAAACGTACAACACCCCGACCATCCAGTTTGGCACGATTCTTGGCAACATCGGCATTGCGGATCAATTCGCGTGACGATTCACCATTCTCGGGAAAGAGCGCCACACCCAGGCAGGCTGTGACCTGAGACTCCCGACCATCCAGGACGAAAGGTTCGCGGAAGACATTCTGGACATGACGAACGACCCGTCTGACATCGGGGGCCAAGTGGACGCCGGGAAAGGCCAGCACGAATTCATCGCTAGAGACACGGGACACCAGGTTAGTGACTTGCTGGCACTCTCTCAGTCGCCGAGTCAGCTCAATGAGCAGGCGATCGCCCTGATCATAGCCAAGGGCATCATTGATCTCGACGAAGTGATCGATGTCCAGATAGATGGTTGCCAGGCCATTGCCCTGGCGTCGACAGGAATCCAACTGACCGTCCAGATCGACCTCGAAGGTCTGGCGGTTAGGGAGATGGGTGAGCCTGTCGAAACGGGTGGCGAATTCCAGATCACGGTGGGCGCGCTTTTGGTCGGAAAGATCGACATCCACGCAGAACATCAGGGGGGAGTCGGTATGCTCATTGAGCATCAGATGCTGCGAAAAGACCGATACCAGTTCGCCGGTTTTGTGCTTGAGCTCAAGTTCATCGGCGGGTATTGCGACCCCTTCTTTGATCCAGGCACAATGCGCCTGGATCACCTCGTCACGCATGAAGGCAGGAATGATCAGATCTTCCAGTAACTGTCCCTGGGCTTCCTCAGCGGTATAGCCATAAAGACGAGTGCTACTCTCATTCCAGTAAATCACTCGCCGATCGCGATCATAACCCTGGACCGCCACCTTAGGCAGGCTCTCCAGCAGGGCGCGGAATCGCTGCTCACTCTCCAGATACTGGCGACGTACTAACTCAACTTCTTCTCTGTTGGCATCGTGCGAATCGATGCCAGCAGTTGAAGGTGTCTTTGACGCCTTCAACACGCGCGCACCGGAAAACCCCCTGCGTTTTTTCTTCAGGCGTTCCGGATCTCGGTAATGTCGGGAATCGCTGGCAGCCATGGGGTCCACTTAAATAACAAACACTGTTAAGAGCCATCATGATGGCCAAAATAGGCACTTTGTTATGATTATCCTACACCTTGTAGGAGATAACCTACACATACGTCATCAACGGTCTGATCCTTTTTTCAAAAATAATCACTCTTTTTTAGTACATTTTTTTGACATATCGTTGCAAATCTTTTCATTTTCTTCCTGTTGACCGCAGTGTTTACACCGGCAACACCGGGCAATTCCGCCCAGTTAACAGGAGAAGACCCACATGAAACTCGATACTCTGAAGCACGGTTTCGACCCCACCTCCATGCCTGCCGATTCACTTGCCGATTATTGGAATCCGGGAGTGACCGAGGCACTGAGACAACAGGATTGGGCGAAAACCGATATTCGGGAGCGAATCGATCTGACCGCCTGGCAGGGATTTACCGCTGACCTGCCGCGCGATCCCTATGTCAATCAGCGATGGAAACGGATGTCGTGGCTTGCCCTGAATGATCAGGGAGATGTCGAGGATATGGGCCAATGCCCCATGGCCCAGGGAGGGGCCTTCAACGACGCGGAAAGCATGGCGGATCGTCTGCGGTACTATGATCCGCTGACTCGGGAGTTCATGGGACGCCCCGATGTAAAGGCCTTCGTTCGCGCCTGGGCAAGGCTGTGGAGTATCGGTGCGCACGAACCCATTCTGATGCAGATCACCGGGGTTCGCGGAGAAGGCAACATCGACCCCCTTCAGGGACAGGGAATTCATGCTGATGGCTGCAAGGCTCTCAGCATTCTGGTCATCAATCGGGAAAACGTGGCGGGCGCTGAGAACCACCTCTACGCAGACAAGGCCGGCACGCAACCCTTGGTCGATATCACCATGGATCCGGGTGATATCCTTCATCTGCGCGATGATCGGCTATTCCACAGTGTCGACGGAATCGAACAGCTCGACAGCGAGGCACCCTTCGAGCGGTTCATCATCATCATCAACAGCCGCTTCGTGGACGACTTCCAGAACCGGATGCTGCGTCGCCACTTCCCGGAAGCGGTCCTCAATGAGAGCTGCTGATACTCTCGGTAAATGGAGAACCTAGCAATACCCACGCCCCCGGAATTCCGGGGGCGTCTTGGTTGTGCGCCAGGCAGAACGAACCTGGGTGAATTTTCTCTCAGCCGTGATCAGTCATCGTTGCCAAATCGTATGGCCACAAAGTAGGCGCGGCCTTCGCGGTTGAGCAGAACAGGCAGCGTTTGATCGTCAGGCAGATTTGTCAGCATTGTCTTCAGCTGGCCTGGGCTCTCAATCGGCTGCTGGCCGATGCTGACCAGAACGTCTCCGGGGCGAATGCCAGCGGCTGCGGCGCGGCCGGTCGGGTCGACCCTGGCAATGCGTACCCCATGATCGATGCCGAGCCGACGTTTCTCCATGTCGTTCAACGGCTGGACAGCGATACCCAGTCGAAGCGGATCGCCGTCTGATTGATGAGGACCGGCATTCGGCCACTCGCCAACCTCTACGGTGATGGTCTCATTCTGGCCATCGCGCAATACGGAGAGTTCGACGACGTCACCGGGTGCTGTCTCACCGACCAGGCGTGGCAGTGTAGTGGAGTGGTCCACCTCCTGGCCGTTGACCTCCAGTATGACGTCGCCTGCCTGAAGGCCACTGTCAGCCGCTGGGCCGCTGGGTTCGAGTTCGGCGATCAAGGCGCCCTCGGCCTGTTCCATACCGAAGGATTCTGCCAGGTCCTTGGACACTGGCTGGATGCTGACGCCGAGCCAACCGCGACTCACATAGCCGTCTTCACGCAATTGTTGGGCAACATCCATTGCCACATCGATGGGAATGGCGAAGGAAAGGCCCATGTAACCACCACTTCGGGTGATGATCTGGGAATTGATACCCACGACTTCGCCATCCAGGTTGAACAGAGGTCCGCCTGAATTGCCGGGGTTGATCGCCACGTCGGTCTGGATGAAGGGAACATAGACGTCCTGAGGCAAGGTGCGGTTGATGGCGCTGATGATGCCGGAGGTCACAGAGTGGTCGAAGCCAAAGGGCGAGCCGATAGCGGCGACCCACTGACCGACCTTGAGGTCGGTAGACTCACCTAGGTTCAGGGTGGGCAGGTTGTCTGCCTCGACCTTGAGAACCGCCACGTCGGTCTTCTCATCGGCTCCGACCAACTCTGCCTCAAGCTGGCGGCGGTCGTTGAGGCGTACCAGAATCTTGTCGGCATCCTTGACGACATGGGCGTTGGTCATGATGTAGCCGTCTTCATCGAAGATGAAGCCCGACCCCAGCGATCGACGCGGCTCGTCTCCATGGTCGGGTGAGCCGCCTGGCGGCGTCGGAAAACGGTCGCCAAAGAAGTGGCGAAAGATCTCCGGGACCTCTTGCCCGCCGAATTGCCGGGATGAGGTCATCGTCCTATCGACATCGCGAGTGGTCGAGATGTTGACCACGGCAGGCGCGGCAGTGTCGACCAACTCCGTAAAGTCCGGAAGCTGAGGTTCGTCGGCAAAGGCTGGCGTTGCCAACATCAGCAATAGCGCTAAGCCTATCAGCCAGTAGGGCGATTGGGGTTTGAGCGTCACGACTGGCTCCTTTCTTTCAAGTGCATGGAACATGACAGCATTTTTGTTACAGCGGCCACTTTATAAAGTTCCTTACACTAGTGTCGGGACTTGCACGATTAATCAGCATGTGACTTACGTCGTGCTTCGATCACGTAGCGGTAAACACGTAGCACTGCTGCGGCAAACTGCTCGATACGGTGTTCGGCGGCACAGTGCGAGGCTTGCTCACTCATGCGTGCTTTTAATTTATCGTCGCTGAGCAGGGTGTCGATACGGTCGCACCAAGCCTGAGGGTCGGGGGCGGTTTTGTAGCCGTTAACCCCGTGCTGAACGATATCCTCGATGCCGCTGGAGCGGATCACCACTACCGGCAGTCCCGCGGCCATGGCTTCGAGTACCACCATGCCTTGCGTTTCCGAGCGGGAAGCGAAGACGAAAAGCTCGGCCAGGTGGCAGTAGCATGCTACTTCGTCGGGAGGGACGGCCCCAACCAACGTAATGTGCTTGCTAAGGCCTAACGCTTCAATTCGTGCCTGCAATCGCTCGTGGTCGTGACCCTCCCCAAGCAGTAGCAGGTGAAAGTCGTGCTCACTGCTGTCGCGTAAAAGCGCTAAACCATCGAGCATAAAGTCGATGTTCTTCTCTTTGCTCAGGCGTGAAATTGATACCAGCACGCGTTTGCCTTCAAGCCGGTAGCGTTGGCGTAGCGTGTCGATCGCGGCGCTGTCAGCGGTGGCAAAACGTGCGTATTCGATCCCCGTCGGCTGGACAAAGATCGGTTGCTTGACGCCGATAATACGCATGTACTCCTCGGCGGAGCTGGTAGGAACAATCACCGCATCGCAGCCGTTGGCAAAGCGCTTCACCAGGGCGTGGGAAATCAAGTTGCGAAACAACGGCCCTGGTAGTGGCACATAGTGAGCGTAGTGCTCCAAGCGGGTGTGGTAGGTGTAAACCACGGGCACTCTCAATAACCGACCCAACAGCTGACCGGCGCGGCCGATCCAGAACGGGTGGTGAACGTGAATCACCTGTGGAGCAAAGGCGCGCACACGCTTAACCAAACGCCAAGAGAAAATGTTAGCCAGGCGAAACTCTTTGTGGCGGCCCATTGGCAACAGCGAGGCCAGGCGCAGTACATCGGCTTCCTCATTGGGAGGCTGATGGGGGTAGCCCGGGGCGACGACCAAGACGCTATTACGAAGCTCTGTTAAACCGCGTTTTAAGCGCTCAACCGATATCGGTACGCCACCGATAAATGGCAGGTAGTTATTGGTAAACATGGCCACGTGAAGTGGCATATCACCACCGGCATCCGGGTCAATATCAAAGTCAGGGTAGTAATCCTGCTCGGTGAAAATCCGCTTGTATAACCAGAGCGCGATGGCAATGAACGTGGAAACGATCAAGATGAAGTTCAGGTAGCCAACGTAAAACAGTGAGTAGATAAAAAACCATAAACTTTCCAGCGTGCGCCAGATCGGGTGCTGGCCAATATCCAGGCGCCGTTCGCTAATCTGGATGTCATCGCCGTCAACGCTGACGGAGACAAAGTGATGGTAGCTCTCGTCATCATTGAGCACTAATCCGCCGGCACCGCCGGTGGTGATATAAGTAGTGCCACCATGTTGCTGACGGTCAAACAGCGGCACCTGGGAAGAGAACACTGCATCCACGTCGGCCTGCTCGATCTGGCGGGTCAACCCTTGGCGCGCGGGATTCTCAAGGTGATAGTCATGGTCATCGTCCAGGCCGAACAGCCCTGCATGGTCCACCGGGTAGAGTGGGTGGGCACTGAAAAGAAACTGATTGGGTTCGCGCTTTGCGGCAAGTACTTCATCAAGCCATCGTATTTGCCAGCCAAAGTCGGTGGTGCCGGTGCTGTCAAGAAAGGTGAACCGGCTTTTCCCTGCGGCAAAACTAAAGTGATAGGGGCCGAAGTGGTCGTAAAAGCGAAAGCCACCGAGCCGACTTTCCTCATGGGGGCCGAAGGTTAGCAGGTATGGCATTTCCAAATAACTGAGGGTGCCAAACAGTGCGCGGTATTTGTCCTCGCCACCGCTGGCGACAGCATTGCCAGCGGAGATGATAAAGTCATAGCCCTCGCGATTCAGGCGAGGGATAATTTTGCGCTCAAAAATGCCCACCGAGTTGTTAATGTTGCCCAGCACAGCAAAACGGTAGGTATCACGTTCGGTAAGCATCGACTCAATGGCGTTGACCTGGGCAGCGTGAGCACTGGCAAAGTCCTGCTCAAAAAAATTCAGGTAAGCTTTGTAACCCAGCAGTGCAGCAATAAGGGCAAGGTTGAGATAGAAAAACCACGAAATGAGTCGCTGGCGGGGCACTCGGAGTGTCTCCTGGCTGGGTGGGTAACAGGGGCGATAAGCTGACACAAACGTGCCCGCGCGTCGACAACCCAATATTTTACCCTGTTGGCAATTGGATTTGAGGAGAAAAAGCGGATGGTGCGTCCCGTCACAATAGCGCTAAGTGTTCTAGCATTGCTGCTTGCACTCGGCGGGTTATGGCAATGGCTGACGGTCAATGACGTTGTGACAGTCAATGGCCTCCGTGCGTGGGTAGCCGCATCCCCTCAGTGGCGAGATTCTTCTTGGGTGTTTGTGCTGGTGACGATCGTCTATGTGATCGCCCTTTTGGTGATGTTTCCACTGAGTATCCTGGTGGCCGTCACCGGTTTGATCTTCGGTCCGGTATGGGGGTTTGTTTATGCGACGATGGGGACGCTGGCGTCGTCGGTAGTGTCGTATGCTGTAGGGCATCGCCTGGGACGCGAGGCGTTGCTGAACCATGGCGGCAAGCACATGAAGGGGCTTTCGCACTACCTGTCCCGTCGTGGCATCCGTGCAATGACGCTGATTAACCTGCTCCCATTGGCACCTTTTACCCTTACCAATATGATGGCGGGGGCCTTTCACATCAAGTTTCGCGATTACATGGTCGGTTCAACCCTGGGCATTGTGCCAGGGCTCGCAGCCGTCACCTTGTTGGGCAGCCAGCTTGGTGCGCTTGTGACGGCCAGTGACTCCCGCGATGTCATGTTGTCGCTGGTCGGCCTGGGGCTTGGCATCCTGCTGCTATTTGCGCTGCGACAATACTCCCGGCGCAAATCGCGAACGCGCTAGCGGCTTGCTGTGACTCAGTCGACAATAACCAGCGCCGCTTCGGCCGACGCCAAGCAAATTCTCGCCATCATGTCAGGTGACTACCAGTCGCTATTCATGATGCCATTTGATCTGAAACTCTATTTCTTCTTCATCATCTGAGCGTTCGTGCTCGATGGTGAACGCCGCTCGGACGGGAACGTAAATACGCTCGCCTGCAATCTGAATATCGAAACGTTCGCCGTTCTCGATGGAATCCGCCAACCGCCGCAGCTTGGCCACAAAGTCTGCTTTCGAGTAGCCTTTTTCTACATCCCTTTCTTCTTTAGTGCTCATTTAACGCTCCTCGGGTCAGTCGTTATTGCCAGTACGTATCGGTAAGTCGCTTGATTTCCAGCATAACAGGCCATACGTAGTTGGTAATGTGCGACGTAAGGCAAACGCGGCAGCGACGAAACTTTTCCAGAGCTTCTGGGACACGCGACGCCGACGTTAAGGTCTAGGCTTCGCTCCACTTTTGGCAGTTGTAAGGATCATACACCATGACGCACGCGACCATTCTACAGCAAGGAACTATCCACTGCTTTCCCGCTGGGTTGCGCGATGAGCAAGGAAAACTGGTCAATGCCGAGGTCTCCGCGGTGCTCTATGACGGCAAAAGGCTGATTCTGGCCAGTGACAAGCCGGTCCCCGGCGAGGAACGCTCGGCGGTCTTTGCCATGCCGATGACGGCACAAGGCCCGGATGACAGCCAACTGGAATACTACACAGCGCCGCTGGTCAAGCAGGCTGTCAAGTACGAGGATTTATCCCTCACGGCGGATGGCCGTCACGTACTGGCAACCACAGGCTTTGATCGAATCGACAGTGAAAGCCATGTCCTGAACGACTATAACCATTTATTGATTTGGCCGCTGGGCGAACCTGAAAAAGTGCAGGCAGTAGACCCCGACCCACGGGATGGCGTCGAAGGCTCCCTGGAACTGCGCACCAAGCTCGATGAGGCCGTTGGCTTCCCTTATTACAAGGTTGAGGGGCTTGCTGCGGTACCTGGAGAGCGCGGCGATGGCCTGTTGTTGTTCGGCATTCGCGAACAGGGGCGGGCGCATGATGACTTCCGTTACGTAAGCCGTATCGTGGGCGCTCATTACGAGATTAGCGACACTGGTAACCTGGTGTTTATCGATAAAATGCGCGAGCACTACGCCTTTGATCCCGGCCATCACCCGGCGGTTCGTTATGACTGCGGTTTATCGAGCCTGGAGTATGATCCCTACCATGCACGCCTTTACCTGCTTAACAGCTTCGAGGTGAAGGAAGCCGGGGAAGAACGCATCGGCGGTTACCTGTGGGAGGTTAGCCTGGGCGATTTTCGAGCGGGCAGCAGCCCGGCACTAGTGACCACGCCTGAGGGACTGCCCTTGGAGTTCGAGCACAAGGCTGAGGGGCTTGCCGTACTGGATCATGATCGACTGTTTGTTGCTTACGACAACGATCGGCATCTCGGTCTAGGCAGCGTGGATGAGCGTGATGAACGACATGCCTGCGAGGCGCCCTATACTCTCCTGCAGGTTACCTGATCCTTGGCGAGGCCGTTGATGCGTCTGCGATTCCCGTTACACCTGCTGTTCATATTGCAGCTGGCACTTCTGGCTGGTTGCGATGAGACGCCAACAGGGCGTTCCCAACTGGCATTGGTGCCCGAAAACCTGATGGCACAGATGGGGGAGGACACCTTCGACCAGTTACTCAATCGCCAGCCAGTATCACGCGATACGCAGGTGAATGAACTGGTACAGTGTGTGGCTGACAAAGTCGTGGCGGGCGCTGAGGCAAGCTACCCAGGGCTCGCTTTCCCTGAGCGCTGGGACGTTGTCGTCTTTGAGGACTCTTCTCCCAACGCCTTTGCTCTCCCTGGGGGGCGCATCGGTGTGCATACCGGTTTACTTCGAGTGGCCGAGACACCCGCGCAACTCGCGGCGGTGATCGGACACGAGGTAGGCCATGTGCTGGCTGACCATGGTAATGAGCGATTGACCCAGCAACTCGGCATCAAGGCTGGGCTTTTGGTCGTAGGATTACTGGGTGAGGGTGAGCTGGGGCATCAGCAGTTGATGCAGGCTTTGGGCATCGGCGCCCAGATCGGCATCAGTCTGCCGTTCAGCCGGACCCATGAGGAAGAAGCCGACCTGATGGGGCTGGCGATCATGGCCCGTTCGGGGTTTGACCCGCAAGAGAGCGTTGCGCTGTGGCGCAATATGGCCGCTACCGGTGGAGGTCAGCCTCCAGAGTTTCTTTCGACTCATCCCGCTCACGAATCTCGTATCAAGGTGCTCGAAACGTCCATGGATGAAGCGTTGGCAACCTACGAGAATGCCTCGCCTGCAGACTGTTCCACATCGTGAGGATCCAGATAATCTGCCATCCTGTCTCTTCAGCTATCTGATACGACATTCCGACCATGACGACGATAAAGATACCGACATCTGACGGGCTGGTTACAAACAGTGCCCTTTACAACGATTGAGGAGACGTAGTGATCTTACCGATTCTGGCCATCATCCTGGGGTTTGTCCTGCTCCTGTGGAGCGCTGACCGCTTCATCGATGGTGCCTCGGCGGTAGCCGGGCACATCGGGTTGCCTTCTTTGGTGATCGGCATGGTCATCGTCGGGTTCGGCACGTCGGCACCCGAGATCGTCGTGTCCATCATGGCGGCCCTGGACGGGAATCCTGAACTGGCCCTCGGCAATGCGCTGGGATCCAATATCTACAACGTTGGCCTGATCATCGGAGTAACGGCGCTGATCGTGCCGATTGCGGTGCATTCGACGATCATCCGTCGTGAGTTGCCGTTGCTATTGCTGTTTGGAGCCGTGGCAGGGGCATTCTTCTGGAATGATCAACTTGGCCGATTGGAGTCGGTGTTGCTACTGATGGGGTTCTTCGGCCTGATGGCCTGGACGACCTGGGCAGCCCTGCGTGGCAAGGGTGATCCATTAGCCGTCGAGACTGAACAGGAACTCTCTTCGCATGCCATGACACTTGGCCGAGCCATCCTGTGGCTCCTGGTTGGTCTGGCGCTGCTGTTGGTGAGCTCGCGGATGCTGGTGTGGGGGGCTGTCTCCGTGGCGAGTGCCCTGGGCGTTAGTGATCTCATCATCGGACTAACGATCGTGGCGCTTGGTACCTCGCTGCCGGAGTTGGCATCGTCGATCGCCGCGGTTCGCAAGGGGGAGCACGATATTGCCATTGGCAATGTCGTGGGTTCCTGCATGTTCAATCTATTGGCAGTGGTCGGTATCGCTGGTGTTATCGCACCGATGGAGGCACTTTCAGCGGAGGTCATGCTCCGCGACTGGCCGGTGATGATGGCCATGGTAGTAGGCCTGTTCATCATGGGCTTTGGAATTCGCGGCAAGGGGCGGATCAATCGAATTGAGGCGAGTCTGCTACTGCTGGGGTTAGTGGCCTACAACGGCTGGCTGGTCAATGCTGTGATGACTGTCTGATCGAGTCGCGTAATGGCGCCCCGTTAATGTCCAGGCTAGAACGCTGCCATACACGGCTGAGCCAACAGTCGACCAATGAAGGAAGGCAATGCTGAAAACTTTGGAAGCGGGTTTACAGGCCTGGATGTTGCCGGGCATTTTGACGTTGCTTGCCGTGATAGCCAGTTACGTCCTCTACCGGCTGACACTAGCGGTGATCCGGCACTTTTCGAAACGGCGAACCGTCCCCCGACTGTTTCTGGATGCGGTTGACAAGGCGCTGGGCTTGGTTATCAGCCTGCTGGTACTCAGGGCTATGCTTGATGGCGCTCCGGATGGCCTGCTGCTCTTGAGTCCGTTGAAGCAGATGGTCACTTTGCTACTGATTCTGTCACTGACGTGGGCTGCCGTTCGCCTTACTTCTGTCATTGGCGACGTTATCGTGTTTCTGAACCCGGTATTGGAAGGACAGTGGAAACGGGCCCGCAAAGTAGAGACACAGACACGCTTCCTGGTCCGTTGCCTGAATGTCCTCGTTGTCATTGTGGGCTTTGGTGCCGCGCTGATGACCTTCGAGCCGGTACAGAAAGTGGGGGCCAGCCTGCTGGCGTCTGCAGGTGTTGGCGGTATTGTCCTGGGTTTTGCTGCACGGCCGGTACTCAGCAACCTGTTATCGGGCATTCAGATTGCGCTCACCCAGCCGTTTCGTATTGATGATGTGCTGATTGTGGAGGGCGAGTGGTGTTGGGTCGAGGAAGTGACTGCAACCTATGTCGTCCTGCGGGTGTGGGACCAGCGTCGGCTTATCGTTCCGTTGCAGTGGTTTATCGAGAACCCTTTCCAGAACTGGTCGCGGAATACAGCGGATTTGCAGGGCGCAGTCTTTATCTGGGTTGATTACACCATGCCCATCGAGCCGCTGCGCCAGGAGTTCTCGCGCTTGCTGGATACGATGAAGCAGTGGGATGGCAAGGTGGCGACGGTTCAGGTGACCGACGCCAATGAACAGGCGATACAGGTCCGCTTCCTTATGAGTGCACCGAACTCCAATCAAAATTGGGACCTGCGATGCTCTATTCGTGAAGGGTTGGTGACATTTATACAGCAGCATTACCCCTCGCAACTGCCTCGCCTTCGGGCGCGATTGGAGGATACTTCTCCGGAGTTTGAGGGCGGCGAAAAACTGAATCGTTCAGGGCCTTCCGGAAGCTCAAAACCTTGAGTTGATGAAGCTTGCCGGTCTCTCGGCTTACATGAAAAGCCTAGGCTCACCACTCGCTACTCCTGTTGCTCCTCCATCACTTTCTCAATCCATTCTAGCCAGGTTTCGGTCAGGCACTGGCCGAGGCTCAGCGTGTGTCAGAGTGCGCTGGGCGGGCGTCAGCGCTTGTGGGTTGCGGTACCACTCCTGCTTAATGTCGGAATAGGTCGCCAGGCGCTCCTTGAACTCCCGGAGAGTGGCGAGCTGTTGGTAACGGGCCTGTTCATCATGGGCTTTGGGGGTCGCGGCAAGGGGGGCAATCGTATCGACGTGCCGGTCCTTATGGACCGGCATTGTCGGGCAAGGCCCCAACGATCAGGGGTTGAGGCGGTTATTGGCGTCGGTAAAGCCGATCAGAGAAATATCCAGGTCCATGCGGTCGCCGCGTGGACCAATCATGCTGAGGGTTGCCGTATTGCCACTGCGGAGTTGCTGCAACATCGACGGCTCAATGGGGGCGTCAGCACGGCACCCTTGCGCCTGGCAGACTTGGTAAGGGAACTGGATTGGCTCACCGTTATCCACACTTAATTGCAAGCCTGCGGCCAGACGCACCCCCAGCGGAACGAAGAAGCTCATTACCGGATCATCGATCTGGGGTGGGTAGTTGAGAATGACCTGCATCAAGGGCTGGTCGCTGCCAGGTTGAGTAACCAATTGCGACATCGCACAAGGCGACGGGCCCTCGGCATTACGCCGGCAACGCACCTCCCAGTCCTGGAAAGACTCGGTGGTGACATCATCACCGGTAGACGTACTCGGTTGTTGTTGGCTGAAGGCGTTGGGAGACAACACCAAGATCGATAATAGACCCATGATGCATAGATTTTGAGCAAGACAGCGCGGCATTAGCTTGATCTCCTGTTGGTTCACGGATGATGGATGATAATACTCACCATGCCTGCTTGTTCGCTTGAGGTCGAGCCCCTTGGGTCAGTGTTGAGCTCAATGACGCTCGAAGCAGTCCTGAATTGTCAGCTAGGCCCGAGGCGTTAAGTTAAAAGTCGAGCAACATTCAGCGAAGTATCCGGCTCAATAAAGTAAGGCACATCGAGGCATTGTGTTCGAATGCCCTTTAGCTGCATTATCTACCTTGATGGTGTTGCATACATTTAACGACGGAAATAATGCAGCTTTATGCATAAAAAGCTTCTGCGTTTCAGTGCTTGAATTCGAACACCTGCCTTCATGAGCTGGCACAAATTCGCTAACACCTCTTGCACTGCCACCGGCTTCCCTGAGCGTGTTCATGACCACGAGCATGTGTAATAGGCGCTTTACAAGCGCCAACAGATGAATCAATTCCAGCCCAGGTAAAGGTGATAACCGAGTAACCCCATATGCCTTCATCGAAAAATCAGTTTTTGAAAGATGCTAGCGGCGCGCTCGGTGATCTAGGCACGTTATTGCCGCTTAGCATAGGTGCTATTGGGGTAGCAGGTTTAGCCCCGATACCTGTTCTGTTGGGATTTGCTGTGTTCTATATTGCAACGGGGCTTTACTATCGCCTGCCTATACCGGTACAGCCCATGAAAGCAGTGTCTGCGGTGCTTCTCACCAGTCAGGTAAGCGCGGAAAGTTTAGCCGCGAGCGGCATACTGATGGGTGTCGTTTTACTGCTATTAGGTTCAACCGGATGGATTAATTGGCTAGCGCGTCTGGTGCCTAGGTCGGTTCTAAGCGGCATCCAGTTAGGGTTAGGGCTATTACTCGCCTATATGAGCATTGGCCTTATTTCCACATCACCGCTGGTTGGTGTTGTCACGTTATCTGTACTGGTTTTAATCTTGCGGACATTGCCACATTTGCCTGCGGCTCTATTGGGGCTTTGTGTGGCAGTAGCCCTCGGCACCTTAATGGAAGCGCCAGGCATTGAACTGGATACAGAGCAGTTTTCTACTTTCTCTCTGCCTGATTTGCTTAGCTTGAGCGTCTGGCGAGAAGGGTTTTCGATATTGGTGTTACCCCAGTTAGCGCTGACCTTCACCAATGCCATTCTGCTGACTTCATTAATGGCGGAGGATTATTTTGGTGCTAAGGCATATCGTGTCACGCCTGCTCGGTTGTCGATGAGTACCGGACTTGCCAACTTTTTTATGGCACTGCTCGGGGCATTACCCATGTGCCATGGCGCGGGTGGTTTGGCGGCTCATTATCGCTTTGGGGCTCGAACTAGCATTGCGCCTGTTTTGCTGGGAATAGGGTTGTTCTTGGTGGCTGTGGTGCCGGGCGGACTCGCGTTGTTAGCTGCCATTCCGACGGCGGGTCTTGGGGCGTTACTGCTAGTGGCGGCCACTGAACTAGCCTTTACAAAGCGTCTTAGGACTGCCAAAGCATCTTGTTGGCCAGTGATCGGCATAACGGCAGTCGTCACGATATGGGCAGACCCTTTTTTAGGACTGCTAACCGGGATGATCGTAGAAGCTACCCGAGCTGTCTGGGGGCGTCGCCAACAGATAGCTCGAAGATAGAAATGTCGCTTTAAAATACAACGAAATGAAAGCGCTGTCGCTGCAATATCAGTTGAGCTGCGACAGGCTTAGCAAGTAGCTAAATCTACTCAAGCAGAAGCGGCTAGAATGATATGCGATGATTTTATGACGGCGGAAGCGTCGACTCCTGGCTTCAGGCCTAGCTCTTCAACGGCATCGCGGGTAACGATTGAGCAGATGCGGCTACCACCTGAAAGTTCGAGTATTACCTCGGCGTTTACGGCCCCATCGCTAACGCTAAGGACTTTTCCATTCAGGCAATTACGGGCGGAGAGGCGAATGCCATCTGACTCGGTCATCAACATTACCCATGGTGCTTTAATAAGCGCAAGGGCTTCAACACCGGGTTCCAGGTTAAGGTTTTTAGCGCTTTCGCAGGTCACGACTGCGACCAATTGCTCACCACCGGCCAGTTCCATGGTGACTTCAGAATTTACAGCACCTTGGTTGACGTTGAGAACGTTACCTTTCAATACGTTGCGCGCACTAATTTTCATTCAAGTCTTCCTTAGGATTTGTTCATTCAATATCAGCGTAAACTAAGTGTTTCGGCAAGGCCAAACAGTGGTCACTTTAACCGCATCCATGACGAAACATAACCGAGTTCGATTCCTGCGACCTCCGTACACTTGTTCCTATCGCCACCCATGGCAAGCATTGTATTAGCTAAAATTAAAATATAGGTTTTGGCCGAAAAAGGCCCGATGCCTGTCTCCAGGTTTTCATGAAAAGCTGAGGACTACCTTACAGCGATCCTGGGAAACACTTCTGAAGTCCGCCGTCTTCCCGGGACATAAACTATTTGAGGGCTGCGACTTCAAGTTCGCTAGCGGCATCCTGCGCAAACCGCTGAACGAGCTGACGAGCCTGGCGTTCGTAGAACGAGTGGAAGACCCGTTATAGTGAGTTTGGTTCTGTTATGGGTGGCAATGCCGAAAACTCAGCAGTTTTGCGCACAGCATCGATATCGTCTTGAAGCGACATGGCGCTTTCTGAACGGGCCAGTGCCATCCTTGAATGTTTTCTGGCGGCCGCCACCATCGCACTGTCACCTGTTCCGGCCAGAGCGAGCAGGGCTTTCTGCAATCGGATCGACACCTCCACCATACCCGCGCCGTCCCGGGCAATTGCCGTAAAAGCATCGTCGAACAGGTCGTCGATCAGCAGTTCTGGCACTGAGATACGGTTATAGGTAATCGCTTGCAACCGGTCTATCTCTACGGGGGATTGCCAAAGGGTAAATAGTCGCACCAGTGTGCCAATCACGTTTATCGCGGTTCCCGGGTCATTGATGCCCGGCGACAGCGCTTTGTCGGCGATTTCGGACAACGCCAGCAGCCCGAAGCGAGGATCATCCTCAAAGGTACGGCTTGAGCCAATTGTGAAGGCACTGGAGAAAGCCTCTGTCTCGAACGCCTTGCATTCTTCGGCGTCTTTAACAATATGAAGCAATGGAAGGTGTGTATGAACAAAGGTACCCGGCAGTACCGCTACTGTTACGTGGCAATTGTGCGCTTCAGCACAGGCTTGTAATGTCTCCAGGTCGATATGCTGGACATAGCCAATTTTCGAAGAACAGGTAGGAATGCCCTTGTCAGCCGCTTGATGCGGGGAGGCTGTCAACGCGCCGAGTGAAGGCGCATGCCGACGGCGGTTCAGTGCGTCGCCTGCGGCCTTTTCCGCTTTCTCGATGGTATTCACCACCTTGCCTAGCCGTGCGATTCTGTCCACCCAACGAACGAATGTGATGATGACAATGGCAAACACCAAAAGCGTCAGTGCAAAGATCGCAAACCGTCCTGCCGCGTCAAACATGTCATTCTGGATGGTTATCAGCGAAACAATACTGAAGATAAAGGCGCCTATAAATGCCGACAATGCGTTCTGGGTAACGTCATCCGCAATCACCAGCGGTATGGAGCGGGGAGTTGCCCCGGTGCTGGCGGATGCATAAGCGGCCACCATGGAGCCCACTGCAAATGTTGCAATCACCAGCATGCTGGACGCCATGATGGTCAGTAGCGATTCGACAGACGCCAGGGTGATATCGGGTAGCACACTCGACAGCCCCATCGTGTCAGCGAGCATGGCGATGAAGGTACCGCCTATAGAAAGCACGCAAAGGAGCAGTGGTTTGACCCAAAGACGCTCGCTAATCCGACTAAAAGCAAAGCGCAGCTTGTCCAGGGTAAACAGCTTTGATTGAGCCATATTTCCATCCTCTGTGGTTAGGCTCAAGGTTCTGAGGCCGACTTGTAAAAATCCAGGCGGCAGGTCCGACGTCGAACCCAGTCGAGCTAACGGCCGCGCATATGCTGTCTTCGTTCTCACGCGCCTGCACCCATCTAGGCAATCCAGAAAACGCCCAGGCGAGAACCTGTATCTGGAGAGTGTACGCCTACTCGAGATGCGGAGGAATACAGCGAGCGCCGCATAAGCGCTGTAAACAGTGCATTCCATCGGCGAGGTATGCCAGGATTGCCGTTTATCCTAGGCAGCGTGCGCTTGCATCTTTCAGGCGCTTAATGGTGGGAATTCACGAGTTGGCCAATGCAGCTGGATATGTGTGGTTTATCTATTTCGTCAGTTGTGTCGACTTGTCGCTCTCGCTGGTCCCAGCGGGCTTCACGGAAGCTGCAAGACGCTGTTTACGATTTCGGGTGGCGCGATAGGGTTTGTCATCGTTATTGCTCTTTGCATGTTTGGCATGCGTGATGACGGAATCTTTGGCAGAGTTTATTTTGGCAAGCGTTGCTAGCCGCATTCGACACTGGCTAGAACGTGCCGGGCGAGGGTTTAATCGCGTTTGCAGAGGTCTGTTCATGGTAATTGGCGCAGCGCTGCCGTTGCGGGCTTGAAGCATCTACGGAATGAATCGTGATATCTGAACAGTGGCTACTGCTGTTACTCGCAGACGCTATCCTGATACTCCACGTACTATTTGTAGCCTTCGTGGTATTAGGCCTGTTGGCTATTTACGCAGGGTACTTCCTGGCGTGGCAGTGGGTGCGTCATCGTGTTTTTCGTATCGTGCATTTATGCGCCATCGGTTACGTCGTGGGGCAAACCTGGTTGGGAATGATCTGCCCGCTGACGACCTGGGAGATGGCGCTCAGAGCCGAGGCGGGGGCTGTCACCTATGCCGGGTCTTTTATTCAGCATTGGCTGCACAGCCTGCTTTACTACAGCGCCCCGGATTGGGTGTTTGGCATCGTTTACAGCGTATTTGGCGGCTTGGTGCTGACAAGCTGGTGGGTGGTCAAGCCGAGTAAACGGATTCACTAGCATAAGGGTGTGTACTAGGCTTTGTGAATCATGTCGCAATGAGGAGCGAATACATGCGGCATCTTTTCGTGATGCGCCACGCCAAGGCCAAGCAGCCCAGTGGCAACATGACCGACCACCAACGGCCGTTGCGTAAACGGGGAAAACGTCAGGCGACGGCAATGGCGCCTGTGCTGCAGCGCTGGCAAGCGTTGGAGGGGCAGGTTCACGTCAGCACGGCGGCTCGTACGCGGGAAACCCTCGACGACATCGCCGCGCAGTTGCCAGAACGAGCACTCATCAATCAGCCTCAATTTGACGACGCTCTCTACACCTTCGACGGTGAAGAACTACTGGCATGGCTCAAAGCACTGCCTGATGAACCCGAAAAAATGCTTGTTATTGGTCATAATCCGGCCCTTGTGGATCTCGCCTGCTGGCTCAATAAGGAAACGCCGACGTCGCTGCCTACCGGCAGCGTGCTGCATTTCAGGTTGCCCGATAGACCCTGGTCATCCATGGAACCTGGCTGTGCGGAGCTGGTGAGACGACTGACCCCGGAAGAGGCCAGCTATTCACTTTTCAAGCGCCTTGCCCCCAAACCATCTGATCATAAAGGCAACACGTCCAGCCGACTCCTTGCCATGCTCGAGCACCAGTACCGGATGGTCAGGGCCCTGGAGCCGGGGGTGATCGCAGGTGTTGATGCTGAATTTCTGCATCAGTACCGGGTTAACCTGCGTCGCAGCCGGGCAGTGGGCGAATCCGTACGTTCCATTACCAAAGTGCCTGGCCTGAAAAAAATGCTTAAGCGGCTCAAGCACCGTGCCCGGGCCACCAGCGACCTCCGCGACCTTGACGTGTTTCTGGAGGATATTGGCAATACGTCACCGCCGCTTTCTTTCGCGACTCGTCAAGCTTTGCAGCAATGGCTTCAGGATTGCCAGCGGGCAGAGCATCAAGCCCTTTGCGAGCAGTTAAGCGCGCCAGCCTACGCTGAGGAAATGCAAAACTGGCAGAGGTTTATCGTTTCCGATGACGTCAAGAAGGCGCTCACCAAGCTGACGCCCAAGCGTATCAAGGCGGTGCTCAATAAGCGCATTGCGCGTCACGATGAGGATCTGGCAGCACTGTCTTCAGATAGCTCTGACACCGCTTTGCATGAACTTCGCAAAGGCGTGAAGCGCATCCGTTATCTGGCCGATCTGAATCCCAAGGTCCCCAAGTCGTTTCTGGCAGAATTGAAGCACCGTCAGCGCCTGCTCGGTGACTTTCAGGATCTATGCACTCGACAAGCCTGGCTGAATGCCTTCATCGAAAGCGCTGATAACGACGCTGAACAGAAGAAAGAGTGCGCGTCATGGGGCGCTTCGTTGGAGAAGCGAAAGCACGAACTGCGCAATGAGGTATTGGCATTGGCGCCTCTGGCCCGCTAGTTGATACCCATCTGGCGAAGCTCATCAGGTGCGTTAAGTTAAAATCGTGCAGTTTTGCATGGCGATACATGGCTTTCCATGGTCAAGCACTTGAGCCTCAACACTATACGGTCAAACGCAAAGGAGTCCTGGGATGGCTAAAAAACCTCAAGGAAGCGGCAGTTCGCCTTCCGGGTCAAGTGAGTCATTACAAGCGCTGCTAGTCGAATTGGAGCAATTTGGGCAGGAAAACGACGCGGCAATCGCCGAGCGCCCACGGCGAATGCTGAATATTACCCGTGATACCGGGGAGTTTCTGTCAGTACTGGTTCAGGCGACCAACGCGCAGCGTGTGCTTGAGATTGGCACGTCCAACGGATATTCCACCTTGTGGCTGGCTCAGGCGGCACAAAAGATTGCCGGGCACGTGACGACAATTGAGCAATCTGACTTCAAGCTTGAGCTAGCGGCCAGTAACTTTGAGCGCTCGGGGCTTTCTGATGTCATCACCCTGCTTCGCGGGGAAGCGGGCGGCCTGCTGGAAACAATGCATGACGAAAGCTGCGACCTTGTTTTTCTGGATTCCAAACGCTCGGCGTATGTGGCCTGGTGGCCTACCATCAAACGTTTACTACGCAGGGGCGGGCTTCTTGTCGTTGACAACGCCACGTCCCACGCCGATGAAGTGGATTCTTTTATGACGTTGGTATCGGCAGATGCCGATGTCACTACCTGCACAGTACCCGTCGGGAATGGACAGTTCCTGGTCACCCGGTGTGCCTTTTAGCGGCATAGCTTACAGGGACCGGCAATTTTGGCAGCTTTGTTCCATAACATGGAATGACGATTTAGCTGAGGTGATCGCCAGTTTTGTGGGTGCCATCGTATTGTGTTCGTGACCGGACAGCTTTCATGCGCCACACTGCTACTCAACCCGCCTCGGATGAATCCCTGTGACCAACGCTACCTGGTTTGTATTGATCGGAACCCTGCTGATCATGATGGGGTTGCGTTCGCCCGTTCTACATCGCCTGCGACTGACACCTTCCATTGTCTATTTGGCTATTGGGGTGACTCTTGGCCCGTCGGTCTTGGGAGCATTTCATTTTAATCCGTTAGAACAAGCGCATTTGCTGGAAGTGCTCGCTGAAATTGCGGTTCTCGTATCGTTGTTTATCGCGGGAATGAAAATGCCGATGCCGTTCAAATGGCGGGAGTGGAATGCCCCCGTTCGGCTCGCGATTATCTCCATGACCATCAGTGTCGTCCTGACCGCTGTGTTTGGCTATTACGTGCTGGCCTTGCCACTAGGGGCGGCGATTCTGCTGGGGGCTATTCTGGCACCCACTGATCCCGTTTTAGCCACCGATGTTCAAGTCCGGCACATGGGGGATAAAGATCCTTTACGTTTCACGCTGACCAGTGAAGCGGGCATGAATGACGGCAGTGCTTTTCCGTTTGTCATGCTGGGGCTGGCAATGCTCAGTTCCCCGGTTAGTTACGAACTGCTTGGGGCTTGGGTGTTAAAGGATGTTTTATGGTCGACAATCGTTGCCCTGGTTGTCGGGCTCGTAATGGGGCGCTTATTAGCACAGCTTGTATGGAAACAGCGCTTTCTCAGTAACGAAGGCCCGTTGCTGGATGACTTTCTGGGTATGGGCTTGATCGGCGTGGTCTATGGCGTCTGTCTGCTACTCGATGCCTGGGGGTTTCTGGCCGTTTTCGCGGCGGCTATTTCACTTCGTCAGTCGGAGCTTAAGCTGGCGAGTATTCACGGGCCTAACCAAGAAACGGGCTTTAACCGGCAAATTCCGGTTAATTCCGAAGAGCCGACGCCACCGAATAGCACTCAAGTATCTGAAGGTTCCATGTTGTTCAAGGAGTCACTGGAGCGGCTCTCCGAGCTGGTGCTGGTCATGCTACTGGGTGGAATGTTGTTTCTTGACTCATGGAGTTTAAGGGCCGTCGGGGTGGCGCTATTCCTTTTTCTCGTGGTTCGCCCCGCCAGCGTATTCTTGGGTCTGCTTGGTTCTGGTACACCGATGCGGCTGCAGATGCTGGTTGGCTGGTTCGGCGTACGTGGAATCGGCTCGATCTATTATTTGATGTTCGCGATCGTCTTTGGTCTGCCGGAAGCGCTGGCCGTGGAATTCATCCACATCACGCTAGTGGTCATCGTGCTCTCGATCGTCGTCCACGGACTAACCGTCAAACCGATGATGACAAAGTGGTGGCCATGAGCAGGCCTGGCGCCTCCATTTACCCTTTTCAGGCCTGAGCTTTTTAGTGACCAACAGGAATGAAGTGATGGAATTGATCCGCAGTGTCGTTATTTCCGAGTTCTCGGATTTCAATGACATAAGTGAGCTTATTGCTTTGATAGTTCGACTACTGATGGCTATCTTGCTAGGTGGCCTGCTGGGCCTTGAGCGTCAACAGAGCGGCAAGGCGGCTGGAATACGCACCCATATGCTAGTTTGCATGGGCGCTGCGTTATTTATATTGATTCCCCAGCAAGCAGGTATTTCTGATTCGGAGATGAGCCGAGTTATTCAAGGTGTTATTGCCGGGATCGGCTTTCTTTGCGCCGGAAGTATCATCACTGGCAAGAATGATCAGGCTGCTACAGGGCTTACCACAGCAGCCGGTATTTGGTTCACAGCGGCCATCGGCATAGCGGTTGGCCTTGGGCGTGAGCAAACGGCGGTACTGTGCACACTTCTGGCTTGGCTGGTGCTTTATGTGGTGCCTTTCTTTTCACACTCAATCAGCCAGAAAAAAGCTGCCTATTTAAAACGATATCAGCGCTAAACCCCAAAATGGCAGTATTCTTCCTGACGTTTCTGCCGCAGTTTATCGTCGGGGGTGATGGCCCTGACCAGGCACAGCTTTTATTGAATGGCAGTTTGATTATCTTGGGGGCAGCTTTAATAGAATTCCATCTGGTGCTGGCTGGAGCTAAGCTGGGCAATTTCCTGAAAAGCAGATGCCATTTCTTCGCTACCCATCTATGTTCAAGAGGTACAGGAGCTAAAAGGTGCACGCGATCAGCGACGTCATAATCTCCGAGTTTTCAGATTTTAACGATTTGGGTGAGCTCATCATTGTGGTGATCCGGCTACTATTGGCAGCTGTTCTCGGTGGCCTGTTGGGGCTCGAGCGAGAGCAGCGAGGCAAGGCGGCTGGTATTCGGACCCACATGCTGGTCTGCATGGGCGCTGCTTTATTCATTTTTATTCCTGAGCAGACGGGGATTTCTGATTCAGAGATGAGCCGTGTCATTCAGGGGGTCATTGCAGGCATCGGTTTTCTGTGTGCCGGCACCATCATTACCCGCAAAGATGAACAAGGTACGTCAGGCCTCACCACGGCGGCTGGTATTTGGCTGACGGCCGCCATTGGGGTAGCCGTTGGTCTGGGGCGCGAGCAGACAGCCGTTTTATGTACGCTGCTGGCCTGGATGGTGCTTTACGTGGTGCCTTTCTTTTCGCGCCCCATCAGCAAGAAAAAAGCTTCAACCTCTGAGGATGATGACGATCATTCCGATGTTTGAAGCCACCAAACGACCATAGCCCCATCAGTTGCCAAGTCGATAAGGCGTTAGCTTTACTGCACTGTTGTTTTACGACTGCCCCTGCTGTTGGCTTTCTTCTTGCTATAACGGTTTCTCGGCTTACTAGCGTGCTTCACCGGGCCACCGGCTTCGCCCTGTGCCGTTTGCAGGCTGTTGCGAAGCCTGGCGGCGTCGCTGTGGCTGAGCAGGCCGCGCAAGTCGTCCAGTAATGCCTGCTGAAAGGTGTTGGCGTCGTCCTGCTGTTCGGCGATGGCGCGCAGTCGCTGTTCCCAGAGTGCGGTGCGTTCGGGGGTGCTGACCGCTTCAGGCAGGGCGGCGATCAGGGCGCTGCCGAGCTTGGTGGCGCGCAGGGCCTTTTGCTGGCGGACCAGGTAGCCGCGCTGGACCAACGTTTCGATAATACCGGCGCGGGTGGCTTCGGTGCCCAGGCCATCGGTGTCGCGCAGGGTGCGACGCACGGCAGGATCGTCTACGTAGCGGCCGATGTTCATCATTGCCTTGATCAGGCTGGCATCGGTGAAGGGTTCCGGTGGGCGGGTTTCCTTCTCCTCAACGCCTGCACCCAGCGCCTGGCAGGCTTCTCCTTGGGTGAGCGGCGGCAGCGGCGGGCTTTCATCGCGGGTGGTAAACAGCGGTTTCCAGCCGGGGTCAAGAATGCTTTGGCCGCGAGCGCGGAAGGCTTCATTAAGCAGCGTAAACTCGGCTTTTACCTCAAAGGTGCGCAGCGGACGGTAAAACTGGGCCATAACGTTGCGTACGATCAATCGAAAGACATGCCCTTCGGTGGCGGAGAGCTGGCTGAAATCTGCTGGCTTGCCGCTGGGGGCGATGGCGTGGTGGGCGCCTACCTGCTTGTCGTTCCAGGCTTTGGAACGTAGCGAAAAGTCCGCGCCTTTCAGCCACTGTTGAAGGGCTTCATCGTTCTGGCAGGCACCGTTCAGGCTGCGCTGGGCAAGCGGGAGGTGCTCTTCGGGCAGGTAGCGGCAGTCGGAGCGCGGGTAGGTAATCAGCTTGTGCTGCTCGTATAGCCGCTGGCAAATATCCAGTACTACCTGTGCAGAAAGCCCGTGACGGCGGGCAGCGTCGACCTGAAGGGCTGAGAGCGAGTACGGCAGCGGCGGTGCCTGGCGTTTTTCCTGCTGGTCGAGTTGGGTCAATTGACCCGAGGCGCCGGGTAGCTGCGCTGCCAATGCGTCGGCGGGTCGGCGGTCGATCAAGCGCCCCTGGTCATCTAATGGCTGGTGTTCCTTGGGTGCCCACCAGGCGCGCAGCTGGCCCTGAGCAACCTTGAGGTCGACCCAAAGGGGGTAAAAAGGGTGGGGCACAAAGTCTCGAATAGCGTTGTCGCGGCGCACGATCAAGCCCAGCACCGGGGTTTGTACGCGACCTACGGAAAGCACGCCGTCGTGGCCTGCCTGGCGGCCGGTGAGCGTCCAGGCGCGGGTCAGATTGATGCCGTAGAGCCAGTCAGCACGGGCGCGTGCCTGGGCCGCCTGGAACAGTGGCTGGTACTCGGCGTTGGGTCGCAGACTGGCAAGGGCGCGGCTGACGGCGGGCCTGTTGAGGTCGCTGATCAGCAGCCGTTGTACCGGGCCGCGGTACTTCATGTAGTCGATCACTTCCTGTACCAGCAATTGACCTTCGCGATCCGGGTCACCGGCGTGAACGACCTCGCTTGCCTGTTTAATCAGCTTGCGTATCACCGCCAGTTGCCCGCGCGCTTTTGAGCGCGGCATCAATTTCCACTGCTGCGGCACAATGGGTAGCCGATCCAATCGCCATTGTTTATCGGCAGGGTCGTAGGCCTCCGGGGCTGCCTGTTCCAGGAGGTGTCCCAGGCACCAGGTAACCGTGGTATCGCCGCAGTGAATGGCGCCGTCCTGTCGTTTTCCGCTCCCGGGAAGTGCATCGGCAATTGCCCGGGCAAGGCTGGGTTTTTCGGCGATAATCAAGCGCATGCGGAAGATGCCTTAAATTGTGTAACGTAGGAATATGGTAACAGACACCACACACGTAAGCGCATAGCAGGGGTTGTCGAAAAAATGATGTTCAGCAATTATGCGTATAGCTTTTGTATAATTTGACAGGATTGCGTAAGCTGCTTATCAGATGCTCAACGAGGCGACTTAAATGCGAGATCGCGGCAGAACACGACGTTTGATGGGGTTGGGGGCACGCACTGGCGGGGCGCTACTCAAGACACGCCTGGGTGGCCAGGCAGACTGGCGGGCTCTGGGCGAGGCGCTATTTGAGGGACTATCCGAGCTGAAAGGCCCGGCCATGAAGCTGGCGCAGATCATGTCCCAGTGGGATGACCTCTTGCCGCCGGACCTGGCCGAGGAGCTTTCGCGCCTTCAACGCCAGGCGGAGCCGATGCCCTGGCCGCGCATACGCGAGGCGCTGGTGATGCAGTACGGCGAGCTGGATTCGCACTTTCGGGACATCGAAGAGCGGCCCTTCGCCAGCGCTTCCATGGGGCAGGTGCACAAGGCGGTCACCCATGCCGGCGAAACAGTGGTGCTAAAGGTGCAGTACCCCGGGCTTGCCGACGTGCTGGAAAGCGATCTCAAGCAGGTAAAGCGTATCATGGGATTGGGCCGCTGGTTCAAGGTGCCCCAGGCGCGCCTGGATGCGCTGTTTGAAGAGCTGGCAGCGGGGCTACGCGACGAGCTTGATTATCGCGCCGAGGCCGATGCCATGGCCCGTTACCGCGAACGCTACCAGGCCGATAGCCGCTTGGTGATACCCGAGCCGCTTTTTGAGCTTTCCGGCCAACATGTGCTGGCGATGCGTTTTGTGGGTGGTACACCGCTGCGCGATCTGGAAAGCGCTGACGATGACACCCGCCAGAAAATCGCCGGGGCGTTGGCGGACTGGATCACCGAGGAATTGTTTACCTACGGCGAGCTGCACGCCGACCCGCATGCGGGTAATTTT
Source organism: Halomonas sp. A40-4 (assembly GCF_015767635.1). Classification (GTDB taxonomy): domain Bacteria; phylum Pseudomonadota; class Gammaproteobacteria; order Pseudomonadales; family Halomonadaceae; genus Vreelandella; species Vreelandella janggokensis. Next base: position 2,167,237 of record NZ_CP065230.1, on the reverse strand, counting down.
GCGGCCGATGATCAAGGCCGGTTGGTGATATACGACTTTGGCGCGGTGATTCCAGTGCCCGAGACCCGCTTGAAAGCGATGATGCAACTCCTCAACGCGACCCTTGCCCATGATCCGATGGCAATGGATGAAGCGCTGATGCAAATGGGGGGCCGCCAGGGGCAGGGCGCCCCCTTATCGCTTTATCGCGAGTCCGCCGAGTGCGTGGCGCCGCTGTTTAGCCCCGGTGAACAGGACTTCAGCGATGTGCGCGTCCATCGCCGCCTGCGCGAACTGACGCCCAAGGTATGGGGGGCCATGGACCGTCTGCAGCCCCCCGCCGATACGCTGCTACTTTCACGCGCCCTCAATGGCCATTACTGGAACCTGGTGCGCTTACAGGCAAGGCTTGATATGCACTCGCGGACGGCACCCCTGCTTGAATGGGCGCGAGTGGCTTAATCGAGACGCTTCATCCAGAACACCATTGATTTGTGGCTTTCTTCATTTTCGCCGATATCTTTCCAGGCGAAAGTGGTGGCGAGTTCTGGGTGGCGTTGGTAACCCTGGGCATTCCAGAAATCATGCAGCGGACGATAATTGGATGGCGCTAGTGGATGGCCGGCGGGGCGCTCAACAGCGCAGAAAGCGACTCTATCAAACCCTCTGAGCTTGGCATGCGCCTCTCGTTCGGCCATGAAGCGTTTGCCGATGCCGCGTCCACGGTAATCATGAAGCAGCACCGATTCCCCATAATAAAACACGCTCGAGGGATCAATGCCGTTGGCCTCGAACGGGCGACGGAACTCGTCGACTTCATCGGCCAGCGGCTGTCCGGTGGCGGCGCCCACCAATGATTCGCCGTCGAAGACCAGGACGAACAGGCTGTCTGGATTATCCGCGTAGCGACCCAGGTAATCCGCTTCGTAGCTCAGGTCACCATCGTAGAGGTAGGGGTAGTCACGAAATACCTCAATGCGCAGGCGTGCCAGTGCCTGGACATGAGGCGTTATTTCGGCCCCTTGGCAGGTGGTTAGTGTCAATGTGTCCATTGGGTTGCTCTCCAGATAAACGTTGGCCGGGTGGGTAGAAGCGTTTCCCGCTGGCAGTCCTTGGCGATCTTGCCAATCCTCTCTGCGTGCCCCCAATGGTCATGCTAGACTATGTCGCTTTTCAATAGGGTCTTTTATAAGTGGAGACGGCAATGCTGGCGGTATGGGTCGATCAGCTGCTGGGATTTGCCTCCGGGGCACTCTCGGCTATCAGGCAGGATGAACACTACCCCGATTTTATGACCTGGGTGCGTGCCGAGGGGGCGGAATATTTCAATGATGATCTGGCGACGGCTCAGGCGCTTGCCCCCATTCTATGGTCGCAAACGCCATTGGAACGGCTGGATTTTGCCTGCGAACCCCTTGCCACGCCCGGTCTAAATGAGCCCTGCTGGTGCGATTCCGGTCACAAGTTCAAGCAGTGCTGCGCGCGGGTCGAATTCCCCACTGAAATCCCCGAGCAGATGATGTGGATGCTCTCGCTGCGCGAGTGGAAGGGCGCGACCCTGAAAGCCGCGCTGGATAGCCAGCGTGCGCTGCCCCAGGCACTGCTTGAAGCCGGGTTGATTGCCGCTGAAAGTGGCCAAAGCGGCCGCGCCATGCAGATTCTTGAATCGCTGTTCGATGGCAGCGACTGGTCGCGGCTGCCTGAACAGGCTGAACCCGCGTTTGAAATTCTGCTGGATATTTACCATGAACGTGGTTTTTCCCGCAAGCGTGCCGACCTGCTCGACGAAGTCCTTGAGCGCGGGCCGCTGTTCCTGCGCGGGGTGGCACTTGAACGGCTATGCCTGACGCACCTGGACAATGATGACCTGGACAGCGCCCGCGCAGCGTTTGTCAAAGCCCAGCAGGCATTGCCGGATTCGCCGACGCTGGCGTATATCGAAGCCATGCTGCTGCTGCATGAAGGGCACGAGCGTGAAGCTAAGGAGCGCGCCAATTTCTGGTATCGCCGCTTGGTCCGGCAGGGCGACCTTGACGACGATCAGCTCGATTTCCTGGCGGCGCTGGCGGACAACCCCGGTGCTACCCTGGCGGATCAGTTGCTCAGTGCTGAAGAAGACTTGGCAACGCCTCTAATCTCATTGCAGGCGCTGCTCGCCGCGCTCCCCACTGCGCCGAAGATCGACATCACACCTAATCCTGATACCGGGCATCTGGAGTACCACGTCAGCGCACGCGAAGCGACGCTGTTCGCTGCCTGGCACGAGCAGTTTCAGGTCATGGTTGATGACGACGTAGCGCTGGGTTTCCGCGGCGAGCCATGGGGCAACGCAGTGGAGTGGATGTCGGCGTTGTGCGCCCACCCCGAATGGCTGGATGCGCCTCAAGTGGTGCAGGACCTGACGCTGGCCCTGACTAGCCGTTTTGGCAGCTTGCCGTGGATGGCCCCCAGTCTGTTGGCACCGCTGGCCAAACGTCTCTCGCGCTGGCTGACCCAGGCTCGTGCCGAGGGCGAAGGTAGCCTGCGCTGGGACGATGCCAATAATGCCATCCTGCTGCGCATTGGTCTGGCCCTGGTGGTGGGCATGGAGCGCGGCGCGCGTCAGCATTCACGTGAACTGGCCGAAGAGCTCTTGGCGATCGATCAGGAAGACAGCCTGGGGCTCCGTGAACTGGTACTGGACCAACTGCTGCGCGACGACCGCAATGAAGAGGCGCTGGCGCTCACCGAACAAGCCAGTGGCGATGGATCGCTGGAGCTGGGACTGCTAATGGGCCGCACGCTGGCGCTATACCGCCTTGGCCATCACGAAGCCGCAGAACGTTCGCTCAAGGAGGTAGTTACCCATAACCGCTATACGCTGGACATGATTTGCGCTGAAAACCCACGCCCGGTAATGCCCCATCCCGATGGTCAGGTTGATCCTGGCTCGAGAGCCGAGGCCTGGCAATACCGCACACTGATGCGCGATCAGTGGCGGACGACCCCGGGGGCGTTGGACTGGCTTGATGCCCACCGCCCGGCGAGCCGTTAAGCGTTAGCGGGTGGCCGCGACGGGGGCGGGAACGAGCTCCTTGTCGCGATTGATCCAGATGGCCAGCAAAATGGCGGGCAGGCCCAGCAGGGTGGCCAGCACAAAAAAGCTGGCGTAGCCCTGGCCAGTCACCACCAGCCCGCCAAAACCGCTGAGAAACTTGCCGGGTAGCGTCATTAACGAAGAAAACAGCGCGTACTGGGTGGCGGTATAGGCGCGGGAGGTCAGGCTGGAAAGAAAGGCGATGAATACCGCGCTGGCAAGTCCGTTGGCCAGGTTGTCGCCAGTAATCGTGAGCACCAGCATGGGTAGTTGGTTGCCAATTAGCGCCAGCGCTGCAAATAACAGGTTGGTGACCATCACAATCCCTGCGCCGAAGATCAGCAGCGGCCCGATGCCGTAGCGGGCCACCAGCAGGCCGCCAAGAATGCCGCCCGCAATGCTCATCACGATGCCAAACACGTTGGTTACGTTGGCGATGGTCTCCAATGAAAACCCCAAATCGATGTAGAGCGGGTTGGCCATCGAGGCCATGGCCAGATCGCTGATGCGAAACACCCCAATAAACACCAACAGCCACAGCGCCTTGATCCCATAGCGGGTGAAGAAGTCGGTGAAAGGGCAAACGATGGCGCCTATCACCCAGGCGCCGATGCGTCGCAATAGCTTAGGTTTGCCCCGACTGGCTCGAATGAACGCCCGCACCCTGGGTTCGTGAATCAACTGCACCGTCAACGAGGCCCGCTTGGGTTCCGGGCGCACCAGTACGGTCACCACGCCGACACCCACCAGCGCCGCCATGGTCAGGTACGCCACCTGCCATGACACCGCCGAGGCGACATACAGCGCCAACGCCCCGGCGGCTATCAACCCGCCTCGATAACCGATGATATAGGTTGACGCCATGGCCGCCTGTACATCGTCCTCGGCGGATTCGATACGAAAGGCATCGATGGCAATATCCTGGGTGGCGGAACCGAAAGCCACCAGCAGCGCAAAGGCCGCGACCCATCCCAGATTGCCCACCGGCTCAAGCCCCGCGAGACCGACGAGCCCGGCGGCGATCATTGCCTGGGCGAGCAACATCCAACCCCGTCGCTGGCCGAAGTGGCGGGTCAAGACCGGCAGTGCCAGGCGGTCGACCACCGGGGCCCAGAAAAACTTGATTGAATAGAGCATGCCGATCCAGGCGAAAAAGCCAATCGCCGCGACTTCTACGCCGTCGCTGCGCAGCCAGGCGGAAAGCGTCGAGAACACCAGCAAGAAGGGCAGTCCGGCGGAAAACCCCAAAAACAGCATGGTAATGACCGGGGCACGCAGGTAAATCGCCAGGGCGGCGCGCCAACTGCGCTGGGGCGTAGGGGTGGGCATGAAATGCGACTCCAGAGTAAGACGGTGACAGCGGCCTGATGATACGCTATGCCCACGCTTGGACACACAGCCAACAGCTTACCGGAGAGGAGTTTTGCATGTCGATTTCAGCACATCAGGTGGTTACCTTGCACTATCGTTTGTATGACGTGTTGAACGATGGCGGAGAACAACTGCTGGATGATTCCCAGTCGCGGGATAAGCCGCTCGAGTATTTGCATGGGCATGACAATATCCTGCCGGGGCTTGAGCGTGCCCTGGAAAGCCAGCCAGCAGGTGCCGAGCTTAGCGTAATGCTGGCCCCGGCAGACGCCTACGGGGTTTATAACGAGGCGTTGGTGCAAACGGTCAGCCGTGCCTCCTTCGGGAATACCCCGCTTGAGGTGGGCAGCCGTTTTCAAACTGAGGGAGAGGCCGGGCCACAGATCGTTACGGTGCTCGGCCTTGATGGGGATAACGTGAGCATCGATACCAACCACCCTCTGGCAGGCCATACGTTGCGTTACCAGGTCAACGTGCTCACTATCCGCGAGGCAACAAGGGCGGAACTGGCCAAAGGACATCCGTTACCGCCGGATACCGATTACAGCAAGGTAGAAGACCGCAAGGTACTTTAAAAGGTACTTTAAACCGTTGATTGGCAAGCCAGCGCTGACTAGTCTAAAGTTTGCTCCTTGAACGTGGGGGCGAGAACACAGGAGATACCGCCAGATGCAACTTGCCTTATTGATGGGATTTTTGCTGGCGGCGGTAGCCCCGCTGCTGCATCGCTGGTTCGGTGGGCACACGGCGCGAGTCATGGCGGCATATCCTGCGCTGATGGCTGTCTGGTTGCTGGGGCTGGCCCCGGAGATACTGGCCGGCGAGTCGCTGTTGCTGGAGTGGGCCTGGGTGCCGGGGCTCGACATTAGCTTGACCTTTTTCATCGACGGGTTGTCTTGGCTGTTCGCGATGCTGATCACGGTGATCGGCACCCTGGTGCTGGTCTACGCGGGCGAGTACCTGCGCGGCCATCGCGATCTTGCTCGTTTCCTGGTGATAATCACCGCCTTCATGATGTCGATGCTGGGCCTGGTGCTGGCCGACAACCTGGTGACGCTGTTTGTCTTCTGGGAGCTCACCAGCATCACGTCTTACCTGTTGATCGGTTTCAACCACACCGACCCGGAGGCTAGAAAGTCGGCGTTGCAGGGGCTCTTCGTTACTGCGGGTGGTGGTTTGGCATTGCTCGCGGGCTTCGCCATGCTGGGGGTGGCCGGCGATAGCTGGTCACTCGTCGAACTCAATAGCCAGGGCGAGGCGCTGCGCGAGCATGCCCTCTATGCGCCACTCTTGGTCTGCGTGCTGCTGGGCGCCTTCACCAAATCGGCCCAATTCCCTTTCCATTTCTGGTTGCCCAACGCCATGGCAGCGCCCACCCCTGTCTCCGCTTATCTGCATTCGGCGACCATGGTCAAGGCGGGCGTCTATCTGCTGGCTCGCCTGCATCCCTCGCTGGGCGGGACCGAACTCTGGGTGATTACCCTGTCACTGGTGGGCGCCCTGACCATGGCCACTGGGGCTTTCTTGGCCATTCAGCACACCAATATCAAGAAGCAGTTGGCCTATTCCACGGTGATGGCGCTGGGCACCCTGACCATGCTGCTGGGTATTGGCACCGAGGGTGCCCTGACTGCTTTCGTGGTTTTTCTGCTCGCTCACTCTCTCTATAAGGGCGCGTTGTTCATGGTCGCCGGTATCCTCGATCATGAGACCGGCACCAAGGACGTCACCGCCATGGGCGGCTTGCGCTCGCTGATGCCGCTTACTGCCGTCGTCGCTGCGGTGGCCGGGGTGTCCCTGGCCGGCCTGCCGCCGTTGCTGGGTTTTTTGGGCAAGGAGCTGATGTTCAAGGCGGTGCTTGAGGCGGAGGCCTGGCGCTGGTTGGTTCTGCTGCTGGCCTTCACGGCGGCCTTCCTGACGCTGGCGGTGGCGGCCGTCGTGGTGCTGCGCCCCTTCTTCGGGGAGCGTCGTACGACGCCCAGTTCGCCCCACGACCCGCCCATGGACATGCTGTTCGGGCCGGCGCTGCTGGCTGGGTTGTCACTGGTCTTTGGTCTGGTGCCGGGTCTGCTGGATAGCCTGGTGTCGGCCACCGCGTCCGGGATCGGTACCGCTGAGGTGGCAGCACACCTGACGCTTTGGTACGGGGTCAACCTGCCGCTGATGCTGTCGCTGGCCAGCCTTGCGCTAGGTATTCTGGTATTCCGCCACTGGGATCGTGTGCGCGCCGCGCTGACGCGGCTGGAACCGCTCATGACCCGTGGCCCGGAGGCCGGCTATGAGGCCATGATGCGCGGCCTGGTGGCGGTCGCCGGATGGCAGACGCGGATGCTGCAGAACGGCTACATCCGTAACTATCTGGTGATGACCCTACTGGTACTGTTGGGTCTGGTAGGCCATGCGCTATTCTTCCGGCACTCGCCGAGCTTTCCCTTTTCGGTGGACGCCTATTTCCACGAGGTGGTGACGGCGGGTCTGATGGTGGCCGGGGCGGTGGCAGCCTGCGTGATGCGCTCCCGCCTGGCCGCGGTGGCCGCGGTGGGTATCATGGGCTTCTCCATCGCCCTGACTTTTGTGCTGTTCAGTGCGCCGGACCTGGCCATCACTCAATTGCTGGTGGAGACCCTGACGGTCATCCTGCTGGTCCTGGTGTTATTTCGTCTGCCGCGCTTCGCCACCCTTTCCACCACGACAGAGCGCCTGCGCGACCTGGTGGTCGCCTGCCTGATGGGCACCATGGTCACGCTGCTGATGCTCTCAGTACTGGGTGGCGAGCGGCTGCCCAGGATCTCCGACTACATGGTCCAGAACAGTCAGCCGCTGGGCCATGGCCACAATATCGTCAACGTCATCCTGGTCGACTTCCGGGCGCTGGATACCCTGGGGGAGATGTTCGTGTTGGCCCTGGCGGCCATCGGTGTCTATGCCATGATGCGCTTCCACGCCGAGGAGTATGACGCCAAGCCCTCGGCTCCGCCGGAGAGATACGATGATTAAACCGGGCACGCTGATCCTTACGGTTGCCGCGCGGCTGCTGATGCCGTTGCAGTTGCTGTTCTCCGTGTTTCTTTTGTTGCGCGGCCATGATGAGCCGGGCGGGGGATTCATCGCCGGGCTGGTAGCGGCGGGGGCCTTCGCCCTTTACCTCTTCGCCTTCGGGCGACGGGCCATGCACGCCATCCTCAAGGTCTCGCCGCGGGATCTGGTTGGTATGGGATTGCTGCTGGGAGTGCTCTCGACGTTGCCTGCCTGGTGGGTCGGCGATCCTTTCTTTACCGCCCAGTGGTGGACCATCCCGATCATCGACTTCAAGGCTTCGACGCCGCTTATATTCGATATTGGCGTCTATCTGGTGGTGCTAGGCTCGGTGCTCACTGCCATTAGCGCCCTGATCAAGACCGACCACGAGGATCAACCCGACCCTGAGGAGGCCACATGGAACCATTGATGGCTGTGTCCATCGGCATCCTGTTCGCTACCGCTATCTACATGATGCTGCGCCGCTCCATCGTCAAGCTGGTGATCGGACTGATGTTGCTTTCCAATGCGGCCAACCTGTTGATCTTCGTTACCGCAGGAATGACTCGCGGGGCGCCGCCGCTGGTCCCCCCAGGCATGACGGCGCCAGAGGGGGCGGTCGCCGACCCGCTGCCACAAGCCCTGGTGCTTACCGCCATTGTCATCGCTTTCGGCGTGTTGTCCTTTGCGGTGGTACTGGTGCGGCGTGCCTGGGAGATCGTTCGCGCCGATGACCTCGACAAGATGAAGGATACCGACACGTGATGCCCCAAGTTGCGCTGCCCATCCTGATCCCGCTACTTGCCGGGGCCGTCTCGCTGGTATTCTGGCGCTCCCGCGGCATGCAACGTTTCGTCGCCGTGGCTGGCACCGGTGGCCTGCTGGCCACCGCCATCTGGTTGCTGGCCACAGTGAATCGCGAGGGCATCCTGGTGATGCACATGGGTGACTGGCAGGCGCCCTTCGGTATCAGCCTGGTGGCCGACCTGTTGGGCGCCATCATGGTGGTGCTCACCGGTATTATCGGCTTCGCCGTGGCGCTTTACTCCCTGGCCACTGTTGGTCGAGGCCACGAGAAGTTTGGCTACTTCCCGCTGATGCACCTGCTGCTGGCCGGGGTAGCCGGGGCCTTCCTCACCGGCGATATCTTCAATCTCTACGTCTGGTTCGAAGTAATGCTGGTGGCGTCCTTTGCGCTGTTGATACTCGGCAGCGAGAAGGCCCAGATGGAGGGCGCAATCAAGTACGTGACCCTGAACCTTGTGTCCTCGGTGATCTTCCTGGTAGCCGTCGGCTTGCTCTACGGCATGGTCGGTACCCTCAACATGGCCGACATCGCCCGGCGTCTCGCCACGCTGGAAGACACTGGCATGGTCGATGTGCTGGCGATGATGTTCATGGTCGCCTTCGGCATCAAGGCAGCGGCCTTTCCGCTGTTCTTCTGGCTGCCAGCTTCCTACCATACGCCCCCAGTGGCGGTCTCGGCGCTGTTCGCCGGGCTGCTTACCAAGGTGGGTGTCTACGCGTTGTATCGGGTCTTCACGCTGATCTTCAACCAGAGCCCCGGCTATACCCATGAGATTCTGCTCTGGGGGGCAGGGCTGACCATGCTCTCCGGGGTATTGGGCGCGGCGGCCCAATATGAGTTCCGGCGCATCCTGTCGTTCCACATCGTCAGCCAGATCGGCTACATGATCCTGGGGCTTGCGCTGTTCACGCCACTGGCGATCATCGGCGGGGTCTTCTACATCATGCACCATATCATCGTGAAGACGAATCTCTTCCTGGTCAGCGGCATCGTGCACCGCTTGCGCGGGACTTATCAGCTCAAGCAACTGGGCGGGCTGTATCGCAGCCATCCCTGGCTGGCCGTGTTGTTTCTGATTCCGGCTCTTTCACTGGCGGGCATGCCGCCATTGTCCGGCTTCTTCGCCAAGTTTATCGTGATCCGTGCGGGCGTTGAGGCCGAGGCCTGGGGTGTGACTTTCATCGCTTTGCTGGTCGGCCTGCTGACGCTCTATTCGATGGTCAAGATCTGGAACGAGGTATTCTGGAAGGCTACTCCGGAGGATGGCGATGCCGACCCTTATCCAGCGTTGGGTCAGCGCGAGATGTGGCTGATGACCGCGCCAGTGGTGGGGCTGGCACTGTGCACCTTGTTCATCGGCCTCAACGCCGAGCCGATCTATTCTCTGGCCGAAGCCTCCGCAACCGAACTGCTCGATCCGTCTCGTTACATCGAAGCAGTGCTGGGCGAGGCTGAGGAGGTAATGCCATGATCGGTGCGGCCTGGAACCTGTTGCTGGGGTTTGCCTGGGTAGTGCTCACCGGCGACTTCAGCGGACGCAACCTGCTCGCCGGTCTGCTGTTCGGCTATCTGGTGCTGGCGTTGATCCAGTCCCAGGTGCCGGCGCTGGCGGGCCACGCCCAGCGCCTGCCGCGGCTGATCATGTTCATCGGCTTTTTCCTCAAGGAACTGTTGCTGGCCAACCTCAAGGTGGCCTTCGACATCATTACGCCGCCCTGGTACATGAAACCGGGGGTGATTGCGATGCCGCTCAAGGCGAGCAACGAGTTCGAGATTGCCTTCGTCGCCAATCTCATCTCGTTGACGCCTGGCACCTTGAGTCTGGACGTCTCCGACGACCGCCGGGTGCTTTACATCCACGCCATGTTCCTCGACAACGAGGACGAGCTGCGCCGGAGCCTAGCCGAGCTTGAGCGCCGCGCTCTGGAGCTGTTCCATTGAGAGGAGGGGAGCCGTGTCGACTGTCATTCTGCTGAGCCTCGCGCTCATGTGCCTGGCCTTGTGCCTCGCCTTCGTGCGCCTTTTCAAGGGCCCCAGCCTGCCCGACCGGGTGGTGGCACTGGAGCTCTTTTCGTCGATTCTTGTCGGCACCATTGGTCTCGTCGCCATCGCCACCGATGTGGCCAGCTTGCTGGACGTGGCTATCGTCATGGCGCTGATGGCCTTTATGGCGGCCATCGGCTTCGCGCGATTCCTTGAGCGAGGAGGGCCACGCAATGATTGAACTGCTCAAGAGCGGGCTGATTCTGGTCGGCGCCATCTTCATGTTCCTGGCCGCCCTGGGGCTGGTGCGGATGCCCGACCTGCTGACGCGCATGCATGCCACTACCAAGGCAGCGACCCTGGGGGCTACCCTGATCATGCTGGCGGTGGCTCTGCACTTTGGCGAGGTGGCGGTAGTCGCGCGGGCCTTCGGGGTGATTCTCTTCATCATGATGACCGCGCCAGTGGCGGCCCATGTGATTGGCCGGGCAGGTTATTTTGTGGGGGCGCGCCTGTGGAGCGGCACGGTCAAGGACGAGCTAAGACCCAATTACGATCCGTTGACCCATGAGCTGAAAAGCGGCCTTGAAACGCAGGAGAACGCCAAGCGGCACCCCCGCGACACAGACCCTGATTGACCTGCCGCCCACTTCTGCCTTTCAGTCGATTGAATTCAACCTGAGTTCATCGCGGTTGAAAGGCAAAGTAAATTTGGAAATGGTACAGTCGGTCCTATCGTCAACTATTGAGAAGTTCACGCTATGGATGCTGCCGTTTTCAAGCGTTGTTTGCGCCGTTTCCCCGCAGCTCGCTGGGCGCTAGGGGTGGGCATCGCCGCTTTTCTGGTGCCGGTAACGAGCATGGCGCAAACGCTAAGACTGATTGATGGTGATATGGTCAAGCAGGTTGATGTCGAGCAGCTTCGCCAGTCTTCAGACAGCCACTTTCAAGTGTTTGACCCTTATCAGGGAGAAACTGTGGCAATGCAAGGCATGCCGTTTGCTGACTTTCTTGCCCGCCACTTTGGCCGTGTGCCTGCCAAGTTGCGCTTTACTGCCTGGGACGGTTACGAGGTCACGCTAGGCGGTTGGGATGACCCCAACTGGTATCTGGTGACGATAGAAGACGGCAAGCCATTGAGTCTGCGTTCAAGGGGCCCTGTACGTCTGGTGGAGCGGGAATACGGTGACCGGGACGTTAACAGCTTACGCGAGTTCAATGACTGGATCTGGATGATTCGCAGTATCGAAGCGCGTGGGTAACCCATGAAGCCAATTCTTGACTCATCCCGTGACGTTGATAAAAGCGACTGGGCCAATCGCAAGCGGCCGGGCCGCTACATCAAATGGCTATCGCTCAGCCTGATGAGTTTCATGGCGCTGATGGTGTTGATCATCTATGAAGCCCGCTGGGTGTTTCCCGAGATTCAGACTTACTTCAGCCAATCGGGTAACCTGACGGGGCAACAGTTGGCTACGCGTTCCCGGCACTATTTACAGGATGCTCAGGCCCGTCTGTTGGACATGCCTGGGCCCGAAGAACGGGCAGCGGCGATAACCGACATCGAGTTGGCCTACGGCCTGTTCGACGTGGATGTTTACCATCAGCAATATGACTGCACGTCACCCAGCTTAGGCGTGCTGGACGAGACGGTGACGTCGCTGGAAAGCGATAGCGTGTTACCGGTGGTGCTCGCTCGAGAACTGCTCGACCCGATTGCCTGCCTGACGCGTATCGAAATGGGGCAGTTGGATCGCCGCGCGGAAGCCATTAACACCTTTTCGGAGAGAACCCGCTGGCACAACCAGGTGCTTATCTATACCAGCCTTCTGATCTTTGTATTTGGCCTGCTGTTCTGGTGGCTGCATGAACGGCAATTAAGGCGTACAGAAAAGGCGACTCAGGAAACACTGCGGTGGATGGGGCGTGCCATGCGTGACCCTTTAACGGGCATTGGCAATCGCAGTGCACTCCACCAGGACGTCATGCAGCAAGCCCAGCAGTTGCTAGGCCTGGTGTTAGTGGATATCGATTTTTTCAAACAGTATAACGATACCATGGGGCATCCGGCGGGTGACGCTCTGTTACGCAACCTTGTACTGTTAATTGCCGATGCCTTGCCAGAAGAGGCGACTCTCTATCGGCTGGGCGGCGATGAATTTGCGGCGTTATTGCCTTGCGAGGATATTGATGCGCTGGGTCGCTACTGCCAACAGCTTCACCAAGAAGTGCAACGGTCAGCGTTCTCGCACGCCGCCCATCCGGATAAAAAACAGGTGACGCTCAGTATCGGGGCAACCTGTTTTATGCCGTCGAGAGTGGGGTTCCCCCGGGCCTATGAAGCCGCGGATAACGCCCTTTATCAGGTGAAGACAGCGGGACGGGATGATTGGCAAATCATTGCCGTCGCATGACATCGGCATACAGTGGCGCTAATCGCCCTAATAACTCGTTTTGAGCTGCCAGAGGAACGCCTTCCTCCGCCATTGCGTCGGCCAGATACTCAACCACACGATTGAAATGCGCATCGTTGATGCCCATGTGCTGGTGGGCACGATCCATGGGCGGCCCTTCGTATTGGCAGGGACCGTCGCTGATATCGCATAGCTGGGTGGCGAAAGCCTCTGCAAAATGGTCGATGTTGGTGTTGGCAAAAAAGACCACGACCTCCGGGTCGTCTGCCACCCGATATAGCATGTTCTCGACCACGCGATCAATGGCCTGCATGCCGCCAAGTCGTGTGTAAAGCGATGGTTGGGTCGTATGCTGGGCCGAACAGCCAGTCAGCCAGAGTGCCATCAGCAGCGTGGTGGCGTAGTGGTGAAAACGCATGATGGAGTCTCCTTGACGGGTCAAAAGGCTGCCTGAAGCGACGCATAGGCGCCATCCTGAGACGGTAACCCGGCGATATCGCCCAACGCTAACCAGGCCGCGGTCAGCGATACGTGCTTGTTGAAGAAGTAAGCGCTATAAAGGCTTTGCCAGTCGTCTTCCCGGGCTGCGCTAAGCCGATCAGGCTTTTGTCGATATTCCATTCCCATCACCCACTTGGGTGTCACAAAGAGTCCCAGGCTGCCTTCGGCAACCCATTCGCGGCCGCCGTTATTGCCGCCAAACCCCAGCAATCCGCCTTGATTAGCGTCGGTATTACGCAGGGTGGCATTCAGCAACAGGTTGCGCCCAGCCACGGTGTTGAACACCAGTTTGCTGGCACTTAGATAAATATCGTTCCCCTGGCCGTGCTGCGCCCCTAACGCGTTGGGGATACTGTCATCGGCCAGGTTTTTATGTTGAACGCCCGCGCTCCAGATCCCCCAGGGGTGGTACAACACATCGCCGAATAACCGTACCTTGGCACCGATAATGGTTTGCTCCAGCTCGCCGCCTAAGGTTTCGAGGTCCAGGGTTTGGCGTGCCACAGAGACCTCGACGCGATCGTAGATGTTGGCGCTGGCAGCCTCGACCGTTAAGCGATAATCATCCAGCCAGGCGCGCGAGACGGTTGCCGTTGCCCCGAATTCCTGCTCACTGGCGGTACTTGTAAGCAAGGCCCAGGGCGAGAGTCCACCGCCAGCGGCTCCCTCAATAGCGCCCACACCACCGGTACCTATCAGACGACTGCCAGCAAGGGACGCACTGCTTATTGAAAGCCCAAAGAGGATAATAAGGAGTGGCTTGCCTTTTGCTATTGCCTTAGGGATGACGTTGGACATGGACAGGCTCTCTCGGTAAGCACGCTGTTAATGCGTGAAGGTGAAGATTTCGGTGCTTTTCAGCCAGGGAATCACCTGGTCACTCGGCATGGGTTTGGCGATCCAGTAGCCTTGTAGATAATCGCAGCCCAAGTCATTCAGCAAGGCGGCGCTAGCCGCATTTTCAACCCCTTCGGCAACAATGCTCAGCCCTAGGCTGTGACCCATCTCGATCGTCGAACGTACAATCGTCAGGTCGTCTTCCTGGGAGTCGAGCTTGAGCACAAAGGACTTGTCGATCTTGAGTTCGTTAACCGGCAATCGCTTGATCTGTGCCAGGGACGAATACCCGGTGCCATAGTCGTCTATCGCGATGGACACGCCGAGGCGGCTCAGCTCATCCAGCGTTCTGGCAGCGGCATTGATGTCCTGCATGACGGCACTTTCAGTAACCTCCAGGCTCAATTGATCCGCTGCTAAATCATGGCGCGCCAGCAACTCGGCTAACTGCCCCGGAAGATCGGGGTCGGTGACATCGCTGGCGGATAAATTGACAGCCACGCTGATTCGAGAGCCTTGTTGCTGCCACTGTTGGAGCTGTGAGGTTATGTGTTCAAGCATCCACTGGCTAAGCTTGCGAATATTGCCCGAGCGCTCGGCCAGGCCAATGAACTCATCCGGGGGCACAAAACCAAGCGAAGGGTGCCGCCAACGCATCAGTGCTTCAAACTGGCATACCTCCCCATCATGCGTTGCCACTTTGGGTTGATAGGCCATCCAAAGCTGATTGTTGCTCACTGCATCGCGGAGATCATGAATCAGCGTCAGCTGGCGTAAGTGGCGTTCGTCCTGGCCTTCGGCGTAACGCTGGTGGGCATCCGGGTGATGACGCGCCATGTCGAGAGCAATATCGGCGCGGCGTAGCAGCAACTGCGCCTTCGCACCGTGTGCTGGATAGCTCACTTCACCCGCAGCCAGTGAAATGCCGATTGACGAATTATCCAGGTCGATGGGCGTTGAGAGTGCTGCGAGTTCACTGATGCGCCAGTTTGGCGTGGTGTCAGGTTGATTGATCAGCAGTAAGAATTCGTCGCTGGCCAAGCGATAGGCGGATTGAATAGGGGATGTCAGCGCTTTCATACGGTGGGCAAGGGTTACCAGCACATGATCGCCCAGTTCGTAGCCGAAGGTATCGTTGATGTTGCGAAAGTCCTTAATGGCCAGGCGCAGCAGGGTAAAGGGGTGACCGTCGTCTATGCGGGCATTGATGTCTTCCAGGGCGCTGATGCGATTGGGCAAATCGGTGAGCAGGTCATGGCGTGACTGATGCCGCAGGATCGCTTCACGTTCGGCAATATCGTCTTGCATCGAGCGCAGCGTCCCCGCGAGCAGCCCGGTTTCACTTTGGGATGATTCTGCTGGGACGTCAGTGACACGCTCACCTTGACCAATCCGTCTGGCAACGTCGGCCAGCGCGACGAGCGGGCGGCTGATACTACGGGCACTCCAGGCCGCAATAGCGATTGTGAACAGCAATATAAGTGCCACGATAATGACTAGCTGCCACTGTAGGTCGTCGTAGGCGGCTAGTAATTCGTTACGTGACAGCTGAATGAGCGCGAACGTTTGATTCCTTGAGTCCTTATATAGCTCGCTCGCATAGGTCAGATAACCATCGTCAGGCGTCATCTGACTGGTTCCTGAGTACGCCCCTGCCTCAGATGCATTATTGAACTGACTTAATGGCTCGGCTGCTTTTTGGGAATGCGAACTGGCTAGATACGTTGATGTCTGGTCAGAGGTGTAATTGACCACGCTGATTTCCAGGCCGGTGAGGGCATTGATTTCCTCGACGACGGCGTCGTCAATTAAAAAGCCCATGCCCACCCAACCAATCACGTTGGGCGCTTGTACCGGCAACATGACAAGCTCGTAGGGCTGTCCATCAGCAATCACGACGCTGAACGCAGAACCCTGCTGGCGAGCGGTTTCAAACAGCTCGGGAAAGGGCATGGGCGTTTGTGAGGGATGATGGCTGCTGGCAAGCAGTTGGCCGTCCAGGTCGCTTAACAGCACGATGTCGGCATCAGCCCGAGTACCGTGATTAACTAATACCGACTGTAGCGTTTCACGATCCTGGGAGGCGACCGCGCTTTTAAAGCCAAAATCATCGGCCAGAATCGCCACGTTATCGTGTAGCTGATCGCCGCGTCTTTCGAGTAATTGGTCGAGAACACGGGCTCCCACCTCAAGGCGCTGAGTACCCTTGGCCAGGGCATCTTGCTGAGTGGCGCGCAGAAACGCCAGGCCGGTGGCCAGCTGTGAGACCACCACCACGGTTAACAGCACGAGCATCAAACGGGTACGAAAGCGCATATCGTTGTTATCTGGCCCTCAAGTTGTCGCTAGGCACTAGGTGGCCTCTCTAAAACGTTGCTGCAACGGCGACAGCTTCTCGGGTGGCTTCGGGGTGGCGCGCAGTTCCAGAGGGACCGACAACTGCTCGGTTGGGGCAATTTCGCCTTCCCACCAGCGCTGCTGGCTATCGTGGAGGCGTTGATGCCAAACCCTTACGCGATGCTGGCCGGGTGGCATCGATGGCAGGACGACCTGTCCGTTGTTATCGGTCATGGCATAAAAAGGGGCATCGCTGACCACTATAAAGGCCTGCATGTGATCGTGAATGTTACATCCCAGCACCACCACGCCAGGCGTATCAAAATGAACGGGCGGTGGCGTTTCGTTCAGATAAAGATTGAGATCAAAGGTTTTGGCGTCGGAAAAAGAAAATACATGGTGACGTGTCGTGTCTTCGTTGGGAAATGTTACCTGGCTATTCACCGGGATTGTCAGCACCTCGGGGTGAAAAGCCGCACCGCGCTGATAAATTTGCTTTACGCTGGTATCGCGCGATGCCGAGTATGGAAAATAGACTTCCACCACGGCATTGCTCAGCGGTTCACCATTGCTGTCGGATACGCTGATACGGGTATCACTGGCAAGCGTATCAGGGCTGACACTGAGAAGAACAAGCGAGGCGCCGCCGCATAAAAGCGCCCGATACGCACGTTTGAGATATACCATAAGCATCCTTGGTTAGCAGAGCCGGATATCGAACTACTATCATGCGAGTTTATGTCAGGAAAGTCATGCCACGTACTTAACGATAGGCTCACAGATATACCACACGCAAGTATCAGACTTATCGCCAGTGGTCACGCCAGGTACGCAGTACCCGTTCTGGATACCAGGTTTTGCCTAAGCTGCCGTTGTAACGTGCCAAAGCCCGGGTAAAGTCGCCCTGTTCGACGGCGAGGTAGTGGGCGAGGATGGTGCAGCCATAGCGCAGATTGCGGTTTGGGTTCGTCAAGTCATCCATCGGCAACCCCAGTTCTTTGATCCAAAACGGCATGACCTGCATGAGGCCCACAGCGCCCGCGGACGATACGGCTTGTTTATCAAAGCCGCTTTCCACGTGAATCAATGCCAGAACAAGCTCGGGCGGCAGCCTGGCAAGACGTGCCTCCTGGTAGACTTGGGTAAGCAGCTTGCGGCGCTCGGCTGGCTCGCTGATAAAGTCAGCCAGATCGGTGTCCATACGCTGTCGCCACTGTCGCATCAGCCATTGCTGTTGAGGTGTCTGATGGCGCTGATGGGTATCCGCCAAGGTCGGGCGAAGAGACCCGGGTAGTGGCTCCTCGGCCTTGACCGGTGGGCCTAAGAAGAGACTGGCGGCCAGGCAGGCCGCCAGTGTTGGCCGTGACAATGGCCGGGCGATGCAGGTTGAGCGTCTATTGAGCAGTCGGGGCAAGGCCGGCCTTTTCTCGAAGGAAGTCAATAATCTGCTCGGCAGGCACCATGGTGGCATCGCTGTCACGGCGGCCTTTGTATTCGAGTTCGCCGTTGTCCAGGCTGCGGTCGCCAATGACCAGGCGATGGGGGATGCCCATGAGTTCCAGGTCGGCAAATTTAACCCCGGGACGCGTGTCGCGGTCATCCAGTAACACATCCAGGCCAGCGGCACTGAGCGCTTGGTAAAGGCGCTCAGACTCTTCGCGCACCCGCTGCGACTTGTGAGCGTTCATGGGGACGAGCGCAACCTGGAAAGGCGCTATGGCGTTGGGCCAAATGATACCGGCATCATCATGATTCTGCTCGATAGCGGCGGCCACCACACGGGTAATGCCAATGCCATAGCAACCCATCCAGGGGTGGCTGGTTTTACCATTATCGCCGAGCACGTTGGCATTCATGGCTTGCGAGTATTTTTGGCCCAATTGGAAGACGTGGCCCACTTCGATACCGCGCTTGATCGAGAGCGTGCCTTGTCCGTCGGGTGAGGGGTCACCATCAACCACATTGCGCAGGTCGGCAATCTCGGGCAAGGGCGTGTCGCGTTCCCAGTTGATACCGAAATAGTGTTTGTCATCGGTATTGGCACCGGCTCCAAAATCGCTCATCAATGCCACGCTGCGGTCGATGATGATGGGCAGATCTAAGCCTACCGGGCCAAGGGAGCCAGGGCCTGCACCAACCACGGCGCGAATTTCTTCCTCGCTGGCCATGGTCAATGGTGTTGCCACTTGGGGAAGGTTTTCCGCCTTGACTTCGTTCAGTTCGTGGTCACCGCGCACCAGCAGGGCGATGAGTTGGCCATCGGCACCCTTCACGATCAGCGTTTTGATGGTTTTCTCGATGGGCAGGCCAAACTGCTCGACCAGTGCCGCAATGGTTTTAGCGTCTGGCGTGTCGACCAGACGCATATCTTCTCTGGGGGCTTCGCGCAAGGCGTCACTACCCAGCGGTGCAGGTATTGCCTCGGCTTTTTCCATATTGGCGGCATAATCCGAGCCATCGGAAAACACGATATCGTCCTCGCCCGAGTCGGCCAGGACGTGAAACTCATGCGAACCCGTACCACCGATCGAACCGTTGTCGGCGATCACCGGGCGGAAGTCGAGGCCCAAACGGTTGAAGATGCGCGTATAGGCATCGTACATACCCTGGTAAGTTTCCTTGAGCGATGTCTCGTCCAGATGGAAGGAGTAGGCATCTTTCATGATGAATTCCCGCGAACGCATGACCCCGAAGCGTGGGCGAATCTCGTCGCGGAACTTGGTCTGAATCTGGTAGAAATTGATCGGCAGCTGTTTGTAGCTGGCGATTTCTTTACGCACCAGATCTGTGATGACTTCCTCGTGGGTGGGGCCAACGCAGTAATCGCGGGCGTGGCGGTCTTTCAAGCGTAAAAGTTCAGGACCGTACTCCTCCCAGCGCCCGGATTCCTGCCAGAGCTCGGCTGGCTGAACCGCAGGCATCAACACTTCCTGGGCGCCAGCGTTGTTCATTTCCTCGCGCACGATGGTTTCCACTTTACGCAGCGTGCGCAAACCCAGCGGCAGCCAAGTATAAAGGCCCGAGGTGAGACGGCGGATCATGCCCGCGCGTAGCATGAGCTGGTGGCTGATCACCTCGGCGTCCGCCGGGGTTTCTTTCAAGGTGGCAATGAGTAGTTGGCTGGCGCGCATGGGCGAGAGCATTCCTTGTTGATGGGGTGGACCCGTTATCATTCGTTGGGACATTGTACGGCCAAGCGGTTAAGGCGGCAAAATTGCGCTGAGATTACCCGCGCTGACTTATCCGTTCGGTGTGCTAAAATCATCCCGTTTTAACCCTATATACAATCGATTATCAACGGGGAGACCCTGCATGCAACGCACAGTTAACCAGTGGTTGAAGGGGGCCGTCATTGGCGCGGCGGTTGTCGCCATCAGCGGTTGCGGGACGCTTTTTCACCCGGAAAGGAAAGGTCAGTTGGGCGGCGATATTGATCCTGCCGTAGCGGTGGCCAATGGCGTTGGACTGCTTTTCTTTATTGTCCCCGGCGTGATTGCCTACGCGGTGGATTTCTCTAATGGCACGATCTATCTACCCAGCCGGACCAACAGCGATATCGAGATGCAGTCGCTGGGTGACGACATGGACATAGCGTCGCTGGAAAAAGTGTTGTCTGAGCAGGCAGGGAAGCCTGTGGCGCTGAAGAATGAATTGGTCAAGGTTGAACAAGTGGATAGCCTTGAAGAGGCGCTGGCCATGGTGCGCATGTCGGGCGTGATGGATGACGATCGCCTCTCGGCCATGTAGTCACGCCTGCCCGCAAAGACCAGGCGCCAGACGCATCAGCGTCGTCTGGCGATGAGATGGCGGGTGACCATCCCGGCGATCAGTCCCCAGAAGGCGCCGCCGATGCCCAGCAGGGTAATGCCCGACCCGGCGAACAGAAACGTCACCAGCGCGGCGTCGCGTTCGTCGGGCTTCGAGAACGCATCGGCCAGCCCGCTGCTCAACGTTCCCAGCAGGGCAATGCCCGCCACGACCGCCACCATGGCCCCGGGTAGCGCGGCAAACAGCGCCGTGACGGTGGCCGCAAAGACCCCCAGCAGCAGATACAACAGCCCGGCGACGATGCCGGCCGGGTAGCGGCGCCTGGGATCCGGGTGGGCATCCGGGCCGGTACACACGGCGGCGCTGATGGCGGCCATGTTGAGTGCGTAACCGCCGAAGGGCGCCAGGGCCAGGGTAGCGCCGCCGGTCGCTACCAACAGCGGCGAGCTGTTTGGCGTATAGCCGGCGGCGTTCAGCACGGCCATGCCTGGAACGTTCTGGGTGGCCATGGTGATGATAAACAGCGGAATTGCCACGCTGATCAGCGTCGCCAGAGAAAACTCAGGCGTCATGAGTACTGGCAGGGTAGGCGACAGCGGCAGGCCCTCAATCGCCAGCTGACCCTGCAGAATGGCCCAGATAATGCCGGTCAACACCACGCCGGGTACGGCAAGCGTCGGCCAGAAGCGCCGCCCGATGCCCCACGCGGCCAGCAGCGCCAGGGGCATGAGCCAGTGCTGCTCGAGCCGGGTAAAAATCTCCAGGCCGAAATTGAGCAGGATGCCCGCCAGCATGGCCGAGGCCAGGCTGCTCGGGATATGCCGCATCAGCCGTTCGAACACACCGGTGAGGCCACACAGGGTGATCAACCCCGCCGATACGATGAAGGCGCCAATCGCCTCCCCCAGCGGCACGCCTGGCAGGTTGGTCGCCAGAAACGCTGCCCCGGGCGTCGACCAGGCGGTCACCAGCGGCATGCGGTAACGCCACGATAGCCCCAGCGACGTCAGCCCGACGCCAATGCCCAGCGCCCACAGCCAGGAACTGGTCTGGGCGCTAGAGGCGCCGGCGGCTGAGGCCGCCTGAAAGATGATCGCCGCTGAACTTGTGTAGCCAATAAGTACCGCGACAATACCCGCCGTCACGTTGGAGAGCGAGATATCGCGCTTGAGACATGGGGTATCGGAAGAAGGCGTCGGCATGGCAGTGACTCGTTCGCGGCTGGCGTCTGGAAAAACGCTCAGCCTCGTCAATGAGGCCGAGCGTTATAACGGACAAATCAGCCTATCATCGTGCGCTATAACGCACAACGGTGGTGAGTACTGCGCCTTTTCATGCGAACTGTGAGGGATTGGGCACGGTGGGAAAGCGCGGCGGGTGCGCTTCCATGAAGGCATGGCAGGCGCGCAGTACCCGCACGTCGTCGAACTTGCCGCCCGCCAGTTGGAAACCCACCGGCAGCCCGTTGTCGGTAAACCCGCAGGGCACCGAGGCAGCGGGCTGCTGGCTGAGGTTGAACGGGTAGGAAAAAGGCGCCCACTCTTCCCAGTCGCCCATCCCGCTGCCCGGCGGCACCTCCTGATTGACTTCGAACGGCAGGACGGCCACGGCCGGGGTCATGATGAGGTGATAGTGCTGGTTGAAGTGCTCGAGCTCTCGGGTCAGCAGGGCACGATCCGACAGCGCACGGAAGAGGTCGAGGGCGTTCCACGCCTCGGCCTCGCGGGCGTTGGCCACCATGCCGGGGTCCAACTGCTCGCGCTGGGATGGAGTCATCTGCCGCCATTGATCCAGGGAGGCGGTAAACCAGATCTTGCGAAAGGTATCCAGCGGCGAGGAGAACCCGGGGTCCACCTCGACGATCTCCGCCCCCAGCGCTTCCATTTTCTGAGCGGCCTCTTTTACCCGGCTGGCAACTTGCGGGTCAACGTCGGCGTAGCCCAGATCGGCCGAATAGCCAATGCGTAATCCCGTAAGGCCCTTGTCGAGGTCGGCACCCCAGCAGTCAGGCTGCCCTCGGGTGGCGTAGGGGTCGCGGTAGTCGTAGCGGCCCATCACATCGAGCATGCTCACCGCATCGCGCACCGAACGCGTCAACGGCCCGAGATGCGAAAGGGTCGGTTCCTTGGCAGGCGGCCACTGGGGCGTCCAGCCGAAGGTGGGCTTGAAGCCGAAAACGCCGGTGAAGGCAGCGGGAATACGTATAGACCCGCCCGAGTCACCGCCCTGGTGCAGCACGCCCATGTTGAGAGCGGCGGCCGCGGCGGCACCGCCCGACGACCCACCGGGGGTGAGGCGCGTGTCCCAGGGGTTATTAGTGGCGCCAAACACGCGGTTATCGGTAACGGCTTTCCAGCCAAATTCGGGCGTATTGGTTTTGCCGAGAAAAATTGCCCCGGCCTCACGCAGCATGCGCGCCGGGGGTGCATCGGTATCGCAGAGCCCGTCGCCGCTGGTCAACGAACCCGCGCGACAGGGCATACCGGCCACCTCGGTCAAATCCTTCATCGATACCGGAATGCCATCAATCGGGCTAAGTGGTTTGCCCTGGCCCCAGCGCCGGGCCGACGCTTTCGCGGCTTGCTCGGCGCCCTCAGCATCCACATGGATGTAGGCGTTGACGGCACAGTTGAATTGGTCAATGCGTGCCAACGCTGCACGCGTCGCCTCCAGTGGAGACGCCTGGCGTGTTTCGAAGAGCTGCCTGAGGGTTTGCGCATCCATGGCGCCGAGGTCTGTATCACTCATGTCACTGTCCTTGTTGGTCATGGCTCAAAAGGGCTAAATAGAGCCTAGTGGACGGGGCGGTCAGCGTCTAACCGGCCTCCGCGTATTACTTAACATCAACGTCAGTGGCTGGTACATGTCCTGTGATAAGTGGTGGGCAAAAAACGCCACGTACCTAAGGAGCGTTTTATGACTGCTGAGCCTCACACTCTGGCGGCGCATATCGCCGCGACCGTGAAGCAACTGCGCCGTGAGCGTGGCTGGAGCCTGACCCGTACGGCGGAGGCCACCGGCGTCAGTAAAGCCATGCTGGGCCAGATCGAGCGGGGCGAGTCGAGTCCGACCATTGCCACGCTGTGGCGGATGGCCAGCGGCTTTCGCGTATCGTTTTCCAGCCTGTTTGATGCGGGGGCAGAGGTGGAGGCCAGGCCGCCGCATCCGCCCACCTGGCAGGATAGCGCCGGGATGCAGGCGCAGGTGCTGTTTGCCTACGACCCGCTACTCGGGTTTGAAATGCTGGCGATCGAGCTGGCGCCGAATTGCGCCAGCGAATCGGCACCCCACGCGCCCGGCGTGGTGGAGCATATCGTGGTGATCGAGGGCACCATGGCGCTGCGCATCGACGACGCCTGGCAAACGGTGACGGCGGGCCAGGGCGTTCGTTTCGCCGCTGACCGGCCGCATGTCATGCGTAATGACGGCGATACACCGCTACGCTTTCACGACGTCATCCATTATCTGCCGTGTGCGGCGCTGGCCGAGGCCGATAAATAACGCTGGAAGGCCTCGGGTTCATCGGTGATCGCGCTGGCAGGCCCCCAGGCCCAGAGCGGGTGGAAGGCGTGGGGATCGTTGGGGGTATAGCAGAGCAGCACATAGCCCGCCTGCACAATGGCGTCCGCCTGTGCGGGCTTCAGGCGGCCCCAGTGGACATGAAGGCTGAACGCCTCGATCTCGGCGCACAGTGTCCGCCAATCCTTGGGCAGGCGGTTGACCAGCAAGCCGAGCGCCAGCTTGTCGGCCGTTGCAAAGGAGCGGCTGTGGCGTAGCGCCGTTTGATCAAAAGACGACAGTACAAGCCGCTCGGCGGGCAAGGCCTCGAGCACGGCTGGCAGAACGCGGTCGACCAGCGCGATGGGGTCGTGGCCGCGATTGACCTTGAGTTCCAGATTGACGCCCATCCCCAGCTTGTTGAGCAGTGCCAGCATGGCCTCAAGGCTTGCCATCCTTTCCCTTTCGAAAGCCTTGCCAAACCAGCGGCCGACATCGAGGGTCTGTGCCTGGGGCCAGGTCATGCGGCGCAGCCTGCCGCGGCCGTCTGAACAGCGCGCGACGTCGGCATCGTGCCAGATCACGGGCGTGCCGTCCCTCAGCAACTGAACGTCGAGCTCAACCCAGTCAACCCCGGCCTGATGGGCGGCGCGGACGGCCGCGAGGGTGTTTTCCGGGGCGGCGGCAGAGTAGCCGCGGTGGGCAATTAACGTGGGCAGTGAAATAGCAGGGTGCATTAGCAATGTTCCGTTAGCCGTCGGCGATCAACAAATCCCAGTCTAGCATGGGGGGTATGACAACCGCGTTGCGCTGCCGGGCCGATAGCGTTAGCTTGACCACTACCCAATAAAAAGGAGTTCCCTGTGTCCCAAGAACATGTGTCTCAACGAATTCAATTTGCTCGCACCGGCGGTTCAGAGGTGCTCGAACTGGTGGATGTGACACCGGCGGCACCTGCCGCTGGCGAAGTCCGTGTTGCCAACGAGGCGGTTGGCCTCAACTTTATTGATATTTACTTCCGTACCGGGCTTTACCCGGCGCCTTCTTTGCCTTCGGGCCTGGGTACCGAAGGTGCCGGTATTGTGGATGCGGTGGGTGAAGGTGTTACCCATCTGAAAGAGGGCGATCGGGTCGCGTATGCCCAGGGGCCACTCGGCGCCTACGCCGAGTTGCATACGCTACCGGCTTCCAAAGTCGTCAAGCTGCCGGACTTCATTAATTTTGAAACCGCCGCGGCCAGCATGCTCAAAGGGCTGACGGTGCAGTACCTGCTGCGCCAGACCTATGAACTCAAGGGCGGCGAAACGATTTTATTTCATGCCGCCGCCGGTGGCGTTGGTTCGATCGCCTGCCAGTGGGCCAAGGCGCTGGGCGTCAAGCTGATCGGGACCGTCAGCTCACAGGAGAAAGCCGACCTTGCCATGGCCAACGGTGCCTGGGCGACCATCAACTACACCCAGGAAGACGTGGTCGACCGTGTGCGCGAACTCACCAACGGCGAGATGTGCGACGTGGTCTACGACTCGGTCGGCAAGGATACCTGGGAAATGTCGCTGAACTGCCTCAAGCCGCGCGCCTTGATGGTCAGCTTTGGCAACGCATCAGGCCCCATCGACGGTGTGAACATCGGTATTCTCAACCAGAAAGGTTCGCTATTCGTAACACGCCCGAGCTTGAACGGCTACGCGGATACCCGTGAGCGCTTCGAGATGATGTGCGAGGATTTCTTTGCCATGTTGGAAAGCGGCAAGATCAAAATTGATGTGGCCAACCGCTACCCGCTTAAAGATGTGGGCCTCGCCCAGGACGCGCTGCAAAGCCGCAAGACCACCGGCTCCACGGTGCTGCTGCCCTGAGGTTGCCTCCCCGGAACGAAAACCGCCCTCGCTGAGCGAGGGCGGCAGAAGGGCGAACGGTCAAGCGCGGTTAGCCGTAGGCCAGGTTGGGGAGCCAGGTGACCAGTGCCGGGAAGAGAATGACCAGCAGTAGTCCCAGCGCCTGAATGCCCAGGAATGGGAAGGACGAGCGGAATATCTGCGCCATGGTGATATGAGGTGGGCAGACCCCCTTGATATAGAAGAGCGCATAGCCGAACGGCGGACTGAGGAACGACATCTGCATGTTGACCAGATAGATGACGCCGAACCAAAGCGAAACATCCGCGGCGTCGACACCGGGTAGGCCAAACACGCCATCGAAGGTCATTCCCTTGATCAACGGCACGAAGATCGGCACCGCCAGCAGCAGGATGCCGACCCAGTCGAGGAACATGCCCAGGGCTACCAGCAGTACCATCATCACCATCAGCACCGCATAGGGACCCAGTCCCGCGCCGGAGATCAGCTCCTGCACGAACGTCTGTCCGCCCTGCAGGATGTAGAAGCCGACGAAGATGCTGGCGCCGAAGATGATCCACATCACCATGGCAGAGGCGACCAGCGTGGTCATGCAGGCGGCGTGCAGGTTGGGCCAGGTCAGGCGCTTGTGCATGGCCGCGACCACCAGGGCACCGAAGGTACCGATACCCGCTGCCTCCACGGGCGTTGCGATGCCAGTAAAGATGATGCCGAGTACCAGTATCACCAGCACGATGGGCGCCAGCATGTTGCGCAACAGGCGGAGCTTCTCTTTTGTATCAACACGGTCTTCAACCGGCATTGGCGGGGCCATCTTGACGTTCAGCGTTCCTCGCATCCAGCAGTAGAAGCCATACATGAAGGCGAGCAGCAAGCCTGGAATCAGCGAGCCGAGGTAGAGCTCACCCACTGACTGCTGGGCGATAACGCCGTAGATGATCGCCAGGATCGAGGGCGGGATAAGGATGCCCAGGGTGCCGCCGGCCATGATCGACCCGATGGCAATTTCCGGATCGTAATTGCGCTTGAGCATCGCTGGGAGGGCAATCAGACCCATGGTGACCACTGCCGCCCCAATCACGCCGACCATCGCTGCCAGAAGCGTTGAGGCAATAATCGTGGCAATGGCCAAACCTGCCTTGAGGCCGCCCATCCACTTGTAGACGACGTCGAACAGCTCTTCGATGATCCCGGCTTTCTCAAGGACTGACGCCATGAAGATGAACAGCGGAATGGCTGAAAGCTGATAGTTGGTCATCATCGGGAAAATGCGCGATGGCATCAGGTTGAGCATCGCCTGATCGCCAACCGTATACAGGAATACCACCCCTAGGCCACCGGTGACGAAGGCCAATGGCAGGCCTGCGACCAGCACCACCATCAGCGAACCGAACATGACCAATGTCAGGGCCCCGATGCCGAATGAGCTTAGGCTACCTGAAATGCTACCTGCCAGACTCTCGTAGTCGGTGACGGCGATATTGACCATCTCGAACAACAGCCAAGCTGCCAGAATGGCGGCGATAACCACCATCACGCGTGCGAAGGTTCGGCTACCCTCATGTAAGCGCCAGTGGTACCGATACGCCTGAATGTCCCGAATCAGTTGGCCGAACCCCTGTAGCAACAGCAGCAGTGCGCCAAAGAAGAGCATGAATTTCACCGGATAGAACTGGATGGCCCATTCGGTGAAAGAGGTCTCATTGGAATAGCTGGACCCAAAGAAGTACGCGTCGCTCACCGACTGGGAGAAGAACGTCCAGCCGGTCGTT
This sequence comes from Halomonas sp. A40-4, assembly GCF_015767635.1. Lineage (GTDB taxonomy): Bacteria > Pseudomonadota > Gammaproteobacteria > Pseudomonadales > Halomonadaceae > Vreelandella > Vreelandella janggokensis. The sequence goes on along the minus strand of NZ_CP065230.1, from coordinate 2,140,019 downwards.
AGTAAAGCGAGGGTGAAGATGAAGAAGAATATCGAGGTGACAATATCCAGTGCCGCTCGGTTGAGGGGCCTTGCCCGACTGTACAGGATATCGACGCGAACATGTCCACCTTCGCGAAGCGCATAAGCACCGGCAATCAGGTACTGCATGCCGAACATCAACGTCATCGACTCATGGGCCCAGTTAGTCGGGGAGTTGAAGGCATAGCGTACGAGGACTTCGTAGGCGAAGATGAAAGGAGCAATCAGCGCCCAATAGGCCACATAACGGCCGGAAAAGCCGGAAAGACGGTCGACAATGGTCGTAAATACGTTGCCTGGCGGTTGATAGGCGACGTTGGTGGCCTCACCTGCAGGTATCTCGGCGGTGTCGCCGCCGCTGACCGTGGCACCTCGACGGAAGCTACGGTCGACGAAAAACATGACCACCAGTGGCAAAAGCAACAGCACTGACCAGTATAGCCAGTGCGGAAGAACGAATTCGATATCAAGATTCATGGACACTCCTCCGTGACACCATCACCTCCTGGCGATGGAACCGGATCATCAAGCCGACGGGATGCGGAAAAAGGGTTGCTCCAGTCAAATCGGATGTTGCGATTTCATCGCAACATCCGATGTTGTCGAGCAAATAAGTCAGGCGTTGAGCATCAGGCGTTAAGTTCGTAGCCCTGAATGTCTTCGTCAGTGACCAGTCCCACTGCAGGATCCATCATGGTGTTGAGGTGCGCTCTAAACAGCCGAGCCGCATCTGGATCCTTGTTGGCCCACTTGAACCACAGCGGGATGGCGGCATCGCGGAAACGGCTGGCATCGTTTTCGGTGAGGTGGATGATTTCCACGCCTTTTTCGCGATATTTGGGCCATGCTTCAGCATTGGCCTTCTGGATTGCCGCATAATGCTCGCGGGAATAGGCAGCCACCAGATCATGCATCAGATCCTGAGTTTGTGGCGACATGCGCTCAAAGACTCGACGGTTGACAGAAATATCCATTAAGTCAACAGCTTGATGCAGGCAGGGCGTGGAGGGCGGCCCCATGATGATGTAGTCAGCTACCTGCCAGAAGCCTAACTCGTAGTTGACCGCGGCGCCGGTGTAATCGGCCGCATCAATAGTTCCTTTCTCAAGTGCCGGATATACCTCGGAGCCCGGGAGCAGAGTCGTCTGTGCACCAATAGAGGCGAAGGTTTCAGCCACGATGCCGCCTGGCATGCGGATCTTAACGCCTTTGAAGTCATCGAAGCTGCGTAGCGGAATCTTGGAGTGGATCAGGTTAAGGTCATGATGAACATAGCCCAGCAGTTCCTGGCCCTGCTTGCGATAAAGGTCCTTGGCAATGCCGAAACCGCCATAGGCTCCGAACATCATATCCCACTGGTGAGGGACGGAAAGCCCCATCGGATAGGCAGTCAGGAATACACCGGCTGGCATTTTGCCTGGCCAATAAACGGTGAACCAGTTCTGGCCGTCAAGCACGCCGTTACGTACCGCATCGGCAACCTCAAAGGCTCCCGCCACGGCGCCGGCAGGGAAGGGCTCAATGCGCACCTCGCCTCCCGTTGCTTCGGCGACGCCGGCAGCCCACTCCTCAAAGATTCTGTAGCCCGTCGTGCCAGGCTGCCAGGAAGACTGCATGCGGATGCGAATGCCTTCCTGGGCCTGAACATTGCCGATCCAGGGGGCGGCGACGGCAGCGGCGGAACCGACTGCTGCGGTTTTAAGGAAATTACGTCGCGTTGAGGATCCCTTGGTGATAGAGGAAGGTAGCTCTGTTGACGTGGAGATTAAAGATTCTGACTTCGTGTTTTGCTCTTTGTTATGCATGTTGGAAGCTCCAGCAGTGATCATTGCCACTGTTTGTTTTTGTATTCCCATACTAAACGTCGTGTCACTTTTGAGTTCCCTGTGGCACAGGCAAGGTGATGCCAAGCGCGAAGGCATCACTTTACGTAAACAGAATTTAGCGAGTCCTGAGCTAAGCGCCAATTAATATTTTCAACGTTTGCCATAGTACAGCGAATGTCGAATGTCGAAATACCTGCTTGGTCTCCATCAATAGTCTTATCTTTAGTCGGTCTCAACATACGCCCCCATATGGAGCATACGCTGTTCGAATCTGGACACGTTGTCGACCAGAGAATCAGGGCCGAAGGCGACACATTCCGCCAGAATGGCTTCGATGAGCGTGATGGCCGACAGAATCGAAGGAAAAAAGTGTGGGGTCGCGTTGGCAAGGTTAAATGTGATCTGTGCGCCGGGTGCCAGTGGTGAGCGCATGGTATCCGTTACGACAATGGCCTTGACGCCGTTTGCGCGGGTAACTTCCAGTGCTTTTACCGTTTCTGCGCAGTAGGGCTCAAAGCCAAAAACGACGACAATATCGTTTTCATCGAAGCCGTCCAGCTCGGTTAATAACCCGCCTTCCAAGCCTCGAATAAGGCTGATGTTGGGCATGGCAATGCGACCCACATAAGCAAAGTGGTAGGCGCAGGCAAAGGTGTCGCGAAAACCCACCACGGCGATATTGCGCGCCGCTAAAAGCTGCTGAGCGGCATCGCGTACCCGTGCCTGGTTATCCGCGGTGAACAGGCGCCCAATGTTGTCGAAGGCGGCATCGCCGACATCAACAAAGAGGGGGTCATCAGGCTGACTTGCCTGGTAACGAAGCCGGTTGGCGCGCCCTGATAGTTCCACAGACGGTGTCTTAACCGCCGACTGAAACACCTCGCGAAACGTTTCATAGCTTTTGAAATCCAGTCGCTTGGCCAGACGCACCAGGGTTGAGGGCGTGACCTGTGCCGCTTCTGCGGTTTTGCGGATGGATTGAAATGCGATGTTCGGGGGGTGTTCCATCACATAGCCTGCCGCCTGTTTCAACTGTGGGCTGAGCGTCGGGTAAACCGCCGCAAGACGTTGATTGATGGTATCCAGCGGCGAGGCAGATGAAGTGATCGTTTCACTGTTCTTGGATGTCATGTAAGGCTCCAGCGCATTCAGGCGGGTAGTTTAGACCATCACACTTGATCGATACATTTGTATCTTTTTTATTTTTTAATGAAACAATCGTGTTGACTGGGGCGCAGGGTGGTCCTAGGATTGAATTTGATACATATGTTTCTTTTTATTAAAAATATAGAAACGTATGTGTCTACGTATTCACCTTTCCGCCAGGTATCCCGACCGTTATGACCATGCCGCTAGATTTACCTTCCTGTTCCCATCTTGTAGTCACCCAGCAAGACCATGTAATGACGGTGCGACTCAATCGGCCCGACAGGCTCAATGCCGTTGTGGAATCGCTATATCACGAGCTACTTGGCGTGCTGGCCGTTGCCCAGCGCGAGCCGGATATTCGCGCCGTGGTAATCACCGGGGAAGGGCGTGCCTTCTGCGTCGGCGCTGACATGAAAGCCCATGAAGGCGCGGGTCGGACGCTTTTCCAGCGGCGCCAATATCTCCAGTTGGGGAACGACGTGGGCGAGGCAATCGCTCAACTGAGCAAGCCGGTGATTGCCGCCGTGAACGGCTATGCCCTGGGGGCGGGCGCCGAAATGGCGGTGGCCTGTGATTTTATACTGATGGCCGATGATGCTCAGATCGGTTTTCCCGAAACCAGTATTGGCACCTGCGTAGGCGGTGGCGTTTCCAAGTGGTTACCCCAACTTGTCGGGCTGGCCCAGGCTCGTCGGCTTCTGTATATCGGCGAAAGAATCAATGGAACCGAGGCAGCACGGCTGGGTCTGGCGCTGGCCAGTTATCCAGCGGATCAGTTGATGCCAGAGGTCGAGTCACTGGCGTTGCAGCTGGCGGAAAAGGCGCCGGTGTCATTGGCCATGTTGAAGCCGCTGGTCAATCGAGCCGCGCAAACCGACATGCCAAGCCAGCTTCAGCAAGAACTTGATGCCGTCTTTACCTGTTCGACCACCGAGGATTGGCAGGAGGGGGTCAACGCCTTCGCCGAAAAACGCGCGCCCCAGTTCAAGGGCCGTTAGGCGTCCGCTCCAACACGCATTGTCGACTTGTCTTACTTTCTAAAGGTAACTCCATGCAATCCATCGAAGGTCATCTTCCTTCTCAAAGCCCGCTGCATGCCATCCTGGCGCCGTCGGGCATTGCCGTCGTTGGCGCCTCGTCTGATCCCACCAAGCGCGGCTATAAGGCCATGGTCGGGCTGATCAAGGGCGGCTATGGCGGTGAGATTTACCCGGTCAATCCCAAGGCGACTTCGATTTTAGGGGTCAAAGCCTTTGCCTCGATCAGTGCTATCCCGGGCACCCCGGCGCTGGCGCTGATTTGTACTCCCGCCGCCACGGTGCCCGACCTGATTACTGAGTGTGGCCGCCTCGGCATCAAGGGGGCCGTGGTGTTGGCCAGCGGCTTTGGCGAGACTGGCGAGGCAGGCGCTGCGCTGGAAGCCCGCATGATGGCCAACGCCCGGGCCCATGGCGTGCGCATCATCGGGCCCAACACGTCGGGGATGTTCAACCTGCACCATCGGGTTAATCTGCTGGCGCTTGATAACCTCAAGACCGGCGACATCGGAATTGTCTCCCAGTCGGGCAACATGCTGCTTTCCCTGGCGCTGGAGGCCCAGCACAACGGGCAGGTCGGGTTCAGTACCTACATCGGGCCGGGCAATCAGGCCGATATCGGCTTCAACGACTACCTCCGCTATCTGGGGGAAGATGAGCATACTCGGGTGGCGACGCTTTATGTGGAGGGCTTTCGGGACGGTCGCCAGTTTCTCGATGCGGCGCGTGAAGTCACTACCATGAAGCCCGTCGTGGTATATAAGTCGGGCTCTACCGAGCAGGGCCAAAAGGCCGCCAGTTCTCACACCGGGGCTCTTGCAGGCAGCTACCGGATGACCGTGGACCTGTTGCGCCAGGCTGGGGTGAGCGTGGTGCAATACTCCGATGAAATACTCCCGGTGGCGGAAGGGCTGGGCCGCTTGCAAAAGTCAGAAGGTAAACGCGTGGCGGTGATTGCCGACGGTGGTGGTCAGGCAACGATCGCCGCCGATCGGCTGGCGGAGGCGGGCTTGACACTGGCGACGCTTAGCCGAGATACCCAGGTGAAACTCGAGGCGCTTTTGCTGCCCCAGGCCTCGACGCTGAACCCTGTCGATGTGGCGGGGTCTTCGGATGCGAATCCTTCCCTCCTGGCAGAATGCATGGCCGTGGTGGCCGCTGATGCGAATGTCGATAGCGTGTTTCTGGTAGGCATGTTTGGCGGCTACAGTCTCCGCTTTGCCGAGTCCTTGCTGGGGGATGAAATGCGCGGGGCCGAATCCATGATTGAGCTTGCCCATTCGAGCGGTAAACCGCTGGTCATCTACAGCCTCTACGCGCCCATTAACCCCCCAGCGCTGAGCCGTTTGCACGAGGCGGGGTTGCCCGTTTACGCCTCCATCGAACACGCGGTAAGAGTGCTGGCGGCGCTGGGCGAGCGCGGTGAATACCTGGCGAAATGCGCCGTTCAACCCGCAAATCTGCCGATGCAGGCATCCCGTAACGGCCAGGCAATATTATCCAACGCAAAAGAACAAAAGCGGAACTTGCTCGAGTTCGAAGCCAAGGGACTGCTGGCCGAGCATGGCATTCATGTGCCCGACGAACGGTGGGTGCAAGGTAGCGATGAGATGGAGGAAGTTGCCCGTCACTTTGGCGAACAGCCATTGGCCATGAAAGTGGTTTCCAAAGATATTCTGCACAAATCCGACGCCGGTGGGGTCAAGCTTGGCCTGGTAGGCGAAGCCGCATTACGCGATGCCTACAAAACCATCGTCGCTAATGCCCAGTACTACGACCCTGGCGCACGACTCGAGGGGGTGCTGGTCACGCCGATGGTAGAGAAAGGGGTGGAGGTGATCATCGGTATGCTGCGGGATCCGGTCTTTGGCCCGGTGCTCATGTTTGGCCTGGGCGGCGTTTTCGTTGAGGTGTGGGAGGACGTGGCGTTTCGTTCACTACCTATCACGCAAGCCGATGCCGAATCCATGGTGAGCCAAATCAAGGCGCAAAAAGTGCTTGAAGGGGTCCGCGGTGCTCAGGCGGTCAATAAGCAGGCACTGGTATTGCTGTTGATGCGCATTTCAAAGTTGGTGGACGCCTATCCGAGCATTCGTGAGTTGGATTTAAACCCGGTAATGGTGTATCCAGAAAGCCACCCCCACGGGTATGCCATTGTGGATGCCCGCATCATTTTGGAGCGTGAAGAATGAGTCAATCGTTGCCGACACTGACGGATGCGACTTTAACGCTTGAAGAACGGGTGGCTACGCTCACCATGAATCGTCACGACGTGCGCAATGCGCTTACCGGCACTGCGTTGGTCGATGACATTGTCGCTACGGCTAACTGGGTTAACCACGCTGCCGACGTGTCGGTATTGGTGATTACCGGGGCCGGATCGGCGTTCTCCGCCGGTGGTAACGTCAAGGATATGGCCCACCGCGACGGCGACTTCGCGGGCGACGTGGCGGAAGTCGCTGAGCGATACCGCCGGGGCATACAGCGTATGCCGCTGGCGCTTGAAGCGGTGGAAGTGCCCATCATTGCGGCGATCAACGGGCCTGCGATCGGCGCCGGGTTTGACCTGGCCAATATGGCGGATTTGCGCATTGCCTCGCGCCAGGCCAAGTTTGGTGAGACCTTTCTCAACCTGGGCATTATTCCCGGCGACGGCGGCGCATGGTTCATGCAACGCCAGATCGGCTACCAGCGTGCCTTTGAGCTGACCTTGTCCGGCCGGGTGATCGATGCCCAGGAAGCCTTGGCGTACGGAATTGTACTGGAGGTTGCCGAGCCCGATGTGTTGATGAAGGCGGCGTATGAGCATGCCGGGCGGATCGCTGCCCAACCACCAAAGGCGACTCGGTTGACCAAGCGGCTAATGAAAATGGCGCCCGACATGGAGCTAAAAGGATTTCTGGACGTCTGCGCCGTTTTTCAGGGCATGTCTCATAACGAACCCGAGCATCTGGAAGCCGTTCAGCAAATGTTGGATCGCATGAAAAAATAGCGCCCCAGGTCTGCGGACTCAATCAATGATCTTTCTCAGCCCGGCATCGCCGGGCTTTTTATTGGCGTATAGTCAATGTCTAATATGATTTACCTGCTTGCCACTATCTGATTTACAGTAAAGCAAGCCGACGATAGTGACGGTGCTCTACAGGGAGGTGATTCAATATATGGCAATCGAGGACGTGGGGCTGGCGCCGAGCACGCTGGTGTTTTTAGTGCTGGGGTTAACATTGGCGGCCTTTGTATGGGGGCGGTTTCGCTATGATCTGGTCGCCCTTTCAGCGCTATTGGGTTCGGTCATGCTTGGCTTGGTGCCTGCCGAAGATGCCTTTATGGGGTTTGGCCACCCTGCCGTGATCACGGTTGCCGCCGTGCTGGTGCTGAGCAAAGGGTTCGAACGCTCAGGTCTGGTCGATATTATCGCCGACCAGATACTCAAGGTGGGTGATCGCTTGATACTCCAGTTGCTGGCGTTGGTGGGAACCGTCTTGGTACTCTCGGGCATCATGAACAATGTCGGGGCGCTGGCGCTGTTGTTGCCCGTCGCCATGCGTATGGCAAGGGAGCATGACACCTCTCCATCGCTATTGCTGATGCCACTGGCATTTGGCTCACTGCTGGGTGGGCTGATGACGCTTATCGGTACCCCGCCGAATATCATTATTTCCAGTTACCGGGGGAACGTATCCGGCGATACCTTCAGCATGTTCAGCTTTGCCCCTGTGGGAGGCGTCGTGGCGTTGGCCGGGTTGGCATTTATCGTATTGGTCGGCTGGCGACTAACGCCCAAGCGTAGCGGCCAGGCATCAGCCGCGGATATGTTTGACACTGCCAACTATCTGGTAGAGCTCAAGGTCAATGATGAATCCAAGGCCAAAGGGTTGACGTTGCAGCAGCTTCGCGACGAGCTTGAAGAGTCTATTCCGGTACTGGCAGTGGTGCGTGATGACAACCGCCAGGCAGGCTATTCGTTCCACGGTATGTTACAGGCAGGCGATATCCTGCTTTTGGAAGCCGGACCTGAAGAACTGAAACTGCTGGAAGACAAGGCAGGGCTGAGCGCCGTCGCCGAGCTTGAAGGGGATGACGAGGATGAGGAAGCCCGCGACCTGGCTGCAGAAGAAGCGTCGGATTCGCATCCGCCGGTGGATACCGAAGGGCTACAGCTGGTGGAAGTGGTGGTACGTAATGACTCCATGATGATCAATCGGAGTGTTCGTCAGTTGCGTCTCAATCACCAGTTTGGTTTGCATTTGGTGGCGGTGGCTAGGGATGGCGCCCGGTTAAAGCAGCGTCTGCGGGATATTCGCTTTCAGACCGGGGATATCCTGTTGTTACAGGGCGAGGAGAATGAAATTGCCGAAAGCCTGCCAGCGTTGGGTTGTTTACCGCTGGCTAACCGCAATTTAAGCCTTGGTCAGCCGCGCAAATTGCTGCTTTCGATGGCTATCTTTGCGGCTGCGATTGTTGCCATGCTGCTGGACGTATTGCCGGCTGCGGTGGCGTTGAGTAGTGCGGCACTGGTTTCGCTATTGATTGGTGTGCTGCCACTTCGGGAGGGCTATCAGGCGATCGACGGGCCTGTGATTGTTCTCTTGGGGGCCATGATTCCGGTCGGCGAGGCCCTGGAGACCAGCGGCGGGGCGGGTCTGATCGCCCAGGCGTTGCTGCAATGGGGAGCCGACTGGCCGGTGGTGGTTACCCTGGTGGGGCTGTTTATCCTTTCCATGCTGCTTTCCAATGTCATCAACAATGCGGCAGCGGCGCTGCTGATGGCGCCCATTGCCGTCAGCCTGGCCAGAGGGTTCGAGGTATCGCTCGATCCCTTCCTGATGGTGGTCGCTGTCAGTGCGTCCTGTGCCTTTCTGACCCCGATAGGCCATCAGTCCAATACGCTGGTGCTGGGGCCGGGGGGGTATCGGTTTGGCGATTACTGGAAGTTGGGTTTACCCCTGTCAGTCATCGTGCTGCTGGTGTCGATACCGATGATCCTGTGGGTATGGCCGCTGTCGACATAACGTTCGTCTTCGAGCATCAATAAGCGTTATTTGATAGAAATTTTGCTACGCTGCTATGTTTAAAAGAGAATGGTTTAAAAGTGAATGGTTTAAAAGTGAATGGTTTTTAAATAAATAGTTTTAAAGTAAATACGTTCTAAAACGAAAAAATAACGCCACGGGCTAGCTTATGAATCAACAGTTTCGTCAAGACGCGATCATCGAGCTGGTCCGCCAGCATGGATACATGAGCATCGAGCAGCTCACTGATCATTTTGCCGTAACGCCGCAGACCATTCGCCGAGATCTGAATACACTGGCGAACGATGGCCGCGTGAGGCGAGTTCATGGGGGCGTGGGGATTGAATCCAGCACCGTGAATACCGCCTACAGCACTCGTAAAACCCTGCATCTTGAAGAGAAAGAGCGGATCGCACGCTGCCTGGCTGACCATATTCCCAATGACGCGTCACTATTCATCAACATTGGTACCAGCAACGAGGTGATTGCTCAGGCGCTGCTCGATCATCAGGGGTTGGAGATTATTACCAATAACCTCAACGTCGCGGCGATTCTGCAGCACAAGGAAGATTTCACGGTGATCATCGCAGGGGGGCAGGTGCGTTCCCGGGATGGCGGGATTATTGGCGAGGCCACGATCGACTTTATCAATCAGTTCAAGGTCGATTACGGCATTATCGGTATCAGCGGCATCGACGAAGATGGCTCTTTGCTGGAATTCGACTATCAGGAAGTGCGCGTTGCCCAGGCCATTATTGCCAATTCACGGCGCGTTTATCTGGCGGCCGACTATTCAAAGTTTCACCGCAACCCGGTGGTACGCCAAGGCAATATTGCCCAGTTGGACGCACTGTTTACCGACCGTAAACCGCCTGAGGCCATTCAGCGCCTGCTGACCCAGCACGATGTCGCGTTGCACCTGGCCTGATCAGGTGAAGGCGGTTATGTTTTCATACTTGAGCATTGCTGGCGGCTGGCGTAGCCTTTGGTGATAATAATTCGAAAATAAATGTACAGAATCGAAACTACCAACAACAAAGTGAACGTGCCATGTCCTCCTATATACTTGCCATCGATCAAGGTACGACCAGTTCCCGTGCCATCCTGTTTGACCGTGAAGGTCAAGTAACTGCTGTCGCGCAGCAGGAATTTACCCAGCACTATCCCTACGACGGTTGGATCGAGCACGATCCTGAAGATATCTGGGACACTGTCGTTGCCACCTGCCAGGAAGTTGTCAAAAAGGCAGCTATCAAGCCAGAGCAAATTGCTGGCGTGGGGATCACCAATCAGCGCGAAACCACCATTGTGTGGGACAAGCGCACCGGAAAGCCGGTTTATAACGCCATTGTGTGGCAGGACCGGCGTACGTCGTCGCTCTGCGAACAGCTGCGCGATGGTGGCCATACCGAGCGTGTGCAGGCCAAGACCGGCCTGCTGATCGACCCGTACTTTTCCGCCACCAAGCTTGCATGGGTGCTGGACAACGTCGAAGGGACCCGAGCCCGGGCTGAGAAAGGCGAATTGCTCTTTGGTACCGTCGATAGCTTCCTGATCTGGCGATTGACCGGTGGTCACCATCACGTAACTGATGCCACCAATGCCTCGCGCACCGCCTTGTTCAATATCCACGAGCAGTGCTGGGACGACGAACTGCTCGACCTGTTCGATATCCCGGCAAGCTTGCTGCCTGAGGTGAAAGACTCGAGCGATGATTTTGGCACCATGGATGCCCGCTGGCTGGGTGTTGAGCTGCCGATTGCGGGTGTGGCGGGGGATCAACAGGCAGCGCTGGTCGGTCAGGCGTGCTTTCAGCCGGGCATGGGGAAGAGTACCTACGGGACCGGATGTTTCATGATCGTCAACACCGGAGACACACCGTCTCTGTCGCGCAACCGGTTGCTGACGACCATTGGGTATCGCCTGAACGGCAAGCCGACCTACGCCATGGAAGGCAGTATTTTTGTCGCCGGCGCCACGGTCCAGTGGCTGCGCGATGGGCTGAATTTATTTGCGGATGCGGCGGAGACCGAAGCCCTTGCCCGTAAAACCCGCCGCGGGCATAGCGTTTATCTAGTCCCTGCCTTTACTGGCCTGGGGGCACCGCACTGGGATCCGAAAGCCCGCGGGGCGATTTTTGGTCTGACCCGCGATACCGGGATTGCGGAAATTGTCGCCGCTGGTCTTCAGGCAGTCTGTTATCAGACGCGTGATCTTCAGCATTGCATGAATGACGATATGGAAGCCCCACCCGGCAACCTGCGTGTTGATGGCGGCATGGTCAAGAATAACTGGGTCATGCAGTTTCTGGCCGATATGCTGAACGTGCAAGTGGACCGCCCCACGATTCTGGAAACCACCGCTCTGGGCGCCGCCTACCTGGCCGGCCTGCGGTTAGGCTGGTATCAGACCCTGGACGAGATAGAGCAACTCTGGCGCTGCGAGCGAAGCTTTATACCGAGTATGGAGGAGGCGAACCGCGAACAACTGTACCAAGGATGGTTGGACGCGGTTTCCCGCGTGCGTTCAACGGATTAACCTATTCCCGCCAGAGGCCGCTATCGCCATGGCGGTGGTGATAGCGGCCTCATTTTATTAACCCATGGTCGACTGGCGTCGTTGGGTTGATGGCGTATACTGCCACCGCTTATCCAGGCCACCTCGGGTAAGTTTCCCGACGTTATCAATGCGTTCCCTGCGTACTGTCCCTCCATCGTGAAATTCTATGACACCTTTCGGGGTTATTCGACGCTTATGTAGTCGAGCTACAACGCTGCCTGCGGCCAATGACGCATTGTGAGCTTTACGGCAGTGCACCATAGTGAAGTCATGGATCAGGGCGGTGTTTCGTTATCCCGATTGACCCCTTCTGACCACTGCTACATTTGATGCGCTTTTGAATTACCCGGGCGCTTGAAGCGAAGGTCTTGTAACGCTTGTGACCTTATCGCAGTCACCGAACTGGACACTTATCCGGTCCAGCATGAGTAGCAACGTCACCATTCGTCATTAACAAGATGGCTGCTTAACGATTAACGACAATAGTAAGCAGCGGATGACCATACCATGAGGGTTGAACCATGAACTGCATCGAATTAAGCCAACAAGCCGACCGAATCGCGAATACGTTCAGCAAGCAAGACCTGGCCAAGCTGGTAGTAGCGCTAAAAGGCCAGCGGGAGTCGCTTCAGCACGCGGTTGAAGTCATCGACACCATTGATAGCCGTATGGGGTACACCATTGAAGAGGCGTGGGACGAGGTGCTGGCAGGGGATTCCCAGCTGCTGGTTGAAAACGAAGAATAGCGACTAAAGATTAGGTTCTGACGCTCTTCACTTTCCTCTATCCCCCTGGCGGCCACCGTGAGGGGGATTTTATTTGCCACTGCGCTCCCATTGCCGCCACTTTCTAGGAGGGAACTTCCTGTTTGGGTGTATAGGGTTGGGCGGTATCCCGGTTCTGGGCGAAATACGCCTCAAAACGCTCTTCGGCTTGCTCGCCAAATAGAACACGGCAGGCTTCTTTCAACCCCTTGGAGTGGCGCAGTTGCTCGTGGTGCACTACAAGCGATACTTTGGCTCGGCGGCGCAGGAAATCCTCAAGCTGGGTGATCATCTCATGGTCGCGGGCATGTTCAAGCTCGCAGCGAATGTATTCCGTGCCCTCGATCAGAATGTCGGCTTCTGCCGGGTCCTGGCGGATTTTTTCGAGCATGGGCATCGCCTGTTCGGCATAACGTCGCCAAAGGCGTGATGAGAGAGGCTCTGAGGATGTCGCCGCTGTCATGGCGTCCAGGTTCATGCGCTTGGCATGATCCATGAACTGTTGTTTCACGGCATTGGGGGGCTCGCCATACCAGCGGAAGCCCTGGTCGGGTAGTTCGACCCCAAGCTTTGCGACGGCTTCAGCGATTTCATCGCCCACGTTCAGGCAGTCGGTCAACTTGCCGCCAAAAATACTGATGTGTGCGCTATCCTGATTGGTATCGATCACATGCTTGCGGGATAGCTGGAGAAAGTCGCGGTCGTTGCCTTGATCCGCCTTGATGGCCAAGGGACGCACGCCACAGCGGGTCGAGATGATATCGGCCTGACCCAGTGGCTTGTCGAGGGTCAGGCGCTTGTTGATGTTTTCCAGCACGAAGTCAATGTCGTCACCGGTAACATCCACCTCGGGGTGTTCCATGTGCGTATCGGTGGTCCCGATACAGGTGCGGTTGCCCATGGGAATGACAAAGAACAGCCGCCCGTCGTCGGCGAAGAAGGCCAGCACGCGCTGGGAATCCGTCAACTGGGGCACGATCAGGTGAATACCCTTGGAGTACAGGTGTTGGTGGGTGGTCTTTTGCCCGGTCAGGGTGTTGTGCTGGTCAACCCAGGGGCCTGCTGCATTAATCAGCACCTTGGCGCGGATATCGAAGGTTTGGCCGTCCATCACGTTACGCGCCTTGGTGACCCAGACATTCCCTTCACGCTCGGCACCCAGTGACTCAACATAATTGGCGGCAGTTGCCCCATGATTGAGTGCATGACGAACGAAATTGAAGACAAAACGGGCATCGTTGTCGTGCAGGTAGGCATCCGAATATTCAAAGCCGCCGACGGAGTCATCGACATCGATAATCGGTTCTTCCTGCTTGATATTCTTGGGGGACAGCAAGCGGGGTCGCCGGGTAAATCCATTGCCCATCAGCCAGTAGAGCCAGGTGCCAATCCACAAGTAACGCGGTGAATGGCGAAACCCCCGGGTGATGTTGGTCAGAAAACGAATTTCCTGAACAGTGGATGGGTAACTTTTAATTAAATGATTACGACTCTTGCAAAGCTTTCGAACCAATGCAAAGTCTTTGCTTTCCATATATTTGATGCCTCCCCAAACGAGATTTGAGGAGTGCATGCTGGTGCTGCCAGCGAAGTCGCCACGATCGATCAAGGCAACCCGGGCGCCTTTACCTGACAGCGCCGCAGCGGTGGCGGCACCATTGATGCCACCACCAATGATCAGTACATCGAATTCATCGGAATGTAGTTTCTCGATATTACGGTTACGCAGTTTCATAGCGGATCCAAATTAACAAAGAAAGCCCCGTTCACGGTGCTGTATGGGCGACCGCGCTGTTGGTAAGTGTCGATAGAGGGTGCCGCCGATGAAGCCGGAAAGGGCGGGCCGTGGGGCCCGCCCAGCCGGTATTAGCGCGTCCCGGCCGACATCCATTCTTCCATCATTTCGTCGTAAGGCACGGTGGTGCCTTGTGGCATTTCGTCATCCAGCTTGGCTTTCGGCGCGCCATCCTGGTCCAGCCAGTATTGCGGGTCACGCTCTTCGTTCAGCACGGGGGCGTAGCTGTCGAAGACATCGGCACGGGCAAGACGGTGCATGGTGCTATCCATATCCGCCGCCAGTGCATCGAGGCCTTCCTGTGGCGATACATCTCCGCTCATGACCGGTGCAAGGTTTTGCCACCATAGGGGCGCCATGCGGGGATAATCGGGGACGTTGGTGCCCGTTGGGGTCCAGTTGGACTCGTTGGGGCTGCGGTAGAATTCAACCAACCCGCCGAGCTTGGGTGCCATTTCGGTCATCTGCTCAGAGAAGATGTCGGACTCGCGGATCGGCGTCAGGCCGTGCATCAACTTCTCAAGCGATACCGTCTTGGAAACGGTGAACTGACCAAACAGCCACGCCGCTGTGCGACGGTCTTCGGGGGTGGAGTCAAAGAACGTCCAGGCGCCTACGTCCTGATAGCCAACCTTCATGCCTTCTTCCCAATACGGGCCGGTGGGCGAGGGGGCCATGCGCCATAGCGGATTGCCTTCGTCATCGGTCACGGCGACATCGGGGTCGGTCATGTCGGCCGTGAAGGCGGTGTACCAGAAAATCTGCTGGGCAATATGGCCTTGAGCAGGCACCGGACCCGCTTCACCGAAGGTCATGCCTTGGGCTTCGGGTGGAGCGAAGTCGCGGAGCCAGTCAACGGCCTTTTGCATGGCAAAGACGGAGGCGGGAGAGTTGGTCGCACCGCCACGGCTAACGCTGGCCCCCACCGGCTGGCTGTCTTCGTTGACACGAATACCCCAGTCATCTACCGGGTTGCCGGAAGGAACGCCAGGACTGCCCATACCTGCCATGGAGAGCCAGGAGTCGTGGAAACGCCAGCCTAGTGAGGGGTCGCGGCGACCGTAATCCATGTGACCATAGATCTCTTTGCCGTCGAGCTCGCCAACATGGTCGGTGAAGAATTCGGCGATATCCTCATAGGCGGTCCAGTTGGTGGGTACGCCCAGGTCGTAGCCGTAAATATCCCGGAACTGCTCCTGCAGGTCTTCGCGCTGGAACCAGTCGTAGCGGAACCAGTAAAGGTTGGCGAACTGCTGGGTTGGCAATTGATAGATGCTGCCATCTGGCCCGGTGCCGTACTGCAGCCCGATGAAGTCGTCCAGATCCAGCGTGGGTAGCGTGTAGTCGGCCCATTCGTTTTCCATCGCCTCGGAGAGGTTGATGGTGGTGCCATAGCGGATGTGGGTACCGATGGCATCGGTATCGTTGACGAAACCATCGTAGATGCTGTTACCCGACTGCATCTGGTTTTGCATGGTGTCGACAACATCGCCTTCGCCAATGATGTTGTGAGTGACGTTGATACCGGTTAGCTCACTGAACGCTTCAGCAAGTACTTCGCTTTCATAGACGTGGGTGGTTAACCCCTCCGCAACGGTCTGGATATCCATGTCGCGAAATGGTTCGGCCGCTTTGGCAAACCACATCAGTTCTTCGATCTGTTCCTCGCGGCTCAGGGTCGAGTTTTGGAAATGCTCGTCGACCAGCCGCTCGGCCACCGCCCGCGCATCGTGGTCGTCTGCGGCTAGCGAACCGGATGCTAGCAGCAGGCTGGCGGCGAGGGTGGTAAGTTTGAAATTGTTATGTCGCATATAGACCTCGTTGTGTTGTGATCTTCCCTAATGGCGAATCCGTCCATGAGACCGCTTTTGGTTCTCGCACCGGTTACCCCCAGCGCATCAGCACCAACAGCCAGACCAGCGAAGCTGCCAGTGCTAACCAAATCGATAATGAGGTAAAGCCAATCACGCCAAGATGAATAAACGCAGCAGACAGAAGGCCAACAAACAGCCGGTCTCCGCGTGTGGTCGTGATGGGTAGAAAGCCCTTACGCTCTATGGTGGGCGAGACAATT
The DNA here is from genome assembly GCF_015767635.1 of Halomonas sp. A40-4. Taxonomy (GTDB): domain Bacteria; phylum Pseudomonadota; class Gammaproteobacteria; order Pseudomonadales; family Halomonadaceae; genus Vreelandella; species Vreelandella janggokensis. The sequence continues at coordinate 2,123,783 of NZ_CP065230.1, read as the reverse complement.
TCCCAGACCGTCATCCCCGCCAACATGGCGGCAATGGCGGAAAAGAAAATAGCGGTGGGCACCGTCCATACCATCCAAGACATACATCACCTCCTTAGGTACGACCCAGGGCAAAGCCCTTGGCGATATGGTTGCGGACAAAGTAGACCACCAGAATGCCTGGCAAGATGGTCAGCACACCGGCTGCGGCGAGCGTGCCCCAGTCAATCCCCGACGCGGTGGACGTGCGCGTCATGATCATGCCAATGGGCTGTGCCTCGGTGGCCGTCAGCGTTCTGGCCAGGAGCAGCTCAACCCACGAGAACATGAACAGGAAGAACAGCGTGACGCCGATACCCGAGCGAATCATCGGGATAAAAATCTTGATGAAAAAGCGTGGAAAGCTGTAACCGTCGATGTAGGCGGTTTCGTCGATCTCCTTGGGAACGCTGCTCATGAAGCCTTCAAGAATCCAGATGGCCAGTGGAATATTGAAGAGGCAGTGCGCCAGCGCCACGGCAATGTGCGTGTCGAAGAGACCGACCGAATAATAAAGCTGGAAGTAGGGCAGCAGGAATACAGCGGGCGGCGCCATGAGGTTGGTCAGCAGCCAGAAGAACAGGTGCTTATCGCCAATGAAGCTGTAGCGGCTGAAGGCATACGCAGCCGGTAGTGCCACACAGATGGTGATCAGCATGTTCATCAGTACATAGGCAATCGAGTTGACATAGCCCATGTACCAGCTTGAGTCGGTAAAGATACCGATATAGTTGTCAAAGGTAAGGTTCTCCGGCCACATGGTCATGGAGCCCAGTATTTCGCTGTTGGTTTGCAGCGACATGTTCAGCAGCCAATAGATGGGCAGAATCATCAAGAGCAGATAGACGCCCAGCAACAGGCGCGAGCGCAGCTTGGTTCTGGCGTTGCGCTTGCGGCGTTGTGCGGGTGTGGTGCGGCTGAAAATGGTGTTGTATTTTTCACCCTGCTGGGTGTTTTCCAGTTGGTAGCTCATATCAGGCTCCTCCCTGGGAATGCTTGTCTTTCTGCATGTTCATAATGGCGGTGTAGAACACCCAGCTCACCAGCAGGATGACCAGGAAGTAGATAATCGAGAAAGCAGCGGAGGGTCCCAAGTCCTGCTGACCCACCGCCATGGTGGTCAATGATTGACTCAGGAAGGTCGTTGAGCTGCCAGGCCCGCCACCGGTCAGTACAAAGGGCTCGGCGTAAATCATGAACGAGTGCATGAAGCGCAGCAGCACGGCAATGACCAGCACATTGGTCAGCTTGGGCAACTGAATGTAGCGAAATACCGCCCATTTTGAGGCACGGTCAATGCGCGCCGCCTGATAGTAGGCTTCGGGGATGGAGCGCAGGCCGCTGTAGCAAAGCATGGCGACCAGCGGGGTCCAGTGCCAAACGTCCATCAGGATGATCGTCACCCAGGCATCGGCGGCGTTACGGGTAATGTTGTACTCGATGCCCAACTGGCGAAGTCCCCAACCCATCAGGCCGATATCACCGCGTGTGAAAATCTGCCAGATACTGCCCACTACGTTCCAGGGGATCAGCAGGGGCAGAGTAATCAGGATCAGCACTGCCGATGCTTGCCAACCACGTTTGGGCATGATCAACGCAATGCCGATTCCCAGAGGGATCTGGATGGCAAGAATGGTGAGCGAGAATATTATCTGGCGTAGAAAAGCCGCTTGCAGGGCCGGGTCGTTGAGCATGGTTTCGAACCACTCGGTGCCGGTAAAGAAGCGGGCGTTAGCGCCAAGCACGTCTTGCACCGAGTAGTTGACGACGGTCATCAGCGGCACGATCGCGGAAAACGCGACCAGGACAAGCATTGGCAGTACCAATAGCCAGGCGCGGTTGTTATAGACTTTATTCATGATCTACCTCGACTCGGTATTCATCGACGTAAAGGCTCAGTTTGTCGTCGGGAAAACGGATATAGACGGTGTCACCCAGGGCAGGATGGTCTTCGGGCAGCCTGGCTTTAAATGTTTGCTGATTGAACGAGAAGGTGAGAATGGCGTAGGTGCCAAGGTCCTGCAGGTTCTCTTTTTGCACGGCAATCGTGTCGGGTGCGGCGCTTGCGTGAACGTCGATGAATTCCGGGCGAATGCCGAGCTTGAGGTTGTCGCTCTCGGTCTTTTTAAGCGTGGCCAGATAAGCATTGCTTAACGGCAGTGGCTGGTCGCCGAAGTAGGCCGTATTTTGTGCCTCATCGTAGCGAAGCTCGAAAAAATTCATGCCTGGACTACCGATGAAATAACCCACGAAAGTATGCGCGGGTGTTTCGAACAGTTCCCGTGGCGTACCGAACTGCACCACCTGGCCTTCGTACATCACGGCAATCTTGTCAGCGAAGGTCGAGGCTTCAAGCTGGTCGTGAGTGACGTAGATCATGGTGATGTTAAACCGCTCGTGGATTTCCTTGAGCTTGCGGCGCAGCTTCCACTTCAACTGCGGGTCGATGACGGTAAGCGGCTCATCAAACAGAATGGCGGTAACGTCGTCGCGGACCAGACCGCGCCCCATGGAGACCTTCTGTTTTTCATCGGCGGTCAGGTTTTTGGCTTTGCGCGATAACAGCGGTGTCAGCTCAAGGATGTCGGCGACTTCCAGTACCTTGGGTTTAACCCGGTACTCGGGGGTGTTCATGTTGCGCAGCGGGAAGGCGAGATTATCGAACACCGTCATGGTGTCGTAGATCACCGGGAACTGGAACACCTGGGCGATGTTGCGCTCTTCCGGTGGCAGTTCGTTGACCCGGTGGCCATCGAAGAGTACATCGCCTTCGGTAGGCGCCAGTAGCCCTGAAATAATATTCAGAAGGGTTGATTTGCCGCATCCGGACGGTCCCAGCAAGGCATAAGCGCCGCCTTGATGCCATACGTGTTCCATATGGCGGATGGCGTAATCCTCGGCCGATTGCGGGTTGGCGCTGTATGTGTGCGCGAGTGTTTTAAGCACGATCTCAGCCATGCGCGGCGCCCTCCGTCTGAGCCAACGGGGTATGCACAATGTGGCCCTGCTGGTCGAAAACAAACAGTTTATGAATGGGGAAATAAACCTTGATGGGCTGATTGACCTTCAATTCGTGTATTCCCAGGAGATGCAATACCAGTGGGAAGTGCGCATGACGCGCATGAAGAAAAGTTTCGGACCCACTGATTTCGGCAACATCCACGGTGACCGGCAGTTCCAGATCATCCGCGGCTTGTGGTGTAAGGCTCAAATGCGAGGCGCGAACCCCGAACTGGTAGTCACCAGGAGGCAGCTTTCGCAAGGCATCGTCGCAGGTAAAGTGAGTGTCGTTATCGAAGGTGATGTCGTTGTCGGTGAGCCGACCCGGCACGATATTGATCGGCGGCTCAGAAAACATCTCGGCGCTGAGAATGCCGTTGGGTTGCCGGTAGATTTGATCGGTGGGGCCGTACTGCAGCAGCTTACCTTCGTGAAGGATGGCTGTGTTGCCGCCGAGTGCAAGAGCCTCATTAGGCTCAGTGGTGGCGTACACGGCAATACAGTTACGCACTTTGAACAAGTCGCGCAGCTCGTCGCGCAGTTCCTCACGGAGTTTATAGTCCAGGTTGACCAGCGGCTCGTCGAAGAGAATGACATCGGCGTCTTTTACCAGAGCGCGGCCCATGGCGGTGCGCTGTTGCTGGCCACCGGACAACTCCAGAGGATAGCGGTCAAGCAGATGCTCGATATGCAGCATCTCAGCAATTTCGCCGACGCGCTTGTTAATTTCGCTTTTTGGCTGTTTGGCGAGTTTAAGCGGCGAGGCAATATTGTCGTAGACGGTCAAACTGGGATAATTGATGAACTGCTGATATACCATCGATACGTTACGGTGGCGTACCGGTACTCCGGTGACGTCCTTGCCGTCCATCAGAATCCGACCTTGGGTAGGTGGCTCAAGGCCGGCCATCAAGCGCATCAGTGTGGTCTTGCCTGCGAGTGTTCTGCCCAATAGCACATTGAAGGAGCCCGGCTCGAGTGCTAGGTCAACGTCGCTAATATAGGGAACACCGCCTACGGTATGGGCGATATTTTGCAAATGTAGTGACATGCGAATCTCGCTAGCGTCGTTGTTATTGGAGAATATCTAGCTTTCGTTTACGAAATCCTAGTTGATCGTTTTCGAACCTGCAATGCCTTTATCTGCTTTCGTTTGCAGTTTTTGGATGAAAAATCGAAAATTAAACGAAAGTCTAGGGTCAAAAAAAACCGGCCTCAGGGAGGCCGGTTGAAGGTTGGTGCGAGCGAGTGGCTATTTAATGCTGTCTGCCGTCTCAGATGCTTGTGTCGACTGCGGCTTGGCATTGTGATCAATCAGCGTCGACTTGTCGGTAGCAAAGGTTTCGTAAGGGAAATCGTCTACAGTGAGCATTTCCAATACCTCAGCTTCGAATTCACGCATGAACTGGGCGTCTTCTTCGCTAATTAGACGGCCTTCCAATGCCGCTTCCACCCGTGCTTCAGGATGCAGTGCCGTCTGCGGCAGTTCACCCTTGGCATAGGCTTTGTTGACCGTGCGATAGATTGCCTCAGCACGCTCGTAGTCCACCAGCAGCGCGTTATAGCGGGCGAGCGGGTTGCGCTGTTCGCCGTCGTCGGCGTCCCAGGTATTGTGCAACAGCTTGGTACGCAATGCGCTGTGGGTGGAGACGCGCTTGGCGATATCCCGCGCATCGTCATCGTGGGGCTTGTCCCAGCGGCGACCGGTCGGCATGACGATCACTTTCAGCGTCTTGCCCAGCGCCCGGTTGGGCAGGTTATCGAAAATCTCGACAAAGGCCTGTTCAGCCCGCTGGAGCAGGAAACGACAGCTGTAATGCAGCAGGGCTTCTTCGCCTTCCACCTTGTCACCCGCTTGCCATTGCTTGAGTACCATCGAGGCCAGGTAGAGGTTGGAAAGCACATCGCCAAGACGGGCGGAGAGCATTTCACGTTTCTTCAAGGCCGATCCGAGGCTTGCCATGGCCGCATCGGCGCACAGTCCGAAGCCTGCCGAGAGGCGGGCGATGTCCTGGGCGTAGGCGGCCGCCGGGCCGTCGAACGGCACATTGGGTTTGCCGATGCCGAAGCCCAGGGTGAAGGCGCGGGCCGCGTTGCCAAAGATGAGTCCCGCATGGCTGAAGAACGCCTTGTCGAATGCCTTGATATCGTTGGCGTCTTTCGCGGCTAGCTCCTCAAGCACATAGGGATGGCAGCGGATAGCTCCCTGACCGAAGATCATCAGGTTGCGGGTCATGATGTTGGCGCCTTCCACGGTGATCGCCACCGGATTGGCGCTGTAGCCAATACCCAGGTAGTTGCGTGGGCCCAGAGTGACCGCCTTACCGCCATGTACATCCATGGCATCGGCAAGAATATCGCGCTGGAATTCGGTCAGTTGGCTTTTCAGAATCGCCGAGGGGACGGCGGGCTTTTCGCCATGGTCGATCAGGTTGGCGGTTTGATAGACCGTTGCCTGGGCGATGTACCCGAGGGCTGCCATGCGCGCCAGAGGTTCCTGCACGCCTTCCATTTCCGCCACGGGCACGTTGAACTGACGGCGCACGCGGGTGAAGCCGCCGCTCCAGCCCAACGCATAGCGCGCCGTGCCGGTGGCGCCTGAGGGAAGCGTAATACAACGGCCGATGGAGAGACACTCGACCAGCATGCGCCAACCCTGGCCGATCATGTCGGGGCCGCCGATGATCGTATCCAGCGGGACAAAAACGTCCTTACCCTTGATCGGACCATTCATAAACGGGCTGCCGATCGGATGGTGGCGACGACCAATCTCCATACCGTCGGTATCGCGGGGAATCAACGCCAGGGTAATGCCGCGGTCTTCTTCATCGCCGAGCAGGTTCTCGGGATCAAACAGCCTGAAGGCAAGACCGACAACGGTGGCAATGGGCGCCAGGGTGATCCAGCGCTTTTCAAAGTTGAGCCGCAGGCCGAGGACTTCTTCACCGTTGACCATTTGCTTGCACACGACGCCGGTGTCCGGCAGCGAGGTAGCGTCTGAACCGGCACGCGGGCCCGTCAGGCCAAAGCAGGGAATCTCACGGCCATCGGACAGGCGCGGCAGGTAGTGATCTTTCTGCTCCTGAGTACCATATTTGAGCAGTAGCTCGCCTGGGCCCAACGAGTTGGGCACACCGACGGTAACCATCAGCGTTTCATTGGCGGAGAGCTTTTGCAGCACCATGGACTGGGCCTTGGCCGAGAAGCCCAGGCCGCCGTACTCCTTCGGAATGATCATGCCGAAGAAGCCTTCTTTTTTCAGGTAATCCCACAGTTGCTGGGGAAGGTCCGCGCGCTCAATGGCGATATCCCAGGCATTACACATGCCGGCGGCTTTTGCGCACTGGTTGTCGAGAAAGGCTTGCTCGTCTTCACGCAGGCCGTCGTCTTTAAAGTTGAGCAGCTTGTTCCATTGGGGCTTGCCGGAAAACAGCTCGCCATCCCAGGAGACAGTGCCCGCTTCCAACGCAGTGCGCTCTGTGTCAGAGACTTTGGGCGCGACTTTCTTGAACATTGCAAACAGCCGCGGGGTAAGCCACTGGCGGCGTAGCGCAGGAAGCCCGGCAATGGCCACAGCGGCGGCGCCCAGCAGTAAGAGCACGCCAATGACGGCGGCATCGAACACCAGGCCAACAAGACCCAGCACGGCAAGCACGACCAGGGCGGCGGTTGCACCGGCTTCGCGGCGCATCACCGCGAGCAGGCCAACAGCCGCCAGCACGATCAGTAGTAGGGTGAGCATAGTGCCTCTCCATATGTTGAGGGATAGTGTTGAAGGATACGATATGGTTAATAATGCACAGATTTAAACAGATGTTTGAATATTGGCAGACCTGCGCCACCCAGTGCAAGTATTTCGATGCGTTAAAGGGACATAAAAAAACGTCGCAGCGCTGGGCTACGACGTTTTAGAGTTTTGCTAACCAGACTTGGTTCAGTGGCGTTTGGCTGGTGCGCCGTTGGCGACGTAATAGTCGACGTTGGCCCGGGGCAGGGGCTCACGTTCACGAATCCGGTCGGCGATCTTTTCGGCCAGCATGATGGTGGGGGCATTCAGGTTGCCGGTGGGAATCACCGGGAACAAGGACGCATCGACCACGCGCAAGCCGTCAATGCCATGGACGCGGCCCTGGCCATCCGTGACTGCCATTTCGTCGTTGCCCATCCGGCAGCTACCACAGGGGTGATAGGCGGTTTCGGCGTGCTGTTTGACAAAGGCATCGAGTTCGGCATCCGACTGAACATCCGGGCCGGGTGCGATCTCGCGGCCACGGTATGGGTCAAAGGCTGGCTGAGCGATGATGTCGCGGGTCAGGCGAATGGCATCGCGGAACTCTTGCCAGTCTTTGTCCTTGGCCATGTAGTTGAACAGGATGCTTGGCGCCGCATGGGGATCTTTCGAGGTCAGGCGAATGCGGCCGCGGCTTTCCGAGCGCATGGAGCCGACATGAGCCTGGAAGCCGTGGGCCTGCACCGCGCTTTTACCGTTGTAGCTGATCGCGATGGGCAGGAAGTGGTACTGCAGGTTGGGCCACTCTTCCTCATCGCGGCTGCGGATAAAGCCGCAGGATTCAAACTGATTGCTGGCGCCCACGCCGGTGCCCTTGAACAGCCACTCGGCACCAATCTTCGGCTGGTTGTACCATTTGAGCGCCGGATAGAGCGAAATAGGCTCTTTGCATTCGTACTGGATGTACATCTCCAGATGGTCCTGGAGGTTTTCACCGACACCGGGCAGGTCGTGAATTGTCTCGATATCGAGCTCTTTAAGCAATTCCGGGTTGCCAATCCCCGAGCGCTGAAGAATCTGCGGTGAGGCGATAGCACCGCCACACAGCAGCACTTCACGACGAACGTAGGCCTGCTGTTTCTCGCCTTTTCGCTCATAGCGCACGCCCACTGCACGCTTACCCTCGAACTCGATTACATCGGTTACCGCATGAGTTTCGATGGTCAGATTTTCGCGCTGCTTGGCGGTATCCAGGTAGCCACGTGCCGTCGACGCTCGGCGGCCGTTAGGCGTCACAAAGCGGTCCATGGGACCAAAACCTTCTTGCTGATAGCCGTTGACGTCGTCGGTCTCAGGGTAGCCTGCCTGCTTTCCGGCCTCGATAAAGGTGTGGTAAAGCGGGTTATTGCCCGCCTTGGGCGTCGTGACGCTGACCGGCCCTTCGCCGCCGTGATAGTCATTTGGTCCGATATCGCGGCTTTCGCTTTTTTTGAAGTAGGGCAAACAGCTTAAATAGTCCCAGTCTTCAAGACCCGGTTGCTTGGCCCAGTTGTCGTAATCCAGCGCATTGCCGCGGATATAGCACATGCCGTTGATCAGCGAGGAGCCGCCCAGGCCCTTGCCGCGGCCACATTCCATGCGGCGGCCGTCCATATTCGGTTCGGGGTCGGTTTCAAATGCCCAGTTGTAGCGCTTGCCCTGCAGCGGGTAGGCCAGGGCAGCGGGCATTTGGGTTCGGAAGTCAAAGCGATAGTCTGGGCCGCCTGCTTCCAGCAGCAGCACGCTGACGTCACTGTCTTCAGTTAGGCGAGTTGCAAGCACATTGCCTGCGGAACCTGCACCGATAATGATGTAATCAAATTCACGTGGTTGAGACATACTGATTCACCGGGACTTATAGGGGGAGGGTGCGACTCTGGGGGTGGCTTGGCCACCCCCAGCGCCCTTGGTTCATGAGTTCGTGTGTTGAAAACAGTTAAAACACAGACTCAAACGGCCCCATCTCGATCTGTACAGACTTGGTCTGGGTATAGTGGTTGAGCGTCTCGACCCCATTTTCGCGGCCAATGCCCGATTCTTTATAGCCGCCAACTGGCATTTCGGAGGGCGATTCGCCCCAGGTATTGACCCAGCAGATACCGGCTTCCAACTGATGGATCACCCGGTGGGCGCGGTTCAGGCTTTCGCTGAAGACACCGGCGGCGAGGCCGTAGGTGGTGTCATTGGCGCGGCGAACCACCTCTTCCTCGTCATCAAAGGCGAGTACCGACATCACCGGGCCAAAGATCTCTTCCTTGACGATGCGCATGTCATCGGTGCAGTCGGTGAAGACCGTCGGCGCCGCCCAGGCACCGTTGGCCCAGCTGCCGCTGTTCCAGTCCTCGCCGCCCACCAGGACGCGTGCGCCTTCGGTTTTGCCGAGAGCAATGTAGGAGAGCACTTTCTCCTGGTGCTCGAAGCTGACCAGCGGGCCGAAATTGATAGCCGAATCCATGGGGTCGCCCGCCTTGATACGCTTGACGCGCTCGACCAGTTTGGCCTCAAAGGCGTCTTTGACGCTGCGTTCCACAAACACGCGGGTGCCGTTGGTACAGATTTGGCCGGAGGAATAGAAGTTGGCCATCATGGCAGCATCGGCAGCGCGATCCAGATCGGCATCGGCGAAGACCAGCAGCGGCGATTTGCCGCCCAGTTCCATGGTGACGTCTTTGAGCGTCGATTCGGCCGCTGCTGACATGACCTTCTTGCCGGTACCGGCTTCACCGGTAAACGATACCTTGTCGATACCTTTATGCCCGGTCAGCATGGCGCCCACGCGGCCGTCACCCTGGACGACGTTGAACACGCCGTCGGGGAGACCCGCCTCGGTGAAGATTTCGGCAAGCTTCATCGTCGTGAGCGGCGTGACTTCACTGGGCTTGAAGACAATCGCGTTACCCGCGGCCAGTGCCGGGGCGGCTTTCCAACAGGCGATCTGAATCGGGTAGTTCCAGGCGCCGATGGCACCGATCACACCCAGCGGTTCGCGGCGGGTGTATACGAACGAGCTATCGCGCAGTGGAATCTGGCTGCCCTCGATAGCTGGGGCGAGGCCTGCATAGTACTCCAGCGCATCGGCACCGGTGACGATATCGACGCTTGCGGTTTCGCTGATTGGCTTGCCGGTATTGCGAGTTTCCAGTTCAGCCAGCTCGTCATTACGCTCTCTTAACAGCGCAACGGCACGCAGCATGATGCGTGCGCGTTCCATGCCGGTCATGGCGGCCCACTTGCGCTGGCCTTCGCGGGCCGCTTCAACGGCGCTATCAACGTCGGCCTGGCTTGCCTGACCGACCGTTGCCAGCAGGCTGCCATCGAAAGGATTGGTGATGGTAAACGTATCGCCTGAGGTGGCATCAACCGGGCGACCATTAATGAAAAGAGGCAGTACATCATGAGTAGCCATGGTGGTCTCCTTAATAAGATTCGATCATGGATGCAGGCTGTTGGCACCCATGGTGAGCAAGTAGTTGGTCAAGGTAGGTGTGGGCCAGGTGGCGGGCTTCGTTGGCGTCCAGGCCTTCTGGGGTAAGTGCGCCGCGCAACCACAGGCCGTCGATCATGGCGGCCAGACCCCGAGCCGCGTTGCGAGCATCAGACCTCGGCATTATCTGGCGAAATTGGTGGCATAAATTGGTGTACAGGCGGCGGTCATTGACATTCTGCAGGCGTTGCAGTGTCGGCTTGTGCATGCTGCTGGCCCAGAAGGCAAGCCAGGTCTTGGCGGCCGGGCCGGTCACCTGAGTGCGGTCAAAGTTGCCTTCAATAATGGCACCAATGTGGGCGCGTGGCGTCTGGTCTTCCAACGCTTGGCGACGCACTGAAATAGCGTGGTTGAGGTCGGTCAAAATTTGCCGCATGGTAGCTTCCAGCAGTCCATCCTTGCCGCCAAAGTAATGGCTGATAATACCTGCTGACACCCCCGCGTGGCGGGCAATCCGCATGACAGTGGCTTCCGCCAATCCAACTTCGTCAATAGCCGCCATGGTGGCGTTAATTAATTGCTCGCGGCGTATTGGTTCCATTCCCACTTTAGGCATGGCTGTCTCCTGTCGCGTTGAATGCCTATTCACCCATTACCTTGAAAAACGACTTTAGGCATGATTACCTAACAATGATGGCATCTTTTTATTGAACGTTCAATCAACAAAAAGATGTTAGCTGCCGCTGCGATATGAATGCGGAGCGGGTGATCGATAATCTGATGAAAAGGGGACGCTGAATGAAGAAAACACATATTGGTATGATGGGGGCGATGGTCGTCACGGCGGGACTTCCTTCACTGGCGATGGCTAACGAATGCAGCACTGTTCGCTTCGCCGAGGTAGGCTGGACCGACATCACTGCGACCACAGCGCTTGCCAGCGAAGTGCTTGAAGGTATGGGCTACGAGGCACGAGTGGATACCGTATCGGTACCCATCGCGTACTCGGGCATGGAAAACGGTGACTTTGATGTCTTTTTGGGCAACTGGATGCCGTCAATGGCCTCAATCAGTGACCCTTACGTTGAAAAAGGCACAGTTGATCGGTTAACGGCCAATTTAGAAGGTGCCAAATACACCCTGGCCGTGCCGCAGTATGTTTACGATGCAGGCGTCACGTCGGTCGAAGACCTGGCAGAGCATGCCGACCAGTTTGACCAGCAACTGCATGGTATTGAAGCAGGCAACGATGGCAACGAATTGATCCAGCAAATGATCGATGACGATGCTTTCGGCCTTGGCGATTGGCAGTTGGTCGATTCCAGTGAAGCCGGCATGCTGGCCGAACTGACAGCGCGGGTACCCAATGAAGATTGGATGGTATTTCTGGGTTGGGAGCCACACCCCATGAATACCAACTTTGACATGGCGTATCTTGAAGGGGCTGACGATTACTTTGGCCCTGACCTGGGTGGTGCGACGGTGTATACCAACACCCGTGGTGGTTACGCGGAAGAGTGCCCTAATGTTGGTGAACTGCTCAACAACATGACGTTCACACTCGAAATGGAAAATCAGTTGATGGGCGAAATCATGGACGATGGTGAAGACCCCCGTGATGCCGCGCGTGCTTACCTGCAGGAAAATGATGAGCTGCTAGGCGAGTGGTTAGCCGGCGTGGAAACGATCGATGGCGAGCCTGCTGAAGAAGCTGTGCGTAACGCATTGCAATAAAAGGTGCTTGGAGCAAAAGGCAGGTCGATAACGGCTTGCCTTTTGCCGTTAAGATAGGCACAATGCGTCTCCGCTGATGTCGGAAAGGCTACGTAGCTCAGTTGGTTAGAGCACATCACTCATAATGATGGGGTCCCCTGTTCAAATCAGGGCGTAGCCACCACTCAGCGTAGGCAGACTCGCAAATGAGTCAGCTGTTATGGTGGCCCCTTAGGTCCTCCCGCAACGCTAAACTGCAAACCCCGCCAGGCCCGGAAGGGAGCAACGGTAGTGGTGGATGCGTGTGCCGGGATGTGGCTTTTGGGGCCGCCTCCATTTCTGATCCCCCGTTTTTTGATTCTCCCTCCTGTTGATTTTCAACCTCTTTGTATGCTCGACGGCAAACCGCTATGGCAGTTCCATGATCTGTTCATGTTTTCTTCCATTTGGCATTGGTTGAATGATTGCCTCTCTAGCCTCGCGAACCGAGATTGGCAGAAGGTCACGTCACAATAAAGCTGGCTGATAACGTTGTTGCGTGTGAGCCACGTTTAGAGTCATCGCTCGATTTGTATCTCACCTCACGGTACTTTTACCGTCTTGCCATAACGGCTGTTAGCGACAAGAGGCTTCTATGAAAAAAACACTAGCGTTGCTGGGGCGCTGGGCAGCGGTGTTGCTCTTGCTGCTAGGGGCTCTGCTGGCTGGGCCGGTGTGGATGCTGGCCAGTGACCAGATCGTGACAGATGGGCACTGGTCCGCGCTTGATCGCTCGTCGGCGGATATCGCCCCGTCGCCGGAGGATGTCTCTGAGGCGGTCGTGCAGGTTTACGCCGCACGTGCGTATAACTGGCGAGGTGCCTTCGGGGTTCATGTATGGATTGCCACCAAAGCGCAAAACGCTGACTACTATCGCTTGCATCAGGTGTTGAGTTGGCGTCGACCTACGGTGGTGTCGTCGATCGATATGCCTGATCGCTTTTGGTTTGGCAACTCCCCCGAACTGCTGGCGGATTACCGCGGCGAGCCAGCGCAAACCATGATTCCCCGGATTGCCGATGCGGCGGCACGTTTTCCCTATGCTGACCTGTACCGCGTGTGGCCGGGACCCAACAGCAATAGCTTTATTGCCTGGGTGGCTCGGGAGGTGCCTGGGTTCAACGTGTCTCTGCCGATCACGGCGATTGGTAAAGACTACCTGTTTGACAGTGTTTTCGCCCCTGCGCCGAGTGGTACCGGTTATCAGCTTTCTCTGGGGGGTGTGGTGGGATTGCTTGTCGCCCGTGAAGAGGGGGTTGAGGTGAATATCCTGGGGCTTGGCGTGGGGATTGATTTCATGCGGCCGGCGATCAAGCTGCCGGGTGTCGGCCGGTTGGGGATGCCCGCCCGGGCCATGGGGAATCATTAAATGTTGGCGCGCTTGTTGGCTGCCTCGCAGCCAGCAAGAAGGCAGATAAGAGCTTAATGGTGTACACTGTCTGTAGATACCTTTATAGATTTATTGTATTTGCAGAATGGGCCATGAGATGACGATGCAAACGGCAAACGAACTTGCTCATAACAAGGCAGCGGCAGCGGTAGGGCTGAAAGCAGCGGTCCGTATTCTGGATAAGTGGCGCGCGACCGGTGAGCAGGGAGAAGCCATTTTGCGTGTTTCCCACAGTACCTATGCCCGGGCACGCCGTGGTGACGTGGCTGAAATCAAGCTCGACAACGATCAACTTACGCGAATTAGCTATCTGCTCAATATTCATGCGGCATTGCGCATGCTGTTTGAGAACCCTGATAACCTGTATGGGTTTGTCTCGATGGCCAACTACAACCCCTATTTTAACGGCCGCACGCCGCTTGACGTTATCAGTAGCGGTGATTTTGCCGCGCTTTACGAGACCTTCAAGCGTATCGATAGCCTGCGGAGTGCCCAGTGGTAATGCCTGACGAGCTGCCGTCATGTGCCGCAAAACGGGTGGAAAGTTACCGCCTGGTCAACAGCAAGTTTCCACCGATTGAGCTGTTTGACGACGTTGCCAATGCCGAGGAGTTTGAAGCCCTCTACGCGCTTCAGGCATTAACCAATCCACGCTTGCGAAACGAGGTTGGCGATTTGGGGCTTTTGCCAATTCAAGATATTCCCTTCGGCATTCGCGGCTGCTCTTATGCCACCGCACCGTTTACCCATGTCAATCCTAATGGCTCGCGCTTTAGCGATGGCAGCTTTGGCGTACTCTATGTCGCGGATTCACTGACTGCTGCGATTACGGAAGTAAAATATCACCAGCAAGCGTACTGGCGAAAAGTGCCGTCGCTGCACTATGAACGCTTCGTGTTTAGAGGGCTGAAATGTGTGTTCGATGAAGGGGGATGCCGAGATGGGTTGGTGTTAGCACCGAGCCACCCCATCTATTGCGCTGATGATTACCGGGCATCGCAGGTCTTGGGCGAAGCATTACGTCGTTCAACTGGAACGGGGCTGCGATATCACTCGGTGCGGCACGAGGGAGGTGTCTGTTGGGCGCTGATGACGCCGCGTCGTGTCAAGCAGATGATTCAGACCACTCACCTGGAAATGATCTGGAATGGTGACATCGCCCAGGTTAATCGGCTTTCAGCCGTATCAAGGTCGTAAAAAAATCGTAAAAACAATGAAGTGGCTGTTTTATGTCTGATGCTTTTCAGTAAAACGCCGCATGATGGCCAGTGTTTCATCGCTGACGTGATGCTCCATGCCCTCTGCATCAATGCGGGCGGTGTTGTCGCGAACGCCCAGGGCGCGCAGGAAATGCAGCACAATATCATGACGTGCGCGTGAGGTTTCGGCCATTTTATGGCCTTCCTCAGTCAAGAAGAGCGACCGATAGGGACGGCTCGTTACCAGCCCCAGCTCATTCAGACGTCGGATCATTTTCGATACAGTTGCCTGGCTAACCGCCATGCGGCTGGCGATATCAGCCGCGCGTGCTTCGCCACGATGGCGCAAAAGATCCCCGATCAGTTCCACATAATCTTCGATCAGTTCAGTTTCGTGGGCGTTGCGCACGGTTTCGTACTGTTGTGCATGCTGCTCGACAGGCGGCAGCGCATCGCCACTTAGGCGTGAATTAGGCGGCAATGGCGGCTGTTCGTGATCGCTCATAATGGCTATATAGGTTGGCTATATCAGAGTGAGTAAAAACGTTGATTAGGATGGTAACGTATTTTTTGGAATAATTGTTAGCCAAGGTTAAACTATTTGCATGGTGCTTTTTTGTTGAGCTAACGCCCTCAAAACCTGATTGGCGCAGTAGACTGTAGGTTTTCCCAGGTTTTTTCGGCGATACCGATACCGGCACCGGCCATCAGCAAATAGGTTTGGTCAGCGCCAGCCGCCATCAAGGGGGCTTCTTCATCGGGATAGTTGATACCCGCAATGATCGTACCTTTAAAACCCGCTTTACGAAGCTGGCGAGTGGCAAACAGCTTACTCTCAGTGTTGGGCGTTGCCAGCATTACGGCTTCAAGGGCATGAATATCCAGGTGCGACCAGAAAGCAACATCTTCCACATCGGCATAACGTATGTCGCGCTCGGAGGCCGCCACTTTATTCGGGTCAGAATCAATGCCGATCACCCGCAAATGGTTCTCGACGAAAAAGTCGTAGGCGGCACTGCCGGTCCGGCCCATGCCAATCACCATCATTTTGGCATCGCCGAGGGTGACGGGCTGCTCATCGGGATGGCGTAAATGACGTTCAAAGCGGGTCAGGCGGACTTCGTAACGATCAAACAGGGCGTGGGCGACTCGGTTGAGCGGCGCGGAGATGATAAATGAAAGCGCCACCGTCAGCGCCAGCGGTACCAGCCACTCTTCCAGAATGCTGGACGCCACGATCAGGCCGAACTCGCTGTAGGCTGTGAGGCTGAGGCTCCCCAGAAAAGCGCTACGGGCGCGGATCTTGAATATAACCAGAAGGGCAAAAAACAGCGCGGTTTTTAGTGGCAGCAGCATTGCCATCACGCCAGCGAAGATCAGTGCATTAGCGTCCGGTAGGCCCGACATGCCTATCTGCAGGAAAAAGCTGATCAGCAGTATTTCCTTTAGCCCCCAGAGCGCCTTGGACATTTCCTGGGCACGTGGATGTTTGGCCAGCAAAAGTCCCATCACCAGAGCGCCCACTTCGCCGCTGAGCCCCACGACATCAAAGCCCATGCCGCCGATGGCAATGGCCAACACTGCCCCCATCAGCACCAGCATTTCATCGTGCTGGGCAATGCTCATCAGCCAGTAAAGCACCGGCCGTAGTAGCGGCAGCGCCAGGATCCAAAGTGCCCACCAGGAGGGAGACTGGCCGCTGTAAATGCTGATGGCGGCCAGTGCCACCAGATCCTGGATAATCAGGATGCCGATAGCCAGTCGTCCATGCAGCGCCCGCAATTCTCTTTTGCCCTCGAGCACCTTGGCAGCCAGTACCGTGCTGGAAAATGATAGCGCAATGGACAGCAGAATGGCGGTATCAAGCGCCAGGCCCATCAAGACCACGAAGCCGGCAGTGAAAATAAAGGTGGTGATGCTGAGGTGTATAAAAGCACCGCCCAGCACAGCAGGTTCGACGAGGTTTTTTAGGTTGAGTTTCAAGCCAATGGTGAATAACAGCAGCAATACGCCCAGATGCGCCAGGTGTTCGAGCAATGGGCCAGCCTCGGTCGGTAAACCCAGATAGGGCCCGGCAAAATTAAGTGCAAAACCGGCCGTTAAAAAACCCACCAGAGGTGGCAGACTGAGTTGGCGAGCTATAATCCCGAAGATAAAGGCAAACGATAAAATAATGACTTCAAACATGCACAATCCCTAGCGTATGGAACAGACAGGTTATTTTCTTACTCGCCAATGCTTTTGCATTTCGACAAACGTGAACGACGCTGACCAGGTGATCAAGACAAAACCGGTCAATGCTAATGTGCCATACAAGAAACGGATCGGGCCGGTTGCATAAATGTCGCCGTAGCCCACCGTGGTGTAGGTCACGGCAGCGAAGAATATATGATCCAGCAGGTTGAAAACGCTATAGCCGTTTAATGCGCCGATACCTCGCAGCTCGACCAACCACCACCCTGTAAGCCCAAACAGCCAGATTTCGGCGATGTGGGTCATCAGAACGCCGAATGCCATGGCCAGAATGCGCTGACGGTGGGGTCTGTGTGATCGCTCAATCTGGCGGGAAATAAGCCAGAGGGCTTCGTAGTGCAGCAGAACCGCGAGCACGACGGTGATAGACGTGGTGATGACCACCACGACGTGTTCAGGGTACGGAATGGTCACGAAAAGCTGGGCCCGTGGTTGCAAACGCTGGTTTTGGGTTAACTATCTCATGCGCGCGGTTATTTTAGAAGCTGCCGAACAGCGTGCCGAGGGTGATAACGCTCACCAGTGCGGCGATAGGCAGCACGATCGTGACCATGGCCACGTTGCCGTAGGCCTGTCGGTGGGTGAGTCCGCAGATGGTCAGCAGCGTAATGACGGCGCCAGAGTGGGGCAGTGTATCCATGCCGCCGGCGGCCAGTGTGGCAACGCGATGCATGAGCTCGGGGTCGATGTTGGCCGCTTGTGCCATCGCCAGGTATTCGCCGCCCAACGTTTCCAGTGCAATCGACAGGCCCCCCGACGAGGAGCCGGTAATACCTGACAGCACGCTCATCGCCAGCGCTTCGGAAATCAGCGGATTACCCGGCGATGCGTTGAGCACCGTATCGCGAATGATGGTAAAGCCCTCGAGGCTGGCAATCACGGCACCGTAGCCGACGACGGAGGCGGTGTTGAAAATCGGTAGCAACGAGTCGACACAGCCGCCATTAACCGTATCTTTCAGGGCTATCCAGTGTCGCCAGCGGCTGATGACCAGCCATATGGAAGCGCTCAGCAGGGCGATCAAGATTGACCACAGGCCGCTCTGCCGGGCGGGCGTTACGCTGGCGAATTCATCGCTGATAAAACTCAGGTCCATCGATGGGAAAACAAGGTACGTCAGCAGGCCATTCAGACCGATCACCATGATCAACGGAATCAGCGCCGTGGTTAACCGCATGGTGGGTGGCGAATTCTGTGAGTCGCTTTCATCCGTCTCGCGTTCTTTATGAAGGCCGTAGCCCTCATTCAGTGCGGCCGCCCGTTTTACTCGGGATTGCAGGTAGGCCATTCCCAGCCCGAGCATCACGAGCCCGGCGATGACTCCCAGGCCGGGAGCGGCAAAGCTGTTGGTGGCGTAATAAGGAATTGGAATTGCGTTCTGAATGGCCGGGGTGCCGGGTAGAGCGGTCATGGTAAAGGTGAAAGATCCCAGTGCAATCGCGCCAGGAATCAATCGTTTGGGAATATCGGTGCGGCGAAATAATTCGCGGCTGATGGGATAAATGGCAAAGGCTACGACAAATAACGAAACGCCGCCGTAGGTAAGAATGGCGCAGGCCAGCACGACCGTCAGTACCACATGGCGGGTGCCCAGCTTGTTGACGATGCCGTTGGCGATGGATTGAGCCGCGCCGGAATCCGACATTAGCTGCCCAAACAGGGCGCCCAGAAAGAACAGCGGAAAAAACTGAATGGCAAAACTGCCGAGGGCCCCCATGAAAGTGTCGGTATACATCGGCAACAAAAAGGCGGCTTCACCCGAAAGTGTAACCGCCAGCGCCGCCATCAGCGGGGCGAGCAGCAGAACTGTCAGCCCACGGTAGGCAAGGAAGATGAGCAGAAGCAGCGAAATGACAATGGCAAAGGTGCTCATGGGCGCTCCGGAGCAGCATGAATCTGAGTTAATCCAAGAGCCAGGATACCAACATATCAGGCTTCGTGTTGCATGGCAGCAATGCGGAGCTGTTGTTCTTGGTGATATATCGGGTAAATGGCGCCGCGAATAGCGATTTTCTCTGATAAAATCCCGCGTTTTCTCGCTTACCACTTCTCACTGCCTATTTTAGGAAGATTGATGAACGCCGTAATTATTGCCGTACTTGTGATGGTCGCGCTCTCGCTCGCGCGAGTTTCAGTTGTGTTCGCCCTTGTCGTGGGCGCGTTAGTGGGTGGGCTCGTGGGCGGGCTCTCATTGGATCAGACGCTCGAGGCATTCAACGATGGGGTGGGCGGCGGTGCCCAGGTGGCGCTTGCATACGCGACGCTGGGCGCTTTCGCCGTGGCGATTTCCCGCTCCGGGCTGCCGGACATGCTGGCCAACGTGTTGATCAGGATGCTGGGTAAAGAAACCCATGCAGCCAACCAGAATCGAGTGAAGTGGGTGCTGTTGGCCGCGGTAGTGCTGGTCGCGATTCTGTCTCAGAATGTGATCCCCGTGCATATCGCGTTTATCCCGGTATTGATACCACCCTTGTTGACCGTCATGAACCGCCTGCAGCTGGACCGTCGGGCGGTAGCCTGTGCCCTGACATTCGGCTTGACGGCCCCCTATATGCTGCTGCCTGTGGGCTTTGGGGCTATCTTCCTCAATGATATTTTACTGGCCAACCTGAGGAGTGCGGGTGAACCGCTGGGCCTGGAGATCACCCGCGAGATGCTGCCCATGGCGATGGCCATACCGGTCGGCGGGATGCTTGTTGGTTTGGTCGTGGCGCTTACTTTCAGCTACCGCGGCCGTCGCGATTATGCGGTCAAGCCGTTAGCCAATACACCGGCAGGACATTCGGCCACGCCCGCCACGCCCCACACACTTGGGCTGGTCATGTCCGGGGTCGCCATTGTCGCCGCTCTCGGGCTTCAGCTTTATAGCGGCTCGATGATCCTCGGCGGCTTGGTAGGGATTGGGCTGCTGTCGCTGGGGGGGATTTTTAAATGGCGCGAAGCCGATGACTTGTTTACCAGTGGCATGCGCATGATGGCGTTGATTGGCTTTATCATGATTTCGGCGGCCGGTTTTGCGGAAGTCATGAAAACCACCGGCGATATCGACACGCTTGTCGCGGGTGCTGTCGACCTGTTTGGCGATAATCGCGGGCTCGCTGCGCTGGTTATGCTGTTGGTCGGGTTGTTTATCACCCTGGGAATCGGCTCGTCATTTTCGACGATTCCCATTATCGCGGCTATTTTTGTGCCGTTAGCGGTTCAGTTCGGCTTCTCGCCCATGGCCACCGTCGTACTTGTGGGCACTGCTGCTGCCTTGGGTGACGCGGGCTCCCCCGCATCAGATTCTACGCTCGGTCCTACGGCAGGCCTCAATGTCGACGGTCAGCATGATCACATGTGGGACAGTGTCGTACCGACGTTCTTGCACTATAACGTACCGCTTATCGGCTTTGGCTGGCTGGCGACGATGATGCTTTAACCATCCAGGGCGCGGCGTCTAACAAGGACGGACGGGTTCGGCTTGCAACTCAGGGGGCATGCCCCCACCTAAAAGAGTGTTAGGCGGAGTTTTGAACGCATCACGCTAGGAGAATTTAGATGAGCAAGCGTATTTTGGTAGTACTGACGTCTCACGATCAGTTGGGCGATACCGGAGAAAAGACGGGTTTCTGGCTGGAAGAGCTTGCCGCGCCTTACTACGTGTTCAAGGACGCCGGGGCCGAGGTGACGTTGGCATCGCCGAAAGGTGGCAAGCCGCCGCTTGATCCAAAAAGCGATGCCGAAGATGGCCAAACCGATGAAACGCGGCGCTTCAAAAAGGATGAGCAAGCCAATGCCGCCTTGGCCGCCACGCATCGCCTGAGCGATATGAAAGCAGATGACTTTGATGCCGTGTTCTATCCGGGAGGCCATGGCCCGCTGTGGGATCTGGTCGATGATAAAGATTCTATCAAGCTGATCGAAACCTTTATCGCACAAGGTAAGCCGGTGGCCTCGGTCTGCCATGCGCCGATTGTGCTCGTCAATGCGAAGGACAGGAATGGCGAACCATTGGTGAAAGGTCGTGAAGTGACCGGCTTTACCAACGGTGAAGAAAAGGCCGTGGGGCTGACGGATGTTGTTCCTCATCTGGTAGAAGATGCGCTTCAGCAATGTGGCGGTATTTACAGCAAGGCAGACGACTTCACGCCTTATGTGCGTGAAGATGGTCAGTTGATCACCGGCCAAAACCCGCCATCCTCAGCGGCCACCGGTGAAGCGCTGGTGGCGTGGTTGGACCGTTAATCAGTGTTACGCACACTAACTGTTAGCGGCATAGACGAACGGCGAGCACAAGCTCGCCGTTTTTTTGTGGGTAGGTATTACGCACCGTGCCCGATGGATGGGTTGATGGCTGTGTGGCACGAGTTATCGATCCGGCAAGTGGGACTCGAAAGCGCTGAGCAAGCCACGCAGCAGAGAAAGCTCTTTGCGGCTCGGCTGAGCGCGGGTAAACAGGGCTTGCAACTGTTCCTCAGTGCGCGCATGGGGCTGGGTGATAAAGCCGCTTTGCTGCATCAATCGCCCTAAGTGCTCCTGAAAGTACAAGAATTGTTCGCGGCTCGGCGGCGTGGTTTCAGTCGGCTGCTGATAAACATAGTGGCTGTCGTCGCGCCTGCGCCATGCGCGGTGTACTTCGTAGGCAAGGATTTGCACCGCTTGAGAGAGGTTCAAGATGCCGTAGTCAGGGTTGGCGGGAATGCTGACTTGATGCGTGCAGCAGCGAATCTCGTCGTTGGTCAACCCTGAGCGTTCGCGGCCAAACACGAGTGCTACCGGCGCATGCTGCGCGTTCTGTGTCACCGCCTGGGCCATATCGTCGGGTTCTTCAAAATGGGGCAGGGGGAGGCTACGAAGCCGCGCACTGGCGCCTACTACCTGAACACAGTCACTCACCGCTTCGTCAAGCCGGGTGACGACCCGGGCGTTGTCGATAACGTCTGTCGCCCCGGCGGCAAGGCGGGTGGCTTCCTCGTCGGGAAATTGACGGGGGTTGACCAGCACCAGGTTCGTCAGCCCCATGGTTTTCATGGCCCGGGCGGTGGCGCCTATATTACCGGGATGGAAGGTTTGCACCAGCACAATGCGAATGTTGGAAAGCACGGTGATAAGACAGCCTGAATAGCGAATGGAAAACGACGATTTTACCACGCTTTAACGACAAGAACCCCGCACAAGGCGGGGTTCTTGATGACGGCTTACCGTCAGAGCGATAAGGCTCGGGGGCAGCTTACATCATGCCGCCCATGCCACCCATTCCGCCCATGCCACCCATGTCCGGAGCGGCTTCTTTCTCGTCCGGATCGTCGGCGATCATGCACTCGGTGGTGATCATCAAGCCAGCAACGGAGCCTGCAGACTGCAGCGCAGAACGCGTTACTTTGGCAGGGTCGAGGACGCCCATTTCAAACAGGTCCCCGAATTCACCGGTCTGCGCGTTGTAGCCGAAGTTGCCTTCAGCGTCCTTCACGCGGTTGATGACGACGGCGGGCTCTTCGCCAGCGTTGCTGACGATTTGACGCAGCGGCGACTGCAGGGCGCGCAGGGCCATGTTGATGCCGTGGTTCTGGTCTTCGTTATCACCCGTCAGACCCTGTACCTTGGCCATGACGCGGACAAGCGCGGTACCACCGCCAGGCACTACGCCTTCTTCAACGGCGGCGCGAGTCGAATGCAGCGCATCTTCAACGCGGGCTTTCTTCTCTTTCATTTCCACTTCGGTGGCCGCACCGACGCGGATAACCGCAACGCCGCCTGCCAGTTTGGCAACCCGCTCTTGCAGCTTCTCTTTGTCGTAATCGGAAGACGTGTCTTCGATCTGGGTGCGAATCTGACCCACGCGAGCTTCGATATCGGCTTCAACGCCGGCGCCATCGATGATGGTGGTGTTTTCCTTGGACATGGTCATGCGCTTGGCAGTACCCAGGTGATCCAGGTTCGCCTGCTCGAGGGTCAGACCAACTTCTTCAGAAATCACGGTGCCGTTGGTGAGGATCGCAATATCCTGAAGCATCGCCTTGCGACGATCGCCAAAGCCAGGCGCCTTGGTGGCCGCGACTTTCACGATGCCGCGCATGTTGTTCACGACCAGCGTGGCCAGCGCTTCGCCTTCGATGTCTTCGGCAACGATGGCAAGCGGTTTGCCTTGCTTGGCAACGGCTTCGAGAACCGGCAGCAGCTCACGGATGTTGGAGATCTTCTTATCCACTAACAGGATGTAAGGATCTTCCAGTTCAACGGACATGGTGTCCTGGTTGGTCACAAAGTAGGGCGACAGGTAGCCACGATCGAACTGCATACCTTCGACGACTTCCAGTTCGTCTTCGAAGCCACGACCTTCATCAACGGTGATGACACCTTCTTTACCGACTTTTTCCATTGCTTCGGCAATGATCTCACCGATGCGCTTGTCGCCGTTAGCGGAGATGGTGCCTACCTGAGCGATGGATTTGGTATCGGTGCAGGGCACTGACATCGCCTGGATTTCTTTGACGGCTGCCGTGACGGCATGGTCAATACCGCGCTTGAGGTCCATCGGGTTCATGCCGGCAGTTACGCCTTTCAGGCCTTCCGCGATAATAGCCTGGGCCAGAACCGTGGCGGTGGTGGTGCCGTCGCCCGCGACGTCAGAGGTCTGCGAAGCAACTTCCTTGACCATCTGGGCGCCCATGTTCTCGAACTTGTCTTTCAGTTCGATTTCCTTGGCCACCGATACACCGTCTTTGGTGACGGTCGGTGCACCAAAGGATTTTTCGAGAACAACATTGCGTCCCTTCGGACCCAGTGTGACCTTCACTGCATTGGCAAGAACGTCAACACCGCGCGCCATGCGCTTGCGAGCATCATCGGAAAACTTGACTTGTTTAGCTGCCATGTTCGTTACTTCCTAATAAATTTCAAGAAATGGGAAAGTAATAGGTCGAGGCGGTGATCAGCCTTCGACAACTGCCAGAATATCGGCTTCGCTCATGATCAAGACTTCTTCGCCGTCGATTTTCTGCTTTTCAACGCCAAAGCCGTCTTTGAAGATCACGTTATCGCCAACTTTCACGTCCAAGGGGCGAACGTCGCCGCTTTCCAGAATGCGGCCATTACCAACGGCGATAACTTCACCACGGGTAGGCTTTTCCTGCGCATTGCCCGGAAGCACGATGCCGCCAGCGGTTTTCTGCTCTTCTTCCACGCGACGAACGACGACGCGATCGTGCAAAGGACGGATATTCATGCTTACGTTCTCCTGAGTATCGTCAAAGCCCCAATCAGGGCGGTTAGTGTTGATAGTTTTCGTGGGCGGTGCCCGCGAAAAATGAAGACAAGATGTCTTCGCTGTAAATGGCAACCACTTTATAGTGAAGCAGTTACCGAACTTGTGTGCTGTTTGAAAAGTGGGGGCTGCGGGTGGCCTTTCAAGGGGGCGCTAATAAAAAAATCTCAAGCGCTGTCTATTCGCTAGCCGCGGTGTTTCGGCTCATCCCGGCTAATAAAATCCCCTTCGATCGGTCCTTCCGGCTTTTCGGTGGACGACGCGCTCTCGCTGTGACGATAGCGGGGCTCATCCTGATGAGAGGCCCACGACGGATCATGCCCGGTCGTGCGGTGGGTGGCGACCTTTAAACCCAGCGCGGTAAGCAGTTTAAACAGCAGGCGACGGGCATTCGGCACAAGGCAGGCAAGGCCGAGGGCATCGGAGAGAAAACCCGGTGCCATTAATAACGCACCGCCAAATATCAGGGCGGCACCGGTAAACAGCTCATTAGAGGGAATTTCACCTGCCTGCATGCGCTGACGAGCGCGGGCAAACGTTGCCACGCCTTCCTTGCGAATAAGATGCAGACCCACGACCCCGGTGCCAATCACCAGCAGCAGAGTCATTAATAAACCGATCTGGCTGCCAATCGAGAACAGGATGACAAAGTCAAGCAGCGTGAACAGGGAAACAAACACCAAAATGGGCATAACTAACTCCGTAATAAACGTCGTGATAGATATGGTGACAGTCTGATTGAAAAACAAGCCGGACTAAATAGCCTAGCGAAGCTGCATTGCGCTTTTAGGGGATTGCCGGGTGATGGTTTGCGTGTCAGTTTGAACGACGAGATGTATCAACGTGATCAAAACGGACGGGAAGGAGCGTTAAATGAAGCTGGATGGTCGGGTAATTGCGATAACTGGAGGTGCACAAGGCCTGGGCTATGCCGTGGCTCAGCAACTGGGGCAGAAGGGAGCGCGGCTGGCGTTGCTGGATATTAGTGGTGAAGCTCTGGATAGCGCTGTCTCAACATTGGCACGGCAGGGGATCGATGCGCAGGGAGTGGTCGTTGATGTTGCCGATGAAGCATCAGTGGTGCAAGCATTTGCGGACATTGCCGAGAAGCAGGGTCCGGTCAGCGGGTGTGTCAATAATGCGGGCATTACCGACGATGCCCTCATGGTGAAAGCCAAAGAGGGGCAGGTGGAAACACGCATGTCCCTGGCGGCCTGGCAGCGCGTGATTGATATCAACCTGACGGGCGTGTTTTTGTGCGGACGAGAAGCGGCGACGCAAATGATCGAAGCCCAGCATGAAGGCGTGATCGTCAATATTTCCAGTATCTCTAAAGCGGGTAACCCCGGGCAGAGCAATTATGCGGCCGCGAAGGCGGGAGTACATGCATTGACTGTCACCTGGGCAAGCGAGCTGGCGCGCTATGGTATTCGCACCGGTACGGTGGCGCCGGGCTTCATCAATACTGACATGACCGCCTCGATGCGCCCCGATATGCTGGAACGCATTGCCTCAAAGGTGCCGTTAAGGCGTCTGGGGGAGGCGGATAATATTGCGCAAAGCGTGGCGTTTATCCTCGATAATGATTATTTCTCTGGTCGAATCATCGAGTGCGACGGTGGGCTGCGGCTGTAGCCATAGTCCATGGGTGCCGTGTTGATAGTGGCGTATGGCCAACGCCGGGCTAGCGATTCGTTTCAAGGTTATCCACTTCTTCAGCCCAGCGCTTTACTTTACGGCGCTGAAGCCGCCCGTTGAGACGTTTGGTATCCACGCTGATGGGGATCAATGTCTTTTCGGAAGTGGATGGGTCGCTTAGATAGAATGACCGCGACGCTCCGACGGGCCTGTCTTCCGAGCCATAGATGGCAATCACTCGCAGCTCCAGTTGAAGCCCGGTCTGATCGTAAATGGTGTTGTCCAGTTGCCAGGTAGCGCAGATCTGATCGGCAATGTCGGCAAAGCGTTGCATATGCAGGTAATCGCCAGAGGCTAGCGGCCCCTGGTGACTTCTGATGGATTTCCCTTCCTGCTCATTCTCTTTCTCTTCCTGGTACTCCGCGACGTCGACCATGTAGCTGCTTTCTTGGGTATGAAGAAGTGCTGCCACATGTTGAATGTAGATGGATTCACTACTCATGTTGCTTATTAGACAAAGCGCATTCTGGCCGGTGCCAAGGCCGCGATTGATAATGATGCGTGGACGCCGCTGGCGAACGTAGCCGTTATAGAGTAGCTGCAGGTAAAATAACCAAAGGAGAACGGTGAAGATGCTTGTGGCGGCGGAAATCGCCTGACTATTTCCGTTAAGCCAGTCCATAGGTCTGTTCCTTAGCCCGTTTAATGGTTTGGAGTTAGCGAGTAGAACAAAAGCTAGCTCAACAGGCTAAAAAATCCAGTTAGCCAATGAGTTGTGGTTCAATTTTAATCAGGTAAACCTGATTTGTTGGGCAATAAAAAAGCATTGCGGGGACGTAAGAAAGCAGATAAAGACGATTAGAAGGGATGCAAATGTTGGCTAAGAAACTGACCGAAGCATGCCCAAAACAGACTATATGAGCACTAAAAGCAAGGAGGGGATAAATCTAGCTGATTGAAAAATAATGCTTAATTGGTGCGGATGGGGAGACTTGAACTCCCACGCCTTACGGCACTAGAACCTAAATCTAGCGTGTCTACCAATTCCACCACATCCGCAGAACGATGCGTATACTATCAATCTTTTATATAAAGTCAATGATAAAGTGTACAAGCCGCCAGCCAAGGAGTGCTCATGCGATTGAAACGCTGGGTAGCTGCCGGTAGTGCTCTGCTAAAACAGGGACTGCCGGGTTATTGTGCGTTTTGTTTGGCACCGCTTGAAGGGGACGCAAGCTGGTGCTCGGAATGTTTCGAGCAGTTGCCCTGGAATAGACCTGCCTGTCCGTGCTGTGGTGATCAGTTAACGAACGATCACCACTTCTTGTGCGGGCATTGCCTCAGTAAGCGGCCTGCCTTCGAGGCTGCTTATGTGGCGTTACGCTATGAATTTCCCGTTAATGCACTGGTGCGCGATTTCAAATTTAACGCCCGGCCTCGGGCTGGCATGTTGTTGTGTGAGTTAATGCAACAAAGCCTGCCATCGCCACCCTTTGATGCGATACTGCCCGTGCCAATGACGCCAGAGCGCGCTCGCGACCGCGGGTTCAATCAAGCGCACTGGTTGGCTTTCGAGCTCGCCAAGCGAAGCGGCTTGCCCGTGCTCGAAGCTCGTCGACTCAAGCAGGGGCCTTCGCAGCGCCGCTTGAACCGGCAGGCGCGTTTTGCCAATCTGGCGGGTGCTTTCGTGATTGATAAACCGCCGCCTGCGTATGTCGCGATTGTTGATGACGTTGTCACCACGGGGGCTACGGCCCATGCACTCGCTTTGGCATTGCGCCGGGCTGGAGCGCAGCGTGTTGATGTGTGGGCGGCGGCGCGCACACCTCTGGTGGTTGATGACGCCTGACAGCACGATGCCCTCGTCGATGATACGCTTTTACTGATTGATCCCTGGAGACACCATGACGCATGCTTTTCACCAGCTTTCTCCTGGCCTTGTGATGTCAGCGGTGGAGTCGTTGGATATATGGCCAACGTCGGAACCATTTGCGCTAAACAGCTATGAGAACCGCGTGATGATGTTCCGCGATGAGCAAGGCGGTCAATGGATTATCAAGTTCTATCGTCCAGAACGCTGGCAGGACGCCACTATCCAGGAAGAGCACGATTTTCTTGTCGAGCTTAGCCAGGCCGGAGTGCCGGTGGCCACCGTTTGGCGTGATCGTCGCGGGCAAAGCCTGCATCGCTATGAAGGGTATCGTTTTGCGTTATTCCGCCACTGCCCTGGACAGGCCCCCGAGTTGGACAATGATGCCCACCTTTTCGCGCTTGGTGAACTGATGGGGCAGTTGCACGAGTCGTCAAGCAAGGGCACTTTTATCCATCGTCCACGTCTGGAGTTAGTGGAAGGAGTGAAAGATGCTCAGCAACGGGTCTTCGATAGCCAGCGTTTGGATCGTTACCAGCGTCGGGGTTATGAAAGCGTCATTACCCGCATGCTGAAAGCGCTTCGTCCCTATCAATGGGGTGATGAAACAATGATACGTTGTCACGGTGACTGTCATTTGGGCAATATTCTGGGGCGCGATGAGCAGTTTTCACTGGTGGATTTTGATGATTGCCTGATGGCGCCAGCGATCCAGGATATCTGGATGCTGCTATCGGCGAATGAGCCCGTTGAGTGGCAGCGTCAGATGAGTGAGATTGTCGAAGGGTACGAAGAAACGCGGCCCTTTCCCCATCAGCAGATAGAGCTGATTGAACCACTGCGTGCCTACCGGTTGATAAGGCACAGCGCCTGGCTGGTCTCTCGCTGGCAAGACCCTGCCTTCCAGTTAGCGTTTCCCTGGGTCGCTGATAAAGGGTACTGGGATCAGCATATCCGGCAACTTGAGCAACAATTGCTAATACTAAAAAAGCCGCAGTGGTTGGCATAGTGTCTTTCTATCACGCGCATAGCGGGATGCCGGATCAAGCCAAGCTGCCACCCAGCGCTTAGGTGCGCTAAGATGCACGCTTTTATTGCGTTATGTTAATATTTTATTGTACATACCTTACTTAAAGTATATTTTCTGTACATGGTTGTGTCTGGATTGCGTCCAATCATTGCCATGGCGGCCTATGGCCGACTCTTTTTAGCGCGATGGAGCCATATTGATCGTGCACGACATTTTTGACGAGGCTTACCATGACGGATGATATCGCCCAGTATTACCAACAGATCATCAGCGCACTTGGGGAAAATCCCGAGCGTGAAGGGCTCAGAGATACCCCTCTTCGCGCAGCAAAAGCAATGCAGTTCCTGACGCATGGCTATCATCAGTCGCTGGAGGAAATCGTCAACGGTGCCGTTTTTGAGTCGCAGACTGACGAAATGGTGCTGGTCAAGGATATCGAGCTGTATTCAATGTGCGAGCATCACCTGTTGCCTTTTATTGGTAAGTGTCACATCGCTTACCTGCCGAACGGTAACGTGTTGGGGCTCTCCAAATTTGCTCGTATCGTCGATATGTATGCCCGACGCATGCAGATTCAGGAGAACCTGACCCGGGAAATTGCCGAGGCAGTGCAGCAGGTCACCCAGGCGCGTGGGGTGGCCGTGGTAATTGAAGCGCGTCATCTTTGCATGATGATGCGTGGCGTCGAGAAACAAAACTCGAGTATGACGTCATCCGTCATGCTGGGCGATTTCCGGGCCAATCAGGCAACGCGTCAGGAGTTCTTGACGCTGGTCAATTAACCCTGTGCGACACGATACTGTATTACGGTTGGTCTGTTACCCTGTTTCGTCATAGCATGAATACGTTATTTTGCTGATGAGTCCCTTATCCGGGGCAGGAGTCTGTCATGGAAGCGCTTAAAGAGACACAGCTGTACTGTCCGTTTGCCTATATCGATGGAAGTTGGGTAGCGGCCGACAGCGGTGACCAGATCAACGTGCTTAACCCGGCCACCGGTGAGATAGTGGGCGATATGCCAAGGCTGGGTAAAGCGGAAACCGAACGGGCCATTGAAGCGGCTGATGCAGCACTTCCCGCGTGGCGCTCGCTGACTGCCCAGGAGCGGGCGGATTTGTTATTGAAGTGGCATGACCTGATGCTGGAACATCAGCACGATCTCGCCATGCTGATGACCCACGAGCAAGGCAAGCCACTGAAAGAGGCGGCGGGTGAAATTGCCTATGCGGCGAGCTTTCTTCGCTGGTTCGCTGAAGAAGCTCGGCGCGTCTACGGTGAAACCATTCCTGCCGCCAAGGCCAACCAGCGTATTGTGGTGACCAAACAGCCTGTTGGCGTTGTCGGTGCCATCACCCCCTGGAATTTCCCGGCGGCGATGATTACCCGTAAGGCGGGTGCTGCTCTGGCGGCTGGCTGTACCATTGTGGTCAAGCCAGCGAGCCAGACGCCGTTTTCGGCCACGGCCCTGGCCATGCTGGCGGAGCGTGCCGGTATTCCCCGCGGCGTTTTCAACGTTGTGCCGGGGAGCGCTGCTGACATCGCCGAAGCGCTGACCCAGTCACCTAAAGTGCGCAAGATTACCTTTACCGGTTCGACCGAAGTTGGCCGCAAGCTGATGGCGCAGGCTTCCGAGCATGTGCAGAAAATATCGCTTGAGTTGGGCGGCAACGCTCCCTTTATCGTCTTTGAAGATGCCGATCTGGATGCGGCGGTTGACGGCGCCATGGCTGCCAAGTTTCGTAACGCAGGGCAAACATGCGTCTGCACCAACCGTTTTTTGGTCCAGTCCAGCGTCATCAATGCGTTTTGCGAAAAGCTCGCCGTGGCGATGAACAGCGAGCTGAATGTGGGCGATGGCACTCAGGAAAATATCAACATCGGGCCGTTGATTGACCAGAATGGCGTTCAGAAAGTCAGTGAGCACGTCCAGGACGCTGTCGACCATGGGGCAGAGCTGTTACTGGGCGGGTATCCGCACCCCTTGGGAGGTAACTTCTTCAGCCCAACCTTGATCAGCTTTGCCACGAATGAAATGAAAGTCGCCCATGAAGAGACCTTTGGCCCGCTGGCGGCTGTCTTTCCCTTCGATGACGAAGAGACGGCCATTGAAATGGCTAACGACACTCAATATGGGCTGGCGTCTTACTTCTATTCTCGTGATTTGTCGCGGGTCTGGCGGGTAGCTGAAGCGCTTGAATATGGCATGGTAGGCATTAATACCGGCCTGATTTCCAATGCAGCGGCGCCGTTCGGCGGTGTGAAAGCATCCGGCCTGGGACGCGAAGGGGGGCACCAGGGCTTGGAGGAATATCTGGAAACCAAGTATCTGTGTATTGATCTCAGTTAAACCCCGCTTTTCATTTTTCCTGAGCTGAAACAACCCTCACTGAACACGTCAATGAGGGTTGTTTGCTGTCGGGGACCCTAGTCTGGCTTAGTGGCGGAAATGACGCATGCCGGTAAACACCATGGCAATGCCGGCTTCATTGGCTGCATCGATCACTTCCTGATCGCGCATTGAGCCGCCCGGCTGAATGACGGCGGTGATACCTGCCGCCGCAGCGGCATCAATGCCGTCACGAAACGGGAAGAAAGCGTCCGACGCCATTACGGAACCCGGCACTGAGAGACCCTCGTCGGCCGCCTTGATGCCCGCAATCTTGGCGGAATAGACACGGCTCATCTGTCCCGCGCCAACGCCTATTGTCTGGCCACTGTGGGCGTACACGATGGCATTGGATTTAACGAACTTGGCGACCCTCCAGGCAAACGAGAGATCACGCAGTTCCTGCTCGGACGGAGCGCGCTCACTGACCACCGTCAGGGCATCACGCGTTACCATGCCGTCGTCACGCTCTTGAACCAGCAGGCCACCGTTAACCCGCTTGAAGTCGAAGGCGGGCTTGGTTTCGCTGGGCCAATGTGCGCTGACATCCAGTAGCCGGACATTCTTCTTCGCTGCCACAATGGAAGCGGCGTCGGCGCTGACGCCGGGGGCGATAATCACCTCTACAAATTGGCGATCGACGATTGCCCGGGCCGTGTCGGCATCGAGCGCCACATTGAAAGCGATAATGCCGCCAAATGCACTGGTAGGGTCGGTCGCAAAGGCTTTGTCGTAGGCTTCAAGGGCGGTGGCGCCAATCGCAACGCCGCAGGGGTTAGCGTGTTTGACGATAACGCAGGCGGTGTCATCGAATTCTTTGACACACTCAAAGGCAGCATCGGTATCGGCGACATTGTTGTACGACAGCGGCTTACCCTGCAGCATTGTTGCCGTCGCCACGCCGGGTTCGTTGGCTCCTTCCTCCACGTAAAAAGCAGCCTGCTGGTGCGGGTTTTCACCGTAGCGCATGGCCTGTTTCTTGTGCAGTTGCAGATTTAGCGTCCTTGGGAAATCGGCGTCTGTTGCCTCGACCTGGCGTCCCAGGTAGTTGGCAATGGCAGCGTCGTAGCCTGCGGTGTGTTCAAAGGCTTTTACCGCGAGGTCGAAGCGGGTGGCTTCGCTGACATACCCCTCCTGAGCGGCGAGCTCACCCAGCACCCGGGGATAGTCGTCGGCGTTGACGACAATCGTCGTGTACGCGTGGTTCTTGGCGCAGGCGCGGACCATGGTCGGGCCACCGATATCGATATTTTCGATGGCGTCCTGCCGCGTGCAGTCCGGCTTGGCGACGGTGGCAGCAAAGGGGTAGAGGTTTACCACGACCATATCAATCGGGGTAATGTCGTTCTCCGCCATGACCGCGTCATCCTGGCCGCGGCGGGCGAGAATGCCGCCATGGATTTTGGGGTGCAGTGTCTTGACGCGGCCATCCATGATCTCGGGGAAGCCGGTGTGTTCGCTAACTTCCTTAACCGGAATCTGGTGTTCCTGTAGCAGGCGGAATGTGCCGCCCGTGGACAGAAGCTCCACGCCATGCTCGGACAAGCCGCGGGCAAATTCAACGATGCCGGTTTTATCAGAAACGCTCAAAAGGGCGCGGCGTACAGGGGTCGCAGTGCTATCAGCCATGAGGGTGCTCGTGTGCAGAGTAGAGAATGAAAAGTCAATGACGCCCTCAGGGTGTTGGGGCGTCGCCTTCAATAAGTCCATAAAGCTTGAGTTTCTTGCGCAGCGTGCCACGGTTGAGGCCCAGTACATCCGCCGCACGGGTCTGATTCCCCTCGGTGTGCTCAAGCACGCAGGCGAGCAAAGGCGCCTCTACTTCGGCCATCACCATGGCATACAGGTCGCTCGCCTGACTGCCATCGAGATGCTCGAAGTAGCGACGCATCGCAGCTTCCACGGCCTCTCGAAGAGGCTGCGGCGGCATATTGGCCTCGGAGTCTGCCAGTGTGCCGTTGAGGCGCGTATGGCTGTCTGACGCGCTGTCGCTGGAAACAAGGTCAAGATCGCGTTCGGTCATGCTGCATAGCTTCCTTTGGCTAGCAGACGCTTGATGGCATCGGGTGCCATGGCGTCATTGATCCAGTTGACTTGTGTTTCGGTAGTGGCCAATCCGTTGAATTGTTGCTTTAAATCACGCCGCTGAGCTGGAGTGAAACGGGCATCTTCGCCCAGGTACCAGCCAAGGTGCTTACGCGCAATGCGCACGCCCATGGTGTCGCCATAAAAGCCATGAAGGGCGTTTAAATGATCAATGAGCACGCCACGGCGCTCTTCCAGGCTGGGTTGAGCGCGGTGCTCACCATGTTCCAGAAAGTGCTGAATCTGATCAAAAATCCAGGGATTTCCCTGGGCGGCCCGTCCGACCATAACGGCGTCTGCTTGCGTGTAGTGCAGCACCTCTACCGCTTTTTCCGGGGTGGTGATGTCCCCGTTGGCAATCACCGGAATGCCCAGTCGTGACTTGATATCGGCAATGGTGTCGTACTCTGCCCATCCAGTATAGCGCTGCTCGCGATGTCGGCCATGAACTGCCAACGATTGAATGCCTGCTTGCTCTGCAAGACGCGCAATACGGACGCCGTTATTGGAGTCAGCACACCATCCAGTGCGAATTTTAAGGGTGACAGGAATATCGACGGCGTTGACGACGGCGTCAAGAATCTCGCCAACCAGTCTTTCGTCGCGAAGCAACGCTGAGCCTGCTGCCTTATTGCAGACTTTTTTGGCCGGACAGCCCATGTTGATGTCGATTACCTGTGCGCCAAGATCGGCATTGAGCCGGGCTGCCTGGGCGAGCATCTCGGCGTCGCCCCCGGCAATTTGCACAACCCTGGGGGCGGGTTCGCCACGATGATCCATGCGCAATTTTGATTTGCGTGTATGCCATAGATTGGGATCGGCAGTGACCATCTCGCCAACTACCCAGCCTGCCCCGAGCCGACGACACAGCTGGCGGAAAGGACGATCGGTCACCCCCGCCATGGGCGCTAATATGACCCGGTTCGGCAGGGCGTGTGGGCCGATCTTGAGTGGTGGTGTTGCTAGGGTCATGGCAGTTGGCGCTTTGATGTTGCGGTTAACGACCGTCAGGCCGCCCGAGGACGCGTATGATACGCTTACTCGACGGCGGGGTGAAGGCGGCCTGAGTGTCAGCGACAGATTAAATGAGGCGATGTCCGGTAAGGCGTACCCAGCCTTCCCGCATGACAGGCGCATCCATGCTGAGCCCCTGTTGCTGATAGGCCTGCATGACATCATCGGCCTGGTTGGCCAAAATGCCCGAAAGGGCAATGTGACCGCCAGGGGCAACGTGGCCAGCAACCGTTGATGCCATTTCGATCAGCGGACCCGCCAAAATATTGGCGGTGACAATCGGGTAGCGGCTTTTGACGAGTTGCTCAGGAAAGCAGAGTGCCAGTGCTGTTTCGTCGATATGATTACGCTCGGCGTTGTCACGACTGGCCTGCAGTGCCTGGGGGTCAATATCGGTACCATCGGCATGGGCCGCGCCGAGCTTTAATGCGGCAATGGCCAAAATGCCCGAACCACAGCCAATGTCCAGCACAGACTGGTCAGCGAGTTGCCCCTTGACTGCCAGGCTATCAAGCCATTCAAGGCACAACGCCGTGGTCGGGTGGGTACCCGTACCAAACGCCAGGCCCGGGTCAAGGACCAGGTTGACGGCATCGGACTCGGGTGGTTCGTGCCAGCTTGGCACAATCCAGAGCCTTTCTCCCATACGCAGTGGCGTAAAGTCTTCCATCCACTCGCGTTCCCAATCGCGGTCTGCGAGTAGCTCATAGTCAATGGCCGGGCAGGGTTCGTCCGGTACCTGTTCCGACCAGGCGGCTTCGATGCGCGCAAGCATGGCGTCAATGCCCTCGAGGTCATCGTATAGCCCGGTGACGACAGTGTCCTGCCATAGAGGCGTTGTGCCGCGTTCGGGTTCGAATACCGGGTCATCCTGGGCGTCTTGAAGCCCAATTGCCGTCGCGCCTTCTTCAAGGAGTAATTCTTCCAGCAGTTCTGCCTGCTCGGGCGGGACGTGCGCTTTGAGTTGAAGCCAGGGCATTCCGGGTCTCCGCAGCAGCAAAAAAAGCGGGATGACGATGGTCATCCCGTGATGATCGATCTCAGCGTGTGTTAGCTGCTGAGTTTCTTTTCTAGATAGTGAATATTGACGCCACCCTGGCGGAAGTAGCTATCGCGCACCAGGTCTTTTTGCAGATCAATGTTGGTTTTGATGCCTTCAACCAATAGCTCATCCAGTGCGTTGCGCATGCGGGTGAGGGCAATTTCCCGGTCCTCTCCCCAGGTGATCAGCTTGCCGATCAGCGAGTCGTAATGGGGCGGGACGGTATAGCCGGTATACATGTGCGAGTCCATACGCACGCCAAGGCCACCTGGTGCGTGGTAAAGCGTTACCTTACCGGGTGACGGCATGAAGGTGCGCGCGTCTTCCGCGTTGATGCGGCATTCGAACGCGTGGCCGTTCAATACAACGTCTTCCTGGCGGATCGTCAGCGGCATGCCCGAGGCAATGCGCAGCTGTTCCTTGACAATATCCACGCCGGTCACCATCTCGGTGACAGGGTGTTCGACCTGGACGCGAGTGTTCATCTCGATAAAGAAGAAGTTGCCGTCTTCGTAGAGGAACTCGAAGGTACCCGCGCCCCGGTAGTTGATTTCCACGCATGCCTGGCGACACGCTTCCAGCACCTTGGCACGCGCGTCAGGGTCGATGCCGGGAGCTGGCGCTTCCTCGAGGACTTTCTGGTGGCGACGCTGCAACGAGCAGTCACGGTCAAAGAGGTGAATGGCATTGCCCTGGCCGTCGGCGAGTACCTGAACTTCCACATGACGGGGGTTTTCGAGAAACTTCTCCATGTAGACGGTGCCATCGCCAAACGAGGAGTGGGCCTCGGTGCGGGTGACGGTAATCGCGGAAAGCAGGTGGCCCTCAGTATGCACGACGCGCATGCCGCGCCCGCCACCACCGGCTGCTGCCTTGATGATAACCGGATAGCCGATGCGCCGCGCGGTCGCAAGATTGGTTTCATCATCATCGCCAAGTGGGCCGTCCGAGCCTGGAACCGTGGGGACGCCAGCCGCTTTCATTGACTCGATGGCGCTGACTTTATCGCCCATCAGGCGAATGGTTTCAGCGCGGGGGCCGATAAACGTAAAGCCTGAGCGTTCTACCTGTTCGGCAAAGTTGGCGTTTTCGGATAAAAAGCCATAGCCGGGATGAATGGCGCTGGAATCGGTCACTTCCGCTGCGCTGATCAATGCCGGAATATTAAGATAGGACTGAGCAGAGGAGGCCGGACCGATACATACCGCCTCGTCGGCTAGGCGTACGTGCATGAGTTCGCGGTCCGCCTTGGAATGAACCGCCACGGTCTTGATGCCTAGCTCTTTACAGGCCCGGAGGATACGTAGGGCAATCTCGCCGCGGTTGGCGATAAGTACCTTGTCGAGCATGGGAGAGTCCACCCGTATTGAAATGAAGGATTAAGCGATGACGATCATTGGCTGATCGAATTCCACCGGCTCACCGTCTTCTACCAGAATGGCTTCCACCACGCCGTCACGGTCGGCTTCAATTTGGTTCATCATCTTCATGGCTTCCACGATACACACCGTATCGCCTTGCTTGACCGTATCGCCGACTTCAACAAAGGATTTGGCGCCAGGCGCGGGGCTGCGATAGAAGGTACCGACCATTGGCGAGTTGATGGCTTCGCCGCGATAGCTGTTGCCTGGAGCGGGCTCTTCTTCAGGCGTTGCGGCGTTAGCCGCAGGCGCAGCAGGTTGCTGTTGAGGGGCAGGCTGAGCGTACTGGGGCATTGACTGCGGGTGCCAGGTGCCCCCATTGGGATGACGACTGATGCGAACCGACTCTTCGCCTTCCTGGATTTCAATCTCGCTAATATTGGATTCTTCAAGCAGTTCAATCAGTTTTTTGACTTTACGGATATCCATTACCTAGCCCCATCACTATCGTTGAGAGTGGTGTGTTCATCACGCGTCAATAGCGCAGTAAACCAAATTATAAAATGTAGAGAACGCCGCATGATGACGAACGTTACCCTTTTTTACTGCTTATAAAAGCAGAAGTTCAATCAATATGGTGGCGAAGTGTGCCGAAAAACGTTATCGATGTCCAGTTATCACATGCCTGGCACATAAGGCTATTCTTAAACGGTCGTTTGACGGCGTTCGCGACAGGACGCCCCAATATCTAACCGTTGCCTGCCTGGCGACTCTCTTCCCAGCGCGCCAATTCGCGCAGGTGCTGGGCAAAGTCGGCGGCGTTGATATCGCCCTGTATGCGCGCTGCACGGACCTCCTGACCATTCTGGAAAAAGAGCAGGCTGGGTGGGCCAAAAAGCTGGTAGCGGTTCAATAGTTGCCGACTTTGCTCATTGGTATCGGTGACATCGACGGCAATGCGCTCAAAGCCTGAAAGTTGCTCAATGACATCGGGGTCAGTATAGACCTTGCGCTCCAACTGGCGACATGAGATGCACCAGTCAGCCGTAAAATGAACGAAGACGGGTTTGCCCTTTGTCTCAGCTGTGTCGATGGCGCTGTTGAGTGCTGGCAAGCTGTCCAAATGCTTAAAAGCCAATGGTGCTTGAGCGTCGCTTTTGTTGGTCGTCTGGATGTTTAGCGGGCGCAGCGGATTATGCGAGCCCAAGGCAGCGCCAAGGGTAAGGGCGATGCCCCAGGTCAGCAGGATAAGGCCCAGCGTTTGACGCGCTTTAGCCCAGCCCGATGGCGTATGGGTTTGCAAGGCGCCCAGTGTGAGGGCGGTGCCAATGGCAAGCCCCGCCCAGAGCAGCAGGGCAATTGACGGTGCTATCAGGCGTTCTACCATCCAGATTGCCACCCCGAACAGCAATAGCCCAAAAGCCATTTTGACCCCGTTAAGCCATGCGCCGGAACGTGGCAGCAGAGTGGCGCCGAAGGTGCCGACCAGCAATAGCGGCACGCCCATCCCCATGCCCAGTGCAAATAGCATGGCACCTCCCGTCAGCGCATCACCGGTGGTGGAAATGATCACCAGTGCCCCGGCCAAGGGTGCCGTTACACAGGGAGACACCACCAGGACCGAGAGTGCACCTGCCAGTGCCAGGCCAGCCGGGCCGCTGCGTTGTGCTCGTGTCTGCCAGGCATCGACGCGTTGCGCCAGGCGTGGTGAAAGGCGTAAATCAAAGGCGCCAAGCATTGCCATGCCAAACACGCTGAACAGAATGGCAAAGGAGATCAGTACCGGCGCGGACTGGAGCTGTGCCTGGAGGTTGAGACCGGCCCCAAAGAGGCCCATCAGCACACCCGCGCCAGCGTAGGTAATGGCCATACCCAGTACATAGCTGGCCGACAGCATGAACGCACGGGGACGTGAGGGCTGTTGACCGATGATGATCGAAGACAGGATGGGCACCATCGGCAATACGCAGGGTGTGAATGTCAGTCCGATGCCGGCCAGGAAGAAAAGCCCTAGCGCCAGCGGCAGGCTGGCATCGGTCATCAGTTGGCTGAAGCGGCTGTCCTCGCTTTGTGGCGCGCCAAGGGTTGCAGCGCTGTGGTTCAATGCCACCGTCGAGTCGGCAGCCGTTGCCGCATCGGTGGCGTTATTCGACGCGTCCGTAGGCGATGCGGGAGGCGTTTCGTCGGCGTTCGCTCCGGTCTCCCAGTCGGCATATGCGCGTGGCGGTTGGCTCTCGGTAGCCTTCAGTGCGATGGTTTCCGGCGGGTAACAAAGCCCGGCATCGGCGCAGCCCTGGAAGGTGAAGTCGACATCCAACGGACCTGAAAAGTCACTTTCCAACGGCGCTTCCATGACCACTTGGTCGCGGAAAATATAGACGTCACCCATGAACTCATCATTGGTGAAGGTACCCTCGGGCAGTTCGGCCATACCCAGGCGAACATTGTTCGTCAGGCTTTCCACGGCAAACTGGTGCCGGTAGAGGTAATACCCGTCAGCGACTTCGACGCCCACGAAGAGCGTGTCGCCGTCATGCCAGGCGGTGGGTTGAAAGGCTTCCAGGACGGGTAGAAAGTCGTCGTTCTGATCGCTTGAAGAGAACCACTGCGCCTGGGCAAATAATGGTAGCGTGCCGAGCAGAAGCAACAGACCTAAACGTCGAATCGTGTGCAAAATGTGTCCTTGGTCGATAACGTCATATCAGCAGCTAGCATAACGCAACGTGGCGCGCTGGCAACGGGCTTCAGGGAGAATGCTGACCGTCAACGAAACAGGGCCACCCGAAGGTGGCCCCGTTCATCACGTACGCTTAGGCTTTTTGGTAGGCCGCTGCCGATTTTTCAATGGCTTTGCGTGCCGCATCGACACCTTCCCAGGACTCGACTTTAACCCATTTGCCTTTTTCCAGATCTTTATAATTCTCGAAGAAGTGGGCAATTTGCTGACGCAGCAATTCGGGCAGGTCGGTGACTTCCTGAACGTCGTCATAGAGCGAGCTAAGCTTGGGGTGCGGGACACATACCAGCTTGGCGTCTTCCCCGGCTTCATCAGTCATGTTCAGGATGCCGACGGGGCGTGCACGAATGATACTGCCGGGCTGCACCGGATGTGGAGTGACGACAAGTGCGTCCAGCGGGTCGCCATCGTCGGCCAAGGTGTGGGGAATAAAACCGTAGTTGGCCGGGTAGAACATGGGGGTGGCCATAAAGCGGTCGACCAGCAGGGCCCCCATGTCCTTATCGATCTCGTATTTGATCGGCGCATGATTGGCAGGAATTTCAATCGCCACATACAAGTCGTTGGGCAGATCCTTACCAGCGGGGATGTTGTCGAAGTTCATCGTTAATTCCTTGGTCGTACAATGGCTAGGCAATCGAAGTTGCTGTATGAATAACACCGGATTATACGAACATGGCCGCAAGATTACCAATGCGACATAGGTGTTGCGACGACAAAGCGTTTGCCATCCTGCGATCGGACTGCACGGCAAGCTTGATAAGGTCACGACGTTTGGCGAGCATCGTTCAGTATCTCCAGTGTGTATCATAGGAAGTCCTAGACAGTGATGTCAGTTGCCAATGCTGTATGCTCAGGAGGATGACTTGGCCCATGCCCAATTGCTGATCAGTTACGGTCAGGCATTTGTTGCCCCGGATCGGCGCCTGCACCGCAGCTCCATGTCGGTACGCTTCCCCGAGCCGCCTTTGCTCAAGGCTAAAGGGAGTTGCGCGGTCATTAGCGACTCGCTGGCGCGCAATACCCTGGCCAAACAGGCAGGCGATTTAAGCGTAAGGGGGTTTTTAGCCGATTATTTTTCAACACCTGATCACTGGGATGTAAAAACCTCGGCGACGCGTGTACTAAGAGCGCTCAACAGCTGGTGTTATGGTCAAAGCCAGCATGTGCAGAATGGCAGCTTCGTATCATCGCTGTCGGCCTTGATCTTCCGTGAACGCGATGCCCACCTGTTCCATATGGGTGACACCCTGGTGTTTCGCCTGAGAGGGGCCGAGTTTGAACAACTGACCCGTGACCACGTCACGGACCTTGGGGGGTATCGCTATCCATCACGGGCGCTGGGTATGGATGGCAGTCTGGATATTGACTACTCCCATCTGCCCATGAAGCAGGGCGACCTTTTCCTGTTTACGACCCAGGCCGTTGGGGGCACCTTGCTGCCTTCCGACTACGTGCGACTGATCCGCCAGGATGCCAGCGATCTAGATGCGGCCTGTGAACGCCTTGCCAATGAAGCGAAACAACGCGCTCAGGATCGCGGCTATGGGGGTGACCAGTTCTGTTTCCAGTTGGTACGCATCGATGAACTGCCTGAAGAAAGCAGCGACCATCCCGGTCAGTTATATGGCGAATTGCCGATACCGCCGGAACTGGCCCCCGGGGCGAGACTGGATGGCCTGGAGGTGCTGGCGGTGTTGTCGCGTACGGCCCAGTCACGCATATACCGTGTGCGCGATGTCTACTCAGAGCGGGAAATGGTCATGAAGGCGCCCAGCCCGGAGCTTTCGCTGCGTAATGCCTATCTAGAGCACTTTCTGCTCCAGCAGTGGGTGGTAGAGCGGGTCAACTCGCCGTTCGTGGTCAAGGTTGTTGAGCCGTCACGGCCGCGGCGTTACCTTTACTATCTGATGCAGCATGTTGAGGGCGAGACCCTGCGTCAGTGGGCCGAGCGCCATCCCCAGGCAAACCTGTCCCAGCGGCTGGATATCGCCAATCAGTTGGGCAAAGCGGTTCAGGCATTGCACCATCGCGACATCCTGCATCAGCAAGTCAATCCCGATAATATTCTGATCGACCCGCACGGGAAGGTCGTCCTGGCCGACTTCAGTGCCTGCCACATGCGCGAGGTTGACGGCCATCGCCATTCAGGCGAGCTGTTAAGGCAAGTGGGCTTCAATGAGCACACGGCCCCCGAGTATGCCCTCGGGGACAGCGTCGGGCGGCGCAGCGACCAATACTCGCTGGCGTCGACCGTATATTGGTTGTTGACGGGCGAACTGCCTTACAGCCTGACGCCTAACCGGCTGCGCAGTCATACCGACCTGGAAGGGCTGAGCTACCGCAATGCACGCACCACTAATCCGGAAATATCGCCGGAGCTTGATGAGGCCTTGCGGCGCGCATTGGACCCTCAACGATCACTGCGTTTCAGGCGGTTATCCGAGTTTCTGCATGCCTTGCGGCTGCCATTGGGTAAACGGACACCGGGCGAGAAAGAACGCAAAGAGCCACGCCATTTCTGGCAGGGTGTTGCCGGTATTCTGCTCTTGCTGCTTGTGTTGTCCTGGCTGTTGCGTTAGTGCTCGCTCTTTGCCGTTGAGCTGACAAAAAGCCCGGGCGTCGTGGAGACTCCCGGGCTTTTTGTGTATCAACCTACAGGTATCAGCGAACGGTTAAAGCGTGAAAACAGGCAGCTTGCGTTCTACCTTGGCCAGTTTCAGCTTGGCCACTTTCGGCAGGCCGTTTTCAAACGGTGGAAAATCTTCGCCCTGAATCAGCGGTGAAAGATAGTCGCGACACGTGTCGGTAATGTCGAAGCCTTCCTCGCTGATGAAGTCGCGGGGCATGAACTTTTCCTGGTTCGCCACCTGGGAGAGCGGGGCAGAGATAACATCCCACTGATAAGGTGACTGAGAAATACGGCGAATCGCTGGCATCATGGCGTTCTTGCCCGCCAGTGCCAGTGATACCGCTTCGCGACCTACCGCGTAGGCCTGTTCTACATCGGTTTTAGACGCCAGGTGACGGGCAGCGCGCTGCAGGTAATCCGCAACGGCCCAGTGGTATTTGTACCCCAGATCCTGCTTGATCATGCCTGCCAGCGTAGGGGCAACGCCGCCCAGTTGGCGGTGGCCAAAAGCGTCGGTGTTGCCCGCATCGGCCAGGAAGGTGCCGTCTTCGTAGCGTGCCCCTTCCGACACCACGATAACGCAGTAGCCATTCTGCTTGACGCTTTGCTCGACCCTTTCCATGACCGCTTTGCGGTTGAAAGGAATTTCCGGGAATACAATCAGATGGGGGGGCTCACCAGCACCTTCACCGGCTAACCCGCCTGCCGCCGCGATCCAGCCAGCGTGGCGACCCATCACTTCAAGTACAAACACCTTGGTCGATGTGGCGCACATTGAGGCGATATCCAACGACGTCTCAAGAGTTGAGGTGGCGATGTACTTCGCCACACTGCCAAACCCTGGGCTGTTGTCGGTAACCGGCAGGTCGTTATCGACGGTTTTGGGTACATGAATCGCGGTCAGCGGATAGCCAAGCTTTTCGGAAAGCTGTGAGACCTTTAGGCAGGTGTCGGCGCTGTCACCCCCGCCATTATAAAAGAAATAGCGGATATCGTGGGCCTTGAAGACCTCGATCAGGCGCTCGTATTGGGCGCGGTGGGTATCGATATCCTTAAGCTTGTAGCGGCAAGAGCCAAACGCACCCCCCGGGGTGTGGCGCAAGGCCGCGATGGCGTCGTCGCTTTCCTGGGTGACATCGATGAGGTCTTCCGTCAGGGCTCCAATAATGCCGTTATGACCGGCATAGACCTTGCCAATCTGGTCGGGGGCTTGTCGGCAAGCTTCGATGACGCCGCAAGCGCTGGCATTGATCACAGCGGTGACACCGCCTGATTGGGCGTAGAAGGCATTATACTGAGCCATGGAAACGTCTCATCTCCTGAAAGTCGGAAAGCGTAATAAGTGGGCGAAGTTTAGCGTAAAGCGCTAAGGCCTGCATACGGCTAGTCGCCGCTATCCAGAGCCTGTTCGCGTTGGGCCAACTGCCAGCCGCCTAAATCCTTGTAGCGGTTGACCATGGCGCAGAACAGCTCTGCTGTGCGTTCGGTATCGTAGCGTGCCGAGTGAGCCGCTTTGTTATCAAATTCGATACCCGCTGCCTGGCAGGCGCGCGCCAGAACGGTCTGGCCATAGACCAATCCCGCCAGGGTCGCTGTATCGAAGCTGGAAAAAGGGTGAAAGGGGTTGCGCTTGACACCGCAGCGGTTGGCAGCCGCATTTAAAAAACCATGGTCGAATGCCGCGTTATGGCCGACCAGGATAGCCCGCGAACAGCCGTGGGCTTTAATCGATTTGCGAATAGGACGAAAAATTTCGCCCAAGGCTTCTTCTTCACTCAGCGCGACCTGCTGACGTAAGGGGTCATCCAGATTGATGCCGGTGAAATCCAGCGCGGACTGCTCAACGTTAGCCCCCTCAAACGGCTGAATATGGTAGGCATGAGTGGCATCGGGTAAAAGGTTGCCTTCTGGGTCCATTGTCAGGGTAACGGCAGCAATTTCCAGCAAGGCGTCGCCTTGTGCATTGAAGCCGCCGGTCTCTAAATCAACGACAACGGGCAGGTAACTGCGAAAACGTTGGGCCATTAATTCGCGGGCAATCGCCTCGCTCATGCAGCTCTCCTTAGTCTGCGAGTAATCGGTTAGCGCTTTTCGTGGATGATTCTAGCAGTTTCCTTTTAAGGCGTCGTTGGCGGTATTCGCTGAGCACTGAGAACGCTATACTTGGTGACTGGTGTTTTTCAACGTAAGCCATTCCGCGATTAGCGAGTCTGGCGCGCAATTGTTCAGAAAAGGAGTCAAGAATGTCCGATGTCAAAAAGGTTGTGCTGGCATACTCAGGCGGCCTGGACACATCCGTTATCGTTAAGTGGTTGCAAGAAACCTACAACTGCGAGGTGGTGACATTTACCGCCGACATCGGTCAAGGCGAAGAGGTTGAGCCAGCGCGCGCCAAGGCAGAGGCGTTGGGCGTCAAAGAAATCTACATTGAAGACCTGCGCGAAGAGTTTGTGCGTGATTTTGTCTACCCAATGTTTCGCGCCAACACCATCTATGAAGGCGAATATCTGCTGGGTACCTCCATCGCCCGCCCGTTGATCGCCAAACGCCTGATCGATATTGCCAACGAGACCGGTGCCGATGCGATCTCCCATGGCGCGACCGGCAAGGGCAACGACCAGGTACGCTTCGAACTCGGCGGTTATGCGCTTAAGCCTGGTGTGAAGGTGATCGCACCGTGGCGTGAGTGGGATCTCACTTCGCGTGAAAAGTTGATGGCGTACTGCGAAGAGCACAACATTCCCGTCGACTTTTCCAGTAAAAAGAAAAAATCGCCTTATTCCATGGATGCCAACCTGCTGCATATTTCTTACGAAGGCGGCATTCTGGAAGATCCGTGGGCGGAAGCCGAAGAAGACATGTGGCGCTGGAGTGTCTCGCCGGAAGCGGCGCCTGATCAGCCGACTTACGTGGAACTCACGTTCGAGAAAGGCGATATCGTGGCGATTGATGGTGAAGCCCTCAAACCCCATGAAGTGCTTGAAAAGCTCAATAAGCTGGGTGGCGATAACGGCATCGGCCGTCTGGATATCGTAGAAAACCGCTACGTGGGCATGAAATCGCGTGGCTGCTACGAAACCCCGGGGGGCAGCATCATGCTGCGTGCCCATCGGGCGATCGAGTCGTTGACCCTGGACCGCGAAG
This sequence comes from Halomonas sp. A40-4, assembly GCF_015767635.1. Lineage (GTDB taxonomy): Bacteria > Pseudomonadota > Gammaproteobacteria > Pseudomonadales > Halomonadaceae > Vreelandella > Vreelandella janggokensis. The sequence continues at coordinate 2,078,793 of NZ_CP065230.1, read as the reverse complement.
AAGCCCATCTCAAAGACCAGTTGATGCCGAAGTACGCTGAAGTCATCTACAACGGCTACTGGTGGAGCCCTGAGCGTCGCATGCTTCAGGCGGCGATCGATGAAACCCAGCACAATGTTTCGGGTGTTGTGCGCATGAAGCTCTACAAGGGCAATGCCATCGTGGTGGGCCGTCAGTCAGAGCAGTCGCTGTTTGATGAGTCGATTGCCACCTTTGAAGACGACGCCGGTGCTTACGATCAAAAAGACGCTGAAGGCTTTATCAAGCTGAACGCGCTGCGTCTGCGGATTGCGGCTGGTAAAGGTCGTCAACAGAGCTAACGGGCTGGTTGGGCGGCAAGTGTGGCTTGCCGCCTGCCGGACGCGAGGAGTCAAAATGTTAAAAAAATTACTCTCAGGTTTGTTGGGTGGCGGTCAGGAAGGCGCCACGGGTAAAACCCAGTCGGCCGACCCCGTCGAATATAAAGGCTACATGATCACCTCTCAGCCCGATAACCAGAGTGGCCAGTATCGGGTGAGCGGTTTGATCAGCCGTCCTCAGGGCGAGGGCGAGGATCTTGAGCACCGCTTTGAGCGTTCGGACATGTTGCCCAGCCGAGATGCCTGCGACGCCATAATGATCACCAAAGCCCAGCGCTACATTGATGAAGTGGGCGACGACATGTTCAAGCCCGACCCACGCCACGAAGGTGGCCGGTGACGGAGAGGCGGCTGTAACGTTAAGGAGAGGCGTATGCGGGTTGTCCACCAAGCCTCACCCTGGCGCTCCCTGTTTACTGATGACGGGACGCTCAAGCTATCGGCGCTCACCGCGCCGTTGAGCCACCTTTCAACCCATCTTTCTTCGCCGCTTACCTCGTTAGCCGATGCGCATGCGTGGCAGCTGTCCCTGGCTGAATCACTGGTTCACTACGATCTGCCAGCCTGGCGCATTAGTGAGGTGATCAGTGACCATAACGCCATGCTTTACCGCCAGGCGATTTCGCTATCGCTTGACGAAATGCGCGCACAAGGCTGGGGGGAACCGCCAGTCGACTACTGCGTCCTGCTGTTAGGCTCTGCAGCGCGCTACGAGAGTTTACTGGGTCCCGACCAGGATAACGCACTGATTATTGACGACTATCCCGACCATCGACACGTCGAGATCGACGGCTACTTTCAAGCATTAGGCGAGCGGTTTACCAATCGCCTGGACGAGGCAGGTATACCACTGTGCCGAGGCCACGTGATGGCGCGCTGGCCGATGTGGCGCAAGCGGTTGAGCGAATGGCGCGCGCAGCTGTCAATCTGGAGTGCCGACCGGCGGGTAAAACGGGTACAGCAGACTAATATTCTGCTTGATTTTTCACCGGTTGCGGGCAATCCCGCGCTGGCAGAACAACTGGCTGAAAGCATCGCGGCGACGTTGCCCAAGGCCTCCCTGTTCATGCACGAGATGGCCGCATTGCTTGACGAGCTGCCGGTGGCGGTGGATCGCTTCGGGCGGATCGCCTCAAGCCCCGGTCTTGCGGCACCCCACGAGCAGGCTGTCAACCTGAAACAGCAGGGGTTAATGCCGCTGATCAGTGCCGTGCGCTTGCTTTGTGTTCGCCACCAACGCCATGAAATAGGCACTCGGGAACGGCTGGTTGCGCTCAGCCATGCCGCAGAGGTGCTGACAGCGTCGCAATCAGACATGCTCCTGGCAGCCTTTGAGCGCTTACAGCAGCGATTACTGGATCAGCAGCGATACAACAAGGCGGGCGGCCATGTTGCTGACGGGTGGATTGATGTGCACCGTCTGCGCGAAGATGAGCAACTGCTGTTAAAGTTCGACCTCCAGCAGATCAAGGCGTTTGTAAAGCAGGTGAGAGCGGCCTAGCAAGCGGTGGGATTATGGCGATGACGGCGATGCCGATGATTCTGTCGTCGTAGGGTGATCAGGGGCGGGCGGCAGCTCCAGTGTCAGGCATGCACCGCCCAGAGTTCTGGCATCTTCAACCCAGAGGCGTCCACCCAGATGGGCAATAATGCCCCGGCTGATGGGTAGCCCGAGCCCGCTTCCCTTGGGGCGGCCGTGGGGGATATCGCCGTCCTGCTGTATCTGATGGAATTTTTCAAATACCCGCTCGCGCTCATCAACGCTAATTCCCGCGCCGTTATCTTCCACGCTTAAGCGGAAATGATGGCGGTGACGGTATAGGCTCAGGCGCACCATGGGCTGATGGCGATCAGCAAACTTGCCCGCGTTATCGAGCAGATTGATGATTACCTGTTCCAGGCGGTCCTGATCGCCGATCACCATGGCCGGGTCGGCCTCAAGACTCATCTCAAGCTTGATCCCGCGTTCTTGATGCAGGTGTGCAATGGTATCCACACTGCGCCGCGCCAGCGCAGCCAGGTCAAGAGGCACCGGGTTAAGCGTTAAGCGGCCGCTCTCCAATCTGGCAAGATCCAGAATCTCTTCTATCAGGCGGGATAGTCGCTGGCTTTCATGAACGATGACGCCCAGAAAGTGCTGGCGCTTTTCGTCGGGTAGCTCGCTGTTATCACGCAGAATCTCCGCAAAGGCGCGGATCGAGGTGAGCGGTGTGCGCAGTTCATGGCTGACCATGGCGACAAACTCATCCTTCAATCGGTCCAGCTCGCGCAGCCGTTCATTTGCAGCGCGTAATTCTTCGCCGATTTGCGCCAACTCTTGGGACTTTTGCTCCAGGCGGCGGTTGTACTCAAGGGTTTGCGAGGTGGTATCCAGAATGCTCAGAATCGACTCGATATCCAGCGCTTCGCCGCGTACCACCGAGTTGATCAGAACCCGGGCAGAGGCGCTGCCCAGCGACCCGGCAAGGGCCTGCTCGGCGCGGGTAATCAGCTCGGCGTTGGCGGGCTCATCTGCTGCGAAGGCATTGTCGGCGCGGTTCTGACGGAAGACGCGCCGCGTTGCCTGGTTGCCTAGGTAGCGAATGAGCAACTCGCTAAGCGCCCCTTGCGTCGTTTGCCCTCGCCAGAGTGGGGCGGTTTGCAGGTTGGGGTGCATCGCTTCGGTGAACAGTGCTGCCTGGGTCTGTTCAAGTGGTGTGGGGCGGGTAAATAACGAAACACCCACCAATAGCCCGACGTTGGCCAGCATGCTCCAGAGTAGCGAATGGGTATAAATATCCCAGTCTTCGAGACCGAATAACCCATAGGGGATCAGCCAGGCGATTCCCCAGGGACCCTCGGTAAGCAATCCGGCATCCAACCAGCCGGACTGGGCAAAGCCTGGCAGCAGCAGCGTATAACACCAGACCACGAAACCCGCGATTAATCCTGCAGCGGCGCCCTGGCGAGTGGCACCACGCCAATAAAGGCCGATGAGCAGCGCCGGGGCGAACTGAGCCGCGCCGGCAAAGGACACCAATCCAATAGTGACCAGGCTATAGGAGTCGCCAATCAGCGCATGGTAGAGGTAGCCGAGAAGAAGAATCAGCACAATGGCCACCCGGCGGATGCCGAGCAGCCAGCCAGCAAGCTCGCCCTTGGTGCTCAGGTGCAGCCGCCGCGAGCGCAACAGCAGCGGCATGACCAACTGGTTGCTGACCATGGTGGAAAGCGCAATCGTCTCGACGATGACCATGCCGGTGGCGGCCGAGAGACCGCCTATAAATACCAGCAAGGGCAGCCCTTCCAGCCCGGCGGAAAGTGGCAGCGTCAACACAAAGCTGTCGGGGTCGCCAGCGCTCACGCCCAGGAGCAGTCCCGCCAACGCAATGGGAATCACGAACAGATTGATCAGCAGCATATACAGCGGGAACAGCCAGCTTGCCCGGGTGAGATGCTGCTCATCGACATTCTCGACAACCAGGACCTGAAACTGGCGCGGTAGGGTTAAAAAGGCCAGAAAAGCCAGTACCAGCATGCCTACCCAGCCGGTCGCGCCGCCAGGCACACTATCCAGGCGCATGCTGCCGGCCAGGCCGGGCGTTGCGGCCACCTGGTCAAACAGCGCGCCAGGCCCTTCAAACATGACAAAGACGACGAACACGCCGACGGCCATGAACGCCACCAGCTTGACGATCGACTCCAGCGCAATGGCTGCCACCATGCCCTCATGGCGTTCGCTGGCATCCAGGTGGCGGGTACCAAACAGGATGATGAAAACGGCCAGAACCAGAGCGACCCAGAGCGACTTATCCATCCAGAAGTGTTCATCGACAAGGGTGGTGTCGGCCGCTGCGGGGTAGTTGATCAGCACCGCATGGCTGACGGTGATCGCTTTTAACTGCAAGGCGATGTAGGGCGTGATGCTGATCAGGGCCATCAAGGCGACGAGGGCGCCGAGGCTGCTGCTTTTGCCGTAGCGGGCACTGATAAAGTCGGCAATCGATGTGATGCGCTGGCGAGCGGCGATGCGCACCATTTTGCGGATGATAAAGGGCGACAGCAGCATTGCAAGCGTGGGCCCCAGATAAATGAGCAAAAAACTGGGCCCATGCTCGGCGGCACGCCCCACGCTGCCGTAGAAGGTCCAGGCAGTGCAGTAAACGGCGATGGAAAGCGCATAAACCGTGGGGGAGCCGATCAGTGACCGGCCCTGTTCTGCGCGACGATCTCCCCAGGCAGCGACCACGAACAGCAGGGCCAGATAACCAAAGGCGGTGCCCAGAATAATAGGGTCAGTGCGCATGGTCAGCGGCCTGCACGGTGTTCCATCAGCCATGCCGCCAGGCCGATGATGATTGCCCAGGCGCTAAATAGATACAGGGATAGCCAGCCAATGTGGGGTGAGGGAAGGCGGTCAACCACAATGATCAGCGGCGGGCAAAACAGCACCAAGGCAATGGCAACTAGAGCGACCAGGCGTTCTGTTTTGCGTGATTGAGGGCCTGAAGGTGTCATGAGGCGCTGGCATCCTCTCGGTCGAAGGCATTGGCCTGGAGGGCAAGTAGTTGCTCCAGAGTATTGATGCCTCGGGCTTCCAGGCGTGGTAGCAGGGCAAGCCAGAGTTCGGCGGTGACGCGCGCATCACCCAACGCCGTGTGACGTGTGCCGGGCGGGAAGGCCAGGTCGTAGCGCTCGGCGAGGCTATCCAGGTCGTGTCCATCCAGCGCTTCGTCCAGTGCGCGCGAGATGAGGAGGGTGTCGATCACGGGGAGATCAAAGGTCACCCCTTGATGACTGATGGCGAGTAAGTCAAAAGCGGCATTATGGGCCAGCAGTACCGCTTCACCGGCATAGTCGCGAAAACGGCTAAGCACAATATCCAGGGGGGGCGCGCCGGCCACATCGGCATCGGTAAGGCCGTGAATGGCGGTACTGGCCAGCGGAATAGGCCGCTTGGGATCCACTTTTTGATCGAAGACGTCGCTTGCCAGCAGGCGTGCGTTAACCACGCGGCAGGCCCCAAGGCTGATCACGGTATCCCCTCGGCGCAGTTCAAGCCCGGTGGTTTCGGTATCAAATGCCACCACGTCCAGGCTGCGCAGCGAGCGGCTGGCGAGAGCTTCATCCGGCGGTGGCAGGTCGGCAATCCCAAAGTCATGGAATTCGGGGCGCGGCGGGGCGGTTTCTCGTGGGGCGCCTACACGGTCCATGGCGGGTAGTGGAAGGCGCAGGCGGGCATGAACGCCATCATCGTCGGTCAGGCTCCAGATATCGCTGGCATGCTGGCGCAGTACGTCGGAAACGATGGGGCTCAGCGGCAGAGAAGGCAGCGGTTGTTGCCGCCACTCGGCCAGCTCATGCTCGGGTAACGCCTTGCCCTGCCAGATAAGGTCTAGATAGACACGCTTATTACCCAGGCACATCTCGCCTTCAAAGCCGCTGTCGGGCAGGTGCGCATTGAGATGCTTGACCAGCGAATCAAACAGCGCAATCAGAGCCGGCGCGTCGCCCTTGAACCAGGCAGGCATGCCGACGGGGGTAATCAGGCGGTGCTCGGGGTCAAGGCGTTCGTCCAGGGCTTGCCAGAAGTCGTTTGACCACATGGGGGTCAGGCGTTCGCCCTGATGCTGCATGGCATCCAGTAGCTGGCCGATTTGGGCAACGTTGTCGCCAAGTGTGGCGCCTTCCTCCTGGATGACGCGTTCAAGACGCTGGCGTAGCGATGAGGTTTCCAGGTCGCCTTGATGACGAAGCTGGATCAGCGCGTCCGCGGCACTGGTCAGGCTCGCGGTATGCTGGCGAAGGGGCGTCAACATGTCAGCAAGCTCCGCTCTTACCCCCATTTCGTTCGACCAGGAGGCGGTCGCGTCACTGAACGTCAACAGCGTTTCGCCATCGCTACCCGGGACGCGGCGTAAAATGACCTTTAGCCAGCGGTTGTCACAAGGAGAAAGCAGCTCACGGGGGGCGCCATCGTTGGGTAGCTGGCTGATCGCCTGCTGCAAGCTCGCTACCGGCAGTAGCGCTTCCAGGCGTTTGCCCAGGCCGAGGCCGGTATTATCGGCGAAAAAGTCTTCGGCTGCCTGATTGAACAGCATCACACGACGATGATGGTCACATAGCAGGAGAGGTGTTTCGAGCACCTGCAACAGGGTTTCAAGCTCCTGGCGAATTTTGGCGGCGCTGCGCGCGCCTTCGGTATGCGCCGTGGCCAGGCGACTGCGGTCTTCACGCCAGCTCTCGCGGACCCGCTTAAGGTCTGGCCCCAAGCCTTTTAGCCAGCCTTCGGGCGGGTATTCATCGCGTGCATCGGGGTTGGCCACCAGGCGTGCCAATTGGACCTGCAGGTGGCGCAAGGGGGTGAACAGCATGCGTTCAAGCAGCAACCCCGCCAGGAAAATCGTGGCGCCGCCAGAGAAACTGCCCAGCCACAAGGCGACTCGCGTCGCCCCACTTGGCGCCAATTGGGCATCCAGCCACGCAGCAAAGACAGCCCCGCCCAGCAGGCTGATGCCGCTAAGCAGAAGCCACAGGCCAATCAATCGCTGGCGTTTGGGCAGCCCACCTCTTGTCATGGGTTGTTTCCTGTCAGCAGTGCGTTGACTTTTTCGACCAGTGCCTGGGTAGAGAAAGGCTTGGTAATGTAATCATCAGCTCCCAGTGCCATGCCTTTTTCCCGCTCCACCTCGCGGCCATGGGCGGTCAACATAATGATGGGGAGTGTTGCAGTGTCGGGGGCTTGGCGTAACTGCTCCAGTACATCGAACCCACTGATACCCGGTAAGCTGATGTCCAGCAAGATTAGATCCGGCTTGCTTTGTTGCACATGCACAAGTGCTTGCTCGCCGTCTTCTGCCGTCATGACCTCGAAGCCTCCTTGCTGCATAAGAAACTCAAGCGAGATTAAGATGTTGGGTTCGTCATCGACCACAAGCACTCTGGCCATTGTGCTCTCCATGGATTAAAGGTGTTGGGGCGGACCGAGTTGCCCGGTTATTAGCCTGAGTGTAGGTAGGCGAGCTGGCTGCGCCAAGACGACCTTGGTAACAAAGCGATGGCTGTGGATTTTCAATAGGTAGCCTGCGGCTGTGATGACAAGCAACGCCTGGGTATTACACAATTGTATTAACGCTACCCAACGAGACCCTAATGAACGCTCCCTTGAATCGCCGGAAGCGGGTTTTATTGCTATCCGCCTATGATGCCGTGAGCCATCGCTACTGGGCCGACAGCGTGATTCGTCACGTCGAGACTGTCGAGTGGACGCAACTGCGCTTGCCAGCGCGGCATTTTCGCTGGCGTGTCCGTGGTAACCCATTAACATGGCTGCTTAAAGAGCGGGGAACGCTGAGTCAGTCCTATGATGTGGTGCTGGTAACCTCGATGGTGGACCTGGCGACGTTAATCGGCTTGTTCCCTTCGCTGGGCCAGGCGCACAAGATCATCTATTTTCATGAGAACCAGTTTGCCTACCCTGTGTCGGAAGCGCAGCACTCCTCGGTGGAAGGCAGAATGGTCAATCTGTATTCCGCTCTGGCGGCCGATACGGTGATTTTTAATACCGCCTATAACCGCGACTCCTTTGTCGATGGCGCGCGCGCCTTTTTAAAAAGGATGCCCGAGAATGTACCGGCGGTAAAACCTCTTGAGGCGCTGCGACAACGCGCCAGAATACTGCCTGTCCCGATCATGCCCCTTGATGGCGGGTACCACGGCCAGCGCCATCCCCGGCGAATTCTATGGAACCACCGCTGGGAGTACGACAAGAACCCTGAGGACTTTTTCGAGGTGCTTTTTGAACTGAGCGGCCAGGGTGTGGCCTTCGAGCTTGCAGTGGTGGGGCAACGCTTTCGTCATGTCCCGCCGATTTTTGCCGAGGCGGAGCAACGACTTGCGTCACATATCACCGCCTGGGGGCCGCTGCCGGAAGGGCATTATCAGGCCGAGTTGGATAAAGCCGGTATCGTGGTGTCAACGACGTGGCACGAGTTTCAAGGGTTGGCGATCATGGAGGCGGCCCAGCGTGGCGCACGACCGTTAGTGCCAGACCGTCTTTGCTTCCCGGCACTTTACCCCAAGGCGTATCGTTACGATGGCACCCGAGGTGGGCTTTACGATCAGTTGTACCGCTGGCTTACAACGCCGACAGACCAACCGGAGCCATTGAATACGGCTCAATGGGAGTGGCCAGCATGGCAGGCGGCCTATTCGTCCCTGCTGGAGGAAGATGCATTTGAGTGATCAAGCAATCTCGGTTTTTTCTTTATAGTCGCATAGATCTTCAATGATGCAGCTGCCGCATCGCGGCTTGCGGGCAACGCACGTATAACGGCCGTGCAGGATCAGCCAGTGGTGAGCATCCTGCAGAAAATCCTTGGGCACGTGGCGCAACAGTTTTTGCTCTACCTCGACGACGTTTTTACCCTTGGCAATGCCCGTTCGATTGGCAACCCGGAAAATGTGCGTATCCACCGCCATGGTCGGTTGGCCGAAGGCCGTATTCAAAATGACGTTAGCCGTCTTGCGTCCCACGCCGGGCAAGGCCTCAAGCGCAGGACGGGTTTGAGGCACTTCCCCATTGTGCTGTTCGACCAGTTGATGGCAGGTTTTCATCAGGTTTTCGGCCTTGGTGTTGTACAAGCCGATGGTCTTGATATGGGTTTTCAGGCCATCGATACCCAGGTCGATAATGTCCTGGGGCGTGTTAGCGACAGGGAACAGGCTGGCGGTTGCCTTGTTGACGCCTACATCGGTGGCCTGGGCGGAGAGCAGCACCGCGGCGAGCAACTCGAAAGGCGTATGCCAATTGAGCTCAGTTGTGGGGTGAGGGTTTTCTGCCTGCAGCCGGGCGAAAATTTCATGACGCTTTTGGGCATTCATGGTCAGTCTCTGGGTTATTTAATCGTCCCCGTGACGCGGACACGGCGCTGTTCACGGGGGGTGATGGTCTTGGGTTGTGACGATGCCTCACGGCGTTGGTCAATGCTGTTTTTCAGCGCGATCAGCAGCCCCGCGACGAAAAACGCGCCGGGAGGAAGTACAAAAAACAGAAACTGATAGTCGTCGATCAATGTCAATCGCCAGCCATCGGCCATCGGCCCGAACAATAGCGCCATTTCCCGGAACAGCGTCCCCTGGCCCAGCAGTTCGCGTAATGCGCCTAACACCACCAGTACAGCGCCAAAGCCGAGCCCCATCATCAAACCATCAATGGCGGCAGGTAACACTGGCTGGCGCGAGGCAAACGCCTCGGCACGGCCCAGAATGGCGCAGTTGGTCACAATCAGCGGAATAAAAATCCCCAGCACCTGATAAAGCGGGTAGGCGTAGGCGGCCATGAGGAGCTCAGCGCAGGTGACAAAGGCGGCAATAATCATCACAAAGGCAGGCAGGCGGACGGCGCTGGGGACCTGGTGACGAATCAGCGATACGGTCGTGCTGGCGCCGACCATGACGACCAGCGTGGCCATGGCCAGCCCCAATGCATTGACCACGCTCGCACTGACAGCCAATAACGGGCATAGCCCCAGCAGTTGAACCAGCGCCGGGTTGTTTGACCACAGTCCTTCACGCGAAAGCTGGCCAAGTTGGCTCATCGCTTTGGCTCCTCTGCTTGCCGCTTGGGTGTATTGTCAAATAGTGCATGGTTGGCCGCATATTGTAGGGCACTGTGTACAGCATCGACCACAGCTCGGGGGGTAATGGTGGCGCCAGTAAAGGCATCAAAATGACCGCCATCTTTTTGTACTGCCCAGTCTTCGGTGGCTAGCGAATCCAAGCGTAAGCCATCGAAGTCAGTGATCCAATCGCTACGGCGGCGCTCGATGTCGTCGCCCAGGCCTGGGGTTTCCTGATGCCGGGTGACGCGAACCCCACTGATTCGCTGTTGCTCATCAAGCCCCACGAGCAGGTGGATGTCGCCGTTATAGCCGCGTCGGGTGACCACCGGTAACACGACAGCGCGTTGCTGATCGTTTTCCACTTGCCAGCCGGTCACACCGCCGGGGTAGCCGAGTTTTTCAGCATCGGGCAACGAAACGGAGGATACCGTCGCCCGATGGGTAAGGGCTTCGGGCAGAACGGCCTGGCGCTGGCGTTGCTGATAGGCTTGCTGGTGCGCGTCGATACGCTCGGCAGTCAATGCCCTCAGCGAGGCGACACTGCCCGCCGTGATCAAGGCAAACAGGCCTAACGTCAGTGCACCGCGCTGCATGGCGTTGAGGGTGCTCATGGTTGTGCCCTGCCAGTAGCGGCTTGCGATTCCGTCGTGGCGGGCACCGTGTAAATATCCAACAGCGGTACGCACAGGTTCATGAGTAGCACGGCAAAGGCGACCGCATCGGGGTAGCCGCCCCAGGTACGAATCACGATGACAAGCAGGCCGATCCCAGCGCCGTAGATCAGTTTGCCGCGCTGGCTGGTGGCCGCGGACACAGGGTCGGTGGCAATGAAAAATGCGCCAAATAGTGTCGCGCCGGTGAACAGGTGTAGCCAGAGTGAGGCGGCTTCATCGGGGTTGAATAAGTACAGCAACGCGGCGGCGGCTGTCATGCTGCCAAGCATGGCGACGGGGATATGCCAGCTGATCAGGCGTTTGGCAAGCAGCATTGCGCCCCCCACTGCCCAGGCCGCCGAAATCCACTCCCACGCAGTGAGGGTGGCTCGGGGTAGCGGCGGGTTAGCCCAGAATTGGCTGGCGGATACCTCCTCGGCTTTATGTTTGAACGCGTCCAGCGGTGTTGCGCCGCTTAAACTGTCAATCTGCTCAAGCGAGGTACTGCCCATGATTTGGCTGACAAGCGTATCGGGCCATAGCGGCTGGGGCGTCGGCCACAGGGTCATGTAGGTGGGAAACGACACCAGTAACAGGGCATAGCCCACCATGGCGGGATTGAAAGGGTTGTTTCCCAGCCCGCCATAAAGGTGCTTGGCGACCACGATGGCCGCGACCATGCCGATGCCGATCAACCACCAGGGACTGGCAGGGGGTAACGACGCGCCGAGCAATACGCCAGTGAGTAGCGCGCTGGCATCATTGAGCGGCCGCAAATTGCGGTGACGCAGCCGCAGGACAAGGGCCTCCAGCCCCAGCCCGAAAGCGGCGGCGAGGACGACGTTGCTGACCACGCCCAGGCCGAAAAAAAACGTCATGGTGGCAAGGCCAGGCAGTGTGGCAATGATCACCCAGCGCATGATACCCCCGGTGCTGGGCATTTTCGTCAAGCGGGGTCGGTCGTCTACCTGGGACGCGTGCAGCATACTTATGAAGTCTCTTGGGGTTCGCCTGCTTCACGAGCCTCGGCGAGGCGTGCCTCGGCTGCCTGCAGATTTTCCTGGGCGGTGGCCAACTGAATTTCGAGGTCGTCGTTGGGCTGTTCAGGGTCTTGCTGGGCAGCCCGCGCGAGGTTCTTCTCGGCTTTCCTGACCGCGGCTTTGGCGGCGGTTTGCGCGATGCGTAAACTTCGCAGGTCGGCTTGAGGAGAAGCGCCCTGAGAATCGGATTGCTGAGTCGACTGCCTGGCAAGTCGTGCCTGCCGACGCGCCTGCTTTTCTGCTTCCTCGCGGGCGAGCCGCGCCTGCCGCCATTCAAAGCGATGCTTGGCATGCTCAGCCTTGGCGGTTTCCAGTTGCTGTTGGCGAAGCCGGGTTTTAGCCTGACGATAGTCGGCAACCAGGGGAATATGGCTCGGGCAAACGTAGCTACAGGCATTGCACTCTATGCAATCGAACAGCCGGTAGTGAGCCAGCTTGGTATCGTCCTGAGCGCGCGCATACCAATGCAACTGCTGGGGTAATAAGTTGGCCGGGCAGACCTCTTCACACGCGCCGCAACGAATGCAGGGCGATTCGGGCGGCGCAGGCGGGAGCTCTTGCCGCGTGGCAGCAATCAAGCAGTTGGTGGTTTTGGTCACCATGCCTTCAAGGTCGTCAAGCGGCGTACCCATCATGGGGCCGCCCTCGATCAGTTGATGAAGTTCTGCCCGATTCAGGCCGGCCTCGTCGAGCAGGGCGGCCATCGGCGTACCGATCCGTACCCAGCGATTACCCGGGTCGGCGATGGCCTCACCGGTCAGTGTCACCAGTCGTTCAACCAGCGGTTCGCCATCGCGAACCGAGCGCAGGGCTGCCAGGAGCGTGCCGGGATTTTGGCAGAGCACGCCCACGTCAGCGGGTAACCCCTGGTCGGGCACGTCGCGGTTGAGTAGCGATTTAATCAACTGGCGCTCGCCTCCGCTGGGGTAACGGGTGGCGATTACGCTGACGGTCACACTGAGCGGTTGGCTTTCTGCCTTCGCTTGACGCAGGGCGCTTATCGCCTCGGGCTTGTTATCTTCAATGCCGACAACGATCTGCTTGGCGCCACAAAGCGAGGCGATGAACTGGGCACCTTCCAGCACATCCGAAGTGTACTGCTGCAGCGTAAGGTCATCCACGGTGATATAGGGTTCACATTCGGCGGCGTTGACCACCAGGGTATCGATGCGCTGGCGCTCGCCGATTCGGGCCTTGATATGAGCAGGAAAACCCGCGCCGCCGAGCCCTACCACGCCGCTTTGTTCCAGGCGCCTAAGCAGTTGATCAGCGCTTTCGGTACGCCATTCAAGCGGCGTCAAGCGTTGCCAGGTATCAACGCCGTCACCGTCGATGGTGATGGTATGGCGATCCACCTGGGTGACCTGGCCGCTGATGCTGGCATGCAAAGTGGCTGAAATCATGCCGTCGCCCCTGGCGATCGGCGTGCCAACCCTGACGCTATCACCCACGGCGACGGTCGCCAGGGCAGGGCGACCGGCATGCTGGTCCAAATGCAGCACGACTTGATCGGGCAACCTTGCATGACGCACCGGCCCTTGGGAGCGCTGTTTGCGTTCGGGCGGATAGACGCCGCCATGAAACTCAAAGGTGCGTGCCATGAGGCATCTCCATTGACGAGCGGCGGTCACTGGCAATCACCTGGGGTGGATAGGTGATGGGTCGCCATTGGTCCAACGGCTTACTCCGCGGCAGCATATCAATGCAATCGACCGGGCAGGGGTCAAGGCATAAATCGCAGCCTGTGCACTCATCTTCGATAACGGTGTGCATCTGTTTGGCGGCGCCAATGATCGCGTCCACCGGACACGCCTGGATACATTTGGTACAGCCAATGCACTCATCCTCGCGGATGAACGCCACCAAATCCTCACTCGGGGCTTCACCATCCAGCGGTTCAGGCGTGCGGCCCAACAGGTCGGCTAGGGCGGTAATGGTGGCTTCGCCGCCGGGCGGGCACTTGTTGATGGCATCACCCTGGTTGATGGCTTCGGCATAGGGGCGGCAGCCAGGATAGCCACATTGCCCGCACTGCGTCTGTGGCAGCAGAGTATCAATCTGCTCGACCAGGCTGGATTCATCTCCCTTGAAACGCCCGCTAACGGCGCCCAGCAGGGCACCAAACCCCACGCCTAGCGCGGTGAGCACCGCAATGGCGCTGAGCAGGCTGATGATCGAAAAGGCATCACTCATCGACGCACCTATCCTTGGACCAGGCCAGAAAAGCCCATGAAGGCAAGTGACATCAAGCTGGCCGTGATCATGGCAATGGCGGCACCTTTGAAAGGCCGGGGCGTATCCGCCGCGGCGAGGCGTTCGCGCATGGCGGCAAAAAGTACCAGTACCAGGGAAAACCCAACCGCGGCGCCCAGGCCGTAAAGGGTGGTGGCAATAAAACTCAGATCGCGATTAAGTGACAGTAGGGCAACGCCAAGTACCGCGCAGTTGGTGGTGATCAAGGGTAAAAAAATACCCAGTACACGATGCAGCAAGGGACTTAGCTGGCGCACCATGATATCGGTGAACTGGACCACGGCGGCAATCACCACGATAAAGCTGATGGTGCGCAAATAGGTAACGTCCAGGGGCACCAGCAGTCCATGGTAGACCACGAAACTGGCGGCGGAGGCCAGGGTCAGTACAAAGGTGGTGGCCAATGACATACCCATCGCCGATTCAAGTTTATTGGAAACACCCATGAACGGACATAAACCAAGAAACTGCACCAGCACAAAATTGTTGACCAGCGCGGTGCTGACCAAGATCACAAAGAGCTCATTCATTGCGGAGCATTGTGTTCAGGCGTCAGCCCACTGGCTAGCTGGGGGCTGAAGAATGCCACCTGGTGTCGGCCCGCTTCCTTGGCCAGATAGAGCGCCTGGTCGGCGCAGCTGACCACCGCACTGGGTGACTGGTATTTAGCGTCTTTTTGCATGGCAATACCGACACTTATCGTGACGAACGGTTTAACGGGTGAGGTTGAATGAGGAATCTGTAAGCCATCGATCGCCGCCAAAAGCTGTTCCCCAATGCCTCTTGCCTTATCGGGCGAGATGTGGGGAAGCAGGGCGCAGAACTCTTCTCCGCCGGTTCGGGCAATGAAAAAGTCTCTCGTTCGGGCGAGACTGTACATGGCGTCGGCAATACGTTGCAAGCAGACGTCCCCTTCGGGATGCCCATAATGGTCGTTGTAGAGTTTGAAGTGATCAATATCCAGCATCATCACGGCAACTGAGTCTGAATCGGTACTGGTGTCGCTGAAGGCAGTTTCAAGTTGCTGGTCAAAGAGCCGCCGGTTGGGCAGCCCTGTCAGCGCGTCATGCGTGGACATCTTCAGAAGTTCATCATTGAGCTGTTGCTGGCAGGTAAACTGTTCCTGAAACGCTCGTGACAGCAACCCTATTTCGTCGCTTCGTCTGGTGAGCTTATGTACATCCGTCTCGTGTATATCCAGCTGTTGAGTAAATTGGGTAAGTAAGCGCAACGGCTTAAGTACAATTTTCTCAAGCAGCAGTAGTACCACGGCAATGACCAGAATCATTAGGACAGCCGTCCACAACAGAACATAGCGAAAGGTGGTCAAGCTAGTTAAATAGCTAGTGCGATTGAGCTCTATGCCTATTCCTAGTGAAACGGGGGTTAGTGGACTATAGATGGGTAAGTAACGTTCGGCATGAACGATGTTACCAGAGAAGCTAAGAGCATCACTGTGCTTGAGGCGGCCTGCCGGGTAAGGCTCAGGTTGATAGGCAGCCCCGTGTATTCTTCCATGAAGCTCAGCCATTCGTCGTCTAAGGCGCGTGTCTTAAATAGCCATCCCGCCGGTGAGCCACTTTTATCGGTGCGTAAAATGGGGGTGGAGCCCACCATTACAGGCTCCTGGTCAGCATAGATAGCGCTTTGATCTGCTCTATCCCCATCAATGGCTGACTGCATGCGGTTAACCCAAGGCTCCATCCAGGCACATTCGTCGTTAGGCGTTTCACATGTTTGGTAGTTGCCCGTCGTCGGGTTAATACCGGCTAAAAAGTAGACTTCTCCAGCATTATTGAAAAACGCCATCAGCTGATAGCGCATATCGTCAAACATTTCCTGACTGAAGTTGACGTCTTTGTAGCGTGGATAGTCACCTTGGACAAACTGATAGGTATCATCCCAATGAGCCCAGTCACGCACCTGGGCAAGCAGTTGCTGCTGCTCAAGCTGAAAGCTGCGCTCAACGCGATCTAATTCTCGTTTTACGGCCTGGCGCTCTTCAGCTTGCAATGCCGGAAAGATGACCGATGAACTGATCGCGGCCAGTGCAACGATTGCACAGATAAGTAATCCGCCAAGAGCAGCGAAAAAGCGGAAACGCAATGAGCGTGGAATATGCCGGTGCATAAAGTGAACCAAAAGTGTATGGGTACTAAATAAGTGCTTATAAAAAAGGGGCGAAGGCTGGGTGCCTTGCCCCTTTTACTGCCGGATACCTAGTTAGGTGACACGCTGACCCGGTTCCGCACCAGAGTCCGGCGAGAGAAGATAAATGCCGTCTTGGTTAGCCGATGCCAGTACCATTCCTTCCGACACACCAAAGCGCATTTTGCGCGGCGCGAGGTTGGCGACCATGACGGTTAAACGGCCTTCCAGTGCTTCCGGGGCATAAGCGGAGCGGATACCCGAAAAGACATTACGGGTTTCGCCGCCCAGGTCGAGCGTTAGTTGAAGCAGTTTGTCCGCGCCCTCGACGTATTGCGCCCTGGCGATACGCGCGATGCGCAGGTCAACCTTGGCAAACTCATCGAAACTGATTTCTGCCGCGATGGGGTCGTCTGTCAAGGGGCCCTTGGGGGTTTCCTTAAGCTTTTGCTCTTCCACGATATCCTCCTTTGAGGCATCGATCATGGCGTCAATCTTGTCGCGCTCGATGCGCTGCATGAGGGGTTTGAATTTGTTGATGTCATGGTCGACAAGCACCTCTTGACGGCTCTCCCAGTCCAGCGACTCCACATTCAGGAAGACTCTTGCCTGGTCAGCCATGCCGGGGACTACCGGTGCAAGGTAAACCATCAGTTGGCGGAACAGGTTAATGCCCACCGAGCAGATGTCGAGCACTTCGTCATCCCGGCCTTCCTGCTTGGCGAGCACCCAAGGCTCTTTTTCAGCAATATAGGTATTGGCCTCGTCGGCCAGCTCCATGACGTGGCGCATCGCGCGGCTAAATTCGCGCGCTTCAAAGTCCTGGGCAATGCTGTCGCCAGCAGCGATGAACCGGGCGACCATCTGTGGCTCGCTGCAATGGGCGGATAAGCGACCGCCGCCAAGCTTTTTGACAAAGCCGGCGCAACGGCTGGCAATGTTGACGACTTTGCCGACCAGATCCGCATTCACCCGGGCGGCAAAATCGTCAAGGTTGAGGTCAAGGTCATCGACCTTGGACGTCAACTTGGCGGCAAAGTAGTAGCGCAGGTATTCAGGGTTCAGGTAGTCGGCGTAGGTGGCTGCCTTGATAAAGGTACCCCGCGACTTCGACATCTTGGCGCCGTCCACGGTGACAAAACCGTGGCAGTTAACGGCGGTTGGCGTTCGAAGGTCTGCCCCCTCGAGCATCGCCGGCCAGAAAAGCGCGTGAAAATACACAATATCCTTGCCGATAAAGTGATAGATCTCGGCATCCGAGTCTTTTTCCCAGTAGCTGTCGAAGTCAATGCCCTCTCGCTCGCAGAGGTTCTTGAAGCTCGCCAGATAACCGATCGGCGCGTCCAGCCAGACGTAAAAGTATTTGCCGGGGGCATCGGGGATTTCAAAACCGAAATAGGGGGCGTCTCGGGAGATGTCCCACTCGTTAAAGCCCGACTCAAACCACTCCATCAGCTTGTTGCGAATCTGCGGCTGTACATGGCCATCGTTAATCCAGCGCTGCAGGAAATCAGCAAAGTCCGGCAACTTGAAGAAGTAGTGCGTGGAGCTGCGGACTTCGGGCGTGGCCCCTGAAATCGCCGAGACCGGATTTATCAACTCGGCTGGCGTATAGGTAGCGCCACATTTTTCGCAGTTATCGCCGTACTGATCGTCCGCACCGCATTTTGGGCAAGTGCCTTTGATGAACCGGTCAGCGAGAAATAATCCCTTGTGCGGGTCGAACATTTGTTCAATTTCCCGCGTGGCGATGTGGCCCTTGTCGCGTAAGCGCTGGTAGATCAGCTCGCTGTAATAGCGGTTTTCGTCGGAATGGGTTGAGTGATAATTGTCAAAGGCAACCCCGAAGCGCGCAAAGTCGGCTTGGTGATCGCGTGAAACCCGGTCGATTAATGCCTCAGGGGAAATACCTTCCTGCTCGGCGCGCAGCATGATGGCGGTGCCGTGTGCGTCGTCGGCACATACGTAGTGGCACTGCTGACCACGGCTTTTCTGAAAGCGCACCCAAATATCGGTTTGGATATATTCAAGCAAGTGGCCCAGATGGATAGCGCCGTTAGCGTAAGGCAGCGCGCTGGTAACCAATATGCGGCGCGAGGAGGTAGTTGACATGATGAACGAAGATCCCGGTCAGGCATTAACAAAAAGATAAAACGGTGAGGCGGCTCAAGTAACTGACTAGTAGAGCGCCTGTTCCTCTTGAACCACTTCACGCAATAGCTCTAAAAACAATTTATCCGCCTCAGAGTGCTCGGTTGGGTCTTCAGGGATATGCACGCTAGTGGTATCAGATATTTGGTTGGCAATACGCGCCATGACGGCGGGGCTGTTGCCCTCGGCCAATTCTTCTCGGGCAATGGTCAGCGACTGCTCAAGAATTTTGGGGTCTTGCAGCAGCTTGCGAATAAAGCCGCGGAGCTCATTGATGATACGGGTTTTCTGGATTTCTGAAGCGGACATGGGGTTCTCCTTCATATCGCGACGAGCATGGCGTCAAGCGAGGCCACTAAATACCTCGACAATAGCATTTTTTCTGCCAACGAGCATGGCGTGTAACCTCAGTGGGTTAAACGCCCCGCCTTGTGTTTAACCGGGTTGGCGTATTGTGCCAGCCAGTAAGGCCGCAGCGGTTCCGGCACGTTTGCCAGTCGCGCATTGAAACGCTCTCTGTCTTCACGGGTAATGGTGCGACGTGCCACCAGTTCAGGGGCATCCCCAAGGGCTTCCAGCGCCAGATAATGGCTGGGAAAAAGTCGGTAACCGCCAATCACCTGCCGGTCAATTTCAGCGGCGACTTCATCGGGGGTGGCCATGTCGGCCCCCACGGGCGTGCCGAATCGCAGTTGAACACGGCCCTTGGTGCCGGTGATGCCAGCCACAATAGATTGAATGTCTTCGAATTCGCTTTTCGCGTAATGGCCCTTCGTGTCGATATCGTGAAGTTCCTGGGCTTTTTGCAGGTCGCAAGGATCATATTCGTAACTGATCGAGACGGGCACAAGCTTAAGCTCGGCAATGGCATCGCCAAATTGAGCGTCACGATTGCTGAGGCGACTCGCAATGGTCAGCATCTTGATGATGGCAGGGTCGGTCCGGTCAATCCCGTTTTTGGCTCGACCTTCCCGTTGAGCCATCCAGATCGAGTGTTGATCCTCGGTAATCGAATGGCGGATATAGGACGAAAGTTTCTGGTATGCGGCCAGCATGGCGCGCTTGCCACGTGCACTGCGAGGGACGATGAAACTTTTGTTGAGCCGCATGAGATCGGTGACGTAGGGCTTTTTCAATAAATTGTCACCAATCGCAATACGCACCGTGTCCCGATCAGCCTGGTAGAGAGCGTAGTTGACGAAAGCCGGGTCCAGCGAAATATCCCGGTGATTACCGATAAACAAATAGGCGCTATCAGGATCCAGTTTGTCCAGCCCGGCAACCTCGAATGCATCGGTTGTGGTGCGGATCATGCGCACCATATAGCTGGCAATGCGCATCTGGAATTCACGCACGCTGGTGACGCCCTTGACTTCCCGGCGCACCGCTTGACTGGCAATGGCACGTGCCAGCGGGGGTGCCCAGCGAGCCAGGCGGGGCAGCCGGAAGCGGGTAAGCGCATTTAGCAACTCGTTATCCCGCGAAAGCTTGGCAAGCACGTCAGCCACTTCATGATCCATGTAAGGGCGGACATCCGCCCAGGGGTCTGATGGCATCGAGGCGGTCGAAGCGTTATTGTGATGTGTCATGCGATCCGTAATATTTCTTCAATAAAATCAAATGTATGAGCGATAGTCGTTGACCTTTGGGCACGACCTGATCAAGCCGATGAAGGTTCTCGCTGTACTGGTTCTTGCTGTACTTCCCCGCCGAGCCAATCCATCAAGCGGACGATGTCGTCAGACAGGGCATTCGCCATGAGAATAAAGTCGGTCTCAAGCCGTGCGAGCGCGTCGTCGCCATCATCAGCTTGGTCAGCTTCTTCAATCAGGGCATCACCGAAGCGTAGCGACTTGAGCGCCAGGTCATCGTGTAATACCAAGCTTAGGCGACCTTCGATGTGAATGGCGAGTTTACTGGCTTGTCGCCCACTCTCGAGAAGTTGCTGGATTTCGTCGCTATCCAGGTCGACTTGTCGGGCACGCAGTACGCCATCGTCGCCTTTGGCCTTCAGTTCTACCTGGTCGCCCAGTTGAAGGTCAGCGGGTCGACTGGCGGGGTCGCCAAGCCAGGTCGTCATTGCCCGCATGGGCAGCGTCTGGGAGGCGAGCGGGGTAACGCTCAAGGTGCCCAGGGATTCGCGCAGCAGGTCGAGAATATCTTCCGCCCGGGTCCGCGAACTGGCATTAACACCGATTAGCTGGCGTCGAGTATCCCACCAAACATCAATTTTCTGACTGCGTACAAAAGCGCGAGGTAACAGCTCTTCGGTGACTTGCTCCTTGAGAGCGGTTTTTTCCTTGCGGGTCACCTTGCGGCCTTCACTTGCCTCAATGCTTGCCACCTGTTCGTCGACATCCTCTTTGACGACCGAGGCCGGCAGAAGGCGTTCCTGACGCAGCGCCGACAACAGCCGGTGCCCCTGGATTTCATGCAGGCGCTGGCCGCTGCCCAGGCGCCCGGCGGGCGCTGTCCAGCCCAGGCGGCGGGCGTCGGCATTACCCAGAGGTGCTGCTGCGTGAGCATCCAGTGCTTCACTGAGCGCCTCATGATTTAGTTCAGGAGCGCTGTGTATTCGATATAAGTGCAGGTGTTTAAACCACATGTCGCCTGTCCTGTGTAAAAGGTGGCACATTATGTCGAAAGCGGCGCTGTCCTACCAGCATCGTCGCAAAGCGGTTCATTGTTGCGAGTGTTTCAAACTTGTGTTTGATTGGGGTCTCGCTGGCCAAGTCATGCCGGTCAGTCACTATCGTTATAAACCCGAACAATGGAGGAGCCCTTATGTCAGTCGAATCAGTGTCGAGTACCCAGCTGCGCGTGCGTGGTTATCACCTGGATGGCTATGGCCATGTCAACAATGCCCGCTACCTGGAATTCATGGAAGAAGGGCGCTGGGCATTTTTCGATGAACATCCCGCGCTAATGAAAGAATTGCACGCCGCCGGGCGGGCGTTTGTGGTGGTGAATTTAAATATTGATTACCGAGCCGCTGCCGTTCAAGGCGATGACCTGGTGGTGGTGACGGGGATTATCGATGTCGGTGATCGAAGTGCGGTATGCCACCATCAGATTCGCCAAAAGGACGGCCGTATGGTGGCCCAGGCGGATCTTACCTTTGTATTGCTGGACGTGCAGGCCAACAAGGCGAGCCCCATTGACGGCAATGTCCGCGAGACACTCGATGCGTTAACCGTCGACAAGTCGATATTTGCCGATTGAAGCGTCTCGGCATTGCGACTGACTGCCCTTGATGCAAATGCAGTGGTATGATGGGGAATTATTTGGGCGCCGCTATGCTGTGTCTTTTCAGGCCGTATTTATAAGCGCTTTCAACTCTCGCAGTGCCAATGCAGTGCAAAGGATCTGACTTTCATGGGTGACATCGCCAGAGAAATCTTGCCCGTCAATATTGAAGACGAGCTCAAACAGTCGTACCTCGACTATGCGATGAGTGTCATTATCGGCCGCGCGCTACCTGATGTGCGTGACGGCCTGAAACCTGTTCATCGGCGTGTGCTGTTTGCCATGCATGAGCTGAACAATGACTGGAATAAACCGTACAAGAAGTCGGCGCGTGTCGTCGGCGATGTGATCGGTAAATATCACCCGCACGGTGACAGTGCGGTATACGACACCATTGTTCGCATGGCACAGCATTTCTCCATGCGCCATGTGCTGGTCGACGGTCAAGGCAATTTCGGTTCGATAGATGGCGACAATGCGGCCGCCATGCGTTACACCGAAGTGCGCATGGCACGCTTGGCCCACGAGCTACTTGCCGACCTGGAAAAAGATACCGTCGACTGGGTTGATAACTATGACGGTACCGAGCGCATCCCAGACGTTCTGCCCACCAAGGTTCCCAATCTGTTGATCAATGGGTCCTCGGGAATTGCCGTGGGGATGGCGACCAATATTCCGCCCCACAATATGCGCGAGGTGATCGACGGCTGCCTGGCGTTAATCGATGACTATACGCTCAGCGTCGATGATCTGATGCAGTATATTCCCGGGCCGGATTTCCCTACCGGTGGCATCATCAATGGCCGTGCGGGCATTCTTGATGCCTATCGTACCGGGCGAGGGCGTGTTTACGTGCGCGCCTGTCACACCATCGAGCATGATGATAAAACCGGTCGCGATCACATCATCATTACCGAGTTGCCTTATCAGGTTAACAAGGCGCGCTTGATCGAGAAGATCGCCGAGCTGGTCAAAGAGAAAAAGATCGAAGGCATCGCCGAACTGCGCGATGAGTCCGACAAGGACGGCCTGCGGGTGGTGATCGAAATCAAGCGGGGCGAGTCCGGTGAGGTCGTGGTGAATAACCTCTTCGCCCAGACGCAGCTGCAGAATGTCTTCGGTATCAACATGGTGGCGCTTGAAAACGGCCAGCCACGCACGTTGAACCTCAAGCAGATGCTTGAAGCGTTTATCCGCCACCGTCGTGAAGTCGTCACCCGTCGAACGCTGTTTGAACTGAAGAAAGCCCGTGAGCGTGGTCACATTCTGGAAGGTCTGGCGGTGGCGATTTCCAATATTGATGAAGTCATTGAACTCATCAAGGCATCGCCCAACGCGTCCGAAGCGAAAGATAAGCTGTTGGCGAATGTCTGGCAGCCAGGTCAGGTGACCAGCATGCTGGAGCGCGCCGGGGCCACTTCTTGCAAGCCTGAAGACCTTGACGAAGGCTTTGGTCTTAATCCCAGCGCGACCGAGTACCGCTTGTCGCCGGCCCAGGCTCAAGCCATCCTGGAACTGCGTCTGCATCGGCTGACCGGCCTTGAAACCGAAAAGCTGCTCGATGAGTACCTTTCCATCCTGGAAAAAATTGCCGAGCTGACCGAAATTCTTGCCTCGCCGGACCGCCTCATGGAAGTGATCCGTGAAGAGCTGCATGCCGTGCGCGATCAGTTTGGTGATGACCGTCGCACTGAAATCCAGGCCAGCCACCTTGATCTTTCGATGGAAGATTTAATTGCTGAAGAAGACATGGTGGTAACGGTCTCGCGTTCAGGCTACGCCAAGACACAGCCACTTTCTGATTATCAGGCCCAGCGCCGCGGTGGTCGCGGCAAGTCTGCCACGGCCATGAAAGACGAGGACGTGATCGAGCACCTGCTGGTGGCATCGACCCACGACACGGTGCTGCTGTTCTCCAATCGCGGCAAGGTGTACTGGCTTAAAGTCTACGAAATGCCTAACGCGAGTCGTGGCTCCCGTGGCAAGCCGCTGGTCAATATGCTGCCCCTCGAGGAAGGTGAGGCGGTCAACGCCATCTTGCCGGTGCGCGATTATGACCCTGATCATTATATCTTGTTTGCCACCGCCCAAGGGACGGTCAAGCGCACCAGCCTTGAGCAGTTCTCCCGTCCACGCAGCGTAGGCCTGATCGCGATTGACCTGGAAGAAGGTGACCGCTTGGTGGGCGCGGCGATTACGTCGGGTTCCGACCACGCCATGCTGCTGTCTTCCAACGGCAAAGCAATCCGCTTCGAGGAAGGTAATGTAAGGGCGATGGGCCGGACAGCTCGTGGCGTTCGCGGTATGCGCCTGGCAGACAAGGCGGAAGTGATCAGCTTGATCATTCCCAAGACGCAGCAGATTGATGACGGTGAAGACGATGCATCAGACAGTGCTGTCGATGGTCAATCCGACGCCGGTCATATCTATATTCTCACCGCGAGCGAGAACGGTTACGGAAAACGTACCCGTCTTGAAGCCTTCCCGCTTCGCGGTCGTGGCGGCCAGGGCGTGATTGCCATGCAGACCAGTGAGCGTAACGGTTCCCTGGTAGCGGCCATGCAGGTCTATGACAGTGACGAAATGATGCTGATCACCGACCGCGGCACGCTGGTCCGCACGCGTGTGGAAGAGGTCTCGACCACGTCGCGTAATACTCAGGGGGTCATGCTGATTCGTCTCGGTAAAGAAGAAAAGCTGGTTAAAACTGTGCGTGTCGAAGAGCCCGAAGAAGGCGATTTTGAGACGCTGGAAGAGGCGGAGACAGACGACGCCAACCATAATGACGCACAGGATGCCGGAGCCGATGACACGTCGTTATAATTTTTGTGCGGGGCCTGCCGCACTGCCTGAAGCGGTATTGGCACGGGCCCGGGATGAACTGCTCGATTACCAGGGCCGCGGTTTGTCGGTGATGGAAATGAGCCATCGCAGCGATGAGTTTGTGGCAATTGCCGAACAGGCGGAAGCCGATTTACGTGAGTTGCTGGGAGTTCCCAGTAACTACAAGGTGCTGTTTCTGCAGGGGGGCGCAAGCCTCCAGTTTGCTATGCTGCCGATGAACCTCTTGGGTCAGGGGGGGCGAGGCAACTTCATTCAAACCGGTATCTGGGGCAAGAAAGCGTTCAACGAGGCCAAGCGGCTTGGTTTTGACTGTCATGTGGCAGCAAGTAGTGAGTCGAATGGCCATACGGCGGTGCCTGCGGCAGACACATTGAAGATCAGTGACGACGCGGCTTATCTGCACTATACCTCCAATGAAACGATTGGCGGGCTGGAATTTGATTACACGCCACACGTGCAGCGTAACGATGGCACCAGCGTACCGCTGGTCTGTGATATGTCGTCCAACATCCTTTCCGGGCCGCGGGACGTCAGTCAGTTCGGGGTGATTTATGCGGGCGCGCAGAAAAACATTGGCCCGGCGGGATTGACGTTAGTGCTCGTGCGCGACGACCTGCTGGGTAACGCGCAGCCCACCATTCCCTCTTTGTTTGACTATCAGTTGCTTGCCGAGGCAGGGTCCATGGTCAACACGCCTCCGACCTATGCCTGGTATCTGGCGGGACTTGTTTTCCAGTGGTTGAAAACGGATGTCGGTGGCCTGGCGGCGATGGATGCGATTAACCAGCGCAAGGCTGAAAAACTGTATGCCGCCATTGACGCCAGCGACTTGTACAGCAATCCGATTGCACGTCATAACCGCTCTCGCATGAACGTTCCTTTTGTGCTGGAAGACGCCAGGCTTGATAACGCCTTCTTGAAAGAGGCCGATGAGGCGGGGCTCTTGAACCTGAAAGGGCACCGCAGCGTGGGTGGCATGCGCGCCAGCCTGTACAACGCCGTGCCAGAGGAAGCGGTGGACGCTTTGATTGCCTTCATGGCAGATTTCGAACAACGAAGGGGCTAATCACCATGGCCGACACGTCGATCAATCTGGACGCGCTGCGCCAGCGTATTGACCAATTGGATGATGATATTCTCCGCTTGATCAGCGAGCGGGCGGACTGCGCTCAGCAGGTCGCGCATATCAAGCTCGCCGAGGATGAGGAAGCGGTATTCTATCGGCCCGAGCGCGAAGCCCAGGTGCTACGCCGTATTATGGCGTTAAATAAAGGCCCGCTGGATGCTGAGGAAATGGCGCGCTTGTTTCGCGAGATTATGTCCGCTTGCCTGGCACTGGAAAAGCCCATCAAGGTGTCCTACCTGGGCCCGGAGGGGACCTTTACCCAGCAGGCGGCGCTGAAGCATTTCGGGGAAAGCGCGATTAGCCTGCCGATGGCCGCCATTGATGAGGTGTTCCGCGAAGTTGAAGCCGGAGCGGTCAACTATGGCGTTGTCCCGGTAGAAAACTCTACGGAAGGGGTGGTCAATCATACGCTCGACACCTTCATGGATTCCTCGATTCGCATTTGCGGTGAAGTGGTCCTGCGTATCCATCATCACTTACTGGTCAGCGAAACGACCCGGCGGGATAAAGTCTCGCGTATTTACTCCCACCCTCAATCCTTTGCCCAGTGTCGTAAGTGGCTTGATGCCCACTTTCCTCATGCGGAAAGAGTGCCGGTTGCTTCCAATGCCGAAGCCGCCAAATTGGTGAAAACCGAGTGGCACAGTGCAGCGATTGCCGGCGACATGGCCGCCAAACTCTACAATCTTGAGCGTGTCGCCGAAAAGATTGAAGACCGTCCGGATAACTCCACGCGGTTTTTGATTATCGGTAACCAGGATATTCCCATGTCGGGAGAAGATAAAACGTCGATTGTGGTGGCGATGCGCAACCAGCCGGGGGCCCTCCATGATCTGCTCGAGCCGTTCCATCGTCACCAAATCGACATGACCCGCCTGGAGACGCGTCCTTCGCGTACCGGGGTCTGGAACTATGTCTTCTTTATCGACTTTAAGGGGCATCGCGACGAGCCACGGGTCACCGCTGTGCTGGAAGAAGTCCAACTGCGAGCCGCCGAGTTGCGTGTGCTGGGTTCCTACCCCCAGGGCGTGTTGTGACGCCAGCGGGTGAGAAGATGTCCGGTGGGGCAGATGTCGATGAGTCGCGGTTGTTGATTGTCGGGCTCGGCCTGATTGGCGGATCACTGGCCTCGGCGCTGCGTTTTGCCGGGTTTGAGGGCCAGATAGTCGGTTGCGATCCCAACCCCGATGAAATTGCCCGTGGTATCGAGATGGGCTTGATTGAAAGCGGCGGCACCGAGCTTGGCGCCCAGGTGGCTGATGCGTCACTTATCGTGCTCGCCGTCCCAGTGCTGGCGATGGAAACGGTAATGAAAACGCTGGCTGGCGCATTGCCCAAGGCTGCCCCTGATGTGGTGATTACCGATGTGGGCAGCACCAAGGCGGCGATTCGCGCCTGTGCCAAGCGCGTTTTTGGTGGCGTGCCTGCCAATATGGTGTTGGGTCATCCAATTGCCGGCTCAGAAAAAAGTGGCGTGTCGGCAGCCAATCCCGATCTCTATCGGCATCACAAGGTGATCTTGACCCCTGAGCCGGACGTTGATGAGGCGGCCTTGGCGCGGGTTTCGGCTTTGTGGACAGCTTGCGGTGCCGATGTGCTGAAAATGAGCGTTGAGCACCACGACCATGTACTGGCGCGTACCAGCCACTTGCCGCACCTGTTGGCATTTTCGTTGGTCGACACGCTGGCGCGTCAGGATGACCGGCTGGATATTTTTCGCTACGCCGCCGGGGGGTTTCGTGACTTCACCCGTATTGCGGGCAGTGACCCGGTGATGTGGCGCGATATCTTCATCGCCAATCGCCAGGCGGTACTGTCGTCGCTGGATGATTTTGAAGCGGGCCTTGCCCGATTGCGCAAGGCCGTTGAGCAAGGCGATAGCGATGCCCTGATTGCGACATTTGATCGGGCCAGCCATGCACGCCACTATTTCGATACGTTATTGAACAAAACCACTTATCAGGCGGAATATCATATGCAACCAGAAGGTAAGGTAACTTACCGGGTGCGGCCAGGCGGTCAGGCGCAGGGTCGACTGCGAGTGCCCGGTGACAAATCCATGTCACATCGCTCAATCATGCTGGGGGCACTGGCTGATGGTGTTACCGAGGTCAAAGGTTTCCTTGAGGGCGAAGACAGCCTTGCTACGCTTCAGGCGTTTCGTGAAATGGGCGTGGCCATTGAAGGGCCACACCAGGGGCGCGTCACCATCCATGGCGTAGGCATGCATGGATTAAAAGCGCCTTCTGGCCCCCTTTATGTGGGCAATTCGGGCACCGCGATGCGACTGTTTGCAGGCTTGCTGGCCGGGCAGGCATTCGACAGCGAATTGACCGGCGACGAGTCGCTAAACAAGCGTCCAATGGCCCGTGTTGCCGACCCGCTGCGCCTGATGGGGGCAACCATCGATACCGCAGAAGGTGGACGCCCCCCGCTGAATGTCAGAGGCGGCGCCGCTTTAAAAGGCATTGATTACGACATGCCTATGGCCAGTGCCCAGGTGAAATCCTGCCTGTTGCTGGCAGGCCTTTATGCTGAAGGTGAAACCCGCGTGCGTGAGCCAGCGCCTACCCGCGACCACACTGAGCGCATGCTCAACGGCTTTGGTTATCCGGTGTCCCGTGAGGGTGATACCTGTTGGCTGCAGGGTGGCGGAAAGCTGACAGCGGGGCCGATCGATGTGCCGTCGGATATTTCATCAGCGACGTTTTTCCTGGTGGCCGCGGCCATTACCCCAGGTTCCGACATAACGCTTGAGCATGTGGGCATCAACCCGACGCGTATCGGCGTGATTAATATTCTCACCCTGATGGGGGCCAACCTGGCCCTTGAAAATCAGCGTGAAGTGGGTGGCGAGCCCGTTGCGGATATTCGCATTCGTTACGCACCGCTTAGCGGTATTGAGATTCCTGTCGACCAAGTGCCATTAGCGATAGACGAATTTCCAGCCTTATTCATTGCCGCCGCCAACGCCAAGGGCACCACGCGATTACGCGGCGCCGAAGAGCTGCGCGTCAAGGAGTCTGATCGCATTCAGGCGATGGCTGATGGCCTGGCCATTCTGGGCGTCGAGCATACGGTCGTTGCTGACGGTATTGATATTACTGGTAATGGCGACGACCAAGTGGCCAGTTATGGTGGCGGGCGGATCGATAGCCTGGGTGACCACCGAATTGCAATGGCCTTCGCCATTGCTGGACTGCGGGCAAGCGACGATATCGTAATCGATGATTGCGCCAATGTGGCGACCTCCTTCCCGGATTTCGTGGACCTGGTAACCCGCGTGGGGATGACGCTATCGGTGGAGGGGGCATGACTGAAATCACCCCTGTATTGACCATTGATGGCCCCGGCGGCGCAGGTAAAGGCACGATCAGCGGGCTAATGGCCGAACGCCTGAATTGGCACCTGTTGGACAGTGGTGCCTTGTATCGGTTGACGGCGCAGGCCGCTGTCAAACATCAGGTGGCGCTTGACGACGAGGCGGCGTTGGCAAAATTGGCCCAAGCATTGGATGTCGCTTTTCCGGTCGAAAATGGTCAGCCACGAACCCTGCTGGAAGGCGAGGATGTCAGCCGTACAATCCGCACCGAACAAGCTGGCGAGCGTGCTTCTCAGGTGGCGGCGCTTCCGGCTGTACGTCAGGCGCTGCTGGAGCGTCAGCGCGATTTTTGTCAGGCGCCTGGCCTGGTGGCTGATGGTCGAGACATGGGAACGATCGTTTTTCCTGACGCGTCTCTGAAGATATTTCTGACCGCCTCAGCATCGGAGCGGGCCCGCCGTCGCCATCAGCAGTTGCAGGAAGCAGGCGTGGATGCTAGTCTTTCGAGTCTTCTAAAGGAGATTCAGGCACGCGATGCACGCGATATGCATCGCGACGTGGCGCCACTCAAGCCGGCAGATGATGCCATCACGCTTGATACCACGCGCCTGAGCATACCGGAAGTGGTTGATCAGTTGACCGAGCTACTGGCCCAACAAGGCCTGGTCTCCGGAAATTGACTCTCCCTTGCGGCGTTTTTGGATAGGTGTCATGACATGGCAGGGCGTAAAACTCACATTGGGAGCCCGGTCAGGTTTAACCAGCGCTAACACCTCCAAAAGCAGAGTGACATTAGGCCCGTGCTCGCTGGTGGTACGGAGAAGGCATTTATGCCTCAACAACGTTGATCACGTAGGAACACCATGAGCGAAAGCTTTGCTGAACTGTTTGAACAGTCTCTTAACGACATTAACATGGAGCCAGGCGCTATCGTCGCGGCCCAGGTTGTCGATATTGACGGTGACTGGGTTACCGTCAACGCCGGTCTGAAATCTGAAGGTCAGATCCCCGCGGCGCAATTCCGCGACGAGAACGGCGAACTGAACATTGCGATCGGTGACGATGTTCACGTTGCACTTGAAGCCGTTGAAGATGGCTTCGGTGAGACGCGTCTATCCCGTGAAAAAGCCAAGCGCGCAGAAGCTTGGAAGATTCTGGAAGCCGCCTTCGAGAAAGATGAAGTCGTCAAAGGCGTGATCAACGGTAAGGTCAAAGGCGGCTTCACCGTCGATGTCGACTCTATCCGTGCCTTCCTGCCGGGCTCTCTTGTCGACGTTCGCCCGGTTCGCGATACCGCGCACCTGGAGCACAAAGAGCTGGACTTCAAGGTCATCAAGCTCGACCCGAAACGCAACAACGTCGTGGTTTCACGTCGTGCGGTTCTGGAAGCAGAAAACAGTGCGGAACGTGAAGCGCTGCTGGCCACGCTTCAGGAAGGTCAGCAAATCAAGGGTATCGTCAAGAACCTGACTGATTACGGTGCCTTCGTTGATCTGGGTGGCGTTGATGGCCTGCTGCACATCACTGACATGGCATGGAAGCGCATCAAGCATCCGTCTGAAATCGTGGCTGTCGGCGACGAAGTCAACGTGAAAGTGCTTAAGTTTGACCGTGAGCGTAATCGCGTTTCTCTGGGTCTCAAGCAGCTTGGCGAAGATCCGTGGGTTCGTATTAAAGAGCGCTATCCGGAAGGTACCAAGGTTCATGCTGTGGTCACCAACCTGACCGATTACGGCTGCTTTGCTGAACTGGAAGAAGGCGTTGAAGGCCTAGTTCACGTTTCTGAAATGGACTGGACCAACAAGAACATCCATCCGTCCAAAGTGGTTCAAGTGGGCGATGATGTTGATGTCATGGTATTGGATATCGACGAAGAGCGTCGTCGTATTTCTCTGGGTATCAAGCAATGCACTGCTAATCCCTGGGAAACCTTTAATGCCGAGTACAACAAGGGCGATCGCGTCTCGGGTACCATCAAGTCAATCACGGACTTTGGTATCTTCATCGGCCTGGAAGGCGGTATCGATGGGTTGGTTCACCTGTCCGACATCTCCTGGACCGATACTGGCGAAGAAGCGGTTCGTAACTTCAAGAAAGGCGACGAAGCCGAAGCGGTCATCCTGTCTATCGACCCTGAGCGCGAGCGCATTTCACTGGGTATCAAGCAAATGGATTCTGATCCGGTTGCTGAATATCTGTCGGTCAACGACAAGGGCAGCATCGTCACTGGTCGTGTCGTTGAAGTAGACGCCAAAGAAGCTCACGTTGAGCTGGCTACCGATGTAGTGGCGGTGCTCAAGGCGTCTGAAATCGCGGCTGATCGCGTTGAAGATGCACGTAACGTTCTCAGTGAGGGCGATAGTGTCGAAGCACGCATCGTGAGTGTTGATCGCAAGAGCCGTCAGATTAATCTGTCGGTGAAAGCGAAAGAGCAAGATGACACGCGTCAGAACCTCAAGAAACTGCGTGAACAAGAGCCGGAAGCAGCAGGTGGTGCTACCACGATCGGTGACTTGATTAAGCAGCAAATGGGCCAAGACTAATATCCTGTTAGTGATGGCTTCATAAAAACGCCGCCTTTAGGGCGGCGTTTTTTTGTGAGCAATTTTTGTCTGTATAACTTGGCGATTAACCTAATAAAAAGTTATTCATTGCTAAGCCAATCTTTAAAATATCTTTCGTAATTGACTAAAAATCATCTAGACTGTTGTCAGTTGGCCTTTTTACAGCAATAATGAATGCGCATTCTGAACTAATGGATACTGACAATGTCCGTTCGGTATCTTATCTGGTTTGACCTGATGTTAAAGGATTCCCCATGTCACTACTTAATGAATACATCCAAAAAGAACAGCAGCTGAAGCAGCTTCAAGAAGACCTTCAGCGACTAGAGGGTGATCAGCGCCTCAAGAGTGAACTAGAGTTCAAATCAAAGCTTGAAGCACTCATGAACGAGTTTGGTAAGCGTCCAGCCGACGTGGTCG
This sequence comes from Halomonas sp. A40-4, assembly GCF_015767635.1. Lineage (GTDB taxonomy): Bacteria > Pseudomonadota > Gammaproteobacteria > Pseudomonadales > Halomonadaceae > Vreelandella > Vreelandella janggokensis. The sequence goes on along the minus strand of NZ_CP065230.1, from coordinate 2,047,065 downwards.
CATTGCTTGATCCTGCCGCTGACCAGCGTGGTTCAAAGCCCGCCAGTAGTAATGCAGGCCGCCGTAAGCGTCGTTTAAAGATATATAAAAACCCTCATACAGGTGAGGTTATCGAAACGCGTGGAGGTAACCACAAGGGATTGCGTAGCTGGAAAGACGAACACGGCGATGAGACCGTTGAGTCCTGGCTTGTCCGGATGGAAGACTAAGTATCGTATCGCCAAGTCGGCATTTCCAATGGGAATGCCGACTTTATTGGTTGCCCAAAATGTATTTGCTTATTGATTCAGCGGTACCCTCAATTCCAAATAATCGGGTTTCCACAGTACCATGGGCGCCTCGCCGCTGATGTAATAGCCCTTTTGTTTATGCAAGAGTTCCAGCAGCATGCTGGTCAGCGCGTGTGAAAGTTGTGAAAATTCCTCGAAGCAGGTGCTCGCATAGTAGCGTGCCGCGATATTAATCCGGCGGTAGGGCGCAGGCAGTGGGATGCTTTTCATGTTGTGAAGTGTTTCAAGATAAAGCCCGATATCGGTACGCACCGGATGCGCAGCTTGATCGCTTAGAGCATCAATCTTTTCGCTGAGTAGATCAGGCAGCGAAACGGCTGGGGTTGAGTCTGCCAGCCTTGCTTGCAGGCTTTCCAACTGGTGGCTATGGTAAGTGCTGTCCCCGAGGCCTTGAAGCTGCTCCGGTGATTTATAGAGTCGCATGAGAACAGCCTGCCGAGCCGGTGTTTGCTTGATTCGAGTCGTGTAGCCGTAAGGCGGTATTTGCTGATGCATTACATGGCCCATAGCCTGACGGTAATGTCGCGGGGATAGTCGAAAATGTCGCAGAAAGGCTCGCGAAAAAGACGAATGGTTTTGGTAACCGCAATGCAGTGCAATTTGCGCTATATTACGGGGAGTGAGGGCGAGTAAAACCGCTGCACGCTCTAACCGACGCTTTTCTCGATAGGCACTCGGCGTTGTGTGAAAGTAATGACGGAATTGGCGTCGTACTTGTGAAGCTGAATACCCTAGATCTTGCGCAAGATCGTCAATACTCAATGGCTTTTCAAGTGTGTCTTGCAGCCAGATTTCAGCTCGTGTCATAGCATTGAACATTATCTGGCCTCCCATGCATGAGTCTTACCGCCAGGTAGTGTATCTGGCGGTATGTGCACCCTCCCGGTGCCTTGGTGTCACGGATGTACCGCCACGTCAGTGCAACGTGGCGGCGGTTTTTTTAGCCCAACGTTTATATTGCAGCCCAGTACTTACATTGCAGCGTAATATGTCAGTGGTCGCAAAATGTGCAGTGATACGTAAGTATTCTTTACTTTATGCACCGATACATAATGATGCTCTCTTTATGCTAGGAACAGCTCTCGAAGGCAAGTTTGCTTTGGCTTTTTACGCGTTTGGGCACAGTTTTTGGGGAAAATGGCCTTATAGGCAGGCGTATCTCTCAATCGAAAGGGTGTGAATGACATATCAATGAAATATCAAAAAGTTCAGAAACCGATGGACGAGCGCGACAAGCTTCGTAAATTTCGTGAATTGGATGATGCCTTTGCGCAAGCGCTACGTCAGCTAGAAGACCCAGGCAGCGCAACGGATATTCCGACTGGGCCGCCAGTGCGCTCCTTGGAGGCGCTTGAAGAGGAAGACGCCGAAAAGCAGGCTCTATTACGAGAGGAAGCGTTTCAGCAGCAATTCGAAGCATTGCTGGCGGAATACCACATTGCGTCGCATGAGCTGCGCGAGTTGATCGAGGCGCTGCTGGCTTCGGGACGTTGGACGGAGGAGCAGGTGCCTGCTTGATTAACCCCGTTTTTTTAAACCTGATGTTAAAATAATCTTAACGGTAGCGATAAACTCGCAGGCTGGGTAAGAAAACCTCGGATTCCAGTTTTTCATCGCTTCGAGTCGCGCGAGTTCGTTGCGGCTGGGGGTGAGCTGGCGGTGCCTTGATATCAGGCATTCCCAGGCGCTCATTGGGTACAAAAAGGGGCATGGAAACGTTTAACGCCCGTCGCGTGTGGCCATCCGCTAATGGGTGGCTAAAAAAGAGATTGGCCCGCATCAGCGGTGCCTGGGTTTGAACCTGGGCAAGCGGTTCTTCGCTGGGTAAGCCTGCAAGACGACGCAATTGTACTTTTATATGAGGCGCGTCAGTATCCAGTCGAAGTAGCTTTTGTTCGGCGTCTCTTACGGTGATGCGTTTAATCGAGCGTCCGCTTTGATACCAGGCAAAGCGCACTTTTGCGACTTCCGCATCGGCGATAGGCAATTGACGCCAGCATTGTTTTAAATGTAGCCGCGCTAACCCCTCTTTACGCAAGACCTGATTAACATCCGGGTGGCGAGTGGTCAGTTGTGCTTTAGTGTCACTTAACGCTTTAGGGGTGGTGCTTTTAATCTTTTGCAAACCGGCATGGAATGCGTCTTTCGCTGCATTTACATTGCGAGCAGCGTCGATAAGCGCCTCGTTGGCGACAACGATACCCAGGTAATTGCGTGTTTCCCGACCATCCTGCCCCGTCTGATGCCAGACATCAAAGAGTGCCGTTCTGAACCCGTCTGGTGAGGAATCGGCCATGGGAGACAGCATCCAGGTAGGCGGGCACTGAGTTGCGTATTGCGTTGCAAGTACGTCCAATGCTGCCATCAGATCATCAAAGCACCGTTCAAGGTGCTGCATAAGATGGTAGGCAGGGTAGTCGGATACGGTCATTTAGGAAAGCGGTGCATCGCGATCAGCCTGCGCCAGCATAGCGTCGATATCGGCTTCGTCCATGGCGTTTTCACCGGCTATTCGGTGGGATTCTTCCGCCCAGGCCCCCAGGTCGAGCTGTTGGCAGCGTTTGCTGCAAAATGGACGGAAAGGGCTTTCGCTACTCCATGCAACGGTTCTTGAACATTGAGGGCAAGCGACTTCAAATGGGCTGTCGTTAGCAGGTTGAAACATAAAATATCCGCAGGTGTAAAACGTGATCAGTGAAAGAGACCGCCTCAAGGGCCGTCAACGGGTCACGACGATAATTGCTCGCGATAGTATTGATCAAGTCGGGCGACCTGGCGCTGCATGTGCGCCATATCACGACTGTTGTCGATGATGTCATCGGCACGGGCACAACGTTCCTCGCGCGACATCTGTGCATCCCGAATAGCACGCACATTTGCTTCACTGACACCGTCGCGCTCAAGCGTTCGGTATAGCTGCATGTCGGTGGGAATATCGATCACCAGGGTGCGATTGACCAACGCCGCTTGGCCCGATTCGAACAGTAAAGGCGATACCAACAGCGCATAGGGGGAAGGCCCCGACTGGATGTTGTCCAACTGGGCAATAATCCGCTCGCGGATGAGCGGATGGGTGAGCTGCTCAAGCCAGCGACGTTGTTCAGGGGCTTCAAAAATAATCTCGCGCAGAGCAGCTCGGTCGAGTGCCCCATCCTGATTTATCACCCTGGGCCCAAAATGCTGACGGATAGCATCAAGTGCGGGCTCGCCGGGGGCCACGACTTCCCGCGCCACGTCATCGGCGTCGACCCACCCGATACCGCGTTCGCCAAAGGTGCGGGCGACCGTTGACTTGCCTGAGCCGATGCCTCCCGTAAGGCCAATAATCATGGTGTGTCTACCTATGGTATGTCATTCAGACTGTCAGGGTTAACTGACGATATTGAGGTACATTACTAATATGTCGTTGCCAGCGAGCAGCATTATCCATCCGGCAAGTGCTAAAAAAGGCCCGAACGGCATGGGGGTGCCCCGCGCCTGGGGTGATGATGCTTGATAGGCCAGGCCGAGAATGGCGCCTAAACCCGCAGAGAACAGCACGACCAGTGGAAGCGATAGCCAACCCAGCCAGGCACCCAATGCAGCGAGTAGCTTGAAGTCACCAAAGCCCATCCCTTCCTTGCCGGTCGTCAGCTTGAATAGCCAGTAAAAACTCCAGAGGCTCATATACCCCACCACCGCACCGATAACGGCATCGGCGAGGAAAGCGGGTTGAAAAAGCCATTGATAGATCAAACCGGCCCACAGCAACGGCAGTGTCAAGATATCGGGCAGTAGCTGTACACGCCAGTCAATGACGGCCAGAGCAAGCAGCGTCAAGCAGGCCCCATAAAGCCATAGCGCCTGCCAACTGATGCCATAAAGTAGGGTAACACTGATAGCCAGGATGCCACCCGCAAGCTCTATGAGCGGGTATTGCACGCTGATCCGGGCATTGCAGTGCGCGCATCGCCCGCGCCGCTTGAACCAGCCGATCAGCGGCAGGTTATCGTGCCAGGCGATAGAAGACTCGCAGCGCGGGCACATAGAGCGTGGTTGGGCAAGGTTGAAGCGCGGCGATGGTTCTTCATCAAGCGCGAGCTGGGCACGTGCTTCCTGACGCCAATGCCGCATCAGCATAACGGGCAGACGGGTAATGACCACATTGAGAAAGCTGCCCAGGCATAACCCCAATAAAAAGACCAGTGGCCAGAAAGTGATCGACAAGTACTGCATGAAATACCTTTGCACGGCGCCTTACAGGGCCGAGCCTAAGTTAAAGATGGGTAAGTACATCGACACCACAACACCGCCGACCAGCAGGCCCAAGACCACGATAATGAGCGGTTCCATCAGCGAGGTTAAGGCATCTACCTTATTGTCGACTTCTTCTTCGTAGTAGTCCGCGACGCGGTTGAGCATGGCATCCAGCGAGCCTGCTTCTTCACCGATGCTGACCATCTGCACTGCCAGGGGCGGAAACTGATTGGTCATGCGCATGGCGAAGTGTAACTGCTGACCGGTGGCCACGTCATGGCGCGTCCGGGTGACGGCGCGTTCATAGACTCTATTGCCGGTGGCCCCGGACGCCGTGTCCAATCCTTCAACCAACGGCACGCCAGACGCAAAGGTGGTCGCCAGGGTCCGGGCAAATCGTGCCACTGCCGATTTATGCAGGATGTCACCGACGACGGGCAGGCGTAACAGGACACTGTGCGCGCGGTAAGCAACGCGGGGAGAGCGGTTAATCGCCTGTTTGAGCAGCAAGATCCCCGCGACGACGCCCCCCAATGCATATAGCCAGTAACGCTGGGCCAGGCTCGATAGGTTGACCGTCATCTGCGTCAAGGCGGGGAGTTCTGCGCCAAAGCTGTCAAACATGCTGTCAAATTCGGGCACCACCTTGATCAGCAGAAGAAGGGTGACGCCGACACCGATCAGGAGGACCGCGGAGGGGTACCACATGGCCTTCTTGACGCGGCTTTTAAGCGACTCGACTTTCTCCTTGTAAGTGGCAATGCGGTCAAGCATCTGGTCAAGTGCCCCGGACTGCTCGCCTGCTTCAACAAGGTTCACGAACAGGCGGTCAAAGTGCCTGGGGTGGCGGCGCAGTGCATCGGAGAAGCTGGAACCAGCGGATACATCGCTCATCATTTGCTGGACCAGCGCCACCATTGCCGGTTTTTTGAGGCTCTCGGCGACCACCTGAAACGCCTGAAGTAGCGGAATGCCTGCCCGAATCATGGTCGCCATCTGGCGGGCAAACACCATGATATCGTGCGGACTGATTCGACCACGACCGCTGAGGCCGCCTTTCTTGCGTAACCGCTTTACGTTGATCTGCTGATTGGCGAGCTCGCTGGCGACGTCTGCCTTGCTGCGACCAATTATTTCACCGCTAAGCGTGCGGTTCTGGGGCCCAGTGCCTTCCCACTTCCAGCGGTAAAGCTGAATACCCGGCTGACGACGAGCCCGAGGCGACTTGGCCATGGTTTACTCCTTGCTGATACGGTTAACTTCCTCAAGGCTCGTGATCCCTTGCATCACCTTTAAAAGACCACTTTGATGCAGACTCGGATACCCCTCACGGCGGGCCAACTGGTCAATATCCAGAGAGTTGGCATCGCGCATGACCAACTGGCGCATCGTATCGGTTATCGGCACGACTTCGTAGACACCCACACGCCCCTTGTAGCCATGGGTACACTGCTTGCAGCCGACCGGGCGAAATAGGGTAGCCTGCTGAATCTCCTGTTGGCTGAACCCTTCGCGTCTTAGTGTTTCGTGGGGAATATCAGCCGGTTCCTTGCAGTGAGGGCAAAGCTTGCGCGCCAGGCGCTGAGCAATGATCAAACTGACCGCGCTGGCAATATTGAAGGAAGACACCCCCATATTGGACAGGCGAGTGAGGGTTTCGGCCGCCGAGTTGGTATGTACCGTTGACAGCACTAGGTGGCCGGTCTGGGCCGCCTTGATGGAGATCTCGGCGGTTTCCAGGTCGCGAATTTCACCGACCATGACCACGTCAGGATCCTGGCGCAGGAATGCCCTTAACGCGCTGGCGAAATCCAGACCGATTTTTGGCAGTACGTTGACCTGGTTAACGCCAGGGACCTTGATTTCCACTGGGTCTTCGGCAGTGCAGATATTGCGCTCTATCTGGTTAAGGATATTGATCCCGGTATACAGCGATACGGTTTTACCACTGCCCGTGGGGCCGGTCACCAGAATCATGCCTTGCGGCTGCGCCAGCGCCCGCTCGTAGTAACCGCGCTGGTCATCGGTGAAGCCTAACTGCTCGATGCCCAATTGCGTGGCGGTGGGGTCAAGGATCCTCAGTACGAGCTTCTCGCCATACACAGTCGGCAGTGAATTGACCCTGAAGTCGAGGGAGCGAGTGCGTGAAAGCTTGAGTTTGATCGCACCGTCCTGGGGCAAGCGGCGCTCGGAGATATCCAGCCGGGCCATGATCTTCAAGCGCGCGGCGATTCGGTTACGCATGGCGAAAGGCGGCCGTGCAACCTCGATCAGCATGCCATCAATCCGGAAGCGAACCCGGTACTGGGTTTCATAGGGTTCAAAGTGGATATCTGAGGCGCCCCGGCGAATCGCATCCAGCAGCAGTTTATTGACGAATTTGACGATCGGTGCGTCGTCGCTATTCTGCGGTGCTTCCTCAAGGGGAGCGTCTTCACCGGCGGCTCCCTGGACGACATTCAAGGAACTGACGGCATCGTCGATGTCGTCAAGCTCCTCCAGCATGCTGCGCTCATTCTGGGTGAGATACTGGTTTAACGCCGTGCTCAACTGATCAACAGGCGCGAGAACACCTTCAACGCTTAGCCCGGTGGCAAATTGCAACTCATCCAGTTGGGTAAGCGTCGCCGGGTAAGGGACGGCAACAGTGAGCCGGTGACCGTGGCGTGCCAATGGCAGCACCGTCAAGTTCTGAAGGACTTTAACAGGGTACTCAGCCGCTGGTGGCAGTGACGATAACCGTACGGCGTTGAGATCAATCACCGGCAACCCATACTCCCAGCCAGCGGCAATGGCTGATTGCCTGGGATCGACCAGGCCGCTGTCAACGACATGCTGGAGCAGTGAGATATCCAAGTCGAACGCTGTCGCTTCAGCGGTGGCCGCCTGAGCCTCGGTCAGCAACCCGTGCTTGACCAGGCGTTGGGCGATACCACGCAGTCCGCCCCGGGCGGCGGCATGGCTTAAGGTTGACTCGAAATAGGGTTCGCTCATGCGTGACTCGTTGGTGAAGTGCGCTGCGGGTTACTTTTACCATACTTGGAACCACAAGGCAGTAGCGTCTCGTTAAGTCGAAAAGCTCAAGCCAGGCATCCCACTGCCGATATAACTCATACTCAAGCGTTGGTGCGATATATTGATAAAGCACAGACTGTCAGTTAGTGTCATTTTAAATTTCCCCTATCGCGATACCCTGCGGCGACGCTGGGTAGCATCCCCCAAGGAGACGTCTCCATGCAGCATTCTGCACAACCGGCAATTCGTAACAAGAAGCAGGGTGGTTTCACGCTGATTGAGCTGATGATTGTGGTGGCCATTATCGGCGTACTGGCGTCCATTGCCGTGCCGCAGTATCAAAACTACACCGCCCGCGCTCAGGCTAGCGAGGGGCTGTCTGTAACAGCAGGCATGCGTGCAGATATTGCTGAGCAATACTCACTTCAAGGTGGAATGCCATCAACGGATGATATCGATGACTTGGTCGAAACAGACGATGAGCCAGCAGGTAGATATGTGCAAAATGCTACATATGCATTTGCAGAGGATACTGGCACGATCACTGTAACTTTTGATACCGATAGTGCGTTAGGGAATCGCACTATGCTCTTAGAAACTGACAATCCTCAAGATGGCTGGGTTTGTAAAGCTGGCACCACGGATGGTATTGACGAAAGTCGGCTTCCTGCGGGTTGTAAAGAATAGTCGTATCTAAATCAATAATTTGTATGGGGCCTTGATTGGCCCCTTTTAGATAGTAACGACCTGTATTTTCAGAGGGATAAAAATGAAGGGGACTCAGCAAGGCTTTACGCTGATCGAGCTGATGATTGTGGTCGCCATCATTGGCGTCTTGGCCTCCATCGCCATTCCGCAGTATCAGAACTACACGGCCCGTGCCCAGGTTTCCGAGGCGCTTAACGTTCTCAGCGGCGTGAAAAGCGAACTCGGCGAGCGTTATGCCCTGGAGGGTAGCTTTGGTCAGGAAAATTCGCTTAACGATGATTCTCTGGTCAGCCATACCCAGTATATAGACTCCATCGACTACTACGCCGCAGAGGGAGGAGAGGGCGTTAATATCGGCATTCGCATGCGCAATGAAGCACCCGTCTCCCAGGCGATTCGTAATACGCGCTTCAGGATAGAAGTGAGGGCAACGGAGGGGTCGATTACATGGCGCTGTATGCCTGCCCAGCAGCAGCCAATGGATAATAAATATCTGCCCGGTAGCTGCCGCTCTTAAACAGTAAAACCTCAGTATTTACACACTCACTGCGTATTTGCCGCTTAACCTGTTAGAGATTGCCATTACATGGGAGAGCTCGCAGTGAAAATGCCTCATCGGGTTATATTGGGTTCGTTGATTTTCTGTTTGACCACTCCGCTGGCGCTTGCCCAGCCCGACCATGCCCCGGCTCACGGCGCTCGCGATAAGCAGCATCATCAGGGGCAGACTCCAAAGCGTGAGAACCGGTCTTACGATGATCGCACCGAACGGAATTATCGTGGTGACTGGCCACGTATTGAGGAGCGGTTGTTGCAGCGCCTGCTGCGTGAATACGGTGCGCCCAGAGCGGAGCCGCTTCCACCGGGTATAGAGCGCAATCTGGCACGTGGAAAGCCGCTTCCGCCAGGCATCGCCAAGCGGTTTGACGGGCCGATCGCCAACGAACTGCCTCGTTATCCCGGTTATGAGTGGCAGCGTGTGGGGTCTGATGTGGTGTTGATCGATGCGGCCACGCGCGTAGTTGTCGATATCCTGGTGGATGCACTACGCTAGGGGCTTGTCTATTAACGGAGTCGCTATGCCTGCCTATACCCTCAAAGAGCGTTTGGACATTGCCCGCTCGATTGCCGAACAGGCGGGGCAAATGATTCGTCAGGCACGCCAGGAGCAATCTTTTGGTCGGCATTACAAGGCCGGTGATGAACTGGTGACGGATGCTGACGTGGCGGTTGATCGCTTTATTAGTGATCAACTGGCATCACATTTTCCTGGCGAGACCCGTTTAAGCGAAGAACTCTCTCCCGATCAGGCATTCAACGAAAGTGCCCCGCAGCTATGGGTTGTCGACCCGATTGACGGCACGGTCAATTTTGCCCAGGGGCTTCGCCATGTGGCGGTCTCGATCGGTTGGATGGAGAACGGTGTGGCAAAGATCGGTGTTGTCCACGCACCGTTTCTGGAAGAAACCTTCACCGCCGCCGAGGGAGCTGGGGCTTTCTGCAATGACCAGCCCATCCAGCCAAGCGACGCAAGTGAACTGGCGCGCAGTCTTGTGGCAACGGGGTTTCCCTATCAGCGCGAGGCCCGGGAAGCTCTGTTGCCTCGCCTGGCTGCCGTATTGAGTAACTGCCGCGATATACGACGCAACGGCGCCGCCGCTCTGGATATTTGCGATGTTGCCTGTGGGCGGCTGGATGCTTACTACGAGAGCGTCTCGCCCTGGGATTTCGTCGCCGGCTGGGTTGTCGCGCGCGAGGCGGGTGCCAGTGTGGGGCATCTTTACGTCGTGCCAACTGACGTACCTGTAGATTTATATTCCCAGCATTTGCTGGTGACGACACCCGCCGTTCACTCTGCGATGGCCAGACTGTTACGCGATGCCGATAGTGCCGCATAGGCTGAAACGATGAATCCGTATGGTAGACAAACACTTGAAAAGAAAGCGCAAAAAGAGCTTTTCATTTGCCGGCTAAACCGCTAGTATACGCACCGTCTTGAGGCAAGAAATTAACGCCTCGGTGAATCGGAGCGTGGCGCAGCTTGGTAGCGCGTTGCAATGGGGTTGCAAAGGTCGCAGGTTCGAATCCTGTCGCTCCGACCAAATAGTTTAATAAAAACGGCCACTTAGCTTATTGCTATAGTGGCCGTTTTTGCGTGCTTAAATTTTAGGTAGCAAATAGGTAGCATGCGTCCGAAGCAAGAAGGCACAGCTGGCAACAAACAGTTTGCCTTTTTCGCTTCGCCACACCGACCAGTGAATAGGCTTCACTTATTTACAACGGCGCTGATCCTGTAGTGGTTCACTGATTCTGGACACCAACGTAGGTGGCACGCGTCCGAAACGCTTGACTGGAGCCTTGTTCTTGCTCGGACTTTTAGACATCAGACATCACTGTGAGTATCGAATGTAAAGCTGTCCAATTGCCAATTTGAATGAGTTACGCCCAACAAGCTGCGACACCGAATGGGCAACATGGGTTGGTCAATTAACAGGCACCTTCACCATGCCAACCAAGAAAACTGATGATCTTTTGGTCAATGCGTTCCGTCTTTAGCAGCAAGATTAAAGTCCGGAGCTGATTGAGCTTCCTGAAAGTGCTGTATTTCCTGCATTGATCCCTGCGGCACATTCAACAGCTCCAAAAAGTAGGGTAACGGGAATGCTGCTTGGAGAACCCGCACCGCGCTACGTTCGCCGGGGAAGGAGTATCAGGTGCAGGCAATCCGACATTTTGGCTTGGCTGTCTGAAGCAGATCCTCAGTGCTCAAAAACAGAAGCGCTCTTGTTACAAAAACATTCGAGTATTCAGGCCTGTTCCTAAGTATCGGGGTCCTAGATTGAGACAATGAAGCTATTTTTTTCGTCTTAGACAGATTTTATGCCGCTAGGCCGATATCCATTTAGATTTTAGACCCTCGCTCGACTAATGCTTTTTATCATTCGATAACATCAGTGCCTCTGACTGAACTTACCTCTAGCACTCTGCCCAGCCTGATCCGGTTTTAAGATGGTTCTTTATGGCTTACCGCGCTGTTCCCAGGCGTGGTTCAGATCTTCGAAGACAAGCTATGAATCTGGATTCGATGATGCTGCTCACCCATCAGTGCAATGACCATAAGATTTTTGGCTCGGCAGCAAGATAACTTAACCGCTGGCCGCTCCAGACATGATTTTTCTCACCACAAAAGAGCATTTTTCTGGAAGGGGTATCGGTTCATTTTGATTAGATTTTCCGTAGTTAGGTAATGATGATTATGAGGCGGAAAAAAATACTTCGCATTGTAATCTTATGTAAGCGGAAGGTGTGTGAAGTTAACTTGGATGATGTGTCGTCGAGGTGTAGCGACATGCCTGTCGGCTATTAAAGATATAAACAGCAGCCTGCTGGTGAGGTTAATGGGGCCGCAAAAGAATTTTTTGGCTAAACAATAATAAGTCGCAGAGCCCGGTGGGGCCTGGGAGGGAACATGGCTGTCAAACTGAACCAACATGATCTGCAATTCATCCTGGAGCAGATCAAGATTGCGGAAGCGCATTCCGCGGGAACGCCGCTGGCCGACCTCGTCGACAGCTCGCTGTTGCCAACCGGTCTGCGCACTGTTGATGGAAGTTACAACAATATCGTGGTCGGCCGCGAGCAATGGGGGGCCTCAGGAGAGGCGTTTCCGCGATTGACTGATCCGAATTGGGTTGAGGGAAGCGGCACCCTGGGCGGAGCGCCATACCCCACCAACAACGACTATGGCACCGGGGGCGACGTGGTTGATGGCGAGCCGCGACAGATTTCCAACTTGATCGTTGATCAGACGATGGACAACCCGGCAGCGATTTACGCGGCGCTTCAGCATGCCGGGTTCGAAGGCGATATACTGACAACCGTTCGGGATATCCATACCGGCTATAAGACCAACGACAAGCCCGCCATGGACGCGCTGAAAGAGCAGGGTGACGAGGCTGGGCTTGAGCAGTACAAGGCGGATATGGCCACCCAGCTTTCCGATACCTACGGCATTGAGCTGGATGACCTTACTATCCACCTGCCCAACGTCGCTCCTGATGAGGGGTTGTCTGCGTCATACAACGCCTTCTTCACCTTTTTCGGCCAGTTCTTCGACCATGGCCTAGACCTGGTGGCAAAAGGTGGAAACGGCACCGTCTATATGCCGCTGAGCGTGGATGATCCGCTCTACAACCCGGATAGCCCACACACCAATTTCATGGTGATGACGCGCGCGACAACCGATCCGGATGCTGAGGGCAATGTCACCACGCCCTGGGTAGATCAGAACCAGACCTATACCTCTGACGCCTCGCACCAAGTGTTTTTGCGTGAGTACATGCTATCCGTCGACAGCGACGGTGATGGCACGGTGGATTCGAATCCGCTCGCGACTGGCCACCTGCTGGATGGCGCCCGCGGACTTGCAACCTGGGCTGACGTCAAGGAGCAGGCACGTGAGATGCTTGGCATCGATCTGACCGATTTGGATGTCAACGCGGTACCGGAGCTCCGTGTCGATCCCTACGGCGAGTTCATTCGCGGCGATAACGGCTTGCCACAGATACTTGCGGCCTTCGATCCAGCGGGAAATCCGATCTATGTCGAAGGTAATCGGGACCAACCCATCAATCCTTCGGCAATCCAGCTTCCGGTCGGCACACAGATCATGGGCACCGCCGGTGCAATATCGATTACAGCGGGTATGACCGTCTCGGCCGTACGTACAGGCCACGCATTCCTCGATGACATTGCCCATGCGGCTGTCGTTGTGACCGACGAGACCGGCGCGCTTGTCGCTGACGCCGACGACGTGGCAGGCAACGACGTAGCGGTGGACATGAGGGGCCGGAACACCGAATACGACAACGAACTTCTCGACGCGCACTACATCACCGGTGACGGACGAGGAAACGAAAACATTGGGCTCTCGGCCGTTCACCACATCTTTCACTCCGAGCACAACCGCCAGGTCGAAGACATTAAGGCGACCATCCAGGCTAGCGGCGACGCAGACTTGATTGCCCAGTGGACGCTCGATGACGGTTCATGGGATGGCGAACGTCTTTTCCAGGCGGCGCGTTTTGCCACCGAGATGCAGTATCAGCACCTCGTATTCGAAGAGTTCGCGCGCAAGATCCAGCCGGACGTGGATGTTTTTATTGTCCAGCCTGACGCCGAAATGGACCCGAGCATCATCGCCGAGTTTGCGCATGTCATCTACCGCTTTGGGCACTCGATGCTAAACGAAACTGTCGACATTATTAGCGCCGACGGAGATCGCAGCGGCTCGATGAACCTGTTCGATGCCTTCCTCAACCCACTCGCTTTCGGCGCAGTAGACGCGAACGGTAACGTCACCGTCAGCCATGACGAAGCCGCAGGTGCCATCGTCCGCGGTATGACGGGCCAGGTAGGCAACGAAATCGACGAATTTGTCACCAATACGTTGCGCAACCAGCTGCTTGGCATTCCGCTTGACCTGCCAGCGATCAACATTGCCCGTGGCCGCGACACTGGTATGCCGACGCTGAACGAGGCGCGTGCCCAGTTCATGGAAATGGCTGGCGGCGACACACAGCTCAAACCCTACGAGAGCTGGAGCGATTTCGCCCTAAACCTTAAAAACCCGGCATCAATCATCAACTTCGTGGCTGCCTACGGCACCCACCCGTTAATCGAAGCTGCCGTTACACTGGAAGCGAAGCGCGACGCCGCAATGCAACTCGTTGGTCTGTCGGACCCGGTTGAGACAACGGCTGCTTCGGTCGAGAATGCGAGCTTCGAGACGAATTCACTTTCGACGGGAGAACCGGGCGTCATCACTCACGTCAACGGAAACTACACCACCTCGGCTCCGGACGGCTGGACGCTTACCGGCCAAGGCGGCTTGATCGATCCGGCGGCGGGCGTCGTTGACTCGACCGGTATCGAAGGAACTAATGTCGCGTGGCTGCGCGAGAACGGAATGCTATCGCAGGACACAGGTCAGATTCTGGAGGCGGGTGCCAGCTATCGCCTGACGCTCGACATCGGTGACCGCACGAATATGGAGTGGCCCGGTGGGGAAGCTCGACTCGTAGCGGGAGGGGTAGTGTTGGCGACGGTTTCGCTGACCGCCCCTGCACAAGATGGGGGCTGGGCGACCTTCTCGTTCGAGACTGGCTTGATCGATGCTACACAGGCAGGGCAGGAGCTCAGCATTGAGATCCAGCAGACCGGCGGTGGTGCCGATCAAATGTTGGTCGACAACGTTCGACTCGATGTCGCGCGCTCGACAGAGATAACTGACAGGCTCGACTTCCTGAATGGCACCGGAGGCTGGAGCGATGTAGAGACGGGCCTGAATAAAATCGACCTCTGGGTAGGTGGCTTGGCCGAGAAAAAGATGCCCTTCGGCGGCATGCTCGGTTCGACCTTCTCCTTCGTCTTTGAAATGCAGATGGAGAGCCTGCAGGACGCCGACCGGTTCTACTATCTATCGCGTGTCCAGGGCCTGAATCTGCTGACCGAACTCGAAAACAACTCACTAGCCAAGATGGCATTGGCTAACACCGATCTCGGCGAGACGGAGTTTGCCATTCCGGCAGATCAATTCTCGGTGCCCGATCATGTTCTCTACATGGACCTAGTCAAGCAGCTGGCCATGACGGGCCTCAACGATCCTGAGCATGAGGACCCGACGCTTGGGGCCTTTACCAGCCTGGTCGAACGCCGTGACGCTGACGGTGACGATATCGCCGAGTTCATCCGCTACAACGGCGCTGACCATGTGGCCATCCAGGGCACTAACGGCGACGACACAATTGTGGCCGGCGGCGGTGACGACACCGTCTGGGGTGGCGATGGCAACGATCGCATCGAAGCCGGGTACGGTGTCGACAAGATCAACGGTGGTGACGGTGACGATATCATCACCAACTCGGGAACGGATATCGGAGAAGTTGACATGCTCAAGGGTGACGACGGCAACGACGTCATCCATGGCGGCAGCGGCATGGCACTGATCTTTGGCGGCGATGGCAAGGACTTCCTGATCACCGGGCCAGACGGTTCGGAGATCCGCGCCGGTGAGGGCGATGATTTCCTCCTAGGCGGTGACGGCCAGGACATCCTGTTCGGAAACGAGGGCAACGACTGGGTCGAAGGCAATAGTCGGTTCGAATACATCGCCGGCGACAACGGCGAGCTGTTCTTCAACTCCACGATCATCGGTCACGATGTCCTTAATGGAGGCCAGGGTGACACCGACTACGACGCTGATTCTGGCGATGACATCATGGTGGCCGGAGAGGGTATCCAGAAGAACATCGGCATGTGGGGCCACGACTGGGTGATTCACAAGGGACAGCAGATCGGCGCTGATGCCGACATGAACTTCCCAGTTTTCCCCAACCTGCCGCTTGAGATCCTGCGGGACCGCTTCAGCCAGGTTGAGGCGCTCTCGGGTTGGGAGCACGATGACATCCTTAGGGGTGACGACCGCACCTTCAACGACGGCTTCGAGCTTGAGACCGAGATCGAGGAGGAAGGCCCGGAGGAAGAGGATCTGGAAAACGAAGACACCGAAACTCCGGCTGGGGAAGGTGTTAACGCGCCGGGGTTCACCGTCATCGAAGTTAAGGAAGAGGTTGCCCCGGAGGTCTACGACCCGACTCCGGAGGGAAACTTCGTCCACAACGAACTGGACCAAGAGGGCATTGCCCGGATCGACGGCCTCGATCGAATCATCACCGAGGATATGCTTCGCGAGGTCGAGTACCGTGCCAACGGCTCTTGGGAGAATCTCGACGAAGGTCAGCAGGGTGACATCAAGCAAGCGTTCGTCGGCGGCAACATCCTACTCGGTGGTGGTGGTAGCGACCTTATCGAAGGCCGCGGCGGAGATGATGTCATTGATGGTGATGCCTGGCTTAATGTTCGTATCTCGATCCGCAACGACAACGGCGACGAGATCGCGACGGCCGAAGGCATGGATTCAGAGGTCCGTGATCTGTCAGGAGCCCTCCTGCATGCAGGTCGGACTCTTGCGTCACTGATGCTCGACCGGGCCTACAATCCCGGTCAGCTGCACATTGCCCGCGAGATCCTCTACGACGATAGCGGTACTGACCGTGCTTACTACTGGGACGACCAGGAGAACTACGTGTTCGATGGCACGAGCGACGGCAGACTCGTTGTTGAGCACCTAATGGTGACCGAGACCGACGCCGAGGATGGAAACGAGGGTAACCCCTTCGATCCTATCACAGGAAAGAACCGGACCTCGGACGGAAGAGACACTCTTGCCAATATCGAGGAGCTCGAATTTCGCGACGGGGTAATGAGTATCACGAGCGGTACGAACGGTGCCGACACGCTTGCCGGCGGCGGCGGTAACGACATAATCGTTGGAATGGACGGCGACGACACCATCAACGCTGGGCAGGGCAATGACGTCCTGATCGGTGGACGCGGCAACGACGAGCTCAATGGCGGTGCCAACGACGATCGGTTAGTCGGAGGTATCGGAGACGATGCGCTCAATGGTGGTACCGGCAACGATACCTATGTCTTCGGGCGTTCGGACGGCGCCGACACAATCACCGAAGCCGCCGGCGGGGGCGCGGAAGACCGGATTGTCATCAAGTCAGGTGGCGCGGCGCTTATCTCGCTCTCTGCGCAGGATAGCCACGGTGCAGGCGGCCAGGGGGATCTAGTCATCGGCTACGATGGTCAGCAGATCGACGTTGCAGGTCACTATTCCGGCACGAACGAACAAACCGGAGTGGAGTTGATCAACTTCGACGGCGGCTCGATCGGGGGCTTTGATCTTGGCCTGGGCGACTACAGGGTCAGCCGGTCGGACAACGCCAACGACAACCGCAACGGTACGGTCGAGAATGACTTCATCGCCGGTGAGAACGGCGAGGATCGGATCAACGGCGCTGCTGGCAACGATCTCCTGTTTGGTGGCGATGGAAATGACGAGGTCCGCGGCGGCATCGGCAATGACCTGATCGTTGGCGGTGGAGGCGACGATTTTCTCTTCGGCGGAGGTGGCGATGACACTATCCTGTGGAGCGTCGGCGACGGCAGCGACCAAATCAACGGAGGAGGCGGTTACGACACCGTGCATGTGACAGGCGACCAGACGGGTGAGGCGTATGAAATTTACACCCGGGCTGCGGCGGAAGATGCGGGTATTACCGTTGCTGCGAACACCGAGATCGTGATCATACGCAACGGCACAGTCATCGCCGAGCTGGACAATGCCGAGGAGATCGTTATCAACGGAATGGGCGGCGGCGATACCTTCGTCACGCACGGCGATTTCTCTGCGACTAGCCTCTCCTACAGCACCATCACGCTGGAGGGATCGGAGCACGACGAGACCGTCGATATTTCCGGGCTTCTGTCGTCGCACCGAATCTACTTCCGCTCCAACGGCGGCAATGACACGATCCTTGGGACGCTTCGCCCTCAGGACGTCATCGAGCTGCCGAAGGGCGCTAAGCTTGCCGACTATAGCCTGATTGAGAACGAGGACGGCACGACCACCTTCACCAACGGCGACCATGCGGTAACCTTCACGAGCAGTGACGGCACACCGCAGTTCAATGAGGACGATGACGACCTGCCCCCTCAGGATGACAGCGATCCGGACAACGAAGAACTAGAGGTCGAGGAACCGGAGGTCGATGAGACCGAGACTGAGACCGAAGACGAGGGCATCGAGGATGAGGACATTGTGGCACCGACCCCGGTAGCCGCGTTGGCCGGTACCGAAAGTGCTGATGCGCTGGTCGGAACGGCGGACGGCGATACCATCATGGGCTTGGGCGATCGTGATGTGGTGTTCGGCCATGACGGCGACGACGACATCTTTGGTGGCGATGGCGCAGACATGCTCTACGGCGATGACGGAGACGATCGTATTCTTGGCGAAGACGGTAACGACTTCATCAATGCAGGTGCAGGCGACGACACGGTCTTTGGCGGTAACGGCGATGACCTGTTCGTGGCCGAAGCCGGTGACGGTGACGACACCTACTATGGCGACGACATGGTGGGCGGTAGCGGCAACGACACGCTGGACATGTCAGCCATAATGGCGTCGATCACGGCTGATCTTGGCACTGGGTTCATGGGACGTGGCAGCGTCTCTAGTGCTGAAACTGGCAATGATGGGTTGTGGAGTGTCGAGAACATCGTCACGGGATCGGGGGACGATACGATTACGGCGAATAGCGCGAACAACGTCATGGATGGCGGTGCGGGCAATGACACTTTCCGCTTCCTATCCGCTGCGGATGCCAACGGCGATACCATCATGGGATTCCAACCGGGTGACCGTATCGATCTCAGCGGTATCGACGCGCATGGCTGCGACAGTGGGAACCAGAGCTTCACGTTGGTGAACGATGAATTCACCGGTGCCGGGCAGCTCATGTTCAGCCATCAAACGCTCGACGGTGAGGACTATACCGTTGTTCAGGGCAACACGACCGGAGGCGATGATGCCGACTTCGCCCTCAGCATCAAGGGCCGACATGACCTGACAGTGAGCGACTTCAACCTCTAACGAACGTCAACAACAATAACGATCCCTGCGGGCTCGCCCGCAGGGATAGCCCGTTCAATTTAGGGGATAGGGGGTAGTTCACATGCGCAAAAGAGACGCCAATACGTCGGCGAAGCGCAAGAGCGCAGAACAGCTGACCAAAGGTTTCCGAGGCATCTTTTTCTTCCTGTTCAGCATGTCGGGGATCATCAACATTCTCGCACTGACCGGTGCTTTCTACATGCTGCAAATCTATGATCGAGCGCTGACCAGCGGGAGTATTTCGACGCTGATCGCCATCTCTATTCTGGCGCTCGGCCTGTATTGCTTTCAGGGAATGTTCGACATCATCCGTTCCCAGATTCTTGTTCGCGTCGGTGCGCGCCTCGACAAAAATATCGCGCCGATGGCCCATCGGGTCGCTATCGATATGCCGCGCTTCGGGTTTTCGACAGCCGAATCGCTGGAACGTGGTCGCGACGTCGATACCGTGCGGGGTTTCCTGGGAAGCCAGGGGCCCATCGCTCTGCTGGATCTTCCCTGGATGCCACTGTTTTTGGTGTTCGTCTACATACTGCACCCCTACCTTGGCGCGCTGGTTTTCCTAGGGGGATTCATCCTGGCCATGCTCGCTATCGTCACGGAACTGCTGACCGCCAAGCTGAGCAGTGCCATGCAGCAGGCGGTTGTCACCCGCAACACCATTGCTGATTCCAATGCGCGCAATGCCGAAATCCTCAAGGCGATGGGCTTCGCCGGTCGTGCGGTTGCCCGTTTCAACCGCGCCAACGAGGATCATCTGGAGTTGCAGACGCGAACGAACGACGTCAGCGGTACCCTCGGGGCAGTTTCACGCGTTTTGCGTATGATCCTGCAGTCCGCCGTCCTTGGCTTGGGTGCTTTATTAACTATCCAGGGAGAGCTAAGTGCTGGCGCCATCATTGCCGCTTCCATTGCCTCCGCGCGGGCACTCGCCCCTATCGATCTTGCGATCGGCAATTGGAAGAGTGTCGTTGCTGCGCGAACCGCATTCTCACGCCTTAAGGAAACGGTCGTGGCATTGGCGGAGGCGGGTGAACCGATGGAACTGCCCAGACCGAGTGCCTCGCTCAAGGTCGAAAACATCACCGTTGCCGCACCCGATTCCGGGCAGGTTCTGCTCAGCGAGGTGAGTTTCGACCTCAAGGCTGGCCAGGCGATTGGCATCATCGGTCCTAGCGGTGGTGGCAAGACAACGTTGCTGCGTGCGTTGACAGGCATTTGGCCCGTGTTACGGGGCAGCGTGCGGCTCGATGATGCGGAGCTCTCGCAATGGCATGACGAAGCGCTCGGTCATTTCATCGGCTATCTGCCTCAGGAAGTCGCGCTGCTCAATGGCACGATTGAAGAAAATATTTCGCGGTTTCAGGAAACACCAGATTCCCAGGCAATCGTGGCGGCGGCGATGGCCGCCAGTGTCCACGAGATGATCGTGCGCTTGCCAGATGGCTATCGAACACAACTTGGCTCGCAGGGTGCGTCCCTTTCAGGCGGACAGCGTCAGCGAATTGGACTTGCCCGTGCACTTTTCGGGGATCCCTTCATCGTCGTACTGGATGAGCCCAATTCAAACCTTGACTCGGAAGGCGAAGCAGCGCTTACGGCAGCAATTAGAGGTGTAAGGCAGCGTGGAGGTATCGCCATCGTCGCCGCTCACCGCCCAAGTGCTCTGGCGGCCGTCGATCTCGTGGGGGTTATTCAGAACGGCCGGTTGGTTGCTTTCGGACCGAAGGACGAAGTTATCGGCAAGACGAACGTTCGCGAAGTGCATCCTGCCAAGTCGCCGATGAAGGAGGCATCAGGTGGATCATGATTAACGTCAAAGGCACGAAGAACGCCTCACCAGAAACTGATGCCTCGCAACGCTATGTTCTTAAGAGTGGGGACGAGGTTTCCCGGACGACGCTGGTTGTAGCCGGACTACTGACGGGGATCGCGGCTTACCTGAGCTCGATATTTTCCTGGGGCAGGGAGCGTAAGCCCGAATCGGAGCCGGAGGAGCCGATCGCCGGTGCTGCGGAGATCGAAAGTCCTGAACTTATGGGGGACGAAGCCGACTCTCCGCAAAAACCACCTAAGTTGCCCGATGCAGAACCTCACAGCGAAACAATGCCTTCGGTCGTCGATATGCCACGATCGACGCCCCTTCGCTATCCGGGCGAGGGTGAAATTGCACCTTTAGTCGGCGGAGCGGCGAGTGGCAATGCCGTTGAGATTGGCCGAGTGGGCGGCAGCGTCGGCACACCGCTTTCCTACATGGCTCATCCCGGCATTAATCGTCCCCCCCTATCGCTGAACGACGTGCCGCCCGCCATCGTCAATGATGCCTGGGATAGTGACAGTTCTTCTGCTGGAGAACCAATCGAAACCGAAGGTGAAGACGATACTGATAGTCGGCCCGACGTAAACCGTTCACCGCGCGTGTCAGGTCCCGTCTATCTGCTGGACGTGGCACCTTGCGTGGCCCTCCTCATTGCCTTCGACGATCTGTTGAGAAATGCAGTAGACCCTGATGGCGATGTTCTCTCTGTTCAAAATATGGCCGTGTCCTCCGGCACGCTGACTCAAGCGGAAGGCGGTTGGATTTTCCAGAGCGACAGTGGGCAACTGGGGCCCGTTATGCTCACTTATCAAATCACTGACGGTGAGCTTACGACCGATGCGGTTGCTCTTTTCTCTGTTGTCGAGCCGCCCGCGATCGAAGGAACCGCGGCAAACGACACGTTTCTTGGCAGCCTTTGTGCCGATGAGATCGACGGTGCCGGTGGCGATGACAATATTGATGGACGGGCTGGTGACGACGTCCTTAACGGCGGGGCGGGAGACGACCACATCGTCGCTGGAGACGGTGATGACGTGGTGTTCGGCGGTGATGGCAATGACATGATTTTCGGTGGCGCGGGGAATGACCATCTTTTCGGCGGCTCCGGCGACGACAGGCTATTCGGCGGTGATGGCGATGATGTGATCTTCGGGAATGATGGCAATGATCGCCTGAGCGGGGGAAACGGCGACGATCTTTTGCTCGGGGGCGATGGTAGCGACGTGTTTTTCGATGGCGCGGGTCGCGACAAGGTTTTCGGCGGTATGGGTAACGATTGGGTAGTGGCGGCGCTCGATGGGGATGATGACGTTTACGACGGCGGTGGGAACTCAGACACACTCGACTACAGCCATGCATCGCAAGGCCTTGTGGTTGATCTCATAAACGGTGTCGCCAGCGGAGTGGAAATTGGCCATGACGCCATCAGCGGATTTGAGAAAGTGCTTGGTGGTCAGGGAGCCGATCATTTCACCTTCGGAAGTGGGCCGGCCACGCTTACGGGTGGCAATGGTGATGACGTCTTCGTGTTCGCCAGCGTCAGTGACGAACGACCGAACACCGCTTCATACACGATCATGGACTTCGGGGTCGGAGACCGTATCCGGCTGTCACAGTACGAGATCTTCTGGCAAGAAGACCAAGAGCAGCATGGTCATTTCGAACAAATCTACCACGGTAATGACGATGACGATTCGCCGATACGCTATCGCCATGATCGGGACGATGGGAATGAGTGGACCGTGATCGAGACGGACTTCGAGGACGACGGTGGGATGTGGGAGACAGCTGTCACGCTGCAGGGAATAAAAAATCTGTCATGGTCTAAAGAGCGCGACGATGGCCTTGAGTGGCTATCATAGGAGCACATAATGAACTCAAATAATCATGCCGGTGGTGAAGGCAAGCCTTTGCCGAAGCAAGAAAACGCTTTTCGGCTTGGTCCACGTGTCTTTGTGGGTACGGCGCTCGCTCTATTTCTATTGGTGGGAGCCGGCGGCTGGGCCGCGAGCGCTCAACTCAGTGGTGCCGTCATTGCGCAAGGAGCCGTGACGGTTGATCAGGATCTGAAGTCGATACAGCATCGTGACGGCGGCATCGTCAGCGAGATAGCTATCAGGGAAGGGGACTTCGTTCGAGCTGGAGACGTGCTGCTACGGCTCGAAGACACAGAGACCAAGGCTGAGCTTTCGATCGTGCGCTCTAAACTCGTGGAATTGGCGATCCGGAGAGCTAGGCTTCTTGCAGAGCGTGACGGACTTGCAGCAATCGAGTTCCCGTCCAATTTGGACGTAGACGACTCTCCGGATGTTTTCCGCGGCGAAACGCGTCTCTTCGATGGCAATCGGGCAAGTCGCCAAAGCAAGAAGCAGCAGCTCGAACTCAGCGTTGAGCAAATCGAAGAGGAGATCAAAGGACTGGAAGCACAGAGCCAATCGAAAGAGGAGGAATTTCTTCTAGTCGCGACCGAATACGAGGCGAACAAAGGCCTCGTTGGCAAAGGAGTGATTGCACGAACACACCTCGTTCCGATCGCTCGCGACCGAGCACAACTTTCAGGTGAACGCGGCGAGATTCAAGCCTCCATTGCCAGAGCGAGAACCCGAATGAGTGAAATCCGCCTCCAAATTATTGCGATAGACGAGAACGCCCGTACCGAAGCGCAGAGGGAATTAAGTACAGTGGAGGCGGAATTTTCGGAACTGCGCGACCGGCGGATGGCAATTGAGGATCGGTTGGCGCGAACGGACATTCGCGCCCCGATTTCTGGAATCGTAAATGAATTAAACATCCACACGATAGGAGGCGTAATCACACCGGCCGAAGAGCTTGTCACTATTGTTCCGGAAAATGCCAAACTGAAAGTCGAGGTGAAGCTGACTCCAGTAACCATCGACCAACTCTGGGTCGGACAGCCGGCCCGGCTCCGTTTTACCGCCTTCAACCAGAGAACGACACCAGAGCTCAAAGGTGAAATCGTCTATGTCTCCGCAGCGACGACACGCGACGCCACCACTGGCGAAACCTACTACCTTGGTGATGTAGACGTTTCGGCAGACGAGCTTGAGAAGCTTGGCGATATCACTTTGCTGCCTGGTATGCCCGTCGAAGTCTTCATCACGACCGAACAGCGCACCGCGATGACGTATTTTATTAAGCCTATAACCGACCAATTCAGTAGGGCATTTCGAGAAGAGTAAAGCGTATTTTTCCGCCTTTGGAGCTAGATTGTGTCCAAAAAGGCTGCCTGCTGGTGGAGCTGTTCACACGCTTGCTGATCTTAATCAATCTGGATGATCAGAAGGAAACCTCCATTGGGTTCAGCGAAAAGTTGAATGAGGAGCTACATGCTTGCAGCTCTCCATGACCTACGATCAGGTAAAAAAAGATGAAGCACGCTGAGTTTGACCAACGGAAAAACCATTTATTTAGTCGATTCATTAGCCTATGGTGCGGGGTTGTAAAGATCGCAGGTTCGAACCCTGGAGCTACGGTAAAATTGATCAATAGAAATGGCCGCTTAACTCATTGCTATAGTAGCCGTTTTATACGCGCTTATTTCTAATTGACAAATAGGTGACACGCGTCCGAAACGCTTGACTGGAGCATTGTTCTTGTTCGGCCTTTGAGGCATCACAGCGAGTATCGAATGTAAAGCTGTCTAATTGCGAATCTGGATGAGTTACGCCCGACAAGCTGAGCCCCCAATTGGGCAACATGGGTTGGTCAATTAACAGGTACCTTCGCCATGCCAACCAAGAAAACTGATGATCTTTTGGACAATGCTTTCCGTCTTTTACCAGCAAGGTTACAGTTCAGAGCTGATTGAGCTTCCTGAAAGCGCCGTATTTCCTGCATTGATTCCTGCGGCACCTTCAACAGCTCGAAAAAGCAGGGTTACAGGAATGCTGCTTGGAGAACCAGCACCGCAATTCGTTCGTCGCGGAAGGAACATTAGGTACAGGCTATCCGATATTTTGGCTTGGTTGTCTGAAGCAGATCCCCAGCGCTCTACATCAGAAACGTTCTTGTTACAAGAACGTTAAGGATATTCATGCCTGCTTTCATGTGTCTATTCTAGCCACTGGGGGACCGGATGCGATCTATGTCGATGCTATGCCGCCTGCTGACGTCGGCGCTTATGAAGTTTATGCAGCCGTTTAATAAACTTAACGGTAAATCCCTTCCTGCCAACGATCCCAAGGGGGAAGTGGCGATACCACCTCGAACAGGTAATCCATAAAGGTACGCACCTTGAGCGTTTTGATTCGGCGCTCAGGTGTCAGTACGTAAAGTTCGCGGCGACCGGGCATGACCTCGCCACGCCATCCCTCAAGCAGTGGCACCAGAGCCCCCTTGGCAAGCTCTTCGGCTATCAACCAGGTGGGAAACATGACGAGCCCCTGACCCATTAGCGCCGCCCTTACCAGCGTCTCGGCATCATTGCTGGCGAGGCTACCGTCAAGTTCGTAGGCCACTTCGGGCGCCGCCTTGTTTTGCTGGAAATACCACCGCTGGCGACCCAGTTCGCCCTGATAGAGCAGGCAGTCGTATTCAGCGAGTGCCTCGGGTGTTTCCGGCGTTCCCTGTGTTGCCAGGTAGTCGGGTGATGCAGCCAAGACGTAGTTCATCGGTGCCACCTTCCGCGCGACCATTGATGAGTCGGACAGATCACCAACTCGAAACGTGATGTCATGCCCTTCGCGTACCGGATCGACAACACGATCGTCCAACTGCAGTTCCGCCTTGATGCCCGGAAAGCGGTCTTGAAAGCGGTGAAGCAACGGCACGATCTGGCGCTGGCCGAAGGCCACCGGTGCATTGATACGAAGCACGCCTCTGGGTTCTGCTTCTGGCTGGTTGAGTGCTTCGGTCGCCATGTCGAGGCGCTCAAGAATGTCACGCACTTCTGCATAATAGCGTTGACCTGCTTCTGTCAGTGTGACGGCACGGGTATGCCGGTAGAGCAGAGGTTGCCCCACTGATTCTTCCAGTCCCCGAATCTGCCGGGAGACTGACGACACTGCTCTGTGGAAGTGATTCGCGGCAGCGGTGAAGCTGCCGGTAGCGGCAACGCGTTCGAACACTCGCAAGGCGTTTAGGTCCAGCGCATTCA
Organism: Halomonas sp. A40-4; assembly: GCF_015767635.1. Lineage (GTDB taxonomy): Bacteria > Pseudomonadota > Gammaproteobacteria > Pseudomonadales > Halomonadaceae > Vreelandella > Vreelandella janggokensis. The sequence goes on along the minus strand of NZ_CP065230.1, from coordinate 2,021,296 downwards.
GGTTCATCAAGTTGCGTTTCCTGCAATAAAGATTTTCGATATTTTCGATTGTAGCAATTATCTCTGTCTTACAGACTGCTTTCACTAGTCTGGCTTGGTGTCAGAACTTTTATAACTCTCAAGAAGGACATCAATCATGCGTAAAGGTACTGCGCTTGTGGTAGGTGCCACGGGTATCACCGGTGGTAATCTGGCTTCTTACCTGGTGGCCAGTGGTTGGACCGTGTATGGTCTGTCGCGTCGCGCCACCCAGCAGAGCGGTGTGATTCCCATCGCCGCCGATCTGTTGGACGAACCCGCCACCGAGCAGGCGCTTGCTGGGCTACCGATTACTCACGTCTTCTACTGCACTTGGATTCGTCGCGACAACGAAAAAGCCAACGTTGAGGCCAACAGTGCGATGATGCGTAACCTGTTCGAGGCGCTCGACAGTGATAGCCTGCAACACGCCTCGCTGGTGACGGGTACCAAACAGTACCTAGGCTCATTCGAGGCCTATGGTAGCGGTCGAATCGAGACCCCGTTCCGCGAATCCGAGCCACGAGTGCCGGGTGACAATTTCTATTACGCGTTGGAAGATGTACTGTTCGAGGCCGCCGAGCGTCACGGCTTCGCCTGGAACGTGCACCGCCCGCACACGGTGATTGGTTATGCCCGTGGCAACGCAATGAACATGGGGACAACGATTGCCGTCTACGCCTCAATCTGTAAGGCGACCGGCAGACCGTTCGTGTTCCCAGGCTCGCAGATCCAATGGAACGCGCTAACGGACATGACCGATGCCCTTGTTCTGGCACGCCAAATGGAGTGGGCGGTGACCACGCCAGGTGCAGCGAATCAGGCCTTCAATACAGTTAATGGCGACGTCTTCCGCTGGCGTCGCATGTGGCGAGAGATCGGCGAGTACTTTGGTCTTGACGTGGCGAACTGCCCCGAGACTCCCCAGCCGTTAGACGAGCAGATGGCTGACGCGGAATCGACCTGGCGCGAGATTGCCAAAAAGCACGACTTGGTGGAGCCGGACGTCGACAAACTAGCGTCTTGGTGGCACACCGACGCTGATCTGGGCCGTGATCAGGAGTGCGTCAATGACACCACCAAGGCCCGCGACTTCGGTTTTGACCACTTCCGCGAGACACGCGGTGCCTTTTTTGACCTCTTCGATCGCCTGCGCGCCGAAAAAATCATCCCCTGAGTATGGAAAAGACGGACAAATGAGCCTGGCGCCATATGGCGCCGGGCTTTTCAATGGCCGGTTTCTCGCATGGCAGCGAACAGGGCTTCTCAGCTGAGTGTCACGATATCGCCGAACAGGTGCTGGCAATCCGATCCTGAGAAAAGGCTGTCTACCAATAGTGGGGATAGCGACGGTGGCGGGCAAGGTTGTTAACCGTAATGGCGACTGAAAGCATAATGATGCAACCAGCCCCAATAGGGAAAATCGGATATAACCAGCCTAACTGATGGACGTTTTCGCCACCCGCAACAGCTGTCAAAGCCGCGGCGGCACCCGGTGGGTGAACCGTATGGGTAAGCTGCATGACAAAAATCGATAGCGACACGGCCAGTGCCATGGCAATAGGAGACGTGCCAAGCCCTTGGTAACAAACAACGCCCACTAACGCAGACAGCATGCTGCCAACGAGTACGTGGCTTGGCTGTGCAAAGGGGCTTTCAGGTGCTGCATAGATGAGTACTGAGGTGGCACCAAAAGACCCTACAATGAGTAGTTCTTTTGAGAGCCATCCTGCGCTTAACCAGCAAATCAACGCCATACCGCTGAAGGCACCGAGCCACGACCAGAAAGCGTCTTTCCAGCCCACAAAAGAACGCTGGACAGTCCCTCCGCGCATCTTGCTTAAATAAGTCTTCATTCCACGCCCGCATGCACCAAATGAGCGCGAATGATTACAAAATGCACCGTGTTAAAGCAAATGAATAGTCGTAATGCATAGATGCAAGCGGTTCAAGATGCCTATCGAATAGCCAGGGGGCAATATTTAATCTACGGTTTGCTGCGATCTGCGGTGAGCACTTTGACGCCTCGCTCTGCCCACCACATCCAGATAATTGAAACGAGCGTGACGCTGAAACACAGCCTCCATACGGTGTTGTCGCAATGCGATAAAACCTGGCTATCCCTTTTCGCTAGGCTATCTAGGTTCAGATCCATCGTTATTCAAACCCGTAATCGCGTTGCCTGCCGATCTTGTTGTATCAATGATGGGGTGGCAGCTCTTGGGACGAACCTTTGTTCATGCTATACCGAGCAGGCAAGTCTGACGCATGACGTCAGTCGACGACAACACGATTGCGTCCCTGGGTCTTGGCTTGATAGAGGGCTCGGTCAGCACGGGAGTAAAGCTGATCGAAAGATGCATCATGATTGACGGCTGTGGCTAGCCCCAGGCTAACCGTGAGGCCAACGGGTACGCCAAGTTCTTGATGGGACAGGGTTGCCACTCGATGGCGTATCCGTTCGACGACCTCCAGCGCCCCTTCAGCGTCGGTTTCTGGCATAAGCACACAGAACTCTTCCCCGCCCAGGCGCGCCACAATATCTGCCTTGCGGACCTCGTCGAGTAGCGAGTCGGCAAAGACTTTAAGGACTTGATCGCCCGCGGGGTGGCCAAAATCGTCGTTCACGCGCTTGAAATGGTCAAGATCAAGAACAGCCATGCTCAGGGGGAGGCCACTGCGTTGTCTCTGTTCGAATAAGCGTTCGGCGAAATTGAGCACGTAACGGCGGTTGCCTAGTCCGGTGAGCTCATCCATCAGGCTTAGTCGGAGCACTTTTTTGTGCTGATGATGCAGGCGCATCAAGAGCAGCATGAGGCCGCCCACTAGGAGAAGAATAACAAGGATCAGCACGGCAATGCCTATCGCCAGACGGTCCATCACAATGCGTTGCTTGGCGGCCTCAGAATGTAAGAGGTGACTCAGCCTGCTATAGGCTTGAGCCAAATCGTTTTCAATGGCGATGCCTTGTTGAATCAAGTCATCGGGAGGCGCGCCAGCGGCTATTTCACCCAGCGTCTGACGTAGGTGGGGAATCTTCTCTTCTACGCGGCGTAAGCGGTTTAAAGAGGATCTATACTCGGCTGGTGCGAAGCGGTTTTTGCTGAGCCCGAAGCTTATACCTTCAATATGTTGCGGGATGCGCCAAAGAAGGTTGTCGAAGCGCTCTATCAGCTCGCTATCTTGTGGATCCTCGCGAAACTCGTTCAACGTGGAGCGTAGCAGGACAGTATGCAACTGCGGGCGAATGACATCGGCCACGAGCGCTGTGTAGTTCGATCCAAGTTGCTGGCGTACCTGGTACAGATAAATCCCTGCGGCGATTGCACAAATGCCCGCTAGTAGCGTAAACCCAAGGCCGAGTTGCCAGCCCAGTGGCCGATTAAAGCGCAGATTCATTATTGCACGTAGATGTCTTTAATTGACCATACCCATGAGGTCATACTCACCGTGCCCGTCTCAACGGCATCAGCGTCCGCCGGAATGATCAACATCGTCGGGCCAAACTCATCTCTGGTCAGTGTCTTGCCGTCCAGCCTTGTGGCGAGGAGATAGCGTTTGGCATCGCGGTCTTCAGGCGTAAGGAAGGTCGTGTAATCATCATGAGCAATGAAACGTAATGTCGCCGCATTATCGATGTCTTCAGCATTGAGGAAGTCATCGAGCCAGACGCCCGCAAAATTACCTTTTGGTCCTTCAAAGTGTTGCAGTGATACTTCATGGAGAGATGATTGCTCAATCTGCGCACGACTGATTGAGCGGCGTTCCTCATCGCTATGCAGTGTAATAACCGGTGTGTCATCTGTTGATGGTGAAAGAGCGCTTGGTGTCACTTCGGCTGCTTGGGCGGGTGCTGCAAAGGCGGTGACCGTAAAAGCAACCGTTATGAGTATCCGTCGAATGAAAGCTAACATGCCTGAGGCTCTTAATTCTAATGATGTGTAGAACATACTCCGTCTGTATCAGGGACGTCTAGTCATACTGAGTCATTGATACCTCTACCCATCGAAGTTTTGCGCCATGAGAACTTTTATATTGGTATGAGTCACATAGCGGCGGGATACGAAGACTGTGATCGATTTTTTTACTAAGGGAAAACTGATGAATACTGAAAGCAGAAACATAGTGCTGCTGGACGGTGGAATGGGGCAAGAACTCAGGAAACGCAGCAGCCAGCCAGCGTCCCCGCTATGGTCTGCTCAGGTCATGCTCGACGAACCCCATTTGGTCGTTGATGCACATCGTGATTTTATCGCGGCTGGAGCGCAAGTCATCAAGCTTAATAATTACAGTGCCACCCCGATACGTCTGGAACGCGATGGCAGCGCTGCCATGTTCGAGCCTTTGCAGACTGCGGCACTAAATGCCGCCCGGCAGGCGCGAGAAGAGAGCGGGCGTGAGGTTCGTATCGCAGGTTGCCTGCCGCCATTGGTGGCCAGTTATCACGCTGATAGCGTACCCGACGATAGCGTTTGCCAGCGTGATTACCGGCGTCTGGTGAAGCAACAAACAGAGGGGGTCGACCTATTTCTCTGTGAAACCATGTCGCTGATACGTGAGGCGCGAGCAGCGACAATCGCGGCGGTGGAGGCTGAGCGCCCGGTATGGGTGGCATTCACTGTGAACGATCGCGATGGCACCCGCTTGCGCTCTGGCGAACGGCTGTCCGAGGCGGCCAATGAGGTCGCGTCCATTGGCGCGGAGAGAATAGTGGTCAATTGTTCAGTACCTGAAGCCGTTACAACCGCCATGTATGAACTTGCAACCCTCGATGTGCCCTTTGGAGGGTATGCCAACGGCTTTACATCCGTGGCACCACTCCAACCCGGCGGGACCGTAGACGCGCTAATGTCGCGTAGTGATCTTGATCCTGCCGGCTATGCCGAACATGCGCTCGAATGGGTTAGGCTGGGCGCTACGGTGATCGGTGGCTGCTGTGAGGTGGGTCCTGCGCATATTGCGGAGTTAGCCAGGCGGTTGACCGACGAGGGTTACCGTCTGGTGGCATATTGATCGCCTGGTACGTGCTATGAGCAAGCCCGGCGCTTGCCATCTCGAGAAGAGGCCGCAAGCGTAAATGCCCCGGGCGCTTGAAACCCGGGATTGCGCACTGCAATAGCGATCACTGACTGCGTCACTTCGTCGTTTCTTCTGTTTCTGCTTCTTCCTCGTCCCCGACCGGTTCCAGGGGGTTGCCATCCTCGTCAAGAAATTGGTGATCATACGCCGCTTGGAGGCCAGTCTCTTCTGGTTCGACTTCCTGGGGCTGTTCGTCATCGTCAGTCAGGTAGTCGATGTGGCCCGGATAGAGGGGCGAGAGTACCGCCACCAGAATGCCGATCACGCAGAATACGGAAAAAGCGTCGGCATAGCCGAATTTGCCGACCAGCATACCGACCATCGGGGAGCCAGCTGCCTGACCCAAGGCGCAGGCCATAAAGGGTAATACCGGGCCCATCGATGGGCGTCCAGGCAACAGGCGGATGCCGGTCATCAGGTATAAACCTGTCAGGCTCATGTAAGCGAGACCAAACACCAATGCGGAAAACATCGTCAGGGCTAACTGGTCGGGGCTGGCGGCGAGCAGTACAAGGCTTGCCGCCAGCATCATCAGCATTAACGCCTGGGTAATGGGCGGGTTATTGCGGTCGGCTACATCGCTCACCACGGCACCTCCCAGGCCGGCAATCCCGGCGGCGAACCATAGCCAGCCGGTAAAGGCGGGGGGGAGTTCACCAAGCCTGACTACCAGATCCGGAGCGAAGATCCAGTAAGGTGCAGATACAAAACCCATCGCGAAAGCAAACAGCGAAAGCCGGACAAGGCGCGACCACTGCTGTCGAGTCACCGGGGGAGGAGGCGCTGCATTGGCGGGAATGACCCGTGAGACCGAGGGGATAAAAAACCAGGCTGCCACAACCCCGATACCTGCCAGTACGGCAAATGATGTATAAGTAAAACGCCAGGCATCTGCCAGGAACACGACGGTAGGTACCGCCACGATGATACCGATACTGGTACCCGCGTTCATGATGGAGCTGACACGGCCGTGCATCGAACGGCTGACCAATACCTGCATGGCGGAGGTCAGCGCCGGCATCATCAACCCCGTACAGACGCCGCAGGTAAACACCCCAATACCTAGGGATAGAGCGTCTGAAGACCGGCTGATCAGTGCCAGGCCCGCAACACCAAAACACCCTGAGAGCACTGCCAGATTGCGCGCGCCGAGACGGTTGGCGGCAAGTGGCGCCACCATGGTGGCTAGCACGAAACTGACAAAGGGTAATGCGCCGATGATGCCGACGATATACGCTGACAGGTCAAGTTCATTGCTGATGGAAGGGACGAACAAGCCAAACGCGAAGCGCGCAAGCCCGTAGCTGATAGCCACCAGGGCTGCGCCAAAGAAGGCAAACCCCATGTTGGATAAAGTCTTCATATGGCCACCCCACTGTCGCGTTTGGCTTGAATGTCATACGGGTATTTCCATTCTCTCAATGACATCTGTCAGGGGCAATGCAAGACGACCTATTTCATTGGAAGTGATTAAGTCGTTAATCCAACACAATTCCTTTCAGAGTATCTGACGACAAAAACGCCGAGGGACGTTATTCCCAGTCGGCGTTTTTGTATGTGTCGGCAGTCCAGGTCCAGAGGGATTAGCTGGGTGCCTGGTGATCGGCGAGGGCAGCGGTCACGGCTTCTTCCCACTGGCCCGGGGTAATCCCCCAATGCTTCATTTCCGCCTGGTCAGGGCTGCCTTTGGCGGCATCCTCAAGCTCATCCCTGGAGTGTCGTTCAAAACAATGCTTGGCAAACGCCTTGGTTTTGCCGTCACTTAACTGGTTGATCATGTCCATGGTAGTTTGCTCTCCTTGATGACGCGTTAAACACGTCCAGTGTAGTCGTTCAGTGCCTTTTTGCCCGCATGATCACGTCAGCACATAACAGGGGACGTAGGCCTGCCCATCGAGTTTCATGCGGCCCTGTGCCACAAATGAGCTCAGCAGCTCATCCAGGCGCCGCATTAGCTCAGGCTCGGCATTGAGCACATAGGGGCCGTGGGCCTCAATCGCACGAATGCCTTGCTCTTTGACGTTGCCGGCGACGATACCCGAGAACGCCCGGCGAAGATTGGCGGCCAGCTCATGGGTTGGCTGCTGGCGGTGAAGTGCCAGGGCCCGCATGGCATCGTGAGTGGGGTCAAAAGGCGCCTGGAAGTCACGCGCAACCGTCAGGCGCCAGTTATAGTAGAACGCATCCTGGTGAGTACGCCTGAATTCAGTAATCTCATCGACACTCTCGCGCATGAGCCGAGCTACCGCGACGGGGTCACCGGTAATGATGGTATAAAATCGCCGGATGTCCTCGCCCAGGGTATAGACCAGAAATTCATCGATCTTCTCGAAGTAGGCAGCCGAGTCGGCTGGGCCGGTCAATATCAGCGGAAATGGCATATCCTGATTTGAGGGATGCAACAGAATCCCCAACAGATAGAGGATTTCTTCTGCGGTGCCAACGCCGCCGGGGAAGACAATGATGCCGTGCCCCAGGCGGACAAACGCTTCAAGGCGCTTTTCGATATCGGGCATGACAACGAGTTCATTGACAATGGGGTTGGGCGCTTCGGCGGCGATGATGCCTGGTTCCGAAATCCCCAGATAGCGGCCATCACGACGACGCTGCTTGGCGTGGGCGACGTTGGCACCTTTCATCGGGCCTTTCATGGCACCAGGGCCACAGCCTGTGCAAATGTCCAGATCGCGTAGGCCTAGGTGGTAGCCGACGTCCTTGGTATATTCGTACTCTTCCCGTGAAATGGAGTGACCGCCCCAGCACACCACCAGGCTGGGGTCACGGCCAGGTTTGAGCGTGCCTGCCTTTCGCAGGATATGAAACACCGCGTTGGTGGTGCCTTCTGCGGTGGTCAGGTCAAAGCGATCATGACGCTGGATTTCATTGTAGATGTACACAATGTCGCGGATGATCGAAGAGAGGTGTTCCCGAATACCGCGAATCATGCGGCCATCCACAAAGGCTTCGGCGGGCGCATGGGTCAGTTTCAAACGAATGCCGCGATCCTGCTGAAGCACCTCGATGTCAAAGTCTCTATAGGCTTCCAGAATCGCCAGGCTGTCGTCGGTGGGACTGCCGCAGTTAAGTACGGCCAGCGCGCAGCGCCTTAGTAAATCATGCAGGCCGCTCTTGGATGTGCGATGAAGGCGATTGACTTCGTGTTGCGAGAGGACTTCAAGGCTGCCTTCCGGCGAGATAATGCTGGAAATGGTGTCGCGCGATTGAGCGTTTTGGGTCATTAGTGGTGCGGTTCCTGACGGTGTGAGGTCTTTTCTCATACTATCACGCTCCCTGAGCGGGTACACCGCAAGTGCCTGGTAAGCAGTATGATATGATATTCGCCATTGCTAACCCGATGATGCTCAACATGTTTAATGCGCAATATTTTCGAACCTACATCACCTTAGTGGAAACCGGCAGCTTTACGCGCACCGCGCAGCGACTGGATATGACGCAGCCAGGGGTGAGCCAGCACATTCGCAAGTTGGAGCGTTATTTAAATAAGACCTTGCTGGAACGGCGCGGACGGGGTTTTACATTGACCGAGTCGGGGCGTCGCGCTTACGACTATGCGTTAAAACTGTTTGCTGAGCATGAGCAGTTTCGTCATGCGCTGGACGACGATTTACTGGACAGCGGTGAATGTCGTATTGCCTCTCCGGGCAGTGTTGGCCTGATGTTTTATCCTTACATTCTGGGACAGCAGCAACGGCATCCCAATCTAACGGTCAGCTACAGCTTTGCGTTCAATCACGAAATCGTCAATGACTTACTGGAAGGGCGGTACGACATCGGGATCGTCACTGAAGCGGTCAATCATCCCGATCTGGAATGTTACGTATGGCACCAGGAACCCCTGTGTCTGGTCGTGCCAGCGGACTTCGTCGAAGGAACGCTTTCGGACCTGATGGGGATTGGCTTTCTCAACTACTATGATGGCATCAACCACGCCAACGCCCTGTTGCGGGCCAACTATCCCGATGATTACCGTTCGATGACGCATTTTCGCCACCAGGGCTTTACCAATGAAGTCAGCATGGTACTTGACGCCGTCGCCCGGGGGCTGGGTTTTACCGTGGTGTCGCGTCTGGTGCTGGAGACGTCCCCATGGCAGCGGCAGGTAAAGGCGCTTAACCTGCCCAACACGGTCAATGAAGTGTTGTATTTGCTGCGTCGGCGAGATTCCGTGTTGCCCAAGCGTTATGAAAAGCTGCTCAATGGCTTTCATCAGGAACGGATGCAGGAAATAACGCCTTGAGGCCGCCTTTGCCGGCGTCGTCCTCAAGGCGCTTGGCTGATCGACCTGGCCGTTACGCGTCGCGGTATTCGTCGATACTCGGGCAGGAGCAAATCAGCTGACGGTCGCCAAAGACGTTATCCACGCGATTCACCGCCGGCCAATATTTCGACGCCTTGACGGCGGCGGTAGGGAAGGCCCCCAGTTCGCGATCGTAAGGACGTTGCCACTCAGCGTCGATGATATCTTCCTGGGTGTGCGGCGCGTTGACCAGCGGGTTGTTGTCCTGCGGCCACTCGCCTTGCTCGACTCGCGTGATCTCCCCACGAATGGCAATCATCGCATCGCAGAAGCGGTCTATTTCATACAGCGATTCCGACTCGGTTGGCTCGATCATCAGTGTGCCTGGCACGGGGAACGACATGGTAGGCGCGTGGAAGCCGTAATCCATCAGGCGTTTGGCGATATCTTCTTCGCTGATGCCCGAGGCCGTCTTGAGTGGGCGAATGTCGATGATGCATTCATGAGCCACCGTACCGTTCTGGCCGCGATAGAGAATCGGAAAAGCCGCTTCAAGCCGCTTGGCGATATAGTTGGCATTGAGGATGGCCAGCTCAGTTGCTTCACGTAGACCCCGCGCACCCATCATTTTAATGTACGCCCAGGAAATCGGCAGGATGGAGGCACTGCCAAACGCCGCGGCGGATACCGCGCCACACTCTGGATTGACGCCGTTGATGGGCGTGACCACGTGGTTTGAGACGTAGGGAGCCAAGTGGGCTTTGACACCAATGGGCCCCATGCCTGGACCGCCGCCGCCGTGGGGGATGCAGAACGTTTTATGCAGATTCAGGTGTGAAACGTCGCCGCCAAAATCCCCGGGACGGGTTAACCCCACCTGAGCGTTCATGTTGGCGCCGTCGATATACACTTGGCCACCGTTGTCGTGAACGATCTGGCAAGCCTCGCGCACGCTGGTTTCAAATACGCCGTGGGTCGACGGATAAGTGAGCATGATGGCGGAAAGCTGATCCCGGTGCTGTTCTGCCTTGGTACGCAGGTCGTCCAGGTCAATGTTGCCGTTAGCGTCGCACTCGACGACCACCACTTTCATTTGCACCATGGCTGCAGATGCCGGATTGGTACCGTGGGCCGAGCTTGGGATCAGACAGACATTGCGGTGGCCCTCGCCCTGGGCATTCTGGTAACGCCTGATGGCTGCCAGCCCGGCGTATTCGCCTTGGGCACCTGAGTTGGGCTGCATGGAAATATGTTCATAGCCCGTCACCTCAACCAGGAAATCGGCCAGTTCGTCGATCATCTGGTGGTAGCCAGCCGCCTGCTCGCGGGGTGCGAAGGGGTGGATATGGGCGAACGCCGGCCAGGAAACGGGGATCATCTCGCTGGTGGCGTTGAGTTTCATGGTGCACGAGCCGAGGGGAATCATTGCATGGGCAAGCGATAAATCTTTATTTTCCAGCCGCTTCAGATAGCGCAGCATCTCGGTTTCGCTGCGATAGCGCTTAAAGGTGGGGTGGGTCAGAAAATCGCTTTCGCGCTGGTAAGCACTGGGAATGCCGGAAACACGGTCAGTGACAATCTGCTCGTCAAGAGCGGCGACAGAGAGTCCGTGCTCATCACCGAGCAGTACGTCAAGCAGGATGGCCACGTCGTGGGCCGTGGTGGTTTCATCCAGGCTGATACCCACATCGCCGTTGGCGAAATAATGCAGGTTGATGTCGTGGGTCATCGCGCGGCCATGGATTTTGCCTGCATCCACCTGGGTCAGGCGCAGCGTATCGAACCAGGTGTCATGCGCGAGGCGGATACCTGTCTGCTGAAGGCCGTGGGCGAGCAGGGTCGTCAAACGATGCACGCGTCCGGCAATTTTGCGTAGCCCGTCGGCACCGTGGTAAGTGGCGTAAAAACCGGCAATATTGGCCAGTAGCGCCTGGGCAGTACAGATGTTCGACGTGGCTTTCTCACGGCGAATGTGCTGCTCACGGGTTTGCATCGCCATGCGTAACGCCGTGTGGCCGCGGCTGTCTTTGGACACACCAATAATCCGTCCGGGAATGGATCGCTTGAGCTTGTCTGATGTGGCAAAAAAGGCGGCATGAGGCCCACCGAAGCCCATGGGCACCCCAAAGCGCTGAGAGTTACCCACCACAATGTCGACACCCAGCGCGCCCGGCTCTTTAAGCAGAACCAGGCTCAACAGGTCAGTGGCGACACAGGTCATGATCGAGCGTTCAGCGGCGGTGCTGACCAACGATGCCAGGTCACTGATTTCGCCGCTGGCCGTGGGGTACTGGAACAAGGCCCCAAAAACGTCATGCTCGGCAACCGACGCTGCCGGTCCCACGATGAGTTCAAACCCAAAAAAATCGGCGCGGGTTTTCACCACGTCCAGGGTTTGGGCAAACACATCGTCAGCGACAAAAAAGGCATTGGACTTGTTTTTCTTGTTGGCCCGCTTGCACAGCGCCATGGCTTCAGCCGCCGCTGTCGCCTCATCCAGCAGGGAGGCGTTGGCAAGCTCCATGCCGGTTAAATCCATGACCACCTGCTGGAAGTTCAGCAGCCCCTCCAGGCGCCCCTGGGAGATTTCCGGCTGGTAAGGCGTATATGCCGTGTACCAGCCCGGGTTTTCCAGGACATTGCGCTGAATCACCGCAGGCATGTGTGTCCCATAGTAACCCTGGCCAATATAGCTTTTGGCGACCCGGTTTTGACGCGCCAACTGGCTCAGGTAATCGAGGGCTTCAGCTTCGCTTCTGGGGTCGTCGAGCGACAGTTCGCGGCCAAGGCGAATATCGCCGGGGACAGTTTGCTCGATCAGATCTTCCATGCGCTGCATGTCGAGCGCTTTTAGCATGGTGGAGACGTCGTCGGCGTCAGGGCCATTGTGACGTTTGATAAAAGCATCGTGGTCAGCCAGTTCGGCTAATCGGCGAGTTTCAAAAGGCATGGAGAGAATTCCGAACGTGATGAGAAAACCGGGCAGGGGTTGGGGCTGCGCCTGCCAATGCTGGGCAGGCGTTATTGATCAGTCGTCGCTTAACGTCGCTTGATAGGCGTCTGCATCCATCAACTCATCAAGGTTGTCATCGCTTAACCGCACCTTCATGATCCAGCCGCCTTCATAGGGGGCATCGTTGACCGTTTCAGGGGCGTCTTCCAGCGCTTCATTGACGTCGATAACCTCGCCATCAACGGGCGAATAAAGGTCAGAAGCGGCTTTGACCGATTCAATCACACCGAACTCATCGCCTTTGGTCAGCGTGGTGCCGACATCGGGCAGTTCGACAAACACGACATCGCCAAGCGCGGCTTGAGCATGGTCGGTAATGCCAATGGTGACCGTGCCATCTTGATGGTCAAGCACCCACTCGTGGCTCTCAGCGTAACGAAGGTTGGCAGGAAGATTGCTCATGGTGATTCCCTATACGAAACGGATGTGGAGCCGCCATGTTAGCGCTTGTTGGTCACCTTGGCGATGGGCGCTGTTCACGGCGAGCGTTTAGCGAAGCATGGTAACGTGTTTCCAATAGGAAACAAGTTTCCATGCTGCTGCTTTATAGCGACATCCCTACCTATCTAAAACGTCGATGACGATTACGTGGTCATGAATTGTCAATTTAGCGAAATTTACTGCGTTAACTCGACAATGCCATGGCAAGTGACCAAAGTTATGGTGTAAAACATGGCGATCTTACGTCGGGTGCCGCCAGCGATCGGCTCGTGACACAAGAGCGTTTGATGGCCAGAATTAAGCGACGCGTCGTCAAGCGTTACATCTGGCCTACATCGAATAAATCAAATCATGAAAAGGGTAAGGAGGTAGCAGGTGGAAACATTAAACAGTCTCTTCGGAGCCATTAACGGGGTGGTATGGGGCCCGTTGATGCTCATCTTGTTGTTAGGTGTGGGGATCTACCTCCAGCTTGGCCTGAAACTGATGCCCATCAGGAAGCTCGGTATCGGCTTCAAGCTAATGTGGCAGGGACGGGAAGCCAAGGGAGAGAGCGCTGAAAAAGATGGCGAAATTTCCCCCTTTAATGCCCTGATGACGTCGCTGTCGGCGACTATTGGTACCGGTAATATCGCCGGGGTGGCCACCGCGATTGCGTTAGGTGGGCCGGGCGCGGTGTTCTGGATGTGGATCACGGCGCTGGTAGGGATGGCCACAAAATTTGCCGAGGCCCTGCTGGCGGTCCGTTTTCGTGAGACCGACAGCACTGGCTACCATGTCGGCGGACCGATGTTCTACATCAAGAACGGTCTTGGCAAGAAATGGATGTGGCTTGGTGTGTTGTTTGCGTTCTTCGGTGCTGTGGCTGCCTTCGGTATTGGTAACACGGTGCAGTCCAATTCGGTCGCGGATGCCATGGATGCCACCTTCGGCGTGCCGACATGGTTAACCGGGGTGGTGATCATGGTGCTGGCCGGTGCGGTCATTCTCGGCGGCATCAAGCGGATTGCCAAGGTCGCCGGCAAGTTGGTACCCGTCATGGGGATAGCCTACATCGTCGCGGGTATTGTCGTGCTGATTATTAATGCCGGTCAGATCGGTGAAGCCTTCAGCTTGATTTTCTACTATGCCTTCAACCCGGTTGCGGCTGCGGGTGGTTTTGCAGGCGCGGCGGTCATGGCAGCGATTCGCTTTGGTGTGGCTCGGGGGATTTTCTCCAACGAAGCAGGCTTGGGTAGTGCGCCTATTGCCCACGCGGCGGCACAAACCAAGAACCCGGTCCGCCAGGGTCTGATTGCCATGCTGGGAACCTTTATCGATACCATTGTGGTGTGCACCATCACAGCGTTGGTTATCTTGACCTCAACCGTATGGATTGATGGCGAGGAGGGGGCGTCGTTAACGGCACTCTCCTTCGATGCGGCGCTACCCGGGTTCGGCAATCAGATTGTTGCCGTTGCGCTAGCGGTGTTTGCCTTTACCACTATCCTTGGCTGGTCGTTCTACGGCGAAAAATGCTTCCAGTTCCTGTTCGGGACGCGCTCCATCATGCTTTATCGCGTACTCTTCGTTCTAGCGATTCCGCTTGGTGCCATGGCGCAGCTTGGGTTCATCTGGCTGATGGCGGATACCTTCAACGCCATGATGGCGATCCCCAACCTGATTGCACTGGCCCTGCTGTCGCCCGTCGTGTTTAAACTGACCAAAGACTATTTCGATGGCAAAGATGTCTTGCCAGGGGAATCGTTAGACCACGATAACTAATCGTTGCCAGGCGCTCGTGCGCATTTGCAATGCTGATGAAGAGTCGGGAAGGCACTGATGTGGCTTCCCGCTCTTGTTTGTAAAGGAGTGATTGATGACTGAGCTTAAACAGACCCCGTTGCATGCGCTGCATTGCCGACTGGGGGCAAAGATGGTGCCTTTTGCCGGTTACGAGATGCCTGTCCAATATCCGTTGGGCGTTAAAAAGGAGCACGAGCATACACGCCGGCAGTGCGGCTTGTTTGATGTCTCGCATATGGGGCAGGTAGTGGTGTCTGGCGATAACGTCGCCGAGGAATTGGAAACCCTGATTCCTGCCGATCTGGTTGGGTTGGCCGAAGGTGCCCAGCGCTATGGGCTGCTGACCAGCAGCGAAGGCGGAATTCTTGACGACCTGATGGTCGTCAATGCGGGAGATCATTTTTATCTGGTGGTCAATGCTGCCTGCAAGGAACAGGATATCGCCCATCTGCAGGCACATTTAGGTGACCGCCTGACCATAGAACCGCTGGACCGGGGGTTGCTCGCCCTGCAGGGACCCAGTGCGCATCTGGTCATGCAGCGGATTTGCCCGGCAGCCTGCGAGATGGTGTTTATGCAGCACGGTCGCTTTCAAGTGGCCGATCAAGAGGTCTGGATCAGCCGCAGTGGCTACACCGGCGAAGATGGCTTCGAAATATCGGTGGCGGCTGACGCCACCGAGGCTTTCGCTGAACGATTGCTGTCAGAGCCTGAAGTCGAAGCCATCGGCCTCGGTGCCCGTGACTCCTTGCGTCTGGAGGCAGGTCTGTGCCTCTACGGGCACGACATGGATACCATGACCACACCGGTAGAAGCCGGTTTGATCTGGGCGATCAGCAAGCCGCGTCGTCACGGCGGCGATCGCCCTGGCGGCTTTCCCGGTGCGGATTTGATCCTTCACCAGGTCGATACCAAAGACCATACCCGTAAACGCGTGGGGCTGGTGGCCGAGGGGCGCCAGCCGGTGCGTGAAGGCGCAACGCTGTTAACTGAGAATGGCAGTGAGGTGGGGATGGTGACCTCCGGCGGATTCGGGCCCAGTGTGGGTAAGCCAGTGGCAATGGGCTACGTTGCCCGCGACCTTGAAGCACCGGGCACGACCGTTTATGCCGAAGTGCGCGGTAAACGGTTACCCATGACCGTCACAAAAACACCGTTTGTCACTGCCAACTATTATCGTGGTTAGGCGTGGTGGTGAAACCGCCCCCGCCCTGGCTGTAGCCGCGGGGCCGGTTTTATTTCAGCACTTGCCGAGGGTCAATCGGTTTTCCACCCTGGCGTAAATCAAACAACAAATCATGACGACCCGTGGCCCGGCTTTTGCCTACCTGGCAAAGCGGGTCGCCTACGGCTACCTGCTGACCTTCCTCGACAGTTAACTGCTCACACAGGGCATAGACGCTTTGCAGGTTATCTGCATGGTGAACAATCACCACCTTCTCAAGCTGTCGCATACTGCCTGCAAAGCGGACCTCGCCCTTGGCGACTGCCTTTACGCTGGCATTGGCCTGGGTGGCCAGCAGCATGGGCTGAAGCGTGCCACGGCTATCAGGGCCATAGCGGCGAACAACCCGGTAATCGTCCAGTGGCCAGGGCCAGCGTTTGGCCGATGCCGGGAGTGATGAACTGCTTGCGCTGGACGTTTGCGCGGCCGGTTTGCTGGTGCTTGACGGTGTCGAGCTGGCGGTCGAGGTGCTAGCGCTCGAACCGACGGGAATATTGATCATTTGGCCAACGCGCAATTCGGTCGCCGAGCTGCCCGCGTTGGCACTTTGTAGCCGCGACGAGGTGGTGCCGAAATGGCGAGCAAGGCTGGAAAAAGTATCGCCCGGGCGGATTTGGTAGCGGTATGGTCCACTTGCCGGCGCGCGTTCCTGCTGCGTAGGAATCAGCACGCGTTGACCAACGGCCAGGTGGCGAGCTTTTACGCCTGGATTGAAGCGCTGTAGCCTTTCGAGTGGCACGTTGGCGCGTTTGGCTAACTGGCCCAGCGTATCACCACGTTTGATTGCCACCCAGCTACCGCTGATCTGGGTCATCGCCGGGGCAGCGACTCGCTGCGGGGCAGAGGGCGTGCCGGCGCAGCCCACCATTATGCTGGCGACCATGATAGCCCCGAGCCACTTGCTCAAGCGTGATCGATCTGACCATCCAGTTGACAGTCTTTTTCCTGCCAAAGTGCATTGATCCATGTGTGGAAATGTTCCTTGTGCTGCGATTCGGCGTGATAGTCAGCGGTCAACATCCATGCAGGCACTTCAAGGATGCGTGCTTTCAGGGTGATCGGTGCTTCCTGTCCACAGAGAAAGCCCCAAAATGTGGGATTTGGATTGGTATAGCTCAACGTGACGTCAAGGATGCCGTCGAGCTTGTCGCCAAGCAAGTTGAGGACTTGAGCAACCCCGCCCGCCTTGGGGCGAAGCAGATGGCGGTAGGGGCTCTGTTGCAAGGCATGTTTATGCGGCGTAAAGCGAGTGCCTTCAACAAAGTTGTAGATAGCAATGGGCGACTGGCGGGCGCGAGCGCACATGCGTTCTGTCGCCTCTCGGTCCAGCTTTGCCAGGGCGGGATTCCGGGCGATTTGCTCTCGGGTAATGCGACGCATGATAGGGAAATCGAGCGCCCAAAAGGCAAGACCCACAATCGGTATCCACAATAACTGCCGTTTTACAAAGAAACGCGGCATGGGAATGCGCCGATGCAGAACCAACAACAGCATAAAGATATCGGTCCAGCTACGATGATTGGAAATCACCAACCACCACTGATCCGGACGCAGGTTATCGGGGACAGATGCATCAAGCCGAGGCTGTATCCAGTGCCGCATCCACCACAGGTTAACGCCTATCCAGTTCATGGTGACGTGACCAATGCCTGCTTGTACTGCCTTTAGAACGCGACCCTTGGGGGTTATTACTTTGAGCAGCGACAGCGCTGTCAGGGGGATTCCCCAAAAAAGCGTGTTGAGGGCTAGCAAGGCAACGCTAACCACCCCTTTTAACATCGGCATACCGCGTTTCCTTACTGGTGCGTAATGTTGAATGCTAAAGGATATTAACCAGCCTGCCCAGCCTCATGCTCGGGTAAGTAAGGCGCCTGAACGGTTTCCAGCAATACCGTACGCAATGCATGTGCAGCGACTGATAGCTCCTGTTGCGTCAGTATCCCCACGCGACAGGCAACGCTTGGCGAGGTCAGGGGAAGGTATCGAGCGCCCAGCGCCTGCATTTGCGGAATGCACATTGATGGCACTGCGCTGACGCCCAGGCCTTCTGCCACCATTCGGCCGACGGTCGATAATTGATGACTTTCGAAGGCGACCGGTAAATCCATTTGCTGTCGGGAAAGAGCCTGTTCCAGCAGTCGGCGGACCATTGAGGGTCGTTGCAAGGTGATGAAATCTTCGCCTAGCAAGTCCGCCCATGACAGTGAGGCTCGCTTACTCAACCGTGAGCCTTTGGAAACAACCGCGACAAAATGATCCTCGAACAGAGGCGTGAATGTCAGGCTGCCGGTGCCTTCTGGTGCAAACGCAATGCCCATTTCCACCTGGCGCGAACGGACCATGTCGTTAACATCTTCGTTGATGACATCGTGCACGGTCACATTGATTTTGGGGTATTGTTGACGGAATCTAACCAATGCCCCGGGGAGCAGGTTGCAGGCAAAAGCAGGCATGGCCGCGACGCTGAGGCGGCCCAGTTGCAAAGTGAAGCGTTGACGCAGGCGTTCTTCCGTATTGTCCCACTGGGCGAGCAAATGCTTGGCCAGCGGCAGCAGCGACTCGCCCTCGGGGGTTAAGCGGACACTGCGAGTGCTGCGTAGCAATAGTTTGCCGCCCAGAGCATCTTCGAGCCCTTTTATGGCTAGACTAAGGGCAGGCTGGGACAAATGTAACCGTTCGCAGGCCTGAGTAAAGCTCAGGGTCTGGGCAACGGCCAGGAAGGCGCGCAACTGTTTGACGGTCATGGTCGGCTCTTTATAAGTTATGCAAATAAATTGATAAGAAAAACAAACTTAACAAATATATTGTCTGGCACAACACTGCAACCAGAAGCCTGCGTCGCGATAGCCGTCACACCTTGGATCTCGTGGGCTCAGCGACATTGGTGTATCACTGACAACCGTCATCGACAACAAGGCGAGGTATAACAATGGCAGGATTCGATAAGCGTGTTGCTTCCTACGAAGAAGCGATGGAAGGCATTGAAAGCGGCATGACCGTATTGGCCGGTGGTTTCGGCCTGTGCGGCATTCCCGAAAATCTGATTGCTGAAATAAAGCGACGTGGCGTCAAGGACCTGACCGTTGTATCGAACAACTGTGGCGTTGACGGTTTTGGCCTCGGCCTGTTGCTCGAAGACCGTCAGATACGCAAGATTCTGGCGTCTTATGTAGGCGAGAATGCGCTGTTCGAGCAGCAAATGCTCAATGACGAGATCGAAGTGGTGCTAACCCCTCAGGGGACGCTCGCGGAAAAGATGCGCGCAGGCGGAGCCGGTATCCCGGCGTTTTATACCGCCACCGGCTATGGCACTCCCATTGGCGAAGGCAAGGAAGTCCGTGAATTCAATGGTCGTCCGCATATTCTGGAAGAGGCCATAACCGGTGAATTTGCCATTGTGAAGGGCTGGAAAGCCGACCGTTACGGTAATGTCATGTACCGCCATACGGCGCAGAACTTTAATCCCATGGTCGCAACGGCGGGCAGGATTACTGTCGTTGAAGTCGAAGAGATCGTTGAGCCCGGCGAACTGGAGCCCAGTCAGATCCATACACCGGGCATCTATGTAGACCGAATCATTCAGGGCACGTTTGAGAAGCGCATCGAAAAACGCACGGTTCACAGTTAAGAGTGCAGCGCTATCGAACGACCCGGTTGTTTTGGCTTTTAATCGATTCACTATGAGGAACTGATCATGGCACTGACACGTGAACAAATGGCTCAGCGTGTGGCGCGGGAACTGGAAGACGGCTTTTACGTTAATTTGGGAATCGGCATTCCGACCCTGGTGGCTAACTATATCCCCGAGGATATGGACGTAATGCTTCAGTCGGAAAATGGTTTGCTGGGCATGGGGCGTTATCCCACCGAAGAAGAAGTTGATCCCGACATGATCAACGCCGGCAAGCAAACCGTTACGGCAAGACCGGGCGCGGCGATTTTTTCATCGGCAGAGTCGTTCGCGATGATTCGCGGCGGCCACGTGGATCTGACGGTACTGGGGGCGTTTGAGGTCGATCAGAATGGCAATATTGCCTCCTGGATGATTCCCGGCAAGCTGATCAAGGGGATGGGGGGCGCCATGGATCTGGTAGCTGGTGCGGAAAATATCATTTGCACCATGACTCATGCGTCAAAACACGGGGAGTCCAAATTGCTCGAAAAATGCAATCTGCCATTGACCGGCGCAGGCTGTATTAACCGTGTATTGACGGACCTGGCATACCTTGAAATCAAGGACGGCACTTTCATTCTGAAAGAGCGTGCGCCGGGCGTGAGCGTTGAAGAAATCGTCGAAAAGACTGCAGGCAAGCTGGTGGTACCCGACCACGTCCCCGAAATGACATTTGCCCAAGGCTAGTCGGCCCCCGAGTGCCTGACGCAAGTCAAGGCGTAAGCGTCGCCTGGCGCTTACGCTATCTCGCAGCGGGCATGAACAGGCAGCAATAGCTCGGCTATCCGTTCGTGATTGCTTTCCAGGTGCCTCTGAACTATGGCCAGACCGCCCAGACAGAGACGATGTTCGTCACCCTGGTCGAATATCATTTTTTGCGGGGTGGCGGGGTAAAAACGATGGACAAGCAGGTTGGAAACGCTGAATACCCCATTTTGCTGATCTACCATGTGGGTCAGGCCGCTTTGTAATAGTTGCCGGTCAATGGCTTCCATTGAGCTGCCAAGCTGTTCGCAGTCAAAGCCGACATGGTGCAGCCTGGGCCCCATAACGGCTAACCAGGCGGCGAGCGGGTGTTCATCGTGTAGCTTCTGATAAAGTGCCCAGGCAGGCATTGGCCAGGGGCGACCTCTACACAGCAGGTTTTGGCCTTTGCTGTCTTGCGGGTGCGTTTGCTGGACGAGGCCCAGCAGCGCTTCACGTAGCGATTTTGACAGGGTGCCCGTCTGTAATTCGACAAGAACCAGGCAGCTTCCACCCTCCGCTGGCGCCAAGAGATGGATGAGCAGTCCCTTGTCGGCCATCGCATAATGCCCGATGTGGCGATAACCCATATGGGCAAGCGAAGGCGATAGCGCTTGGGCGGAAAAACCGCCATGGTTGAGCGTCACCAGGGTGAGGTAATCCGCTGGCGTGGAAAGGGGCCAGAGGCGGAGTGCCCCGATATCAGGGTGAGTATGGATATAATCCAGCCACAACTGCTGGATGAACTCCTCGCGATGCATACTGCCTTCCTTGCCAAGGTATCGGACCATTAACGTCTAGGTTGCTATCAAGTCAGTATAGGCAAGTGACAGGTGAACGGTTCAACGCAGCTAAACGGCAGGCTAACGCTGACTCAGGCAGTCGACGAGGTGCTCAGTAGCTGGTGGTCGCGCACAAACTGGTCGAATTCGGTAAAGCCACCGACATGCTGCTGATCGACAAAAACCTGGGGAACGGTATGAATCGGCTTGCCGGCGGTTTTGGCAATATCGTCTTTGCTGACACCCTCAGACGGCATGTCGACGTAGCGATAGCCTTCAATGTTCCCCGCTTGTTCCAGCTGCTCAGCAAGCTGCTTGGCGCGGACACAAAACGGGCAGGACAAGCGTCCAAAAATGACCACAAACATACATGACTCCTTTGCTGGTGATAGAACGACAGAACATTGTGAATCAACCCGCCAGTGTTATCCAATAGGGGAACGCTAAAAAGGTTATTGAGTCACGTTATCATCTGCGTCTTTTCGAAGAGGCGCAGTGAAGCGGTAAGCAATCAACTAGACTGAACCCAGCAAGCCCACTCACTTAATCAACAGGATTTGCCATGACGACGACAGCAGTGACCCCCCGTGTTGCCTTGGTTACCGGCACCAGCAGCGGTATTGGCGAAGCAGTGGTCAAACACTTTTGCGAATTGGGCCACCAGGTATTGGCGGTCGATTTCAACCCTGAGGGTAAAAAGATCGCCGAGGCGGCAGGGGCTGCGTTCTACCAGGCAGATTTGACCGACCCGGAGGCCTGTCGCGGTGCCGTTGCGGAGGCGGTCAAACGCTTTGGCGGCGTGGATATCCTGGTTAACAATGCCGGGATTCAGCATGTGGCGGCGATTGAAGACTTTCCCGAAGCGAAATGGCGTCACATTATCGACCTGATGCTGACAGCCCCTTTCCTGCTGACCCAGGCAGCCTGGCCGCACATGCGTGAAAAGGGCTGGGGCCGGATCGTCAATATTGCGTCTATTCATGCCCAGGTGGCCTCGCCGGGGAAAGCCGCTTATATCAGTGCCAAGCACGGCATGATCGGGCTCACCAAGACGGCTGCGCTGGAAGGTGGTGAGCAGGGGATTACGGCTAATGCGATATGCCCGGCCTACGTGAAAACCCCTCTGGTCGATAATCAGATTGCGGATCAGGCCAAGCTGCATGGCATGGGCGAGCAGGAAGTGATTGAAAATATCATGCTCAAGAATGCCGCTGTGAAACGCCTGATCGAACCCGCTGAAGTAGCGCAGCTGGTTGCCTATATGGCCTCCGACGCTGCAGGGGCGGTGACCGGAGCGAGTTGGAATATCGACCTTGGCTGGACCGCCCATTAGTCCGTCTTAAACCGCCTCCGTTGCCATGCAAGCGGAGGCAGATAAACGGTTAGCGACGTACAGGGCGCTTTTGCAATTTGCGCTGTAGCGTTCGGCGGTGCATGCCGAGCGCCCTGGCAGTGGCCGAGATATTGCCATCGTGCTCCTGCAAGACCTTTTGGATGTGTTCCCAGGTAATGCGATTGATGGAAGGTGGGCTATCAGCAACTTCAATGTTGGGATCACCTTCGGAGCGGTCGAACGCGTTCAGTACATCGTCAGCGTCAACCGGTTTGCATAAATAATTGACGGCCCCGAGCTTGATGGCTTCCACGGCGGTCGCAATACTCGAGTAGCCGGTCAAGACGACCACATGGCAGTGCGGCACGACTGCCAGCAGGTCGGGCAATAACTTGAGCCCCGAGGAATTTTCCAGCTTCAAGTCGAGGGTGGCCATGGTGGGGGCATGTTGGGCCGCAAGTGCCAGGGCCTGGTCCGCATCATGTGCCACGACGACCTCAAAGCCTCGCCGGGTGAGGGAGCGGCTTAGCACATGGCAAAACATCTCGTCGTCGTCGACAATCAATAACCGCTGGTTGGGTGTTTGCATGATGACCTCAATTAATCACTAAAACGAGAGCGCCACATAGCCTAGTCAGCGTCTGCACGGGGTAGCGTGACCTCGGTTAACGTACCGCCTTCGGGATGGTTGTAAAGACTGACGCCCCCGCCAAAGCGATTGATCGTGGCGTGGGTCAAGAATAAACCAATGCCCATTCCCTTGCTTTTTGTGGAAATGAACGTATCGCCCAACTGATCGGCGATCGACATGGCAACGCCTGGGCCGTGGTCACGAATATCGATGACGACGCGGTCAGAGTGCCAGTCCAGCCCGATGGCGATGTCTTCAGGATTGGCGTCCGCAGCGTTATTGAGCAGATTGGTCAGCGCCTGATCAAGGGTGGCGTCAACCGCCAGCCAGGGTCGCCCACGGCGGCTGGCGATGTCCAATTGGTGGCTGACATCGGGCCGCAATACCAGCCAGCGTTGGACAACACCGCCCAGCCAGGTTTCGGCGTCGAGCACTTCCGGTTCTGCCATGCGCCGCCGGTCCGCCTGGTTGACGAGATGCTGCAGGCGCGATTTGCAAATATCCACCTGCTGACGCAGTAATTCGATATCTTCCTGACGCTCCGGGTGGTCCTTGGCTTCTTCCTGCATATCCTTGAGCAGTACGGCCATGGTGGATAGTGGCGTGCCCAGTTCATGCGCGGTGCCCGCCGCCTGGGTGGCAACGGCCAACACTTGTTCGTTGCGTAACGCCGCTTCACGGGTGCGCGAAAGGGCCTGGTCGCGACGTCTCAAGGCATGGGCCATTTTATAGATGAAGAAAGTGACGAGCCCCGCTGACATGCCGAAATTCACCCACATGCCCAGTACGTGGAGACTAAGCGGGCTGCCGCTGTTGATATGGCCCAGTTGGGGGATCGGATGGTAGTCAATCATCAAGAAGCTATAGGCGGCCATGGCACAGCCGGCAATGATCCACGCATGACGCCAGGGCAGGGTCGCGGCCGCAATGGTAATGGGTACCAGGTAATAGGTGATGAAGGGATTGGTGGAGCCCCCGGAAAAATAGAACAGCAGCGTCAAGCCCACTATATCAGCAAGCAGATGCAGCAAATACTCAAGATGCCGGACCGCACGCGGCCGACCCAGCCGCCACCAGGTGGCAATGTTGAGCAGTCCCATTGCCAGGACAACGCTGACCACCTCAGGAACGGGTAGTTCGAACGAGAGGAATTTGACGCCCACGATGATGGCGATTAAAAAACCCGTCCAGGTGATGCCTCGTACAATGGTCAATCGGACCAGATTACGGTTTGGGGTCGATAACGGCAGCGGGAGCTCGGTTGGCATCTTGCTCACCTGGCGGTGGATTTAAAGCGATGGATCAGGAATTTAATAAACAGTGTCATGACGTAGGTTAACCATCCCGCCGTGGCAACAATATTGAATACCAGCATCTTGGGCGGCAGCCAGGCGCTGCCCAGCAGGCCCTCAATCATGATGTGGAAAAACATCGCAATAAGCACCGGCAGCGCCAGCAAGTGAATCCACATATCGGTCCGCCGTTTGCGCACATGATAGCGTCGCAGCAGGTAGCGAAGCGGCCGGTGTGCCCAGCTGAAAAATGCCAGGGTGGCGACGATCAGCAACATGGTGACTGTCGCTTCGGTGCTGCCGTAATACGTTGAAAACGACACCGACCACGCTAGCGCGAGCCACAGCAAGCCTTCGAGGCTGGCAATAATGTCGGCATTTCGCCGGACCTTCTGCATAACGTGTATCCTTTGACCAACCAGTGATAATTATCATACGCCACATCGGTTTAGCTGTGGGTGAATTGCACTCGATTCAACCTGATGGTGTATCCGGTATACTGCTGCTTGAGGCGCAGGGCGCCCATTTCATTGACTGCGATAACTGACGACGTACAGGATCTTCCGTGGACGCTATTACTTTGACCCGGCCAGACGACTGGCACCTCCACCTGCGCGATGGCGAAGCGCTGAAAGCGGTTGTGGGCCACACCGCGGCCCAAATGGGGCGCGCAATCATTATGCCGAACTTGACGCCGCCGATCACCACGACCGAGCAAGCTATCGCTTACCGTGAGCGGATTCTGGATGCATTGCCTGCCGGTAGCCGCTTTGAACCGCTCATGACATTGTATTTGACAGATACCACTCCGCCGGAAGAGATTGAACGGGCAGCAAGAAGCGGTATTGTCAACGCCGTCAAGCTTTACCCGGCAGGGGCGACCACCAACTCCGCCTCAGGGGTGACAGATCTGACCCGCTGCGATGCTACCATTGCCGCGCTTGCCGATGCAGGCATGCCGTTGTTGATGCATGGCGAGGTCACCGACCCAGATATTGATATTTTTGATCGCGAGGCGGTGTTTATCGAGCGCGTGCTGACGCCGCTTTTAGCGCGCCACCCAACGCTGAAAGTGGTGTTCGAACATATCACGACACAACAAGCCGCCGAGTTCGTTGCCCAGGCACCCGATACCGTGGCCGCGACGATTACCGCGCATCACCTGTTGTTCAATCGCAATAAAATGCTGGTCGGGGGGATTCGGCCGCACTATTACTGCCTGCCCATTCTCAAGCGCGAAAGGCACCGTCAGGCCCTATTGAAAGCGGCGACCAGTGGCAGCGGGAAGTTCTTTCTGGGCACCGACAGCGCTCCCCATGCGCAAACCGCCAAAGAGTCCAGCTGTGGTTGTGCGGGCGCTTACACGGCCTCCACGGCGATAGAGCTTTATGCGACGGCGTTTGACGAAGTCGGGGCGCTGTCGGCGCTGGAGGGGTTTGCCAGCCTCAACGGACCGCGCTTTTACGGGCTGCCGCCCAATGGCGATACGATTACCTTGTCGCGGAGCCCGCAAAGCGTCCCCGCCAGCTACCCCTATGCCGATGGCGAGGCGATTATTCCGCTGCTGGCGGGGGAGACGCTCGACTGGTCAATCAGCTAGCGCCTAAAGTGAGGAGCATCTGGTCGACCATGCGCGAGGAATGGTCGGCAGCCACATCCAGGAATTGCTCAAAGGACAGGTGGTTATCGCCACTGCCGGGAATATCGGATAGCGCGCGGATAACCACGAACGGGCATTGGTAAAGGTGGCATGTCTGGGCAATAGCGGCGGCTTCCATTTCCACCGCCAGCATGCTGGGGAACAAGGCGCGTGTGGCATCGACTCTGGCCGGGTCGGCCATGAAGGCATCGCCAGTGGCGATCAAGCCTTCACGCACGTTGACCTCGCCGAGTGTCTTGATGGCTCCCTGAGCCACTTTGCGGAGCGCTTTATCGGCCAGATAAGCCGCGGGCATGCCGGGGACCTGGCCCATTTCGTAGCCGAATACCACCGCGTCTACGTCATGGTGGCGAACTTCGTCGGAAATGATGATATCGCCGATTTTCAGGTCGCTGGCGAACCCACCGGCTGAGCCGGTGTTGATCACCGCGTCAGGTTGATGGCGCTCTAAAAGTAGCGCAGTGCCCACCGCGGCGTTCACTTTGCCAATACCCGATTGAAGGATTGTCACATCGAGGCCATGGCGTGTGCCGCGATGAAAGATAAACCCAGCGTGTTCATAACGCTCCGGGTTTTCGAGCTGGGACGCCAGGATCCTGACTTCCTGGGCCATGGCGCCGATGATGCCGATACGCTTCACTATGTTGTTTTCCTATCCATCAGAAGAAGATAAACAGCCACGATTAGCTGTCAGATTGGTCGTGCTGTTCAGCGGCCGCCAGGGTGTTTTCCAGTAGCGTGGCAACGGTCATCGGTCCCACGCCGCCGGGGACGGGGGTGATCAAGCTGGCGCGTTCGGCCGCAGCGGTGAAACCGACATCCCCTTTCAGCTTGCCGTTTTCCTGGCGATTGATACCCACATCAATCACCACAGCACCGGGTTTTATCCAATCGCCTTGGACAATGCCGGGTTTGCCGACGGCGACCACTACAAGGTCGGCACGCCGGACATGTGCTTCCAGATCCCTGGTAAACCGGTGACATACCGTGGTGGTGGCGCCAGCGAGCATAAGTTCCAGCGCCATGGGTCGGCCGACAATGTTAGAGGCGCCGACGACAGTGGCATCGAGACCGCGGACCTTGACGCCACTCTGCTCAAGCAGCGTCATGATGCCTTTCGGGGTGCAGGGACGAAGGGCAGGCATGCGCTGGGCAAGACGGCCAATATTGAAGGGGTGAAAACCATCGACGTCCTTGTCGGGGCGAATTCGTTCGAGTATCGGTTCGGCGTCAAGCGATTCAGGCAAGGGCAGTTGGACAAGGATGCCGTCGACGGCAGGGTCGTCATTTAACTGGTCAACCAGTGCTTCAAGTGTCTGTTGGGAAGTATGGCTGGGCAGGGCGTGCTGAAAGGAAAAAATGCCTGCCTGTTCACAGGCGCGGTGTTTATTGTTGACATAGACCTGTGAAGCGGGGTCATCTCCTACCACCACAACCGCAAGTCCGGGTGCTCGTTTACCCGCCTGCTGGCGGGCAGCTACCTGTTGAGCAACATGCTGACGGACATTGGCGGCGATCGCTTTGCCATCGATGAGTTGGGCGGTCATGTAAAGAAATCCCCGTAGAGGTTGAAGGGCGAACAAAAACACGAGTGTTAATCAAAGGTCTGACATCGCTAATTTTCGCATGATGGGGCAGTCAGGCAAAGTGCCACGGTAAGTTGTCATGTTGATGGTTGACTTTAAAATTAAAAACAGTAATATATGCCTCGCTTGAGACGGGCCAGGCGGCAGCGTTTAGGCAATGAAATCGGGGTGTAGCGCAGTCTGGTAGCGCGCCTGCTTTGGGAGCAGGATGTCGGGGGTTCGAATCCCTCCACCCCGACCACGTCTAACGCGAAAGGTAGTTTTGCTTTTCCAGGCGATGGTTGTGGTCAAGTGCTCATCAATGTCTTTGTCTACAGATATTACATGTGCGCTCATAGCTCAACCGGATAGAGCAACGGCCTTCTAAGCCGTAGGTTGCAGGTTCGAATCCTGCTGGGCGCGCCATTTGTACCAGTAGCGATCAGCCTTGATGTCTCGTCAGTTGCAGTTGTCAATGGTGGATGTAGCTCAGTGGTAGAGCCCCGGATTGTGGCTCCGGTGGTCGTGGGTTCGATCCCCATCATCCACCCCAGTGACAGCACAGCAAGCAGCAATTCCCTTCTACAGGTTATGGTGGATGTAGCTCAGTGGTAGAGCCCCGGATTGTGGCTCCGGTGGTCGTGGGTTCGATCCCCATCATCCACCCCATTAACCTCTTTTCTGTTATTTCTCTGTTATAACTCCTCAGTTAATTATTCAAGCTCGTTCTTCAAGTTCGTTCTTTCGCCTTTCTTCCTTGGTAGTTGATTTGCCGGGGTTTGTTATTTCCGGTTTCTGATTAACGTGGCATTACCTTGATAGGCTGTCCGCCTACCTGGGTGAGTGAGCCTGGGTGTCCGAGTAAAAAACCTTGGGCATAGTCAATGCCGAGCGTCGTGAGTGTATCCAGGGTTTGCTGTGTTTCGACGAATTCAGCGATGGTTTCTATATTGAGCGCTTTCCCCACGGCATGAATGGCTTCCACCATCGCTCGATCTATCGGGTCTTCATGAACATGGCGAATGAAATGACCGTCGATTTTTAAATAATCAACGGGCAACTGTTTCAAGTAGCTGAAGGAAGACAGCCCTGTGCCAAAATCATCCAGCGCAAATCGGCAGCCAAGTTGCTTAAGCGTGTGGATGAGCTCGATCACGCTTGAAAGCTGGGCAATGGCCGCGCTTTCGGTAATTTCAAAGCACAGGCTGCCCTTGGGCAGTTGGGCTTTGTGTACCTGGGTGATCAAATCCCTGCAGAATTCGCCATCAGACAGTGACGCGCCCGAGAGATTGACCCCCCAGCAGCCCCAGGCAGTGTCTGGGGCTGAGCGGGTAATATCGGACAGCCATGCAAGCGTGTTGCGAACCACCCAGCGGTCAATGCGCGGCATAAAGTGATAGCGTTCGGCGGCAGGTAAAAAACTGCCCGGTGTGATCAGGTTGCCGTCTTCTTCCAGGCGTAAAAGTATTTCCTGGTAAGCGGGGCGTTTGGCGCAGACAGCTTTGATTGGTTGGGCAAAGAGTCGGAAATGATCATTGTCGAGGGCGTTCTGTAAACGCTGTACCCAGCGAAGTTCGCCGTCGCGTTCGAGTACCGAATGGTCATTGGCCTGGTAGCAGTGAAGGCGGTTGCGTCCTGCCTCTTTGGCGGTATAGCAGGCGGCATCGGCGGCGTGAAGCGCATCGGTTAGCTGCATGTTGTGATCCGTCAGAGCGACCAGCCCGATGCTGACGCCAATACCAAAGGTGTGCTCCTGCCAGGCAAAGCGATAGTTTTCGATATCACAGCGGATGGCATCGGTGATTTGGCAGGCTTGATCAATAGGGCAGTTGGGCAGCAGCAGGGCGAACTCGTCGCCACCAAGTCGTGCGACGGTATCGCTGGTGCGCACATAAACCTGCAGCTTTGTGGCCACCTGCCGGAGGAGCTCATCACCGGCGATATGGCCGCAGGTATCGTTGACGATCTTGAACTGGTCAAGATCCAGATAGCATAAAACGTGCGATCCTTCCTTCTCATTCAGCAAATGGCTCAGTGTTGTTTCAAATGCTCGGCGATTGATTAGCCCTGTCAAATTGTCGTGGCTGGCCTGGTAGTTAAGCTGGTCGGCAAGCTGACGGGTGACGCTGACATCCTGAAAGACGGCCACTGCGCCCAGCGTAATGCCGCTGCGCGAGCGAATAGGGGCGGCGCTATGCTGAATGGGCGTTCGCTGTCCTTCGCGGTGTTCAAGCCAGCCATCGTCCGTTGAATGAATGGCGCGATGCTGGGTGAGCACCTGACGCGCTGGGTTGCTCCGTAGGCTACCGGTATTGTCGTCAATGAGCCGGTAAATAGACTGGATCGGTTTTTCACGCGCGTCGCGAAGGTGCCAGCCGGTCAGCCGCTGGGCTTCGCTATTCATGAACGTGATCAAGCCACTGGCGTCGCAGGTGATAACGCCATCGCCAATGGAAGCAAGGGTTGTTCTTGCCAGGTCCCTCTCGCGGTTTAGCTGCTCCTGCAGGCGCTTGCGTTCGGTAATGTCACGCACCATGCCGGAACGTTCGGAGGCCGAGCCACTGGCACCTTCGCTTACCTGAATTTCCAGGTAGCGGATTTCCTGAGTGGCGGAGCGCAGTTTAATCTCGTGACGCTCACCCGGTGCCAGGTTTCGGCTATCCAGTAAGCGGCTGACGGGGGTACCTATCATTTGCTCGGCTTGAACGCCGAACAGCTGTTCGGCTCCGGGGTTAAGGCTGGTTAGCAGCCCATTGGCTTGCCAGGTAAGCACGCCGTCGCGCAGGTTGTGCAGCATCACACGGGTATGCCCGATAGCGCTTTCCAGTGCCGCGGCGACGCGGTTGTAGCCTGCCGCTATTTCGCCCACTTCAGAAAAAGGATCTGCCTCGATGCGCTGGCGCATGTCGCCCTGCTGCTCATGACGGCGCATGTGTTCCAGTAATTGAGTCAGTTCGTTATGGGTACCGTGCTCGGCGAGGTTGAGGCCCATTTTTTCATCTTCAGCGCTAACGCGAAGTGGAAAATAGCGCCCCGAGATACGAAACAGCAGCCACGCAATACCAAAGCTCCAGAGTCCGCAGACAACGACGCCCAGCAATTGAACGCCTGCCTGCTCCAAGGTGCTCAGTCCCGTGGCCAGTGCCTTGGGGTTGGCTATCCAGGGCAGAGCGAGCGTGCCCCAAATGCCGGGAATCAAATGCGCCGGAATAGCGCCTACGGCATCATCGATGCGGTGGTTGAGTAGCCATTCACTGGTGACCACCATCAGAACGCCGCTGACAGCCCCGAGCCCCAGTGCTGCCGACATCGAAATCGCATGGGCGCCTGCGGTAACAGCGACCAGCCCGGCAATGGCGCCGTTGATGGCATACATGACGTCAGCATAGCGACGGGTTCGCCAGCCCATCAGCATGGCGGATAAAATGCCACCGGCGGCGCCCAGGACGGTATTGGCAAGAATGCCAGGTACCTGATTGTTAACAGCCAGCGTGCTGCCGCCGTTGAAGCCAAACCAGCCGAGTATCATGAACAATGCCCCTAACATGGCAAGGGGAAGGTTGCCTGCCGGGAAGGCGGTGGGAGGTTGGTTTTGGTTGAAGCGTCCCTGGCGAGGGCCGATGGCGAGGACGGCTGCAAGCGCGACCCAGCCCCCCACGCTGTGAACGACGGTTGAGCCGGCAAAATCGACAAAACCCAGCGAGGCGAGCCAGCCGCTTTCGCCTCCCAATAGACCGCCCCATGCCCAGTGTCCAAATACGGGGTAGATGAGTAGCGCTATCCAGAGGGCGGTCCATAGGTAGGCAAAAAATGGCATTCTTTCGGCGACGGCACCCGCCACAATGGTCGCAGCGGTAGCACAGAACATGGCTTGAAAGATAAACAACGTGATTACCCAACTCGATACAGAGTTGAGCTGCCACCCGAACAGGCTTGTGCCCAACCAGCCGCCTTCCGAAACACCGAACATCAACCCGAAGCCCACTAGCCAGAAGATGCTCAATGCGATGGCAAAATCCGCAATATTCTTCATTGCGACATTGATGGCGTTTTTGCTGCGGGTTGTGCCGGCTTCCAGGCATAAAAAACCCGCCTGCATGACAAATACCAGCGCGGCTGCCCATAATACCCACAGCGTATCGAGCAGTTCGGTGTCGACAATGGGTGTGAGCGGCATGGCGGTGTCCTTGGTATTTTTGGTGCGTGGCACGCACCTTTTCGGTGCATGGCGCTATGCAAAGGTTGTTAAGACAGTGCTGAATTAATGTTCTTTGCCCTGATGATGATTCACCCGGTAATAAGGCCAAGCAATTGCTGTGCCGCAATGTCGGGCGCTGTCGATTTTTGTGCTTAAGGCGATATTAATTTCTGATTTATCTATTAAAAACAGTTTTTTGGACTGTATTAATGGTTCTTTATCAGTGCTATTTTTTTAGATAAATAGGCGTGCGGTGTAACGAGCCCGCGTGTCGTGTAATTTGCAGATCGGAGGGTGTTTCAATGTCGCGTCATGCAGTGGTGTTAGGGGCAGGTATGGTAGGTGTCAGCATTGCATGGCAACTGCAGCAGCGGGGTATTCAGGTCACCCTGATGGACCGGCGCCAGCCAGGCCGGGAAACATCCTTTGGCAATGCCGGTATTATCCAACGTGAAGCGGTAAAACCGTATCCCTTTCCTCGCGATTTGAAAACTATCCTGAGTGTATTGCCCAATCGGCGCGTGGATATCCGCTATCGTACCGGTGGGATGCTGGAAGCGGCATCGCCGTTATTGAGCTATTGGCATCATTCTTCGCCGCGTCGCTACCGGCAGATCGTGCCGGAATATGCCTCCTTGATTCAGCTGTGTCTTAAAACCCATGAGCCGATGATTGAGGCCGCGGGGGTCGAGGACTTGGTTCGTCGTCAAGGTTGGCTGGAGATATATAGAACCCCGGAGAAGCTGGCCGAGCGCGCAAAAGAGGCCGAAGAAATGCGGGACCTCTACGATGTGCAATTTCAAGTGTTGGATCGACAGGCATTGCGAGACAAGCAGCCCGACCTTGGCGATGACATCATTGGGGCCATTCATTGGCTTGATTCCTGGACAGTCGCCGACCCAGGCGCGCTGGTGGCTGCCTACGCGGCGTCATTTGTCGCCAATGGCGGACGCGTTGTGCAAAGTGATGTTCAGTCGGTCACCCAGCGTGAAACCCAGTGGCGTGTGACGACCAGCGATGGAGAAGTGGTGGCAGATGATGTCGTAATGGCACTGGGACCCTGGTCAGGCGAGTGGCTCAAAGGGCTGGGCTATCGCTTCCCGACCTTCGTCAAACGGGGCTATCACATGCATTATGCCACTCAAGCACCGGCTCGGTTGCAGTACTGGTTGATGGATGCCGAGGTGGGCTACTTGCTGGCGCCCATGAATGCAGGCATCCGTCTTACCACGGGTGCCGAGCTGGACCGCCTTGAGTCACCGGCTCATGAAGGCCAGCTAAGCGCGGCGGAAAGCGCTGCACGACGTATTTTTCCGCTGGCTGAGCGTCTTGATGAAGCCGCCTGGAAGGGCGCACGCCCGTGTCTTCCGGATATGAAGCCGGTGATTGGCCCGGCGCCCCGTCATAAAGGCCTCTGGTTGGCCTTCGGGCATGGCCATCAGGGGTTTACCCTGGGGCCGGCGACGGGCTACCTGCTGGCGGACATGATGGAAGGTAAAACGCCAGCCATTGTTATGGCCCCCTTCAGGGCCGAGCGTTTTTAGCGCGCGATTTTGCGTGTTGTCACACCATTTGCTAGTCTCCTAGTATATTCGTACTACATTGAGGTGATTATATGGATGTAGCCGTCAGCAACGCCGTCAGTACGGCGCTTTACATGAATCAGGCGCAAAGTGCTGAGCAAGCTCAAATGCAGGTATTCAAGGAAGCACTGGATACCCAGGCGCAGCAAGTGACTGACATCATGGCGTCTGCCGATACCGGTGCACAGCCTGATCTGGCAAAAGAGGGCACCGTGGGGACTCAGGTCAACACCTTTGCCTGAAACGTAATACGTTCCCGACAGCTTTACGCAAAACGCCGGTTTCCCGGCGTTTTTTTATGTCCGGTTATTCACGCCTGGCTCTTTTTCATGGCTCCTGCTGTTCATGACCGCAGTCTCGCTTAACTAAACCGTCCCAAAACCGTCCTCTTATGGCCCCATACTGTCTGCGAGGGTACAATTGCCAGCAATGCCATATAGCTCGGCCGCTGACACTTGGCATCTATGTGCCTGGCTGAGTCCACGTTAATGATGAGGCCCGATGAAAGATACCCAATTAGCCCAGGAAGCCGGGCTTAGAAGAACCTTTGCTATCATTTCGCACCCCGATGCCGGTAAAACGACCATTACAGAGAAAATGCTGCTGTTTGGTAATGCCATTCAGCTGGCCGGATCGGTGAAGAGCAAGCGCAATGATCGCCATGCCACGTCGGACTGGATGAAAATGGAGCAGGAGCGGGGCATCTCGGTGACAACCTCCGTGATGCAGTTTCCCTATGGGGGACGCATCGTTAACCTGCTCGATACGCCAGGTCACGAAGATTTCTCTGAGGACACCTACCGTACCCTGACGGCGGTGGACTCCGCCCTGATGGTGATTGATGGCGCTAAAGGCGTCGAGGACCGGACCATCAAGCTGATGGACGTCTGTCGTCTACGCACCACGCCGATTCTGACCTTCATCAACAAAATGGACCGCGATATCCGTGATCCTATTGAGGTGATGGACGAGGTCGAGACGGTGCTCAACATACAGTGTGCGCCAATGACATGGCCCATCGGCATGGGACGACACTTCCGCGGGGTGTATCACCTTTATAATGATGTGGTTCATCTCTATACCCAGGGTCAGGGCAGTCGTATCCCCGAGGACAAGCGTATCGAGGGGCTGGATAATCCCGAGGTAGACGAAGTGCTGGGTGAAGAACAGGCTGAAGAACTGCGCATGGAAGTTGAACTGGTGCGCGGTGCATCCCATGAGTTTGACCTTGATGCTTATCGCCGTGGGGAATTGACGCCCGTCTATTTCGGGACGGCCATGGGCAACTTTGGCGTACGCGAAATGCTGGATGGCTTTGTCGAATATGCACCGGCTCCCCAACCCCGGGAAACCGATGTGCGGGATGTGCCGGCTGACGATTCTCGCTTTACTGGCTTTGTGTTTAAAATCCAGGCCAATATGGATCCCAATCATCGCGATCGTATCGCTTTTCTGCGGGTATGCTCGGGCAAGTACGACAAGAACATGAAGATGCGCCATGTGCGTATCAACAAGGACGTCAAGATTGCCGACGCGCTGACGTTCATGGCCTCCGACCGCTCTCAGGTGGAAGAAGCCTGGCCTGGCGACATCATCGGCCTGCACAACCACGGCACTATCCAGATTGGTGATACGTTTACCGTGGGTGAGAATATGCGCTTCACCGGTATTCCGCATTTTGCGCCGGAGCTTTTCAAACGCGTGCGCTTGAAAGATCCGCTTAAAATGAAAGCCTTGCAGAAAGGCTTGCAGCAGCTCTCCGAAGAAGGCGCTACCCAGGTCTTCATGCCGATCGACAACAATGACCTGATTCTGGGGGCAGTGGGGACGCTGCAATTTGACGTCGTGGCGCACCGTTTGAAAGAAGAATACAAGGTCGACTGTCTGTATGAAGCCGTCAATGTTCAGACAGCGCGCTGGGTGTATTGCGAAGATCCCAAGATGCTTGAGGAATTCAAGCGTAAGGCAAGCACCAACCTGGCGATCGATGGCGGCGGCTACTTGACCTACATCGCACCGACCCGCGTCAACCTGCAAATGACCCAGGAGCGCTGGCCGGATATTCGCTTCCAGCCGACGCGCGAGCACTAGCCGGGCAATACGAGGCGACCATGCTGATTGATGCCCACTGCCATCTTGATTTTGCGGTGTTCGACCCTGATCGTGATGCAGTCATGTCAGCCGCAAGAGGCGTGGGGGTCAAGCACTTCATCGTGCCGGGGACGACGCGTGCTCGCTGGCAAGCCGTGCTGGCGCTGGGACAGCGATGTCAGGATGTCAGCGTTTGCGCAGGGCTTCATCCCTACTTTACGGGTGAACACCGTGACCAGGATCTGGCTGAGCTCGAGTGCTTGCTGAAAGAGCGCTCCGAGCTGGTCGCCGTCGGTGAATGCGGGATTGACGCTCGCTTTGACACTACCCTTGATGCCCAATGGGCGTACTTTGATGCCCAATTAACCTTGGCCAAGCAGCATGCCTTGCCGGTGGTCGTGCATTGTGTCAAAGCCAACGACACCGTCGCCAAACGGCTTCGTCAACGCACGCTTTCCAGAACCGGGTTGATCCATGCCTTTGCCGGGTCTTACGAGCAGGCCAGGAAGTTTGTGGATCTTGGTTATGTCCTGGGTCTGGGGGGCGCGGCGACCTATTACCGGGCAAAGCGATTGCACCGGGTTATCAAGGCATTGCCCGATGACAGTTTTGTGCTGGAAACGGACAGCCCCGACATGCCGCTAAGTTGCTACCAGGGACAGCGCAATGAACCTTGCCGAGTAAGTGACGTCTGCAATGTCGTGGCCGAATTACGCGGACAAGCACGCGAACATGTCGCCGCCATCAGCAGCGCCAATGCCGCCCGCCTGTTTCGCTTACCCGTTGCGGTCGATTAATCAGCGTTCAATTCGCCAGGCCCATGGCGAGCTGCTCGGGGTCGAGCCGCTCGATAGCGTAGGGAAGATCGAGTAGTGTCAAGCGGGCCTCCCCGATATAAACGGGCATGGCCTCTTCCATCACCTTGGTATTCATGACAGCCAGAAGCTCAATGCTGCCTGTTTCGCTAAGAGCGCTGGTAACGACTTCGCCGACGGCCTTATTGGCTTCATTGATAATCGTGTCCCCGGTTGTTGGCGCCTCGATATTCGAAAGTTCGGCACGCACCAGGCGTTTTTTTACCTGACCACGAAAATGAGCCCGGGCAACGACTTCCTGACCGGTGTAACAGCCTTTTTTGAAGCTGATACCGCCCAGCGCTTCCCAATTGAGCATCTGCGGCAGGAAATGGTCCTGCTGTGCCTCGGTCAGCCATGCCAGGCCGCTGCGGATGTCAGCCAATTGCCAGGCGGCCCGTCCGCCTTCATCGTCAAGTGTCTCGATAAGAGTGTCGTCTTCCAGACAGAACAGCCAGCGTGGTGTATCGCCTGGATAGCACAGCACGCTGGCGTGTGGGTTTGTGGATTGAGTGCCAGGCGCGTTGGGCAAGGGGAGGTCCAGCGTTTCCGCAACTGAGCGGGCATTTTCTCCCACGCCGACCAGCAATAGCCCGGGAAGTGGGGTTAGCTCCGCTTTATAAAAAGCGGCAAATTTTTTTAGGTGGCTGCTCAGCGTTTCAAGCAGCGACGCGCTGAGAAGTAGCCGATAATGACTGTCACCAACCTTCATCAACTGGGCATTTGCCAGCATGCGTCCCTTTGGCGTGCAGAAACAGGTAAGCGGCGCAAAACGCCCGTCGGCAAGGCTGACCTGAGCGCTGGTTTGCCCTTGCAAGAATTTCTCGGCATCGGGTCCTTGGATATCCAATGCCGCTAAATGGTTAAGGCGAATACCGCTGTTAAGGGCATCGATTGAGGGAACGGTCGCCATGACAACTCCTGTTGAAGGGGTGGCTGGATCGTGTTGCGAATCAATATTGTCTTAAGTATGGGCAATGGACCGCAATTGCAAGGGTCCTGCCGCGTGCTAGACTCGTTGTCTGTATCAGTTTTGCATAGGACAATATCAATTCGCTCGGAGAGCCAATCCAGTTGGCATTGACCCGTGACGGTAAAATGTATTTGAAACAAGGCTAGCCGATGGCACAGCAATCACTAACCTTTCACGGTGTGAAATCCGCTGAACAGGTCAATCAGATTACCACCGCGCTGATGATGCTCGAAGGCGTGGACAGCGCTGAAGTGGGTCGCTATGGCGCTGAAGTGGACGGTCGCGTAAAGCGTGAGGCGCTCATCAAGGCCGTTGAAAAGCTCAAGCTGGGCATAAAGGTAACATGATGCACAAGCCGATTACGGTGATCAGTGAGCGCAACAGCGCTTTCCGCCAGCGCGTCGAGGTTGACGGCCTTGAGGATCTGGCCGCCGATGTGCCGCCCGTCGTGGGCGGTGACGGCAGCGCGCCTGACCCCCATGACTATTTTGATATTGCCCTTGGAACCTGTAAGGCAATTACCGTACAGATGTATGCCAAGCGAAAGCAATGGCCTCTGAAAGGCATTACCGTCACTGTTCAGCGCGATGACAGCCAGGAAAGGAAAGGTGAGTACAAGCTGGCGGTGATGATGACCTTTCACGGCATTGATGATCCTGAGCAGCGTGCCCGGCTGGAAGATATCAGCCACCGCTGCCCCATCCAACGGTTGATGACCACATCGACCGTGGAGATTACGACGAGCACCACGTAGCTCGCCTTACCCTGATCAGGAGTGACGATGAGCAAGGATTTCCGGTTGCAATCGAAATTTGAGCCCGCAGGCGACCAGCCCAACGCTATCAAGGGCCTGGTGGGGGGGCTAGAGTCGGGACTTGCCCATCAAACGCTGCTCGGTGTCACCGGCTCGGGGAAAACCTTCACCATGGCCAATATCGTCGCGCAACAGCAGCGGCCAACGATTGTCATGGCGCCCAATAAGACGTTGGCGGCGCAGCTATACGGTGAGTTCAAAGCGTTTTTCCCGGATAACGCCGTTGAATACTTCGTGTCCTACTACGATTACTACCAGCCGGAAGCCTATGTGCCGTCGTCGGACACTTTCATTGAAAAAGATGCCTCCATCAACGACCACATCGAGCAAATGCGCCTGTCGGCGACGAAAGCACTTCTGGAGCGCCGGGATGCGTTGATTGTCGTATCGGTGTCAGCGATTTATGGCCTGGGCGACCCTGACCAGTACCTCAAGATGCGCTTGCATTTTACCCGCGGCGAGTTGATCGACCAGCGTGCTTTCCTCCGTCGTCTCGCGGAACTTCAGTACACGCGTAACGATATGGATTTTCGCCGCGGTACTTACCGGGTGCGAGGCGATGTGATCGATATTTTCCCGGCAGATGCCGAAGAAGAAGCCGTGCGGGTGGAGTTGTTTGACGATGAAATCGACTCGATCCGGCTCTTTGATCCTTTGACGGGCGACGTGCGCGGGCAAGTCCCGCGCATGACCATCTACCCGAAATCCCACTATGTTACGCCTCGAGAAACGATTCTAGGCGCGATTGACGATATCAAGGCAGAACTTAAAGAGCGGTTGGAGTGGCTGCGCAAGCACGAGCGTCTGGTCGAGGCGCAGCGGCTCGAGCAGCGCACGCTGTACGATATCGAGATGATGCTCGAATTGGGTTACTGCAACGGTATCGAAAACTACTCTCGCTATTTATCGGGCCGCACCCCCGGCGAGCCACCGCCGACATTTTTCGATTACCTGCCAGACGATGCGCTGCTGTTTATTGATGAATCCCACGTCAGCGTGCCCCAGGTAGGCGGGATGTACAAAGGTGACCGGTCGCGCAAGGAAACGCTGGTGGAGTACGGATTCCGCTTGCCGTCTGCACTCGATAACCGGCCGATGAAGTTTGAAGAATGGGAAGCCATTTCACCGCAAACGATTTTTGTCTCGGCGACACCGGGCCCTTATGAAGCCGAGCATGCAGGCCAGGTTGTCGAGCAGGTCGTGCGGCCGACGGGCTTGCTGGACCCCGAGATTGAAGTGCGTCCGGCAAGCACGCAGGTTGACGATTTGCTGTCCGAGATCAGGCTTCGCACCGAGGTGGGCGAACGCGTGCTGGTGACCACCCTCACCAAGCGTATGGCAGAAGACTTGACCGAATACCTGGACGAGCATGG
The DNA here is from genome assembly GCF_015767635.1 of Halomonas sp. A40-4. Lineage (GTDB taxonomy): Bacteria > Pseudomonadota > Gammaproteobacteria > Pseudomonadales > Halomonadaceae > Vreelandella > Vreelandella janggokensis. Next base: position 1,981,911 of record NZ_CP065230.1, on the reverse strand, counting down.
CATCCGCGTCCGCTATCTGCATTCGGATATCGATACCGTCGAGCGGGTGGAAATCATCCGCGACCTGCGGTTGGGGAAATTCGACGTGCTGGTGGGGATCAACCTGCTGCGTGAAGGGCTGGATATCCCGGAAGTCTCATTGGTTGCCATTCTTGATGCCGATAAAGAAGGTTTTCTGCGTAACGAGCGCTCATTGATCCAGACCATTGGCCGCGCCGCACGTAACGCCCAGGGGAAAGCTATCCTTTACGGCGACCGGGTTACCGATTCCATGCGCAGGGCGATGGATGAAACCGAGCGTCGGCGTGACAAACAGAAGGCGCATAACGAAGCCCATGGTATTACCCCAACCACGATTACCCGCTCGGTAACCGATATCATGGAAGCCGCACAGGCACCGGGCAAGAAAAGCAACCGCAAGCGGGGTAGTGATCGCAAAGTGGCCGAGAGTACGGCCGAGTACGATACCGCGAGCATGGACAAGCACGATTTCCTTGCCGCGATCAGCAAAATCGAAGATGCCATGTTTGAAGCGGCGCAAAACCTTGAGTTTGAGGAAGCGGCACGCTTGCGCGACCAGTTGCACAAGATGAAAGAAAAACAGCTGGCGCTAGGGTAGGGCATGCCTGAAGGTCCGGAAATCCGTCGTGCGGCAGATCGCATTGAGCAGCAGATAGGCGGCCAGGTGATTGACGATGCCTGGTTCGCCTTCCCGGAACTTGCCGAGCAGGCAGCGTCACTGCTTGGGGTGCGGGTTTCGCGGGTAGATACTCGGGGCAAGGCAATGCTGATCTGGTTTGCCGACCAGCGCGTGCTTTACTCCCACAATCAACTGTATGGGGTTTGGAAGCTTCACAAAGAAGATAAGCCCCCCAGCACCCGGCGCTCGCTGCGTGTTCGAATAACCACAGATGGGCGCTGCGCCAGTCTGTATAGTGCTTCCGATATTTCACTCTGGCACGAAGACAATCTCACAGAACACCCGTTTTTATCCCGGCTCGGGCCTGACCTCCTGAGCCAGAAGGTGACCCCGCTGCAAGTACAGCAGCGCATGAGCCTTAAGCAGTTTCACCGACGTAGCCTGGGTGCATTACTTCTCGACCAGGGCTTTGTCGCGGGGTTAGGCAATTATCTGCGCTCGGAAATTCTTTTTTTTGCCCATTGCCACCCCAAACAGCGCCCGGTTGATTTAGCCGAGCGGCAGCGCCAGCAGTTGGCTATTTTTATTATCGACATAACTCGACAGGCCTACCAGCAGGCGGGGGTAACCAATACAAAGGCCTGGGTTGAAAACGCCATCGCCGCCGGTGAACCGCGTCGCCAATGGCGCTTCAGTGTTTTTGAGCGAGCGGGACTTTCCTGCCATCGTTGCGGTCGCGTTATCGAGCGTATGATGGTCGGCTCCCGGCGGCTTTACTGGTGCCCCGGCTGTCAAATAGATACACCATGATTTATACCGTTATCTTTCTGTTTGAAAACAATTAAACCAACACACACACCTAGAATTGCAGACATACAGTGTTGCTGCCGGAATAATGCCAATACGGTATAATGTTTACACGTTAAACAGGCCGCTATTCCCATCACCGCTTAGGCCGCCGACAAGACGATAACCGAGGAGCAGTTTGTCCATGACCGTGATTCGCCAGGACGACGTGATTCAAAGCGTTGCCGATGCACTGCAGTACATCTCTTACTACCATCCCAAAGACTTTATCGATGCCATGGCGGCTGCCTATGAGCGTGAAGAAAACCCTGCCGCCAAGGACGCGATTGCCCAGATTTTGATCAATTCGCGTATGTGTGCCACCGGTCATCGCCCAATTTGTCAGGATACCGGTATCGTCACGGTGTTTGTTCACGTGGGTATGAATGTCACCTGGGACGCTGGGATGAGCCTGGATGACATGGTCAATGAAGGGGTGCGTCGCGCCTATCAGCTACCCGACAATATTTTGCGAGCGTCTGTCCTGGCGGACCCTGATGGAAAGCGTCAGAATACCAAGGACAACACCCCGGCGGTTATCCACCATAAGCTTGTGCCGGGCGATAAAGTCGATATCCATGTGGCAGCCAAGGGCGGTGGTAGCGAAGCAAAATCCAAGTTTGCCATGCTCAACCCCTCTGACAGCGTGGTGGATTGGGTCATTGAGCAATTGCCTAAAATGGGCGCTGGCTGGTGCCCGCCTGGTATGCTGGGTATCGGGATTGGCGGCACGGCCGAAAAAGCCATGGAAATTGCGAAAGAGGCACTGCTGGATCCTATCGATATCCAAGACTTGCAGGCAAGAGGGGCCAGCAATCGCGCCGAGGAGCTGCGTCTCGAGCTGTTCGACAAGGTCAATAAAAGTGGCATTGGCGCACAAGGCTTGGGTGGCTTGACGACTGTGCTGGATATCAAGGTCAAGGATTATCCGACGCATGCGGCAAATAAGCCGGTCGCCATTATTCCCAACTGCGCGGCCACTCGCCATGCCCACTTCACACTGGACGGCTCTGGCCCCGTGGCGCTACCTGCCCCCAAGTTGGAAGATTGGCCGGAAATTACCCGTGAAGCCGGCGACAACGTCAAACGTGTCAACCTGGATACGGTGACTCCCGACGATGTCAAAACCTGGCAGCCCGGCGATACGCTCTTGTTGAATGGCAAGCTGCTGACCGGGCGTGATGCGGCCCACAAACGCATGGTAGATATGATTGCCAAGGGCGAGCCGTTACCGGTCGATATGAAAGGACGGTTTATCTACTATGTGGGCCCGGTGGATCCGATAGGTGACGAAGTGGTCGGCCCTGCAGGTCCTACCACCGCCACACGCATGGACAAGTTCACCCGCACCATGCTCGAAGAAACAGGCTTGCTGGGCATGGTGGGCAAGGCCGAGCGAGGGCAGGCGGCGATTGACGCCATCCGCGATAACCAGGCGGTTTATCTGATGGCGGTAGGCGGTTCTGCTTATCTTGTTGCCCAGGCAATCAAGAAATCCCGCGTGGTTGGCTTCGAGGATCTCGGCATGGAAGCCATTTATGAGTTTGAAGTGGAAGATATGCCGGTTACCGTCGCCGTGGATAGTGCAGGAACCTCGGTGCACCAGACCGGGCCTGCCAAGTGGAAGGACATTATCGCCCAGACGGCTTGAATGTTGGAAAGGAGTCGCGTGTTTCAGGCGATATAGGCCCTGCCAGTGGCGGGGCCTATGTCCATTCTCGGCCAGCGCATCGCAATGGAATTGACACCCATAATGAGGACACCACTATGACCTCGTGGTTGCTAGGGACCGGCATCTTGTTGATCTATGTGCTGGGGATTGTTTCAGCGGTGATGGCGCTGATGTCCAGCCGGACCTCCCAGGGCGCGGTCGCCTGGATTATCTCACTACTCACGTTTCCTTACGTTGCCGTACCTGCCTATTGGCTATTTGGACGGCCACGGTTTTATGGCTACGTGACGGCCCGCGGGGTGCGTGACAATATTTTACGCCGCATGCTGGTACGTTATCGCGCCAACATTGACCCCTATGGTGTGACGGCTAAAAGCGCCGATATTCGAGCCGTTGAACAGTTGGCCATGATGCCAATGACCCAGGGTAACCAGGCAACCTTGCTGATTGACGGCGAGGAGACCTTCGAAAGCCTGTTTGCGGGCATTGAGCGTGCCCAGCGCTATATTCTTCTGCAATTTTTCATCGTCCGGGATGATCGGCTTGGCCGCCGATTGATGGCGTACCTTCAGCAGGCTGTGCGGCGTGGTATCAATATCTATTTCCTATACGACGAGATGGGCAGCCGAAAGCTCAGCGATCGCTATTTAAATGATTTGGCCCAGTCAGGTATCGAAGTCAGTGCGTTTCGATCCTCCAGGGGGCTTAAGCATCCTTTCCAACTGAACTTTCGCAATCATCGTAAAGTGATGGTGGTCGATGGGCATGAAGGTTGGCTTGGCGGGTTTAACGTCGGCGTGGAGTATCTGGGCGAGGATCCTAATCGTGGCCCCTGGCGCGATACGCATCTCAAGCTTGAAGGTCCGAGTGTTCTGGGGCTTCAGGAAGCCTTCTGGGAAGATTGGCATTGGGCGACAGGCGAAGTGATAACCCTGGATTGGCAGCCCGTGAAAACCTTCGCCAGTAACCATCACGTGGTCGTGGTCCCCTCGGGACCTGCAGATCGCCAGGACACAGCAAGCCTGCTCATACAGCAGGTAATACAGAGTGCCGAAGAGCGGCTATGGGTTACCAGCCCCTATTTTGTGCCGGACCAGGGTGTTCAGGATGCGCTTCGGCTAGCCGCCATGCGTGGCGTGGATGTCCGGGTCATGATACCCGAACGGCCTGATCACTTGCTGGTTTTCCTGTCGGCCTTTTCATTCCTGCCCGATATGTTGCGCGTTGGTGTGAAAATATACCGTTATCTTCCTGGTTTTCTCCACCAGAAAGTGATGCTTGTTGACGACAAGGCGGCAACGGTCGGTACAGTGAATATGGACAACCGTTCTTTCCGGTTAAACTTTGAAATCACCGCTTTTATGCCCAGCCCGTCCGTTGCTGCCCAGGTTAGCTTGATGCTCGAGAACGATTTCGCAAGATGTCGTCGTATCAGCCTGGATGAGATTGCCCAGCGTCCCTGGTGGAAAAAAGTGGTATCACGGGCGGCCTATTTAACGGCGCCCATTCAGTAAACTGAAGGCTCCGTGCCAGATCAATTCAAATAACTAGGGTGACAAGGAGTCGTTGGTGAACCTTGAAACAAAATGGTTGGAAGATTTCGTCGCATTGGCCAATACCCGGAGTTTTTCAGCATCTGCCAGGCAGCGGCACGTGACTCAGCCAGCGTTCAGTCGGCGTATCCGGGCTTTAGAGCAGGCGGTGGGGGTGACGTTGGTTGACCGTTCAACGACGCCGGTGGGCTTGACCTCAGAAGGACAGCTGTTTCTGGTTACCGCGCGAAACCTTGTTGAGCAGCTTAACGAATCGTTAGGCCATTTACGGGGGCTCTCGATTGCCAATGAGGCGCTGGATATCGTCGCCGCGCATTCGTTAGCGCTGAGCTTTTATCCGCCTTGGATATCGCGACTGCAAAAAGGCCTCGGTGAGCTGCCTACCCGATTGGTCGCGATGAATGTCGGAGAGGCCATTCACGTGCTTCGTGAAGGCAACTGTGACCTCATGCTGGCCTACTATGATCCATTCGCCACCATGCAGCTGGATGCTGAAGTGTTCCCGTCTTTTTCGATTGGCAACGTCAATATGCTCCCCGTGTCATTACCCGATGCCCAGGGCAAACCATTGTTTTCACTTCAAGAAGGTGACTCTGTGCCCTACCTGGCTTATACGCAGGGTGCCTTTTTGGGGCGCAGTGTACGCATGCTGCTGAAAAACGACCCCTTGCGTATGAAACTGCGCACCGTCTATGAAACCGCCATGGCGGAGGGGCTGAAGGGGATGGTGCTTCAAGGGGTAGGCATGGCATGGATCCCCGATTTTTGTATTCGCGAAGAACTAAAGAGCGGTCGTTTGGTGCGTGCTGCCGATGCCAACTGGGATATCCCGCTGGAAATCCGGCTGTACCGTTGTTCACTGGTCCACAAGCCTGGTGTAGAGCGCTTGTGGCGGCAAATGATGAAGCTGCCCCGGGACTTTCTGCAGGGGTAATGAATTAGTGCGCTGACTCGCTCGTAAAGTCGGCAGGCAGGCCAAGAAAATTTTGAATGATAAAAAAATGGTCTTCAAACAGGCTATCGGGCTGAAGGTCGGCAAGGGCGACCCAGCGGGCATGGTCACCGCCCTTGACGGGTTTCAATTGCGGCAACTGCTGGTCGGGGCGCAAGGCAAAGTAGAAGGCTTCAGCCAGCGTTCGGCCACGCCAACTGCGGTGAGGTTCATCAAACAGGCGCTGGCCTCTCAATGAGCCCTTCAAAACCGGCTCAGGTACTTTCAGACGGATACGCTCACGCAATTCCCGCAGGCAGGCGTCAAGCAATCGTTCATGGGGATTGATAAAGCCACCTGGTAATGCGAACAGCCCCTTACCCGGTGCTGCAGTACGGCGTACCAGTAGCACATGGCCTGACTGGACCACCACGGCATTGACGGTAACAAAAATGGGAGGGTAGGGCGCTTGTTGCCAGGCTTTACGATACTGGTCCAGCAGTTGCTGCTCCTCCAGCAGTTGTTCGTAGTCGCTTCCCCGGCAAAAAAGCGCCACACGATCAACCACGCCAGGGGGTAGGTCGTGGTAGGCACCTGTACTGAGGTAGTCGTCGGTGGACCCAGGCGAGCGAAACAGACGTTCACGGATCTGGCTTGCTGAAATACCTTCGACCAACGGGACACTCACCGACTCCCATTGCGGGAATAGTGATAGGTAGTAGCTGGATTGTCCCCGGCTAGCCCCTATAAGACCGATCCGTGGCAGTCTGGCATTTGCCGGCGCGGTCAAGTCCCTTACTTTACGCTGAACATCGCGAACCCAGACGTCGTTGTTGTAAAGCGCATCCAGTAACGGTGTGATTTCCAGTCGCTGGTTATCCTCCTCGTCAAAACCTGAGCGCAACATCATCTGCCGTTCTTCAAAACGCCATGGATTCCGCAGCGAGCGTGCCTGCCAGGAGGAGCCGACCAACACGATAACCTGACGCGCTTGTTTCAGTGCTTCACGAATAACCGCCAGATGCCCCAGGTGAGGGGGCTGAAAACGGCCAATAAAGACGAGGCAGTCAAAGTCATACGCCTGGCTCGGGTGTGAGGCATCAGTTGGCATGCGAGGCTGTCCTTTGTCTGTCAATCATGGCCCCGCATTATGGTGGGCTTGGCGAGGCGGCGCAATCTAGCTCTGCAGCCAACGGTATGATTGGGTATGCTAATTATAATAGGCCATGGAGAGTTGGCCCTGTATCAATTGATTAGGGAGTTTTCATGCTCAAACGCAGCGCATATTTTTGGGGCAACGTGCTCAGGGACTCGGCGTCATTATGGTTGAAGCGCAACGCCTTCAGTTATGCAGGCTCCTTGGCGTTTTACACCCTCTTTTCACTGGCCCCCACCATTATTATTGCGGTCACCGTCATTGGCCTTGTACTGGGTGAGGAAGCGGCGCAGGGTCAGATCGTGGCACAACTGCAAGGCACGATCGGCAGTGATGCCGCAGCGGTAGTGGAACAAGCCGTCGCTCAATCGCGCATTCAGGAAGCGGGGATAATGCCGACGATACTCGGCGTGGGCGCACTTGTCGTGGGTGCCACAACGGTGTTTGCTCAGATGCAGTTCTCGCTCAATACGATCTGGGGCGTCACCGCCAAGCCGACAGCCAACGGGGCGCTGGTGTTCATTAAAAATCGTATACTCTCGTTAACGGTTGTGCTGTCGATCGGGTTTATATTGCTGGTCTCGTTAGTGTTGGGTGTGGCCATCCGGGGTGCGCTCGGTGCGGCAGATAACCTGCTACCTTATGTAGGCCTGCTGAGCCAAGTGGCCGAATCGCTGGTTTCGCTATTGGTTGTTGCTTTGCTTTTCGCCACTATTTTCAAGGTATTGCCCGATGTGGTATTAAGTTGGCAGGATGTTTTGATAGGTGCTGTGGTAACCGCCGTATTATTTACCATTGGCCGGAGTGTCATCGCTGTCTATCTTGCTTATACGGCAACGGCTTCTACTTACGGTGCGGCTGGTTCTGTGGTGATGGTGCTGCTGTGGGTTTATTATTCATCCCTCATTTTGCTCTTTGGCGCCGCCTTTACCCGCTCACTTCTTTTGCGCAGAGGTCGACCGTTGGTGCCACGCAATAGCGCTGTTGTTATCAAATATCAGGAAAATGATGACGGCTAAAACAGGAGACGACAATGGCAGATTGTTGTGTACGTGCTTGGGTGACGGGAAAAGTGCAAGGCGTTTTGTTTCGGCGCTCTACCCAACATCAGGCGCTGCAGTATCGTTTAACCGGCTATGCGAAAAACTTGCCTGACGGTCGTGTTGAAGTATTGCTTTGCGGCGGTCCAGAGGATGTAAAAACCGTCAGCGAGTGGTTATGGAAAGGCCCTGACGGGGCGCAGGTGACCCATGTCGAATTTAACGTGCTGGATCAGTGCCACGCCCCGGATCATTTTGCGACTTATTAGCGGTTTGCCTGCCACTGCTGGATGTTCTCAGAGGTCAGGCTGACAATGTTTTGCCTGGCCTCTGGCGTAATCCAGGCATTATGGGGCGTGACAACCAGGTTGAGTGGTTCATCCAGCGCGGCTAGCAGTGGGTGTCCTTCGCGTGGCGGCTCATTGGGTAGCACGTCGACGGCAAGCCCACCTATATGCCCATCCCTGAGTGCCGAGAGCGCGGCATGTTCGTCGATAACGCCTCCACGGGCACAGTTAATCAGCATTAACGAAGGTTTGGCCATGGCCAGGCGTCCTGCATTGATCAGGTGATGGGTGGCGTCATTTAGCGGGCAGTGAAGGCTGATAACGTCGGCTTCTGGCAGCAGGTCGTCGAGTGACGGACGGGCGTCGTTCGCTTCATTCCCCGGGCGGGCTGCAAAGGTGACGCGCATCCCCAGTGCTTCAGCCAGACGTGCTACTTCCGAACCAAGTTCGCCCTGGCCTACCATCACCAGGTGCTTGTCCGATAACTGCATCGTCGGATAATGCTGCAGGCAGAAAAAGTCGCTGTTTTGCCAGGCGCCCGCGGCAACATCCCGTTGATAAAGCGGCAGTCTGTTTGCCAACGTCAGCATCAGCATCAAGGTGTGCTGCGACACACTGGCGGTGCCATAAGCGGCAACGTTCTTAACGGCTATCCCTCTGGCATTGGCAGTTTCCAGATCGATATTGTTAAGCCCGGTAGCCAGCACACAGATCAATTTCAGCGAGGGCAACTGATTGAATGTCTCCGCATCCAGGACAACTTTATTGACAATGGCGATATCGGCATTGGCCAGGCGCTCACGAGCCTGTTGAGACGTGCTTTGACCGAACACCTCAAGGTGCGATACCGACTGACGGATAGCGGTTAGATCGATTTGCGGACCAAGACTCTCGGCATCCAATATGACTGCATTTGGCATTTTCTGACCTCCACTGTCTGCCGGTGGCGTCTAGCCTTGCTCGGCAGGGGGCACAAAAGGGTATAATAAGCTGGCGTGAATAATCATCGCCTTGGAATTTATCCCGACGGGCCGCATATTGCAGCTTGGCAGCATTCATGTTGCTGTTTTGTCGGAGTTGAGCTTTATCTGGAGTCATCAACATGCCCATCTATGAATATGAGTGCAAGGCCTGCGGCCATCGCATGGATAAATTGCAAAAAATCAGCGCCGATCCGTTAACGGATTGCCCTGCGTGCGAAAGCGCCAGCTTGTCGCGGCTGGTATCCGCTGCCGGTTTCCGCTTGGCGGGCGGCGGCTGGTATGAAACTGATTTTAAAACCGGCAGTAAAAAGAATTTAGCTGCTGATGCCAAAAGCGCAACGCCCGAGACAGGTGGTCAGAATAGCGCCAGTCCGGCGGCCAAGAAAAAAGACACGGCGGCCTAGCCGACGTCGTCAGACCGATCAAGGTCCTACAATTACCTTTTGCCACGAAACACAACAGGATGAAACATGCGCAGTCATTATTGCGGCCAGCTAAACGAAACATTGGTAGACCAGACGGTCACCGTATGCGGGTGGGTGCATCGCCGCCGTGACCATGGTGGGGTTATCTTTCTCGATATGCGCGATCGCGATGGCGTCGCTCAGTTCGTCGTGGACCCAGATACCGCCGACGCGTTTGCCAATGCCGACCGTGCTCGCAATGAGTTCGTTCTGCGCATTACCGGGCGGGTTCGTCTGCGCCCCGAAGGTACGCAGAATCCCAATATGCCCACCGGGATGATTGAAGTACTGGCAAAAGACGTCGAAGTGCTTAATACCGCGGTGACGCCGCCTTTCCAGCTCGACGAGCATGGCAAAGTCGGTGAAGAGGTCCGCCTCAAGCACCGCTATATCGATTTGCGCCGCCCCGATATGATCGACAAGCTACGGCTGCGCTCGCGTATTTCACACACCGTACGCGCGTTCCTCGAAAATCAGGGATTTCTGGATATCGAAACCCCGGTTTTGACCCGTGCGACGCCCGAAGGGGCGCGCGATTACCTGGTGCCGAGCCGTACCCATGCGGGCAACTTCTTTGCACTGCCGCAGTCGCCGCAGCTCTTCAAGCAGCTGTTGATGGTGGCGGGGTTTGACCGCTACTACCAGATTGCCAAGTGTTTCCGCGACGAAGATCTGCGTGCCGATCGCCAGCCCGAGTTCACCCAAATCGACATCGAGGCCTCGTTCGTTGAAGAAAACGACATCATGGACATTACCGAGTCCATGATTCGTCAACTCTTCCAGGAAGTGCTCGATGTCGAACTGGCCGCGTTTCCGCGCATGACGTGGCAGGAAGCCATGGACCGCTTTGGCTCAGACAAACCCGACTTGCGTATTCCCCTTGAATTGACCAATGTCGATGACTTGATGCAACAGGTTGACTTCAAGGTGTTCTCCGGCCCGGCAAATGCGGCAGATGGCCGCGTTGCAGCGTTGAAGGTTCCTGGCGGTGCATCACTTTCACGCAAGGAAATCGACGAATACACCAAATTCGTCGGTATCTACGGCGCCAAGGGGCTTGCTTGGATCAAGGTCAACGAGCGCGCGAAAGGCCTTGACGGGCTGCAGTCGCCGATCGTCAAGTTCATGGAGAATGTGGTAGAGGATCTGCTCGACCGTGTCGACGCCAAAGATGGCGACATTATTTTCTTCGGTGCTGACAAAACGCGTATCGTCAACGAAGCGATCGGCGCATTGCGCGTCAAGCTGGGGGCAGACCTCGACCTGTATACCCAAGACTGGGCTCCTCTCTGGGTCGTCGACTTCCCGATGTTCGAAGAGGACGATAACGGCCGCCTCAGCCCGCTGCATCATCCCTTTACTGCCCCGTCATGCTCGCCTGAAGCACTCAAGGATGACCCGGCGAACGCCTTGTCGCGCGCCTACGACATGGTGCTGAATGGTACCGAGCTTGGCGGCGGCTCGATCCGTATTCATGATCAAACCATGCAGCGTACGGTGTTTGACATCCTGGGAATTGGCCAGGCAGAAGCCCAGGAAAAGTTCGGCTTCCTGCTGGACGCCCTCCAGTACGGTGCGCCGCCTCACGGTGGTTTGGCCTTTGGCCTGGACCGCCTGGTGATGCTGATGGCGGGTGCCAAGACCATCCGCGAAGTGATCGCGTTCCCGAAAACCCAAAGTGCCGCTTGTTTGATGACCGACGCCCCGGGCGAAGTCAGCTCAGAGCAGCTCAAAGACCTTAATATCCGTTTGCGTCAGAAAGCCAAAGCGGATACCACGGCCGAATAAGCGCTCTTCATATACCACCTTGCACCGGCGCCCAGGCGTCGGTGTTTTTGTTTGGACGACTTGAGTGCTGTTATATGCAGACACCTGCCTTATCCAATCCGTTGCGTATCCTGGGCATTGACCCTGGTTCGCGCATTACCGGCTATGGTGTCATTGAGCTGGTAGGGCTTGTTCCCCGGTATGTTGCTAGCGGCTGCATTCGTACCGCTGAAGGTCCGCTCGAGCAGCGTTTGGCTCAAATCTACGCAGGGCTAGGGGAGGTGGTCGGATTGCACCGCCCAGATGCTGTGGCCATTGAGCGCGTTTTCATGGCAAAAAATCCCGACTCAGCGCTCAAACTGGGGCAGGCAAGAGGGGTGGCGCTGGTCTGTATGGCCAACCATGGTCTGGCAGTTGATGAGTATGCCGCGCGGCAGATCAAGCAGGCGGTAACCGGTCAGGGCGGCGCCGATAAGTTGCAGGTGCAACATATGGTAACGGCTATCTTGCATCTGGCGGCTTCACCGCAGGCGGATGCGGCTGATGCACTCGCGATTGCACTGACCCATGCCTACGCCAGCCAAGGACCCAAGGCGCTAACCACGCAAGGAGGAGGGCGTCGCCGTTCCTCCGGGCGCTGGCGACTCTGATAATCAGCCGCCAACCACTGGTCACTTGTACAGAGTGGCTTTATAGTGGCGACTGGTTTGGCTTAGCGCGAGCATAGATATGATTGGACGGCTTAAAGGCCAGTTAATTGAGAAGCAGCCGCCTTGGATCGTGGTGGATGTACATGGCGTGGGATACGAGCTGGAAACGTCGATGACAACGCTGGTAGCGCTGCCGCCGGTGGGTGAAGGCATTTTTTTATATACTCATCTCACGATACGGGACGACGCCCATCTGCTATATGGATTTGGTCGCGAGCATGAACGTGCCCTGTTTCGCGCCCTGATCAAAGTGAATGGTGTGGGGCCCAAACTGGCTTTGGCCATCTTGTCGGGTATGGATGAAGACGCCTTTATGCGTTGTGTGCGCGATGATGACAGCAAGGCGCTCACCAAACTTCCAGGCGTGGGTAAAAAAACCGCCGAGCGCTTGATCATAGAAATGCGTGACCGCTTTCCTGAGTGGGAAAATGGCCGCGATACCACGCTTCCTCTCGAAGCCGCCAATGGACAGGCTACTCATCACCGAAACAGCTTGGCGGACGCCGAGTCGGCGCTCGTGAGTCTTGGCTACAAACCGACCGAGGCCACGAAAATGCTGGCCGACCTTGATGGTTCTCAGTCGACCGAGGCCCTCATCAAGGCGGCACTTACCCAGCGCATGAAGGGCTGAACGCGTACAACCAAGGACGTAAATGAACGCTTATGCTAGAGCACGATCGACTGATTGCCGCTGAGCCAGAGCAGGGTGAAGGTCGCATTGACCATGCGATTCGCCCTAAACGGCTCCAGGACTATATTGGCCAACCCCGCGTTCGCGAGCAGTTGGAAATTTTTATTGGGGCCGCCCGGCTGCGTGAAGATAGCCTTGACCATACATTGGTGTTCGGCCCACCAGGCTTGGGCAAGACCACCTTGGCCAACATTATTGCCACGGAAATGGGCGTGGGGCTCAAGTCGACGTCGGGCCCGGTGCTTGAAAGGGCCGGTGACCTGGCGGCAATGCTCACCAACCTGGAGCCTGGGGAAGTCCTGTTTATCGATGAAATCCATCGCTTATCGCCCGTTGTCGAGGAAGTGCTGTATCCGGCGATGGAAGATTTTCAGCTCGATATCATGATTGGTGAGGGGCCTGCTGCACGCTCGATCAAGCTGGATTTACCGCGCTTTACGTTGGTGGGCGCCACCACTCGAGCAGGGCTCCTCACCTCGCCGTTGCGTGATCGTTTTGGCATCGTTCAACGGCTGGAGTTTTATAACCTGACCGAGTTGACAGAGATCGTGACCCGTTCAGCCAAGCTGCTTGGCGTTGAAACTCATCATGACGGTGCCGTTGAAATTGCCCGTCGCTCAAGGGGCACCCCCCGAATTGCCAACCGCTTGCTTCGCCGAGTCCGCGACTATGCCGAAATGAAGGGCGATGGCACCGTAGATGCAAGTCTGGCAGACGCGGCGCTAAACATGCTTAATGTGGACCACCATGGGTTGGACCATATGGATCGCAGGCTGTTATTGGCAATGATCGATAAATTCGACGGCGGGCCAGTAGGTGTCGATTCACTGTCAGCCGCCATCGGTGAGGAACGCGATACCATTGAAGACGTCATCGAGCCGTATTTGATCCAGCAGGGACTGATGATGCGCACGCCTCGCGGGCGCGTCGTCACGCGGCAGGCCTGGTTGCATTTTGAGCGTGTTCCCCATGAGGCGTCCATCGAGGCCCAGGGAGAGCAGCGTCCATGAACCAGTCGCCGCGTTACCCGGTCCGCGTTTACATGGAAGATACAGACGCGGGGGGGATTGTCTACTACGTTAACTACCTGAAGTTTATGGAACGTGCCCGCAGTGAATGGCTGAGATCCCTGGGGATCGACCAGCAAACGTTGCTGGACGCAGGCACTCAGCTAGTGGTATATCGCTTGTCCTGTCATTACACCAAGCCTGCGCGACTAGATGATGCGCTTGACGTAAGTGCCGATGTCGTCAGTGTTGGCCGCTGCCGGATGACATTTGAGCAGCACGTATGGCGGGAAAATGAACGTCTTTGCGCCGCCACGGTCGAGATAGCGTGCTTGAGTGCGCAGGATCTGCGCCCTATGGCATGGCCGTCTGCGCTCAAATCGCTTATGTAACGCACGATGCGGGCACCTAACACCACATTACTGATGATTGATGAGGGCACTTGTGAACGATAATGCCATGTCTATTCCACACCTGATTATGAATGCCAGCGTCGTTGTTCAGCTGGTCATGTTGCTATTAACAGTGGGGTCCATTCTTTCATGGGTGGTGATTTTTCAACGCGGCATTGCCCTGCGCCGTGCGCAAAAAGAATATACCCAGTTTGAAGAAACGTTCTGGTCAGGCGTTGATTTGAATGAGCTTTACCGTGAAATCCCTGCTGACGATCCCCGCCACGGGGCTGAACACATCTTTCAGGCAGGCTTTCGTGAATTCAATCGCCTGATGCCCAAGACCCGTAATACCACAACGGTTCTGGAAGGTGTTCAGCGCAGCATGCGCGTCGCATGGTCACGTGAGGAAGACCGCCTGACCCAGCATCTTGTCTTTCTCGCGACAGTGGCTTCTGCCAGCCCCTATATAGGCCTGTTTGGCACTGTGTGGGGCATCATGGGGTCCTTCCAATCGCTCTCCATGACCCAGCAAGCCACATTGGCAACGGTCGCCCCCTGGATCGCAGAGGCATTGATTGCCACGGCAATGGGCCTTTTCGCCGCGATACCTGCCGTGATTTTCTACAACCGGCTTTCCAACAACGCCAGTCGCTTGTTGGGCAAGTACGAGGATTTCGCTGAAGAGTTCCACGCTATCTTGCACCGCAATCTGCAAGGGCGCGACAGCGCGTCAAGCTAAGGGAGTTGCCCCATGCAAGGACCGTTTAAACGCGGCGGACAGCGTAAGCCTATGGGTGAAATCAACGTTGTCCCCTTTATCGATGTCATGCTGGTGTTGCTGGTCATTTTCATGATTACCGCTCCGATGTTGAATCAGGGAGTGGACGTTGAATTGCCCCAGGTCAGTTCAGAGCCAATAGAAAGTCAGGAAGACAACGACCCGATCATTATTTCCATCGATCGCGAAGGACAGTACTACCTTAGCCTCGGAGACGATTCGACCCAGGTCTCTGCTGATGATATCACTCGCCGGGTTAGCGCTATTATAGAGCAGCAGCCTGACACGCCGGTGATGGTTCGTGGCGACCAGAATGTGGCTTATGGTGAAGTGGTCGTGTTGATGAGTAATCTGCAGCGCTCGGGCGTGGCCAATGTGGGGCTCATTTCTGAGCCACCACAGAATGAGTAAGGACGCACAGGGCATGGCTGTAAAAAAACCTCGTGATCCTCAAGATATTGGCTACCTTTGGCCAGCGGTGTTTGCGATTGCCGTGCACCTGCTGATCGTGTTGTTCTCGTTGGTTGAATGGCCAGATAGTGACGCCGAGCCAGATTCCTCTTCTATTGTACAGGCAACCCTGATCAGCACAGAGGCGTTCACGAACCGGGCCCAGCAGGCCAATGATGAGTCAGCTGCCATGGAGGGGGCTGAGGAAGCTGAGGAGACAATAGAAGAACCCGATACATCAGCCGCCGAAGAGCAGGCCGCTGCCGAACAGGCTGCACAGGAAGCGGCTGAAGCTGCTGCTGCCGAAGAAGCCCTGGAAGCTGCCAGGGCAGAAGCAGAAGCGCAAGCCCAACGCCTCCAGGAGGCAGCCGAAGCTGAAGCCGAACGTGAAAGGGAAGCTGAAGAGCAGCGCCGCCAGGAAGCGGCAGAAGCCGAGGCCGAGCGTCAGCGGGAAGCTGAAGAGCAACGCCGTCAGGAGGCCGCCGAAGAGCAGCGCCGCCAGGAAGAGGCAGAAGCCGAGGCCCAGCGCCAGCGGGAAGCCGAAGAACAGCGCCGCCAGGAAGAGGCAGAAGCCGAGGCCGAGCGTCAGCGGGAAGCCGAAGAGCAACGCCGCCAGGAAGAGGCAGAAGCCGAGGCCGAGCGTCAACGCGAAGCGGAAGAGCAACGCCGTCAGGAAGAGGCAGAAGCCGAGGCCGAGCGTCAACGCGAAGCCGAAGAACAGCGCCTTCAGGAAGAGGCAGAAGCCGCAATGCAGCGACAGTTGGAAGGTGAAGCCCAGGCCGCTGCTGCAGCACAACAAGCCGAGCAAGCCGCCAATAGCTTCCTGACGATTGTTAAGCGCGCCGTCGAGCAGGCATGGATAATTCCGTCAGACGCAAGCGACTCGATGAGTGCTACGCTTGAAGTCAGGTTAGGGCCGTCAGGCGAAGTGCTGACCACGTCGGTGGTATCGTCAAGCGGCGATGGCAACTTTGATCGATCGGCGATGCAGGCAATCGAACATGCAGCACCGTTCGTTGAGCTGCGTGAGCTGCCGGCTGGACAGCAGCGCAATTTACGTCAATTCAATCTGCGATTTACCCCGGGGGATGTTCGCTGATGCACACCATAAGCAAGGTATGGCTATTCTGTCTGTTGCTGGCAATGAGCACAGTTGCTAGCGCCAATTTAACCATCGAAATTACCCGCGGCAGTGATCAGGCGCTACCCATAGGCGTGGTGCCGTTCGAGGGTCCAGAGGGTATGCCCGAAGACGTGGCACAAATCATTCATGACAATCTTGATCGCAGCGGTTTTTTTGATCCCCTGGATCGCGGTTCGATGTTTGAGCAACCCAACGAGGCAGAGGATGTTCAATACAGCACCTGGCGGTCATTGGATGTTCGTTATCTGGTCGTTGGCAGAACCGAACGGACAGACACTGGCTATCGAATCCAATATGACCTGATGGACATCAGCGGCCAGCGGCGCATGATGAGCGAAACCGTGACGGCCAGTGAAAATGATCTGCGTGGTGCCGCGCACTATATCAGCGACCAGATTTTTGAGGAGATTACTGACATTCGCGGTGCTTTCTCGACGCGAATTGCGTATGTCACCGCGCAAGGGGTTGGCGATAACACCGACTATGGCCTGTACGTAGCCGATGCAGACGGGCGCAATAGCCAGCAGATTTTGACGTCCGACCAGCCCATCTTGTCCCCTGCCTGGTCACCGGACGGTGGCAAGCTTGCTTATGTATCTTTCGAGAGTGGACGCCCGGAGATCTATATTCAGGAAGTGAGTAGCGGTAATCGTGCGCGGATTACATCGTTTGAGGGGATTAACGGGGCACCCGCCTGGTCGCCAAATGGCCGCCGGTTGGCCATGTCCTTGTCAAAAGACGGTCAGCCCGATATTTATGTCATGGAAATCGCCGACCGTTCGCTCACTCGCGTTACGGATAGCAACAGTATCGATACCGAACCTGCATGGTCGCCGGATGGTCGCCGTCTGGTGTTCACGTCCGACCGTAGCGGTGGGCCGCAAATTTATCAGCATACGCTCGGTAGCGGTGAAACGGAGCGTATGACTTTCACGGGTAATTATAACGCTCGGGCGCGTTTCTCGCCGGATGGCGAAAACCTGTTTTTGATCCACCGTTCTGACCGTGGTTTTCAAGTCGCACGTCAGGAAATCGACAGTGGTCGCCTGGTCACGTTGAGTGATTCCACTAGTGATGAATCACCCAGTGTTGCACCGAACGGGACCATGGTAATCTTCGCTACCCAACAGGGTAACAACGGGGTGCTGAGTGCCGTTTCTGCCGATGGCCGTTCGTCATTCAGGTTGCCCGCTGCCCAAGGTGATGTGCGTGACCCCGCATGGTCACCGTTTTTAAACAACTGAAATCCATTCATGTTTTCAGGCAAGGAGTCTGATTATGCAACTTAAACCGTTGGCTCGCTCATTGGCAGTCGCGCTTTCTATCGCCGTTATCGCAGGCTGTTCAAGCACCGGCGGCACTCAAGACGGTGATTCATACGGCAGCCAGGATGGCCGCGATGGAAGCGCCAGCAGCACCTCGGGCACCGGAACGAGCGGTCAGTATGGCAGCGCCACATCAGGCGCTGATCGCAGTCAACAGGCCGACTCGCGTATTCCGGATGTCAAAACCATCTATTTCGACTACGATCGCGACACGATTAAAAGCGAATACGAATCTGTCGTGATGGCCCACGCGCGCTATCTGCGTTCAAACCCGGATGTCAACGTCGTCTTGCACGGGCATACCGATGAACGCGGTACCCGTGAATACAACATGGCCCTCGGTGAACGCCGTGCCAACGCCGTCGAGCGCTTTCTGAACATTCAAGGCGTTTCATCCTCGCAAATGAGCGTGGTGAGCTATGGGGAAGAGCGTCCGGCTGAACGTGGTAGCAGCGAGGCTGCATATTCACAAAACCGTCGCGTTGTGTTCAATTATTGATGACCCGCGTGATAATCAACACGCATTAGGATTCGTCATTTTGGAGTCATCATGAATCACAGTCTCAAGCGTTACATTGAGAGGCTGTGCGGTGCGGGAGCCTTAGTGCTCCCGTTATCCGTATTGCCCCTTGCCAGTGTTGCCCAACAGCCCGTTGTCGAAGACCTTTCAGGTTCAGGCGGCGGGTTTTATGAACAAGCCCAGACCCAGGGCGGAGGCTCCAATGGAAGCCTCGTCTTATTCAACACGGTGCAGGAGCACCAGCAGGAAATTCAGCGTCTTCGTGGTGAAATTGAAGAGCTGCGTCACCAATTGGAGCAACTTCGCCGCCAATCACAGCAGCAATACCTTGATATTGAAGACCGCCTGATGAGCATTGGGCAGAGTCAAATCGAGGAATCGACACCCGAGGTGGAGCCTGACGCCGCCGAGGAAGTTGCCAATACTCCCTCACCAAGCGATGTGAGTGAGGATGCGCGGCAGACGTATCAGGACGCCTTCGCACATGTACAGGCGCGCCGTTTCGACGAAGCTATCGCCGCCTTTGAAGCCTTTGTGGAAGCCTATCCCGATACCAGCTTGACCGCCAACGGCCATTACTGGCTGGGTGAGCTGTATGCCGCGGAAGGCGAACTGGATGCCGCCGAGCAAGCGTTCACCCGCGTGATTGACAACTATGATGGTAGCAGCAAGGTGCCGGATGCGTTGTACAAGCTTGGCTTGGTCAAGGCCCGGCAGGGCGAAGCGGAAGAAAGTCGTGCGTTCCTCGAAAAAGTGCAGGATGATTATCCACAAAGCAGTGCGGCGGGGCTGGCCGATGATTTTCTTCGCCAGGGCAGTTGATGGCAAAAGCCGCCAGGAGGGTCTGCGATGACATGTAAAATTGATTATCAGCCAGCGCCCGATTTGCTCCGTGACCGTGTCGTGTTGGTCACTGGCGCAGGTGACGGCATAGGGCGTGCGGCGGCGCTAAGTTACGCCCGCCATGGTGCGACCGTGATCCTGCTTGGCCGCACCATTGCCAAGTTAGAGCGTGTGTACGATGAAATCGAGGCGGACGGAGGCCCTCAACCGGCCATTTTTCCGCTCAATTTTGAGGGCGCCACGCTCAAGGATTTTCACGACATGGCCGACACCCTCGAAAAAGAGTTCGGCTGTCTGGACGGTCTGCTGCACAATGCCGGTCTACTGGGTCGTATTACCCCTTTTGCGCAGTACGATGCCGCACTCTGGGAGCAGGTCATGCAGGTCAATATCAATGGCCCCATCTGGATGACCCAGGCGCTATTGCCGTTGTTGCAACGCTCCCACGATGCCTCGGTCATCTTTACCTCTTCCAGTGTCGGCCGCAAAGGCCGTGCCTACTGGGGGGCCTACGCCGTATCCAAATTTGCCACCGAAGGGTTCGTGGAGGTACTGGCCGACGAATTGGATAGTGAGCCCCACCTGCGCATTAACACCCTTAATCCAGGCGCTACCCGGACGCAAATGCGGCGTAATGCTTATCCTGGTGAAGACCCCGCCAACTTGCGTACCCCCGACGACATTATGCCCACGTACCTGTGGTTGATGGGGCCCGATAGCGCAGGCACCCATGGTCAAAAAATCGATGCCCAACCCCCCAAGCAGACTTGACCTTTGAGGGTTGTTCAAGCGATATCAGGCAGCGCATCGACCAGCTCAGTACACTGCTGATACCAGCAGTGTGCTGGCCACAGACGATAATCATCGCCTTCCGCAATATACCCGTAGCCAACCGCCACCGCCGTCATGCCGGCTGCTCTGGCGGCTTGCATATCTCTGAGATGATCGCCGACATACCAGCAATGCTGTGGTTTGACACCTAATCGCCGAGCGGCCTCGATCAGCGGAGTGGGATCGGGTTTTTTGACGGTCAGATCATCCGCGCAAAGCAGGGCACCCGGCGTCAGCGACAAGGCCTCGAGCAACGGCGTGGTATAGCGACGGGGTTTGTTAGTGACAATCCCCCAGGGGCGTTCCTGGCATTGCCATTCAGCGAGCCATTGATCCAGAGGTGAAAATACCCGGCTGTGAACCGCAACCGAGGCTTCATAGGCGTCCAGCAGAAACTGACGAGCCTCTGCCTGATGAGTAACGCCAAGATCACTGCCCAGCGCCAGGCTCACCAAGGCGTTACCGCCATTTGACACCTGGGTGCGAATCGTGGCGAACGGTAGCGGTGTCAAACCGTGGTGTTGACGCAATGCATTGGTGGCGACAGCTAAGTCCGGCGCGGTATCCACCAGGGTGCCGTCAAGGTCAAACAGCACGGCACGGGGCGATGAGCAGACAGGCATTATGCCTGCACCTTACGGCAATACATCATGTAATTGACCGAGACATCGTTTTCGGTCAACCGATAGCGTCGGGTCAGGGGGTTGTAGGTCAGCCCGATCTGTTCGCGCACTTCCAGACCGCTATGCCGATTCCAACTCGCCATTTCCGAGGGGCGGATGAATTTCGCATAGTCGTGCGTTCCCCGAGGCAGTAGCTTCAGCACGTACTCGGCACCGAGAATGGCAAAGGCGTAGGACTTCGGCGTGCGGTTAAGGGTAGAGAAAAACACATAGCCACCCTGTCTCACCAAGGCCGCACAAGCATGCACGACCGACGCCGGGTCAGGAACATGCTCCAACATTTCCATGCAGGTGACGACGTCATACTGGCCTGGCTGTTCATCCGCCAGTGCTTCCACGCTGATGTTGCGGTAATCAATCGTCACGCCTTGCTCTTCAGCATGCAGGCGGGCAACGCCCAAGGGTGCTTCACCCAGGTCAATACCGGTCACCTTTGCACCACGGCGGGCCATGGCTTCGCTTAAAATACCGCCGCCGCAGCCAACATCCAGCACTTTCTTGCCCGCTAATCCTGCCCTGGCATCGATAAAGTCGAGTCGTAAGGGATTTATATCGTGCAGGGGTTTAAATTCACTCTGCGGGTCCCACCAGCGACTGGCAAGTGCTTCAAATTTCGCCACTTCGGCGTTATCAACATTGCCTTGGTATTGGTGAGCAATGCTATCCTTTGGTGTCGCTGACATGTTTTGACTCCATCAACATTGAGCAAGCATGGGAAAGACCGTGGCCTGATACTTGCAGTGTAACGGCGAACTGGAAACCCAACGCGCGTTCAGTATGATAGGCATTCTAACCACTCCTGAGCCGGAACGCATGAAAAGGACCTCTTATGATTCGTAAGGCTGTATTGCCTGTTGCGGGATTCGGTACCCGCTGCCTGCCCGCTTCCAAAGCCATTCCCAAGGAAATGATCACCATTGTGGATCGGCCAGTCATTCAATACGTGGTCGAGGAGGCAATTGCCGCAGGTATTCGCGATATCGTGTTTGTCACCAGCAGTAATAAGGGCGCCATCGAAAACCATTTCGACACCCATGCTGAATTAGAGGCGAGCCTGGAAGCAAAGGGGAAGCATGATCTGTTGGCCTCGCTCAGGGAAATGGTGCCTGATGACGTCAATATCATCAGTATACGCCAGGGTGAGCCCTTGGGACTGGGACATGCCATACTTTGCGCACAGCCAGTTATTGGCGACGATGAACCCTTTGCCGTGCTATTGCCGGATGTGTTGGTGGACAACAGCGACACCCCGCGCAGCGATCTGCAAGGAATGCTCGAGGCTTACGACCAGCAGGGTACCGCTCAGCTGATGGTCGAGGAAGTCAAGTGGGAGCTTGTGGAAAAATACGGCATTGTTGCCCCCGCAGGTGATGTGCCGGCTCCCGCCAGCTCTGCCGACCTGGTTGGCATGGTTGAGAAGCCGGCGCGTGACCAGGCTCCCTCGAATCTGGCGGTCATCGGCCGCTATGCCTTGCCCGCCGCGATTTTTCCTATTCTTGCCAAGACGCCACCCGGCGCTGGTGGGGAAATTCAGCTCACCGATGCCATTGAAACGCTTCGTGAGCAGCAGGGCGTTCAGGCCTATCGTATGCAAGGGACGACGTACGATTGCGGACAACCACTGGGATACCTGGAGGCAACGCTGGCCTATGCACGCAGGCACCCTGACTTGGGTGATGAGTTTAAAGCATTGCTCGCGCGCTACCATCAGGGAGCCTAATCGATGCGGGTGCTCCTGTACGGTAGTGAATTAAGCACCGCAACCGCGGTGGCGGCCTTGTCCTCTGTGGGCCATGTGGTGGCATGGCTTCCCCATGGAGATACACCGTGGTCGACGCTACTCAACGAGGATTGGCTACGCCGCGAACCACAACTCGTTGAGCAGATACAGCAAGCTCTGGAGAGTGGCGCTTTAACGGTTATCGCCCAGCCGGAAACGCATCTGGCTGTCGATGTGCTGTGGTTAGCACTCTCACCATCACAGCGCGAGTCGGCAGCCGCTTTGCTGCAGCACCCCGCGCTGAGATGGCAGACCGATAGCATACTGGTCAATAACTCGACCTTCCCGGTCGGTGATACCGAACGGTTACAGCGCCTGACAGGGGAGTGCGCTGTGGGCGTTGCCTTGCCAGATACGCTGGAAGAAGGGCGAGCCTGGGCGTCGTTTACACGCCCTGGCCGTTGGCTATTGGGTTGTGATGATCAACTGGCCGAGCAAAAGCTAAGAGAGTTACTGAGAGCCTTCAATCGACGCCGTGATGCTTTTCAGGTGATGCCCACGCGTGCCGCTGAGTTAACCAAGCTGGCCATTAACGGCATGTTGGCGACGCGCATCAGCTACATGAACGAAATTGCGGGGCTGGCAGATACCCTGGGCGTTGATGTCGAGCATGTAAGGCAGGGAATGGGGGCCGATTCACGTATCGGGTATGAATACCTTTATCCAGGCTGTGGGTTTGGCGGGCCAAGCTTCTCGCGGGATTTGATGAGGCTTGCCGACGTGCAGGTCGCCAGCGGGCGACAGTCTGCATTGCTTGAACACGTGCTGGATATCAATGAACAGAAGAAAGAGACATTATTCAGAAAGCTATGGTCCTACTACGGCGGCGCGCTTGAAGGGAAGACGATTGCCATCTGGGGAGCCGCTTTTAAGCCAGGCACAGCACGTATTGATCATGCGCCGGTACTGACGTTATTGAACGCCCTCTGGGCGCAAGGGGTTCACGTCAAGCTTCACGACCCTGCGGCCACGCCTGCATTAATGGCGGCCGTTGGCCCAAGGAATGATTTGGTTACCTTTGTCGATAACCCGTACGATGCCTGTGAAGATGCCGATGCGTTAATGTTGGTAACAGAATGGAAAATCTACTGGAATCCAGACTGGAAACACTTGGCTTCACAGCTTGGCGATAAGCTGATACTGGACGGCCGAAATATTTATGATCCTGAATTTGTGGCCAGCTGTGGGTTACAGTATCGAGGAATAGGTCGGCGCGCCGATCCAACGTCGTTGTGAGGAAACTGCATGTCCGATAGAGCCCCATCTTCGCGCATTGTACCGGATGCCGATCAGAGTATTGCATCGCAGCATGTCAAGCATCGTAAGGGGCCTTCGCTATGGCCGCTTTGGCTGTGCATGTTTTTGTTGATTGGCCTGTTGGTGGCGGCCGCGATTGGTCTGTACCTCGAGCGCGAGCGGCTTCAGAAGGAGTTGCAGCGGGTCAGTGGTGAGGTATCGAACATGCACGCTAGACTAGACTCGGGTGACAGTGATGTACAAGATACGTTAACCTTTGTCCAAGCTCAGATGAGTACCTTGTTCCAAGAGCAGGAACAATTGTCGATAGCGCTAACGGATACTCGTAATGAGCTTTACGACGTACTTACCGAAAATGAAAGCACTGTTGCCAGTGACACCATTGATCCATTGCTTGAGCGACTGGAGGAACAGCGCGAGCGAGCGGCTCTTCGCGATAGCCAGCTTGCCGCCATACACACGTCGCTGGATGCGTTGGAAGAAGCTGGGACATCGGGGCGTAGATCGTTAACCGAGGAAATCGCTCATGTAGAGGCTCAAAGCCGCGAAGAGTTGGAAGCGTTGGAGACGTCAGTGGCCGCTTTGGCGAACGATATTGACGAACGCCTCAGTGCCCGCGACGCCGAGCGACAAGAGAAATGGTCACGCTTTGAAGCATCGCTAAGTGAGCTAGAGAGTGCAAAGAGCGACAACGAAACACTAGAGAGTCGATTGTCACAGCGACTGGATGAACTCGAAAACGATTTACGCCAGGTTCGCCAAGCGCAACTGGCATTCAGTGCACAACTTGAAATGTTGCGTTAATTGACACGACCTGCTGAAAGGCAGCACGCCGATGATTAGGTTAGGGAAAATGTATGGGAAGACAACGGCAGTGGCTTTCAGCAGCGGTCATCGCACACTTGGTAACATTGCCGCTGGGGATGGCTGCACCCGCCGTATGGGCACTGAGCGCGACGCTTGAAGGTGTGGAAGATGAGGTAGAGGGCAATATTCGCGCCTATCTGCAGAATCTCGAAGGAGACGAGTACACCGAAAGCCGTCTGGTGGGTGAAATCCGCCAACGCACCCAGGAAGCGATGCGCGTTTACGGTTATTATGAACCCGATATTTCCATCGACTTACCAGCGGAGGGTAATCCACACCTGACCATTGAGCCAGGCCCCCAGGTCACCATCGAAACACTGGATATCAACATACTCGGTGACGCCGCTCAGGATGAGCCATTCAATGAGGCGTTGGCGGGATTCCCCTTGAAAGTGGGAGATACCCTGCGCCACGCGCCCTGGGATCGACTGCGGGGTGAGTTTTCCGGTTTGGCGATTGAACGAGGCTACTTCGACTGGGGATTTACTGAGCGTCGAATGGAAGTTCGCCCCTACTTGCAAAGTGCCCGGCTGTATATGGATTTTGACAGTGGCCCGCGTTACCGGTTTGGCAAGACGATGATCACTGGGAGCCACATTCAACCCGAACGTCTGCAGCAGATGCGCACGTACCAGGTGAATGAACCTTATTTGGCTGAATCCCTTGCGCGTTTTAACCAACGTCTTGCCGAGACCGGATGGTTTAGCTCAGTATCCGTCAAGCCACGCCTGGAAACTGCCCAAGAACTGACACTCGCCCCACCTGGTGGTGGTGACCCATGGTGGGTATCGGCAACCGAATCGCAGCCTGAGCGGCCAAGGATTACCAGTGCCGCACTTGTCAGCGCGTTGAGCACGCAACAAACCGACGACACAGCCCTGCCCATCGATGTCAGTGTAGAGCCTGCCAATCGGCACCAGTTTGAAACAGGCATAGGCTTCGCCACTGACGTAGGCGCACGGTTACGGTTCGGCTGGGACCAGCCATGGATCAACCGCTATGGCCATAGCCTGGATCACGATCTCTACCTGTCAGCGCCTGAGCAGCGCTTTACCGGCGTCTACGACGTTCCCCTCGAAGACCCGCTGCGTGATAGCTATCGCCTTCAATACGGTGTCCGCAACGTCGATGACAGCGATACCGACTCGCTGGAAGGTACCGTTGAAATCGCTCGGCGCTGGGAGTTCGACAATGACTGGGTACAGTCGCTGTACTTTCGAACGACCTATGAGGATTTCAACCAAGGGGGGGAGGCCGATCAAGTGTGGTTATTCTACCCCGGCATTCAATGGTCACGTACGCGCACCAGGCCACAGCGCTTTCCTCTGTGGGGGGACCGCCAGCAGTTTTCGGTGGAGTACTCTGATCCGGTCTGGGGATCGGACGCCCAGTTTTTACGCCTAACGGGTGACACCGAATGGATTCGCACCTACGGCGATGATAACCGCTTTTTGGCACGCGTCAGTGTCGGGGCCATCGAGACCCAAAATTTCGATAAGATTCCCCCGTCCCTGCGGTTCTTTGTCGGCGGCGATCGCAGCGTACGCGGTTATTCCTACGAAGGACTCTCGCCCCGTAACGATGAAGGCAAACTGCGTGGTGGCCAGCAAAAACTTACCTCCAGCCTCGAGTACCAGCGCCGCGTGACCGGTGCATGGTGGGGAGCCGCCTTTATCGATGCCGGGGATGCCTTTGACAACTGGGGCCCCGCTGATCTGAAAAAAAGCGCGGGCTTAGGAGTTAGGTGGGTGTCCCCGGTTGGCCCTATTCGCTTGGACGTGGCGCATCCTTTTGACGACGCCGACGATAACTGGCGTTTGCACTTTTCGATTGGACCCGAATTCTAGGAGAGCGATGTGTCTCAAGCTAAGCAAACGCCTGCGACTGGTCGCCGAGCGTTATCACGTCGCTACCGCCTGTGGTTACTGTGCTGGAGTATGCTGCGGCTGGTGTTGCTATTCCCACTATGGCTGTTTGGCGCCATAGCGCTATTGTTGGGGGTCGCGCTGTCACCGTGGGGAACCGGCGTATTGCTATCCCAGGGCCAGGATCGCGGCTGGTTCAGCGTCGAAGAACACGTGGGCGGTGTACTCGATGAGTTCCGGCTTAGCGGTTTCCGGCTTGACGCCCCAGGCGCAGAGGTTCGGATTGACGAGCTTGAGCTTGCATGGGCGGATGACTGTGTCCTGTCCGGCAAGCTGTGCCTGGATACGCTACGCCTGGAAGGCGTTGATATTCGCCTGTCTGGCGGCGGCGGTGATGAAGAAGCCCCCGCAGAGGCGGCAGGTTCAGAGGGCACGTCTCCATTCCGTTTTCCCTTTCCCGTCGAGCTCAGGGAACTGGTGCTGGATGATGTCGCCCTGCAACTACCTGATGGGACCCGGTTCGCTTGGACCTCTTTTCGCACCTCGTTAAGTGCAAGCGCCGGACAGGTTGATATTGCCCCGACGCACTGGGAAAACCCACGGCTTTATTTGCCGCCGTCAGTGGGGGCACGCCTGGCGCCAGCAGAGGGTGAAATAGGGTTAACCGCTGCGGCTATTGATGCCTCGATCGCGTTACAAAATCCACCTGCAGAAACGACTGGCGCGACCACTGAGTCCGTAGCCTCAGATCGCTCTCCCATCGAATTGCCCGAGGTTCGTCTGCCTGTCGATATTCACCTCGCTACGCTGACGGTTAATGATATCGAGGTGGCGGGTCGCTTCAGCTATCTCGTCGAACGATTAAGTCTCGGGGTTGGAGCCCAGGGTAATGACATTGTAATCGAACACTTCGCGGTGTCGTCTGCCGATGCAACGTTTAACCTGGCGGGTAATGTTGCACTGCGTGACGACTATCCGCTGGAATTACGGGCTGAAACCACACTGTTTCTGGAGGAACCGTTACCGGCACTGAAGGGTCAGGCATTCACACTGGATCTGTCGGGAAATCTAAGCGACTTGACGGCACAGTTTGACGCGGAAGGGGCCATTAACGCGTCATTGGAAGGCCAGGTGAATGCCCTGGACCCGGTGCTCCCCTTTAAGGCGCACCTGCAAAGTAATGAGCTGACATGGCCGCTGCCGGCCAATGCGGCGATTGACGAAAATCCTCAAGAAACCTCTTCAAGTGAGGGGTTTGTCATCAATGATATGGACCTGGAGGCCAGCGGTAACCTCGACGCTTATCAACTACAGCTGGGTTTGAAGGCTCAGGGCCCTGGATTGCCCGAAACCGACATCACGGTGAACGGAAAAGGCGATACGGCACATTTCATCTGGCAGCCATTGACGCTCGTCGCAGGCGATAGTCAACTGACAAGCGAAGGCCGTGTCGACTGGACGTCGCCGCTGACGGTTAATGCCCGGGTTGGGCTCGAGCAATTTGATCCCGCCTTGTTTATTGACCAGTTAGAAGGCGATATCGACGGCGAACTCGCTTTCACCGTTCGTCAGCAGGACACACGTTGGTTGGTTGATGTGCCGAATTTAAGCTTGAGCGGTGACCTGCGTGACTACCCACTGCAGCTTGATGCTGCCTTTGATGCCAACAGTGACTTGCAGGCCAACATTGAGCGTTTGAGCTTTCGTCAGGGTGAGAATCGCTTGTCGGCGAGCGGTTCGGTTCAGCCTGACGCGCTTGCCGTGGACGCCGATATTGATCTGCGCGAGCTGCAAACGCTTTCCCCTGATCTTGCTGGTACGATCCGCGGCGACATTGAAGCTCGGGGTAGCCTGGAGCAACCCCAGCTTCAAGCGACGCTCAACGGCGACGTGCTGCGGTTTGCCCAAAACCGCATTGAACAGTTGCGCCTGAACGCTAATGTGGAAGGGCTGGAAGATCCACAACTGGATGTTTCATTGGCACTCGAGAATCTGGTTGCCGGCGGTCAGTCGCTGGCTGCAGCGAATCTAATGCTGGATGGACGCCTGTCATCGCATCAACTGGAGATCAATGTGGATGGTCAGCCGAACGGCGCCTTGGAACGCGCCTTGATCAGCCTCAGTGGTCAGTTCGACCAGGCTGCTCAGCGCTACAAGGCGCGTCTGACACCGCTGGAAATTGACACCGAGGCAGGCGATATTCGACTGGAAGATCCGCTTGAGATCGTTTTCAATCTCGCCAGCAGTGAGGCCCGTTTGACGCCGTTTTGCCTGGTTCGCGAGCAGGGTGGCCGGGTATGCGCTGACCAACCGACGGTCGCATCGCCTGACCAGGGGCAAGCGGCGCTTAGCGTGCGTGATATTCCTATCGAAGCGCTGGAACCCTGGTTACCCGAAGCATGGCAGGTCGATGGTGATACAACCGCGGACCTGGCCGCCCAATGGAGCCAGGGAGGCCAGCGTTGGCAAGCCGATGTCGAGGTGCTAGGCGAACTGGCAGTCACGGCGGTTAATGATTATGGCCAGCCCGTTGAGCTGCCGCGTATCTCATTGGATACTCAGGTATCCGCCACACAGGCCGAGGCGGATGGCAGGGTGCTGCTATCGCTTGAAGAGGCGGGGGATATCGAACTTGCGCTATCGGTCTTGGACCCACTCGGCGCGGGGGAGCTGTCCGGCTCGCTTGAAGCCAATGGCGTATCACTGGCTCCGTATCGGCCCATGGTGGTATCCCTTGAGCAGCTTGCGGGGGATTTGAATGGCCGCATCGATATTTCTGGCACCACCACTCAGCCGGACTTGCAGGGCGAGCTTGCGCTGCTTGGCATCCAGGTAAATGGCCCCGATATTCCTGTCGATGTACAAGATGGCGAGGTGAACATAACGTTCGAGGGCGAAGAAGGGACGATTGATGGGTTCCTGGCAGCCGAGCGAGGCCAGCTTGATATTGACGGGAATGCCAACTGGCCAGCGGATGATGACTGGCGAGTGGGCGTAGACCTCAACGCAACCCAATCACCCATACTGGTGGTATTACCGCAGTTTGGGCGATTGGAAGCCGCCCCGGATATTCGTATCCGGGTCACTCCCGAGCGACTGCAAGTCCGCGGCAATGTTGACTTGCCATGGGCACGGCTAGAAGTGGGAGACCTGCCGTCGTCTGCCATCTCACCCAGCCCCGATGAAGTGATTATTACCGAGCGCCAGGATAGGCAGGCGGCCCAGGAGGCACGCCGCCAGGCAGAACGTGGAGAAGACGGCCCCAGTGCGGCGGATGAGCTGGCCAGTGATGGCATGGAGCTGGATGTGTTAATTACCCTGACGTTAGGTCGCGACATGATGATTTCAGCTTATGGGCTGGAATCTCGGCTGGGAGGTACATTAGAAGTTCGTCAGGATAGCGGTTCGCTACAACTATTTGGCGAGGTCAACCTGATCGACGGACGCTTCCAGGCATTTGGCCAGGACCTGCTCATTCGCCGCGGCCAACTGCTGTTCAGTGGCCCACCTGGGCTGCCCATTCTCGACTTTGAGGCCATACGCAACCCGGATGTGACCCAAGACGATGTCATTGCCGGCCTTCGTGTAACGGGTAATGCTGAACAGCCTAATATTGCCATTTTTTCCGAGCCCCCCATGAATGAGAGCCGTGCGCTTTCCTACGTGTTGAGAGGGCGAGCTCCGGAGGCTTCAGGCGGTGGTGTCGACAGCGCTTTAACAACCGCGCTGATTGGCATGTCGTTGGGTCGCACGGGTGGGGCGGTTGGCTCTATTGGCGAGGCCTTTGGCATCGACGATTTGACGCTGGATACGGCAGGTTCCGGTGAAGATAGCCAGGTGGCATTGAGTGGACAACTGACTGACGATATCCGGATAAGCTACGGGGTGGGAATTTTTTCACCCATTGCAGAACTAACGTTACGCTACACTTTGTGGCGCAACCTTTATGTACAGGCGGTTTCCGGGGCCAATCAGGCAGTCGATCTGATCTACACCTTCAGTCGTTCTGGTAACCCAACTATTTTCGATCAGCAATGAGGTAAGCAGCATGTCTATATTTGACACCCATAATGCCACTCGCCAGGCGGAGCTCGCTCTGCCGGGTCGCGAGACACCCATTGCGACCAGTGATCACCATGCCGTTAACGGCCACCCTCTGCACCCGCCTTTTCCTTCAGAGACTGAGGAACTGGTTGTGGGCATGGGCTGTTTCTGGGGCGTGGAGCGTCTTTTCTGGGATTTGCCGGGGGTCTATGTGACGGCGGCAGGTTATGCCGGGGGGCAAACACCCAACCCGACTTATGAAGAAACCTGCACGGGGCGTACCGGCCATACCGAGGCCGTACGAATTATTTACGACCCGAGCCAGGTCTCACTGGCAACATTGCTGAATGTTTTCTGGGAGCAGCACGACCCTACCCAGAAAAACCGCCAGGGTAATGATGTTGGCTCTCAGTATCGCTCAGCGATTTACACGACGACAACGGCGCAGCATCAGGCAGCCGAGGAAAGTGCCAAGGTATTCCAGGAGGCGCTTCACGCCGCTGGAAAAGGCGATATCACCACTGAAATCAAGCCATTGGACGTTTTTTATTATGCTGAGGCGTATCATCAGCAATATCTATACAAAAACCCCAATGGCTATTGTGGCATCAAGGGTACGGGTGTCAGCTGCCCTATCGGATAACCTGCTGGATGTTACTGTCGCCCGCGCAGAACCCGCGGGCGAGAGGCAGTCAATCATCGGTCTGAAGACGGTCAATGCGGTATAACGTTTCGACTTGTTCAAGGCCGTTGATGGTGCAATTGAGGTCTTTTACGTGTCCATCGCTCAAGCCATAGACCCAACCATGAACCGAAATCTGCTGCCCACGCTGCCAGGCACGTTGAAGGATCTTGGTGCGACACAGGCTATTGACTTGCGCTTTTACATTCAGCTCACACATGCGGTCAATTTGCTCGTCAAGCGGGAGATGTTCAAGCGAACGACGATGTTGATTGTATTGCTCGCGAACCGAGTGTAGCCAATAGTCGACGACGCCGCATTCGCCACCCATTACCGCTGCCTTGATTCCCCCGCAGCCGTAATGCCCAACCACCATGATATGGCTGACCTTGAGCACATCCACAGCAAATTGCACCACTGAAAGTGCATTCATATCGGTATGATGCAGCAGGTTGGCGACGTTGCGATGGACAAATACCTCGCCAGGGGGCAAAGCAATGATCTGATTGGCGGGCACCCGGCTGTCGGAACAGCCAATCCAGAGATAATCAGGATTTTGCTGCTCGGAGAGTCGTTTAAAGTAATCAGGGTCTTCGTCGCACATGCGCTTCGCCCAGGCGCGATTGTTCTCTAGTAACGTCTCAATAGGGTCAGACATTGGGTCTCCGATTACTTAATTTTTTCATCATTACGTCCGGCATGCTCATCGTTAATAATGGCAGCCATCACGTACATTAATCAGAGGAAGGTTTTAACCTTCTCTCGACAGCGGGTCAACATTCGCCGTGTTGACGATATAGGAGTTTGAAATGTCAGAGGTTGCAGGTTACGACTACGATTTATTGGTGATTGGCGCCGGGTCCGGCGGCGTGCGGGCTGCACGCATGTCCGCTGCCAAGGGGGCCAGCGTCGCCATTGTAGAGGATCTCTATCTAGGCGGCACCTGCGTCAACGTGGGGTGCGTGCCTAAAAAACTTTATGCCTATGCGTCCCATTTCCATAGCGCGTTCGATGATGCCAGTGGTTTCGGTTGGCAACTGCCTGGCGAGGCGCGTTTTGAATGGGCGACGCTAAGGGACAATAAAACCAGCGAGATCAAACGACTCAATGGCATCTATCAGCGTTTGCTTGAGACCGCAGGCGTCAACCTCTATAACG
The DNA here is from genome assembly GCF_015767635.1 of Halomonas sp. A40-4. Classification (GTDB taxonomy): domain Bacteria; phylum Pseudomonadota; class Gammaproteobacteria; order Pseudomonadales; family Halomonadaceae; genus Vreelandella; species Vreelandella janggokensis. Next base: position 1,949,542 of record NZ_CP065230.1, on the reverse strand, counting down.
GCCGAGCCCGCCTGAACAGTGAGCACTCGGTCGTGATTACCGATCAGCAGGGCGACGAGCAGCATGTGACGGCCGAGCGTATCCTTCTGGCTACCGGCGGCTGGCCTTGGGTACCGACGTTCCCTGGCAATGAGCATGCCCTGACTTCCAACCAGATTTTTGATCTTGAACGTCTGCCGGAGCGGTTCCTGGTGCTAGGCGGTGGCTATATTGCCGTTGAGTTTGCCAGTATTTTTAATGGGCTAGGCAGCGAATCGCATCTGATCTACCGCGGCAACCTATTCCTGAAAGGCTTTGATAACGAGGTGCGTGAGTTCACGCGTCAGGAAATGGACCGCCAAGGTGTCCATCTCCATTTTGATACCAATATCGAGACAATCGAGAAAACTGACACTGGCTACCAGGTTGCGCTCAGCAATGGGGATACTCTTGAAGTGGATGCCGTTCTGGCTGCGACAGGGCGCCGTGCCAACGTGTCCGGACTGGGCCTGGAATCGGTAGACCTTTCGCTAAATGAGCAGGGCAAGCTATCGGTCAATGAACGCTTTGAAACTGAGGTCCCGTCAATTCTTGCCCTTGGGGACCTGATTGATACGCCCGAGCTGACCCCGGTCGCCATTGCGGAAGCCATGCAATTAGCTGACCACCACTTCGGTGGCCCGGCGCCTGCTCCCCTGGACTACACCCGCGTGCCAACGGCCGTTTTCTGCCACCCCAACATTGGCACGGTCGGCCTTTCGGAAGAAGCTGCACGGGAGCAATTTGGCGCCATCCGCGTTTATCGCACTGACTTTCGAGCCATGAAGCATACGCTGTCAGGCAGCCAGGAACGCACCCTGATGAAGCTCGTGGTGGATGATGCGACCGATGTGGTTGTCGGTGCCCACATGGTCGGTGACGACGCGGGGGAAGTCATCCAGGGAATTGCCATTGCAGTGCGCGCAGGATTAACCAAAAGAGACTTTGATAATACGGTCGGGATTCATCCCACCGGCGCTGAAGAATTTGTCACGATGCGTACGCCTTCCCGGAGATAGTGGCGCTTCAATATGCCCTGGGCAGCCACCGTCTTTAAGCTAAACTCATCATAGGCAGTAGAGGGGTAACGGCATCCAGTTCGCCAAGGACAGGCTTCTCGTATAATAAATAATTATCGAAAATAGGGAGTTGAATAACATGATTTTTGAATTGCTCATAAGCAGCTGTTATAATCACATCCAAAATCGCAACAGCGAAGCATAACCATGAGCACCCCAATACCGCCGTTTACCCCTTCAGCAGACTTGGCACGACCGACCGTCGCCGATGCCGTTGTTGGCCATGCGGACACCCCGCTGTACATTCGCAAGCCTAATGCCGAAGACGGCTGGGGGGTATATGAATTGATAAAAGCGTGCCCCCCGCTGGATGTAAATTCCGCCTATGCCTATCTTCTGCTAGCCACCCAATTCCGTGACACCTGTGCCGTTGCGACCAATGAAGAAGGTGAAATCGTTGGTTTTGTGTCTGGCTATGTAAAGGACAATGCGCCGGATACGTATTTTTTATGGCAGGTGGCCGTGGGTGAAAAGGCCAGGGGAACCGGGCTGGCACGTCGCCTGGTCGAAGCCATCATGTCGCGCCCGGAATTGGCCGATGTCCACCACCTTGAAACGACGATCACGCCCGATAACCAGGCTTCATGGGGCTTGTTCAAACGGCTGGCAGGCCGCTGGCAGGCACCACTGAACAGCCGCGAGTACTTTTCAACCGAACAACTCGGGGGCGAGCACGATCCGGAAAACCTGGTGCGTATTGGTCCGTTCAATACCCACAACATCTGACCGGTTTTCCCGCTCGCGTTACCTTTGTTTCCTTTCGCTTGGCAAACTGATTCTTATTAAAAAGGAGGTCGCTAATGCAGACCCAGACACTCGAACGCATGGAATCCAATGTTCGTACCTATTCTCGCTCTTTCCCTGTGGTGTTCACCAAGGCGCAGAATGCCCGATTGACCGATGAAAACGGCCGAGAATACATCGATTTTCTCGCCGGTGCGGGCACATTGAACTATGGGCATAATAACCCTCATCTGAAGCAAGCCATGATCGACTATCTGGCAACAGATGGTGTCGTTCACGGCCTGGATATGTGGACCGATGCAAAACGCGATTATCTGGAAACGCTTGAAAATGTCATTCTCAAGCCTCGTGGACTGGATTATAAAGTTCACCTTCCTGGTCCTACCGGCACCAATGCGGTAGAAGCCGCCATCCGCTTGGCGCGTGTTGCGAAAGGGCGTCACAACATCGTCACCTTCACCAACGGTTTCCACGGCGTCACCATGGGGGCCCTGGCAACCACCGGTAACCGTAAATTCCGCGAAGCCACCGGTGGCATCCCGACCCAGGGAGCAAGCTTCCTGCCTTTTGATGGCTACATGGGCGAACATGCCGACACTCTCGATTATTTCGAGAAGCTATTGAAGGATAAATCGGGCGGTCTGGATGTGCCAGCCGCGGTGATTGTCGAAACGGTGCAAGGCGAGGGCGGTATCAACGTCGCCGGTATCGAGTGGCTCAAACGCCTGGCAGAGATTTGTAAAGCCCACGACATTCTGTTGATCATTGACGATATCCAGGCAGGCTGTGGTCGTACCGGCAAGTTCTTCAGCTTCGAGCACGCGGGCATCAACCCTGATATGGTGACCAACTCCAAGTCGCTGTCAGGCTTCGGGATGCCGTTTGCCCATGTGCTCATCAAGCCTGAGCTGGATAAGTGGAAGCCGGGTCAGTACAACGGTACCTTCCGCGGTTTCAATCTGGCGATGGTCACGGCCACTGCCGCCTTCAAAAAATACTGGTCAAACGATACCTTCGAGCGTGACGTGCAGCGTAAAGCCCGTATTGTAGAAGAGCGTTTTAAATCGTTAGCCGCTGTGCTCACAGAAAACGGCATGCCAGCGACTGAGCGTGGCCGTGGCTTGATGCGTGGCATCGACGTTGTATCAGGTGATATCGCCGATAAAATCACCGGTATGGCGTTTGAACACGGTCTGATTATCGAGACCAGCGGTCAAGACGGTGAAGTGGTCAAGTGCCTGTGCCCGCTGACCATCAGCGATGAAGACCTGCTGGAAGGGCTGGATATCCTGGAAAAATGTGTCAAAGCCGTCGCTAGCGAGTAACAACGCTACTGATCTTCCGCTAAGATATAACGTACGCGGTACCGTCCGGGCCGCCTCTGAACTGGAGCACACGTATGATCGTTCGCAACATTGAAGAAGCTCGCCAAACAGATCGCTTAGTGACAGCTGAAAACGGAAACTGGGACAGCACGCGCCTGGTACTGGCTGGTGATGGTGGCAACTTCTCGTTCCACATTACGCGCATCTTCGAAGGCACCGAAACGCATATTCATTACAAGCATCACTATGAATCCGTCTACTGCATCGAAGGTGAGGGTGAGGTAGAAACCCTGGCAGATGGCAAAATCTGGCCGATCAAGCCCGGTGACATCTACATTCTTGACCAGCATGACGAACACCTGCTGCGTGCTCATAAAACGATGCATCTGGCCTGTGTGTTCACACCGCCAATCACAGGCAACGAAGTACACCGTGAAGATGGCTCGTACGCACCAGCCGATGATTGAGCCATGGGGCTCAAGCTTTTTTGGCACACCGTACTAAAACCTTAGTACTAAAACAGCCTGCTGATCAGCAGGCTGTTTTTGGGTGCGGCAGAGGCTGATGCATCAAAGCGACTATTATTTTGATCGCGGCGTTGCTTGCTGAAAAACCAGCGTGATCTCACCCAGGGTTAAACCAAACTTTTTCATCGCGGTACGATTGATCAATCGTCCATCCGGTTGCAAGTACATCCAGTCATCCATGGTGAAGTTTATCGTTCTATCGCCGATCGCCACATCAAGTGGGTAATTCATGTGGAACGCATAACCGTACTGGCGGGCTTCAATAGGCTCCTCGACGTCGTTGGCAGTACCCACCCAACGATGCTCATCGATACGCTCGAAGCGCCATACGCGCTTGTCTGTCTCGCCATCGGCAAACACGAAGTCTTCATCCAGAATGAGCGTGCCGTTTTCAACACGGCCATCGATGGTCACGGTAAACCGGCGCTGAACCTCGCCGCTGTAATCCTGTACCATGCCCCAGGCGCGTGTTGAGCCGGTAAAGTATTCCGCAATATCCAGTCGCGGTTCTGTATCGGCGTAATCTTCGACGTCGACACTCGAACAGCTGGCAAGGAAAACAACCAAGAGGGCGATAACGGTAGCGTGTACAGGTTTTCTCATCGCGTTTTTCCTATATAGACAACGTGGCATGTATAATTACTGTCAAGACTATCGCAGGAATTGTGGCTAAAGCCAATCTATCCTTTCGGTTCGCATAATATATATTATGTTAAATTGAATGGATTGCCGGTAAATAACACCACGCGGTTGTTGGACAACCGGTCTCACTACTCCTTATCATTCATCTTCTTATTGATCACGGATGTCCATGTTATGCGTAAAGGTGTTGTTTGGTTGATAGTAGGTTCGGCTGTTTTGGTGTCTGGCTGTGCATTGCCGAAGCCTGCTCCCGAAGGCCCTCCGCCTCTTGATGAAGCAGCATTCAACATGCGCATGGATAGGTTACAGACCCAGTTGTCCCAGCAGTGCAGCGAGACCGCTTCCTTGCAGCAACGCCAGCTTGACCAGCAGGAAGTCTTCACCGCCGATGTGCGTGAAGTTGGCAGCCTGCTTCGTCGCCTACGTAACGACGTGCAGCAACTGGATGCGCACAACCAAGAATCCATCGTGGTTCGTGAAGAATGCAACGTTGAAAACGACCTGCTTGAAAATAAAACGCTGCTTGGCCGCAATGAATGGGTGGGATTGCCGAGTATCGGTACCTATCTCCAGGCCCAAGTGGACTCAGGCGCCAATACATCATCGCTATCTGCCCGTGACATCACGCCCTTTGAACGTGACGGTGAAGACTGGGTACGCTTCAAGTTGGCGCTTAATGAAGAAGATGTCGTGGTTGAAAGTATCCGCGATGAGTGGATTGAAGCGCCTATCGAGCGTCGCGTCCGTATCGTACAGGCCTCCGGAGAAGAATCGCGTCTGGTGATTTCCCTGCTGCTAACCCTGGGTCCGCTTAGCGAAAATGTGGAGTTCACCCTTAGTAACCGCAGTCACCTGGACTACCCTGTTCTGCTTGGTCGTCGTTTTTTACTCGATATTGCCCTTATTGATGTGGCTGAAACTTATCGCTTCGATCGACCTGAATTCCCAGGTGGTGAGCCCGCCGACGAAGCGGCTGAGGACGAAGCGGCCGACTCGGACGATAGTGAAGAATAACGACAGTCGCCACTGTCACTTTTGAAAGGAATCTTAATGTCACGGCTACCCTTTTATTTTATTGTCGGTTTATTGCTCGCAGCCGGCATTGCGATGAGTGTACATCGTCACCTGCAGTTTGAAATACCCTGGGTGCCAGGTGAGCAGCGCCAGGTATGGGAAATCGAGGCCGTCATTACCTTTGATGCTCAGGGTGGGCCTGTAGAGGTTGATCTTGCACTGCCGACCCAGCAGGCCGGATACCGCATACTCACCGAGAACACAGCGTCTTCCGGTTATGGGCTGGCTTACCAGGCAGATGAAGCAGGTCGGCGTGCGGAGTGGACGATTCGCGAGGCTGATGGTGAACAGCAGCTGTATTATTCCGTTCAAATGCTGGTATCGCCCGAGGCGCAAGCGCCGGTGCAGGCTGCACCTGAGCTTCCTCCTGCCGTCGAATGGGAAAGTCCTTACGACTCAGCTGCTGAGCAGCTTATCGAGGAAGCCTGGGAGCGAAGTGCCAATAACGCCACCTTTGCCCGGGAGTTGATTCGCGATACAAACGGAGAACGCCAGGATGAAAATGCTCGCCTTCTGCTTGGCGAGATGGACCCTGCCCCACTGGTTGTTCGCCTGCTTAACCAGGCAGGTGTGAAAGCTCGAGGGGTTAGCGGCTTGCTACTTGACGATGGCCGTCGCCGACAAACGCTGAGCACCTGGATTCAGGTCTTCGATGAAAACGATGAAACATGGTCGCTTTTTCATCCCATTACCGGTGTCCAAGGCAAGCCTGACAACCTGCTGCTATGGGAAACGACCGGTGACGCTGTACTTGAGGTACAAGGCGGGACCAATTCCCGGGTCAGCTTCTCGATGATGACCCACTATCAGCCCGCATCCGCGGCGGTACGTAACCACAACTCCAACGATACGCTGCTGAATTTCTCGATTCACAGCCTCCCGCTGGAAGAACAGGCCCTATTCCAAACCATCTTGCTTATCCCGATTGGGGCGCTGGTCGTCGTCTTCCTGCGCGTACTGGTAGGCATCAAAACCTCGGGCACCTTCATGCCTGTACTGATTGCCCTCGCCTTCATCCAGACCAGTCTGGCAACCGGATTAATTGGTTTTCTGCTGGTCGTATCGGTAGGCCTGATAATCCGCAATTACTTGTCTTACTTGAATTTATTGTTGGTTGCCAGGGTCTCGGCGGTGATCATCACCGTCATTGCCATCATCTCGGTGTTCTCGGTGCTGGCGTACCGGATGGGCTTGAACGCCGGACTCACCATTACCTTTTTCCCGATGATCATTCTGGCCTGGACGATCGAGCGGATGTCGATTCTGTGGGAAGAAGAAGGTCCCAAGCAGGTCCTGATACAGGGCGGCGGGAGCTTGCTGACAGCCGTCATTGCGTTCCTGGCCATGAACAATCCGTGGGTGCGACACATCACCTTCAACTTCCTGGGGGTTCAGTTTATCTTGATGGCGCTGATTCTTTTGCTCGGTAATTACACCGGTTACCGCCTGCTGGAACTGAGGCGCTTCAAGCCCATTACCGAGGAAGACAAACCCTCATGAGCTTGCTGAGCAATTGGACATGGCCGACGCAACTGCGTGACAAAGGCATCATTGGCATGAACCGGCGTAACATCCGTTATATCGGGCGTTACAACAATCGGCGTCTTTACCCGCTGGTCGATGACAAGCTGAAAACCAAGCTACTGGCGCAGCGTTATGGAATTACCTCTCCGGCGTTAATCGGCACGGTGACGACGCAGTTTGGGGTCAAACATATCGGACGCATATTGGCAGGCCACCATGGCTTTGTGATCAAGCCGGCCAAAGGCAGCGGCGGCAAAGGGATTCTGGTGGTTGAAAAGATTGAGGGCGACGATTTTATCAAGCCCAGCGGTGCTCGCCTGTCGATCACCGACATCGAGCGCCATGTATCGAATATTCTGTCAGGACTCTATTCGCTTGGCGGCTCACCCGATGTCGCCGTTGTCGAGACACTGATCAACTTTGATGAAAGCCTGATGGCCTACACCTATGAAGGCGTGCCCGATATTCGTGTCATCGTCTTTAAAGGCTACCCCGTCATGGCCATGATGCGACTTTCCACGGCGGCGTCGGATGGCAAGGCCAACCTGCATCAGGGGGCTGTCGGGGTGGGGCTTAATATGGCAACGGGCGCTGCCCTTCGCGGCGTTCAGTTTGATCGTCCCTGCTTTGTCCACCCCGATACAGGGCATGATCTTGCTAGTCTCAAAGTTCCGCAGTGGGAAACCTTGCTTAACTTAGCGGCCGGTTGTTATGAAATGACCGGCTTGGGGTACCTGGGAACCGACATGGTGCTCGACCGCCAGCATGGCCCGATGCTATTAGAGCTCAATGCCCGCCCCGGTCTTGCCATCCAGATGACCAACGGTGAAGGGCTGCGCCGCCGCCTGGACCTTATTGAACGTCAGCCCGATGGTGTGCCGGCCGAGAAGCGTGTGGCGTTTGCACAGCATCATTTTGCCCGCGTGAGTGAATTGATTGACCCACCTGACACGCCTCCTGCAAGCGCGTAAACTACTCTTCAGCGCGTGAACTGCGCTCACCATGGTCAACGAGACGTCTATGACACACGCCAATGTGCTATTACAACAGGCAGAATCCCAATGCCACACGCGGGGGGTGCGCTTTACGCCTATTCGGCGCCGTGTGCTTGAACTGATTGCGCGTCATGGCGGCGGCTTAAAGGCCTATGATCTACTTGATAAACTCTCCACAGAGCACGCGGCTGCTCGACCCCCGACGGTGTATCGTGCCCTCGAGTTTCTTATCGAGCAGGGACTGGTGCACCGTATCGAATCGCAAAACGCCTATGTTGCCTGCGCATGTCCGGAGCATGCCCATGGCTTTCAACTGCTTATCTGCCGACAGTGTGGCTACGTGGAAGAACTCCACCTGGATGAAATCAGCGATCAACTGGCTGCCCTCGCCCAGCGTCAAGGCTTCAATGTAGAGCGCCAAACCATTGAGCTACAGGGGCTATGCCAGCGCTGCCAACCCCATGAGGAATCGTGAACATGTCCTCCAAAAATTCATTACTCAAAGACCTTGAGTCGGCATCTCCCGCGGATACCCTTCTCTCAGTCACGGCGTTGCTCGATGCCGCCGCTTTTAATGCGGACGGATTGATGCCAGCCATCGCCCAACAGCACGATACCGGCGAAGTATTGATGATGGCCTGGATGAACCGCGCATCCCTGGAAGAAACACTGCAAACGCAGCGGGTATGCTATTACTCACGCTCGCGCGGCAAATTATGGCGAAAAGGTGAGTCTTCCGGCCAGCAGCAGCATCTCGTATCAGCGGCCCTCGACTGTGATGGAGACACGCTGCTGCTCCAGGTGGACCAAACAGGACCTGCCTGCCATACGGGTCGGCGAAGCTGCTTTTACCTGTCACTTTCAAGTGAAGGCGTGACGGTCAACAGCGAGCCACTTATTGACCCCGCCGAGCTCTACGCCAAGCCATCACCATGACGGCTTGGCGCGCACTGGTTAGTGCCGTTCGTTGGCTGGTCGGTCATTGCCTGGTTGTCATGGTGCGCACTTATCAATATACGTTAAGCCCCCTGCTCGGCCCGCGCTGTCGTTTTTGGCCAAGCTGTTCGTCTTATACCATTGAAGCCATTCAGGTACACGGGCCGTTCAAAGGTAGCTGGATGGCGATGAAGCGTATTCTGAAATGCCACCCGGGAAGCAACGGCGGGATGGACCCCGTACCCGGCGGGCGCAGCGAAGCCTTGTGCCGGGAAGACGAGGAACACGCTCACACCGATGGTCACCATCACTCCCGGCGTGATTAAGCGCTCTGCCGGGCAACCTGGTAAATGCGCTCCAACATGGCATGCAAGCCGTTACTACGCGTTGGCGACAGGTGCTTGTCCAGGCCCAGATCCGTCATGAAATGCGGCTCTGTGACGCTCACCTCGGCAGCGGTTCTTTCGCTGTAAATACGCAGCAGCACGGCAATCAAGCCCGAGACTATCGCCGCATCAGAGGTCGCCTTGAAGATCAGCTTGTCGTCTTGCTGTTCATGGTGCATCCACACGTTCGACTGACACCCCTGAATTTTATACTCGTCAGTTTTCCACTCGTCTGGGTAATGGGGGAGCTGCTTGCCCATATCAATGATGTATTGATAACGGTCCATCCAGTTATCAAACATGTCGAACTCTTCGATCAGTTCCTGCTGGGCTAACTCGGCACCGGACGTGCTCATGGTGATTCCTTTAGCGTTGGTGTCACGTATGCCGCCCATTATAACGTCTCAGCGTCGTCTTGGGTGACTCTCGGCTCAATCTGATGGCGCTGCTGTTGCTGGTGCCACTCGATAGCCTCATTGTGCAGATAGCGCGCCGTGGTATCCAGGCGCGAGTGGCGAGCACTGTCGGCCAGATGCCGCAGGCTGATGCCTGCCTGGGCTTGATGGGTAATGGACGTATGGCGCAACCAGTGGGGGGTTGCGCGACGCAACGCCGCGATATTAGCAGGGCTTCCTTCAGCCGCTTCCAGCGCGTTGGCCGCTTCGTTGAAAGTCTCACGTATCAGACGGTAGAGCTGGTTATGACCAATCCCCCGCTTCTTGTCCAAAGCGCGAAGTACCGGCGTATCGTCGTGATGGGGTGGCGTGGTAGCGAGTCCCAGGGTTTGTCGCCATTCAGCCAGGCATTCCAGCATGTCAGCGGGTAGCGGAATATGGGCGACCTTATTGCCCTTGCCAACGACGGACCACCACCAACGGCCCTCGCTTTGATGAAAATCGCCCATACGGGCATCGGCCATTTCACTCACGCGGGGAGCCAGCAGGTACGCAAAACCAAAGATAAAACGTCGCCTGGCCATTTCGTAACGGTCGCGTTCGCCCTTCCCCGCTGGCTGGTTAAGCCACTGCCAGAGCCACCCCCATAGCTCGCGCTCCAGATAGCGCTCAATCCGCGGCGACTGGTTGTTCAAGCGACGCGATTTATCGCGCATCAGGCGAAATGGGTTATGGCGCACCCAGCCTGCTTCTACCAGCCAACTGAATAACCCCTGCAGAATGATCAGGCTTTGCCGGCGACTGGCCGGGGAAAGACCACCTCGAAACGGGCGCCATTGCGGGTGATGACGGGGCTTGGTAGGCCCCGCCCACTGCGCGCTTGGCTGCGGATCGGCCAGGAAGTTCTCGAAGTGACGCAGCACGTCACGGTTTACCTGGCCAAGCGTCAAATTCTGGGCCTTGAGCCACAGCAGCAAGCGCTCGGCTTCCCGACGATAGCACTTCCAGGTTTGCGGGCTGTCCTGGTACTCGGCGAGCCACGCCGCCACCGCTTCCACATCCGTGTTGGCGGTAATGTGTGGCAAAACCGGCGAACCGCTGAGGTTTTCCAGCGGCGATATCGGGTTGGCGATAGCTGTATTATCTCGCGTTTCCATTGGCGACCCTGCTCCTCTCTCACCCTAATCGTCCCTCTTCCCTTCTTATTCGGCCCAGTTGCTAACGGGTGCGCCAAGTCTGCCTTTTATACCTTATAAATTCAAGATTATACGGGTAATCTTGAATTTTACCCATTTAAAATAAATAAATTACACTTTACATATTACGTAATATTGCCTTGTATGACCCGGGGCGGGATAATGACGGCCACTAACCCCAATAAGGAGCTCGCAAATGGCACGCAGCGGCGTTCAATATCAAGATGTACAGCAGGCCATCGATACGTTGCTCAGCCGAGGCGATACGCCCAGCGTGCAGCGCATTCGTGAAGTGCTCGGTACGGGTAGCTTCACCACCATCAGTGAACATTTCCGCCAGTGGCGTCTTGAGCGTGAGCACAACCGTGACGTACCACCGCCCAAAGGGTTGCCTGAGGCAGTGGTCAGCGTTGCCAGTGAACTATGGAAGGAAGCCAGGGAGGCGGCGCACGATGCGTTATGCCATTACCGTGAAGAAGCCGACCGCCAGGTTGAGACTGCAAAGCTTGAAGCCAACGACGCCGACCAGCGGGCCGCCAATGCGGAGCAGCGTGAAAGCGCCCTGGCGGAACATCTGCGTCATACAGAAACGCGCGTCGAGGGGCTTAGTCGAGACCTGGCGGCCAGCCAAGCCGATGAAGCCCAGTGGCGGACTCAAGCAAGAGAGGCACGTGAAGAGGTGGCCAAGTGGCAGTCCGCCTATGAGCGAGCCCAGCAACAGTTGGGTGAGCATCAGGCGCAACATGCCGATCAGCTCAGCCAACAGCAAGCCGAATGGCAGGCGCGCCTGACTCAGGAAGAGCAGCGCCATGAAGCCGCCGAAGATCGCCTAATGAGCTTGCTGGACAGCGCCCGACAGGAGCGGGCACAGGAAGAAAGCGCCTACCAGCAGCGGCTGAAACAGGCTGATAAACGCAACGAGAAACTGGCCCAAGAGGTTAAAACGCTGGAAAAATCAATCTATCAGTATCAGTTGGAGGCGCATGCCGAGCAGCAAGCTCAACAGCAGCTTCAGGCAGCGCTGAATGCGCTGGAGCAACGCTACCAAGAGGCGATCAAGAAACTCGACGATGCAGAATCGGCATTAGCCGAAGAAGCGCGGCAGCATGACGCTCGCGAAAAGGCCTGGCAGGAGCAGCTTTGGTCAAGAATGGACGCCATGCAGCGACAGTTAACCGACCTGCCGACATCACTGTCGCGTGATCAGGAGAGTGAGCGCGAAGATAAAGATAGCCTTGAGTAGACGGCTAGCATCAACGGGCACTCTTAAACGATAATGCCCAGCGGGTGCTGGGCATCATAATGCTGTTGGGACGCTATCGCTTACCGGTAGTAAGCGTTGGTGGTGTCCGAATGGTCGGTCACATCACGAATGCCGCCAAGCTCGGGAATACGTTCCATAAGCGTTTTTTCGACGCCGTCCTTGAGGGTCAGGTCAACGGCCGCACACCCCTGGCAACCACCGCCGAAGGCCAGCACCGCCATGTTCTGCTCGGTCAGTTCGACCAGCTTGACTTCTCCGCCGTGAGAGGCCAGACCTGGGTTGATCTCGCTGTACAGAACATAGTTGACGCGGTCTTCAAGTGGGCTGTCCGCGTTGACCTTGGGCATTTTGGCGTTTGGGGCCTTGATGGTCAGCTGACCGCCCATGCGGTCGGCGTTAAAGTCGACCACGGCTTCTTCAAGGAACGCCAAGCTGTTCTTGTCGAGAAACACATTGATTTTTTCGAGCTCAAGCTTTTCGTCAGTCGGCTCTTCTTCGCCCGGGCGACAATAGGCCAGACACGTTTCGGCGTAAGGTGTACCTGGCTGGGTGATGAAAATGCGCACGGCGATGCCTTCGACGTTTTGCTTTTCCAGCAATTCCGCCAAGTAATCCTGCGCACTGTTCGTGATATCAATACCTTGGGTATCGACGTTGGTATCGGCTTCTGCTGTCGTGGTCATGAGGGTTGTTTTCCTCCCGTGGCAGTGGCGAGGCCACTTCACATGTCATTTTGTGTCTATGGTAAGCAAAACAGCGCGCCGACACAATCCCGACTGTTTTACTAGGCTATTTCCGGTGTATTGTTAATGGGGCCTATGGCATTCATAAACAATACATTGCTGCCCCGCCTGGAACCCTTTGTTATCATAGTGCGCCGTTGGTTCATTTGAACGGCGATTGCCGACGATAAAAAAACCTTTTTTGACTGTGACGCTGGAGACATCCCCCTGCCATGGCTGCTAGTGATTTGATTGCCACCCTCTCCCAACGCCTGAATCAACGTATCCATATCCTGGATGGCGGCATGGGGACCATGTTGCAGAATGCCGAGCTGAGCGAGGAGGAGTTTCGTGGCCAGCGTTTCAGTGACTGGCCGTCGGACCTGAAAGGCAACAATGACTTGCTGGCGCTGACCTGCCCCGACGTGGTGACCCGCATTCACCGCGATTATCTCGAGGCCGGTGCCGATATTATTGAAACCAACACTTTCAACAGCACGCGCCTCTCCCAGGCTGACTATGGCATGGAAGATATTGTGCCGGAGCTGAATCGGGAATCGGCACGGCTGGCCCGGGAAGTGTGTGACGCCGTTGCCGAAGAGACCGGCGTACCGCGATATGTGGCGGGTGTGCTGGGCCCTACCTCGCGAACCGCGTCGCTGTCGCCGGATGTCAACGACCCTGCCAAGCGTAACGTCACATTTAATGAGCTGCGCGACAATTACCTTGAAGCAGCCAAGTCGCTGATCGAAGGCGGCGCCGATCTGATCATGATCGAGACCATCTTCGATACGCTGAATGCCAAGGCCGCGATCTACGCCCTTGATGAACTGTTCGAGTCCCTTGGTAAGCGGTTGCCAGTGATGATTTCCGGCACCATCACCGATGCTTCCGGGCGGACGCTGTCGGGGCAAACCACGGAAGCTTTCTGGAATTCGATTCGCCATGCCGAGCCGTTTTCCGTGGGCCTAAACTGCGCGTTGGGTGCCGAGGAATTACGCCAGTACGTCGAAGAGCTTTCCACCAAGGCCGACACCTTTGTATCGGCCCACCCCAACGCGGGCCTGCCCAACGAATTTGGCGAATACGACCAAACGCCTGAAGAAATGGCGGCCATCGTCGGCGAGTTTGCACAGAGCGGCCTGGTCAACATTATCGGCGGCTGTTGCGGCTCGACGCCGGAACACATCCGCGCCATTGCCGAAGCCGTTCACGGTTTGGCGCCCCGGGAGGTGCCAGAGCGTTCGCGCGCATGCCGGTTATCGGGACTTGAACCGTTCAACATCGAGGCCGACTCGCTGTTTGTGAATGTCGGCGAGCGCACCAATGTGACCGGCTCGGCGCGCTTCAAGCGACTGATCGTGGAAGAAGATTTCACCACCGCGCTGGAAGTCGCGCTGGAGCAGGTGGAAAACGGCGCCCAGATCATCGATATCAACATGGATGAGGGCATGCTGGAGTCTCAGGAAGCCATGGTGCGCTTTCTGAACCTGATCGCCGGCGAGCCCGACATCGCCCGTGTGCCTATCATGATCGACTCGTCCAAATGGGAAATCATCGAAGCCGGCCTTCAGTGCGTGCAGGGCAAGGCCGTGGTCAACTCCATATCCCTCAAGGAAGGCGAAGAAGCTTTCCGCGAGCAGGCGACCAAATGCCGGCGCTACGGGGCCGCCATCGTCGTGATGGCGTTCGACGAGGAAGGCCAGGCTGATACCTTCGCCCGCAAGACCGAGATTTGTGAGCGCGCCTACCGCCTGCTGGTGGATGAAATCGGTTTCCCGGCGGAAGATATCATTTTCGACCCCAACATTTTCGCCATTGCCACGGGTATCGAAGAGCATAACAACTACGCCGTTGATTTCATCGAGGCATCCCAGTGGATTCGCGAACACCTGCCCCATGCAATGCTGTCCGGGGGCGTTTCCAACGTCTCCTTCTCGTTCCGGGGTAATAATCCGGTACGCGAAGCGATTCACTCGGTCTTTCTGTACCACGCCATTCGTGCGGGGCTCACCATGGGGATCGTCAATGCCGGTCAGTTGGCCGTTTACGACGATCTGCCGACCGAACTGCGCGACGCCGTGGAAGACGTGGTGCTCAACCGTCGCAGCGACGGTACCGAGCGTCTGCTCGATATTGCCGATAACTATAAAGGCGATGGCAGCGGCGCGGCGAAAAAAGAAGACCTGGAATGGCGCAGCTGGCCGGTCAACAAGCGTATCGAACATGCCCTTGTCAAAGGCATCACAGCGCATATCGAAGACGATACCGAACTGGCACGCGCCGAGGCGGAACGCCCCATCGAGGTCATTGAAGGGCCATTGATGGACGGCATGAACGTGGTCGGCGACCTGTTTGGCGCGGGTAAGATGTTCCTGCCCCAGGTGGTCAAATCCGCTCGCGTCATGAAGCAGGCCGTCGCCTATCTGATTCCCTATATCGAGGCCGAAAAAAGCGCTGACACCCAGGCCAAGGGCAAGATTGTCATGGCGACGGTCAAGGGCGACGTCCACGATATCGGCAAGAATATCGTCGGCGTGGTGCTACAGTGCAACAACTACGAGGTTATTGACCTTGGCGTAATGGTGCCCACCGAGAAAATCCTCCAGGCCGCCAAGGATCACAACGCCGATATCATCGGGCTGTCCGGTTTGATCACGCCGTCCCTGGATGAAATGGTTCACGTCGCCAAGGAAATGAAGCGTCGCGGCATGGACCTGCCACTGCTGATTGGCGGTGCAACGACCTCGAAAGCGCATACGGCGGTTAAAATCGAACCCCAGTATGACCATCCGGTGATTTATGTGACCGATGCGTCCCGGGCCGTTGGGGTGGCCAGCCGGTTGCTTACCCCGTCCCTCAAGACGCCCTACATCGCCGAAATACGCGAAGAGTACGAAAAGGTTCGTGAACGCAATGCCAAGCGTCGCCCCAAAGCCGCCGACCTTGACTACACCCAGGCGCGTAAGCGGCGTTTCCGGACCGACTGGGCCAGCTACACACCGGGCAAACCTCATCAACTGGGGCTACAAACCTTCGATAATTACCCGCTTGATGAACTCGTCGAGCGGATCGACTGGACACCCTTCTTCATGAGCTGGCAGTTGGCAGGGAAGTTCCCCAAGATTCTGGATGACAAGGTGGTCGGTGAAGCCGCCCGCAACCTGTTTGAAGATGCCAAGGTGATGCTGCGCAAGCTGCTTGATGAAAAGCGCGTCCAGGCACGGGGCGTGATTGGCTTCTGGCCGGCAAATACTGTCGACGACGACGTCATTGAAGTCTACGCCGATGAATCCCGTACCGATGTCGTCGAACGACTTCACCATATACGTCAGCAGACCACCAAAGGGCGCGACGGCATCTGTTACAGCCTGGCGGATTTCATCGCCCCCAAGGACAGCGGCAAAGCGGACTGGATTGGTGGCTTTGCAGTGACCACCGGGCACGGGGTCGATGAACTGGCCAAAGAATATGAAGCGGCGGGGGACGACTATAACGCCATCATGGTTCAGGCCCTGACGGACCGGTTGGCGGAAGCCTTTGCCGAGCGCATGCACGAACGTGTGCGCAAGGAGTTCTGGGGCTATGTGCCCGAGGAGTCGCTCGATAATGACGCCTTGATTGCCGAGAAATACCAGGGTATCCGCCCTGCCCCCGGCTACCCGGCCTGCCCTGACCACACCGAGAAGGCAACGCTGTTCAGACTGCTTGACGCCACCGCCAATACCGGACTGGCGCTGACCGAAAACTTTGCCATGTGGCCTGCCGCGGCGGTATCAGGGTGGTATTTCTCGCATCCGCAGTCCAAATATTTTTCAACCGGCAAGATTACCCAAGACCAGGTCAAGGTATTGGCTGAGCGTAAACAGATGCCGCTCGAGGAAATGGAGCGCTGGCTGTCACCAGTGCTTTCCTACGACCCGAGCTGACTGTGCCCTACGTCGCCCACCGCCACGGCATAGTGGTTCGTCTGGCTTGGCCGGTCATACTGGGCATGCTCTCGCAGAGCATGCTCAACCTGGTCGATGCCGCCTTGGTGGGCCGTCTAGGCGAAACGGCGTTGGCGGGTGTTGGCCTTGGCGGTTACGCCATGTTCATGATGACCGCCCTGGTGTTCGGGCTGTCCTCCAGCGTTCAATCCCAAACCGCCCAGCGCCTGGGCGCGGGTCATTCAGGCCTCTCCCTGCCGCTGCAGGCGGGCCTGCTGCTTGGCTTGATCAGTGGCACATTACTGGCGCTGCTGGCATGGTGGCAGGCGCCTTTGATTATGCAGTGGATCTCGCCGACGCCGGACGTTCATGACGTGGCAGTTGATTACTTTCGCTGGCGTGTGCTGTCGCTGGCGGCGATTGCGCTCACCCTGTGCTTTCGTGGTTACTGGAATGGCCGTCAGTACACTCGCCTGTATTTGCGCATTATTGTGGCGGTTCACCTGCTTAACGTGGTGCTCAGCGCGGGATTGATTTTTGGCCTTGCCGGGCTTCCCGAACTGGGCGCCAGTGGTGCTGGCGTTGCCACCAGCTTGTCGGTGGGCGTGGGGCTGTTGCTCTGGATAGGCATCACCGCCCGCCACAGCAGTGCTCTGACATGGGCCCCGTTACGACCTGACATACAGGGGCTGCGAACCACGGCCCGGCTGGCGTTGCCGCACTCGGCCCAGCAGCTTTGGTTTGCCGCTGGCTATGCCGTGCTTTTCTGGCTGTTGAGCCAGCTCGGCACCGCGAGTGTTGCGGTGGGGCACGTGCTGATCAACCTGTCGCTATTGCTGATATTGCCGGGCGTGGGTGTAGGGGTTGCCGCAATGAGCCTGGTGGGTGAAGCCCTGGGGCGGGACGCCGAGCAAGAAGCTCACCGCTGGGGTCTTGACGCGCTCTGGGTAGCTGCACTGCTGCTGGTCGTACTGGCCCTGCCCATGCTATGGATGCCGGACAAACTGCTTGGCCTGTTTTTCAAGGCGCCGGAATTGATTAAGCTTGGTACCTTGCCGCTTCAGTTAACGGGCCTGATGATGGTCATTGACGTCGCCGCATTGGTACTCGCCCAGGCCCTGATGGGCGCGGGCGCTCAGCGAACCGTCATGCTGTTGACGTTGAGCCTGCAGTGGCTGCTTTTTTTACCGCTGGCCTGGTGGGTTGGCGTCAGTCTCGGCTATGGGCTGCTCGGCATTTGGCTAATGCAGTTGATGTATCGCATCATTAACTCAGCTGCTTTTTTCTGGATATGGCAACGTCGCCGGTGGGCGGCGTCGCTAGCGTAAATACCATTTTGAGATAAAAAGATAATTATATATTCTTTTGTAGAATATGATGCCCGCGTTAAGGTGGCGACACTGATTCGTCCCGTTTCAACGTGACAACTTCGCTTTAGCAGGACCGTGCCCCATGTATCGCTATGATATTCATGACCAAACGCTGGTAGATGAGCGCGTCGCTCAGTTTCGCGATCAAATGGATCGCTACCGCGACGGGCGTTTGGGAGAAGAAGAGTTTCGTCCACTGCGTTTGCAGAATGGTCTCTATATCCAACGCCATGCGCCCATGCTGCGTATTGCGATCCCGTACGGCATGTTGGCTGGCCATCAGCTGCGTGCGCTGGGGAGTATTACCCGTCGCTACGACCGTGGCTACGGTCACTTCACCACGCGCCAGAATCTGCAGCTCAACTGGCCTGCCCTGGAAGACGTGCCGGATATCCTGGCGGATCTGGCCAACGTCCAGATGCACGCGATCCAGACCAGCGGCAACTGCATTCGCAATACCACCAGCGATCAATTTGCCGGTATTGCCAACGATGAAGTGGAAGATCCGCGTCCCTGGTGCGAGCTGATTCGCCAGTGGTCGACGCTGCACCCTGAATTTGCCTATCTGCCGCGCAAGTTCAAGATCGCCGTCAGCGGTGCTTCCCAGGACCGTGCGGCCATCCAGGTTCACGATATCGGCCTGCGTCTGTGGTACAACGAGGCAGGCGAATTGCGCGTAAGAGTCCTTGCGGGTGGTGGTCTGGGCCGCACGCCGATGATCGGCGATGTGGTGCGCGACGACCTGCCCTGGCAGCACCTGCTGACCTATCTGGAAGCGTGCGTCCGGGTGTACAACCAGTTCGGGCGTCGCGACAACAAGTTCAAAGCGCGGATCAAGATTCTGGTCAAGGCGTTGGGCATCGAAGAGTACCGCCGTCGCGTCGAGGAAGAGTGGGCGCATTTGAAAGACGGCCCCCAGACGCTCAATGCGGCGGCGGTGGAGGCAGCCAAAAGCCACTTCCCCGAACCGGAACGTCGCAGCGTGGCTGAAAGTGCTGTGCAGGATTACGAGCGCCTTCGTCAGGAAAATCGAGGCTTTTCACGCTTCGTGACCAATAACGTGGCTGACCACAAGGTTTACGGCTACAAGGCCGTGACGCTATCGCTCAAGCGTCGCGAGCATGCCCCTGGCGACGTGACGGCTGACCAGATGGACGCCATCGCCGACCTCGCGGACCGTTACAGCTTCGGTGAAGTCCGGGTTACCCATGAGCAGAACCTGGTACTTTCCGACGTGCCGGTCGACGAGCTGGAAGCCCTTTGGCAAGAGCTTGAAACACTGGGCATGGCCAACCCGACAGTGGGCACGCTCAACGACATCATCTGCTGCCCTGGCGGCGATTACTGCAGCCTGGCCAACGCGGTGTCGATTCCCATCGCCCAGGCATTGCAGGAACGGTTTGAAGACCTCGATTTCCTTTACGACCTGGGGCCGCTGGATCTGAATATTTCCGGCTGCATGAATGCCTGTGGCCACCACCACGTGGGCCATATCGGCATTCTGGGCGTCGATAAAAAGGGCGAGGAGTACTACCAGGTATCGATTGGCGGCAATTCGACCGATGATGCCTCATTGGGCAAGATTCTTGGCCCCTCCTTCTTCCGTGAAGACGTCCCCGGGGTTGTCGAGAAAGTGCTGGAAGTCTACGTGGCCCAGCGCCATGAAGATGAACGCTTCCTGGACACTTATCGCCGTATTGGACTGAAACCCTTCAAGGAGCGTGTGTATGCCGCCTAATGACAAACAGGCCGAGGCGGTTGAGATGACGCCGGTTCATGCCGATCATCTGATCGCCAATGGCGAACTGGCGGCGGAAAATGCCTGGTGCGTGTCTTACGACGCTGAGGCACTTCCCGAGCAACGCCCTGCTTTTGTACCGCTGGCGCTCTGGAAGGCTCATCAGGAAGACACCGAGCTAGCACCGCTGCTGGCAAGCGATTGCGAACTGACGGCGACCCTGGCCGATGAGATCCGTTCGGCCCCGGCCGTCGCCATTCATTTTCCGGCATTCACCGACGGCCGTGGCTACAGCCTTGCCCGGCTGTTACGCGAGCGTTTCGGCTACAACGGTGAAGTGCGCGCAGTTGGCGATGTGCTGGTCGACCAGTTGGAATACATGCGCCGCTGTGGCTTTACCGCCATGGCGCTGCGCGATGACCAGCATCCCGAAGATGCCCTGCGGGCGTTGAGCTTTTTCAGTGTGCGCTACCAGCCGGATGTCGAAGAACGCCAGGCACTGTTTGAAAAACGCCTTAACGCTAGCCACTAAGTGCGTCAGTCATCTAAACGCAAAGGGGCAGCCAACGGCTGCCCCTTTTGTTTTGACGGCTTATGTGTCGCTGGCTAGCCACGACGCTTCTGTTGCCGTTCACGGTTGTTGGCTTTCGCCCGATCGCTCTTGCGTAGCATGACCCAGGTAGCCCCCAGCCCACCTTCCGACGGCTGGGCGGAAATATAGGCCTGTACTTCGTCAAACTGGATCAGCCATTTGCCAATATAGGAGCGCAGCACATTGGCCGGGCTGTCGATCTCCCGCCCACGCCCGTGGACAATCAGTACCGAACGCAGGTCGTGCGCATAAGCATCCTGAATAAAGGGAAATACCAGTCTCCGGCATTCGGCCAGAGGCCGTCTGAGCAGGTGAAGCTGTGCCTGGACCGGGTAGCCGCCGTGCTTGAGTTTATCAACCACCCCCTGCTGGATTCCCTCCCGGCGGTACTCGATGGGGTCAAAGGGGGGTATCAGGTCGACAAAATCATCGGATAGAAAGTTACGCTCATCAATCTCTGCTTCAGCGCGTTCGCGCCTTGCCAATTGGGCCTCGGAAGGACGCTTGCGCGCATCACCGGTATCTGCGCGGTTTTTATCCGCTAGCGGTTTCACGTCGCCCACAAGCGCCCGAAAGTCTGTTTCATCACGAAGTGGCTGGTTCATGGCAGGCTCTCCGACAGGATAGGCTTTTTATCCTACCAAACACGCACTGATTGCTTAAGCGTCTTGTTACGCTTGTGTTCCACGCTGACGCACGCCACGCTACGCTTTCTGCCTGCTACATAAGGAAACACCATGGCCTGGGTAAAACGCCTGTTGTTGCTATGTACAATACTGCTGCTGGGCCTTGCCGGGTGGCTTTGGCTGACCATGCTCAGCCCCTGGTTCTATGACCGGCCCGACCATCTTGCGGATATCGAACAGCGCTCCCACCACGTGTTTGTATATGGCACGTTACGTTATGCCCCCGTGCGCTGGATCGTCATGGGGGGCTCGGGCAACCCTCAAGCGGCCACCCTCGAAGGTTATCAGCGTAATGGCCTTGATTTATCGCCATTGCCGGACAGCCAGGTTGATGGCTTGCGTTTGCGTGTGACCGCGGATCAACTGGCCCGCCTTGACCGTTACGAACGCCTGGGGATTCGCTACGAGCGCGTGGAAAAGCAGCTGGCCGACGGAACCCGGGCCTGGGTCTATCAACGGCTGCCCAATGCGCAAGGTATGCGTTTGGCATTACCCGCTGCCCACATTGCTCTGGTACCCTAAGAGAATAATCTGCTTGGAGTTACTATGTCCGGTTCATTGCCCTATGTCTTGATACTTTATTACTCGCGCTCGGGTGCGACCGCCACCATGGCTCAGCAGATGGCCGCCGGCGTAGAGCAAGTGGCAGGCATTGAAGCGCGCCTGCGCACTGTGCCGCCGGTTTCCCCCACCTGCGAAGCGACATCCCCCGAGATCCCCGAGGAAGGCGCGATTTATGCCGAGCTCGACGATCTCCGTCACTGTAGCGGCCTGGCGCTGGGCAGCCCGACCCGGTTTGGCAACATGGCGTCACCACTTAAATATTTTCTGGATACCACCAGCAGCCTTTGGATCAATGGTGCCCTGATCGACAAGCCGGCAACCGCCTTTACCTCAAGCTCGAGCCTGCATGGTGGGCAGGAAGCCACGTTGTTGACCATGCTGGTCCCGCTGCTTCACCACGGCATGGTCTACGCTGGCGTGCCCTATAGCGCCACTGAGCTGCTGGCCACAGAAACCGGTGGAACGCCCTATGGCTCAAGCCACCTGGCAGGGCCAAGGAGCGACCGCTCAGTCGACGAACATGAGCGCGCCCTGTGCGTCGCTCAGGGCAAGCGCCTCGCCAAACTGGCGCTGGCGATGCGGACAATGCGCGAGGAGACATCATGAAGCAGTGGCTGGAGCGGCTTGAGCAACGGCACGGCGTTGATCTTCTCACCTTGCGGGCACGGCAGTGGGTATTGGCAAGTTTTGGCCTGTTGCTGATAATGATGCTGTTACGTGGTTTCATGGTGCAGGACGCGGCGTTCAGTTGGCGCCCCATGGCAGCCTTTGTGCTTCCTCTGATCCTGTTTCTACCTTCTATTATCGGAAGGCGACCGCGAGGACATGCCTGGTTAGCCTTTGTCAGCCTGCTGTATTTCAGCCAGGGCGTGATGGTGGCCACCCTACCCACTCAAACCTTGCGTGGCGTCACCGAGGCCGTTCTCTCGCTCGCTTTGTTTACCGGTTGCATGGCCTTTGCGCGGTTTCGCAGCCGCCAATTACGTGCTCAGGGCTAATCAGGGCTTGAGCTTTGTGACCACACCCGACACCATGTAAAAAATTCTTGATGGAGAGCCTAGCAATGGCACGCGACATAGCGGATATCAGGCGTGATTATGAAGGTGGCCAACTCGATGAATCCCAGGCCCCTGATGATCCCCTCGTGTTGTTTGATGAATGGTTCAATCTGGCTATCGAAAAGGAAGGCAAAGACAGCAATGCCATGACGCTGGCAAGCGTCGACAGCCAGGGGCGCCCTCACGCGCGCGTGGTGCTTTTGAAAGGGTTCGACGAGCGCGGCATGGTGTTTTACACCAATTACCATAGCCACAAGGGAAGCGAACTCAACAATGTGCCCTACGCGGCGCTTACCTTCTGGTGGCCATCGATTTCCCGCCAGGTGCGTATTGAGGGAGCCGTCGAGCAGGTGGCCGCTGAAGAGTCCGACGCGTATTTCGCCAGCCGCCCACGTGGCAGCCAGTTAGGTGCCTGGATTGCCACCCAGAGTGTAGTGATACCGGACCGTAACTGGATTGAAGAACGGCAAAAGCGTTTTGAACAAGCCTATGAAGGGCAAGAAATTCCGCGTCCCAACCACTGGGGCGGTTACCGCGTGAATCCCGATATGATCGAATTCTGGCAGGGCCAACCCAGTCGCTTGCACGACCGTATACGCTTTGAGCGTCGCGAAGGCGGCGAGTGGAACTCTTTCCGCATGGCGCCCTGAGCCCCTCTGCCCTGTGGCTGGCCAAGGTGGCGGGCTAGCCATGCCCAGCGGCTAGTCCGGCAGGCTTTCCAGCCGGTGGCGCTGCCATTCACTTTCGGGCTCGTTGAGCCGCATGATGGCATCAATTACCTGTTCTTCCATGTTGTAACGACAAGTGAAGCCCAGGTGTTTCATCAGTGCCCGCATGGGATGATTATCCGGCATGATTTTGCCCACCATTTCCAGGGTGCCAATGTGGGTGCAATAAGCGACCATTTTTTTCATTAACAGGCTGCCGATCCCCAGGCCCTGCATGTCGTCGCGAATAATGACTGAAAATTCCGTTCGAATGTTATCCGGATCATTCCAGACACGCACCACCCCGAGCATTTCCTTGCTGCCATCATCGCGTTGATGTTCGGCAATAAACGCCATCTGGCGGTCGTAATTGATGTGCGACAACATCGAAAGATCGCGCTGGGTTAAATCCGACTTGTTATGAAAATAGCGGAAACGAATACTTTCTTCGGAAAGTTGGCGGTGAAAATTGGTAATCAACGGCGCATCTTCGGCACGAATCGGCCGCACCTCGACTTGCCAGCCGTTTTTCAACGTCAGCCATTCACGCAGCTCTTCCGGATAAGGCATGATGGCAAAGCGTGCCGGGGGGCCGAGGTCCATGGCAAAGTCGACGGCCAGCATGCCGTCCCGGTTGAGCAGCAATGGGTTAAGTTCAAGCCCACGCAGCTCGCCCAGATCCGAGGCCATTTGTGACAGCTTTACCAGCAGTTGGCATAAGTGCTGGGTATCCCGGTCGGGGTCTGACGAGTGTTCGCGGATCAACGATGCGGCATGGGTGCGATTGACCACATCCGCCGCCAGGCTCATGTTGAGGGGCGGTAAAGCGACTTGGCGGTCAGCAAGTACATTGACTTTATAGCCACCAATGCCAAACACGATCAGCGGGCCGAATACCGGGTCCCGGGTAATGCCCGCGCACACCTGCATGGAATGCTTGCCGCGCTGCATGGGCTGCAGGCAGTATTCATGGATCGCGTATTCGGGGTACTTTTCGTTCACCTTTTCGCCCAGTTGGCGAACGCCATCCGCCACCTGCTCGGGGGTTTCAAGATCCTGAAGCAGCCCTGCCGAAATCTTATGCGGGTGCTTGCGATAGCGATAGGGTCGACAATTGCCCTCATGCACCACCTTCAGCGCCTTGGGTCCTTCAATCTGCCCGGCAATGTCCAACGCCTGCTCGGCACTGGTAAGGTAATAACTGGTCGCTGCAGGAATGCCGTAAGCCTCAAGCACTTGCGCCGTTTCCGAGTGGCTTAACGTCTGACGGCCCTCGGCCTTCGCCTCGCTGATCAATGTCCGGCACTCTGCGCGAATATCAGCACTGGTGGAAAACGGCAGGCTGGGCGGTGTTTCCTGCAGCAGCTGTTGAACGCGCTGGTAGTCCACCATATGCATGAAGGCTTTCACCGCTTTTTCGGGCGAAATATAAGTGGGAATGCCGGCCAGGTTGCATTCGTGGCGAGCATTCAACGCCTCTTTGAGCCCCATCCAACTGGTCAATAAATTACGACGGAAGGCCTTGCGGTTGGCAATCAGCGCTTGTGCGGTGACCAGCGAAGGCGCCAGGCGCGTTGGTGCATGCACCACGAGGACCGCATCCACATTGGCATCTGCGGCGACAATTTTCAGCGCCTCGACAAACCGCTCGGGCGTGGCATTACCGCCCAGGTCAACGGGGTTTTCACCGGGTTTGCTGAAATCGACCTGGCTTTGATGCAACGCTTGTTGTGTTTCATCGCTGAACTCGGCCAGCTTGCCTCCGGCGCTGACCAGCTTGTCGATAGCCAGCATGGCAGGCCCCAAACCGTTAGACACCACCGCCAGGCGGTCGCCACGTAATGGTTTCATGCGCGAGAGGGTTTCCAGGGCATCCAGCAACTCGTCGGAGTCGTCGACACGCACTACCCCGGCGCGTGAAAAAGCCGCGTCAAACACGACATCGCGATTGGCAATACCCGGCGTCGGGGCCATGCCGGAAATATCCGAAGCAAAGGTTCTTCCGCTCTTGATGGCCAGCACGAGCCGGTTTCTCGAGGCGTCGCGTACCGCGGTCATGAAATGCTGCGCGTCGGAAATCCGCTCAAGATGGAGCAGAATTGCCTGCGCCGGAGAGAACTGATTTACGTAATCGATCAGATCCGGCAATAGCACATCGACACTGTCACCCACGGTAATCAGGTGCGAAAACCCCACATCGCGCCCGGCTGCCCAATCGATCATGGCGTTGGCCAACATGCCTGACTGGCCAAGATACGCCACTCGGCCTGCCTTGACCGGCTGACTGGCATATGAGGCATTGAGTTTTTTAGCTGGCACGATAAGGCCCATGCACTCAGGCCCCAGCACGCGGATGCCGGATTCACGGGCAGCCTTCAGCATGCGCTCGCGTATCGAGCCTTTATTGCCCGTGTCGCGATCCAGATAAGCGCCACCGGAAAGTACCAGGGCGGCTTTGACCCCAAACTTGCCCAACTGGTGGATCAATTTGGGCACCCCGTCAATGGGCGAGCAGATGATGGCGAGGTCAGGCACCTCAGGCAAGTCGTCAACGCGCTTGACACAGGGGTCACCGAAGACCTGATCATAGCCTTTCAGATTAACCGCCCAACGTCGCCCCTTGAACCCGCCTTCATGAATATTGCGAAGCACCAAGCCCCCAAGCGACGCTGGGTTCTCGGATGCGCCAATGACGGCAAGCGTGCGGGGTTCGAAAAAATGGTGCAAGAAACGTGTACTCACGTTTGCCTCTCCTGGAACGGTGCAGCGCGATGTAAGACTTATGGACACTGTCGCCTATCAGCGTGTCGCGATTAAGGTGATACTAGCTACCATGGAGCGCTTGAATGATCACTGCCTACCTTACCCACCCGGACTGCTTATTGCATCATATGGGGCCGGAACATCCTGAAAACCCTCATCGACTGGAGGCGATTCGAGCGCGTCTGGCATTGTCAGGCTTATTGCAGCAAACCATGCAGGCCGATGCCAGGGAAGCGGATGAAGCGGCACTCAATCGAGTGCACGCCACACGTCATCTTAACGCCCTTACCAAATGTCTGCCCGAGCAAGGCATCGTATCGCTTGATAACGACACCCTGATGAACCCGGATAGCCTGAAAGCCGCTCGTTATGCCGCTGGTGCGGTTATCAAAGGGATCGATCAGGTCTTCAAGCGCCAAGCCGATAATGTGTTTTGTGCGATTCGTCCGCCTGGGCATCATGCCGAAGCCGCCGAGGCGATGGGGTTTTGCTTTTACAACAACATCGCGGTCGGCGCGGCCTATGCAAGGGAACGCTACGGTGCCCAGCGCATTGCCATCCTGGATTTTGACGTCCACCAGTGCAACGGCACGATCGATATTTTCAAGAATGATCCGGATGTGCTGATCTGCACCAGCTTCCAGTATCCCTTCTACCCATGGCGATATTTACGTAGCGAATGGCAAAACGTCGTCAATACGCCCCTGGAAGTCGGCACGCAAGGGCCCGAATTCCGTCGCCTGCTTGAAAGCCAATGGCTACCGGCGTTGCACCGCTTCAAGCCTGACCTGGTGATGATGTCCGCCGGGTTCGATGCCCACCGTGATGACCCCATGGGCGATGTATGCCTGGTGGATGAGGACTTCTACTGGATCACGCACATGGCGATGGAAATTGCCACGCTGTATGCCGATAACCGGCTTGTCTCCTCGCTGGAGGGCGGCTATAACCCGACATCGCTGGCAAGCGGTGTGGAGGCGCATCTCAAGGCATTGCTGGGCCTGCCTTTTGCGGCATCGAGCTAACGGCCGACCAGCGGTTACGCAACCTGGCTGTTTTCAAAGGCAGTTGGTGGGTTTGGGAAGCCCTGCAATGCGCGCTACCACCTTGGCGGTACTGCCAGGAAAGAGCCGCATCAGGTAAATAGAGCGGCCCTTGTCACTACCCAGCGTCTGCTGAGTGGCTTTGACGAGCGGTCGCATTGCCGGTGCCATTTCATAACGGCGATAGAAACCGCGCGCCAAGTGGATGATTTCCCAGTGCTCGGACGTCAATTCGATGCCTTCATCGACGGCCAACTGGTCAGCAACCGCTTCTGACCAGTCACTCATGTCGACGAGGTACCCTTCCGGATCAAGCAGTACGTTAGCGTCGGTGTTCTCCATCAGAGTACTCACTGTTGCCTATCAGCTATTCAATACCAGGTGACCGACTGTGCATGCTGCTCAGTCAGCGCTACAAACCCTTCCATATCCACGGCCGCCAACCCATGGGTTGCGGCAATGCTTGAGAGCCCTCGGGCGACGAGGTCTTCTTCAAGCAAAAATACCGCGTAGTCATTCTGCGTCCAGCAGTGTAAATCTGGGTTAAGCGCCGCCATCACGCCTGCTTCGGTCAGCAACAGCGTATCCCCCGCCTGAATGGCCTGCTCGACCTGCTGGGCGGCCTCATGGGTGGGAGGGGTTGTCAAAATATGCAGGATCATGAAACACCCTAGAAGTTGAGGATCGGGCGGTTTTGGCTAAACAGCGCTTTGACTTGCTCCTCGCTGAGCGGTGTTACGCCATCGACAAGCGCATCGAGAGGAAGCTTGAGGTCGTCGAGCACTCGCTGGGGGACATTCAACTGGTCGATATCGTACATCTCGAGCATGTCGATGGTCGGCAGACTGGCCTTTTGCCCCGGGGCGCCTGCCTGCTGTTCCCTGCACAGTGCCAACGCACCCTGCCCCATGAACAGCAGCCTGACAGATTGCCCAAAGGCGGCGCCAACCAGAGCGGCGTCAAGTCCCTCACGCAGCCAGTTCGAATTATGGGGAGCATGACGAATGATCACCAACAGGTCTTCTGATTCATGCATGGACGGCCTCAACTGGCAAAGGTAATCAAACGATCGCAGCGTTGTTGCAGCGTCAGCAACTGACCAAGCCCGGTCAGCTCAAAGGGAGCTTCCAGGTTAAAGGCATCATGGCCATGGCGGGATGCTTCAGATTGACTGATGACACCACGCCTCAGCGCCGCGGCGATACATACATCCAGCGCCACATTGTGGTCTTTATGAAGCGCTTTCCAGGCTTCGCGCAGGTTCAACTCATCCTGCGGCGGGGTCATTAGCATTGACGCATTATGAACACCGTCGTGATAAAAGAAAACGCCGGCGAGCTGATGCCCCCTTGCCAGCACCGCATGGGCAAACCTGAGCGCCGAATGAGGCGCCGGCTGGCTGTAGGGGGCCCCCATGACTAACAGTCCGTAATTCATTGCCCTTACCTATCGGTGTGGCGAGTGACATCCTGCATATAACAAAAAACAGACCCTGGTAATAGGGTCTGTTGAGACATGCTGCTATGTGTAACGCCAGATGGGTTACTCGTTGCTCATGAAACCGAGCAGCGACAGCAGGCTGATAAACAGGTTGTAGATAGAGACGAAGAGCGTGATGGTGGCCAGAATATAATTCGTCTCACCCTGGCGATGGATGATTTCACTGGTCTGGTAAAGAATGGCCGCTGAAGAAAACAGTACGAAGCCAGCCGATACCATCAGTGAAAGCGCGGGGATGTTGAAAATCAACGCCGCCACCATCGCGAGCACCAGCACGATGGCACCGGCCACCATGAAGTTGGCCAGGAAGCCAAAATCTTTCTTCGTTATCAGGGCGACGGCTGATAGGCCGATGAAGGTGATGCCGGTCATGGCCAGGGCATTCATGATCAAGGCGCCGCCATTGGGCAGTGCCAGGTAGGCGGACAGGATCGGCCCTAAGGTGAAGCCCATGAAGCCTGTGAAGGCAAAGGTAGAAAGCAGCCCTAGCGCTGAATTGGCCGTTTTATGGACCAGGAACATCAACCCGTAAGCACCAATGAAGAACACGAAGATGTTCAGTTGCTGAACGCCCATCGCGACGGAGGCGCCTGCGGTGACCGCAGAGAAAAGTAGCGTCATCGCCAACAACGCGTAGGTGTTACGCAGCACTTTGTTGGTGCTAACCGAATTGGCTACACCGCCAGAGGCTGATTGCGCAATATGCGAGTCGTTGTAACTCATGTGTTCATGCTCCGTAATGATCTATCAAACAGTTGACCAGCATGCCGTTACCGAGTTCCAGACGCAAGTCTTTGTCTTCCACGCTATTAGTCTTTCAGCGTTGAGACTTTCAACATTGTGTCAGTTTAGCAAGCGTTAGCTATGCTTGCTAAGAACCTCCTTGATACCCATTCCCACCTTGGACACCAAGATGATGAAAAAAATTCTATTCCCTGCCAGCACCATCGTGCTGATGTCATTGGCTCAGGCTACTTTTGCTTTCTCCCCCGCCGGGCAGGATGTGGCTTACTCCATCAATGATGAAGATTTCGAAGGTTATTTCGTCTCGGGTGGTGACGACGCACAAGGCAGCGTGCTGATCGTTCATGACTGGGACGGGCTGGATGATTATGAGCGGGAACGTGCCGATATGCTCGCCGAAAAAGGCTTTGACGTGTTTGCCTTGGACCTGTTCGGGGAAGGCAACCGGCCCCAGGCAGTTGAAGACAAACGGGCGGCCACCAATCGGCTTTACGAAGACAGGGAACGGATGAGAGCGCTTACCCTCGGTGGCCTTTCGCAGGCAAGGCAACAGGGTGCCGCCGATAACACCGTGATCATGGGGTACTGCTTTGGCGGTGCAGTGGCACTGGAGATCGCCCGTTCTGATGAGGCCGAAGATATTGCGGCGTATGCCAGTTTTCATGGTGGGTTGACCACGCCCGAGGGGCAGGCCTATTCAAGTGATACGGCACCGATCTTCATTGCCCACGGTGGCGCCGATTCATCGGTGAGCCTCGGCGATGTAGCGACCCTGGCCGGCGAACTGGAAAACGCCGAAGTTACCTACGAAGTCGGTATCTATTCTGGCGCGCCACACGCCTTTAGCGTCTTCGGAAGTGATGCTTACCATGAACGTGCCGACCGGCGCTCCTGGCAAGCCTTTACGGTCTGGCTGGAGGACATGCTCTAAATCGAGTGACCCAGCGGTTAGACCCGCTGGGTATGTTGATGTCCGCGCCTCAACTTTGCACGTCTTCCTCATCGTCTTTCAGCGGTGTGGTCTTGGTCACCGCGGTTTGACGTGCGTCCTGCGATGAGTTGTAGAGACGCGTGTCAATCACATGCAGTACCGCTAATTGTGCAAACAGCACAGCAAAACAGATAATCAGACCTTTTAGCATGGCGTCTTTCCATAAGGGCTCCCAATGAGCCTTATAGCTGCATAGTAGTGCAACGCCTCACTAACA
Source organism: Halomonas sp. A40-4 (assembly GCF_015767635.1). Lineage (GTDB taxonomy): Bacteria > Pseudomonadota > Gammaproteobacteria > Pseudomonadales > Halomonadaceae > Vreelandella > Vreelandella janggokensis. Next base: position 1,918,813 of record NZ_CP065230.1, on the reverse strand, counting down.
CAATCAATATTTCACGCGCAGCTCGCCCACTTCTCGGCGTTTGATAGCGTAGACGCCAACCACGCTGGCAGACGCCGCTCCAGGTAATAGCCGGGGGATCTGGGCGTACCTTCAATAAAGCCCACGTGCCCTCCTTGGCGGTGAAACTCAAGCGTCACGCTGGAAGGTAATGACTGTGGAGGTGGTGCACTTTCCGGATAAAGAAAGGGGTCGTCTTGTGCCTGGATGATCAGCGTCGGCACAGTGATCGACGAAACAAAATACAGACTGCTGCATCGCTGGTAATAGTCGGCAGCACTTGAAAAACCATGCAAGGGGGCCGTTACTCGCTCATCGAATTCCCATAGCGTGGACATCCCCTTGAGCGACCCCAAAGCTAACAGCTTTGCGTATTCATCGGGGTCACCATTGATGGAGAATCGCTGGCGCTTGTCTTTCATGTAATGACCCAGGTCGCGTAAAAAACGGGCTTGATATATTTTCGACATGCCCTGACGAATCCTCTCGGCACTGTGGTCCAGACGAAACGGGACCGAAACGGCGGCGGCTGCCTGCAACGGGGTGGCACTGCCCTGCTCGCCCAGGTATTTCAACAGGACGTTGCCGCCCAGCGAATAACCAATGGCCGCCAGAGGCTGGGCCGGTCGGCGCATGGATAGCATCCCGACAACCTCAGCCAGGTCGTCACTCACCCCAGAATGATAACCGCGAGCGAGCTGATTGGGCTGTCCAGAGCAGCCACGCCAATTCACGGCCACACTCTGCCAGCCTCTCAAGGCTAACGCCTGCTGCTGGCCCAGGATATAACGTGACGAAGAACTGCCGGTCAGCCCGTGTAGCAGTATGACGCAAGGCGTATCGTCGTCACGACGGCCATACCAGTCGAGATCAAGGAAGTCCCCATCTTTCAGTGTCATCCGCTCACGCTCGCGCGCTAAAAGCAGTTCTGAACGAAAGAATGGGCTATACAGCGTTTGCAAATGACCACCGGGCAGCCATCTGGAAGGACTAAACGAGGACATGGATAACCATCGTGTTGTTCATTCAGGTCCATCCGTTTCGTTGGGTGAAACCAATAAGCCAAATCGAATCGCTTCATGAACAAGCCCTGCCGTATGCCTCACCCCCAGGCGACGCATAATATCGGCTCGATGGGTCTCGACGGTTTTAATACTGACGTTAAGCTGGTCAGCAATGGCCTTGCTGCGAAAGCCTTTTGCCACCAGCTCAAGAACTTCGCATTGACGCGAGGTCAAGGGGTTATCCGGGATGGCGGAGGTCCCGACAACGGAGGCTGCTTCAACGAATTGCTCAGGTTCCATGGAAGTAAATACAAAACACTCGCCCATCGACGCTTTCTTGATTGCCAATTCCAGTGTATCGACGTCAGCGTTTTTATGTAGAAATCCATGTGCCCCTTCTTCGAAAAGGCGGCGAATGAAACTATCGCTGGAATAGCTCGATAGAATCACGACCCGCCCTTTGGGGCACCGTTTCCTGAGCCGACTCAATGACGCGACTCCCTTCATCGAAAGCAACGTTGCGTCGATGAGTGCCACATCAACATCGGTATATACGTCGTCGTCTTTCAGCAACTGTTGCGCAGAGCCAACCTCGGCAATCACCGTCATGTCATCAAAGGTTTCAATAAGCGAGCTGATCGCAGAAAGAACGAGCTGATGTTCATCCGCCAGTAGTATCTGGATGGTATTGTCATTAGATTTCATGAATTTATGCTGTTGACCTTGACAGGTTGTTGCCTGTAACTCCCTCTTGGCTGAGGGTGTGTTCAATCGTGAATCGTGAACCTAGCAGGCGCATCACCCCGTTACTGGATAAAAAGTTAACATTAGAAATTTAGGTGTATATTCGTTCCTGCACGTTAACGCAGTGATCGACAAAGCAGTATAAGTAAAAACCCTGACTAGCTATCCTGCTGGAGCATACCCAAGTGCTGTGCCTTAAGGAGCATATCCTCAATCGAATAGCAATTTGGGTGCGCTGCACCTATGTTGCCGCCTTCAAGCATACATTCTGATTCCGATGATTCGTACAACCGTTTGAGTAAGGTTGGGCACAAAAACATCTCCCCCTTAACAGCGGCACGCAGCGCTATTTCAAGGTCGCTGATACCAGCGCTACGCAGCAAAAAACCGATGGCCCCTGCCTGAAATGCTCTTCTTACATCCGTCAGGCTAGGATTGACCGACAGGATGACCACCCGCGTTTCGACGCCGCTTTCGTGCAGCTGGCGAGCGGCATCAAACCCCGCCTGGCTGGGGAATTGTGCGTCAATCAAGGCAACATCAACGCACAAGGTTTGCACCACCGCGTCCAGATCATGAGCACAAGAGGTGCTGCCCACCACGTCAACTCCCCTGAACCGCTCGATAACCTTGCAAAGTCCCTCACGAATAAAACCGCTTTCGTTGACAACCAATACTCTGATAGCTGACCCGGAACCTTCTTGTGGATTCACTTCGCACTCCTCATTAATCAATGCTGTTTTACGGCATGCCCCGCTGATTTTGGACGCTCCCACTGACTGCTGAGCAAAACGATTTATTACAACCTCCTGACGAGAATACTTACCTTCCTCGTCGTGAACAGCTTTTTAAGAGGCACATGAGCACCAATATATACACAAAAACCCCTAGGATATTTGAAACGTATCCGCAGGAATGATTAAATCAACTACTATCGTTTAAAGCACGAGTGTCAATGCCCCGGCTGGTTACCTGCGTGCTCAGCTTCAAGCAGGCATATTCAATGGATGACGAAAGTAACCGCTGCCCCCCTTTGCAAAACGATGACAACGGCCTCACCGCTCAGCATCCACCAGATGCCGCCCCAGAAGCGCACTTTGATCGTTATATCCACCTGGTGTCCCAGGTATTCAATGTGCCCATCGCTTTCATTTCACTGTTCGATGAAAATAGTCAGTGGCTGAAATCGTCAGTCGGCATGGAAGGGCGTGAAATCTCACGCGAATTTTCTTTCTGTATCCATGCTCTAGAGCACGGTTATATGGAAGTGTCCGATACATTGGAGAGCGATTTATTCAAACGCCATAGGGCTGTGATTTCATATCCTTATATTCGGTTCTATGCTGGCGTCGTGTTGCGCGACTCAAACCGAAAGGCAATCGGCACGCTCTGTCTTAGTGATACCCAGCCGCGTGCGCTCAACGAGGTTGAGCGTTCATGGCTGCTCGCCTTTGGCAATATTGTCGAAGAGCAGATCAACATCAAGACACAGATACTCGAGATGCGCCACCAGGCCAGCCGTATTAATCAACGGGATGCGCGAACGGGCCTACCCGACGAAACCTTGCTGGGCGAAACCTTGGACAATCTAGTCCAACTTGCTGAAACCGAATCTTACCATCTGGTTGTTTTGCACTTGCGGATCAACAACCTAGACGAGATTAGTCGGCTTCATGGTCGCAAGTATCGTAACGCGATTCTTAAATGCCTGGCCGATCGTCTCATTGCCCCTGATATCGGTATCCTGACAGCTGGCAATATCGACATTGATCGTTTTGGTGCCGTGGTATCCATCTATTCACTGCGCGATCTTTTCGGCGTTATCAAGCCGATTATCAACAAGCTGAACGCTCCCATTGATCTCGATGGTCATACGGTAAGACCGAAAATCGACGTAGGGGTCAGCGTCTCACCAAGTGATGGAATCAACCCGGATGATTTGCTGGAAAGGGCTCGTACAGCGCTAAAGGCACCCAAGACATATGAAAACATTCATGTCTTTACCCATCGCACAGAAGAAAGTGCGTTACGTCGACATGAGGTTGAGCAGCGCCTTGAAGCGGCTCTGTCAGGGAATAAATTGCAGCAACACTACCAGCCGCTGGTCTCCGCCGATGGCAGCGGCGTGGTTGGGTTCGAAGCACTAGCGCGCTGGCAGGATAACAAGCTGGGGGCCATCAGCCCTGGAGAGTTCGTCCCCATTGCCGAAAAAAATGCACGGCTGTCACGGTTACTGACTGACTGGTCGCTTGAGCTTGTATGCCAAAAAGCCTTCCATTGGCCCCTCAAGCTCAGCGACCCCTCGTTGAAAATCGGGGTCAATATCCCCGCTAACCAGTTTTATCAACCCAATTTTGTCGAGCAGGTTCTGCGGACCCTTGGTGAGCACAACCTGGCCCCACAGCGCCTGACGCTGGAACTTACCGAAGAAAGCCTGCTGACAGATATCGACCGCGCGATTTCGACCATGGATAAGCTGCGAAACAGCGGTATATCTCTGGCGCTGGATGATTTTGGTACTGGCTATTCGTCACTGAATTATCTCAAGCGCTTACCCGTTGACGTGCTTAAGATCGACAAGAGCTTTATCGACGACCTGCCTCATGATGAAAAAGCCATCAATCTCGTGAGCGGCATTATCCGCATCGCTCACGGCCTTGGTCTGACGGTCGTTGCCGAAGGCGTTGAATACCAGACACAGCAGACGCTATTGGAAAAGCTTGGCTGTGATGTCCTTCAGGGCTACCTGTTCAGCCGTCCCGTTGATGCCGACAAAGCACTCAATTTTTTAGAGGCGTGGTCTCAGGGCTCTCATCCTGCAGCCATGTAAATGGCATTCAGGCACTTCATCACATCTCCACATACCAGCACGGGATCTTTGGCATGCCTTCAACACGCAAGGCATCTCAGCCCCTTACAACGGTTGGTACATAAAACGACATTGACACACCCAATGATAGAGCGCCTTAAAGGGTGCTTAAGGAAAAGATGGTGGCATCTTTATTCAAGGCCAATAGAAAAATCAGCAGTCGAACAATTCATTGACCTTCAAGTACATTGGATAATCTGGGTACTGGCTATGGATGCTGACCCAAGCACTAATTTTTAAGAGGTATGGCCTCAGGGCCCTCATTCGGCAGCCGTAAAAATGGCATCGAGGAACACTATCAACCCCGCAAATCATGGCATGCAGACTTCATCTCGAATTTTCGGTATGCCTTCGACATCGCAAGAGTGGCAGTCCTTCGCGATCATGCTACAAAAACTGCATAAGATAAGAGGCTTCGGCTACTGGCAGATGTCACTATCAACTGGGCAGATGTATTGGTCAGAGATGGTTTACGAATTCTTTGGCGTTGACCCTGACCGGTTCATACCTGATAGAAAGGACTTTATCAGGTTGGTGCATCCCTCTGATCGGAAAAAAGTTGCCAAGGCACAGCAGACACTTAAGAAAACCGGCGCCATTGATATCAAATATCGTATCGTCCAGCCTAATGGTAATGTGCGCTGGATACATGAAGTTGCCGATAACTCTGCACCCGACGACCCTGATATTCTCCTCAGCACTTTACAGGACATCACCGACCACAAGGTGCTGGAGAAAAACCTAAGAAATCAAGCAATCACTGATGACCTCACCGGCACATTCAACCGAGGTCACTTTATGAAGCGACTTCGACAAGCCTTTTCTCATTTTTGTCGAAGCGAACATAACGCCGCCGTCCTGCTTTTTGATGTCGACCATTTTAAAAACGTCAACGACACTTATGGGCATGCCGTAGGCGATAAGGTACTGAAGCAAGTCTGCCGCTTATTCAAGGAACGGTTCAGGGAGACCGATGTCATCGGACGTTTGGGTGGAGAGGAATTTGCCGTACTGCTGTTTGAAATAACGCCAGAGGCTGCATTAGCAATCGCTGATGATATCAGACAAAAGCTTGCCAACACTGCCTTCACTACGCATACCGGTGCTACCTTTTATATTTCTGTCACCTGCGGGGTTGCGCATTTCACTGCGGATGACCCAACAGAAGAAAGCATTCTTCATCGTGCGGATACCTCTCTCTACACAGGCAAGCATCACGGGCGCAATCAAGTTGTTGGTGAAGTGCAATGTTGATCCATAAATTCATCAATACCATCCGCATGGAGGATGCAAGTCAATATTAGAGTGCCAGCGCTGCTGGTGCTGATCATCCCGGCTCGGTTACTCTAGGCGTTCAATCACTCAAGGATAATCGCATCAATGTTGGGATTCCTGCAGGGATTTTCCTATGGCCTCTTCATGACCTGTCTCCCCTGGTTACTGGTCGGCCTGTACAACCCCGGTATAGCGCTTCCGGTGGCAACCCAAGGGCGGCTACAGGTCGTCTTCCGCTATTGCCTGATCATCCCTTTCATCAGCATGCTGCTATGGCTAACCTCTCTTTGGGGTGGTTTCAGCCCTAGTCTGTTTGGCTGGTTGGCGGGCATTGTTGCCATTCCGGTGGCGCTGCCCATCGAGCGAACGCTACGCGGCTGGCTTGCTCGCCGCCGTGAACGCCGTCGAGAGGCTCAAAGTATCGCCGAAGCGCAGCAGCGCAGAGCCCAGGAGGAGCGCAAGGCCTATGAAGCTGGCGTCTCGGTGCTCGATCCGGCAAGACCACCCGAGGGTGCCGATGATCTTGTGTTGGCCATGTGTCGGGCCAAGCAGAGCTTGCTGGACGTCAAGCGTCCTGACCTGGCGATTCTCGCCGACCGTCTCTACAGCCGCTACCGTCATGTCATGGACGTCCTGAGCGGTCGCTTCCACACGGGCGAGCTGGCCTTTGAGCGCTCGCGCGGGCTGGTCACCCAGGTATGTCTCGGCGCGGTGGATACACTGACGACCATGGCCTCCCAGGCCCGCGGCGTGGTCAGCGTGGACGGCCAATACGTGCGCGGTCGGCTGGAACGGGATGGCAAACGGCTAAGCGATGAGGAACGTGCCGCCCTGGTGCGTCGCCTCGACTTGCTGGTGGAGACCGAACATCGGCTCAATGAGCGAGCCGCCCGAATTGAGTCGGCGCTTACCGTGCTCGACGATACCGCCGTTTCCATGTCACGCATCGAAACAACGCGACCCCAGGCGTCCGTTACCACCGATAAAGCGCTGGAAGATCTGCGCCGCTTCGTCGAAGGCGCCGATCGGTATGCGCGCAAAGACTGATCCGGTAGCCATTGATAGAGTAACGTTTTACGACGGTCTTTTGATCACTTAGTTTTTTTATCCTCTGGAGACGCTCATGACTCAGCCATCGGATGACCAACCTCGCCTGTCCCTGCCACCGGTGGACGAGATCGCCAGCCAATTGGGGGCGCGCCAGGACGAGTCAGTTGAGCCTGACAAGCAGGATATCGACCCCGAACTCGCGTCCCTGGCTGACCGTTTTATCGAGGACATTCTAGCCGAAGGCGACGAGGCATCAGCGGTTCGCCAGCGCCGCGCCGTGGACGAAATGGGCCTGGAGCTTCAGCAGCAGGCCGCCCATCGCAGTGCCATGCTGCAAACACCGCTCCGCAAGCTGGCCCACCAGGGCGACGAAGGTGGGCCGGTTGCCAAGGCGCTAAGTGACCTTCGGGGGCGGATGGAAGGCCTCGACCCCGCCCGTCATCGCCTGGCGCCCAGCGCACTGGATCGCGTGATGGCGATCATTCCCGGCGTCGACAGCCGCCTGCAGCGCTACTTCCGCAAGTTCGAGAATGCCCAGCAGGCCCTGGACGCGATCATCGAGGAGCTGGAAGGCGGTCGCGACATGCTACATCGTGACAACCTCACTCTTAGCGATGACCAGAAGGCGCTCAATGACATCCTCAGTGAGCTGAACCGCCAGATCACGCTGGGTCGCTTGATCGATCAGCGCCTTCAGGATGATGTCGCTGACCGTGACGTGAATGACCCACGGCGTCAATTTATCGAAGAGGAGCTGCTCTTTCCGCTTCGTCAACGCATTGTCGATCTTCAGCAACAGTTGGCGGTGAGCCAGCAGGGTGTACTGGCGCTGGAAGTCATCATCCGCAACAACCGGGAGTTGATGCGCGGTGTGGACCGGGCCATCAACGTGACCGTCTCGGCCCTTACCGTTGCAGTGACGGTCGCCATGGCCATGGCCAATCAGCGTCTGGTGCTGGACCGCATCGAATCCCTAAATTCCACCACATCGCAGATGATCGGCGGAACCGCCAAGGCACTACGCCAGCAGGGCGTGGACATCCAGAAGCGGGCCTCCTCGGCGATGCTCGACATGCAGGTGCTCGAAGAGGCGTTTGGCGAGGTGATGGGCGCAATCGACGACCTTTCAACCTACCGTCAGGAAGCCCTGCCCCGCCTGGATGAGCAGATCGACCGCCTCGCCGCTTTGTCAGAGCAGGGAAGTGCGTCTATCGAACGACTACGCGAAGGCAATGAGGCGCAACCGCAGGACGGTCGTGCCTCCAACTAATGGGGCTAGCGCCGGCTACTTGAAACGAGAGGAGGCGTCCCGGAAAGCTTTGCGCATCAATTCCCAGGAATCGTCCATGCCCTGGCGAACGGTATCCCAGGCCTCTTCACTGGCATGGCGCAGTTCCTCGAGCCTTTGCTGAGTCTCCGCCTGGCGCTTCTTGAGTCGCTCAATGTCTTCGTGGTATTTGACCCTGGCCTCATCACTGGCCTGACGGGCCTGAGCGGTTAGTTTGTCGATTTCAGCATTCCACTCATCAAGCCTGGCTTTCATTTCCTCGATGAATTCATCGCGTTGACTCATTGCCATTCTCCCCTTGCGGTAATGGATCCGGAAAATGCTGTCTCAAGTTTCCTAGAATCTTTTGATCTTCGAAAGGGGCTTAGGTTCTCCCCTTCTCGCTCGCTGATAACTCCTCAGGTTTGGGTGGATCACCAACCTTCACCGCCCCAAGGTCTTCGTGGGACAACCCACGGAACAACGCGAACATCATGGCAAACACCAGAATGAACATTGGCAGACCGACAACGGTAATCACCTCCTGCAATGCCGTCAGCCCTGCATCGCCGGCAAGCACAATGAGCATTGCCGCCAGCATGCCTTCAGAGACCCCCCAGAATACGCGCTGATGCCAAGGGCCAGGGTCAGGGCTGCCGGTACATAGCATGTCGACCACCAGGGACGCGGAGTCTGATGACGTGGCAAAGAAGATGGCAACGATGACGACCGCCAGACCCTGAATCAATGTAGCGGCCGGGAAATTCTCGAAAAACGCAAACATGGCGAGTGGAATGCTTTCGCCGACGGCAGCAGACAAGACACCGGCCTGCTCGCCCATTGCTTCCCGGGCCTCGGGCCCGATTCCGTCAATCTCCATCGCCGACCAGCCAAAGATCGCAAACCAGATCAACGTGAAAATGGAGGGCGCGAACAGCACCCCAAGCACGAACTCGCGGATGGTCCGCCCGCGGGAAATCCGTGCCACGAAGATCCCTATGAACGGCGACCAGGTGACTGTCCAGGCCCAGTAGAATACGGTCCAACTGCCCTGCCATCCCCAGCCACTGCCATCATCGTTGGTATAGGTCGCCAGGGTGTCATTCCAGAACGCCATGGGCAGCAGGTTCGATATATAGAGCCCAAATGTCTCGACAACGGCACGTAAAAGGAAAACGGTAGAGCCTGTAAAGAGCACAAACATCATCAGGCCAACGGCCATACCGATATTGATATTGGAAAGCCGTTTTACACCTGAATCCAGCCCTGCCACGATCGAACCGACAGCAACGCTTGTCAGAATGGCAATGATCAGCACCTTGGGCATCACTGCATCAGGAATACCGAACAACTCCGTTAACCCCGCACTGATCTGCTGAGTCCCCAGGCCAATGGAGACTGCCACGCCAAAAAGGGTACCGAGAATGGCAAAGATATCGAGGGATTTACCGACGGAACCGTAAATGCGCTCGCCAATCAATGGGTAGAAAACCGAGCTAAAACGCATCGGCAGATTGAAACGATAGATAAAGTAGGCGAAAGCAAGGCCCGGCATGGCGAAGATCGCCCAGGTATGCAGCCCCAGGTGATAGATCGAAAAGCTCATGGCATCGTCAGCGGCCTCTACAGAGAAGGGTTCAACACCCGGCCTTGGTGGCGTCGTAAAATGGGAAATAGGCTCCGCTACGCCCCAGAACATCAACACCGTGCCGATACCTCCCGCAAACAGCATGGCGAACCAGGAGATATTGCTATAAGCCGGTTTGGCATCATTGCCACCCAGGCGGATTGCCCCATAACGGCTGATCGCCACCCAAAGCAGGAAGGCCACCCAACTCGTCACCCCGAAAATAAAGAACCAGCCAAGATTGGTGACGATCCACTCCCGTCCGGCGCCGAAGGCATCGCCTATGGGGCCCGGCGCAATTAAAATCACTACCAAGAAAAGGATCATGATCCCTGCGGAGGTGAAAAATATAGTGGGATCCGTCCTGAGGCCGAGCTTACGCGCAAGTGCATCCATTATTGTTACTCCTATCGCCTTTCCGACAACATAGGAGTTTTACGTCGATCACGCCAAGTTACGAGGATGACAAGCCTTTATTCGGCTAGATTTATCTGTGTAATATTCGACTGTGACAACAACCACTCGCTATCGACAAGCCGGAGCTTATTCATGTCTCGTGCTATCGAAATTCCCGCCACCGACGGCACCATCGACGCTCATATCTTCACGCCCGGGAATGCCGTAGGCCCCTTTCCGGCCGTTATTCTGTTCACGGATATCGGCGGTTTGCGGCCCTGCTATCACGAGAAAGCCCAGCAGGTCGCCAACAATGGCTATGCCGTGTTGATGCCTAACGTCTACTACCGTGATGCGCAAGGCTCTGTCGTGCCGGAGAGCAAATCCTTTCGTGACCCGGACGTAAGGCCAACGCTATTAGCGTATGCCGGTCACCTCACGCCCGAGGCACAGTCCCGTGACTTCATTGCCCTTCTGAACGGCATTGATAACGAGGCCGAATTTGCTGACGGCAAGATGGCGGCGGTCGGCTATTGCATGACTGGGGCGTTTGCGCTTCGCATGGCAGCTGAACACCCCGACCGCGTTGCAGCGGCGGCCGGTTTCCATTCGGCCCGGCTGGCGGAAGCAGACGACCCGAACAGTCCGATACACGTGGTCGGCAATATTCAGGGGCACGTCTATTTTGGACATGCCGACCAGGACGAGCTTTTGCCTCCGGAGCAGATCGCCTGCATGGACGCTGCGCTAGCCGCCGCTGGCGTGCACTTCACCACCGAACTCTACAAAGGCGCAGCCCACGGCTTCACGGCCAAGGACGCCCCTTCTTTTAATGCAACCGCCTATGAACTGCATCTCAAGCGACTGGCCTTGCTCCTGGAAGAAACACTGTAGCTTACCGCTCGTTTCATCAACTGCTCTACTCACTATATGGGCCGAGAGTTACCGAAAACGAACGGCGATAACTACTTGCCAGAGATCCAGTCGCTATGAGACTAGGATTCTCCATGAGTCCATCGAATAAATAAACGCGATTGTTAACAGTCTGACCTACACTATGATGATCCACTGACGAAATGCCAATCAAAGGGTCGCTGTGAGGATTGGGGGCGAATCGCCAGCCGATTTGTTTTCTTCCATTCTCCGCCCGACGCTCTTTCCATGCGTCCCTGCCTCGGGCACACGCAACGGTGGTCGTCATGAACCATATTTCTCAAACCGCAATAGAGGCGTTTAAGGCCGATTTCTCGGGAAGTGTGATGCTTCCGGATGATGTGCAATACGAAGAAACGCGACAGATCTGGAATGCCATGATCGACCGCAGGCCTTCCATGATTGCCCGCTGCTCTTCACCTGAGGATATTGTCCAATCCCTGAACTTCGTGCGCGCCAACGACTTGCCCTTTTCCATACGTGGCGGTGGTCACAACATTGCAGGCAATTCTGTCTGTGACAATGGTGTGATGATCGACCTCTCATTAATGAAGGGCGTACTCATAGATCAGAAGCTTCATCGCGGATATGTTGAGCCTGGTTGCACCCTCGCAGATTTCGATGCCTCTGCCCAGGCGTATGGCCTTGCCACCCCGCTGGGCATTAACTCCACCACGGGTGTGGCCGGCCTGACCCTGGGAGGTGGTTTCGGTTGGCTCAGCCGTAAGTACGGCATGACCATCGACAACCTGCTCGGTATGGACGTGATTACTGCCGATGGCCAACAGTTGCACACCAGTGAAACGGAAAACGCCGACCTTTTCTGGGGACTTCGCGGTGGAGGCGGTAACTTCGGTATCGTGACGCGTTTCGAGTACCAGCTGCATCCCGTAGGCCCGAATGTGCTGTGCGGTCTCATCGTCTTTCCCTTCGATCAGGCGAAATCGGTCATCACGCAGTTCGCCCGTTTTACGGAAACGATGCCTGATGAACTCAACGTGTGGATGGTGACCCGCAAGGCACCTCCCTTGCCCTTCCTGCCCGAGACTGTCCACGGGAAAGAGATTGTCGCACTGGCCATTTGCTACACAGGCGATCCTGCTGAAGGCGAGAAACACATCGAACCGCTGCGTGGGTTCGGTACCGCCCATGGTGAGCATATCGGCGTACAGCCATATACCGATTGGCAACAGGCGTTCGATCCACTGTTAACCTCAGGCGCCCGCAACTACTGGAAGTCGCATAATTTCTCGTCGCTTGGCGAAGGGGCGGTCGATGCCATCATCGAATACGCCGGCACTCTACCGTCTTCACAGTGCGAGATATTTATTGCCACGTTAGGCGGCCAAACGGGCCGGGCCCAATCCGAAGCGATGGCCTACTCGAGCCGCGACGCCAACTACGTGCTAAACGTGCATGCCCGTTGGGAGACGGCTGCCGAGGACGAGCGCTGCATCGACTGGGCGCGTGAATTCTTTACCCGCACCCAGCCCTATGCCAGTGATGGCGCCTACATCAACTTCCTGACCGATGATGAAACCGACCGCATTGCCTTCGCCTATGGCGCGAGCTACGAGCGACTGGTGGAGCTCAAGAAGAAGTTTGATCCGACAAACCTCTTCCGCGTCAACCAAAACATCCTACCGGCCTGAATGCCGCTTGCGTGATGAAGCTTCGTTTTGGGTACGTTTTCCGCAAAACCCCGTATTAGCAAGCGCCCTTATTCAGGGCGCTTTCAGCTGCTTGCAGGAACCTTGGTGGTTAATCTTACCGGTGGCACGCCAAACGAAAATGCCCACTTCATATATTTGGCTGCCGCCATCTTCGGCGTTGTGGAAGGAGTGGTTACCGGATTATTCGCGGGTTGTCGTACATTACCACCCGGTTCCTGCCTTGACGTTTGCCGCTGTAAAGCATCTGATCAGCTCGCGTGATCAGCGTCTCAAGATCAACGTCCTGGGTGTGCGCTATCGCTATGCCGATCGTAACGCTTGGGCATAGTTTTTCCATTTCTTTTTGTAATGGCAGATCTGCGACCTGTTTTCTAAGTCGTTCTGCCACCATTTGCGCGTCTTCAGGACTGATATTAGGAAGGGCCACCACAAATTCTTCCCCTCCGAAGCGCCCTATCACATCCGTAGGGCGCAGAGATTGAACACAGACCTCGGCAATCTTGGTCAAAATCCAATCCCCATGGCGATGGCCCCAGGTGTCGTTGATGACTTTGAAGTGGTCCACATCAATCATGAAAAAGCCGAACGGCACCTTTTCCAGTTGTGAGTGCTGCAATAGTTTTTCGGCCAAATTCATGAAATGACCGCGGTTATTTAATCCTGTCAGAGCATCCCGCTCTGCCACTTCGCGCAGCTGCGTTTCCAGTGATTTTCGGCGAACGATTTCCTCATGCAACTGCTGATTCTGACCACGTTCTTCGTGAAGCAACGCAAATTGCTTACGTTGTAGGCTCTCAATACGCAGCAATGCACAGAACCCCACCACGTTGGCCATAATCAACAGCAGCGCTATGCGAAGCATTGTCATTGGGCCAAGCGCCGCAAACAGCACTGCAAAGACCAAAAACCCAATATTCAAATAGAGGCTGGCAAGCGCCGCTACCGTCAGGAGGTTGGGAATCAAAAGATAAAAAGCCATCGTGGCTACCACTACCGCTGTTACCTGAGTGGGAAGGCTTTCGGGGCGTAATGGCACAATCAAAATGATACCCGTCGCCAGTAGCCATAGCGGCAAAGCATGCAGCCAGACTTTTCTCGAATAGCCGCCCCAGCGCCCGATAATGAAGGCCAGCATAAGGCAGAAGCTCACCACCCCGATACGCATAGCGAGCAGCAAATAAAACTCTCTGGTGATGCCCAGAAGGTAATAATCCGAAATGGCAAACATGCCGAAGATCAACGCGGCCACAATCAAGTAAAGGCAGGATTCAAACCGCACCCTCGACTCAATGGACTGGCGATACATTGACTCACTGCCACCGCCACAGAACTGACCGGTCAACCAATGCACCTGGTAGTGCGTTTTTAGTGACGACAAGGTCCCATACTCCCCGAGTAAAACGGCGATTTTTCTAGAATTTAGCCAGCGAAGCTGACTTCACCGATCGTTAGCTGAGGTAATATCGCATGCCCCACAGCTTAATGTTTTTTTATCGATCCTGAATACTGTTGGTGAGGCACTTATTGCTTGAACTCATGCTTTCTAATGAGCCAGTGTTAAACATTCTCGGCATGACACAGCGATATGCCCTAACGAGGGAAACTGAATGTTCACATTGCTCAATGATATTTCGCTTCTGGCCGCGTTTGCCCTCTTCGGTTTTTGCGCAGTTGTCATTGGTATCGTGGGTACCCGACTCACTCGAGTGGTTGATAGCCTCGCTGATCGCACTGGCTTAGGTGAAGCGATTGCGGGAGCTGTTTTGCTTGGAATGGCTACCTCGCTATCAGGCATTGTGGTATCGGTCTCTTCTGCCTGGACTGATAAACCCGAACTGGCAATGAGTAATGCGCTAGGCGGTATCGCCGTCCAGACGCTATTTTTAACGATCGCCGACATGGTATATCGACGTGCCAATCTCGAACACGCGGCAGCCTCTCTTGGTAACCTGATTCAGGGGGCATTACTTTTGTGCCTTCTCAGCCTGTTGCTGGTGGGGCGTTTCGCGCCTGAGTGGACTTTCTGGCAGATACATCCGATCACACCGTTATTATTTATTGCTTACCTATTTGGTCTAAGGCTGATTAAAAATGCTCACACACGGCCGATGTGGTCCCCGACAAGAACCCGCGAGACGCGTGAGGACCAGCCCGATGAGCCGTCTGGAAAAATTACGCTCAAGCGGCTATGGCTCATTTTCCTGGGTCTCGCGCTTGCAATAGGCTTCACCGGCTGGTTGCTGGAACGTAGCGCGACGATTATTGCTGCCGAAACAGGGCTTAGCCAAGCCGCCGTCGGTGTCCTGCTCACATCAGTCGTCACATCGTTACCCGAGCTTGTAACGACGATTGCAGCGGTGCGACGGGGAGCGCTAACGCTCGCAGTGGCTGGGATTATCGGTGGTAATGCGTTTGATACATTGTTTGCCGCCGCATCAGATGTAGCTTATCGGGGCGGCTCCATTTATCACGTCATCCCCAATCATGTGATGTTATGGGTTGCCCTTACGGTATTGATGACGGGGGTGCTCATGTTGGGCCTTCTGCATCGACAAGAGCAAGGGCCGGGCCGTATTGGATTTGAAAGCATGGCAATAATCGGCCTTTATTTGACGGGAATCATCATACTATTCAACTAGCGGTGCGAAAGAGATCATCCCCGCGAAACTACCGTTTAGAACGCACTAGCCCTACTGGGTGGCCGACATTCGCTCCCGTTCATGCCAACACCTCCCGGGCATTGATCAACGTCAATCGCCCGGTTTGGAAAGCGCCGGTGTCGATATAGAACACATTACCCAACCACGTCGGTCGCTCGATGATCGTATGCCCGACCACCACCGCATCGATGCCAGTCACCGGCGTTTTTTCCATACGCTTGATACGGGAACGCCCCCACACGATTTGTTCTTTTTCGGCAGGGCCTGCATCTTCAATCATTGACCAGTCAGCGGGCGACTCCGCGTGAACGATGCCTATCTGCTGCCCCATCACCTCCACCTGGCGTGCATAGGGCAGATACTTCAACGCCTTGAGGAGTAATCTGTGCACTTCGGTCCGGTTCTCTTTGTTCGCCCAAGTACCGCCGTTGATCATCCAAAGACTTTCAGCGTTTCCCCCCCTTTCTAGAGCCTCCAATGCCAGCATTTCGTGATTGCCGCGCACGCCGAAAAACCAAGGCTCGAAGGGTAGCGATAGACACTTCAATGAATCAGCGCCGCGGTCTATCAAGTCACCCACGCAAAACAGGCGATCCTTGGTCTTATCAAAATCAACCTGCGCCATGGACTCCAGCAGCAAGTCGTATTGCCCATGGATATCGCTGACAATGAAGTCCCTGCCCGTCATGTTCTGGTCGTGCTTTTGAATCAAGCGCATGGTGATAGCTCCTGGTTGCGACAGGGTGCTAAAGGAAGCCAGAAGGACAGTAGGTGAACCACCCACTAGGAAGCAGTCAGGTCTTTAGCGGCATCCAAAACATAACGCAGCGGTGCGCAGACGTCATTCTATTGGGCCTAAGGCCGCATGAATGAGCTTCTCAAGATGATCTGGTCACGTATCAACGTTGATAACGCCCCACCTCACCTGAAAGGTGAAAACAACAAGAGCGCCAAGCGCCGACGGAGGTTGCTAAACAACCGTAGACACGATCTGGACCAAGTAAAGGACCTGTGCATTTAGTAGAAGGGGTATTGAACAAGAAACGAAGGGACTAGAAACGCAAAAAAGCCCCGTAAAAACGGGGCTTTAATATAGAGGTGGCGGAGGGACAGGGATTCGAACCCTGGAAAGGCTATTAACCTTTGCCGGTTTTCAAGACCGGTGCATTCAACCGCTCTGCCATCCCTCCGGCTTACGGATGCATATACTACCAGCTTTTCCTTGGAAGTCAACGCCTTTAGTACAACCTTAGCCCGACACGGGTGATTTTTCCGCCTTGCATATCGCTGACAACCCAATGGATGCCATGCCAGTCCACATCGTCACCTACCACAGGGTGACCGCCTACGCGGAGCGATACAAACTCGGCCAGGGTCATGTCCTTCTCACCTGGGCTCAAGGTCAGACCATAAGCCTGGGCAATATCTTGCATTTGGGCGCTGCCATCCAGGGTAAAGGTACCGAAAAAGGCACGCTCCCTTTTTAACTTTGAATCACCGTTAAACAGACGGTTGAGCGCATTCAGGTCTTCCGAACGGCCGATTACGCAAATTACATCGCCCAGCTTGAGTCGGGTGCTGCCTTTCGGGTGCAGCATGGCATGTTCACGGAATAGCGCCGAGATAAGTGCACCGGAGGGAAAGCGCAGAAGACGGATGGGCACGTCTTCAAGGTCTTTGTTGTCAACTGAGTAGACGAACATCTCGTAGTCGTTTTCCGGCAATATACCCAGCGGACCGCGTCGATCAGGCGTGGTACCCGTCGGCACCTCCACCTTTAGCCAGCGAGCCATGACAGTCAGTGAGCCACCCTGGATCAGAAGCGACATAAGCACCACCGCGAAGGCCACATTGAAGTAGAGCGAGGCGTTTTCCACACCGTCGATCAAGGGGAAAATGGCCAGCACGATCGGCACCGCGCCGCGCAGACCCACCCAGGCAATAAACCACGTTTCCCGCCAGCGAAACTTGAAAAACGGTTTGATGGTAATCAACACGGCCAGCGGGCGGGCAATGAAAATCAGGGCCAGCGCTACCAAGGCGGCGGGAAGCGCGACGTCCCAGAGCTCGCTGGGCGTTACCAGAAGCCCCAACACCAGGAAAAGACCGATTTGACTCAACCACGCTAGGCCATCGTGAACGGGCAGGATAAAGTTGAGATGGCGGCCCGGCTGGTTGCCGATCATCAAGCCCGCCAGGTAGATCGCCAAGAAGCCACTGCCGCCGAGTACACTGGTGAGGCCAAAAACACTAAAGCCCAGGGCAAGCGCTAGCATGGCGTAGAGGCCCGGGGCCAGGTCCAGCCAGCGCAACAGCTTGGCACTCAGCCAGCCGCCGCCAAGTCCCACCACCAGGCCAATACCGAATTGGGTAATAAAAAACAGCAGTGTCTCAATGGGACCGCCGATATCACCAACCAACAATTCGACCAACATCAAGGTCAGGAAAATCGCCATCGGGTCGTTGGTACCCGATTCGATTTCAAGCGTGGCCCCTACCCGCTCATTGAGATTGACACCTCGTCCGCTTAGCATTGAAAACACCGCGGCGGCATCGGTGGAGCCTACAATGGCACCCACCAGCAACCCCTCGGCGAGCGATAGATCAAACACCAGCATGGCGATGCCACCGACAATGGCACTGGTGATAAAGACCCCGAAGGTGGCAAGTGAAAGCGCCGGCTTGAAGCCGACGCGGAAAGTTTTCAGGCGTGTGCGCAGGCCACCATCCAGTAGAATCATCGCCAGCGCTAAATGGCCGATGGTGAACGCCATGTAATAGTCATCGAACTGGAGCCCTAACAGTCCTTCTTCACCGGCGACCATCCCCAGCGCAAGGAAGATCAGGAGCAGGGGAACCCCCATCATCGAGGAAAGACGACTCGCCAGAATACTGAGCGCCATCAAGGAACCGCCGACCAAGAAAAACGTGTAGATTGCGTCCATGACTCTCCGTCTCTTCTCTAAGCACGCTGATTATCGCATGCCAGCGTTGAATTTACTGCGCCTCATGGACTGACAAGGCGTAATTGAAGGCTGGTCAGATGCTTAGCGTGCCAGATACACTTTGCTTTCTGTTACTGGGAGTGATTGATGATGCTGACCCGTTTGTGTCGCACTTGGTATGTTTTGCTGTCTATAAAGGTCGTTTTATTATTCGTAAGTTCAATGACATACGCAAATGAGTCGGATGCTCAGAAGACGAACAGTGACAGCCAGCTCGAACTTAACAGCAGCGTCGAGGTTCCCCCCGCCTGGTGGACGCCCGATGCCGAACCAGAGGAGCCCCAACAGGAGGCGCCTACCAACGCCGTCACCCCAGCGCCTCCCCTTGAGCCACCACCCCTTGAACAGGTCAGCATCATGCTGGACTGGTTTTTGAGCCCGAAGCACGCAGGGCTCATCGTGGCTCAGCAACGTGGCTTGTTTACCGCCCAAGGCATGAAGGTTGAGCTCCAGACACCGGCAGACCCAAGCGTCGGACTGAAGCTATTAGCGGCCGATGAAATCGATTTTGCCTTAAGTCGCCAGCCTTCACTGCATCTCTACGTGCATGATGGAGCTCCTATCGTACGTATCGCCACGCTGATCGAAACACCGCTAAGCGCAGTGGTCGTGGCAGGTGAGATTGAAGATCCCATCAAGGATAAACTTGCAAGGATGCGCTACGGCTACACAAGCCGCGAAGGTCTTGACCTGTTCATCCCTTATTTGATCCCCAAGGCACTCACCCAGGCTGGCAATGTCGCGCCTCCGGTTAATCTGCATTTTGACATTCGCCGTGCTTTCGCTGAGGAGCAGGTCGATGCGGTCATCGATGCGCCCTTTCATTCATTACCTGAACAACTGGCGAATGAAGGCATCAATACGCAGGTTATACGCCACAGTGCCCTGGATATTCCGCGCTACGACGGCTTGATACTGTTGGCCAACCGAGACGGTACCGCCCGTCGTGCCAAGACCTGGTCTCACATTGTCAGGGCCATTGAAGACGCGCATTACTGGATATTGGAAAACCCCGATGCCGCCTGGGAGTTACTGATCAGTGCCGAACCGGTGCTTGATAACCCCATTAATGCAGCAAATTGGCAAGACCTCCTCAGGCGTATCGCGTTGTCACCTGGTGCGGTGGATAACCGCCGCTATCAGGCCTTTGAACAATTTCTTTTACAGCAAGGCCTCAGCGATGAGCTTTTGCCAGTGTCACGCCTGGCCATCGATCCCCATACCCTCTAGTCGGGGGCTGTTAATCACCGACCAAACGGCAAACGCAATTGGATGAAACCCGGGGTCGTCAACGACCGGCACGGATTGATCAGGACATGCTCGACCAGCTACCGCCCAGGCCTGGAGTGTATCTGTTTTATGGCCATAACCGGCTACCGCTTTACGTCGGCAAGAGTATCCGCCTACGCGACCGCGTGCGCGACCATTTTCGGCGAGCCCGCCACGATCATAAAGCGATGCGAATGGTCGAGCAGATACAGCATATAGAATGGGAAGAGACAGCTGGCGACCTGGGTGCCCAGCTACGGGAAGCCCAACTGGTCAAGTCCCTGCTACCAATCATGAACCGTCAATTACGCAAGCAGCGCAACCTGACCACCTGGCATTGGCCAGAGGGGACGACACAGCCACAATTGCTCAGCGGCACGGCGCTTAATCAACCGACAACGGGAGGATTCTTCGGTCTTTACCGAAATGCTTCCAGTGCCAAGGAGGCCTTACGTGGGCTAGCCGAAACGCATCAGCTTTGCCCGCAGGTGCTGGGCCTGGAAGCGGGTAAAGGCCGCTGTTTTGCCAGCCAGGTAGGAAAGTGCCGGGGCGCCTGTTGCGGTAACGAAACAATCAGCGACCACACACAGCGCGCGCAGACAGCGTTGCAGCCCCTACAGGTCAACACCTGGCCGTGGCCGGGGCGGATTGTCATCAAGGAATCCCCACCGGAGCACAAGGCAGTGGCCTGGCACGTGGTAAATCAGTGGTGCTACCTGGGAAGTGCCGCCACTTTAGCCGCCGCCAAGAAGCTGGATGCCGAGTCAGCCAGCTTCGATATCGACAGCTATCGGATCCTGCAGCGTTTCTTACGTGAACCTGATGAGTATGGCCTATCTATCAAGGCTCTATGAGTTGACTGAAGAAGTTTGCGCTGTCAAAAATGCGTCAACTGATTGCTGGAAAGCCACAGGCTGATCGGCATGCAGCCAGTGCCCGGCTTGTTTTAGCGTCACGACACGTGCGGCGGGAAGTATCTCACGCAGCGCAGGCAGCATGGCGTCGCTCACGTAGGGCGACTCATCGCCGCGTAGTACCAGCGTCGGTCCGTTGTAAGGCGCCTCCCCCGACGGCAAACCGATGATTGCCTCGTAATCCTGGCGGATGTAATCCAACCCAACGCGCAGTTTGAGCCCACCTTGATCGCCTCGCACCAGATTAGTGGCAAGAAACAGCCGGGTCGGCCGGGAATCGACGTGTTCAGCAAGCAGTTCATCCGCTTCGCGGCGATTAGCGGGCTGCCCTTCCCTCACCCGCTCGAGCGCGGCAAAGACATCATCATGGCCATGCTGGTAAGCCACTGGGGCAATGTCCGCCACCACCAGTGAGGCAACGCGATCCGGGTGTTGACGGGCCAGGCTGATTGCCACCTTGCCGCCCATGGAATGCCCCACCAGATGAACCTGCGATAATCCGAGCTTGTCGAGCAAGGCGACGACATCGGCGCTCATTTGGGCGTAGTTCATTCCCTCGACATGAGGCGAACGGCCGTGGTTTCGTAGGTCAACCGCAATCACCCGGCGCGAGCTTTGCCATACCTTGAGATGCGAGCGCCAGTTGTCGGCGCTGCCGAGAAGACCGTGAATGACGACCATCGGAGTCGCATCGGCGTGCTCTTCCGAGGGCTGGTCAAGGTAGTGTAAATCTATCGGCATGGCGTCATTCATCGTGGCTCCTCGTCGGTTGATGGGCTATCAGGCCGGTCGCGGCGCGACGTCAGTCTGATCGGTCCAGACCACCAGCCGACGCGTTAACCAGGATAGCAACAGGCCATACAGTGGCAGGAAAAACAGCAGGCTGATGGCAAGCTTTATGGCGTAATCGACGGCAGCAATTTCCACCCAATGGGTGGCCATGAAGGGATCCGGGCTCTGGTAAAAGGCGACCGAAAAAAATGCAAAGGTATCGGCCAGGTTGCCCAGCACGGTAGAAAACACCGGCGCGACCCACCATACCCACTGTCGCAAACGATCAAACACCTGCACATCCAATAACTGCCCAATAACGTAAGCCAAAAAGCTTGCCAGTGCGATACGCGCGACAAATAGATTGCCTTCGCTCAATGCGCCCAGACCTGCGAAATCGCCCTGCGGAAACACCACGGAGATCACATACGAAACGACCAGCGCAGGCAGCATGACGCGCAGAACAATCGCTCGCGCAGGCCCTTTGCCAAACAGCCTGACGGTCAAGTCAGTGGCCAAAAAGATAAACGGAAAGCTAAAGGCGCCCCAGGTGGTATGAAAACCGAACAGGCTGAAAGGAAGCTGAACCAGATAGTTACTGGCGGCGATGATACCTATGTGAAACGCTACCATGACGGCGAGGCAACGGCGGTGCTGAGCGTCGTTTAAAACAAACATGCGGCTAGCCTTTTTGTGTAACGAGGGGTTAGGGAACCCTCAATGTATTGCGCACCCAGTGCGGCGAGAGGCGCATTATACGCCTTCTCGACCGCATTAAAAGTGGGCGGCGGTCAGCAAAGGCTAGGTGTGAGGTGGCGTTTCGTTCGCGCGACCGATCCGGTGATCGCACATGGCGCGATGCACATCATCGACGCTGGTGGGATCATCGATAGTGGAAGGAATGCCCACCTCCTGGCCATCGGCCAGGTTGCGCAGCAACTTCCGCAAGATTTTTCCGGAGCGTGTCTTGGGCAGCCGGTCGACGACAATGACTTGCTTGAAACAGGCCACCGGGCCAATTTGCTCGCGTACACGCGCAATCAATGCTGCTTCGAGTGCTTCTTCACCTTCAGTGTAACCATCCTTGGGAATCACCAGGCCAACAGGCAACTGCCCTTTTAGATCATCATGGACACCAATGACCGCGCATTCGGCGACCGACGGATGACCGCCCACGACTTCTTCCATCTCGCCGGTAGAAAGCCGGTGGCCTGCCACATTAATCACATCGTCGGTACGCCCCATGATGAACAGGTAACCCTGCTCATCAAAAAAGCCGCCATCTCCGGTCAGGTAATAGCCCGGAAATGCTGCCATATAGGCAGAGTGAAAGCGCTTTGGATCTCCCCAAACACCGGTTAAACAACCCGGGGGCATCGGCTGCTTGATCACAACGCTGCCCTGTTCCATGGGGGCTGCTTGCTCGCCATCCCGATTCAACACCTGCACATTAAAGCCAGGAACAGGTACGGTCGCCGACCCGGCCTTGGTGGGCATGGGTTCGATACCCGGCAGATTGGCGGCAATGGGCCAGCCGGTTTCAGTTTGCCACCAGTGGTCGATAACCGGTACGTCGAGCAGATCGTCAAGCCAGTGATAGGTCGGCGGATCAAGCCGCTCACCGGCAACGTAAAGATGCTTGAGACAGCTGATGTCGTACTTTGACAGCCACTGTGCATCCGGGTCTTCCTTTTTAATCGCACGAAAGGCCGTAGGTGCACTAAAGAAACTGGTGACGTTATATTTTTCGATTAGACGCCAAAAACTCCCAGCATCGGGCGTCTTGACCGGCTTGCCCTCATAAAGAACCGTGCTGCATCCGTGTAACAGTGGGCCATAGACGATATAGGAATGGCCGACGACCCAGCCAACGTCTGACGCGGTAAAGAACACATCGCCCGGCGCCAGGGCATAAATCGCCTCCATCGAGTAAGCAAGCGCCACGGCATAGCCAGCGGTGTCGCGCACAATGCCTTTGGGTTTTCCCGTGGTGCCTGAGGTATACAGCACATAAAGCGGGTCGGTGCCCTTTACCGGTACGCAGTCGGCCGGGGTCGCCTGGCTGACAAGGGCCTCCCAGTCGTATTCCCGTTCGTTGAACTCGACGTCACACTCCGCGCGGACTTTGATAATGCAGGCATCGGGCTGATGCGGACTTAAGGCCAGGGCCTGGTCGATGATCGGCTTGTAGGCCACTACCTTGCCACCCTCGATACCGCAGGAGGCAGCAACAACGACTTTCGGTGCGGCGTCTTCGATGCGTGCGGCCAGTTCGTGGGGAGCGAAACCACCAAATACAACGGAATGAATCGCGCCCAGTCGGGCGCAGGCGTACATGGCGACCACCGCCTCCGGAATCATCGGCATATAGATGACCACCCGGTCGCCTTTTACAACGCCTAACTGTTGAAGGCCGCCGGCAAATGCCGCTACCCGATCCCGTAACTGACGGTAAGTAATGGTCTGCTCGGTTTGCGTCACTGGCGAATCCCAGAAAATGGCGGCCTGCTCTCCTCGCCCCTGATCCACATGGTAGTCCAGGGCCGCGTGGCAAAGGTTCATCTCACCGTCGGCAAACCACCGCGCGTGCTGTTGTTCATCGTAGGACAGTACCGTCGTGGGCGGCATCATCCAGGGAATCCGCTTGGCCTGCTCGGCCCAAAACTGTTCTGGTTGCTCAATAGATTGCTGGTAAAGCTGCGGGTAGCGGCGCATGGGAACACCTATCGTTATTGTGATTGGGGAAGGCTCTCAGGATTGTTGACACTTTATGCATTAAGCCGATGCTTTTCTCTAAGACCATGGGCTACAAGTGGGAGATAATTCGCGGAATGGGTTTCATTGTCGACAAAATGCGTTGATTACCATTGATAAACCGTTAAACAACAACTTGGACAAACCACGCTAATTTACTGATCATTAAATAATCAGACACTACATCGCGGCCATGCCTTCAACAACCTATAACAACGCTACCTTTCAAAGGTAGACCAGGAGATCCCCATGTCGGCTTCCAAGAGTGCTGCACGCCTGCTTAATCATAACGGTCACGCCATCGAGGCGGGAACCAACCTGTTGAAAGCATTGGCCAATGAGAAACGGTTGCAGATTTTGTGCTTGCTCGCAGGTAAGGAACTTTCGGTAACACAGATTAATCAGCAGCTGGCACTGAGTCAGTCCGCGCTTTCGCAGCATTTGGCAATTTTACGGCGTGACCAACTGGTGAATACCCGGCGGGAATCACAAACGATTTATTATTCGCTCAGCAGTGATAGCGCCAAGGCCATCATCATGACCTTGGCAGACCATTTTGCTGCTTGATAGGCAGCAGCAAATCGTACTTAACGACGATGCCAACCTGTGGCTTCCAGCATGCTTAGTCCTTTAAGCACGGCATTTTCTACGCCGCTGGCCATCGCCAGGCCAAACTTGCGGCCAACTGTCTTGGGGGGCTCGAGTTTTACCCGATAAACGTGGGCTTTTGCGATACGCTCCATCAAATACGCTTCGCTGGTGCCGACACTATCGACCAGCTTGCGATCCAATGCTTCACTGCCGTACCAGATCTCCCCCGTCGCCAAGGCATCGATATCCATATCGGGGCGACGCTCGCCAACGTAACGCTTGAATAATTGATGCGTATTCTCAAGATCTTCGAGGAATTTTTCACGCCCTTCGTCGGTATTTTCACCCAACAGGGTCAATGTTCGCTTGTATTTACCGGCGGTTAAAAGCTCAACGTCGACATCGTGGCGCTTGAGCAAGCGATGGATGTTAGGAATCTGAGCGACCACGCCAATTGACCCCACCACGGCAAAAGGCGCTGCTTTAATATGATGCGCGGTACACGCCATCAGGTAGCCGCCACTCGCCGCCACCTTGTCCACGCACACAGTCGTCGTAAGCCCTGCCTCTCTCAAACGATCCAACTGGGCAGCAGCTAGACCATAGGCGTGAACCAGCCCACCGGGCGACTCAAGACAGATCACCACTTCATCATCAGGTTTGGCGACCTCGATAAGCGCTGAGATTTCCTGGGCAAAATGCTCGGTGGCCGAGGCTTTCATATCGCCCTTGAATGTCAGCACCCACACATTGGGCGTCTCAGTTTCGCCCTTTTCTTTACGCCGATGCTTGTCCTCACGACGGAAAGTCTTGAGCAGCTTTTTGCGAATACCGGCAGGCGTCGCCGCGAGCCGCAGGCGACGAGCGCGGCTACGGCGACGCTCGTGCAGGGGTTCTACGTGCAGGGTTAAATCGCGCTCCCCTTCTGCCTTGGCACGTGCAATAAGCAATACACCGATGCCGATAACAGCGACGATAATGCAGGCTTGTACGATAAACGTACCTATCTCTACGACCCATTCGTTCACGTGCGTCTCCTTGATTGATGTGCATCAAGCTGCCACCGTTGACCGCTGCATGAAAACGGCGCTTGATATGAAACATATGTTTGAAATATTCTCTCGCCCCAAGGTGGCCAATGGTACGATGTCGCTTCACATTGCACGCCATTTCATCCCATTATTCATTCCATCTGGTTTTTTAACGGAACGCTATTATGTCAACCAACACCCTCGAAAAGTTGCAAGCTCGCTTTGACCCAAAAGCCGCTCAGGGGATGCATGAGATTTTCCAGTTTCATTTTTCTGATGCGGGCAGTCACTATCTGGATATCCAGGATGGCAACCTCGATATTCAAGAGGGTGAGCACGACGACCCGTCGGTCAGCCTGAGCATGAGCACCGATACGCTGAAAGGCATCATGAATGGTGACATCAATGGCATGACCGCATTCATGACCGGCAAACTCAAGGCAACGGGTAACGTGATGCTGGCCACCAAGTTGACGAGCCTCTTTCCCGGCGAATAAGCCGACGGCTCCCCACCCTTTTCATCGCCAATGGTTTAAATGGGTTTCGATCAGCTCGCGAGAGATCGAATAGGTCGGCGGTAGCGTAGGCAGTTGGCGGGGGGAAAACCACGCTGCATCACTGATTTCCACCCCGTCAATGCGAATCCGCCGTGTGGTCGCCTCGGCAAAAAAACCCAGCATTAGTGAATGGGGAAATGGCCACGCCTGGCTTTGGTAATAGCGTAACTGGCTTACGTGGACGCCCACCTCTTCAAAAATTTCTCGATGAACGGCCTCTTCAGCGGATTCTCCCGGTTCAATAAACCCCGCCAGAGTTGAATAGCGGCCAGGCGGAAAACGCGGGCTGCGTGCCAGCAGCATCGCCTCGCCACTGGTCACCAGCGTGATAATGCAGGGCGAGATGCGTGGGTAGTTACGGTGACCGCAGGCGTGGCAATGCATCGCAAATTCAGTGGAGAGCTTCGTTGCTTCTGCACCACAGCGACCACAAAAGCGATGATTTTCCAGCCACGCTCCCACTTGCAGGGCGGTGGATAACAGCGAATACCAGTGGGTCGGCAACTCACCCATCCATTGCCGCCCGTCTATCCATCCTTCGCCCGGCGATGAGGCTAACTGCAGCGCAACAGGCTCTTCCTCCCAGTAGCAAAGCGGCTGCATTTCTTGAGTCCACTTTTGCCAGGGGTGGAGAGGGGTCAATGCCTCGCGATCTAGTGTCGACTCGGCAGGCGCAAGACGACTGCGTGAAAGGTAAATAACACGCCCTTCCCGTGCTTCATGGGGTATTTCTCGTCTAAGCATTGCCCGGCATATCCTCGAACCAGCGAAGCTGGTGCGTTTCACATTTCGCCAAGTGCGCTTGCCGCTCTTCCTGGCTAGGCGCAATGACCCGAAGCTGTCCAGGCGATAATGACATGCGCTGAACCGACAGCCCCGCCTCGGACGGAGTATCGCTACGCTGCTCTTGGTTGACCTCAGCATCCAGCGTGAGCGCCGTCTGCCCACCGGTCATGGCAAGATAGACATCAGCCAGGATCTCGGCGTCCAGCAAGGCGCCGTGCAGTACGCGATGACCGTTATCGATATCATACCGCTTGCATAGCGCATCAAGACTGTTGCGCTGTCCCGGGTGCATCTTTCGGGCCATCACCAGGGTGTCAAGAATACGGCAATGATCACCGACAGGGCCGAGCGGTTGCCCACGACCCTTCAGCATTTTTAATTCGTGATCAATGAACCCCACATCGAAGGGGGCGTTATGAATGACCAACTCGGCCCCTTCTATAAAGGCCCAGAAATCGTCGGCAACCTGGGCAAACACCGGTTCGTTGGCAACTTTGGCATCATCAATCCCGTGTACAGCGACTACCTCAGCGTCGATGTGACGCTCGGGATTGATATATTGATGGTAGGTACGGCCGGTAAAACGCCGATTGACCATTTCCACGGCACCGATTTCTACCAGCCGATGACCTTCCCTGGGATCAATACCTGTGGTTTCCGTATCCAGAATGACTTGGCGCATCATGGTCTCCTATGCGTTTTGTACTGCTTCATCGATTGCCTGATTGGCAAGGGCATCAGCTCGTTCATTGCCGGGATGACCGCTATGCCCTTTTACCCAGTGCCACTCAACTTGATGACGCTGGGCTTCAGCATCAAGCTCTTTCCACAGTTCGGCATTTTTGACCGGCTGTTTAGCAGCGGTTTTCCATTGGCGTTTACGCCAGTTATGTATCCACTGCGTGATACCCTGACGGACGTATTGGGAATCCGTCCAGATCGCCACCTGACAAGGGGTATTCAATGTACGCAGTGCCATGATGGCCGCCATTAATTCCATGCGGTTATTGGTCGTTTGTGCTTCATACCCATAAAGGGTTTTCTCATGCTGCCCACTTGCCAGCACAACGCCCCATCCGCCGGGGCCGGGGTTCCCACGGCAGGCTCCATCGGTATACACGTTTACCCGGGGTAACCGTCCAGTGTCAGTCACGTTGTGTGCGTCCTTAAATCCATAATGTTTGAGCTTGGGGTCTGTAGACTGGATAACGGCGGTTAATGACCATGGGTACGCGTCGCCCCCAGGGAATTCGCGGCAACCGGCGCTTTCAGACCAAATTTAATGCGTTGTTTGGGTGCATGGCGTTGGCGGCGTTTGGCCAGCACCATGTAGCTTTCCCCCAGAGGACAGTTATAGCGCCGACCCAGTGACTCCCAGTGCTCGACGCAACGCCCTCCCGGCCAGCTTCTAAAGCAGCAGTAGTCTACTCGCTCCACCTCAAAGTCGACAAATGCCAGCCAGTCACCCATCCGGCTGGCCGTTCGCCATTGCCCGTTCCAGGGGTATTGCCCCTGGCGCTTGCGCCACTGTTTGACCACACCGCTGACCCCCATAGGGTTAAACCCGAACAGTACCAGTAGGCCACTATCTGAGGTAACGCGTGCGGCTTCTTGAAGCGCATGATGGGCATCCGGCAAATGCTCAAGCCAATGGTGAAGCACGACGACATCCAGACAGCTGTCCGGTAGTGCGAGCCTGTCGGGCGGACAAATTAACGTCTGGTCGCTGGAGGCGCTCGTGCGTGTAGGTGCCCACTGCAGGCGATGGGCAATGCCGGACATCGACATCAGTGCTGGCCCCATTCCCATCTCGAGGCTATGACCACCGGAACGGGAATCAACCAGGGGCCCGAGGCAGGCGCGTTGGGAATCCCACAATGATTTACCTGCCTCCGACTCCCAGTAGGTGCGGCTTGTAAATAGCGTGTGGGCGAGTGTCTCTGCCGCCGTTGAATTTGACATGTACCGCTCAACCCTCCACAGTAACTGCTTTTTGACGTCTTGCATCATGAAAAAGCTATTAATCATGAGCGCTAATCCATCGTTAAAGGATCTCGCCTATGCTGAGCGTGACACCGATTCCCGCCCTTAGCGACAACTATATTTGGCTGCTCCGACAGGATACCAGTCAAGAGGTGTGCGTGGTGGATCCTGGTGAAGCGTTGCCGGTTATCGAGTTTCTTGAACGCGAGTCGTTGTCACTCGGCACTGTCCTGGTCACTCATCATCATCCTGATCATACTGATGGGCTGGGAGAATTAATCAGGCGCTATGCCCCCCGGGTAATAGGCCCGGACAATCCCTCTATCGAGGGGGTCGACGAGCGGGTCAGTGATGGCGATGAAATTCGCGTCATGGGCCGCCTGTTCGAGGTCATCGAGACGCCTGGGCATACGTTAGACCATATCAGTTATTTTACACCAGGGATTCCCCCGTTATTGTTCTGCGGCGACACCCTGTTTTGTGCCGGTTGTGGCCGCCTTTTTGAAGGGACCCCTGAGCAGATGCACAAGGCATTGAAACGCTTTGCTGCCCTGCCGGAAGAAACATTTGTGTTTGCTGCTCACGAATACACGTTGGCCAACCTTCGCTTTGCCAGCGAAGCAGACCCGGAAAATGAAGACGTCAAACACGCCTTAACGGAGTGTGAGAAGGCACGGGCACTAGACCGCCCCACCTTACCCAGCACGATAGGACGCGAGCTGAAAATCAACCCCTACTTGCGTGTCGATACGGAAAGTGTCCGCGGCGCCGCAAGCAAGCAGGGCGCTATTGATAATGATCTCGCAACGTTCACCACTCTGCGTGAGTGGAAGAATCGTTTCTAAACGCTATCGCAACGACGTAAACCACTATGACCTATCGCACGATTCGCCAACGCCTTTTATTGGGCGCCGGCAGTACCGTGATCATGAGCCTGTTACTGGCAGCTGCCGCTAACTCTCAGGCATCCGCTATCCAATACGACCCTTCTCAGCGGTCTGCCTCCGATTCACGGAATGCCTCTGCGTCCGATCATCCCACAGCGTCTCATGTACATTTCTGGGAAGAGCTGATGCTGGAGCCTCAGGATGCCTGGAGCAAACTGCGTGACAGCTTCCAGTGGCGCGAGCAGTCACTGTCTGCCAAGGCACAGGCACGTGTCGATGAATGGATAGACCACTACCGCTCAAGCCCTGAAAATATTGCTGAAATCACCGGTCGTGCAAGTCCATGGCTTGCCTGGATCACTCAGCAGATAAGTGATCGCAACCTGCCGGGAGAATTAGCACTTATACCCTTCGTTGAAAGCTCTTTTGACCCCAATGCGCGAAGTCACCGGGGCGCTGCTGGTCTATGGCAATTTATGCCTGGCACCGGTGACGCTTTAGGGCTTGTACGCAACGGCCATTACGACGGCAGGCTCGACGTTGTCACCTCGACTAACGCCGCGCTGGACTACCTCGAAATGCAGGCCGACCAGTGGTATGAAGGGGACCTGCAGCTTTCTCTTGCCGCCTACAATGCAGGCGCCGGGACAGTCAATAAAGCCAAACAACGCGCCGAAAACCAAGGCTTGCAAGGCAGCTATTGGGATCTGAACCTGCCCCAGGAAACCATGCAATACCTGCCCAAGCTGCTTGCTATTGCCAAGATTATCGATGATCCGGAACGCTACAATGTCAGCTTGCCGGATATTCATACAGAGCCGGCCTTCGCCAAGGTAAAGCTCGAGCATTCGGTTACCCTGTCTGAAGCGTCAAAGTTGCTTCGGATAGATAAATCGGCGCTGGCTGAACTCAACCCCGGTCTCCTCAATGGTGCGCTCAACCCATCAAGTTCTCAAACGCTGCTGGTACCTGAAGACGTGGATCATGACGTTCTCGCAGAGCTGTCAAACGGTGCAAATGAGCGCCAGGCCATAGCCAGCGCCAATACGCCCGACACTTACCGCGTGGAAAGCGGCGATAGCCTATCAGTGATAGCGAGTCGCTATAATCTGAGCGCTCAAGAGTTGATGCGGTTAAATGAGATTGAACGTCCAGAAGCTTTACAAGCAGGCCAACTCCTGACACTTTCAGGACGTTGAGACTCATCGCCTTGTTGATAGGGAAATTGCCCCATGCGCTGTGGCGTTATTCTGCGTCCTGTTTTATGCCTTGCCCGTAACGCGCTGCTTGCGGCATCACTCCTGGCCAGCACTCATGCCAGCAGTGATGCCCGCGTGACAGAGTCCACCGCCACGGATGGCTCGGCACCTGTCGAAACCCGCCATGCGATGTCGCTTTATGACGCGCCTGCCCTCGCTGAGGATTTTGCGCACTTTTCCCACGTGAATCCCGACGCGCCCAAAGGCGGGAGTATCAAGCATACGGCGGTGGGAAGCAGTTTTGATTCGACAAACCCCTTCATTATTCGCGGCACACCAGCGGCGGGAATATTTCAGATCTACGACACCTTAATGGCAAGCAATCCTAATGAGCCTTTCAGTCTTTATGGTTTGCTTGCAGAAGGTGTGCGTCTTGACCCCGATCGTGAATGGATTGAATTCGACCTTCGCCCTGAAGCTCGCTTCCAGGACGGTGAGCCGGTCACGGCCGACGATGTCGTCTTTTCGCTGAACCTGCTTCGTGACGAAGGCAACCCTTTCTATAGCAGCTACTATGCAGGGGTTGAGCAAGCCGTTGCCCTCAATGACCACCTGGTTCGTTTCACGCTTAGCGACAGTGAGTCACGAGAGTTACCGCTTATCGTCGCCCAATTCCCCGTGCTGCCGAAGCATTACTGGGAACAGCATGATTTCACCGCCCCGACATTGGCGGCGCATCCCGGGTCTGGCCCGTATAAAATTGGCGAAGTGGATCCTGGGCGACGGATTGTCTATCAGCGCGACGACGATTATTGGGCAAAGGACCTGCCGGTCAACGTGGGCCGATACAACATTGACCGGGTGATCTATGATTATTACCGGGATCGGGATATTGCCTGGGAAGCTTTTAAGGCCGGACTGACGGATTTTCGCACTGACGCGCGCGCCGCTACCTGGGCAATTGGCTACGATTTTCCCGCTTATGAGGAAGGGCTTGTCAAGCGTATCACGGTCCCCGATGTTAACCCCTCCATGATGCAGGCGTTCGTGTTCAATCTGCGCAAGGAAAAGTTCCAGGATCCGCGCGTTCGTGAAGCGCTGAGCCTGACCTTTGATTTTCCATGGCTGAACACCAATATTTTTTACGATACCTATCAGCGGACGCAAAGCTTCTTTGAAAACTCCGAAATGGAAGCCCAGGGCCTACCGAGCGACGAACAGCTTGCATTACTCGAACCCCATCGCGAGGAGCTGATGGAGTCCCACCAGTCAAAGCGGTTGTTCACGGAACCACTGCCCATCGACCATCCTCACGACCTCCGCGAACGGCTTCGCCTGGCCCTGGACCTGCTTCGCGAGGCAGGTTATCGGGTGGAAGACGGCGTTCTGGTCCATGAGGATACCCAGCAGCCGCTAAGCCTGGAAGTATTGCTATACGATTCAGGGCTTGAGCGCGTGGTACAGCCTATGTTGCGCAACATGGCCCGCCTGGGTGTG
This sequence comes from Halomonas sp. A40-4, assembly GCF_015767635.1. Classification (GTDB taxonomy): domain Bacteria; phylum Pseudomonadota; class Gammaproteobacteria; order Pseudomonadales; family Halomonadaceae; genus Vreelandella; species Vreelandella janggokensis. The sequence continues at coordinate 1,886,053 of NZ_CP065230.1, read as the reverse complement.
CAAACCTCGATGCGTATCGTCGATATCAATCAGTACCTCAATCGTCAGCGCAATTTTGATTTTGATATGGTAATCAGCCATTTCCCCCAGTCCAATAACCCAGGCAATGAGCAGCGTGACTTCTGGACCAGCCAAGCAGCTGACTCGCCACAGAGTCGCAATCGCATGGGCCTTGCGCATCCGGCTATCGACGATCTGGTGGAAAAGCTGATCCGAGCAGAAGACCGCGAAGAGCTTAATACCATTACCCGGGCGCTGGACCGTGTCCTGCGCTGGGGGTTTTATGTCATTCCCCACTATCATTCAGGTGAGACACGGATCGCCATATGGGATAAATTCGGTTATCCCGACCCCTTCCCCGAATACGCCATGGATTTAGACGCCTGGTGGGTGGTCCCCGAACGTGAAGCCGCTTTACAGCGCCGGTCACGCCGCTGACCTCGGCTTATTCTTGATGAACCATGGAGAGTTCTGTGGCACGTTACACCCTACGCCGACTGTTGTTGATGATTCCGACGCTTGTCGGGATCATGCTGCTCAATTTCATTATCGTGCAGGCCGCGCCTGGTGGCCCGATCGATCAAATGCTGGCACGCTTTGAAGGCGCCGATGCAATGGCCAGTACGCGCCTGGATATGGGAGGTGCCGATGTACAGGTCAACGACGAGTCCCGCGGTGCCAGGGGAATCGACCCTCGCTTTATTGAGCAACTGGAACAGCAGTTTGGCTTTGATAAACCGGCTCATGAACGCTTCATCGGCATGATGGCGGATTATCTCACCTTCGATTTCGGCACCAGCTTTTTTCGCGACCGGCCGGTAATCGATTTGATGATAGAGCGTTTGCCGGTATCTATCTCGCTGGGGCTTTGGACGACCTTGCTGGTCTACCTCATCTCGATTCCGCTAGGCATACGGAAGGCCCTGCGCCACGGCTCACGATTTGACGTCTGGACATCCGGGCTGGTCATCGTCGGTTACGCCATCCCGGGGTTTTTATTCGCCATCTTGCTGATTGTGCTATTTGCCGGCGGCACCTACCTGGACTGGTTTCCACTCAGGGGGCTCACTTCCCCTTATTTCGACCAGCTTTCCACCTGGGGTAAGGTCAAGGATTATTTCTGGCATATCACGCTTCCTGTATTGGCTGCATCGATTGGCAGTTTCGCCACGCTCACCATGCTGACCAAGAACAGCTTTCTGGATGAAATCCACAAGCAATACGTGCTGACAGCCTGGGCCAAGGGCGCCGATGAGCAGCGCATTCTTTATGGACACGTGTTTCGTAATGCCATGCTGATCATTATTGCCGGCCTGCCCTCAGCCTTGATTGGTATCTTCTTTACTGGCTCGTTACTGATTGAGGTGATTTTCTCTCTTGATGGGCTGGGCCTGCTGGGGTTTGAAGCGGTCATGCAGCGAGACTATCCCGTCATTTTCGGTACGCTGTTTCTCTATACGGTCATCGGGTTGCTGCTGAAACTGCTGTCAGATCTCACCTATGTGTGGGTTGACCCGCGCATCGACTTTGCCACCCGGGAGTCGTGACCATGACTGTTTCTACGTCTCGATTTTCACCCATTACCCGGCGCCGCTTTGCCGCATTCAGGTCGAACCGCCGCGCCTGGGTATCATTATGGGTGTTTGGTGTCGTGTTTGTGTTGAGCCTGTTTGCCGAACTGATCGCCAACGATAAACCGATCATCATGCAATACGATGGTCAGTGGTATGTTCCGCTGCTGGTCGACTACCCCGAAACGGAATTTGACGGCTTCTTGCCTACACGAACCGATTACCTGGACCCCTTTGTCCAGCAGCAGATCGAGAACAACGGTTGGGCGTTGTGGCCCCTGATTCCGTTTTCTTACCAGACCCTGGATATGCAGATGACCCGCCCGTCGCCTGCCCCGCCAGATGGTCGCCACTGGCTGGGCACCGATGACCAGGGACGGGATGTGCTTGCGCGTGTGATTTACGGCTTTCGTCTTTCGGTCGCGTTTGCCCTGGTATTAACGGCTGGATCATTGGTACTAGGCGTGCTTGCGGGGGGTGTCCAGGGCTATTTTGGCGGCAAGACGGACCTTGTCGGCCAACGCATTACCGAAATATGGTCAGGACTCCCAGTACTGTTTCTGCTGATCATTCTCGCCAGTTTCGTGCAGCCCGGTTTCTGGTGGCTGCTGGGTATCATGCTGCTGTTTTCCTGGCTTGGGCTGGTGGACATCGTGCGCGCCGAATTCCTGCGTGCACGTAACCTAGAGTACGTTCGCGCGGCCAAAGCCATGGGGCTGCCGTCGCGTCTGATCATGTGGCGACACGTGCTGCCCAATGCCATGGTGGCCACCCTGACGTTCATCCCTTTCCTGTTTACCGGGGCCATTGGCACCTTGACCGCGTTGGATTTTCTGGGGTTTGGACTACCACCGGGAGCGCCTTCACTGGGCGAGCTTGCCGCTCAGGGCAAAAACAACCTGCACGCACCCTGGCTGGGCATCACCGCCTTCATGACCCTGGCCATTATGCTTTCGCTGCTGGTGTTTATCGGCGAAGGCCTACGTGACGCCTTTGACCCCCGCCACGTTCAGCAGCTACCAACGCCTGCTAAGGAAACGCCCCATGCCTGAGCCGCTACTTTGCGTCGACAACCTGACCATCGCCTTTGATGGTAGCACCGTGGTCGAGTCACTGAGTTTGGAGCTACATGCAGGCGAGACGCTGGCCATTGTGGGCGAATCCGGCTCAGGCAAATCGGTATCGGCGCTCGGATTGATGAATCTGTTGCCGGCCAATGCCAGGGTAAGCGGCGAACGACGTCTGAACGGTACCCCGCTTAACTCACTTGGCAATGCCGAGTGGAACGCCCTGCGCGGCAATACGGTAGGCGTTGTCTTCCAGGAGCCAATGACATCGCTCAACCCACTACACCGGATTGGTAAGCAGATTGGCGAATCCCTGCGCCTGCACCAGGGGCTTCGTGGAAAAGCCGCCCGAGCAAGGGCCAAAAACCTGCTTGAACAAGTGAAACTGCCGCGTGCTGAAGAACTGCTTGATGCATGGCCTCACCAGCTATCCGGGGGGCAGCGTCAACGGGTTATGATCGCCATGGCGATTGCCAATAACCCATCGCTGTTGATCGCCGACGAGCCCACCACCGCACTGGACGTCACCGTTCAACAGGAAATTCTGGCCCTGCTGAAAGAGCTGCGCGACCAGCACGGCATGGGGCTGCTGTTGATCAGTCACGACCTTAACCTGGTACGCCGTCATGCAGACCGTGTGTGCGTCATGTATCAGGGTAAAATCCAGGAGTCTGGCCCCGTCGAGCAGGTGTTTGAGCGGCCACAAAGCGATTATACCCAGCGACTGCTGGCCGCCGAGCCGGAAGGCAGGCCATCGCCTGTTGCCGAGCGTTCGCCGTTACTGACTGTCAGACAGTTGAGCGTAAGCTTTAAACGACCCAAACCCGGATTGTTCAAGCGTCAACCGCCTGCCTTTGAAGCGGTCAAAGCCACTGACCTCACCGTCGCACCAGGCGAAACCTTGGGTATTGTGGGTGAGTCAGGTTCGGGCAAAACCACCCTCGCCTCCGCTATCATGCGGATGGTGACCAGCCAGGGCGATATCACCCTGGGTGATGCCCCCTTGAGCAAGCTGACGGGTAACGACTTGCGCCGTCAGCGGCACCGGCTACAGATGGTTTTCCAGGATCCCTATGGCGCACTGTCGCCGCGTATGCCGGTATTCGATATCGTCAGCGAAGGTTTGCGGTTTCACTACCCGCACCTGTCTGATGCGGAAGTCACCGAGCGCGTCCATCAAACGCTGAGAGAAGTTGGCCTGCCGGAAAGCTGTGCAGCGCGGTACCCGCATGAATTTTCCGGTGGTCAGCGCCAGCGGATCGCCGTCGCGCGAGCCATTATCCTGGAGCCTGAGCTGCTGGTGCTGGATGAACCGACGTCAGCACTGGACCGCACCGTTCAAAAGCAGCTGGTGACACTGCTGAGGGACCTCCAGGCACGGCGCCAGCTCAGCTATCTGTTTATCAGCCATGACCTCGCCGTGGTGCGCGCGATGGCACATCGCATCATGGTGCTGAAAGATGGCGACGTCGTCGAGCAAGGATCCTGTCTGGATGTACTGGCCTCTCCCCAGCATCCTTATACCCAATCGCTTATAGCGGCGGCGTATCTGAAAGATTTCGTGGGCTGATTTGCTGCCTGTTCAAGAATATCTCGAGTCTGCCCAAAGACCAGGCAAAAAAGATAACGGTATAAAATGATAGTAAAATGAAACGCGCCTGAGCCATATCGGTGTGCGTAAGCTCAGGGCGTTCGTGGGCAATTAAAAGCTGGCGATTTCTTCCGGGGTCAGTTCACGCCATTCGCCTGGCGCAAGGGCATCAGTCAGCTCAATATCGCCAATGGAACGTCGATGCAGCGCATCTACGTGATTGCCTAACGCTACAAACATGCGCTTGACCTGATGATAGCGGCCTTCCGTGATGGTCAACTCGGCCTGGCGCGGTGATATAAAACGCAGCGTTGCTGGCTGGGTCGGCGTTTCTTCACCATCGAGCATGATGCCTTCTGCCACCTGGTTGATGGCCCACTCGGCCATATCACCTTCCATGGGCTCAGCAAGCTCAGCCACATACACCTTGGCGCAGCGATGGCGCGGTGACGTCACACGATGCGACCACTGGCCATCGTCGGTAAGCAGCAATAGACCCGTAGTATCGACATCAAGACGACCGACCGGTTGTAATCGCTCCGCCTTGGGAAGGTCAATCAGGTCGATGACCCTGGGGTAAAGCCCTCGCCTGGCGGTGCACTCCACATCGGCAGGCTTGTTCAGCATGATATAGCGTAGCCCTACCAGCGCCAGACGCGCGCCGTTAAGCAGCACCACGTCTTCTTGCGTATCAATATGCGTTGCTGCCTGCTTGATCGGCTCGCCGTTCAAGGTAACCTCACCGTTTTTTAGCGCGCGCTTAGCCAGGCTGCGCGTTAACGGGGTCGTTTCACTTAAAAAGCGATCAAGACGCATTATTGGCCGACTCCTGGGAGTAATGAAAATCGATCGGCGTCTTGCCAGGCAGGAAATTTTTCTCGAAAAGCATCTAGATCCGTTTTATTGAGGCATCCCGTTTCCACAAACGGCGTATGCGCTGAATGGTCGATAAGTGGCTCGCCTTTGAAATCAACCAGCATGGAGTCGCCGCTGTACGCCAGGCCTTTGGCATCTTCGCCCACGCGATTGACGCCAATCACGTAGGTCAGGTTTTCAATCGCCCGGGCCTGAAGCAAGGTGCGCCAGGGTTGACGGCGAGGTGCGGGCCAGTTGGCCACGCACAGCAGCGCATCATACTCGAAATGTTCGCCTTGTGCCGGTTGCTGGCGCAGCCAAACCGGAAATCTCAAGTCGTAGCAGACCGTGAGCAGTATTTTGAAACCGTTCAATTCGACAATTTCACGACGCTCCCCCATGTCATAACGCTCATGTTCACCGGCCATGCGAAACAGGTGTCGCTTGTCGTAATAGGTCAGTTCCCCATCCGGCATGGCCCAGATCAGCCGGTTGTAGAACTCACCCTCATGCTGGATGGCCACACTCCCGGTCATGACGCACTGACGTGACCGGGCCTGATGCTTCATCCAGGCAACACTTTGGCTTTCGTCCATGGGCTGTGCCATCTCACGGGAGTTCATCGTAAACCCGGTGGCAAACATTTCGGGCAATACGATCAGATCAGTTTCCCTGTTATCTAGATCACCCAGCAGCTTCTCAAGGTGGGTGTGGTTGGCTTCCGGGTTTTCCCAGCGCAGATCGCACTGCACCAGGCTGGTTCTGAGTTGGCTCATCGAATCACTCCTTTACGCCGTTCATGTTGTCGCGTTTGTGTTAGATTAGCATTTTTAAATAATGAGGCTGCTATGCATCCCACTCCACCACGCGATCCCGAAGCCGTCAAAGGGGTCACCTTTGGTTTGACGGCCTATACCATGTGGGGATGCTTCCCGCTTTTTTTTGCGCTGTTTGATGGCGTACCGGCGGTCGAGATACTGGTTCACCGCATTTTGTGGTCATGTCTTTTCCTGGTGGGCCTTATTACCCTCCTACGCCGCTGGCCGCCGGTTGTCGCCGCCCTGGTGGAGCCCAGGCGTCTCGGCCGTGTTCTCGCCTGCGCCTTGCTGATTGGGTTCAATTGGGGAATGTACATCTACGCGGTTGAAACCCGCCAAGTATTACAGGCCAGTTTAGGTTATTTTTTAACCCCGCTGGTCAATGTGGCGCTGGGCATGCTGGTACTGCGTGAAGTGATGGCACGGTTGCAACTGGTGGCACTGGGGTTGGCCAGCCTGGCGATCGCCATTCAGTTTTTCATGTTGGGGGAATTGCCATGGATCAGTCTACTGCTGGCACTGAGCTTTGGAAGTTATGGCCTGTTTCGCAAACAGGTCCCGCTTGATGGCCTGTCGGGGCTTTTTGTTGAGACGTTGTTGCTATTCCCTGTTGCGCTGATCGCATTGGCAGGCTTTAGCTGGAAAGGAACATCCCACTTTTTAGGCGACACCCAGACAACGGCCCTGTTGATCGCCAGCGGGGTCATTACGGCCCTCCCGCTCATGGCTTTTGCGGGCGCTGCGAGGCGTTTGCGCCTCGCGACGCTTGGGTTTCTGATGTACATCAACCCCAGTATCCAGTTTTTAATCGCCCTGGCTGTTTTTGGAGAACCTCTCAGCCCTATCCAGTTGGTGACGTTTATCATGATCTGGACAGGGCTGGCACTTTACTCTTGGTCTGCCTGGCAATCACGTCCCGGCCAGCTGTCGGCCAGGTAGCGCGGGCACATCGTCTTGATGGTCCAGAGCCTGAGAAACCGGTTCGCGCTCTGGCTGATAGCCGATACGGAAACCACCCCAGTGTCGGCCATTGATATAGATGGGTACTGACAGGTCATGCATGATCTCGCCCGTATCACGCTTATAGGTTTGGAGTAGCAGTGGCTTTTCGTGTGCACCACAGCGGCGCCCCGTCGGGTCGTCGAAGATACGCTTGCTGCGACAGAATTTTAAGTCGTGTTCAAAGTCGCCAGTGGGCGCACGGCTCACGGCTTGATTGTGGGTGGGCACATAGCCTTTCTTATCGCAGGTAATCGCGTAGCTCAACTCAAGTTGGGTAAGTAACGGTTCCTGGATATCGGGCAGATATTTATCGGTAAAGTCATCGAACGACGTTCGATACAGCGGTGGCCGAGTATCGGGGATCTGCTGATAGCTGGGCTGGAACAACGCCGCTTCGCTTAATTCGCCGCGTTTGAGGGCGTTCTCAAACAGTTTGCCCAACCGGTCGGCGGCTTTCCGCGCCGCATGAAAAACTTGTTGATGACGACCGTTGAGCCGCTGTTGCGCCAGCTCGCCATCAACACCTTCTGCCGCTTCCATCAGCGCACGGGCCTGATTCGCCAGGTCGTGCATGTCGCGGTTGCCTTCATCAACGTCTGCTTCCAGCTCGTGCAAAGTATCGGCCACGGTCTGGCTATGCTGACGGGTATTATCGATGGCGTCCGCAACGCTGCTGATTTCACTTTGCACTTGATCAAATTCTTGGGTAATGGTGCCCAGACTGGTACCGACGTGCTGCATGTCAGCGGACCGGTGGCTGATTCGACTCATCAGGCTACCCATCGATGACACCACGTTTTGCCCGCTCAGATGCATATCCTTGACGAGCTCATCCACGCTTTGGGTCGCCGTGGAGGTCTTGTGTGCCAGGTTGCGAACCTCGCCGGCCACGACAGCAAACCCTCGTCCGTGCTCGCCTGCCCGTGCGGCCTCAATGGAGGCATTGAGCGATAACAGATGCGTTTGTTCGGCAATGTCTTCAATCATTGAGGTGACGTTGCGCACACGCTCGATCTTGTCGTTAAGCGCGGTCAGCATTTCCAGCGCTTGCTGGGACTGTTCGGACACATCGCTCATTTCCTGGATGATATCGGTGAGTGCTTCCTGATTGTGATGACTGGCTTCGCGGGCGCTTTCAGCGAGCGTGGCAACCTGAGAGGCGCTGGCACTGACCTGCATGATAGCCGTATTGATAGCCCCCATGCTGGCTGACGACTCCCGAGCCATTCTTTCCTGTTTAGTGAGACGCTGATCCATCAAATCTGCGTAGTGTGAAACTTCTGCCGAGGCGATCGCGGTGCTGCTGGCGCGCTTCATTAACCTAAACGCCATGGCGCGTAGCGACGCATAATCGGCCATTAACCGATTGACAGGTCGCCTGCTCTCCAACGACTGCTGATCTGCCTGGTATAGCGCTCCCCAGGCCATCAAAACACTCAGCCCCCCCGCAAGAGCCGCCAACCCCACCGCTACATATCCCCCAAATGTACTGAAAGACACTAGCCAACCCGCCAGTGCCAAGAGCACGATGGGAACCGCCCATTGAATGACACGCATAGTCAGTTCTCTTGTTATTAAAGTGGTAATGAGGCCCTAAGTCTTCCATTAGACTTATCGTAAGCTTACTAATTAATGAGGATTAAATAAGTAACACTTTGGGGGAAGGACGCCCCTCTGAAGATGAAATTACCGCAGGGTGCCGTAATTTGACTTATAACTTGTTAATATAATGACCTACATTCGCGTTAAGCTCTGACACAGCTTATCAATCCGAAGAATTGAGGCGGATCGCCCCGGGAGCCCATGCTAAAGCGCTACTTGCCCATTCTGTCCTGGCTGCCTTACTACCATAAGCGGTTACTGGGAGCAGATTTACTTGCCGGCTTGATTGTCACCGTCATGGTCATACCGCAGTCGCTTGCCTATGCCCTTCTCGCAGGACTTCCGGCCGTGGTGGGCCTTTACGCCAGTATTTTACCGCAGCTGGTATATACCCTGTTTGGTACCAGCCGTACCCTGGCTGTGGGCCCTGTGGCGATTATTGCGCTAATGACCGGGGCTGCCCTTTCATCGGTTGCCTCTCCAGGATCTGATGCCTACCTGGAAGCCGCCTTGGTGCTGTCGATGCTTTCGGGGGGCATGCTGGTCGCCATGGGGCTGCTGAAAATGGGCTTTTTTAGCAATTTCTTGAGCCACCCGGTCATTTCAGGTTTTCTAACGGCCTCAGGTATTCTGATTGCGGTCAGTCAGCTTGGCAGTCTGTTGGGGATCGAAAGCAGCGGTTTCACTCTGGTGGAGCGTTTGATGACGCTCATCCCCAACTTGGATGCCCTCAACGTGCCCACCTGCCTTTTGGGGCTTGGCACACTGGTGTTTTTGGTATGGCTTCGTCGACATGGGAAATCGACACTCAAGCGCCTGGGGCTACCCAATAGTGCTGCCGACCTGGTCGCCAAGGCAGGGCCGGTGATCGCCGTGGTTGCTACCACCCTTGCCACCTGGTACTGGGGGCTTGCTGATCAGGGCGTCAATGTCGTCGGCGACGTGCCGTCTGGGCTTCCCGCTTTCAGCCTGCCGTGGGCTGATGCCTCGTTATGGAAAGCGCTATTCATTCCGGCCTTGCTCATCAGCCTGGTCGGTTTTGTCGAGTCGGTGTCGATGGGGCAGATGCTGGCGGCCAAACGGCGCCAGCGCATTTCCCCCAATCAGGAATTGATTGGCCTGGGCGCAACCAACCTGGCCGCGGCCGTTACCCATGGCATGCCGGTGACCGGCGGCCTGTCACGCACGGTGATTAACTTTGATGCGGGCGCTCAGACGCCAGCTGCCGGTGCTTTTGCCGCGCTGGGCATTGCGCTGGTGACGATGGCGTTTACGGGATGGCTTTACTACCTGCCAATTGCCACCCTGGCAGCGACGATTACCGTGTCTATCCTGACCCTGGTAGATATCCCCATGCTGCGCCAGACGTGGCGCTATTCCCGCAGTGATTTCTCAGCCATGGCGCTTACCATCATCCTGACGCTTGTCGAGGGAATCGAGGCGGGTATTCTGGGGGGCGTGACCCTTTCCATTGCACTTTATCTATATCGTACCAGTCGCCCGCACAGCGCGCTTGTCGGGCGCGTTCCTGGCACCGAACACTTCCGTAACATTACCCGTCACGATGTCGAGACTGTCAGCCGTGTCGCACTACTGCGAATTGATGAAAGCCTGTACTTCGCCAATGCGCGCTATCTGGAAGATACGCTGTATAACCTGGTGGCCAGCCGTCCCGAACTGGAACACGTGGTATTGATTTGCTCAGCCGTTAACCTGATTGATGCATCAGCACTGGAAAGCCTCGACGCCATCAATGCCCGCCTCAAGGACGCAAGTGTCAAACTGCACCTTTCAGAGGTAAAAGGCCCTGTGATGGATCAGCTCAAGAAAAGTGACTTTCTTGAGGCGCTCACCGGTCGCGTCTTTCTCAGTACTTACGCGGCATGGCGGGAATTCTCCCGGTAACACCTGCAAAAATGGTCTGCCTTTATTGGCCATGTTTCCTGATATAGTCCCGGGGGTCACGCGGGTAGTATCGTTCGGGCTGGCTTTCAAGGTGCGTAAAGTAGCGGGTATCTTTGTAAGGCATTTTCATGAATCCAGAGACCCCCAGACCTTCAATTTGGCTGACTGATGCGAGCATTTTCACCAGCAACGCACGAAATTCGCCCTCCCTGGAAGGGTCGAGAAGACGATAGTAGCTGTGAATCTTGAGGTGCTTGGGCAGCGCTTCAAAAATGATCATGCCGGTGTGATGAATCTCGTTAAGCTGTTTGAGCACCTGCATGATCGATTCTGGCAATGCTAATAGCTCTTCGGGATCGGGACCATCCTCGAAGTAGCTATGCTGACGAGTACGGTCCTCAAGTTCCGGAACGGCGCTCATTTCATAGCTGATCGCCATGCCGGGTTCGCAATCAAAAGCCTCTGACGCTGAACCCCGCTCCAGATGCAACGTTTGACGGGCGTTAAACAGACAGCTCTTGAATACCCCTTGGCGATGGATCGCCCGCGCCAGGTGCACCATGTTATTGACCGCTTCGATAAACGCAGGCTTCAATGCCGGGTCGTGCAGGTTCAACGACGAATCGATATAGACCCCGTCGCGCTCCCAGCGTACCGCCAGACCGCCTACAACCGGGTACTTGCCCAGACGGCTCACCGAGGCCAGAAAGGCTTTTTCAGTTTCTCCCATCCCCTGCATGAACTGTTTGTAATAGCGATCCAGCTGCACATCGTTAACGTCGTTGAGGGTTTCAGGGGCATTGGCTTCACGCAGAAACGCCTTGCGAGAACTGTACACCACGGTGTCAATTTCCTGTTCAGCCGGACGCCCCCATACCGGTACCAGCGGTGATTGAACGCTACCCGGCAGGTCCAGCATCACCACGCGGGCCATCCGGGGCATGGCGCGCAAAAAATAGTCACCCGCTTTGCGGCGTATTTGAGGATCTGGGTCGAGCATAGCGTCCAGCGTTCGGGCAAACTCCATGGGAAGCCCCAGCGAACTGGCAGGAATCGCGCGATGACCAAAGCGGCACGACTGGGCAGACGCCAAGGCATACAAGGTGCCCGCCACGCCCTGCTCGTCAAAGCGTGGCGACGAAAGTGCTCCATTGAGCTGTTCCTCGCCGATAAAATAGACATCGCCCAGTCGCGCATTGGTCTGTTGCAGGTTATCCGACATCAACTCCATCACATTGGCACCAACGAACTGCAATTGGGCATCGAGCTGGGCAAAGACGGATGAGCCCCAATCGATCAAGGCGATGGACTCGTCAGTCGGGTCAAAGACCAGATTGGAGGGTTTGATATCACCGTGGACGACAGGTCGCGCCTTGGGTCCGGACTCTCTGCGTAACGCCATGAGGATATCGGCTAACTGAGCGGCGATGCGGACGATCAGACGGGGTGACAGGCGCCCCTCCTTGAGCGATACCTGTTCAAGATTCAAGCCGGGCGCGCGCTCCATGACCAGAATCGATTGCCCCCGCGCGCGCTGGTAGGTAATCAACCTGGGAATGAGCGGGTGCGACACCTGCTCCAGCATGAACGCCTCTTCTTCGAGGCGTTCCTGGAGGTGAATAGGCAGGGTAATGCGCGAGAACTTGAAAACGTAGTGCGCCGTCGCTCCCTGGATCGGCGCACTACCGGCAAAAACGAAACCGTAGGCACCCTTACCGATCAGTTCGATGTCCCGGTAGCCCAACTGGGAGAGCTGCTCCTGGCACAGCGCCACCCAGTCCTTGAGCTTGCGGGCATCGTGGTGGCTCAGCAGGTATACCGACTGCTCCTCGGGTATATAAAACTGCTGAAGGGGTGCCTGAGCCATGGGGTGCCTGCGTTATCCCAGATGCAACAACATGCTATCTGGGGCTTCCAGAAAGCCCTTCCAGGTATTACAGAAGCGCGCGATCGTACCGCCGTCGATAAAACGGTGATCCCCCGCCCAGGTAATCGTCATGATCGCACGCCGCTGGACCTCGCCCTGATCATCAAAACGCGGCAGCCACTGGGTTTTGCCAATCGCCACGATGGCGGCTTCCGGGGCATTAATGATCGGCGCCGCGTAGGTGCCGCCCAGCGCCCCAATGTTGGAAATGCTGATGGTGCCACCCTTGAGATCCGCCTGATCAACCCGCCCTTCTCTGGCCGCATGGGTTAAACGACCAACTTCCCTGGCAATCTCCAGGAGCGTCAATCGCTCGACACCTTTGACATTGGGCACCAGCAAGCCAGCCTTGCTGTCCACGGCCATGCCGATATTGCAATGAGAGTAGTAGCGCAGCTCGTCGCCTGCTTGATTGAGCTGGGCATTGATAATCGGTGTTTGGGCAATCGCCAATGCCATCGCTTTCATGAAGAAAGACATCAGCGTCAAGCGCTCCCCCTGGGCTTCTGCTACCGGTTTCAAGCGTTCCCGCATGGCGAGAAGCTGCGTCGCGTCGATTTCCTCACCGTAATGAAAATGCGGAATCGTGCTGGCCGATTCCACCATGCGCTTGGCCATCATCGCCCGCATACCACGCAGTGGCTCGACCCGGCTCACTTCACCACTCCCTCGTGATGAAGAAGCCATCGAAACGGTCTCTGCAGGTTGATCAAGATGCGCCAGGACGTCTTCTTTGAGGACTCGGCCGTCTTTGCCGCTTCCCGCGATATCCGTGAGCTGCAACTGATGCTCTCTGACCAGTCGTCTGACGGCGGGGCTGGCAGGCACTTTCCCCTGAGTAACAACCGATGGGGTTGAGGGTGACGGCTGAGTTTCCGCCTGTTTTTCAGCAGCCGGGGGCTGACTGGACGACGACGCTTCTGAGCTATCATTCAATACCTTTGCCTCATCAGCATCTTCACCCTCAGCCTGGTAGGCATAAAGGGGGGCATGGACCTTGGCAATTTGCCCCTGATCGACATACAGTTTAGTGACCACGCCTGCCTCATGGGCGGTGATTTCCACCAGCGCCTTGTCGGTCATGACCTCGACAATAGGCTGATCTTCTTCAATCCGGTCGCCTTCAGCGACGCGCCATTCGACCACTTCACACTCGACGATACCTTCGCCGATATCCGGCAACATAAAATCGCTCATTGTTGTTCTCCTCTGGCGTCAAAAATTAACGCTTTCACGAATCGCTTCAAAGATTTTCAGGTGGTCGGGTAGATACTCTTTTTCCAGCACCAGCGGGAAAGGCGTATCCAGCCCGGTCACCCGTGCAATGGGCGATTCCAGGTAGAGAAAACAACGCGCCTGAATCGTCGCGGCAATTTCACCGGCGAAACCACCGGTCAACGGCGCTTCATGGCTGACCACTAACCGACCTGTCTTGAGAACGGACTCGGCGACCGTATCTGCATCCCAGGGCAATAGCGAGCGCAGGTCGATGACTTCGCAGTTAATGCCCTGCTCCTCTGCCAACTCCACCGCTTTGCCAATCACTTCCATCTGCGCGCCCCAACCGACCAGGGTAATATCGCTGCCTTCCTTGGTGATCTCGGCCTCGCCGATGGGAAGCTGGTAATCGTCTTCCGGTACCTCGCCGACTGACGCGCGGTAAAGCCGCTTGGGTTCTAGAAACAGCACCGGATCCGGGTCACGAATGGACGCCAGTAGTAGCCCCTTGGCCTGATAGGGGTTGCGGGGCACCACAACCTTTAACCCAGGTGTATGGGTGAAGTAGGCCTCGGGGGATTGTGAGTGATAAAGGCCACCGGAAATCCCACCGCCGTAAGGCGTCCGAATGGTCAGGCCGCCGACGTTAAACAAATCGCCCGAGCGATAGCGGAATTTGGCGGTTTCGTTAACGATTTGATCGAAGGCGGGAAAAATATAATCGGCAAACTGAATTTCAGCGACTGGAACCGATCCCTGAGCAGCCAAGCCATTGGCAAAGCCAATGATACCCTGCTCTACCAAAGGGGTATTAAAACAGCGGGCCTTGCCATATTTTTCCTGCAGGTGGCTGGTGGCACGAAAGACGCCGCCAAAAATCCCCACATCTTCACCAAAACAGATGACTTTTTCGTCTTCCGCCATGGCAATGTCGAGGGCGTTATTAATTGCCTGAAGCATATTCATTGTCGGCATTTTATTCGCCCCCCTGGGAGTCGGCATCGGTGCTCACACTCAGATCCAATGACTTGGCCCCACGCGGGTAAGCCTCCGGGTAGCGGCGGATATGCTGCTTGAGCTGGTCGAACTGCTGCTGCAACGCCGGGGTGACATCCGCATAGACATCGCTGATCAGGGAGTCCAGGGGCGGAGGCGAGCGCTTTTCGGCGCGCTTCATGGTGTCCAACACTTCACGACGCAGACGTTCCTGCTCGCTGGCCTCTTCGTCTTCGCTCCACCAGCCTTTGGCCAACAGCCACTTCTGCATGCGCAACAGTGGGTCTTTGATACGCCAGGCCTCTTCCTCATTTTTGGAACGATAACCCGACGGGTCATCGGAAGAGGAATGCGCGGCCAGCCGATACGTCATCGCTTCTATCAGCACGGGTTGATTGCGTTCAACGGCGATTTCACGAGCCTGTCGCGTGGCTTCATAGACCGCCAGTATGTCGTTGCCATCCACACGGATCACATGCATGTGATAACCAAAAGCCCGGGGGGCGATACCGTCGGCTGCAAACTGCTCTACCGCCGGCGTCGAAATCGCGTAGCCATTGTTGCGGCAGAAAAAGATCACCGGGACCTGGTGGACCGAGGCCATATTCAGCGCCGCATGAAAGTCGCCTTCAGAAGCCGCCCCTTCACCAAAGAACGTTAGGGTACAGTGCCCATCGCCCGCCATTTTCTGACCATAGGCATAGCCTGTCGCCTGGGGAATCTGGGTAGCAAGCGGCGAGGAAATGGTCATGTAGTGGAGCTTTCGCGACCCATAGTGAATCGGCATCTGGCGGCCTTTGCCATAGTCCAGCTCGTTGCCGAATAGCTGATTCATGAATTCATCAATGGAAAACCCGCGGTACATCAAGGCACCCTGCTCGCGATACTGCGCCATGATCATGTCGGCATCGTCGAGCGCCGCAGTGGCGCCTACCACGGCGGCTTCTTCGCCGGTGCATTGCATGTAGAAAGACAGCCGTCCCTGACGCTGGGCCGCCAACATACGCTCATCGAGAATACGCGTTGCCAGCATCGCATGATAAATGCGCCGGGCATGGTCTTTTTCAAGCGTCGGGGCATCAGCTTCGCTGTAGAGTTCGCCCTCGGGGCTCAGCAAACTGAAGGTGGGAATCGAAAATTCATCGCCTGTCAGGAAGACAGGCTGGTGTGCATGCTGTGTCATCATTATTGTCCTTGTCGTACCCCTTTTGAGGGCAGTGTTGTCGGTGATGACCTTTTATGCCAGTGGATTTATCTGACATTGGTCAACGCAACACCTGCGACAGTAACGCAGCTGAGACACTTTAGGGATTCGACTTAAGAGGTATAAAAGCGCGAACGTAGCCGTTCCTGAAGACGCTCGAACAGGCTATCGACGGTCAACGCCAGCAACGCGATGGTCAGCGCCCCCTGAATGATATAAGCCATGTTTCCGTTCACAATACCGGCAATGATGGGGTCACCCAGATTGCTCGCACCGACGGTGGCGCCGATCGCGGCGGTCGAGATATTGATGGTGATGGAGGTCCGAATGCCGGCCAGTATGACTGGGGCCGCCAGGGGCAACTCCACCTGACAAAGGGTTTGCCAGCCCGTCATGCCCATCGCGGCGGAGGCGCTTTTAACCTCTTTATCAACGCCCTGTATGCCGCCTAGTGTATTTCGAACGATGGGTAGCGCGCCATACAGCACCAGCGCAACAATGATCGGCAGTGTGCCAAAACCTAATGCCGGTACCGCCAGCGCCAGCACGGCAACCGGTGGAAAGGTCTGACCCAGTGAGGCGACTTGCGCCACCAGAGGTAAAAAATTACGTCCCCATTCCCTTGTCACGACAATCGCCGCCAACACGCCACTCGCCGTGGTAATCACGGCGGCCGCGCTGACCACAAGGAGGTGCTGCACCAACAGCGACGCTAAGCTGGCGCGTTGATAGACAACCTGACGGGCATCCGGCTCTATCACGCGTAGCACACCGTCAGCGTAAGGAAATCCCCAGACACACACCATTAAAAGCACCAGCCAGATAGCCGGCCACATCACCGGGTTAGCGCCGCGCGCCGTCAGCGAACGGCCCAAGGCATTATGACTCACGCACTTTTCCTTGTTCCGGTTGGGCTTCCTTGACGATTTTGCGCAGTGTGAGCTCGCCTACCGGCACGTCGTGTTGGTCCACGACGGTAAGGCGATCCGTATGGTCACGCAGCATCATGGAAAGCCCCTGGCGCAGGGAAAACGCCGCGGGAATTCTCGATTGAGCAGGTAATGTTGGTCCCATCGGGGCCATATGGTCCTTTACCCGGGTCAATGCCGCCTGCTTCAGCCCGCGCTCAAGTCCGCCGAGCAACGATTCCACAAACGGATCCTGCGGATGCTGAAGCAGTGCCAGTGGCGTGCCCTGCTGAACAATATGGCCTTCACGCATCACGACCAGATGATCCGCCAGCTTTAGCGCTTCATCCATGTCATGGGTAACAAACACCACCGTTTTATGCATCTTTGCCTGGAGCCTGGCAAGTTCATCCTGAAGCTTTTCACGGGTAATCGGATCCAGTGCGCCAAAGGGTTCATCCATCAGCAAAATATCAGGGTCAGCAGCCAGCGCCCGCGCCACCCCGACACGCTGCGCCTGCCCGCCCGACAGCTGATGAGGGTATTTATGGGCGAATTCATCTTTCGGCAAACCCAGCAGGTTCATCAGCTCGTCAACTTTTGCCTGAACCTCTGCGGCGGACCATTTAAGCAGGCGTGGAACGAGGCCAATATTGCGAGCCACCGTCCAGTGGGGAAATAATCCTGTGTGCTGAATCACATAGCCGATGCGACGCCGCAACTTGACCGGGTCATAGGCGGCAATCGGTTGACCATCCAATATGATGTCACCCTCGCTGTGCTCGATCAGACGGTTAATCATCCGTAAAGTGGTTGATTTACCACAGCCCGACGTACCCACAAGCGCACAAAACTTGCCTTTTGGGATGTGCAGCGAAATGTCATCCACTGCGACAGCGTCGCCAAAACGTTTGGAAACGTGGGCGAGTTCGATCATTGGGCTTCTCCAGGCGGCACGGTATTTTTCGGCCGGAGGATATCAGACAAGGCCCCCAGTCCGGCGTCTGCTATGAGCGCCAGTATCAGAATGGGCAATGCGCCCAGTAACACCATATCCATCGCTGCCTGCCCCAATCCCTGAAAAATAAAAGCCCCCAGACCGCCCGCGCCAATCAAGGCAGCAACCGCCGTAAGGCCAATAGCTTGGACCGATGTGATTCTTATACCCTCAATCAGCACCGGCAAGGCCAGTGGCAAACGTACCTGCCAGAAGCGCTGGCTATTGCGCATCCCCATCCCGCGTGCCGCTTCCAATGTTTCAGGACTGACTTGCTCAAGGGCAATGTAGGTGTTTCGCACCATCGGCAGTAGACTGTAAGCGACCAGCGCCAGCAAAGCGGGTGCCCAGCCAATACCACTGACTCCCAGTTGAGACAACAGCGGCCACTGAGCCGCCAGCCAAGCAAGGGGGCCCAGCATTAAACCGAACAGGGCGATACTCGGAATGGTCTGCAGGAAATTGAGCACCCCAAAGGCGACTTTCTGAAAGTTTGCATAGCGGCGCATCAGCATGGCAAGGGATAGACCCAATCCAATACTGATAGCCACGGCGACACTCACCAGCGATATATGTTGTCGCAAGGCGCGCCAGAATTCATCGTCCCGAGCGCGAAACTCCTGCCCCAACGCCAACGCCTCAAGCGCCCACATGGCACACAGCCACCAGACGATCGCGACGCCCAGAAGCATCAGGACAGTCCAACGCCGTGGCAGCGTTAAACGCAAGCGCAGCTCGATCCAGCACAGGAATAATAGAGATAGCATCAGCCAATAGGCCATCCCCATATTCAGTCGAGCTGGTGGCGCATCGCTACTGACCAGCCGGTCGCTGGCCACCATCAAACCAAACGGCATCAGGAGAAGTAATAGACAGACACCTACCAGGGCAACCTGATAGTTCTGTCGACTAGGCTGGAGAGACAGCAGCACCAGGGTGAGAATGACACCGCTGACCAGCAATGCCCCCAACCAGCCCACGGCTTCAACCAGACCAGCTCCCTGGCCGCTGACGATCCGGTTGGGGGAGACGCTGACGACATCGAACAGCCAAACGGCCACCAATAGGACGCTGAGGAGAACGACGAGAACACTATTGGGCCGCCACTGTCGCCAAGACATACGCGGACTTGGCAAAGCATCCAGCAACGCCATTATCAGTCGTTATCCAGGCTATCGAGGTAATCGCCTGCGACATTACCGGGTGACATGCCGTTCACTGCCACGTCAGCGTTGAGTTTTTGCAGCGTTTCAAGATCCAGCGTGCTGAATACGTTCTCAAGCAACGGAGCGATATCAGGATACGCTTCCAATACGCTTTCGCGTACGACCGGGGCGGGTTGATAAATGGGTTGAACACCCCTTGAATCTTCAAGCACCACGAGCCCCAGCGCATTCAAACCGCCGTCGGTACCGTATGTCATCGCGGCATTGACGCCACTGGTCTGCTCGGCGGCTGCCCGCATGGTGGCCGCCGTGTTACCGCCAGAAAGCACCAGCAGTTGGTCTTCGCTGAGTTCAAACCCATAGGCTTGCTGAAAAGCGGGAAGAGCCTGCTCGGATTCAACAAATTCGGCGCTTGCCGCAAACTTGAACTCGCCCCCTTCGTCCAGATAAGCCGCCAGGTCATCGAGCGTTTCCAGGCCATTCGCCTCTGCGACGTCCTTTCGCACACTCATGGCCCAGGTATTGTTGGCACTCGCCGGACTTAGCCACACCAGTCCCTGTTCGGCATCGAGCTCACGGACAGTTTCATACGCCTTTTCCGGGTCGTTCCATACATCGCTGCCGCCCATATCGAAGAAAAAGGCGCCGTTGCCGGTGTACTCGGGATAAAGGTCGATTTCCCCCGCTTGCAGGGCGCTACGTACAACACTGGTGCCGCCCAACTGCAGGCGGTCTTCAGTGGGGATATCGTTACGCTCCAGCGTCTGTATGATCAGTTCACCCAGCACCGACCCTTCCGTGTCGATTTTTGACGAGACTACCACAGGGTCATTGGCATTAACCGATGATAGCGGTAACAGGCTGACACATCCGATGGCGATGGCCGATTTAGTCGCAAAACGCATTGTCATCATCCTTTTGGCAGAGTTTGGTAGGAGTATATGCCCCTCGTGCGTTGAAGTCAGACGCCCTTCGAATCCACAGCGCTATCTAAACCATCGCTTGGCCCTGCTTAAGAAGCAGACTCGACGACCCAGGTGGTGCCTTCTCGGGAATCTTTAAGAATAATCCCCAGCGCCGCCAGTTCGTCGCGGATGGCGTCGGCTTGAGCAAAATCCTTGTTGGCTTTGGCAGCCTGACGCTGGGCAATCTTTTCGTTGATGGCCGACTCACTCAGCGCGAGATTGTCTTGCTGCGAGCCTTTGAGAAACGCCTCTGGTGATTGCTGGAGAAGCCCCAGCACGCCGCCCAGCTGTTTCAATTCAACGGCCAGACCCAGGGCTTTTTCAGGTGCATCGGATTTAGCACGGTTGACATCACGCGCCAGGTCAAACAAGACCGCCAACGCTTCGGGGGTATTGAAGTCATCGTCCATGGCTGTGGTAAAACGCTCGCGATAGTGGGCAACCGCCGGATCATCGCTCGCGGCGGCGGCATCAACTGGCACGCCCTCCAACGCCGTATAAAACCGCGTCAATGACTTTCTGGCTTCTGAAAGCGAATCCAGTGAGTAGTTAATCGCACTTCGATAGTGGCTGGCGACCAGCAGAAAACGGACCACTTCGGGGTCGTGCTCAGACAGCACTTCACGAATTGTGAAGAAGTTTCCCAGCGACTTCGACATCTTTTCCTGGTCAACACGGACGGCCCCCGCGTGCATCCAGGTATTCACATAGGTCTTGCCGGTGGCCGCTTCAGACTGTGCGATTTCATTTTCGTGGTGAGGGAAGGTCAGGTCCGGGCCACCTCCATGAATATCGAAAGTGTCGCCCAGGCAGCAGGTCGACATTGCCGAGCATTCAATATGCCAACCGGGGCGGCCATCTCCCCAGGGAGATGGCCAACTGGCCTCGCTGGGTTTGGCCGCCTTCCACAGCACGAAATCCAGCGGGTCCTCTTTATGAACGTCTACGTCAACGCGGGCGCCTGCGCGCATGTCATCCAACTGGCGATTATTCAGCTTGCCATAGTCAGCGAAACGGCGAACGCGGTAATACACATCGCCGTTGTCGGCCGGATAGGCAAAGCCTTTTTCAATCAACGTCTGGATCATGGCGATAATATCGTCGACATGCCCGGTTGCCCTGGGTTCATGGCTGGGCGGCAACACACTGAGGCGCGCCTCGTCCTCGTGCATCGCCGCAATCATGCGCTCGGTCAGCGCCGAGATAGTCTCGCTGTTTTCATCGGCACGCTTCAGGATCTTGTCGTCAATATCGGTGATATTGCGCACATAATTGACTTCATAACCTCGCTCCCGCAAGTAGCGCGTAATGACATCGAACGCCACCATGACGCGGGCATGGCCAAGGTGGCAATAGTCATACACCGTCATGCCGCAGACATACATACTCACCTTGCCCGCCACCAGCGGGGTAAAAGGCTCTTTGCGACGTGTCAGCGTATTGTAAATATGCATGTGCCGATTCCTTAACCTTTCTGTTTGATTTTCGCCCAGCTGTCCTTGAGCCCGACAGTACGGTTGAACACCAGATGGTCTGGCGTCGATACATGCCGATCAGCACAGAAATAACCCACACGCTCGAACTGGAAACGCGCTTCAGGTCCTGCATCCGCCAGGCTGGGTTCGCCGATGGCGTGGCAAACCGTCAGTGACTCGGGGTTCAGATGGTCCAGAAAGTCGACATCTTTGTCCCGGTCAGGCTGCTCCACCATGAACAAATTATCATAGAGACGCACTTCCAACGGGATACCATGGTCGACACTGACCCAATGGATGACCCCTTTCACTTTTCGACCCTCGGGGTTTTTGCCCAGGGTGTCAAAATCAACCGAGCAGCGCAGTTCGGTTACCTCCCCAGCGTCATCCTTGATGACCTCATCGCAGCAGATAACATAGCTATTGCGCAGGCGGACTTCCTTGCCCGGCGCCAGGCGGAAGAATTTTTTCGGCGCATCTTCCATGAAATCATTCTGGTCGATGTAGACCTCACGGGTTAATGGCACTTTCCGCACTGGCATGTCGTCACGCGCCGGGTGGCCTGCCACTTCATATACTTCCTCGTGATCTTGAGGCACGTTGGTCAGCACCACTTTCAGTGGCTTCAATACACACATCGCACGCGGCGCATTATCTTCAAGGTCCGAACGAATCGCGTGGGTCAGCATGGCGATATCCACCAGGCCGCCATCTGCGCGGGTAACGCCAATCATCTCGCAGAACTTGCGGATGGCGGCGGGTGTATAGCCGCGGCGACGCATGCCAGAGATAGTCGGCATACGCGGGTCATCCCAGCCGTCGACGATCTGTTCGTCCACCAGCATTTTAAGCTTACGCTTCGAGGTCAGCGTGTAGTTCAGGTTCAATCGGGCAAACTCGATCTGACGGGGTTTGGTGGGTACCGGAAGATGATTCAAGAACCACTCGTAAAGCGGCCGATGGTCTTCGAACTCCAACGTGCAGATCGAGTGGGTAACCCCCTCGATGGCATCAGACTGCCCATGGGTAAAATCGTAAGACGGGTAGATTTTCCACTTATCGCCGGTCTGATGGTGGCTGGCATGTCGGATTCGATACAGGATCGGGTCACGCAGGTTGATATTGGGCGATGCCATGTCAATTTTGGCACGCAGCACCTTTTCACCCTCAGCAAACTCTCCCAGGCGCATGCGCTCGAGAAGATCAAGGTTCTCCTCCGCGCTACGCTCACGGTAAGGACTCGGCTGGCCTGGCTCGGTTAGCGTACCGCGGTATTCGCGAATCTCGTCAGGCGTCAGGTCATCAACATAGGCTTTATCTTCACGAATCAGGTGTTGCGCCCAGGCATATAGCTGGTCGAAGTAGTCAGAAGCAAAACGCACCGCCCCTGCCCACTGGAAGCCCAGCCAACTGACGTCCTCTTTAATCGCGTCAATATAGGCCTGCTCTTCTTTAGCAGGGTTGGTGTCGTCAAAGCGTAAATGACACTCACCACCCATCTGTTCCGCCAACCCAAAGTTCAGGCAGATCGACTTTGCATGGCCGATGTGCAGGAAGCCATTGGGCTCAGGGGGAAAGCGCGTCACAATCTTAGTGACCTGGCCGCCCTCGATTTCGTCGCGTACTTG
Source organism: Halomonas sp. A40-4 (assembly GCF_015767635.1). Taxonomy (GTDB): domain Bacteria; phylum Pseudomonadota; class Gammaproteobacteria; order Pseudomonadales; family Halomonadaceae; genus Vreelandella; species Vreelandella janggokensis. The sequence continues at coordinate 1,863,158 of NZ_CP065230.1, read as the reverse complement.
GTTGCGAATGAAGTTCGGCGCTGGGGTGGTCTCGTTGGTCATGGTGGTGTTGATAACCTCGTGGTGGATGGCATGCTTGGCGTCGTCTGCCTACTCTAACGGTATAGCGCTTCGCGGTGCCAAGCAAAACCGGTATTATAACGTGACGCCGATGCACAGCGCCAAGGCGAACGCCTTTATTGAACAGGAATTTATCTATGATCGTATTACAGACGAACCACGGCGACATCACGATTGCGCTTAATCACGAAAAAGCCCCCGTCACCGCCGCCAACTTCGAGCAGTACGTTCGCGATGGTTTTTACGATGGCACCCTTTTTCACCGTGTCATTGATGGCTTTATGGTCCAGGGCGGTGGCTTTGACCAGGATTTCAATCAAAAACCCACCCGTGATGCAATCGAAAACGAAGCGGATAACGGGCTGAAAAATACCCTGGGGACCCTGGCGATGGCACGCACCCAGGACCCTCACTCCGCTACTGCTCAGTTCTTCATTAATGTCGGTGATAACAGTTTTCTGAATCATAGCGGCAAGAATTTGCAGGGTTGGGGTTACGCCGTTTTTGGTGAAGTCGTCGACGGTATGGACGTGGTCAACGCCATTAAAAACGTCAGCACCACGCGTCGCGGTATGCATGCCGACGTGCCCGCCGAGGACGTTATCATCGAGCGCGCCTATCTCAAGGAAGCAGAATAATCTCCGGGAGCTATATGCGTACCCTGCTAGTTGCTGATATGCATTTAAGTCATGATACCCCTGAGATCAATCAGGGGTTCTATGATTATTTAGCCCATACCGCCAGAGGAGCGGATGCCCTGTACATTCTGGGCGATCTGTTTGACGCCTGGATCGGTGATGATCTCCTCGATACGCCTCACCCACTGGGCGCTGTCGCTCGCGAGGTCATTCAGCAATTACACCGGCTTAGCAGCGATGGAACCGCGATATATTTTATTCACGGCAACCGTGATTTCTTGCTGGGCCAACGCTTTATTGACGCCTGCCAGGCGACACTGCTTTCCGAGGTCGAACAAATCGAGCTCCAGGGCGCGCCTGCCGTCATCTTGCACGGCGATAGCCTGTGCACTCGGGATGAGGCGTATATGGCATTTCGCCAACAATCCCGGGACACTGAATGGCAAGCTCAGATACTCGCCATGCCGCTGGATCAACGCTTGGAATTGGCCAGCAGCCTACGCCTGCAGTCGGGAGATGCCAATGCCAAGAAGGCAGATGCCATCATGGATGTTACCCACGATGAGGTGGTAGCGCTGATGGAAAAGCATGGTGTCACAACCATGATTCATGGCCATACCCATCGTCCCAAAGTGCACGATTTAACCGTGGAAGATGTTCCTGCAAAACGCTTCGTGCTTGGCGACTGGGATGCCAGTCACGGTTGGGATATTGTGGTCGAGAAAACAGACCATACTACCCCTCGGCTGCGGCAGTTCCCCCTTAACGACCCACCGTCTCCCTAGCGGCCACTATAAAAAAGCCGATCCCTTGGATCGGCTTTTTTGACGGTACGTGCTTAACGCCCAAGTATCATCGCTCAATCTCGGCGTCACTACGCAGGTCTTCAACAAGCCCCTGAATAATCGCCTGCGCGCGCAATTGCTGGGCCATTTGAGCGACAAACCGCTCGCGCTCTTCATCCACATCACCCGCCGTGACTTCGTCAAGCGCAAGGACCGCAACGCCAGTAGGTAGAACTGCCGTTTGGTAGGTGCTTTCGCCGTCATCGGGATGGGGCATCCGGAAAGCAGCTTGCACGATCAGTTGAGAAGCCGTGACTTCATCCTGGCGGCGTACATTGTTGGCTTCCAGCCATTGCCTATCAATCGACTCACCTGCCTGCAGGCGTGCCACCATGTCTTCGGCTTGCGACTGAAGCCGCTCCTGTTGCCGCTTGGCGCGTACCGCTGCCTCGACCTCATCGCGCACGTCATTTAGCGGCAACTGAGTCTGCTCACGATGGTCAGCAACGCGAACGACCAATCGACGGTCTTCATCGAGCTCGATCACTTCGCTGTTATAACCTTCCTCCAGAACGTCGTCACTGAAGGCCTGCTCCATGACGCCTGGCTCAAATAGAACGCTACTACCCTGGTCATTCCGGGACAGCCAGTCGCTTTCTTCAAGGGTTAGCGAAAGGTCTTCGGCGACGCTTTGCAAGTCATCGGCGGCAAAGCTCTCGTCGATGAGCTGCTGAACCTTATCGTTAAACGCATCATTCACTTCGTTCATCGCGACATCTTCACGCAGCGAATCCCGCTGGTCCTCAAACGCCGGACGCTCAATGTCGGTGACTTGAATGATATGCAAGGCGTTGTCCATTTCGACAACCGATGACGTTTCCCCCTCATCAAGAGAAAATGCCGCCTCATCAAAGGCTTCACCAAAGAAGCCAGGGCTGATCGTGCCGAGGTCGCCGCCTTCTTCAGCACTGGCCGTATCATCAGAATAGCGGAGTGCCGTATCGGCGAAAGACTCGCCGTCTTCAAGGGCTTGTAGCGCTTCATCCGCCCGCTGCTGAGCTTCATCGCGATTGCGCTCATCACCGAATGTAATCATGATGTGCGAAACGCGACGATCTGCGTCTTCGGTCCGCTCTAGCCAGGCTTCTCGCAGTGCCTCTTCATCCACATCGACGTTATTTGCCATTTCTCGACGGTCGACCAGAACATACTCAAGACGCACCTGTTCGGGACGTTCAAACCGATCAGCATTGGCTTCATAGTAGGTTTGAAGCTCATCGTCGCTGATCTCGATATCCCCCTCGAGGTCATCTTCATCCAACATCACGTAACGAAAACTGCGCTGTTGACGTTGAAGTTCTGCCAGACGCTGACGTTCGTTATCCAGCGTGAAGTCACTAAACGCGAGGCCTTGCTGAAGCTGTTGACGTTTAACGTCCACTTCCAGTTCCTCACGAAATGAAAGAGGGGTATAGCCAGCACCTGATAGGCGGTTGCGAAATATGTCGGGCGAGAATCGTCCGTCTTCATCCTGGAATTCAGGAATCCCCACAATGAGCTGGTCGACTTGATCTTCGGATACGTACAAGCCGCCTTCTTCTGCGTATTGGGTAAGCAGTGTTTGTGTTACCAGTTCATCCCTTATGTCATTGCGCAGTTGACGCTCTTGCTCAGGAGGGACCTGGCCCGAACGCATAGCACGCTGAACTTCCAATTCAATCTGTTGGCGCATGATGGGCTCGCCATTCACGCTGATTTCCTGATTCGGGTCGTCACCGAACAGACCAAACAAAGATTCCACACCGAAAAGCGCCATGGCAGCCACCATGACCCCGATAATAATCTTGGCTCCCCAGCTTCTGGATCCATTCCGAATACTTTGCAGCATGTTTTCCTCAGGCAGTCACAGCTAAACGGGTCGCCCCTAAAGGTGAGCTAGAAAATAACATGGGCGCATCGCGGTTGCGATGCGCCCATAGATGACTACAAACGCGTACAACTTAGTTAACGGCGTCTTTCAATGCTTTACCGGCTTTAAAGCTAGGCACTTTTGCCGCACTGATCTGGATCGGCTGACCTGTTTGTGGGTTACGGCCCGTACGCGCAGCGCGTTCTTTGATTGCGAAGGTACCAAAGCCCACCAGTGAAACACTGTCACCATTTTTTAGGCTATCGGTGACAGACTCCACCATGGCATCCAATGCGCGGGTTGCCGCTGCTTTTGGAATATCTGCAGACGCGGCAATGGCTTCAATCAGCTCAGACTTATTCACACTTCACCCCTTGACTGTTTCAAAAAATGGTTCTAAAGACATGGTCACCGACGGTATCGACGATCAAGGCATAGCAGCGTTTTATAGCAATGCCCTGAAACGCCTGTCAAGCAACCTTGCCTGGATGTGCCCGCCATAAAGGCTTTGGGCAATGATACAAACAAAATGCTATTGGTTTGCCGACGTTGCCTAATGTGTATTGGCGACGGCGGAGTTACCCAACGCTTTATCCGCTTTAGGTAGCGGCGCACCTTCTAGAGGTTCGTCCGCCAACGCCACGGCAAGTACATCGTCAATCCAGCGTACCGGACGAATATCCAGTGCATCCTTGATATTGTCCGGTACCTCCTTGAGATCGCGACGATTTTCTTCCGGAATCAGGACTATCTTTATACCACCACGACGGGCTGCCAGCAATTTCTCCTTTAGCCCACCAATCGGCAATACTTCGCCACGCAGGTTGACTTCACCTGTCATCGCAACCTGACACTTCACTGGCCGTTGGGTATAGGCAGAGACAATCGCCGTTACCATGGCTACCCCGGCACTCGGTCCATCCTTGGGGGTGGCGCCCTCAGGGACGTGAATATGTAGATCTTCTTTCTCGAATCGCTCGGCGTCGATACCGTATGCCTGCGCTCTGGCACGTACCACGGTTTGCGCAGCACTGACGGACTCCTTCATGACATCGCCCAACGAGCCGGTTTTGTTGATTCGCCCTTTGCCTGGCGTCACAACCGATTCGATATTAAGCAACTCACCACCTACAGAGGTCCATGCCAGCCCGGTCACACGGCCCACCTGGTCATCTTCTTCGGCAAGACCATAGCTGTAGCGCCGAACGCCGGCATAGTGCTCGACGTGCTTGGCCGCGAGCAGATCAGGTGGCAATTCGCCATCCTTGACGGCAGAAGGTTCTATACGCTCGCGCAACACTTTCCGGCAGACCTTGGCGATCTGGCGCTCCAGTTCGCGCACACCCGCTTCACGGGTGTAATACCGAATAAGCTCCAGCAAGGCCTCATCTTCAACCGCCAGCTCGGCGTTTTTCAAACCATTGGCTTTCAACTGCTTGGGTAGCAAGTAACGCTTGGCGATCGCCAGCTTTTCATCTTCTGTATAGCCAGGAAGACGAATGATTTCCATACGGTCCAGCAAGGGACCCGGAATATTCATCGAATTTGCTGTGCAGATGAACAGCGTTTCGGACAGATCATAATCAAGCTCAAGGTAATGATCGCTGAAGCTGTTGTTCTGCTCAGGATCCAAGACCTCTAACAGCGCAGACGCCGGGTCACCCCGGTGATCCATGCCTAACTTGTCGACTTCGTCGAACAAAAACAAGGGGTTTTTAACACCTGCCCGACTCATGCGTTGCATGAGTTTACCTGGCAACGAACCAATATAGGTTCGGCGATGTCCCCGAATCTCTGATTCATCACGCACGCCGCCCAGAGCAAGGCGCACGTATTTACGATTCGTCGCCCGAGCAATCGATTGACCAAGCGACGTTTTACCCACGCCAGGAGGGCCAACCAGGCACAAAACGGGGCCTTTCATCTTGCGTACACGCTTTTGTACCGCGAGGTATTCAAGGATGCGTGACTTTACCTCTTCCAGACCATAGTGATCTTCATCAAGCACCTGTTGGGCTTTCTGCAAGTCGTGCTTAACACGGGTACGTTTTTTCCACGGCACTGCAACCAGCCAGTCCAGATAAGAACGAACCACGCTGGCTTCAGCAGAGTTGGCCGCCATCATCTTGAGCTTGTTCAGCTCTTGGTTGGCCTTGTCCGCCGCCTCTTTCGGCATGCCGGATGCGGCAATCGCCTGCTCGTATTTTTCCACTTCATTGGGTACATCATCGAGCTCGCCCATCTCTTTCTGGATGGCTTTCATTTGCTCGTTCAGGTAATACTCACGCTGCGTCTTTTCCATCTGCTCTTTGACACGCGTGCGAATCCGCTTTTCTACCTGCAAGAGGTCAATTTCAGACTCGATGAGCGCCATCAAATGCTCAATGCGATCACGCACACGATCCATTTCCAGGAGCTCTTGTTTATCGCCGATTTTCAGCGATAAATGCGCACAGATGGTATCCACCAGGCGACTTGGATCCTCAATGCCGGACAACGAGTTGAGGACTTCATTGGGTACTTTTTTGGACAGCTTGACGTACTGTTCAAACTGATTGAGCAGTACGCGAACCAATGCTTCTTGCTCGCGGGTCGTCAGCGGCTGGCTTTCACGGGCCACCAGATAGGCCTGAGTGTAACCATCAGCATGCTCTTCGATGCGACTCACGTCCGCCCGGAAGTTGCCTTCGATCAGCACCTTTACCGTTCCATCAGGCAGCTTCAGGAGCTGCATGATGTCAGCCACCGTCCCCATGGCATAAAGGTCGGCGTTGTCGGGCTCATCTTGAGATGCCTCGCGTTGAGCCACTAGCAGAACGCGTTTGTCAGCCTCCATTGACGCCTCGAGGGCCTGGATCGACTTTTCACGTCCCACAAAAAGGGGGATCACCATTTGCGGATAAACCACCACATCGCGCAATGGTAACAAGGGTAGACATTGTGTCTGTTCGGCGCTCTGCTGCATCGCAGACGTTCCTCGATAAATCAGATGAGTTCTGGGAAGAGAACTGACTACGTTTAAAGCACGGCCTAAGCACCATGTAGCACTGCGCTACTAATGACAGGGGGCCGCCTAGGCGACCCCCTTGACTGGCGCTAACCGCGAAAGCGATAGAAAGCTAAGGCTCTTCGGTGATGGGTTTAGCCATCGGTACCGTCGACCCGTGCCTCTTCTTGCTGGGAGTAAATCAACAGCGGTTCACTTTCACCGGCGATTACCGAAGCTTCGATCACCACTTTGCTGACGCCTTCCAAAGAAGGTATTTCGTACATGGTATCAAGCAATACGGATTCCAGGATCGACCTCAAGCCACGCGCACCGGTTTTGCGTTCCATCGCTTTTTCCGCAACGGCACGAAGCGCATCATCACGAAACTCAAGCGTTACATTCTCCATTTCAAACAGCTTGGCATACTGCTTGATCAAGGAGTTCTTGGGTTCGGTGAGTATCTCGATCAGCGCTTCTTCAGTGAGCTCGGTAAGCGTGGCGATCACTGGAAGACGACCGACGAACTCAGGAATAAGGCCAAACTTGACCAAGTCATCCGGTTCGACATCGGCAAGCATTTCACCGACACCCCGAGATGATTCCTTGCTCTTAACCGTCGCATTGAAACCGATACCACCCTTTTCAACACGGTCACGGATAACCTTGTCCAGCCCGGCAAATGCCCCACCGACAATAAACAGCATGTTGGCGGTATTGACCTGCACAAACTCCTGCTGGGGATGCTTGCGACCACCCTGCGGAGGAACAGACGCTGTCGTACCTTCAATCAGCTTGAGCAGCGCCTGCTGTACGCCTTCGCCGGAAACGTCACGCGTAATTGAAGGATTGTCCGACTTGCGCGAAATCTTGTCGATTTCGTCAATATAGACGATGCCTCGTTCCGCCTTCTCGACGTCATAGTCACACTTCTGCAGCAGCTTCTGGATGATGTTTTCAACATCTTCACCCACATAGCCCGCTTCCGTCAGCGTGGTGGCATCAGCAATCGTGAACGGCACATTCAGCAATCTCGCCATGGTCTCGGCCAGGAGTGTTTTACCGCTCCCCGTCGGACCAATCAGCAGGATGTTGGATTTTCCGAGCTCGACGTCGCTTTCACGGACTTCAGATTTCAGTCGCTTGTAATGGTTGTACACAGCGACCGACAGGACCATTTTGGCTCGATCCTGTCCGATGACGTAGTCGTCAAGCGTGTAACGTATTTCGCGAGGCGTAGGTAAACGCTCCTCATCGCTCTCGGCATCGGCTTCGAGAACTTCTTCGCGAATGATGTCGTTACACAAGTCGACACACTCATCGCAGATATAGACGGATGGACCTGCAATCAGCTTTCTTACTTCGTTTTGATTCTTGCCACAAAACGAGCAGTAAAGCAGCTTGCCACCTTCGTCTTTGCCTTTGCCGTCGGCCATTCGCGTACCTCTTTCACTGCGGCGGTAAAGACCGCCTTGTAAGCTCGTTGGAAATGCAGTATCCCATCACGCTATCAGGATGTAGGCCGCTTATCCAGCACTGCATCAATCAAGCCATATTCTTGAGCCTGGCTGGAACTCATGAAGTTGTCGCGATCAGTGTCGCGCGCAACAGCCTCAATCTCCTGGCCAGTGTGATGTGCCAGAATCTGATTCAGCTTCTCACGAATACCCAAAATCTCACGGGTGTGGATTTCGATATCCGACGCTTGGCCCTGATAGCCACCCAGCGGCTGATGGATCATCACGCGTGAATTGGGCAGGCAATAGCGCTTGCCTTGGGCACCGGCGGTCAACAACAAAGCACCCATGCTGGCCGCTTGGCCAATACACACTGTCGACACATCGGGTTTCACAAACTGCATGGTATCGTAAATCGACATACCTGCCGTCACGGATCCACCGGGAGAGTTGATGTAAAGGTGGATGTCCTTGTCGGGGTTTTCAGATTCAAGAAACAGCAGCTGGGCAACGACCAGATTGGCTGTGTAATCTTCGACGGGGCCCACCAAAAAGATAACGCGCTCTTTAAGCAGACGCGAGTATATATCGTAGGATCTTTCCCCTTTGGCGCTTTGCTCCACCACCATGGGCACTAGACCGCCGGCGTTTTGAATATCAAATTCACTCATTTAGGTGATTCCTTGCGTCCGATAAGGGAATGGCGCACCCGGACAGTGCGCCAGTGTCAGGGAGTTTACGCGTTGGTAGTTTCGTCTTCCTCAGCGCCCTCACCTGCCTCAGCCTGTTGCTGAGCCGCTGCCAGCACTTGCTGGTAGGACATATCAACATCGGCGACGGTTGCTTGCTCAAGCAGCTTATCAACCGCTTTTTCTTCGAGAATGGCAGATTTGACCTGGGTTTTCATCTGCTCGTTGCCCATATAGTAGTCAACGACTTCAGAAGGATCCTGGTACTGCTCCGCCAGTTCTTCAACCTTCGCCTTAATCTCATCGTCTGATGCGTCAAGCTCGTTCGCCTTGATGACCTCGGCGAGTAACAAACCGACCTGAACGCGGCCTTTCGCTTGCTCTTCGAAAAGCTCATTCGGCAATTGACTGACGTCGAAATCTTCACCGAGGCCGAACTGCTGAGCAGCCTGCCGCTTCATGCCGTCAGTCTCTTGTTGCACGAGCGCACTCGGAACAGGGATGTCGTTGGCTTTTTTCAGCGCATCCAGCACCTGCTGCTTGACGCGGTTATCGACCGCCTGTTCTGCTTCACGGGTCATGTTCTTCTTGATTTCAGTGCGGAATTTGGCTTCGTCTCCGCCCTCAACGCCGAAACGCTCGATGAACTCGGCGTCGACTTCCGGCAGCGCCTGGCGGCTGACCTTGTGCACCTTGACCTTGAAGGTGGCTTCCTTACCCGCGAGGTGCTCGGCTTGGTAGTCTTCAGGGAAGGTCACCGTAATGGTTTTGTCGTCACCAACTTTGGCACCGATGAGCTGCTCTTCAAAACCGGGGATGAAGCTATTGGAACCAATCACCAGCTCATGACCTTCAGCACTACCGCCTTCGAACGGCTCGTCGCCAAGGTAGCCCTGGAAGTCGATGGTCACTTGATCGCCGTCTTGCGCAGCAGAATCGACTTCTTCATAGGTCGCATTTTGCTTACGCAGTGTGTCGATCATTTCGTCAACATCAGCATCGGTGACTTCTACTACCGGGCGCTCCACTTCTGTTCCCTCAATCGAAGCAAGCTCGACGTCGGGATAGACTTCCATGGTGGCAACAAATTCAAAGTCTTTACCCGCTTCGTTGACGACCGGCTCGATTTGCGGATAGCCCGCCGGGTTAAATCCTTCATCGGTGATTGCACGCACGTAGCGTTCACGCATTACTTCGCCAACAACTTCATTACGCACGCTTTGACCGTAACGCTGACGAACCACGGCCATCGGCACTCGCCCTTGGCGAAAACCATTCAAGCGAACGTTCTTCGCCGTTTCTTTTAAGCGAGTATTGACAGCCTCATCGATTTCGCCAGCAGGCACTTGAATCGTGATGCGGCGCTCAATCTGGGAGGTCGTCTCGACGGAAACTTGCATGAATTGTCCTCTAACGGCTGGGCGTTGTGTTGATTGCTGTAAATAAGTCCAAGGGGCAATTTTAAGAACCCTGGCGCATCGTGGCAAGCGCCATGCTCGCAAGATGGGGGCAGCATCGTGAAAAACAAGGGGATAGTGCTGGTTTCAGAGCCCCTTTGACATCGATTTAGTACCAAGGCGGACAATTTTCATGGCCTGCCGCCTTATTTGGCCACCCACCATAGACTGACAACGTGGGCAACAAGGCCAAAGGTGCTTGCATGGGAAATAAACACCTGCCAGCTCATCCAGTCGGTGAACAGTGCATGCCACGCCCCCATTACCAACACTCCGAGCATCATCATGATGGCAAGACGTTTAAGCATACCAGGAAGCTGCTGTCGACCATCGCGCGGCAGGAGACGCCACTGCACGACGGTAGCCACTAGCACAACCACCAGAGCCAGCAGTATCAACGTCAAGCGGGTTTCGTGGCCACCCGCCATGTAGCGAGGCAAGGTGGCGAGCATCACGACACACAGGCCTAGCGCACTGCTCACTTTATTGGCTGACGTTGCCTCCCCCGGCTGCATCAGCTATTCACCGGCAGTTGCTCAGACGCCAGCCATTCTTCGACCCAGGGTAATGCGGCGTCATCGGCCATAAAGGTTTCCATGGCATCGACTTCCAATCGCTCGCCCAGACGTGTCGCACCAAGATCTGCCAGCAACTCATCCAGACGACGTCCCGCACCACAAAAGGTGTCACCGTAGGAGCTATCACCGAGCGCTATCAGGCCGTAAGACAACGAGGAAAGTGATGGGCTCTGACTCTGAAGGTCGCGAACTAAAGGAACAAAGTTGCCTGGGAAATCACCGCTACCGGTGGTCGATACGCAAAACAACACGAGATCCGGCATCGAATCGGTAATGTCCGCCAGTACTGGCTGTTCCAGGATATCAACCACGTAACCCGCTTCCTCAAATAGCGGCTTGACCTGCTCGGCCACATCCAATGCACCACCGTACATGGTACCTACTGCTATACTTAGACGAGGCATTACGACTCCTCAAACAAGGTAATGTACCGCCGACAAAGAGCCGACTAATACCTGATGAATTTGCTCAAATATTAACATGCCTGCGTGATATGGCGCACCCTCAAGAGAACCTCTACCAGAGTGGACAATATAAAACCCCCATCGACACGGGCAGCGTCAACGGGGGTTAATCAGTGGCTTACAGGGGAAACAGAGCATCTACGTTACTTTATGATGCCGCCCCCCGATAATGCTCGACTTGCTGCTTGAGCTTTTGCCCGGGACGGAAAGTGACAACCCGGCGGGCTGAAATGGGGATTTCCTCACCGGTTTTGGGGTTGCGGCCAGGCCGCTCACGCTTGTCGCGAAGATCAAAATTACCAAAACCCGACAGCTTCACCTGCTCGTTCTCCCTTAGGCAGGCTCGGATCTCCTCGAAGAAAGCCTCAACCATAGCTTTCGCTTCCCGCTTGGAAAACGACAGCTCAGTATGTAAATGCTCCGCCAGCTCTGCTTTGGTTAACGCACCCATGGGAATCCTCCGTGTAGCACAAAGCCGCCAAGCATACGGAACGGACCGCATCTTGGCATTTTTAGCCGCGTAGCTCAGCGCCCAACTCAGCCTGCACCTGCGCCACTATCGACTCTACCAACTGATTGATTTCTTCATCATTAAGCGTGCGCGATGGGTGCTGCCAGGTCAAGCCTAGCGCGATACTTTTATACCCTTCGGCAACGCCTTTACCAGCATAGACATCAAATAGCGTTATGTCTTTCAGGTATTCACCGGCTTTTACCTGCGCACAATCCAGCAATGTCTGCACGGGGCGCTCACTGGGAAGCGTAAAGGCTAAATCACGGCGTACTTCTGGAAAGCGTGACAGCGGCTCAAAAGCAGGTACACACCCCTGACTCAAGTGATCCAAACGCACTTCAAATACGACCGCATCAACCTTAAGTCCCAGCGTTGCCCTCACCTGAGGATGCAGGGTACCAATCCAACCCGCCGGCTTGCCTTCAAACAGTACCTGGGCACTCTGACCCGGGTGCAAGGCTGGATGCTCAGCGGGCTCGAACCGCCACGCATCGCGATTGCCGCCCAATGTCAACAAGCTTTCCAGGTCACCTTTGAGGTCATAAAAGTCCACGCCGACCTTCGCGCCGCTCCAGCCTTCTGGGTCGCGGCTGCCGCACACCAGCGCCCCCATCATCGGCACTTGCGATAAAGCATCCAGCTCACCGTTGAAGACCAGCCCCGTCTCAAACAGGCGCACCCGGCTTTGCTGACGGTTAAGGTTGTGCTCCATCGCCCTCACTAATCCCGGCATCAGGCTGGCACGCATCACCGACATATCGGCAGAGATGGGATTGGCAAGAACCGGCGAGACGGCGTCTGGCAGCATGGCCGACTGTAGCTCGGGGGCTACGAAACTATAGGTAATGGCTTCCTGAAATCCCCGCGCCACCATTTGTCGGCGCAGTCGCCCGAGGGAAAGTGTGGCTTCATCTGTGGGACGCAGCGAAAGTCGCGCAGCGGGGCGACGAACCGGCAGATTATTATAGCCGTGGATTCGCGCCACTTCTTCAATCAGGTCTTCTTCAATGGAAACATCAAACCGCCAACTGGGTACCTGCACCAGCCAGTTGCCTTCGCTTTCGGTGACGCTGAAACCCAGTCGTTTGAGAATATCGCTGACATCATCGCTGGCCAGACGTTTGGAAAGGGCTTTTTCAAGCCGCTCAGCGCGAAGCGTGATGTGCTTGGTGGTCGGCATTGCAGCCTCACTCTTCGCCTCGACAACGGGCCCTGCCTGGCCACCACATATCTCCATGAGCAGGCTTGTCGCACGCTCGATGGCGAGGGGCGTCAGTTCTGGGTCGACACCGCGCTCAAAGCGATGCGAGGCATCGGTGTGCAAACCGTAGGAACGGGCCTGACCGGCAATGGCCACCGGGCTAAAAAAAGCGGCTTCCAGAAAGATCGTCCGTGTTGTTTCGCTGACACCGGACAGCTCGCCCCCCATGATCCCTGCCATCGCCAGCGGACCTGCCTGATCGGCAATTACCAGGGTTTCAGGCCGCAGAGCGATCTCCTGCCCATCCAGCAGGGTTAGGGTTTCACCGGGGTGAGCCATCCTCACGACGATACCGCCGCTGAGGTTTTCCCGGTCAAAGGCGTGCATGGGCTGGCCAAGTTCCAGCATCACATAGTTGGTAATATCAACAACCGGGTCAATCGCACGGATACCGCTGCGACGCAAGCGCTCGACCATCCATAGAGGTGTTTCCGCGCCTGTGTTGACATTGGTGATGACACGGCCCAGATAACGCGGGCATTGTTCCGGCGCTTCCAGGTCGACCGCGAAGGTATCATCGATCTCGGCAGGCACCGTCAGCGCCTCTGGCTCCGTCAGCGTCAGGCGGTTAAGCACCCCCACTTCACGGGCCATGCCTTTAATACTCAGGCAGTCGCCTCGGTTAGGCGTGAGATCGACCTCAATCGTCATGTCATTGAGATGCATATACTCACGAAAATCCATGCCAACAGGCGCTTCGATGGGCAGTTCGAGAATACCGGACGAGGTATCCTCTTCAAGGCCAAGCTCTGAGGCCGAGCAAATCATGCCTTGCGACTCGACACCCCGCAGCTTGGCTTTTTTAATCTTGAAATCACCGGGCAATACACCACCTACCCGGGCAAATGGTACTTTCTGGCCCGCGTCGACATTGGGCGCCCCGCAAACCACCTGTACCGACGAACCACTGCCGTCATCCACTGTGCACACGTTGAGCTTGTCGGCATTGGGATGACTTTCCCTGGTCAACACTTCCGCGACTACCACGGCGCTGAATGATGCTGCCACCGGCTCAACGGCATCGACTTCCAGGCCTGCCATGGTGATCTGGTCGGCGACTGCCTGCGTATCCAGCTGCGGCGAAACCCACTCACGCAGCCACTGTTCTGAAAATTTCATGGTCGTTCCTGTGGTTGGCGAAGGACTTAAGCGAACTGACGCAAGAAGCGCAGATCATTCTCGAAGAAAAGACGCAAGTCGTTGACGCCATATCGAAGCATTGCCAGGCGCTCAGCGCCCATACCGAAGGCAAAGCCCGTAAAACGCTCAGCATCGATACCTGAGTGACGAAAGACTTCAGGATGGACCATGCCGCAGCCCATCACCTCAAGCCAGCCACTGTGTGAACACACACGGCATCCCTCACCGCTACACATGACACATTGAATATCAACTTCCGCTGAAGGTTCTGTAAACGGGAAGTAGGAAGGACGAAAGCGCACCGAGAGATCATCCCGCTCGAAAAATGCCTGCAGAAAATCTTCAATCGTGCCTTTCAAATCCGCAAAGCTGATATCTTCATCCACCAGAAGACCCTCGACCTGATGAAACATCGGCGTGTGGGTCAGGTCCGAATCGCTGCGATAAACGCGCCCTGGGCAAACAATCCGAATAGGCGGTTCAGTGCTTTTCATGGTGCGCACTTGCACTGGCGAGGTATGTGTCCTCAACAAGCGCGTTGCATCAAAGTAAAAAGTGTCGGCCATGCCGCGAGCCGGATGGTGCGAGGGGATATTGAGCGCCTCGAAATTGTGGTAGTCATCTTCAATTTCTGGCCCGACGGCGACGTCATAACCTATGCGGGTAAACAGTCCCTCGATCCGCTCCAGTGTACGGGTCACCGGGTGCAGGCCGCCAGCCGACTGCGTGCGACCGGGCAAGGTCACGTCGATACGCTCCGCGGCCAAACGCGCTTCAAGGGCCTCGCTTTCGAGCTGCTGGCGCTTGGTGTCGATTTCTCCCGCCAATGTCTGCTTGGCTTGATTGATACGCTCACCTGCAGCTGGACGCTCTTCGGCGGACAGTTTGCCAAGCCCTTTAAGCAACGTCGTCATTTCGCCCTTTTTGCCTAAATAACGTACGCGCACTTCATCCAATGCAGCGACGCTCTGTGCCGCCTGAATGGCGTCGCGTGCTTCAGATACCAGCGCTGGAAGGTGGTCCATCCTGTTCATCTCCGAATTAAGCGATTTCCATCCCGAGGATGGCGTGTCACGTTGTGATTGAAGAGCGTGACATAAAAACAGGGGAAGAGCGGCTGCTCTTCCCCTGTATGGGTCACACTGAAATGACCGAAACGTTCACTGGCACCACCGGTGCCAATTGAAGCTTATTGGGCAGCCTTGGCTTTTTCCACGATGGCAGCAAATGCCGCTTTTTCATGAACGGCCAGATCCGCCAGCACTTTACGGTCAATTTCAATACCGGCCTTCTTGAGGCCACCAACAAAACGGCTGTATGACATACCGTTCATGCGCGCACCCGCATTGATGCGCTGAATCCACAACGCACGGAATTGACGCTTGCGATTGCGGCGGTCACGGTAGGCATATTGACCGGCTTTGATAACCGCCTGTTTGGCTACACGGAACACACGCGAACGAGCACCATAATAACCTTTGGCCTGCTTCAATACTTTTTTATGGCGACGACGGGCAACTACGCCACGCTTAACACGAGTCATAACACACTCCTGACTTTATGACTGAGGCAAATGCACTCAGTTTAGAAAATTCGACGTTACAGATTCGGCAGCATGCGCTGGATAAGCGCCTTATCAGACGCATGAATCTGCTTCATACCGCGCAGCTGACGCTTACGCTTGGTCGACTTCTTGGTCAGAATGTGGCTACGGAAAGACTGCTTGTGCTTGAAGCCATTGGCTGTCTTCTTGAAGCGCTTTGCAGCACCACTGTTGCTTTTGATTTTCGGCATGAGGAAAACTCCGCTCGATGTTTTTTAGAAAATCCAGGGCCTACTACCTACAGGAGGTAGCCCGTTAACTTCGCCGTTGGATCACTTCTTTTTCGGGGCAAGGATCATGATCATCTGGCGGCCTTCCATTTTTGGAAATGCTTCCACCGTTCCGATCTCTTCCAGGTCTGCCGCAATCCGTTCCATCAGCTTTCGGCCGATATCTTGGTGCGCCATTTCACGACCACGGAAGCGCAATGTGACCTTCCCCTTGTCACCACCTTCAAGAAAGCGCGTCAGGTTTTTCAGCTTGACCTGATAGTCGCCCTCGTCGGTGCCAGGCCGGAATTTAACTTCCTTGACCTGGATTTGCTTCTGCTTCTTCTTCTGAGCCGCTTTTTGCTTTTTCTGCTCAAAAACGAATTTGCCGTAATCCATAATCTTGCAGACGATGGGATCGGCATTCGAAATTTGCACGAGGTCCAAACCGGCAGATTCAGCACGTTCCAACGCTTCGGTGGTGGGCACTACACCCAACTGCTCACCTTCGCTATCGATAAGACGCACTTCTTGCTCGGTAATTCGCTCGTTCATTGGTGGGCGCTTGTCTGCTGGACGCCCGCGCTGGTTGCTTCTCTTGATCGTTCCGTCTCCTTAGGCAATTGACGATGTCGCCAGGGCTGCTCGCTCAGCACTGAAACGTTCGATAAACTCATCGACCGTCATAGTGCCGAGATCTTCGCCGCTGCGAGTTCGCACGGCCACTGAGTCAGCGTCGACTTCCTTATCTCCTACCACCAGGAGATAGGGAACTTTCTGTAACGTATGCTCGCGGATTTTAAAGCCGATTTTCTCGTTCCTCAAGTCCGCTTTTGCTCGCATTGCATTTTTTTGCAAACGTTGCTCTAAAGCAAGGGCATAATCACGCTGTGAATCGGTTATCGTCATCACGCTGACCTGCTGCGGTGCCAGCCATAATGGCATTGCGCCAGCGTAGTGCTCAATCAAAATTCCCAAAAAGCGCTCGAAGGAACCTAATATAGCACGGTGCAGCATCACTGGCGTTTTGCGAGCCCCGTCTTCGGCTACGTATTGCGCTCCAAGCCGACCTGGCAAATTGAAATCGAGTTGTAGCGTACCACATTGCCACACGCGATTCAGGCAATCGCGCAGGGCAAACTCAATCTTCGGACCATAAAAGGCACCTTCACCCGGCTGCAGCTCCCAGTCAAGCCCGGTGGCATTGAGGGCAGCTTCCAATCCTTGCTCAGCCTGATCCCACACATCAGCCTCGCCCAAGAAGTCTTCGGGCCGGGTTGACAGCTTAAGCTCCACATCTTCAAAACCAAGCGTTTTATATACCTGAAGCGTGAGCGCAATGAAGGCTTCCGCTTCCGCCTGAATCTGGCTTTCAGTACAAAAGATGTGCGCGTCGTCCTGCGTAAAGCCGCGTACACGCATCAGGCCATGCAAGGACCCAGACGGCTCGTTGCGATGGCAGCTACCAAATTCTGCCAAGCGTAACGGCAAATCACGGTAGCTCTTGAGCCCCTGATTAAAGACCTGCACATGGCACGGGCAGTTCATGGGCTTGACCGCATATTCGCGCTTTTCCGATTCCGTGGTAAACATCAGTTCATTGTAGTGTCCCCAGTGACCCGACTTCTTCCACAGGGAAAGATCCACGACCTGGGGCGTCTTGATCTCCTGATAACCGTGTTCACGCTGGATCTGGCGCATGTAGTCTTCCAAGGCCTGATACATCGTCCAGCCGTTGGGATGCCAGAACACCATGCCAGGCGCTTCTTCCTGGAGATGAAAAAGATCCATCTTGCGCGCCAGCTTGCGATGGTCCCGTTTCTCAGCTTCTTCCAGCCGTTTTAGATAAGCCTTGAGCTGTTTCTTGTCGCCCCACGCTGTTCCGTAAATCCGCGTCAACATGGGATTCGAGGCATCACCACGCCAGTAAGCCCCCGCCAGCTTGGTCAGCTTGAAGGCTTTGAGGTGACGCGTGTTGGGGACATGCGGCCCCCGACACATATCGGTATATTCTTCATGATGATAGAGCCGGATGGTAGCGCCCTCGGGAATATCCCGAACAATTTCCTGCTTATAGGGCTCATCACGATGCAGGAAGGTCAGCATGGCTTGATCACGATCCACGTACTCACGTACGACGTCATATTCGTGATCAATAAGCGCTTTCATACGCGTTTCTATTGCTTCCAGATCATCAGGCGATACCGAGCTGCCAAATTCGATATCGTAATAGAAGCCGTCTTCAATGACCGGACCAATTGCCATCTTGGCATTGGGATATAGCTGCTTGACGGCGTGGCCAATCAAATGCGCAGAGGAATGCCGGATAATATCCAGCCCCTCCGGGTCACGGGCAGTAAGGATGGCCACCTGAGCGTCTTGCTCGATCAGATCAGCAGCATCTACCAGGACGCCGTCGATTTTTCCGGCAACGCAGGCCTTAGCCAAACCAGGGCCAATGGACTCTGCCAGTTGCATAATGGAAAGCGGTTCATCAAATGTTCTCTGACTGCCGTCTGGCAGTGTCACAATGGGCATGCGGATTTTCCTTGAGCGCAGTGGTGATCCATACCAAGGATCACATTTCGCTATCAATGATGTAAAAATAGACTAACGATAACAACGTACAAGACTAACAGATGACGGACTTTGTATAAATAAAAAAGCGGGAGGCTAAAGCCCCCCGCTTACTTCAATTAACGCGATTTAAAACCGTAAGGTCGGCGCGTTAAATGCGTACCTTAGTTCCACTCATCCAGCTCTACACGACGGTTTTCAGCACGTCCTGCAGCAGTTTCATTCGTTGCAATTGGCTGCTCCTCACCGAAACCTTCAGCCATCATGCGGTTGGACTCGACGCCACGAGTTGCAAGATACTCAGTTACCGACTCGGCACGAGCCTGGGACAGATCCATGTTGTACTGATTGGAGCCAACAGAATCGGTGTGACCTTCAATGCGGACACGCACGCCAGGATTATTCACCAAGCGCTCAGCAACGCCATTAAGCACATTTTGCGCTTCAGCGGTTAGTTGAGCGGAATCAAACTCAAAGTTGACATCCTGTAGTACAACGCTGTCAGGGCAACCCAATGAATTGACTTCAACACCTGCCGGTGTATTGGGGCACTGGTCACGGTAGTCAGGCACGCCATCGTTATCAGAGTCCAGCGGGCAACCGTTGGCATCGACTTCAACGCCTGCAGGAGTACCCGGGCACTGATCACGGAAGTCAGGCACGCCATCATTGTCGGAATCTAACGGGCAGCCTTCAGCATCGACAGCTGCACCAGCAGGAATTTCACCGCCATAACTCGGGCATTGAGGCTCCATAGGCTCAGGGCTGCTGTCCGCACACAGCATAGCACCGATAGTGGCACCCGCTGTCGCACCAACAGCAGCGCCCGTGTCTTCGTCAGAGCTGCTGCTGCCCGCGTAGCCGATGCTTCCACCAATTACGCTACCGGCCAAGCCACAAACAAAAGGATGCTGATACCAGCTGCGATCGCTGCTGGCGCTCATTTGGCCGGAAGACTGGGAGGCAGAGCTAGCGCAACCGGAAAGGCCCACTACCAGAGCAGAACCGATTAGCAAGCCAGTCGTTGATTTTTTCATGCAGAACTCCTTCTTGATCCAATGCTGACATGGTCATTAGTGACCATGTCATATAATGCTTCTTTTTAAGCGAGAGCATCCATTTTTCGCTTGCCTGACACCGCCAAAATTTGCCTTCCTCGGTGTGAGGCCGTTGGTCATGGTACCGAATCAATGCCCTTAGGCAACATGTCGATTTATCAACTTGTTGCAGACGCTGACATACCTCAGCATAGCAAATTAAGCACGAAGAGCACTATAAACCAGCCGTTACACTTAAAAAATTTGGGCAATCAATCCATTGACAGCTCAATGAAGCCCTTGCCCACCCTTTTTACGCCATGTCATCACAGCCTCAGCAGCGGCTAACACGGCATCTCGCATTTGCTCTTCCGCGGCAAGACGTTCACGATCTTCTTCCATGCGCTCACGCGGCGTCAATTGTTGCCTGGCCGAATGGGTTTTGAGGTGCTTTGTGCGCTCATAATGCTCTGCGAAGGCTTGAAAATCAGACCTTTCCGTCAGGCTCGGGTCGATAATCTCCAGCAAGACTTTGCAACGCCAGGCGCCTTCGGTGATGTCCACCTGCTCCTGAACCAAAGCAGCGGTTACCCAATCCAGATTCTCCAGGCTCTTCAACTGAGCCTGTTGGTCTTCAGCGACGCGAAACGCATCACGCCGCTTGACTTCCTTGCGTAAGCGGTAGGCGTAGCCACCCAATGCGACAATCACCACAACCGCGACCAAGAGAAGTAACAATGCATACGTCAGACTCATGATGCTCCTTACCCAAACCTATCAATTGCTTTACCAAAATTGTACATATCAATCATCATGACCTTACAGCATCTATATCGATCACGCTAATCATATCGAGCTTGTCGATTGGCAGCGAGTGTTACTAGCTCTGCTGGCTGGCTTGCCTTATCAGGCGATAAATAGTTTGCCGTCGAGGAAGAGTTGAGCCCGTGAGCATTTCTATCCGACATGTTGTATCGCCACTGCCGCCAGGCAATTAAATAACTGACACTAAGCGCCATCGCGCCGGCGGTATGCAGTAACGCCAACCATAGCGGCAGCCACAGAACAACGCTGGCAATGCCGAGGACCACCTGGAGGCAGTAGATTTTCAATACCGTAAGCAAGCCGAGTGCCGCCCTGTCATGCCGATATCGCCACCACAAAGCCATTAGAGCCGCTCCCAGCAAGCCGCCTCCCAGTCGGTGCATCATATGAATCGCGGTTCGCGCATCAGCGTGCAACTGGCCGTGTAAATAATTGGGTCCTACGGTTTGGGTCAAGTGGAAGCCTTCACTAATATCCATTTCCGGCCACCATTGAGCATTGCACGACGGGAAGCCCTGGCATGAAATACCAGCATAGTTGCTCGAAACCCAGCCCCCCAACGCTATCTGGCAACATAATAGTACTGCCACCAGCCACCAGTGTGCAGATGCTCGACGTGGCTGCCGACCAGAATTTTGCTGTAATGCTTTCAGACGGCTATATAACAATACAAACAGCAACAGAATCCCCATACCACCCAGCAAATGCAACGTAACCACCTGGGGCCATAATTTGAGGGTGACGGTCAACGCACCAAATGTCCCTTGTGCCGTAATAGCCATTAACAAGATAATGCTGATATTCCATGGATATTGCTTTACACGTCTTAGTGGCCAACCCAGCCACAACAGCAGGATGACAGTCGCGCCGAGCATGGTTGCAACATAGCGATGGAACATTTCAAGCCAGGCCTTCGATGCCTCTAAGGGGAAGGCTGGATAGTTCACAGCGGCGTGATCGGCTGTGGGCACCACCCATTGACCGTAGCACCCTGGCCAATCTGGACACCCCAAACCTGCGTCTGACAGTCGCGTCCAGGCCCCCACTAACATCACCAGAGCGGTAAAAAAGATACCGATAAATGACAGCCCCTTGACGACGACAATACGCTGTTGATCAACCATTGAGACCTCCCACGGCAAAGCGCTTGTTCTATGCTATCTGGCGTTGACCTTAAATAAATGTTGCGTGTCGTCGAGTATATCTGCCACCGGCACAGAAGCAGGAAACGACAACGCCGGACGACCCTGAGGATCAATCAACCACACGCTATTTGCTTTTCGCCAGGTGGGCTTTCCTTCCCAACGTGCCAACTGCTCGCCAGGCAATGCCTGACCTCCTCCGCCAATACTTAATCGCGCCAACCGATGGGCCTCACGGCCGAGAGCGCGATGCATTCGCCACAGGATGTCTCGGCGCTCTGCACACTTAACCGAACAATCAAATGCTAATGTCCATTGATCTTCACCAACGTCTGTCTTTGAAACCGTTTCAACGGGCCAATGCTCAAGTAATGGAAGTTGCTCAGCGGGTGATCCGTGAGCCGTAATCTGTTCAGGAACGCCGATACGCCACTCAACCATCCCCCAAGCGGTGATGATAGGCGCAGAAAAGATAACGAATATCAATACCAACTTAATACGCTGACGATTGACTGAATTAATGGCTATCATCATGCCCCCTCTCATGGTGCTCTCGGCTCGAGTAAAGATAACGTCTGCCAACCAACATCGTGATCAGTGCCACCAGCGCAAGCCCCCACCACTGAAATGCATAGGCAATATGCCGACTTGCTGGCATTACATTGGCTTGCCACCACTCTGAGAAAACGCCGTCGCCGGTTTGCGCATGCACCCATCCCTGGTAACGAAAGCCGGGTATCACCCCTTGCCAAGGCGTAAGGCTGATTTGTTGAAGGCGCTCTTCTTCCCGGTTAGGTCCAAACAATAGGCCATCATTATTTGCTTGCTGCCATTTCCCGGTTAAAGAGACGTGTTCTTTGGGTGTCGATATAATTGGCGATTCACGACTGGTCCCGGTTTCAACAAAGCCACGCTGAATCAACCAGTACTGACCAAATCTATCTTTAAGCGGGGTTAAAACGGCAACCCCCAACCGTCCATTGGCAATTCGGTTATCTAAAAAAAAAGTATGCTCGGATATATACTCACCATTGAGCGTAAGCTCAGCCCCTTCGGTAGGTAGCGTTTGCGGGTCAACCAGCGCAGGCGCATTGTCTCGCGCCGAAGCCGCCGCTTGTTTATTATTGGCCCTGTCCCACTGCCATGCGCCAAGAAGACCGCCCAGCAGCACCAACGACAACCAGAACGCATACCAGGCATATAGACGCCAGCGACATGAGGAGTACTTTTTCATGCTACTTAAATCACTCATTATCATTGTTTTTTTCGCTATGTTGATTAGCTTGGCGATAGGCGCTGGTTACCTGTTACGTGATGGCTCTTCGTCCAAGCGACTACTTACATCTCTGAAATGGCGGATAGGCTTTGCTGCTCTGCTCTTATTGCTAATCGTCTATGGGTTCGGGAGCGGCCAACTCACCTGAGTGCTCACACGACGTAAACGAAGATGAACAATCCTAACCATACAACATCGACAAAGTGCCAGTACCAGCAGGATGCCTCAAAACCAAAGTGCTCAGTATCCGAAAAATGTCCGCGTATGATACGCGCCAGCATTACCATAAGAATGAGGGTGCCTATGATGACGTGAACGCCATGAAAACCCGTTAAAATAAAGAACGTAGACCCAAAAATACCGGCTTCCAGCGTAATACCATAATGTTGGTAAGCTTCATAATACTCGACACCTTGAATAAAAATAAAACAGCAACCAAGTATTACCGTTCCAGCCAGCCAGTTCCTGCATACACCACGCTTTTCAGCCTTGAGTGCTTCATGGGAAATTGTCAATGTGATACTTGAGGTGACCAACAGCAATGTATTCACCAAGGGCAGCTGCCAAGGGCTAAAGACATTATCAGGCCCTGAGACTGAACTATCCGGGGGACTCAACAAAGGCCATTCGGCAATAAAGTTCGGCCATAAAAGTGCGGAAACACCTTTAGCACCTTCACCTCCCAACCAGGGTATCGCAAACATACGAACGTAAAACAGTGCACCAAAAAACGCGGCAAAAAACATCACTTCTGAAAAAATGAACCAGCCCATTCCCCAGCGGAAAGAGCGATCCATCTGGCTATCATATAGGCCCAGGTGGGACTCATTGATCACATCACGAAACCAGAATGCCATGACCGCGATAACGGAGATAACACCTATCGCAATAAGTAAGCTTGTACTGCCGTAAACAAGCTGCGAGCCCAAACCCACCATCATAAAACCGGTAGCCAAAGATCCCAGGATCGGCCAATAGCTTTTTGCAGGGACATAATAACTTCCGCCACTCATTTTAAATCTCCCCGTTTTTATTATTCACATATTGCGCCACTGCTGGGCGGTCATCACTTTCGTCGAGAGGGTATAGCGTATATACCAATGTAACGGTCGCTATATCCTCTGGCAGCGTGTTATCCAGTTGAAAAACAAGCGGGATGGTAAGATTCTCGTTGGCATCAAGCCGCTGTTCCTGAAAACAAAAGCAGCTCACCTTCCGCACATGGGCGCTAGCAACAGATGGGCTAACGCTGGGAACTGCCCGGCCCCAACTGGTCGACTGGCTACGGTTGGAGAACGTAAAGTCAACCTCCGTCATTTGACCGGGGTGTACCTGGACTTGGCGGGTTTCCACACCAAGTTGCCACGGAAGCCCGGCGCTTGTCCGGGTAATGAACTGAACCGT
Organism: Halomonas sp. A40-4; assembly: GCF_015767635.1. Taxonomy (GTDB): domain Bacteria; phylum Pseudomonadota; class Gammaproteobacteria; order Pseudomonadales; family Halomonadaceae; genus Vreelandella; species Vreelandella janggokensis. The sequence continues at coordinate 1,839,147 of NZ_CP065230.1, read as the reverse complement.
CACATAGCGATCGCGGTCAACATCATTACCCAAGACCTGTTGCGCGGAGGTGCTCACCTTTCCATTAATACCTGTTACTTCACAAAAAACGTCGTAAAGAGGCACTAATGCAAACGCAAATGCAAACATACCAATCAAGGCGAAAATCGTCTTGGTGACTGTTTTCTTTACGCCTTCCGCTTGGTGTGAACGCATATTTCACTCCAGGTGATTGAGTATGGATGACCTATTTTTCTATTTGTCGAAATACTGGGGGTGTCTCGAATGTATGTAGGGGAGCAGGACTGGGCACCGTCCACTCTAAATCTACGGCGCCTTCCCAAGCCTTAGCGGGGGCTGGTTTACCGCCTTTCACACATAAAATAATCACCAGAACGAAAAGCAATTGCGACGTCCCAAAAAAGAAGGCACCTATGCTGGAGACTAGATTAAAATCGGCAAACTGAAGTGCATAATCAGGTATTCGTCTTGGCATACCGGCTAAACCAGCAAAATGCATCGGGAAGAATGTTAAGTTGACCCCAATAACGGAAAACCAGAAATGCCATTTTGCTAGCGTTTCGTTTGGATAGTGCCCTGTCCACTTGGGCAACCAGTAATAAACACCCGCCATGATGGCAAAAATGGCGCCTGGCACCAGCACATAATGAAAATGGGCGACGACAAAGTAAGTGTCATGATATTGAAAATCCGCTGGCGCAATAGCAAGCATCAGGCCTGAAAAGCCACCGATGGTAAACAGCACCACAAAGGCAAGCGCAAACAGCATGGGAGACTCAAAGCTAATCGAACCGCGAAAAAGCGTCGTCACCCAATTGAAGACTTTAACGCCGGTAGGCACGGCAATCAGCATCGTCGAATACATGAAAAACAATTCAGCGACTAATGGCAGGCCCACCACAAACATATGATGCGCCCATACCAGGAAAGACAATAGAGCAATAGCCGCCGTGGCATAAACCATCGAGGCATAGCCAAATAGAGGTTTTCGAGCAAAAGTCGGGATAATTGCAGATACGATTCCGAAAGCTGGCAAGATCATGATGTAAACTTCAGGATGACCAAAAAACCAAAAAAGGTGCTGAAAAAGCACGGGGTCCCCACCGCCCCCTGCATCAAAGAAGCTGGTGCCAAAGTTGATATCCATGAGCATCATTGTAATGACGCCAGCCAGAACCGGCATGACGGCAATCAGCAAAAAAGCGGTGATTAACCAAGTCCATACAAACAGCGGCATATCCATCAACCGCATGCCCGGAGCGCGCATATTTAAAATGGTAGCGATAATATTGATCGCCCCCAAAATGGAGCTAATACCTGCAATATGCAGTGCAAGAATAAAGAAGGTCGTCGATGCTGGCGCATAGGTAGTCGATAGTGGTGCATAGAACGTCCAGCCAAAGTTAGGCCCACCACCCGGCATCAGCAACGTGGAAAGCAACAGCGTGAACGCGACAGGCAGCAACCAGAAGCTAAAGTTGTTCAAGCGCGGCAGCGCCATATCGGGCGCGCCAATCTGTAACGGTATCATCCAGTTGGCAAGCCCAGTAAAAGCCGGCATGACAGCTGCAAACACCATTATCAGGCCGTGCATGGTGGTCATCTGGTTAAAGAACTCTGGTTGGACCAACTGTAATCCGGGTTGAAATAACTCTGCACGCACAACAAGCGCAAAGATGCCTCCAACAAAAAACATGGATAAGGAAAAAATCAAATAAAGCGTGCCTATTTCTTTATGGTTGGTCGTCAAGACCCAACGACGCCATCCAGTCGGATGCGCCGGATGATCGGCAACACCACCCGCTGTCGCAACCGCATCGCTGTGCTGTAGCGTAGACTGCAAAGGTATTCTGGGTGCCATATCTGTCTCCAAATTTATTCTTTTCGCTGTAACCTGCAGTACCTATCGATCATTCTGTTTGTTCTGCAACGCGCGCGGGCTGTACCTGCTTTTGGGTATCGTTGCCCCAGGCGTTTTGCGTATAGGTAACGACCGCGGCAATCTCGACCGGATTAAGCGTATTTCGGAACGCAGGCATTGCGGCACCCGAAACGCCATTGATGACTTTGTCCAAGTGCCAGTCGAGATCATCAATCAGTTGCTGATTTCCCGCGAGCGCTGGAAATGCGGGGGGAGAACCCTGTCCATCTGGTTGGTGACATGATGCACAAATTGATTCATAGACAGCCTCTCCTCTGTCCATTAATTCTTCCATTGCCCATTCACGCCCAACCCCCTGCGCTTCTTGCTCAGCCGCTTTTTTGCGTTCTGTCAGCCAGTCATCAAAGGCCTCTTCTTCCATGGCCTGAACCACTACCGGCATGAAGCCGTGGTCAATGCCGCAAAGCTCAGCACACTGCCCACGATAAATTCCAGGCTCGTTAATCCTGACCCAGTTTTCGTTAATAAACCCAGGAATCGTATCTTGCTTGACGGCGAGATCAGGCACCCACCAGGAATGTATAACGTCATCTGACGTCATTAAAAAACGGATTTTACGGTTGATAGGCAGGACTAGTGGCTCATCAACCTCCAGGAGATAGTTCTCTCCTCGAACTTCCTCGCCACTTACCTGGCTGCGGGGCGTACTGAGGTTGGAGGTGAACGCGACATCTTCCCCCAGATATTCATAGCGCCAGCGCCATTGCTGGCCCGTTACCATAACGTCCAGTTCAGCATCTGAAGCATCGTACATATTCTTTAACGTGGCCGTCGCCGGTACGGCCATGCCGACAAGAATCAGTACAGGAATTACCGTCCAGAGAATCTCTACCTTGGTGTTCTCATGAAAGTGAGCGGCTTTGGCGCCTTGTGAATGACGATAGCGAAAAAGCGAGAAGAACATAGCGCCAAAAACCACCACACCAATGGCGACACATATCCAGAAAATGGTCATGTGTAGACCAAAGATATCGCGGCTTACATTGGTCACCCCGAGCGGCATGTTCCACGATTGAGCAAAGCAGACACTGCTACTCATCACGCCTGCACTGAACACTGATGGTCGCCACCATAAGCGCATTGAAGCCCCCTTGTTTTTTTTGTTGTGGCTGAAACCAGCAACCTGCATGGATGTAGGCAACAGACGAATGCCGATATAACGTTGTCAACTGCAGTATAGAAAACACCCGCCAATGTTCACGTGATTTGTAAAAAATAAAGCTGGTCTGCTTATCCCGCAACGACAGTAGCAAGAGCCCAAAGCGCCACGACAAACGCTAACGTAATGATAATAAATGTAATAATAAACGCAGCTGGATGTTTAGAACTGAAGTCTTCACGCCGTTGACGGTCATTTTGAACACCGATGAGTGCTGCGAGCACCGATTTGATTACCGACCACATACTCACCTCGTTGCCGCTTGCCGCGATGTGGCTATCAACGGCTTTCTGTTCTGCTGTAATACGCTATTTTAAACGATAGCTCACACGCGACATGTTACCCTGGTAGTCATTCAACGCTCTTGGAACATTGTTTATTTGCTAATTTACGATTCCGCTATCGACTTCTATAGTTGATTGATAATATTGATCTTAACGTGCCCTGCGGAGATAACTGATGCGCATGAAAATGTTGAAAATAATCACCCTGGCCATGGCATCATGCCTGCTGGTCACGTTGTTGTCCGGCTGTACCACTTACACTTGGGAAGACGGGTCCAAGGAGACAGTATTTGGCGTACCAGCTGAAGATGAGAGGCTCACGGAAGAGGAACGTCGCGCTCAAGGAGTGCGCTACCGCAAGCCTGGTGAGATCCCTGAATAAAAGCGGTCATCAATGCGCTATTAAACGCAACGTCAAACGGCCCTAAAACCCGTTATACATGATATGGGTGTTTCGTTTATCTGCGCTTATGCGTTTTTGCGGTAGCTGGTGCGGCAAGAGGATCTTCGGGCCAGGGATGCTTTGGATAGCGCCCTCGCATTTCTTTTCGTACCTCAGGGTAGCCGTTCACCCAGAAGCTGTGCAGATCCTGAGTAACCTGAAGGGGTCGCCCCGCCGGTGATAGCAGATGAACCATGACGGCGACGCGACCATCGACAACCCTTGGTGTCTCCTGCCAGCCAAATGCCTCTTGAAGCTTGATCGCGAGCACCGGTGGCCTACTTTCCAGACACGGGGTGTAGTCAAGCGATATATCGCGACCGCTTGGCACGGTTAACGAAGTGGGCGCCAAGCGCTCAAGCTGAGTCTGCTGATCCCAACTCAGTGACGCCAGCAAGTATGTCTCGAAAGGCATTTTTTCCACCTGGCTCATGCGGGTCGCCCCGATCATGTAGGGAGCGAGCCAGACTTCAAGTGTTTTTATCAATGAACTGTCCGACCAATCTGGCCAGTGACGCTCAAAAGACTCGTGCAGCATCGCCATACGTCCCTGTAGCTGCTGAACACATGAATTAAAGATCATTTCAGGACGCTGCTCCAAAGCGCTCAACAGCGCCGCTGTGACGTCTTCCTCGGGCAACTTGCCGAGCGGAGAAGCGGCTAACACCAGCTCACCATGACACTGCACCCTTTCTCCAATCAGTCTGCCTTGGGCGTCCGACCAGCTGACGCGATTGACCCACTGCCGGGTGGCCGGATAAAGACTGTTAAGGGTATCTAGCGGAAGCGACTCCGCCACGTATATCGTCGCCTCGCTGGCCGCCCCTTCAACGTTGACAGCAACCAGGTAAGGCTCACTGGCAAGCGGATGGCTGTTCGGTAAGGTCGCCGTTTTACCATTGGCGAGTTTGAATCGACCTGGGCTGATGCACTGACCAATACGCTCTGGATACGCCAGCGCCACAAGTGCACCTAACAATGCGTCGTCAACCTTGCCTGGGAAATCGACGTGTGCACTCCGTGCCAGCCACTTGGCCTCACGCTGCCACTGAGGGTACCGTGCAGGTTGAGAAAAACGCAGATCCAGCGCATTGCGAAGCGAGCCGTTGATACGCTCCCTGCTTTCAAGGAGCGCGGCTAGCCCACAGGCCAACGCCGTCGCGTTGATGTCGGCTGATTTCACCAACATTGCGGCAAGCCTTGGGGCCACCGGCCAACGTGCACACTGTTCACCCACCGAGGTCAACATGCCGGTTCGATCAATGATGCCAAGCTTTTTCAGCAGTGCTTTGCCACTCTGCCAGGCGCCGCTAGGCGGGGGGGTCACCCACGTCAGATCGTCGGGAGACTGTACGCCCCAGGACGCCAGTTCAAGCACCAGTTTCGAGAGATCAGCTTGTTGTATTTCAGGTTCACCAAAGGGGACGAGCGGTTGTTCTTTAGACCATAAGCGGAAACATAGCCCTGGACATTGTCGACCCGCGCGACCGCGCCGCTGATCGGCGCTGGTGCTATTAACCCACCGGGTGGTCAGTTGCGTGAGTCCCAAACGAGGCTGGAACAGCGGAACACGCTCTAAACCAGCGTCGATCACCACATTAACGCCATCCACTGTCACGCTCGACTCCGCGATAGCCGTCGATACGATGACCCGAGGACGTGAAGCATTTTGCTGGAGGGCAGCCTGCTGCGCTTCTACTGACATGCGACCATGCAACGTGCGCACTTCGATATCAAGCCAACTCTCTGACAGCTTCTTCACCAGCCGGTTTATCTCGGCTACGCCCGGCAGAATAACCAGAATATCGCGCGTATCCGATCGCTTGAGGGCGTCACCAACTGCCTCGCAGACGCGTGTCTCCAAAGCTGTATCACGCTGCACCGGCCGATAGATCGTTTCAACCGGGTACTGGCGCCCCGTACTTTCAATCACCGGCGTCTGTTGCCCAAGCACTTTCCGTAAAGCCGCCACATCGATAGTGGCGGACATCACAATGAGGCGTAAATCGTCGCGAATGCTTTGCTGTACATCTAACGCCAGAGCCAACCCCAGGTCTGCGTCAATGCTGCGTTCATGGAACTCATCAAAGATGATGCCGCCAACTCCCTCAAGCAGCGGATCATCCTGCAGCATACGGGTCAGCACCCCTTGGGTGACGACTTCCAGGCGGGTATATCGACTTACCTGACTATCGCCCCGCATTCGATAGCCCACCGTATGACCTATAGGCTCATCAAGCTGCTGAGCCATGAAATTTGCCGCTAGCCGAGCTGCAACTCGTCGTGGTTCCAGCAGTAATAGCGTTTTGCCTTGCGCCCAATGGCTATTCAAAAGCGTCATGGGCACTCGCGTCGTCTTGCCCGCCCCAGGCTGGGCCACCAAAATAAGTCGATTATGGTCGTTCAGGGCTTCTTGCAGGGAGGTTAAATGCGGCTCAATAGGTAGCGTGGTCATAACCAATCACCGCGGCGTTGCGGGCGATGCATCGGGACGCGGCACACCACAGCCTTTCAGGATCACCTGCTCAAGGAATTGGCAAATCGACTCCAGGTCTGCTTCATCAAGTGCCTCTTTACCTAGAATACCGGTGACCTGGGCACTATATTCAGCGTAATGCTGAGTAGCGGACCAAATGAGAAAAATCAGCAAATGCGGGTCCAGATCGTCCATCTTGCCTTGATTCGACCACTGACGAATAACGGCCGCCCGGGAAGCGACCCAATCACGGAGTTCACCGGACAGGTATTTATTCAGAAAAGGAGCACCCGCTAAAATTTCAGCGGCAAACAGCTTTGAGCCTTCGGGATAACGCTGACCAAGCACTATCTTGGTGCGAATAAATTCGCTGAGAACGCGTCCTGGGTCGCTTTCCGGTGTGATGTCCTCAAGCACTGCATTCCACCGGCTCATCATGCGATTGAGCAACCGCACATAGAGCGCCTGCTTGCTGCCCATGTAATACAGGATATTCGCTTTGGGCAGACCGGCTTTATCGGCAATCGCCTGGAGGCTTGCTCCCCGGTAGCCATACTGCGAAAACACCTGTTCAGCCGCGCGCAAAATGCAGCGTTCGATGTGATCCCTACCGACGTTATCCTGGTCTGCTGTTTCAGCCGTCATTCACTGAGTTCCTTTATCAGGTGCTGGGTAGATGAGTGGGGGCAGATAACGGCGCTTCACATTACATGCTCCAAAACCCCGCGTAATACGGTTATTTGCACCTTACCGGTGCAACACTCGAAGCCTTGCATAACCGCCGATTTTGTCTCAAGCTCAAATGATATTGACCGATCGGTCAAAACAATGAAGATGGAGTTTGGTATGGCGACGATTGAGTTTTTGCTCAATGGCATCCCCAAGCAATGCGATGTGCCACCGGACACAAGCATTTTAACGCTATTACGCGACCATTTGGGGATGACGGGCACCAAAGAAGGTTGCGCCTCCGGCGATTGTGGCGCCTGTACGGTTGCCATTCGCAACCCTAGTGATGCTCAAGCGTGCTTTCAAAGCATCAATGCCTGCATCACGCCAGCACATCAGCTTAGCAGTCGCCACTTGGTCACTATCGAAGGCTTGGCGCAAGGCAGTCAGTTGCACCCTGCGCAACAGGCCATGGTTGAATGTCACGGCAGTCAGTGCGGTTTTTGTACGCCGGGTATCGTCATGTCGCTGTTTACGCTGCATACCACTCAGGAGCACCGTCCGGCCCCTTTGACCCCTGAACGCCTTGAAGCCGTGCTAGGTGGCAATTTATGCCGCTGCACCGGCTATCGCCCTATCCGCGATGCGGCCTTGAGCATGCAATCATTTTCCTGGCAGGCCCCCCAATGGTTTGACGCCTCACCGCCAGTTGCATCAGCGCCCGATTCTGAGCGGGTAGAAAACAACGCATCGCTGTTTGCCCAGCCAACCACCCTGGTTGAACTCACCAGAGTGCGCCGTTGTTACCCCAATGCGCGCCTCGTCGCCGGTGCAACGGATTTATGGCTGGAAAACACTCAGCGCCTTGTCGAACTGGATCAACTGATTGATGTTTCCCGGGTTAACGAGCTCCGCCGGATTGAGGAAGCCACTTTTCAGGAACAATCAGGCTGGTGGGTAGGCGCTGGCGTCACCTATACCCAGCTTGAGCCGCTGTTGGACACCCACTTCCCGGCCTTTGCCCATTTGCTACACCGTCTCGGCTCCCAACAAATACGCAATACAGGCACCATCGGCGGCAATATCGCCAATGCGTCTCCCATTGGCGATACCCCCCCCGTTTTGCTGGCACTCGATGCCTGGGTAGAACTGGCAAACGCTGACGGCTCTCGGCAAATTCCTTTGAGTACTTTTTTTATCGACTATAAAAAAACCGCGCTGGCAGCAGATGAAATTGTCAGCCGGGTATTTGTTCCCAAACTGGCTGATAACAGCATGCTGCGTGTCTGGAAGCTCTCCAAGCGGCGGGAGGATGATATATCAGCGGTGTTGGGCGCTTTCTGCTACCGCCTGGAGGCAGGTGTCATGCACGACGTGCGCATCGCGTTCGGCGGCATGGCCGCAACCCCTAAACGAGCCCTTGCGACCGAGAAAGCACTGGAAGGCCAGCCACTGTCGAAAGCCAGCTTCCAAGCCGCACAGCAGGCGCTTGACAACGAATTTCATCCCATGAGCGATGTGCGGGGTAGCCAGCTTTATCGCCAACAAGCCGCTCGCAACCTGCTAGAGCGCCTGTACCTGACGCTTTGCGCGCCCAATCAGGAGGTGATGCTCCATGCGTACGCTCACTAAACTCGATGTCGACAGCCACCGTGCACGCCGTGAATTGCATGACCATATTCAAGGCTCCGGCCCACTTGCTCGCCATACGGTCGATAACCAGAGTCAACGCCAGGCGGGCAGTGCAAGCTTTCACGAAAGCGCTAATAAACACGTCACGGGTAAGGCAGCTTATATTGACGATATCAAAACGCCGGCTGATGCCCTGCACGTTGCACTTGGCTTGTCGCCTGTCGCCCATGGCACATTAACCAAGCTCAACCTTGAGGGGGTCAGGCAGGCACCTGGGGTTATCGATGTTATAACGTTTGATGACGTACCGGGGCACACTGACATTGGCCCGGTATTCCCGGGTGATCCTATCTTTGTGGACCGGGAAATCAGCTATGCAGGCCAATGCCTCTTTGCCGTGGCTGCAACAACCTTACTGGCCGCGCGCCGGGCCGTGAAACTTGCCAAGCTGGATATCGACGAACAACCCGCCAGCCTTGATCCTGTCGCGGCGACCGAGCGTGAAGAGTTCGTTCGCCCCACCCACGTTCAAGAGCGTGGTGATTGGCAGGCAACCCTGGAACAAGCATCGCAGCACATCGAAGGCGAGCTTTTTATTGGCGGCCAGGAGCATTTTTACCTGGAAGGACAGGCATGCATTGTATTGCCCAGCGAAGATGAAGGCGTCATCGTCCATACCTCCAACCAGCACCCAAGCGAAACCCAAAAGCTCGTTGCCGAAGTGCTCGGCATTCCTTTTCACGCGGTAACCGTTGAAGTTCGCCGCATGGGCGGTGGCTTTGGCGGCAAAGAAACCCAGGCCTCTCCCTGGGCCTGTATGGCAGCGCTTTTTGCGCGCCGAACGGGCAAGGCCATTCGCCTACGGTTGCCACGCAGCGAGGATACCCACGCCACGGGCAAGCGGCATCCTTTCCATAACCGCTATCAGTTGGCGATCGATCATCAGGGGGTCATCGAAGGCGGCGAGATCACCGTGATCGGCGACTGCGGCTACTCGCCCGACCTTTCAGACGCCATCGTCGATCGTGCCATGTTTCATGCCGATAACGCTTACTCGTTGGGCAATGCGCGCGTGACAGGGCATCGCGCCAAGACCCATACGGCCTCAAACACTGCTTTTCGAGGCTTTGGAGGGCCTCAAGGAATGATGATCATTGAGGCCGCCATGGATGACATCGCCCGCCGGATCGGCGAGGACCCACTGACCATCCGGAAGCGCAATTTCTATCGCCAGGGTCGCGACATTACCCACTATGGCCAGCAGGTCGATCAGATCCAATTGCTTCACACCCTGGTGGACACGCTGGAACACAGCAGTGACTATTGGTCGCGTCGTAAGGCCATTACATCGTTCAATGCGGCAAGCCCAATTATCAAAAAGGGCCTCGCTCTTACCCCGGTCAAATTTGGCATCTCATTTACTGCTCAGCACCTGAATCAGGCCGGCGCGCTGCTTCATGTGTATACCGATGGCAGTATCATGATCAACCACGGCGGCACGGAAATGGGTCAGGGCCTACATACCAAAATCTGTCAGGTAGTCGCTCGAGAACTGGGGCTGGATCTGGACAGCGTCCGCATCAGTGCAACCCGCACAGACAAGGTACCCAATACATCGCCCACCGCCGCCTCCAGCGGTGCCGACCTGAACGGCATGGCGGCGCGGGACGCCGCCAGCAAGCTGAGGGAGCGACTGTTCGATTTTGCCGCCGAGCACTATTCAGAAGGCCTGGGTCGTGAAGGCATGCGCCTGGAGGACGGTATGCTGATTGCCGGCATTGGCGAAAGTGAGCGCCGCATCGCTTGGGGTGAGCTCGTCCAGACCGCCTACCTAAACCGTATTTCACTGTCGGAAAAAGGCTTTTATGCAACGCCGCTGATTTACTACAACCGCGCCGACGGCCAGGGTCGCCCTTTCTATTACTATGCCTTCGGCGCAGCAGTAGGCGAAGTCAGCGTAGATACACTGACGGGTGAATATCAGGTGGAGCGCGTGGATATACTCCACGATGTGGGCGATTCACTTAATCCTGCCATTGACATGGGCCAGGTGGAAGGCGGCTTTATACAGGGCATGGGGTGGCTGACCAGCGAAGAGCTCAAATGGAATGATAAAGGCATGCTGATCACCGACGGGCCGGCAACTTATAAGATCCCCACGTTCGGCGACCTGCCACTGATTTTCAATGTCGAACTTCTGGAAGGCCACCCCAACTCCATGGCGAGCCTTTATCGCTCCAAAGCCGTTGGCGAGCCGCCCTTCATGCTGGGGATTTGCGTGTGGTCGGCATTACGAGATGCCCTTTCAAGCCTGACGGGCTATCAGGTATCCCCCCATCTTGATACCCCGGCAACACCTGAACGGGTCATGTTGGCAGCAAATGCCATCAGGCAGAAAGCACTATGACCTTACCCACTCCAGAAAGCTGGCATGCGGCGCTGCATCGCTTACAGCGCGACGGCATCCCCCATGTACTAGCAACTCAGGTGACCAGCGCAGGCTCGACACCCCGCGAGCCTGGTGCGCGAATGGTGATTACTGAAGAGGCTATCTTCGATACGCTAGGTGGCGGTACTTTCGAGTGGCAGACGATCAGCGCGGCGCGGGATTATTTATACCATCAGCGTTATGGCCTTCACCTTGAAGCCTTCTCGCTGGGGGGCCGCAGCGGCCAGTGCTGCGGCGGCTTCGTCAACATTCTGCTGGAAGTCTTTCCAGGTTCAGAAGCCCATGTCGCTATCTTTGGTGCGGGCCATGTCGGTCGCGAAATCGTTAACTTAAGCGCACCGTTGCCTTGGCAACTGCACTGGTACGATAGCCGAAGCGATATATTTAGTGAGCAGACGTCACAGCAATCACGCCTTAGCTGTCATACACTTGGCGATGTCCATCGGACGGTCGCAGAATTACCGCCGCAAACGCATGCACTCGTACTAACCCATAGCCACGATCAGGATTACGCCCTCATCACAGCCCTCATTGAGCGAGATGATGTGGCATCCATCGGGCTAATTGGCAGCGACAGTAAATGGTCAAGCTTTCAGGGACGTCTCCAGCGAGAAGGCCATGACGCCGGGAAAATAGAGCGTGTGCGAAGCCCCATCGGACGCATCCACGCCACCAAACTCAATAATAAGACCCCCTATGCCATTGCGATGACGGTGGTCACCGAATTGCTGTGGCTAACCGACAAACCCACCTCACCAGAAACACGTGGCCTTGAGCCTAACGCTGTACGTGCTTTAGTTGGCGATACGAAAACGACCCAGAGTTAATATGAATTCCACTACCGATACGTTGATTCGTGCCGAATTGATTAGTTTTGCCCGCGACCCTGGCATTGGCGATACGCCCGAGCCGGGCAGTTTAGAGCATTACGGCGACGGATTGCTCTGGTTGAAAGGTCAGCATATTCATGCCGTCGGCCATTTCAATGAATTATTGCCGTCACTACCAGAAAACAGTGATGTATTGGACTATCGCGATAAGCTGATCATGCCGGGGTTTATCGATACCCATGTTCACTATGTCCAGTTGGATATAATGGCGTCTTATGGTCGGCAACTGCTGGATTGGCTCAATGACTATACCTTCCCTGAGGAATGTCGCTTTGCCAATCATGAGCACGCAGAGGCATTATCAAATGCCTTTCTGGATGAAATGCTGCGTGCAGGCACCACGACGTCGCAGGTATTTGGCTCAAGCCATCAAGGGTCCGTGGATGCTTTCTTTACTGCCTGTCAAAAACGTCGACTACGCATGCTGGCCGGCAAGGTATTGATGGATCGTAACGCGCCAGAGGCGCTTATGGACGGCACGACGGGTATTGCCGCCAGCGAGCGACTGATTGAAGACTGGCACGGCAAGCAGCGGTTGGGGTATAGCGTTACCCCACGCTTTGCGCCAACATCGACCAAAACGCAAATGGATGCGGCAGGCGCCCTTCTACGTAACGACCCGAGCCTCTGGTTACAGACTCATCTAGCGGAAAACAGCGGGGAGCTGGACTGGGTGGCAGAGCTTTTTCCCGGCAGCCGTGACTACCTGTCGGTGTATGAAGAAGCGGGGCTTGTCGGCCCTCGCAGCACCTTTGCACACGGTATTCATCTTGATAACGGTATGCGTAAGCGGTTGGCGGAACGCGGTGCAAATATTGCTTTTTGCCCTAGCTCTAACCTCTTCCTTGGCAGCGGACTATTTGACCGGGAGGCCGCTAGTGAAACCGGCATGGCATTTACCTACGCCAGCGATATCGGTGCAGGCACTGACCTTTCCGGATTTGACACACTCAAAAGCGCCTATCAAGTTGGTCAGCTACGCGGACAGCCCCTTACCGCCTGGCAGGGGTTTTATGGTTTGACCAAAGGAAATGCAAAGGCACTCTCGCTGGATAGCCATATCGGCCAATTGGCGCCCACGCTTGAGGCTGACTTTGTAGTGATCGACACCCAGGCAACGTCGCTGCTTAAGCGTCGCATCAATCACTGTAAAACGCTGGGAGAACGCTTGTTCGCTTTGATGATGCTGGCCGACGACCGAGCCATCTATGAAACCTGGGCGGGTGGTATTTGTCAGCATCACAGGGATAATTAATCACCATTTTTAAAAAGCCGCCGTCTTAACGACGGCTTTTCTTCCACGCACACAAAAACCCCCGAGCACGATGTGCTCGGGGGTTTCTGCGGTATAGGTGCCTGACGATGACCAGGGCGGCTCTCCGCTACTCTCCATGGGGAGACCCCTAAACAAAAAACCCAGCCGATTGGCTGGGTTTTCTGCGGTATAGGTGCCTGACGATGACCTACTCTCGCATGGGGAGACCCCACACTACCATCGGCGCGAAGCGGTTTCACTGCTGAGTTCGGCAAGGGATCAGGTGGTTCACGCTTGCTATGGTCGTCAGGCGTAACTTTAAATGCATATCATGCTGTGCTTTGTGTGCGTCTCTTACCAAGCCCTGTGTCATCACCACTTGGCTCAGTACGCGTATCCGGTTCTCTGCGTGTCTTCACACGCGTCGTTATCATCACGACCAGACCCCTTGGGTGTTATAGGGTCAAGCCTCACGGGCCATTAGTACACGTTAGCTCAACGCCTTGCAGCGCGTCCACACCGTGCCTATCAACCAGCTGGTCTCGCTGGGCCCTTCAGGAGGCTCTAGGCCTCAGGGATGTCTCATCTTGAAGGGGGCTTCCCGCTTAGATGCTTTCAGCGGTTATCCCGTCCGCACATAGCTACCCGGCAATGCCACTGGCGTGACAACCGGAACACCAGAGGTGCGTCCACTCCGGTCCTCTCGTACTAGGAGCAGCCCTTCTCAAACATCCAACGCCCACGGCAGATAGGGACCGAACTGTCTCACGACGTTCTAAACCCAGCTCGCGTACCACTTTAAATGGCGAACAGCCATACCCTTGGGACCGACTTCAGCCCCAGGATGTGATGAGCCGACATCGAGGTGCCAAACACCGCCGTCGATGTGAACTCTTGGGCGGTATCAGCCTGTTATCCCCGGAGTACCTTTTATCCGTTGAGCGATGGCCCTTCCATACAGAACCACCGGATCACTAGAACCTGCTTTCGCACCTGCTCGACGTGTCTGTCTCGCAGTCAAGCACCCTTATGCTCTTGCACTCATTGCACGATGTCCGACCGTGCTGAGGGTACCTTCGTGCTCCTCCGTTACGCTTTGGGAGGAGACCGCCCCAGTCAAACTACCCACCACACACTGTCCTCGATCCGGATAACGGACCTGAGTGAGAACGCCAATGATGCCAGGCTGGTATTTCAAGGCTGGCTCCACCCGAACTGGCGTCCGGGTTTCTAAGCCTCCCAGCTATCCTACACAGGCAACATCAGCGTCCAGTGTGAAGCTATAGTAAAGGTTCACGGGGTCTTTCCGTCTAGCCGCGGGTACACCGCATCTTCACGGCGATTTCAATTTCACTGAGTCTCGGGTGGAGACAGCGTGGCCATCATTACGCCATTCGTGCAGGTCGGAACTTACCCGACAAGGAATTTCGCTACCTTAGGACCGTTATAGTTACGGCCGCCGTTTACCGGGGCTTCGATCAAGAGCTTCGCCTTGCGGCTAACACCATCACTTAACCTTCCGGCACCGGGCAGGCGTCACACCCTATACGTCCGCTTACGCGTTAGCAGAGTGCTGTGTTTTTACTAAACAGTTGCAGCCACCTGGTATCTTCGACCGGTTCTCGCTGAAGCCGCGAGGGCTCTCACAATACGCCGGCGTGCCTTCTCCCGAAGTTACGGCACCATTTTGCCTAGTTCCTTCACCCGAGTTCTCTCAAGCGCCTTGGGATTCTCACCCTGACCACCTGTGTCGGTTTGGGGTACGGTCGCACATGATCTGAAGCTTAGAGGCTTTTCCTGGAAGCGTGGCATCGATGACTTCAACACCGTGGTGTCTTCGTCTCGTCTCTCGGCCTTGAGCGCCCGGATTTACCTGAGCCCTCAGCCTACCGACTTTCACCAGGACTACCAACGCCTGGCTCACCTAGCCTTCTTCGTCCCCCCATCGCAATCATGTCCGGTACGGGAATATTGACCCGTTTCCCATCGACTACGCCTTTCGGCCTCGCCTTAGGGGCCGACTCACTCTGCTCCGATTAGCGTCGAACAGAAACCCTTGGTCTTCCGGCGAGGGAGTTTTTCACTCCCTTTATCGTTACTCATGTCAGCATTCGCACTCGTGATACCTCCAGCGAACTTCTCAATTCACCTTCATCGGCGTACACGACGCTCCTCTACCGCTCACACCTAAGTGTGAACCCGTAGCTTCGGTACCTGGTTTAGCCCCGTTACATCTTCCGCGCAGGCCGACTCGACTAGTGAGCTATTACGCTTTCTTTAAAGGATGGCTGCTTCTAAGCCAACCTCCTAGCTGTCTGAGCCTTCCCACATCGTTTCCCACTTAACCAGGATTTCGGGACCTTAGCTGACGGTCTGGGTTGTTTCCCTTTTCACAACGGACGTTAGCACCCGCTGTGTGTCTCCCACGCTCGCACTCACCGGTATTCGGAGTTTGCCTCGGGTTGGTAAGTCGGGATGACCCCCTAGCCGAAACAGTGCTCTACCCCCGGCGGTGATACGTGAGGCGCTACCTAAATAGCTTTCGAGGAGAACCAGCTATCTCCGAGCTTGATTAGCCTTTCACTCCGATCCACAAGTCATCCAAATCTTTTTCAACAGATCCTGGTTCGGTCCTCCAATTGATGTTACTCAATCTTCAACCTGCTCATGGATAGATCGCTCGGTTTCGGGTCTATATCCAGCGACTGTGTCGCCCAGTTAAGACTCGGTTTCCCTACGGCTCCCCTATGCGGTTAACCTCGCCACTGAATATAAGTCGCTGACCCATTATACAAAAGGTACGCAGTCACAGAACAAGTCTGCTCCTACTGCTTGTACGCACACGGTTTCAGGATCTATTTCACTCCCCTCTCCGGGGTTCTTTTCGCCTTTCCCTCACGGTACTGGTTCACTATCGGTCAGCCAGGAGTATTTAGCCTTGGAGGATGGTCCCCCCGTCTTCAGTCAAGGTTTCTCGTGCCCCGACCTACTCGATTTCACATGATCAGACTTTCGACTACGGGGCTATCACCCGCTACGGCCACGCTTCCCAACGTGTTCGGCTAGTCAGTCTCATGCTTAAGGGCTGGTCCCCGTTCGCTCGCCGCTACTGGGGGAATCTCGGTTGATTTCTTTTCCTCAGGGTACTTAGATGTTTCAGTTCCCCTGGTTCGCCTCCCCCACCTATATATTCAGTGGGGGATACTCATCTGATGATGAGTGGGTTTCCCCATTCAGAAATGCCCGGGTCACAGGTTGTTTGCCACCTCGCCGAGCCTTATCGCAGGCTTCCACGTCTTTCATCGCCTCTGGCTGCCTAGGCATCCACCGTGTGCGCTTCATTGCTTGACCCTATAACCCGAAGGGGTCTGGTGTCTCGCAACGATAACGATTGCCGGATACGCTTGAGACGTATCACAAAACAATTACGTATGAACGTCTTAAAAAAACGTTCATGTCAGCATGATATACATTGTTAAAGAGCGACTGTTCGATGAACAGTGATAAGGCAACGCAGTGAGTGCGTCTTGACTTATCAATGGTCACAAAACATGAGTAAACGGGTAGTAAACTAAAAGTAATGGTGGAGCCAAGCGGGATCGAACCGCTGACCTCCTGCGTGCAAGGCAGGCGCTCTCCCAGCTGAGCTATGGCCCCATCTTGTAGCACTTTATTTCCACAAATTTCTGTAAGACAAGGCAAAATGCGACGACGTATAGCCTGCTATACGAGGAACATTTTAACGCCGTATTACAGGAATTTGGTGGGTCTGGGCAGACTTGAACTGCCGACCTCACCCTTATCAGGGGTGCGCTCTAACCAACTGAGCTACAGACCCGTGCTTCTAACGACCTCTCGTTACTGCATCGGCTGGCCGACCTCACCCTCCTTTCCATTTAAGGTCAGGGGGTGCGCTCTAACCAACTGAGCTACAGACCCAAGAGGGTTCGTGCTTAAACCGTTTGCTCTATCACGTGATCAGGTAATTCATTGTGAGCGCTTACCGCGAGGATGATGCATCGTTTAAGGAGGTGATCCAGCCGCAGGTTCCCCTACGGCTACCTTGTTACGACTTCACCCCAGTCATGAACCACACCGTGGTGATCGCCCTCCAACGTTAGGCTAACCACTTCTGGTGCAGTCCACTCCCATGGTGTGACGGGCGGTGTGTACAAGGCCCGGGAACGTATTCACCGTGCCATTCTGATGCACGATTACTAGCGATTCCGACTTCACGGAGTCGAGTTGCAGACTCCGATCCGGACTGAGACCGGCTTTAAGGGATTCGCTGACTCTCGCGAGCTCGCAGCCCTTTGTACCGGCCATTGTAGCACGTGTGTAGCCCTACCCGTAAGGGCCATGATGACTTGACGTCGTCCCCACCTTCCTCCGGTTTGTCACCGGCAGTCTCCCTAGAGTTCCCGACCGAATCGCTGGCAAATAGGGACAAGGGTTGCGCTCGTTACGGGACTTAACCCAACATTTCACAACACGAGCTGACGACAGCCATGCAGCACCTGTCTCTGCGCTCCCGAAGGCACCAAGTGATCTCTCACAAGTTCGCAGGATGTCAAGGGTAGGTAAGGTTCTTCGCGTTGCATCGAATTAAACCACATGCTCCACCGCTTGTGCGGGCCCCCGTCAATTCATTTGAGTTTTAACCTTGCGGCCGTACTCCCCAGGCGGTCGACTTATCGCGTTAACTTCGCCACAAAGTGCGCTAGGCACCCAACGGCTGGTCGACATCGTTTACGGCGTGGACTACCAGGGTATCTAATCCTGTTTGCTACCCACGCTTTCGCACCTCAGTGTCAGTGTCAGTCCAGAAGGCCGCCTTCGCCACTGGTATTCCTCCCGATCTCTACGCATTTCACCGCTACACCGGGAATTCTACCTTCCTCTCCTGCACTCTAGCCTAATAGTTCCGGATGCCGTTCCCAGGTTGAGCCCGGGGCTTTCACAACCGGCTTATCAAGCCACCTACGCGCGCTTTACGCCCAGTAATTCCGATTAACGCTTGCACCCTCCGTATTACCGCGGCTGCTGGCACGGAGTTAGCCGGTGCTTCTTCTGCGAGTGATGTCTTTCCTGCCGGGTATTAACCGACAGGCGTTCTTCCTCGCTGAAAGTGCTTTACAACCCGAGGGCCTTCTTCACACACGCGGCATGGCTGGATCAGGGTTGCCCCCATTGTCCAATATTCCCCACTGCTGCCTCCCGTAGGAGTTCGGGCCGTGTCTCAGTCCCGATGTGGCTGATCATCCTCTCAGACCAGCTACGGATCGTCGCCTTGGTGAGCCATTACCTCACCAACCAGCTAATCCGGCATAGGCTCATCCAATAGCGGGAGCCGAAGCCCCCTTTCTCCCGTAGGACGTATGCGGTATTAGCCTGGGTTTCCCCAGGTTATCCCCACTACCGGGTAGATTCCTATGCGTTACTCACCCGTCCGCCGCTCGTCAGCATCCAGCAAGCTGGACCTGTTACCGCTCGACTTGCATGTGTTAGGCCTGCCGCCAGCGTTCAATCTGAGCCATGATCAAACTCTTCAGTTTACAATCATTGTGATCCTTACTTGTCACTCGAAAGTAACAAAAGCGGATCAAACTTGGCTCAAGGTTTTCAAACGTTCTCTCAAGATCCGAAGACCTTGGACGAGTCGCTTGCCTTGATAATTGGTGATTTATCACCCTCATCGGCAAGCGCCCACATGAATTACCTGATCACATTATTAAAGAGCTATCGAAGGGCGTCGCCGTTCGATGTGGTGCGTATGATACGTTTTTTTTACGCGAGGTCAACCAGCACCGACACATTTCTTGCCAATGGTCGTTCAGGCAGCCAAGCGGGCCAATAAGTCGGCACGCCGATCGGCGGATACGAACGCGGCATCAATTGCGTTTCGGGTCAATTTCACAAACACATCTTCAGACCAGCCGAAAGCGTCCGCACAAGCCACATGATTGGCGAGCATTCCGCCGCCAAAGTAAGCAGGATCATCAGAGCTGATGGTCACATTCAGGCCCTCATGCAGCAGAGTGGGCAAAGGGTGCTCACGCAAGTCATCGACGACTTTTAGACAGACATTGGATAACGGGCAAACCGTCAGGACGACCTGCTCACGACGAAGACGCTCCACCAAATCCGGATTTTCCAGACAGCGCACGCCATGATCGATACGCTCCACCTCCAGAAGATCGAGAGCCTGGATGATATAGTCCGCCGGCCCCTCTTCGCCTGCGTGCGCTACGCAAACCAGACCAATCTCTTTGGCCCGCGCAAAAAGTGTCTTGAACTCAGATGGCGGATGATCGCGTTCGGCACTGTCCAAACCGATTGCATCGATAAACTTCCAGTAGGGTGCAGCTTGCTCGAGGACGTGCAAGGCTTCTTCTGCCGGGCGATCACGTAAAAACGCCATGATCATGCCAACCGAAAAATCCATGGATTCCTCGGCTTCCTGCTTGGCTTTGAGCAGCCCACCCATGACCACTTCCAGCGGAACACCTCTTTGAAGGTGCGCCTGGGGGTCGAAATGCATATCGACATGTACGACTCCCTCTCGACGAGCGCGATGAAAGTAGTCCATCGCCAGGTCGTAAAAGTCTTCCTCGTGACGAAGCACGCCCATGCCCTGAAAATAAAGGTCCAAAAACGCCTGCAAATCATTAAAGTCATACGCATCTTTTGCTTCCTGAGCGGAAGCATACGGCAAGTCAATGTTATTACGCTGGGCCAGCGCGAACATCAACTCGGGCTCAAGCGAACCTTCGATATGAAGATGCAGCTCTACCTTGGGAAGCTGGCGTAAAAAATCGTGCATACAGGGCTCCTGTCTAATTAGCTTCAAGGCCAAGCTTACCTGCATCCAGGTGCCAGTGGTAATCGATATGCGGCAACAAATAAGGCTGGTCGACTTGATGGATAAAATAGATGACTGTTCTGTTGCCAAGCCAACGATCAAGCGAAGCCGCCAAGTGCTGGGCAGTCACCGCATCAACGCTTGCAAAAGGCTCATCAAGGATCACAATCTGCGGGTCTCGCAACATCAACCGTGCCAATGCAACTCGCCTGGCTTGCCCCCCAGAAAGTTGCTGGCCCTTTTCGCCCACCGCTGTGTCGAGTGCTCTGGGTAAACGTTCAGCCCAATCGGCCAACGCCACGTCAGAAAGCACTTGCCAAAGCCGCTCATCACTTGCAGATGGATCCGCAATGAGCAAATTCTCAGCCAGCGAAGCATCAAATAGATCCACTTGCTGGGTCAGCATTGCCAAATGCGCCGCGCGCTGTGTATCAGCCAACGCTTGGGGCGCTACCCCCAGGACGTTGACGACGCCGCGAGTGGGCACCAGGCGACCCAGGATGAGTGACGCCAATGTCGATTTTCCAGCCCCCGACATGCCTGTCACCACAGCGCGTTTGCCTGCAGGAAGGCGAAAGTCAACGTCGCTCAAGGCCAGGGAAAGCGAACTGGGATAACGCAACGATACGCCTTCAAAAACCACACCATCGTCTAACGACACAGCGGTTGAAGGTGAAAAACTGCGCGACGAATCGCGCGGCTCAAGTTTGTTCAATCGCTCAACAGCGGCATAACTCGCCCCCAATCTAACAAACGCATTGGGTAGAACACTGAACGCTTCATTGATACCCAGCGCCATCAGCACGGCCATCACAACAATAGGACCGTCAACCTGGCCTTGCGCCAACACCTCCCCCGCCAGCCAAAGCACTCCTAATGCCAGCAAACTCGTCACCGCGGCAACAATCGAATTACCAAGCGCCTGCTTATTACCTACTTGCCGCTGATTGTTCAGGACCTGCTGCTCATGAGTATCGACAAAGCCGCGGTGCCAGCGATCACTACGATAGCTGGTCAGCTCTGCGCTGGCCTGAACCTGATCAATCACCAAGTGACGCAAGACCTCCTGATCACCAACATGGTAGTGGCTTTGTCGCCACCCCCAGACGGAAAAGCCCACTGTCGTGACCAGCCAGAGCCCCCCGAGAACGCCCGCCACCAACAAGGCCGCATAAGGCAGCCACAGCGCGATAAACAACACCATGATGGCGCTACCCAGCAGCGCAACAATAGGTGGCATCAAGGCTCGGAGATAGAAATTATCCAGGGTGTCGATATCGGAAGTCAGGCGGGTCAGCCAATCACTCGCCCGCTGACGGCCGAGGGTTGAATCATCAAGGCGGGTTAATTGGCCAAATACACGAAAGCGCAAATCCGCCAACAATGCCAATACGCTATTATGATTATAGACTCGCTCGGCGTACCGCGAGACTGTCCGCAATAGCGCAAAGAAACGGATACCTCCACCCGGCACGTAGACATCCAGTATGGCGGGAATCCCCAACGCCAGCGCAATACCGGTTAGCGCACTGGCGGTGATAAACCAGCCAGACAGCCCCAGTAGTGCAACACCGGCTAAAAGCGTTAGCCCTGCCAGCAAGGCCCCCAACATGAAAGCGCGCCGACGGCGGGTAAGCAATCTCAACCACGGTAAGAATTGGCGATAGATATCCCTCAAACGGGCATCTCCTCGATCTGTCCTTGAGTCATTTTGAAGTGACGATTCGCCGCTTTGATGACCGCAGGATGATGGGTAGCAACGACCAGCGTGCGCCCTTCTTTTATCCAGTCGATCAACGCCGCCACCACGGCCTGCTCTGTTGCCTCGTCGAGCTTTGCTGTCGGTTCATCAAGCAGGACCAGTGGTGCGCCACTCAGGTAAACGCGCGCCAGCGCCAGACGCTGAGCCTGGCCACCCGACAAACCGACACCGCGCTCGCCAAGCAAGGTATCCAGCCCCTCTGGAAGGCCATTGACCACATCAATCAAACCGGCACGCCTTAACGCTGCTTGCATTGCATCTTCTGATGCCAAGGGGTTCGACAGGCGCAGATTGTCGGCCAGACTCCCCTGCAACAGGCAGGGCTGCTGATCCAGCCACGCGACTTGGTCCGTCGCTGCATGTCGACACTCGCCATGACTGGGCCCAATGAACCCTGCCAATAACGCGAGCAATGTCGACTTGCCACTGCCCGACTCTCCGCTGACAGCGATCACATCACCCTGCGTTAGGGCGAGATCCAAGGGGCCCATCACCACACCACGCCCCGGATAGCTGACCTGAACCCTCTCAAGCTCCACCAGCACATTGTCGGCTCTGGTAATTGAGGGAGAGGTATCACTCATCACTGGCGGCTCGTTGAGGGTATTGACGATGCTCTCTGCCGCCCCCAATGCAGCCGCTCGATCATGATAATGCATGGATAACGTGCGCAAAGGCTGGAAGAACTCCGGCGCCAGCAGCAACACCGCCAGGCCGGAGAACAGCGTCAATGAAGGGGCGGGGCCATACTCGATATAACCCAGCAGACCAAAGCCGACATACATGGCGACTACCGCGATGGCCACCGACGAAAAGAACTCAAGCACCGCCGAGGATAAAAATGCCAGCTTCAACGTCCGCATGCTCAGGCGTCGATACTGGTCTGAGGCCACCCAGACCGCCTGTTGTGCCGCTGCTGTGTGACCAAAAAGCTGGAGCGTTGTGATACCGCGCACTCGATCTATGAAATGCGCTGACAGTCGGGCGACGGCGGCGAACTGATCACGGTTCATGCGCTCAGCCCCCATCCCCACCAGGGCCATAAACAGCGGAATCAGCGGCGCCGCCAGCAACAGGAACACAGCGGCCAGATAATCCAGCCACATCACCACGGCAAGAATGACGAGCGGTACCCACACGGTGATCCGCAGTTGCGGATGATAGCGCGCAAAATAGCCGTCCAAGGCGTCGATATGCTCTACCGCCTGAGCGGCAATGGCACCACTTTGCTGTGATGTCAGCCAAGCAGGGCCCAAGGCAGTGATTTTATCAAGCAACTGAGCACGGGCCTTGCGCCTGATGCGAAGGCTGGCATCCAGACTCAATCTCTCTGAGGCCCACTGGCACATCGCGCGCAATAATACGGCGACGGCCAGGAGCGCGAAAACAGGCGTCAAATCACTTGGCGACCGGTTTTGAACCACCAGTTGATCGATCAACCAGGCCAGGCCGGTCACGATCAATACGGTGTGGCAGCCTGCCAAGGCACCAAAAAACGCCGCGCCCGCTAGCCGCTTGCGTTCTGATGCAGCAAGCAAGGTTAACCAGTGGCGCGGCGTAAGCTCCTTATGGCGGTGAACGGATGCCATGGACTTAATGGTAGCCCTCTCCGACACGCACCTTGCCGCGGAAGACCCAGTAGGTCCAGGCGGTGTAGGCCAGCACGATGGGGATGACAAACAGAACACCGATCAACAGGAAGAGCTGTGATTCAGGGGCTGAAGATGCATCCCAGATCGTGTAGTTGGGTGGCACAATGACTGGCCACTTGCTGGCAATCAACCCCAGATAGGTGAAGATAAACAAGCCTAGCGAGGCGACAAATGGCAAGCCTTCTTGCTGACGCTTCACGGCACGGAAAAGCACATAAGCACAGACCATCGCAAGGATGGGGAACACCCAGATCAAATGAATCTGGCTGAGCCAGCGGTCGCGCACCTCAGGGCTCACCAACGGCGTCCATAGACTGACAATACCAAACACCACCAGCACCGCCAGCAACAGCTTCGGGGTTATCCGGTAGGCCCACTGCTGAACATAACCTTCCGACTTCAGAATCAGCCAGGTCGAGCCCAGCAACGCATAGCCTGCCATCAAGCCAAGGCCGGTCAGTACGCTAAACGGTGTCAGCCAATCGAGCGCACCGCCCACATATACAAAATCCTCTACCGCAAAGCCCTGTATATAAGCGCCTACGACAGCACCTTGAGCAAAAGCAGCGACAGCGGATCCTCCACAAAATGCGCGGTTCCACCAATGGCGATTTTTCTTCGACTTGAAGCGAAACTCAAATGAGATACCCCGGAAGATCAACCCCGCCAGCATCAAAAACACGCCAATATAAAGTGCCGGCAGGAACACCGAGTAAACCAGCGGGAAAGCGCCTAAAAGCCCCGCCCCTCCTAATACTAGCCAGGTTTCGTTGCCGTCCCACACCGGCGCGACTGAGTTCATCATCACATCACGCGACTCTTCATCCGGTGCAAAGGGGTAAAGTATCCCCAGTCCCAAATCGAAGCCGTCCATAATGACGTACATGATAACGCCGAAGCCAATAATGCCGGCCCAGATTATTGCAAGGTCAAGGCTGATCATTTGACTGCTCCCTCATAATCACTATCGAAAGGCGTGTGAGCCGCAGAGAAAGGACGTTTGGCTCGCTCGACTTCGCCGGTTACTTCCATGGAATCCGCCAGCATGCCGTTACGCACGACACGAGTAAGATAGTAAATACCTACCCAAAACACGACGGCATACACAGCGACGTAGCCCAGCAGCGTAAACAGCGCCATACCGCCTGTCAGCGAAGGGGTTAACCCTTCAGCATGGGTCATGACACCGTAGACCAGCCATGGCGCGCGCCCCGACTCGGTGACCACCCAGCCGGCCAGCACTGCCAGGAAAGGGGAAATAATCATACCTACCAGTGTTTTAAGATAGAGCGGCGACTGGAAGAAACGTCCTCCACGGCGTAAAAACAAGCCAACCGTCGCGACGGCTATCATCAAAAGTCCAATCCCCACCATCACACGAAACGACCAGAAGACAAGCGCCACAGGGGGCTGTTCATCAGGCGCCATTTCGTTGATACCCGGGACTACGCCGTCCGCACTATGGGTCAGAATGAGGCTGGCCAGGCTGGGAACACCGATTTCAAAGCGGTTTTCCTGAGCTTCCTGATCGGGCAAGGCGAACAGCAAAAGTGGCACGTTGGACTGGGTTTCCCAATTACCTTCCATTGCCGCCACTTTGGTTGGCTGATGTTCTAACGTGTTGAGGCCGTGGAAATCACCGACAACAGCCTGCGCCGGCGCCAGGAAAAGCAACAGCCACAGGCACATTGAAAGGGCTTTTTTATTGGCTTCAACATCACGGTGACGCAGGAGGAACCAGGCGCTGACACCTGCGACCACAAAACCACCGGTCAGGAACGACGCCATGCCCATATGCACAAAGCGATACCAGAAGGAGGGGTTGAAAATTGCCGCCATCCAGGAAGTGATATGGAAGCGACCATCCACCATTTCATAGCCCGCAGGTGTTTGCATCCAGCTATTGGCAGAGAGGATCCAGAACGAGGAAATAAAGGTTCCGACCGCCACCATGATCGCGGCAAAAAGGTGCACCCCTTCTGGCACTTTTCCACGCCCGAAGAGCAATACACCCAGAAACGCCGCCTCAAGGAAGAAAGCGGTGACCACTTCGTAACTGAGTACAGGCCCAAGGAAATTTGACGTGGCAAAAGAAAAGTTGCTCCAGTTCGTACCGAACTGAAACGACATCACAATGCCTGTCACCACCCCCATGCCAAACACAACGGCAAACATCTTGGTCCAGAATTGTGCCAGGCGATCCCAGGCATCGTTTTCCGTTTTATAGAATATCCCGTGCAGCACGGCAATGTAGGACGCCAGCCCAATCGTGAAGACAGGGAAGATAGCGTGAAAACACACAACAAATGCGAACTGGAGTCTCGATAGCAATAGCGGATCAAGTTCCATAACTCCCTCCTAAGGCCCCATAGAACCTTCGTTTCAAAGGTTTAAAACAAGCTTAGGTGAGCCCCTTTGGATCACGCTCTTCTTTTTATAGTCACTAAGCTTATTTGATCAACAACCCCTTGAGTTTACAGCTTAGAAGGTATGGATGCGGCATGCGTTTTGGGTTTTCACCGTGTCGCGTTGACGCAGGTCAATTTTTAAGTCGCAACCAATAGCGACTGTTGTGACAAGCGACTCAGGCCAACACCACCACACTCACCAGATAGCCTGTATAGGCGATAAAAAGCGCCAATAAACCACCGCCCTCAAAACGGTTGATACGCCGTGGGCGCCCTTTCCAGGAGAACGCGAACAACATCATCAGCACCGTCATCACCAGCATGACAATCCAGTCACGCTGAAGCACCTCCTGGCCGGTTTCAATCGGTGTAATGACGCCAGCCAACCCCACCACGGCGAGGCTGTTGAACAGGTTCGACCCCACGACATTGCCGAGCACCATATCGTGTTCATTACGTCGCAGTGCGGTAATCGATGAGGCCAGCTCAGGTAATGAGGTACCAATCGCCACAACGGTCAAGCCAATGATCAGGTCACTGACGCCAAACGCGACAGCGATCTCGACAGCCCCCCAGACCAAAAGACGTGAACTGGCAATCAACAGCACCAGACCAACCAGGGTCCACATAATGGCTTTACCGCGCGACATGGGCTTGCTATCCAGCGTTTCCGCCACTTCCGAGACAAGTGCATCGTCCTGCTGGCCTTTAGAACGCACAACGCTGATAACGATAAATACCACCAATGCCAGCAAAAAACAGACCGCCTCCCAGCGGGCTACCCAACCATCCAATAGCATCAGCCCGGTTACCAGCATCACTACCAGTAACAACGGTATCTCTTTGCGAATGACGCTCGAGTGCACGGCCAATGGGGCCAGTAAAGCAACAAACCCCAGCACCAGACCAATATTTGCGATGTTGGAACCGTAGGCATTACCCACCGCCAGCCCCGGATTACCTTGCATTGCTGCCAGTACCGATACCATCATCTCGGGAGCCGATGTACCAAAACCGATGACCAGCATGCCAATCAACAGGGGGGAAAGCCCCAGCCACCGGGACGTCGCCGCGGCGCCATCAATAAATTTTTCAGCGCTCCAGATAAGCAGTATCAAGCCAACGACAACGGCGATAAGAGCAAGTAACATAAGGTTCCTTTGGATGGCGTTTTCATGGAGTGTCGATGATCTGAGCCTTGAATGGCCAGACATGACCGTATAAGCGGCAAATGAGCGTGGCGATCATTATTCATTCATCGCTCAAGGTCAACGACAACCTATTCACGATTCGATGAATTTTACCCAACATTTGACAGACTTATAAACGAGAGCGTATTGCTTTGCCTACTCACGCTAGCGAGATCACCATTTGTCCCAGAACTGGCTACCTAAACACCCCAATTTGAAGGTCAATGCACCGCTTGTTGACCAACAACCGCCGGAGACCCGCACCCAGAGGCGGCGCCTGCGCGCCTGTCACGAATGTGACTGGATAGCAGCGTTACCCCCCCTTAAATCCGGTGAAAAAGCCTGCTGCCCACGTTGCTCGCATGTCCTGGTCAAGCGTAACCGGTACCCCGCCCAGCGCAGCATGGCGCTCGCGATGGCCTCGCTTATTGCGCTTTTACTGGCCGTCTCCTACCCGTTTGTCAGTTTCAGCTACAGCGGGGTGAGCAACCGTATCGAACTTGCCGAAACGGCAACCACCCTGATTGCCTTTCATCAACCCCTGGTGGCTATCGGCGTTATCATGACCATCGTGGTATTACCTGCTGTGTATTTGATAGGTACCCTGTGGCTGCAATACGGCTTGTTACGCAACGCCCCGTTGCCCTTTAGTCGCTCGACGGCTCGTTCATTGAGCCATTTAACGCCCTGGATGATGGCCGACGTGTTTATCGTGGGTGCCCTGGTTAGCTTGATCAAGGTTGCAGGGCTTGCTGATATTGAACTGGGCCTGTCGTTTTGGGCGTTTTGCGTCTTTGCATTTCTTCTACTGATGACGGTGCAATCGATTGATGCGGACTGGATGTGGTTTGCTCTGGAAGGCGAGCCACTCGCCCCGGAGGGCACACTAACAGGGGCATCAGCCGCGTCCCAGCAGCTTACCAGTTGCCCCACCTGCGGGCTCATCAATCGGCTGGCGCCAAACGGCAAGCATTATTGCGTGCGCTGTCATGAGCGGCTGCACCCTCGCTTTCCGCATAGCGTCCAACGCACTTGGGCATTACTCGCGGCTGCTGCGATCATGTACATTCCTGCCAATGTATTTCCCATCATGACCACGACCAGTCTGGGCAATAGCTCGCCTTCGACGATCGTGGGCGGCATTGTCGAGTTGATTCAGGGCGGCTCCTGGCCAATAGCAGGCGTCATTTTTGTGGCCAGCATTATTGTTCCCGTCGGCAAACTGTTCGCACTGGCCTGGCTATGCAGCGTGGCTAACCGTAGCGATGCTTTCAATGCGCAAACGCGCACAACGCTTTACCGGATCACTGAGTTTATCGGTCGATGGTCGATGGTCGATGTGTTTGTCGTCGCCATTCTCGTAGCGCTAATCCGCGCTGATTCGTTAATGACGATCAATCCAGGGCCGGCAGCGCTCGCCTTCGGAGCCGTGGTCGTGCTGACCATGCTGGCCGCCATGACCTTTGACCCACGTTTGCTATGGGATACCCCCATAACGAAATATACAGGACAAGGCGACGCCCGTAAGGAAATGATGAATGGCTAACGAAAACGACATGCCCTCCAACGAACCACAGGGCGAGGCGGCAATGCATCGTGCCAAACCCAGCCCCCAGACACGGCTTTCACCCATCTGGATTGTACCGATTGTCGCCCTGGTCATTGGCTTATGGCTGGTATACGACAACTATTCCTCCCGGGGCACCATGATCACCTTGACGATGCCAAACGCGGAGGGGATCGAAGCCGGCAATACGCTGATACGCAGTCGCAACGTTGAAATCGGCCGCGTACAAAGCGTTCAGCTATCCGACGATCTTTCCCGAGCCGTTTTACGCGCCCGCATCCAACCTGAAGCAGAAGCCATGCTGCGCGAAGATAGCCGGTTCTGGGTCGTGAAACCGCGTATCGGCCGTGAAGGCATCAGTGGGTTGAGTACTGTCCTGTCGGGTGCCTACATTCAACTTCAGCCAGGCTCTTCAACTGAGCCCCAACGCGAGTTTGAAGTCATGGAAACGCCGCCTGTCGCCCCTGCTGGCGTCGCAGGTTTGCAAGTCAGCCTCATCAGCCAACTGGGTAATTCATTGCGCGTGGGCGATCCGGTATCCTATCAGGGCTTCACTGTCGGCCGTATTGAGGAAACCCGCTTTGATGCTGAGTCACGTACCATGCATCATCAGGTATTTATTGAAGAGCCGTATGATCAGCTCGTTACAGAAAGTACGCGCTTCTGGAGTGCCAGCGGCATTGATTTTCGACTCGATGCCGACGGCGTTCGTGTCAACGTTGACTCCATCGAAACATTGCTGGGCGGGGGCGTCACCTTTGGCGTCCCTGAAGACCTGCCGATGGGACAGCCCGTAGACAACAATACCCGCTTCGAGCTTTACACCGATGAAGATAGTGCTCGCCAGGGTACCTTTAACCGTTATCTGGAATACGTACTCCTTGTCGACGATACTGTTCGCGGACTTTCCAAGGGGGCACCTGTGGAGTTTCGGGGCGTTCGGCTTGGCACCGTTGCCGCCGTACCCTGGAATTTCACAGCTCCTCAGCCGGATTCACGGGAACAGTTTGCCATCCCGTTGCTGATTCGCATCGAGCCCCAGCGACTCGGCATCGAGAATGCCGACGTGGATCTTGATGAGTGGGATGCTCGCTTCAAGCGAATGTTCACCCTAGGCTTACGCGCCTCCCTCAAAAGTGGAAACCTGCTGACAGGGGCAATGTTTGTCGATTTGAACTTCCGCGAGGAACTGGCCGCTCACTATGTGCCGGAATCTTTCTCAGGGCACACAGTATTCCCCACGACCTCAGGTGGCTTTGCGCAAATTCAGGCGCAGGTGACCGACTTACTGGAAAAGCTGAATGGCTTGGAAATCGAGCCGTTATTAACGGGGCTTGATCAAAATCTACAAGCATCTGAATCTGTACTTGAGGAAGTTCGCGGCGTTAGCGCATCCTTGAATCAGCTACTTAACGACCCTGACACCCAGTCTATCGGCACTAACGTAAACCGTACGCTCGAAGAGCTGCAGAACACGCTGGAAGGCTTGTCTCCGGAATCGGCCGCCTACCAGGAGCTGATGTCAACGGTCGAACGGCTCGACCGCGTCATTCGCGATGTCCAGCCGCTGACTCGTACACTAAGCGAGAACCCACGCGCACTGCTGTTCGAGAGTGTCGAAACCGAAGACCCGATACCTCGCGCACCACGCGAGTAAGGATACACAATGCGACATTCATTCGGAAAACTGGTGGTGATGTTATTGGTGCCGTTGCTGCTGAGTGCCTGCGCCAGCCAATCAACGCCTTCCACCCGCTACATATTGCCGGGCGGGCAACTAGCGAGCCCGCCAGCCTCCCCCGACGGCACGCTTCAGGTGACATCGCCTCGTCTCCCGCACTATCTGGATGTCGAGGGTATTGTCATGCAAACCGATGATATTACCCTGCGGGAAGCAAACACCCATCAGTGGGCAGAAGCCATTGGCCGTCAACTGGAACACGGAATGCGAGCCCGTCTCTCAAAGGCGCTGCCCACATGGCGGGTAGTGCGCGACGCCGCTAGCGACGACCAGGCAATCACGCTACGCTTGGAAGTAGACCAGTTCCAGGGGCGCCAGGATGGTCGCGCCATCGCCAGTGGTCAGTGGCAACTGCTCAATCAGCAGGGCGATGTGTTGGCAATGGAAACCTTCGATGCCGACACCCCGCTCGAAGAAGACGGCTACCCCGCTCTTGTACGTGCCTTGGGTAAAAGCTGGGACAAAGTCAGCGAGCAGATTGCCCAGGCAACGTTGGATGTACGACCCAGTGATTAAACGGAGTTACACGGCAATGACGGACACAGCCCAGTACGCAGAAAGTGCCCTCGAGGCCGTTCACAGACTCAATCATACAGCCGAAAAGCTCCTCCACGAGCCTGCCAGTGAGGCATTGCTGATTAGCGCCATGACACTTTATACAAGCGTACGGCAAACACTGACCGCTGCCACCCCCTCTGGTGCTACCCTGGCCGCTCTGGCTCGAACAGAACAATTTATTGCTGCCTCAGCTGATGCGTATTATCGTCAGCTACCCACCGACGCCGACACATCACTCAAGCTCGCGGAGCGGGCGGCGTTATTTGGTAACCGCTTGATGGCGTTGGACGGTATTGGCCCTGCGACGACCAACCAGCTGTTTGCGCGTGGCATATTCACTCCCGAACAGCTATTCGCCCTCCCTTTTCATACTCTTGAAACGCTTGACCTGCCACCTGCATCACTTGCTCGTGTCACATCGCTGCACAATGCGTATCGAGCCAAGATACCAGACTGAATGTTTCTGGCATGATATAGTGATCACTTAATTGATCGTTCGTTATGAGTGAATCTTGTCACCGGCCATGAATGCGCTTCCTGGTATGTCGCTAAAAGACGCCAATCGTCAATTCATAAGTGACCGGCCCTTGTTATCTTCAATTCATTACGGTTATTCATTTCCAATCATTCAACAGTGCGTTGTTCAACGATGCCATGCGCATGCGTAAACAGCCGCTGGGAGAACGCATGAACTTTTCTGATCTCGGCCTCGACGCCGACCTGCTGCGCGCTGTCACCGACCAGGGATATCGCGAGCCGACCCCCATTCAACGTCAAGCGATTCCCGTCGTGTTACAAGGCCGCGATTTGCTCGCCAGTGCTCAAACGGGAACGGGTAAAACCGCCGGTTTTACACTCCCCATGCTGCAGCGTTTATCGGCAGGCAAACCCGCCACTAAACGCCAGGTGCGTGCGCTGGTGTTAACCCCAACCCGCGAACTGGCCGCCCAGGTAGGTGAGAGTGTTACCACGTACGGACAACATCTCTCTCTGCGTTCGCATATTATTTTTGGCGGTGTCGGCCAGCAGCCCCAGGTCGACGCATTGAAACGCGGCCTGGATATCCTGGTGGCGACGCCGGGGCGTTTGCTCGACTTGCAACAGCAGGGACATGTTGACCTTTCCAGCGTTGAAATTGTCGTTCTGGATGAAGCCGACCGCATGCTCGACATGGGGTTTATCCACGACATTAAACGCCTTTTGAAACTGGTCCCGAGCAAGCGTCAGAATCTACTGTTTTCCGCCACTTTTTCGAACGAAATTCAAACCCTGGCGCAACAGTTTTTGAACGACCCTGCGTTTATCGATGTCGCCCCGCGCAATACCACGGCAGACAAAATCGCCCAGTCGGTATACCAGGTGGATCGTGAGAAAAAACGCGAGCTGCTGGCGCACCTCATCAAGCAACACCAATGGTATCAAGTGCTGGTTTTCACGCGCACCAAGCACGGCGCCAACCGCCTGGCAGAACAGTTATCCAAGCAGGATATCCCGGCCATGGCCATTCATGGCAACAAGAGCCAGGGGGCTCGAACACGTGCGCTCGGGGCGTTCAAAAGCGGTGACCTGCAGGTATTGGTTGCCACTGATATTGCCGCACGCGGTCTGGATATCAACGAGCTTCCCCATGTAGTCAACTTTGAACTACCCAATGTGGCGGAAGATTATGTGCACCGTATCGGGCGCACTGGCCGGGCTGGCAGTGATGGCGAGGCGATTTCACTGGTCTGCGTCGATGAGCATGCGCTGTTACGCGGTATTGAACGGCTGATAAAACAGACCCTGACCAAACACATCGAGCCCGGCTATGAACCGGACCCGAATGCCACCCCACAGCCTATCGAAAATGGCCGTCGGCAACCGCGCAATGCGCGCAGTCAACGCAAACCCAGCCAACATAGTGACCGCGATGCAGCGCCCAAGCGGCGTGCTCGCCGCTAGTCAGGCTTATCTGAACATGTGATGGTAGCGTTACTATCAGGCTATTCATCAAGCACCTGTTTTCACGGAGTGATCATGGCGTCGTCCCAACTCATTGAACAATACCGTCAGTGGCAAACATTTCAGCGGCAAGACCAATTAAGCCGAGAGCATTTAGGCGTAGTGCAACGCCTGGAAGATGCCAGAGCGTCGTCGACACAAGTCGTCGAAGCGTATCGCAGCATGGCGGAAAAAGCCTCAAAGGAAGGCGCCTGCTACCGTACCCTGTTTTTACGCAAGCGGAATGATCAACATGCACTGCCCTGCGAAGGCTGGCTGTTCGTTCGCCGGGTGCTCAGCGAAGGCAACAGCACGCGGGTAAGAGTCACGCTTGTCGAAACCTTTACGCTTGAAGATGGCACCCTGGCACCCGGCGATAAACCAGCCCGCAAGTTGACCCTGGAAATTTTCGAACAGGTGCAGGTAGATAAAGGCATGCGTACCAGTGTAAGAGTCGATTGCCTGGATACGCCCGAGGATTACCACTTCATCACGCTACTGGATGCCGTCCGCGGAGACTTACGCCCCTATCTGAAATAAGACGTATTTATGAGGGCACGCCACTCCGTATTTATTGCACTCATGGTCATCGTAGGGCTTAACCTTCGCCCTGCGATGTCATCGGTCGCGCCATTACTCAACCGGCTGCAGGAGGTCGCTGGACTATCGGCTGCCTCGGCGGGCGTACTGACCACACTGCCTGTACTTTTTCTGGGGCTTGCCGCACCGCTCGCCCCGATGCTTGCCCAGCGTATCGGAAGCGAGCGCGCGTTGAGTACTGCCCTGGGCCTCCTTATGACGGGCCTGATAATACGTGGTTTGCCCTTCCCCGGTGTTCTTTTTCTGGGATCAGCGCTTTCCGGTGCGGCCATAGGGCTGGCGGGCACCCTGCTTCCCGCATTGGTCAAACGCCAGTTGCCCCAAAGTGCTGATCTCCTCACCGGCCTCTATACCATGGCGCTGTGCCTGGGCGGTGCACTCGGCGCAGGGCTAAGCGTGCCTCTAACCCACTATCTTGGCAGTTGGCAAGCCAGTTTGATGAGCTGGGCGCTACTTGCCCTGGCAGCGCTGGTTTTATGGGTCATTTACATGCCCAGAACGCCAACCACCTCCTCACTTGCCTCACTCCCGCAAGCCGGTGCACTCAAGCTTCTCGGTCAACCGCTCACCTGGTTCGTCATGCTCTTCATGGGCATTCAGTCATCGATGGCCTACATCGTCTTTGGATGGCTGCCTACACTGTTAGTATATCGAGGATATGATGAAGCCTCCGCCGGGTGGACCATGGCCATTTCCATTCTTTGCCAGCTTGCCTCAGCACTCAGTGCCCCTTGGCTTGCACGCCTGGGACGTGATCAGCGCCCGGCATTGCTCAGCGTCTTGCTGTGCACCGCCTCCGGGCTATCGATGTTGCTGATTGCCCCATTATCATGGCAATGGCCCGGCGCCGTGCTTCTCGGTTTGGGCCAGGGAGGAAGCTTCAGCCTGGCACTCAGCCTGCTGGTATTGCGCACGGCAAATGCCCAACTCTCCGGCCAGCTGTCCGGGCTGGTACAAGGCGGCGGCTATACCATCGCCGCACTTGGCCCATTCGGGGTGGGCTTATTGCTGCAACACGGTGCCAGCGTTGCCCAAATCGCCTGGTTGCTGATTGCTCTGCTGCTAGTGTGCAGCGGCTTTGCGATGCTTGCCGGGCGCCAACGCTGCCTCGACGATAGCTCCGGGCAGCTTGTCGTACACAAAGGTCGCTTACATAAGGAGACACCCTGATGGCCCACCCTCGCCTGCTGATTATTTATACTGGCGGCACTCTCGGCATGTGCTCAGGCGACCAAGGGTTAACCCCGTCGGGCAATATTGAAGCACGGCTGGCAACAGCGTTTCGCCAACTGCCCCTTCTTCAGCAGCAGGCCTTGCCAAGTTTTGAGGTGTTAAGTTATCCGCAGTTGATCGACTCGAGCTCCGCCACGCCTAAAAACTGGTCACAGCTTGCCCATGATATCGCCGAGCGTCAGAGAGATTATCAGGGATTTGTGGTCATTCACGGCACCGATACACTAAGTTGGACAGCAGCCAGTCTCGCCTATCAATTGCAAGGGATCGACCGACCGGTCATTCTCACCGGCTCCATGCAACCGCTTGAAGCGCCCGGCAGCGATGCCCTAGAAAACTTATATTGGGCGCTACGCTGTGCTGAACAACCTCACGTGAAAGAAGTGGCGATTTACTTCCACGGACAGTTACTTCGCGGAGTTCGCGCCACCAAGCAACACAGTGAAGCCGTGGATGCGTTTACCAGCCCCAACTATCCGCTACTCGGCGAGCGTATAGGAGACCATGTTGTCCATTACCCCGGCCGTGGTTTGGCTGATCAGCAACGTGGCGCCCCGCGGTTCGAGCTGCCCGATTACACCTCGGTAAGCAATGGTGCCATTGTTCGATTAGTACTCTGGCCGGGCATCACCGCCTGGCAGCTCGCGTCCTGGTTGGGCGATCCGCGCGTTAAAGGAGGCATCCTTCAGCTCTGGGGTGCAGGCAATCTGCCCGATGACCCATCGCTTCTAGCCACCCTTGCCAAGGCTACCGGCGAAGGCAAAATGCTCGTCGCCATCAGTCAGTGCCCTCAAGGCAGTGTGCAGCTGGGAGCGTACGCTGCCGGCAAAGGGCTTCTCGACGCTGGCGTGTTATCCGGCGACGACATGACGCCTGAAGCCGTTTTTGGCAAGCTTGTGCATTTGCTAGCCCAGCCGATACCGGAAGAGGATCGGCGTCATCGCTTCCTGAGCTCTCTGGTTGGCGAACGTTAACCAGAGAGCGTTAAATATGCGCCTGGCAATCACTGCGTTTAACGCTAGAGTGAGTGAAACCACACCCAGCGATTAACAGGAATAACGTTTATGGAAAAGCCGGTTCATTATTTTAGCGAGCTGTTCGAACAGTTGGGCCTTGCATCGGATGCGGCCTCGATTGAGCGATTTATTCAACGCCACGCGCCCCTTCCCGATACAATGCCGCTGGCCGACGCGCCCTGCTGGAATGAAGGGCAGGCAGAGTTCCTCAAGGAAGCCGTCGAGGAAGATGCTGATTGGGCGGAAGTCGTCGACCATCTCGATGCCTCCATGCATAAACCAGCGTAAATCAGCCTGTCAATGCAGGGCATCCCTGAGCGTCCTGCATAGCACCGGCAAATGGCGCTACTCAATCCCTATGACACTCATGCCTGCAAACGCGCTTCTACCCGCTCGAGAATTTGCCGACTCACTTTGCCCACCAGTGGCGTTGCCGCCTTGTTCACGGCTTTTGCCATGAAACGGTTACCTATTTCATAGCTCAACGTCAGCGCCACTTCTGTGCCTTCCGGCACCTCACGCAAATGATAGCGTCCCTGGTTTTTGACCCCATTGACCGACTCCCAGGCGAGCACATCCGGCGATTTAACCTCGGTAATCACTACGTCAAATGTCCAGTCCATGCTGAGTGCGCGAACATGCCACCGATAGCGTTCGTCGCCAAGCGGTTCGATATCGCTGATCAGGTCCGAATAATCGGCAAAGTCCTCAACGCGCCTTAACAGCGCGAATACCCGTTCGGGCGCTGCCCTGACGATGGCGCTGTGTTCGATAGTGGCCATATAAAACCCCTTGAATGAAGCCCCTAGCGTAGCACTTTCAGCCCATGTTGTGAGCATGCTTGCGCTAGCCAGAAACACCTCAATTGCGTACACTTGCGACCTTCCGGACCGGACCCCGGAACGCAGTAGCGGCTTTTTTCACGCTACGATCAATAAATTCTCCGGCATAAGAGTGCTTATCATGTCAACTTCCCAAACCCCGCATGGGGCCACCGCCGTGGTAATTTATTCCGGCGGCATGGATTCGTTCACCCTTCTCCACCGGGCGCTAAATGAAGGTTATCACGTTCATGCGCTGTCATTTCATTACGGCCAGCGCCACGCCCGTGAACTCGATGCTGCCCGCCAGGTATGCCAACACCTGAGTATTCCCCATCAGGTCGTGGATATCCGGGCGATTCATTCGCTGATTGATAACTCAGCATTGACCAACACCGACCAGGTAATGCCGCAAGGTGATTACGACGCCGACAACATGGCGGCGACCGTCGTCCCTAACCGCAACATGATATTGTTATCCTTGGCCATTGCGAACGCCGTCAACATCGGCGCAGAACGGGTTGACTACGGTGCCCATGGCGGTGACCACGTCCTTTATCCCGACTGTCGTCCGGCTTTTGTGGAGGCCATGGATCAGGTCGCACGAATTGCCAATTTCTCCCCTGTAAAGGTCCATGCTCCCTACCTGCATGCCAGCAAAGCCGACATTCTTCAGCAAGGCCTGGCCATGGGGCTCGACTACCGATACACCTGGACCTGCTATGAAGGAGGCGAGCTGGCCTGTGGGCGCTGCGGAAGCTGTCGCGAACGATTGGCCGCGTTTGCAGCAAATGGCGTGACCGACCCACTCCCCTATGCCCCACACCCCTATGCCCCACACCCGGAGGTACGCTGATGTATCAGGTGAAAGAAGCCTTCTACACGCTGCAAGGCGAAGGGGCTCAGGCCGGCCGGGCCAGCGTCTTTTGTCGTTTCAGCGGCTGCAACCTATGGAGCGGTCGTGAACGGGACCGAGCCACAGCCCGGTGTACCTTCTGCGATACCGATTTTGTCGGCACCGATGGCCAGGGCGGAGGCCGCTTTGCAACGCCTGCCGCCCTAGCCGAGCACATCAGCGCACTGTGGCCCAGTGACGCAGGTACTGCCGTCCCTTACGTGGTGTTTACGGGTGGCGAGCCGCTGCTGCAGCTTGACCCGGCACTGATTGCCACTCTACACAGCGTGGGTTTTGAAGTAGCGGTTGAAACCAATGGTACACTCACGCCTCCCGCCGGCATTGACTGGCTGTGCGTGAGTCCCAAGGGCAAGAACCCGCTGGTCATTGATCAGGGCGACGAACTCAAGTTGGTCTATCCCCAGACCGAAGCACCGCCCGAGGCATTTGCACAGCTCGACTTCCGACACTTTTTTCTTCAGCCGATGGACCTTTCCCCCTTAGACGCCAACGACGATACTGTCGCGCGCACCACCGCCTATTGTTTGGCCAACCCGCAATGGCGTTTATCGCTTCAGACGCACAAAATCGCAGGCTTTGACTGATGTCTTTATTTGTTAATCAACTCACCCATATCGATGCGTCGCTGTGGTGCCCTGAAGAGGGCCTCAAGGGCGTCAGTTGGCAAGTAGACGCGGTGCTTGAAGGCGAGCTTGGCAAAGACGGCATGCTGCTCGATTTTGGCGAGGTCAAGCCATGGATCAAGCAGCACCTCGATAGCGGCCTGGACCATACGCTTCTGGTTCCTATCGAAGCTTCCGGGATCACGGTCAGCCCCTGCGAGGAAGGCTTGTGTGTGCGCACCACAACGCCTTATGCCATGGAAGTAAAAGGGCCGAAACAAGCTTTTACCCTGCTTCCCGTTGCCACCATTGAGCGCGACACAGTCGCCGCCAATTTAAGCCAGACACTCACTGATCAGCGACCGGAAAACGTCACACGGATTCAGCTAAGCCTCAGCGATGAAGCCATTGAAGGTGCGGCCTATGGGTACAGTCATGGCCTGAAGCTGCATAATGGCAACTGCCAGCGAATCGCCCATGGCCATCGCTCACGCCTGCATATCTGGCAACGGGGAACCCGTCAGCATGAACTTGAACAACAGTGGGCGGCCTGGCTCGATAATCGCTATCTGGTAGAAGAAAATGACATTATCGCGCTCGATAAGCAGACACTGACGTGCCGCTATCAAGCAGATCAGGGAACCTTCAGCCTCACACTGCCCGGTGAACGCTGCGCTGTCCTGGCAACTCCCACCACGGTGGAAAACATCGCTCGTTGGTTAGCCGAACAGCTCGCCGCCCAAACCCTTGAAACCACAACGGTACATGCGTTTGAGGGAGTTAATAAAGGCGCGATGGCAAAGGCAACCCCATGAGTGATGGGTGCCGGGCAGGCTGTGGGGCATGCTGTATTGCGCCGTCGATCAGTTCAGCCATTCCAGGCATGCCTGAAGGCAAACCGGCAGGCGTGCGCTGCGCCCAACTGGACGAGCACAATTTATGCCGCCTGTTCGGGGATCCCCGCCGACCTGCCGTATGCGAGCAGTTTCAATTTGACACTGCCGTTTGCGGACGGCAGCGGGAAGAAGCACTGATCACCCTGACATGGCTGGAAGATAACACCTAGCAGCCTGTCGGGCTTGGCCGATCGTCGCGAGAAGCACGGATTCGCAGTAGATCAGTGTTAAGTCCGGCAGGCTGCTAACTCTCCAGTCGCTCGGGGTATGCCAGACGATGATCCACCAGGCTTACCCAACGGACCAGAACCGGCGCGTCACTATGGCTAACGTCGCTTAACAGACGATGGAAGGCATCCCGCGCCGCTTCGTCGTCGGGGGCGATCCGCGTCAACCATAACTCCAATGCTGCCAACTCCTGATGGCGATTACCGTGCTCCCGCGCCTGTGAAATCGCCATCTCGGCCAAGGCGCGCACTTCATTGGCAGGGTGATCGAGCATGATACGAACCCGGGCAAGTTGGGTGGCAAGCTCAGGTAGAAACAGCGTGGACCTCTCCTTGGCAATCACCAGGCACTGATCCAGGTAATCTTCTGCGGCACTCAGTTCTCCCAGGGCGATACAGGCATCCGAGTACCAAAGCACAGGACGTTTGAAGCGATCACGCCCATTAAGCTCTGCCATTTGATCCAGGCTATCGCGCAGTTGAGTCAGCCCTCCGTGATCGCCCGCCAGCGCGCGCTGCCAGCCGAGAATTCCCTGGGCAGTAATTTGCCATAACTGTAAATCCGGCGTAGCGGTCATTGCCGCTGCTTTTTCCGCATGACGCGCTGCTAAATGCACATGGCCAAGCTGGCGATAGAGTGAGGCGGCAAACAATAGCGCCATGGCAAGCGTACCGGGGTGACCCAGCTTCTCCGCCAGCCGTATCGCCGCGGAAACCTGTCTTTCAGCACGCTGGTAATCACCACAAAGGCATAGCGCCCAACCCTGGAAGCACGCCGCAGTCACCTGTGGATGGTCAGAGAACGGCAGCCATTCGATCATCATCGGTGAGTTGAGCGGGTCGATTTCATTCAGATGGTCGTTGGCCTGCTGCACACGCCCTGCCCAGTATTCACAGTGCGCACGCGCATAGTCAGCCAGCCGCTGGTAACGAGGGTCCTCGAGCCGAGCAGCTATATCAGCCAGGGTAGATGCCAACGCGAAGGCATCGGCGTGGGCGTAGCGCTGGCTGCGCCCTACCCAGAGCCCCCATTTGACCAGAAAGATTTGTTCCAGGTCTTCAGGATCTTCCAGCGCATCCGCACCTGAGTGGCGCAATAATTCACGGGCACGAACGAAACTTTCGTGGGCGGTGGGAGAACCATGGCCTTCAAGCGCAAAAGCAGCCTGCCCCCGCACCGTTAACAGACTCACCTCGCGCTCTATCTCATGCTCTACGTGGCGCAGGCTAGCCAGGCCAAAATCCGCCATGCGTAAGGCGGTACGATTGGCACTTACTTTTAGTGCCTCCCGGGCAGCAAGCTCAAAATAACGTGCGCCGCGTGCGTAGTGCCCGCTTCGCCGGAGGTGGGTGGCAAAGTCACCAGGGTGGCGGCTGATCCACATCGGGAAGCGCTCTTCTATAAGGCTAACCACCTGCTGGTGAAGCGTGACGCGGACATCGCGGGGGCAGGAAAGGTAGGCCGCTTCCTGAAGCAGCTGGTGGCTGAACTGGAATTCATGTTCGCTTGAGCCGTTGTCCACCGGCTCAATGATTTCGAGCTGGCGCATATGATCCAGCGCCTGCTGCAGACGCGCTGTGTCATAGCCACTGCACTCGCTGAGGAAGTCAAGCCGGAACCGTTTTCCCAGCACCGCGGCAATATGGGCAATTTCACGATCCGCTTCCAACTGGTCGATTCGGCTGGCCAACAGCCCAAGCAACCCCTTGGGCAACTCGTCAAACTGAACGCTTCGCCCTTCTCGGCGATCCATGTCCAGGCGTCGGCAAATTTCCTGCAAATACAGTGGAACACCGTCGCAGCGCTCGATAATCTGATTACGCAATCGCGGGCTTAGGTGAATACGATAACGACGCGAGAGTTGCGATAACAGTCGCGAGGACTCCAGTCCATCCAGCCGGCCCAGCGTGATTTGCTGATCCCAGTGCAGCTTGACGGGCAGAGGTTCACGACCATGGTGACTGGCC
This sequence comes from Halomonas sp. A40-4, assembly GCF_015767635.1. Lineage (GTDB taxonomy): Bacteria > Pseudomonadota > Gammaproteobacteria > Pseudomonadales > Halomonadaceae > Vreelandella > Vreelandella janggokensis. The sequence continues at coordinate 1,797,950 of NZ_CP065230.1, read as the reverse complement.
ACCAGCATAAAGGCCGTATTGATGGGCAACCGCGCCTGAAGGCCTGACAGTACCTTGAACGATGGTTCGTCGAGCCACTGCAGGTCATCCACCATCAGAACGAGCGTATGGGTCGCCGACTGACGTTCGATCAAGCGGTGTAACAGCATTACCACCAGTTCAACCGCTTCACCGTTTTGCGTCAGCTGTGACACTTCCTGCACGCTACGCACGCCGAGGGCTTCTTCGAGCAGACATTGCTGCTCATCGCTTAACGCATTGAAAGCCAGGTCGGCTTGCAGAGCGCACAGTGCATCCTGATCCGGCGCCCCTCCCAGGTACCATGATAGAAGCGTGCGGGCGACGCCATAGGGCTCCAGCACCGAAAGTCGCGTGGTGGGCTGCCAGCAAATAGCAGCGTCGCGACTGATCTCAAGCTGACGAAAACCTACCATCAAGGCCGATTTACCCATGCCCGACGCACCACGTACCAGCACACTTTGGCGAAGCCCGATACCGGCTCGGGCAAGGGCATCCCTCAGCGTTCTTAACGAGGTTTCGCGCCCTACCAGGCTCGGCGGCAGTGCATCAGGACCACCTTCATTCTGGCCCAGCACCAACGCGCGCTGGCGCACACGACCATCGCTCGACATTACTCGCGAGACCAGCCGGGGCTGAAGGTCGAGCGCCGGTGGCATGTGCTGGCTCGACTCCTGCGAGATGACCAGTTCGCTGCCTTCTGCCGCGCTCATCAACTCGAGGGATATTTGCGTCACCTGGCCCAACGGGTCAGCCAGTTGGCGTTCAGGCAAATAAACGACACGCCCGCTGTGCAGCCCTGCTGCCAACTCAAACCGTGGCGGCTCACCTTCACCCGTCCAGTGCCTGGCCGACTCTTGAGGGAGCGTCTGACGGCAATGCTCATAAAGCGCGACCAGTTCAGCCAACTGATGGGCAGGGCCATGGGTACCAAAACAGGCAAGCCCCAGGCCGCCAGTAGCGCCAGGCAACCAGAAACCACCCAAATGATGGCATTGCTGCTCAAGCCACCGCAGCAACTCCAGTTGAAGTGCAAGGCAGTTACGCGTCGCGGCGCGATCCTGCCAGTCCCCCTGGAGGCGCAATCGAATGGCCATTACCGAGAGTTGACGAAGCTCAATTTCATCTTCGCGCAAAGGCTGGCTGTCGGTAGCAAGCGCTCGCGAAAAGGCGCCTTGGGGAGACATGACGCGGGCGTCATGGTGACCATCGGACCAATAGCTCGCCAGCTGTAAAAAGCTAGGCTCGGGCTGCTGGCCTGACAGGGCAAGCAGCTGCAAATAGCTGTTGTATTGCTCGTGAGCTGCCGCCATCTGCTTTTGTTCGGCAAGCTGTTTAACCAACCGTTCATGAAAAGGACCGTAACCGGAAAACCGGCTGACCAGCGTTTCCAGAAGGCCGTCAGGTACTTCCTGATGATTATCAAGCACCTGTTCAGCAAAACGGATAACCCGCTGACGCCATTCGTTGCGCGCCTGCACCAGCCAGCGTTGGAACTCACTACAGTTGGCGAGCTGCAATTCCTCGATCAAATCGCCCTGGTAGCAAGACAGCACCTCATCCAGAGTGGCAAGATCCCGCGGCCCTTCAAGTAGCGTTTGCAGCTCATGCAGATCGACCTGCCAATTGGGCGGCAGCTGAAAGGCAATGGTCTGGCGCGACACATTGAGCACTTGTTCTGCATCTTCGCCCAATGATTGACGTAGGCAATGCAGCGCGTGTCGAAGGTTGGTGCGGCCTGATGAAAGGCCCTGATCTGGCCACAGCAGTTCTGCCAGCGCAGCGCGGTTGACAGGTTGTCGATGCAGCAGCAAGTAGACAAGCAACGCTTTCACTTTATCGTAGCTAAAGTGCGTCAGCACATCATCACCCTGAGACAGGGCAAAATGACCGAACAGGGTCAGTTGGTCATACTTTTGAGCATCGCGCATGGTAAACATCCTGTCTGGACGAACGGCATCTTACGCTGGCACGCCGCTATGAAAACGAAAAGCTGTATCCGGCGAAATGATCAGCTCTGCTTCAAGAGCAACAAAGAACGCGATCCGCTCGTCGATCGAGTGGTCGGTTTGCTGCCGGGCAAGCAAAAGATAATCTTCGAAATGTCGGCCTTCAGACTTGACAAGGGTGCGGTAGAATTTCGCCAGTTCTTCATCAAGGTAAGGAATCAAGCAAGCAAAGCGTTCGCAGCTTCTGGCCTCGATGAGGGCGCCAATAATCAGCACATCTATCAACCGCTCAGGGTCCTGAGGACGGACATGTCGGCGCAACCCTTCCGCATAGCGTGAAGCGGTCAAGTGCCGATACGTTACCCCCCGGCTTTCCATAAGGGTCACGACCTGCTCAAAATGCAGCAGTTCTTCACGGGCAAGTTGCGACATCTTGCTCAGTAGCAGCGGTTGATCCACATAGCGATACAATAGGCTCATCGCCGTGGAGGCAGCCTTCTTCTCACACTGAGCGTGGTCAATCAGAAGAATTTCGGGATTCTCCAGGGCCCAGGTCAGCCAGGCATCTGGTGTTGTACATCCCAGAAAGTCATTCAAGCTGTCAGGCAACAAGTCGTTCGCATCAATCGAATGACCCGCTTTGTCAGGAATTACTTGTATCGACATAACACCATCACTAAATAGCTATCACATAATTGTACAACAATCATAACGCCTTGGGTAATTCGAATATGCCATCACGGCCAACTGCTCAGCCTGAGGCAGGCTATCAGCCCAGGCGAGGTAACGCGGCGTTACGAGAATCACACTTTATGAAACCTCTGTCGATAGCGAGTGCTTTTTTGCTAGTAAAGCATGTCAGAACGTTTGGTCCCAGCGTGTTTCACACTTTTGAACAGGCTCATCATCACAAAGTACAACGCCATGGCAGCGGACTCACCTTAACATTGTCGACAGTTTCACGTAGAATTACTGGCATCCAACCAACGCTGTTTGTCAAGCGTATGTCGGTGTCCGATGGCATCGTGAAGCGCATAGCCCACGTGCCGTCGCCACCATTAAAGCAGATGAGAGGGCCCCAAACGTGCTTGAAGCTTACCGCCAACATGTCGAGGAACGCGCTGCAGAGGGCATCCCCGCCAAGCCCCTGAATGCCGAGCAAACCGCCGCTCTAATCGAGCTGCTGAAAACGCCCCCGGCTGGCGAAGAAGAATTTATTCTCGACCTGATTACCAACCGCGTTCCCCCGGGTGTTGACGAAGCGGCTTACGTAAAAGCCGGTTTCTTAACGGCCATCGCCAAAGGCGAAGCGACATCGCCCCTCATCGATAAAGTACATGCCGTCAAACTGCTAGGCACCATGCAGGGCGGCTATAACATCGTGTCGCTGGTCGAGCTGCTCGACAACGAAGAACTAGCCCGTGAAGTCGGCGAACAGCTTAAGCATACCTTACTGATGTTCGATGCCTTCCATGACGTTGAGCAACGTGCCAAGGCAGGTAATAGTGTCGCCAAGGACGTTATCCAGTCATGGGCCGACGCCGAGTGGTTCCTCTCCAAGCCGGCGCTTGAAGAAAAGATCACACTGAGCGTCTTCAAGGTACCTGGCGAGACCAACACCGACGACCTGTCGCCGGCACCGGATGCCTGGTCGCGTCCGGATATTCCCTTGCATGCCAATGCCATGCTCAAGAACGAGCGTGATGGCATCGATCCCGTGGAGCCGGGCAAGACCGGTCCCCTAAAGCAGATCGAAGATGTAAAAGCCAAAGGCTTCCCTGTCGCTTACGTGGGTGATGTCGTCGGCACCGGGTCTTCGCGCAAATCAGCCACCAACTCAGTACTGTGGTTCTTCGGCGATGACATCCCGCATGTGCCCAACAAGCGCGCAGGCGGGTTCTGTTTTGGCAGCAAAATTGCTCCCATCTTCTTCAACACCATGGAAGATTCTGGCGCCCTGCCGGTAGAAATGGATGTTGAAAAGCTATCCATGGGTGACGTCATCGATGTCTACCCCTATGAAGGCAAGGTCTGCAAGCATGGGACTGACGACGTACTGACAACCTTCGAGCTCAAGACACAGTTGATTCTCGACGAAGTTCGTGCGGGTGGGCGTATCCCGCTGATCATCGGTCGGGGTTTGACCGGCAAAGCTCGGGAATCCCTGGGTCTTGCACCTTCAGATGTATTCCGCCTGCCCGAGCAACCCAACGACACAGGTAAAGGCTTTACCCTGGCCCAGAAAATGGTCGGCAAGGCCTGCGGCATGGACGGCGTTCGCCCTGGCATGTACTGCGAGCCCAAGATGACCACGGTGGGGTCTCAGGACACGACCGGCCCCATGACCCGCGATGAACTAAAAGACCTGGCGTGCCTGGGCTTTCAGGCCGATCTGGTCATGCAGTCGTTCTGCCATACCGCCGCTTACCCGAAGCCGGTCGACGTGGACACCCACCATACCCTGCCCGACTTCATCATGAACCGCGGCGGCGTTTCGCTGCGCCCCGGCGACGGCATTATTCACAGCTGGCTCAACCGCATGCTGCTGCCGGACACGGTAGGCACAGGCGGTGATTCGCATACCCGTTTCCCGCTGGGCATTTCCTTCCCGGCAGGCTCAGGGCTGGTCGCGTTTGCCGCCGCCACGGGCGTCATGCCGCTGGACATGCCGGAATCCGTGCTCGTGCGCTTTAAAGGCAAGCGCCAGCCTGGCGTCACCTTGCGCGATCTGGTTCACGCTATTCCGCTGTATGCCATCAAGCAGGGGCTACTGACGGTGGAAAAATCCGGCAAGAAGAACGCTTTCTCGGGCCGTGTCCTGGAAATCGAAGGTCTTGAAGACCTGACCGTCGAGCAAGCTTTCGAGCTTTCCGACGCCTCTGCCGAGCGTTCGGCAGCCGGCTGTACCATCACGCTTTCCGACGAGAGCGTGACCGAGTACCTCAAGTCGAACATCACCTTGCTCAAGTGGATGATCGCCAATGGCTACGGCGATGAGCGCACCATCAGCCGTCGTATCGAAGGAATGGAAGCCTGGCTTGCCGATCCGAAATTGATGCGTGCCGACAAGGATGCCGAATACGCCGAAGTTATCGAAATCGACCTCGACGATATCAAAGAGCCGGTACTTTGTGCACCGAATGACCCCGACGATGCCCGTCTACTTTCTGACGTTGCCGGCACGAAAATCGACGAGGTTTTTATCGGTTCGTGCATGACCAACATCGGTCATTTCCGCGCTGCCGGCAAGCTGCTCGAGAAACAGCCCGCAGGCAGCCTCAAGACCCGCCTGTGGTTAGCGCCTCCGACCAAGATGGATCAGCACCAGCTTACCGAAGAAGGCTACTACGGCATCTATGGTCGCGCCGGTGCGCGCATGGAAATGCCCGGCTGCTCGCTTTGCATGGGTAATCAGGCGCGCGTCGCTGCGAAAAGTACCGTCGTATCGACCTCCACGCGGAACTTCCCCAACCGTCTTGGCGATGGCGCGAACGTCTATCTTGCGTCAGCAGAGCTGGCGGCAGTGGCCGCCGTTGAGGGTCGCCTGCCCACGGTCGACGAGTATCGCCGTTACATGGGAGAGTTTGACGCCATGGCAAGCGAGATCTATCGTTACATGAACTTTCACGAAATTGAGGAGTATCAGAAGATTGCCTCAAACGTGATTCCGGTGGCTCAAGAAGCGTAAGCTTCAACGCTACCGCTCCATCGCCGATGCTCGCAACATCGCAAAAGAGCACTGTGCTCTTTTGAGCCGATGAACGAACGCCCCGCCACTGTTCTACAGGGCGGGGCGTTTTTTCTTACGATTACCAGAGACCAATGACAGGATTCGCCATGCTGACAATCATTACCCCCGATATATGCGATGCCTTTCCAGACGTTCAGGTACTGGAACCCACCTTTGCCAACTTTGGCGGCGTTGATGCCTTTTACGGCCCCGTCCGGACCATCAAATGCTTTGAAGATAATTCTCTCGTCAAGCAAGCCGTCGCTGAACCAGGCGACGGGGCCATCCTTGTCGTCGATGCCGGAGGCTCCCCACGATGTGCCATGCTCGGCGACCTGCTGGCCGAACAAGCGGTCGAGAATGGGTGGGCTGGCGTCGTGATATACGGTTGTGTTCGCGACGTGGACATCCTCGCTACGCTGCCTCTGGGCGTACAGGCACTTGGGTGCCATCCGCGTAAAAGCGAAAAACGTGGAGAAGGACAGCGCGATGTCACCATAAGCTTCGCAAGCGCCACCATCACGTCGGGCAATTGGCTTTACGCTGACAATAACGGCATCCTGATCGCCGATCGCGAACTTCCGCTTGATCAAGTGTGACTTGCCTGGGGTGGCGCTTACTGCCACCCTGAAGCCTCTTTTCATTACCTTTTTGTGTCCATGCAGCCTTTGAATCAGCTTGGCTATGCCCTTGCCCGCACGTTACGCGATCATCTACGTCCGCTGATTGCGTTTCACTTATTTTTCACCCTGCTCGCGTCAGCCCTTCTATTACCCGCCATCGCCTGGGTCATGCGTGCCCTGCTCGCCCAGTTGCGGCGTAGCGTAGTGACCAATAACGACCTGGTCTCGCTCGTATTCAGCCCTCTGGGGCTATTGGGCATGCTGGTCGGTATCGGGCTGTTCTTTGTAGTGATTTATTGGCAGCAGGCCGGCATGCTTCAGGTAGCTTCAAGGCCGCGTGACAATCACTATCGACTTGCGTTTGAAGCGCTCTGGCTAAGCAGTCGGCGGTTACCTGCGCTGACGGGCTTGGTCGTCTTGCAGGTAGGTAGCCACTTGATATTGCTCGCCCCTTTCATGCTCGCCCTGACCTGGCTGTATGACATATGGCTGAGCGGTATCGATCCCTATTATCTTCAGCGCATCAAGCCCCCCGTCTTGTGGTACTTCCTCGCCAGCGCAACCCCATTGTTACTTTTATGGACGGTCCTGGCCGCCAGGCTTTATTTACGCTGGTTACTGGCGCTCCCCCTGGTCGCCCTGGATGAATACTCGCCGTGGCAGGCGCTTCGCCGCAGCGTCGTTCTCACGCGAAGCTGGCATCGCTCGATTGGCATTGCCGTCATATTGGTTCTGGTACTGATTATCGCGCTGCCGATTGCGACCACCCTTTTGTTTGATCATTTATTTACGCCGCTATTGTGGTGGTTACCCGAGCATACGGCTGTCCTGGTGCCGGCCATGCTGGGCTATTTGACCGGCTATGTGCTGATCACGCTGGCGATTACCTTTCTGGGCATTGCCGTGAATGCTCTTTTGTCGGCCTGCCTGTACCTTCAGTTGGCCCATCGAGAAGCGCGCCCGGCGCCGCCTAACGATGCCCACCCGGGGCGCTTTGCCTGGGCCGTGGAGCTCATCGTATTGGCCTTTGCAGGCCTTCAGGCCTGGTGGATACTGACAAGTTTCGAAATTCGCGATGATGTGGCGATCATTGCCCATCGCGGCAGCTCAATGGCAGCGCCGGAAAATACCCTGGCGGCATTGGATCAGGCGATCGTGGACGGCGCCGACGCCATCGAAATCGACGTCCGCCTGACAGCCGACCAGGAGGTCATGCTGTATCATGATCGCAATATGGCTCGCCTGACAGGCGACCAGCAGGAATTCGGGGACTTGACGCGCGAGGAACTCGAGCGCTATGACGTTGGCAGCTGGTTTGGCGATGTGTATGAGGGGGAGCCCATTCCAGGACTCGACGACGCGCTTGCGCTGGTACGTGGGCGAGCCGACTTGATGATCGAAATAAAGCCCCTGCCCGGCCAGGGTCAGGCGCTTAGCGGTGCCGTCTTGAGAGAGCTGCAAAAAGAGACCGATGCCCGCTATCAATGCTGGGCATCGGCTGATAGCCCAATCGCGGCCTACGTCCAGTGCGGCTACCCGAATGCCATGCACAGCATGCGTATGGCCACCATGTCCCCCGGCTTGCTGCCATTCATCAAACAGCAAGCGCCAGAACTCAAGGTCACGCTCATCGCTCAGCTAATTTTGCCGGGCACGCTGGATCGCGGAGCCTTTGATGCCCTGGGCCTTCGCCATAATCGTATTAGCACACAGGAAATAAAGCTGGCGAGGTTCTATGGTTATGAAGTGCATGCCTGGACGGTCAACAGCCGGGACCGAATGTCCACGCTCATCGACCTGGGCGTGGACGCGATCATTACCGACTACCCAAAACGACTGGTCGCTCTGCGCAACGACCGTCGCTCACTGAGCGACGGGGCATTGATGTTGGTGAAACTGCGCAATTGGCTGCGACGTTAAACTTAATCGCCCATCACCACACCTTCTCGGCGGGGATCAGCGCCGCCAAACAGCGTGCCATCTTCCAGGCGCATGATGGCCTGAAGGCCGCTGGTCAGCTCGCGCTCGCTGATGTCATGACCTCGCTCTCTCAAAGCATCGATAGTGGCATCAGGAAAACGCCCTTTCTCAACCCATACATCGTCGCCCAGGGTGACGGCGTGGGGCAGGTTCAACGCCGTTTGCGCGTTCATCCCCCAGTCACGCAGTGCCATCAGCGTACGCGCGGTGTAATGAATGATCGCTGCACCACCGGGCGACCCAAGGCTACCGACCAGCTCGCCGCTGTCATGATCGAAGATAAGCGTGGGGCTCATACTGGAACGCGGGCGCTTGCCGGGTTCAACTCGATTGGCCACCGGTTCACCGTTCTGCTCTGGCTCGAAGGCAAAATCGGTCAGCTCATTGTTGAGCAGAAAGCCGCCCGGCAAGTCGGTCCCCCCATCACTCATGATGCGTGAGCCAAATGCCTGCTCAATGGTCGTGGTCATGGCAACCGATCGGCCTTCAGCATCCACGATGCTGATATGGCTGGTGCCATATTCAGGCTGGGTCGGCTGCGCCGCCCAACTTGTTTCAATATCGCCGGGCCGACCGTGTTCGGCGTTATCCCCCATGCTCTCTTGACCGATCAGCGCGCTGCGCTTGGCGAGATAGTCCGGCGCCAGCATTGTCGACCAATCACCACCGGGGGCCTCAACGAAATCCGGATCGGCTATATAGTAATTACGATCGGCGAACGCTAACCGGGAGGCTTCCAAAAACTGGTGCAACCAGCCGCTGCTGGTGACACCGTCATCCAAAGGGGCTTCAAGCAGTGGCTGCTGATCGAGCATGCCAAGGATCTGCATGATAGTGATGTGGCCGGATGAGGGAGGCGGGAAACCGCATACGTCCCATTGCTGCCAGGGTGTGCAGATAGGGTCGCGGATAATGGCGTCATAACTTTCCAGGTCATCCAGCGTCATCGCGCCGGGCCGGGCCGGATGCTGAACCACCTGATCGACAATATCCTGAGCAACGTCACCCTGGTAAAACGCGGCGCTGCCTTCCTCGGCGATACGCTTTAGTATCGCCGCAAGGGCCGGGTTTTTGAGGGTTTCACCCACTGCAATGGGCTCGCCTTCAGCGTCATAATAGAAGTCCCGCGCCCGTTCGTTATTGCGCAAGGCATCGTCATTGGCAAGGCTCAAATGAAGCCGCTCACTGACGGCAAAGCCTTCTTCTGCCAGCGTCATCGCAGGCACAAAAAGGTCTTCCCAGGGCAGACTGCCGTGAGCCGCATGGACTTTTTCCATTAGCCGCAGCGTTCCCGGCACACCGACCGATCGGCCGCTTGCCACGGCATCCATGAACGCCAACGGCTCGCCATCCTGCATGAAGAGCCCACCATCCACAGCGGCGGGTGCGGTCTCACGCCCATCGTAGGCGCGTACGTCATCACCATCGTAATAAAGCAAGAACGCCCCGCCGCCAAGGCCACTCGATTGTGGCTCCACCAGTCCCAGCACCATCTGGACGGCAATGACCGCGTCGACCGCGTTTCCGCCGGCCTTCAATATCTGGTAGCCCGCATCGGTGGCCAGCGGATTGGCAGCCGCCACCGCGAAGGAATCGGCAGACCAGCCAGGTTTTTCTTCGTAACCAGACTCACTTTCCGGCGAGATGGAGGGCATTGCATAGTCAAAGCCCCAACCATATAAAGGCACTATCAAGAGACTGGGTAGTAACCACCGCATTCTTTTAGAGGGCATCACGACCGACTCCGCCAATGTATACAGACCGAAATAAAAGCGTAGCCTATTAAACCCAAGCGCCCAGCACAATGGCTGGGCGTGTTTCATCTAGCCTGCTAACTACCTCACTAACGATCAGTCTGCGATGGTTTCACCTGCCAACATGAACCAGGTCTCGAGCACCGCGTCCGGGTTCAGCGATATCGAATCAATCCCCTGCTCCATCAACCACTTGGCAAAGTCAGGATGGTCGGACGGCCCCTGACCGCAGATGCCGACATACTTACCCTTAGCTCTACAGGCCTGAATCGCCATGGAAAGAAGTTTTTTGACGGCTTCGTTACGCTCGTCAAACAGATGCGCCACGATACCCGAGTCGCGATCAAGCCCAAGGGTGAGCTGTGTCAGGTCGTTGGAGCCAATCGAGAAACCATCGAAATGCTCGAGAAACTCGTCGGCCAGCAACGCATTGGCAGGCAGCTCACACATCATGATGACCTTGAGGCCGTGGTCGCCGCGCTTCAGCCCGTTGGTCGCCAGCAGCTCGACCACTTCCCGGGCTTCTTCCGTGGTGCGCACGAAGGGCACCATGATCTCGACGTTGTCGAGTCCCATATCTTCGCGGACACGCTTGAGCGCCCGGCATTCCAGCTCGAAACACGGACGGAACGCCTCCGAGACATAACGCGAGGCCCCCCGGAAGCCCAGCATGGGATTCTCTTCGCCGGGCTCGTAGAGCTTGCCGCCAATCAGGTTCTCGTACTCGTTTGATTTGAAATCCGAAAGCCGCACGATAACGCGCTGAGGATAATAAGCAGCGGCCAGTGTCGAAATGCCTTCAACGAGTTTATCGACGTAGAAGCTGACCGGGTCGGTATAACCGGCCGTGCGCATGTCGATCACCTGCTGAAGGTCGGACGGCAGGGTGTCGTACTCCAGCAATGCCTTGGGATGAACGCCAATCATGCGGTTGATAATGAACTCAAGCCGCGCGAGCCCTACCCCGGCATGGGGAAGGCTGGCAAACCCAAAGGCACGATCCGGGTTGCCCACGTTCATCATGATCTTGAAAGGAATCTCGGGCATGGTGTCAACGTTGGAGACCTTGCAGTCAAAATCCAGCAGGCCTTCATACACATGCCCGGTATCACCTTCAGCGCAGGAAACAGTAACATCACTGCCTTCATTCAATCGTGTGGTGGCATCGCCACAGCCAACGACAGCCGGGATGCCCAGTTCACGGGCAATGATCGCCGCGTGGCAGGTTCTGCCACCGCGATTGGTCACGATGGCTGAAGCACGCTTCATGATCGGCTCCCAGTCGGGATCGGTCATGTCGGTTACCAGCACATCGCCGTCATGGATCTTGTCCATGTCATCGGGCGTCATGACCACCTTGGCGGTACCGCGGCCGATGCGTTGGCCGATAGCGCGACCGGTGACCAGGGTGCGGCCTTTCTCGCGTAGCTGGAAACGCTCCAGCTTGCCGCCTTCCTGCTGCGATACAACGGTTTCCGGCCGCGCCTGCACAATATAGAGCTCACCATCGTCCCCATCCAGTGCCCATTCGATATCCATGGGCCGCTGGTAATGCTGTTCTATGGTCACCGCTTGACTCGCCAGCGCCATGACCTGCTTGTCGTTGAGGCAGAAACGACCACGGTCCTGCAGGGGCACATCAATGGTCTCGACCGACTTGCCGGCGCTGGCATCTTGGGTATAGACCATCTTGATCAGCTTGGACCCCAGGTTGCGGCGCAGCACCGCAGGTCGGCCCGCAGCCAGGGTCGGCTTATGAACATAGAACTCATCAGGATTCACCGCCCCCTGGACGACGGTTTCACCCAGCCCCCAGGAAGCTGTCACAAAGACCGCATCGCGGAAGCCCGACTCGGTATCCAGCGTGAACATGACACCCGACGCGCCCGTTTCCGAGCGCACCATTTTCTGCACACCCGCAGATAGCGCGACATTTTCATGCGCATAGCCGCGATGAACTCGGTAAGAGATGGCCCGGTCATTGAACAGCGAAGCGAAGACTTCATGGACCGCACGCTTGATATTGTCGAACCCTTCGATATTCAGAAAGGTTTCCTGCTGGCCGGCAAAGGAAGCATCGGGCAAGTCTTCCGCGGTGGCCGAGCTACGCACCGCGACCTTCAACGCTGGGTGACGCTGCTGCAGGCTTTCATAGGCACTACGTAATTCGCTTTCGAACGTCGGGGGTAGCGGCGTGTCGATCACCCACTGGCGTATCATTTTACCGGCTTCGGCCAATGCTTTGACATCATCAACATCCAGCCGCGCCAGCGTATGGTTGATACGCTCGTTGAGGCCTTCGTGGGCAAGAAATTCTCGGTAGGCATGGGCCGTCGTGGCAAAGCCGCCGGGAACCGTGACCCCCGCTCCGGATAAATTAGAGATCATTTCGCCAAGCGAAGCGTTTTTACCACCCACGCGTTCGACGTCAGCCATACCCAGTTGATCGAACCATAGAATGTAATTGTTCACGCAACCCCCTCGCTCAATAGGCCAGCGATCATGACAACCGCCAGTGATGAATGCGGTCACCCTAGCACCGCCCCGGTGTATTCGCCATTGGTCTAATAGCGAAGGGCATGGAGGATTTTTACAACAGGCGGCATTTTTGAACAATTGTTGTAGTCGCGACTCAAGCACCGTTGTGCCAGGCGTCATCCCGGCACACAATATGCGCAACGTTCAGGAGAGCAAACACCATGCAGCGCACGGCTTTTTTTATTTCGGATGGGACAGGCATTACCGCAGAGAGTCTGGGGAGGAGCCTACTGGCGCAGTTCAGCGATGTCGATATCAACATGCAAACCAAGCCCTATATCGACACCCTGGATAAAGCCGAGGCCCTGGCCGAAATTATTGACGCGACGGCGGTCCGTGACGGGCAACGACCGATCATTATCGACACCATCGTCGACCAGAAGATTCGCGATGTGATTCGCAAGGCCGCAGGCTTCAAGGTGGATATATTCTCCACCTTTCTGGAGCCACTCGAACAGGAGCTCGCCACGCACTCTTCCTACAGCGTTGGACGAACGCATTCGATTGGCAGCGACGATGTCTATATGGACCGCATCCACTCGGTGCACTTCGCACTGGATAATGACGACGGAGCACGCACTCATCAGTACGATAAAGCCGATATTATTCTGGTCGGGGTATCGCGCTGCGGCAAAACCCCCACGTCGCTCTATCTGGCCTTGCAGTTTGGCATTCGCGCCGCCAACTATCCGCTAACGGAAGACGACCTGGACGAAGACGGCATGCTGAAACTGCCGCCGGTGCTCGCTCAACACCGGCACAAGCTGTTTGGCCTGACAATCGACGCCAGGCGTCTGGCCGCCATCCGCAACGAACGCAGGCCCAATAGCCGCTACAGTTCGATGGATCAATGCATGCAGGAGATCGAGCAGGCAGAAGCGTTATACCGTCGCCTGCACATTCCTTTTATCGACGCCACGCGCTTTTCCGTGGAAGAGATATCCACCCGCATGATTGCTGAAACCGGGTTGGCGCGGCGCTTTTCACCCCGCTAAACCGCCTCAGATCACATGCCCTTGGGGGCAAAGATTCCCGGGGCATTGCGCCAATAGCCTTTGTAATCCATACCAAAGCCAAAGACATAACGATCGGCGACTTCCAGGCTGCAGTAGTCGGCTTTCAATCCGGGTACTGCCTTGCGATCGTGCCGTTTATCGACCAGCACCGCCGTGGTAATGCTGGCGGCTTGCGCTTCCTGGCAATAGTTCAGAATCGCAGATAGCGTCGTGCCTTCATCCAGAATGTCGTCGACGATAACGACATGCCGACCGGCCATGGGAATCTCCGGCGATACCCGCCAGAAAAGCTCTCCACCGCGGGTCTCGTTGCGGTAGCGTGTGGCATGCAGGTAGTCGACCTCAAGCGGAAAGCCCAACCGGGTCAACAGATGGCCCGTGGTGATCAAGCCGCCATTCATGACGCAATAGAAGACCGGTAGTTTATCGCCCAGATCCGCACTGATCTGCTCGGCCATACGGTCCAGCGCCTGCTCCACCTGCTGCTGGGAAATCAAGCAGTCCGCGTTGTCCATGAGCTCGCGCATGGTGTCGAGGGATGCGAGCGCTTCTTTGTCTAGCTTTGCCATTGAAGTTCCAGTCTACTTGGTAAAAACAATCGTTAACTGCTGCGTGAATCAGCGGCCATGGCCTCTAACTGGGCATGCGTGCGCCGCCAGCGGCTAAGCGCGGATAGCGCGTCCAAATCGGGACGTGCGCGTTTGTAGCGAAGCTTGCCGGGCCTGACAGACGCTGAAGTTGGAACGGCGGCAACGACCTCAAGCGCCGCCTCGCGGTCATTGCATACCAGCAACATGTCGCAGCCGGCAGCGAGAGCAGCCGCTGCGCGTTCGCGCGGCCCTCCTACCTTATGGGCGCCGGCCATGCTCAAATCGTCGGAAAAGATACAGCCTTTAAACCCCAACGACTGACGCAGCATCCCCAGCCAACTGGGCGAAAAGCCGGCGGATCGCTTGTCAAATGCCGAGTACACAATGTGGGCTGGCATGACACCATCAAGCTTCTTGGCCAGGGTGCTGAAAGGCACCAGGTCGTGTTGCTTGAGCGTCTCAAAAGGCCGGTCATCGACGGGCAAGGCGAGATGCGAGTCTGCCGCTACGCCGCCATGACCGGGAAAATGCTTGCCGATCGCTGCCATACCGGCTTCATGCAGCCCGGCTACCAGCGCGCCACCCAGTTCACTGACTTGCGTGGCCTCCGAGCCAAAACTGCGGTCGCCGATGACGCTGGAGAGACCGCTATCGATATCCAGTACCGGAGCAAAGCTGATATCCAACCCGCAGGCGGCCATTTCCATGCCCAGGAGCCAACCGGTGTCCTGGGTAAGCCCCAGAGCCGCCGCACGATCCTTCTGGTAATACTCACCCAGCCGAGCCATTGGTGGCAGGCGCGTCAGTCCTTGCTTGATACGCTGAACGCGACCGCCTTCCTGATCCACTGCCAGCAACACGTTGGGGCGTAGCTTACGCACCTCGCTGCACAGGTCTCTGACCTGGTGGGCATCTTCCACATTGCGCGAAAACAAGATGACGCCACCCACCGAGGGCGATTTCAACAACTGCCTTTCTGCGGTGGTCAAAGTTGTCCCTTCAAGGTCCAACATGACCGAGCCCAAAGGATGTGTCATAGCGGGGTGTCCAAAAAAGGCGCTAACTCTAGACGATGATTAGCGAGGAGTCCAACGATCAGCGGCTGTCGTGTAACCAGACAGGCGTTCCAGGTCCAGCATGCTCGAAAAGCCAAAGAAGATCTGCATTACGCAGCCGCACGCATCCATGAGAGGCTGGTTGACCCATGGGCTCATTCGGCGGCGTACCGTGCAGATAAATATAGCGTCGCTGGGAGTCGACCTGACCACCGCGGTTTATCCCCGGTTCCAGGCCACACAGCCATAGAATGCGCGTCAGAATCCAGTCTCGCTCGGGAAACGCCGCCGCCAGCTCGGCGTCAAATACTTCGCCCGTCCAGCGGCGGCCTTTAAAGACCGCGTTTTCCGGGGCATCAGTACCAATGGCGGCACGAATATAGTGCCAGCCAAGCGGCGTTTGACCACTGCCCTGCCGATTACCCATGCCCTGGCGCCCGGTAGAAATTTCACACTCATGGCGACACATATCGCCTTGCCAGACGCGCAAGCTCTGCGACTGGGCGGCGATTTCCAGCCATAGCCCCTCGCGGGGCGGCATTTCAATGAGCGACGGTGTCTGCATGGTGCTCAATGTCCTTCTCATCAGGTAATGGCGCGTTCATCGCCGCCACCACTACCGGCCGCAGTCGGCGAACCAGGTCGCGGACCGAGACATGCTGATGGTAATCCTTTTCGGCAATATCGCGCAGCGCATCCAGCCCCGAAAGCGTAAAGATGACGGTACCCAGCATAAAGTGTAGCCGCCAGAAGCGCTCAGCGTCGGGCAGATCCGGTGTCGCACGGCGAACCAGTTCGGTGAAACGGCTGAACACATCACCGTATTGCTGCTGGATGTAGCGTCGTAAATGCCCCTGAGCCTGGCTGTACGCAAGCCCCAGCAAACGCATGAAGACTTTGAGGCTATTGCGTTCGGCAGGCACCGTCAGCACGGTTGTGGCCATGGTTTCGAGGAGCACTTCAAGGGGGATGTCACGACCCTCGTAGCGCGCTTCGAGTTCGTCCAGAGCGCCATGAAAACGTTGGGAAAACGGATCCAGGTAGCGAGCAAACACCGCCTGGATGAGCGCCTTCTTGGATCCGAAGTGATAGTTCACCGCAGCAAGATTGACCCGAGCCTTGCTGGTGATGTTGCGTAAAGAGGTTTCGGCAAAGCCGCGCTCTGCAAAAAGCACTTCAGCAGTATCCAGAATGCGGGTCACCGTATCCGATTGAGCCATGCTGCTCTCCATAAGACGGGCCAAAAAGCGGGCCATAAAAAACGGATGTTTTAAACAAACCAGGATACTACGTTATCGTTTGTTACCTCTCAACGTATACCTGAACACCCAACCCTTATCCAACGCCGCTTTGCATCTTCATATACATCAATTTGTTAGCTGCCTTACCCCCATTATATACTGGACAGGAGAACATGCTGTATACTTAACCACATACTGTTAACTACATACTGACTGTTGACTACATACTGATAGGTAAACAGGAACGCAGTCTTGCTCACTTATTCAATCTGGAGGCTGGTATGTCGCGGCCATTAACTGTTCGTCAACAAAACGTGTTCGACTTTATTGTCAAGACCATGGCTGAGCTCGGCTATCCGCCCACCCGGGCTGAAATAGCCAAGGCACTGGGGTTCCGTTCACCCAATGCGGCAGAAGAACACTTACGCGCACTTGAGCGTAAAGGCGTCATTCGCATCATTCGCAATACGTCGCGCGGCATACGCCTGCCCAACCAGGAGCACCAGGAAACGCCAGACGTGCTGCCAGCCTCAGGCGCAGACCCTGCCAATGGCCTGCCCATCATTGGCGAAGTCGCGGCGGGTAGCCCTATCCTGGCCGCTGAGCATATTGATCGCTACTGCCCCCTGCCCGCCGACTACTTCACGCCCAGAGCAGATTATCTGTTGCGCGTTCGCGGGCTGTCGATGCAGAACGTCGGCATCCTCGAAGGCGACCTTCTCGCCGTCCACCGCACCCAGCGCGTTCGGGATGGCCAGATTGTCGTCGCCCGGCTGGAAGACGAAGTCACCGTCAAGCGTTTCAAACGCGACGGGAATCACGTCACCCTGATCGCTGAAAACCCCGACTTCGACCCTATCCATATCGACCTACGCACCCAACCACTTGATATCGAAGGGGTTGGGGTCGGCGTTATTCGCGGTGGCAATGGCCAGGCGCTCGGCTAGCTGAACACGATGGTCTTGTTGCCATGCACCAGCACGCGGTCTTCCAGATGCCAGCGAAGACCGCGCGCGAGGACGGCTTTTTCAACATCGCGGCCAAAACGTACCAGATCGGTCGGCGTATGACAGTGGCTGACCCGGTGAATGTCCTGCTCGATGATGGGCCCTGCATCCAACTCCTGAGTCACGTAATGGCAGGTAGCCCCTATCAACTTGACGCCACGCTGGTAGGCTTGGTGATAGGGTTTGGCGCCAGCAAAAGACGGCAGAAAACTGTGGTGGATATTAATGACCTGCCCCGCATATCGTTCACACAACGCTGGCGGTAATATCTGCATGTAGCGAGCCAGCACGATACTGTCGGCCCGGGCATCATCAATATGCGCCTGCACCTGCTCAAAGGCCGCAGTCTTGTCTGCCGGATCCACCGGCACATGGTGATATGGTATTCCGTACCATTCCGTTAACGAACGCATGTCGTCATGGTTGGAAATCACACCCACGATATCGCAGTCCAGCTCACCCACCTGCCAGCGGTAAAGCAAATCGACAAGGCAATGGGATTCTCGCGAAACCATCAGGACAACCCGCTGCCGTTTCCGGGTATCGACCAGCGCCCAGTCCATGTCAAACCGCTCCGCCACCGGCTCGAAGGCTGAACGTAATACCTCTGCCGACATACCCAGCGAATCCGCCAATATTTCGTAGCGCATGAAAAAACGCCCGGTTTCCAGATCGGAATGCTGGCTGGCCTCGGTAATCGACCCTCCCTGGTCCGCGATAAAACTCGATACCTTCGCGACGATCCCCACCTGGTCCGGGCAGGACACCACCAAACGATAAAAATGCGACATAGTCATTACTCTTCACGGTTTGCCGGGCGACGATGATCGGGCCGTCCGCTGGCATTAAACAAACGTCTAGTGTACCGAATGAAGCGCTCGCAATCACCGCCCTTAATGGCAGTGATTGTTAGCCGCCCGCCCCATCCCGTATAGTTAACCAATTACTTTCTAGGCTTTATTAATCTGATGCATCCACCGCGCGTTCATATTCGTCCCCGTCGTCGCCCTCCCTTACGCCTCTTGCCGTTAGGCGGCTGCGGGGAAATTGGCATGAACCTGACGCTGTATGGGTACGAAGATCACTGGATCGTCGTGGATTGCGGCATGATGATTCGCCAGGATCTACCCAATGCGCCACTGCAGGTGCCCAACCTGGAAACCCCCAAAGCCCTGGGCATTGCCCCGCAAGCGCTCTACATCACCCACGGCCATGAAGACCACATTGGGGCGGTCGTCTGGCTCTGGCCCCACTGGCAATGCCCCATTTATGCAACGCCGCTGGCGGCAGGCTTGTTGCGCCTGAAGTTTGCCGAACATCAGCTCTCAAGCGCCGCCATTCATGTGGTCGAGCCAGGTGAGGCATTGGAAAGCGGGCCTTTCACCCTGCGCTTCCTGGCGGTTCCACACTCGATACCCGAGAGCTGCTCGCTGATGGTCATGGCAGGTCGCTATCGTGTATTGCACAGTGGCGATTGGAAGCTCGACCCTGATCCAATTATCGGCGCGCCGATCGATCAGACGCAATTCAAGGCCTTAGCGCCGGTTGATTTGGTAGTGGGGGATTCCACGAATGCCCCTCTACCCGGCCACTCAGGCAGCGAAGGCGATGTCGCCAAAGCGCTGGTCGAGACGCTCGCCAACTGCGAAGGCCGGATCATTGTCTCCTGCTTTGCCAGTAATCTCGCCCGGGTGTTGGCGATTGGCCGTGCCGCCTACCAGTGCGGGCGGCGCGTCAGCCTGATGGGGCGCTCGATGGAGCGCATGGTGGGTGTCGCACGCGGCCTCGGCTATCTGGACGATTTTCCTGCCATCGTGCCCGCCCATGACCTGGGTTATTTGCCGCCCGATGAAGTCGTGGTCATTGCCACCGGCAGCCAAGGTGAGCCACGCGCCGCCCTGCAGCGACTTGCCCAGGGGCGTCATCCTCACGTGGATTTACAGCCTGGTGACAACGTGATTTTTTCCGCCAAGGCCATTCCGGGTAACGAGAGGCCCATCGGGCAGTTGAAAAAGCGCCTTCAGCAGTTGGGCGTCGAGCTATTCGATGAATTCAGTCATCCGCAACTTCACGCGACCGGACATCCGGCACAGGACGAAATCACCCGCTTTTATCAATGGCTGACGCCAAGCCACCTGTTGCCGGTTCATGGTGAAAGCCTTCATCAACAGGCCCACCAGCAGCTGGCCGCGTCCCTGGGTATTCAAGCCCCCTTGGCGCCGGTCAATGGCGACTTGATCCGCTTCGATCAGCAGGGACTGCATCACGAGCAGCACTACCCGCAACCGCCATGCATCGTCAGCCAGAACAGCGTAGTACCCCACCCTGGACTGGAGAGCGAAAACAGCACCCTCCCACGACGCGGCAGCCTCTATCTTGCGTTACCGGTGACCGCCACTCAAACCGGGTGGGCGCGCGTCGGGCGCCTGATGCTGGACAATACAAGTGCCAATTCATTCGACGAAGACAGTTTCAGCGAATGGCTGGATGATCAGCTTGCCGAACTCCACGCCGACACGTTGGCGGATCTGCGCCTGGGCCTTCAGCCCCGCTTGATTGCCTGGCTGGCAGAACGGCTGCAGCATTTACCTGAAGTCCACCTGCAGATTATGGCCAGCGAGCTGCCAGCGACAGTGGCGGACGATTAGCCGACCCCAAAGCTGGCTCCCCGGAGACTACCAGCGGGCAGCATCCTCGATATCCGAGTGGCGTTCCTTGACCCAGTAGTCCCCGTGGCGACCATGTTCTTTCTTCCAGAACGGTGCCTGAGTCTTTAGCCAGTCCATGATGAAATCGCAGGCTTCGAAGGCTTCGCGACGATGGGCACTCGCTACCAGCACTCTGACGATCGCATCGCCGGGGCGCATGTGGCCGACACGGTGAATAATCGTAACGGCGCTTAGTGCCCAGCGTTCTCCCGCCTCTTCCGCAATACGCTGTAAGGTTGACTCGGTCATGCCTGGATAATGCTCCAGGGTCAATCCCGTGACATCGGGTGTTTCGTTAAAATCACGCACCAGGCCGGTAAAGCTGACGACGCCGCCAATATCCGTACGGCCCCCAATGCTGGCTTCATAGCCATACGCCATGTCAAAAGGCGCCTCTTGAACGCGGATGGTAATGTCCATTTTCAGCCCCCGGTGACCGGCGGAAAGAAAGCAACCTCGTCATCGTCGGTAATTCGCGCATCATCATTGGCCATGACCTGATTGATGGCGCATAGCGTGCGCTGGTCCTGCAACAGCTGAAAACGTTCATCCTGAGTCGCCAGCGCTACTTTGAGGCCCGCTATATCGCGGCTTTCGAGTTGATCGAAAGTCACTACCCGCTCATTTTCACCCAACTGCTCGCGTAGTTCGGCAAGAAACTTGACCAGCACGCAGGGCGAATGACAGCGCCCGCCCAGGCTCACTTCGCCGGCTGTTCCCTGACCCGTTACAATCGGTGTCGCCGTTTCAGGCGCTTCTTCGCGCTGATAATCTCCCCGCTGACCACCGCTTTTGCTATCCAGTTGCACCGCGTCGATGCGCATGGTTTTGTCGACCGCCTTGCACATATCGTAAAGCGTTAAACAGGCCACGGAGACGGCCGTCAACGCTTCCATCTCGACACCTGTGCGGCCATTCAACCGGCAGTTCGCGGTCACATGAACACAGCTTTCATCGGGGTCGACATCAAACTCTATGGCCACTTTGGAAAGTGCCAGCGAGTGGCACAGCGGGATCAATTCATGGGTGCGCTTTGCTGCCTGGATTCCCGCAATACGGGCGGTGGCCAACACATCACCCTTGGGTAAAGCACCCTCGCTGAGCTGTTTCAAGGTAGCGGGTTGCATCACAATACGACCGGAAGCCACCGCTTCCCGGCGCGTTTCCTGTTTGTCTGCAACATCCACCATGCGGGCTTCGCCGCGGCTATTGAGATGCGTTAACTGCATGGGGTCACCTATCAGTGCGTGAAACATCATTGAGCCGTTGGCCCGCCATCCAATCGATTATCCAGCGTGCAATCCCGTCGCTATCATCGAGTGCCAGTTGCGTCGTCGTGGCCGACAGAGAGATGGGAGAAGCCCCCTGAAGGGCGACGGCTTCGACACCCTGACCCTGCAGGATTTGCGCATCACCTATCCCCTCACGATAAAGCACCAGCTTGGGCAGTGGCCAAGCTTTAAAGCCTTCTACCAGCACCAGGTCAGGTTGATGCACGGCCACCATTGCCAACAACTGATTTAAATCCGGCTCTTCGCCGTCTGGCGTTTCCTGCATCAGTGCCAGGCGTTGGCTCGAGGCAATCAGCATGGGCGTAGCGCCTGCACTACGTAGCTTATAGCTATCTTTTCCCGGCTGATCGATATCAAACCGATGATGAGCGTGCTTGATCACCGCTACCTGGATACCCTCTGCCCGCAGCCGCGGTAACAACTGCTCAAGCAGCGTCGTCTTCCCAGTCCCACTCCAGGCAGCAATTCCCAGCACGGGAAAGGGTAGCGATGAATCTAACGGCATAAACGCTCGGCTCCCAATGAAGAAAGGTTAGTGGGCATGATCAGGTTCATCTTGTGGCTCGTCAGGCAGCAACCAGTTCAACACAATCCCAACCAACGCCGCCAGGCTAACGCCTTGCAGCGTAAACTGACCACCGCCAACCTGCATGCCACCAATGCCAAAGACAAGAATCAATGACACAACGACCAGGTTACGCGGCGCGGTCAATGAATGTCCTGCCCTGACCAGCGTATTCATACCCACCACCGCAATAGAGCCAAACAGCAGGGTCATGATTCCCCCCATGACAGGGCCTGGGATGGTTTGCAGCAGCGCACCCAGCTTGGCAATAAACGCCAGCGATATGGCCAGCACTGCGGCCACCACCATATAGCGCGGGTTGAAAGCCCGGGTCAGAGTGACGGCCCCGGTCACCTCTGAATAGGTGGTATTAGGCGGGCCGCCGAATAAAGCGGCCGCTGTCGTCGCCAGGCCATCCCCCAGCAAGGTTCGGTGCAGCCCCGGCTTTTCAAGGTAATTGCGCCGGGTCACCGATCCGATGGCCACCATGTCACCAATATGCTCCACCGCCGGCGCGATGGCGACAGGAATCATAAACAGAATCGCCGCCCAGTGAAAACTCGGCGCGGTAAACGCCGGAATGGACAGCCAGCCAGCGTCCTGGACAGGCGTGAAGTCGACCAGCCCCATCAGCAACGCCAGGCAATAACCCACGACAATACCGCCCATGATCGGAATCAAGCGCAACAGCCCGCGACCAAATACAGCCAGGATCAGGGTCACCAGCAAGCTCGCCATGGACAGGAACAGCGCCGCGCCATAACCGATGTTATCGCTGGTTTCACCGGTCGCCATCTCTACCGCCACCGGGGCCAGGGCCAGCCCGATTACCATGATAACCGGCCCCACCACCACCGGTGGCAACAGGCGATGAAGCCAGCCGGTGCCTTTGACGCGTACCGCCATGGAAATCGCGACGTACACCAAACCGGCCACCATCAGTCCGCCCAGCGTGGCCGACACGCCAAAGTTGGCGATCGACCCCTGGATCGGCGCAATAAAAGCAAATGATGAGGCCAGAAAGACGGGGACCGTCAGGCGGGTTACGGTATGAAACAGCAGCGTGCCTATCCCAGCGGTAAATAACGCAACGCTTGGATCAAGCCCGGTCAATAGCGGCACCAGGACCAAAGCACCAAACGCCACAAACAGCATTTGTGCGCCGGTTAGCAACACCCGAGGCCAGGATTCAGGCTGGCTAGGCGTATCATTCATTATGCAAACTCCTCACAGGTCTTTGGGGTAATGATGGGCAAAAAAATGCCCCTAACGTATAACGCCAGGGGCTGCTGAATCATCAATGCTTATCGGGTGCCGAAAATCTTGTCACCCGCATCGCCCAGACCAGGAACGATATAGCCGTTATCGTCCAACCGATCATCCACCGACGCCGTATAAATCTCGATATCCGGATAGGCTTCCTGGACTCGCTTGATCCCTTCGGGTGCTGCCACCAATACGATCACCTTCATATGCTCGCAGCCACGTTCACGCAGCATGTCCAATGTCGCGACCATTGAGCCGCCGGTGGCCAGCATCGGGTCAATGACGATGGCCATACGCTCTTCGATATCGTTGGCGAATTTGGCAAAGTAAGGGACCGGCTGCAGCGTCTCTTCATCACGGTACAACCCGACAACGCTGACGCGTGCGCTGGGGATCAAGTCAGTAACGCCCTCGAGCATGCCAAGCCCGGCACGCAGAATCGGCACCACCGTTACTTTCTTGCCTTTCAGGCGACGTGTCCCGATCGGCTCCCCATTCCATCCTTCAATCGTATGATCTTCGAGTTCAAGTCCCTTTGTTGCTTCATACGTCAACAGCTTGGCCACTTCCCCCGCCAACTCGCGAAAGCTCTTGGTACTTAAATCCATTTCGCGCATCAGTCCCAACTTATGCTGAACAAGCGGATGGTTAATGGCATGGACACTCATGGGACTTCCTCACAGCAGGTGGTTATGGGCAACGCGGGTGATCACAAACATGCAAAATCGGGCGGTATTCTACCCCTAAGCCGTCACCAGGTTAAGGGGTGGCGGGTAATTGCCATTCAACAGGTTCGCGCCCCTGCTCAACAAGGAATTGATTCGCCCGGGAAAAATGGCGGGTGCCAAAAAAGCCTCGGTGGGCAGACAGCGGCGAGGGGTGCGGCGCTTCCAGGACTAAGTGACGCTGGGTATCTATCAGGGCTTTTTTCTGCCGGGCGTGGCTACCCCAGAGCAGAAAGACGCTGGGCAGCGCATGCGCGCTTACCGTCTTGATCGCGCTATCCGTGAAAGACTCCCAACCTTTACCCCGGTGCGAGGCAGCGTTGCCCTTCTCGACCGTCAGCGAGGTATTGAGCAGCAAGACGCCTTGCTTCGCCCAGGCTTCCAGATGCCCGTGCTTGACGGGTTCAGCGCCTACATCGCTAGCCAGCTCCTTGTAGATATTGACCAGCGACGGCGGAACCGGGACCCCTGCCTGAACGGAAAAACATAGCCCGTGCGCTTGATTGGGTCCGTGATAAGGGTCCTGCCCCAGGATCACCACCTTGACGTCATTGAGCGGCGTCAGTTCGAAGGCGCGAAACCACTGCGACGAGTGGGGATAAATGATCTTCTTGGCCGCTTTTTCCTCGGCCAGAAAACGTTTCAGTGACTGCATGTAGTCGGCCTGAAACTCATCGCCAAGCCACTGATTCCAGTCTTCAGGAAGCGGGGTCGACATGATTATTTCTTCACTTGGTCCACCAGAGGTTCAACGTAGGCAACGCCCATATCCCAGGGAAACTGGATCCAGCAGTGCTGAGCCACTTCGGTTAGGTACTGGTCAACCAGCGGGCGCCCTTCCGGCTTGGCGTAGATAGTGACAAAATGTGCCTTGGGCAACATCTCGCTTACCGCCCGCGCCGTCTTGCCGGTATCCACCAGGTCATCGACCAACAGCCAACCCTCGCCGTCATGATCAACGCCTTTCAGGATATCCAGCCCGCCCTGGTCCATGTGGTCATAGCTTTTGATGCACACGGTATCGATCAACCGAACGTTAAGTTCGCGCGCGATCAAGGCGGCAGGAATGAGTCCTCCCCGGGTAATCGCGACAATCCCTTTAAAATCACGCTCGACCAACTGATGGCACAACTGGCGAACATCACGGTGGAGCTGATCCCAGGAGACGGTAAAGTGCTGATGATAGCGTTCACTGCTCATAGGGTCGTTACTCGTCTTCTGTAAAAGAACAAACCGCGAAGACGCTATAGCCCGCATCGCGAATTTTTTGCGAACCACCCAGTTCGGGTAGATCAATAATGGTCGCTGTTTCGACCACATGCCCGCCGCTGCGCTGTATAAGATTGGCCGCCGCCAACATGGTCCCGCCGGTGGCAATCAGGTCATCCATCAGCAAAATTCGGTCACCTTTTTGAAACGCATCCGAATGAAGCTCGACCTCTGAATGACCGTACTCGAGCGTGTAGGTTTCGCTGATGGTCTTGAACGGAAGCTTGCCTTTTTTGCGGACCGGGACAAAGCTGCAGCCCAACTCATAGGCTAGAGGTGCCCCGATGATAAACCCCCGCGCATCAATCGACGCGATGGCATCCAGGTTCATTTCCTGGTAGCGGTGTACAAAGCTGTCGATCAGCTTGCGAAATGCCGCGCTGTTTTGCAGCAGCGGGGTAATGTCACGAAAGTTGACCCCCTGCTCAGGCCAGTCAGGCACTGTGCGAATCACGGACTTGATGTAATCGCCGTAGATGCTCATCGCGTCTCTCATTGGATTAATAAAACCACGTTAGTCTAGAAACAGAAATTTCACCGCAAACAGCAGCGCCAGAATAATCACTGCTGGATTGAGGTCTTTGAAACGGCCCGACAGGGTTTTGATCGCTGCATAGCTGATAAACCCGAGAGCGATGCCCTCGGCAATCGAAAAGGTCAGCGGCATTGCCAGGGCGGCAATCAATACCGGCGCGGCGTCAGTGGGATCTTCCCAGTTGGCATGGGCCAGGCTGCCAGCCATCAGCACAGCCACGTAGAGCAGCGCGCCGGCGGTGGCGAAAGCAGGAATGGAGCCTGCCAACGGCGCAAAGAACAGGCTGACCAGGAAGAGTACGGCCACGACGACCGCCGTCAAACCAGTCCGTCCACCCGAGGCAATGCCTGCCGTCGACTCAATATAGCTGGTCGTGGTGGAGGTACCCAGGGCAGCGCCGGCCATTGATGCCGTACTGTCGGCCATCATGGCACGACCAAGACGCGGCAGTTTGCCGTCTTTGTCCAGCAGCTTGCCGCGATGCGCAACCCCCACCAGCGTACCTGATGTATCGAACAGGTCGACAAACAGGAAAGCAAAGATAACGCTGAGCATGGCGACATCCAACGCCCCCATCAGATCCATTGCCATGAAGGTCGGTGCAATAGAGGGCGGCATGGACATGAGACCGCCATATTCATTGTGACCAAGCAGCGTCGACGCAATGGTAATGCCAAGAATACCGATCATGACGGCACCGGTGATCCTTAAATAGGACATCGCGGTTATCACGAAAAAGCCCAGGAGCGCATACAGGGCAGCAGGCTCGGAGAGATCTCCCAGCGCAACAAAGGTAGCGTCATTGGCGACCACGATACCGGCATTTTTGAGCGCGATCATGGCCAGGAACAGGCCAATACCCGCGGCGATGCCCAGTCGCAGTGAAAGCGGAATAGAGTTGATAATCCATTCACGGATCTTGAAAACACTCAGCAGGAAAAAACACAACCCGGAGAAGAAGACAGCGCCTAACGCTGCTTCCCAGGTATACCCCATCCCGAGCACGACACCGTAAGTGAAGAAGGCGTTGAGCCCCATACCGGGGGCCTGAGCGATGGGATAGTTCGCCCACAACCCCATGATCAGACAGCCGATGGCGGCAGCAACGCAGGTAGCAACAAACACCGCACCATAGTCCATCCCGGCCTCGGAAAGGATACTGGGATTGACAAAAATGATGTAGGCCATTGTCAGGAAAGTGGTTATCCCGGCGATGACTTCTGTTTTAACGTTGGTTTTGTGCTCAGTGAGCCCGAACTGCTTATCCAGAAACTTCATAGGTATTTTTATCCTTCGCGTAAACGCTGAATGCACCCTGGCAGCGCGAAAAGCCGCACATATTACCGAAAGGTCACGCCTGATGCGAACACCTTGTGCAGCTGTCGAACGCGGGCTGATGCCCGCCTGTTACTTCCCATCGCTTAGCATAAGCAAACTTCAGGCCACCTTCTAACCAATCGGTCAGAAACGCAGCCCCCTGGGCAATACCGCCCATCAGCGCATCTGGCTAGCCAGAACACGCTCAACTGTTTCAACAATCACCTGGGTCTGGGGATCAATTTCAATATTGACACGGTCACCTGGCATCCGCTCACCCAGGATGGTGCGGTCCAGCGTCTCAGGGATCAGATTAACGCTGAACTCGACCCCTTCGCCCTCGGCCGAAGGTCGCACATCGCCAATCGTCAGACTGATACCATCGACACCAATATAGCCTTTCTCAAATACAAACCGCCCCACTGAAGCCGGTAACGCAAACCACAGCCGACGGTTATTGGGCGCCTCATCAATGGCGATCACCTCCGCCATGCAAATCACATGGCCCGACATCGAATGCCCGCCAATTTCATCGCCAAAGCGTGCCGCTCGCTCGATATTGACGCACTGCCCGACCTCGACTGCACCAAGATTGGTCAGCCGGAGCGTTTCACGCATCAAATCGAAGCTCACCCGATCACCTGAAATGTCCGTGACCGTCAAACACACACCGTTGTGCGCCACCGAAGCGCCGGTCGCCAATCCCTCGCGCAATGCATCGGGCATTTGCACAACATGCGTACGAAACTTATCAAGCTCATGCACTTCTACGACTTCTACCTTGCCTTGCACGATGCCAGTAAACATAGCGCCCTCGCTCTAATTTGATCCGTGCGCAAGCTTACTACTGCACAAACCTATTTGTGCACCCCAAAGGCATGCGCGATCAATCAACGTAACTCAGTATTCATGCCTGCAGAAAACCCGGGCCTCCAGAAAAGAGAAATTAACACTTTTAAAGAAACAAAAATCAGTTAAAAAAATTATTAAATTGAACAGCAATATAAGATGTTATTCTTTTGGTTTGACATCGCCTGGCTAGCTCTCTAGACTCCCGCCGCAAATGTAAAGGCGCCGATTTGTACCCAGATTGCGGGCGTCCGCCGAGTGAATGCTTGGTGAAGTGCAGCTAAAAGGGTGTGTCCAGCGTTGATGGCCACCCGAAAGGGTGGCCTTTTTTTGTTCCCTCCCCTACGCTTGCGCGCTCACCTTCGTCTTCGGCCTATAGAAAAGGCAGACGCCATGATCGAACTGAATAATGTCAGCAAAACCTACGGTACCGGCCGCGACGCCGTTCACGCCCTCAAGGGCGTGAATCTGGCGATCCCCAAAGGGGCCATTCACGGTGTTATCGGCCTGTCCGGCGCGGGCAAGTCGACGCTCATTCGCTGCGTCAACCTGCTTGAGCGACCCACCCAGGGCACGGTGACCGTCGATGGACAAGAGATCACACGATTGAGCAACACGGCGCTGAACCAAGCACGCCACCGCATCGGCATGATCTTCCAGCACTTTAATCTGCTCACCACACGCAACGTGTTTGACAACGTAGCACTGCCACTGGAGTTGATGGGCCAACCCAGGCGAGATATTCGTGATCGCGTGAGCCCACTGCTTGAAATGGTCGGCCTGTCCGACAAGGCGGATCAATTTCCGGCGCAGCTATCCGGCGGGCAGAAACAGCGCGTTGCGATTGCCCGGGCGCTGGCCAGCAACCCTCGCGTCCTGCTCTGCGATGAGGCCACCTCCGCACTGGACCCCCAGACAACCAGCTCAATCCTGGAACTGCTGCGCGATATCAACCATAAGCTCGGCATCACCATTTTATTGATTACCCATGAAATGGAAGTGGTTAAATCGATCTGCCATCGTGTCGGCCTGATATCCAATGGCGAGCTGGTTGAGGACGCCGTAGTAGGCGATTTCTTTACCGCACCTCGAACCCAATTGGGGCGCGATTTTCTCAACGATTTTCTGCAACTGTCTCCTCCCAAGGAGCTGCTCGAACGCCTCAGCGACAACCCCGACACCAACGCACACCCGGTCGTGCGGCTTACTTTCTCGGGGGATGCGGTCTCCACACCGCTTATTTCCCGCCTGGCACGGGACTGCGGCGTCGATGTGAGCATTCTGCAGGCCAAGGTGGAATCGATTCAGGAAAGAACACTTGGCTTGATGATTGCCGAACTGCTGGGCACGTCTGAGCAGACGCAAGCCGCTATGGACTACTTGGCAGACCATCAATTACAGGTAGAGGTATTAGGCTATGTCCAGCGCAATGATTGAGCTTATTATTCAGGCAACGCTCGATACCCTCTACATGGTCGGCATATCGGGATTGATCTCGACATTACTCGGGCTACCGCTGGGCGTGATGCTCTATGTAACGCGACCCAGGCAGATTCTGGCCAAGCCATTACTGAACCACGCCCTGGGCATTGTAACCAACGTTGGCCGCTCCATTCCGTTTATTATCTTGATGGTGGCGATTATTCCGTTTACGCGGATGCTGGTGGGCACGTCCATCGGCATCAATGCGGCTTCAGTGCCGCTGACCATTGCCGCGATTCCCTTCGTCGCCCGGCTGATCGAAGGCGCCCTCAATGAAATCTCACCGGGTTTAATCGAGGCTGCCCAGGCCATGGGCGCTACACCATGGCAAATCATCACCAAGGTGCTAATCCCCGAAGCGCGTGGCGGTATTATCACCGGCCTTACCATTACGCTGGTAACGCTGGTCAGCTACTCCGCAATGGCAGGCGCTGTCGGCGGCGGCGGACTCGGTGATCTGGGTATCCGCTATGGCTACAACCGATTCAACCCAACCATCATGCTGATCACCGTAGTGGTACTCGTTGTCATGGTACAGGGCTTCCAGAGCCTGGGGGATTACCTGGTGCGCAAAACTGACCGCAAATAACCGCATTGCTTTCCAGTGGACATATAACGAAAAAGCATTAAAATTACCCTCATTATCACCATTCACCAAAATTGACATCCAACAGGAGTTGCCATGAAGACATTAGCCCTCGGCACCATTACCGCACTCGCACTGGCCGTTAGCGCCAGTGCTCAAGCCGCCAGCATCAAGATGGGCACCGTTGCCGGCCCTGAAACCGAAGTCATGGAAGTTGCTGCCCGAATTGCCAAGGAAGAATACAACCTTGACGTCGAAATTATCGAATTCACTGATTACGTAACGCCCAATGCAGCACTGGCAGACGGCAGCCTGGACGCTAACGCTTATCAGCACGAGCCCTACATGCGGTCCATGGTGAATGATCGTGGCTATGATTTCGCCATTGCAGGCTACACCTTTGTCTACCCCATCGGCGCTTACTCAGAGAAGTACGACAGCGTTGACGAACTGCCTGAAGGTGCCCAGATCGCGCTACCCAATGACCCGTCCAATGAAGGTCGCGCGCTGATCCTGATGCATAATGAAGGCCTCATCACGCTGAATGACCCCGAAAACCTGGAAGCGACACCTATCGATATCGCCGAGAACCCGAAAGACTTCCGTTTTCGCGAAATCGAAGCCGCCCAGCTACCGCGCGTTTTGCCGGATGTCGACATGGCCTTCATCAACAACACCTTCGCGCAGCCCGCAGGCCTGAGCCTTGACGACGCGCTGATCAAAGAAGGTCCCGAATCGCCCTACGTCAACCTGATTGCCGTCCGCGGCGGTGATGAAGACCGTGAAGAGATCCAGCAGCTGGTCAGCGCTTACCAGAGCGAAGAAGTGATCGAGAAAGCCGAAGAACTCTTCGATGGTGCCGCCGTACCCGGCTGGAAATAATCCTCACCATTGTCAGACAAGAGACCAACCACACCGGGCCGACAACTGTCGGCCCGGTGTCGTTATGGATATGCATAACCAGGGAGCCGTCATGTCACTTGATAGCGTCAACTATGACCTTCTCGATCGCCAGCTCGCCGCGTTGCTGGATACCCGCGACTGGCTAACCAATAGTGCACAAACCTGCGCCTTCATCATGCAGTCACTACCCCACTTGAATTGGGTCGGCTTTTATTTGCAACGCTCACCTGAGATGCTGGCGTTAGGGCCTTTTCAGGGCAAGCCTGCCTGCCACCCCATTCCGTTCAGCAAGGGGGTTTGCGGTGCTGCCGCGCGAAAGCGTACCACCCAGCGCGTTGATGATGTTCACAGCGTTGCCGACCATATTGCCTGCGACATCGACTCCCGGGCGGAGCTGGTCGTGCCGATTGTCAGCAATGATCAGCTATGGGGGGTGCTGGATATCGACAGCCCGCAGGAAGCACGCTTTAGCCAAGAGGACCAAGCCGGCATTGAAGCATTACTGAATACTTTTAAACGCCAAACCGACCTGCCTGTCTGGGATCACTGACGGACTGACCCCACTGACAAAGCAACGCGATACTTCCTCACGCCAGACAAATCGCACAAAAACAAAAACGCCCCGTCATGACGAGAATGACGGGGCGTAATCGAGAATCTGGTAGGACCAGGCGGATTTGAACCGCCGACCTCCACGATGTCAACGTGGCGCTCTAACCAACTGAGCTATGGTCCTGAAAAAGTGTCATTGCTGCCTGGCCGTTTAACGACAACCAAGATGGTAGGACCAGGCGGATTTGAACCGCCGACCTCCACGATGTCAACGTGGCGCTCTAACCAACTGAGCTATGGTCCTGCCGAGCAACGGATGCGTATTTTACGTTTCCGCCACTGAATTGCAAGCTATTTATCGACTTAGCAAAGCATCGGCAGTCACTGACGGTCACTTCGCCGCCGGGAACTTATCACGCTGCCCGAACAAACCGGGTGCTACACTGGAACAGCGCCCATCGACGAACGCAAGACAACACGGGAGACCGGCCATGCCAGGCCTATTGCTGGGAAGCATCGCGATCGTCTTATTACTCACAACACTGGTTGCCCGCATACGACTGCGCTGGTGGTGGATTCGTAGCTGTGAATTTCCACGCTTACAGATTGCGAGCCTCGCCATTGCCTGCTTTATAGCAGCGTTGCTCATGCCTGTTTCACCTACATGGCAAATGATCACGCTCGTCATTTGCCTGGCCGTCATTATCATCCAGGCGTGCTATATCCTGCCCTGGACGCGGCTCTGGCCCAAACAGGTCCGCTCAGCCAACGTTTGCAATGAAGCCCGGGACATTACGCTGCTCGTCGCCAATGTCCTGACCCCTAACCGCCGGTCTTCTGACCTTATCGATCAGATCCACGCACATCAGCCCGACATCATTCTCACACTGGAATCTGATCAGTGGTGGCAGGACCAACTGGACCCGGCGCTGGACGCGCAGTGGCCGTATAGCGTCAAGATTCCCCTCGACAACCTCTACGGCATGCATCTTTACTCACGGCTGCCGCTTGAGAACACATCCGTCGAGTGGCTTATCCAGGACGACATTCCCTCTATCCATACCCACATCAGGCTGACGGGTGGTGAGGCAATACGACTGTTTGCGGTGCATCCCCGCCCTCCAGCGCCGGGTGAAAGCGAAAAGTCGCTCTGGCGGGATGCCGAGCTGTTATGGGTGGGTAAGAAGATCCAGAAGACGCCGCAGCCGACACTGGTCGCCGGCGATCTTAACGATGTTGCTTGGTCACGCACTACTCGGCGCTTCTGCCGCGTTGCCGGCATGCTGGATCCTCGTCGGGGGCGGGGGATGTACAGTACATTTCACGCTCACTACCCGATTCTGCGCTGGCCTCTCGACCACATTTTCGTCAGCGAGCACTTCACACTTGGCCGTATGCATCGCTTGAAAGACTTTGGCTCGGATCACTTTCCAATGCTTGCCACGCTTTGCTACCGCCCCACCCGCAAGCACGAGCATGAAACACCCGATGCAAGCGCGGAGGAGGAAAGCGAGGCAAGTCAGACCATCCGCCAGGGTCAGCGCGAAGAGCAACAGACCTAGCCCTTGTCGTTATCAGGCACGCCACCTCGCGTAAGCGCCTCTGGGTCAAGCAAGCGCTCAAGGCGGTCACGCCCAAGGTCGGTGTGCTCTTCGGCGACATCAATGATCGGCCGCCCTGTTTGATAAGCTTCCTTGGCGATGGCCGCTGCCGCATTGTAACCAATCGCGCTGTTAAGCGCCGTGACCAGAATGGGATTACGAGCGAGCGGTGTTTCAATGCTGTCCCGACGTACCGTGAACGTCGCAATGGCACGGTCGGCTAACAGCCGCGTGGTACTAGTCATCAGTGTGATGCCCGTCAGCAAGTTATAGGCCACCAGGGGAAGCATGACGTTCAACTGAAAATTCCCGCTCTGCCCGGCCACCGTTATCGCGGCATCCAGACCAATAACCTGCGCGGCGGCCTGTGCAGCCGACTCCGGAATCACCGGGTTCACTTTACCGGGCATGATCGAACTGCCCGGTTGCAGCGCCTCGAGCTCGATTTCACCCAGTCCGGCAAGCGGGCCTGAGTTCATCCAGCGCAGGTCATTGGCGATCTTCATGACAATGCACGCCAGGCCTTTGAGATGGCCGGAAAGCTCCACGGCCGCGTCCTGGGAGGCAATGCTGGCGAAAAAGCTATCGTTGGGCTTAAACGACAGTCCCGTTTGCTCACTTAGCTGGGAGGCCACCTGGTCGGCAAACCCTTGGGGTGCGTTAATGCCTGTCCCGACAGCTGTTCCGCCCTGCGCCAGCCGACATAGCCGCGTCAGGCAGCTGTCCAGCCGCTCGATGGCCTGACCCAGTTGGCTCGACCAGGCGCCCAGTTCCTGATCCATGCGCAGCGGCATGGCATCCATAAGATGCGTACGGCCGGTCTTGACCACATCCGAAAGCTCGGCAGCTCGTGAATCAATCGTACTGCGAAGATGCACCAGCGCCGGACGAAGCGACTCATGTACAGCCAATGCGGCCGACACATGTATCGCTGTCGGAATCACATCGTTACTCGACTGCCCCATATTGACGTGATCATTGGGCAGGACCTCAACACCACGACGGCTGGCCAGGGTGGCGATGACTTCATTTACGTTCATGTTGCTGGAAGTGCCCGACCCGGTCTGAAACACATCCACCGGAAAGTGCTCGTCATGCTCGCCACTGATCACTTCCCGGGCGGCTTGCATGATCGCGTCGGCGCGATCAGCATCAAGTTCACCCAGCGCTTGGTTAGTCTGAGCGGCGGCAAGCTTGATGCGTGCAATCGCATGAATAAACGCAACCGGCATCGGGGTGTGAGAGACCGGAAAATTATTCACTGCGCGTTGCGTCTGGGCGCCGTACAACGCCTCGGCAGGAACATCCAGTTCCCCCATACTGTCGCGTTCAATGCGCGTTTTCATGGTAGTCCTCCTTGTCGATATCGGCGGATAAACGTCGGTACGATAATTTACCGACGGGCAATCGTGAAACGGCGTCATTTCTAGCCTAGTGGCCGCAGTATAAAACTCAAGCGATCTGGCATCAGCTTTATTATCCAACCATGTTGCACTGCACAAAAACGCCTGCTATGCTGCATCGCAGAACATCAGGGAAAGCACCACAGGACGACACTTCGTCTGGCGCTGCTACCCATTTCATCGAAACGCGTTAGCACCGCTAAACAGGAGATTTTTGATTATGAGTACTTTCAACACCAACGAATGGACACAGCAGTTCGATAATTTCTTCATGGCCCCAGCACGCGCTTACGCTGCGCTGAGTGTCGACATGACAGAAAAGCTTTTCAATGCGCAACTTGATGCGCAGAAAGCCTACGTAGATACCAGTCTTGCCCAGGCACGCAAGCTGATGAGCGTGAAAGACGCCGAGGAACTACGCAGCTACATGGAAAACCAGCAGAAAGTCGCCAAAGAAGTGGCAGAGCGCCTCAAAAGCGATGCTGATAACGTGGTTTCTCTACAGCAGGACTTCGTTCAGAAAAGTCAGAAGATTACTGAAGACAACATCAAGCAGGCACAGACAGCGGCCAGCAAGATGGGTAAAACGGCCTGATTGGAATAACGGGTCACTCGCATGACCGAATGTCATGCGCAGTAAGTAGACGATGATTGATGAGCCGCCAGCCACCGCTGGTGGCTTTTTTTATGGCCGTGACCTTATTAGCCGACCAGCATTACCAGCCCAGTGCGGACTTCACAAACGGGATGGTCAATTTACGCTGGGCGGACAGCGACGCTTGATCCAGCGTTTCCAGCGCTCGACAAAGCGCGCCAAGTTCGCGTGGCCCGCGATGAAGAATATAGCGGCCTACGTCGTCGGGCAATTGCATCCCGCGGGCATGGGCCCTCAGCTTCAGCGCGGCCAGACGGTCATCGTCATTCAAAGGATGCAGGTGGAACACCGTGCCCCACGTCAACCGCGATGCCAGGTCAGGTAACACCACCTGCAACTGGCGGGGCGGCGCATTGGCGGCAATCACGAGATGCTTGCCGGCATCGCGCAGGCGATTGAAGGCATGAAAAAGCGCTTCCTCCCAGCGCTTCCGGCCTATCACCTGCTCCAGATCATCTATACAGACCAGGTCGAGCCGTTCAATATCTTCCAGCATCAATGGTGGAAAATGACCTAACTCGGCCAACGGCAGGTAAAGGGCCCGCTTGTCTCGATCGGAAGCGGCATGGCAGGCAGCCTGCAATAAATGGCTGCGCCCTGACCCCGGCAGGCCCCAGAGATAAATAAAATCCTCGCCGGCTTGCGCCCACTGCTGCTGAAGGCGATCAAGCAATGCCGCATTGACCTCGCCAGCGTAATAGTTATGAAACGTAGCGTCGTCGCGCAAACCCACCCCGAGGGGCAGCTGCGCCGGCACCTGGCTCATGAAGACTCCCTCTCATCGCCGATCGCGGGCACCTCTTGGGCGTTTTGATCGTCATCGTTATACAGATCACTGTTGATGTAACGGTCCCTGGCCTCGCGTAGCAGCACCATGATGACCGCCGCCGCCGGCAATGCCAGCAGCACCCCCGTCAGGCCGAATAAGTTACCTCCCGCCAGCACTGCAAAAATAACCGCGACCGGGTGAAGGCCTATCTTGTCGCCTAACAGCTTAGGTTGTAACACCACGCTTTCCGCCACCTGGCCAATCGTAAACACGGCGACAACACCCAAAAGCCCCCACCAGGTGCCAAACTGGAATAGCGCGACAATCAGCGCCACACACAACCCCAGGATAAAGCCAAGAAACGGCACGATGCTCACCAGGCCGGAAACCACACCGATCAACAAGCCAAAGTCCAGCCCGATCAGGGTCAACCCGCTCGCATAGATGATGCCCAGGCAAAGCATGACCAGCAGCTGTCCACGCAAGAACGACGCCAATACTTCATCACAGCGGCCAACCAGACGGCTAACATCATCCGCCCATTGACGAGGAATCAGATTGGCAATATTGGTGATAAGACGATCCCAGTCCAGTAGCAGGTAAAACGTCACGACAGGGATCAGCGCCACGTAAGTGACCCAGGATATGAAGGCCATCCCGGAGCGACCTATCTGGCCGAGTGCCTGGGCCAGGTAGCCACCGGCATCGCGCCAATTCTCGACCAGCGTCTCGCGTACATTGACCAGTTCAGAACGCAGATCATAACCGGTCCACTCGAACACCTTCGGCGCCAGGGTGTTTTCCCCCCAGGCAAAGATACCCGGCACGGCGTCACTTAACTGTTTCAACTGCTGAATCACGAGCGGGATGATGATCAGCAGGCTGACAACCAGCACCAGCAGCAGCACACAGAAAACACTGCTGACCGCCACCGCACGGTTCATTCCCCAACGCTGGAAGTGATTAGCCAGCGGGTCCGCCAGATACGCCAGGATGATACCGGCAATAAACGGCATTAATACGGCATCCAGTAAATACAACAGCCCGAACACCAGGACTAATAGCAGGATCCCCCACCATGAATTGCGCATATAACTCCTTTGATGGCCACTGTCACGATAGCCTACTATGCCGGATATAAAGAAAAACCGCCTGCTTTTGTTAACGTCATACGCGAGCCGATGCGAGCCTTGCCACCGGGTGTTACAATCCCGTTCAATTATTGCCCGGCTCTGGCGACGTACGCCAGCCACTATCGCACCGTACTTTGCTCCATAGGACCTGTCATGACCGACACCTCTTCTTCGCACGCCTCATCGGGACCGTCACTCAGTTATAAAGACGCAGGCGTTGATATCGATGCTGGCAATGCGCTGGTCGATCGCATCAAGCACGTTGCCAAGCGCACGACGCGCCCTGAAGTCATGGGCGGGCTCGGCGGATTCGGCGCCCTTTGCGAGTTACCTCAAGGGTATCAGCAGCCGGTACTGGTCTCAGGCACCGACGGCGTGGGTACCAAGCTGCGTCTCGCCATGACACTCGGCAAACACGACACCATCGGTATTGACCTGGTGGCCATGTGCGTCAACGATCTTATCGTTGCCGGTGCCGAGCCCTTGTTATTCCTCGACTACTATGCCACGGGTAAATTAAATGTCGATATCGCGGCGGACGTGGTCACCGGTATCGGTGCTGGCTGCGAGCAGGCAGGCTGCGCCCTTGTTGGTGGTGAAACCGCCGAGATGCCGGGCATGTACGAAGGTGATGACTACGACCTGGCCGGATTCTGCGTTGGTGTCGTCGAAAAAAGCGAGATTCTCGATGGCAGCCGCGTGGCGGAAGGCGACGTTTTGCTCGGCCTGGCCTCATCCGGACCTCACTCAAACGGCTACTCGCTGATTCGCAAGATTATCGAGCACGGTAACGCGCCGCTGGACACCCAGATCGACGGTGTTGCTCTGGGCGATGCCCTGATGGCACCGACGCGCATTTATGTAAAGGCACTGCTTTCCCTGCTACGGGAGACCGACCTATCGGTTCATGCGCTTTCACACATCACCGGTGGCGGGCTGCTCGAGAATATCCCCCGCGTACTCCCCGATTCGCTTGCAGCACGCATCGATACCCAGGCGTGGACGCGGCCAGCGGTATTTGACTGGCTTCAAACCCAGGGGAATGTCACCGACACCGAAATGTACCGGGTTCTGAACTGCGGTATCGGTATGGTCGTCGTCGTCCCTGAAGCCGAGGCCAGCCAGACCATGCGCCACCTCGAAGCCCAAGGCGAAACCGTGTACCGACTGGGACAGATTGAACCACGCAAGCAGGATGCCGTGGTGTTGGAGAATTTGCCGGCATGAGCAGCACCGACTATAACAGCGACACCTTGACGGACATGACCCCAGAGCCCACTACGCCACCCCGCGTGGTCGTGTTGATTTCTGGTAGTGGCAGCAACCTGCAAGCGCTTATCGAGGCGCAGTCACACGACCGCCTGGGTGGCGAGATTGTGGCCGTTATATCCAACGAGGCCGATGCCTATGGCCTAAAACGCGCCCGTGACGCCGGTATCGATGCTGTTGCGCTACCGCACCGGGAGTACGATAGTCGTGAGGCCTACGACGGGGCACTGATCAAGGTGATTGAACGCCATGAGCCCGACGCCATCGTGCTGGCCGGTTTCATGCGTATTTTGACACCGCGCTTTGTGCAGCGCTTTCTGGGCCGGATGCTGAATATCCATCCCTCGCTGTTACCCGCTTACCAGGGGCTCAACACCCACGCTCGCGCGCTGGCGGACGGGGTGAAGCAGCACGGTTGCAGCGTTCATTTCGTTACCGAGGAACTGGATGGCGGGCCGGTAGTGTTACAGGCCGAACTCAATGTCGCCACCGACGATAACGTTGAATCGCTGAAGCAGAAAGTCCAGGCCCGTGAGCATCTGATCCTGCCCATCGCCGTACAATGGTTTTTACAGGGACGCCTTCAATACAGCGGTGAAGGGGCTACCATGGACGGCCACCCCCTGTCCCTCCATGGCATGCGACTGTCCCACGACGATGCGGCCGAAGAGCTCGACGAGTCCGTCTAGGCCAAGCCGGCACACAAAAAAAGCCGAGCGGCCAATACCGCTCGGCTTTTTACTTAGCAGACAGGCATTTATTCAGGTACGCGGTAACGTCACACCACGCTGGCCCATGTACTTGCCGCCACGATCCTTGTAGGAGGTTTCGCACACTTCGTCAGATTCCAGGAACAGCATCTGCGCAACGCCTTCGTGAGCGTAAATTTTAGCCGGCAGATTGGTTGTGTTCGAAAATTCCAGCGTGACGTGACCTTCCCATTCCGGCTCAAGAGGCGTGACGTTGACGATGATTCCGCAGCGGGCATAGGTCGA
The DNA here is from genome assembly GCF_015767635.1 of Halomonas sp. A40-4. Classification (GTDB taxonomy): domain Bacteria; phylum Pseudomonadota; class Gammaproteobacteria; order Pseudomonadales; family Halomonadaceae; genus Vreelandella; species Vreelandella janggokensis. The sequence goes on along the minus strand of NZ_CP065230.1, from coordinate 1,758,575 downwards.
TTTACCCAGGCATATCGTCAACACATTGCGCGGGATACGGAAATACTCCACCGTCCGCGCCAGCGCAAAGGAGTTGGGCGGAATAATGCAGACATCGCCCTTTACATCAACAAAGCTTTTATCATCAAACGCTTTGGGGTCCACGATCGCCGAATGAATATTGGTAAAGACCTTGAATTCATCCGAGCACCGGACATCATAGCCATAGCTGGATGTGCCGTAGGAAATAACCCGCTGATCGTTAATATAACGGACCTGCCCCGCTTCAAAAGGCTCAATCATGGCATCGCTTTCTGCCATGCGCCGGATCCATTTATCGGACTTGATGCTCATTGGTTACGTCGTCACTCGCTGAAGGAAATAGTGGGACTTTCTTTATTCTGGCCATCCACGCTCTGCGCCACTCGTGTGGCAATCGCGGCAAACGTTTGGCTGACCGATCCCTCCGGCTCCGAAACAACGCTTGGGCGACCTGAATCGGTAAGCTCACGAATCGACAGGGTTAACGGCAAACGACCCAATACCTCGGTTTCATACTCTTCGGCAATACGGTCACCACCGCCAGCACCGAATATCGGCGCTTCATGGCCGCACTTTTCGCAATGGTAAAGACTCATGTTTTCAACCACGCCCAATACAGGCACATTCACCTTGCGGAACATCTCGATGCCTTTCCGCGCGTCCAGCAGGGCGATATCTTGCGGTGTGGTCACAATCACAGCCCCGGAAACGGCGACTTTCTGGGCCAGGGTCAACTGAATGTCACCAGTACCGGGCGGCATGTCGATAAGTAGAAAATCCAGGTTATCCCACTGGGTTTGATTAAGCATCTGCTGGAAAGCCCCCACCACCATCGGCCCGCGCCAGACCATGGCTTCACGTGTGTTGACCATGAACGCCATCGACATGGCTTGCAGCCCATGGGCCTCAAGCGGCAGGAATTTATCTTCACCCGCTGCCTGCGGCCGAACACCCTCGGCAACCCCAAGCATTTGCGCCTGACTGGGGCCATAGATATCCGCATCCAGAACGCCCACACGATAGCCCTGGGCGGATAACGCCAGCGCCAGGTTAACGGTAACCGTAGATTTGCCGACGCCACCCTTACCCGAGGCCACAGCGATGATATGTTTTACGCCTTCCATTTAGACAGACTCCTCGTCTGGCGTTGAATCAACAAGTGCTGGAATCATACTCCTCGCGGACCAAATCATAAACCAGCACCCAAAAGAACGGGTGCTGACGTATCAGCACCCGCTCATCCAGACTAAGACATTTCGAAAGAGTGCTTAGCCAGCTTCATCTTCCTGATTACCACTTTCGCTGCCAGAGGGTGCCTCTTCGCTGCTCTGGCTGTCGCCTTCTTCGCTACCCCCCTGACTGGTGCTTTCACCGGCATCGTTGGCCGCATTACCGGTACGCGAATCCAGCGTGGAGAGCTCATCACGCCACTCATTCAACTGTGTTTCCAAGCGTTCCAGCTGCTCTTCACGGGTGGACACCTGGTCTTCAATCTTGGCCAGTTCCTCGCGGCCCATTTCGATGGCGACCATGACATCTTCCATTTCACTGCGAACATCGTTCAGGCTATTCTCTTCTTCTTCACGCAGCGCTTTCAGCGAATCGACCTCTTCTTGCAGTGCATCGCGCTCGCTGGCAGCGCTGTCACGCGCCTGCTGAACCTCAGCTCGCTCCGCTTCGGCGTTGGCGATGTCGTCTTGAAGGCTGGACAAGCGCTCATTCGCCTGCTCGATCTGGGTGTTGACGTCATCCAGCGTTTCTCTTGCGGCGTCACGCTCTTCAACCGCCTGCTGACGTTCACTGGCCGCTTCCTGCCGGGCTTCTTCTGCCTCTTGGCGCGCATTTTCAGCACTCTGACGAGCCTCTTCGGCTTGTTGACGTGCCTGGTCAGCTTCCTCACTGGCCTGCTGTACCTGATCACGCTCTTCGCGCAGCGTTGTCAGCTCGCTTTCAGCGTCGCTTACCTGTTGGTTCAGTTCGTCAACGTTAGTTTGCAGGGCGTCGCGCTCTTCCTGCAGTGACTCAAGTTCAGAACGCGTGTCACTCACTTGCTGCTGGAGGTTTTCCAGGGCCTGTTGCTCTTCGGACTGCTGGTTTTCAAGCGCATTCATTTCCTCCTGCAACGCCGACAGATCTGCTTCGGCATCGTCAACTTCGTTGAGCTGCTGAGTCAGCGATGTATTTTCTTCCTCAACGTTTGCCACCTGCTCTTCCAGCGCCGCAACGCGGTCCCGGCTGGTGCCGACATTTGACTGCGCCATGATGGCCCAGATCACTGCGATCGCGGCGATACCCGCAATCCCCTTCACGCGATTATCGCGGAACAGTGTCTTCATATCTGGCTTGCTATTGGTCGGCTTTTGATCGGTTTGCTGCTCGTCTGACATGTCGCCTCTCCCTTTGGTATTCGCTGCGCGTTACGCGTACCGGTGTTGGCTGCGCATTAGGCAGCAGACAGTGATAATTATCAGCCTGCTAGCTACCAGCATACACAGCTTAGAGTATCTAGCCACTCTGACGATAAGACACTAGCGTTGATTGTTTAACGCTAGCCGCCTGAACCGGTGGGTGGCGTTGGATGCTTACCGTGACGAAACCCCTTGGCATCGGTCTGATCCACGTCGAACCATGCCAGCTGTGCATTCAATGACACTACATGACCGACAATCAACAAGGTCGGAGGCTTTATATAGCCTGAATAGAAAGCATCAGGCAGCGCCTGCAAGGTGCCAATATGGGTTTGTTGCTGTTGAGTCGTACCTTGCTCAATCAGCGCCAGCGGCGTATCTCCCGCCATGCCGTGGGTGACCAGCGCTTCGCAGATGACATCCACACTGCCCAGCCCCATATAAAACACCAGTGTCTGGCCCGGGCGTGCCAATGTCTGCCAATCCAGATCACACTCACCGTTTTTGAGATGGCCGGTGACAAAGCGCACCGATTGCGCATGGTCGCGGTGGGTCAGCGGAATACCGGCATAGGCCGCACAACCCGACGCCGCCGTGATACCCGGTATCACCTCAACAGGGACGCCAGCAGCTATCAAGGTTTCAAGCTCTTCCCCTCCACGGCCAAAAATAAACGGGTCACCTCCCTTGAGTCGAACCACGCGATTCCCTGCCCGGGCCCAGTCCACCAGCGCCTGGTTGATACCCTCCTGGGGGACACTGTGCGACGAGCGAGCCTTGCCCACATAAAACTGCCTAACCGTTGACGGCAGTAGCGCCAGGATCTCATCGCTAACCAGGCGGTCGTGCAACACCACATCGGCATTCTGCAAGCGCTTAAACGCCTTGAGCGTCAGTAACTCAGGATCCCCTGGCCCGGCCCCCACCAAACTGACGCGCCCCTTCATGCAAGCGCCATCCTGTATAGACGTGCTGTGCGACAAAACACACCTCATCGGAATAAAAAGAATATTTTATATGCACAAACGTAATGCTTTTTGCTCACATATGCCATCAGCAACGTTAAACCAACGTATTATATACCTTTTTAGTCTTAATATTTTTTTAGATATAGCAAAAAAATATGTAAATGTATCGAATTGTAGGAAATGGCTTACATTCTAATTACGTTTTTAAGGCTATCCTAGCCGATTGTTTTTGATGGCACCGCTTTCCAATGGTACAGCTTCGGAGATTCACGCATGTCCGTGAATGATATCCCCTTATCGCTCAACGCCGAGCAACTTATCAGTCAGATTCCAGGCGTCGTCTTCCAGTTCTTCCGCCACCACGACGGCCATATGTCCATGCCGTTCATGGAAGGTGCCGGAGTGACGTCAGCGCCGATTGATCGCGACCAACTGGCAGAGGATGCCAATACGGCGCTCGAGACGTTGACCGGCGCGGATTATCCGAAACTGATGTCAGCCATTGAACGCTCAGCCCGGGGAATGCTGCCATTAGCCACTCGGTTCCGCCTTGCGCCACCCGGACATAAAGCTAAGTGGATTGGCGTCAGCGCCACCCCTGAACCCATGCCAAATGGTGTTCGTTGGCATGGCATCATGATGGACATCAGTGACCAGGTCAGCGAAGAACAGCGGCTACGCAAGCTGTGCGACACCGACCCACTGACCAGCCTGCCTAACCGACGCAAACTAATGGTCCACTTGACTAACCTGGCATCGCTAAGCTCGCGGCACGGCACCCCGCTATCCATCATGATGCTCGACATCGACCACTTTAAATATATCAATGACCGTTGGGGGCATCTCCACGGCGATGAAGTCCTCAAACGACTGGCCACCCTGGCTCAATCACTGCTGCGCAGCGAAGACATGATAGCCCGACTGGGGGGTGAAGAGTTCATGGCCCTCTTGCCGCTAACCCCGGTCAAACAATGCCATCAGTTGGCTGACCGGTTACGCCATCAAATTGCTGAACATGATTTCGGCATGGGCGTCGGGAAGGTCACGCTCAGCATCGGCGTTGCTGAGTATCGCTGTGGTGAACCCATAGCGAGCCTGATCGAGCGCGCGGATCAGGCACTTTATAGTGCCAAAGATGTTGGTCGTGACTGCGTCTGCCTTCTATCCTGAAAGAGCAAGCCATTCATCATCCTTATTTAGGAGGTAGCCAAATGACGTCACTGGCCCAACAACATTGTGAACCCTGCAGCGGCGACGCACGGCCCATGACGCGCAGCGAGTGCGAAAGCCAGCTAAAGACTCTCCCCGAGTGGCGAATTGTCGATCACGATGGCATTATGAAGCTGTCACGCAGCTTCACGTTTCGTGATTTTGTCAATGCGCTGGCGTTCACACAGCGCGTGGGCGAACTGGCCGAACAGGCAGGCCACCATCCTGTGATCACCACCGAGTACGGGAAAACCACGGTCACCTGGTGGAGCCACGCGATTGATGGTCTGCACCAAAATGATTTCATTCTTGCCGCTAGAACCGACGAGGTAGCCGAATAAATGTTTGAGCATATTGAGCGAGTCCCTGGAGACGCCATTCTTGGGCTAATCGAAGCTTTCAAAAAAGACACCAATCCTCAGAAAGTCGACTTAGGCGTTGGCGTTTACCGCGATGCGCACGGCAATACGCCGGTAATGCGTGCGGTTAAAGAGGCCGAGGCTCGCCTGCTCAGCAATGAAACCACCAAGACCTATATTGGTTCCCACGGCGCACCCGCTTACGGCGGTGTTGTGCTACCAATGGTACTGGGTGCCAGCTCGCCGGTGCTGGAAGCCAATCGTGCCAGTGCCACCCAGTCGCCTGGGGGTACTGGGGCACTGCGTTTAGCGGCCGACTTCATTGCCACTCAATTGCCCGACAGGGGCATTTGGGTGAGCGACCCCACCTGGCCCAACCACCACGGTATTTTTACCGCCGCGGGCATTGAGTTGCACAAGTATCCCTATGTCGACCCTGATAACCGTCTCGACTTTGACGGCATGCTGGGAGCGCTGAAGAAGATCCCTGAAGGCGATGTGGTCGTACTTCACGCCTGCTGCCATAACCCAACCGGGTTCGACCTTTCAAAGTCCCAGTGGCAACAAGTGCTCGAGGTGGTTAAAGAGCGCCAGTTACTGCCGCTCATCGACTTTGCCTATCAAGGGTTCGGGGAAGGCCTGGACGAAGATGCCTACGGCGTTCGGCTATTTGCCGAGCAGCTGGACGAGGTCATCATCACCAGCTCCTGCTCGAAAAACTTCGGCATTTACTGTGAGCGGACCGGCTGCTTGATCATGGTGGCTAAAGATGCCGAGCAGATGGAAAACATCCGCTCGCAGGTCGCCATTGTCGCGCGGGAAAACTACTCCAACCCGCCTGCACACGGCGGCGCCATTGTCAGCGAGATTCTTCATGACGCTGAACTCTCCGCCATGTGGCGCGAGGAACTGACCGAAATGCGCGACCGCATCAACACCCTGCGTCGCGATTTCGTCGAAGCCCTGAAACCCTACGGGCTGGATGAGAAGTATGCATGTGTTGCCGAGCAGCGCGGCATGTTCTCCTACACCGGCCTCACACCGGAACAGGTCGACCGACTGCGCGACGAGTTTGGTATCTATATGGTGCGCTCGGGTCGCGCCAACGTGGCCGGCTTCTCCCAGGAAAACCTGCCCTACCTGGCGAAGGCGATCGCCGCGGTTAACGACTAGACACGCTGGCAAAGCGCGTTCCAATGCCCAGGCCTGCCTGGGCATTTTTGTTTAGCTCTACCATCCCATAAACCAGAGGCATTCATGGCAACGCAACATCACTACCCGTGGTACAAAAAAGAAGACACCGACGCATTCTTCGCTTTGTTCCAGAACAACATTGCGAACTTTGTCATCATTGCCATCACCATGCTTGGCATGGGTTTTCCTGCCTCCATCGTCTATGGACAAGTGCTGCCCGGCGCGGCGGTTGCCGTGATGGTCGGCAATTTCTATTACGCCTGGAGTGCCTCACGGTTAGCCCGCAAAGAGCAGCGCTCGGATGTTACCGCCTTGTCCTACGGCATCTCCACGCCGGTCATGTTTGTGTTTCTGTTCGGCGTTCTACTGCCCGCCAAGGAACTGACGGGAGATGTCACCCTCGCCTGGCAAGTGGCTGTGGCCGCGTGCTTTATCAGCGGAGCCATTGAAGCCGCCATCAGCCTGGTCGGCCGCTGGGTGCAATATCATCTCCCACGAGCTGCCATGCTCGGTGCCGTTGCCGGTGTGGCGCTGACCTTTATTGCCGGTGAAATGTTGTTCAAAACGCTGGAAATGCCGGTGATTGGCTTGCTGGTGCTGGCCATCATTATTGTCGGCTTGCTTGCCCGGGTCAGCATGCCCCTGAAAATTCCCACTTCGCTATTCGCGATCATCCTGGGCACAGCGATGGCCTACTTGATTGGCGATGCGGGTGGTGAACGCTTCAGCGACGCCTTTACCCACCTTGGCTTTTACCCACTGCTGCCCAACCTGGCCTGGTGGGAGGGCCTGGGGCTGCTGGCCACCGGAATGCTCGCCATTCTGACCGTGGTGTTGCCGATTACGCTGTATAACGCCATTGAGACCATGAACAACGTCGAGGCCATGGAAGCCGCCGGTGACAAGTACGACGTACGTGAATGCCAGGCGGTCGATGGCGTGGGCACCATGCTGGGCGCACTGTTTGGCGGCGTCTTCCCCACCACGGTGTATATTGCCACCGTTGGGGCGAAGTGGATGGGGGCCGGACGTGGCTATAGCCTGTTAAACGGAGCTGTTTACGCCATCGCCACCATGTTTGGATTAATCGCCATGATTTCGGCGATCATCCCTGTCTCGGTGGTCGCCCCTATTCTGGTCTTTGTGGGCATTTCCATGATCGCCACGGCGTTTCAGTCCAACGACAGCCGTTACTATCCCGCGGTCGCGCTAGCCATGCTGCCCTACTTTGCCAACTACGTGATGACACGCTTTAACCGCGGTGCTGAAGACATCGTCAGCGATATTTCCACCGCCATTGTGGCCACCGGTCAGGGCGCCATGTTCATGGCCATTTTCCTGGGAGCCATGACGGTTTCCGTGATCGATCATCAGTTTCGGCGGGCAGCGATCTTTGCCCTGATCGCGGCAGCGTTCTCGTTTGTTGGTTTGATGCACGCAGCAGAGTTGGGCATCAATGCCGCGCCCAGTTTCAGCATGGGCTATCTGGCGATGGCGCTATTGTTCGGCTACTTTGCATTTCAAGAAAAGCCAACAACCTCTAACCCGCGTTAACCCCCGCCTGCCGATGAGGACGTGACAGAATACGTCTCAGCAGCAGCCAGGCTACTAATCCGGCGAACACATTACCCAAGGCCGCTCCGGCGGCCAATCCCCACCATCCGGCCAGCTGTTCACCCAACCACAGGCAGGGTAAGTAGCACACAAAAAGGCGCGCGGCAGACAGTAGCATCGCACGTAATGGCCACCCCAGCGCATTGCCCGCCGAGACCACCAACATGCAGACACCGAGTGCCGCGTAGCTGGGCAGCAGGAAACGAATCAACAGTACCAGTTCATCCTGTACGTCAGGGTTGCCTGCCAGCGCCATGCCAAGCCAGGGGGCACCCAGCGCCAGCAATATACCCAGGGTTAACTGCCAGACCACCGCAACACCCAGTGCCAGGCGCAGGAGACGATGGATCTGGTCCCAATCACCGGCCCCATAGCAACGCCCCAGCCAGGGCGGCAACGACATCGTCATGGCTAAAATCACCATTAACGACAGCGTTTCCAGCCGACTTGCCAACCCCCAGGCAGCGACTTGACTCTCGCCCAGGCCCGCCACCACCGAAATGGCCAACATGGCGGCCAGGGGGGGCATGAGCTGGCTCACCATGGCCGGTGCGGCGATACCCATGAAAGGGCGCCAAGACTGCCGTCCTTCTTGCCATAGACCTTCTCGCGCGGCCCAGCCGCGTTTCCACAAACGCCCCCCGGTGACCAGTAAACCAATGCCAAAGGCAATCGCCGTCGCCCAGGCGGCACCGGGCAGCCCCCAACCTGGCCACGGCCCCACGCCAAAGATCAGCACGGGATCCAGAGCCAGGTTGATCAGACTGGTGATCACCATCATTTTTCCTGGCAAACGGGTATCGCCATGGGCACGAAAAACGCTGTAAACAAAATAAAGCAGCGCCCCCAACCAGGCTGCCAGAAGCTGCGGTGGCCAATAGCTGCGCAAATACCCAAAGGTGTTGCTTTCGGCACCTAACAAACTGAATATAGGTATCTGAAAAGCCCACAGCAACATGCCCAGACAAGCAATCACGGCGCCACCCGCCATCAACACCAGACTGCTCAACCGCTTGGCACGGTCCTTCTCGCCAGCCCCCAGCGCACGAGAAATCAACGCCGCGATGGCGATCCCCATGCCCACCTGAATCCCGATGATCAGAAACGAAAGCGGAAAGGTGAACGATTGGGCCGCCAGCGGGACCGTGCCCAAGCGGGCAATAAAGGCACTATCAACCAATTGGAACCCAAGTAGCGACAGTACCCCAATCGCCATCGGCCAGGTTTGCCGCCACAGGGTTTTGCCCAATCCTGCCGTTTGCTGAGTGCTAGCCGCCAACACCTATACTCCTGTTGAATAAACGCAAAAAACGCCACCACCCCCGAAGGCGTGGTGGCGCTTTTAGAAGCGCTGAATTACTGGCGAATACCTTCGAAGGTCACATAAAGCTCTAGCTCATGCATCGCTTCGGGGAAATCGCTCATATCAATACCAAAATCGCCCAACGTGATCATGGTGCTGCCTTCAAAGCCAGCACGATAGCCACCCCAGGGGTCCTCGCCTTCACCCATCAGCGTGACGGGCATTTCAATTTCCTGGGTTTGACCGTGAAGGGTCAGATCGCCGGTCACCACACCCTCATTGTCACCGGTCGACTCGAAGCCTGTCGAGGTGAAGGTGGCCGTGGGATACTCGTCTGCGTTGAGGAAATCGCTGCTCAAAATGTGACGGTCACGTTCCCCATGGTTAGTGTTCAGGCTGCTTACCTGGACTTCCATGTCGACGGATGATGCATCGAGATCATCGGCGTCGTAGCTGAACTCACCCGAAAAGTCTTCAAAGCTACCCAGGATGTAGGAATAGCCCAGGTGGCTGATTTTGAACTGTACAAAGGCATGCTGCCCTTCAGTGTCGATGGTGTAGTCAGCAGCCTGGGCCTGGCCAAGCGTGACAAGTCCTGCGGCGGCGACTGCCGTGGTCAGTAAGGTCTTCTTCAACATGCTGCAACTCCTTTCTCGATGAAAAGCACCGTTTTGAAAGGTGCTCCTTGAAGCTATCCCGACAGGGAAAGCCTGATGCGTCAACGCGATGCGGGTTTCAACATACGCCGTAAGGTGTCGTATCGGTCATGAAAGTGGTGCTTGAAGGCCGCCAGTGAATGCCCCGCGGCCAGCAACGTCAACCCCCAGGCACTGTACCAATGCAGATCTCCGGCGATCAGCGACTGCTGTGGCAGCCCCTGCACCAACGCAGGCACGACAAACCAGCCAAATACACTAATACCACTCCCATCGGCGGTGGAGATCAAATACCCCGTGGTCATGACCACAAGCAGCGTTACATACAGCATGACGTGACCCAGGTGCGCCAGCAGAATGGCAAGTCGGCTTCCATGGCCGCGGGGCGTAGGCTGCGACCACCGCCAGACGATACGCGCCAGGGTAGCGGCGAAAAGCAAAATGCCAATCGAGCGGTGTACCCAGGGGCCCAGATTATACCAAGGATCATAATACCCCAATCCGGTCATCCACCAGCCCAGGGCAAAGAGCCCGACAATCGTGATAGCGCTTAGCCAGTGCAGCATAATACTGATGACGCCCCAGCCAGCCTTCGTATTTCCCCACATCGAATAATCCTTTCTTGGACGCCCTCTTTGGGCGTGATGTGAAAGTGATGATAGCGGCAAAATGGATTGTAAACCGCTGAAAAAAGCAGAACACACCATTCGTAAAAAACGTTGGACAGCGCCTTTACACAATCAAGACGGGCTAAAAAAACCGGCCATGGGCCGGTTTCAGATCACTTTCTGGCAGACGACTACCCCGCCAGCAAGGCGTCTAACCCTCTGGCGAGGTCATTTTGAATATCTCGCTGGTTTTCCAGCCCGACGGCAACGCGCACCAGCCCCGGTGAAATACCGGCGGCCGCTCTTTGCTCATCGCTCAAGCGACCATGCGTGGTCGTGGCAGGATGCGTGATGGTCGTTTTGACATCTCCCAGGTTGCCGGTAATCGACAGCATGCGGGTCGCATCGATCACCTGCCAAGCGCCCTCCTGGCCGTAGAGGACCTCGAACCCAAGCACCGCGCCAAAGCCGTCCTGCTGCTGTTTGGCGAGCTCATGCTGCGGATGGTCGACCAAGCCGCTATAGAAGACCTTATTGACCGCTGGATGGGCATCAAGCCACTCGGCAAGGGCTTGTGCCTGTTCACAGTGAGCCTTCATACGCAGCGAGAGCGTTTCCAATCCTTTGGTAAATATCCAGGCGTTGAACGGACTCATGCACGGGCCACAGGTGCGTACGACCCCGAACACCTCTTCCAGCACGTCGTGCTTACCCACCACGGCACCGCCTACCGCACGCCCCTGCCCATCGAGGTACTTGGTTGCAGAGTGAATCACCAGGTCAGCCCCCAGTGCGATGGGCTGCTGAAGTGCCGGCGTTAAGAAGCAGTTATCAATCGCGAGCCAGACATCATGGCGTTTAGCCAACGCTGACAGCGCAGCGATATCGGCTACTTCAGACAGCGGGTTCGACGGCGTTTCAGCAAACAGCAAGCGCGTATTGGGGGTGATCGCCGCTTCCCACGCCGCCAAATCGGAGAGCTCCACATAGCGGGTGGTAATACCGAACTTGCCGAAATATTTATCGAACAGGCTCACCGTGGAGCCAAACAATGAACGCGAAGCGACGATTTCATCGCCTGCCGATAGCAGCGCCAGCACCGTTGACAGGATAGCGGACATCCCCGAACTGGTGGCCACGCAGCGTTCGCCGCCTTCCAGCGCCGCTAACCGGCGCTCAAAGGTATGAACGGTCGGGTTGGTGAAGCGGGAATAAACGTTGCCGGCCTCGTGACCACCAAACTTGCGCGCTGCTTCAGCGGCGCTGTCATACACGAAGCTGGACGTGGGAAAAATCGGCTCCGCGTGTTCCTGCTCAAAGGTACGCTCGTGTCCCGCCCGAATCGCTAGCGTTTCCAGCGACCACGCGTCTTGCTGGCTGTCATCTTGCATGGGCTAGTCTCTTGTTCAAACACACCATTTAATCGTCCAGGTCGTCGTCATCCTGATTATGCATGTCGACCAGGGCATGGTCACCGGCGCTCTGGTCCTTGGCCAGGTCGTTTCGGCTGGCCTCCAGCACCGCCAGGTAGGCATCGTCAATATCCCCCGTGACGTAGTTGCCGTCGAAAACCGAACAGTCAAAGGCTTCCAGTTCGGGATTCACTTCACGGCAGGCATCTTTCAGGTCCTCGATATCCTGATAGAAAATCCGGTCGGCACCTATCAACTCGCCGACTTCTTCTTCCGTACGCCCATGGGCTATCAACTCAGAAGCCGCAGGCATGTCGATGCCGTAAACGTTGGGATAACGCACCGGCGGTGCCGCAGAGGCAAAGTAGACTTTCCGCGCTCCGGCGTCGCGGGCCATCTGGATGATCTGCTTGCAGGTGGTGCCGCGCACAATTGAGTCATCCACCAGCAGCACATTCTTATCTTTAAACTCGATGTCGATGGCATTCAGCTTCTGGCGGACTGATTTCTTGCGCTGGGTCTGCCCCGGCATGATGAAGGTTCGACCGATATAGCGGTTCTTCATGAACCCTTCGCGGTAGGTAACGCCAAGGTGCTGCGCCATTTCCAGCGCCGAGGTACGCGACGTATCGGGAATCGGAATCACCACGTCGATATCATGATCGGGCCATTCATTAAGCACACGGTCACCGAGCTTACGCCCCATCTGCATGCGGGTACCATAGACATAGGCGCCGTCGAGAATCGAATCGGGCCGTGCCAGGTAAACGTGTTCGAAAATACACGAGCGCAGTTGGGGACGGTCGGCACACACCTGGGTATGCACGTTGCCCTGCATATCGACGAAGACCGCTTCACCCGGCGACAGATCCCGCTCCAGCTCGAAGCCACCCACATCCAGGGCAACCGACTCGGAGGCGATCATGACATCCTGGCCGTTTTCTGCCTGGCGTGTACCAAACACCACCGGCCGAATGCCGTGAGGGTCACGAAACGCCACCATGCCAAACCCGTTGATAATCGCGACGGCTGCATAGCCCCCCTGGCAACGACGATGCACCCGACGCACGGCATCAAAGATATCCTCGGCTTCCAGATGCAGGCCCTGCTTACCCAGTTCATGGGCAAATACATTGAGCAGCACCTCGGAATCCGAGCTGGTATTGATATGGCGAAGGTCCGTCGAAAACAGTTCCTGCTTGAGCTGTTCGGAATTGGTCAGGTTGCCGTTATGGGCAAGGGCGATACCATAAGGGGAATTGACATAAAAAGGCTGCGATTCGGCTTCGCTGGAGGAACCGGCGGTCGGATAACGGACGTGTCCGATACCCAGGTTGCCTTTCAAACGCGCCATGTGCCGCGTATGAAACACATCGCGCACCAGGCCGTTGCTCTTGCGCAGTAAAAAGCGTCCCTCGCTCCAAGTCATCATCCCGGCAGCGTCCTGGCCGCGATGCTGAAGAACGGTCAGGGCATCGTAAATACCCTGATTTACCGCTTGCTTGGCCAGAAGGCCGACGATACCGCACATTCCCGTTACCTCGCTTGATGCTGGCTTAACCTACGTAAGCCGGTACATGTCAGATAAAACTATCAAAGTTCACGCCCCTTGCGTAAATCCGGCAGCGTGATGTCGTTGAGCGTGGACGGCGCTTCGGGAAGTTCGCCGCCCCATTGATCCAGTCGGTTAATCGCGTAGTTGCGCAATTCAATAAACGTGGGGCGTAACGATGCCTGCTGCCACGCCTGAAGCTCTGAAAGTGGCGTCAGCATAATCAGCACTGTCACTACCAGCAGAATGACCCCGCCCCGCGCGATACCAAACGCCGCCCCGGCAAAGCGGTTAAGCAACCCCATGCCGACCCACTCGACCGCGGCATGCACCAACCGGATAACAATGCCACACAGCAGGATGACCGCAAAAATCACTAACGCAAAGGCCAGCACCAAGCGCGCGTCAAAGCTGTCGATGAAACCACTCATCAATTCAGCGACTGGCTCGGCCAGCACCCTGGCGACCATCAGGGCAATAACCCAGGCCGCCAGCCCCAGCGCTTCGCGGACAAAACCGCGCACGAACCCCGCCAGCATCGACAGCGCCAGCACTGCTAAAAAGGCGGCGTCTATCCAGGTAAGTGCCATGGTTAATCCCGCACTCGAACCAGCAGGCCTTGCACATTGGCTCGCTGTTTGACATCGCTCATTGCCGCTTCACCCTCTTCCGACGTAGTAAAGGGGCCGACATAGACGGTTGTCATGTCATTGTCGCGGTCGCGCTGGTAGACAGCAAAACCTTCTCCGCTCAGCTGTTCACTCAAGCGTCGCGCGTTATCAGGGTTGCCGAAGCTGCCAACCTGTACCGCCCATTCGCCGGCTGGATCGGACTGCGGAGCCGACCCTGACTGGTCGTCGGCGGGTCGCTCTTCAGACGTGTCACTCACTGACTGGCTATTTGACGCAATCAGGTCGGCTATCGGATCGCTCTGCTCACTCGTTGGTGACTCGTCAGCGCCACTGGCTGCCTGCGTTTCATCTCCGGCACTATCTCCGGCACTATCTTCGGCACTATCATCATTGCTGGTCAGTTGATCCGTATTCGGGCTGGCGGGATCCACGTCAAGCGGCTCGTCCGTTGCCTGAGCGGCCACATCCGGGTCTACCTGCTCGGCGGGGTCCCCAATCGACTCGGGACGCTGTGGGGGGGCCACATCACGGCGCTCGACTTCCACCGGTTGCTCGATGACAAAATTCGGTTGGGGACGCTCTTCACGCGGCGCTGGGTCACTCATCAGCCACGGCACGATGATGGCCAACAGCGCAAGCAGGATGACGATACCGCTGATCCGTTCCGTTTTACCGTATTTCATATCCCTCTCCATCAAGCGATGCTACGCCTGTGGCAATGGCTGCGCCGATAGCGCCGCCACCGTGAAAAAAGAGCCAGTCGCCAGCACGCGATCAGCCGGGCTAAGCCGCGTCGCCAGCCATTCCACTCCCGCCATCGGGGATGCCGCGCAATGATGCACGCGTCCGCCCCGGGCTGCAATCCGCTCGGCGAGTTCCGTGGCTTCACGGCCACGCTCACCGTCAAGGCTCACGCAAACCCAGTCATCGATACGTGATGATAGCGCGGCGATCACGCCATCGGCATCTTTATCACTTAACATCCCGATGAGCCCCCATTGTGTTGCGCCTGGCGCAACAGGGGGCAGGTGGCGCGCCAGATAATCCGCTGCGTGGGGATTATGGCCCACATCAAGGCACCATTGACCGCGCCACTGCATTCGCCCGGGCACCACCAGATGGGCCAGGGCCGTCTGGGTAGGATATGCCTTTAGCACAGTGCCAGACAGCACCAACGCTTGCAGTGCCGTCGCGGCGTTATCCATGGGTAGGCCTGGGTCGGGCAAGGCTTCCAGCGTCAGCACATCGCCTGCGGCAGTGTGGCCTTGCCAGCGCCAGCAGGCCGACGCTGGGTCAGCTGTATGCTCGAAGTGACGTCCGAGTTGATAAACGGGGGCTGACAGGGCGTCGGCGATGTCCGCCACACTCTCTGGGAGATCGCGACTGCCTAAGACGGCAGGTCGTTGCGAACGGAAGATACCGGCTTTCTCGCGCCCTATCTGGGCAATATCGGTGCCTAGAAATCCGGCGTGGTCCTGGGCAATGGTCGTGACGATCGCCACATCGGCATCGACAATATTGACGGCATCCAGGCGCCCACCAAGCCCTACTTCAAGTACGGCCAGATCAAGCGGCTGCTGGCAAAGGCACCAGAGGGCACACAGCGTCCCGGCTTCGAAGTAAGTCAGACTAACCGCCGGTGCGACTAGCCTTGCCTGCTCGACGGCTTCAAAGCCCGCGACCAGCTGTTCGTCGCTCGCCATGCCGCCATCAAGCTGAACGCGCTCGTTGTAGCGCAGCAGGTGGGGAGACGTATAGGTCCCCACTCGCAGACCATGAGCGCGCGCCACGCTATCGATGATTGCCAGGGTCGAGCCCTTGCCGTTAGTGCCCGCCACGCTGATGACCCGCTTGGCAATGGGGCGTTGCAACAGGCCCATTCGGTCAGCCACCTGACTGACCCGATCCAGCCCCAGTTCGATCCCCACCGGGTGGAGGGTTTCCAGATGGTCAAGCCACTGCGCCAGCGTTTTAGGCATTGCGTGAGGAATCGTCGCGCTTGGCAGTGTCCGATTGGCTATTACCGTTAATCGCCTCGATCCACTCGGGGTCTTCCGCCTGCTCGGCCACCTGAGGCTCGTCGACCACCGGCTCAAACACCATGGGCTCTTCTTCGGGCTCAGGATCACTACCGGCCAGCGGCTGGTGGGTCAGCTTGCGAAGGACGCCACCAACGCGCTCGCGCATATCGTGGCGATGCACGATCATGTCTACCGTGCCGTGCTCAAGCAGGAACTCGCTGCGCTGGAAGCCTTCCGGGAGGGTTTCGCGCACGGTTTGCTCAATGACGCGCGGACCGGCAAAACCGATCAGCGCATTGGGTTCGGCAATATTCAGGTCACCAAGCATCGCCAGGGATGCAGAGACGCCCCCAAAGACCGGATCGGTCAGTACCGAGATATACGGAATGCCTTCCTGCTTGAGCTTTTCAAGCGCTGCCGAGGTTTTCGCCATCTGCATCAGCGAGAATAGCGCTTCCTGCATGCGCGCCCCGCCGGAAGCCGCAAAGCAAATCAACGGTACGCGAGATTCAAGTGCCAGCGTAGCGGCGCGCACGAACTTCTCGCCAACCACCGCGCCCATGGAGCCGCCCATAAAGGTAAACTCGAACGCCACGGCCACCACGGGCAAGCCATTCAGCTCACCACGCATGGCAACCAGCGCGTCTTTTTCGGCGGTTTCTTTTTGCGCTGCGGTCAAGCGGTCCTTGTATTTCTTGGAATCGCGGAACTTGAGGCGATCGACCGGCTCAATCTCGGCCGCAATCTCTTCGCGTCCCGTCTTGTCCAGGAACCAATCCAGCCGCTTGCGCGCCGTTAACCGCAGGTGGTGGTTGCACTTCGGGCAAACACTTTGATGCTTCTCTAACTCAGGAAGATAGAGAACGGCTTCGCACTTGGGGCATTTACGCCAGAGACCATCGGGAACGCTAGCGCGACGGTCCTTACGCTGGATACGCCCCATGGAGGGCACAATCTTATCTAACCAGCTCATATCAAAAAGACTTCCGTTGTACGTCAACGCTTGGCAGGACCAAGCTTGATGAATGGGGTCAAACTAATGTTCAGTTAGTGTAGACGATGAAATAACTTATCAGGCATCCATGGCCGAACGCATCTCGCCAAGCACCTGCTTTAACTGGGCGGCAATGGTATCCGGCGCATCGACACTCTCGGCGATGCGGTTGACCAAGGCGCTCCCCACAATCACACCGTCAGCCACCTTGGCGACTTCCGCGGCGGTTGCACCGTCACGAATACCGAAACCCACACACAGCGGCAGGTCGGTCATGCCGCGTAACGGCGTCAGGTGCTCTGCCACGTCGTCGGCATTGAGTGTCGCGGCACCGGTCACCCCCTTGAGTGACACATAGTACAGGTACCCTTCGCCGTGGGCGCATATTGTAGCGGCCCGGGCGTGGGAAGTGGTAGGTGCAACGAGAAAAATCGCCGCCAGGTCGCGCGCTTTCAGAAGCGGGCCAAACACGTCCGCTTCTTCCGGGGGCATATCCACGGTCAATACACCATCTACCCCGACCTCGGCTGCCTTATCGGCAAAGGTGTCGTAACCGATGCGCTCAATGGGGTTGAGATAGCCCATCAACACCACAGGCGTAGTGGTATCGGTCTCGCGGAACTCGGCGACCATGTCGAGCAGGTCGACCAGCCGGGTGCCCTGCTTGAGCGCGCGCTCGCAGGCCTTCTGGATGACTGGGCCGTCTGCCATGGGATCTGAGAAGGGTACGCCCAACTCGATGATATCCGCACCGGCTTCCACCAGGGCATGCATAAAGCCAACGGTGTACCGAGGTGCGGGGTCTCCGGCGGTAATGAAGGGAATCAGGGCCTTGCGGCCCTGCTGTTTTAGTTCACTGAAACGCTGATCAATACGGTTCATGCTTGCCCTTAGAAACTTATGACCTTAGATACTTGTGACCTTAGAACTTGTGACCCTGGAAGCTGCTGGCCCTAAATGTCGATTCCGTCAATCTTGGCCACTGTCATAATGTCTTTGTCACCACGGCCCGACAGGTTAATCACGATATGCTGATCAGGGCGCATGGTGGGCGCCAGTACCTTGGCGTAAGCCAGCGCGTGGGCCGTTTCGAGGGCAGGCATGATGCCTTCCATGTGCGTGAGTTCGCGAAACGCCTCAAGCACGTCATTGTCGTTGGCGGCCACGTAATTTACCCGACCGACGTCTTTCCAGAGGGCATGTTCGGGGCCCACGCCCGGATAATCCAGTCCGGCAGAAATCGAGTGGGTATCCGACACCTGCCCTGCCTCATCCGACATCAGGTAGGTACGGTTACCGTGCAGCACACCGCGCGGTGCGTTGGAAGACAGCGGCGCCGCGTGACGCCCCGTTTCCACCCCGTCACCACCGGCTTCAACGCCATACATGGCCACATCGTCGTCTTCCACGAAGGGATAGAACAGGCCAATGGCGTTGGAGCCACCGCCCACGCAGGCAACCAGCGCATCAGGCAGGCGGCCAATCTGCTCAAGTGACTGGCGGCGTGCCTCACGCCCCACCACGGCGTTGAAATCACGCACCAGTTGGGGATACGGGTGCGGCCCTGCCACGGTACCGATAATATAAAAGGTGTTATCGACGTTGGTGACCCAGTCGCGCAGCGCTTCGTTCATGGCGTCTTTCAGGGTACGGGTACCCGACTCGACCGGAATCACCCGAGCACCCAGCAAACGCATGCGATAGACGTTCAGTTTCTGGCGCTCGACATCTGCAGCCCCCATGTAAACATCGCACTCAAGCCCCAGACGCGCCGCCACCGTGGCGGTTGCCACGCCGTGCTGGCCCGCACCGGTTTCGGCAATGACACGGGGTTTGCCGGTCTTTTTGGCGAGCAGCGCCTGACCAATGGTGTTATTCACCTTGTGAGCGCCGGTGTGATTAAGGTCTTCGCGCTTGAGCCAGATTTGCGCCCCACCGAGGGCCTGTGACCACCGTTCAGCGTGATACAACGGCGATGGCCGCCCCACGAAGTGGGCAAGATCACGGTCAAACTCAGCCTGAAAGTCGGGGTCGTCACGCAGACTCAAGTAGGTCTGCTCCAACTCCTCCAGGGCAAAGCTCAGGGTTTCCGACACGAACCGGCCGCCGTAGGGGCCAAAATGGCCACGGGCATCCGGCATTTGAGTCAACTCACTGAAACGTGTCTTTGAAACGCTTTCAGAAGCACCAGTTGCTAAGACTGTCACAGGGATACCTCACAAGATCGCCAGAACAGGCAAACAATAAATGAATTCACTTTAAAACGCAGCCCGGGAAAAACCGGGCGGACCCAGGAACTTAACGGGCGTCAGCCAACGCCACTTGACGGACAAAAGACGCCATCCTGGAAGCATCTTTACAGCCGCGCGAGGCTTCGATGCCGCCGGAAACATCCACCGCGTAAGGCCTCACCTGGTGGACGGCCTGCGAGACATTTTCCGGCGTCAATCCCCCTGCGAGGATAACAGGTTTTGCCAGCGTTGCGGGGATTCTCGACCAATCAAACGACTCACCGGTGCCGCCGGGCGTACCAGGTCGGTAAGCGTCAAGCAACAAGGCTTGTGACCGGGCATAACGCTCTGCTTCAAAGGCTAGATCGATCGTGTCGCGCATGCGCAGCGCCTTGATCCAGGGGCGGTCAAAGCCGGCACAG
This sequence comes from Halomonas sp. A40-4, assembly GCF_015767635.1. GTDB lineage: Bacteria > Pseudomonadota > Gammaproteobacteria > Pseudomonadales > Halomonadaceae > Vreelandella > Vreelandella janggokensis. The sequence continues at coordinate 1,738,971 of NZ_CP065230.1, read as the reverse complement.
AATTCGGGCGTTTCATCACCATGAAATTGCAGCAGGTCCAGGTGCGGCAGACATGCCTCGACCCACTCGGCAGACGGGTCGACAAATAGCCCCACACGGCTGACAAACGCCGGGACCTTCGCTGCCAGCCCTGCCAACTGCTCAATATCGACGCTGCGCGAACTCTTCGGCCACATCACAAAGCCCAGGGCATCCACGCCTAGCGCCACCGCCGTATCGATATCGGCCTGGCGGGTAAAGCCGCAGAACTTGATGCGTGTGCGTTGCATGGACTCAGTATTAATCACGGTGTCTCCTGGGGCTTCTTGGCAAAGGTCAGCTTTCGCCGTGCCGCCACGCGCGGGGTCTCGGGGAGTTCGCGCTCGCCGGTCCATTCGCCGGAAAAGGCCAGCAGGTTTGGCCCCAGCGGCTCTTTGGGCAACGCAAACCGCTCGTCATAGATCGAGTCGACAAAGTGCAGCCCACAGGCCGGCGCGGTGACATCGCCCATCTTGCGGTTCTTGAGCGCCAGAAGCCGTTCGATATAGTCCTCGTCCTGGGCGCCGCGACCCACGCTTGCCAGGGCACCGGCAATGTTGCGAATCATGTGGTGCAGGAAGGCATTGCCCTGGATATCGATCATGACCAGCGGGCCAAACCGTTTGACGTCGATAAAGTGCATTTGTCGCCACGGCGTTTTCGACTGACAGCCCGCCGCGCGGAAACTCGAGAAATCATGCTCCCCCACCAGCGCCTGCGCGGCTCTGTGCATGGCGTCGGCATCCAGGGGATCGCGGCACCAGGTGACGTTGTGTCGTTCCAGTACCGGGCGACTTATCTGATTCAGCAACAGGTAACGGTAACGGCGCCCCAGCGCACCCAGCCGCGAGTGAAAATCGTCGGATACCGGCTTGACCCAGCGAACCGACACATCACGCGGCAGGTAGGTATTCGCACCAAACACCCAGGCCTTTTCCGAGCGCTGGGCAGGTGGGTCCAGGTGGATGATCTGACGGGTGGCATGCACGCCTGAGTCGGTGCGCCCGCTGGCATGGATCTGCACCGGCGCACCGGCCACTTTGCTCAGCGCATCTTCCACCGATGCCTGCACCGAGGCGGCGTGCTTGAGTCGCTGAAAACCGCAAAAGCGCGTGCCATCGTATTCGATGCCCATCGCCAGGCGGCCGGTTAACGGTTGTGTCTCATCAAAATGGTAAAACAGCGTCATCGCCTCTTATCAACATTGCCGGGGGAGGAAGGCGCGCTATTATCGCGAGGAGTGGGCGCAAATGCCACCTCTTCAATCTCCCACTCCTGCTCTTGCTCTTGCGCTGGCTCCCGAGTAGCGGCAGACGCAGGCGCCGTCGATGGCGCCGCTGGCTTGCCTTCAAAATCCACGGTGGGCTGCATGGGCGTTTCTTCCCGGGCCGCGCTTTCCGAAGCCAGCGTAGGCGGCTCATAATCGATAATCCATGCCCCCTCATCGTCCGGGACCGTTGTCGACTGGCTGGGTTCAGACATCGGCTCGTTGTCCACCTTGCTGGCACCCATTGACGAAAGCATGGCCGACACAGCCTCAGGATCGGCGGGGGGCGCCAGCCATAACGATGGCTTATGCCCGCCAGAGGTGACCTTTAACGCCAAACGCCGCTCGCCCCCCATCTCGATCAGCCCGGCCGCCTGGGTACGGGCCATGGCCGAGCGATCAAAGGGTGTCTCGTCCTTGGTATATTCCCCGTCGGTAGGGTTGGTTGGCGCCTGGCTCGCCGCCTCGCTTGCCGCGGGTGGATCCATCGCTTCTGGCGTCACCGCTGGTGCATCGTCATAAGATGCTGCCGGTGCTACCGAGGGAGACACGCGAGGCTTGCCAGCGGTCGATGGTGCAGGCTGTTGGGGGGCCTTTGCGCCCGCCGTCGCCATGGTCGGCGGCGCTTCCCACTGCTGGCGACGGCGACGCATCGCCACCCACAATACCACCAGTAGAACCAGCGCGAGCAGCAGCAGCCACCTCTGATAGTCGCTGACGCGTTCCATGAAAGACGGCCGTTCGGTTCCCGGCGACGACGGCGTGGGCACCGCTTGCTGCGCTGCCAGGGTTTGATTCAGCCGATCCACCTCGTCGCGAAGCGCTGAGATTTCCTCGCGCATATCCTCAAGCGCCTGCTGGAACCGCGGGCTGGGCTCAGCTTCACCGGAAGGCGCCGGTGATGACGAGGCGGACGGTGATGTCGCATTCGTCGCCGCATTGGCTAGCACTCGCGCCGTACTGAGGGCAGTCGCCTCGACGGAGGGGGCTTGCTGCGAGGCTGCCTGAACCTCTTGCGCAGGCTCGCTTGCGGCTGGACCGGCGTCAGCGGTCGTGGCGTTATCTGCATCGACCTCGGGCATCGCCACCGGCGCCGGGCCATTTTCGTCGCGGCGCTGCCAGGCCGCGTTCATTGCCCGGATGGTTTCGGCGGCCTGATCCGCCGAACGCGCCATCACCCGCGAATCATCGGGCAACGTCAGCCGCTGGGCGGCACGCATTTCGTGGATATTACCCGAGGGAAAGGCGCTGGGGTTAGCTTCAAGCAATGCCAGCATCATCTGCTGGACGCTGGCCTGTGCGGGCTTGGTGCGCGCCGCAACGCTCCATAGCGTATCGCCGCTGCGTACGTACGCGTCGCCCTGGGCGGCCTCAGGGTTTTGTGGCGCGGCGGGGGCATTGTTCTCGGCGGCAGGTTGAGGGGCTACTGATGCCGCCGGTTGATCGACAGCGCTGTAGTCAGGAGGATCAAACAGCAACGTAATGGCCTGGGACTGCCGGCCATCGGGGGATGCCACGGTCAACAGCAGGTCCAGCCAAGGCGACGTAATGGGCTGGTTACTGGTCAACATCACCACGGGCTGCCCCTGGCGCTCCTGAATGCTGGCCTGGACGCCCCCCGCCATCGGTGTCCACTCAACCCCCGCGTCGGCAAAGGCATCCTGACCGGCGACGCTGACCTCAATCGCTGACGTCGAATACGCGTCGCCATCCACAAGCGGCAGCATGGCCTGCAACGGGGCCTCTAACCGGGACTGAACCTGGGCAGGCCCCAACTCAAGCGCCCAGCCAATTGACCCCACCATGCTTAGCCAAAGCCCTACGGCCAACGCGCCTAGCTGTTTCATGGATGCCCCTGTTACCAATTTAACTTTTTTATATAACTCGCCACTTCATTGTGCGGCAGTTTCATGCTTTTTTACCACAGTGGCGTTTTTACCATAGTACCGTCTTTTTGGGACAAAATCCGCGCGCATAAAAAAACGGGAAGCGTTTGATTCGCTCCCCGTTTTCGTCCGCTTGGGATGCGGCTTTTTCATCCGCTTAGGATGCGTCTTTGGCCTCGGCGGAAACTTACTGCTCGCGCAGGATCATCAGCATCCGCTTGAGCGGTTCAGCCGCGCCCCAAAGCAGTTGGTCACCAACGCTGAAGGCCGAGAGGTACTCACCGCCCATTTGCAGCTTGCGCAGACGGCCAACCGGCACTTGCAGCGTGCCTGTCGCCGCCGCAGGCGTTAAGCCTTCGTTGGTGGCGTCTTTCTCGTTGGGAATCAGCTTGACCCACTCGTTGTGCTTGGCGATGCGGTCTTCGATCTCGTCCAGCGGCACGTCCTGCTTCAGCTTGATGGTGAACGCCTGGCTGTGCGAGCGCATGGCACCGATGCGTACGCAAAGGCCATCGATGGGGATCGGGTTGTTGTCGAGACCCAGAATCTTGTTGGTCTCAACGCTACCCTTCCACTCTTCGCGGCTTTGGCCGTTATCCAGTTTGCTGTCGATCCACGGCAACAGGCTACCGGCCAAGGGCGCACCGAAGTTCTCGGTGGGGAAGTTGCCGCTACGCATGGCCGCCGTCACTTTGCGATCGATATCCAGAATCGCGCTGGAGGTGTCTTTCAGTTCTTCGCCGACGCTATCGTGCAGCGTACCCATCTGGTTGAGCAGCTCGCGCATGTGCTTGGCACCCGAGCCAGACGCGGCCTGATAGGTCATGGACGTCATCCAATCGATCATATCGGCTTCAAACAGACCGCCAAGCCCCATCAGCATCAGGCTCACGGTGCAGTTGCCGCCGACGAAGGTCTTGGCGCCCTTGGCCAGCTGTGCGTCGATCACGCCACGGTTGACCGGGTCCAGCACGATGGTCGCTTCATCTTCCATGCGCAGCGTGCTGGCCGCATCGACCCAGTAGCCTTGCCAGCCTGCACTACGCAGATCCTTGTAAACCGGCTTGGTGTAGTCGCCGCCCTGACAGGTGACCACTACATCCAGCGCCTTGAGCGCCTCGATATCAAAGGCGTCTTTCAGCGGAGGAACGTCCACACCGATGTCGGGGCCGGGCTGGCCAACCTGGGAAGTGGTGAAGAACACCGGCTCGATGCCGTTGAAATCACCATCTTCCTGCATGCGCTGCATCAGCACCGAGCCGACCATGCCGCGCCATCCCACGAAACCGACTTTCAACATTATGAAGTCCTCCTGCAAAGAATGAGTACTTGCATTATACACGATTCTTAATGGTGGTTTTATAAGCGCGAAACCGAGGGTTTCACTGCTTGGCAAACGCCGCCAGCACCGCATCGCCCATGGCGTCGGTACCGATGGTCTGCATACCTTCGGAAGCGATATCCGCGGTGCGCAGGCCGTCATCCAGCACGCTGCCCACGGCGGCTTCGATACGCTCGGCCATGGCGTTTTCGCTCAGCGAGTAGCGCAGCATCATGGCCACAGAGAGCATCATTGCCAGCGGGTTGGCAATGTTTTTACCGGCAATGTCCGGTGCACTGCCGTGGCAGGGCTCGTACATGCCCTGCCCGCTTTCATTGAGCGAAGCAGAAGGCAACATACCAATGGACCCCGTTAGCATGGCAGCAGCGTCGGAGAGAATATCGCCGAACATGTTGCCGGTCACCACCACGTCAAACTGCTTGGGCGCACGCACCAGCTGCATGGCGGCGTTATCCACGTACATGTGCGACAGCTCAACGTCCGGGTACTCCGGTGCCAGCCGCTCCATGACCTCACGCCACAGAATCGTCACTTCCAGCACGTTGGCTTTATCCACCGAGCAAAGCTTCTTGCCACGCTTCTGGGCCATTTCAAAGGCCACGCGACCGATACGCTCGATCTCGCTTTCGGAATATACGTAGGTATTAAAGCCTACCCGCTCGCCGTTGCGCTCTTCGATGCCGCGGGGCTGGCCGAAGTAGATGCCGCCGGTCAGCTCGCGGACAATCATGATATCAAGCCCAGCCACCAGTTCAGGTTTCAGGCTCGAGGCGCTGGCAAGCTGGGGGTACAGCATGGCCGGGCGCAGATTGCCGAACAGCCCCAGGTTTTTGCGCAGACCCAGCAGGCCTTTTTCGGGCCGCTTGGATAGATCTTCGATCTTGTCCCACTTGGGGCCACCCACTGCTCCAAGCAGGATGGCGCTTGCGGCCTTGGCTTTATCCAGCGTCTGCTCAGGCAATGGATCGCCGTGGGCATCGTAGGCGGCGCCGCCAACCAGCGCTTCATCTACCTCGATATCCAGCCCGGCGTCCTGGCAGGCTTTCAGCAGGCGCGATGCCTGGGCAGCAATTTCAGGGCCGATACCGTCACCCGGCAGTAATAGAACCTTATGTGTCATGCAACGTCCTTAGCATTTATTGAAGCGGTGACTTACGCAGGTTGGCGGAACAACCAAGGCCGTTCCTGGCGGTGGCTTTCCTCAAAGCGTCGAATGGCGTCTTCGTCTTTCAAGGTCAGTCCAATATCATCCAGGCCTTCCAGCAGGCAGTGCTTGCGGAACTCATCGACCTCGAACTCAAGAATTTCGCCGCGATGGGTAATCACGCGCTGATTCTCCAGGTCCACGTCCATGCGGTAGCCTTCTTTCGCTTCCACTTCATCGAACAGGCGATCGATCGTGTCTTCGTCGAGCGTGATGAGCAGGATGCCGTTTTTGAAGGCGTTATTATAGAAAATATCGGCGAAGCTGGGCGCCACCACCACCTTGAAGCCAAAGTCTTCCAGCGCCCAGGGGGCATGCTCGCGGGAGCTGCCGCAACCGAAATTACGCCGCGTCAGCAGTATTTCGGCCCCCTGGTAACGTGGCTTGTTCAACACGAAATCGGGATTCAGCGGCCGCTGCGAGCAATCCTGCCCTGGCTCGCCTTCATCCAGGTAGCGTAGCTCGTCAAACAGATTGACCCCGAAACCGGTCCGCTTGATCGACTTCAAAAACTGCTTCGGGATGATCAGATCGGTGTCCACGTTGGCGCGATCAAGAGGCGCAACGACGCCTTCAAAACGTTCAAACTTTTTCATGACTTAGGCCTCCTGAGCGTGGGTTGCATCGTTCGCGGGCAATGTGCGCACATCGACAAAGTGGCCGGCAATCGCCGCCGCTGCTGCCATGGCGGGGCTCACCAGGTGAGTGCGACCGCCGTAGCCCTGGCGCCCTTCAAAGTTGCGGTTGGAGGTCGAGGCACAGTGCTCGCCCGCCCCCAGTTTGTCGGCGTTCATCGCCAGGCACATCGAGCAGCCCGGCTCGCGCCATTCAAAGCCCGCCTCGATGAAGATCTTGTCCAGACCTTCCTCTTCCGCCTGGCGCTTCACCAAGCCGGAACCGGGCACCACCATGGCAAGCTTGATGGAGTCGGCGATTTTATTGCCCTTCGCCACCTTGGCGGCTTCGCGCAGATCTTCAATGCGCGCATTGGTGCAGGAGCCGATGAAAATCTTGTCCAGCTTGATATCGGTAATTTTCTGGTTGGCCTGCAGGCCCATGTACTCAAGCGCACGGGTGTGGCTGCGCTGCACGGTTTCATCCGGCGCGGCGTTGGGGTCGGGCACCTGGCCAGAAATACCGGTGACCATTTCAGGGCTGGTGCCCCAGCTCACCTGGGGTTCGATGTCTTCGGCTTTCAGGGTCACCACGTTGTCGAAGACGGCATCCGGGTCGGAAACCAGGTTGCGCCAGTCTGCCACGGCGGCTTCCCACTGCTCGCCGGTCGGCGAGTAGGGGCGGTTGCCGATGTAGTCAATCGTGGTGTCGTCCACGGCAATCATGCCGACTCGCGCACCCGCCTCAATGGCCATGTTGCACACGGTCATGCGGCCTTCCATGGACAGCGACTCGATGGCGCTACCGGCAAACTCGATGGCATAGCCGGTACCGCCCGCCGTGCCAATCTTGCCGATAATCGCCAGCACCACGTCTTTCGCGGTCACGCCCAGGCCCAGCTCGCCTTCAACCCGCACCTGCATATTCTTCATCTTCTGGGTCAGCAGGCACTGGGTCGCCAGTACGTGCTCGACTTCCGAGGTGCCGATGCCGTGGGCCAGCGCACCAAAAGCACCATGGGTGGCGGTGTGGGAATCGCCGCAGACGACGGTCATGCCTGGCAGGGTTGCGCCCTGCTCCGGCCCGACCACATGGACGATGCCCTGGCGCGGGTCGTTGATGCCGAACTCGGTGATGCCGTATTCGACACAGTTATCGTCGAGGGTTTGAACCTGGATCAACGACACCGGGTCTTTGATACCGCTGTTACCCTGAGAACGCTCGATCAGCGTAGTCGGCACGTTATGGTCAGTGGTCGCAAGGTTGGTATCCAGGCGCCATGGCTTGCGGTTCGCCAAACGCAGTCCTTCAAAGGCCTGGGGCGAGGTCACTTCGTGGAGCATATGGCGGTCGATATAGATCAACGCGGTGCCGTCATCGCGCTGCTTGACCAGATGCTGATTCCACAATTTGTCGTAAAGCGTTTGACCTGACATGTGCTTCTCCCGGGCTAGGCCCTGCTAGTTCATAGCGGCAGCTTTTTGGCGCTGCTTTTTTAACGTGTGGTAGGAGTGTCACGCGGCTCGAAGATAAAAGCAATTCATGTTATTCATAGTTTAGATTCCAAACTGGAATACATGACACTTTGCCAAGTGGATACACGACGCGATGGACACCCAAAGCCTTCAAGCCTTTTTGGCCGTAGCCGACACACAAAGTTTCTCCCGGGCGGCTGAACATCTTCACCTGACCCAACCGGCGGTGAGCAAACGCATTGCCACCCTGGAATCTCAGGTAGACGCACGGCTATTTGACCGCATTGGCCGACGCATCGCGTTAACCGAGGCGGGTAGCGTGCTTCTCCCCCAGGCCAGGCAAATTCTGTTCACGGTAGAAGACAGCCGCCGGGCGCTCGCCAACCTGTCCGGCCAGGTGGGTGGGCCGCTGACGCTCGCGACCAGCCATCATATTGGCCTGCACCGTTTGCCGCCGGTATTAAAGCAGTATACCCAGCGCCACCCGGCGGTGGCGCTGGACCTGCACTTTCTTGATTCGGAATTTGCCTATCAGGGCGTGCGCGATGGCTCGCTGGAAATGGGCGTGGTCACCCTGGCGCCCCACCCCGTGGAGCAACTGCATGTCGTGGAGCTCTGGCGTGACCGGCTGTGCTTTGTTTGCGCGACCGACCACCCGCTCGCCGCCCAGCAACGCGTGCTGTCACTCGCCGACCTGTGCCAACACAACTGCGTGATGCCAGGGGCCAGAACCTTTACCGGCTCGCTGATCGCCCAACGGTTTGAACAAGCGGGGCTTGAACTGCCGGTGAGCATGGCGACCAACTACCTGGAAACGCTCAAGATGATGTGCAGCGTCGGGCTCGGCTGGAGCCTGCTGCCCGAAAAGATGATCGACCACGATCTGGTGGAGCTCAGGGTTGCCACCGCCCCGCTCCACCGCCCGCTGGGTTATCTGGTTCACAACAACCGCACGCTCTCCAACGCCGCGCGCATGATGATCGAGGCACTGGAAGAAAGCAGAAGCGAATAATTGACGTCAAGGCGCATCCACGCGGCAATGCCAGGCCTGGGTGCCAGGGAAAAGGGTTGGCGCGCCAACCCATCAGCTCACGCCTAATCGCCGAAATAGGCCTGGTAGTTCACTTTCAGCAACGAACTGTCCTGCCCCATCGACATCAAAAAAATCCTCACCTTGCGGTTACCCTCGACCCAGGTCACGCTGGCTTTTTGCATGATACCTGCCTGGGTGGTTTCGGCATCCGCTTCTTCCCCATATTGCTCGCGCAGGTCGTTCGTCAGCGCCTCCACCAGCCCCAGATTGGTCTCGAAATCTCGCGCGTCGTCCAGCTTGAAGGTGACCTGGGTAAGTTGGCCGTTCATGAAGTAAAACTGCTGAGTGAATATCTCGCCGGCTAGCGCCACATCATCCTTGCGCACTTCTTCTATCGCCGTGGTGGCAAGGCGACCACCATCCTCTACCCGGTAGGCCCCATCCACCGCGTGCAACACCTCCTTTACCGTCATCCCGGCGTCGGTCGGCCCCCAAAGCTGCCCTGCAAAGGCAAGGTTGGGCAACAGTAGCAAGAGCATGATGCCCGTGATTAATGTACGCATTAGTAATCCTCCATGAGTTTTGTTGTTGGTATTCTGACTAAACGCCTTTGCAGGCCCCATCGATTGACTGGGTAACAGGGAAGCGCCTCAGGCATCTTCCCGGCGGCAGGGTCAGCTATTGCCTGCTTGTTCACAGCGCTGATCCATGCAAATAGCCGGGTGCTCGTTGCCTGGCTTACCGACGACTCGCGCCGGGACGCCGACGACGGTTGTACGCGGCGGCACATCCTGAAGCACCACGCTGCCTGCTCCAACCTTGGAGCCAGCGCCTATGCGGATATTGCCAAGCACTTTGACCCCCGCCGACAGCAGGACGCCACTCTCAACCTTGGGATGCCGATCCCCTTCTTCTTTCCCCGTGCCACCTAGCGTTACGCCCTGAAGCATGGACACGTTGTCGCCAACCACCGCCGTCTCACCGATGACGACGCCATTGCCATGGTCGATGAATATGCCATCACCCAGAACGGCAGCAGGATTGATATCCACAGCAAACACCTCGGAGACCCTGCTTTGCAGATAGAGCGCCAGAGACCGCCGCCCTTTCGTCCAGAACCAGTGGGACACCCGATACGCCTGCAAGGAGTGAAACCCCTTGTGATTCAGAAAAGGATTCGCCAGGCCATGCGCCGCCGGGTCACGGTCAGCGGCCGCCGCCAGGTCATTGCGGATCGCCTTCCTGATATCAGAGGAATCAGCGAAAGCTTGAGAAATCACCTCCCGGAGGCTCATGGCCGGGAGATCAGGGGAGGAAAGTTTGCCCGCAAGCAGGTAGGACAGCGAATCCTCCAGCTCGCAATGGTTGATCACCGTCGCATGCAGGTAGCTAGCCAGGATCGGCTCTGACCCTGCCAGAGCGCGCACCTCTTCACGCAATGTCTGCCAGGTAGCGTCTTCGATCTGCACGTGATTTAACCTCCTGATGCCTAAAACTGACGTATTTCGGATCCTTGATGGCCTGGCAAGGGCAGTAGCGTCGGCCAGCCTTCAAGTTCTTCCAATGTATCGAAGACGTATTCCTTCGCATGGCTAGGTGAGGCCGTCTTGAACGGCTCAACCTTCTGAAAGCAGGCGTGAATGCCTTGCCTTTCGAATACGTACTTCCCTTTATATTTCAGCGCCTAACTGAACCAGGTACTGTCTCATAAAGGCGGTTCTCCTTTCCGCCTCTTCCCTGGCTGATTGCGTGTTCATGGTTTCAGCAATTCTTAGTAGCTTTGTATAGAAGTGATCAACCGTATTAGCACGGTCATTGGGCACACGAACATCACAGAACGGGTCCTCCGGGTCATACAGCCCCACCCCTAAACGTGTGCTCACCTGAAGGCACCTTGCAATCCCGATAGCCCCAAGCGCATCCAGCCTATCGGCGTCTTGTACAATCTGTGCTTCTATCGTTTGAGGATATACATTCGCACTGAAACTATGCGCGACAATCGCATGCCCTATGTCGCTGTGATACTCAGGCGGATAATCGATGGCCGCCAGAAAATCCAACGCTTTTTCGGCGGCGATAAAAGAACTCCGCGCCCTGTCGGGGTAATTCTTGGGGAATGAAAAGCAATCATGTAAATACGCGGCCGGCAAAACCACTTCAAGTTTCGCCCCTTCTATTGCACATAACGATTTAGCGGTTTTAACGACTCTAAACACATGATTCAAATCATGCGCCAGGTCTTGCTCCATTTCAGCGTTAATGAAGCTGACGAACTGGTGTTCATAATGCTCTACCACGCAACATCCTTATTCGTCATGTACCGCTAATGCTTGCACTTGTCAGGCACGTCGATTACCCGGTGAGAATCTCAGGCTCACATCCAACGTCAAAATTGACAGAATTGGCAATAAAGCAGAACGAATGTGCTTTATCGTGCAGGGATGTCGCCAGTTCGCTGTCGTCAGCCGCCCCGATTCGGATGCGTGGCTTCAGCGTTACGCCCTCGAAATAGCCACTGCAATTGGTCGTCTCGATCATTCGACCCGTGGCGTTGTCTGTGTACTCCGTTACCGTAATGCCAGCGTTGGCGCACAGATGCAGGTACCAGAGCATATGGCATGCCGAGAGTGAGCTTAACAATAGCTCTTCCGGGTTATAACGGGACGAGTCGCCCAGGAAGGCGGGATCTGCCGATCCGAAGATTGTCGGTTTGCTGGCGCACGTTATCTCGTGGTCACGCGAGAAGGCGCGGTAATGTTTGGTACCCTCGCCTGAATTCCCCGTCCAGACAACGGTAGCGGCATAATCGTGCCGACCTTTTTCTGACATTGATGCTTCCCTCTTCAGAAATGACCCGCCTCATCGCTTACATGGAGACGCGCCCGCCGATTGCCCTTTATCCACCGTACTGGGCGAACACTTCTTCGCCGGTCAGCTGCTTGGTTTTTTCTGCCAACGAATAGTAGCGCGGCTTTTGGTCGATGAATATTTGCTCGGTTATTTGCCAATCATCCGAGCCATCAAGCAGCCCAACGGGAAGCGCGTAATGACCCTCTTGCTTTAAGCGATAGAAGAGATGAGTGCCACACTGCTGGCAGAAACCACGCTCGGCCCATTCTGAGGAACTAAAGATGGAAATATGCTCTGTGCCTTGGAAGTCCACATCACCCGCAAACTCGACCGCAAACATCGGGCCGCCACCCCACTTTCGACACATTGAGCAGTGACAAACGCCGACATGGTGGCTGTTGGTGGTCACGGTGACGCTGACCATACCGCACAGGCAGGCCCCCTGACGCTGTGTGGTAGATGCCATCTTGATCTCCTTCCGTTGTGCTTACATCGACTCTGATGCCCACGCTGTGCCTCATGTGAGGGAATAAACACAGCTGCTAGCCCGCTGGATCAACGGTCAAGCGTTGAGCCAATGCGTCGTGGAGTGTTTGACGGGCCGCTTCATCAAATAATACAAAGCGGATCAGGCGCACTTTGTGCAAGGTGGGCAGGATGGCTTCAAGGGTCGTCGCGCACACCTGTGCGGCCTGCTCCGCCGGGTAGCCAAAGGCACCGGTGGAGAGCGCTGGAAAGGCCAGCCGCTCAATGCCGTGCTCGTCAGCAAGTGTCAGCGCATTACGGTAGCAGTCTGCCAGCAGCTGATCCTCGGGCTTGTCCACGCCATACACCGGGCCCAGACAATGAATCACCCAAGAATTAGGCAGATCATGACCGCCAGTAAGTACCGCTTGGCCAGGGGCGATAGGCGCCATCGGCCGCCCCTCTTCCGCCAAGCCTGGCCCGGCAGCGCGGTGAAGCGCCCCGGCGACGCCACCGCCGGTTCTCAATTGCGCATTAGCCGCATTGACCACGGCATCGACATCGGGCTGTTGGGCAATATCGTCCACCACGCACTGCACGCTGATGCGATTGTCGCTCATAGGCTCCTCCGTCTATTGCCACGTATCAGGCAGACTCTAGTGTTGCTGAACCTTGGTGACTGCGGCAAATACTGAAAGTGTAGACTGAAAAAGCGCTTGGGTTCATGCATTGCCCTCAGTGATCGCACTGGCTTCGCGCATCTCATTAATCGTAGCGCCAGCATTGTTCCTCTCTCTGGCATCGGGCAACAGCGGCTGGTTATGAATTATTCGTAGTGGCTCCAGAGCCTCAGAACTTTTACCACCCGTTCCTCTTCCAATACTTGGTAGACCAGACGATGCTGAATATTGATTCGACGCGAACAGGCCCCCGCGAGATCCCCTAAGAGTTTCTCGAACGGAGGCGGCTTGCGGTAAGGGTCCTCTGAAATCAGCGCCAACAATTCCTGGGCATTTGGTTGGAGGCCGCTGGAGGCCAGTTTCTTTGCATCTTTCTGGGCTTGCTGGGTGTAAACCAACTTCCATGTCACCAGTCCAGCTCCTCATCACATTCATTCACGGCGGTGTCCATCCCCTCGCGAATAGACTCACGCATACCCGGTACGGAGAGCAGGTAAAGTGTCTCCTGAATGGCCGACCAATCTTCCTCGGATACCAAAACCGCTTTGTTCCGCTTACCCATAATGACGATTGGCTGGTGGGACTCGGCGGTCTCGTCAATCAACCGATAAAGGTTGCTGCGCGCCTCAGTTGCTGTGATTCCGGTCATGACGCACCTCTTACGTATTCAACTTTACACTAGTGTACGCTTTTGTGTACGTACGTCAAAGCGAACGCCCTAGCATAACGCTGAAGCTCAGTTGCCGCCCGAAGCGCGCCAGCACTTTGGGCGGTCAGCTGCAGCGACTTGTTGGGTTGCATACTACAGCTCGACATGGTTACGAACTGTTACCCCCGGCAATAACGGTTCTGATCTTCGCTTAAACCCGTTAGCCTCCAGTATCGCATTCCTGATTTGGAGTGGACTCTGCTGCCAGATAATGCACGCTTGCTGAAGTCGAGGCCCTTGGATTGTTGAAGCAGCTTCGAAACCTTGCAGCCGCTTAAACACTGCCAATGTTTTTTCGCTCAAGTAATAAAATTCTTCATAAAGCTGCCCATGCCTGAGCGCGTGTTCCAAAAGATCTCCGTACAGCCCCGCCATAATCTCAATTTTTTCACCACCTTGAGCGTCCATCGGCTGAAACATATCAGGCCGGCCGTTAAATCCACTATGGACTTCACTGTGACACGGCCCACATAGCGAGATACCGTTGCCTGTTTCAAATTCGGCGCTTTCGAGGAATGTTTTACGACAGATATGGTGAGCCGCAACGCGTTCGGCTGCTGAACATAAGACGCATGCGCCTCCGTCGCGCAATCTGACAAATTTACTCCAGTGTCTGAGGAGTGTTTTTCTAGAGGACTTACGCTTCAGGCTAGCGTCTAGGTGGAGATAGCAATTACGTAGTTCTTCGAAGCGCAAGTGATCCATACAATTTCCTGCTTAGGTCCAACGCCCGCCATCACCGGTGACAAAACCGGAGCAAAGCGTAGGTTTTGGCATCCGGTGGATGGCCTGGTTAGGATTTGTTGGACCGTTTTCGGAATTCGTCATAGTAGTAGGATGCCTTTTCAGGGTCGCCCAGTGCGATCTCAAGCATTAGCTGCAACGTCAGGAGAGGCCCTGGAATAATTCCGTCTTCATCGATCTCAGCATCTCGGAAGCCTGGGTTGATAGCGAGTTCGAAGTTTACAATCCACCAAACCTCAATTTTTCTTAGCAGAGCCACCATCCGCTCGAACTGCTGAGCAAAATTAACAGAGTTTTCTCCTCCAAGAAGGTTGGGCATTTCGTGAGCAACTTCGTTTCTAGACTCACGGATTTCGTCAAATGCTTCAATGTCCTCTGCAGTTATTGCTTCGTGCTCTTTCAGCCATTCGAGAGACGCTCTGACCTTGCTTTTATGTCTGTATTTAACCTCGGTTTCATACTCTGGCGAGAGAATATGGCCCTGCGGCCCAAAACCATCGGTGAAGAAAGTTTCAATCCGCTCAATGATTGAGTCCTTGAGAATCTCGAAAGCCGCAAGATATATCGAAGCGGATATCAGTTTGGTTCTGAGGATCTTAGGATTGAGAAAATCCTCCCACCTCCTAGATGACTCACTCATGGAAAATCCTAACAGCCCTTTTCTATAGCCCGCCACATAACATCAATAACCGCGCAGGCACGTTTATTGATGTTATGTGTCCACCCACTTTCCTATAAACTACTGTTTTATATATTCTTTACAGAAGAAGTGGCAGCATATCCAAAATTCGCGTGCCCGCTCGTTTTTGCTCTGTTCAATCATACTCTATTCATAAATTTGGCTTAGGTCACGTGCCGCGCGTAAAAATTTACCGGGCGCTACTTGCAGCGGCGTGCCTGAAGATAGTGCTTGGTAATATGCATTTTTTTAGATGTAGGGATGGGCTTATGCTCGTCTACGAACACGGCTGGTGTTGTGGCCTTATCAATCGCCCGACAAGTCGAGCTCCTACATTGGTGGGGTGCTTTTAGGGGGTTACGTTGCGCGTTGAATTTCTGTGCATTTTTATGGGTGCCTTTACCGAGCCCAGAAATTTTGCGGCCCTTACAGATCGGTTCGGGGCTGGCCTTCCGTTGCAAACCCGATTAGCCTGCTAACTCAACCAGTAAGGGATTGAGATGCAAGAGACGACTTCTCGGCAGCGCTTGGCGGGCGTGCTGATTTTGCTTGGTTTGGTAGTGCAAATAGTGGGGTTTAGCGGGTGGGCGGCGACCACGCAGGCGGTGAGCTATGTGCTGTGGGCGGCGGTATTGTTGCTGTGGCGGGATATTCCCAGGCGTTCGCGGATCCAGGCGGGGGTGTTGATTGGCCTCGGCGCGGGCATGCTGTTGGTGGCGCGGTTTGTTTATGGCGTTGAGGTTGATTGGCCTGCCATGTTGCAGGGTAATGTGTTCGTGGTGGCCATGCTGGTGGGTGTCAGTTTTATCACGCTGATTGGCAAGCAAGGCAGCAAAGGTGCCTCGGGGAGTCGGGTGACCGGTGCGGGTGGCGTGCTGCGCACCTGGTTGGGCGTGCATTTCCTGGGCACGATCTTGAATCTTTCCACCGTGCTGATGGTTGGCGACAAGCTGGCGAGGCGCGGGCCGCTGACAATGCCGCAGTTGTTGGCACTTAACCGTGGGCTTTCCAGCGCCGCGCTGTGGTCGCCGTTTTTTGCCTCGATGGGCCTGGTGATCTCGCTGGTGCCCGACGTCGAGTACGCGCACATTGCCCTGGCGGGCTTTCCCCTGGCGATGATGGCGGGGTTGTTCACGACGCTGGAGCTTAGACGGCGATTTGACCTGCGCGAGGTGGATGGCTATTCGCTGGCACCGCGTAGCCTGCTGATGCCGGTGGGCATGGCGGCGCTGGTGATGCTGTTTCACTTCTGGCTGACGCCGTCGCTGACCATTGTCAGCATTATTACCTTCCTGCTGCCAGCCGTTGCCGTGCTGAGCAACCTGCGCGAGGGGCCGCGTTTTACCCTGCGGAGAGTCCGCCAGCATACCCTCAGCCGCTTGCCTGCCATGCGCGGCGAGGTGTCGCTGTTCCTGGCGGCGGGGTTATTGACCCTGGGGCTTTCCACCCTGGTATCGGCCGCGGCGGGTAGCGACTGGACCCTGTTTGCCGACTTTGGCACACCCCAGGCGATGATCAGCTTCGCCGCCATTTCGCTGAGCGCACTGGCCGGGCTGCACCCGATTATCGGCGTGTCGGTTTTGGCCTCGATACTCAACCTGGAAGGCGGTGAGCAAACGCTGTTTGCCTTTGTGGCATTAAGCTCGTGGGCGGTGGGCACCAGCGTGGGGCCGCTGTCGGGCATCAACCTGTCCCTTCAGGGCCGCTACGGGGTGAGTGGCTACCGGATGATGACCAACAACCTGCTGTACGCGGCTGTCCTGAGCCTGCTCTCGCTGGGGGCGATCGCAGGCGTCAGTTTGATCGTCGGCTAGCGATGTATCAGGTCTCGACGATTTTGCCGGGAAAACGGTAAAAGTAGCGATGGCCGCACTGGTGGCAAGGCTCCAGCCGCGAGACGCTGTGAAGCATCACCTGGGCATCGCAGTGCACGCAGGCCATCAGGCCGGGAGCGGCCATCTCGCCTTCGCAGTAATCGGCGCGGGCGGCTTCCAGGTCATCGTCAAAGCGCTCACGCTCGACGATGCTGCGGTCGGCAATCGAAAGCAGCGATTCCGCCACGCGGCGGGTAAGGTGGTCAATATCGATGCCCAACCAGCTGGCCACCTGCTTGCCGGTATCCGACATGTAGTGGCGCATGTCTTTCAGGTCACGCTCTACCCAGGCCCGCAGCAAAGCCAGTTCGTCCTTGGTGTACTCTTCCAGCTCCGCTTCAAACTCAACGGCGTCGTCCAGGTCCTTTTGCAGATTTTCCCAGGTCAGCTCGTCAGCGCCGTCCTGCATCCGTTCCAGCAAACGCTCGTAGCCTTCGCGTAGGCGATGGTCGTTGTGTTGTTCACTCATGGTCCCTCTCCTTTTGTCGACGCGCGGTGTGACCTATCATGGCCTAGCCGTTCAAGGATACACCTGCATAGGATACAATCGTCGCCACTAATCTGACAGTCGTCATCTAACATTCACTTTGCGCCCAACTTGGGCGATACGCCAAGGCATTAAATAAACCGATGGACGCACAATACAGCCCTCGTGAAATTGAACGCGACGCCCAACAATATTGGGATCAACATCAATGCTTTAAAGCGGTAGAGGACGCGAACCGCGAAAAGTTTTACTGCCTTTCGATGTTCCCCTACCCCAGCGGCAAGCTGCACATGGGCCACGTGCGTAACTACACTATCGGCGACGTGGTGTCCCGCTTCCAGCGCATGCAGGGCAAGAATGTCATGCAGCCCATGGGTTGGGATGCGTTCGGCATGCCGGCGGAAAACGCCGCGATTCAAAATCAGGTGC
The DNA here is from genome assembly GCF_015767635.1 of Halomonas sp. A40-4. Lineage (GTDB taxonomy): Bacteria > Pseudomonadota > Gammaproteobacteria > Pseudomonadales > Halomonadaceae > Vreelandella > Vreelandella janggokensis. Next base: position 1,721,214 of record NZ_CP065230.1, on the reverse strand, counting down.
CGCCCGCCAAGTGGACGTACCAGAACATCGACTACATGCGCAACCAGTTGAAAGCCCTTGGCTTTGCCTACGACTGGAGCCGCGAATTCGCTACCTGCGATACCAGTTATTACCGCTGGGAGCAGTGGTTCTTCACCAAGCTGGTGGAAAAGGGGCTGGTGTACAAGAAGATGTCCACGGTCAACTGGGACCCGGTCGACCAGACCGTTCTGGCCAACGAGCAGGTCATTGAAGGCCGCGGCTGGCGTTCCGGCGCGCTGGTCGAGCGCAAGGAAATCCCGCTGTGGTTTTTGAAGATCACCGACTACGCCGATGAGCTGCTGGCGGATCTCGACAACGTCGAGTGGCCCGAGCAGGTCAAGACCATGCAGCGCAACTGGATCGGCAAGTCCCAGGGCGTCGAGCTGTCTTTTGACATCAAGGCCCCCGACGGCTCGAGCGGTGAGCCGCTTTCGGTGTACACCACGCGCCCGGACACGCTGTTCGGCGTTACCTATATGGCCGTTGCCGCCGATCATCCGCTCGCCAAACAGGCCGCTGAAGGCAATGCCGAGCTGCAGGCCTTCCGCGAGGAGTGCGCCCGGGGCGGCACCTCGGAAGCCGAAATGGCCACCAAGGAGAAAAAAGGCCTGCCCACGGGCTTCAAGGCCATTCATCCGCTTACCGGTAACGAAGTGCCCGTCTTTGTGGCCAACTTCGTGCTGATGGAGTTCGGCACCGGGGCCGTCATGGCCGTACCTGCCCACGACCAGCGCGACTGGGAGTTCGCCACCAAGTACGGCATCGAGATCAAGCCGGTGATTGCCGATGAAAACGGCAACACACCCGACCTTTCCCAGGGCGCGTATGCCGAACACGGTATGCTGATCAACTCTGGCGAGTTCAACGGGCTGGGCTTTGAGGACGGCTTTGATGCAATCGCCGCCAAGCTCGCCGAGATGGGCCGCGGCGAGGTCAAGACCAACTACCGCCTGCGCGACTGGGGGGTGGCCCGCCAGCGCTACTGGGGTGCGCCGATTCCGGTCAAATACGGCCCTGAAGGCCAGACCGTGCCGCTTACCGATGACCAGTTGCCGGTCGAACTGCCGATGGAAGTCACCGTCGACGCCTCGGGGTCACCGCTCAAGAAGATGCCCGAGTTTTCTGACCTGGGCGACGGCTGGACCCGGGAGACCGACACCTTCGACACCTTCATGGAGTCTTCGTGGTATTTCGCGCGCTTCTGCTGCGCCGACAACCATGAGGCCATGCTTGATGAGCGCGCCAACTACTGGCTGCCGGTCGACCTTTACATCGGCGGGATCGAGCACGCCATCCTGCACCTGCTCTACGCCCGCTTCTTCCATAAGCTGATGCGTGACTTTGGCCTGGTGGATTCCGATGAGCCCTTCCAGCAGCTGCTGACCCAGGGCATGGTGATTGCGGAAACCTACTACCGCACCACCGAGAACGGCGGCAAGGAGTGGTTCAACCCTGCCGATGTCGAGGTCAAGCGCGATGAGAAAGGCCGCCCGCTGAGTGCGGTACTGATGAGCGATGGCCAGCCGGTGGAAATGGGCGGCATCGAGAAGATGTCCAAGTCGAAGAACAACGGCGTTGACCCGCAGTCGATGATCGACAAGTTCGGCGCCGACACCGTTCGCCTGTTCATGATGTTTGCCGCGCCCCCCGAACAGTCACTGGAGTGGTCGGATTCCGGCGTGGAAGGCGCCCACCGCTTCCTGAAGCGCATGTGGCGGCAGGTTCACGAGCACCTTGAAGCCGGTTCGCCGGGCAAACTGGACTTGGCCGCGCTGGATGACGACCAGAATGCACTGCGCCGCAAAACCCATGAAACCATCAAGAAAGCCAGCGACGACATTGGCCGCCGGACGACCTTCAACACCGCCATTGCCGCGGTGATGGAGCTTTCCAACGCCCTGGCCCGCTTCGATGACGACTCCGCCCAGGGGCTTGCGGTGAGCCGTGAGGCACTGGAAGCCTGCGTATTGCTGCTGGCACCGATCACGCCGCACCTTTGCCATCGCCTGTGGCAGCAATTGGGCCATACGACCCCGGCGATTGAAACGCCCTGGCCTGCCGTCGACGAAGCGGCGCTCACCCGCGATACCATTGAGCTTGTGGTCCAGGTTAACGGCAAATTGCGGGCCCGTATGGAAGCCCCGGCCAGCGCCGACAAAGCTGCCATTGAGCAGTTGGCAATGGAAAACGACAACGTCCAGCGTCACCTGGAAGACAAGACGGTGCGTAAAGTCATCGTGGTACCGGGCAAGCTGGTCAACATAGTGGTGAGCGGATGAATCGACGGACTTTTTTAGCCACCAGCATGGCCGCCTCAGCGGCCGTGCTCCTCAGCGCGTGCGGTTTTCGACTGCGCGGTGCGGGTTCAATGCCCAGCCTGCCGCCGCTGGCCCTTGAAGGCGATACCAATAGCGACCTGGCTCTCCAGCTCATCGACCGTTTGGAGCAGCAAGGCACTGCCATCACGGATAGCGGCCAATGGCGCGTGACGCTGGGATCGCCGACGTTGGACGAACGGCGCCTGGGCGGCGAAGTTCGCGGTAGCCGAGACCACGAGCTGACCCTTAACATTACGCTGTCTGTTCAACGCCGCGAGGACAACGCCTACCTGCTCAACGGTGAGACGCTGTCGACCAGTACCCGCATTCGCATCAATGATAATGACCTGCTCAACCGCGAGGACCTGTTCAGCGAAGCCGAGCAAAGCCTCAATCGTGAATTGACGCAGCGCATTATCGAACGTCTCAGCGCCCTGAATAACGCCTCGTGAAAGTCTTTGCCGATCAACTGCCCGCCGCCCTGGCCAAGTCGCTGCCCAAGGTCGTGATTGTGGCCGGCGATGAGCCGCTTCAGCACCGCGATGCCTGCGATGCTGTAAGAGCCGCGGCCCGCCAGGCGGGTATCGAGGAGCGCGAAGTCCTGGATGTCGAGCCCAACTTTGCCTGGGGGCGGCTGCTTGAAGTGGCCAGCAACCTGTCGCTGTTCGCCACCAACAAGCTGCTTGAACTGCGTTTGGGCCAGCACAAGCTGGGGCAGGAAGGTAGTAAGGCGTTGGCCGAATACGCCCAGCATCTGGACAATAACGATGACCTGCTGTTGATCAGTATGGGCAAGCTTGATGCCAAGCAGCAAAAAAGTGCCTGGTTCAAGGCGCTCGATAAGCATGGTCTGTTTGTCCCGGTATGGCCGGTTGATGTCTCGCGGCTGGGTTACTTTCTGCGCGACCGTGCCTCACTTCACGGCTTGCAGATCGACCTGGACGCCGCTCGCCTGCTGGGTGAACGTACCGAAGGCAATCTGCTGGCGGCTGATCAGGCGATGCAGAAACTGGCCCTCATTCACCCCCAGGGTACCCGGCTTAGTGCGGAAAGCATTGCCCAGGGCGTGGAAGACAGCACCCGCTTTGATGTTTTCACCCTGGCCGACGCCTGTTTGAAAGGCGAACCCAGCCGCGTCTCGCGGATTATCACCGGGTTGCGTAGTGAGGGCGTGGAAGCGCCTATCGTCCTCTGGGCGCTAACCCGCGAGCTACGTACGCTGCTGTCGCTGCATCAACACATGGACCAGGGACAGAGCTTTGAGCACGCCTGTAAGGCTCAAAAGCCGATGATTTTCGACAAGCGCCGCCCGGGCTATCAAAAAGCCACTCAGCGGCTACCCATGAAGCGCTTACATAAGCTGCTGTTGATGGCCCAACGACTGGATCTCGCCGTTAAAGGGGCGTCACCGGTGCCGTTATGGCCCGGATTGCACGACCTGGCGATGACCATGGCCGGTGGGCGCGGGTTACTGGCTGAATCGGCCTGGACGTACCGCGTTGCCCCCAGCTTTTAGGCTTTTCCGGCTTCCTGCATTCAAGCACTATTGACCGAATAAGCAATAACCGTGAATTCTCGGTACCAAAGCGTGTACCCCGCTTAAAAAAAGGATGAATTCTTCCTATACTCATGTTTCAATCCGTTTGTGCTTGGCCCATCCCTATAAATATGTCTAAGGATCAAGACGATGAAAAAAATACGTGCCTATCTATCGACGCTGCTTATTGCCGCCCTGGTCATTACCAGCCTGCCCGTTGCGGCGGCACCGGCTTCTTCCTCAACGGACCTTGTCAGCACACAGTCCGTTCTCGCCAACGATAGTGCCCAGGCGGACCGTGAGCGGATCCATCAGCTACTTAACCGCGCCGACATCCAGGACGCACTTGTCAAACAAGGCGTTGACCTGGACGAGGTGGAAATGCGTGTTGCCGCTTTGAGCGATGCTGAAGCCCAGCAAATGGCCACCCAACTGGAAGAGCTGCCAGCTGGCGCCGGTGTCGTTGGCGCGCTGTTCGCGGTCTTTATTATTCTATTGGTCACTGACATTCTTGGCCTGACCGATGTTTATCCGTTTACGCGCTAACCCATGAAGCCTATCTTCATGAACGCTATGTATTGCTTTCAAAACGCCCGCCTCGCGGGCGTTTTCGTCTTGATGCTGTTACTCACGGCTTGCGCAAGCGCCCCGCAGCTACGCGATAGGACTGAGCAGCGCCTGCCCCGCCAAAGCGAGATCAGCGACGTTCCCTTTTACGCCCAGACCGAGTACCAGTGCGGCCCGGCAGCGCTGGCCATGGTACTGAATCACCAGGGGGTCGATACCGACGTCGAGACGCTGATACCCCAGGTATTTATTCCTGACCGCGAAGGTAGCGTCCAGCCGGAAATGCTGGCCACTGTGCGTCGCCATGAGCGTCTTGCTTATCCCATTCGCGGCAGCTTCGACGATCTGTTGGGGCACCTGGCCGCCGGTGACCCAGTCTTGGTCATGCAGAACCTGTCACTCGCGGCGTTTCCCATGTGGCATTACGCGGTGGCAATTGGCTACGACCTGGATGACGATACCCTGATACTGCGCAGTGGCGAAATCGAGCGGCATACCCTGTCTTTCAGCCGCTTTGATGCCACCTGGGCACGGACCGATCGCTGGGGATTTGTAGTGGCAAAGCCTGGCACTCTGCCGGAGGGCATTACCGCACGCAACGCGATCAATGCGATCAGCGCCTACGAGGAAGCACATGGCCCCGAAGCCACACTGGGTAGCTGGCAGGCAATGACAGAGCGTTACCCCAACAATGCGATTGGCCAGTTTGGCCTGGCGAATGCGTATTACGCCAACCAGCAGCCGGACAACGCGCTCAGCGCCTTCCAGGCAGCCACTCATCGTGATCCGCAAATGGGCGCAGCGTGGCTGAATATCGGGCTACTGCAGTTGCAGAGGGACCAGCCAGAGGCGGCGAGAGAAGCTCTCAGACAGGCGGCGTCCATCGAAGGCAGCTGGCAGGCCCGTGCCCAGGAAGTACTGGAAAATCAGTTGGGCAGGTAATCGAGTAGGAAGGGGAGTTACCTCCCCTGTCCTCTCACACCACCGGGCATACGGTTCCGTACCACGGCGGTTCATGAACAACGTTTGAGCCATCCTACCGTATCGAGTATCGAGATTAGGCCATGGTCATAAAAGCACTTCCTCGGCAGGGCCTGATTCATGTGCGATGCCCCGGCATTCCACCAGGGGCCTCGCCCATTACCCGCCGATTTCCAAGCTCGGTATGCGTCCAGACCTAGGCCTCGGAGTTTCCGCCGCCGGGTCGCTGGGCGCTTCCATTGCCGCCAGAGCAGGCCGCGTAAGCGGCGGCGTATCCATTGATCCAGCGCTTCCAGCGGGCGCTTTACATCAACGAGGCTGAAGTAGTTGGCCCATCCTCGTAGGACTGGCCTCAACCCTTCGATTACCCGTTGGATGTTACGCCCCCTGCCACGCTTCAGGATCTCCCGGACACGCTGCGTCATACGCTTCAGGCTGGTCTTGGCTAGCGTCAGTTTCGGCTGATTGTGCCGAGTGAGACTGTAGCCTAGATAGCCGCGTTTCCACGGCCGATCCACCGCACTTTTGCGGCGATTGACCGTCAGCCGGAGTGAACTCTCGAGATACTCACTCAAGCTGTCCATGACACGCTCGCCTGCTCGTCGACTTTTGACGTACACCTGAACGTCATCGGCGTAGCGACAGAAGCGGTGGCCTCGGCGTTCCAGCTCCTTGTCCAGATCGTCCAGCAGGATGTTCGCCAGCAGCGGGCTGAGGGGCCCACCTTGAGGCGCTCCTTGGCGTCTCGGTGTGGGCAGGCCGTGCTGGAATATGCCTGCCTCCAGGTAGCGGCGGATCAGGCGCAGCACGCATTTGTCGTCAACGCGTCGCGCCACCCGTGCCATCAGCAGGTCGTGGTTCACTCGGTCGAAGAAGGCTTCCAGGTCGAGATCGACCACCCAGCGGTGGCCGGCGGTAACGTGGGCCTTCATGGACGAGACGGCCTGCTTGGCGTTGCGTTTGGGGCGGTAGCCGTAACTCGACTCGGAGAACATCGGGTCGAAGATAGGCATGAGCACCTGCAGCAGCGCTTGCTGGATCAGTCGGTCTGTGACCGTAGGAATGCCGAGTTGCCGCTCGCCGCCTTTAGGCTTGGGGATCGTGGCCGCTCGGATTGGGCTTGGGTGATACTCGTCGGCCAGCAGCCGCTCGCGCAGCGTTGGCCAGTATTGCTTTAGGTGGTTGGCTAATTGATGCACTGTCATGCCATCGACACCCGGTGCCCCTTTGTTGGCAACCACCTTACGGTAAGCTCGCTCCATGTTCTCCGGGTCAACGACCCGTTCCATGAGCGAGGTTGGCTCCGCTTTCGTCCACGATAGCGACGCCGGGGTCGTCTCGACGCTCACCGGCTGGGGCTCAGGGTACTGCCCCTGCCCCTCTGGGTGAGTGACGGTGTTAGCGTCAGTTTCTGTCTTCATGATCGATCCTCGAGACGTTATCGCCTACTCGCGGTTCTTCATGTTCGGCCCTTGGTGCCGGAGTGAACCGGCACTTACTATGGCCTCTGCTGACGTCTGGTGGTCCATCCCGTCGCCTCTCGACGCCGGTAGCACCATGGCAGACCACCAGACCTCCCAGGGTAAGACGCGCGACCTTCCCGCTTATGCCTGTCGGATTTACGTCATGACGTTCCGTGCAAGTATCGGGCTTTAGTGATTAGTGCCACCTCACCCCGCCATAACGCCTCGTATCCGCTTCCTATTCGTCAGGCCAGCGTTTTGCCTCAGGCTGCCTTCAGATTCCCCCTCGCGGGAGACACCCTTGCCGTCGGCTAGCACTTCCCCTTGCCGGGCGTGCAGGGGACTTTCACCCCCAAGTCATCCTGAGGCACCACCCCCAGGAACAGCGCCAGTTAAGGCGCTGCGCGCCATGCCTGGCGCACACTGAAAACGCCGTGGCTAAGCCACGGCGTCTTGGAGAAATCATCAATCTTGTTTGACGGGAATTAACGACGAGAAGCGTTATAGCCTAGATCGGCGCCACGGCTTTCGTCGCTACGACGACGTGCGCTACCGCGTTTACGGTTCTCTTCCTCGCACACCTTGTCTTTACCGCCGCAGATATCGCAGCCGTCTTTCATGCCGATTTGATTCAAGCCGCCACAGGAACCCGCAATGGGCTTGCGTCCCATGATGACCCCCACGGCCATGACCGTCATCACAAGGGCCATGAATCCGAAAACCAGTAGCCAGATGGCCATAATTACCTCCTCTCACGATGGGGCTTACCAGTAGACAACAACAAGTCCCGTTAGTGCCTGATATTCCACAACGCGAAAATAAAGGGGGCCAGCCAATGGCCAGCCCCGCAATCGCCCTTGGGCATGCTATTAACCGCCGAAATCATCCAGCATGATGTTTTCCGGCTCAACCCCCAGATCAAGCAGTAGCTTGATGCAAGAGGCGTTCATCATGGGCGGCCCACACATGTAGTACTCACAATCTTCAGGCGCGGGGTGGTCCTTCAGATAGTTTTCATACAACACATTGTGAATGAAGCCCGTCGCTCCTTCCCAGTTATCTTCCGGCAGCGGGTCTGACAACGCCAGGTGCCATTCGAAGTTCGAGAATTCTTCAGCCAGTTGATCATACTCTTCATTGTAGAAGGTTTCACGCCATGAGCGCGCACCGTACCAGAATGAAATTTTACGATCGGTTTTCAACCGCTTGAGCTGGTCGAAGATATGGCTGCGCATCGGTGCCATACCGGCACCACCGCCGATAAAGATCATTTCGGCGTTGGTATCCTTGGCGAAGAACTCACCAAACGGCCCCATCACGGTAACCTTGTCACCCGGCTTCAAGCTGAAGACATAGGTGGACATCAAGCCCGGGGGATGGCTGGTGCCGGGAGGCGGCGTCGCGATACGGATGTTGAACTTGAGGATACCCTTCTCATCCGGGTAGTTCGCCATTGAATATGCACGAATGACTTCCTCGTTGTTCTTGTGGGAAACGTCGAACAAGCTGAACTTTTCCCAGTCACCACGGTATTCCTCTTCGATATCAAAATCAGAGAACTTGATATCGTACGGCGGCGCCACCAACTGCACGTAGCCACCGGCGCGGAAGGCAACTTCTTCGCCTTCCGGCAGCTTCAGGTTCAGCTCTTTGATAAAGGTGGCAACGTTGGGGTTATCGATAACCTCGCATTCCCACTTCTTGACGCCAAACACTTCCTCAGGCACTTCAATCTTCATGTCCTGCTTGACAGGCACCTGACAAGAAAGACGCCAGCCTTCCTTCTTCTCGCGCATGGTGAAGTGCGATTCTTCGGTCGGCAGGATAGAGCCGCCGCCTGTCTCTACACGGCACTTGCACTGGGCGCAGGAACCACCGCCGCCACATGCAGAGGAAAGGAAAATGCCGTTGGCGGCCAGGGTATTCAGTAGTTTGCCACCGGCCTGGGTCGTCAAGGTATGTTCAGGGTCATCGTTGACCTCAATGGTCACGTCCCCACTACTCACAAGCTTGCTTCGCGCTGCCAGAATGATCGCCGTTAAGCTGATAACGATGACCGTAAACATGACAACACCGAGCAAGATGACAGCTGTATCAACCATGTCGGTTTCCTATTGCTGAAGGGTTTTCTTTGCCCCGACGATGCGTATGCACCGTCGGGAAAACCGGCTCCGATTAAAGCTGAATACCTGAGAAGGACATAAAGCCCAACGACATCAGCCCTACGGTGATAAAGGTGATACCCAGGCCCTGCAAGCCCGCCGGTACATCGCTGTACTTGAGCTTTTCACGGATGCCTGCCAGGGCAGCGATCGCCAGCGCCCAGCCAGTACCGGCACCAAAGCCATAGACCACCGACTCACCAAAGTTATAGCTACGCTCGACCATGAACAGTACGCCACCGAGAATGGCGCAGTTCACCGTGATAAGCGGCAGGAAAACCCCCAGCGCGTTATAGAGCGTAGGCACGTACTTATCCAGGAACATTTCCATGATCTGGACGAGTGCTGCAATAACCCCGATATAGCTGAGCAGTCCGAGGAACGAAAGGTCGATGTTTTCAGCACCATTGATGCCGGTCCAGGTCAGTGCACCCTCCTGAAGCAGGAAGGTGTATACCAGGTTGTTGACCGGCACGGTGACGGTCAGTACGACAATAACGGCAATACCCAGGCCGATCGCGGAGGATACCTTTTTCGAGACGGCCAAAAAGGTACACATGCCGAGGAAGAAAGCCAACGCCATGTTTTCAACGAAGACCGACGCAACAAAAAGGCTTAGATAGTGTTCCATGTTACACGGCCTCCTTCGGTTGAGTATTTTCCTTCATCTTGAACTCGTTCTCCTCAACCTGCTCAGGATTGAGTGAACGCAGCACCCAGATCAGCAGGCCGATGATGAAGAATGCAGAAGGCGGAAGCAGCAGCAAGCCGTTGCCCACGTACCAGCCACCGTCCTGAACGGTCGGCAGTACGGTGAAGCCAAATACGCTGCCTGAGCCCAGCAGTTCACGGAAAAAGCCAACGACCATCAGTACAAAGCCGTAACCCAGACCGTTACCGATACCGTCAAGGAAGGACATGCCGGGCGTGTTGGACATCGCAAAGCCTTCTGCACGTCCCATGACGATGCAGTTGGTAATGATCAGACCGACGAACACCGACAGCTGTTTGGACATTTCATACGCATAGGCTTTCAGAACCTGATCCACCACGATAACCAGCGAGGCGATGATGGTCATCTGGACAATGATCCGTATTGAAGACGGAATATGATTCCTGATCAACGATACAAACAGATTGGAAAATGCCGTTACAAAAATAACCGCCAACGCCATTACCAGCGAAACACTCATGCTGGTCGTCACCGCCAGCGCCGAACAGATACCCAATATCTGCAGTGCGATGGGGTTGTTCTTGAAAATCGGCGCTGTTAAAACGCCTTTTGCATTTACGTCCGCCATGATTAGGCCCCCTCAACGTCTTCGAAGTTGGTATCGGTGTCTTCGGCGTCTTCCGGGTCAGTACCGCTACGGAATTTCGCCAAATACGGACCGAAGCCTTCTTCGCTCAACCAGAATTGCAGCATGTTGGTCACGCCGTTACTGGTCAGCGTAGCGCCGGATAGCGCATCAACTTCGTGTTCGTTACTTGCACCGCCTTTGGTCAGGTGGATTTCCGGCGAGAGGTCGCCCTCTTCGTCGTAAATCTCTTTACCTTCCCACTGAGCCTGCCAGCGCGGGTTGTTAACCTCAGCACCCAGGCCAGGCGTTTCACTGTGCTCGTAGTAGGTGATACTGACAATGGTATTGCCGTCACCCTCTACGGAGATGAAGCCACGCATGAGGCCCCATAGGCCCTGGCCACGAATCGGCAGCACAATCTGCTCTGGATCGTTTTCATCACCAATCAGGTACACCGTAGAGTAATTTTCTACCCGGCTTAGACCCGCAATGTCTTTTTCACCAGACAACGTGCGACCAGTGGCCGGATCCCGGGCGGCTTCAAAGTTATTGAAGGTCTCCGGGTCGAACTCATCGGTGTAATCACCGGATTCCATGTCAACGACACGGGCCGTAATCTGCTCGTTGAATGTTTCTTCAACGTCCATGCCTGGCTCGTAAAGCTTGGCCACGTTAAGGATGTTGGTCTTACGGTCCAGTTCCTGGTTCAACTGCTGGGCGGGGCGTAATGCCACCGCCGCCGTCGAGACAATGACGGAGCACACAATACACAGTGCAAACGCCACTATCAGAACTTTCTTGATGGAGTTATTACCTTGTGCCATTAGGCAGTCTCCTCGGCCGGTACGCCCGTGCGCTTGACGCGACGCTTGATATTGGCCTGGACAAAGAAATGGTCAATCAACGGGGCAAACAGGTTGGCAAACAGAATCGCCAGCATGATGCCTTCCGGGAAAGCCGGGTTCACCACGCGGATCAGCACCGTCATCACGCCGATCAAGGCGCCGAACACCAGGCGGCCCTGGTTGGTCATGGAGGCAGACACCGGGTCCGTCGCCATGAACACCATGCCAAAGGCGAAGCCGCCAATCACCAGGTGCCAGTACCACGGCATCGCAAACATTGGATTGGTGTCAGACCCCATCAGGTTGAACAGCGTGCTGGTGATGACCATGCCCAGCAAGACGCCCAGCATGATTCGCCAACTGGCAATCCCGGTCCAGAGCAAGACGGCGGCGCCAATAAAGATCGCCAGGGTGGATACCTCACCTACCGAGCCCGGGACAAAGCCGAGGAAAGCGTCCCACCAGCTGAAGGTGTCGGTCAGCGAGCCCATGCCTTCCTGGAAAGCCAGTGACAGCGCCGTAGCACCTGTGTAGCCGTCGGCTGCTACCCAGACAGAATCGCCGGAAATTTGCGCCGGATAAGCAAAATACAGAAATGCCCGTCCGGTCAGCGCGGGATTCAGGAAGTTTTTCCCGGTACCCCCGAAAATCTCCTTGCCGATGACCACGCCAAAGGTGATACCCAACGCCACCTGCCAGAGCGGAATTGTCGCCGGCAGGATCAGGGCGAACAGCACGGATGTCACGAAGAAGCCTTCATTGACCTCGTGACCACGCTTGATGGCAAAGAGTACTTCCCAGAAACCACCGACGGCGAAGGTCACCAGGTAGATGGGCAGGAAGTAGGTTGCCCCCAACACGAAGTTGGCCCATAGGCTGCTTGGATCGTGTCCACCTGCCAGGGTCATCATGATGGCTTCGCGCCAGCCGTCCATCGATGCATAGCCTGCCTCGATGGCTGTATTGGCCTGCCAGCCCGCGTTCCACATGCCAAAGAACATCGCCGGGAAGGTACACATCCAGACGGTGATCATGATGCGCTTTAGGTCGATGCCATCGCGCACATGGGCGGTGGTTTTGGCCACGCTGGGGGGTGAGTAGAAAATCGTATCTACGGCTTCATAAAGCGGGTAAAACTTCTCGTACTTACCACCTTTATGGAAGTGCGGCTCGATGTTATCGAGTGTTTGTCGAATACCCATCATCAGGCCTCTTTCTCGATCATGGTGAGATTGTCACGCAGAATGGGACCGTACTCGTATTTGCCGGGGCAAACATAGGTACACAGGGCAAGGTCCTCTTCGTCCAGCTCCAGACACCCCAATTGCATGGCAACCTCAATGTCGCCCACGATCAGCGAACGCAACAGCTGCGTCGGCATAATGTCCAGCGGCATCACGGTTTCATAGACGCCGATTGGCACCATGGCACGCTCGGACCCATTAGTCGATGTTGTGGGGGCGTAGTTGCTCAGGCCCTTAATCTTGGAAAGATAAATACCCAGTACGGAATGGCGGTTAGCGCCTGGCGACAACCAGCCCATGAAAGAGCGCTTGTTGCCCTCTTCAAGCAAACTGATTTGATTGTCGAAACGTCCCAGATAGGTCAGCTTTCCTTCAGCGGCAAAGCCCGAGAAGACTGATCCTGAAATAACGCGGGTGTCTTCCGGTTGGATGACATTCCCGTCCAGGAGTTCCTCAGTGCTGGCTCCCACACGGGTACGCACCAAACGCGGATTCTCGGCACGCGGACCGCCAATCGCGACCACGCGGCTTACATCGAGTTTACCTTCGGCAAACAATTTGCCAAACGCAATGACGTCCTGATAACCAATGTGCCATACCTTTTTATGCAGGGCGACCGGTGACAGGTGATGAATATGCGTCCCTACCAGGCCGGCGGGATGTGGCCCTGCAAAGCTTTCGGTGGTAACACCCTCGACATCATCGCCGGGAACAGAGGCGTTGGCGCCCTTGCACAGAAAAACGTTGCCCTCGGTCAGGCGGGTTAGCACCTTGAGGCCGTCTTCAAATGCTTGTGTGTTCTCGTTGATGATCAACGCCGGATCAGCGCTGAGTGGATGGGTATCCACTGCAGTAACAAAAATATCGGCAGGCGTGCTGTCGATCACCGGTGTCCGCGAGAAGGGACGCGTGCGTAACGCGGTCCAGAGCCCGGACTCTACCAGCTGGTCAACCACGACCTGACGATCGAGCTGACCTAACGAGGCACGTTCATGAGAAGCAAAGCTCACCGCCTCTTCCTGCTCGTCGACTTTGATCACGACAGATAATAGACGACGCTTTTCGCCACGGTTTATTGCGACCACTTCACCGGAGGCGGGTGCGGTGAAGCGCACGCCATCAATTTTCTTGTCGGTGAAGAGCAGTTGGCCCAGTTTGACCTTATCCCCTTCCTGAACTTCCATTGTCGGCTTCATGCCAACGTAGTCAGTACCCAGGATTGCCACGTGGCGCACAGGACGCGCATCTTCAATACGCTGCTCGGGCGCTCCCGTGATGGGGAGATCCAGGCCTTTTTTGACTTCGATCATAGTCTCGCCCAGTTGATGGATCGGATATACGAAGGTAAGGGGTTCGAATGCTTATTTTCTGCTCAGTGAATTTTTGTTATCTGTTCAGATTGTTACCAGTCAGGCTCAAGTAGCACTTGAACCACCCCGAAAAATCTATCGTATTATAAAGACAACCGGGCCTAATGACTACATCAACTGGGGTCGCCTAAAGTGCTATAGACGCCCTCATTTCAAGATTTTTTATTCCATTCGCCTACAAAAACGCCACCTGATGGTGGCGTTTTTCGATTAATGATTATCAATCAAAACAGACAGACTAACTGGCTTGCTGAGGTAGCTTGAGAAAGCTGACGTTCGACATCTGCTGAAGAATACGGATCACCTGGCAGCTATAGCCGAATTCGTTGTCGTACCATACATAGACGACGGCATGATGACCGTTGGCAATAGTGGCTTTGGCATCCACAATCCCGGCGTGTCGGTTGCCCACAAAATCGGATGAGACCACTTCCGGAGAATCAACGAAGTCGATTTGTTTCTGATAGGCCGAGTCAATCGACATACGGCGCAGATAGTCGTTAAGCGCATCGACATCCGTTGTCTTGTCGAGCGTCAGGTTCAGGATCGCCATGGACACATTGGGGATGGGCACGCGGATCGCATTACCCGTCAGCTTGCCTTCAAGCTCCGGCAATGCTTTTGCCGCCGCCTTGGCCGCGCCGGTTTCGGTCAACACCATATTGAGGGCGGCACTGCGCCCGCGACGGTCCCCTTTGTGATAGTTATCAATCAGGTTCTGATCGTTGGTGTAGGCATGAACGGTCTCCACGTGGCCATTAACGACACCATATTCGTCGTTGAGCGCCTTGAGCACCGGCACGATGGCATTGGTCGTACACGAGGCCGCCGATACGATACGGTCCTGCTCGGTAATCGACTCATGGTTGATGCCATAGACAATATTCTTGATATCGCCTTTGCCCGGCGCCGTCAGCAGCGTCTTGGAAGCGCCTTGGCATGCGACATGTTGACCCAGGCCTGCCTCGTCACGCCATATCCCTGTGTTGTCGACGATCACCGCGTTGTTGATGCCGTAATCCGTATAGTCGATATCGCTTGGGTTATCGGCATAGATGACTTGCACCACGTTACCGTTGACCGTCAGGGTGCGCGCCTCGGCATCAACGGCAATGGTGCCTTCAAAAGGCCCGTGAACCGAATCACGGCGTAACAGACTGGCACGCTTCTCCAGATCCTTCGCGACATCACCACGCCCGCGCACGACGATCGCCCGCAGCTGCAGCAGGTTGCCGCCGCCGGCTTTTTCGATCAGGACACGCGCCAGTAAACGTCCGATACGACCAAACCCGTAAAGCACAACGTCTTTGGGCTCACCCTTGCTGGCACCCGGCTGGTAGCCGTCAACGATCTGGTGCAGCTCCTTGCGCAGGAAGGTCTCGACATCGCCACCACCCTGCCGCTTCAGCATCACGGCCAGCTTGCCGACATCCACGTGGGCAGGCCCAAGGTTCAGCTCGCACAGCGCTTTGACAATCGGGAAGGTATCTTCGACCGACAGCTCAGTCCCTTCGATTTTGCGAACAAAACGATGGTCCTTGAGGATGCGGATGACCGACTGATTGATCAACGAACGCCCATACATGGTCGCCACAACATTGTGCTGACGGTACAGACGGCCAACCAAAGGGATCATCTGCTCCGCCAGAGCTTCGTTGCTTTGCCATTCCTGAAAAACGTTATCGAGCGTTTGCTGACTCACGTGCGGCCTCATTAAGTAATGAATAATTTTCATGGGTATTATCCGTAGCCGTTGAATGGGCCGCAATGCCTGGATAGTCGCAGACGATGTAGGGGGATTACATAAACAGCGGTTTGACTACAAGCGGGCTGCTTCTGCCTGAAAGCCTTGATCGTGTATGATCTAGGTTCCGTTTCAGCGCAGAACGACATCTTTATTATGCCCACGTTTTCTCTACTTGCTCCGCCCCAACCCGAGGGCGCGCGCGATACACTTTATTGGACATCGCCCCCCGGGAGCGCGTCGGCGCTTGCACTGGCACGTCTGGCCGCCAACGCTCCTCTATTGGTGATCACGCCAAATACCGCCAGCGCCCAACGCCTCGAGCAGGATCTGTCGTTTTATAGTGATGTCCCGGTATTGCCCTTCCCTGACTGGGAAACGCTACCCTATGACAGTTTTTCACCCCATCAGGATATCGTCTCCGCGCGCCTGCGCACGCTGCGCCAGCTTCAGGACGGGGTACGCGGACTTGTTCTGGTACCGATCAATACGCTGATGCAGCGCTTACCGCCGGTGGATTACATCGCCGGGCGCGTCCTGACGCTAAATGTCGGCGACAAACTCGATCGTGAGCCGTTTCGCGAAGCACTCTCACGAGCGGGTTACCGGGCCGTGGAAACCGTTTATGAACCGGGCGAATACGCCATGCGCGGGGCCTTGATCGACCTGTTCGCCATGGGGATGGACGCCCCCATCCGGATTGACCTGTTCGACGATGAGATCGATACCCTGCGTCATTTTGACCCGGGCAACCAACGCTCCACCGACAAGCTCGACAGGATCGAATTGCTGCCGGCCCATGAATACTCACTGAGCCGCTCATCGATCGCCTGCTTCCGCGAATTTTTCGAGACCCTGTTTGATGTCGATCCGCGCCAATGCCCGCTGTATAACGATGCGCTCAAAGGCATTCCGTCGCCGGGGCTGGAACACTACCTCCCCCTGTTTTTTGAGGAGACGGCGTCGCTGTTTGACCACTTGACCCAGGATACCCGGGTCGCCATGCTGCCGGGCGTCTATGCGGCGGCCGAACAGCACTGGCAGTCAATCGAAAGCCGCTACGCCAATCTGGGAGTCGACCCTACACGACCGCTGCTGACGCCACACCGCGCGTTCTTTCCGGTCAGCGATGTATTTGCGGCCATCAAGCAGCGCCCGCGGGTTGAACTGAGTGACGATCCTGAACAGCGCCACGCCCTGGCGCCCGAAGCCAAGTCACTGCCCACGGTGGC
Source organism: Halomonas sp. A40-4 (assembly GCF_015767635.1). Lineage (GTDB taxonomy): Bacteria > Pseudomonadota > Gammaproteobacteria > Pseudomonadales > Halomonadaceae > Vreelandella > Vreelandella janggokensis. The sequence goes on along the minus strand of NZ_CP065230.1, from coordinate 1,704,429 downwards.
GATCGACTCCCGGGCCAAACGGCCGCTGAACGACTTTGCCGATTTCCTCGAACGCGAGACCGATTCCCGTGTGCTGCTGGTTGCCGAGTCACGCGGACGACGCGAGGCCCTTGAAGACGTACTGGCACCACTGTCGCTGAAACTGCCTCACGTCGATGGGTTTCAGGACTTCCTCGCCGGTGACCAGCGCCTCGCCATTACGGAGGGCCTGATTGACAGCGGGCTCTGGCTGACCGACCCGCCGCTCGCCGTCATCAGCGAGACAGAGCTGTTCGGCGATGTGGTTCGCCAGAGCCGGCGCCGTGAAAAGGCCACCGACGATAATGAATTTGCCGTTCGCCACCTCTCAGAACTGCGCAAAGGCGCGCCGGTGGTCCACCAGGCCCATGGCGTAGGCCGCTACATCGGCCTGGAAGCGCTTGAGGCAGGCGGTCAGGCCAATGAGTTCCTGGCATTGGAGTATGCCGACGGTGCCAAGCTCTATGTGCCGGTGGATAGCCTCCATCTGATCTCGCGCTACAGTGGTGCTGACGATGAGCTGGCCCCATTGCACAAGCTGGGCTCGGATCAGTGGGAAAAAGCTCGCAAGAAAGCCGCCGAGAAAATTCGCGACACCGCCGCTGAACTGCTGGATATCTATGCCCGTCGAGAAGCGCAGCAGGGCGTTGTATATGAAGCACCGAGCGATGACTACGCGCGTTTCGCGGGGAGCTTTCCCTTTGAAGAAACCGCCGACCAACAAGCCGCCATTGAAGCCGTCATCGACGACATGACATCGCCCCAACCCATGGATCGAGTGGTCTGCGGGGACGTGGGCTTCGGCAAGACCGAAGTCGCCATGCGCGCCGCCTTTCTGGCGGTTCAGTCGGGCCGTCAGGTTGTGGTACTGGTTCCCACCACTCTGCTGGCCCGCCAGCATTTTGAGAACTTCCGGGACCGGTTTGCCGACACTGCGGTCAATATCGGCCTCATCTCGCGCTTTACCCATGGCAAGGAGATGAAAAAGACGCTGGACGATATCAAGAACGGCCAGACCGATATCGTGATTGGCACCCACAAGCTTCTCGGCAATAGCGTTGAACTGCCCAAGATGGGCCTGTTGATCATAGACGAGGAGCACCGCTTTGGCGTCGCCCAGAAGGAAAAGCTCAAAACCCTGCGCGCCCAGATCGATATCCTGACATTGACGGCCACGCCCATTCCCCGGACGCTTAACATGGCGATGAGCGGTATTCGCGATCTGTCGATCATCGCGACACCGCCGCCCCGTCGGCTATCGGTCAAAACCTTTGTTCAGCAGCATCAGGACGGTGTTATCAAAGAGGCGCTGTTGCGCGAGATTCTGCGTGGTGGCCAGGTCTACTTTCTGCACAACGAAGTCAAGACCATTGAGAATACGGCCGAGCGTATTCGCTCGTTGATTCCTGAGGCCCGGGTCGCCGTCGCCCATGGCCAGCTCCCGGAGCGAAACCTCGAACGGGTCATGTCCGATTTCTACCACCGCCGCTTCAACGTGCTTGTCTGCTCGACCATCATTGAAACCGGCATCGACGTACCCAGCGCCAATACCATTATCATCGAGCGGGCCGACAAGTTTGGCCTGGCACAACTGCATCAACTGCGCGGACGTGTGGGCCGCAGCCACCACCAGGCGTATGCTTACCTGCTCACCCCGACGCCCAAGGCCATGACCCGGGACGCCGTCAAGCGTCTCGAGGCGATTAGTGCCTCGGATGACCTGGGCGCTGGTTTCACCTTGGCGAGCCACGACATGGAAATCCGCGGCGCGGGGGAACTGCTCGGTGATGAGCAGAGTGGCCAAATGGAAACCATCGGCTATACCCTTTATATGGAAATGCTTGATCGTGCCGTGAAAGCCATTCGTGCCGGCAAGACGCCGAATATCGATGCGCCCTTCGATAGCGGCGTTGAAATCAGCCTTAACCTGCCTGCACTGATTCCCGACGACTACATTCACGACGTCCAGCAGCGGCTCGTCATGTACAAACGCATTGCTAACACCCAAAGCGACGCGGAGCTTAAAGAACTGCAGGTGGAACTGATTGACCGCTTTGGCTTATTGCCAGCACCGCTGAAGCACCTGATACGCCAAACGCGACTACGCCAGCGAGCCGAGCAGCTTGGTATCAAGCGGTTAGAGGCAGGTGAGAAGCGCGGTCGAATCATCTTTGACCAGCATACCCAGGTGGACCCCTACACACTGGTCACGCTTATTCAAAGCTCACCAAAACACTACCGTCTGGACGGTTCGGATACGTTACGTTTTGAACTCGATATGGAAAAAATCGACCAGCGGTTTGAACATATCGAGTCACTGTTAGCCACACTCAATCAAAAAGTGGCGGCGGCCTGACGGTTGCGGCAAACTGAACCTGTTGTCATCGCCTGCGTGCGATGTATTCACTGATTAGGATTACTCATGAACATTCGTCATACTTTTCTTCGCTGGGGCCCTACCAGCCTTGCGGTTCTGCTAACGGCAAGCCTTTCAGCCCCGGTGATGGCTCAGTCTGCCGACGGCGAGCAGGCAAGTCAGAACACGCCCGAACTGAGCGACATCGCCATTGAAAGCGCAGAACTCGTTTCGCAGAAGTCGCCAAACGACCTGCCACGCGGGGAATTCCGCATTCCCGATGAAGGCGACATTATTGGCGAACGCTATACCATCACGATCGACAATCCGAAAGACACACTTATCGATGTGGCCCGGCGACACAACATTGGCTATGAAGAAATTCGCATGGCCAATCCTGATGTCAGCATATGGGTGCCTGGCGAAGGCACCGAAGTCGTTATTCCATCCCGCTACATATTGCCACCGGTAGAACGCGAAGGCATCGTGATCAATCTGTCCGAGTTGCGGCTTTACTACTACCCCGCTGACAAGCCGGGTATCGTTGAGACCTACCCTGTCAGCGTAGGCCGCGAGGAATTCGCGACACCCGTTGGCAAGACCAAGACCACGATCAAGGTTAAGGACCCGGCCTGGTCACCCCCCGCCTCCATGCGACGCGAAGCCGCCGCACGCGGCGAACCAGCTCCTTCAATCGTGCCACCCGGCCCTGACAACCCGCTAGGCGAACACGCAATCCTGCTGGGGCTGCCCAGCTACCTGATCCACGGCACAAACCGCCCTGACGGGGTCGGCATGCGTGTCAGTCGCGGCTGCATCCGCATGTACCCCGAGGATATCGAGTCACTTTACGAGCGTGTACCCAGCGGCACCCCGGTTAATTTGATTGACGCCCCTTTCAAGGCCGGCTGGGCTTCTGATGGCACCCTGTTTGTTCAGTCTTACCCGCAGCTCGAAGAAAATATGGACGACTTTGAACCGCTGCTTGAAGCTCTCAAACGCATTTCGGAGCTAACGGAAGACAACATCCAGGTAGACTATGCTCAGGTTCGCAGCGCAGTTGAATCGCCCAACGGTCGTTTCGTCGCCCTGTATGGTCCGCAAGCGCCTGCACCAGAGCCTGAGGAGCCTGCTGAAGAAAACAAGCCCGACCCTCTGGAGCAAGGCATCTTCAAGCAGATTGAGCTAAGCGACAGCGGCCGGGCTGATGACGAGGTGTAACGGTCAAGGCCCAACGACTGGTCACAAAAAAACCCCGCCGAGGCGGGGTTTTTTTATGCCTAATGGCTGCGAAGAACTTAACCTTCGCAACCGTTAGTCATATTACTTCTGCATAGAGCGCTCGAACATGCGCTCCATTTCTGCACGGTTCTGCTCAGACATCTGCAGGGCAGCTTGCGCGTCGCGCTGAGCTTGGTTTGCAGTGTTCAGAGCTTGAGAAGCCATGCTACGTGCTTCAGCGGCGTCAGCTTGTGCTGATTCAGCTGTCATGCGTACTTCTTCCAGCGCGCCAGTAGAGGCACAACCGGCCAGAATGGCCAGTGAAGCAGCAGCAGCAGACATCTTCAGAGTCGTCTTGAAAGTCATAGTGTTCTCCTTGAATCTTCCTTGGGTACAACGTTAAGGGTATGACAAACATAAGCTTACGAGATGAGCCTAAATTTGTCTACCTGCGGTGCAGGTTCTTGACCGTGACTTGTGCCGCGAAGCACGTAAGTCAAACGCTGTTTTATTACAATCTACAACGGTTGTCTATAGCCACGTGTTTAAAACCTCGAACTTCCTTCTACGACACCAGCTTAGCGGATCACTACGCGAGTGCCAACCTTGACGAGCTCGGCCAGGCGTTCAATTTGCGAATTAGTCACTGCCACGCAGCCCTGGGTCCAATTATAACGTTCATGAATATCGGGATCCGCCTCGCCTAACCCATGAATGCCAATGGCCCCGCCGAGCACGGTATTCTGGGGCGGCTGGCGGTGGCGGCGATAATAATCAAAATAGGCGTCGTAATCCGCTTGGGAATAAATACCCTGCTGTAGCGCCATCCGCGCGTGAGCGGGGGTCGGATAATCGACCCCCATGAAAATATGCCACTTGCTGTCGTGATTGAAGCGGTTAACCCGGAACTCGCCCAGAGGCGTAGTGTTGTCACCCCGCAGCCGCTGAGTTCTGGCACCACCACGGCCAAGTGAGACAGGCTTAAACTCCTCTACCACCGTGTATCCGCGAAACACGGTCAACGTTGATGCTTCATCATCGATCAGCACCCATTGTTCATAGGGCTCCCGGGGGGATGCGGCACGCTCAAGCTGATTGGCAACCAGGTCGGGGTAGACTTCGGACGACAAGGTGACGCTGGCCGCTGCACTGGCAGCTACTGGCCAACCAAGGGCTAAGGCCAGAAAACGGCGACGGGTTACCGGCTTCATTCAGTACTCTCATCAAGATGGTGGTAACGAGGATACAACACTAAACGCCCTGCAACTCTTCAATGCCGGCTACGATGCGACGGAGTTCGGCATTGTGGCCTTCCGCCAGGGCGTTAAAAAATTCGGCTTCGGGTTCAATCACAGCCCGATCAACCCGGTGGCGGTACAGCGCCTCAAGGGTGCGATGCGCTTCGACGGCCGATTCCATTACCGACTCAATGGAGTTGCCAACGGGCTTATCGGCCAGTTGCTCCAGTTGCGGCGGCTGCGGAAAGTCATTGGGATCATCAAACCATGTATCCAGCACGTCGCGCTTTTCATGTGACTCATCGAAGATAGCGCGCAAGCCTGCCTGCATGCGCGTTTCATGGTCCGCCAGATAATTGAGCACCATCTGCAGTCTTTCGCTCTCGGCAGCACCAGCTTTGGCGCGGTACTGTTCCGCTAAACGCCCATGGTAGGCCTCGACCCAGACAATCAAATCTTTTACTTGGTTGTAGCGCATTGTTTCTCCCTTCCTACATCGCGGCTTCATAGAGCAACGCGGTCTAGTTAACTTCCCATTACCACTCTCAGCACCACTCTCAGTACTACGCTCATTACCACTCTGCTCATTACCACTCTTGACTGGTTTCGCGCAGCGCGGCGACTTCTCGCTTGGCCGACTCGAGATGGTCCCGAAGTTGCTCGCGCAAGCTGGCTTGATCGCCAACCGCAATCATTCCGGGCTGGGAAGCTCGGCGCTTGGCCACGCCTTCACTGCTATGCAGTTTATCCAGCTGTACTACCAGCCAGTTTAGCCAAGAATCCGGATGGTGGGCCAAGTCACGCAGGCGCTGAAGCTCTGCCATCGCCGGCCCTTCCTCAGACAACAGATAGCGCCAATCGTGCTGGGCCAAACGAGCGTGCTCTGTCACTTCGCGCAGCAACGACGTCAGCGCCAGCTCAAACAGTGCAAGCGCCCCCTCTTCCTGTGCCATACCTTGCGCAACGGCATGCTCATTATCATCGGTCGTTGAAGTCGCCAGTAGTTCAGCCTGGTAGAGCAACTGATTGGTGCGCGCACGATCACTCATTTTTTACGCTTGTCCTCCACGTGCCATTTACCGCCTTCAAAGGTCGCTTTCCAGCCTGTCGCCTTGCCCTCCTCGTCGGTCATCACGTACTGCTCTTTGAACTTGCGCGAGTAGCGAATCTGCGCAGGCCGCCCGTCCGGGTCTTCGCTGGGCGCCTTGAGGATGAAATGGTACTTTTCAGGCAACTCATCGGCATGGGCCTTGAGTTCTTTGACAAGCGGCGGACGTGTTTCACGGTTTTTGGGAAACTTGCTCGCTGCCAGAAACAGTCCGCTGGCACCGTCGCGCAGTACGTAGTGGTCATCGACTTTCTGACAGGCCAGTTCCGGCATATCAATGGGGTCCATCTTCGGCGGTGCCACTTCGCCGCTCTTCAACAGCTTGCGGGTATTTTTACATTCACTGTTGGTACAACCAAAGTACTTGCCAAAGCGCCCGGACTTCAGCTGCATGTCCGCACCACACTTATCGCATTCGATAAGCGGCCCATCATAGCCTTTAATCTTGAACTTGCCGGTTTCAACCTCATAACCTTCGCAATCCGGGCTATTGCCACAGATATGCAGCTTCCGGGTTTCGTCGATCAGATAGTTATCCATCGCCGTGCTGCAGACCGGGCAACGACGCTTGGCACGCAGCGCGTCGGTTTCAGCCTCTTCACCCGCATCAGCGGCCACGGCCTCTTCACCGGGAATCAGGTCGATGGTGGTCTTGCAGCGCTCTTTGGGCGGCAGGTTATAACCACTGCAGCCGAGGAAAACCCCCGTCGAGGCTGTACGTATCTGCATCTGACGACCGCAGGCGGGGCAGTCGATATCGGTTGGCACCGGTTGATTGGGCCGCATGCCGTCTTCGCTTTCAGCCTGGACCAGCTCTTCCCGAAATTCTTCATAGAAGGCATCCAGCAGGGCCTGCCAGTTACGCTCACCTTCGGCGACTTCATCCAGGCTGTCTTCCATGCGGGCGGTGAACGAAAAGTCCATCAAATCAGGGAAGGACTCTTTTAGACGCTCCGTCACGATATCGCCGAGTTTTTCGGCGTAGAACCGCCGGCTCTCGAGCTTTACGTAGCCGCGATCCTGGATCGTCGAGATGATCGAGGCGTAGGTCGACGGACGCCCGATACCCTGCTTTTCAAGTTCCTTGACCAGGCTTGCCTCCGTATAACGTGCGGGCGGCTTGGTAAAGTGCTGCTGCGGGTCAAGGGTTTCAAGCGACATGGGCGTACCGGTTGGCAGATCCGGCAGACGCTGGTCTTCATTCTTACCACTGGGTTTCATTACCCGAGTGTAGCCGTCGAACTTCAGCACACGACCTTTGGCACGCAGCTCATAACCGTCAACGTCGATACTCAATGTGCTTGAGAGGTACTCGGCAGGCGTCATCTGACAAGCCACGAACTGACGCCAGATAAGCTCGTAAAGGCGCTCGGCGTCACGCTCCATGCCCACCAGGTCGGTCGCCTGACGGTCAACGCTCGACGGACGTATAGCCTCGTGAGCCTCCTGGGCGCTTTCCTTGCTGGTATAGCGGTTGGCTGACTCGGGTAAATAGCGCGGCCCGTATTCTTCACCGATAAATGTCCGCACGTTGTCCACCGCATCTTTGGACAGATTGGTCGAATCGGTACGCATATAGGTGATATAGCCCGCCTCGTACAGACGCTGAGCCATGGTCATGGTCTTTTTGACCGAGAAGCCTAACCGCCCGCTGGCCGCCTGTTGCAATGTCGAGGTGATAAAGGGGGGTGTTGGCTTCGAACTGGTGGGTTTATCTTCCCGCGAGGTGATCGAAAGCGACGCGCTCCTGAGCCGCTCGATACGCGCCAGGGTGTCCTTTTCAGACGTCGGGCGGAAGGCCTTGCCGTCCTGACGGGCCAGCACGAAGCGCACCTGTTCGCCATCCGGCGAGGCAAGGTCAGCGTGCACATCCCAAAACTCTTCGGGAATGAATGCCCGTATCTCCCGCTCCCGCTCGACGATCAAGCGCACGGCAACGGACTGCACGCGGCCAGCCGAGAGCCCCCGGGCAATCTTGGCCCAAAGCAACGGCGACAACATGAAGCCCACCACACGATCAAGAAAACGCCGGGCCTGCTGGGCTTCAACACGCGGAATATTCAGTGCCCCAGGGGCTTTAAAAGCGTCCTGAATGGCGTTTTTGGTGATTTCGTTGAACACCACGCGCTTATAGCGGCTGTCGTCCCCGCCGATGGTTTCGCGCAGGTGCCAGGCAATGGCTTCCCCCTCGCGATCCAAATCCGTTGCCAGATAGACGGCATCAGCCTTCTCGGCCAGCTTCTTGAGTTCGGCTACGACTTTTTCCTTGCCGGGAAGTACTTCGTAGTGTGCTTCCCAGCCGTTATTGGGGTCGATGCCCATTCGTCTTATCAGCTGGTCCTGTGCCTTGCGCTTTTTATATTCGGCTTTATCGTCCGCCGACATTTTACGTGTAGCCGCGGCTTGGCGAGCGCGCTCCTTGGGGTCAGAGGCTGTCTTGCCTGAGCCGCTGGTCGGCAGGTCACGGATGTGACCCACGCTCGACTTTACGATGAAATCGTTGCCGAGGTATTTATTGATCGTCTTCGCTTTGGCGGGCGACTCGACGATGACCAGTGACTTACCCATAGTGCTCCACTTTCTGAGTGCACACGCTGAGGTGCGATGAATACGATGCCGCAACAGCCATCAAAACCGTGCGGGCGAAAAAATGCGCCTACCCTACCCCAGCCCATAACGAAGCGCCAGTGGTGAGCACGAGGATGCAGTCGATTCAATGATGATGAACATCACACTTTTCAACTAATTTGTAGCTAGACACTAGACTGCCGATTGCGCAACGGCAACCCAAAAATCAACGCCGCACAATGCAGATACCAACGCAAACGCCCCTGCCATTGGGCAGGGGCGTGTAGCACTCGATGGAACCGCTACTGCTTAGGCGGCGATTTGCGCCGTGACGTCGCGGACGTCTTACTCGCCGTCGATGCCTTGGCGGGCGACGCCTGGGGAGCCTGCTGAGGCGTCTGTGGACTTGCCGCAACGGCTTTTTCAACAGGCCGGGCCTGATTAAACAACTCCTTGGCCTGTGCAAAGCGCGATGCAGCATGCTCAGAGAGCTCACCACTGGCCGACAGCACATCCTCCAGATGCGAAAGATGAGCATCAATCTCGTCGTTGGTCTGGCCTTCTAGCAGTGTTGGCAAGGTGTTAAGCGCTTGCTCCCGATCCAGCTTCAGGATAAAGAACTGCTCACGCACCAGGCTCTTGAAGTCGCTTAAATTGGCGCTGGGCTCCAACGCCGCTCTGGAAGCGCGCAGCCGCTTGAAGTTGCGCTCGTCCGTCGCGGGTGCGCCACCCAGCACGTAAATAACGGCACGCATGACCGCTTCGTGAGGCCCACCCTGGGCAATCTTGGCAAGCAGTTCGTTCTCGCGCTGCTCCAGAAAGCGGCGGTGTTCCGGCTCGTCGCCGGGGCGACGGCGGTGCACGTGGGCGTCACCGTAAAGCCCAACAGCGGCCTGTAACAGGGGTTGCCCGTAGATATCCATGAACAACCGCTCGGTGGCACCGTCACGGGCATCGCGCCAGGCATTGAGCCCTGCCACGATCTGATCAGAGGTCATGGTTTCAAATGCCTTGAACAGGTTGTCCTTGCCCACCGGGTGACGCGACTGGCGAACCTGCTCTGCCATCACGGGTAGCGGCACACTCATCGGATTACGGTCAGAAAGCAGCTTGTAGCCCAAACGAATCGGGTGCATCCGGCGGATCCAGCGGGCGGCTTCAGGGGTCATGACCGCCTGAAGCCAGGGCTGCATATAAAGCCGATAAAGACCCAGGTTGATTTCGGAAATACGCGCCACGGTCGCGAAACGCCGGTCATCTTCGGGCTTGTGCATGACTTCACGATCAAGCTCGTCAAAGTTACGCGGCGAAAATTCAAGCAGGTAGTCCCGCTCGAGGCTCTCGCCGTCGTGGCGTTCATCGGCGTGTGTAATCGTGGTTTCGTAAAGCCCCGGCGGCATCACATCGATATAATCCATGTTGGCCGTGAACTCGGTATGCTCCTTGCGCGACACGCTGCTCGACACGAAGATACCCAGGTGACCGGTTGTATCATGCTGGCAATAAACAATGGTCTGTTCATTGGCAATGATATCTTTTTCATCTTCGTAAAGATCACGGATCCAACCCAGCGCCTGTGGCGGCGGCGTAATATCGTCACCCCGCGAGCAGAATACCACCACCGGCGAGCGCACGTTGCGCAGGTCGATGCGGCGACCATCACGCGTGACCAACTGTGCGGTGGATAGCCGGTTGCCGACAAACAGGTTGTCGACGATATATTGAATCTCTTCGCCACCAAGGACTACGTGACCACCCCACCAGCGCTCAAACTCGAGGTATCGATTTGCCTCAGTATCAATATTGTCAAACAGGTGGTACTGCTTTTTCCAATAGGTGTTCGCCGGGTTGAGACGCTCGAAATTCTGCACCAGCCAGGCACCGTCGAACAGGCCATTACCCAGGTCGCTGGTCATCGCGGTTATCCAGCTACCGCCGGTCATGCCCCCGGTATAACGCATGGGGGCCTTGCCATGCTCGCCTGCCCAATACGAAAGCGGCGCACCGGCGATCAGAATCGGGCCGAACACCTCAGGCTCCAGGGCCGCCGCCATCATGATCTGCCAGCCCGCCTGGCAATTCCCCACCACCATGGGCTTTTCGCTGGTTTCAGGATGACGCTCGATCACATGACGCAGAAACGCCACTTCAGACTCGACCACATCTTCAACCGTTTGTCCGGGCTCGGGAAACGGTAGAAAGCCGATAAAGTAACAAGGATGACCCGCTTTTAATGCGACACCAAGCTCGCTGTCGGGCTTGAAACCACCGATACCGGGTCCATGACCGGCTCGCGGGTCGACCACTACAAAAGGACGGCTTTCAGGATCTGTTTCAATGCCTTCCGGCGGTATCACGCGCAGCAGTTCATAGTTGGTAGGCTGCGGCAATGTACGCCCATCCACCAACACTTCGGTGTCAAACCCCAGCACACTGGGTTTGGTCTGTTCCATATGTGCCAGGTATTGATTCCCGCGCTCACGCATCACGTCCAGGTAAAGCACGCTACGCTCAACGCTATCTCGCCAGTAATCAAAGGCGGCGCGGCCAAATCCGAAAGGATCGAACAGCGTGGCCATGGCATCACTGACAGATGCCGTCGCTTTATCCTGGTTTTTATGAGTCGGCGATAAAGGGTTAGCGAAGAAATTCATAGGATCTCCCATTGGGTTGATGCGGTAGCATCGAACCCGAAAGCAATGATGCTGCAACGCAATATAGTTTAGGCCTTTCCCCGCATCACGTCGATGCCTAACGCAGACTCATTGGTATAATCTATTACCGGTGCACAGGTTACCCATGACAGGTATCCACCCTGCGGTGTCATGCAAAAGCCAACCTATGTTACATTATGTCTTACTACCTACGTATCAATCGGCATGCAGTCGGACATGGCTTACATCGCCGCATGACATTGCCTGCCGCCCAGTAGAGAGGCTCTCTCGCTATGAGCAATAACACCTCGCCACGTGTCCCCAGCGGTGAAAAATTCCGCAATGAACACGGCATGACGGTGATTAAAGATGGCATGAAGCAGCGCAAAGCAGACGCCGATGCCCCTTCTCTGGATCGCAAGCCCAAATGGCTTCGCGCTCAAATCCCTGGTGGCGAGCGCTTTGAGGCGGTCAAAAAGAACGTTGCCACCCATCGGCTTAGCACGGTGTGCGCCGAGTCCCACTGCCCTAACATGGGCGAGTGCTGGAGCAACGGCACGGCGACGATCATGCTGATGGGGTCGGTGTGCACCCGCGCCTGCCGTTTCTGTGCAGTCGACACAGGCAACCCGAAAGGCTGGCTCGACCATGAAGAGCCAGACAACACGGCAAAATCAGTCGAGTTGATGGGCCTGCGCTATATCGTGCTTACCTCGGTGGACCGTGACGACCTGGACGATGGGGGGGCCAGCCACTACGCCAACTGCATTCGCGCCATCAAGGCACGCACCCCCCACGTGGTGGTTGAAGCACTGACCCCGGATTTTGACGGGGCGCCCGCGGCCATCGAGCAAGTTGCCGATTCAGGTCTGGAAGTCTTTGCCCAAAACGTCGAAACGGTTGAGCGCCTGACCAGCCGGGTTCGTGACCCGCGTGCAGGCTACCGCAAGACCCTTGACGTCCTGGCCCACGCAAAACGTTACCGTCCTGACGTGATCACCAAAACCAGCCTGATGCTTGGCCTGGGTGAAACAGACGAAGAGATTCTCAAGACATTCGACGATCTTCGCGAAATCGGCGTCGATATCGTGACCCTGGGACAATATCTGCGTCCGACCAAGAATCACCTGCCAGTGGAGCGCTGGGTAACGCCTGAAGAGTTCGACCGCTACCGCGAAATCGGGCTTGAGAAAGGCTTTATGGAAGTGCCATCTGGCCCACTTGTTCGCTCAAGCTACCGTGCTGACCGCGTCTTCGAGAAGAACAACCTCGGGCTGGCTTCGCCGGCAGCCGTGCCAGGCCAGGAAGAACCGGATCCCAATATCATTCCGGCCCTCAATGTCGGCTAATCAGCCCCACCGGCCACCGCTATGCATTCAGCGGTGGCGGTTGCACGCCTGTTACCAGTGAACGATCCAACTGGACGGCCAGCGCTTCAGCCAACTGCTCGCCTACCCGATGGTCGCTTGGCAAGGTTACCCAATCGGCCAAGCGTGTCATCGGCATGCCCGCATAGCCACAGGGATTGATGTAGGAAAAAGGCGTCAGATCCCCGTCGACATTTAGCGCCACACCGTGAAAGCTCGCTCCGCGGCGAATACGCAGACCTAGAGACGCGATCTTGGCTTCCCCTGCGTCGCCCTTCACGTAGACGCCCGGCGCATCGGGACGCGCCCTTGCCGACACACCGTAGTCTGCCAGCACGCTGATCACCGCATTTTCAAGCGCGGTCACCAGCGTACGCACGCCCAGTTTACCCCGCCGCACGTCGAGCAACGGATACAACACCACCTGGCCGGGTCCATGGTAGGTGACCTGCCCGCCGCGGTCGGTCTGCACGACCGGAATGTCGCCCGGCATCAGCACATGCTCGGGCTTACCGGCCTGCCCCTGGGTAAACACCGGGTCGTGCTCGACCAGCCAGAACTGATCAGGCGTCTGTGGATCTCGATGATCCGTCAACGAACGCATGGCCTGCCAAACCGGCAGATAGGGCTTGCGGCCCAACACATGCAGTTCGATGGGCGGTGTTGTCATTACACCACCATATGCACGAGGCCAGTGGCCTTCAGCTCGTCGAACAATTGCTTCAGCTGTTGTTCACCGGTTGCCGTGATGGTGACCCTCACCGATTGAAAGCGTCCGTTGCGGCTATCAATGACTTGCATCGTCGCTTCATCAAAGTCGGGATCGTGGCGGACAACCACCTGGCAAACCCGTGCCGGGAAATCCTCCGTGGCGTCACCCACTACTTTTAACGGATAGGGGCAAGGAAAGCTGATCTTGGGCGCTTCTTGTGCCGCCGGCTGACGCAGATCGCGAAAGCTGTTTTGTCCACCTTTTGACATGACAAACTCACTGGTTTTGCAAATGATATTCCTGCTTTGACGGCAAGACAGCTGACCATCAATCAGTAAAATTACTGATCAGGTTAGAGAAAAAGCGGCGAACCTGATCAAGCAACTGCTTGAAAAAGCCGCCCTCTTCAACGTCTTCCAGTGCCACTAGCTGCCGTTCACCGACGACATCGTCACCCATGTGAATCTCGAGCGTACCCACCTCGTCGCCGACACTGAGGGGCGCCTGGAGCTCAGCGTTGAGATTCAGGCGTGCACGCAGCTCGTCATTGCGGTTACGCGGCAATGTCATGGTGACGGCTTCATCCACTCCGACGCGAACCTCATTGATATCACCACCCCAGACACGCGGCGTGGCCAGCACGGCACCACGTTCGTAAAGGCTCATGGTTTCAAAAAACCGGAAGCCGTAGCTGAGCAGTTTTTGAGTTTCCTGAGCACGGGCCTCTTCAGAATCGGTCCCCATGACCACGGAAATCAAACGCATGTCGTCTCGTTTAGCCGAGGACACCAGGCAATAACCGGCCTCGGAGGTCCAGCCGGTTTTCAGACCATCCACCGTTGGGTCTCGCCACAGCAGGCGGTTACGGTTCGGTTGCGAAATACCGCCGAAGGTAAACTCACGCTCAGAGTAGATGGCGTAATGCTCTGGATAGTCATTGACGATATGTTGAGTCAACAGGGCCATATCGCGGGCAGATGAGTAGTGGTTTTCTCCCGGCAGCCCGGTCGGGTTTTCAAAATTGGAATTTTCCATGCCCAGTCGCGCCGCATGCTGGTTCATCAAATCGGCAAACGGGGCTTCACCGCCCGCCAGGTGCTCGGCCATCGCCACACTGGCGTCGTTGCCAGACACAATGATGATGCCATGCAGCAGGTCTTCAACCGCGACCTGGTCGCCGACTTCGACGAACATTTTAGACCCGCCCGTACGCCACGCTTTTTCGCTGATGCTCACCTGATCATCAAGGGCAATGCTACCCCGATCCAGCTCACGCTCTACCAGATAGGCGGTCATTAACTTGGTCAAACTGGCGGGCGGTAAGCGCTCATCCGCATCATGCTGTGCCAGTACTTTGCCGCTATCGGCATCCATTAATATCCACGAGCTGGCGGCCAACTGCGGCGGTGCGGGAATAATCGTTTGCGGCTGGGGCGTCTCTTGAGCACTGACAGCAGGGGCGACCACAATGGCCGCCGCAAACACACAAAGCCGCGCAGAAGAAAACAAAGCACTTAACACTTTCATGATCACATTCTCATTGACTTGAAAAAAACGCGCTCAGGAGCGCGCGTCTAAAATATCGATTAACAATTATCGCACGATAAACACATCGGTAAAGCCCGCATCGTGTAACGCTTTGCGAGCGTCACTCTCTTGATCAGCAGCGACCGGCCCAACCTGAACGCGATAAATGTCGTCGTCCTGGTTCACACGCACATCGTGAGAAATGGTATTGCTCAATTCTGAACGCATTTTCTGAGCGTTTTGAGGATCGCCTAACGCGGCTATTTGTAAATAGACGACCCCACCACTTGGCTCGCTCGGCGGATTATCTCTGTTGCGCTCGGGCGTTACCGGTGCACTTGCCGTTGCCGTGTCGGGCACAGGCGTTGACCGAGACGTGTTACGCGAACGCTGCGCCTGCCACTGTTCGGGATTTATCGCCTCGACCGTCACCGCGCCAGTCCCTTCATCCAGAATACCCAGCCTGGCAGCTGCCGCGTAGGAAAGATCAATTTCGCGGTCACTGTGGAAAGGACCACGGTCATTGACCCTGACAATCACCGACTGTCCGTTACGTTCACTGGTCACACGTGCATAGGTGGGCAGCGGGAGCGAACGATGCGCCGCCGACATTTTGTACATGTCATAGATTTCACCGTTCGACGTTGCGTAGCCGTGAAACTTTTCGCCGTACCAGGAGGCCAGCCCCTGCTTGGTGTACCCGTCGGCATCGGGCAAGACATGATAGGTCTTACCCCAAACCTCGTAGGTTGATCGGTTGCCTGCCCGTGAAAGCGGTTCATCGCGGGGCACTGCATCCGGCACACTGGAGACATCCGGCGGCTCGAGCGGATAGGCATCCCCGCTCATGGCGTAACGCCCGCCGGCAGTATCACGATCATTGCTCGGATCGGTACTTGCTCCTGTGCGATTTTGCGCTGGCTGGCTTGAGCCACTCATCGGCTCGTGACTCGCACAGCCGCTGACAACCGCCAGAATCAAGGCAGCACAACCTAATTGCTGCCAGACGTTCACATAATACTTCATGCGTCATCCTCACCCTGGAGACTTTTTACGCCCACCGCCTGCGCCTCAGCGGAGATGGCTTCTGCCAACTCGGCAACAGCCATGGCATAAAGATGGCTGTGATTGTAGCGGGTAATTACGTAAAAATTGTGATCACCGAGCCGATACGTCAGTTGACCATCGCTCAGAGTAAGCACCAGCGGCGTGACCGAGGCGCTTTCATCCAGCGCCACATCCGGCGTGATACCTGCGCGTTGCAAGGCCTCCAACGACGTATCGGGGGGTGTTATCTGGTTGACGGACAGATCAGAGGGCATCGTTTCAGGCCCCTCCGCCGGGTAATAGACCGCACGCCCTTCCTGCCAGCCGTGCTCCGCAAAATAATTGGCAACGCTGCCAATCGCGTCAACCGGGTTGTTCCAAAGATCGCGCTGCCCGTCATCATCGAAGTCAACGGCATAGGCTTGATAGCTTGTCGGAATAAACTGGGGGTAGCCCATTGCCCCGGCATAGGAGCCCTTTAGGGCCGCAGGGTCAACTTGCTGCTCGTACGCAATCTGCAGAAAGGCCTCTAGCTCACGACTAAAAAAACTCCCCCGCGTGGGATGCTCAAAGGCCAACGTCGCCAAGGAATCCAGTACCGGATGGCTACCCCGGTAGCGACCATAGTAGGTCTCGACGCCGATAATCGCGGTAATGATGTCGCGGGGAACACCATAAACGTCTTCCGCTTTGGCAAACGCATCCTGATGGGCCTGCTGAAACTCGACGCCTTCTTCAATACGCTGCTGGGTCATGAAAATATCGCGGTATTCGTGCCATTCAAGATGACGCTCGGCGGCCCCCGCCATGGCATCCAGCACCGACTGACGCAGTCTGGCCTGACGCAACTGTCGGTTTAACCAGTCGCTCGGCAATCCTTCGTCCTCAAGACTTTTCACCAATGCACGCGCGCCTGCATGGTGCTCAGGGTCGAAATTCTGGGCACCGTCATCCTCCGCCATTAGAGGAAACGCCAGGCCGCCGACCATAACCCCCAAAACGCCGACAACCGCCATCCGTTTGGCTCTATTCATTCACTCACTGCTCCTGTGGGCTGCGCTGTGATTTTCTATCGCTACCGCTAGCGTGGAAGAAGCCGACGATGCGCGTGAATCGACATGAGAATACCGAAACCCACCAGCAAGGTCACGCTTGAGGTGCCGCCGTAGCTGACCAGCGGCAACGGCACCCCAACGACCGGCAATATTCCACTCACCATACCGATATTGACAAATACATAGATAAAAAACGTCAGAATGATGCTGCCGGCGACCAGACGGCCAAAGGTATTCTGCGACTCGCTAGCCAACCACAGCCCGCGACTCACAATGAGCAGATACAGAAAAATCAGTACCACCATACCGATAAGCCCAACTTCTTCGCCCAGCACCGCAACGATAAAGTCAGTATGACGCTCAGGCAGAAACTCCAACTGTGATTGCGTTCCCTCAAGCCACCCCTTACCAAAAACACCGCCGCTACCAATGGCGGTCGTTGACTGGATGATATTCCAGCCTGAGCCGAGCGGATCCGTCTCCGGATTCAGAAACGTCAGTATGCGCTGGCGCTGATAGTTATGCAGGTTCATCCACAGCAAGGGAAAGCCTGAAATCAATAGCACAGACACCAATCCGATCAGTCGCCACGACAAACCGGCCAGCAACACGACGATGATCGCCGCACTGGCAACCAACAGTGACGTGCCCAAATCGGGCTGGGCGGCAATCAATGCGACCGGAAGACCAATAATGAATGCGCAGACCACAATATCTTTCAGCTTGGGGGGCAGTTCACAGCGGTAGAGATAGGCCGCGACCATCATGGGAACGGCCAGCTTCATCATTTCCGAGGGCTGAAAGCGGATGACACCTGGGATTTCCAGCCAGCGTTGAGCGCCCATGCCAAAATCACCGACCAGTTCTACAGCTACCAGCATCAGCACGCCGACCCCGTAGGCCACTGGTGCCCAGCGCATGAAAAAGATCGGTGAAAACTGGGCCACCACCACCATTGCCACCAACGCGACACCAAAGCGAATAGCTTGGGCAATGACCACGTTCATGCTCTGGCCAGAGGCGCTATAGATCACCAGCAGGCCACTGCTCATCAGGATCAGAAGGAGGCCCAGTAGCCAGGGGTCAAGATGAATGCGCTCCCAGATACTGCGACGCTTGGGGATACCCCCGCTGGGACGCACCGGATGGCCGCGTAGTGATCGGGTTATGGCCTGCCATGGCATGATCAGTTGCCCTCCACGTTGCTGGTATCGGTTTCCAGGGTCTCGCGCACCTCGTCGACTTCGGGGGCATCGTCGTCCAGCAACCATTCATCGGTCATCGCCCTGGCAAGATGGGCGGCGTGGGTACTCCCGCCACCAGCATTTTCAACGATGACCGAAACGGCAATTTGCGGGTCTTCGATAGGCGCAAAGGCAATGAACAGCGCATGGTCACGCAGGCGCTCTTCGAGCTCGTCGGCATCGTAGCGCTGGTCCTGGCCCAGCGAAAACACTTGTGCCGTGCCCGATTTGCCCCCCATGCGATACTCAAGACCCACACCGGTACGCCGCGCGGTCCCTTCTCTGCCGCTCACCACCTTTTCCATGCCGCTGAACACACTGTCCCACCAGTCGTCTTGTGCCAGGTTGATATCCTCCGGGGTATCGGGCAGGTCCCGTTCCAGCGGCTTATCACCAATTTTTCGCGCCATACGAGGCTTCACCCAATCACCACGGTTGGCCAATGTGGCCGTGGCGGTGGCCAACTGCAGCGGCGTAACCTGCCAGTACCCCTGACCGATGCCCACGGATAGTGTCTCACCTGGATACCAGGGCTGGTTAAAACGTTCGCGCTTCCATTCACGCGATGGCATCAAGCCTGAGCTCTGGCTCTGGACATCATGCGCAACACGCTGACCAAAACCGAAGTTGGTCATTTGCTCATGGAGACTATCAATGCCCATTTCGTGAGCCAGCGAGTAATAAAAAGTATTGTTGGACACCGCCAGCGAGCGTTCCAGATCCACGCGACCGTGCCCCCAACGCAGCCAGTTTCGATAACGCCTTGAATCATTGGGCAATTGATAATAGCCGGGGTCGTTGATGGTGGTATCGGGCGTGATCGCTCCATCGACAAGTCCGCCAAGCGCCAGGAAAGGCTTGATCGTCGAGCCGGGCGGATAGTGACCACGAGTTGCCCGGTTGAACAACGGCAAGTTAAGATTTTCCTGGAGTGCTTGATACGAGGCCCTGTCGATACCGGTGACAAACTGATTACTGTCAAAACCGGGCGTCGAGACCATGGCAAGTATCTCGCCACTGTCTGGCTCGATGGCGACGATGGAACCCCGGCGGCCATCCATCAACTCGTAGGCGAGCATCTGCAGCGACGAATCAAGGGTCAACGTCAAATCCTTGCCGGGCACTGGGTCGGTGCGTCCAAGCTCACGCAGCACACGCCCCCGCGCGTTGGTTTCAACTCTTCGCAAGCCTGCCTGGCCGTGCAGTTCATCCTCGTAAAACCGCTCGATACCCGTCTTGCCGATAAAGTGCGTTCCGGCATAGCGGGTCGCATCCAGGTTAGCCAACTCTTCGGCGTTGATGCGTCCGACATAACCCAGCGCATGCGCCATCACCTCAGCATTGGGGTAATAACGCAGTAATTGAGCCTCGACCTCCACTCCGGGTAACTGATGACGATTAACGGCTAACCGGGCAATCTGCTCCTCACTGAGGTCGCTCGCCAGAAGAACGGGCTGAAAGGGGCGCTGCCATTGCTGGGAGCGCTCATAGAAGGTGCTGATTTCTTCACCTTTGAGTTCAAGAAGCTCGACCAGAAGTTCCAGGGTTTCATCGACGTCTTCCGATCGCTCGCGCACCAGTGTCAGGTTGTAGGTGGGCCGGTTTTCCGCCAGTAGCACCCCGTTGCGGTCGTATATCAACCCACGGTTAGGCGGCAAGGGTTCAACGCGAACACGATTTTTTTCAGAGCGTGTGCTGTAAACATCATGCTGAGCAACCTGCAGATAAGCCAGACGTCCAACCAGCAGGCTCGTCAAGGCCACCACAACCACAAAGGCCAGTAAGGCTCTGGCACGAAAAATCCGAAGTTCTTGCTCGGTGTTCTTAAGCTTGTCGGAGCGCGGTGGCATAGCGATGACTAACTCTCATTCAATCGATGAAGGGCATCCAGCTGTCTGAATAACTCAACGATGGTAGGGATGCCCCACCAGCAGCGTCCAGGCACGATAAAGCTGCTCGGCGAGCATGATACGCACCAATGGATGAGGTAAGGTAAGTGGCGATAACGACCAGCGCTGCTGAGCCATCGCCGACACAGCAGGATGAAGCCCGTCCGGGCCGCCAACCAGCAGCACCACATCCTGACCTTGCAGTCGCCAGCCATCGGCCTGCCGGGCGAGCTGCTCGGTGGTCCAGGCCTTGCCATCAACCTCCAGCGCGACCACATGCTCGTTGCCACGTAGCTTGCTGCGAATGCGCTCCGCCTCTTGTTCCCGAGCCCGGGCTATATCCGCATTTTTACCACGCTGGCCCAGCGCCACCTCTTCGATATCCAGGCTGAAATCTTTCGGCAGGCGCTTGCGGTAGGTTTCTACGCCCTCTTCCACCCAGGCGGGCATTTTACTGCCCACCGCCAACAGGCGGATTTTCATGACATGCTGGCCGGCTCGTCACTTAGAGAAAGCTCACGCCGCCCGGTGTCGCTGGGCAAATCGGCCCATAAACGTTCCAGGTCATACAGGGCGCGTGCTTCAGGCAGCATGATGTGAACAATCACGTCGCTCAGATCGACAAGCACCCAGTCGGCGTTGTCACCCCCCTCGACACCCCGCGGGGATAGCCCGGCAGCTTTGGCTTTTTCAACCACGTTCTGGGCCAGGGCAGCAACATGGCGGGTTGACGTACCGCTGGCAATCAACATGATATCGGCAACGTCGGTCAGCCCAGTGACGTCCAACTGAGCGATGTCTCGAGCCTTCAATTCTTCCAGCGCATCAAGCGCTACGCTCTTCAATGTATCGATGTGCATATCTCCTAACGATAACCCCATGTAATGCGCTTTTTGAAGCGGGCCATTGTAACGACTAATAAGCGGACTGCCAGCGCTGATACAGCCCTTCGCGTAAAATGGTACTTTCCACCGCCTCGGGGACCAGAAAACGTACGCTTTTGCCCTGCCCTAGCCACTGGCGGATGTGGGTTGCTGAAATGGCCATCGTGGAAGGCAAGGTGACACGTAATACCTGCCCGTGAGGCGAGGCCATTAAACGGGACACGCTATCGACTTCACGCTCGTCCAGCAGTTCCATAAGAGGCCTCGACGGTGCATCGGCATGGCCTGGTCGGGCGATCACCACCAGGTGGGCAAACGCAAACAGCTGCTCAGGCTTGTGCCATTGGTCAAGCCGCAAAAACGCGTCCCAGCCTATGGCCATGACCAGTCGCGCCTGTTCACCGTACTCATGGCGAAGCGAACGCAGCGTATCCACGCTATAGGAAGGACCATCACGCTCAAGCTCACGCCCATCGGCCTTGAGACCTGGCGTATCACCAATGGCCGTTTGTAACAGTTCAAGGCGCTGTTGCGGCGATACCTGAGGCGTATCGCGCAAGGGCGGCTGCGGTGCGGGTATCATGTGGACTGTGTCCAGCCCTAGCGCATCACGCAACTCCACCGCGCTGCGCAAATGACCATTATGCACCGGATCAAAGGTGCCGCCGAGCATGGCGATACGTGCCGGCCGGGTCATTCGCGAACCTGGCCACTACCCATGACCACGTACTTCTGAGTGGTCAAGCCTTCAAGCCCAACCGGCCCTCGGGCATGCAACTTATCCGTGGAGATGCCGATTTCAGCCCCCAGGCCATATTCGAACCCATCGGCGAAACGAGTCGAGGCGTTAACGACCACCGAGCTTGAGTCCACTTCGGCCATAAAACGGCGGGCTAGCGAGTAGTCTTCAGTCACGATGGCGTCGGTGTGATGCGAACCATAGCGTTCAATATGGGCGATCGCCTCATCAATGTCGTCGACCACCTTGATTGCGAGTATCGGCGCCAGATATTCGGCACTCCAGTCATCGTCGCTTGCCGGAAGCGCCTGAGGAAGCAGCGCCTGGGTTTGCTCGCAGCCACGCAATTCGACCTCATGCTCGGCATATTGACGGGCGAGTTCGGGCAGCAGGAGGTCGGCAATCGCCGCATCCACCAGCAGCGTTTCCATGGTATTGCAGGTGCCATAGCGGTGAGTCTTGGCATTGATCGCAATCGACAGCGCCTTGGCCGGATCGGCCAGGCTGTGGATATAGACATGACAGACACCGTCAAGGTGCTTGATGACCGGCACCTTCGCTTCGCGGGAAATACGCTCGATAAGCGACTTGCCACCGCGGGGAATGATCACGTCGATATAATCAGGCATGGTAATCATTGCCCCGACCGCTGCGCGGTCACTCGTGGCCACCACCTGAACACTACCGGCTGGCAGCCCTGCATCGCCAAGCCCTTCCTGGATACAGCGGCTAATGGCTGCATTGGACGCACGCGCCTCGGAGCCACCCCGCAGCACACAGGCATTACCCGCTTTAAGACATAAACTCGCGGCTTCAAGGGTCACGTTAGGACGCGACTCGTAGATGATGCCGATCACGCCCAGGGGAACGCGCATTTTTCCCACCTGAATACCGCTGGGGCGATAGCGCATGTCACTGATCTCACCCACCGGGTCGGGCAGTGCGGCCACCTGGCTCAACCCCTCGATCATGGCGTCGATACGCGCATCGCTGAGGGCCAGACGATCCAGCAACGCCGCATCAAGGCCGTTTTCCTGCCCTCTTGACAGGTCTTCGCTGTTGGCCGCCAGCACATCCTCACGGGCCGCATCCAGGCGGGCGGCCATGGCATACAGCGCTCGGTTTTTCTGGCCCGAATCAGCGCGACGCAGCTCACTCGCCGCCTGACGAGCGGCTTTGCCAAGTGATTGCATGTAGGCCGCGACATCGCCAGCCTCAAGGGATAGCTTTGCATCGGCGTCGAACGATGTTGAAACGCTCATGCGATCTCCATAAATTTCTCGGTGGGCATAAGCCACTCGGTCATATTTAGCCTGTAAGTTAAGCGGCGTGCTAAGCTATTTTAGCGCTATACTAAGGGCTTATTTAACACTTCTCGCCACCTTTCTAATGACGATTTTACGCATATCACGCTCACCATCACGCATCTGTCCAAGGGTTGATAGTAAGCCACCATGCAAAATAAATACAAAATACGTCTATTAAGAGCCAACCTGCTGGCGGCGGCCGTAGCGCTTGCCCTATGGACACCCTCCGCACCGCCGTCGGCAGCGTTGGTGCTATGGCTTTCAGTAGGCTGGCTATTTATTACCGCCCTTTTACTGGACTTCAGCCACCGCTACCCGCGTGGCCGTCCGTGGCAGCTGCTGCCCGGGGCGCTTCTACTCGGGCTGATTGCCGCCGCTCCGGAACGCCACGGTCTGTTGATCTGGGCCTGGGCGGCCTTGTTCATGTTACCGCAAATGAGCTGGGTAGCCGCGTTCAACATAAGCGCTGCCCTGCTCAGCAGTGTGCTGGTGGCCCCGCAGTTATCGACACCCGCCTGGCTATTGATGGTTATTTCACTGGCGATCCTGTGCGTTCTGGCATTGGCCCGTGCACAACAGCTGATCGACATGAACGGAGCGATTCGCCAACGGTTGCGACTCGTTCCAGGCTTGAACCTGTGGGCTGGCGAGCAGCTGGTGAGGGACATCCAGCGGGAACAGACGCGTTGCGCGCGGGAAGGCATTTATGGCGAACTAATAGTCCTGCATGTAAAGCGCCATCAACTGTGGCCAACAGCCAAAAAACTCTGCGAACTTACCCACGACTTCGAGAATGTGTACCGTCTCGATGGCACGACCCTGGCAACGTTAATGCTGTCTCGCTCGGCACTCGAAGCGCATGAGCGTTACCAGTCATTAATCAACGCGTTACCCGACAACACTATCGCCAACCCAATCGAGTTAATGGATGTGCCCCCTACCCCCTCAACGCTTCAAACGCTGACCCGACGAGAGGCAGGCGAATTGCGAGGCCAGCCATGACTCAGCATCATTTCCCTCGGCAACTGGTGACGCTGGCGTATATAGCCAGTATCGCCTTGATGGGCAGCTATACTGTTTGGCTTTATGCCATGGGCGAATATCGCGACCTCGTCATGCCCAGCTTCATGATCCTGCTCCTGCTGGCCGCCTTTCTGCTCCATCTGGGCCAGGACATGCGCGCTCACCTGCCGAGGCTGGTGCTGCTTTTTTGCACCTATACAAGCGTCATTGCCGCGCTTTATTACCAACCCGAAACCCCACTGATCTGGATCGGTTTGCCGATGACCGCTGCTTTCCTGCTGCTTCCCCTGCTGAGCGCGGTCTTATTGCATATGGTATTAATTCCACTGTGGTGGTTGATGCCTGCGCTAGCCCAAGCATCGCCTACCCTGGTGATGGGTTACGTGGCGCTGGCGCTTTTGCTTGCACTGCCACGCTGGGAACATGCAAGACGCCGCGCATTGCTGCGAGCCACCGATCCCAATGACAGCGAGTGCGACGCCTACCATATCGACACACTGAAGGAACGTTTGCACAGTGAATACCAGCGGGCCGATATGCTCAACCAGCGTTTGGCAGTGCTGGTCATCCACTTACCTCAACGTGACATGGCGGAAGAGCAGTTCGGCGCCCGCGCCGCCCAGGCATTGCTTGGCGCCTTGTGCACCGAGGTATATAGCTGCTGTCGCGACCACGACCTGCTGGGGCGTGCCGACAATGCAACCTTTTGGCTGGTATTGCCCGACACCAGCGAAAGCGGAGCGCTACTGGTCCGAGACCGGCTTCAGCGCGCGCTTTCACGGCGTGTATTGGTCGAAACCGGACAGTGCGAGGCGCGCATCGCCGCGTGCCTGCCCTGCCCCAAAGAAAATTTTGAACACTATCTGCAACGCCTGGAAAACCGGGGCAACGCACTGGCGGCCCCCTGACAGACAACCTGACCGTATCGACTTGGCCTTATCCCAGCGCCAGCCACACCCCCACACCAATCATCAACGTCCCGGCAATACGGTTCAACAGGCGAACATTGCCGCTTTTACCCAGCACACGACGCAGGGTTTTTCCGCCGGTGGCATAGACCAGCATACTGGCAAACTCGATGGTCAATATGACGGCGATCAACGTAATCAGTTGCTGGCCGAGAGGTCGGCTGCTATCCAGGAAAGGCGGCAGCAGCACCATGAAAAACGCCCATCCTTTGGGGTTGGCGACGGCCGTTAAAAATCCCTGGAGTGCCAATTGCCACCGCCCTGCCGGTGGGCCAGCTTCAAGCTCATTGGGGATCGCCATACGCCCTCTTGAGCGCCACATCATGATGCCGATATAGGCCAGGTACGCACCGCCTACCCATTTGAACGCCATAAAAAGCGCTGGCTGGCGCAGCATCAGTGCTGCCACACCTGCGCCCGCCGCCGCGGCTAC
Organism: Halomonas sp. A40-4; assembly: GCF_015767635.1. Taxonomy (GTDB): domain Bacteria; phylum Pseudomonadota; class Gammaproteobacteria; order Pseudomonadales; family Halomonadaceae; genus Vreelandella; species Vreelandella janggokensis. The sequence goes on along the minus strand of NZ_CP065230.1, from coordinate 1,679,071 downwards.
CAGCCCGACCCCGATTAATTCGCCGACCATCATCCAGAGGGCGCGCTTGACGCCCTGGGTCATACCCAGAACCATCGCCAGCGTCATGCACATACCCGGCGTTAACGACACCAGCAAAAAAGTCGGCACAAATACCGAGAGCGTGGCCCACGACATCATTGGCTATCCATCCTTGGTTGTTGAAGCAGTCGATTGTTTTTCCCCCCAGCGCGGCATCAATTGGTGATCGATGCCCAACTGATTGAGAATGCGCGCCACAATAAAATCGATCAAATCATCAATGGATTGAGGACGATGGTAGAAACCGGGCGCTGCAGGCAGGATGACCACGCCAAGCCGACTCAGGGCCAGCATATGCTCGAGATGAATCGGGGAAAACGGGCTCTCCCGCGGCACCATCACCAGCGTGCGTCGCTCCTTCACCGCCACGTCAGCCGCGCGCTCGATCAGGTTGTTGCTGGCACCGGTGGCCACGGCCGATAGCGTGCCCGTCGAGCACGGACAGATCACCATGGCAGAAGGCGCGCCCGACCCTGACGCCACAGGCGCCATCCAGTCTTCACGACCAAAACAGCGAACTTGCCCGTCAGCCGCGCCGCTGCGCTCGCTCAGCGCCGCGGCAAGCCTTTCTGGCTGTGCGGGCAGGGTAATCTCGGTTTCGGTGGCGATCACCATATGGGCGGCCTTGGAGATCATCACCCAGACTTCATGGTTGGCGGCCACCAGCACCTCAATCAGCCGAAGCCCGTACTGTGCCCCCGAGGCACCGGTCAGCGCGACGGTGACCGGTGGTTTGAAAGTCGCTGTCATCGGGTTTGCCATTACGCCTCCTTCCTGGCGGCTAATGCGCTTATCAAGCGCTCGTGAACGCCCTCAAAGCTGCCGTTCGACATCACCACAATACGATCCTGAGGTGATGCCTGGGTGACGACGGCGCTCACCAGCACGTCAATATCATCGTAAAGCGTCGAATGCGCCTGAGCGTCTACTAGCGCCTCCATCGACCAGGCCACACTGGGCGGCTGAAACCAGAAAATCGCATCGGCTTCCGCTACGCTTTCCATCAGGCGTTCACGCATTGCCCCCAATCGCATGGTATTGGAACGCGGCTCGATAACCGCCAGCAGGCGCCCCTTCGGGGTTGCCGCTCTGAGGCCCTGCAGCGTCGCCGCAATGGCGGTGGGGTGATGGGCAAAATCATCGATGACCTGAATACCACTGACCTCCCCGCGCACCTCCTGACGACGGCGTGGGGTTTCAAAGCGCGCCAGGGCTGCGCAGCCTCGCGCCAGGTCGACGCCACACTGCCAGGCAGCGGCCAATGCGGCCAAGGCATTGCGTGCATTGTGTTCGCCGGTCAAGGCCCACTCCACCACGCCATCTTCTTCAATCGTACTTTCAGGATCGCGGTAGATGACCTGGAAACGGCTTGCATCGGCGCGCTCGCTGCGCAACTGCCAAGCGCTATCCGGGTGGTCGCCCACATAGTCAACGGGCGTCCAAACGCCCTGCTCCAGCACCCGCTCAAGCGCTGGCTGCCCATCGGCAACCAAGAGACGCCCCTGGCTGGGCACGGTTCGCACCAGATGATGGAATTGACGCTCGATGGCGGCCAGGTCTGGAAAAATATCCGCGTGGTCGTATTCCAGGTTATGCAGTACCGCAATATCAGGGCGATAGTGAACAAACTTGGATCGCTTATCGAAAAACGCCGTGTCGTACTCGTCGGCCTCCACCACGAAAGGCGCATCCAGTGCCCCCAGCCGGGCCGAGACGTTAAAGTTTCGTGGCACGCCACCAATCAGAAACCCCGGCGATAGCCCTGCACTTTCCAGTAACCAGGCTAACAGGCTGGCGGTGGTGGTTTTACCATGTGTGCCCGCCACGGCGATTACCCGCCGCCCCGGCAACACGTGCTCTGCCAGCCACTGGGCGCCGGACGTATACGGGAGGCCGCTGTTCAGCAAGGCTTCGACTTCCTCATTGCCCCGGGAAAGCGCATTGCCTACCACCACCATGTCGGGGGCTGGCTGCAGGTGCGCGGCCCGGTAGCCTTCCATCAGGCTGATTCCCGCTTCTTCCAGCTGGGTGCTCATCGGCGGATAGACATTGGCGTCAGAACCACTCACCTGATGACCCAACTCCCTGGCGAGCAGCGCCAAACTGCCCATAAAAGTGCCGCAAATTCCGATAATGTGCAGATGCATCGCTACGCCTCTAAACAACCCCTAAACAGCCCGCAAGCCTAGCACGCCCAGCCTTTGGGCTCACCTGTCTTGAGCGGTGGCCGTACCACAAGGGAACCATCCTCCAGTGACAACGTCTCTCAGATATTGCACGATGCCCGGTCAGTCCATACGCCTACGCTTCCCGCTACTCTAATCGAGACGGCAAGCATGATTACGATGAGGGTTACTTTATGCGCATACTGGTACGCTATTTTTTCCGCGGTCTACGCGTATTGCTTGCACCTATCATGCTGATATCCGAGAAACTTTCGACACCCCAGGCAGTAAAGCGCTCGCCTGAGGAACAGGCCAGGGTAGACGAAGCATGTAACAGCCTGGCGTTGTATCAGTTCCGCACCTGCCCGTTTTGTATCAAGGTGCGCAAGGAAATGGCCCGCCTGGGGCTGACGATTGAAAAACGTGATGCCCAGTTGGACCCTGACCACAAAAAGGCACTGCAGGAAGGTGGCGGCCGCGTCAAAGTGCCGTGCTTGAAAATTGCCCACGATGATGGACGCGAAGAATGGCTGTATGAATCTGATGAGATCAATCGCTGGCTACATCAACGGTTTGGATAATTTGAAAGCCTGCCTGGGTGACGTTTCCAACTACTCCTTTCGTCTCAATTCCTCTCCGTAACGCTCGCCACCGCCTGCCTCATTCATATGCTGAATGAGGTCAGTCATTATTTCGATTGTAGAGAACCCTCGCCTCTCACTATGTTAGACGCATAGCTTTCGAGCTGACCGTGTCTGTTTTGTTGCCGTTATGCGCCCCCTGAAACATCAAGGGTGCGTGGCAGAGCAGCAAAGCGAACAAACAATAATCCTTCTTGGGAACAACGATTAGGAATAATGATGACGTTTAAAAAAACGCTACTAGCTTCCGTGATTGGCGCAACGCTTGCCAGCACAGCCCTCCTGTCCACTGCCGCACAGGCCGAAAACACGCTGCGTATGGCCTACGATGCCGACCCGGTATCGCTGGATATTCACGAACAGCTGTCGGGCGGGATCCTGCAGCTGTCGCACATGACCCACGACCCGCTCGTGCGCTGGAATGATGCGCTTGAATTCGAGCCGCGCCTGGCCTCTGACTGGGAACGCATCGACGACACCACCATGCGTATGTCGCTGCGCGAAGGGGTTGAATTTCACAGCGGAAACGCCTTCACTGCCGACGATGTCGTCTGGACTATCGAGCGTCTCCAGCGCAGTCCTGACTTCAAAGCGATTTTTGACCCCATCGAAAGCGTCACTGCCGTTGACGACTACACGGTAGAAATCACCACCAAGACACCCTACCCGCTGCTGTTGAACCTGGCGACTTACGTCTTTCCCATGGATAGCGCCTTCTATTCAGGAGAAGCCGAGGACGGTGACCCGAAAGACGAAATCGTCAAAAACGGCAACTCCTTTGCCTCACGTAACGTTTCAGGCACCGGCCCTTATACCGTCGCCGATCGTCAGCAGGGTGTTCGTACCGAGTTCGAGCGCAACCCTAACTATTGGGACACCGAATCACCGGGCAATGTCGATAACATCATCCTCACGCCCATCAGTGAAAACGCGACCCGCGTGGCGGCACTGCTTTCCGGCGACGTTGATTTCATTGCCCCGGTACCGCCCAATGACCTGGAACGCGTTCGCGAAAGCGAAGACGCCCAGCTCGTAACGATGTCGGGCACGCGAATCATCTTCTTCCACATGAACCAGGAGCGTGTCGAGGCGTTCCAGGATCCACGCGTACGTCAAGCCTTTGCCTACGCCGTTAATCAGGAAGCAATTGCTGACCGGTTGATGAAAGGCTTTGCCACGCCTGCCGCGCAGTTTTCTCCGGAAGGTTACGCTGGTCATATCGAAAGCCTTGAGCTTCGCCACGACCTGGAGCGTGCCAAGGAACTGATGGCCGAAGCAGGCTATGAAGACGGCTTTGACATCACGATGATGGCGCCCAACAACCGCTACGTGAACGATGCCAAGATTGCCCAGGCCGTGGCAGCGATGCTGGCTCGCATCAACGTCAACGTGGATCTGAGCACGCTTCCCAAAGCACAATACTGGGGCGAGTACGATGACCGCGCCGCCGACATGATGCTGATCGGCTGGCACGCAGACACCGAAGACAGCGCCAATTTCCACGAATACTTGACGGCCTGCCCGGATCCGGACACCGGCGCCGGACAGTACAATGCAGGTAACTACTGCAATCCAGAGCTTGATGCACTGGTGGCCGAGGCCAACGTGGAAGTGGATCGCGCCAAGCGTGCGGCCATGCTTCAGGAAGTCGAGCAAACACTTTACGACGAAGCTGCGATTATACCGCTGCATTGGCAGGACCTGGCCTGGGCGTCGGCCAATCACGTCAACATCGAGCCGGTGGTCAACGTGATGAACTTCCCCTACCTGGGTGACCTGGTCATGGACGCCGAATAAGGCGCCAGTGAATTAATCCAGCGTCATTCGAAAAGCTCGCCCCGAGGTTATCCGCTTCGGGGCGAGCCCTACCTGTTTTACTGACGGAAACGTTTTCATGATCGCCTTTTTGGTTAAGCGCCTCTTCCATGCGCTGCTGGTGATGTTTGTCATCAGCATCATTGCCTTCGCTATACAAGATAACCTGGGCGACCCGATTCAACAGATGGTCGGCCAGTCGGTACCGGAGAGCGAACGTGCCGAACTTCGTGAAGAGCTTGGGCTCAACGATCCTTTCCTGGTGCAGTACGCGCGCTTTGCAGTTAATGCAGCGCAGTTTGATTTCGGCTATTCATACGTTTTCAACCAGCCCACCACCGAAGTCATTGCGCGCCACCTACCGGCGACGCTGGAGCTCGTGGCCGCGGCTACCTTTTTAATCATCACCCTGTCGGTGCCGATTGGCGTTTATAGCGCCATCAAACCTCGCGCCTGGCTTTCCCGCTTTTTTATGGGCGTCTCGATTGTCGGCATCTCGATCCCGGTATTTCTTACCGCGATCATGCTGATTCAACTGTTTGCCATCGGCGTCAGCTGGACTCCTTTTCCCGTCGATACCGCCTGGGGCAGTTGGCTCAACGGCGTGATCTCCACCGAGGGGGGCATGCCTGCTTACGGCCGAGGTGATCCGGTCCCCGTGTTTGGCACCTGGGAAACCAACTTTGCAAGCCTGGAGGGGCTGACCTACCTGGTACTCCCCGCCGTTTCACTGGCCTCCATCATGCTGCCGCTGTTTATTCGCCTGATCCGTGCCGAAATGCTCGAGGTGATGCAGTCGGACTACGTCAAGTTTGCGCGGGCCAAGGGCATTTCCATGCGTCGCATCTATTTTCTGCACGCCTTGAAAAATACCATGCTGCCGGTCATCACCGTCGGCGGCGTGCAGATTGGTACGCTGGTCGCCTACACCATCCTGACCGAAACCGTCTTCCAGTGGCCCGGCATGGGGCTGATGTTCCTGGATGCCATCGAGCGTTCTGATATTCCGCTCATCGTGACCTATCTCATGATCGTGGGCCTGATATTCGTGATCACCAATACGATCGTCGACCTGATTTATGGCCTGGTTAACCCCACTATCAAACTCACCGGAAAGCCCGCATGAATGCATCTTCTTCCGCGCTTCCCAGCCGCTGGGAACGCTTCCGCGACTCGTATCTGTTTTACAGCTTCAAACGCGACATGGTCGCTCAGGTCAGTCTGGTGGTATTCATCGCGCTGGTCGCCGTCGCCGTGCTCGCGCCGTGGCTTTCGCCCATGAACCCCTATGACCTGGCACAAATCGATATTCTCGCCTCGGAACTGCCGCCGTTCTGGGTCGAGGGTAGCGACGCCCAGTACCTGCTGGGCACCGACGCCCAGGGCCGGGATATGCTCTCGACGATTCTGTACGGCGCGCGCGTGTCGCTGATTATCGGTTTTGGCGCCGTGGCTCTTCAGGCGCTGATCGGCGTCTGTTTTGGCCTGCTCGCCGGCTATCTGGGTGGTCGTATCGATGCTTTCCTGATGCGTCTCGCCGATATCCAGCTGTCATTCTCGACCCTGATGGTCGCGATTATCGTCGGCGCGCTGGTCAAGGCGATTTTTGGCGGCGAGACGTTCAGCGCCTACGCCGTGCCGCTGCTGGTGCTGATTATCGGCCTTGCCGAGTGGCCCCAATATGCGCGTACCGTGCGCGCCTCGGTGCTCGCCGAGAAGAACAAGGAATACGTCGACGCCGCCCGCGTCATGGGGCTCAGAAGCAAACGCATCATGTTCCGCCATGTGCTGCCCAACACCCTGTCGCCGATCTTCGTCATTTCGACGGTACAGATTGCCAACGCCATCATTTCAGAAGCCGCCCTGTCGTTTCTCGGCCTGGGTATGCCCGAAACCCACCCGTCGCTTGGCTCGCTGATCAAATCCGGGTTCGACTATATCCAGTCGGGTTCGTGGTGGATCACGCTCATTCCCGGGGCGTTACTGGTGGTACTGGTCTTGTCCATCAACCTGCTGGGCGACTGGCTCCGTGACGTTATGAACCCGCGACTCTACAAAGGCTGAGGACACCATGGCACTACTGGAAGTGACAAATCTGGACGTGCGCTTCGGCCTGCGCCAGGGCGAAGTGCGCGCACTGCGCGACGTCAATTTTACCCTTGAACGTAGCGAGCGCTTAGGCATTGTCGGCGAATCTGGCGCCGGTAAATCCGTGGCCGCGTTTTCACTGCTCAACCTGATTGCCAAGCCCGGCTTTATTGCCGGGGGCAGCATCAACTTCGAGGGCAAGACGCTCAACACCATGTCCGAGCGTGGCCTGCGCAAGGTACGTGGCAACCGCATCTCGATGATTTTCCAGGACCCGATGATGACGCTGAACCCGGTGCTCTCCATCGGTGAACAGATGGTCGAGTGCCTGAAGGCTCACCGGCGTATTTCCGGCAAGGAGGCGCGCGCGATTTGTCTGGATAAACTGCGCCAGGTACAGATCCCATCGCCGGAAACCCGCCTGGATCAGTACCCCCACGAGCTTTCCGGTGGCATGCGCCAGCGGGTGATCATTGCCATCGCACTACTGCTGGACCCGGATATCATCATTGCCGACGAGCCCACCACGGCGTTGGACGTGACCATTCAGGCCGAAATCATGGCGTTGCTTCTGGAACTCTGCGAGCAGCACAACGTCGGCTTGATTCTGATCACCCACGACCTGGGTGTGGTCAGCCAGGTGACTCAGCGCATGCTGGTCATGTACGCCGGCCGTGTGATCGAACAAGGGCCCACGCGGGAAATCATCAACGACCCGCAGCACCCCTACACCCAAGGGCTGATTAACGCCCTGCCGCAGATGGCCACCCCCGGCGAAAAGCTCAATCAAATCCGCGGCAGCATGCCATCGCTTTCAAACCTGCCCAGCGGCTGCGCGTTTCACCCGCGCTGTAACTTTATCAATCGCGCAGACGGAAAGCCCCGCCCCGCCTGCACCGAGCAGGTTCCAGGCTTTGTCGAGTCCGGCAACTGCCGCGTGGCGTGCCACATGGTCGCTGAAATGATTGAAGACCGCCGCTTGAAGGAGGAAACCTCATGACCGCGCCCGCTGAGGCCAAGGCGGCCCACCCGACGCCGACCCAGAACGAGAAAAGTGACGACTCGCTGTTGCAGATTCGAGGCTTGAACAAGCGCTTTTCGTTGTCGGGCGATTTTCTTGAACAATTACGCTTCAAGGGTGGCAAGCTGGTTCGCCACCAGGAATATGTGCACGCCATCAATGGCGTCGATCTCGACATAAAACGCGGCGAAGCGCTTTGCGTAGTGGGCGAGTCCGGCTGCGGCAAATCCACCGTTGCACGCATGGTAATGGGGCTGATTACCCCTTCCGAAGGCGAGATTCGCTACGCAGGCGAGCGCATTGACAACCTGAGTTCGCGGCAACTGCTGCCCTACCGCAAGCGCATGCAGATGATTTTTCAGAACCCCTATGCGTCGCTCAACCCCCGCATGACCATCCAGCAAACGCTGGAGGAGCCGCTGCGTCTTCACCACCCCGACTGGGACCGTGAAAAAATTGAACAGAAGGTCGAAGACGTCATGCGGTCGGTGGGCATTGACCCGGACTGGGGCAAGCGCTTCGGCCACGAATTTTCCGGCGGCCAGCGCCAGCGTATTGCCATTGCCCGCGCCCTGGCCGTTGACCCCGAGTTTATCGTCGCCGATGAGCCCATTTCCGCGCTGGACGTCTCCATTCAGGCGCAGGTACTCAACCTGCTCATGGAAGCTCAGCAAGAGCGCAACCTGACCTATCTGTTTATCACCCACGACCTGGCAGTCGTCGAGCATTTCGGGACCCGTGTTGCCGTCATGTACCTGGGCACGGTATGTGAAATTGCTACCACCTCGACATTATTCGCCAAGCCTCGCCATCCTTATACTCAGGCGTTGCTGTCGGCGATTCCACGGCTTGAAGACGACCGCCCCCAGCACATCCGGCTCTCCGGCGAAGTACCTACACCGGTTAACCTGCCCACCGGCTGCGTGTTTCATGGCCGTTGCCCCCATGCCAATGCGCGCTGTAAACAAGAAATCCCTGTCCTGCAGACACAGGATGACGGCACGCGGGTTGCGTGCCACGCTGTTGAAGAAGGCCGCCTATGAGGCGGTCGTCGAACCTTAGATGGCGCTATGCATGGAGAGGTAAAGCATGGAAATTCGCTGGCTAGAAGACTTTATCGCCCTGGCCAGAACGCGACACTTCTCCCGAGCTGCTGATGAACAGAACGTCACCCAACCTACTTTTTCCCGGCGTATCAAGCTGCTGGAAGAGGAAATGGGCGTGACGCTGATCAACCGGCAAACACTGCCGCTTTCCTTGACCCCGGCGGGAGACGAGTTCTTGCTGCTGTGCGAGCAGGTAACTGACCGCGTTCGCCTGACGCGAGACCGCGTTCGGGAAATCAGCGCGGGGCAGAAACGACGCATCATGGTGGCTGCTCCACAGAGCCTGTTGGGGCAATTTCTACCCGAGTGGCTGGCCACAACCGGCTGGCAGGAGCGTGTTCAACCCTATCTGCGCGCCACTGGCTGGGTGGCCAGCGACTATTTCCAGGCGCTCCAGCGCGGCGAATGCGACCTGGCGATTTGCTACTGGCCGATTGGGCGCTGCGACCTGGACATCGACACCAGTTCCTGCACCTACCGTGTGATCGGCCATGAACGCCTGATTCCGGTGACCGGTGTTGACGATCACTCGGCGCCAAGAGCGTTATTGCCAGGCAGCCGCCAGCAGCCACTTCCCTGGCTCGCCTACCCACAACGAGGCCTGCTAGGCTCAGCGGTGACCGCCCACCTGGCACGATTACCCCAGAGCAGCTATTTAAATGCCCAGAGCGAAAACCTCTATGCGGCAGGTATCAAGGAACTGGTGCTGCTCGGCTACGGAATGAGTTGGCTGCCCGAACGCAACGTCGAGGCTGAGCTTCGCCAGGGCAGTCTGGTCCGCGCCGGCGACAGCCGCTGGGATGTCCCCATGGAGCTTCGCCTCTACCGCCACCAGGGCCAGCACCATGGAGAGCTGGACGCCTTCTGGAGTGAACTCCCACACTTTCGCACTTACTAGAGACCCTGCATGTCATCCCAACTACATCGGTTACAGCAAGAGCACCTGACACGCCTGCAGCGCGACTATACTGCCTTGCTTGACGAGCACCAGCTCGACAGCCTGGCCATATACAGCGGGCACACCAACGCCTACTTTGCCGACGATCAGGCACCCCCCTTCCAGACCTACGGTCATTTCATGCACTGGGTGCCACTGGCCGACGTGCAACATAGCTGGCTGGTGATACGCCCTCATCAGCGGCCACAACTTTACCTCTATGCCCCGGCGGACTTTTGGCACCTGCCGACCCGGCTTCCCGAAGAACCCTGGGTCGACGAATTCGATATCCACCTCTGCAGCGACCACGTCAGCCCCGCGCTGGATGGCCACGCCGCAATTATCGGCGATGTGGCACAGTTACCCGGCGCCAGCCTGAAGGCGCAACTGAACCCTGCCACCTTGTTGAATCGCCTGGACGAGCTTCGCATCGGCAAGTCTGACTATGAAATCGCCTGCCTACGTGAAGCCAACCGGCTCGCGATCGCCGGACACGAGGCCGCCCAGGCAGCCTTCCTGGGCGCGTCCGGCGAGCTGGATATTCAACTTGCCTACCTGGCAGCTAGCCGCCAGCGCGAGTCGGCGGTTCCCTACCAGAATATTATCGGCCTGAACGACCACGCGGGCGTCCTCCACTACCAGTACTACGACACAAGCCCGCCCAGGCGACGCCATAGCCTGCTCGTCGATGCCGGAAGACGCTTTCGTGGTTACTGCGCGGATATCACCCGCACCCACGCCGGACCAGATGCCCCGGCGCTATTCGGCGAGCTGGTGGGCGCCGTGCACGACCTGAAAGACGAGCTGGTTCAAGGTGTTACAGCGGGTACGGATTTCATCGCGCTGCACGAGCAAATGCACCAGCGGCTGGGCGATATTCTCATTACCCATGACCTCTTCCGAGGCAGCCGCGAACAGGCTATCGATGAAGGCGTGACGCGCGCGTTCTGCCCGCATGGGTTGGGCCACTCGCTGGGATTACAGGTGCATGACGTGGCCGGTTTACGCCATCCAGACGGCACTGCAGCTCCGGCGCCCAACGGACATCCGGCGCTTCGTCTCACGCGTACGCTTTCCAGCGGCATGGTCGTGACCATCGAGCCCGGGCTTTATTTCATTCCCATGCTGTTAGCCCCTCTGCGAGAGACATCGCTGCCCATCAACTGGACGCTGGTGGATCACTGCATGCCCTGCGGTGGTATTCGTATTGAAGACAATATTGCCGTGACCGACCAGGGGCCGGATAACCTGACCCCTTAGCCAATATTCGTATACGCCCGATACAAAAACGCCCAGCTGAGCTGGGCGTTTGTTCTAGCTAGGCTAACGCAACGATGTGCGTTCGATATGGCCGATTAGAAGCGGTAGGTAACACCACCACCAACGGTCACCGGATCAATGTCAACAGCACCAACGTTGTTACCGTTGGATGTAATGTCGGCGTCCACGTCGGCATAGCTGACATAGCCGTTAAGCATGATGTTGTTGGTCACGGCCAGATCAAGACCCGCCTGGCCAATGGCACCAAAGCTGTCGTCGACTTTGACACCGGGGCCAATGTCTTCGCTGTAGAAGTTGGTGTAGTTAAGACCCACACCTACGTAAGGCTGAATACGCGAATCGACACCGCCCATCGGGTAGTAGTTGAACAGCGCATTAACCGGCAGACGCTCGACGCTACCGGCATCACCGGCGGCCGTCGTCAGGTCATGCTCAAAGCCTTCACCGCTGTTAAGCTCGATGCCGAACTTGTCATGGAACAGATAACCAACGCCGTAGCTATAGCCGTTTTCACTTTCAACGTCGAAGTCTGCTCCCCCTGCATTGGTGTCGTCGGAAGCGATGTCCGTTTTAGCGACCCCACCGCGAACAAAAACATCACCCGCGGTGTACGCAAGCGCGGCTTGGCTTGCCATGGCAAAGCCAGCGGTAATCACAGCGGCTGTTACAATTTTGAATTGGCTCATCAGGGTCATCCTCTCAACTTTCGCTTGGAGTCCGTTATCAAGCGTCACATATCACTCACGTCTACAACGTCTACGTTCATACCATCGGCGACGCTTCGATAACTTGTACAGAAATGAGTATACGAACACTGTTTCTAAACGTCACGTAAAATTTTGTTATAATATTAAGCACAAAATATGCAGAGAAGAGAGAGGGCCGAATTACACGCAAAAAAAAGTCCCCCGAAGGGGACCCAGGTGGAGCACGCCAGCTCACTCGGTGTATCGCAAGCCAAACGGCTGCGATATAGGCAATGAAGGGAAAGTCGGTTTCAATCACAACGTCAATCGTGCTCGACTCTTTTCAATTGCCTTACACCCAATTATATAGCGACAAGCGTGCCACTATTTTAAAAATCATTAACAATCAATTAGTTATAAAATAAAAGCTCTACTATCCCCTGTCGCTCACCTTTTTTCCAGAACTTATGCGCACCACGAACGATCAATTTTCCCGTCAAGCGAGTCATGATGATGCAGTGCACACTCTTGCTCTGAAATGCTGCTTGCATGCTTGACTGGCGCATGGCTTTCCCTTCCTGTTAAGACGTGTGATGCACCGGCTGCAGGCCGTAGACAGGCGTTGCCAGCCCCTCCATGCGGGCTTTCAACTGCAGCGCCAGATAGTGTGAGTAGTGCCGCGACTGGTGCAGATTGCCGCCGTGGAACCACAGCGCCTCCTGCTGGGTGGGTTTCCACATGTTGCGCAGCTCGCCCTCCCAGGGGCCGGGGTCTTTGGTGGTGTCGGAGCCCAAGCCCCAACACTTGCCGACTTTATCCGCCACCTCCTGGGAGATAAGTCTGGCTGCCCAGCCGTTCATGGAGCCATAGCCGGTGGCATAAACGATCAAATCTGCTGCTAGCTCACTGCCATCGGTAAGCGTGATGGAGTGCGGGTTGATGCGCTCTATCCCTACGCCGCTGCGCAGTTTGATATCGCCACTGGCGACCAGATCACAGGCGCCCACATCGATGTAGTAACCCGAGCCCCGGCGCAGGTACTTCAAGAACAGACCCGAGTCGTCGTCACCAAAATCGAGCATAAAGCCCGCATCTTCTAGCTTCTGATAGAACTCGGCGTCGCGCTGTTTGATCGCCTCAAACGCCGGGCGCTGAAAGTCCGGCAGCACCTTGTAGGGAATCGAAGCAAAAATCAGATCAGCCTTGTCATGGGTTAAGCCACTCGCCACCGCCTCTTCGGAGTAGAGCGGCCCCAGCACTTCCTCCATCAGCGAATCCGACTTCACAATATGGGTGGATGAGCGTTGCAGCATGGTGACATCGGCGTCGTGCTCCCAAAGTGCCGCGGCAATATCGTGGGCGGAGTTATTCGACCCCACAATGACGCACTTTTTACCAGTGTAAGCGTCTGGCCCCGGATGCTGGCTGGAGTGCTGCTGCTCGCCTTCAAAGCTTTCTGCACCGGTAAATGTCGGCACATTGGGCATCCCCGACATCCCGGTGGCCATGACGAGCTGCTTGGGTCGCAAAGTGATCGCTTCGCCGTCGCGCTTCACGTTCACCACCCACTCGCCTGCGGTTTCGTCGAAGTGTGCATTCTGACACTCGGTGGAACTCCAATAATTGAGCTCCATCACCTTTGTGTACATCTCCAGCCAATCGCCCACCTTGTCTTTGGGCGCAAACACCGGCCAGTTTTCAGGGAAAGGAATATAGGGAAGGTGGTCGTACCAGACGGGATCATGCAGGCAGAGCGACTTATAGCGATTTCGCCAGGAGTCCCCGGCACGTTCGTTGCGCTCGATAATAATGGTCGGCACGCCCATCTGCTTTAGTCGCGCGCCCAAGCCGATACCGCCCTGGCCGCCGCCAATAATCACGCAGTAAGGCTGCTGTGTGTAGCCAAGTTCCGCTTCTTCGCGCTGTCGTGCTTCCAGCCAGGTTTCACGCTGCTTATTGGCGCCGTGCTCAGCGCCTTTGGGGCGGTTGTGATTACGGGGTTCAGGGAAGTCGTGCAGGGACTGCATCGTGGTGAGCAGTGTCCAGCACTTCCCCTCTTTCAGCCGCAGGTAGCCTTTGCCGCTGGCAACCGCGGTCTCAAAGGTGAACCACGCCTCGGCGATATCGCCATTTTGGGTTGCTTCGCCTTCAAGCTGCCAGTTGGACGGACGCGCATTATCTAACGTTGCGTTCAGCATGGCCTGAATCTCGTCTTTACCTTCACAGGTTTTTAAATTCCAGGTAAAGGTAAGGAAATCGCGCCAATAGCACTCATCGCCAAATAGAGAGACTACCTGCTGAATATTCTTGGCTTGCAGAGCGGCGTCAACGTTGGTCAGCCATGCTTGTACAATGGCCGTGGCGGTTGGCTGTGTCATATCGGTACTCCAGGTCAGGTTTGTTATTGTTGAATCAGCCATGATTCAACAATTCCTAAGCACCCGCCGTGCCAAGTGCCTTAAAGACTACCTAAGACACTGATAAATCGAGAAATAAAAGGCAGTCATAAAACACCGCAGAGGTGTACACCTGTCACACCCTTTACACCCGGACGTTACAAGTGTAACTAGCGACTAACGGTGTAATTCAGCCGCGTTGACACCTTACCCAAAGCGCATAGTCTGGAAGGACAACAACAAAGCGCGACGTGAGGAATACCATGCCGACCAACTCGCCCCTGCCTGCGCAGCTACGATCCGTTCAGCGCCAGCATATTGAGCATGTGTTTCAGCTCGGCGAAGGCCTGGATTCGCCCCATACACCCGCCCAGGAAATGATTCGCCATTCTTGGCTGCGCTGCTTGAACGAATACCAGTTGGACCCGACTCAACCACGACCCGCGCGCGTCGTGCCACAACAGACATTGCTGGAACATCGTGAATCGGTGGATGAATTGCTGCACGTGGCCCGGGCGGGCGTTGAACAGCTTTATGGACAAATTTCCCAGCTTGGCTATGTCCTGCTGCTAACCGACCAACGCGGTATCACGGTCGAGTTTCGCGGCGACCCACGCCAGGATCAGCAATTGCGCAAGGCCGGGCTCTACTTGGGCGCTGACTGGGACGAGCGCTTTGCAGGCACCTGCGCCGTAGGCACCTGCCTGCACGACCGACAGGCGATCATCTGTCACCGCCAGGAACACTTCGACGCCTCGCATATTTCGCTCACCTGCACCGCCGCGCCCATTGCCGACCCCCAGGGCAATGTAATGGCCGTGCTGGATATATCCGCACTGCAATCGCCTACTCAGCGTGAGAGCCAGAATTTCAGCCTTTCGCTGGTGACGCTCTACGCACGCATGATTGAAGACGCTTACTTTTTACAGCGCTATCGAGACTGTCTGATGGTGCGTCTGGATACGTCGCGGGAATTTGTGCACGTTAACGGACGCGGGCTCATCGCCATTGAAGAGAACGGGCAAGTGATTGCCGCCAATGCGATAGGCCGTGAGTTGATCGCCGAACACCAGCGTCGCTGGCCACCCTGGTCGACAAACCCTACGCCCATGCTAGGCGAATTATTCGAGTGCGAAATTACCGATGTCTTGAGCATCAACAGCGCCACCGACGACCAGCTCCGCGCTTTTCGGGCACGCGCCAACAACACCATTTACTTTATCAGCCTGTTGGAACCCAAGCGCCCCCGCTCGAGCCAGCCGACAAAACCGGCCAGTGCCTCACTGCCAGAATCGCTGGCACGCTTAGGCGCGGATGACCCTGCCATGCGCAAGGTACAGAAGCTCGCTGAACGTTTGCGTAATGAAACCAGTGTCAATGTACTGATTAGCGGAGAAACCGGCACCGGCAAAGAGGTCATCGCCCGCGCCCTCCACGAAAGCGGTAACCGCGCCAACTATCCGTTTATTGCGGTGAACTGCGCCGCAATCCCGGAAGCGCTCATCGAAAGCGAGCTGTTTGGTTACGAACCCGGCGCCTTTACCGGCGGGCGCGCCAAGGGAATGCGCGGGCTGATTCCCCAGGCCCACGGCGGCACGCTGTTTCTGGATGAAATCGGCGATATGCCGCTAGCCCTACAAACCCGGCTGCTGCGCGTACTGGCAGAACGGGAGGTCATGCCGCTGGGTGCCAATACGCCTGTGAAGGTGGATATTCGGGTCATTACCGCCACCCACCGCAATATCGAGTCAATGATTCAGCAGGGCGAGTTCCGCGAAGACCTCTACTACCGCCTAAACGGGGCTCAACTGCGCCTGCCCGCGCTGCGTGAACGTGCCGATAAGCTCTACGTGATTCGCCAGGTGTTTAACGACGTGGTCAGCGAACGCGGCGGCAACGCCTCACCCAGGCTAAGGGCCGATGCCATCAGCGCCCTGCTCGCCTACGCCTGGCCGGGCAATATCCGCCAGCTAAAAAATGCACTGGCGTTTGCCCTGGCCACCTCGGAAAGCGACGAAATCACCGTTCATGATCTGCCCGATCAGTGCCTTAGCCAACGCATCACACGGCAGGCATCTCCCCCGGCTTCGGAAATGAATCACGACACCGATCCCACGTTGCTGACAACTCTCAAGGAGCAGCACTGGAACATAAGCGCCGTGGCTCGCGCGCTAGGGGTTTCTCGGCCCACGATCTACCGGCAAATGCAGCGCCAAGGCATCGTGCCGCCGAATTGGCAAGGGTAAACAAAGACACGCCAGAGAAGGCTGTTGGCCTTGGGATAGCCCTCACGTACACTTGTTTGAATCCTTTAACACGCATTCGACAAGCCGAGGCTCCTTCCATGGCGTTTGATTCCACCTCTTCCTATATTGCCACTGATGCGCTCAAGCAGGCAGTCAATGCTGCCGTGGTGCTAGAGCGTCCGCTGTTGATCAAGGGCGAACCGGGCACCGGCAAAACCCTGCTGGCCGAAGAACTGGCAGAGTCGCTCGGTACCCAGTTGATCACATGGCACATCAAATCCAGCACCAAGGCAGCCCAGGGGCTTTATGAGTACGATGCCGTCAGCCGCCTGCGCGATTCACAGCTGGGTGTGGAAGGGGTCGAGAACGTCGCCAACTACATCAAGCCCGGCAAGCTTTGGGAAGCGTTCAGCACTGGCGAGCGGGTGGTGTTGCTGATCGACGAGATCGACAAGGCCGATATCGAATTCCCCAACGACCTGCTCCAGGAGCTGGATCGGATGGAGTTTCACGTTTACGAGACCGGCGAAACCATCCGCGCCGAGTATCGCCCGATCATCGTTATCACCTCCAACAACGAAAAAGAGCTGCCGGATGCGTTCCTGCGCCGCTGCTTTTTTCACTATATCGAATTCCCCGACCGCGAGACCATGCAGGCAATTGTCGATGTGCACTTTCCTGACATCGCTCCCCGGCTGGTCAGCGAAGCCCTGGAAGTCTTTTTCGACCTGCGTGATGCTCCGGGACTGAAGAAAAAGCCCTCAACCTCGGAACTGGTGGACTGGCTGAAACTGCTGATGGCTGATGAGCTGGCTCAGGAAGCGCTTTATAACCGCGACCCGGCAAAAGCGCTGCCGCCCATGGCCGGTGCGCTGGTCAAGAACGAGCAGGATACTCAGTTGCTTGAACGCCTGGCGTTCATGATCCGTCGCCAGAAAGGCAGGGGCCGCTAAGCCATGTTTATCGGCTTGTTTGAAACTTTAAAACGCTCAGGCGTGCCGGTCTCGCTGCGCGAGCTGCTCGACCTTCACGCCGTGGTAGAGCGCGGCGTGGTATTTGCCGATATGGAAGCGTTTTATCAGGTGGCACGTACGGTGATGGTCAAGGACGAGCGCTACTTCGACCGCTTTGACCGTGCCTTTGCCGCCTGGTTTAAAGGCCTTGAGGACATGGACGCCGCCATTGAAGCGCTGATCCCCGACGATTGGCTGCGCCGTGAGTTCGAGAAGCAACTGACGGACGAAGAGAAAGCCAAGATCGAATCCCTGGGCGGCCTCGAAGAGCTGATTGAGACATTTAAAAAACGCCTGGAAGAGCAGAAAGAACGCCACGCGGGCGGTAACAAATGGATTGGCACCGGCGGCACCAGCCCATTTGGCGCCTACGGCTATAACCCCGAAGGCATTCGCATCGGTCAGGATGGTTCACGCCACCGGCGCGCCACCAAGGTATGGGACGAGCGGCGCTTTCGCGACTACGATGACTCGCTGGAGCTGGGCACGCGCAATATCAAAATGGCGCTGCGTCGATTGCGCAAGTTTGCCCGCCAGGGCGCGCTTGAAGAATTCGACGTGGATAGCACCATTCGCGAAACCGCCAAGGACGCCGGGCTACTCAACGTCCAGATGCGCCCAGAACGCCATAACGCGGTGAAGGTGCTGCTGTTTCTGGATGTGGGCGGCTCGATGGATGATCATATTCGCGTCTGCGAAGAACTCTTCTCTGCCGCCCGTTCAGAGTTCAAGCACCTGGAGCACTACTACTTTCATAACTGCCTTTACGAAGGGGTTTGGCGAAACAACATGCGTCGGGGTAACGAGCGGATTCCGACCATGGATGTTTTGCACACCTACGGCGCGGATTACCAGGTCGTGATTGTCGGTGACGCGGCCATGTCGCCCTATGAGGTCACCCACCCCGGCGGTAGCGTAGAGCACTTTAACGACGAAGCGGGCGGCGTGTGGCTGAAGCGTTTATGCGAAACGTTTCCCCGCCTGGCGTGGCTTAACCCGATGCCACCCCGGGCATGGGAGTACACTTACTCTACCCAACTAATCCGCGAAATCATTGATGACCGCATGTACCCCATGACCATGGAAGGGCTGGAAACCGCCATGCGCGAGCTGGCGAAAAAGTAGCCGCCTGGTCACTGCAAGATTGGCCTTTAAAAGGCTTCGGGGAAATGGGCCAGGCCATCGACAAATAACTGTTTAGCCTGCTCAAACGCTGCCGGGTCATGCTTGAAGCGGCGTAAAATCAGCGCCTCGTCGAGGGTGACCGTCGCGGTGAGCTGCTCGATGGTATTGGCCGGGTGACGAGCGCCTAACCCGATCCGCTGACCCTCGGCACCGTCCAGCCAGCGCTTAATGCCGCACTGCTGATAAAACGCTTCCTGTGCAGCGTCGCTAGCATCAACACGCAGCGGCGCTTTTAGCGCCAACTCATTTACCAGCCACGCCTTTGCCTGGTGAGCCACCAGATCGCAGGCGTGGGTAAGCGCCATCCCTTCGCCCTCTTCGTCCAACACGAGCAGCGCGAGAGCCTGGGGCTTGCCTTCGCCGTCGACCGCCGCCACCAAGCGCGCGGCTTCTTCGGCCAGAAGTACATTGCGTGTACCGGTAAATACCACGAGCGGCGTCAGCCCGGCGGATTGGCCATAAACCTCTGCACACAGCCGTGCCAGGCAGGCATCCTGCTGTGCTGCCTGGTCTATTTGGATTACTTTCATGAGGTCCCCCGCTCGCCAAAAGCGGCAAGCCTAGTGTAAACACGGCTATTTTAACAGCGCCACGCAACATGAACCTAGCAAGTGTTAACGTGTCGGATTGTTTACCAGGCACCATAGAAGGATGATTATGACGAAATTTATGAACGACCCCACCATGCCAACGCCGAGCTTCCCCGGTAGTCATATGGTGATGGATGATCGCTATGTGTTTATTTCGGGGCTAACGGTTTCTGACCTATCGAACGGCCATGCGGCCAAGGGCGACGTCAAGGAAGAAACCCGGTTAGTGATGCGCGCCATTTCACGCATGCTGGAAATGGAAGGCGGCAGCCTGGCAGACGCGCTACGCGTGGACGTTCACCTGACTGACCTGATGACTATCAACGATATGGACAGCGTCTATGCCGAGTTCTTCGAGCCGGGCCGCTACCCTGCGAGAACCTGTACCGAATCGCCCAATATCTGTGGAGGCTGCCACGTCGAGATTACCGTAATGGCGACGCGCCAGCTCCCAAAAGAGCAATGAGGGCCTCGATATCCAGGTGCGCCTCTAACGTATCGGCCAAACGGTCCAATTCTCGCTCGCGATGGGCGCGATAATCCAGACGCTGGGCTGCTGACAAGCCCAGGCGCGCTAACAGCGCCTGGCAAGCCTCGGAATGATCAAACAGGCCGTGCAGGTAAGTCCCCATCACCTGCCCATCGTCACTGACGGCGCCATCAAGGTGGGTGCCTAGATCAAAAAGCGGCTGCGCCAGCGCAGCGCCCTCGCTAACGCCATTGTGGATCTCGTAGCCCGTGACGCTCGCCCCTTCAGCCACTGTTACACCACCCACATTGCGTAGCTGTTTGCCCGCCACCATGCGCGTGGTGAGCGATAGTAGCCCCAATCCCATGACACGCTCGGCCTTGCCTTCCAGGCCGTCAGGGTCCTCCACCCATTCGCCGAGCATTTGAAAACCACCGCAAATACCCAGCACCTTGCCGCCGTAGCGCAGGTGGCGCTGAATTGCCCTATCCCACCCCTGGCGCTTTAACCATGCCAGATCACTCGCCGTACTTTTACTGCCCGGCAGGATAATCACATCGGCCGCAGGAATCGGCTCGTCTGCGCCGACAAAGGTGAGGTTGACCTGAGGATGCAAACGCAATGGATCAAAATCGGTGTGATTGCTGATGCGGGGCAACGCAGGCACCACCACGTTGAACGATTCTCCCTGGGTGGGCGCGTGGGTCAGGCCGATGCTGTCTTCGGCATCCAGCAGCAACCCTTGAAGGTAGGGCAAGGTGCCCAATACCGGCTTGCCGGTGTGTGCCGTCAGCCAGTCAATGCCTGGGGTTAACAAGCTCATGTCGCCACGAAAGCGGTTGATCACAAACCCTTTCATACGCGCCTGCTCGCTTTCGCTCAGCAGTGCAAGCGTCCCCACCAACTGAGCAAACACCCCGCCTCGCTCAATATCGCCCACCAGTATTACCGGGCAGTCAGCCGCTTCGGCAAAGCCCATATTGGCGATGTCACCCTGGCGCAGGTTGATCTCAGCGGGGCTGCCCGCGCCTTCGGCGATAATCACATCGAAGCGGGTTTCCATCGCCTTCCACGCGGCCATCACGCTCTCTTTGGCGGTGCGCTTGAAGGCATGGTAATCCATGGCATCCATATGCCCATGCACCTTGCCGCGTAAAATCACCTGGGCGCCACGGTCGGTTTCCGGCTTGAGCAACACCGGGTTCATATCACTGTGTGGCTTAACGCCAGCGGCCTGTGCCTGGAGCGCGGTGGAACGGCCAATTTCGCCACCATCTTCCGTAACGGCGCTATTGAGCGCCATGTTCTGGGGCTTGAATGGCGCCACCGATATGCCACGCCTGGCCAATGCACGGCAGAGCGCAGCCACCACGGTGCTTTTGCCCGCATCCGAGGTGGTGCCCTGAATCATCAGTGTGGCCATAAGGAGGTCTCGTCCAGGTAAACAAGAGCGAGACTGTAGCGGCCTCCAGAAATCTGCGCAATGTAAGCAAGCAAAACAGCCCCCTTTTCATTAGCTCTCGAGCTTCATGGTGATTAATCGCCTTGTCATCATAATCACGCTAAAAATACATATTCCCGCCATTTAGCCGTCACATACCCCCTCTAGGCTAATACCCAATAAATGAGATCGATCTCATTTCGCTGACAACAGGTATCCGCATGGCAGATTTACTCACTGTGGCCAAACTCGCCGGCGTCTCTCGGGCAACCGCAGCGCGGGCTTTTTCAAGCCCCGAGCTGGTACGCCCAGCGACCCGGGAGCGCGTTTTTAACGCGGCCCAGCAACTGGCGTTCAGGCCCAATAAGGTTGCCCAACAGCTTCGCTCGCAGGCCACGCAGATGATTGGCGTAATGGTACCAAGCCTCGACAACCCGGTATTTGCCGAGCAGCTGCAAGCCATGGAAGTGGCTGCCCGTGCGGCGGGGTACTCACTGATCGTTACCACCAGCGAATACTCACCCAACCGCGAGAGTGAGATTGTCGAGGAGATGCTGCGCCAGCGCGTCGACGGCTTGGTGCTTACCGTGGCTGAAGCGGATAACAGCGTCGTGCTGGACAAGCTGCGCTTGGAAACCACTCCCTGCTTGCTGGTCTACAACCCGCCGGGCAGCAGCGGCTTCCCCTCGGTGGGCGTCGACAACCGTGCCGCCAGCGCCGATGCCACCCGCCACTTGATCGCCCTGGGCCATGAGCGAATTGGCATGGCCGCTGGCCCGCTACTGCAGTCAGACCGCGCCCAACAACGCTTTGAAGGTTACTGCCGTGCGATGGACGAAGCGGGGCTGATGCCGCACCCGCTGGTAGAAATGGCCCACCATACCCAAGCAGATCTGACCCGCCTCACCTCAGCGTTACAAGGCGCTGATGCTCTCACGGGAGTGATCTGCACCAACGACCTGCTCGCCATCAGCCTGATGGGCGAACTTCAACGCGCCGGATTTAGGGTGCCTGATGACCTTTCCGTCATGGGCTTTGATGGGATCGCCCTGGGCAAGCACCTCTACCCGTCGCTGTGCACCATTGAGCAGCCTCGCGCCGAGATCGGGCGCGCGGCGGTTCACACCTTGCTAGCCATGATTCGGGGAGAAAAATGCACACCCGCTCCCCTGCCCCACGCACTGCGTAAGGGCGAAAGTGTCGGAACCCCGACATCCCGCAAGTCCACGTTAAGCACTTTATAGAGGAACTTGGTATGAGTCTTAAACGCATGAACCTTAAGCGTCTGTATCAAGCGTTACTGGCCACGGCGGTTATCAGTGCGTCAGGGGTCGCTACTGCCCAGTCAAGCGACAACGCGATCTGCTACAACTGCCCGCCCGAGTGGGCAGACTGGGGCACTCAGCTGCGTTTGATTGAGCAGGAGACCGGCATTCGCGTGCCCCAAGACAACAAAAACTCCGGCCAGTCATTAGCCCAACTGGTCGCCGAAGCGGATAGCCCGGTGGCGGATGTCGTCTACTACGGGGTGACCTTCGGTATTCAGGCCATGGAAGAAGATGTGGTAACGCCCTACCAGCCTGACCACTGGGACGAGATCCCCGACGGCTTGAAAGATCCCGAAGGCAACTGGTTTGCCATTCACTCCGGCACCCTCGGTTTTATGGTCAATGCCGATGCCCTGGATGGCGCCCCGGTGCCCACCTCCTGGGAAGACCTGCTCAAGCCCGAGTATCGCGGCATGGTGGGCTACCTTGACCCGGCCAGCGCCTTTGTCGGCTACGTCGGTGCTGTGGCAGTCAACCAAGCCATGGGCGGCGATCTAAACGACTTCACACCGGCGATCTACTACTTCAATCAGCTGGCCGAAAACGACCCTATCGTGCCCAAGCAGACCAGCTATGCACGGGTGCTTTCCGGCGAGATCCCGATTCTGCTTGATTACGACTTCAACGCTTACCGCGCACGCCACAGCGATGGCGCCAACGTGGAGTTCGTAATTCCCGAAGAGGGCAGCGTGGTGGTGCCTTACGTCATGAGCCTAGTAAAGGATGGCCCCAACCCCGAGAACGGCAAACAGGTGCTTGATTTCGTGCTCTCGGATCAAGGCCAGGCGGTATGGGCAGATGCCTACCTGCGCCCCGTGCGCGCCAGCGCCATCTCCCCTGAAGCACGCGAAGTCTTTCTGCCCGACAGCGAGTATGCCCGCGCCGAAGCACTCGACTACAACGCCATGGCGGCTGCCCAGCGAAGCTTCTCCGAGCGGTATCTGTCGGAGGTGCGTTAATCATGACAGTGGCAACCAAGCAGCCTTCCGGGGCTGCTTCTTATCTCAGTCGACCGCCTGCGATGGCAGGGCCAGCCCAGCGTAAACGCCTGATCGTGCTGCTCGCCCTGCTGCCTGCGCTGGTCATTTTCTGCGCCTTTTGGTTACTGCCTTTTTCACGTCTGATCATGATGGGTGCCGAAGCAGACCCAAGCAGTGGCATCAGTGCTTATCTGACCATTCTCACCCATCGGCAGTACTTGATTAGTCTGGCGACCACCGTTGGCCTCTCACTGGCAGTGTCACTGGTAGCGGTGGCCATCGCCGGTGTTGCCGGTTTTTTTCTCGCCCGGCAGCGTTTTTTTGGCAAGTCCATACTCGTGGCTATCCTCACCTTTCCGCTGGCCTTTCCAGGCGTCGTGGTGGGCTTTCTGGTCATTATGCTGGGCGGCCGCCAGGGTGCCCTGGCGCAAACCAGCCTTTGGCTCTTTGGCGAGCGCTGGATGTTCGCCTACTCGCTGGCCGGGCTCTTTATTGGCTACCTCTACTTCTCCATTCCTCGTGTGATCACCACGGTAATGGCCGCCTGCGACAACCTGGATCAAAGCCTTGAAGAAGCCGCCCGCTCGTTAGGGGCTAACACCTGGCAGGTCACCAAAGACGTCATTATTCCAGGCATTGCCCCTGCACTGCTCTCAACCGGTGCCATCTGCTTTGCGACCAGCATGGGCGCCTTTGGCACGGCGTTTACCCTGGGCACGCGGCTAAGCATCCTGCCACTCAATATCTACGGCGAATTCACCAACAACGCCAACTTCGCCATGGCGGCTGCGCTTTCAGTGGTGCTGGGTGTGATCACTTGGATGGCGTTAAGCCTTGCCCGTCGGTTGGCAGGCGGCAATCTGGGAGCTTCCGTATGAAATCGCGCCTACGCTTTGTTCTGCAACTCAGTTTCACCCTACTGGTGTGCTTATTCATGATCGTGCCCGTGGCCATGTCGGTGATGGCGGGGCTGACCGAGAACTACTTTGTCGGCCTTGAAAGCGGGCTGACTCTGCGCTGGGTCGATGAAGTGTGGCACCTCTACGCCGACACCATCTGGCTATCGATTAAACTGGCGCTCGCCTGCTTACTGATCACTACTCTGATCGGCATCCCCGCCGCCTACGGTCTACTGCGCAGCCGCCGCCGCTGGGCCAATGCCATTGAAGAGCTGCTGTTGCTACCGGTAGCCGTCCCCGGTCTCGCCACCGCCCTTGCCCTGCTGCTCGCCTACGGCAGCTATCGGGAATTTCGCGGCAGTTGGCTGTTTATTCTTGTTGGCCATGTGCTGTTTACCCTGCCCTTTATGGTGCGTGCGGTGCTCTCCGTGATGCAAACCGCCAAGCTTCCCCAACTGGAAGAGGCCGCCGCCAGCCTGGGCGCCAGCTTCCGGCAACGCTTTTTCGGGGTAATCATCCCCAACTGCATGAGCGGCATTCTGGCGGGCGCGCTGATGGTGGTCACCTTATCCATCGGCGAATTCAACATCACCTGGATGCTGCATACCCCCTTGACCAAAACGCTGCCCGTCGGCTTAGCCGACAGCTACGCCTCGATGCGCCTTGAAGTGGGCTCGGCTTACACGCTGATATTTCTAGTGATGGTGGTGCCCTTGCTGGTAGCGATTCAGTGGGCAGGTCGACTCACCGAGCAGCGCCGCTAAGTTCTATTATTTGAGAATCCGTTATGAGTTCATCTGTCAGCATTACCCTAAACCAGTGCAGCCGCACCTTTGCGGGTGGCACGACTGCGCTACAGCCGCTTGATTTACAGGTTAACGCGGGCGAAACCCTGGTACTGCTGGGCCCTTCCGGCTGCGGCAAAACCACCACCTTGCGTATTATCAGCGGCCTGGAAAGCCCCGACAAAGGTGGGCAAGTACTGTTTGGCGAGCGCGATGTCACTGCCCTGCCGATTGAGCAGCGCGATGTAGGAATGGTGTTTCAAAACTATGCGCTGTTTCCCAATATGAGCGTTGCCGACAACATTGCCTACGGGCTAAAAATACAGCGTTTGCCACGGGCAGAGATTGCCCAAAGGCTTGACGAAGTGATGCGCATGGTCGACTTGCAAGGCTTTGGTGATCGGCGTATCGACGCCCTCTCCGGCGGGCAAAAACAGCGCGTCGCCCTCGCCCGTGCGATTGCCGTGCGCCCCAAGGTACTGCTGTTTGTCGAGCCATTGGCAGCCCTTGATGCCAAACTGCGCGACCGCCTGCGCATCGAAATTGGCCAGCTGCTGCGTGAATTGGGCACCACGGCAGTCTACGTCACCCACGACCAGAATGAGGCAATGGCTCTGGGTGACCGCATCGCGGTAATGCAAGCCGGACGCATTGCCCAATTAGGCACGCCCCAAGAGATTTACCACCAGCCAGCCAATGCCTTTGTGGCCGATTTTATTGGTGCAGTTAACTGCCTGGACGTGATCAGCACACGTGCCGATGGGGGATTGGCCGTCCATGGCGGTGAACTCCGAGCCTCACATTTGCAGGGAGTATCCACTGTCTACTGCCGACCAGAAGATATTCAGGTAGTGCCCCTTGACCAAGCCGATATAAAAGGCACGGTAGTGCAAAGCATTTTCCTGGGTCAGAGCCAGCGCCTGATGGTCGATACCGGCAATGCCTCACCACTCCAGATTGAGGCACCTTCCCGCCAGCAGTGGCCAAACGGTAGCGCGATTGGCCTGGCACTCCCTTCCCATGTGGTTTTTCACCCGGATAAGCCCACTGCCCCGGTTGATGCCAAGGAGGCGGCCAATGGCTGACATTCAGAAAGATCCTCATACCCAGCCATGCCTTATCGCCCAGATTAGCGATCCGCATATCAAGGCGGGCGGGAAACTCTCTTACCGCCAGGTAGATACCGCCAATGCGCTGCGGCAAGCAATCAGCACGCTCAATCAGCTAGCGCCGCGGCCCGACCTGGTGCTAATTAGCGGCGACCTGGTTGATTTTGGCCACCCTAGCGAGTACGCCACCTTTAAGCAGATTCTGGCTGAGTTAATGCTGCCCGTGTACTTGATCCCTGGCAATCATGATGACCGCGAGCATCTACGCGCCGCCTTTCCCGAGCACCGTTATCTGTTTCAGCACCGCGACTATTTACACTGGGTCGTGGATGACTATCCGGTACGCATTGTAGGACTCGACTCATCGGTACCGGGCAAACCCCATGGGGAGTTAAGCGATGAAAGTCTGCAGTGGCTGGATGCAACCCTGACAGAGAAGCCCGAAAACCGACTCTCGTCATGGTGCATCACCACCCGTTTGTCAGTGGCATCGACCATATGGATCGCCAGCCGCTGAAGCGACCAGACGCGCTAGCCGACGTCATTGGCAAACATACCCAGGTCGAGCGCCTGCTCTGCGGGCATCTGCACCGGAGCATTCAAGCCCGCTTTGCTAACACCTTGGCGATGAGCTGCCCCGGGGTTTCCCACCAGGTGAGTTTGGATCTCTCTCCAGACGGCCCCGCCCACTTTCAGCTTGAGCCCCCCGGTTACCTGCTGCACCAGTGGTCGGCAACTAACGGCATAGTGACGCACCAAGGGTTTATCGCCCCCTATCCCGGCCCTTTCCCGTTTTATGATGCCAGTGGGTTAATTGATTAAGACGTGGCCATGGGAGAAAGCGATTCGTTGTTGACCGTTGCCAACTCCCAGGCTTGCACCATCTGCTTTTTCGCCAAGCCCCAGCGGTAGCCGCCTAGCGCGCCGCTTTGTTGGCGTCTCGAAGATCAGGGATATTCATATGCTTGAGCTTGCCGCTGATCTATTCGGGAGACAAACGCCGACGCAGCATGTGCTGAATCAGGGAGAACCTAGGGCAACCAGGAAGCAGTTTGCGCCTTGGTCGACAACCTTCTCGGCGGTCATGACGGTGCTGTTGCGCGTGTGGCGCGCGATACCTCCCATCGGACGAACCATTGCGACGTATCTCTAGACTGATCGTTGCCGGAGACCGTTCGAGCAGAATCGCTATCTTCCTGATACTCAAGCCTTGCGCGAGGCTGACCTGGATCGCGGCACGTTCTTCAGTGCAGAATTCAGAATATGACATGGGGTCAACACTTTACCGGTTTGGTCAGGTGTTGCACTCAGAATTTGCGGCTCAGCCCTCTTTAAATTGCTACAACCTGAGTGCAGCAGTGAGCAACATCGCGGATATGATGGATAAAAAAAATGGGAACTTGAGCAGTCCTAAGGCTATTCCTACTGCTGCCCCCAAGACCTTTGCTAAATCGAAGCCACTATCGTGGTGAACAATAGAAAAAACCGCAAATGAGCCAAGCATGCTAAGAGCGCTTGCTTTGAGGTATTCATTTGTTTTGCAACTTACGGATATTTTTCCTCTAAGGAATATACCTGATGCTCTAATTGCGTATGTTCCGATAGCAAGAGCAATAATAGTGGGGAAGGTCAACTCCTTACTCCTCTTGGGACAAAGAAAAAAGCTACAATTAAAGGGGCTAGCAGAATCGAAATTCCGGCGGGTAAAAATAGATAAGCAAATGTGGTTGTCAGAACAGATGTCATAACAGCAAAGATCATCCGTAATGTTTTAATTGCGGGAATGATGAGCAGCAGGATTGCCACAGGGAGAACAATATCGATACCGAAAGCTTCTGTATTGACTCCCCCACTGCTTAGGTGTGCCCCTAGGAACACGGAAGATGGCCATACGACAATCAGGGTTAAAGAAGCGATCCAGTATATCTTTCTTTTCATATGAATGGAGTCTTGGGTGAATGTTAGCGCAACAATCTCGTCAACCACGAAATGACTAGCAACTAATTTTTCAAAACTAGAGCTTGAAAATATCTCCCCCACGGAGAGTCCTAATGGGAAAAAGCGAAGGTTGAGGAGGAGGCAGTTCATTAACACGAATACAGGAGATGCGCCTGCAAGTGACAATGTAACAGCCAACAATTCCGCTCCGCCGGAAAAAACTAAAAGCGCAAGTAAAGATAACACCCAGGCGGGCAGCCCTTGCCCGCCTGATAAAGAGCCAAATGAAAAGCCTATTAGCGCCATAGCGGCCAACATAGAAGCGGCTTTTTCGATCAAACTTTTGCTAAGCATAGTGGGCCTGGATATGCATTTTAAGGTGTCTCCCATTGTTCTCTGGTAATTTTCATGACCACCAGGTTAAAAGGCTTATCACCGTCCCTCTTTAAAAGCTTGGTATGAACCTCCTTAAAGCCAGAGGCTCTATATACTCTTATTGCCCTATGGTTTGTTTCGAAGACGTCTAACCAAACTACTTCAGCATGAAGGCTCATGAATGCGTAATTAACCGATGATAAGAACCAGCTAACACCGTATCTCCCTCTATAGGCAGGTAGTGTGATTCCTCTGAGGAGCTCAAACTCCCCTTCAGTGCCCGTCACGGGAACAATCGTCATGTACCCGATAGGCTGGTTGTTTCTGGCTAATGTCAGATGATGCACTCTGGGATCGTAATGCATGGAAAGATGCCAATCAAAAGAAGCGTCATCACCAATCCATTTTTTTGTATCAACATCCTCTTCAGCTTTAGAGAACAAACCAAGCTCTTCTAAGCTTGTAGCTCTTACCTCAAGCGGCAAATACTTCATAGAACTTACCACCGTGAAGTAACTTTTAAAATAGCTGACGACAGTGAAACAGCCAGCCTCTCAGCTTCAGTTTCTGAGGTTGGCCCTACCGCAAGCCTTAAAAAGGGAGGAGCCGACTCAGCTAGTGCAGATGCAGCAGAAAGCCTAGATGCTGTGAAGCCGAATGAGACACCCTTGACGAGTGGGACATGATGGCTGCGGGCTTCACGAATAGCTGCATCTACTATGGGGTCTAATTGGTCCCGGTTTAACTCCTGATTTAGAGGAGCAAGTGTCACGCATGATCCCGAACGCTCGTAACGCAGAGATAGTGTGTGATCAAGATGATCAGGCAGGCCAGGAAATGTAGTTATAAAATGATCTTCTGGGAGAAACTCCTTGAGCTTTTTCGCTACAAGTAGAGCCGATGTCTCCATCGATTTTATACGTTTTTCTAGCATTTCGGGCTTGAATTTTGGGAATAACTCAGCCCCGTATCGGTCAAGACCTAGACCCATGTTTCTGCGAACTCGACGAGCTACAGCCTCCATTTTCCTTGGGATAAGAACCATTCCTGCCATAGTTATATCTAACCCAAATTGCATGTATTTTGAACAGCTTTCAAAATATACGCCGCTCTCTGGCATGGCTTCTACTACCCCCTGAGCACTAACAAGGGGTAGCATGCTTCCATCAACTATTAACGTAGGCTGGTTTGGAGCTTCAGACAAGGAATAGGCAAGCTGATCAATATCGACCATTCTCTGCAAAGGGTGATTGCTAAGAGGATCAGCTAATACTGCATCTGGCCTTAACTTCATGTTTAAACTGGTCATGTCATCGGCGTTGTATGAATCTGAAACATGTATGTTGTCACCACCTAACCAATATTGCATCATCTCCACGTTTTCAAAATAGAGATAGGGGGCAGTGAGTACGGATTTTATGTTTTTGAAAATCCTTGACGTTTCAAAGGCCAGAGTGAAGGCAGCCATTCCTGAGTTAGTCAAAAGAACGGCGTGAGTAGACGGGGAGACCCCTAAAGTATTTAACAGAGTACTCTCGATGTTTGGAACACCTGGTTGATCATATCGGGCATAATTAACACCGCTGGAACCTTGAGAAGCCAAGTCAAACGCCGACATCGATACAGATTGCTCATAGCTTGGAGACCTCCACTCAAACGCCAGCCTTGAAGCTGTGGCAAGTTGAGTCAATGCCCGGAGGCGCTGTTCTTTGAGCATGGTGCTTTCAGGCAGATCTTCTTGCAGCCTATTTTTTATTAGATCGTTCACTTCTTGCACTGCATCTAATGTATAGCGGTCTAAAAGCAGATTTTCACTACTGCAGAAGCCCTCAAACTCCGAAAGAAGCCTATCAGTTGTGTTCGTGTATTGTTCTACTTGATCAAAAAACGCCTTAGGGAGCGTGTTGTCGCCGCAACCTAAAAACGAGCCGTCCTCAGTCTTCTCTACATTACTTAGAGAGATGTTCTGCCTTCTTTCTGGCTCAAATTCCGCCTTCCTACCAAGCGTGTCAGAAAGATCAGATAAGGTAATATCTGAGAATGGATAAGCAGCCATATGCCAGAAGGTAGTGTGGTGCACGTTCCCGCCACAAAGCAAAGTTCCCACTTTAGATTCAGGTTGCTTTAAAATTTCATCCTTGATTTTCAAAGATGCAGCTATGCCTGCTGCCGCCGCTCCCTCCGCCAGTAATGATTCCCGGTTGAAAACTGCTGCACAACCAGATGCAATTTCTTCTTCACTTACTTCAAGAAAAGAAAGATTCTTCTCTTGATTAGGAATCTCAAGGGTGATTGATCCTGGCTCAATGTTTGTAGCTAATCCATCGGCAAACGTGGGCCTTCTACCTAGCTTGACTGCACCATTATTCTCTTTACTTGTCTTGTACGAATTAAATGCCTGTGGCTCACATGAAATTAAGTGTAAAGACCCTTTGTCTAGAAAATGCTTTGCGGCAATTGCTCCACAAAGCAGCCCACCTCCCCCAGTTGGAATGATCAGATGTGTTAGATTGATTTCTTGTAGCAGTTCAATAATTACAGTTGCCTGTCCGGCAATTACATGTTTGTTGTTATAAGGCGACACGTATTCTGCGCCGGTGGTTCTAGATATATCCATCGCACTTTCAGTCGCATCGTCTACGGTTGCCCCGCTTTCAATGACGCCCGCTCCTAAACGTAATATACGCTCGCGTTTAAGAGGACTAGCATTTTGAGGCAATACGATATCTACTTTTTTTCCAAATTTTTTGCCCGCCCAAGCCACAGCGAGGCCATGGTTACCTGCTGATGCTGCCACAACTGTATCATTATTAGACTCTGCTACCGCAAATAGAGCTCCTCGAGATTTAAATGACCCTGTGATTTGTTGGTTCTCGAGCTTTGCTATTACGGGAAATCCGCAATGTGGCTTAAGCCACTCAAACTCTCTAACCTCTGTTTCGATGAGGTGTTCATTTGTACACTGCATTGCTGCAGGGATGAGGTCAATGACTTCCTGTAGGATTGTGGTCATCGTGCACTTTCCTTGAACTTTAGGATTTTACTTGATTCTGTTCGAAGATAGCTTTTCTAGTCATCCGCCACCACCTGTCAAAAAAGACAGGTGCGTTATAAATACATGTCTGATAGATTTGTTATATATGGATAAACATGAATTGAACATATATATTGGAAAGCCCGGCTCTGGTGAGATGTGCTTTGACCTTGTCCAGAACATGTACCTTCTTCGGGCAGAAATCTTTAATGGCAGGAATCAATGGGGGCTGCCGTTGAACAAGGGGAGAGAGATAGATGAGTTTGATACACTTAATACTGTTTATGTGATTTGTGAAGATAGATATAGCGGTCAGGTCATAGGGGGCTGGAGACTCCTGCCAACCACTCAAGAATATATGCTTAACTCTGTATTTCCTGAATTGCTACCTGCTTCATGTAACGTGCAAGCTTCAGATGTTTGGGAGCTTAGTAGGTTTGCGGTAAGAAAAGGCATTCGCAACCAATCTCCATTTCTAGCTAGTAGTATAACGAGAGAGATGTTTGCTGCTGTTCGGTTTTTTGCCGACCGCCAGCAGGTCAATAGGTTTGTTACAGTAACGTCCCCTTCACTTTATCGATTACTTTCAAATAGTGGCTTGACCATGCCTCGTATTGATGATTTAGAAGAGAGTGAGCGCCGGAGACTTGGGAGGACGTCATGCTATATTGAAATTGATGAATGCTTTGAAAGCTTCGTCAGCGTAGGAGAACGCAGCGCCTATCTAAAGTATTCCATGTAATATAGCTTTGGATACGGTACTTACCTTGTTGACTCCTCCAAGTTTTTCTGAGGCGCTGTTCATGTGAAATTTCACCGTTGATTCCGATATTCCTAATATAACTGACGTTTCCCAGAGTGTTTTCCCCTCTGCAGCCCACGCGATAACCTCTCTCTCCCTTTCAGTTATGGGGGCTTTAACATAGCATCCTCCTTTCTGCTTATAGTGCTTTTCTGCCACTGCACCATGCATTGTGGCGGCAATATAATAAGCAAAAGCGACACGAGGGTCTTTGTTGTTTTCAAAGAAGTCATCTTTCGCTGAAGATGATATGCTTAACAGACTCCACGCCCCTCCTGGGCCATGGAGGGGTATTGTGCGACCATAAGTCAAACCAAACTCCTTGGCTTCGTTTATTACTTTGTTATTCTGACCTTCCTTCGCCACTCTCAACCCTGACCAGGATATAGGGGTTACGTTCTTCCTACAGTACTTTGTCACAGGATCAATAAATGTATAGTCGTTTTTCTTGTACCGATCCCTCCATTCTTCAGGATAGCCGCTTATAACCATCTTCTCGCTGCTGCATGTGGCTTTTTCCGGGACGAAAAATGCATAGATGAATTTCTGGAAACCAAGGTTTTTAATAATGCCACTCATTGCAGCCTGGAGATCTTCTTTTTTATCACAATAATATATTTTATCTATCTGCTCACTGTCGAAGTGATCGCCTAGGGTAGATTCTTTATGGCCTTTAAGCATAATAACTCCAACGTTCTTAAGCTCTATATCCTCTCTTGCTTATGAATTTTCTTGCATAACTTCAGTCGCTGAGAGCTTATTTCAAACTACCAAATCAAGAAGGCTTGGGGAATCCCCGGACCTTGTCGCTGGGTGCATTGTCAAAACTGGGGCTGTTGTTGCGTAGCTTCCGCCTCACACTCTAGTACTACTGTGTCATAAAGCGCGTGCTCTGCGGGCATCTGCACCGGAGCATTCAAGCGCTTTGCCAACACCCTGGCGATGAGCTGCCCCGGGGTCTCCCACCAGGTTAGCCTGGATCTCACCCCAGACGGCCCCGCCAACTTTCAGCTAGAGCCCCCCGGTTACCTGCTACACCAGTGGTCGGCAACTAACAACATGGTGACTCACCAAGGGTTTATCGAGCACTACCCCGGCCCTTTCCCGTTTTATGATGCCAGTGGGTTAATTGATTAAGACGTGACCACGGGAGAAAGCGATTCGTTGTTGACCGTTGCCAACTCCCAGGCTTGCACCATCTGCTTTTTCGTGGGGCCCCAGCGGTAGCCGCCTAGCGCGCCGCTTTGTTGGATTACCCGGTGGCAGGGTATCCATAGTGCGATGGGATTGGCACCCACCGCATTGCCCACCGCGCGCGAGGACTTGGGGGTGCCCAGTGCCTGGGCAATATGCGAATAGCTGGCCAGTTGGCCTTCGGGAATGGTCAGCAGCGCCCGCCATACGGCGATTTGGAAGTTGGTGCCGGTCACATGCAGCGACAACGTGGCAGAGGCATCGCCTGACCTGTTGAAAAGCGCTTCCACCGCAAAACGCGTGGCGTCAGGATCGTGATGAAGCGTGGAAAGCGGCCACTCTTTGCCAAGCCGTGCCAGTAACTCGTCGGCACTGGTGGCATCGACAAACCCCATGCGGCAGATACCCCGCGGCGTGACCGCCACGAACAGGCTGCCCAGCGGCGTGGCATGAACGCCGTAAGCAATCTCGACGCCCTGCCCCCGGCGCTTGTGCTCTCCCGGTGTGACCGCGTCCAGCTGCACAAAGTGATCATAAAGCCGCGATCCACCGCTAAGCCCCAGCGTATGGGCGATATCCAGCAGTGAACTAGAGGATGCCATCAACTGCTTGCCACGCTCCAGGGTCAGCGCCTGCAAAAAACGCTTGGGGCTGATCCCGACATAACGGCAGAACAAGCGCTGAAAGTGAAAGGCGCTCAAATGAACGTGAGCGGCCACCGCTTCCAGCTTGGGCTGCGTGGCCGCATGGGCCACCATGTAATCCATGGCTTTCTCGATACGCTCATAGTCGTTCATTGTCGTCTCTCACATCGTCGTATTAACCGTTACCTTCACAGCCTATGCGCTCACAGGCGAGTTGCCGACCCGAATCTTGCTGACTGCAATAGCAGACAGTGCCAGGATTTTTCGCTAGGGTTATTGCCCGCCTCAACTGACGGTCACGATACGCCCATGCAAGCCTTGATCGACGACATTGCCGCCACCATGGCGAGCGCACAGGAGCGTGGCAAAGTAGCGGATTATATCCCCGAGCTAAGCCACGTTGACCCGCAGCAGTTTGCCATTTCCCTGGCCACCGTGGATGGCAAGGTGTACTCGGCGGGGTGCGCGACCACGCCCTTCTCCATCCAGAGTATCTCCAAGGTATTCACGCTGACCATAGCGCTGGGGCAAGTGGGTGATTCGCTGTGGTCGAAAGTGGGCCGCGAACCCTCGGGCGATCCGTTCAACTCCATCGTTCAGCTGGAGCATGAAAGCGGCAAGCCGCGTAATCCGTTCATCAATGCCGGGGCCATTGCGGTAGTCGATGCGATCATGATGGGCCACGAACCCAAAGAGACCCTGGGCGAGATTCTCAGCTTTGTGCGCTATATCGCCGACGACGACAGCATCTACTTCGACCATGCGGTGGCTGCCTCAGAGATGGCCCACCGTGACCGCAACGCCTCGCTGGCGCATTTCATGAAAGCCTTCGGGCATCTACGTCACGATGTCGATAAGGTGCTGGGCACCTACTTTCACCAGTGCGCCATTGCCATGAGCTGTGAGCAGCTCGCTCATGCGGGGCTATTTCTGGCGTCAGATGGTATCAACAAGCCCAGCGGCATTCGGGTGGTGGCTTCCCAGCGGGCCCGACGAATCAACTCGTTGATGATGATGTGCGGCCACTACGACGCCTCCGGCGAATTTGCCTTTCGTGTCGGCTTACCGGCTAAAAGCGGCGTGGGCGGCGGCATACTGGCGATCACGCCGGGCCACGGGGCGATCGCCGTCTGGTCACCGGGGCTCGATGCCTACGGCAATAGCCTGCTAGGCACCCAGGCGCTCGAAATGTTTGTCCAGAAAACTGGCTGGTCGGTGTTTGGCCATTAATGGCAAGCGTTCAGGCGGCCACGCCATCACCCAGCGCCCAGGCCACCGCACGCTGGGCGTGGATCTCGGTGGTGTCAAAAAGCGCGACCGGCGTATCGCTCTGGTTAATCAGCAAACCAATCTCGGTGCAGCCTAGAATCACGCCTTGCGCGCCCCGCGCTGAAAGCGTCGCCACCACGTCCAGATGAGCCTCTTTCGAGGCGGGGTTGATCGTCCCCCGGCAGAGCTCCTGATAGATCACGCGATGAATCACCTCACGCTGGTCGGGCTCAGGCACGATAACTTCGATCCCCCGCGCCTCCAGTCGCTGCCGGTAAAAAGGCTGCTCCATGGTGAACTGGGTACCTAGCAGGCCAACGCGGTCTATCCCCTGCTGGGCCAGAATATCGGCGGTTGCCTCGGCAATATGCAAAAGGGGCAGGCCTGATGCGGCCTCCACCTCGGCAGCTACTTTATGCATGGTATTCGTGCCGATCACCAGAAAATCCGCCCCCGCTGCCGCCAGCGAGCAAGCCGCATTCGCCAGGATGTCCGCCATCGCCTCCCAGTCGCCCTGGCGTTGAAGCGTTTCGATCTCGGCAAAATCCACGCTATAGAGCACTATTTTCGCCGAGTGAAAGCCCCCCAGCTTCTCCGCCACGCCTTGATTGAGCATACGGTAATAGGTCTGCGTGGACTCCCAGCTCATGCCCCCCAGCAAGCCGATGGTTTTCATAACCCTTTGCCTCCCTTCGATAAATTTAAAGCGCCCTTGCCAGCTTTAAAGATACTTAACAATAGCTAAAAAGCTATTTGCAGATCAATTTTGTTCAATATATTCGCCATACGCCACTGCAAACTCCTTGTACTACCAAGGAGGACGATAATGAACGCTTCACTACTGCCCTTGCTGCTACCCATGTCCGCATTTGCCCTTGCCGCGTCCATTTCGCCAGGGCCGGTCAATATCGTTTGCTTGAGTAGCGGCACGAACCACCCCATTCGCCAGGGCCTTGTCTTTGTAACGGGTGCCACACTAGGTTTCATCGCCCTGTTTTTGGGGATTGGCGCAGGCCTTTACTCGCTGCTGCAAGTGGTGCCGCTACTGAAAGATATTTTACGCTGGGCGGGCATCCTGTTTTTGCTTTATCTCAGCTATCAACTTTTCCAGCACGATGGACGCCTGCACGAGCAAGGCGCCGAGAAAGCGCCAGGGTTTATGTCGGGCGCGATGATGCAGTGGCTTAATCCCAAGGCATGGCTGGCGTCTGCCGCTGGTATTGGTGCCTACACCAGCGGTGACGCCCCCCACCAGCTTTGGCTGTTCGCGGGGCTCTACCTGCCTATTTGCTGGCTATCGCTTGCCAGTTGGGTGTACGCAGGGGCTTTTCTCAAACGCTTTGTTCACCGCCCTTCCATTCTGCTAACGGTTAACCGCTTGTTGGCGGCATGTTTGGCCGCCAGTGCTATCTACTTATTGATTGAGTAGCGGGTAGCGGTACTGGTTGGGTGTTGCTGCTACCAGCCGCTTAAAGGTTCGCTGAAAGTGGGGTTGGTCATTAAAGCCAGCGTTCAACGCCGCCTCGACAATAGGTTGCCCTTGCTTTAGTGCCTGTTGCCCCATCTGGATGCGTTGATTAATCAAGTAGGCATGGGGCGTTAGCCCGTACTGCTGTTTGAACGCGCGGATTAAATGACCCGCACTGTAACCGGACTGCTGGCATAAGCTTTCAAGCGAAATGTCGACGGTACAATTATCACGTAAATAGACGGCAACCTGCTCTAGCGTACTGGACGCTTCCGGCAATGCCGCAGGAGGTGCGTGGGCAAGCGCCTGCATAAGGCTAGACAGGTAGTCAGTTAGTACTGCTTGCTTATCGTCAATCGCCTGCCGCTCATCCAGCAGGCAGGACGCCATATCGCAATACGCTGCATAAAGCTCGGGTTGGGTAAGCACAGCGGTGGCAATGTCTTGCCAGTCAGGCGCATCCAGCAGCCCCAACTGATAGCGCAAGTTACTCAGCCAGGCGGTATCGATGTAAAGCATCAGGTACGCCCAGGGCTGATTCTCGATGGGGTTACAGGCATGCACCCAATGCGGGTTCATCATCACCAAGTCACCCGCGCTAATCTGATAGGTCGTATCGCGGTAACGAAAGGTACTTCTGCCTGCGGTAACGGCACCCAGCGACCAGTGCACGTGACTGTGAGGCGCATAGCAGACTTGCCGCGCATCACTGATCTTACGCAACTCTACATGGGGCATGCGCTGATCGCGCCAGAAAAGCGGAGAAGACGATGGACTCATGCGCTACTCAAACAATTCAAATAATGGAAAAAGGAAAAGACAGCCCCGCCCCGCTCAACTCGTCAGCACGGCTTGCTTCGCCTAAGCTGGACAATAGCACGGCGCAGACACAGTATAGTCCCCGCTCATTCAAGTTGCTTATGGATAATTGGCAACAGCCTTATTGGTCAGGAGGACACCATGGCAAGCTCTACGCCCGCACCCGACCACCGCGATGCCATCAGCGCATTCGCCCGCATGGGCTATGCATCCCGCGGCGTGGTTTACGTTCTGGTGGGGGGATTGGCGGCGCTCACCGCCATAGATCAGGGCGGCCAGGCGGAAGGCAGCCGGGGCGCGCTGGAAGCCGTGCTTGGGGCGCCATTCGGCAAGGTGATGCTGGGCATCATCGCCATGGGGCTGCTTGGGTACGCCATGTGGCGCTGCATACAGGCCTTCAAGGACCCCGACCGCCACGGCACCAGCGCCAAAGGGCTGGTGATTCGCGCAGGCTTGTTTGTCAGTGCGGTTACCCATACCTTGCTGGCATTTTTTGCCGCCAGCCTTGTCTTCCGCTTTCTTTCGTCCGGTTCTTCAGGCGGCTCAAGCGGTGGCTCGGAAGGTATGGCCACTTGGCTGATGCAACAACCCTTTGGCCGCTGGTTGGTGGCTGCCGTCGGCATCGCCATCATCGGTGCGGGTATCGCCCATGCCGTCAAAGGCTACAAGGCCAAGTTTGACAAGCACTTCACCATGCCCTCGCGCACCCAAGCCTGGGCCTACCCGATATGCCGTTTCGGCCTGGTGGTTCGCGGGCTCGTCTTTGTGATCGTGGGTAGTTTGTTCATGATCGCCGCTTACCAGTTCGACCCCAACGAAGCTGGCGGCACGGCGGAAGCGTTTAACACCTTGCGGCGCCAGGCCTTCGGGCAATGGCTGTTTGGGTTTGTCGCCATTGGCCTGCTGGCGTTTGGATGCTATAGCGTGCTTACCGCCATTTACCGCCACGTTGACCCTTCGTTATAGCCCTATCAGGAGCGTTTAAGCGTCGTCTTTTGGCGAACCCGATGCGGGCGGCATGTGCTTGGCTTTCATGTCCTTGAAGGCTTCCATGATGTCCATGGGCAGCGGGAAGACGATCGTCGAGGCGTTCTTGTTGCTCATGTCGCTCATGGTCTGCAGGTAGCGTAGCTGCAACGCGGCGGAGTTTTCCTGCATCACGTTGGCGGCCTCGACCAGTTTCTTCGAGGCCTGCAGTTCGCCTTCAGCATGGATGACCTTGGCACGCCGCTCGCGCTCTGCCTCGGCCTGGCGGGCTATAGCGCGGATCATGCTCTCGTCCAGATCCACGTGCTTGATCTCGACGTTCGCCACCTTGATGCCCCAGGAGTCTGTCTGAGCATCAATGATTTCCTGGATGTCGTCGTTGAGCTTGTCGCGCTCGGAAAGCATTTCATCCAGGTCATGCTTACCCAATACCGAACGCAGCGTGGTTTGCGCCAGCTGGCTGGTCGCCTGGGTGAAGTTCTCCACCTGAATAATCGCCTTTTCAGGGTCGATCACGCGAAAGTAAAGCACGGCGTTGACCTTCACCGTGACGTTGTCCTGGGAGATCACATCCTGCTCGGGCACGTCCATGGTGATAACACGCAGATCGACCACCTGCATCTTTTGAATGGCCGGGATCACGATAACCAGACCAGGCCCTTTTACCTTCTGATAACGGCCCAGAAAGAACACCACGCCACGTTTATATTCCGGCAGAATGCGAATGGAGGCGGCTATCAGCAACACCACCAGGACAACGGGCACTAAGTAAGATAGCAACATGGGACACCTCGTCTAGCGATTGATGTGTAACGCACTGGCGGCCAGGCGCTTACGGGGGTGATACGTAGACCGTCAAGCCCTCAAGGCGCTCCACTTTCACCTCGTCGCCCTGCTTGATCGGCACATTGGTCACCGCGTTCCAGCGCTCGCCATGCAGTCGCACGTGGCCGCGCGTGTCAAAATCTTCCAGGGCAATAGCACTTGCACCAATCAGCTGCTCCATCCCTGTGTGGGCCGGACGCTTGCGCAGCGTTGCGAAGCGGGTCAGCGTCCATAGCATCAGCCCGCCGGACACCAGCGCCACACCGCCAATCAGTGGCAGCGAAATGGCGAGGTACTCGGCATCCATCAGCATGATCGACCCCAGCACAAAGGCAATAATCCCGCCCACGCCCAATACACCAAAGCTGGGCATTAACGCCTCGCCCACCATTAGCGCCAATCCCACGATGATAAGCGCCAGGCCCGCATAATTGATCGGTAACATCTGAAAGGCAAAGAGCGCCAACAACAGCGAAATAACCCCGATAGTGCCAGGGAACAGGCTGCCGGGGCTCGAAAGTTCGAAGATCAGCCCGTAAAAGCCGATGATCAGCAGGAAGTAGGCAATATTGGGGTTCGTAATCAGCGAAAGCAGCTCTGTGCGCCAATCCGGATCAAAGCGCTCGATGGCGAGGTCGGCTGTCTCAAGCGTCCGATCACCACCTTCCATGACCACCGTCGTACCGTCTATTTGTGAAAGTAAATCGTTCAGATCCTGCGCAATCACATCGATGACGTCCTGCTCCAGTGCCTCATTGGCGGTGAGGTTGACCGCCTCGCGCACCGCCTCTTCGGCCCAATCGGCGTTCCGGTCGTGACGCTCGGCCAGGCTGCGGATAAAGCTTACCGCGTCTTCCATGACCTTGCGTTCCATGGCGCTGCTCTCGCCTCCAGATGCGCTTTCACTTTCTCTTTCACTCTCGCCTTCCGATTGGCCTTCGGCGTTGTCATCCGCTTCATCAGCGCTGCCGGGAAAGCCGGAACCGCCCATCTGCACGGGCGTGGCAGAGCCCAGATGGGTCGCAGGTGCCATGGCGGCAACGTGGCTGCCATACAGCAGATAAGTGCCCGCACTGGCCGCCCGAGCGCCGCTGGGGGAGACATACATTGCCACGGGAATGTCGGCATTCAGCATTTCACGGATCATGTCGCGGGTCGTGTCGACCAGGCCGCCTGGCGTATCCAGCTCAACGACAACCACCTCGCTGTTCTGCTCACGGGCCTTGCGCAGCCCGCGCTCAAGATAATCCTTGGTGGCGGGGCCAATGGGCCCTTCAATGCTCATCACCAGGGCGCTACGCGAAGAAGTCTGTGCCGTGGCCTGCCAGGCAAACGACAGCGCCAGCATCAACAAACCTGCCAGCGATAACCAAAGCCAAGGGGATTTGTAAGAAAGGCTTCGCATATCAGCTCTCCCCGCGCCTAGCGTCCTGAAACCATTACCTGACTGCTGGGTCAGCAGCCATTATATAAGCACGCCCACCATCGGAATCATCATATACAAAACTTACGCCCTGTATACTTTCTGAACAAGTAATATCGCCACATTGATATACTTTCAACATAGCACTTATGGTGGGTTGGGTAATGAGGCGAAGCGTAAACTTCCTTAGCAGGAAAAATTGTCGCCATTTCAGGCCAATCTGGCATATTTATCCCTATCGGGAAATACACCTGGGCAAGCTGATTCGCCAGGCATGCAGCCCTGGCAGCTGGCAAATCAGGGCGCTTCCACGTAATAGCTGCTCACCCGCCAGGTGCCGTTTTCAAGGTGGGGGGTAACGGTCTCGAGCCAACGTCCGCTGTTCTCGAAGCCGGTTTGGAAGGTAAAGACGATATAGTCGCCGCTCGGCGCACCCGGCATGGACGTCTGGTGGCTGGTACGAATGCGCTTGCGCGAGGCCACCTCGCCAAAGTCCCGGCGCACAAGCTCAATGGTGCGCGCCAACATACCCTGTGACAGCGGCGCTTTTAATATCGGCGACGAGGTCTCCCAGGCTTGTTCATAATTACCGTTATCGATCGCTTTCAACCAGGCAAGCGCAGCGGCCTCTGCCTCATTGGCAGTATGGGCCATGGCATGCGCACTGAAAGACAGCAGTGCGGCCGTGATGATGCAACTGAGTATTTTGGGCATGGCTGACTCTCGATACATGGGGGACGGTCGAACAACGTTGTTCGATAGCGTTCATCCGATATAAAGAGATATCGGAAACTGGCGAGGTTTCTTTAGGGGATTTGAAAGATCCGCCAATATCCGTTTGCAGCGCCCGCACTTGTTGTTGCCCACTATAACCCCTGAAGCCACTGACGAACGGTCGCGATGCCCTCTTCACTGACCACTAGCTCCAGGTGCGATGCGCCTTCCACCGTGGTGATGTCCGCATGCGGCACAAGCGGACGCAGCACGGGTTCAAATTGATCCGCATACAACGCCTCGTCCTCAGCACCGGTGACCACCAGAACGGGCACCTGCACTGAGCCCAGCGCCTGACGAAAATCAGCCGGACTAAAACCGCTCATCAACCGGTATGAATAGGCGAGCGTCTCTGAGCCATCGCGGTATTCAGGTGGCAAGTTGAACCGCAATACATCCGTCCCGTTGAAATGCGTGATGCCAATCGCGTTGAGCATCGAGATCGCCACAATCCTGGCGACACTTGGCTCTGCCCAGCCGCCGGAGTTATCCCGCACAGTGGGCGCATCGTGCCCAAGGTAAGGCGCCAGCAGCAGATACGCCGAGGCAAGGTGACCATGCTGCCCACCGGCAAAGCGTACCGCGAGCCCGCCTCCGGATGAATGACCGCCAACGACCACTCTTGAGACATCGGTGTTGGTGTCTTTGATATGGGCAATGAGATCCGCCAGGTCATCTTCAAGCTGCTCAATGTAGTCGATATCGCCACGGCGCACCGACGAAGGACCATGCCCACGGACATCCGGCGTATAGACACTGGCAGTGCCTGACGCGGCCAACTCATGGGCGAGCGTCGCCAGGTACCTGCTGTCGGTTCCAGAGCCATGCACGAGGATCAGCGCGGTACGGGCATCACTTGGATAATGGCGGTACGCGAGCGATGTTCCGTCCCGTGCTTCATACGTTTGCAGCGGGGGCAGCGGGCGTGATGCTTGTGCAGAGGCCAGCGCTTCAAAATCAAGGCTGTTCGCGTTTGCACTTGTCGACATCGCCAGCAATGCTCCCATAACGGCAATCATCATGCGTTGTATCACTAGTCCTCCCGAACGCCTCAGCACATCGGCTACCTTGATGCAGTGGCACACAGCCCAGTGTCCGGGTTGGCTCTTCACGCTACTTACCCTTTAGGCGTTTGAGCCTGAGCCTTCCTGGGTTGGGCGTAACTGACGCTGAGTGCCGAGCAGGAAATTGCGCAGCATCTGATCCTTGCACTCACGGTAATTCTTGTGGCTTGGTTTACGGAAAAAGGCGCTGAGTTCATGGTGGCTCAACGGTAGCCCGACCAACTCAAAAACCTCCAGCACATCATCCGCTTTCATGTTCAGGGCAATGCGCAGTTTCTGGAACACCATGTTGTTGTTCAGTTGCGCTTCCGGCTCGGGTTGCGGGCCTTCGCGCTTGCCACGCTTGAAGCTGATAAACCCGTTCAAGAACGCCGCCAGCTCCTTGTTCCTCATCGTGACAAAGGCATCGTCGTCATCCTTTTTCAGCCAGGCCGTCACCTGCGGCTGGGTAACGGGCACTTCTGCCAGCGCGAAGATATCCACAATGGTGCTGTCTTTTAAATCGAAGGTGTAGCGGATGCGGCGAAAAATATCGTTATTGGTCAAAATGGGGTTCCTGGCCGGTAGTTAGTTTTTCAAGCAGTTCATCGATGTCGGCTTTCAGTTCGTCATCTTCAGTGCCCTGCGCACTGGTTTTGGCCTGTCGTAGACTGGCAATAGCCGCGTCGGTCTTGCCTGCCTCAGCTTGCAACATCGCCATGGAAAAACCAATTGAAGCCCGATGGTCGTTGGAATCAATGGCGTTGGCTTTTTCCAGGGCCTTTTCGTAGCCCGCCAGCGCGTCTTCCAGCTCTTCGGTAAAATCCGCCAGGGTTTCCCATTGCTCCGGGTGGTCTTTATCGGTGTTCTCGTTATCAACGCAGATTGCCTGCAACTCGGCATACAGCGCATCAAATGTTTCTCTGTCATCCTTGGCGGCAGCCTTCATCAGCTTTTCCGCCAGTTCGTAAACCGCCTTGTAAATTTTGGTGTTAATCACTGTGCATTACCTTTTCTATTACCCGGATTAATAGAGTTTCAGCTCTCCCCGATAAGTAGCATGACCGATCATATGAGTGCTAATCTTCCATGATGCACTATATATAAGGAACGTTCGATGGATCTTGCCAAGGTAGGCGACAGAGTCATCTGTCAGTGTAAAGGGAGCCCACACAACATTGTCTCCGGCGCATCCGCCACTATGGTCGATGGC
Organism: Halomonas sp. A40-4; assembly: GCF_015767635.1. Taxonomy (GTDB): domain Bacteria; phylum Pseudomonadota; class Gammaproteobacteria; order Pseudomonadales; family Halomonadaceae; genus Vreelandella; species Vreelandella janggokensis. The sequence goes on along the minus strand of NZ_CP065230.1, from coordinate 1,635,022 downwards.
ATACCGGTTGCCAGGATAGGAGACAAGAGCTCTTGTAGCGCAGTCATTTCATCAGGTGCCAGTTGGTATTCGGTGGAGGGCTCTCCAGCTGCCATTCATGGTAGTGCGACCTCATGTGGTGGCTATATCGTGGCAGCTTCTTCTGCGATAACTGGCTCACCCACCACAGGAGGCATGCAGACATCCTCCCATCAAGCAAGCGCAGCCGCTGATGATGCACCAAACCAGGAGGGCATCCCCTCATCTGAGCTTTCTCCTACCGAAATCAACGAAGAATCTATATACGAATTTGTCGCCGAAACAGCCGAAGTCACCATGAATCAACCCGCCTATCTACTCGTGGAGGGCGTGGGCATGAATGGCGGCTATTCATTTCGGAACAATATCGTTATTAGAGGAAATGCCCTCCATATTTCTTCGCTGGGCTGGGCTCCTTCTGCACTATCGCCAGGGTCAGGCTCCGCCGTGCTTAATATGCGTGCTGAACTCAAGGATGGCAACCAACTTATTCAGGCAGTAGTTCTTGAGAATAGTGGTATCAATGCCTGGCCAGACGACCCCCAGTATACGCCGGTAGGCCACGCCACCATCCGATTACCTGAACCACAACCTGACACAACGCTTTCGCTTCACTTCCAGGGCACTTTCATTTACCAGACAAGCTCAGGTTCAGTGACGCCAATGCCGCCAAGCACTAGCAAGATGATTTCTATCCAAGTAGTGGCAAAATGACATGATTAAAAAATTACTCCTTATTCTGCCAATTTTCCTTTTAATGTCAGCTTGCCAGGAAAGCTCGGGCAATAGCATTGATGACGAGTCTATCGATCTCCAAAGGCAAGCCAACGAAGAAGTTACCTTCGGCATAGCGGAAGAAAATAGCGAAAGACTGGACAGAGCGAAGGAACTGATCGAGCAATCACTAAATGCAGACCCCAACAACCATGCAGCGTTGATCAATAGAGCTCAGATTGCCGTATACCAACAAAACTACGAACGCGCCCTAAGCGATGTGGAAAGCGCTTACGACATTGCGCCGAGCAATGATTCACTCCCACTTTTTCGCTGCATTCTGATAGAAGAAGTGAAAGGTAATGATAGAGGCAAGGCGTGCTACTCATCTGTCGAAGAACGTTACGCCGAGCGACATAATTCTGATGGTAAAATTCCCGCCAATTGGGTAGGCGCGGCCATACTGGCTGATACTCAAGACGCACCAAGACTGGTCGAGGCATATCTTGAGCAGGCAAGGAGTAAGGGTGAGATGGAAGCTGAAATGGCCGAAATGACGATTGAAAGCCTCCAGGATGGAAGCTACGTGGACCAAGTATTGATGCGGCATAAATGAGTGTCAGCTCTACTAAACTCTTGGGCAGCGTAAGCCCCACTTAATTAGCGCTACACCCATTGGTTGAATGACCCGCCTGCTTTTTTGCCGACTGAATTAACCTACAAATCAGCTTCATGATTGATACCGTCACTGACGGGAAGATCAGGTAAGTCATGCGGGTTAACGCCTTCCAAACACCCGACATTGAATCCGTATATATCGGGATTCGAGCGCGTTTGATGGTGCGTGTAGATGCCACAATTGGAACAGAAGTAGTGCTTTGCGACACCCGAGTTGAACTGATAGAGCCTTAGCTGCTCAGCGCCGCTGATAACACGTAGACCACTCAATGGCACATAGGCCATCACCGCGCCTTTGCGCCTGCACATCGAGCAATTACACCTTTTAGGTTCGACAAGGCCGTCAGGCAGATCAAGCTCAAGCACCACCGTGCCGCAGTGGCACGTCGCCCTATGCGTAGGCTGAATTTCTACACCGCCGACTTGTTTGAGCATTGCATGTTCCCTTTGAGCTGTAGCTGACGTCCTGTTGACCGGCTTTTTAGGGCCATTGAATCGGGATAGCATAGCTAAATAATCACTCGCAGAGGCACCATGGCGACGGAAATATTAGACCACCTACGCTCCCAGATTTCGTCTCTCTCCGAGTCGGAACGTGCAGCGCTGGCTCTCGAGCTCATAATGAGCATTGACAGTCACTATGACGCTTCTGTCGAGCAAGCCTGGAACGATGAAATTGTTCGCCGTGTGTCCAAGGTCAAAAAAGGAAAGACCAAGCTGCTTAGCCGCGAAGAATTTCGAACCAAGATGCGAGCGAGATTAGGCCAATGCAGCCAGGTGCTTCTGGATCAGGATGAGCAACGGGCTCGGGTGGATCGATAGATCGGTCAACGTGCATAAGTCGGCCTCGTGCTGATTAATATGTCAGAATCGTGACGCCAAAGGTCGGCTTCTAACGCCGCAATGAGGGGGAGATGTCGCAGCACTACGACGCTGATTGGATAATTCAAGAAACGAACGGCGGCTCTCGCGCTATACTGCACCACTTTTTATTTTCGACACCCCTCACGACTATCTGTCAGAGCGCCTTATGCCATTTGCAAAACTAGGATTATCCAGTCCTCTTGTTCAAGCGATTACCGAGCTCGGTTACAAAACGCCAACGCCCATCCAGGAACAAGCCATTCCTGCCATTCTTTCGGGTAACGACTTGATCGCCACCGCACAAACCGGCACAGGCAAAACCGCTGCTTTTGTGCTGCCGCTTCTGGAACGCTTCAGTAACGCGGAAACCTTGCGCGGCAAACGCATACGTGCGCTAATCCTGGTGCCAACCCGCGAGCTGGCGGTTCAGGTCGAAGCCAGTGTGGCGCAATACGCTAAACACACGCCCTTAACCTCGATGGCCGCGTATGGCGGTGTGGATACCGCGCCCCAAAAAGAGCGTCTAATCGAAGGAGTGGATATTCTGGTCGCAACGCCGGGTAGACTGCTTGATTTGGCGCATCAGCGTGCGGTGCACTTTGATGAACTACAAGTCATGGTATTGGACGAAGCGGACAGAATGGTCGACATGGGCTTTGTCGATGATATCCATAAAATCATCGTCCGCCTGCCAGAAAACCGTCAGAACCTGCTGTTCACAGCCACCATGACTAACGACGTTCGCGCCATCGCCCACGCGTTTTCAGACAGCAAGATGACCGACGTGGCGGCGAACATCTCCATAACACCCAACGTCCGCGCCGCTGCCACGATCAACCAATGGCTCATCACGGTGGACAAAGACACCAAGTCCGCCCTATTGAGCCACTTGATCAACGAGCAAGCGTGGGATCAGGCGCTGATTTTTGTCGAGAAAAAACACAGTGCGGCCAAGCTGGTTGCTCAACTGGAAAAACGCGGTATTCAAGCGGATTCCATCCATGGCGGCAGAAGCCAGGCCATGCGCGAAAAGGTGCTGGATCAGTTCAAATCGGGCGAACTGAAGTACCTAGTAGCTACCGGTGTCGCCGCTCGGGGGTTGGATATTGGTGAACTGAGCCGTGTGGTGAATTACGATTTACCCTTCCAGCCAGAAGAGTATATCCACCGCATTGGCCGCACCGGCCGTGCAGGTGCCTCCGGTGAAGCCATCTCGCTGGTCGACATCAGCGACTTTAAAAATCTGTGTGCGATTGAAAGACGTTTGAAAAACACGATTGAGCGCAAAGACGTTGAGGGCTTCCCGGTCAAAAAAGCGGTGCCCGTTTCCAACTTAGACCACGTTAAAAAGAGCAGCCGTTAAGCCTTAACCAAGAAGCTCACCTCGAATGAATACTAAGGGTGAGCTTCACCTCTCCTCAGCGGGCGAGAAAGCATCCAACAGCTCGGCATTCGTGGGGTATTTCTCCAACAGCGCAAGCAGCTTCTGCGCGCCTTCTATTGGCTTAAGATGTGTTAGCGCTCTGCGCAATGTCCGAACCTTTTCAATATCCTTTGCATCAATCAACAGCTCTTCTCGACGGGTACTGCTTTTAGCAATATCAATCGCCGGGAAAATCCGTTGATTGGCCACGTCCCGAGATAGCACCAGCTCCATATTGCCCGTGCCCTTGAACTCCTCGAAAATCACCTGATCCATACGGCTTCCCGTATCCACCAGAACGGTGGCCAGAATGGTGAGCGATCCGCCGTTTTCGATCTTTCGCGCAGCGCCAAACAGTTTCCGGGGTATTTCCATCGCTCGGCTGTCGAGCCCACCCGACATCGTGCGGCCATTGCCCCGCTGCTCCGAATTATGCACACGTGAGAGCCTCGTAAGAGAGTCGATCACAATCATCACATTATGACCCTCGCCTGCTTGCCTACGTGCCGTCTCAAGGAGCTTATCGGCCATACGCACATGGTGTGTGTAGGTTTCGTCTGAAGACGATGCATGTACCTCAGCCGACACACTGCGCTTAAAATCGGTCACTTCTTCAGGGCGCTCATCAATCAGCAAGGCATACAGCTTTATTTCCGGATGAGCCTCAGCCACGGCCTGACAGATATGTTTTAACATCGTCGTCTTGCCAGAGCCTGGCGGCGCCACAATCAACCCTCGTTGCCCCATCCCAATGGGCGTGATCAAATCCATCGCTCGCGCAGTACGCTGCTTAGAACCAGGCTCTAAAACAATGCGTGGGGAAGGATGAATAGCGACGCCATTTAAAAACCGTTTTTCTGGATCATTAGGGAATTGATCTTCAACTTCGTCGGCGGGCTTGGCGTCTGCCTGTCTTTTTGTTTTCAAGCCTAGTGTTTTTCTGGTCATAATATTGGTTGATCGCCTTGAATAGCCGGGATTTATTGGATAGCTGCATTATAGGCCAGCCGAACTGTCGCACCGTTACGGTGCTTGGGATGAAAAACGGGTAAGTCTAACTTGTGCTCGATCAGGTAGTGTACGGCATGTTCAAAGGTGAATGGCTTGAGCTGACACCACCACGGCGTTCTGATCGTAGTTATAAGCCTTGAAGCGCAGCATGCTGACCACTCGTCTTCTGTTTCATCGATCCTACCAAAGCTGGAGCGTCAACGGGTTTTCAACAGCCACAACAACTTGTCACCGGTAAATTAGGAGCGCAACGAGTAATTTATCCGCGTGCAGCAACTTGTTAGAAGTGACACGCCTTATTAGCTAGTAATTCTGAACCAGTCTCGGAGAGCTAGTTCAAGCCTAAGCACTTCATCCTCCGCTAGTGGAGAGCAATGTGCGATAGGATTTCGGAGTGAGTTTAACGCGGACATAACCTTCTCCATTGCCTTTTGATCGTTAAAAACAACGCCGCCAAATAATCCCCAGTTGGCCTTGATGATTTCACCAAGCTCGCCGAAGGTGGTGTAATCAATGGGTTCTTTGGATCTTGGTGTTACTGCGGCCTCTTTTTCGCGCTTTATACTTTTCTTTGCGTTCGCTTTTACTACATCTGGGACGAGATTCTCCCACCAATCTTGATCTTCGGTCCCTTCAAACACATCGACTATCAACTGTCGGATTGATTTTTCTAGGCAGTAAAAGAGCTCATAATGTTTTGACATTCCGCGAGCTTCACCTCTTAATGCCGCATCGAATTGAGGATAATAGGTATCCTCGATATGACTGGCCTCTTCAGTTCTTCGGCCAAGATCAATATTGTATTGTCGTTCGATCTGGTCGAGATCCGCTTCTAACAACATATTTGTCATTGCAAAAGACTTGATTGCTGACGCCCTATTCATCAGCTACTCCTGGATTAAATGTTTTTTAAGGCTTTTAAAGATCGCGTTGAAAACCTCGATATCTGTTGTAGCAGGCAAGTTGAGATTTATTGTATAAGACAGGTTTATGCTTTCCGACCCGCCGGAATGTTGTTGATGATGTATCTGAGAGAGCTGTGACTCCCTCTTTGAACTTTGCGGAATCTCCTCCTCTTCTAAATCTACGTCTCCGTTTCCCTCCGCCTCAAAGTCAGCAAGCTTCCTAAGTGCTTGGAACGTAGAAAGGGTCATCTGAACAACCCTAGAATTTTGCTCAGCTCCCGTAGCTTCGACAATCAGTCCTCTAAGGGTGCTTTGGTCGGTGTCATAAACATACTCGTTCATCTGGAATAGGGGCTCGTAAAGCTCACGCATTGCATCAGCTATCGCTTTGCCAGATTTGGCGGGGTTTCTGAACTCCTTGTATCGTTCAGTGGGCGTGCCGTCTGATCCGACTAACCCCATTTTCTTAATGAATGGAATAATTGATCGAGGCGTTCCCCCTTTCATTAGAAGCTTCTCTGATACGAAATCTTGGGAAAATTTTTCGGGGACAGAGGCAGTCTTAATTTTTTCCAACATGCTTATCAGCGTTGTTGTGGTTTGTGCGTAAGGAAGGTTTGCCACATCATTCTCCTATTTCGTTTTTCATTTAACTTCTAACAGTGGTTATACGCCAAGCTGCATAACCTCAATGAATGTGCCCGCGCGTTTGTTGCTATTACCTAGTTACTTACATTCCTTTAACTCATTGTTTAAAAAACATCAATCTGACCCCAGACAGCATATACAAAATTTGCGTGCCCGCTTGTTTTGCTCTGTTCAATCATACTCTATTCATAAATTTGGCTTAGGTCACGTGTCGGGAAGGTAAATTTTGTAGGTGGTGTGTTCAGGGTTGGAAAGGTGAGGAAGGAAACTCTGTACAAGTGATTGTTTTCGTTGGCTGATTTAATGCTGATCGCCCAATGAACTGGGCTCCTTGTGTCTCTCAAGAGGGAATGATTAGCTACCACTCTCTCTGGCCAGAAGGGTAACCCGTTGAGCTCCTGATGGGCTTTGACCCTGCGTTGTAGATGGGCCCCTTCTGGTTTCTTATCTCGTAAATTTGGACGGTATCCAAAGCCCTTCGCGCGACGAAAGAGGCTGTACGAACAAGGCGAGACAACGAGATGGCATATATCGGCATTGATGTTAGCAAACAGAAACTTGATTGCCTGTGGGTGCGCGATTTGAGCAAGGGGAAGGTGAAAACGAAAGTATTCCCCAACCGCCATCAGGACTACCCAGGTTTGCTCGACTGGCTTGTCAGGCAGACCGGCGAAGATATCAGCAACCTGCATGTCTACCTGGAAGCCACCAGCATTTACCATGAGCCTTTAGCTTACTGGCTGCATGACGTTGGTGTCACCGTGTACGTACTGAACCCTGCCCAGGTGCGCCATCACGCCAAGGGGATGGGCGTCCGCAGCAAGACTGACCGCAAGGACAGCATGATGCTCGCCCGCTATGGGGTCGAACGGAACCCTCAACCGTGGCAACCAGAGCCAACGGAGGTGAGAGAGCTAAAGCGTCTCATCAACCGGTTAGAAGCCGTAGAGGACGATCTGCAACGCGAGCGTAACCGCCTGGAGAAGGCCGAATTCAACACCGACACTCAAGCGAGCGAATCCATTAGCTATATGCTGGTCGCCCTTGAGCGAGAAGTACAGCGGCTGCAGCAGGCGATCGCTGACCATTTCGAGGCGCATCCTCCGCTTAAACAGGATCGCAAACTACTCGAGAGTATTCCCGGTATCGGAAACGTCCTGTCAGCTCGCTTGGTCGCCACACTACGCAGTCGAGATTTTCGCAGTGCTCGACAGGCAGCCGCGTTCCTGGGCCTCGTACCGATACTAAAAGAGTCAGGTACATCGGTGAAATTACGATCCCATCTTTCCAAGGCAGGGGCGCCCGGCATCCGCCGGAAGCTTTATATGGCCGCCGTCGTATCGACCCGATGTAATCCTGATATCAGCGAGCAATTTGCACGACTCAAAGCCCGTGGTAAACCAACACTGTCGGCGTTGGGAGCGGCTATGCGGAAATTGGTGCATATCGCTTTCGGCGTGTTGAAGTCACAAAGTGAATATCGGCCGCAAGGAGCATGAAGCCCCTTGCAGTTGGTATAGAGAGACGGTATCTACAGGCCCTTGCCCTAGGCACTGGTGGCACGGTGGTTGCTGATTGCGCGATGAATTGCGCTCAGGGCACCGTGCACTTCGCTGGGTGGGCTTATTAGGCTTTGAGAACGTAGCGGAGGGTTTCGACGACTTGGTCGGTGGTGGTGCACCAGGCTTGGGCGCCTGCGTCGACTTCTTTTAGCGGGTGGACGATGTCTTCGCTGTGCAGGGTGATGTAGGGCTTGGCAAGGGCGGCGCAGTAGCCTGCGTCGAAGGCGGCGTTCCATTGCTTGTATTTGTCACCGAAGCGTACGACGACCAGGTCGGCCTGTTCGATCATCGTGCGGGTGCGGATGGCGTTGACCTTGGAGGACTGGTGGTCGCGCCAGAAGCCATTTTCGGATTTGCCGAGGTGGTCACCGGCGGCGTCCGAGGCGTCGTGGTCGGTCACCGGGGCGGTGAAGACGATATCCAGGCCTGCCGCGTCGGCGCCGCGCTGGATTTCGTCGCGCCAGTCGGTGTGGATCTCGCCGGATAGGTATACGTAAAAGCTCATTGTCGCTCCTGATAACGCAGTCATTTAATGGATACGGTTATTTTATGGAAAAACATTCCACATTGATACCGGCGTCATATCAGCGGCTGTTTGGCCAGTAAGTAAATATCCATGATCCAGCCGTGTTGTTCGCGAAGGCTGGCGCGGCGCTGGAGGATCTCGTCGCTGACCTCGCTTAGCCAGCCTTTGATCAGGCACTGTTTTTCCATACCCAGGTAAGCGCCCCACCAGATGTAGGTATCGTCGGCAGGCAATGCGGTAAAGGCTCCGCCGCTGTCGAGCATCACGGCGACGGTGGCGGCGTCGCTTGGCCAGCCGCGCTCGCGCAGGCGGCGGCCGGTGGTGATTTGTACCGGTTCGGCGAGGGAATTTAGCGGGATTTTATGTTCGGCGGTGAGTACCTGCAGGCTGGTGATGCCGGGTACCACCTCGACGTCTACCTGCCGCCCGGCCGCAGACAGGCGTTCAGCGATGCGCAGGCTGCTGTCGTAAAGCGAGGGGTCGCCCCAGATCAGCATGCCGACCCGCCCGCCTTCGGGCAGGTGGTGTGCTATCAGCGACGCCCACACCTCGGCAATGGCGTGATGCCATTCATCGACGGCGCCCAGGTAATCGCCCCGCTCGCCTCGCTTAGGCAGGTCGAACTCGACGATTTGAGCCTGCTCGGGCTCGCGCAGCAGGGTCTGGCACAGCAGGCGGCGCAGGTCGACCAAGTCGCTTTTGGCTTCGCCTTTGCGCGGCAGCAGGATCAGGTCGGCGTCGTTGAGGGCGCGCACGGCGGCAAGCGTGACGTGGTCTGGGTTGCCCGTGCCGATGCCGATCAGCGAAAGCGTGGTCATCCGTCTGGGCCCTCCTCGTCTGGCAGGTTGGCAAACGGCGAGTCCGCGGACTGTGGCCGAAAACGGCGATCGTAGCCCACGGCGTACAGCGCGCTTTCCTGGAAGTCCTGGCTCTCAAGCACCGGCCCCACCAGAATCAACGCCGTGCGTTGCAGCGTGTTGGCGGCCAACGCCTCAATGGTGGATAGGCGCCCTCTGATGATTTTTTCATCGGGCCAGCTGGCTCGCCACACAATGGCCACGGGGCAGTCACCGCCGTAGTACGGCGTCAGCGACGCCACCACGCTTGCGAGGTTATGAATCGACAGGTGAATCGCCAGTGTCGCGCCGGTTTGGGCAAAGTTGGCCAGGGTTTCGTTGTCCGGCATGGCGCTGGCGCGCCCGGAGGTACGCGTCAGCACCACCGATTGCGCCACGCCCGGCAGGGTCAGCTCCTGGCCCAAGCTGGCCGCAGCGGCGGCAAAGGCGGGCACGCCGGGGGTGATGGTGTAGGGAATCTCGAGGGCACGCAGGCGGCGGGTCTGCTCCCCCACCGCTGACCATACCGATACATCCCCCGAGTGCAGCCGCACGACATCCTGCTCTGCCGCGTGGGCGGCCTGGATTTCCTGGATGATCTCGTTCAGCGACAACGGCGCGGTGTTGACGATGTGAGCGCCTGGCGGGCAATGTTCAAGCAGTTCTTGCGGCACCAGCGAACCTGCATAGAGGCACACCGGGCTCGCGGCAATCAGGTCGCGGCCGCGCAGCGTGATCAGGTCAGGGGCGCCTGGCCCGGCGCCGATGAAATGAACGGTCATTCGGTGATTCCTTCTGGTACTTCTGACAACGCCAGGGCGGCGGTGGCTTGCCTATCCGCTGAGATTATCCGAGGCCCTAGCAGCGTTGCCCCTGGGCCCGCCGCTATCAGCGCCACGGCCTCAGCCACGCTGCCCGTACCTCGGGCTTGTAAACTTTGCGCGGAATGAGTCAGCGTTGTCACCGTCGGCAGCTCGGCGTCCGCTACGGTGATGACTTCGATGTTGCGCAGTCGTCCTAGCTCTTCGACTAGTGGCAGCATGGAACGAGCCGCCGCCAGCTTATCGATAGCGCCAGCGCCGTATTGGTAAATAGCCCCGTACTGCTCGGCAAGCTGATCCAGCGCCTGACCAAGGGAGGCAAGCGTGGCCTCGCGGCGAAAGCCAAATCCAACCACATGCAGCGTCTGCGCCTTCATCGAACGCCCCGCCACTGCACGATCGGATAGCTGGCCTTCCATCCCCGTCGGGTGCCGATGAGGGCAGCGTTGGCAAGTTCCAGGCGCATCAGTTCGCCGCCCGCCTGCTGGTGCCAGTGGGCCAGCAGCGCCTCGGACTCCAGCGTCACCGCATTGGCGACGACGCGCACCCCTTCGGGCAGGCGCTGCCATAGGTCGTCCAACAGCGCTTGGGATAGCCCGCCGCCGATAAATAACGCATCGGGCAGCGGTGTATCGTTCAGTACGTCCGGCGCGCTGCCCTCTTTGACCTCAAGCCAATCAACGCCCAGGTTCTCTGCGTTGCTGCGCGCTCTTGCTGCCCGTTCTGCGTTTTGCTCAAAGCCCACCGCCTGATTATCCGGGTGAGCGAGCAGCCACTCAATGGCAATCGAGCCCGAGCCGGTGCCGATATCCCATAGCCGCTCGCCGGGCTTGGGCGCCAGCGCGGCCAGGGTCATGGCGCGAATGGCTTGTTTGGTGATCTGGCCGTCGTGCTCGAAAAAGCTATCAGGTAACCCAGGCGTCAGCGGCAATGCGGGCCCTTCGCCTGCAACCTCAAGCGCTACCGCGACCGGATGCGTGATGTCATCGGGAAGCGTCGCCGCTGCCGGAAAGGCACGCACCCGTTCGTGCTCGCCGCCCAGGGCTTCCAGCACCGTCAGTTTTGAGTCTGCAAAGCCGAATTGGCAGACCCACTGGGCAAGCTCCGCTACCGCGTCACCGTCGCGTACCAACACCAGCACGCGCCTGCCGGGATGCAGGTAGGGGCGAACGCGGGTTAACGGCTTGGCGTGCAGGCCCAGGCAGGTACAGTCCTGAAGCGGCCAGCCCAGGCGGGAGGCTGCCAGGCTGAACGTGGAGGGAGACGGCAGTGCCTGCCATTCCCGGGGCTCAAGGTGGCTGACGATGGAGGTGCCCGCGCCAAACCAGAAGGGGTCGCCGGAGGCCAGCATCACCACGCGGCGGCCGCGCTCGGCAAGCAGTTGGGGGATGCCGTCGGCAAACGGCACCGGCCATTCACGCAGCTTGGTTTTCAAGTCGGCTTTCAAATCGGCGCTTTGATCAGTGCTCAGGGGTGCAAGCAGGCGCAGATGTCGGCGGGCGCCAAACACCACCTCGGCACGCTCGAGCGCCTCGCGGCTTGCCGCCGTGAGACCCTGTGTGCCACTCTCCCCCCAGCCTATTATCGTCAGCCAGGGAACCTCGTTACCGTTAACCACTATGAACATCCTGATTCTTGGCGGAACCTCAGAGGCCAGCGCCCTGGCCAGCCTGCTGGCTGAGCGTTCGATCCCGGCCGTCTATAGTTATGCGGGGCGGGTCAGCAGCCCCAAGCCGCAACCCTTGCCGACGCGTGTTGGCGGTTTTGGCGGCGTGGCTGGCCTGGTCGACTACCTTAAGCAAGCGGGCATCACCCACCTGATTGACGCGACCCACCCTTTCGCCGAGCAGATGAGCCGCCACGCGCTGGCCGCTGCCGCGCAATGCGATATTCCCCTGATGGCATTCACCCGCCCGGCCTGGCAACCCCAGCCCGGCGATCACTGGACGCACGCTGCCAGCATCGACGAGGCAGTGGACCAGTTGGACAGCCCGCCCCAGCGCATCATGCTGGCCATCGGGCGCCAACACCTGGAAGCCTTTGCCGCGATGCCCCAGCATCACTATGTACTGCGGCTGGTCGATCACCCCGAGCAGCCGATACCGCTGCCCCACCAGACTATCACCGTCGCGCGCGGCCCGTTTACCACGTCGGGCGATCTGGCCTTGCTCAAGGACCACGCCGTTGAGCGTCTGGTGTGCAAAAACGCCGGCGGCGACGGCGCGGTGTCCAAACTCACCGCCGCCCGCACGCTCGGCCTGCCGGTGGTGATGATCGAGCGGCCTAGGCTGCCCTCACGCCGGGAATGTCACGCCCTAGATGACGTGCTGGCCTGGCTTTTGGCGCCCACCGAGCGAGGGGTATAAACCCAGGGTTCGCTCGGTTCATGGCCTTGCCTTTCAATGCGCCGCGTCTGGCTGGAACCCACGATGACCAGGGTGCGCATGTCTGCCATCTCCGGCGTCGCCTCGCCCAGGGTGGTCACGCGAATCGACTCATCCGGAGTCGAGACAGCGCGGGCAAAAATGATCAGCCTTTCCGGCCCGCAGGCGTCAAGCAGCACCTCCAGGGTACGCACAAAGCCTTCTGGCCGCGCCCTGGAGCGCGGGTTGTAGAACGCCATGGCAAAGTCGGCCTCGGCGGCCAGGCGCAGGCGCTTTTCAATCAGCGCCCAGGGCTTGAGGTTGTCGGATAGATTAATGCAGCAGAAGTCGTGCCCCAGCGGCGCGCCGACGCTGGCACTGGCGGCCAGCATGGCGGAAATCCCCGGCAGTACCTGAACGTCCAGCGAGCGCCACTGGGCATCGCCTGCTTCCAAGGCTTCAAACACCGCCGAGGCCATGGCAAACACGCCCGGATCGCCGGAGGACACCACCGCCACGCGACGGCCGTCAGAGGCCATCGTCAGCGCCTGCTCGGCCCGCTGGATTTCTTCCCGGTTGTCCGAGCCATGGCGCACAAGCCCCGCCCTGGGCGCGACGCGTTCCACGTAGGGCACATAGCCCACCACATCGGTGGCCTCGGCAAGCACCGCCGACACCTCGGGCGTTACCAGTGTGTCGCTGCCCGGCCCCAGGCCGACGATTTTCAGCCAGCCGCTCATGGGCGCCTCCCATGGCCATGAATTAGCACAATCGAGAAGTAGGGCACGCTCTCGCCCACGTCCTTGAAGGGCTGAACCCGTTCCTGGCGCATGGCGGCGTATTCGATCAGCCAGGCTTCGTCCTCGCGCCCGGCGTGGGCAAGCGCCCGGCGCAGTTTGTCCAGGTTGCGGCCGATTTTCATCACCACCAGCGCATCGGTCTCGGCAATGCGTTCGGCCAGGGACGACTCCGGCAGCGTGGCCATGACCACCGTGAGGATATCGTCGCCCCAGGTGATCGGCTGGCCGGTGGCGGTCCAGGCCGCCGACATCCCGGTGATCCCCGGCACCACGGAGACCGGCACGTGGTCCAGTAGCCGGGTATAAAGATGCATGAAGGAGCCGTAGAAGAACGGGTCGCCTTCGCAAAGTACCACCACATCACGCCCAGCCTCAGCCAGCTCGATCAGCAGCGCCACGCTGCGTTGGTAAAAATTGGCCAGCAACTCGTTATAACGCGGGTCGTCGAAGGGGATTTCCGTGGTCACCGGGTATTCCATGGCAAGCTCGGTGACCTCGGGGGCCAGCATGCCCTCGACGATGCTGCGCGCATGCCCGGTACGCCCCTTCTTGCGAAAGTAGGCCACGTGCGAGGCGCCGCGGATCAGGCGGTCGGCGCGCACGCTCATCAAGTCCTGGCTTCCCGGGCCAAGGCCGACCCCGTAGATGATTCCCTGGGTCATTCTGTTCGGTCCGCAATGGCATTGAGGGCGGCGACGGTCACGGCGCTGCCGCCCAGACGTCCCTGCACCGTGCAGCAGGGGCTCACCTGGCTCTCCCAGAGCGCCTGTTTGGATTCCGCCGCGCCGACAAAGCCCACCGGGCAGCCAATAATCGCGGCGGGCCGCGGGCAGTCAGGGTCTTCGAGCATATTGAGCAGATGAAACAACGCCGTGGGCGCGTTGCCAATCGCCACCACCGCGCCTTCCAGGTGCGGGCGCCAGAGTTCAAGCGCCGCCGCCGAGCGGGTGTTGGCCATCTCTTTGGCCAGTGCGGGCGTGCGCTCGTCATTCAGCGTGCAGATAATCGGGTTATCCGCGGGCAGGCGTTTACGCGTGATGCCTTCTGATACCATGCGGGCATCACATAAAATCGGTGCGCCGGCTTCGAGCGCTTTGCGGGCGTGGCTGACCACATCGCCTGCAAAATGTATCGAGGCGGCAAGCTCTACCAGACCGGCGGCATGAATCATGCGCACGGCAATCGGCTCTTCATCGTGAGAAAACCGCCCCAGGTCTGCTTCACGGCGAATAGTGGCAAAGGACTCCCGGTAAATCGCCGGGCCGTCGGTTTCATAAATGTGGGGCACCTAAACTCTCCAAATAAGCGATTACCTCAGTCTCCGTGAGGTTTGTCTTGACCGGCGTGCTATCGGCACGGCCGTTAATTATAAGGTCAAATCTACCGGCCTGGCCGACCAAACACACGTCGGCCGGTGAGCGCCGGGCGCAGCCCTTGGCGCAGCCGGATACATGCACCGAGCCTTGGGTAACCCCACGCAGGCGCTCGGCAAGCGGCTGGGTGGCCACGCTGGCCTGCTCGCAATAAGGCGCGCCCGGGCAGGCATCAATCTGCAAGCGGGCGTCCTGTTCGTCGGTTATCAACCCGTCGATGACTTCGACGCTGGCGCCTGCGACCCAGATACGCCGCCAGGGCGTCACCTGCAAGGCGGTAACGTCGGCAGGCGTCACCGCAGTCCTGAGCACCTTGGCAGGCACCCGCCCAAACGGCAGGCCATACACCGCGCCGTGTTCGTGCTTGCCCAGAGGCAATTGGCTGCCCGTTGCAGCGGGACGTGCGTTGGTCGGGGCCCAGTCAGGCAGCGGCACATGATGGCGCCGCATGCGTTTGCTGTCCCAGCCGCCACTGTCGACAAACCATGCCAGCAGGCGAATAAGTTGCGCCACGGCGGCGTCAATCGAGCGCACTGCGGTGCCCAACGAATAACCGTCGGCGCGCACCAACAGGCCGCCCGAATTGGCGCGCTCGATACGAAAGTCCGCCGAGGCATCGCCTAGCACCGGCGCCTTGCCTGCATCAATGGCGATCCCGACCTTGGCGGGCACCACCGGCAACTCTGCCCAACGGTCGACAAGCGCGCTGGCGATTTTATGGGTATCGTCCCCCGCTTGCCAGCCGGGGGCCAATAGAATTTGCGGACGACGCTCCGCTTCCGGGTCGGCGTCAATCAATTCATGGGCGACCAGGGTCTCCATCAGGGCGGGCCAGCTCGCCTCGGTCACGCCGCGCAATTGCAGATTGGCGCGGCTGGTCAGTTCGATCAAGCCGCTGCCGTAGGCCTCCGCCGCGTCGCACAGCGCCAGCACCTGGCCACGTTCAAGCTGGCCCAGCCGTGGGCGCACGCGCACCAGTAAACCATCGCCGGTTGCCATCGGTTGCCAGGCACCGGGGCACCAGCCCTTGATGCGGGGCTCAGCCGACATCCGCCGCGACCTCCTTGGCCTCGTCCATGTCCAGCAGCAGGTCTTTCAGCGCGTCGCCCTGCTCACCGGGTGCCTGCCACATGCCTCGCTGGGCGGCTTCGAGCAGGCGTTCGGCCATTTCTTCCAGCGCCGAGGGGTTATGCTCGCGCAGGAACTGCTGATTGGCGTCATCCAGCACCAGCGCATCGGTGACCTGGGCGTACTGGTAGTCGGCGACCAGGTCGGTGGTGGCATCGTAGGCGAATAGATAGTCGATGGTGGCCGCCATCTCGAAGCCGCCTTTATAGCCATGCTCGCGCATGGCGTTGATCCACTTGGGGTTGAGCACCCGCGAGCGAATCACCTTGGCCAGCTCCTCTTTCAGCGTGCGAATCTTGGGCTGGGCGGGGTTGGCGTGGTCAGCGTGGTAGATATCCGGGGTTTTGCCGCTCAGCGAGCGGCTGGCATTGGCCATACCGCCCTGGAAGGCGTAGTAGCTGTTGGAATCGAGGATATCGTGCTCGCGGTTATCCTGGTTCTGCATCACCGCTTCCAGGCCTTTAAGCTGCTGCTCGAAGGCATCCGGGGCGGCCGTGCCAGACTCGGCAAACTGCCCGTAGGCGTAGGCGCCGTTGTCCAGGTAGGCCTGAGCCAGGTCATCGGCATTTTCCCAGGCGCCGTTGTCGATCAGCCGATTCAGGCCGGTGCCGTACTCGCCCGGCTTGCTGCCAAAGATCCGATAGCCCGCCTGCTGGGCGGCCATCTCGACACTCAGCCCCTGCTTTTCCAGCACCTGCTGGCGGGCCATCACCGCATCACGAATGGTGTTGCTGTTGCCCGGTTCGGCGTAGCTGGCCACCGCCTGTACCGCCGCATCGAACAGCCGGATCACGTTGGGAAAGGCATCGCGGAAGAAGCCGGAAACCCGCAGCGTGACGTCCACCCGCGGGCGGTTGAGCAGCATCGAGGGTATCACCTCGATATCGATGACCCGCTGGGAACCCAGCGACCAGATGGGGCGCACGCCCATCAGCGCAAAGGCCTGAGCAATGTCATCGCCACCGGTGCGCATGGTGGCGGTGCCCCAGATGGAGAGTCCCAGGCGACGGGGGTAGTCGCCGTTATCCTGCAGGTAGCGCTCAACGAACGCCTGGGCGGATTTTTCGCCCAGCGTCCAGGCGGCGGGCGATGGAATCGAGCGGTTGTCCACGCTGAAGAAATTGCGCCCGGTGGGCAACGTATCCAGCCGCCCACGGCTGGGGGCGCCACTCGGCCCCGGCGGCACAAACAGGCCATCCAGGCCTTCCAGCAGCGAGCTGATTTCCAGCTCGGCGCTCTGCTGAAGCGCGACCCAAAGCTGGTCCCGGGCGTAGCGCAGCTGCTCGGCGGTCGCGGGATATTGGGCGGCCAACGTCTCCAGACTGCCCGGCGCGACCACGTACGCCTCGACCAGTTGGTGGGCCAACGCTTCCAGCCGCTCGCGGGTGTCGTTGCCGCTGCGCCAGGCGGCGCTATCCAGCTCGCGTAGCACGTTCGGCCGAGGCCCGTTCCAGGGGCCGGCATCGGCCATCAGTGGGTCAAAGGGCGCTTGGCCTTCGCCCTGCAGGGCCAGATCATCGGCCAGGTTATGCAGCAAGCCGCGCTGGGCAATGCTTTCACCTCTCGGCAAGCGCAGCAGCGCCACCAAGGTGCCGACCACTTTATCCTTTGGCGGTAGCGTGCCGAGCACGTGCAAGCCATGACGAATCTGCGATTCCTTGATGTCGCATAGGAAGGTATCCAGCTCGTTCAGGATCAGCGCTTCGTCCTGGCTGTCGACCGCCTTGGTCAACTCCTGGTCGATGCCGGTCTCGCGCAGGTGCTCAAGGATCTGCTCGCGGATTAACGCCTCGCGCCGGGGGTCCATATCCAGCGCCTGGTAATATTCGTCGGTGAGCGCTTCCAGTTTGGCCATGTCGCCATACAGCTCTGCGCGGGCCAGGGGTGGCATCAGGTGATCGATAATCACCGCCTGGCTGCGCCGCTTGGCCTGGGCGCCCTCGCCCGGGTCGTTGACGATAAACGGGTAGAAATGCGGCACCGGGCCGAGCGCTATATCTGGCCAGCAGTCGGCGCTCAAGGCGCTGCTTTTGCCCGGCAGCCACTCAAGGTTGCCGTGCTTGCCCACGTGAATCACCGCTTCCACCTGATAGTGCTCGCGCAGCCAGAAGTAAAACGCCAAGTAGCTGTGCGGCGGCGCCAGCTGCATATCGTGGTAGGACTGGGTCAGGTCGTCGATAAAGTCGCGCTCGGGCTGGATACCCACGAAGGTGTCGCCCAGCCGGATACCCGAGATCATCAGCCGCCCCTGACGGCATTTGGGGTCATCCGCGGGCGCGCCCCAACGCGTCCATACCGTTTCCTGCAACTCACCGGGCAGGGTTTGAAACCAGGCCAGGTAGTCGTCAACGCTAATGCTTTGCCAGCACATGCGCTGGTCGATGACGTTGCGGTCATTGGTTACCGCCCCCTGCAGCAGGCGGATCAGGTCATCGCCACTGTCGGGCAGGTCGCTGACCGGGTAACCCGCTGTTTGCAGCGCGGTTAATATCTGCAGCGTTGAGGCCGGGGTATCCAGCCCCACGCCGTTGCCAATCCGGCCATCGCGATTGGGGTAATTGGCCAGCACCAGCGCCAGCCGTTTGGCGTGATTGGGGGTGGTGCGCAGGTGGCAGAACCGGCGCGCCAGCTTGGCGACAAATTCAGCACGCTCGGGATGCAGGGCATGGTGGGTTACCGACAGCTGGCTGCGTTCGTTATACAGCGCTTCCGCCTTGAAGCCCACGGCACGGGTGATCACCCGGCCGTCCATTTCGGGCAGTACAATCTGCATCGCCACATCGCGGCTTCTCAACCCGGCGGCCGAGGCCTGCCAATCCTCCATGGTGCTGCTGGAAAGAATCGCCTGCAGGATCACCGGCTGGCCGACGAACACGCTCTCGGGAATCGCCCCGCCCAGCGGGTAGGTGTCGTCGGAATTGCGGTTGATCGAGAAGCTGGTGGTGTTGACCACCAGCATGGCGCCGGTCTGCTCGATCAGGTGATTGATAAACGCAATGCAGTCGGCCTCTTTCAAGGAGGCAACGGCGATGGCGAGTGGCTCGAGTCCCTGCCCTTTAAGCGCTTCGATCATGCCGTCGACGACCAGGGTATTGGCGCCCTGCAGGTGGCTGCGGTAGAACAGCAGCAGGCACACCGGCCGTTCCGGCTGCTGGTTGGCCCGCCATTCGCTCAGGCTCATCACCTGGCGCCCCGTCTGGCTTGCGGCATCGCTTGGCGCATAGATCACCGCCGCGGGCACCACCTTGGGTTCCTTCCAGGTGGTGGGCAACGCCAGGCACTCGCTGCCCAGGTAGCGCAGCAGCTGCTCGGCGTTATCCACGCCGCCTTCGCGCAGGTAGCGCCATACCCGATAGGCGCTGTCATAGTCGACGCTCGAGGCTTCCAGCAGCGCATCGTCCGGGGCGTCGCAGCCGGGCACCAGAATCAACTGGCGGCCGGGCTTGGCATTCCGCCAGGCCAGCAGGCGTTCGTAGCCGTATTGCCAGTAGGCCTGGCCGCCCAGCATCGACACGACCACCAGCTGCGCCTTTTCCAGCACCCGATCCTCGTAGAGGTCGTAGGCGGCGGGCTTGACCAGGTTCATCCAGTTGGCCAGACGCACCGACGGATAGCGCTCGCCCAGGCGATCGATCGCCTGGGCCAGGGCCGAGAGGTTGCTGTCGGCGGCCGAGAGAATCACGACATCCGCGGGGCTTTGTTGAAGATCGACAATGCCATCATCATCAACAAAGCCACCGGGTTTGGCGGCAAAAAGATGCATTAGGCGGCTGTTGTTACCTCTGCTTCGGCAAGCGCTTCACGCAGCGCGCCGCTGTCCAGCGACTTGCCAATGATGACCAGTTGGGTTTGACGCGTTTCACCTTCCGCCCAGAGGCGGTCGAAGTAGCCATCCAGACGCTCACCAACGGCCTGGATCACCCGGCGCATCGGCTTGCCGGGAATCGCCGCGAAGCCTTTGGCGCGGTAGATCTCCTGGGTTTTGACAATGTGCTGCAGCTTGGCCGCCAGCAGGTCGCCGTCGACTTCGCCCAGGCTGATCACGCAGGAATCAAAGTTGTCGTGGGCATGGTCGTGATGCGCGCCCTCAGCGTGATGCTTGTCGTGGTGATTGGTGATCAGGTCAATACTCGCTTCGCTGGCCGCCCCGATGCCCATCAGGGCTTCGAGCTGTACGGTGTTGGTGGCCAGGGTTTGGTCGACAAACAGGTACTTCACCGATTCCGGCACACGCGCCTGAATCAACGCCTCGACCCGCGCCTTGTCGTCCGGGCTGAGCAGGTCCGTCTTGCTGACCAGCACCAGATCGGCGGCGCTTAGCTGGTCGTCAAGCAGCTCCTGCAGGCTGGGGTCGTGATCCAGGCTTTCGTCGGCCTGACGTTGGGCTTCTACCTTGGCAACATCGCTGGCATAGCGGCCAGAGGCCACGGCGGGGCCATCGATCACCGTAATGATGGCATCGACGGTGCAGTGCTGGCGCACCTCCGGCCAGTTGAAGGCCTGCACCAGCGGCTTGGGCAGCGCCAGGCCGCTGGTTTCGATCAGAATATGGTCGATATCGTCGCGGCGGGCGACCAGCTTTTTCATCACCGGTAGAAATTCCTCTTCTACGGTGCAGCAGATACAGCCGTTGGCCAGTTCGAAAATGCCGCTGTCGTCGCCTTCCACCGCCTGACCGTCTTCGCAGTCGAGGGCACAGCCGCGCAGCAGGCTTGAGTCGATGTCCTGCTCGCCGAATTCATTGACGATCACGGCAATTCGCTTGCCGGTGACCTGGCGCAGAATGCTTGCCAGCAGGGTGGTTTTACCGCTGCCCAAAAAGCCGGTGACCACGGTGGCGGGTATCTTATTTAACTGCATGGGTCTCGTCCTCAGAATCGATAGGCTGACGCGCTGGCGACGCTTTGCCGCTAAACAGCAGCGCGATCGAGGCAGGGTTGTTGGCAAAAAACAGGTGCAAGTAGGTGGCCGTCAATCCACGCTCACGAAAAATGGCCTCCCCCGGCGCGGGGTGGCGCTGGCGTTCGCCATGGGCGATGGGCTCAGGCGTTCCCTCGGCCATCGAACGGTGGTGGGCATGGCCGCGCACCGGGCCTTCGGGCAACGCGGCGGTTTGCATCCCCTGGCAGCCCCGCCGTCCGCGCATCGCGCCCTGCCCTGGTAGCAGGCCCAGCATGGTGTGGGTGGTGTCGTCGTAGTCGGTCAGGGTTTCCAGGCAATAAAGCAGCCCGCCGCACTCGGCAAGAATCGGTTTGTCGTCGGCAAAAAACTGCCTGATCGCCGCGTGCATGGCCGCATTCGCCGCCAGGGTCGCGGCGTGAATTTCCGGGTAGCCCCCGGGTAGCCACAGCGCATCGCAGCTGGGCAAGGCGCTGTCGGTAAGCGGCGAGAAAAAGCGCAGCTTGGCGCCCATCTGTTCGAGCAGGTCCAGGTTGGCCTGGTAAATAAAGCTGAACGCGGCGTCTTTGGCTACACCAATGGTAAGCCCGGCAAGCGACGGTAACGACGCCGTGGCGACTTCTGGCGCGGCGTAAAACGTCACCGGCGGCAGAGCGAGTAGCGTTTGCGGCAGGTTTTCCGCCTCGATAACACGGGCGCCCTTTTCAAAGCGTTCTTCCAGGTCGTCACGAATCTCGTCGGCCTGCACCAGTCCTAGATGGCGTTCGGGCAGTGAAAGCTCCGGGTTACGCGCAATGGCAGCCAGCAGCGGGATGTCTGTCGGCAGGGTTGTCTCGATCAGCTCGCGGTGGCGCTCGGAGCCGCAACTGTTGGCGATAAGCCCGACAATGCGGATATCGTCGCGAAAGCCCGCAAGGCCCGCAAGCAGCGCGCCCGCGGTCTGCGCCATGCCTTTGACGTCCATCACCACCACCATGGGCAAGCCAAACCGGGCGGCCAGGTCGGCACTGGAAGGCTCGCCGTCAAACAGCCCCATGGCGCCTTCGACCAAGATCATGTCCGCCGTCTGGGCGGCTTCATAAAAGCGTTGGCGGCAGTAGGCGTCGCCCGCCATCCACAGGTCCAGTTGATCCACCGGCTGGCCAGCGGCCTGGGCCAATACCTGGGGGTCCAGGTAGTCGGGGCCAGTTTTAAACACGCGCACCACCTTGCCCTGGTTGCGCAGCGCCCTGGCCAGCGCGGCGGTAAAGGTGGTCTTGCCCTGCCCGGAAGAAGGCGCGGCAATAAACAGCGCCGGGCAGCTTGCAGTGGGTGTGCTCATCAGTATTCGATCCCCGCCTGGGCTTTAACACCGCCACGAAAGGCGTGACGCTCGTCCTGCACCGTGCTGATGGTGTCGGCGATTTCCTGAAGCGGCGTCGCCATGGTGCGCCCGGTAATGATCACATTTTGATGCGCGGGACGTTGGTTAAGCGCTTCGACCACCGGCAGCGGGTCGAGATAGCCGTACTTGAACATGTAGCTCATTTCATCGAGGACGATGAGGTGGTAGTCGGGGTTCTCGAGCAGACCCTTGGCCACCGCCCAGGCCGACTGGGCAGCTTCAATATCGCGCTCGCGGTCCTGGGTTTCCCAGGTAAACCCCTGACCCATGATGTGCCAGTCAAGGTTGGGCTGGTCGCGGAAAAACAGGTATTCGCCGGTTTCACGGCGGCCCTTGATAAACTGGATCACCGCGCAGCGCTGCCCGTGACCCAGCGCCCGCGCCATGGTGCCAAGCGCCGAGCTGCTTTTGCCCTTGCCGTTGCCTTTCAGCAGGATCAACACGCCGCGCTCTTCCGTGGCGCGGCTGATGCGCTCGTCGACCACGTCCTTTTTGCGCTGCATGCGGTGGGTATGGCGATCGTCAGTCATGGCGTTTCCTGTCCAGAAAAAGGTGTCGCGTAGCGCGCCCCCAGTTGCTGGGCGATGCGTGCGCCCTGGCCGCGCTTGATTTTCGATGACTCGGTATCCAGCAGGATGCAGTCGCCCAGCGGGCCAAGGTCGGCGACGGATTCGCGGGTACGGCCGTCGGTAATCAGATAGGTGCGGATGTGCAGCCCGGGCTCGCGGCGCTGCCACTGATGGATCAGACGTTTGGCCTCGATCACCGCCTCGCGCAGCGGCGTGCCGCCGCCGCCGGTGGCGGCCTCCAGCGCCGCCTCTACACGCTTGGGTGCACGTTGCCGGGAGAGCAGAGGCACCACGCCGCCGTTGCCGAACCCGACGACGGCGACCTGTTCGCGTGCCGCGTAGGCCTGGCGCACCAGCGCTTCCACAAGCCCCTTTGCCTGGCCCAGCAGGCGCTGCCCCAGGGTGGAGCCGGAGGTATCCAGCAGTACCAGGTGCGCCCTTGGCTGCCCGGCCTGTGTCTTGCGCATTTTAAGCGTTCGCCAGGGCCACTGCCCGCGGTTGGCGATCAGGGTGCCAAAGCCGTCCAGACGGGACGTTTCAGTCCGCGAGCGTCCCTTGCCTGATACCTGCCCTTTTTCACCGGACGCCGAAGTCATCGCCGTTTTCGCCTGACCAACACCGTTTGGCGTATTCGCCAGTTCAGGCACTGCCTGCTGAATGGTTGACTGAGCCTGGGGCGGCATGGCGCCCCACTGACCCTGTTCGCCGCGCTGCTCGGATGATCCGCTGGTCGACGTATTAGTCGTTGATGACGAACCGCCCTCGCCTCCCGAAGGTGGTGCCTTCGGCGGCGAAGACGGCGGGGTTTGCTCGGGCGATTGGGTGCGCCGATGGTCCAGCACCCACGGCTCGACGGTATCGATATCCTGCTGCGCCACTTCGCTTGCACCGCGCCAGGCGGAGTGGGCACGAGCGGCGCGGTGCCAGGTGACGTCGGCTCGCAACCCTTCCACACCGGCGGTTTCACAGCGCGAGGCGATGGTCTGATACACCCATGACGGGGTAATGACATCCACCAGATGGCGCTGGGCCTGATGAATCCGCTCGGTCAGTGCGGCCTGGGCCTCCTCGAAGCCACGGGCCGCCCCCGCAGGGTCGCGGTCAAAGGCTTCGCGCTGCTGGACGATGGCGATACGTTCTTCCACGCTGATGCTCGCGGCCTGGTCGATACACAGCCCAAAACGATCCAGCAACTGCGGGCGTAGCTCGCCTTCATCCGGGTTCATGGTGCCAATCAGGCTGAAGCGCGCCGGGTGGGAGTGGCTGATACCGTCGCGCTCGACGATGTTCGTTCCGCTGGCGGCCACATCCAGCAGCAAATCGACCAGTGTATCCGGCAGCAGATTGACCTCGTCCACATACAGCACGCCGCCATCGGCTTTAGCGAGCAGCCCGGCATGAAAGGTGGCTTCGCCATTGGCCAGCACCTTTTGCAGATCCAGACTGCCGACCAGCCTGTCTTCACTGGCGCCCAGGGGCAGAGTCACAAAAGGAGCACGCTGCCCGTCGCTATCGCCAGGTAAAATAGCGGCCAGAGCCCTTGCCAAGGTCGACTTGGCGCTACCTCTTGGCCCACTAACCAGCACCCCACCGATACGCGGATTAATGGCATTAAGGATCAGCGCGGTTTTCAGCGCTTCCTGGCCCACCACCGCCGCAAAGGGAAACTCACTCACCGGCACCTCCCGTGCTGGCCAAGCCGGTCAGCCGGTCAACATCCGCCAGTTGATTTGATGGCTGCGAGACTTGAATATGATTCATGGCAATTAGCTGAGGGATAATAAAACCATTCATAAAGAAGTGGGAATATAAAAGGTGTTCAGTATAGAGGAAGGCATGGCGGCGAGGCCAATTTGTTACAAGCTATTAACTTTGCGAAGGCGTATATCAGCTGACGCTAAGAATCCCGCTGGATTTTTACACGTCTTCTAAATGTAATGTTATAACATTGCTTTTATGATAAGGTCTCATAAGATCCTTAGGCTTTGTGTTGTTCGCTATCCCCCTGCCACCTAGAATAGCCAGTGTCGGTGTTCCCCACGGAACTTAATAGAGAATCCGCCGCGGCTTGCCGCGAAACGGAACTGCCCCCGCAACTGTAGGCGGCGAGCGATGCTTTTTGATGCCACTGGACACATTGTCTGGGAAGGCGAGCTAGCCATGACCCGTCAGTCAGGAGAACTGCCGATATATTGTTTACATCGAGCGAAGTGGCTCGGCCAGTGTTTTCTGGCCGAATGCGGAGCTCATCATGCACGGGAGTGTACATGATGTTGAGATTGACCACGGCCATCGCCGCGAGCGCTGTTGGCCTTGCCCAGGCGGCTTACGCCTCCACCGACTACCCGCTTACGCTAACCAATTGCGGTGTAGAGATCAGCGTGGCGTCGCCCCCGGAGCGAACGGTGACGGTAGGCCAGTCAGCCACGGAGATCCTCTATTCGCTGGGGCTCGCTGATCGAGTGAATGGCACCTCGGTGTGGTTCACCCCGGTCCTGCCCCAGTTTGCTGAGGTCAATGAAGCGATCGAGCGGATCGCCAACGACGACCCAAGCTTTGAGGCCGTGGTCAATAAACGGCCTGATCTGGTGGCGGTACAATACGAGTGGCACGTGGGCCCCACCGGCAGCGTCGCCACCCGGGAACAGTTTCATGAGCTGGGTATTAACACCTATATTATGCCCGCCGACTGCGACACCAAGGATAACTCTACTGGCGGCGATGGCACCCGCACCGCCGCCTTCTCGACGGACTCCATCTATAAAGGGATCACCGAGTTAGCCAAGATCTACGACGTTCAAGACGCTGGTGAGGCGTTAGTAGCAGAGCTGAACGACCGCGAACAGCGCGCTATCGACTTGGCGAGCAGCCTTGATTTACCGGAAGACTTGTCAGCGGCATTCTGGTTCTCATCGACAGACCTGGGGGTTAGCCCCTTTGTTGCGGGTCAGTTGGGCGCGCCGGGCTATATGATGGATAAGCTCGGTATGCGCAATGTGATCGAGTCCGATGAGGAGTGGCCCACGGTGGGCTGGGAGAGCATCGCCAGGGCTGACCCCGATGTGCTTGTTATCGCTCGCATGGATCGCCGTCGCTTTCCTGCCGACGACATTGAAGCCAAGCGTGAGTTTCTGCACAGTGACCCGGTTACCCGTGAAATGACGGCGGTTAAAAACAACCACATCATAGAGATGGATGCCCACGCCATGAGCGCCACGATGCGCACTATTTACGGCCTTGAAACACTGGCCGAGGCGCTAGCGACAATGGCATTTGACGAATGAGCATTGCGTTAACGCGTCTATCTACGGCAGGTTTTGCACTGCGCTGGCTATGGATCACGCCGCTGGTGCTCGTGGTGGCGCTGATCGCGGGCACCGCCATCGGCGAGACACCGATTCCCGTTGATACCATTCTCAAAGTGCTCGCCAATCAGCTACTGGGCGCGGATTATGCGGTTGACCGGATCGATGCAGGCATTATCTGGAACTACCGGCTTAGCCGCGCCGTGGTCGCTGCCTGTTGTGGTACCAGCCTGGCCCTGGCAGGGGTCGTGCTTCAGGCGCTGCTGCGCAATCCCTTGGCCGACCCCTACTTGATGGGCATTTCCGCTGGGGCCTCTACCGGCGCGGTGGCCGTTGCCGTCGCTGGCCTTGGCGCGGGGGCGCTTTCGCTCTCCCTGGGTGCCTTTGTGGGCGCCCTTCTCGCCTTTGGTATCGTGGTGATGCTCGCCCATGCGGCCAACAGCGGCGTGGGGGGTGGCCGCGGCGTTCAGGCAGCGGGGGCGATTATTCTGGCAGGCATCGCAGGCTCACAGCTGTTCAATGCGCTGACCGCTTTTATCATTACCAAGTCGGCGAGCGCCGAGCAGGCCCGGGGCATCATGTTCTGGCTGATGGGCAATCTTTCCGGGGTGCGCTGGGCCGATGTGACCTTGGCGGTGCCTGCCGCGCTGTTTGGGGTACTGGTTTGCCTATGGCACCGCCGCTCCCTGGATGCCTTTACCTTCGGTGCCGACAGCGCCGCCTCCATGGGGATCGCGGTGCGCCCGGTGCGCGGCATGCTGATTATCGCCATGGCGCTGGTCACGGCGGTGATGGTGTCTATTGTGGGGGCGATTGGCTTTGTTGGGTTGGTAATTCCCCATGCCATGCGTTTTATCGTAGGTAGCCAACACACGCGTTTGGTTCCAGCCACGGCGCTTGCTGGGGCGGTCTTTTTGATTGGCTCAGATATTCTTTCGCGCACTCTGATCCCCGGCCAAGTGCTACCGATCGGGGTGATTACTTCACTGATTGGCGCACCTGCCTTTGCGCTCATTCTCGTGCGCGGCAAGAGGTCTTAATGCAGTTAACCGCTCAAAAACTCGATTGGTCAGTGCATGGCACGCCTCTACTGATTGACATTAACCTTGCCGTCGAGCCCGGCCAAACCTTTGGCCTGGTGGGGCCGAACGGCTCGGGCAAAACGTCGCTACTTCGCCTGTTGGCAGGCTTGAACAAACCCAAAGCAGGACAGGTGCTAATGGGAAGCCAGCCCCTGCACAACCTCAAGCAGCGGGCGATTGCACAGTCTATTGCCTTAGTCGAGCAACAGGCTGATACCACCGATAGAATTAGCGTGCGTGACGTAGTGGCGCTGGGCCGGACGCCCTTTCTTACCGCATTGCGCCCCTGGTCAACTGAAGATGATGCCATCGTGGTTCAGGCGCTGGTCGATGTCGATATGGCGCATATGGCCGACCGGCTTTGGCACACGCTTTCCGGCGGTGAGCGCCAGCGCGTGCATATTGCCCGCGCATTGGCGCAGCAACCCAAGATTCTGCTGCTCGATGAGCCCACCAACCATCTGGATATCCGCCACCAGCTGTCGATCCTTGAGCTGGTCAGGCAGCTTCCGGTTACGGTGATTATCTCGCTGCACGACCTGAACCACGCCATGGAGTGTGACCGCATCGGCGTAATGGACGGCGGCCGCCTGGTGGATAGCGGCCCGCCTAAAGAGGTACTGACGGCATTCCGGCTACGCCAGACCTTTGGTGTCTACGCCGATATCTTCGCCGACCCCATCGACGGCAGCCAGATGATGCGTTTTCGCAATGCTATTTAGTCATGACGCGCACAGCCAGGTGATCAATCAGCGGGGTTAGCCGTTGTTTGCTAAGGTGATGTGGTGCTTACCATTAACCAAGGGATACCTATGCGACTTCTATTCACCGGTGGCAGTGGCAAGGCGGGCCGCCATGCGACCGCCTATCTTCGCGACCAGGGTCACCGCGTCACCAACCTGGACTGGGCAACATCCGACGTGCCCGGCATTACCACTCTGAAGACAGACCTCACCGATGCTGGCCAGGTGTTCAACGCCTGCCACGCCTACGCCGGAATGGACGAGCTGGAACCGGGCACCGGCGTGCCGCGCTACGATGCCATTGTCCACTTTGCGGCGATACCCGCCATCCTGCACCGGCCGGACAACGAGACCTATCGCATCAACACCTTGAGCACTTACAACGTACTGGATGCCGCCACCAAGCTGGGTATTCCCAAGGTGATTTTTGCCTCCAGCGAGACGACCTACGGCGTATGTTTTGCCGACGGCGAGGTGCAACCGGATTACCTGCCGGTCGATGAAGAGCACCCCACCGTGCCCCAGGACAGCTACGCCATGAGCAAGGTGGTCAACGAAGTCACCGCGCGCTCCTTCCAGGCACGCTCGGGTATCGATATCTACGGCCTGCGCATCAATAACGTTATCGAGCCCCATGAGTACCGCCAGCATTTCCCGACCTACATGGACAACCCGGCGCTGCGCCGTCGCAACATCTTCGCCTACATCGACGCCCGCGACCTGGGCCAGATGGTCGATTGCTGCCTGAAGACGGACGGCCTGGGCTACCAGGTGTTCAACGTCGCCAATGACGATCTATCGGTGGGGCTAACAAACGCCCAGGTGATTGAACGCTTCTACTCAGGGGTACCGATCAAGCGGGAAATGGGCGAGCACGAGACCTTCTATAGCATTGAGAAAGCGCGTCGTCTGGTCGGCTTTACACCGCGCCATTCCTGGCGGGATGAGCTGGAGAAGTAAGGGTGCCGTGAACTAGCGACGTTGATTTGTCTAGCCAACAAGGAGACGACCATGGCCGATTCCCCGGTAGCGGGTGTGCCTCGATGGCTGAAGCTGGCCTTTTCGTTGTGGGTCCTGATCTGGGCGCCGAGCTATGCAGTGCTGCTGGGCCCCCAGAATTTCTTCTGGCTGTGCAACGTGGCAAACTTCCTGTTGCTGGTGGCGCTTTGGACGGAGCACCGTACCCTGATGTCGATGCAGTGGCTGGCAGTGGCGCTGGTCGGTAGCCTCTGGACGTTTGACGTCGCGACGGCGGCGTTCACCGGCGTACACCCCATCGGTGGCACCGAGTACATGTTCAACCCCGAGCACCCACCCATGACGCGGGCCATGTCGCTTTATCACGTTGTACTCCCGCTGGTGGCAGGCATCGGCGTGGCGAAACTGGGCTACGCGCGCCGCGCCCTGCTGTGGCAGACCCTGCTGACCTGGATCGTGGTGCCGTTGTCCTACTTGCTCACCGACCCAGACCGTAATATCAACTGGGTACACGGGCCCTTTGGCCAACCTCAAGACAGCCTCGACCCAGTGCTTTATCTGTTCCTACTGGCGCTGATATGGCCGGTAGCCGTCTACCTGCCGCTGCACCTGGTGATGGTTGGCGGGCAGCGCTGGCGGAATCGTAGTTAATGCGACGTCGTTAATGATTGTCAGGCTTGTTCTGCGCAGTTGAGTCTTTTGCATCAGCGCGCTCAACAAAGCGGTCCGCCTTGTTGGGGAAGCGGCCGTAGGCGTTAACGTCTTCGGGTTCTGCGGTATAGCTGTCGCCATAGCCGGGCACAGATTGGGCCATTAGGTCCGGGCGGCTGCCCCAGGGCGCGGCATCGACCACCTTTCGGTGCTCCTCGCGCCATTGTTTCAGTTCCTTCTCGCTGGCATTCGCGTAGAGGTCACGCCAGTAGGTCGCCGGTCGACCGCGCTTACCCTCCTCATCAAAGGCCTTTGTGGTGGGGTCGAGATGACGAAAGGGCTCTAGTCGAGGAATATCAGGTAGTGGCTGGCTGACGTCCATATAGCGGCCCAGCATGTCCCACATGGCATAGCGCTCGGCGATACTGCCGGTATCGGTGGGGAAGGTGAACTCCAACGGCAAGCCGCTGTGTTTGTCCTTGCTGAATTGCGGATAGCGATGACGCACCTTAAGGGTGTGACGCTGATTGCCCTTCATGTCCGCGCTCATTTCGATAAAGGCATCGAACTCGTAGAATGGAAAATTCCCCTGAAAGCTCTTGACCAGGCCGGAACGACGACAGAAAGCAACATCATCCGACCAGTTCTGGTTACTCTTGTAGAAACGAATACTATGTTTCTCAAACAGAGTTTTAAATACAGTCGCCACACCACAGAGTGCAAAAACTGACAAAGGAACAGCTAGTGCGCCGAAAGGAAATTTTTCACTTGGATCAAAAACCTCCAAAACCAGGAGAAGCACGAGCAGTACCATAGCAATGGCTGAAAAAAACCACCCTCCCCCCTTTCCTCCTCCAGGTCCAATAAAACTAAAACCATGACTGACAATAACAAACCAGAATCGAAAAAAACGATAGATCAGGCTGATATCTTCATCGACGAACTTCGACCAACGCAATTCGTTAATATGATTAAAGTCATGGAAATCCTGCTCTCCCATATACTCGTAGTCACGATACCATCCTCCGGAATATTCATATTCGAACTCCGAGGGATTAATGCCGACATAGTGCCCCCAAGGTAGCCGCGCGACGTCAAAGTTACTTCCCAGTTTCCCCCAAACGCTTTTTTCTGGCGGTGGTGCCTGGCGTGGAATGGCGTCAGCCTGGAAGACGGTCTCGGCATAGTGATCTTGTGGCTGTTCCGTCAGGCTCATACTCCAGCTCCTTGTTTGTTCCATACCCGTTTAGCCACGCTACCGCCATGGGAAGGCCGCCAGCGGCCTTCCGAAAGAACGTATTGATAACGCTTGCTGTGGTGTCGTTAATGGCTGTCGCGCTTGTTCTGCTGGGATGCTTCTTTTGCTTCAGCGCGCTCGACAAAGCGGTCCGCCTTGTTGGGAAAACGGCCGTAGGCGTTGACGTCTTCGGGCTCAGCGGTATAGCTGTCGCCATAGCCGGGCACGGATTGGGCCATCAAGTCCGGGCGGCTGCCCCAGGGCGCGGCGTCGACCACCTTTCGGTGCTCTTCGCGGAGTTGTTTCAGTTCCTGCTCGCTGGCCTTGGCGTAGAGATCACGCCAGTAGGTCGCCGGACGCCCACGCTTACCCGCCTCATCAAAGGCCTTAGTGGTCGGGTCGAGATGACGGAATGGCTCCAAGCGGGGGATATCCGGCAGCGGTTGGCTAACGTCCATATAGCGGCCCAGCATGTCCCACATGGCATACAGCTGGGCAATGCTCCCGTCGGCCGGGAAATCGAAGTCAAGCGGTAGACCGTTGCGCTCGTCTTTGCTGTGCTGTGGATAGCGATGACGCACCTTGAGGCTATGGAACTGATTACCCTTCATATCCGCGCGCATTTCGATAAAGGCATCGAACTCATAAAAAGGGAACTCCCCACGGAAGGTCTTCACCATACCCGTGCGCCGACAAAAAGCGATATCGTCAGACCAGTTTTTATTGCTTTTGTAAAAGCGAATGCTGTATGTCTCATAAAGTCTTCGCAGTATGGTAGCTGCTCCGCAGAAAGCGATAGTCCATGCTGGAATGATCAATAAGTTAACTGATAGCTCAGGATTCTCAGAAAAAATTTGTGGCACTGCAATCAACAATGAAGCCACAACAGTAAGTCCAACAATAAAATACCCCCCCCACCTATAAAACTAAACCCGTGGGAGATGACCACAAACCAAAATCGCAAGAAACGATAAAGCAAGCTGATATTTTCATCGACAAACTTTGACCAGCGCGACTCATTAATCATGGCATAGGCTAGATAATCCTCCTTCATATACTGGTAATCCTCAAACCACTCATTGTCGTACTCATATAGGGTGGGATTCACGCCAATATAATTTCCCCAAGGTAGCCGGGCCACATCTAAATTGCTGCCCAGTTTTTTCCAAGTGCTTTTTGCTGGCGGTGGTTCCTGGCGGGGAATGGCGTCGGCCTGGAATGCGGTCTCGGCGTAGCCTTCCGCTGGTGTTAGCGATTCGTTTTGCAAACTCATCGGCGGCCTCCCGGCTGGGTCCATACCCAGGTCAACGACGAGGGTTGCGTTGTGAAGGTCATTTCGTCCTCAGTCAATAAGGGGCCGACTACGCACGCTACCGCCAAGGAAGGCAATTGCTGCCTTCCCGGACGGATAACCAATGGATGTTTGCCGAATTAGCTATCAGCGTCGGTTTTCGTCGTTCTGCTGCTGATCATGTGAATCCACGGACTGGGTCGCTTCTGGCCGATCAGAGAACTTTCCTGCCTTCCAAGGAAAGCGCCCAAAGTCGTTGACGTCCTCCGGCTCGCCCTTGCGAGTTTCGCGGTAGTTGGGCACGGAGAGTTCCATCAGGTCTGGGCGGCCGCCCCAGTGGGCACCATCCACCTCGGCGCGATGCGCTTCGCGCAATGCCTTGAGTTCCTCCTCGCTGCTATGGGCATATAAATCACGCCAGTAGGTAGCGGGACGACCACGCTTACCCGCTTCGTCGTAGGCCTTGGTGGTCGGGTCGAGGTGACGAAAGGGTTCTAATTCAGGTACATCCGGCAGCGGCTGAGAGACATCCATATAACGCTGCAGCATATCCCAGACGGCGTATAGCTGAGCGATACTGCCATCCACAGCAAAGCTAAATTCAAGTGGGTTATTGGTAAGCGGGTCAGGGCTACGGTGGGGGTAGCGGTGGATTACTTTGAACGAGTGAAACTGTGACCCTTGGGTGCCTACCCGCATTTCGATATAGGGATCAAACTCATAGAAGGGGAAATCACCTCGAGAGGTCATGACCATGCCGGTGCGTCGACAAAAAGCATAGTCATCTGACCAATTACGGTTACCTTTGTAGAATTTCAACTCATGCTTTTCCCAAAGCTTCAGAAGAAGAGTAGCGACACCACAAAATGTAGCAACAGCTATCGGAACTCCAAAAAGCACAAACGGGAATTGAGGTTCTTCCACAAAGAACTGCCCTATCGTGCCTACTAAAAAGGTGAAGACTGCGATGCCTGTAAATATCACCCCTCCGCCCACACCTCCACCTGTTCGAATAAAGCTAAAACCATGGGAGTAGATAACAAAGATAAAGCGTAACAGGCGATAAAGAATGCCTATGTTTTCATCAACCCTCTTTGACCAGCGATGCTCGTTTATCATGGTATAGTCATGATAGTTGTCGCCGATATATTGATACTCCCGAAACCAGCTTTCCGAATACTGATAGGTAGTCGGGTTGACACCTAGATAACTGCCCCAGGGAAGGCGAGTTTCCAAAATGCGTCCGCGCAGCATCTCGTTTTGAGGGGCATAGCTCTGTTCGGGAATAGCATCGGCGCGGTAAGCAGTTTCGTCGTAGCCTCCTCCCGCTGGTGTTAGCGCTTCGTCTTGCAAGCTCATCGACGGCCTCCCTGCTGATTCCATACCCAGGTCAACGACGCTGGGTGCGTAGTGAAGGTCATTTCGTCCTCAATGGGTTGATAGGTTCTGCTAGCCCGATCCCAGAACTGAATGGAGCCCTGCCCCGTTAGGTCATCAAGATACAGACGCACTAGACTGGCTTTCTGATGATATTCCTGCGTGTAATCGGGCTCATGCTGAAAACGGCCACGGCTATTGCGCAACCAGCGTGGGTCTACACCTAAGTGCGAGCTGGGAATACCCATGCGCTGCCATTCGCGGGGCAAGGAAATTCCCAGATAACGGATAGCTTTATCTTCAGGGTCTTCTGCCTCCGCAGAGGCCACCAAGCGCTGCCCCTTGACGACCGGGTAATACTGATAAGTGAAGCCCATATCAGGCACCGGCGCCAAATAGTCCGCGCTGACGCCTAGAGGGGGAAGCTGGAACTCACCATAGCGTAACCCGGCGCAGCTGAATTTGACCGCGATATCACAATCTGCGAAGCGCGGAGATCGCTCAGCTAACGCTCGAGGAGAGACAAGTTCAGCATAAGTGTCATGCAGCCCCTGCAGTAGGTAAAGATAGGCTTGGTGGGGGCTGGCCCCTTTTAGCTGTACCAGGTAATCATGAATGGCGGCTGAATCCTGATCATCCTCTTGGGCGGCGAGCTGGGCCAAGCGCGATTCCAGTTCATCGCGACGGCTGCCGAAGGGGCCGTAATGCACCCAAAGAGAGAAGCCATCATCACGGTTATTCGTAGCCAGGTACTGAAAGAAAACAGAGGCCGCCAGGCTAATCACGGTGATGGGCACTGGTCTTGGTGTACCCACCCAGCCCAATACTCGGTTAGCAAGATGATAAGGTAATAATCTAGCCTCGGATACACGACTGGCAGCTGTACCGAAACCAGAGCCATAAACGGTCGCCACGCCTATAGCGGCGGCCTGAGCGGCGGTCAATCGTGCAGCTCGCTGCTCACCACGCTGGGCCAGTTGATAAGCATCATTGGCCACAAGCATGGTAGTCAACAAACCGGCCCCTAATGTCGCTAAACCACGGTATTTTCCCGCATCGGCCATGGCTTCTTGCCAAGCGCCAGATCTGACATAGGAAGTATCTAGAAAGTTGTTGGTCTTGACTGCCCAACCCCATTTACTATTTGCAAGCTTCAATCCTTGTGCGCTAAGCAAAAAAGCGTCGGCCGATGCGCTACCGAATTTTGCAAAACTCTCCAAGCTTGGATCAGTGATGAGATCACCACTACTATTTGATAAGTTGGCAGTTTCTAGTACCACCAAAACTGCCCAAAACGCTGTATAGCCTGTCCGCGCCATATTAAAACGCCATTCGGTTGTCTCCCGACCAGTGACACGAACGGTTTGTGAAGGGGACGACGAGGTGTGATTGCCCCCAAGAGCATTGGTGGTGGCAGTGGCCTTTAGAGCTGCACTGGCTTGGGCCATTTCTTCGGTGACGGTTTTGAACTCGCGCGGAGCAATCCATACAATCCCGCCGCCCTTTAGTTCGGCTTTGATCGGCAAGCCGCCTCCCAAGGCGCCTTTTAGATCAGCATAGTCCGAAGCGATATCCACAGACATGGACTGGCCCAGTTTGAGCCAGGGAATCGCGGCCATCAGCGGAGGCAGTGTATTAATGACAATCGCGTCGGAGCCATTAAGCACACGGCGCATAACATCCGCCGTGGGGTTTGTTTCTTCGACAAGCTGGTTCTGCAGGGCCAGCAGGTCATCTGCCGTCATCGTAGCCGCGTTGGCTTCCTGAGAAAGTATTTGCTGCGATGCCTGGGTGATTCGATCCAAGTCTCTTTCATAAGCTTCACCCCAGCTGTTATTTACATCGCACAGCTTCCCTTGGAAGAAGAACGTTGAGACAGGGTGCTTACCCTCATAGAGGGCATCAAGAGTAGCTCGACACCGCTCCGGGGAGTGGTAGTCAGCAAGTTCCTCTGTGGTGCCCTTGGGGTCAAAGGGCCGTAACCCATTCAGCAACATATCGATACTTCGAGCCAGGATGACATAGGGTTCGAGCAGATTGATGTCATCGAAAAGCATGGCATCATGCAGAGCATGTGCAAGCGCCCCTGGCGAGACGTCATTCAGCAATTCGGCAAGGGCTGTAAGGGCCTGATCGCGCCTTAATCGCGCAAGGCGGCGCTCTTCCATTTTGACTAGCCGACAAAACAGGCTTTCCCGACCACGGTCAAGCTTACGGTCAAACCACTCATCCAGGTAGCGGGGGTTGCTTTCACCATCCGGTCCTTCGGCCATAAAACAGTTAGCATGTATCAGTTCTGCCGAGGCGCCATGAGGGTGGTACTTCATGCTCTCCGCCAGCACCATCAGCAATTCGGTCGTGGCTTGGATATCGGCCATCAGGTGTTCTACTGTCTGCTTAGGATCACGCAGAAAGAGACAGCAGAGCTGCTGATCGCGTAGCGTTGCAAAACAATCCTCTGTGGCGGTAGGCGCCTTTATAAGCGCTAACTCTGATTCTTCAGCCTGTTCATCATTAGGCCTTAGGGGGTTGCACCACTGTTGTAACAGGGTGCCACGCAGCCCTGGCGAGAAGTTACGCTGCCTTTTCGCCATATCGATATCCGGGAGCGTTGCGTCTTCCTCTTCGGAATCGAAAAAGGCACGTTCTGACTCAAGCTGGTCGATTAATGCGCTCCAGCCTTCTGCAGTCGGGTCTTCAATATAGTCTCTTGGGCTACCCCATGCTTGCTCATATACCGCATCGCGTGGGCGCATGGACGGCAGCCAGTCCAGGGCGGCCTTGCCAGCGCACTCGTCACGGCCGACCTCCACGCTATGGGTGTACATGTTGCGCATGTCGCCCTGCAGCATGGCACTCACTGACGATTCATTGAGGGCAAGCGGTTGGCAGCGTTGGTTGATCAACGCTGGGTTGGCTTCCAACTGTTCGATATGCGCCCAGGGCCAGGGGTGATCAGAGAAAGCCAGGCGCACATTGGCTGCTTCGCCGTTGAGCTTGAGGGGCAAATGGAGCTGTGCCAGAGCGGGACCGGTGAATTCGCGAACGGTGGAAACGTCACCCTGTTGCCGGTACGTCGCGATGTCGCTATCGGTGAACCGCGGCGCTTGGTTCGGCTCGCCGGATACCACCAACTCCCTGATCAGTCGGTTGTCGAGAAACACGTAGATGAAGCCGCCACGGCATGGCCCTGCCGCCAGCTCCTGATGATCGATGTACAGCATGGGCAAGGTCGAGACCATCAGGTTGTGCTGGAAGGCGCGTTGCTTGGGAATCAGGCCGCATTTAGATACCTCTTCCACCTGCAGTAGCGGCACTTCAATATCGCCTATCTTTTGTACCAAGCGATAGTTTGCCAACTCTTCTTCTAAGTACGTTTGCTGGGTCTCGACAATCGGCCCGTAACGGCCTTCCGAAGCATCTCCCTCTGCCAGGCATTCTTCGGCGGCGTCACCCTGATAAAGCCAGTATTCATTCTGGTCGTTATCCGTATGACGACCGGTGATTTCCACGTAGATCGCCTTGGGGCTGCACGCATGGTTCTGTGACATTCCCGTGTCCTTTGTCATGTCATTGCATCGAGAGAAAGGGACTCGATGAAGTGTTCAAATGCGTCACTCGCTATCAGCTTGCCTTGCGCGTTTTCCACCGCTTGCTTGCGTGACAGATTGAGTTGCCAGGTGTCGTGCCAGTAGTGCTCCAGCGCCCACCATAGAGAGGTGATGCAGTCGTCTTCTTTTTGCAGCAGGTCGAAACGGTGGACGGCGTCTCCCAGTAAGGGCATCAGCCGGGAAAACTGCCTCAAGCCTTGCAGACGCTGCTGAGTCTCCGGCGCCAATCGTAGCGGCTTACCGTCTGGCCAGTTGTTACCGCCCGCCGAGAAATAGCGTTCATGGACGATGTTTTCCTGACTCAGGCAAAGCGGCCACGACCAGCAAGTGTCCTCCCCCATCAGGACAAGGCGGTCTGTCTGATCGAGTTGTTCCTCACCCAGCAAGAGGTGCAAGACGGCTGGCTCGTGAAAGCGCAGCAGCCCCATCCCGCTGCCAGACGTGTCGATGGTCAAACAGGCGGCCAGGCGCTGTTGCAGGTCATCCAGAGAGGCAGGCGTGTCGATGACCACCGATGCGGCATACGGCATCCAGTCTGCACTGCATTGCTGCCACACCTTGGCATTGTGTGTGATATCCAACAGCACGGGGCCGCTTTCTCGCACGCCGTGATAGGCCGTGCCGTCGTAAAGCCAGCGAAACATGGGCTGGTCCACTACGCTATAGAAGCGACGCAACACCTCACCTTCGGGAAGGCTGGCCGTATCGATCAACCAGTAGCGCCGTTCTCTTTGCTCTGGAAGATTCACTGCATAACGCATTAACTCGCCCTACCCCGGCATGGACAGTCAGACAGTGGGCAACTGCCATCGGTCTGCTTTTGGCATAGTTGGACGATGCTAGCCTCCTGTGCTGAAGCTTCCAGCAGCGCCTCATGGGTGACGGGCGGTATGACCTCATGCGCTTCCGCCACCGCATGCCCTGGCAGCAGCGGGCCTTCCACCGCCTGCCCGCTGCCACTGCTGGGGCTGCCGCCTGCGTTGACGCGCACCTTGGGGCCCACCACGGTGACGCCGCTGCCATCCAGCTTGAGAAAGCTGCCGCCAGCGTTCAGGGTTAATTCGTCACCCGCCTCAAGCACCACTTTGTGACCTGCCTTGATATGCAGTTCCCGGCCGCTTTCACTAAGCCAGGCCTGGCCTGCGTTGATATGCAGGGTGCCTTGTACCGTCAGGTGCTGCTGGCCTTCGGTATGCTCGAAACGGTTGCCGTGCACCGTGTGGTGATCGTCGTTGTCGACCTCGCTGATGCGGTCGTTATTGACCTTCAAGAAGCTGTCGTTGCGGGTCTCTTCAATACGGTCGTTGAGCGTCAGCAGCTCCAGGTCTTTCTGGGCATGGAGCCAGATTTGCTCTTCGCCCGCTTCGTCTTCAAAGCGCAGCTCGTTGAAGCCTTCTGCCTTGTGGCTTTGGGTGCGCAGCACCGTGCGAGTCATGTGTTCCGGCAGCGGGTACGGCGCGGTGTTGACGGCGTGATAAGTACGACCGGTGACCAGCGGCTGATCCGGGTCGCCTTCCAGAAACGAAACAATCACCTCATGGCCGATGCGCGGCATGGCGATGCTGCCATAGCCGCCGCCCGCCCAGCCCTGGGCAACCCGCACCCAGCAGCTGGCCGTTTCATTCGGCTCGGCGTAGCGGTCCCAGGGGAACTGGACCTTGACCCGGCCGTGTTCGTCGCAGTGAATCTCTTCGCCCTCGGGGCCGACCACAAAGGCGACCTGGGGGCCGTCGACACGGGGCTTGGGATTTGGCGTGGCCCGCCAGGGGGCATCGCCGGGGATCAGCGTGACCTGATTGTGGTAGCGGGTCATACCGTTTGCATCACCCTGGGTGATGCCGTCCTCTTCCAACGCCTGGGGTTGCTCGCCGTGGTGAGTAACGCTAATGGCCTGCCAGTCGCGGTTGAGGCTGTCGCTGTCGTGGTCGGTCAGCGTGAAGCGCAGGCCGGGGGCGAGCTCGGGCAGGTCGCTTTCGGCGCTGGCAGTAATCGCCTCACGGCGCAGCTGTTCCAGTCGAATGCGGGTAAACGGCTCGCCGGAAGCGTCCTGCTTGTAGCGGCCGGGGTAGTCGTAGTGCTCGTAATCCACCTGCTGGCCGTGCTGCTCGACGTCGCGGCCCAGATGGTCGTGAAGTTGCGCGTAGGCCGGGTTCTTGAAGCTGTAGTCTTTCAGCGTGGCGGACGAACTCGCTACCCGGGCGGTATGGCTGAGCTTGCGTACATGGCGCGTGGGCGCAGTGCCCCCGGCACGGCTGTGGTACGTGCGCTCGCCGAGATGGGTCAGTACCTGCGGATCATCGGCAAACACCAGCCGATGGGCGCCGTTGGCACTCTCCTCGAACTCATGAAAGTAAAACAGCCCTTCTTCGGCGGCCAGGCGCTCGATAAAGGCAAGGTCGGTCTCGCGGTACTGCACGCAGTACTCGCGCTCGGGGAGCTCGCGAGTGACCGCAAAGGCTACATCCCGGATGCCTCGCTCATCGCATAGGGTATTGATAATGGTGAGCGGGTCGACCTTCTGAAAGATGCGCGAGTTCTGGCGCAGCGAGAGCCGCCAGAGCGCCGGGCGCAGTACCAGGGAGTAGAAGGTACGCCGGTGGCCGCGGTCGCCGCGGCCAAATTCGCTGACGATACCGTGCACCCGGCGTAGCGGTTCGCCGTCCTGCCAGATAGTCAGGGTGGCTTCACGATCCAGGAGGTCGGCGGCATCCAGGCTGCCGTCGCGGCTGGCCAGGTTGAGCGCCAGCTCGAAAGGCTGGGAGAGTGCTTCGCGATGGGTGAAGTCGATCACCGCGATATCATCCACCCCCGGTAGCGCTAGGGTGAATTGCAGGCCTGTTTTGTTCGCCCCCGTCCTTTCCGACATAATGCCGCTCCCTGGACCATCAATCGCTAATGAAAACGGTCAGAATAGCGAGCCGGAAGCGAAGCGCAACCCTTGCAGGGCACGTCACAGCGATCTCTTACACCGTGTAAGAAATAGCTTACAAAATGGGCAAGAATTCGCCCGAATTAGCGTGATAAAAGCCGGGATAACTACTTGATCAACTGCACCAATCCATGCCGTACGTACCAAACCTTGTCTGCCTGGGCGGTGGCGTCTTGAGTGAACCAGCCATTGAGGTCGCGCAGGCGGCGCTGCTTGGGTTGCATGGGCACAATACCCCGGCCAACGTCATTGGCAATAATGATCAGCGGCGCCTTTAGCTCGCCAGCACGCTGGCAGAGCCGTGTCATATCGCCCTGCCACTGTTGGCGCAGTGCATCGTTTTCCGCGTTTGCTAAAGCGGCTTCGAGCCACTCGAGCACACCGGTTATCACCAGCGGGGTGTCGGCAACCAGGGCTTGCTGGCACTCTTCCAGCCGCTTTCCCGGTGCGAGGCGATGCCATACGGCGTCGGGAAAGCGAGCCGTTACGGCGTCGCGTTTACCAGCGCAGGCACCGCCGATGAAGAGCTGCATTGCCAATCTCCTTTGCCATTCGCATCGGTTTGATAAGTGAGTGTCCAGCGCCTGCCCTGGGCCTGACTCACTGAGCCATCCCAGAAGTGAAGGGTTTCAAAACGACGGCGCAGTTCGCGAATCACACCACCATGAGTGACCGCTAGAATCTTTCGCTGGCCGCCCTGCCGGGCATTCACGGCGACATCATGCAACCAGGCCTCCAGGCGTGTGCGCAGTTGGGCGGCGGATTCACCGCCAGGGATTTGCAGCTCGCCGACGCTGTCGATCCAGGCGCGGTAATGGGGCAAATCTTTTAGTTCGTCGTAGACCTTGCCTTCATAGTCGCCAAAATCGAGTTCGCGCAGACGCGGCTCCAGCGCAACCGGCACGCCCTCTTTTGCCGCCTGGATCCACTCAAGCGTCTGTTGGCAGCGGTTCAAGTCGCTTGAGTAAATGGCATCAAAACGCTCATCCACCATTGCGTCGCGCAGTGCGATCAAGCCCTCTTCAGCCTCAGGAAACAGCAGCGCAATATCGCGCTGGCCCTGGTAACGGCGCTCTAGATTCCAGGCGGTGATACCGTGGCGAACTGCCACCAGCTCCACACTAAGATCAGTAACCAAAGCTCTCCTCCTTCGATGGTGGCACCGACCATGTCACCGTTGATGCCATTAAACAGGCGCTGCATAAGCCAGCGCATAAGTCCCACAAAAACGCAGGCCGTCAGCAGCATCACCACCAGTGTGGGTGCCAGCAGGGCTATCACCGCCAGCGGTACCAGCGCCAGCGCCACATCCTGGCCGCTAAGCGACTGCTGCCAGCTCCAGGCCAAGCCCTTAGGCTGGGCGCAAGGGGTCAGCACCAGCAATGCCACACCTGCCCAGCGCCCGAGCGCGGGCACCACCAGCAGCCACCAGAGCGGCGCTTGATAGGTAAGTAATGCCCACAGTAGAACGCCCTTCCAGGCAAGTAGAAACACCAGCGCCAGCATGCCGAAACTGCCGATTTGCGGGTCCTTCATGATTGCCCAGCGGCGTTCCAAGGGTTGATTGCTGCCCAGCGCATCGGCGATGTCCATGACGCCATCCAGGTGCAGCCCACCGGAAAGCGCGACCCAAAGGCTAAGCAGCGCCAGCGCGGTCATAGGCGTGGGGACGTTTTGCATGGCGAATGCCACCAGCACCAACACGCTGCCGATGAGCAAGCCGACCAGAGGATAGGCACGCACCGCCCAGCGCCGGGTTGCAGGCGTCCAGGGGCAAGCGACAGGGATCGGGATTCGGGTCAAAAACTGCAGTGCGAGCAAGAGACCGAACAGAACGTTTTTCACCGCGTGTTCTTTTACAGTACTTTCTTTCACATCAACTTCCCGTCGTTTTTCCACTCGATGGCACAGCCCGCGACCACTTCCAGCACCGAACCCGCCTCTGCCGCCACGCTGCGGTGGGCACGCTGAAGAAAGGCCAGGTAGCGCCAGGTCTCGACATCGCTGGGCGGTAACGTTTCGTTGATATCGTTAGAGACAATCACTAGATGCACGCGGCGCGCCTGGGCATCTGCGAGGGCGTCTGCCAGTAACGCCAAGCCTTCGTCTTCGCTAAGCTCACTGGCATACAGTACCTGACTGGCCCAGAGGGTCAGGCAGTCCAAAAGCACGCTGCTGCCATCAGGCACTTTTTGCAGTGCTCGATCAATGGCCAACGGCGCTTCCAACGTCAGCCACTGCGCGCCCCTGGATTGCCGATGACGAGCAACACGCGCGGCCATCTCGTCGTCATATACGTCTGCGGTAGCTAGATAGTAACAGGTTGAACTGGCTGCCACGTCCAGCACCCGCTGCTCGGCGATGTCGCTTTTGCCGGAACGCGCCCCGCCGCTAACGAAGACAATCATGCAGTACCTTTTTTAATACATTCAATAACCGCTGATTGTCAGGCTTGTCGCGCAGGGCCACACGGAGCCAGTCGCCATCGAGCCCGGCAAAATTGTGGGTATGGCGCACCAGCATGCCTTCGTGTAGCAGTCGCTCAAATAGCACATCGCTGGAGATGCCTGCGGCGCGCTGCTCGGTACCCGGGCGGGTAAGGAAAAAGCAGGCCTGGCTGGGTACCACGTCCAGCCCCAGCTCGCTAAGCGCTTGGGTCATACATGGACGCTCGCTGGCTAACCAGCGTTGGGTGCGCCGGGTGAAGGCGCCGTCCGCCAGCAACGGCGCTACCAGCTCCGCTGCCAGGTGATTCACGCTCCAGGGCGGCTGGTGGGTCTGTGCTGCTTGAATCGTGGCCGTATCCGCCAGCATATAGCCTAGCCGTAGCCCTGGCAGCGTATAAAACTTGGTCATTGAGCGCAGCAGCATCAGATGCGGGTAGCGATCCAGCAGCGGTACCAGCGACACTGCATCATGCGTATCGCCGACCATATCCACAAAGGCCTCGTCCACCACCACTCGGCAGCCCGTCCAAGCCGTGTAATCCAGCAATGTCTCCATGACTGATGTATCGATAAGCGTCGCCGTGGGGTTATTGGGCCGACATAGAAACAGCACATCGATACCATTAAGTGCTGCCAACAGCGCATCAAGATCCAGGGCAAAGTGCGGTGCGGGTAGTACGATCTCAGTGACTGAAAGCCGATGGGCGCAACACGCTCGGGCGTACTCGCCAAAGCTTGGCGTCATAATCGCCGCCCGCTGCCAAGCGTGTAGCGCGGCGGCAAGAAAAATCGCCTCAGCGCCACCGTTGGTCAGCAGCACCTGTTCGGGCTGAAGCTGGTGATGGCTGGCGATGGCATCACGGGCAGCGGAATAGTCCGGCGCCGGGTAGTGCTCAAGGCCAGCCAGCTGTTGTGTCAAACAGTCGCGTACCCAGGCGGGAGGCCCCAAGGGATTCAGATTGGCGCTAAAGTCGTACAGCCGGTGCCCTGGTGGCAAGCCGAAGTGTGCTAATAACGCCTCGGACTGCCCGCCGTGGCTGGGCCATTCGGGTATGCTCATAAAAGCCTCGGAAGAATCAAACTCAGCCCAACCATCAAGACAGCTGACAGCCACATAAACAGCATCCAGCCACCGTGCATCAAGCGAATCGTTGCGTCGATATGGGCGACGTGCAGCGCCTCCAACGGCTCGCCCAGCGTCGCACGATGAGAGGCAACACCCTGATAGAAATTAGTGCCCCCTAACTGAACGCCGAGCAAACATGCCACCATGGCTTCCGGCCAGCCGGCGTTGGGGCTTGGGTGGCGGGGCGCCTCGCGGCAGGTGTCACGCAACGCGCCCCGCCAGCGCAACCGTAAAACGCCTGAAACGCCTGAAACGCCTGAAACGCCTGAAACGCTGAGCAACAGCCCTGCAAGCCACAGACACAAGGCCGTCAAGCGTGCTGGCAGCCAGTTGGCCACGTCATCCAGCTTGGCCGAGGCGTAGCCAAACTCGTTATAGCGTGCGTTGCGGTAACCGACCATCGAATCCAGAGTATTCACCGCCTTGTACGCCAGCGCCAGGGGGGCACCGCCGATCAGGGCAAAAAACAGCGGTGCGGTAATGCCATCGACGGTATTTTCCGCCACGGTTTCCA
The DNA here is from genome assembly GCF_015767635.1 of Halomonas sp. A40-4. Lineage (GTDB taxonomy): Bacteria > Pseudomonadota > Gammaproteobacteria > Pseudomonadales > Halomonadaceae > Vreelandella > Vreelandella janggokensis. The sequence goes on along the minus strand of NZ_CP065230.1, from coordinate 1,591,209 downwards.
CCGCCCCGCGGGTGATCCCGGCTTCATCCAGGCCCTGAGTATCGCGCCCCACTATCATGGCCAGCGCTTGCCGAGCAGCAGGCAAATCGCCTTTGGCAAGCGGAACGGCAATGGCACGCCCTGCCTCCGCCAGCCCTTTAATCGCCAGCGTCGTGGCTAACAGCCCTATCTCGGCGACAACGCCAAGCCATGGGTGCAGCGCGCTCAACAGTGCCAGCACCAGCCACGCAACGCCAAAGGTCCCCAGCACGATAACGGCGGTGAGTAAAAACCCCAACCGCCATCGACGCTTGGCGGCGCCCTGGTTCCAACGTTTTTCCAGCGCACTGATGGCTCGGCCGATGATCACCACGGGGTGCGGCAGCGATCGCGGATCACCGACGATCAGGTCAATTACGATCGCCACGGTCACCCAAACCAGCATGGCCGGAAAATAGTCGCTGAACGGCATCATTGGGAGTTGTTGTCGCTAACGCCTGCATCGGCGAAGGTCGCCATCTCATTGAGCATTCCGGCAGCCGCCTGGAGCAGCGGGAATGCCAGCGCCGCGCCACTGCCTTCACCCAGCCGCATGCCCAGCGCCAGCAGCGGTTGGGCGTCAAGTGCCTCCAGGGCCGTGGCGTGGCCGGGCTCTTCCGAGCGGTGGCCAAACACCAGATAACCTCGCACCGCCGGGCATAGGCGGCACGCCACAAGCGCTGCCACCGTGGCGATAAAGCCATCCACAACGGCGGGCAGCCGGTGAACCGCTGCGGCTAAATAAGCACCCACCATGGCAGCAATTTCCAGCCCGCCGAGTTTCGCAAGTACGTCTAAAGGGTCATCGGGGTCGGCCTGGCGTGCCTGAATGGCGCGTTCGATTACCGCCACCTTATGCGCTTGCTGGACGCTATTGATACCCGTCCCGGCACCGACTGCCTGGGCCACCGGGGTGCCGGCCAACACCGCCAGCATGGCGCTACTGGCGGTGGTATTGGCAATCCCCATTTCGCCGACGATGAGGCATTTAGCACCTGCCTGCCGAGCCCGCTCCACGGCGGCCACGCCTACCTCAATCGCCGCCTGGGCTTCCTCAGGTTGCATGGCATTTTCGAGTGCCATATTGGCCGTACCCTGACGCACCTTGGCGTGGGTCACGCCAGGCATCGTCAAGTTAGACGCCACGCCCACATCCACGATCTCGACATGGGCGTCAATCTGCCGGGCAAACACATTAATTGCCGCCCCACCGCTGGCGAAGTTGGCGACCATCTGGGCGGTCACGGCCTGGGGAAACGCCGACACGCCTTCTGCCGCCACACCGTGGTCGGCGGCGAACACCAGCACGCCGGGCGGCGTTACCCTGGGCATTAGCTCACCGGTAATGCTGCTTAGCTGAACCGCGAGCGCTTCTAGCTTTCCAAGGCTGCCCGGCGGTTTGGTGAGCGTATCAAGATAGGCACGCGCACGTTCACCTGCGCAAGCGTCTACCGGCACGATACGCGCGATCATCGACGGGGCAACATCGGGGGGCATGGTGGCTCCAAAGCGTTCAACATAAAGGAAGGGGGAATGGTAGCAAATGCAGGCCTGCTATACTTGCGGTTTAAACTTGGCAAGCGGGCACTGACCGCCACGATCAGCCAGTCCTCTTTAGCCCCGGTTGTTCAGAGCGATAGTTGTCATCAATTAGGGTAATAAAACTACAAATAGCAATTTTATTGCCGTAAAGTCTCTCCTATCGCCACCAAAAAATGTAAAATAACTACAGGTTTGACTCACCGTCTCTACCATGCAGAGGTAATTATGCCGAGCTCAACACACGCCCCTTTAAATCCCACCGTTGCCGAGGTTACCCAACGCATACGTGAGCGTTCTGCCGAACGGCGCGCCCTCTATGAGCGCCGCATGGCCGATCAGCACAAGCGCGGCGTGCATCGCGGCGAGCTCTCCTGCGGTAACCTGGCCCACGGCTTTGCTGCCTGCAACCCGCAGGACAAAAATTCCCTCAAGCTGATGAATAGCGCCAACCTGGGGATCATTTCGGCCTACAACGACATGCTGTCGGCCCACCAGCCATTCGAAACCTTCCCGGCCACTATCAAAGCCGCAGCCAGCGCGATGGGGTCCACAGCCCAGTTTGCCGGTGGCGTACCGGCGATGTGCGATGGCGTGACCCAGGGCCAGCCGGGGATGGAGCTGTCGCTATTCTCACGGGATGTAATTGCCATGGCCGCCGCCGTGGGCCTTTCCCATAACATGTTCGATGCGGCACTTTACCTGGGCGTGTGCGACAAGATTATCCCCGGGCTGTTTATCAGTGCCGCACGCTTCGGCCACCTGCCCGCGATGTTCGTGCCGGCAGGCCCCATGCCCAGCGGCCTGCCCAACAAGGAAAAAGCCCGCATTCGCCAGCTTTACGCCGAAGGCAAGGTGGGTCGCGATGCGCTGCTGGAGGCGGAATCCGAGTCTTATCACAGCCCTGGCACCTGCACCTTCTACGGCACGGCCAACTCCAACCAGCTGATGATGGAAGTGATGGGCCTGCACCTGCCGGGCACTTCGTTCGTCAACCCTGGCACCGAAATGCGCGAAGCCCTGACCCGCTACGCGACCGAGCAGGCGATCCGCAACACCGAGCCTGGCGGTGACTACCGCCCGTTCTATAAGCAGATCGACGAGCGTGCTATCGTCAATGCCGTCGTCGGGCTACTCGCCTCCGGCGGTTCCACGAACCATACCATGCACCTGATCGCCATGGCGGCAGCGGCAGGCATTACCCTGAACTGGGACGATTTCACCGACCTTTCCGCGGTCACGCCCAGCCTGATGAAGGTGTATCCCAACGGCCAGGCAGACATCAACCACTTCCAGGCAGCAGGCGGCATGAGCTACCTGTTCCGCGAGCTGCTGGGCGCTGGCCTGCTCCATGGCGATATTCCCACCGTGTTCGGTACCGACCTGACCGCCTACACCCAGGAGCCCTTCCTTGAAGACGGCAAGGTCGTCTGGCACGAAGGTCCTGAAAAAAGCCTCGACGAAGACGTTGTACGCCCGGTTTCATCGCCCTTTGCGCCCACCGGCGGCCTGACGGTGATGAAAGGCAACCTGGGCCGGGGCGTGATCAAGGTCTCGGCGGTTACCGAAGAGCACCGCGTGGTGGAAGCGCCGGTGAAGATCTTCGAAGACCAGAACGAGATGAAAGCGGCCTTCGAATCCGGCGACCTGGATCGCGACGTGATCGTGGTCGTCCGTTTCCAGGGCCCCAAAGCCAACGGCATGCCGGAACTGCACAAACTGACGCCGTTCTTGGGTGTGCTACAGGATCGTGGCTATAAAGTGGCGCTGGTGACTGACGGCCGCATGTCGGGCGCATCGGGCAAGGTACCGGCTTCCATTCACATGAGCCCGGAGGCCCTGGACGGCGGCCCGCTGGCGAAACTCCGCGATGGCGACATCGTCCGCCTGGATGCCAACGCCGGCACGCTCGACGCCAAGGTAGACCCTGTCACCTGGGGGCAGCGTGAACTGGCCATCGGCAATCTTGACCACTACCACGTTGGCCTGGGTCGCGAGTTGTTTTCAGGCTTCCGCCACTTGGCCATGCGCGGCGAGGAAGGCGCAGGTGTCTTTGGCGGCTTCGAAGCCGACGATCTCGCCCGCCAGCAAGGTCAGATCTTCGAAGAGGACGCCTGATGCGACCAGCCTTGATCGGCGATATCGGCGGGACCAATGCACGCCTGGCGCTGGTGACGCCAGGCGACATCACCCCGCACGATATTATCAACCTCCCCTGCGCCGACTACCCAGGCGTTATTGAGGCGATTCAGGACTACCTGACCCGAGTGGGGGCGACCGGTAACAACGCCCCTCGCGAGGCATGCCTGGCGTTTGCCTGCCCGGTTCACGCCGAGCGGGTGAAGATGACCAACAACCACTGGGACTTCATGAAGCGCGAGGTTCGCGAAACGCTGAACCTGTCGCTATTCAAGGTTATCAACGATTTTACTGCTCAGGCCCTGGGCGTGCCCCACGTGACGGCCGATGACCTCGTCGCGGTTCAGGCCGGTGACGGCCAGGCACATTCCACCCGCCTGGTGATTGGCCCCGGCACGGGGCTTGGCGTAGCCGGTGTCTTCCCCGGCCAGCATGCCTGGATACCGCTGCCTACCGAGGGTGGCCACGTCACCTTCGCGCCCACCGATGACACCGAGCGCGCGCTGCTTGACGTGTTTTTACAGCGCCACCAACGTGTTAGCGTCGAGCGCATTCTGTGTGGCCAAGGCTTACTCGAGCTCTATCAGGCCCACTGCGCGCTCGACGATCAGGCACCCCGCTGCGCCTCCCCCGCGGAGGTGACCCAGGCAGCCAACGAGGGCGACTCGATCGCCACCGCCACGCTGTTACGGTTCCTGAAAATCCTCGGCGATGTATGTGGCGATGCCACGCTGACCATGGGCGCCAGAGGTGGCGTTTACCTATGCGGCGGAATCTTGCCACGCCTTCTTGACTGGCTGCCGACAAGCCAACTGCGCGAGGCCTTTGTCAACAAGGGCCGCATGGGCGCCTATAACGCCGACATCCCCGTTTGGGTGGTCACCCATCCTTGGACAGGGTTGCTGGGTGCCGCTGAGGCGTTGCACAACGAAGAAGTGTTTTAAGCCCACCAACAGGAACCTCCCTATGCCCGCGCCAACCTTCGACGTGCCCTTTGTCCTTGGCATGATGCGTCTCCACGAAACCGCCGAGATGCATCAGGCCAACCACCTGGCTGACTGGATAGAGGCACGACTCGAGCAGGGCCTGCACTGGTTTGACCACGCCGATATCTACGGCAAGGGTGCTGGCGAGACGCTGTTTGGTCAGGCACTGCGCGCGCGCCCCGCGCTTGCCAAACAGCTTCACGTGGTAACGAAAGCCAGTATCGCCAACGATAACCCGACCCCGGGGGACGGCAAGGTGAAGCACTATAACGCCAGCCCGGCCTACCTAAACCGGGCGATCGACGACGCGCTAGACCGCTTGAGCGTCGAGCGTATCGATCACTTTCTGATTCACCGCCCCGACCTGTTAATGGATGCCGAAGCCACCGGACGCGCCCTGGACAAGGCCATCGAAGCAGGCAAAATTGGCGCTGCTGGCGTTTCCAACCACCTGCCCAGTCAGTGGCGCAGATTACAAAACGCCATGCACCAGCCTTTGCGCGCCAATCAAATCGAGCTATCCATTGCCCATAGCACGCCGCTATTCGACGGCAGCTTCGACGACCTATGTGCCGACGGCCACGCACCGATGGCCTGGTCGCCGCTCGCGGGCGGCAAGCTACTGCAAGGTGAAGTCAATCACACGCTTGGGCGGCTCGCCGAGGAACACACCAGCACCCCAGGCGCTCTGGCGCTTGCCTGGCTGCGTCGCCTGCCCCATCGGCCAGTGCCGGTGGTCGGTAGCGTGAAATCCGAGCGCATTGCCGATATGCTCAAAGGCCCCGACACGCTGCCCAGAGAAGATTGGTACGCATTGCTCGAAGCTGCTCGCGGCCACTGCGTCGCTTAGGTGTATCTCCTCTCCATCTGACCAATAATCACAAGGATCCCATGATGACGCCGATAATTGCCTTTGGCGAAGCCCTCGTCGACATGCTTTCAAGCCGCCTGGGTGACGCATCCGGCCCCGAAACCTTCACGCCTTACGCTGGCGGCGCCCCCGCCAATGTGGCGGTTGCCTGCGCAAGGCTGGGCGTCCCCAGCCAGTTTCTGGGCATGGTGGGTGAAGATACCTTTGGGCATTTCATCATCCGAGAGTTACAGCACCACGGCGTGGACACCCAGGGCGTGGTACTCACCCAAGAAGCACGTACGGCGCTGGCGTTTGTTTCCCGGGACAGCGACGGCGAGCGTACCTTTGACTTTTACCGCCCACCTGCCGCCGACCTGCTCTACCGTCTTGAACACCTCCCCCAGGGCGTTTTCGAGAACCCCGCGATTCTTCACCTGTGCAGCAATAGCCTGACCGACCCGGAAATCGCCGACGTGACGCTGGCCATGGCGACCATGGCGAAACGCACAGGTTGCCTGGTTAGCGTTGATGCCAACCTGCGCCACAATCTCTGGCCAGAAGGCGAAGCGGATATGGGATTGGTGACGCAACTGCTGGATAGCGCCGAGCTGGTCAAGGTATCGCTCGACGAACTTGATTACCTGCGCGGCGATCACCCCCAAGACGCCTGGATAGCAGAGCGCCTTGCCGCGGGCGTGAAAGTCATGCTGGTAACCGACGGTCCCAATAGCGTCGCCCTCAAGGGCGCGGGTCTCGATCAGACCATCGCGCCCCCCAGGGTTGACGCCGTGGACACCACCGCCGGTGGCGATGCGTTCATCGGCGGCCTGCTGGCCGAGTTGTCAAAGCACGGTATCGAGGAAGGCTGGCACCAGGATATTGACTTCCTCTCCCGCGCGGTGGACCTCGCCTGCCGCTGTGGCGCTCACGCCGTCACGCGTCCCGGCGCCTACTCAGCGCTGCCCACCCACGCCGATATCGAAACGTTGCGCAACTATCCTTAAATAACACTCCCTATATAACACTCACTAAATAACAGCCACTTGCCCAGGGCGCACCGATAGGCGCCCTTCATTGCAGACAAAGGTCGTACAGTTCCGACTTGTATAAATGTCAGACATTTACTAGCATACCTTCACTATCGTTAATAAGTGACCGCCATGACGCTGGAGACCCTTCCCCGCCATAAAGGGGGTGCGGATGAATTAGCCCGCCTGCTGGCAAGGGCATTACTGGCAGGCCACTGGCAGCCGGGTGACATCTTCCCCAAGGAAATGGACATCGGCACGCATTTCGATGTGAGCCGTAATCAGGTGCGTAATGCGCTGGCCCGCTTGACCTCCGCTGGTCTTTTAGACCGTACCGCCGGGCGTGGCACGCAAGTCCGCGAAATGAGCGACTGGCACCTGCTGGATCCGCTGATGAGCGAATGGATGACGGGGCTTACCGACCTCGACCCGCAGCTCACGCGCGCCATCTATGCGTTTCGCTTTTCGGCCGAGCCTGTCGTGGCGGGCCTTGCCGCCGAAGCGGCCGATGCGGCCGATATCGCCCGGCTAGAAGCCGCCTTTGAAGGCATGCAGAAAACTGCCCAGTCAGCCGCCGCTCGCGCCCAGCATGCCGAGTACGACGTCATGTTTCACGATGCCACCTACCAGGCCAGCCACAACCTGGTGTGGCGGCAAATGGGACACCTGTTGCGCCCTTCGATCATGGCCCTGGTACATGGCTCTCAGCACCGCACCGACACCTTCGACGACAGCCTGTCACGGCATCGCCGCGTTCTTGAAGCCATTGTGCGCCGGGATGCCGAGGCGGCGTCTTTCGCCGCGCGGGAAGTGCTTCGCCGCACGGCGATCGACCTGGGCATCGTCAATTAACCGGCCATCGACCACTGACTAGGATCTGACCCTATGAAAATTACCCGACTGAAAACCTGGCAAGTCCCCCCGCGCTGGCTGTTTCTCAAGATCGAAACCGACGAAGGCTGCTACGGCTGGGGCGAGCCGGTCATCGAAGGCCGCGCGGCGACTGTCGAGGCTGCCGTTCATGAGCTTTCCGACTACCTGGTTGGCCAGGACCCGCACCGTATCGAACACCTGTGGAACACGCTGTATCGCGCCGGGTTTTACCGCGGCGGGCCAATCTTGATGAGCGCCATTGCGGGTATCGACCAGGCGCTGTGGGATCTTAAAGGGCGCGATCTGGGTGTGCCCGTGCACCAGCTACTGGGCGGCGCGGTGCGCGATAAAATGCGCATGTACGCCTGGACCGGCGGCGACCGTCCTAGCGACGTGGGTGCAGGCGCCAAGGCACTGGCTGACAAGGGCTTTACCGCCTTCAAGATGAACGGCACACCCGAGCTGCAAATCGTCGACTCACACCGCAAGGTAGACGAAGCGGTCGCCCGGGTGGCCGAAGCGCGCAATGCGGTCGGCCCGGATGTGGGCATTGGTATCGATTTTCATGGCCGTGTGCACCGCCCCATGGCCAAAGCACTGCTGCGCGAGCTGGAGCCCTACCACCCGATGTTCGTCGAGGAGCCGGTTGCCCCCGAGCACTTGCCCTGCCTGAAAGACATTGCCGGTGGCCTTGGGTACCCGCTCGCCACCGGCGAACGGCTGCATACCCGCTTTGAATTCCGCGACCTGCTTAAAGACGGCATGATCGACATTATTCAGCCGGATATCTCCCACTGCGGTGGCATCAGCGAGGGGCTTAAAATCGCCGCCTTGGCGTCCGCCTACGATGTCGCCCTGGCGCCCCACTGCCCGCTTGGTCCCCTGACCCTGGCCGCGTCGCTACAGTTGGACGCTGTCAGCCACAATGCCTTTATTCAAGAGCAGAGCATGGGCATTCACTACAATCAGGGCAACGACGTACTCGACTATCTGGTCGACAAATCGGCGCTCAGCATTGAAGACGGCTTCTGTGCGATTCCCCAGGGGCCAGGGCTAGGTGTGGAGATTGACGAAGCCTTCGTTGAAGAGCGCGCCAACGTTGGCCACCGCTGGCGCAACCCGGTATGGACCCATGAAGATGGCTCTATTGCCGAGTGGTAAACCAAGCGACTAACCGGGAGATAGCCCTATGGGCGCGAGTGAGTTAACACATCCTTTAGCGTGGATTGCGGTGGACTGGGGGTCAAGCAACCTGCGCGCCTGGGCCATGGATGCCCAGAATCACGTCATGGCGAGTGCCTCCAGCCCTCGCGGCATGCTGTCGCTGACCCCCGCCGAGTACGAGGCCGAGCTGCTTGGAATCGTCGGCGACTGGTTGCCCGACAGCGGCCAAACGCCCGTGATGGTATGCGGTATGGCGGGCGCGCGGCAGGGTTGGCAGGAAGCCGCCTATCTGGCGACGCCCACGCGTCTCGATCAACTCTCTCGTGGCACGGTGATGCCGGCTCTCGCCGACGCTCGCCTGCAGGTTTACTTGCTGCCTGGATTAAGTCAGTCCGGGAGCAATACGCATCTCTACGATGTGATGCGCGGCGAAGAAACCCAGTTAGCGGGCCTTCTGGCCGATTCGTACCGCTTTAACGGCCTTGTCTGCCTGCCCGGCACCCATGCCAAATGGGCACGCTTAACCGATGGTGCCGTCACCGAGTTTGCGACCTACTTGACCGGCGAGCTGTATCAACTGCTCGCGCATCAATCCGTACTGAAGCACTCCGTAGGGCAGGATGACCTGCAACACGACGGCTGTCTCCAGTCGTTTACCCAGGCGGTCAAGGCAAGCTATCAGGCGCCCGAACGCTTCAGCCAGCGGCTATTCGGCGTCCGCGCTCAGGACTTGCTGGCTAATACCTTGCCGAGCGGTGATGCCCGAGGTGCCGTGCTTGCCGCACATCTCTCGGGGTTGGCGATCGGTCTCGAACTGGCCGGTGCCTGCCACGAGCTGACGCCAGGGGAAAGCGTGACCCTGATCGGCAACGAGGCGCTCAACCACCGCTACGCACTCGCCCTGGAAGCCCTCGACATCGGCACCCAGCGCGTTGACGGCGACACAGCGGTATTGGCCGGACTGACCCTCGCCTACCAAAGCACCCGGTAATAAGCATCAGCTAAACAAGGAGAGCGCTATGACACTGCCTTTAATTGGCATTTTACGTGGGGTAACGCCCGATGATGCGGTGGCCGTTGGCGGCGCCTTGCTTGATGCGGGCATCACGCAAATCGAGGTGCCGCTTAATTCCCCCGACCCATTCACCAGCATCCAGCGCCTGGCGGACGCCTTTGGCGACCAGGCGCTGATCGGTGCGGGAACGGTATTAAGCGCTGAGCAGGTACGTGATGTTCATGCTGCAGGCGGTCGATTGACCGTCTCGCCCAACTGCCGCCCTGCCGTCATTGAAGAATCCTATCGCCTCTCAATGGCCAGTTGGCCAGGCATTGTGACGCCTTCCGAAGCCTTTGATGCCCTGGATGCCGGTGCGACCGGGCTAAAGCTCTTCCCGGCGGTACAGGTGGGCATCGAGGGGATGAAGGCTGTCCGCGCCGTGCTGCCCCTTAACACCTTGCTATATGCGGTGGGAGGTATCGGTATCGACAATTTTGCCGCCTGGCGCGCCGCGGGCGTGGATGGCGCAGGCCTGGGCAGCGCGCTTTACCAACCGGGGCAAACGCCCCAGCAAGTCGGCAAGCAGGCCCAGGCACTGGTAGACGCCTGGCAAGCCGCAGGAGATCGTTTATGAATCACAACAAGATGGCGGAACTAGCGGTGGATTGCCGCTGCGAGCTGGGCGAAGGCCCCCAGTGGGACGCCGGGAGCGGACGGCTTTACTGGTGCGATATTCTGGGCAAATGCCTCCACTGGCTGTCACTTGAAAACGGCGAGTACGGCCATTACCCGCTTGAGCAAAGGGTATCGCTCGCGACCCCGCTGAACGATGGTCGATTAATGCTGGTCGGCGAGCACAGCCTGAGCCTGTTGAATCCGGCCACGCAACGCCTTGAGCATTTTGCCGACTTTGAAGCCGACAACCCCGTTACGCGCAGCAACGATGCCCGCGTGGACCGCCACGGCAGCCTGTGGCTTTCCACCATGGGCAAGACCGCCGAACCCGAAGCGGGCAGCCTCTATCGGTTGCATCGTGGGGAGCTGACTCGGCTGCGCAGCGGGCTGACCATTCCCAATGCCGTCTGCTTTTCACCCATGGGTGACACGGCGTATTTTACCGACACAGCCACCGGCATCGTGATGCGCTGGGCATTGGATAGCCAAGGCTGGCCAGTGGGCGAACCGGTTGCCTGGGCGGACTTCACGGCGCTTGAAGGCAACCCGGACGGCGCGGTGATCGACAGCGAAGGCTGCCTGTGGCTTGCCCTCTGGGGCGCGGGTAAGGTCGTGCGGCTCGATACCGCGGGTCAGGTGATTAACGAAGTGCATGTGCCGGTCAGCCAGCCCTCCTGCCCGGCGTTTGCAGGCCCTGGCCTTGAAACGCTCTATATCACCACGGCGCAGGAGGGATTCAGCGACGCACAGCGCCGCGAAGAGCCGCTGGCAGGCGGGTTATTCAAGGCCAACGTAGGCGTTCATGGCCTCGCCGATCCGTTACTGACGCTTGAGTAAAAAAGCCCCGGCGCAAGTCCGGGGCGATTCAGGTTAGTGGTGGAAGCGTTCGGCGGCCTGGCGGGCCAGTTCGCGGATGCCGTCCCAGTCTTCCGCCTCGACCATCGCCTTGGGCGTGACCCAGGAGCCGCCCACGCACATGACGTTCGGCAGCTTGAGGTACTCTTCAGCGTTATCCACCGTGATACCGCCAGTCGGGCAGAAGCGTGCTTCCGGAATCGGCGCGCCAAACGCCTTGATCGCTTTTGAGCCACCGCTGGATTCGGCGGGGAAGAACTTGAACCGACGATAGCCGTACTGCCAGCCGGTCATCAGCTCCGAAATGGTGGATACGCCAGGCAGCATCGGCACCGGGCTTTCCACGCCGTAGCGATAAAGCGCCTCGGTCGCTCCTGGGGTTACCACGAAGTCAGCGCCGACCTGCTCGGCCTGGCGATACTGGGCAGGGGTCAATACCGTGCCTACGCCGATACTCGCCCCGGGCAGGGCGTCTTTCATGCGCTTGATGGCGTCCAGCGCGCACTCGGTCCGCAGGGTAATCTCCAGCACGGTCAGGCCACCTTCGACCAGGGCACGGCCCAATGGCACGGCGTCTTCCAAGCGGTCGATGGTAATCACCGGGATCACTTCGGCTTTCAGGCAAATGCTGTCCAGCTCTGCGGTGCGGGTCGACGGCAGCTGTTTATCGATGGTCATGCGTGAGTCTCCAAGCAAATTATTATCTGTAAAACCTGGCGCTAAGGCGCCCAGTAAATCGCCAAGGGGCAGGATAGAAAGGCACGAATGGGCAGTTGACGCATGTCGTCCCCGCTCAGTGCCTTGGCCAACACGGCCCGCTTATCGTCGCCGGTAATATGTAAGATGTGACGGCGCGCCTGATGCAGCCGGTCTGCCGAAAACGTGATGCGTGGCTGCGGTTGGCTGGGCGTTCGCACGGCGACCAGCGGCTCCTCTGTGGCGAGCGCCAGGCCAAGCTCCAGGCTGTCAGGAAAAAGCGAGGCCGTATGGCCGTCGCCGCCCATGCCCAGGATCACCACGCTTGCCGGCCAGCTAAGCGATAGCGCACGCTCGCTGACATCAGGCACGCCTTCTTCAGGAGTGCCTGCGTCGCTGGTCAAGGGTTCAAAATGGGCCGCCGCCGCTGCCCCCTGAAGCAAATGCTCGCGGACCAATTTAGCGTTGCTGTCATCACTCTGTGCATCCACCCAACGCTCGTCCGCCAGCGTGATCTCCACCCGCTCCCAGGGCAGCGGCTTGGCCGCCAGGGCTTTGAAAAAGGGGACTGGCGTCGAGCCGCCGGAGACCACCAACAAGGCGTTCTCCTGGTGTTCCAGGTCGTCGTTCAAGGCTTGAAAAACGGCCTCGGCCAACTGTTCGGCAAGCTGTGTGCGTGCATCGCTCATGTTAATAATCCTCGTACCAGCTGCGACCATCCTGGGTAATCATGGCAATGGAGGCGACCGGCCCCCAGGAACCTGCCGGATAACGCCGCGGTGGGGTTTCCCGGGCCTTCCAGCCATCAATCAGTTGATCGCACCAGCGCCAGGCGTGCTCGACTTCGTCACGGCGCACGAACAGGTACTGCTGGCCTTTCATGACTTCCAGCAGCAACCGTTCGTAGGCATCGGGAATGCGCGATTTGGGGAAGGCGTTGTTGAAATCCAGATGCAGCGGGCCGGGGCGCAGGCGCATGCCTTTGTCCAGGCCGCTGTCCTTGGTCAATACCTGGAGCGCGATACCCTCTTCCGGCTGCAAGCGGATGATCAACTTGTTGGCCGCGATATTGCGCTGATCCGGGTCAAAGATATAGTGCGGCTGCTGGCGGAAGTGGATCACGATCTGCGACAGCTTCTCCGGCATGCGTTTACCGGTACGCAGATAGAACGGCACGCCCGCCCAGCGCCAGTTGGCGACCTCGGTTTTCATCGCCACAAAGGTTTCCGTCTGGCTCTCGGTGTTGGCGCCCTCTTCTTCCAGGTAGCCCGGCACCTGCTGGCCGTCGCTGGTGCCTGCCGTGTACTGGCCGCGCACCACATCGCGACCCAGGGCTTCGCCGGTAAACGGCTTGAGCGCCTTGAGCACCTTGACCTTTTCGTCGCGAATGGCGTCGGCGTCCAGATTCGAGGGCGGGTCCATGGCAATCAGGCAGAGCAACTGCAGCAGGTGGTTCTGCACCATGTCGCGCAGCTGACCGGCTTCGTCGAAATACCCCCAGCGGCCCTCAATGCCGACTTTTTCGGCCACGGTGATTTCCACATGGGAGATATGGTTCTGGTTCCACTGGGTGCCGAACAAAGGGTTGGCAAAGCGCAATGCAATCAGGTTCTGAACGGTTTCTTTGCCCAGGTAATGATCGATGCGATACACCCGCGACTCGGGGAAGACGTCGCCAATGGCGTCATTAATCTCCTCGGAAGACGCCAGATCGAAACCGATCGGCTTTTCCACCACGACGCGCGTGGCATCATCCAGGCTGCCGCTTTGCTGAAGGTTTCGACAGATATCGCCGTAGATTTTAGCGCCCACCGACAGATAGACCACCATCGGGCGCGGCGAACCCTCACGCCATTGTCGAACGGCATCAAAGCCTTCCACGCTGGTGAAATCCAGCTTCAAGTAATCGAGGCGATCTAGAAAGCGCTCCATGCTCTCTTTATCCTGCTCGTCCTTTTTTAACCGTTTTTGCAGCGCACCGCTAACCAATTGACGAAACGCATCGGGTTCATACTCTTGGCGTGCCAACCCCAGAATACGCGTGCTTTCGGGCATTAATCCTTCACGGTCGAGGTGGTAGAGCGCAGGAAACAGCTTGCGCATCGCCAAATCGCCCAGCGCGCCAAACAGCGCTAGGTCGATGGCGTTATTCGGATCGCCCAACGGGGCACCCTGGGAAGCAGGTGACGGGCTCATCTCAGCTCCTGTTGACCATTAGATGATCTAATGTTGTTAGATTACCTAAAATCTATCTGAAAAAAGGTATTATACGCAATATTTCGTGTAATTTTACTACAAAAAACCTTCAAGCGTTACCTTAACGCTATTATGGTGTTGCACTGTTGCAATATGACATAGCGGCGGCTCTTCACATCAAGTATTCCCACCATATAAACGACTTCTGCGTCCCGGAAGAATGAGGCAGTGCAGGTATGAATAAGCGTAGCCAAGCCTGCTCAAGGGGCAATGCCAACACCGCCGACAAGAACTGAGGTTTCACTTCGTGGCTGATCAACGGACGATCAGGATAGGTGATAACGAGGATCGGAAAGGTATCCGGAAAAGGCCAAGTAGCCGCTATGATGAGAATGAGAACGCCTGAAACCTGGAACTGGAACGCAGCGGCATCGATTAGGGAGTTTTCATGGGCGAAGCAGCAGGCAAACACCCGGCAAAGGTCGGGTGTTTATTAATGAAACAACTAAATCTCCACGGCGCGCCCAATAAACTGGATAGGGCCAGTAGGCAAGCCAGTAGGTGAGCCGGTTTCTTCTTCCAGCGTCAGCTCAAACAGCTGGTTGTCCTCAAGCGGCGGCAGGTTATCTAGCTGCACGCGAATTGGCTCTCCCGGCTCTACCAAGCCAAGCGATACTGGGGCCTGCCATTCGTCGGCCTTGGTCCAGAACTCCAGCGCCTTGCCTTCCGGTACTTCAAAGGTACCCAACGGTATCAGCTCGATGTCCTGGCGGGTTGACGCCTGCACCACCCAGCCGGCGGACTGACTTTGCGGAGCCAGCAGTACGACCATGTATTCCGGCGTTGTGGGCGTGGTAGACACATTGGTCAACACCACGCCCAACACTAACGCAGCGGCCATGCCGATACCGGCGGCCCCCTGCCAAAACGGCAGGTGGTTGACCCAGCGACGGCGTGGCGGTGGCATCACGCTCTCTGGTTCTGGGTCATGCGAAGCATCAAGGCTGCGTTCGATACGTGGCCATAAATAGTCAGAAGGCCTTACTGGCTGAGTCAGCGCAGTATAGGGCATGAAGCGTTCTTCCCACGCCATCACAGCCCGGAGTAATTCCGGCTCGTTTTTGAGTCGCGCTTCGACTGCCTTACGCTGTGCCAACGATAGTGTTCCCAGTACGTATTCACCTGCCAGGGCGTGGTCGTCGTGCTCAATGGGACCGGTCATGCCATACACTCCCTTAGGCGCAGCAGGCTGCGTTTTATCCAGGCTTTAACGGTACCCAGCGGCGCACCCGTGTGCGCGGAAATTTCCGCGTGACTGAGACCATCCACATACGCATGTAGCACACAGTTTCGCCGCTCGGTCTCTAACTGATGCAGACAGTCATCCATGCGCTGGCCGGTCTGCCAATCGAAAGCGTCTTCGACAACGGACGAATGCTGGAAATGTTCGTCGAGGTCTATCTCGGTGGGGTCATTACTATCAAACGTGATTTCACGATCACGGTAACGTATGGCGTTTAATGCCTGATGGCGCGCCACGCTGAATATCCATGTTCGCGCCGACCCTTTGGCTGGGTCGAAGCTATTGGCGCGTTGCCAAATATTAATGCAGGCATCGTGGACAATATCTTCGGCCATGCCACGATCCTTGACGATTCTTAAGACAACACCCAGCAGCCTGGCACCTTCATGGACGTATAGCTGGTGCAAGGCATCATGCTCGCCGCGAGCACATCTCGCTAATGCGCCAGCATGATCAAATTCTGAGGACACGTCAGTCAAACCCTAGCTCCCTGGTGACGGCACCGACGCCAGTCGTACTCTCAGACAGCATAGCCGCTGAGGGCTCGACAAACGAGTCCTCAGCGTAATTGGCGTTCCAGCCGACTTATTCAGCCGCCCAGAAGATGTAATCGGCTTGGTAGGTAACGACGGCGGTGGCACCGTCATGATCCATATCGCAGGCCACATCTGGAGCAACGCCACCCTGGGTGTTCAGGCGCTGGATGTAGCTGACGCCAGTCATTGCACCTTCACCTTCAGCGGGGTTGGCTTCAACAAGCTGGAGCGGAATGTTGCCATCTCCATTGGCAGCCGTAGCCAGTTGGGTGCCGGTTACTTTTGAGCCATCCAACGCTTCCCAGGTGGCGGGCGGACCGTAGTAACTGCCGACCTGGCTACCGTCGCTATCATTAAGTGCAGCGTGCGGGCCTTTAAATACCCAAGCCATGGTGTCGTCGTCGTTCATTTCACACATATACGTGATTGCGCCAACACCGACAGTTTCGAGCGCAACGGCATTGCCGTCCGGTACCTGGACATCCGCGGGCGTCATGTCTGCCAACGCAGCGTGACTGAAGGATGCAATCAGAGTGGCGGCCAAGGTAGCGCGCGTTAGATGATGAATGGTCATTTTCAGTCTCCTAAGGGTTAAATATCAGTTGCCTTTCATAGCAGCTGTATAGGGAATACCCGTGAGGAAGCCTTTTGGATGCAGTCAATTCATAATATTTCTAAAAAACGTAAAAAAAGCCCGCGACGTGTCGCGGGCAAACAGAAACGGAGAAACAACAAGCGGCCTGGCCTTCTGCCAGGCTTACTAGCTTAGAACCATATCTCGCTTTGTACGCCAAAGGTCCATTCACCTCCTGTAAAGCCTGACTGACCGAAAGAGTCTGAAATATCGTTGCCGCCGGCATCAGTCGCATCGTTTTGCAGATAACCGTTCAAGTCATCATCCCAGTCGCTCCAGGTCGTAAAGAAACGAATTTCGGGGCGCTTCCAAAAGCCACCGACTTCAGGCTTGAAGGTCGGCGCAATGGTGAACTTGCTGTAGCCCCCATCAACCTCATTACGCTGACCGTAGCCTTGAGGATCTAAATCCATCCATTGATAACTCGCTTCGTACTGCATTTCGAAGTTTTCAGTCAGCTCGTTGGCCAAGCGGACGTTGAGCGTGGCCCAGTCATACGAATCGCCTTCTGCAAAACGGTCTTCGCTGGTTTCAGCAAGCACTGAGGGCGCAATACGCCATTTGGGTGCAAGATAGGTAGTCCCATAAAGCGCTAGACGGGTTGAGTTGGCATCATCGGTCAAATCACCGTTGGCGCCGATGTTTTTCGTCTCGGCGCCCAGGCCCTGGCCATGCAGCACCGCCGCTTTATAACTGCCCTCGCCCATGCCGAAGAAGCTGTCGCCGTGATAGGCTACCATGGTGTGGAAACCATTTTCGGCAGCTTCCTGACCTGACCCGATATCACGGGTGTCGTTATCGGCTGCCGACATGCCGTTGACCATCCACTGCCAGTTACCAAAGTAGTTGTTGGAAGTCAGGATCAGGTTATCGGTATTGCCTTTCAGGCCGGGGTCTTCACTGCTAACCACGTCAAAGTCGGCAAAGCTGCGGCCGTAAATCGACAGGTTGGATTTCCAGTTATCGGCCAGCTGCATGTCGTAAATACCGCCGCCGGTACCGGCGAGGAAGACCACATCGCTATCCAGCCAGTGGATGTCGAAGTTGTCGCGGTCAAAACGTTTACCGGCCCAGATGGAGGCATTTTCAAACGCACCGGTGAAGCTCGGTAGATCGCTGAATTCGGCATATACCTGACGGACGTTGATATCCGACTCGCCGCCAGTCCAGTCATTGCTCGAGGTGGTGCCGTCGGCAATCATGGTGCGGTATAGCGCTTTGGCACCGTTATCGAAACGCATGCGGTAGTTCAGAATCGCTTCGGCATAGGTATCTGGCTCGTTACCCAAGCGACCCACCGCGCCGCCTTCAGGGCCTGCAGGGGTGACGTAAGGGCCACCCTCTGCACTTTTGCCATCTTCACCGATCAACAGGCCCGAGCGCGCGTAGACATTGAATGAAAACCCTTCTTCGCCATCAGCATAGCGCTCTACCCTTGCCAGACGCTCTTCAATTTCAGCATCGCTTTCAATATCGGCGGTTGCGGCGCGCTGCTGTTCAGCCTCGGCGGCACGCTGCTCGGCGGCGACGGCCCGCTGTTCAGCGGCGATAATCCGGGCTTCCAACTCGGCAAGCCGCTCTTCCATGGTGGTATCGGCCATGGCCGCACCGCTGACACCCAGGCTGGCGGCGGCGATGGCAATCGCCAGCGGTGTTTTGAAAGTCATTTTATCCATTGTTTTAAACCCTGTTGTTGTTCGACGCCCCGCCCATCACTGCTTTTTCAATCCGATGCGCATTAAAGCGGTCGCGTTTGAGTCGATCGTTGTAAAGCGTATTTATTCCAACAGTTGGTAAAGCAACTGTTGCTACCAACCAAAACGCTGGAATACGTGAAACTTAATCGATTAAGACTTCGTAAACCAACCAGTAATCACTAATTATCGACCAATGTCTAAACACCAAGCATCGGGTTAGCACAACCTGAATAAATAATTAGACAAAAGTCTCTATTGAACTTGCTGGCAAGAGGCGGCTAACTAGGCGCATCAACTTAATCGTTTAAGTTCAAATTCGACGGGCTTGAACGGTGCGCTACCCGACAACAACAAACGCCGAGGAACCATCATGAAAAAAACGCTTTTAACGACCGCCATTGCACTCGCCAGCGCAACCGGTGGCATCAGTCAGGCCCAGGCGGCTGACCTGACCATTTCATGCGGTGCTGTGGGTGCCGAACTGACGCTTTGTGAAGAAGGCATTGAAGCGTGGGAAGAAAAAACCGGTCATGAGGTCGATGTGGTCTCGACACCCAACTCATCCACCGAGCGGTTATCGCTTTATCAGCAGATCTTGTCGGCTAATTCCAGCGATATCGATGTGATGCAAATTGACGTTGTCTGGCCGGGCCTGTTGGCCAACCACCTGCTGGATTTGCGCGAAGTGCTGGGTAATGACGTCGCTGCTGGGCATTTCGAGACCATCGTGACCAACAACACCATCGACGACCGGCTGGTCGCCATGCCGTGGTTTACCGACGCGGGCGTGCTCTACTACCGCGAAGATCTGCTCGAAAAACATGGTCATGACGTGCCCACCACCTGGCAAGAACTTACCGAGACCGCCCGCGAGATCAAACAGGCCGAGCGCGAGGCAGGCAACGACCGCATGCAGGGCTATGTCTTCCAGGGACGCGCCTATGAAGGCTTGACGGTGAACGCCCTTGAATGGGTAGCTAGCCACGGTGGCGGCAACATTGTCGAGGCCGACGGTACTATCAGCATCAATAACCCGCAGGCCGCCGAAGCCCTCGACCTTGCCGCATCGTGGATCGGGGACATCTCGCCCAATGGCGTGCTCAATTACACCGAAGAAGAGGCCCGTGGTGTGTTCCAGAGCGGCAACGCGGTGTTCATGCGTAACTGGCCCTACGCCTGGGCGCTGGCTCAGAGCGAAGACAGCGACGTGCGCGATAAGGTTGGCGTCACCCAGTTACCGGCGGGCGGCGAAGACGGTAAAAGCGCCGCTGGCCTGGGTGGCTGGAACCTGGCGGTATCACGCTACACCGAAAACCCTGAACTGGCCGCCGAGCTCGTCGCCTTTCTGACCAGCGAAGAAGAGCAGAAGCGACGCGCCATTGAAGCCTCTTATAACCCCACTATCGATGCGCTCTACCAGGATGAAGAGGTGCTCGACGCCGTCCCCTTCTTCGGCACCCTTTACGAGACGTTCACCAATGCGGTGGCACGCCCGTCAGCTCCCACCGGTGATGCCTACGGCCGGGTGAGCAACGCCTTCTTTAG
Organism: Halomonas sp. A40-4; assembly: GCF_015767635.1. Taxonomy (GTDB): domain Bacteria; phylum Pseudomonadota; class Gammaproteobacteria; order Pseudomonadales; family Halomonadaceae; genus Vreelandella; species Vreelandella janggokensis. The sequence continues at coordinate 1,571,475 of NZ_CP065230.1, read as the reverse complement.
CGCTTCACACGAAGTACTGTCAGGCACGAAAGATGGCGCCCAAGCCGTTGAGGACCTGGAAAACGAGCTTCTCCGTTTGAAGCGTCGTAACTGGTAACGCTGGAGAGCCTAATGACGACTTCTCACTCAAGCTCGCTCGATGGGGCGCGCACAGCCGCATTGACGGCGCGGCGCTCTCGCGGCACCAAGGTGCGGCGCCAGCGCGTCAAAGCGGCCTGGTTATTCCTGACGCCCATGCTGGTCGCGCTAGCCCTGGTGGCTGGCTGGCCTTTATTTCGCACCTTCTTTTTAAGTTTTACCGACGCCTCACTGTCTGACCTGGGCACAGCCAACTTCATCGGCTTTGAAAACTATCTGGTTCACGATAACGGCCGCTGGTTTGGCATCATGGCCGACCCCGTATGGTGGCAGTCGGTATGGAACACCGTCTATTTCTCGGTGGTGTCGGTATCGCTTGAGGTTGTCTTTGGCGTCATCGTCGCGCTGATTCTCAACGCGGAGTTTAAAGGGCGCACCATTGTGCGTGCCGCCGTACTGATTCCCTGGGCCATCCCCACCATCGTCTCGGCGCAAATGTGGGCATGGATGCTCAACGACCAGTTCGGCATCATCAACCACATGCTGATGGGGATCGGCGTCATCGACAACCCTATTGCCTGGACCGCCAGCGCCACCTACTCGATGTGGGCAGTGATCATGGTCGATGTCTGGAAAACCACTCCGTTTGTCGCCCTGCTGGTGCTTGCTGCGCTGCAGATGCTGCCCAAGGACTGTTACGAGGCCGCCGAGGTCGACGGCATTCATCCAGTGCGGGTGTTTTTCAAGGTAACGCTGCCACTGATAACGCCTGCCTTGATGGTGGCGGTGATTTTCCGTCTGCTCGACGCGCTGCGGGTGTTCGATGTCATCTACGTACTGACCTCGAATTCCACCAGCACCATGTCCATGTCGGTGTATGCACGCCAACAGCTGGTTGAGTTCCAGGACGTCGGTTATGGCAGCGCGGCGTCCACCCTGCTGTTCCTGATTATTGCCTTGGCAACCGTTGCCTACATCTATGCTGGCCGCAAGCAACTACAACTGGGAGGTGAGGCATGAACGCACGTCAGTTGAGTAAAATAGCCAAGCAGATCGGCTTCTGGGCACTAATCGTGCTGATCATGGTTTACGCCGTCTTCCCGTTTTATTACGCCGTGATTACCTCGTTCAAGCCATCGAGCGAGCTGTTCCGTGTCGAGCTATGGCCTTCTTCCTGGCACCTGGGCAACTATGTTCAAGTATTGACCCAAGCCAGCTTTTTACGCGCCATCTTGAACTCCATTGTGGTGGCGACCAGCGTGGTATTTATCGCCCTGTTGCTGGGTATCACGGCCTCCTATGCCCTGGGTCGCGTACGTTTTCGCGGGCGCTCAACGGTATTGCTGGTCATTCTGGGGGTATCGATGTTTCCCCAGGTGGCAGTGCTCTCCGGGCTGTTTGAAGTTATCCGCACGCTCAACCTCTACAACAACCCGGCCGGGCTGATCTTGAGTTACACCATCTTCACCCTGCCCTTCACGGTGTGGGTGCTGACCACCTTCATGAAGCAGCTCCCCATGGAACTTGAAGAAGCCGCCATCATGGATGGCGCCACACCGTGGATCACCATTACCAAGGTGTTTTTACCCCTGATGTGGCCTGCCATGGCGACCACCGGGCTGCTCGCCTTTATTGCCGCGTGGAACGAGTTTCTGTTCGCGCTTACCTTCACCCTGACCGACACCCAGCGCACCGTACCGGTGGCGATCGCCCTGCTGTCCGGCGGCAGCGCCTACGAATTGCCCTGGGGCCCCATCATGGCTGCGTCTGTCGTGGTAACAGTTCCGCTGGTGGTGCTGGTGATCATCTTCCAACGCCGCATCGTCTCTGGACTCACCGCTGGCGCCGTCAAAGGCTAAGGATTTTTAATGTCATCAACGGACTCTCTCATGCAAGATACCCAAGACACAAAAGCCTGGTGGCGCGGCGGCGTTATCTATCAGATTTATCCGCGCAGCTTCATGGACAGCCGCGGTGACGGTATCGGTGATTTACCCGGCGTTACTGAAAAGCTCGACTATGTAGCATCACTCAATGTCGACGGTATCTGGCTATCGCCTTTCTTTACCTCGCCAATGCTCGACTTCGGCTACGACATCAGCAACTACCGCGACGTTGATCCGATGTTCGGCACCCTGGACGACTTCAAGGCGCTGCTGGCCAAAGCGCACAGGCTTGGCCTGAAAGTGATGATCGACCAGGTCATCAGCCATACCTCGGATCAGCATGCCTGGTTTCAGGAAAGCCGTCAGGATCGCACCAACCCCAAGGCCGACTGGTTTGTATGGGCAGACCCCAAGCCAGACGGCACGCCACCCAACAACTGGCTGTCGATTTTTGGCGGGCCGGCATGGACCTTTGAGCCACGCCGCCAGCAGTATTACATGCATAACTTTTTAACCAGCCAGCCGGACGTCAACTTCCATAACCCGGAAGCACGTCAGGCCCAGCTGGATAATATGCGCTTCTGGCTGGAGCTGGGTGTCGATGGCTTCCGCCTGGACACGGTCAACTTTTTCTTCCATGACGCGGCGTTACGCGACAACCCGCCTGTTCCCAAAGGCGAAGCCAAAACCCTGGGCGCCCCGGACAGCAATCCGTATACCTGGCAACGTCATGTTTATGATCTCAGCCGCCCGGAAAATCTCGACTTCCTTAAAGACCTGCGCGCTCTGATGGATGAGTACCCCGGCACCACGACTGTGGGTGAAATTGGCGATGACAATCCGCTGGAGCGCATGGCCGAGTACACCGCAGGCGGCGACAAGCTGCACATGGCTTATACCTTTGACCTGCTCAACAAGCCGCATTCCGCTGCGTATCTACGTGAAGTGATCGAGCGTTTCCAGCGGCTGGCGGGCGATGCCTGGCCGTGCTGGGCCACCTCGAATCACGATGTTGAGCGCAGTGCCTCGCGCTGGGGCGCTGACGAAGACCCAACGGCTTATCCTAAAGTTGCCCTGGCGATGCTGTTTTCACTACGTGGCAGCGTCTGCCTTTACCAGGGCGAAGAGCTTGGCCTTCCCGAAGCCGACGTCCCCTTTGAACGCATTCAGGATCCCTATGGCAAGGTGCTATGGCCCGAGTTCAAGGGCCGCGATGGCTGTCGCACCCCGATGCCCTGGGATGGTTCGCCACAGGCTGGCTTTTCAAGCGCTGAGCCATGGCTGCCGATCTCGCCACGACATCGCGAGCTTGCCGTCAGTCAGCAACAGGGCGACCCGGCGTCCCCCCTTAATGCCACACGCCAGTTGCTGGCGTTTCGTCGCCAGCACGCTGCGCTGTTTGATGGCAATTTGACGCTGGTCGACGTGGGCGATGACCTACTGGGCTTTACCCGTCAACACGACGACGAATCCCTGCTGTGCGTTTTCAACCTGACCGGCCAAGCGCAAGAGGTCTCGCTCCCCGTTACGGTGGCCGGCGACCTCGATGGTCATGGCTTCAACTATCAGCGCGACAGCAACCGGCTGAGGCTCCCTGCTTACCAGGCGGCCTTTATGCGCACCGCCTAGACCGTTTTAAACAACAACAGGCCAACCCGGGGCACAGGCCTTGAGGTTGGCAAGGAGTCACCCATGGCAAGTGTTACGCTTGAAAAAATCAACAAGGTGTTTGGCCGCGACCACATCATCGACGATGTCGACCTTGAAATCGGCGACGGCGAATTCGTCGTTTTCGTCGGCCCATCGGGCTGCGGTAAATCCACCCTGCTACGCCTGATTGCCGGTCTTGAGTCGATTACCGATGGCGATTTACGTATCGACGACACTGTGGTCAACGACTTACCACCACGTGAACGCGGTGTCGGCATGGTCTTCCAGTCCTACGCGCTCTACCCGCACATGTCGGTCTACGAGAACATGGCCTTCGGCCTAAAGCTGGCGAAAAAGACCAAGGAAACTATCGACGACCGCGTGATGGCGACGGCGCGCATCCTGCAGCTGGAGGAGCTACTGCACCGCAAACCCAAGGCGCTTTCCGGTGGACAGCGTCAGCGTGTGGCCATGGGGCGTGCCATGGCCCGGGAGCCACGTATTCTGCTGTTCGATGAGCCGCTTTCCAACCTCGATGCCTCGCTGCGCGTGCAAATGCGCAACGAGATCGCGCGTCTGCATTATCGCCTGGGCTCCACCATGATTTACGTGACCCACGACCAGGTGGAAGCCATGACCCTCGCCGACAAGATCGTGGTGCTCAACGGCGACCATGTCGAACAGGTGGGCAGCCCTCAAGAGCTTTACCAACGCCCCGCGACCAAATTCGTTGCCGGGTTCATCGGCTCGCCCACCATGAATTTCATACCTGCCCAACTGCTGGCAAACGATGACAATGGCTGCCGGGTACTCGCTGCTGGAGTCGGCGAACTTGCCTTGCCACAGGATGCAAGGGCGCAGCCGCAAAGTGCCCCGCTCAGTATTGGCGTGCGCCCGGAACACCTCCGCTTGGCAGAACCTTCTGGAGACAATCGCTTCGAAATCGTCAACGTGGAATACCTGGGTAACGAAGTCTACGTATATCTGGACCCAAAAGCAGGGGATACGCTATTGATCCATCGCAGCGAAGCCCCGAGCCAGTGGAAACTGGGGCAGCACGTCGCGCTGGTGCCTGACACCCAGCATGTTCACCTGTTCGACGAGGGCGGTGCCGCCCTGGATTTGCCTGCTCAACGACAGGCCGCTTAATCGGCACACCTTGACCACTCCACTTACTGACCCACGCCGATCGCGACAAGCATTATGAGGCAAGGCTTGTCGGGAGACAGCGTGGGTCGGTATTCTTGAGAATGGACGTCTCATCATTAGTTTGCATAGGAAAACCCGTGACACCACCCCGCCGAATGACGCTCAAGGACCTTGCCCGTGAACTCGGCGTCTCGACTGCCTCCATTTCCAACGCCTTTAACCGGCCGGACCAGCTATCTCCCACCCTACGCGAACGCATCTTGAGTGAGGCGGCCCGTCTGGGCTATAGCGGCCCTGATGCCAAGGCCCGCAGCTTGCGTACCGGACGCTCACGGATCATCGCCGTGGTGCTGGCGGAGAGTCTCACTTACAGCTTGAATGATGCGGTGGCCAGTGAATTTTTATCCGGCGTCGCCGAGGTGCTCGACGCCCATGGGCACACCTTGTTGCTCTTGCCAGGGCGGGGGCACGACTCACAGCCGGCCGGCTCGGCGAATATTGCCGACGGTTTTATTGTCTACGGCTTGATGCCCAACAATCAGCTGTTGAATCGACTACCGGCGCAGCGTCCGATCGTGTCCGTGGACTTTGATGTGGATGACTGCCCAACGGTGCACATCGACGATAGCGAGGCCAGCTATCACATCGCCTGTCATGCCCTGAAACAACAACCTAGGCGCCCGGCCATCATCAACCTACGGTTGACTAAAGAAGCCTGCAACGGTCGCGTGACGCCCGAGCACACCCTGCTGCCCAATACCAGTACGATCAGCCGCGCACGGCTGGAAGGTTTCCATACCGCACTCAGCGAACACGGGGTGGATACACAACAAGTACCGCTGTGGAATATTGAGGAGAATACGTTCGAGGTGTGCGGGCCGGTGTTGGCAGAGTTGCTCGACCAACCTGAGCATCAGCGGCCCGACCTGCTGCTGTGCATGTCGGATCGCATTGCCCTGACGGCGCTGACGTTGGCCGAACAGCGCGGCATTCGGGTGCCTGAAGATCTGAGGATTACCGGGTTTGACGGCATTGCAGAGGGCCAGTACCGCGCTCCTCGTTTAACCACCGTTCGTCAGGATAGCGAAGGCAAGGGACGGGTCGCGGCACAGATGATTCTCGGCCTGTTGCCTGCCGAGCAACAACTGTTGAAAACGGAGCTGTTGCTCGGCGATACCTGCCCCTGATCCGTTGGATTACTTGGCGGCAGCCTGCATGGCTTCTGCGGTATCCAGCATGCGGTTGGAGAAGCCCCACTCGTTGTCGTACCAGGCCATGATTTTCACCAGCCGCCCGTTCACCCGGGTATGGTTGGTATCGAACGTGGACGAGTTGGCGTCGTGGTTGAAATCGATAGACACCAATGGCTGCGCGTTGACCGCCAAGACCGGTGAATTGACAGCCGCTTTTTCAACAACCGCGTTGATCTCTTCTGCAGTGGTGTCACGGCCAGCGGTGAAGGTCAGGTCCACCAGCGAGACGTTGATCACCGGCACCCGAACCGCCAGGCCATCGAATTTCCCCTCAAGCTCGGGCAGCACCTTGCCAACGGCAGCCGCGGCGCCGGTCTTGGTCGGAATCATCGACTGGGTTGCACTGCGCGCCCGGTAGGGGTCAGTGTGATAGACATCCGACAGATTCTGGTCGTTGGTATAGGCATGCACCGTCGTCATCAGGCCATTCTCGATACCCACGGCATCGTTTAACGCCTTGGCAACCGGTGCCAGGCAATTCGTTGTGCAGGAGGCATTCGAGACCACTTTATGGTCGGCGGTGAGCGTCTCTTCATTGACGCCGTAAACAATCATGGCATCGGCATCAGGGCTGGGGGCCGAGATCAATACGCGCTTGGCACCCGCCTCAATATGCTTGGCTGCCGCTTCACGCTTGGTGAATAAGCCGGTGCATTCCATGACGATATCGATGTCCATCGACGCCCAGGGCAATTTAGCAGGATCCCGCTCGGAGGAGATCGCGATGCGGTCGCCGTCGACGCTGATGCTTTCCGCGTCATGATCGACAGAATAGGGAAAGTGACCGTGGACGGTGTCATGGCGAAGCAGGTGGGAGTTAAGCGACGGATCGCCCAGGTCGTTGATCGCAACGACCTGCATACGATCACGGTAGCCGTTTTCATAGAGGGCGCGTAATACGTTACGGCCAATCCGACCGAAACCGTTGATAGCGACTCTTGTTGTCATGGAGCACCTCACCTTTGCAGAGAACGTTTGTAACAAAAATACATAGCTGATTTTTTGCTACATAACCAATTGTATATTTCGTAAAAAATTACTAAAAATACGTAGTTAAGCACCTTATTGGGGTCGTCGGTGTGTCTCAAGCCTCCAAAAAGGCAAACCATCAATCAATATGTAGTAAAATTACTATATAGACGCTATCGTAGTCCACAACTTAATAGCCTGCAATTTCAATATCCAGCGCAGCGCCAACAATAACCAATGGCCGACTCAGGAGAATGTGCAATGACGAGCCAACCCCTCTCGCTCCCCTTACGCCGCACCAAGATCGTGGCCACGCTAGGCCCTGCCAGCGACCGCCCAGGCGTTCTGGAAGCCATGCTTAAAGCGGGCGTCGACGTCGTTCGCCTCAACTTTTCCCATGGCGCTGCCGATGACCACCGGCGGCGTCTCCAGGACGTCCGCGAGATCGCCCAACGACTGGGCCGCAGCGTTGCCGTATTGGGCGACCTCCAGGGACCCAAGATTCGTATTGCCCGCTTCAAGGATGCGGCCATCCACCTCACCCAGGGCCAGCCGTTTATCCTCGACATGGCAATGGAGGCCGATCAGGGCGACCAGGAGCGGGTCGGCTGTGACTACAAATCGCTGATCGATGACGTCACCACCGGCGACCGCCTGCTGCTTGACGACGGCCGCGTGGTACTGGATGTCACCCAAGTGGTTGACCAGGAAGTTCACACCCGAGTTCATGTGGGTGGCAAACTGTCCAACAATAAAGGCATCAACAAGCAAGGCGGCGGTCTTTCCGCCCCAGCGCTCACTGAAAAGGACAAGGCTGACCTGATTACCGCCCTGGATATCGGCGTGGACTATTTGGCGGTTTCCTTCCCGCGTAGTGCTGCCGATATGCAAGAGGCACGCGACCTGCTGGGCGAGGCTGGAAGAGAAATCGGCCTGGTCGCCAAGCTCGAACGCGCCGAAGCCGTGGCCAACGACGAAACCCTGGATGGCATTATCCTGGCCTCAGAAGCGGTGATGGTAGCCCGCGGCGATCTGGGCGTGGAAATTGGTGACGAAGCGCTGATTGGCACGCAAAAACGCATCATCAAGCATGCCCGCACTCTGAATCGTGCAGTGATTACCGCCACGCAGATGATGGAATCGATGATCGAGTCGCCGCTGCCCACGCGCGCCGAAGTGTTCGACGTGGCCAACGCGGTGCTGGATGCCACCGATGCGGTAATGCTCTCGGCCGAAACCGCCGCGGGCGATTATCCGGTTGAAACCATCGAGGCGATGAACCGCGTCTGCCTGGGCGCCGAGCGCGAGCGCATTGCCCAGGAGTCGAGCCACCGCATTCATGAAGGTTTCGAGCGCATTGACGAGACGATCGCACTATCCGCGATGTATGCAGCCAACCATCTCGAGGGCGTCAGTGTCATCGCCTGCATGACTGCCACCGGCTACACGCCCCTGATTGCGTCGCGCATTCGCTCTAAGCTGCCAATTGTCGGCCTGGCCCATAGCCCCATCGCTCAGCGACGCATGGCGTTGTATCGGGGCGTTGTCTCGATACCGTTTGACACGACCCATATGCAGGCAGAAGACGTCAACGGCGAGGCGCTGAGATTATTAAAAGCCCACGGCTTGGCGGATCCCGGCGAGCATGTCATTCTCACCCGAGGCGACCATATGAACGCCCATGGCGGCACCAACACCATGAAGGTGTTAGCGGTGGCGGCCGAGTCGCAATGATCCTGCTTTGGAGATCCATACCATGAATGATGCGCGCCCTCCTCGTCAGGCGACTCGTACGCTCCAGGCCCGCAAGCGGATTGCGTTGATCGCCCATGACGGCAAGAAAACCGAAATGCTTGAATGGGCGACGCGCTGGAAGGATACGCTGGGCCGCCACGAACTGCTCGGCACCGGCACGACAGCAAAGCGCTTGCACGACGCGCTAGGACTGCCTATCGAAGGGTTGATGAGCGGACCGCTTGGCGGTGACCAACAGATTGGCGCGCGCATCGCCGAGCAGGCGCTCGACGTGCTGATTTTTTTCTGGGACCCGTTCGCTCCCCAGCCCCATGACCCGGATGTCAAAGCGCTGCTTCGCCTTGCGGCACTATGGAACGTCCCGGTGGCATGCAATGCAGCGAGCGCCGACTTTGTCCTTTCCTCGCCTTACCTGGATGAAAGCTACGACATGTCGATTCCCGATGCCAACGCCTGGGCCGCGGCACGCACGGAGTGACTGACCACCGACCGGCTGCTAATGAGTCAGCTCAACCCCTTGGCTCAGGCCCTCATTTGCGCACCGGGATGGCGGGTGCGCAAATGCCTTGCGACCACTTGCTGGCCGCATTGAGGTTCGCCCTCTGTCGCGGCCAATGCACAGCGCAGCGTCAGCTCAGCGATGCGATCGTAATCCTGCAAGGCTGAATTGACCGGCTGAGGCAAAAAGTCCAGCAGGCGATGATCCCCAAAGGTGGCCAACCGCATCCCTTCCGGCAAACCTCCTCGCTCCAGAAAGACATCAAACGCACCTTCCAACAGCGTATAGGACGCGGTGACCAATGCATCTGCCCCGCCCTCTTCAGCCAGTAGCTTGACCGCCAGCCGGGCGCCTTCGCTACGCTCATAGTGCGTACCGCTTAGATATAGCGGCGTAATGGACGTGCCCGCAAGCGCTTGTTCGAATCCCGCCCTGCGTTCTCGGCTGATGGAAAGGTCAGGCATCGCTTCCAGCCATGCAACGCGCCGGGTAGCAGGATCAATCACCGAGTGGGTCAGCGCCAGCGATGCTTGGCGGTCGTTACTGACCACACTGGCAAAACGCGCAGGATCCAGCCCCCGGTCCATTCCCACCACGCTCCAGCCCTCTTTTACCAGGTCTGCGTAAAACGGATCATCGCTGGCCAGACAACTCGCCGTGATAAGCACTTCACAGCGCTGCGCACGCAGCGCTAGCGCCAGCGCCCGCTCGCTGTCCGGGCAGTCATCGGAGCTCACCACCAGCAGTTGATAGCCACGTTCGCGAGCGCCCCGCTCTATGCGCTTGGCAAGCCGCGCGTAACTGATGTTTTCCAGATCGGGCACGATCAACCCCAGTAAACGACTCGCTCCCCGGCGCAATGCGGCCGCCTGGGGATCAATGTGATAGCGGTGCTGGCGAACGACCGACATCACCTTGTCGATGGTCGCCTGGCTAATGCGGCGCTTTTCGGCCTGGCCATTAATCACATAGCTGGCGGTAGTACGTGATACCCCGGCAAGCCGGGCTATATCGGCAAGTGTCATGAATTTCCCCTCTGATTGCCGCCAGTTTAACAGTCGACAGACGCCCATCAGACCAAAGTCTAGGCGCGAACCTCTTGTGTCCTGAAGTGAATCGATTCAGCATAGCCAACTATACACAGATGACACGATTCATCCAGCCCACTTCGGTGCGCTACGACCATGGTTCTACACGGAGACACCTATGCTGACGCTCGGCTCTGATGACATATTGCTGGACTGCCATGCTGACGACTGGCAAGCAGCACTCAACAGCGCTGCCGATGCGCTGGTGGCGGCGGGGTTTGTCGACCCTGATTACCGTGACGGCCTGCTCGACCGGGAAGCTCAATCCTCGACGTTTCTGGGCAATGCCATCGCCATCCCCCACGGCACCCCGGAAAGCCGCCAATACGTCAAGCAAACCGGCGTACGCGTTTTACAATTCCCCCAAGGCGTTCAGTGGCACGACGGCCAACAGGTGCACGTACTGGTGACTATCGCCGCGCAAAACGACGAGCACCTCGATATCCTGCGCCAACTGACCCATGTATTGGACCGCGAAGGTGTCGCTGAGCAACTGGCTAACGCCACCTCCACCGACGACGTGGCGCGCCTGCTTTCCAAGCCAGCCGTGGTGCCACGTCTGGATAACGAAACGCTGTGCGTTAGCTTCCCCGCCAAGGACCTGCAGGAATTGACGCTAGCCGCTGCCGCGCGACTGCGTCAAAGCGGCTGTGTCGATAATACGTTTATTAGTGCCATTGCCTCTGTCGAACCCACCTGGCTGGGGAATGGCCTATGGCTGGCAAGCCACCCTCATGGTGTCGCCCAGCCTGCACTGGGTGTCGCAACCCCGGCAGATACATCACTGAGCCATCAGGAACATCCCGTGCATGCCTTGTTCTGCCTCGCGGCCAGCGGTGAGAGCCATCGTTCGCTGCTTGAGCAATTACTGCCACTCCTTGATCACAGCGAAAGCAAAAGCCTGGTCAATAAAACCAGCGCCCAGTGGCTGGCCGCCTTGGCGGGTGAAACTGCCAGCACACAAACTCAACGTGCCCGCGTGCTGAACCCTCACGGCCTGCACGCCCGCCCGGCCAAGCAACTGGTACAAATTGCCCGCGCCCAGGCGGTGCCGATCAACGTTCGACTGGAAGAAGGCAGCGCCACGCCGGTTTCCGCCGCCAGCTTGACCAAGGTGATTGGCATGGGCGCGAGACGCGGGCAATGGCTCGTGTTTTCTGCCGAGGGCGAGCAGGCAAGCCAGGCACTCGCGGCCGTCAGCGAGGCCGTCGAGTCTGGCCTGGGCGAGAAGGTTGCCCCATTTGATGGCGGCCGGGAAAGCCTCTCTCCCGCCGCCGAAAGCACCAAACCCGCCGCCGAGCCGCTGGTTAACGATACGCCACATGCGGGCGTGGCCGCCTCCCCGGGGCTTGCCATTGCACCGGTATTTGTCATTCGCCCGGTAAGCTTTGAATACCCGCAACACGCCGACGACCCCGAACAAGAGGCTGCCCGTCTTCGCGAGGCGCTGAAGGAAGGTGCCGCCCAGTTGGAAACACTGGTGCATGACGCGCCGGGCGGTGAAGTCGCCGACATTCTTTCCATGCACGAAGAAATGCTCGACGACCCGGAGCTGCACCAGGCCGCCATCGATGCTATCCGCGAAGGGGCGTCGGCAGAAGCCGGCTGGTGGGAAGCCATCGACACCGCCGCCCACGCCCAGGAAATGCTTGCCGACCGGCTACTGGCCGAACGCGCCGCCGACCTGCGCGACGTGGGCCGCCGAGTCCTTGGCGTGCTGTGCAACGTCAAGCTGCCCGAGCCGCCCGACCATCCGTATATTCTGGTGATGGACGATATTGGCCCGTCTGATGTCGCGCGACTGGATACCTCGCGAGTGCGTGGCCTGCTCACCGTTCGCGGCGGCGCTACAGCGCACAGCGCGATTCTGGCCCGCGCGTTAGGCATTCCGGCGGTTGTCGGTGCCGGTGACGCCGTCATGGCGCTACCTGACGGCGGCATGATGATTCTTGATGGCGAACGCGGACGGGTCACCCACAAGCCTTCGGAAGACCGTCTGCAGCGCGCCGAGCAGCAATTGCTTGACCAGCAGCAGCGCGAAGCCGACGCCTGGGAAACGCGCTTTGAAACGGCTCAAACCCGCGACGGGCACCGAGTCGAAGTCGCCGCCAACCTGGGCAACACCGCTCATGCGGAAGACGCCGTTGAACGTGGCGCCGAGGGGGTTGGCCTGCTGCGCACTGAATTCCTGTTCATGGCCCACGCCAGCGCGCCGGACCTGTCCACCCAAATCGATGAATACCGTCAGGCAATTGACGCCCTTGATGGCCGCCCGCTGGTGGCCCGCACGCTGGACGTCGGCGGTGACAAGCCACTGCCCTACTGGCCGGTGCCTCAAGAAGATAATCCCTTCCTTGGCCTGCGCGGCATTCGCCTGGCGCTGACCCAGCCGGAAGTGCTCGAAACCCAGTTTCGCGCGCTGTTGATGGCCGGCAAAGACAGCCCTTTGCGCATCATGCTGCCGATGGTCAAGGACATCGCCGAGTTCCGCGCCGCCAAGGCGATCTATGATCGGCTGCTGAGCGAAATTTCGCCATCACAACGTGCCACTGACGTGCAGCTCGGCGTGATGATCGAAGTGCCCTCCAGTGCCCTGCTGGCGCCGTCACTGGCCGCCGAGGTGGATTTCTTCTCGGTGGGCACCAACGATTTGACCCAGTACACCCTGGCCATCGACCGTGGCCATCCGGAGCTTTCCGCCCAGGCCGACGGGCTGCATCCCGCGGTACTGCGCTTGATCCAGATGACCGTTGACGCCGCCCATGCTCAGGGCAAATGGGTTGGTGTCTGCGGCGAACTGGCCTCAGACGCCATGGCGGTGCCGGTACTGGTCGGCCTGGGCGTCGATGAACTGTCGGTCAGCGCCCGGCAGATCCCGCTGGTCAAGGCGCGGCTGCGCGAATTTGATCTGGCGGATGCCCAGGCCAGCGCTCAACTGGCGCTGGCTCAGGCCACCAGCGATGACGTGCGCGATGCGCTGGAGGCTCGCTGATGGCCCGTGTGCTATGCATTACGCTCAACCCGGCACTGGACCTGGCGTTCAGTCTTGACCAGCTCACTCCAGGGGCGGTTAACCGCCCCCACAGCGCACAGCTGGAAGCCGCGGGTAAAGGCGTCAATGTCGCCCGCGTACTGGCAGGGTTAGGCCATGACGTTACCGTGAGCGGTTTTCTGGGCGCTGACAACGACGCGCCTTTCGCGCTGGCCTTTCAGCACGCCGCCTTGCACGATGACTTTGTGCGCGTAGCAGGGGAAACACGCATCAATGCCAAGCTTGCTGAACAAAGCGGCCGGGTCACCGACATCAACGGGCCCGGCACGCCGATCACCTCAAAGGATCTGCAACGCTTAACGGCAAGGGTGGATGCACATTTATATAACGCCACACCGCCTCACGCCGTCGTGGTGGCGGGCAGTTTACCGCCGGGGCTCAGTCTCGATGACTTTCGCGCTTTTCTAAAGCACCTGAAGGCCAGCGGCGTTCCTCTCTGGGTGGATACCAGCGGCGCGGCACTTAACGCCGCCATTGAGGTAAAGCCCACCGCCGTCAAGCCCAACGAACTTGAGCTTGCACACTGGGCCGGTGCGCCGCTTGAAACCAGCCTTGCGCTGACCCAGGCGGTGCGTCGTCTGCATCAGGGCGGCGTGGAACAGGCGCTTGTTTCTGCCGGCGCCGATGGCGTGCTGTGGGTGAATGCCCAGGGCAGCTGGCAGGCAACGCCACCGTCCGTGACCGCCGTCAACACCGTGTGCGCCGGTGATACGCTCGTTGCGGGCATGCTCCACGGCCTGCTCAGCGGCCACGATCCCGAAACAACCCTTCGTTTCGCCACGGCATTATCTGCCGATGCGGTCCGCCATGTGGGCGTGGGTAACCCCCAGGCCGACGACTTCGACTCACTCCAACAACAGACCCGGGTACGGCGTCTTGACGACACCATCACCGAGGGAGCCACGCTATGAATATTATTCTGATTACCGCCTGCCCCAGCGGCATGGCGACCACCTTCCTCGCCGCCAAGCGGCTGGAGCAGGCTGCAGAACGCCAGGGCTGGCACGTTCATGTGGAAATGCACGGTGAGCTGGCGCCGCTTCAGGCGGCCACCGCCGAGCAGATTGCCAATGCCGACCTGATCGTCGTCGCGGCAGATCATGTGCCCGCGCCCGAGCGCTTTGAAGGCAAGCGGCTTTATCAAGCGCCGATTACCGACGCGCTCCCTGACCCGAGTGGCTTTTTGACCACGGCGAAACGCGATGCGCCGCTTTATCAGGCACCCACCGATGCACCCGCAGCCCGTTCTGCGGCGCCAAGCGCCACTGAAGGACAGAATATTGTCGCCGTGACGGCCTGCCCGACGGGCGTTGCGCACACCTTCATGGCGGCCGAGGCACTCGCCGAAGCCGGCAAAGCCATGGGCCACGCTATCCGCGTGGAAACCCAAGGCTCGGTAGGCGCACAAGATCAGCTGACGGATAAAGAGATCGCTGATGCTGATGTGGTCGTGCTGGCCTGCGACATCGACGTTGACCCTGCCCGCTTTGCGGGCAAGCGCATTTACCGCACTTCCACCGGCAGTGCCTTGAAAAAACCGCGCCCAACACTGGAAGCTGCCCTCGCTCACGCCAGCATTGAAGACGGCAACCAGCCCAGTGCCAGCAGTGAAGGCAAAAGCGTCAAAGAGAAAGGGGTTTACAAGCACCTGCTGACCGGTGTGTCGTTCATGCTGCCGATGGTGGTCGCGGGTGGCTTGCTGATCGCACTGTCGTTTGTGTTCGGTATCAACGCCGCCGAGGAAGAAGGCTCACTGGCCGCCGCGCTGATGAAAATCGGCGGCGGCACCGCCTTCGCGCTGATGATTCCGGTACTCGCCGGTTATATTGCCTACTCGATTGCCGACCGCCCCGGTATCGCGCCGGGCATGATTGGCGGCATGCTGGCAGCCGATATAGGCTCCGGCTTTATCGGCGGTATTCTGGCCGGTTTCCTGGCCGGTTACGTCGCCCTGGCGGTTACCCGCTACGTTAAACTTCCTTCGAGCATTGAATCGCTGAAGCCGATCCTGATTATTCCACTCATCGCCAGCCTGGTGACTGGCCTGGTAATGATCTATATCGTCGGCGAGCCGGTGGCGGGCATTCTTACCGCGCTGACCAGCTTCCTTGAAAACATGGGCTCCACCAACGCCGTGCTGCTGGGCATTCTGCTGGGCGCCATGATGTGTTTCGACCTGGGTGGCCCGGTCAACAAAGCCGCATATACCTTTGGCGTCGGACTTCTGGCCTCGGAAACCTATGGCCCCATGGCAGCGATCATGGCCGCCGGCATGGTGCCTCCCATCGGCATGGGCATTGCGAGCCTGGTGGCACGAAGCAAATTTTCGGCGCCCGAGCGCGAGGCAGGCAAGGCCTCCTTTGTGCTGGGTATGTGTTTTATCAGCGAAGGGGCGATTCCGTTTGCCGCCAAAGACCCACTGCGGGTCATCCCTGCCTGCATGCTGGGCGGTGCCGTTACCGGCGCACTTTCCATGCTGGTAGGCGCCAAGCTGATGGCACCCCACGGTGGTATCTTCGTACTGCTTATCCCCAATGCCATCACCCCGGTCTTTCTCTACCTGGGCGCCATTGTGGTCGGCTCGCTGATTACCGGCCTTAGCTATGCCATGATCAAACGTGGCGCCACCCAGGTGGCCATTGCCAGCTAAGCAATACCAGGCGGGCCAAGGCCCGCCTTTTTCTTGAGACCGTTATTGGTTTTATTACCGCGCAACACGCTTTTGTTTACAGTGGTTTGCCACAGTGCGCGTTTTATGTAGTATTTTTACACACATAACATCAAGACAACTCGCCGATCTACAACAACGGACACCGCTATGTTTCAGCTGACCCGCAGTGTGACGTGGCAGGCACTCGAACGCCTGCGCGACAAAACCGCTAACGACCGCATTCGTGACTACTTCACCAATGACCCGCAGCGCTTTGAAAAAATGAGCCTGCGGGTAGGCGGCCTTTTCCTCGACTACTCGAAGCACCACGTATCCGACGAGGTCAAGGCCAAGCTGATCGAGCTGGCCGACCACTCCGCTCTGGTGCAGCGCCGAGCGCAGATGTTCTCGGGCGATATCATCAACGTCACCGAAGACCGTCCGGTACTCCACACCGCGCTGCGCCACCTGGGCGACGAGCCGGTGTTTGTCGATGGCAAGGATGTAATGCCCGAGATCACCCGCACCCGCGAGCAGATCAAGCAGTTTTCCGAGGCGGTGCGTAGCGGTGAGTGGAAAGGCTATAGCGGCAAACGCATCAAGGACGTGGTCAACATTGGCATCGGCGGGTCGGACCTGGGCCCCAACATGGCCGTCCGTGCGCTATTGAAGTACCGCCACCCGGAGCTGCACTTCCACTTCGTTTCCAACGTGGACGGCACCCATATCCAGAAGGTGCTTTCGCGTCTCGACCCGGCCACCACGCTGTTTATCGTCTCGACCAAGACCTTCTCTACCCAGGAAACCCTGCTCAACGCCAAGACCGCCAGGCGCTGGTTCCTGGAGAACGCCGGTGAAGACGCCGATGTGGGCGCGCACTTTATCGCTGCCTCTACCAACCGCAAGGCAGCGATGGAATTCGGCATTCGTGAAGAGAACGTGTTCGAGTTCTGGGCCTGGGTCGGCGGGCGCTACTCCATGTGGTCATCCATTGGCCTGCCGATTGCGCTCTCGATTGGCTTTGAGGGCTTTATCGAGCTGCTGGAAGGCGCTCACGAGATGGATAATCACTTCATTGAAGCGCCCTTCTCCGA
Organism: Halomonas sp. A40-4; assembly: GCF_015767635.1. GTDB lineage: Bacteria > Pseudomonadota > Gammaproteobacteria > Pseudomonadales > Halomonadaceae > Vreelandella > Vreelandella janggokensis. The sequence goes on along the minus strand of NZ_CP065230.1, from coordinate 1,554,352 downwards.
GAACATGCCGGTACTGATGGCGCTGATTGGCATCTGGTATATCAATTTCATTGGTGCGGAAACCCAAGCCATCGTGCCCTACGACCAGGCCCTGCACCAGCTGCCGTCGTTTCTCCAGCAGCTGGATATGGAGTCCAACGGCAAGTCGGTGGATATTTTCGGCCACCCGGTGAATTACAAGACCGGCCCGATTGTCTGGGGCCAGACCGGCTCCAACGGTCAGCACGCTTTCTTCCAGCTGCTGCATCAGGGCACACGCTACGTACCCATCGACTTTATCGCCTCGCTCAAGCCCGAGCCGGGTGTCGAAGACCACCACTTCGCGCTGCTGACCAACATGCTCGCCCAGGCCAACGCCTTTATGGAAGGCAGCCAGGGAGACGCCAAAGAGCTCAGCCAGCATGACCCTTACAGCTGCCCTGGCAACCGCCCATCAAGCACCCTGCTGCTGGACGAGCTGACGCCGAAAAACCTGGGTGCCCTGATCGCGCTCTACGAACACAAGGTGTTCGTGCAAGGCGTTATCTGGAACATCAACTCCTTCGACCAGTGGGGTGTTCAGCTCGGCAAGCGCATCGCCGGTGAAATCAGCGAGCGCATCGACACCAACGCCGCCGACTTCGACGCCTCGACCCAGGGACTGCTGGAGCTGCTGCGCGGCCATTTCCCCGGCAATGGGGGACGTGAAGACAGCGCCGCAAAAGCCAACGGCGATAAAAAAACCACGCGGAAAAAGCGCTAAGCGCTAGCGAGTCACGAACTGGATAACGCGAAACGCCTTGGCTTTAGAGAGCCAAGGCGTTTAAGCGTAAAATTACCCTATTTTCACTACAGTAATCATCGCGAACACCCGTCAATAGAGCCGTTCTCTTCCATCCGAACTATCACCATCGGCTTCGGAGTTGCACCGAATCTGATGACTCTAGCCTTAAAGACATTAATAACAAACCACATGCCGACAATTCTAGGCGCTCGCGGGCTAGGGCAACAAACCATGACCGCCGGTGGGGACTTTCACCCCGCACTGAGAACATCGACTTTGGCATCGCCAAAGTCGCGAAACATTACGCTCGAGAACCTGCAATGAAGGCAGCATTGCCGTCTAGGCAACACACAGATCAACTCCCTCACCCTCATGTCCAAGGCTCAACGATGCTCCGCTGCCCGACAAATGTTAGCAAAAGAGTTTGGGGAGAGAGAAGCGCCACCGATTAAGCCACCGTCGATGTCTGGCTGAGCAAACAGGGCCGCGGCATTATCGGCCTTAACACTGCCTCCGTAGAGCAGCGGTAAGCGTGCTGCGAGCGGCGCAGAGTGCCTAGCCAACCACTCGCGGATAAAGGCATGCACAGCCTGAGCCTGATCCGGTGTGGCCGTCTCGCCGGTGCCGATAGCCCAGACCGGCTCGTAGGCGATCACGCCGCCGCTAAGGGCTTCGATACCTAACGTATCCACCACCGCTTGAAGCTGCCGTGCCACTACCGCTTCTGTGTCACCGCAATTGCGCTCGGCCAAAGTTTCACCCACACAAAGCACCGGCGCCAAACCTGCGGCCTGGGCGGCGGCAAATTTTGCCGTTACAGCGATGTCAGACTCACCGTAAAGGCTGCGTCGCTCTGAATGACCAACCAAAACATATTGGCAACCCAAATCTTTTAACATCGCAGCGCTAACCTCGCCGGTATGCGCACCTGCTTCATGCTCATTGAGCGTCTGGGCGCCGAGGGCAACAGGGTTATCCTTGAGGTGCTGCGCCACCTGAGCCAAGTAGGGCAAAGGTGGGCAAACAGCAACCTGTACGTCCTCTAGCTTTTCGAGCGACGATAGCAACGCCTCCAGCAACGTCTCGTTGGCCAAGAGGTTACCGTTCATTTTCCAGTTACCGATAACAATGGGTTGTATCACTTCCAGGCTCCTTTCCATGCGGGTCTGCCTTCATAGCTAACATCACCGTTCACGACACCGCTCCCATGCGACCGGAAGCTCGGTGTCGCGTAACGTTATGCGTTTGGTTCTGCCAGCAATTGTTCAGCCTCAGCTTTGAGATGCTCAACGGTTATGCCGAAGTGCTGAAATAGATCCCCAGCCTTGCCGGATTCACCATAGGAGCGCATACCGACAATACGACCCTCTAGGCCGACGTATTTGTACCAGTAGTCGGCGTGGCCGGCCTCGACCGCGACTCGTGCTTTGACTTCCGCTGGTAGCACGCTCTCTCGGTAGGCGGTGTCCTGAGCGTCGAAGGTATCGGTGGAAGGCATTGAGACTACGCGTACGGCGCGACCGGCCTGACCGAGTTCGTGTGCGGCGTCCACGGCAAGGGCAACTTCAGACCCGGTCGCAATCAAGATCAGCTCGGGGGTGCCAGCGCAATCCTTCAAAACGTACCCTCCACGTTGGATCTCAGCCAGCTGCGGCTTAGTGCGCGCCTGATGAGGCAGGTTCTGGCGTGATAGCACTAGCGCCGTGGGCCCTGCCTGACGCTTGAGTGCGGCATCCCAGGCTGCGGTCGTCTCCACGGCATCGCAGGGCCGCCAGGTCGACAGATTGGGCGTTGTACGCAAGCTGGTTAGTTGCTCTATCGGTTGGTGGGTAGGACCATCTTCACCTAGGCCGATGGAGTCGTGGGTAAAGACGTAGATCGTCCGGTGGCCCATCAACGCAGCCATCCGTACAGCGTTGCGCATGTACTCCATAAAAATCAGGAAGGTGGCGCCATAGGGAATGAAACCACCGTGAGCGGCAATACCGTTAATAATCGCGCCCATGCCAAATTCGCGCACCCCATAGTTAAGGTAGTTGCCGTCTGGCGCGTCGGCGCTAATCGGTTTGGCGCCGTCCCAGAAGGTCAGGTTCGAAGGCGCTAGATCCGCACTGCCACCCAGTAACTCGGGGAGTTGCGGGCCAAGCTCGTTGAGGCAGGCCAGTGAGGCTTTGCGCGAGGCGACGGTCTCACCGCTCGCTTGGGCCTGTTCAATCATTGTCAGGCTTGAAAGCTCGCTGGGTAGCTCGCCCTTCAGGCGGCGCTTTAATTCACGGGCTTGCTCAGGATAGGCAGCGGCGTAGCGCTCGAAGCGGGCATTCCAGTCAGCTTCGCGCTCGGCACCGTGCTCGGTAGCGTCCCAACCCTGATAGATGTCTTCGGGTATATGGAAGGGCGCGTGGGGCCAGTTTAACCGCTCACGAGCGGCGGCCCCAGTGCCGCGCCGTGGCACTCTTCCTTACCTTGCTTGTTGGGCGCACCGAAACCAATGATCGTCTTGCAGACGATCAGACTAGGCTGGTCGTCATGGCTGCGGGCCTGCTCAATGGCAGCCTTGACTCCCTTCGGCTGATGGCCGTCGACACTTCGCACCACGTGCCACCCATAGGCCTCGAAGCGTTTGGCGGTGTCATCGGTGAACCAGCCCTCAACCTCACCGTCGATAGAGATGCCGTTGTCGTCGTAGAAGACGATAAGCTTGCCCAGCCCCTGGGTACCCGCCAGCGAAGCAACCTCATGAGAGATGCCCTCCATCAGGCAACCGTCACCGACAAAACAATAGGTGTAATGGTCGACAATGGCGTGGTCAGGGCGATTAAACTGGGCCGCCAGTGTGCGTTCAGCCATCGCCATGCCCACGGCGTTGGCCAGGCCCTGACCCAGCGGGCCAGTGGTGGTCTCTATGCCCGGCGTATAGCCCAGCTCGGGGTGGCCCGGGGTGCGCGAGTGCAGCTGGCGGAAGTTCTGTAGATCCTCCAGGCCTAAGTCGTAGCCGGTGAGATGGAGAAGCGAGTACAGCAGCATTGAGCCGTGGCCGTTGGAAAGCACGAAACGGTCGCGGTCAGCCCAATCGGGGTTGGCCGGGTTGTGGTCAACGAAATCATTCCACAGCACCTCGGCGATGTCAGCCATCCCCATCGGAGCACCGGGGTGGCCAGAGTTGGCCTTCTGAACAGCGTCCATGGAAAGAGCGCGAATGGCATTGGCCAGCTCGAAACGGGTCGACATGAGGTAAATCCTATAGTCAGTGGGCAGTGAGGCGTTCGTTGATCAGGCTTTCGAGGCTGGCTTGATCCTCGGCGAAACGGCGAATGCCTTCAGCCAGTTTGTCATTAGCCATGGCATCCTGGTTATGGCCCCAGCGGAACGCCGCTTCGCCTAGCGGTGCTGGGCGCTGGCTCTGCGCCTCGCCCATTTCAATCCCTCGCGCCACGTCACCCTTGGTGGCGGCGAGCTCCTCAAGCAGCGTCGGCGAGATGGTCAGCCGGGGGCAGCCAGCGAGTGCCAATACCTGACCGGTATTACGGAAACTGGCGCCCATCACCACGGTGTCGAAGCCGCCCTGGTTGACTCGCTGGCAAACGCCGCGCACAAACTGCACCCCCGGATCGGTGTCGGGTGTAAAGTCTTGACCTGTCGATTGCTTGTACCAGTCGGTAACCCTGCCGACAAAGGGCGAAACTAGAAATACACCTGCGTCGAAGCAGGCTTGAGCCTGAACGTCGCTGAACAGCAGGGTCAGGTTGCAGTTGATACCCTCCTTTTCCAACACCTCGGCAGCACGGATACCTTCCCAAGTGGATGCCAGTTTGATCAGCACACGTTCCGAGGAGATGCCTCGTTTCTGGTACAGTTCAATTAGCTCGTGGGCTTTGCGGATACTGGCCTGGGTATCGAAAGACAGCTTTGCGGCTACCTCAGTTGACACGCGGCCGGGCACCACCTTGGCTATCTCACTGCCCATTGCAACAGCGAGACGGTCCACAGCATGTTCGGCCTGGGTTTGGCGATCACCGCCTTCAGCGCTAATCGCCGCCAACTCCTCGTTAATCAACGACTGGTAATCGGGAAGATCAAAGGCCTTTAGGATCAGCGAAGGGTTGGTGGTAGCGTCCTGAGGCTGGTATCGCCGAATAGCGGCAAGATCGCCGGTATCAGCAACTACCAGGGAAAGAGATTTCAATGCATCAAGTTGGGAAGACATACAAGGCTCCTGACAATAGTCTTTGAAGCTTGAGGCGCAAAAAGCGCCCCAAGCGAATAGTTACCGGAAGGGATCAGTCCGTTGACAAGTCAAAGGCTCACGAATGATGGGGGGTTAATCCAAACCAAAATGACCGCGTATATTAAGTCAAGACCATAACGCGCTTATGTAGACGCTGCTGCAGTTGGTCAATGACCACGGCGATGATAATCACTAGCCCCATGATGACCATCTGCCAGAAATTACTGACACCGGACATCACCATGCCATCGTTAAGAATACTGATGACGCATGCACCAATAACCGAACCGATGACCGAGCCACGCCCCCCGGAAAGCGCAGTACCACCCAACACCACCGCCGCGATAGCGCGCAACTCATAGGTATCCCCCGTCATCGGATGCCCAGTCTGCAACTGGGAGGTAATAACGAGACCCACGATCGCGGCACAAAAGCCTGAAAAGACATACACCCACAATTTAATCCTGCGAACTCTCAATCCTGAAAATACGGCAGCAGACTCGTTGCCACCAATCGCATAGACATAGCGACCAAAAGGCGTCTTATAACTCACGAACCACGTGACTAGAGTCAAAGCCAAGAGCAACCAAACAGGGATACCGATACCCAACAAAGAGCCATTGCCTAGGATGGAGAATCCCATGTTACCCAGCTCTTCGTGGCCTTGCAGACGAGAAAAAGTGCCGCCGTCGTTAAACAGCAACGCCGCACCGCGCACCACATATAGCATGCCCAGAGTAGCGATAAACGGTGCCACATTGAGATAAGTTATGAGGGCACCATTGATATAGCCGATAAAGGCACCAACCAAGCAGGTCACTAATATGACCTCTGGGATATTCAGAAATAATACGGAATCCCCAATAGGAATACCGTTCATTATCAGAAAACCGGCCATCATTCCACTAAAGCCGACCGTCGAACCTACCGAAAGATCGATGCCTGCCGTGAGGATAACCAGCGTCATGCCAATGGCCAGAATACCAATGATGGTAATATGCTGGGCCATAATCAGTAGATTATTCGTGGTCAGGAAGTTATCCACGCTCAAAGAGAAGTACAACACCACGGCGAACAAGGCTACAAATATCCTGAGCTTTAATACTTGCAGCAAAACCCAGGACGCCTGGGCGCTCTTACTGCGATGCGGATGGTCTTGGGAAGACATATTATTGGTTACAGTTGTCATGATTAGATTCCTTACTGAGCGGCGGCGTCTTGAACCGCGGAAGGTGATGCTTTTTGGGTAATTAAATCGCGGTCCACCTCATCACGCGGAAGGTCAACGGTAATCCGCCCTAATGCCATGACCAGGACTCGATCAGCTACAGCCAGAGCCTCGTCCAGCTCTGAAGTGGTATATATAACGGAGACGCCCTGATCGGCGATATCATTCATGGCTCGGTAGATATCGGCCTTAGCCCCCACATCGACACCACGAGTAGGTTCATCAAACAACAGTACACGTGGCTCGGTTAGCAATGCTTTGCCAATAATGACCTTTTGCATGTTGCCCCCACTCAGCGTGGTGATCTTGTCCGAGTCATGCGACACCTTAATACCAAGTGTTGAGACCATCCGCTGGCTCTGCTGCTTTTCGAGTTGGCCCCGAATCATGCGAAAGCCGAGGAAATGCGAGCAACACCGACCGATGCTGGACAGCGTCATGTTGTCACGCACTGACAATGTCTGAACCATGCCAGACGTTTGGCGATCTTCTGGTACCAAGGCAATGCCAGCCTTGATTCGATTGGCGGGCTTACCTTTAGCTAATGGCTTTCCATCGAACTCGATCTGGCCCACTGCGCTACGATGAAGCCCAAGCAGTACTTCCAGTAATTCGGTTCTACCAGCCCCCATCAAGCCATAAATACCAATGACCTCTCCGCGCCCAACGCTAAAATTGACGTTATCAAGCGCAAAGGTGCCATTGACTCGTTTTAGGCTCAGATTCTTGACTGTTAATGTGGGTTCGCCGATTTGGCGAGGACGGTAGTCGAATATCTTGTGATCGCCGCCTACCATCTGACGTACGATCCAGGGAATATCAATATTTTTAACCAGATCGACACCGACAATCCGACCATTGCGCAGGACAGTAATATGGTCACCGATCCTCATGATCTCTTCTAAACGGTGAGAGATATAAATGACAGCGACGCCATCCTGGCGTAACGCATCAATGATACCAAACAGCACCTCAACTTCTTTTTGACTAAGGGCAGACGTGGGCTCATCCATAATCAAGACATCAACTTGGCGGCCGAGCATCTTGGCGATCTCAACCAATTGTTGCTGCCCCACATAAAGATCGCCAACACGTATGGAAGGGTCAGCCTCCAGCCCTACTCGTTCAAGTAACTGCGTTGCCTTACGATATTGTGCACGGGTATCGATTTTCCCGGCATGGCGCATCTCGTTACCGATAAAAAGATTTTCAACGATGCTCATATCTGGGAACAGGTTGAGCTCTTGAAAGATAATTCCGATACCGGCTTTCTCCGCATCTCGCACACCATGAAAGTGGACCGATTTTCCTTTAACGAAAATATCCCCTTCGGATGGCCGCTCAGCACCAGCCAACAATTTCATAAGGGTCGACTTACCCGCGCCATTTTCACCGATCAAGACATTTACACTGCCGGGGTATACCTCATAGTTAACCGCGTCTAAAGCCACGGTCCCGGGATAACGTTTCGTGGCGTTCTTAACTTGAACCAACGCTTTTGATGGCGACTCAAGATGCTGCTCATTGCTTGAATTGCGTTGTTCTTCCACCGTGTGCATGGCGTTACCCTCCTCCGAATCGGAGTGATAATTATTGAGCATTATTTTCATATCACTCTGCATTGACGCGGTTCAGTTCTACCGGAACAATCTGTAAAGTGTCCTCCACCCCGCCCCAGGTTGAAAAGGCCCCTACGGCACTCACACGATCACCGGGAGTGATTTCTTCAACTTCGTCGACTAGTGATATCGCTTCTCTGTTGAGGGCTTCGGACAAGTTGGCGAAGGCGTCTTGATTTCCAAAATCGCTGTAATCGATCTCGGGATAACCATCACGCAAGGCAGTATCCGGGATAACAGGGCCAATCAGGATTTCCACATTCTTGTCGCCACTAGACAGTTTTATCTTTCCAACCCGCGAGGAGGTATCGACAGCTGCGACGGTACCGGCGACCTTTACCCAAAAAGTACAAGGGAAAGCCTGGCTCTTTTGCACACCATATTCCTGGCAAGCTTCACTGAAACCTTGTTTGTCGATCGCAGATAGGATCTCATCAGCTTCTCGTGATGAGGAAATCGCCCAAGGAGCGATATCGTCATGGAATAATGACGAAGTATCCACTTCGGGTGCACTACCTTCATTTCGAATTTTGGTAAGCTCTTCGGACGACACTATCTTAAAGCCACTCGTCATCACGACAGTCGACATCAACAAGACCATTCCGAAGCTACGTATAATTACATGGCGTCTATCATTCATATCCGCACCACACTTCGTCACACTGAAAGGGAAGGAGTGGTGGCTTTCCACCACTCCTGTACTTCGCTTAATTATCTTTGTATTCGAAATTGTTAACCGACTCCGCATTATCTTCAGTGATCAAGATACTGCGGAAGAGTTGACGCTCTGACTCCCCAGTCTCGCCCGTCTCCAGATACTGGTGAAGCTGATTGACACCCTGTCGTGCGAGTTCCTGAGCCTGCAGCATGGATGTGGCATAAAGCTGACCATCCAGGACAGCATCACGTTCATCATTACTGCCATCAATCCCAACCACCGTGACATCGTCCATTCCTGCCGACTCCAAAGCGGAAATGGCACCCAGCGCTACGGGGCCATTGCCTGCAATGACGCCGACAATGTCCGGATGACTCTGAAGAATGGATTGCATCGATTGCCTAGCTTTGACCAATTCACCTCCAGCGTCTTGACGCGCGACCATCTCAAGGTCGGGATACTGGTCAAGTATGCGATGGTAGGCATTCGAGCGTGCGACGCAGTTGTTATCCGCCAAGTTGCAGGTCAACTCGACATACTTACCCGATTCTCCAACCTTCTCGATGAAGGCCTGTGCGACTTGAGAAGCTGCCTGGTTGTTATTGTGTGTCAACTGAGCAATAGCGATGCCATCTTCAGGGATTTCACGATTGATTAGCACCACAGGTACATCACGCTCCGTGGCATATCGCACAGCCGCCACACTAGCTGACGAGTCAGCATTGTCCAGTACGATGCCATCCACACCCTGGCCAACAACGGAAGTGATAAGATCACGCTGCCGGTTTAGATCTTCGTTGTGTGAGAAAGTACTGGCCGCGTAACCAAGTTCTTCTGCACGTGCCTCAGCAGCTGTTGCCTCGGCAGAGTAATAAGGGTTATCTAGGGAATTGACGAGAATCGCAATATTGCCCTTCTCGCCGTCATCGCTTAAATCAACATCACCCTGAGCTTGTGCAGAACCGACACCAGCAACTGCTACCATCGCAGAAAGAGTGGCAGTGGATGCAAAACGATTGAGTAACTGCATTGAGGTCATTTTCATTGTTTTCACCTTTATTTCTTTGTTTAAGAATCAGATTTTTTCTTAAGTTGTTGATTTAATATTTTTCACCAAATGGTATAGCCACCATCTATTACTAAGTCCGCGCCATTGATCATGTCACTGCCATTTGTGGCTAGAAACAAAATGCTTGCGGCAATCTCGTCCGTATAGGCAAACCTCCCCGTTGGAATCATGGTTTTCATACGCTCCCCTTTTTCGCCTGACCAGGCAGCCGCCCCCATAGGGGTCAACACTACGGTGGGAGAAATGCTGTTAACCGTAATGCCATGCGGCCCCCACTCTTTCGCCAAGCTTTTCGTCATACCGATAAGTCCCGCTTTCGCCGAGGTGTAGGCGCAGTGCTGATCGATGGCGACCGTGGCGGCCTGAGAAGCAATATTAATAATCTTGCCTCCGTGGCCGCTTTTTAACAGGTAACGCCCGACTTCTCTGGCACATAGGAAAGGGGCAGTCAGATTGACATCAATCTGGCGCTGCCACTCGGTGAGCATCACGTCTTCAGCGAAATTTAACGTGATAGCGCCAGCGGCATTAATCAAGATATGCAGATCACCAAAGTGGTCGACCACGTCTTTTACGCATCGCTCTACTTGAACTTCCTGGGTGACATCACAGCACCAGGCCTGAGCGCGATCTTTCGGAAACTGTGCCATGACCTCTGCCACCCGATCAGCCTCGAATTCCGGGTAAAAAATGGCAATACTGGCTCCTTTATCAAGCATCGCTTCGTTGGCTGCAGTTGCGATTCCCCCAAGCCCACCGGTGATTAATACAACTTTGCCTTCAAGTGAAAAGTTGAAATCCACACCGTGCTTAAGAGACATGTCATACGTTGTCGTCATTGCGTGCTCCTTATTTCATCTTTAAGGGCTATCTTTAAGGGCTATCGTTTTTTGGAATTAGCGGTTAATCAGGACATGATTAGTCCACCATCGACATTGATCGCTTGCCCGGTGATATAGCGCGCATCTTCAGAGGCCAGGAAGGCTGCCGTCCCACTGATTTCTTCAGGCGACGCGGCACGTTTCATGGGAACACTGGCCACCCATTCGCGGATTAACTCACCGGGCTGGTAATCCCCCAGGAGCTCACCCCAAGCTTTATCGTTGTAGTCCCACATATCGGTCATCACGATACCGGGACAGATGGCATTGACGGTGATACCCGAGGTGGCAAATTCACGCGCCAGGCTTTGGGTGATCCCTAATACCCCGAACTTGCTGGCGGCATAATGCGGTGTATAGATAAAGCCCTGACGCGCCTGACCCGAGGCCATGTTGATTAATACCCCTCGACCAGCTTCTGCCATATGCCGGAGCGCTGCCTTGCAGCACAGAAAAACCCCTTTGGTATTCACGTCCATAACTTTGTCCCAATCCGACTCAGGAAGATCCTGTAAGCGAGAGATCGTAATCACGCCAGCGTTTTGAATTGATACATCAATGCGCCCAAAGCGTTTGCATACGTCGTTATAGAACCGTTCAACCTGGTCACTGTTGGTGACATCAACTTCCGCGGCCATGATGCTACCCGACAAACCTTTTTCGCTTCCTCGACGTTCAAGATCCGCCGCAGCCGCATGGATTTCCTGGCGGTTGGAGGCCATCGCAACGCTCGCCCCTTCATCTGCGAAACGGGTCGCCATGGCAAGCCCGATTCCACGATCGGCGCCAGCCACCACCACTACCTGCTGTTCGAAACGTTTCATTGTTATTCTCCTTTTCAGCATCAGTGCTAGATTGCTTAAGCACTGATGGTTAGATTGATAAACTGCTCGCAGCCTGGCTAACTCGCAGTGTCTAGCAATGCTTCGGCAGTAAAGCTGTCGGTAATTAGCACCTGGATCCAACCGCCCAAGGCTGCCGCACGTATCGAGGCCACTTTTTGCTGACCTCCTGCTAGACCGACAACCCTTGGTATGGCCTTCAAGCTCTCAGGCGAAATCGCCACCACTCTTTCGTTGAGAGAGTGCGGGACCAACTCGCCGTTGCTGTCATAAAACCTCAAACAGACATCACCCACAGCGCCGCAGCCATCTAGATCTGAAAGCTCTTCTTTAGAAAAGGTGTTGCCACTTCTAGCCAGAAATCGCGAAGGCTCGAGTGTGCCAATACCGACCAGGGCAATACTTAGCTCATCAAACAGCGCCATGGTCTCGCGTACATAAGGCTCCTGACTGATCACCTTGCGAGCCTCGGGGGTACTGGCAATACCTGCCACCTGCATAAATCCAGGGCGCGCATCCAGTCGATTGGCCAGTTGCAGCGTCAGGTTTTCGGCAAGATGCTCTGCATGATCGAGAGCCATACCGCCCATCAGTTGCACAACACGCTGTGCTTTTAGCGAGCCATTTTTTGGCAGTTGTTCGGCAAGCGCTACCAGCGCCGAACTCCAGCTCGAAATCCCTATCTGGTCGTTAGCACGTAAGGTCGATTCAAGGTATTGAGCTGCCGCTTCGCCAATACTCAGCAAGATGGCGTTCTCACTGTTGTCGGGACAGGCAGCCACCACCACCTCTTCAAGTCCGTACTTGGCACATAATGCTTCCTCAAGCAGGTGATAGGTGCCTTCGGGCGGTTTGATGCTAATGGAGACGATGCCCTCCTTCTGCGCGCGGCGCAGCAAACGTGATACGCCCGCTTGTGACAAGTTCAGCCGCGCGGCAATATCAACTTGGCGCATCTGCTCAACCCAATAGAGGTGAGCCACCTTAGTCGCCAAACGCAGTTCGTATTCGGGATTCATCGTCGTTTTCTCCGGCCTAACCTTTTGATTTAGAGAGGGTACGCTCCACAGACTTGAGCCACGTCTGGTGGCGTTCGTCTTGGTCGGCACCCAGCCCCTCGAATGTATCAAAAGACGACAGTGCCTTCTCCAAAGCATCTAGCGTCGGCCACACCCCTAGCTCAAGGCCCGCCAACATTGCCGTACCGACGGCAGACAACTCTGCTTGAGCGGCTCTTTGCACCGTAATACCTAAGGTGTCTGCCTGGAGTTGCATTAACCAGTTATTAGCACTAGCACCTCCATCGGCCTTGAGCGCCGTTAGCGGTGGCAATCCATGGCGCTGACATGCTGACTGCATAACATCGACGACATCTTTGATTTGGAAAACAATGGACTCGAAAGCGGCCCGCGCTATATCAGCAGGTTCGGTATTGAAGGTCAGCCCATCCATAAGGCCAGTGACGTCGCCCACCCAGCGCGGCGCCCCTAATCCCACCATGGCGGGTACCACAACCTCTTTGCCCCTACCACTCGCAGCTTCAGCAAGTTCAGCCAAGCGCTCGACAGAGCCGTCGAGCCCCAGCAACTTCGCGGTCCAGGGCAATACGGCTGCGCTTACCGTGATATTGCCTTCGAGTGCATAGACGCGCTGTTCTGAAGTTTCCCAGGCCACCGTGGTCGCTAGGCCCTCGGCCCGTACCATCTGGCTTTGGGTGGTGGTCATCACTGAAGACCCAGTTCCGTATGTCGCCTTAACAACGCCGGGGCGAAATCCCCCTTGGGCGAACAAAGCCGCGTGGGAATCACCGATCATGGACAAGATGGGAATGCCCTCCTTTAGCAATCCAAACTCGCATGTCTTTCCGAAGGTGTGGCTTGATGGACGGATCTCCGGAAGCATCTCGGGACTGATACCAAATACATCGAGCAACTCTGGGGACCACTGGGCAGTGCTGATATCGCACAGCTGGGTGCGCGATGCATTGGACGTATCCGTCAGATGCACCCTCCCCTCAGTGAGATTCCATAACAGCCAGCTGTCGACATTACCCAGTCGGACATTATGACGATCGATACTGTCGTCGAAGGAATCGAGCAGCCAGCGGAACTTTGAGCCGGAGAAGAGTGGATCAATAGGTAAACCTGACAACTCGTGAACCCTGGCATTGAGGCCGAGACGCTTTAGCTCCTCACAAAAGGGCTGGCTGCGGCGGCATTGCCAGCTGACACAGGGTGCAAGCGATTTACCACTGAAACTATCCCAGGCGATAGCAGATTCCCGCTGAGCCGATATCCCCACGGCAACGACGTCGACATCCTGCTGCGTTGAGAGACAAACGTCGATGGCCTGCTTAACACTCAGGACGACTTCCTCACCCGATTGCTCGACCCAACCCGGCTGTGGATACTGGCAAGGGATCCCCACCGCTGCCTTGGCAATAATATTGCCGCCGAAGTCCACCAGCACTGCCTTAGAGTTGGTAGTGCCTTGATCGATAGCGAGAATGGCGGATGTTGCCATAACCTTCTCCTTACTTAAGCAGCGCTTTGGCCGAGTCCACGATGCCACCCACAGACATGCCAAAGTGGTCGAGCAGCCACTCAGCCGAACCTGTCGGAGCAAAGGCAGGGAAGCCCAGCAATTTCATCTTGCACGGCGCTTTGCTGACAACGACTTCGGCGATCGCGCTGCCCATACCACCGCGCACACTGTGCTCCTCAATGGTCAGCAGATGCTTGGTTTCCTGAGCGCACTGTATGATGGTCTCTTCATCCAAAGGAGAGATGCTCGGGAAATTAACCACCCGCGCCTCGATACCCTCGCTGGCCAACTGCTCAGCCGCGTCCATGGCCCTGCAAACGGTCACACCGCAGCCGATCAAAGTGATGTCCTTGCCTTCGCGCAGGATTTGAGCCTTACCAGGCTGAAATTCGTAGTCCTCGGGCAGCAGTCTCGGCACGCCCATGCGGCTCAGGCGAACGAAGGTCGGATGGTCGTTTTGAGCGACATAGCGAATGACCGCTGCCGTTTCCACGTCATCCACCGGAACGAAAATATCGAGGCCTGCCAGCGGCCGTGTCCAAGCAAGATCTTCGATAGAGTGGTGCGTGGGACCAAGTTCGCCATAGGCGACACCGCTGCTAATACCACACAGTTTGACGTTGGCGTTCGAGTAGACGATGTCGGCCTTTATTTGCTCAAGTGAACGCCCCGTAAGGAAGCAGGAGGCTCCACACACAAAAGGCACCAACCCTGAGTTAGCCAAGCCCGCGCCTGCACCGACCAGGGTCTGCTCAGCGATGCCGACATTGATTAATCGCTCAGGCCACTTGCTACGAAAATCGCCTAGCTTGCTTGAGCCGATCGAGTCGTTACAGACACTAACGATGCGCTCATCTGCTTCAGCTAGTGCCTCAAGGGTCTTCGCAAAGGCATTGCGACAATCGTGTAGTTGAATATCATTCGACATGGTTATACGCCTCTCTCCAGCTCGTTCAGGGCTTCTTCGACTTGTTCCGGCGACGGTACTTTATGATGCCACTCAACCCGATCTTGGATGAAAGACACGCCTTTTCCTTTGAAGGTATTAGCCACTAGGCAGCGAGGCTTACTTTCTACACGCGGCGCCTTTAGTGCTTCAATCAGCGCACCATAATCGTGGCCATCAACTTCTAGTGAATCCCAACCAAAGGATTTGAAGCGTTCAGTCAAAGGCTCTAGTGAAGTCACATCATCGGTGCGATCACCCTGCTGGAGACGATTGCGGTCGATAATCAGTGTTAAGTTATCCAGTTTTTTGTAGGCAGCAGTCATCGCGGCTTCCCAGTTGCTACCTTCCTGAATCTCACCGTCGCCAACGACCACGTAAACCTGCCAGGGTTTCTTCTGAATTTTGGCACCGATGGCCGCACCTACGCCTACAGGTAGGCCATGTCCCAGGGGACCAGTGCTAGTTTCAACACCGGGCAACTTCTCGTTGCAGGGGTGACCATTGAGTCGTGACTGGGGCTGCACGAAGGTCGACATTTCTTCAACTGGGAAGTAGCCCGCGTAAGCCATGGCTGTGTAGAGAGCGACCGCACAATGCCCTTTACTCAAGATAAAGCGGTCACGATCCGGGGCTATCGGATCCTCAGGATTCACTTGCAAGACATTGAAATACAAGGTTCCTAGTATATCGATCACGGAAAGATCACCACCGATATGGCCCATATTGGCATTGCCGATGGTTTGGATGATGGTTTTCCGCATCTGACAACACTGCTCTGCCAGTTCATCGGGTCCCAATGGTTTACGTATCATCTTTGCCACACCTCTTATGAATAAATATTCAATTACTGAATATTGATTTATAGGTATCTTTGTTCATATACTGATTACCGTCAAGAGCAATCCAAAGAGCAAAGCTTATACATTAGTCTGATATTGGACAGGAACCTTCCGCGGTTTTAAGTGCTATAAATGAACAAATAGCCCTATATCAAAAACTTGATGGCATTTTTCCAGTAGGTAGGCGCTTAGCAATGGCTGGCTCAAATATTTATTCACTGATATTTTTTGAATACATATTCAAAAGCCAGCCAAGAAAGCTAAAACTGTATATAGGCGAGGGGGGAGGGGATTTAATATGCTATTAGATTAAAAGATTGTCTTATAAATTATTCATACCAGATAATTTGCAACTTACATCATCATGGTGATTTTTTCGACAAACATTAGCTCTATTCTTTACCAAAGCAACTCAAGGATATTTTATATAGCCTTGATTAATGCATAAGAAAATTTCGACATTTAATGTAGCTTTTTACAATGAAGGGGAGCTAAAGCACAGGCTAGCAGTGCAGACCCCATCTATTAATAATGATCTAAATAACAGGATCGCCCGTTATGTTTCAGTTAACCCGCAGTGTGACGTGGCAGGCGCTCGAACGCCTGCGCGACAAAACCGCTAACGATCGCATTCGTGACTATTTCACCAATGACCCGCAGCGCTTTGAAAAAATGAGCCTGCGGGTAGGCGGCCTTTTCCTCGACTACTCGAAGCACCACGTATCCGACGAGGTCAAGGCCAAGCTGATCGAGCTGGCCGACCACTCCGCTCTGGTGCAGCGCCGGGCACAGATGTTCTCGGGCGATATCATCAACGTCACCGAAGACCGTCCGGTACTTCACACCGCGCTGCGCCACCTGGGCGACGAGCCGGTGTTTGTCGATGGCAAGGATGTAATGCCCGAGATCACCCGCACCCGCGAGCAGATCAAGCAGTTTTCCGAGGCGGTGCGTAGCGGTGAGTGGAAAGGCTATAGCGGCAAACGCATCAAGGACGTGGTCAACATTGGCATCGGCGGGTCGGACCTGGGCCCCAACATGGCCGTCCGTGCGCTATTGAAGTACCGCCACCCGGAGCTGCATTTCCACTTCGTTTCCAACGTGGACGGCACCCATATCCAGAAGGTGCTTTCGCGTCTCGACCCGGCCACCACGCTGTTTATCGTCTCAACCAAGACCTTCTCTACCCAGGAAACCCTGCTCAACGCCAAGACGGCGCGGCGCTGGTTCCTGGAGAACGCAGGTGAAGACGCCGATGTGGGCGCGCACTTTATCGCTGCCTCCACCAATCGCAAGGCCGCGATGGAATTCGGCATTCGTGAAGAGAACGTGTTCGAGTTCTGGGCCTGGGTCGGCGGGCGCTACTCCATGTGGTCATCCATTGGCCTGCCGATTGCGCTCTCGATTGGCTTTGAGGGCTTCATCGAGCTGCTGGAAGGCGCTCACGAGATGGATAATCACTTCATTGAAGCGCCCTTCTCCGAGAACATGCCGGTACTGATGGCGCTGATTGGCATCTGGTATATCAATTTCATTGGTGCGGAAACCCAGGCCATCGTGCCCTACGACCAGGCCCTGCACCAGTTGCCTTCGTTTCTCCAGCAGTTGGATATGGAGTCCAACGGCAAGTCGGTGGATATCTTCGGCCACCCGGTGAATTACAAGACCGGCCCGATTGTCTGGGGCCAGACCGGCTCCAACGGTCAGCACGCTTTCTTCCAACTGCTGCATCAGGGCACACGCTACGTACCGATCGACTTTATCGCCTCACTCAAGCCCGAGCCGGGTGTCGAAGACCACCACTTCGCGCTGCTCACCAACATGCTCGCCCAGGCCAACGCCTTTATGGAAGGCAGCCAGGGAGACAGCAAGGAGCTTAGCCAGCACGATCCCTACAGCTGCCCTGGCAACCGCCCGTCCAGCACCCTGCTGCTGGACGAGCTGACGCCGAAAAACCTGGGTGCCCTGATCGCGCTCTACGAACACAAGGTGTTCGTGCAAGGCGTTATCTGGAACATCAACTCCTTCGACCAGTGGGGTGTTCAGCTCGGCAAGCGCATCGCCGGTGAAATCAGCGAGCGCATCGACACCAACGCCGCCGACTTCGACGCCTCGACCCAGGGACTGCTGGAGCTGCTGCGCGGGCACTTCCCCGGCAATGGGAGAAGTGAAGACAGCGCCACAAAAGCCAACGACGATAAAAAAACCACGCGGAAAAAGCGCTAAGCGCTAGCGAGTCACGTACTGGATAACGCGAAACGCCTTGGCTTTAGAGAGCCAAGGCGTTTTTGTTGCTATTGGACGACTGGCTTGGTCGTAGCGACGCTATTCAATCTCTACCTGCCGCCGGATCTTTGGCCAGTCAGCTTTGAGCTCAATTCATGGCTTATCTTCCACCACCTGCGTACTTACTCTTCTTAGAATATCTGATTTAACTTCCTGGTTTTATCGCTGTGCTGTAGAACGCTCACTGACATTCTCTTTTGCTAATTCGATGACCGCATGCCCCAGTTGAACCAAGGTGGCGAAATTGGGGGTGGTTTGTGGCTTTAGAGAACGATAGGCGCTGGTACGGCTTTTGATACCTGCTTTGGCAATGACCTGGCTATGCCCGAACTGCTCCACGTAGGAACGAATAGCAGCCTGTAAAATGTCGGGACGCCCTTCCTGCATAGAGTCCCATGAGGCTTGCTTAATAACGTCTTCCATTTCCTGCACATTGAAGTGAGTGGCTGCTGTTTTCTGCACGCCTTTTGTCACTGCACGCAGGGTGCTCGCAGAAAGCTCATTGCCACCCCAGTTGAGCGACCCAGCCGCGGTTAGTGAGAACTTTTGGAAGTCTTTAATCCCTGAAAAAGGAGCCTTGCTAAAATAGCCTGATAGATCAGCAACGCCATGAAAACCATCGCTAAAAACCAGTTCAAGCGTATATGACCCAACCAAGTCCACATCAATGATTTTTAACATATGTCACCTAATTTGCCTGGGTTTTCACCATTGACTGCTTTCTGCCACATATGCATTAGCTGCTCCCGATGCTCAGCAATGTGGTTTTCTGCCCGCTTACGATGCTTATTGGGCAGATATCCCTCCAAGCACTCACCTGACTCAATTGCGATTATCAGTTCATAGCCACCATATTTGACGTGCAGGTGAGGAAGCTTGTGCTGCTTGTTATCAAAAAAATACATACAAAATGAAAGCCCGAGCAGAGCATCAATCTCTGGCATGCCCCCTCCTTGAATGGCACCCTGAAGATAGAATAGCACCGTATCCTGAAAGAGACAAAATAACCATCATTTTTCCATCTCATCCGGAATCATCGCCAGCAGAGCGGTAACGCCAATATCCACACCGGCTTGAGAGAATTAAGGTGGCCACCTGCCCTCGGTGATGGGTTTGGTGATTGAAGAAGTAAAAATTTAGCACTTAAGCCCTTTTCCCTCGCCTTGCGTCTTTTTACAAACGCCATATACTGTATATATAACCATATATTAACGGGGGTGGCAGATGACGTCTTTTCATTACGCTGATGGCGGCTCCTCTGTACGCAAAGGGCGTGGAGCGACGTACGACCCGCATAACCGCTTTGCGCCCACCCAAAGCGTTGCGGAAGACGATGGCTGGTGGCGGGAGGAAGCATCCACCTCCATCGCCACCGAGGTACGCGAAGAGGTGAGTAAAAGCGCCCTGTCGTGGAACACCTCGCCGGATTTGCCGTTTGATCGCTCACTGAATCCTTATCGCGGCTGTGAGCACGGCTGCGTTTACTGCTATGCCCGCCCCTCCCATGCCTACTGGGATTTATCGCCAGGGCTGGATTTTGAAACCAGGCTGATTGCCCGCAGCGGTTTGGTGGAGCGGTTAACCGACGAGCTGTGCCACCCTAATTACGTATGCCGTCCGATTAACCTTTCCGGCAATACCGACTGTTACCAGCCACTTGAGGCAAAACACCAAACCACCCGCCGCTTGCTTGAGTTGTTATTGGAATGTCGGCATCCGGTCACCATCGTGACCAAAAGCAGCCTGATACTGAGAGACCTGGAGCTACTTTCGGAAATGGCCGAACACCGCCTGGTGCGAGTGTTTATCAGCCTTACCAGCCTGGATGCCAACCTGAAACGCACCCTCGAGCCGCGCACGGCGTCGCCTCAAGCCCGCCTGAAAGTCATCCGCGAGCTGAATACGGCGGGGATTCCTGTGGGCACCCTGGTTTCGCCGATCATCCCTGGGCTGACCGACCATGAGATCGAGCGGATTCTTGAAGCCGCCAGCCGAGCGGGGGCGCGCACCGCCACCTGGATGCTGTTGCGACTGCCCCATGAAGTGGCGCCACTGTTCGAGGCATGGCTGGAAGCCCACTACCCTGAACGGGCAGCCAAAGTGATGAGCTTGATTCGCCAGTGCCGCGGCGGAAAGGATTACGACGCCCGCTTTGGCAAGCGTTTCCGCGGTGAAGGGGTGTTTGCCGAAATGATTGGCCAGCGGTTCAATCGTGCCAGTCGCCAGTGGAAATTGCAGTCCCGCACCGAGCAGGGATTGAATACCCGCGATTTCCGCCCGCCGCGCGCGCAAGGGGATTTATTCTATTAGACTGGGCGGCGTTACTGTCGACCCCCATAAAAGGATGCGCCATGCCCGCGCCGTTAAGCAAAACCAAATCGAGCTTTTACCGCCGCCTTTATGTGGCGTACCTGATTGACCAGGGCGCTGCCAGCGTCCCCGCCTTGATCGAGGCGACAGGCATGCCAAGGCGCACCGCGCAAGACACCATTACCTCGCTTGCCGAATTGGATATCGAATGTGTGTTCGAAAAGGATGAAGGCGAGCGGCACAACATCGGCCGCTATCAGATACGCGATTGGGGGGCGATTGACCCACACTGGGTGGCAAGTCACGCCCAGTACCTGCAAAAGGCACTGGGCTACGGTAACGCCTAAGCGGTATTAAGCAACGCTTACCTCGTAACCGGTAAACTTACGCAGATTGATCACGCCGGTATCCAGCATCAAGTATTGGCCTTTGATGCCTTGCAAAATGCCGCTGACTTCGGGCTGCTTATCAAAGTTATGCGACACGATTTTGCGCGGGAAGGCCGCAACTGGATAGTGAAAGGCATGGTGTTGACCATCCAGCTCGCGAATGGCGTCCTCCCCGTGTTCGCTTTTCAGTTGCCCAAGGCCGCTGGCGGTTGCGGCCATCAGGCGATCGCGTTCGGCTTTCAGATCAAGCTCCGCCACCTCGCCTTTGAGCATGGCCCGCCAGTTGGTGCGGTCACCAACATGCTCCTTGAACAGCATCTCCACAAAGCCTGATTGCTGGCGGGTATCGACCTCGATAATCGGCAAGGCCTGTATCGCCCCCTGGTCCAACCAGCGGGTGGGCATTTGCGTTTTACGGGTAATCCCTACTTTCAACCCCGACGAGTTGGCCAGGTAAACAATATGCGGCTGAAAGCAATGCTGCTCCGCCCATGCGGGGTCGCGGCAGGTACCCTGATAGTAATGGCACGTTTCCGGCTTCATGATGCAGGTATCGCACTGGGCCAGGCGCTTGAAGCAGGGGTAGCAGTAGCCCTGGGCAAAGCTTTTTTTGGTTGCACGACCGCAATGGGTGCAGGCGATAGCGCCGCTCCAACTCAGCTTTAACGGCGATCCCAACCGTGCGTTCAAATCAATACGATGCTCACCCGCGCGCAGCTGATAGCTGACGGGTTGCGCCTGGGTCGAACCCGGTTCCACCGCCATTTTCCGCAAGCAGCCCTGCACTAAGCCATCAGTCACGCGACGCATCCTTGGCAAGGCCGACCATTTCCGGTGAAACGCCCTGCCCCGTGGCGCCAGCACCGCAGGTGCGCTGTTCCAGATACCCGACGCGGTTCGCTTCGGGCACGTTGTTTTCCACCTCATAGCGCATCACGGCTTCAAGACACAATTCGGTCTGCTCGGCAGTGAGGTAGCGACCATCGGGCCACTTGCGCAGCGATACGGCCTGCTTGAGGCTCTCATAGATCGCCGGGGTCATCTGGTTGATCATTTTATCGAAGGTCATATCGCTCATGCCAAACTCCTCAGTTAAGACCGTAAACGCCGCGCACTATAATACCAGCCTGTAACCAGGCCGACGATCAGCCCGCCAAGATGCGCCTCGTTGGCAACATTGCCAAAGCCTACCAGTCCGGCCATGTCGGTCATGGTAAAGACCATCCAGCCCAGCATGAACACGACGAGCATTTGCGGTACAAAAAAGCCGCTTCCCGGCACCCGACGCGACATCAGCCACACATGCCCCAGCAAGGCATAAACGACACCCGACATGCCACCGAACAGCACGGTGCCAGCCGCGTACTGCGCCAGGTTCGCCAGTACCCCTGCGACGACCAGTAGCAGGAGCAGCGTCCGTCCGCCCTGAAATGCTTCGACCTGACGCCCGAAATACCAGACCCACATCAGGTTGAAGATCAGGTGCATCCAGCCAAAATGCAAAAAAGCTGGCGACAGCAGACGCCATATCTGGCCGCTGGTTAGCGTCTCCGTCAGTGACCCGAAGGAAACTAGATCCCTACCTATAAAAGTTGTAGGAATAATGCTTAGGACAGACATAATTTGCCCGTAGAACTGACCCAACAATACAAACACAACCAGGCTCACTACCACCATGGCCACGGTAACCGGCAACTGCTTTAGCGTTGGGAACACCCCCGGGGAATCCGCCTTTGAGACCTGCTCA
This sequence comes from Halomonas sp. A40-4, assembly GCF_015767635.1. Lineage (GTDB taxonomy): Bacteria > Pseudomonadota > Gammaproteobacteria > Pseudomonadales > Halomonadaceae > Vreelandella > Vreelandella janggokensis. The sequence goes on along the minus strand of NZ_CP065230.1, from coordinate 1,532,003 downwards.
GCTAATTCAAGGGGCTCGCCCTTCTGCCAGCGGGCTACCAGCGCGAGAAGTGCTTCACGCTGATCTGGATCGGCGACCCAGAGCACCAGGGCATCGCCTTCAGCGGTAATCCGGTGCCCTATGCGATAACGCCAAAGCGCTTTGCGAAGTGCCTGGGTATCCGCTTCAGGGGGTAAACGCATTACGGGGTGCATAGGCTTCCTTCATGGTAACGACATAGGCTTTTCATACAAACGCCAAGCTTGGCAACCATTTGATAGAACACGCCGGGGCGTGACAAGACAGTGGTTATTATTTCCACAAAAAAAACCGGCGGGGGGGGCCGCCGGGTAAATAGCAAGGGATCATTCAAGGGAACACCTATTCTGACGAGCAGCGACAACGTTAGTTCATATGTTTTGCAAAAATTATGTAAATTAATGTAACATTAACAATTCGGATCAATCATCGTCATCCTGCACGGTGTTTAAAACACTCTGCTCTTCTCTAGCAACCCGAATCCAGACAAACTGATCGGCATTCAAGTTTTGTTCCCCATTCCAGCGATAGGCAACCAGACGGCCATACTTCACCGCACTGTAATCAAGACAGGCAATGTTCGCCGTGGGCAACGCAGGAATGCCTTCACACCAGTAATGGCCGACAAACAAGGGCGGCTCGTCAGGGCCATAATAACTTAGTGTCTCGCGTTCTTTTTGGCTGAGCGGTCGCTGCTCTAGATCGCCGGGTAAGTTATCAGGCTGGAAGGCGACATCGCCCCAGCACTGCGGCGATGCTGCCCAGAAATGAGTGCGGAAACTGCGCCGCGTAAACCCATCACCCGAATGAATGGCAACATTGTCGGGAAGCGGTAGATGACTGCCCCGCGTCAGGCGATCCAGAATCTGAAATGCCTGGGTCGATGGATCGGTAGACGCGACCAGAAAATCGTCATCCAGGCAGCCATCCGGGTAATCCTGCTTGAATTGCGCAATCAGCTGGTGGTCCCAGCAGGCATGGACCACCCGCAAGCCATCCTGCTCGAGAAACAACGGCAGCGTTTTAAACCACGCCAGCGTGTCTTCCCATTCATTGGTGTGGTCGCGGTACTGTTCCAGCGTATCCTGAATAATCCGGTTGTGACGCGGTGTGTGCTCGCGTAACCAGCGCTGTTGGCTATTCGGCGGTGCCGGGTGGGTATACGCCAAGGCGTTATATTCATGGTTGCCCATGACAATCTGGGCCTCGCCCGACTCGACCATACGCCGGGCGATCGTCACAGCAAGCCGGATGCGCGGCCCCCGGTCGATAAGATCACCAAGAAAGATCACCCGGCGGCGCGGATGGCGATAGACACCACTGCGCTGGCGATAGCCGAGCTTTTCGAGGAGCGCCGCGAGCGTGGCCCCGCACCCGTGCACATCCCCAATCAGATCGTAGCCTTCAAACACCGACTTGGTGGCGATTTGGTGGGCCATCTTCAGTCTCCCAACCGGTTGCTCCAGCCGAGTTTGCTGCGCAGCACCTCGTAGAAATTATGCCCAATGGGATGCACCAGTTGGACGCGTTCTGGCTTGCGCGTAATGACCACCACATCATCCGGTTTGGCGACCGAGCGTGTTTGCCCATCGCAGCTGACGTGGGGGTAGGACAGGTTGGTCTCACCGATGTGCAGGCGGATCTCGCTGGCCGCATCGATGACAATGGGGCGGCTTGAAAGCGTATGCGGGAACATCGGCACCAGAGTAATCACATCCAGCTTGGGGTGCATGATCGGTCCACCGCCGGATAAGGCGTAAGCCGTAGAGCCCGTGGGCGTGGCGATAATCAGCCCGTCGCTTCGCTGGCTGTAAACGAACTGGCCATCAATGAACAGTTCGAACTCGATCATGCGCACCGCTTTGCCAGGATGGACGACGACTTCATTGAGCGCTTCACCCGACCCCACCATGACACCGTTGCGATATAGCGCCATATCCAGCAGAAAGCGTTCCTCGCGTTCGAACTCACCGGCCAGCACTTCGCTAACGCGGCTTTCCAGCTCATCCGGCGAGATGTCGGTCAGAAAGCCCAAGCGACCTCGATTAACGCCTAAAATCAGCGTCCCGCTATGGCAAAGAGTTCGGGCCGCGCCTAACAGGCTGCCATCACCACCGACCACAATCACCAGGTCACACATCTCCCCCAGGGCTCGACGACTGGCCTCGGGCTGACCATGGTGGGGGATCACCGTTGCGGTGCGATCTTCGACCAGTACGCGGTAGCGATGCTCAACCAGGTAATTGACTAAGCGCTGCAGCGAGTCGACGACTTTATCGCTGCCCAGGCGGCCAATTAGCCCGATGGTACTAAATGGCCGCCCTGACTCCTTGGGTGTATTCGATGGCACAGCAGCTTCCTGAACATGATGGGTCGTGGGTCGACTCAAGTAATATCAGTCCATTATGGCCAGAGCAGGCAGCGCGGGCAAATGGACTTACGTGAGTGAAACGTCAACCGGCCCTAGGCAGGGTGTGCCTGCTGACGTTGCAGCCACCAATGATTCAACCAAAGGGACGCCGCCATAATGCCCGCGCCGAGCAGCAGCCGAGCCACATCGGCCTCACGGTTCCAGATCAACAGGTTGACGGCCAGCCCTGCGGGTACCAGCGCGTTGTTCATGACCGCAAGCGTACCTGCATCGACCCGGATAGCCCCCTGGTTCCAGGCAAAATACCCCACGCCCGAAGCGACCAGTCCAAGCCAGGCCAACACGCCCCACTGCACACCGGTTGTTGGCAAGGCGGCGCTATTACCGAACAGCAGGAAGACCGGCAGCGCAATCACCATGGCGCCGATAAAAAACCAGCCAAATACATTGTGCCAGGGCAAGTCTGCGGGCAGGTCAGCCGCTAGACGCCGGTAGCCTACCTGGCCAATGGCAAAACACAGATTGGCCCCCTGAACGACTAAAAAGCCTGCCCAAAAACCACTATCCACCCCATCGTAGCGGATAACCGCCGCGCCCAGCACAGCCAAGCCAGCGCTTAACAGGTAGATCGGCGTAAACCGCCCAAACAGCAGGTCATCCAGCAGTGCGATATAAATGGGCGTGAAGATAGTGAACAGTAGAACTTCGGGCACCGACAGCAATATAAATGACTGATAGAAGAAGGTGTACATAATGCCAAGCTGAATGGCGCCCAGCGCCATCAGCGCCAAACGCTGCTTGCCTTTTAACAGGCTCGGCCGCAGGAACGGCAAGAACACCAGGGCGGCAAGCCCTACCCGGAGGAGGACCGCAAAATAGCTGTCCACCTGGCCCGCCAGATAAACGCCAATCAGCGAGAAAGAGAACGCCCACAGCGCGGTGACACCGACGAGATACGCCATTGTAAACCCCAGACATTATAAAAGTTGACATGGATTATACGTAGCGTTTCGTCAATGCCAATGGCTGGTAGGCAAAAACATCGCTTGAATGTTGACCTGCCTGGGAATTGGCGCGCCTTATTGTCGGCGAAGCCAGACAAAAGCAAAAACGACTCCAGGTAGCCAGACGCATAGCGTCAGTAAGGTCGTAATGGCGACGCGTCGCGCGCCCCCATCCGTCAGCGCTACCGCCAATGGCGGGAATAGCACAGCCAATGCATAGTACGCGGCCTTCACCGATGAAGGCATGTCTCTCAGCGGCGGTGGCTGCGTCGCCGATTCGTTAACAGACGGTTTTTCAGGGGTGTAATATTCAACGCTTTTATCAACAGCGGGCGTCGCTTCAGCCTTGGTGGACTCGTTAACCTTCGTCTTGCGGTGTGCTTCCTTGTCGATTTTTTGCGTCAGAGCGTCAGCGTCGTGCGCCAGATCATCGTGATAGCGCTCCCACTCTTCCCAATCGTGGGGTGTTCCCACCTTGGGGGGTTGATGCCCGGCTTCACGCGCACGCTCCCAGGATTTCTCTTCCAGCGTGTTGGGGCGGTCGGCATCACGGTCCAGCGGCACCCCTTTGCGATTCAAATATTCACGTGCGTCCATAATGTTTCCTCACGCCAAGTCATTGGGGTCTGTTGCGGCCAGCCCCTTGGGTTATTCGACCAGATAAGAATAACAATTGCGACGCCCCCGGCCCTTTACAAGCGCTTTTAAAGCGTTGAATGCTCCAGCGGGATGATCATCGCATCTGTATGTAAATCTTCTAAAGTGAATGGAGTGACGGTTAACTAAACGTTCGCCATGCTCACGCAAAAGGAGAACCACAATGTCAAAACCCACGCCTCACACAGTACGCGATATCATGTCTCGCGATTGCTATCGTGTTTCGCCGGAAATGTCGATCACCACGTTGGCCCAGGGGCTCGCACTGCACCGACTGCCAGGGGCGCCGGTGGTCGACCGGCATGACAATCTGATCGGCTTTATCTCGGAACAGGATGTGTTGGGCCGCGTTCTCGACAGCGTGTATCATGACGACGAGGCCCCCCTGGTTAGAGAATTGATGCGCAACGAAGTGCTCAGCGTTACTCCGGTGAAAAGCATTACCGATCTGGCTCAGGAAATGCTGGGCGCAAAGCCCAAAATATATCCGGTGGTTGAACAACGCCGCCTGGTTGGGATTGTCACACGGCGGGATATCCTTGTCGCCTTGCTAACCATTCGCCGCCACTAAGGAGGCTGTCGCCAAACATTGCGAAAGCAGGCCGCCGTGACGTCATGAACGTCAGGCAAAAAAAACCGCTGCTCATGGAGCAGCGGAAGCAAGGGATCAAAACAATAGCGAGACAACACCATTAGCGACTGCTATCACTACGTTGTCTGTACTTACTCAGACACGCTTTTCTGAAAAAGTTCGGCAATCTGCAAAATTTTCGTTTCAAAAAATGTGAACGGTATAATGGTCTGTATCGACATTTCGCACTCAACCCCCAAGGGAGTACTGCATGGCACTTTATCTTTTGGTATTCGGGGTGTGTTTTCTGGTGATTGGCAGTGTCGTCGCCGTGTTGCTGACCTCACGCACGCCAAGGTACCGCACCGAGCCGAAAGATCTGCTGGCACTTTTTGACAAAGCGCTGGCCAGCCAGGTGAGCGAGACGGAATGGAACGCCCTGATCGGCTACCCCATCCGGCATGACGAGTACCTGGAGGGGGTGCGGAGGCGGGCATCCCACTTGATGGACCAACATGGTAGGCGCTGGCAGCTGGCTCAGGGAAAGCCTCTGCTTAACGCAGAAGGTCAAGCGGAGCTGAAAGCCCTGCGTGACCATTTGGCGGCCCACACCGAACTCCATGCACATTAACGCAGGTGGCGACGGAGATTCCTATGCCCAGCACGATTCGCCGAATTCCTCTGGAAAGCGCTACGCGTCACCACGCTCATGATTTTCACCAAATCGTTATCACTCTATGCGGTGCGTCGGAGTTTGAGATCGAGGGGCTGGGCGGCCGTGTCAATGCGTTTTCGGGCTGTATCGTGCCCGCGAATCATGAGCACTACTACTCGGGCAGTGGCTATAACCGACAGCTGATTCTGGACCTGCCAGAAGATGCACCGGCGCTTACCGGTGAGCAGCGCGAGCTGGTCGCCCTGTTCGATGCGCCGCGTTTTTTTGCTCTGGATGCCTCGCTGCGCCACTACCTGGCCTTCATGGAATGTGAGCTTGGCCAGACCGACTCCCCTGGCCTGCCGCCCTTTCAACATGACCGACTGGCTGCCACTTTTCTGGGGGCTCTCAAGGGGCGCCTGGGCAATGTCTCTGACCCACCCTCGCGTCTCGATATTCGCCACCTTGACCGTTATATTCAACAGCATATGGCCGACAATCTGCGTGTCGCCGACCTGGCGAAACTGGTGTGCCTGAGCGAGGCACATTTTTCGGAACGTTTCCGTCAACAGACAGGGCTCTCGCCCTGGCAATACGTTAAGCGTCAGCGACTCCATGCGGCCCATCAGCTTGTGGTACAGAGCCAATTGTCGTTGACCGATATTGCGCTGCAAACCGGTTTTGCCAACCAGAGTGCGCTATCGCATGCGTTTCGCCGTGGCTATGGGCTCTCTCCCCGCCAGCTTCGTCAATCCCGCAGACTCTCCACCCCGTTGACTAGCCGTCCATATAATCCCCTGGCAGAGCCTGTCAAACTAAACTAACGTCTTATAAGTGATCGACTTACCTCGAATTTGACATATTTTCCCGTGGAAATGGCATACACCGACAGCCACTCCGCTCTACATTCGAGCGTTAGCTCAGGTTTTACGTCCTGTTACCATTATTACCGCTTTAATGGGCGGAAACGCGCCGCTTTCGGCGCAGGGCGATGAGTAAGCAGCTCATCATCGACAAACCAAAACTCATGAACAGGGAACTCTCTTATGGTCGAAAATAATACTGGGATCATTGCTGATAAAGGTGCCATCAACCTTTCTGACACTGTCTATTGCGGGCGTTCGTTAAGCCCCGTAGCGTGAATGAAAAACGGGTTAATAAAAATAATGCGGATGACTACCGGGCCCTTCCCGGTAACCGCACAAACCGGGCGGAATTAACGCCGTCCCGAAGAATTATTGGAGAAGTTACATGGCTATTGGTGTTTGGATCAGTCTCATTGCCTACTTTGCGCTCATGATTGCCATTGGCATTTATGCGATGCGCAAAGCCACCTCTTCCTCGGAAGATTACATGCTGGGTGGCCGTAACCTCAGCCCCAAAGTGGCCGCCTTGTCAGCTGGCGCGTCGGACATGAGTGGCTGGTTGCTGCTGGGCTTGCCCGGTGCGATGTTCGCTTCTGGCCTCGGATCGGCCTGGATCGGTATTGGCCTGCTCGTCGGGGCATTATTCAACTGGATTCTGGTCGCTCCGCGCCTGCGTGAACAGACGGTTCACTATGGCAATGCGATCACCATTCCGGCTTTCCTGGCAAATCGCTTTCCGACACGGTCGCTTTCCCTGCGCACGGTGTCTGCCATCGTGATCGTCATCTTCTTTGCGGTCTACACCGCATCGGGCCTGGTAGCCGGCGGCAAGCTGTTCGAAAGCGCCTTTGCGGGGGTCGTGAACATTGGCGGCATGAGCGACTATGGTGCGGGCGTGCTGATCACCCTCGGCGTCGTGCTGGTTTACACCGTGGTCGGTGGCTTTCTGGCGGTGAGCATGACGGACTTCGTGCAAGGCTGCATCATGATGCTGGCCCTGGTGATCATGCCGGCGGTTGTCCTCTTTGGTGAAGGCGGCGGCGGCTTCGGCCAGGCATCACAGACCCTCAATGAGGTCGACCCCACGCTGCTGTCGTGGACGGAAGGATTGACCTTTATCGGCTGGCTGTCTGCGGTGACCTGGGGGCTTGGGTACTTTGGCCAGCCACACATCATCGTGCGCTTCATGGCAATCCGCACGCTCAAGGATGTACCAATTGCCCGCAACATCGGCATGAGCTGGATGGCCATCTCGCTGATCGGCGCGGTGTCGCTGGGTATTTTTGGCCGCGCCTATGCGGTCCGCAACGGCATGGATGTCGAAGACCCGGAAACCATCTTCATTATCCTGGCGGAGTTGCTGTTCCACCCGCTGATCACCGGCTTCCTGTATGCAGCGCTGCTGGCGGCGGTCATGAGCACCATTTCCAGCCAGCTACTGGTAGCGTCTTCTTCGCTGACCGAGGACTTCTATCGCCTCTTCCTGCGTAAAGAAGCCACGGACAAGGAGTGCGTGAACGTGGGCCGTGTGAGCGTCGTCCTGGTGGGCTTGATAGCAGCCGTGATTGCGTCGGATCCAGACTCACAGGTACTTGGATTGGTCAGTAACGCCTGGGCAGGCTTCGGCGCCGCCTTCGGCCCGCTGATCATCCTGTCGCTGATGTGGTCGCGTACCAACGGCAATGGCGCCATTGCTGGCATGGTCGTGGGTGCCGCCACCGTCATGATCTGGATTGCCCTGGGCTGGAACGCTTCCTTCATGGGTGGCCCGGGCATTTACGAGATCATTCCCGGCTTCATCGCAGCCTTCCTTGCCATCCTGGTGGTAAGCAGCGCCACGGCCGATGCCGGCGAGTATCAGCACATTACCCGCTAGCAAGAGCGCGCAGGATACATTCAACGTATCAGGAGGGCTCCCCCAGGAGCCCTCTGTTGGTTTGATCTTTTGTGTTTGCTGCCAAAAGACCGACTAAACCCTAACCGACGCAGTAACGTTACGTGTCGGCTAGCAAGGAGAGATCCCTATGAACGAAGCCAACCCTCATCTGCATAGCGACGTGAGTGACCTGCGCTCACGCATTCGCAAGAATTACGACGCCAATGAAGCAGATGTACTGCACGGGCTTGTCGAGCGTATCAAGCTGTCGGAGGATGACCGCAAGCAGGTCGCCGCCGTTGGTGCCAAGTACGTAGAGCGTGTGCGCAAGGAAAGGTCGCCCTCGATGATGGAGGCATTCCTGGCCGAGTACGGGCTCTCGACCACCGAGGGCGTTGGCCTGATGTGTCTGGCAGAAGCGCTACTGCGCGTGCCCGATGCAGAAACCATCGACGACCTGATCCACGACAAGATCGAACCCTCCGACTGGGGCGCCCACCTGGGCAAGTCTTCGTCTTCAATGGTCAATGCCTCGACCTGGGCACTACTGTTGACCGGCAAGGTCCTGGAAGAGGACCCCAAGGGCCCCACACGGGCGCTGCGGGGCCTGGTTCGCCGCATGGGCGAGCCGGTGGTTCGCAAGGCAGTTGGCCAGTCGATGAAGATTCTCGGCCGTCAGTTCGTGCTCGGCCAGACCATCGAAGAAGGCATGAAGAATGCCCGTGAGCTCGAGAAGCAGGGCTATACCTATTCCTACGATATGCTGGGCGAAGCGGCGCGCACCGACGAAGATGCCGTCCGCTATCACCAAGCGTATGCCAAGGCGATTTCCGCCATCGCCGAGCAGGCCAAGGGTGATGTCCGCGGCAGCCCCGGCATTTCGGTAAAGCTCTCGGCGCTGCATCCCCGCTATGAATACACCCACCGTGAAACGGTAATGGCAGAACTGCTGCCTCGCGCCAAAGAGTTGGTGCAGCAGGCAGCCAAGGCCAATATCGGTTTCAATATCGATGCCGAAGAGCAGGATCGGCTGGATCTCTCCCTCGACGTGATCGAGGCGCTAATGGCTGACCCCAGCCTGGACGGTTGGGATGGTTTTGGGGTGGTCGTGCAAGCCTACGGGCGCCGCGCCGCGCCGATGATCGAGACGCTCTACGAACTCGCCGAGCGGTATGACCGCAAGATCATGGTACGCCTGGTGAAAGGCGCCTACTGGGATACCGAGATCAAGCTATCCCAGGAGATGGGCGTCAAGACCTTCCCGGTCTTCACCCGCAAGGTCAACACCGATGTCAGCTACATGGCCTGCGCGCAAATGCTGCTCGACCGGCGCGACCGCATCTACCCTCAGTTCGCGACCCACAACGCCCACACCTGCGCTGCCGTCGTAGAAATGGCGGGCGACGACAAGGACAGCTACGAGTTCCAGCGCCTGCATGGCATGGGCGAATCGCTGCACCACATCGTTAAAGAGACAGAGGGCACGCACTGTCGCATCTACGCCCCGGTTGGTGCGCACCGCGACCTGCTGGCCTATCTGGTTCGCCGCCTGCTGGAAAACGGCGCCAACTCCTCGTTCGTCAACCAGGTAGTGGATAGCTCGATTCCGCCCAGCGAGGTCTCGAAGGATCCCATTGAAGGCTTTAAGCAGCTCGGCAATGACGTTTCAAGCCCCTTGATCCGCCAGCCCAGCGAGCTGTTCGAGCCTGAGCGCAAGAACTCCAAGGGCTACCGCATCAACGAACCCGCTTCAATTTTGCCGCTACTCAATGCCCGCGAAGCATTTGCCGACGCCACCTGGACGGCAGGCCCGATGCTGGCAGGCAACCCGACTCCCAAGGGCCCGGCACGTGATGCGGTCTCCCCCGCCGACGGCTCTCGGGTAATCGGTAAGGTGCATGAAGCCACCCCGGAAGAGGTCGCCACTGCCCTCGACGCCGCCGAGGAAGGCTTCAAAGAGTGGTCGGCGCGCCCTGTGGCAGAACGCGCCGCGGTACTGCGCCGCACCGCCGACCTCTACGAAGAACACATCGCCGAACTGACCGTGATCACCACCCGCGAAGCGGGCAAGATGATGTTCGATGGTATCGCCGAAGTGCGTGAGGCAGTGGATTTCCTACGCTACTACGCCAACGAAGGCGAGCGGCTGGAAGCGGAAGAGCCCGGCAGCGCCCGCGGTATCTTCGTCTGCATCAGTCCGTGGAACTTCCCCCTGGCCATCACCACCGGGCAGATCGCGGCCGCACTGGTGGCTGGCAACGCGGTACTCGCCAAGCCCGCCGAGCAGACGCCTCTGATCGCGGCCCGTGCCGTTGAGTTGATGCGCGAAGCCGGTTTGCCCGAAGCGGCGCTGCAACTACTCCCGGGCGATGGCCCGACGGTAGGTGGCCCGTTGACCAGCGATCCGCGTATTGCCGGTGTCTGCTTTACCGGCTCGACCCCGGTGGCACAGATCATCCACAAGGCGCTGGCCGAGAACGCGGGGCCTGATGCCGTACTGATCGCCGAAACCGGCGGACTCAACTCCATGATCGTCGACTCCACGGCGCTCACCGAGCAAGCGGTGCGCGATATTCTGATCTCCTCCTTCCAGTCGGCCGGCCAGCGCTGTTCCGCGCTGCGCATGCTGTATGTCCAGGAAGAAGCCCGTGACCGGTTGCTCAACATGCTCTACGGTGCCATGGACGCGCTCACCATCGGCGACCCCTGGAATACCGATACCGACGTATCGCCGGTGATTGATGCCGATGCCCAACAGGAAATCAGCGATTATGTAGCGGCGCAGGAGAAGGCTGGCAAGGTGCTGAAGAAGCTTTCAGTGCCGGAGACCGGCACCTTCGTTACCCCGGCGGTGATCGACGTTGGCGGCATCGAGGATCTCGAGCGTGAAATCTTTGGCCCGGTGTTGCACGTGGCCACCTTCAAGGCGCGGGATATCGACATGGTGGTCGACGACATCAACGGCAAGGGCTACGGGCTGACCTTCGGCCTGCATACCCGTATCGATGACCGCGTACAGCAGATCGTCGAGCGCATTCATGTCGGCAACGTCTACGTCAACCGTAACCAGATCGGTGCCATTGTTGGCTCCCAGCCGTTCGGCGGCGAGGGCCTCTCAGGCACTGGACCCAAGGCCGGTGGCCCGCTCTACGTCACTCGCTTCCGCCGCACCGCAGACGCCGAACGCACTGAGGCGCCACACGAAAAAACCGTATCACTGGACGATCTCCAATCCGCCATCGACGGGTTGGATGCGCGCAACTGGGCGGTACGCCCCAATCGCATCGAGGTACTGCGCAAGGCGCTCTCCGGCAAAGGCGGTGTGATCCGCAAGGCGCTCAATGAGACAGCAGCGCTGGATATGACCCCGCAGACACTGCCGGGGCCGACAGGTGAAAGCAACCGTCTGGCGATGTATCCCAAGGGCATGGTTCTGTGCCTGGGGCCAACCCTGGATGTTGCCGTTGCTCAGGCCGCACAGGCTCTTGGCACTGGCTGTGCGGCCGTCGTGGTCGCGCCAGGCGCCGAACAGGCAGTGAAGCCGCTGATCGATGCCGGTGCGCCAGTCGCGGGGCTAGACGGAAGCGTCTCGGCCGAGACATTGAGTGATGTCAAAGGTATTGCGGCGGTCGCCGCCGCGGGCAACAGCGACTGGACCCGCGAACTGCGCATTGCGCTGGCCAAGCGCGACGGCGCCGTCATCCAGCTCGAGACCCAGACCATTTCGCCGGAACGCTACGTGGTGGAACGCCATCTGTGCATCGACACCACCGCAGCGGGCGGCAACGCGAGCTTATTGGCAACGGCTGAATAGGATCGCTACTGAACGTGATCTAACGTGGTCGGGAGACGCCAATACTGGCGTCTCCCCAATGAAAGACACAAGGTCATTCAGTCGCCACCTGTAACGAAGTTCTACAGAATCGAGTAGGAAGGGGAGTTACCTCCCCTGTCCTCTCACACCACCGGGCATACGGTTCCGTACCACGGCGGTTCATGAACAACGTTTGAGCCATCCTACCGTATCGAGTATCGAGATTAGGCCATGGTCATAAAAGCACTTCCTCGGCAGGGCCTGATTCATGTGCGATGCCCCGGCATTCCACCAGGGGCCTCGCCCATTACCCGCCGATTTCCAAGCTCGGTATGCGTCCAGACCTAGGCCTCGGAGTTTCCGCCGCCGGGTCGCTGGGCGCTTCCATTGCCGCCAGAGCAGGCCGCGTAAGCGGCGGCGTATCCATTGATCCAGCGCTTCCAGCGGGCGCTTTACATCAACGAGGCTGAAGTAGTTGGCCCATCCTCGTAGGACTGGCCTCAACCCTTCGATTACCCGTTGGATGTTACGCCCCCTGCCACGCTTCAGGATCTCCCGGACACGCTGCGTCATACGCTTCAGGCTGGTCTTGGCTAGCGTCAGTTTCGGCTGATTGTGCCGAGTGAGACTGTAGCCTAGATAGCCGCGTTTCCACGGCCGATCCACCGCACTTTTGCGGCGATTGACCGTCAGCCGGAGTGAACTCTCGAGATACTCACTCAAGCTGTCCATGACACGCTCGCCTGCTCGTCGACTTTTGACGTACACCTGAACGTCATCGGCGTAGCGACAGAAGCGGTGGCCTCGGCGTTCCAGCTCCTTGTCCAGATCGTCCAGCAGGATGTTCGCCAGCAGCGGGCTGAGGGGCCCACCTTGAGGCGCTCCTTGGCGTCTCGGTGTGGGCAGGCCGTGCTGGAATATGCCTGCCTCCAGGTAGCGGCGGATCAGGCGCAGCACGCATTTGTCGTCAACGCGTCGCGCCACCCGTGCCATCAGCAGGTCGTGGTTCACTCGGTCGAAGAAGGCTTCCAGGTCGAGATCGACCACCCAGCGGTGGCCGGCGGTAACGTGGGCCTTCATGGACGAGACGGCCTGCTTGGCGTTGCGTTTGGGGCGGTAGCCGTAACTCGACTCGGAGAACATCGGGTCGAAGATAGGCATGAGCACCTGCAGCAGCGCTTGCTGGATCAGTCGGTCTGTGACCGTAGGAATGCCGAGTTGCCGCTCGCCGCCTTTAGGCTTGGGGATCGTGGCCGCTCGGATTGGGCTTGGGTGATACTCGTCGGCCAGCAGCCGCTCGCGCAGCGTTGGCCAGTATTGCTTTAGGTGGTTGGCTAATTGATGCACTGTCATGCCATCGACACCCGGTGCCCCTTTGTTGGCAACCACCTTACGGTAAGCTCGCTCCATGTTCTCCGGGTCAACGACCCGTTCCATGAGCGAGGTTGGCTCCGCTTTCGTCCACGATAGCGACGCCGGGGTCGTCTCGACGCTCACCGGCTGGGGCTCAGGGTACTGCCCCTGCCCCTCTGGGTGAGTGACGGTGTTAGCGTCAGTTTCTGTCTTCATGATCGATCCTCGAGACGTTATCGCCTACTCGCGGTTCTTCATGTTCGGCCCTTGGTGCCGGAGTGAACCGGCACTTACTATGGCCTCTGCTGACGTCTGGTGGTCCATCCCGTCGCCTCTCGACGCCGGTAGCACCATGGCAGACCACCAGACCTCCCAGGGTAAGACGCGCGACCTTCCCGCTTATGCCTGTCGGATTTACGTCATGACGTTCCGTGCAAGTATCGGGCTTTAGTGATTAGTGCCACCTCACCCCGCCATAACGCCTCGTATCCGCTTCCTATTCGTCAGGCCAGCGTTTTGCCTCAGGCTGCCTTCAGATTCCCCCTCGCGGGAGACACCCTTGCCGTCGGCTAGCACTTCCCCTTGCCGGGCGTGCAGGGGACTTTCACCCCCAAGTCATCCTGAGGCACCACCCCCAGGAACAGCGCCAGTTAAGGCGCTGCGCGCCATGCCTGGCGCACACTAAAAAGTCGGCTTAAGAACTTTTAAAATGATAGAAGAAGGAGCGTTAACATGCCTTAACCACTGATTTACTTATATTGTTTTTATATTCAAAAAAACCAACAATCATTTCTTCTACCATTCTCACCGGACTATCTGGATTTGTACAGTTAGCTGATACAGAGATATCAATACTTCCTAGGTTCGGTAAAAAATTATTGTTTTCCAGTTTGTAGACATCATCAGTTACCGCAACATGTGGGATCGCCGATATAGCGAGATTATTTGCTACTGCTGATAAAACACCAGCAAGGTTTGATGACGAAAAGACAATCTCATAATCTAACCCGTTGCTATCGAGGGCATTGAGGATCATGGATCGGTCGGAGCAACCATCAGTAAAGCAGGCAATCCTCAACCTCTTCTCTTGCCAAGAAAATTGGGCATTTGGTGCTATCCATACCATCGGTGTGGTCAACAACAGCCTGCTTGAAATAGACTCAGGGCAATTCTGAGTAAGTGCAATATCAACCTCGCCTGTCGAATAAGCACGCCAAATCTCATCACTATATCCAGAGACAACTTCTATACTTATTCCTGGATGAGAGTCACAGCACGCTCTAAGCAAGTCCGGTATGAAACTTGCCAAGAATACATCGCTGGTTCCGATTGTCACCTTTTGGTCGTCGCTGACACCAGACAATTCATTTAGCGCCAGCTCGTTTATTTCGAGAATTTCTTTAGCCCGCTTGAGTAACTGCTTGCCAGCTTTTGTGAGTGACACACCGCCGCTATGCCTTGTGAAAAGCGGCGTTCCTAACTGTAGCTCCAGCTTCCTTATCTGCCAGCTGATTGCAGACTGTACACGATGACGGCGTACGGCAGCTTTGGTGAAGCTGCTCAGCTCAGACACGGCGATGAAGGTGCGTAAGCAATCGATGTCTAGATCCATTTGGCACTCCTAGTCCTGAATTCAAGTAATAATAAGTGCAGCACCTGCGGTTTCAAGTATTCCCAAACACTTTCTTAAAAAGATCTTGTCTGGCACTCAGTGCCCCATACTCTGCTTCAACCTCTGCTCTCCCCATGCCCACCATGCTTTATAAAAGGTATTTTAGTTATTCTATGGATTAAGATCCCATAAGAATAGGGCAGTCACCATATCTAAAATATTGATACCCACCTATCAACATTATTCGCTGGGATTTTCCCACTTTGACAGCTAGGGTTAAAAACAATCTTCCAAACTTTCAAGTGGAGTATAAGCTATGTCTTTTATTGTGGCAAAAATCGACCTTGACGCAGTCAACCTTTCTAGCGAAATTGAATACCTCAACAATCTACCCAAGATCCATGAAGAGTATGATGAATTTGCACAAGGGTATTGGAAAAACATCTCGTTGTTTAATGCATCAGGACATGACTATGACACACAGTTTCGAAACTGTGAAATAGCAATACCGACGTCGCACCTCAAAAAATGCCAAATGATAAATAAAATTATCGAAGATAATTTTTCTATTAAAAATCTAATTATGGTTAGAGCTAGAAACTTGATTGACGGAATGGTTATCCCGCATCGAGATTTTGTTGAAATGGACGGTGAAACTGAACGCTACTTTCGAGTTTTTATGATGCTTGAAAATAACCCTGAATCCTACCACTCTGATGAAGGCGGTGTGTTCCAGATGCGCAAAGGAGAAGTATGGTTCCTTGACGCGGCCAAAGATCACGCTGCCATTAATTTTTCAAACAAAAGCCGTATGGCAATCTGCCTTGATTTTGTTTTTCAGGGAGATTTTGATCCTCGTGATATTTTCAACGAATCAGCAAGGTACGAAGAAGGTGTCAAACCGACCTATGTAAAAAGAAATACAGTCAGTTCAATCGAAAAAAATGAAATTGTGGCAAGCATCGCTAAGATGTTAAACAAACAAACCTTTAAAGATATAATATTTGCCGCATCAAAATTCCATTTCACTTACGATATACCCGTATCAGAATGCTATGACTGGATAATTGATGCCGCATTGAGCAAAAACGATGAAGAGGTCGCAGCCAAGGCGAAAGCGCTTAAGCACTATTTGATTGAGAACCGAAATTTGGGTGAGCGCTTTTCAATCGCCAGTTGGTGAGTGACTCCATTATGGTCAGTTTCAATCTTGCCCGTTTGGCGCCACTGCTCTTTCTAGCCATGTGGAGCAGTGGTGCCCTTTTTGTTAAAGCTGGTTTACAGGACTCTTCTGTACTGTCCTTCCTCCTAGTCAGGTCTCTTGGCGCCTTGCTGGTGATGACGATATTACTGGCTACGCTTCTTCCGGCCGAGATTCGGAGCTTGCTTTCAATGCCCAGGCCAACCTGGATTCGGCTCTTATTCGTGGGGCTTTTTTTGCAGGTCCTCTATCAGGGGTTCTTCTTTGCTTCTATCGCTCACGACCTGTCGCCCGGCATGCTTGCTATTGTACTTGGATGCCAACCTTTACTCACCCCTGTGCTTGCGCTGGAACGCATTGGTGGCAAAGGCTATATGGTGCTGCTTCTTGGATTTGTCGGACTGGTGATTGCAGTCACAGGGGGCGGTGCGGTAGATGTTGTTACGGTACCCGGACTTATATTCGCCAGCTTATCCGTGTTGGCAATGACGTTTGGTACTATCCTACAGAAGCATACCAACGTTCATGTAATGAGTTCGGTGCTGGTTCAATACTGCTTATCCTCTGCCATCTTCGCTTTTGGGGTTGGACTTTATGGTTTTGACGCAAAACTAACGCCACAATTTATCTTTTCAGCGCTATGGATGATTGTCGTGGTCTCAGTGGGGGCCGTGCTTTTGCTGGTATACATGCTGAAAGGGGACAAAGCAAGCAAGGTCTCAACGCTGTTTTTTTTGGTGCCTGTTATTACATATTTATTAGACTATCTTGTCTACGATGCACCATTGAGCTTATTAACGATTATCGGTGGAGCAATGGTTGTATCTTCACTGCTTATATATGGTCGGCTTATTCGGTGAGGAGTCGGTTTTAGGGCTTTAAGTAGACAATCAGTTCTTAAAAAAGGTGAACGTCGGGCCAATGCCACCCATCCTCCTCCAGAGCTCAGCAAACACAGATCAGGATTGTCCCCCCTACCGCATGACCTTTCCTTGTTAGTGGCCAAATGCTGCGCGCCTCAGTTGCTGTGATTCCGGTCATGACGCATCTCTTGCATATTCAATTCTCAACTAATATACGCCTTTAGGTACATATACGTTATCATGGCGCCCGCAATCACGCGCTTGTTGCGAGGTGTGGCTTGCATTTTTATGCCAGCCTGAGGGGCATCTTCTTTAGGGCATAGCACCTACCCAGCAACCCTTGCCCTGGATCAATAATCCACTCCCTGGATCTCGTTACACTGGCCACATCGTTAAGCGGCTATCGAATAGCCGTCCAGCGTTGCAACGAGTCGTTTGAAACTGTCTGTTTTAACATCAGGAGTGCCCCCATGCGTAAAGCCGCCCTGCCTACCCTACTTGTATCCACCGTTGCCGCTTCTGCGTTGATGACCAGCAGCCAGGCATTCGCTTACGGCGCGGGTGATTTCTTTACCCGCGTGGGTGTTGCCAAAGTCGCTCCTAAAAGCGACAACGGCTCACTGGCCAACGGTGCGCTGGCCGTGGATGTACAGGATGAAACCGATTTTGCGTTCACCTTGGGCTACCGCTTCCTCGATAAAGTCGGCGTGGAGCTATTGGCCGCGCTGCCGTTCGAGCACGATATCCACCTGAACGGCGGTAATATCGCTTCAACCAAGCACTTGCCGCCAACCCTGACAATGCAGTATTACCCGTTGGGCGGCACACAGTCCCGGGTACAGCCTTATGTCGGCGCGGGTATTAACTACACCCATTTCTCCGATGAAGAGCTCGCGATTGGCGATTTAGATCTGGATGACTCCTGGGGTGCAGCGGGGCAAGTAGGCGTCGACCTGCTGATTGATGACCACTGGGCGTTGAACGCCGCGGCCTGGTACATCGACATCGATACCGATGCCAGCGTTGACGGTGCAGCGGCCGGTACCGTTGAGATCGACCCTGTCGTGGTCATGGGTGGCCTCAGCTATCGTTTCTAGGCTGACAGCCAATAACCTCTCAGGCGTTATCCACAAAGCCTGCCTTGCGGCGGGCTTTGTTGTTACAACGGCCTTCAGTTTTCAGTGACGACCTTATCCACTCTCTCCACAGCCCGCACAACGAGCAACTGGTGATGGGCAGGTGTTTGCTCCTGCTGCAAATAGGCCGCCACGGCGGGCGCCACCTCGCATTTGGCGGGCATCGGCCCACCCGCTTCAGCCAGCGACTCCAGGCGCGCGATAAACACAAAGCGCAGCCACTGGAGCAGCGACATTGTATCGACACAGAACGGCTGCTGGCTGGAAAAAGCCGCTGCTTCTGGGGTTGGCATACGCCATAGGTCAGCGGCCTTTAGCGTCGCTTCAAGGTCAAGAAGCGCGGTATGAAGCTCGCGATGTGCACCCATAAACCACCTATGTTAAATCAGATAATTAAACAAGCATTATCCCTACTCTATGGCTGAGTTGCCACTCATCCACCGGGATCTTCGTTATTCACAGATTCACAGAAAACCTGCAAGAGACTGTGGATAAGCTATGGAAAGGTATCGCATCCGCGTTTCCCATGCGGGTTGGCGATGACTGTTTAATTTTTAACCAGACAGTAAAAAAGGCGTGATATTATGGGTGCCTACGGCTGACAGGCTGCTATCCGCAAGGTAGAGTGCAGGCTTGCAATGGGAAAGGACGTTATGCAACCAATTCGCACCCTAGACGAGTTTTTTCAGCGCAGCGGAGCCAGTGTGTCGCTTTATCATATGGGACGGCGCGTCACCCCGTGCCCCATTGATGCACTGCGCCAGCTGGAAAATGCCCAAAGCCCATGGCCTGAACCCTGGCAAGGTCAGGCGCGCGTGGCCATTGTGTTTCGTCTGGGTGATATGCCCGAACCGGCGATCTGGTTTCTGGCTCTGCCGTTGGACGAGGAAGGCCACCTGGTGCCCGCCCAGCGCGATGCGTTTCTGAACCGGCTGCTTGAAACCCTCGGCCGCAACGTCTCGCAGTTGGGTCAGGGGCACGGCTCGGGAGTTGATAACCTGATGAAGGACAACCCGCTCGCCTTTACCCCGAGCGCCCCTTTTCAGGCGATGCTTAATGCCCGGGCAACCCATGCGCTTGACTTGCCTGCCAGTCGGTATTTTGAACCCGTCGACGCTTACCTCCGCGATCCACAGGCGCTAGACTGGCAACAGTTGGGGTTACAGGGTATCGCCGACGTGGTAGTCCGCCTCGATGAAGAGACGGCAGAGCGATTAGCCACCCAGTTCGCCCGTTTGCCCACAGAGGTTGCTCAGGCCTTTTGCCTTTGTCTGGAGCATCAGCCTTTGCCCAGCAGCCTGGTCGCCGCATTGCGCCAGCGGGGTGAAAAAGCCATCATTGCAGGTGATCTGGAAATGCTATGTGCCTGCGTACGGGCCGTCGGAGCGACGGACACCGACGAAGCAGGCAATTGGTATGCTCAGTTGCTCCGCGATGAGACCACCAGTGGCCCCGACGTACTGGCGGCGATGGCGGGCAGGGGCTGGTCACATCTGGAAGACGGCGAACGCCTGCCGCTTTTCCTGTCGCGCCTGGCTGATGATGAACGCACCGATTTTATTGCGATGGTAAAAGACTTGGCACTGATTCCCCGGCTACGTTTGCCATTACTGATGGCGCTGCGTGATGCACCGGAAGGCTCAAGGATCCACGCCCGCGTAGCTGAATTGTCGGCCGATAGCGGCCAGGGTTGATTACTGATGTTGCTAAGGAACGCCCGATGAACGTGAAGAAGGCTATCGTCAATCGTCGGCTTCCTAAGGAGTCGTTTTGAAAGAACTCCCTTACCAGGCCAAAGCGGTGATTGGCCGTCGTGAAATGGTCTATTTGCCAGATCTGGGACTTCATCTGTGCTGCAAAGCAGACACAGGGGCGCGTACCTCGGCGTTGCACGCCGAGGAGATCCAGACCCATGAAGATGAAGAAGGTCAGCTATGGGTCAGCTTTATTACCCATAGCGGTGGGCCTGAAACCCCGGCTCACCGTCTGAAGGTGCATTTACACGATCGCCGACGGGTGACCAGCTCGAACGGACACGCTGAATGGCGTTATGTGATCCGCACTCCAATGCGCCTGGGTGACCTCAACTTTCCGGTTGAGCTAAGCCTTGCGGACCGCAGCAATATGCGACACCCCATGCTATTGGGGCGGCGTGCAATGCGCCGTTTGCTGGTGGCACCGGGGGCTGCGTTTTTACACGGCGAACCTTAAGTTTGTTAGCATTCCACGCTGGTTTTCCACTTCCTCTTTCACTACGCCCCTTCGACTAGGCTTGGAGTTTCGCATGCACATCGCTTTGCTTTCCCGTAATCGCAACCTCTACTCCACGCGCCGCCTGGTGGAAGCCGCTGAAAGTCGTGGACACACTGCGCGAGTGGTTGACACCCTGCGCTGCTATATGAGCATTGCCTCACACCACCCGTCGATTCACTATAAGGGTCAGGAAATCGAGCCTTTCGACGCGGTCATCCCGCGGATTGGTTCATCCGTCACCTTTTATGGCTGCGCGGTGCTCCGTCAGTTCGAAATGATGGGTACTTACGTTATCAACGATAACGTCTCGATTACGCGTTCAAGGGATAAGCTGCGCTCGCTTCAATTGCTGTCACGCAAAGGGTTGGGGCTTCCCATTACCGGCTTTGCCCACTCGCCGGATGACATTCCCGACCTGATCACCATGGTAAAGAGTGCCCCGCTGGTCATTAAGCTGCTGGAGGGCACCCAGGGCATTGGCGTGGTGTTGGCTGAAACCAATCAGGCGGCGGAGTCGGTTATTCAAGCCTTTATGGGCATGAAAGCCAACATTATGGTGCAGGAGTACATCAAGGAAGCACGCGGTGCCGATATTCGCTGTTTTGTGATCGGTGATAAAGTCGTGGCCTCCATGAAGCGTCAGGCGGCCGACGGTGAATTCCGTTCGAACCTTCACCGCGGCGGCACCGCCAGCGTCATCCGGATTACGCCTGAAGAGCGCTCCACCGCCATCCGTGCGGCCAAGGCCATGGGGCTGCGGGTTGCGGGTGTCGATTTGCTGCGCTCCAATCATGGCCCGGTGATCATGGAGGTGAACTCCTCCCCCGGTTTGCATGGCATCGAAAGTGCCACGGGCAAAGACATCGCCAGCATGATTATTGAACACATCGAAAAAAATGCCATGCCGGCGCGTAAAGCACCACCCAAGCCGAAAGGCTAACCGGTCTGCGCAAAAATAATTCGTCAAGGGGGTGGCAAATCTAGCGCACCCCCGCCACAATCTGCGTCACCGAAGGAGGTAGACGCTCATGTTTCTCGACAATCGCCAAGTGGCGATGGACAGCGCATTGGAAGCGCTGGCCGATAGCATTGATTATTTCCAGGACAATATAGAACGCCTGCGACCTTCCCTGCGCGAAGCATTGAAGCCGCATTACGCTGCACGCCTAGAATCCATGCACCAGTTGCAGGACCTGGCACGGACGCATCTGAAGATGCTGCCCCGGGACGCTGACGTTGAGCGCGACGACTTTCTATGGCTCTGGAGCCGTCTGAAAAGTTTTGTCGGCAACGACAGTCAAGTGCTGATCAACGAGCTGCTGGAGCAGGAGCGCGTCTTGATGCAGGCGTTGTCAACGCTCTTCACTCATCCGCTACCCGCCCCTATCGAGCCGGTTATCGAAGATTGCATGAAGGGCTGTCGTCAGCTGATCCGCGAGCTATACGAGCTGCAAAAACGCAAAACAAGCCGCTAATTCGTGCGCTCGGGTAAGGTTTGAATAGGCTCCGGCGGGCCTAGAAAGTAAGGCTCGCGCCCCCAGATATACAAATCACCGAGCGTGGCCACCCTGGCTGCCCACTCGCGCATCAGCACGTGCCAGCCACCCGCTCCATCGCGCTCTTCAGCAACACAGCCAGTTACCTCCATGCCCAATGCCTGGGCGATGAAGATCGCCCTGGGCAAGTGCCAGTCCTGGGTAATCAATACCGCCTGGTCCAGCTGAAAAACGTCGCGGGCTCTTGCCAGGGTGTCGTAGGTACTGAAACCGGCAAAGTCCATTGTCAGCTGCTCAGGGGCTACGCCTCGGCGCGTCAAGTCTCGCCACATGGCGCGGGGTTCATTATAGGCCTGAGTACGATTATCGCCCGACAGCAGCAGATGCTGTACTTTTTGATGGTCAACCAACCGGGCGGCGGTGCGCATTCGCGCATGGAAATGAGGATTGCGCATGCCGCTGCGTGTCCAGTTCGAGGTACCAAAGACGATCCCTACCTCGGTGGGTACACACTGGGGAAGTTGTTCATGGATATAAGCGCTTGTTCGCCCCAGAATCCATAGATTGGCACCTACAAATAGCAATGTCGCCAGAAGCAGCAAGGCTCCCAGCGACATTAACATACGCGATATCCATCTGATCAGCGGTATACGCATTTAGCGCGCCGTCCCGCCGTTAAAACATACCCAGCTCAAGCTTCGCCTCTTCGCTCATCATGTCACGGCTCCAGGGCGGGCTGAAGACAATCTCGGTATGCACCTTGCTGATCTGCGGCGCGCCAAGGATCTTGTTACGCGCGTCGGCAGCAATCACATCACCCATGCCACAACCAGGGGCGGTGAGCGTCATACGAATGGTCACCATCCGTTCACCGCTGATCAGTCGCTCGATCCGGCAGCCGTAAACCAGCCCCAGGTCGACGATATTGACAGGTATCTCAGGGTCAAAGCATGTCCGCAGTTGATCCCAGACGAACTGCTCGATTTCGTCTTCCGTGGCATCTTCGTGCAGCGTTGGTCGCGGCAATGGAGGAAGCCCCAACGCATCCAGGTTGCTGCCTTCAATCAAGAACAACCGCCCCTCAAAGCCGACACTCACCGTACTGCCCTTGGCCTGCATGACGCTTACGACGCTATCTTCCGGCAACTGCTCGGTGCTGCCAAACGGTATCGCGATCGCTTCCACATCGCGCTGAAGCGGTAAGCTTTGCCCACGCTGCAAACTGGCTACTTGCTCGATATCCATAAGCTCCCTTAGCGCACCATTCCGATAACGCGGTTGAGCGCCGCTACAAAGGTTTCTACCTCTTCAAGGGTATTATACGCAGCAAATGAGGCCCGACACGTTGCTTCTACCCCAAAGTGATGCAGGAGCGGTTGAGCACAGTGATGCCCCGTACGGATCGCCACGCCCAACTGGTCGATCAACAGGCCAATATCCTGGGCATGTACCCCGTCAACCACGAAGGATAGCACGCCTGCCTTGTTCGGTGCGGTACCCAGAATACGCAGCCCGTCCACTTGGCTGACCGCCTGGGTGGCGTGATCAAGCAATACGCCTTCCCAGGCACTGATCGCCTCGACCCCGACACCTTCCATCCACTCAAGGGCGCGACCCAAGGCAATGACTTCGGCAATTGCCGGTGTACCCGCCTCGAACTTGTGCGGAATAGCAGCAAAGGTAGTGCCCGCGTCAAAGGAAACGGTGTCGATCATCTCACCGCCACCCTGCCAGGGAGGCATTGCTTCCAGCAGCGCTTTTTTGCCATACAGCACACCAACGCCGGTAGGCCCGTAGACCTTATGCCCCGAGAAGGCATAGAAATCAGCATCGATGTCCTGCACGTCAACCCGTTGATGCGGCGCGGCCTGGGCGCCATCAACAAGGGTCAAGGCGCCAAACTGATGCGCCAGCGACGTCATCTCTTTAACGGGATTGATCGTACCTAACGCATTGGACACGTGATTGACTGCGACCAGCTTGGTACGCTCGCTCAACAGTTCCCGATAGGCGTCCATATCCAGCGCGCCATTTGCGTCCACGGGAATGACCTTGATGGTAAACCCGCGCTCGGCTGCCAGCAGTTGCCAGGGCACGATGTTGGAATGGTGCTCCAGCATCGATATCAATACCTCATCGCCAGGATGCAGTTGGGTGCGCCCCCAGCTTTGCGCCACCAGGTTAATCGCCTCGGTGGTGCCCCGGGTAAAGATAATCTGACGCGCGTCTTCCGCATTGAGAAACCCTTTCACCCGCTGACGCGTACCCTCAAACGCCGCGGTGGCCTCATCGGCCAGGGTGTGCAGACCACGGTGAATGTTGGCGTTATAGCGCGAGTAGTAATCGCTGAATACGTCTATCACTGGCTGCGGCGTCTGGCTGGTCGCCGCATTGTCCAGGTAGATCAGCGGCTTGCCGTTAACTTCGCGGCTAAGCACCGGGAATTCCCGGCGCAGCGCGGCCACGTCATAGCGCGCGCTGTCTTGCTCCAAGGGCGTCTCAATCACGGTATGGGGCATCGATAGCTCCTTGATTAGTCGTTGAGCGAAACCGCTGCTTCTACCAACCCGGCAAGGTTGAAACGCTCTGGCAATTTACCGGCGACGGCAAGCTCCACGCGCTCGGCCACGGCATCCAGCGCCACCTGCTCCAGCACTTCACCGGCAAACGCCAGTGTCAGTAGACCGCGAGCGGTCGCTTCGTCGATTCCCCGGGTGCGCAATGCGTAGATGGCTTCTTCATCAAGCTGGCCGGTGGTCGTGCCGTGGGAGCACTTGACGTCGTCCGCGTAGATTTCAAGCTCAGGCTTGGCGTCGATGTGAGCACGGTCGGAAAGCAGCAGGTTCTGGTTGCTCTGGAAACCTTCTATCTTCTGGCTGTCGCGTTTGACATATACCTTGCCGTTAAACACGCCGTGGGCACGGTCATCCAGAATGCCCTTGTAGTTCTCGTTGGAGAACGTCAGTGGCGCATTATGATTGACCTTGGTGTGATTATCGACATGCTGGCGACCCTGGCCAAAGAACAGCCCGAGGAAGTTGGTTTCAGCCCCCTGGCCGTTCAAGTCACTGATCAGGTCGTTACGCACCAGCGCACCGCCCAGATTCAGGTTGTAGGAGCTATACCGGGTATCGCGGCCTTGCTCGACATGGATACTCGCCACGTGCATATCGCCCAGCGGTGCTTCCTGAAGCTTGTAGTGGTTCAGAATCGCACCACGGTCCAGCATCAGCTCAGCCACCACGTTGGTGAAATTCGTGGCATCGGTTTGACCGGCATAATGTTCGATCAGCGTCGCTTCGCTGCGGCTACCCGCTTCTACCAGAATACGCGGATGGCTCATCACTGGCGTACCGGCACGGGAAAGGAATTGCAGCAGAATGGGCTTTTCCACCACTGTCCCCGGTGCGATGCGTACCACGGCACCTTCTTCCATAAACGCCGTATTTAGTGCCGCAAAGGCGGAAAAATCAACGCTTGTCAGACGACCCAGCGGCCCGCCAACGGCTTCATGATTGTCGGTCAGGGCCTTGGACAACGGCAGCACCTGAACGCTATCGGGCAGTGCCTCCAGATCAGACAGCGCTGATGAAAACACGCCGTCGACAAACGTCAGCCGGTAGGCATCCAGGGGCAGCGTCAATGCGGCTGCCTGGGCCTGGGAGAACTCGGCACTTTCCGCCAGGGCAAAATTGCCCTGGGCAATAGAGCGAACATCGGTGTATTTCCACTCTTCATCACGGCGAGTGGGGAAGCCAACAGCCTCGAAGCGCGCCGCGCCAGCCTGGCGGCGAGCCGCGATCCAGGTCGGCTCTGCATCGCGCTGTTGGCTACGCGCGTTCAGCGTGTCCAAAAACGTTTGCGTGTCGCTCATGCCGCAGACTCCTCAATGCCTTCGTACCCGTTGGCTTCCAGCTCTTTGGCAAGCTCTGCATCGCCGGTTTTGACAATGCGCCCGTCGACCAGAACGTGAACCTTGTCCGGGACGATGTAATCGAGCAGGCGCTGGTAGTGGGTCACCAGCAGAATCGCGCGGTCTTGGGCGCGCAGGCTGTTGACCCCGTCGGCAACGACTTTCATGGCGTCGATATCAAGCCCCGAGTCAATCTCGTCAAGCATGGCGAGCTTGGGTTGCAGCACCAGCATTTGCAGAATTTCGTTGCGCTTCTTCTCGCCGCCAGAAAAGCCTTCGTTGACCGCACGCTGCAAAAAGCTGGCATCCATCTTCATCAGGCCAAGCTTCTCTTTCACCAGCTTCATGAACTCAGGTGCTGGCAACTCGTCTTCACCACGTGCGGCACGCTGGGCGTTGAGGGCGGCTTTGAGAAGGTAGATATTTTTCACCCCGGGAATTTCGACCGGGTACTGGAAACCCAACAGCAGGCCCGCCTGGGCACGCTCTTCGATTTCCATTTCCAGCACGTCCTGACCCTTGAAGGTAATGCTGCCCTGGGTGACCTCGTAGCCATCCTTGCCCGCAATTACCGCCGACAACGTGGATTTACCCGCGCCGTTAGGGCCCATCAGCGCATGCACTTCACCCTCGTTGATTGTCAGACTGAGGCCTTTGAGAATCTCGCTGCCTTCGACGGTGACGTGTAAATCTTTAACTTCCAACATAGTAAAAACCCTTCAAATGCTTACAGATCGCTTACGCGACGCTCATAAAAGTTGTCTGGTACCGTAGCGCGCACTTAGCCTACCGCGCCTTCCAGTGTCACGTTCAGGAGCGCCTCGGCCTCGACCGCGAACTCCATCGGCAATTCCTGGAACACATCCTTGCAGAAGCCGTTAACGATCATGCTGACCGCGTCTTCCTCGGTGATACCCCGGCTCTGACAGTAGAACAGCTGGTCTTCACCAATTTTGGACGTGGTCGCTTCGTGTTCAATTTTGGCCGTGCTGTTACCTATTTCCTGGTACGGGAAGGTATGCGCACCTGACTTGTCACCAATCAGCAGCGAGTCGCACTGGGTAAAGTTACGGGCTCCTTTGGCGCGTGGGCCGATTTTCACCAGACCGCGGTAGGACTGATCGCTCTTGCCGGCAGAGATACCCTTGGCAACGATATAGGAGCGGGTGCCCTCCCCGATGTGGATCATCTTGGTACCGGTATCGGCCTGCTGGCGCCCATTCGTCACGGCGACAGAATAGAACTCGCCGATACTGTCTTTACCGCGTAGTACGCAGGAGGGGTACTTCCAGGTGATGGCTGACCCGGTTTCCACCTGCGTCCAGCTGATCCGCGAACGCGCGCCGCGGCATTCGCCACGCTTGGTCACAAAATTGTAAATGCCGCCCTTGCCGTCTTCATCACCGGGATACCAGTTCTGGACCGTGGAATACTTGATATAGGCATCGTCCAATGCAACAAGCTCTACCACCGCCGCGTGCAGCTGGTTTTCATCGCGCATTGGCGCGGTGCAGCCTTCCAGATAGGAAACCTGAGCCCGGCTTTCACAGATGATCAGCGTACGTTCGAACTGGCCGGTGTTGGCCGCATTGATACGGAAGTAGGTCGACAGCTCCATCGGGCAGGTCACGCCTTCCGGCACGAAGACAAAGGACCCGTCGGTGAACACGGCAGAGTTCAACGCCGCAAAATAGTTGTCGTTCTGCGGCACCACGGTCCCCAGGTACTGTTTGACCAGTTCTGGATAATCGCGAATCGCCTCAGAAATCGAACAAAAGATCACCCCGGCTTCTGCCAATTGCTCCTTGAACGTCGTGGCGACCGACACCGAGTCAAACACGGCATCTACCGCAACACCGGCAAGCGCTGCCCGCTCATGCAGCGGAATGCCCAGTTTCTCGTAGGTTTCCAGTAGCTTGGGATCGACTTCGTCGAGGCTCTGGGGACGATCTTCGGGACGCTTCGGTGCACTGAAGTAGGAAATCGACTGGTAATCGATCGGCGGATAATTCAGGTGCGCCCAGGATGGCTCTTTCATTTCCTGCCATTTGTGGAACGCCTCAAGACGCCACTCCAGCATCCACTCCGGCTCGCCTTTCTTTTTAGAAATAAAGGCGATGGTGTTTTCGTCCAGGCCAGGTGGCAGGGTGTCGCTTTCGATATCAGTTACAAAGCCTTCTTTGTAATCGCGACGAACCAACTGTTCCATTTCTTCGGTTGCCATGGTCATACCCTCCGGGCAGTTGGGTGGCGAGGTTAGCTCGCCGTCAATAAGAGATAAGTGCCTGTATCGGCCATGCTGGTCATGCAGTAGCTGCCGATAGACTTATGCTTTGAATTGGTAGCTGTACGGGTAGCTTGATCGGCGTGGTATCGGCCAAATGTGCAAGCGTCACGCTTTCAAGCAGTGTGCGGATGGCAAGCGATACGCGCTGCCAGTTGTCCGCCACGCCACAGGTGGCCACGAGATCGCAGTCACCTTCTGCCTGGCTGCACTCGGTCATTGCCACTGGGCCTTCAATCGCGGAGATAATGTCTGCCGCCGTAATCTGGGAAGCAGGCCGAGCGAGCAGGTAGCCACCCTGGGCGCCACGCTGTGATTCAAGAAGTCCTGCTTTTACCAGCATTTTGAGCGTTTTGCTTACCGTCGGATGAGGCAGCTGCACCGCATCGGCCAAGTCTGCCGCCGCATGTGACGCCTGTGGCTGACGAGCAATCTGCGCCATGACCACGGCGGCATAGTCTGTCAGCCGGGAAAGCTTAAGCATGTCGACTCCCATTAGCCATTGCATTTGGCCTGTCCACTCAATTGAGGACCATTTTAGTCCTGTATAAATTTGATGTGAAGCCCTTCTGCAAATTCCTTATCAAATAGCGCAATTTCCTGACACGTTCGCCGCTGATAACATCAAAAAAGCTAATCATTATCATTCAATAAAACTATCGAGATGCTGAGCGAAAAAAACCCGCGAGTAAATTCGCGGGTTTCGTCAAAAAACGATGGGAGAATGGTGCTTCCCGGTTACTATGGCAGCATCAGTCGCGCTGATAGGTGCCGACCAGTCGATTCATACCTAGCAGGTTCGGTTCAATTTCACGCAGCAACTCGGCGAGTGTCAGGCCCTCGGGCAAGGCCGTTTGATGGTCCAGCGCCAGCACCCAAAAATAATAATAATGCGTACCATGGCCTTCTGGCGGCATGGGACCACCATACCCCTGGTTGCCGAAGTCATTGGCACCGGCGGTACCCAGCGCCGTATTTTCACTCAGCTCGTTGAGATCGCCCGGCAGGTTATACAGCACCCAATGAACAAACCCGTAGGTGCCGTCTTTAACAAGCGGCGCATCGGGATCGTGGCACACAACGGCGAACCCCTTGGTACCGTCAGGTGCGCCCTGCCAAGCCAGTGCAGGCGATACATCATCTTGCTCGGCACTATGTTTAGCCGGAATCGCTTGATGATTCGCAAAAGCACTGCTGGTTACCTGCATTGAAGATAGAGCAAACGCCATAGCTTTCTTTCTCCTTGATCATCCAGTGAGAAGTGCCAAAAGCCTTGTCGAAAAGCGCGTCGTTGTCAATGTCATCAGGCGACAGAATGCCTTATTGGGGCGGCCAGCGGCCCTCACGCTCCAAGCGCTTCTTCACCCAGTGATCGTAGTAACGACGCAGCGCCTGCTTGATACCAGGCAAACCAATCAACCATGCCACGGGATAAAATAACGGTATACGCTGCATGAGTAATCGATAAGCATCAATACCCTCAATCATGCGCCCGTCACTCAGCTCGATATGCAACGATCGCAAAGCTGCTTCCGGCGCAATCCCCTTGTCGCGCAGAAGCTGCTGATGCTCGGTCACATCGAGCCAATCAATATCTCTGGCACGCTTGCCTGCCCAGCGTTCAAAGCGCCGTCGATCCTTGCGACAGCCAGGGCAGATCGCATCGTAATACACATTGATCATGGCATTCGTGGGCATATAGGCTCTTGGAATAGGTTAACGCTTAGTGTGGCATGTCGCTGCAAAGACGCAAACCTCATCCCCACAGGTTAACTAATGAAACAACTACTTATCGTTGCTCATACCCCTTCACCGAATACCCAGGCGCTCAGTGATGCTGCCTATCGCGGCGCGACGCACAGCGACCTTGAAAACGTGCGATGCGTTGTCAAGACCCCTTTCGAAGCCGGTCCTGACGATGTAGTGGCCTGCGATGGCATACTGTTAGGTACCACGGAAAACCTGGGTTACATGAGCGGTGCGCTCAAGGATTTTTTCGATCGCAGCTACTACGGGGTCATAGAGGAAAAACAGGGCCTGCCATGTGCCCTGTACATTCGTGCCGGGCTTGACGGTACAGGCACTAGACGAGCGGTTGAGAGCATCGTTTCCGGCCTGCGCTGGCGCTGGGTACAGCCGCCACTCACCCTGCAGGGCGAGTGGCAGGATGATTTTGCCACCCAGGTGGAGGAGTTGGGGCTCTATTTAGCGTTTAGCCTGGATAATGGCATTGTATAACGCCGTCAAGCCTGCCTTACTATAAGCAACCTTTTTAGCGCTTGGGGTACCAACAAGTGACACGCCTGCACTGCGCGCGCCCTAACTCAGGTATATGACCATGCATAACGTTATCGCCTTCTATGATGATCGCGTCCTTGCCCACGAACCCAATATTGATGCCGATTTTCTACCTGACCGCATTGATAAACGGATTCGACAGCTGCTGTCGGGGCTCTCTGTTCCCTGGAAATACCCGGAACACCCCGGTCGGCTAAAAGCTATTCAACAGTTACTCAACAAAGCCCCAATCGAGGGGCTTGTCTTCGAAGGTGGCAAAGCTGCCACCCATGAACAGCTGGCCCGGGTGCACACGACCTCCTACCTGAGCGACATCTTCAATTTGAGAGGCAAGAATGCCTGGCTGGATGTGGATACCACCGCCGTGTCACCGGGCAGCGTGGACGCCGCCGAAGTCGCTGCCGGCACCGCCATTGCCGCCGTTGAGGCCGTCATGGAAAAACGTACCCGGAGCGCCTTTGCCCTCGTTCGCCCCCCAGGTCACCACGCCGAGCCCGTGCGCGCACGGGGCTTTTGTCTGTTCAACAATGTGGCAGTCGCGGCAGCGCATGCGCGCAGCGCTCTGGGGTGCGAAAGGGTCTTGATCGTCGATTGGGATGCTCACCACGGCAACGGCACCCAGGATATTTTCTGGGCCGAGCCCGACGTGATGTTTTTTGATATCCACCGCGCCGCGCCCTTCTATCCGGGTTCCGGCCATCTGCATGACGTCGGCGCGGGCCTTGCCGAAGGCACCACCGTCAACGTGCCGTTACCGGCGGGCGCCGGAGATGAAGCCTATCTCAAGGCGTTTCGAGACATCCTGGCGCCGGCAGCCGACTGGTTCAAACCCGATATCATTCTTGTCTCCGCCGGCTTTGACCCGCACTGGCACGACCTGGCCCTCAATGTTTCCTACGACGGGTTTGGTGCCTTGACCGGCTTTTTACAGCAGCTGGCCGAAAAACACTGCGACGGCCGCCTGGTCTTTGTGCTCGAAGGCGGCTACAACCTCGAATCGCTGGCCAACGGGACGCGCGCCGTCCTTGCCGTACTTGCCGGCCAGACAATCCCCGTCCCGGACAGCTGCGGTATTGCAGACGTTGAGGCAGCGGCCAATTTCCATCGCAGCGCCTTTCAGGCCGAATAGCCGATACCCCAAGCGCTTGCGGAAAAAAACGGCACCCCGAAGGGTGCCGTTTTACGCTCTGGCTAACGCCATGGTTATCTGAGGCGTTCAAATACCGTGGCAACCCCCTGCCCCATGCCGATACACATGGTGGCGAGACCGAGGGTGGTGTCGCGCTGCTGCATGACGTTAAGCAGCGTTGTACAGATGCGCGACCCCGAGCAGCCCAGCGGGTGCCCCAGCGCAATGGCGCCGCCGTGCAGATTGACCTTCTCGTCCATGGCATCCAGGAAACCCAGGTCTTTCAGGACGGGAATGCCCTGAGCGGCAAAGGCTTCGTTAAGCTCGACGGTCTGAATGTCGGCCGCGGAAAGCCCAGCGGCTTTCAGCGCCTTCTTGGAAGCAGGCACCGGGCCATACCCCATGATGGACGCATCACAGCCCGCCACACCAGTAGACAGTACCTTGGCAATCGGCTCGAGGCCCAAGGCCTGGGCACGCTCGTAGCTCATCACCGCCATCGCGGAAGCGCCCACCGATAGCGCCGAAGACGTGCCAGCGGTCACGGTACCATTGCGGGGGTCAAACACCGGCTTGAGGTTAGCCATTGACTCCATGCTGGCATCGGGACGGATCACTTCATCGTTCTTGACCATGACTTTGAAGCCTTGCTGGTCATGGCCTTCGACACCGATGATTTCGTTATCGAAGTAACCTTTTTCCATCGCCGCCTGGGCACGCTGGTGGGAGCGTACGCCAAACTTGTCCTGATCTTCACGGGAGACACCGTGCATTTTACCCAGTAGCTCGGCGGTCAGGCCCATCATCATAGCGGCTTTCGCGGCGTGCTTGCTGGCCGCGGGATTGACGTCAACGCCGTGGGTCATTGGCACGTGTTCCATGTGCTCGACGCCGCCGATGATGTAGAAATCCCCCATACCGGCCTTGATATTGGCCGAGGCGATATGCAGCGCGCTCATGGAAGAGCCGCACAGGCGGTTGACGGTCTGCGCCGGCACCGAGCGCGGAATGCCGGTCATGATGGCGGCGTTGCGCGCAATGTTCATCGATTGTTCAAGTGTTTGGTTAACACAGCCCCAAATCACGTCGTCGACTTCTGAGGCATCCAGGTTGGTATTGCGCTGAAACAAGGCCTGCATGGCGGCCGCTGATAGATTTTCTGCCCGCACGTTACGAAACGCGCCGTTCTTGGCTTTGGCCATGGCGGTACGTACGGCGTCGACCACCACGATATCTCTCGGATTCAAACTCATCATATTTCTCCTGTACGTGGTGATTTAGGCCTGACCGTCGGCGGTATAAAAGCGTTCGCCATTCTTAGCCATCTGGCGCAGCTTGTCGGTGGGCGCGTAGAGCGGTCCCAACTCATCGGCCAGGCCTTCGGCCAGCTTGACGAACTCGGCCACACCCATGGCGTCAATGTAGCGCAACGCCCCGCCGCGGAACGGCGGGAACCCGATACCATAAATAAGCGCCATATCAGCTTCGGCGGGCGTCGCGACAATACCGTCTTCCAGGCAGCGCACGGTCTCCAGGCAGAGGGGCACCATCATGCGGGCGATAATGTCCTCGTCCGAAAACTCCTTGTGCTCTTTCACCACTTCATTGACCAAGGTGTAGGCCGCTTCATCGGTGACTTTCTTGGGCTTACCCTTTTTATCCTCTTCGTAGGTGTAGAAGCCCTTGTCATTCTTCTGACCGAGGCGCTCGTTGTCGTACATGACCTGGATGGCGGTCTTGCCGTCACGGGCCATTCGATCCGGGAAGCCTTCGGCCATGACCTCGTTGGCGTGAACCGCCGTATCCATACCGACCACGTCCAGCAGATACGCAGGGCCCATCGGCCAGCCAAACTTCTCCATTACCTTGTCGACGTGCTGGAAGTCGGCGCCTTGCTCGACCAGGAAGCTGAAACCACCGAAGTACGGGAACAGCACTCGGTTGACCAGAAACCCGGGGCAGTCGTTGACCACGATCGGCGTTTTGCCCATGGCACGCGCGTAGGCGACCGTGGCGGCTACCGCGGCATCCGAGGTTTTCTCACCGCGGATTACTTCCACCAGCGGCATACGGTGCACCGGGTTGAAGAAGTGCATGCCGCAGAAGTTTTCCGGACGCTGGAGGTTCTTGGCCAGGCGGTTGATGGAAATGGTCGAGGTGTTAGAGGTAAGAATCGTATTCTCGCTGACCATACCTTCTACTTCGGTCAACACGGCGTCCTTGACCTTGGGGTTTTCGACCACGGCCTCGACCACCAGGTCGACATTGCCGAAATCGCCGTAGGAGAGCGTTGGGCGAATATTGCTCAGCTTCTCGGCCATTTGCTCGGTGGTCAGCTTGTTACGCTCGACCTGCTTGGCAAACAGCTTGCGGGCTTCCTTGAGGCCCAGCTCGATGGCGTCATCCTTGATATCTTTCATCAGGATGGGCGTGCCTTTCGAGGCGCTTTGATAGGCGATACCGCCGCCCATGATACCCGCGCCCAGCACCGCGGTCTGGTTGACCGGCTGCGCCTGCTTCTCGTACTGGCTGCCTTTTTTCTTGACCACCTGGTCGTTGAGGAACAGACCCACCAGGTTGAACGCCACGCTGCTCAGCGCCAGCTTGGCAAAAGCCTTGGCCTCGATCGCCTGAGCGCGACCACGCTCCTCACCAGCGCCCTTCTGGATTACCTTGATGGCTTCGACCGGCGCGGGATAGTACGGCCCCGCCTTGCCTGCCACGTAACCCTTGGCGGTTTCAAACGCCATCATCTGCTCGATGGCATTGAGCTTGAGCGGGCTGGTCTTTTCGTCGCGGCGCGCTTGATAGTCGAGCTCGCCGGCATTAGCGCGGTCGAGGATATCCAGCGCGGCGCTTTCGAGCAGCTCATGGGCGACGACGGCATCGACGGCTCCCATCTTGAGCGCAGCGTCCGCACGATTTTCCGTACCGCCGGCGATCCATTCAATCGCATTGTCGGCGCCGATCAGCCGCGGCAGACGAACGCAACCACCCCAGCCCGGCAGAATGCCCAGCTTGGTTTCCGGCAGGCCAATCTTGGCCTTTTCGCTCATCACACGGAAATCGGTGGTCAGCAGTACTTCGCAGCCGCCGCCCAACGCCAGCCCGTTGATCGCCGTGACCGTGGGGAAAGGTAAATCTTCAATGGCGTTGAAGATGTCATGAACCTTGAGGTTCATTTCCACCAGGTACTCTTCGCCTTTATCGAACAGGGTGTGGAACTCGGTAATATCAGCACCGACAATAAAGGCTTCTTTGGCACTGCCAATGACCAGTCCCTGCAAACCGGCTTCTGCCTGAAGGGCTTTTACCGCTTCTCCCAGCTCTGTCACCACGGCGCTGGACAGCTTGTTGACGGACTCATCTTTCAAATCGAAAGTGAGCGTTGCGATGTCATTGCCACCCTGGGTGTCACGACGCTCCACCGTGATGGCATTGCCTTGATAGATCATCCGCGCTCTCTCCACAAGTTCGGGTGGTCCCAATCAACGGGACGCACCTCGCATTTCATACGGTCGTTTGATTGCGTAAGCTTGGTTGAGTTACCCAAGAACGTCAAGCCCTGACTTTTGGCTAATTCTATAAACTTCTTCGACCAGCGCTCCCCGCCGGGCGTTCGGACTGTTAGGATCACGGCTCGTTGATCATCCGGGTTATTTTATATGGGCACGCTGCTCACACAGGCGCGCATCGCCGCTTTGCAATCATTTGTGGAACGACTCGTCGTTCGTTTAAAACCATGGAGCTGGCTGTGGCCCCCTTTAGCCTTTGCGGCTGGCCTGGGCAGTTTCTTTCTTGTGGATCGCCAGCAATGGCTGGGTGCAGCGCTGGCATTGGGGCTTTTGTTCGCCTGGCTGTTGCTTCTCTCAGAAAGTCTGGTCGGTCGCTGGCTTGCCCGTCGAGGCTATCCCACCCTACCCAAAGGCGTTGCCTCGTTCATCGCCCAGATGATCCACCAGGAAACGCTATTTTTCACACTGCCGTTTATTTTGATCACCACCGTATGGAACAGCGGCCAAAGTCTCTTCTCACTTTGCGTCGTGGCCATGGCGGTGCTGTCGATTATTGATCCTCTGTATTACAAGGTTGCTGGGCGCTGGCGCAGTGCCTACTTCATGTTCCATGCGCTGTGCGTGTTTTTGGTGGTGCTGGTCACGTTGCCGATCATGCTTCACTTAACCACCGGGCAGAGTTTGCTACTGGCCATTGCGACCATGTTAGTGGTCGCAATACCCAGCTTTTGGCATCTGCTAAGGCAACGCTCATTCAGCGGCTGGTTTCCGTTACTCGCCATGATGTTAATAGTGGCGGGCCTGGCCTGGTTCGGGCGCGCCTGGGTGCCACCAGCCAGCTTATGGATGACCGGCACGGCGTTGTCACCGGCCCTCAATATTCAGCAACGAGAACCCCGCGGCTCCATTGCCTTGACCCCCCAGGCGGTTAAGCAAAACGGTCTTTATGTGTATACCGCCATTCGTGCCCCACGGGGGTTGAGTGAAACGATTTCCCATGTGTGGCATCAAAATGGTGAACAGCTGGACGTCGTCGACCTGGATATCAATGGGGGGCGGGAAGAAGGTTACCGAGCCTGGAGCCACAAGCTGAACTTCCCCGAGAATCCATCTGGCCGCTGGCGGGTAGATATCATGACAGACAGCGGCCAGCGGTTAGGCCTGATCCGGTTTACCGTCAGCGAAGATACCGAAAAGGCGACGATGGCAGATAGTGACATTCGGCCGGCGGGTTTGAGCAGGTTGAATCTTCAGCGCTTTATCCCTGGTCGTGATCGAGACGTTGACCAAACCGACGCAGAGTAGTGATCGTGTCTTGCATTCATCGCTCGAGATTATGACAATCCGTCTATTCATTTTGACTGGTAACTAGCAGATCATGGCATCATCAATTGGTTTTCGCATTGCTCGCCTGCCCCATCTATGGCGTTCCATACTGGATCGCCGCCTGGCGCCGCTTGGCCTCACACAAACGCGTTGGGTGACGCTGTATCATCTGTGGCGCCTGGGCGACGGCCAGCCGCAATGTGACTTGGCACGGGCCATAGGTGTCGAGGCCCCCTCCTTGGTTCGGACACTCAGTCAGCTCGAAGACCAGGGCCTGGTGGAGCGGCGCGCTTGCGATAGCGACCGTCGCAGCAAACGTATCCACCTGACAGATGCGGCCATGCCACTGCTTGAACAGATTGACAATGTGGCAAAGGAAGCCCGCAAAGAAATGTTCGAAGGTCTCTCGGAGGAGGATCTGGAACAACTGGGTGAATGGCTGGAACGCATTGAGCAAAACGGACTGGCCATTCAGGCGCGCGATCTACAGGAAGCGGCTTCCTGATGAGGGTGGTTCTTGAGGAAGGCTATCTGCCTGGCCCGACATTTGATCGCGTAGCTGATTAAAATCATCCAGATAGGTATCAAAGCGCGCGGCATTCTGCGATTCCCACCACCACAGCGTCAGTGAATTGGGCGTTGACTCAAGCACCAGCGCATCCAGTGGCAGGCGTTCCAGCAGCGCTTTAAGTGGCGCTTCAGCAGCACCGGGAATGGGCCTTAGTGGTGCTATGCGCCAGCGCCACCCTGCATGGTAGGGCTCGAGTTCCTGGCTGGCGTGCTGGTCGCGGACGAGCACGAAATCAGGCCCGGGTTGCTGCTGGGGGTAGTACCAGCGGTAAGCAGGCATGGTGCCTCTGAACCCATGAAGCGGTGGCTTTTGCTGCTTGATCGTTACCCCTTTTCGGCTGGCGTGCAGGCGCATGGCCATGGTTCTCTTTTGTCGTGGGCTCGGTTTTAGCCACATCACCGGCGCCAAGACAAACAGCATGATAAACACAATAATCAACCATTCCATTTCTACATTTCCTTCAAACTGAGCCACACTTGAATGGAGAGTGCATAAAAACCATGATCCAGGTCGTTGTTAAGATGAGGCACGCCACTTAAAGTAGAGAGCATTAGATACAGAAGACTGCTTGTTACTCACTGAGGAGATAGGCCATGAGCTATCACCATATTCTGGTTGCCGTCGACTTGACCAAAGACTCTAAGAAAATTCTGGATCGGGCCATCGCGATTGCCGAGCGTAATGACCGCGCCAAAATTTCTATCATGCACACGCTTGAACCCCTGGGATTTGCTTACGGCGGCGATATCCCGATGGATTTGACCAGCATTCAGGACCAGCTTGACGATCACGCCAAGAAACGCCTGGC
This sequence comes from Halomonas sp. A40-4, assembly GCF_015767635.1. Taxonomy (GTDB): domain Bacteria; phylum Pseudomonadota; class Gammaproteobacteria; order Pseudomonadales; family Halomonadaceae; genus Vreelandella; species Vreelandella janggokensis. Next base: position 1,494,413 of record NZ_CP065230.1, on the reverse strand, counting down.
CGACATAGCGGCTCCCCACATTGCCGAGGCAGATCAACACGTGGTGGTCGGTATGCCGGATACTGAAATCCATCGCTTTGCTGAAGAGCACGGCGTTGACTTGATTGTCGTCGGCTCTCACGGACGCCATGGGTTTGCCCTGTTGCTTGGCTCCACCTCTACCGGCGTACTGCACGGCGCACAGTGCGACGTACTGGCGGTTCGCGTAGGTAAAAAAGGTGAAGAAAGCGACGAATAATGCCTTATGCGTTTGAAGGTGCCGGTGATGCCGGCACCCTCAGCAGGCTGATTATTCACCGTTGGCCATCGCTTCCAGTGACATCCAGCGTTCCATGGCCGCATCTAGCGCTTGCTGCGTCTGCTCTAACGCCTGCAGCTTGGTCGTCACGTCGCTAGCGTCCTGCTGGTAGAATGCCGGGTCGGCGGCTTCCTGTTCCAGTGCTTCCACATCGTTCTCCAACCGCTCTATCTCGGCAGGTAACGCATCAAGTTCACGCTGTAGCTTATAGGAAAGCTTGACTGGCTTTTGCGCCGGAGCAGCGGTTGCGCTGTGCTTTTCTTTAGCCGCCGTTGCAGTCGGTTCAGTGTTCTGCCTTGCCGCCCCTTCCCAGGGAGCAGGTGGCAATTTGCCGCCCTGCCGAATCCAGTCGGTATAGCCGCCGACGTATTCGCGAACCACGCCCTCACCTTCGAACGCCAGCATACTGGTGACCACGTTATCCATAAAGGTTCGGTCATGGGACACCAACAGCAGTGTTCCTTCGAAATTCAGCAGCAGCTCTTCAAGCAGCTCCAGGGTTTCCATATCCAGGTCGTTGGTTGGCTCATCGAGCACCAGCACATTGGCCGGCTGGGTGAACAGCTTGGCCAGCAACAGCCGATTTGACTCACCACCCGAGAGTGCTTTTACCGGCTGACGTACGCGGTCAGGCGTGAACAGGAAATCCTGGAGATAGCTCATGACATGGCGGTCTTTGCCACCGACACTGACCCGATCACTCCCTTGCGCCACGTTATCGTAGACCGTTTTCTCCAGCTCAAGTCCTGCGCGAAGCTGGTCAAAGTAAGCCACCTTAAGGTTGGTGCCCAACTGAACAGTACCTTCTGTGGGCTCAATCTCGCCTAACAATATCTTGAGCAGCGTTGTTTTGCCGGCCCCGTTACGCCCCAGAAAGCCAATTCGATCGCCGCGCATCACCTCAAGGTTCAAGTCGCGGATGATGGTGTCATCGCCGAACCGCTGACTGACGCCTTTCAGCTTGACGACGCGCTTGCCGGTCCTTTCTCCGCTATCCACCGACAGATTGGCCGTTCCCTGACGCTCACGGCGCTGACTGCGCTCGCTGCGCATCGCCTCAAGCGCCCTGACCCGGCCTTCGTTACGCGTCCGGCGTGCCTTGATGCCCTGACGAATCCAGACTTCTTCCTGCGCCAGCTTTTTATCGAACTCGGCGTTTTCCCGCGCTTCGACCTCCAGTTCGTGCTGTTTACGCGCCTGGTACTCAGCATAGTCACCGGGATAGCGCCCAAGCTTGCCACGATCCAATTCCAGAATATGGGTCGCCAGCTTGGAGAGGAATGCCCGGTCGTGGGTAATCAGCAACACCGCGCCGTTAAACGCTAGCAACTGCTCTTCCAGCCAGGCGATGGTGTCCAGATCCAGGTGGTTGGTCGGCTCGTCAAGCAGCAGCAGGTCAGGCTGGGCAACCAACGCCCGGGCCAATGCGACGCGGCGCCGCCAGCCACCGGAAAGTGCGCTCATCTCGGCTTCCGGAGGCAGCCCCAAGCGCGTCAGCACCACGTCAATCTGCTGATGGAACGACCAGCCATCAATCGCTTCCAGGCGGGTTTGCAAGGTGGCCATGCGGTTCATGTCGGGATCAGGGTCATTGATCAAATGCTGGTATTCTGACAGTAACTCTCCGGCCTCTGGCAGCCCTTGCGCCACCATGTCAAAAATCGTCATGCCGGAAGAGTCGGGCAGCTCCTGGGCCAACACGCCAATCTTCAAGCCAGGTGCCCGCCAGATTGAGCCGTCATCAGCCTGGATATCGCCGGCGACCAATTTCAGCAAGGTAGACTTACCGGTGCCATTGCGACCGACTAGCGCCAGCCGCTCGCCTCTCTCAACCGTGAGATCGGCGCGGTCGAGAAGTACCTGGGTGCCGTAGGCAAGTTGCAGCTGTTCAAGTCGTAACAGGGTCACGCAGTGTCCTCCTTCATTATGAGGCGCACAGTGTAACGCATGCGCGGACTGGGCGGACAACGTTAATAAGGCACAAATTCCTTATGCCTCGAACCACCGATAGCCGTCAGCTGACGCGTGGCGTTACAATGGTCCATTTACGACTTAAGGGGAGTACCGCTTGGGAACCGCTTATATCGATGATTTTTTACCCGACGCACTGCAGTTCCGTCCGAGCGCGCAGCTGGTTGATATCGGGGCCAACCTGACCCATGAAAGCTTTGGGCGGGACCTGGAAGCCGTCATTCAACGGGCGCAGGCAGCCCAGGTAACCACAATGATCGTTACCGGCACCGACATTGAGCACGCCGAGCAGGCTGTTTCACTCGCGCAGCGTTTTCCCGGCCTCTACGCCACCGCCGGGATACACCCCCACGATGCAAGCCAGTGGAATAACGCGATAGCGGGTGAAATGGCCAGGCTGCATGCAAGGCCGGAAGTTGTTGCCGTGGGTGAATGCGGGCTTGATTTCAATCGCAATTTCTCGACACCCCGTGAACAGGAGCATGCGTTTGAAGCACAGCTTGCTCTGGCGGCTGAGAGCGGTTTACCGCTGTTTCTGCATGAGCGGGACGCCGGCCACCGAATGCGCGAGATGCTGCATGCCTGGCGTGATGAAATCAGCCAGGCCGTGGTGCATTGTTTTACCGCCGACCGCGATACGCTATTTGGCTATCTCGATCTAGACTTGCATATAGGCCTGACGGGCTGGATTTGTGACGAGCGGCGCGGCCATCATCTACGCCCCTTGGTGGGTGAGATACCGCTTGACCGGCTGATGGTGGAAACCGATTGCCCCTATTTGCTGCCGCGTAACCTGCCGGCAAAACTTAAAGGGCGCCGCCACGAACCTGCCCTGCTGCCATGGATTGTCAGGGAAATTGCCGAGTCCCGAGGCATCAGCGAGGCTGACATGGGGGCTGCCACCACACAGACCGCCCAACGTTTTTTCCGCCTTCCCACGGAATCTTTAAAGGAGTACTAGCGTGGCCGATTATCCAGGGTTTATTGCCATTGAGACCGGTGAAGATGATGGCCTCCCCTTAGCCATTGCCTGGTCGCTAACCGATGGTCGAGTTAAACAGACATTGATTCACCCGGACGATAGCTGGATCAAGGAAGATACCAATGCCATGGGTGCCTACAGCATCGAAGAGCTGGAGAGCCTGGGGGTCAGCCCCCTTGAAGTGATCCGTGAGCTTGAGAACGACCACTTTTCCACGACGCTATATACCAGCGATAACGGCGATGACGAAGCCGCTCTGGCACGCCTCTTCGACACCTATGGACTGGACCCTTTTGTGGAGCTGGCGCCGGCATCGGCGCTCTATCCTTCCATTACGCCTGGCGAATGGCACCGCCAGCGCCGAGAAACGTTCAGCGAGCTGGGGCTGGAACCCATGCGGCCCGAGCATGAATTGGAGGTCATGCTGTCTTTGCATCAGAGGCTGACCGAGGACGATTAAGCGCTCGCCATTGAGTCCGCTTGGTCCAGCACGGCATGTCCATGGGCCACGGCCTCGGTTAACGTACCCTGATGGCGATAATAACGCGCCAACGCACAAGCAAAGGCGTTGGCGCGCACTGGCAGGCCTTCTTCCTTGTAGCGTGCGGCACGCTGGGACACTTTTTCGGCAAATGCCTCACGGTCAACCGCGGCATCGCCACCCAGGTTATCGACGCTGACATGAAATTCACGTCTACACGCCTCGGCAAACAGCGACTCCAGCGCTTGTGGGCCTACCTCAGACTGCTCAAACGCCCGCTGTTGTTCAGCGTCCCGGCCATCAGGCAAATACCAGTAACCATAGTCTTCTTTTTGTCGCCGCTCGGCGCCTGCAATACACCAATGACTGATTTCGTGTAACGCACTGGCAAAAAAACCATGAGCAAAAATAATTTGATGATAAGGCGTCTTGTCATCGGCCGGTCGATAAAGGGGCTCCTCGTCACCTTTTACCAAGCGGGTTTGGTAACGTTCGAAAAAGACGCCATCAAATAATGCCATCACGTCGTCGAGCGTCCATTGCGGTTGGGTGTTACTCACATTAGCCTCATCTGCAGCATAATTTTGCTCAGTATACCTGCTAATCTAGCGAGCTTTGAGGGCCGCTTTGCTCAGGAGTTAACCCGTGGGTCGTGTGTTGGAAAAATTCAGTCCGGTCGACTGGCTTGAAACGCGCCAACTTGTTCGTCTGGCTCTTCCCATCTGTGGCGCTCAGTTGGCCCAGGCGGGGATGAGCGTGGTCGATGTCATCATGACAGGTCGCCATGATGCCACTGCGCTGGCTGCTGTCTCGGTGGGGTCCAGTCTGTGGATGCCGTTAATGCTGTTCATGACCGGCACACTAATGGGGCTTACGCCCATCGTCGCGCACCTGCTGGGCGGACAGCGCCACAACGCTATTCGCCCAGCGGTGCACCAGGGACTTTGGGTTGCCATCGTACTGGGGCTTTTGGCGGCAATGCTGCTTTGGGTAAGCGTACTGCCCATTTTCGAGTTGATGGAAGTGCCGACGCAGGTGGCACACTCCTCCGCTGCGTATCTTGCCGCCGTCGCCTTTGGCATGCCGGGCATCGCCCTTTTCCAGGCGCTCAGGGCTTTTTCGGATGGCATGAACCATACCCGGCCTGCCCTATGGATCAGCCTGGTTGGCTTAGCTGTCAACATACCTGCCAACTATCTACTGATTAACGGTGGCGACGGCTTGGTCAGCCTGCTAGGGCCATGGTTACCTGATACAGTACAGCAACTGCCTGCCCTGGGCGCGCTGGGATGCGGTATCGCCACCGCGCTGTCCATGTGGACCATGGCGATCGCGATGAGCCTTTACACCCACTACACCGATCACTATCACGGCATCTCATTGTGGCAGCGCTTATCGCTTCCCAATAGGCATGGCATCCAGGAACTGCTGGTGGTCGGTGTCCCTATTGGCGTGGCCATTTTCGTCGAAGTTACCCTTTTCACGCTAATTGCATTATTTATCGCCAGCTTTGGCGAAGTCACCGTCGGCGCTCACCAGATCGCTCTTAGTTACACCACCATTCTATTTATGCTCCCCATGTCGCTCAGCATGGCGCTAACCGTCCGTGTCGGTAATACGCTAGGCAAACAACTCATGTCGCATGCCCGCCGTGTGGCCTGGAACGGTATTATTATCAGCGTCATTGTCGCCGCATTAAATAGCCTGTTGCTATGGATAACGGCCGCTCCTGTCATTGCACTCTACACTTCCAATCAAGCCATACAGACACTGGCGCTCTCGATTATTGCCCTGGCGGCTATTTTCCAGCTCTCCGATTCGCTTCAGGTGAATCTGGCGGGCGCCCTTAGAGGTTATAAAGATACGCGGATCGTCATGGCCATTACGGTATTGTCATATTGGCTGGTGGGCCTTGGCGGGGGTCACTGGCTGGGCACACGAGGACTCGGCAATGTCCTTGGCCCGCTGGGTGTGCATGGCTACTGGATCGGCTTGATTGCGGGCTTGAGCACCGCTGCCTTCCTTCTGGCTTGGCGGCTGCACGTTATAAGCCGACGCACCTCTGCTATCAAGGAGTCAGCATGAAACGCTTTAACTGTATATGGGTGTTGCCCTTGACGCTGCTCGGCTGCACAGACCCACATCAAGCCGAGGCGCCTTGGGAGGCTTACCACCAGCAGCTTGAAAGCGCACTGGCAGACAGGCCTGTCGAGACGCGCTCACCACCTAATATCGGTGCATTTCCGGCTCGTGAAGCACGCCTGTTCGACATCGACGAAACCCGCGACTCAATGCTCAACGTCTATGCCTTACGCGAATGCGAGATCACATCCCTGGTAGCCGCCCGCAATAATCAACTGGGCAAAGTCGCTCCCCCCAGCCAGCAATGGCTTTATGAACGAACGCTGTGGCAACGTTTAACATTATGCTGGACAAGCGATGTTCCTGAAACGCTGAGCTCAGAAAACCGTGAACGACTGAACAAGCTGGTGGGTACCAAAACAGCGCAACTTCCCTATGTCAGTTGGAATGCCATTTTTGACTCTGACGAATGGACCGACAGTTTTGCGCGGGCCAGTCATCCTCTGAAGATCGACGCCATACCGTCAATTGAGCCCCAGCTTGAAGCCGTACACTACTTGCAGCAAATGGTGGAGCATCAATTCAGTCTCGCTTGGCAGCAGGACTCATCAAGACTGGAAGAACAGCTTAATACGCTACGGGCGCGCCCATTGACTGCCGAGATATTGCGCACACTCATGCTGGCGGCTCAACGGCTTGAAGACGCTAGCGAATACCTGAATGAGCATGCCACGCCAGACGAAACCTGCCTCCCCCGATGGAACAAGCAACGTTTGGCTGCACTGTCTGACGCTGCCCAACAATGGTTAATCGCGGTCAATGGCTTAATTAATCAATACCCCATCGTGGTGCCTGAAGCAATACAGGCTTACCAGTCCAGATGGCTATCACTGCAGGCGCCCGATGCGCCCTGGCAACGCTATCAGGCCGCTATAAAATCCCATGAACGCGCCAGGGCTCAATTTTCTAATTGCACGCCTAATTAAAACGTCGTTTACCCTTAACCTTCAGGCCAACCTGTGCTATTGGTGATGTATGCGGCGAACAGATACACGTCTGGTTTGCTAATGTCGTGGCCACGCAGTACGAAGGAGGGACTCTATGGGCGCACCCCTGTCACCCCGCTCTGCCCAGGTCATCGACCTGGATTCTGTACGTCAGCGTCAACTGGCGCAAAAGACCCTTGTGCGTCTAGCGCCAGAGCTGGATGGGTTGGAAATGGTATATCAGTTGGCGTCGGATCCGGACAGCTATTATGGGATGCCCCTGCTTGCCTGGGGTCTCAGGGAAGACGGCAATGTCGTCGGTTTAGTCCCGTGGATGGAACAGCTAACCGATTGCCATGAACTTCATCGCCATGAAGATGGCCGATTTATCGGCTATCGCGACCCTGAAACGGAAGAAATCTTCACCTCCCCGCCAGACCACAAAGCCGATGAGCTTGCCTCCGCCGCGGAGTATTTCGAATACGAACCCTCGGGTGATATCACTCTTATCCAGCAATTGCCCGATACGTTAGGCACCCATGCGTTATGCATGAACCAGCCCAATAGCCCATGGCATATGAAGCCCGTCTACGGCTGGCGCCTTTATAGCGACGGTAGCGTTGATGCACTGCTTGCTGATGAAGATAGGGCAAAAATGACACCCATCTTGCTGGGGGATGACTGTCTTTACAGCGCAAAGTCGATGCATCAAAGTGTCTACTTTTTTCAGCGCCATATTGCCAATCGTATTCTGGAAGAAGACCCCGCTACCCTTGACGCACTGGCCATGGTCGTTTTGCCACAGAAATAAGGGGCTCACGGGTTATCAAACTAACCCGTGCGGCCAGACATCGGCTATGCCAAGCGTATAAAGTACCAATATTGGTCAGAATCTGAAGTTTGCTGCAATAGCTCATGGCCTAGAAATTGACAGAACTTGGGCACATCGCGGGTAGTTGCTGGATCTGTTGCAATGACCTTCAATACATCGCCAGAGGCCATGTCGCGGACTTTATTGTGCATCAGCATAATCGGCTCAGGGCAATAAAGGCCACTGGTATCCAGTAGCGCATCGTGATGTGGCACATCCTTTATAATCTCAGACATTGATACCCTCGGAGTTGAGACTTAATCCATGATCAAAATCATCATTGAACGGCGTATTATGCCCGGCCTTGAAGAAGAGTATGAACAAGCCGCCCGCGAGGCCATGCGGGCTTCATTGGGCGCTCGCGGCTTTGTCGGCGGCGAAAGTCTTGTTGAACTTGGCCACACGGACCGTCGTTTAATGATTACCAAATGGCGCGACCTGCGTGCCTGGAATGAATGGCACCACAGTGAAGCGCGAGCCAACGCGATGCAGCAAATTCTACCGCTTCTGACAGAAGATGAAACAATTCGAATTTATGAAGCCAGTTACTAATGACGTCAATGCTTCAGTCTTACGTGCACTGTCACTTCTTCACGGTCATGGTAGAGATGACGACACGCAATATCTGCCGAAACGCTTGCCTGGGATAATGAGTTTTCTAACATCGCCAGGCAACGTGATACCTCTTCCCAGCGCTTCTTCATTGGCAGCTTGAGGTTAAAAATGGCTTCGCGGCACCATTTTCGCGTTAACCATCGCTCTACCATTGCCAAGACACGTACCGGTTTATCAACAATATCGCATACCAGCCAGTCCAGACGCTGCGGGGGCTCCCAGGTAAAACCATCTTCCTTTAGGTGATCAATTTGCCCTGTCGCCATTAACTGCTTATCCATGGGCCCATTATCAATAGCATAAACGTACATACCTCGTTGAACGAGCTGCCATGTCCACCCCCCTGGCGCCGCGCCCAAATCAGCCGCCTGCATATGATCCGCCAGACGCGCATCCCATTCCTCACGGGGTATGAACTCATGCCACGCCTCTTCCAGTTTTAGCGTGGAACGGCTGGGCGCACGTGAAGGTGAGCGGAGACGACGAATACCATTGATCAGCTCGCTTCTGTTGCCGGGAAAGCTCATCCCCAGCTGTACACGATCACCCTCCGTCCAGAAGATATGCAGCCGACGCCCACCGGCTTTCCGCCTTAACGCCCCCCGTTTTTTCAACATGCTTTCCAGCGGCCTGGTCAGCGCCTTGATCAGCCCCGCCAGCGCTTTACCATCGTTGGTATCCGGCGTTTCGTGCCAGATCTCTTCAAAACTCCAGCGGCTGGCTTTTATCTGTTCCAAGATCGGCGTCAAACGGTCATCACGGGATAGCGCCAGTGCCGGTAGAGCCGCCAGGCTCTGCCGCGCGAAAATCAGCCTGTTAAACGCGGCCTGGCGATGCAGGTCGTTGATCGGCTCACCATCGGAACGGGTTAAACTTACCCATCCTTCACCATAGGACGGTACACAGTTAACCTCATTTAAGGCGGCGTGATGCTGCAGTTCTGACAGTGCATCATGCTCGAATCCAGGACGGCAATAGACTAACCATGACGTAGGTACCGTTTCACTCACCACTTCACCTCAAATTTACCCATCACAAACGGTATCCGCCGCTGGTTGATTTCATCGACGCGCATCATAGCACTTATAAGGCTCGATTTATTTTGTTTGCCCCATAACAAAAACCCCCGAGCACAATATGCTCGGGGGTTTCTGCGGTATAGGTGCCTGACGATGACCAGGGCGGCTCTCCGCTACTTTACTCGTCTCATCCTGAGACTCGCCCTTCGGGCCCGCTAAAGCGGTTCCCGTTTGTTCCCGACAAACGGGTCCATGGGGAGACCCCTAAACAAAAAACCCAGCCGATTGGCTGGGTTTTCTGCGGTATAGGTGCCTGACGATGACCTACTCTCGCATGGGGAGACCCCACACTACCATCGGCGCGAAGCGGTTTCACTGCTGAGTTCGGCAAGGGATCAGGTGGTTCACGCTTGCTATGGTCGTCAGGCGTAACTTTAAATGCATATCATGCTGTGTTTTGTGTGCGTCTCCTACCAAGCCCTGTGTCATCACCACTTGGCTCAGTACGCGTATCCGGTTCTCTGCGTGTCTTCACACGCGTCGTTATCATCACGACCAGACCCCTTGGGTGTTATAGGGTCAAGCCTCACGGGCCATTAGTACACGTTAGCTCAACGCCTTGCAGCGCGTCCACACCGTGCCTATCAACCAGCTGGTCTCGCTGGGCCCTTCAGGAGGCTCTAGGCCTCAGGGATGTCTCATCTTGAAGGGGGCTTCCCGCTTAGATGCTTTCAGCGGTTATCCCGTCCGCACATAGCTACCCGGCAATGCCACTGGCGTGACAACCGGAACACCAGAGGTGCGTCCACTCCGGTCCTCTCGTACTAGGAGCAGCCCTTCTCAAACATCCAACGCCCACGGCAGATAGGGACCGAACTGTCTCACGACGTTCTAAACCCAGCTCGCGTACCACTTTAAATGGCGAACAGCCATACCCTTGGGACCGACTTCAGCCCCAGGATGTGATGAGCCGACATCGAGGTGCCAAACACCGCCGTCGATGTGAACTCTTGGGCGGTATCAGCCTGTTATCCCCGGAGTACCTTTTATCCGTTGAGCGATGGCCCTTCCATACAGAACCACCGGATCACTAGAACCTGCTTTCGCACCTGCTCGACGTGTCTGTCTCGCAGTCAAGCACCCTTATGCTCTTGCACTCATTGCACGATGTCCGACCGTGCTGAGGGTACCTTCGTGCTCCTCCGTTACGCTTTGGGAGGAGACCGCCCCAGTCAAACTACCCACCACACACTGTCCTCGATCCGGATAACGGACCTGAGTGAGAACGCCAATGATGCCAGGCTGGTATTTCAAGGCTGGCTCCACCCGAACTGGCGTCCGGGTTTCTAAGCCTCCCAGCTATCCTACACAGGCAACATCAGCGTCCAGTGTGAAGCTATAGTAAAGGTTCACGGGGTCTTTCCGTCTAGCCGCGGGTACACCGCATCTTCACGGCGATTTCAATTTCACTGAGTCTCGGGTGGAGACAGCGTGGCCATCATTACGCCATTCGTGCAGGTCGGAACTTACCCGACAAGGAATTTCGCTACCTTAGGACCGTTATAGTTACGGCCGCCGTTTACCGGGGCTTCGATCAAGAGCTTCGCCTTGCGGCTAACACCATCACTTAACCTTCCGGCACCGGGCAGGCGTCACACCCTATACGTCCGCTTACGCGTTAGCAGAGTGCTGTGTTTTTACTAAACAGTTGCAGCCACCTGGTATCTTCGACCGGTTCTCGCTGAAGCCGCGAGGGCTCTCACAATACGCCGGCGTGCCTTCTCCCGAAGTTACGGCACCATTTTGCCTAGTTCCTTCACCCGAGTTCTCTCAAGCGCCTTGGGATTCTCACCCTGACCACCTGTGTCGGTTTGGGGTACGGTCGCACATGATCTGAAGCTTAGAGGCTTTTCCTGGAAGCGTGGCATCGATGACTTCAACACCGTGGTGTCTTCGTCTCGTCTCTCGGCCTTGAGCGCCCGGATTTACCTGAGCCCTCAGCCTACCGACTTTCACCAGGACTACCAACGCCTGGCTCACCTAGCCTTCTTCGTCCCCCCATCGCAATCATGTCCGGTACGGGAATATTGACCCGTTTCCCATCGACTACGCCTTTCGGCCTCGCCTTAGGGGCCGACTCACTCTGCTCCGATTAGCGTCGAACAGAAACCCTTGGTCTTCCGGCGAGGGAGTTTTTCACTCCCTTTATCGTTACTCATGTCAGCATTCGCACTCGTGATACCTCCAGCGAACTTCTCAATTCACCTTCATCGGCGTACACGACGCTCCTCTACCGCTCACACCTAAGTGTGAACCCGTAGCTTCGGTACCTGGTTTAGCCCCGTTACATCTTCCGCGCAGGCCGACTCGACTAGTGAGCTATTACGCTTTCTTTAAAGGATGGCTGCTTCTAAGCCAACCTCCTAGCTGTCTGAGCCTTCCCACATCGTTTCCCACTTAACCAGGATTTCGGGACCTTAGCTGACGGTCTGGGTTGTTTCCCTTTTCACAACGGACGTTAGCACCCGCTGTGTGTCTCCCACGCTCGCACTCACCGGTATTCGGAGTTTGCCTCGGGTTGGTAAGTCGGGATGACCCCCTAGCCGAAACAGTGCTCTACCCCCGGCGGTGATACGTGAGGCGCTACCTAAATAGCTTTCGAGGAGAACCAGCTATCTCCGAGCTTGATTAGCCTTTCACTCCGATCCACAAGTCATCCAAATCTTTTTCAACAGATCCTGGTTCGGTCCTCCAATTGATGTTACTCAATCTTCAACCTGCTCATGGATAGATCGCTCGGTTTCGGGTCTATATCCAGCGACTGTGTCGCCCAGTTAAGACTCGGTTTCCCTACGGCTCCCCTATGCGGTTAACCTCGCCACTGAATATAAGTCGCTGACCCATTATACAAAAGGTACGCAGTCACAGAACAAGTCTGCTCCTACTGCTTGTACGCACACGGTTTCAGGATCTATTTCACTCCCCTCTCCGGGGTTCTTTTCGCCTTTCCCTCACGGTACTGGTTCACTATCGGTCAGCCAGGAGTATTTAGCCTTGGAGGATGGTCCCCCCGTCTTCAGTCAAGGTTTCTCGTGCCCCGACCTACTCGATTTCACATGATCAGACTTTCGACTACGGGGCTATCACCCGCTACGGCCACGCTTCCCAACGTGTTCGGCTAGTCAGTCTCATGCTTAAGGGCTGGTCCCCGTTCGCTCGCCGCTACTGGGGGAATCTCGGTTGATTTCTTTTCCTCAGGGTACTTAGATGTTTCAGTTCCCCTGGTTCGCCTCCCCCACCTATATATTCAGTGGGGGATACTCATCTGATGATGAGTGGGTTTCCCCATTCAGAAATGCCCGGGTCACAGGTTGTTTGCCACCTCGCCGAGCCTTATCGCAGGCTTCCACGTCTTTCATCGCCTCTGGCTGCCTAGGCATCCACCGTGTGCGCTTCATTGCTTGACCCTATAACCCGAAGGGGTCTGGTGTCTCGCAATGATAACGATTGCCGGATACGCTTGAGACGTATCACAAAACAATTACGTATGAAACGTCTTAAAAAAACGTTCATGTCAGCATGATATACATTGTTAAAGAGCGACTGCTATGCGCAGTGATAAGCGGATGCTTTGCTCACATTAAAAGGAAAAAAAGGTCTTTTCTCTTTTTTAACGTGAAGAAAACGCTTATCACTGCGTATCGACAGCTATCTGATCAGGTAATTCATTGTGAGCGCTTACCGCGAGGATGATGCATCGTTTAAGGAGGTGATCCAGCCGCAGGTTCCCCTACGGCTACCTTGTTACGACTTCACCCCAGTCATGAACCACACCGTGGTGATCGCCCTCCAACGTTAGGCTAACCACTTCTGGTGCAGTCCACTCCCATGGTGTGACGGGCGGTGTGTACAAGGCCCGGGAACGTATTCACCGTGCCATTCTGATGCACGATTACTAGCGATTCCGACTTCACGGAGTCGAGTTGCAGACTCCGATCCGGACTGAGACCGGCTTTAAGGGATTCGCTGACTCTCGCGAGCTCGCAGCCCTTTGTACCGGCCATTGTAGCACGTGTGTAGCCCTACCCGTAAGGGCCATGATGACTTGACGTCGTCCCCACCTTCCTCCGGTTTGTCACCGGCAGTCTCCCTAGAGTTCCCGACCGAATCGCTGGCAAATAGGGACAAGGGTTGCGCTCGTTACGGGACTTAACCCAACATTTCACAACACGAGCTGACGACAGCCATGCAGCACCTGTCTCTGCGCTCCCGAAGGCACCAAGTGATCTCTCACAAGTTCGCAGGATGTCAAGGGTAGGTAAGGTTCTTCGCGTTGCATCGAATTAAACCACATGCTCCACCGCTTGTGCGGGCCCCCGTCAATTCATTTGAGTTTTAACCTTGCGGCCGTACTCCCCAGGCGGTCGACTTATCGCGTTAACTTCGCCACAAAGTGCGCTAGGCACCCAACGGCTGGTCGACATCGTTTACGGCGTGGACTACCAGGGTATCTAATCCTGTTTGCTACCACGCTTTCGCACCTCAGTGTCAGTGTCAGTCCAGAAGGCCGCCTTCGCCACTGGTATTCCTCCCGATCTCTACGCATTTCACCGCTACACCGGGAATTCTACCTTCCTCTCCTGCACTCTAGCCTAATAGTTCCGGATGCCGTTCCCAGGTTGAGCCCGGGGCTTTCACAACCGGCTTATCAAGCCACCTACGCGCGCTTTACGCCCAGTAATTCCGATTAACGCTTGCACCCTCCGTATTACCGCGGCTGCTGGCACGGAGTTAGCCGGTGCTTCTTCTGCGAGTGATGTCTTTCCTGCCGGGTATTAACCGACAGGCGTTCTTCCTCGCTGAAAGTGCTTTACAACCCGAGGGCCTTCTTCACACACGCGGCATGGCTGGATCAGGGTTGCCCCCATTGTCCAATATTCCCCACTGCTGCCTCCCGTAGGAGTTCGGGCCGTGTCTCAGTCCCGATGTGGCTGATCATCCTCTCAGACCAGCTACGGATCGTCGCCTTGGTGAGCCATTACCTCACCAACCAGCTAATCCGGCATAGGCTCATCCAATAGCGGGAGCCGAAGCCCCCTTTCTCCCGTAGGACGTATGCGGTATTAGCCTGAGTTTCCCCAGGTTATCCCCCACTACCGGGTAGATTCCTATGCGTTACTCACCCGTCCGCCGCTCGTCAGCATCCAGCAAGCTGGACCTGTTACCGCTCGACTTGCATGTGTTAGGCCTGCCGCCAGCGTTCAATCTGAGCCATGATCAAACTCTTCAGTTTACAATCATTGTGATCCTTACTTGTCACTCGAAAGTAACAAAAGCGGATCAAACTTGGCTCAAGGTTTTCAAACGTTCTCTCAAGATCCGAAGACCTTGGACGAGTCGCTTGCCTTGATAATTGGTGATTTATCACCCTCATCGGCAAGCGCCCACATGAATTACCTGATCACATTATTAAAGAGCGTTTCGTTTGCGGGCCTCAAAACCTGACGTGGCCGCTGCTAAGCGAGGAAGGGGTATTCTACGCACTTTCCAATGTTTGTCAACGACTGTTTGGCAGAAGCGAAGGAAATGTTTAACTCAACTCTCCTTCCTGCTATTTGCCTAACCTACTGACAAACCGAGGTTTTTACACCTCATTCACCGCTGGCAACGCCTGGCGTCCCCGGCAGCGGATGCGTACTTTACGGCTTTGCTGACGAGTTGGCAAGAGGTATTAAAAATAAAAAAAGCGACAGGTCTGATTCAAAGAACCAGGCCTGCCGCAAACCACCGATCAGAACGCCTGACCAGAGAGTGCCCGTTCGCGGCCTGCGGCCGCGCTAACCGTTAATCAGATTTCAAACCCCAGACCAAAGTCCTCACTGGACATTGCCATCAGGCTACCCGCACCCGACTGGATCATTTGCGCGTGCGCCTTGGTGCGCGGTAACAACCGCTGGTAATAGAAACGCGCAGTGTTCAACTTCGCGGCATAGAAAGACTTTTCTTCGCCCGTCAGAGACAACGACGCCTGCTTGGCAGCCCGAGCAAACAGGTACGCGAGCGTGACATAGCCGGAATACATGAGGTAATCAACGCTTGCCGCCCCAACTTCTTCGCGGTCCTGCATGGCTTTCATGCCAACGCCCATGGTCAGCTCGCCCCATTCGGCATTCAGCTTGGAAAGCGGCTCGACAAACTCTTTGAGGTCGGCATTGTCGGCTTCTGCCTTGCAGAACTTGTGAATTTCCTTGGTAAACACCTTCAACGACTCACCCTGGCTCATGAGCACTTTACGGCCCAGCAGGTCGAGCGCCTGAATACCGGTCGTGCCTTCATAGAGGCGGGTAATTCGCGCATCACGGACCAGTTGCTCCATTCCCCACTCTTTGATGAAGCCATGACCACCGTAGATCTGTACGCCCTCATTAGTGCTTTCAAAACCGACTTCGGTCAGGAAGGCTTTAACAATAGGTGTTAGCAAGCCCAGCAGGGTTTCAGCATGATCCCGGTCTTCACCCGGCTCACCATGCTCCACCACATCGAGCATTTGTGCGGTATAAAGCACCAGCATACGGCCACCTTCAGCAAAGGCTTTTTGCGTTAGCAGCATGCGGCGCACATCGGGATGGACGATAATCGGGTCAGCAGGCTTTTCGGGAGCCTGTTTGCCGGACAAGCCACGCATCTGCAAACGGTCACGAGCATAGCTCAGCGAGTTCTGAAAACTCGCTTCAATCAGACCCAGCCCCTGAATCCCGACCCCAAGACGTGCCGCATTCATCATGGTGAACATGCACGCCAACCCCTTGTTGGGCGGTCCCACCAGGTAACCGGTTGCGCCATCGAAGTTCATCACGCAGGTAGCGTTTCCATGAATACCCATCTTGTGCTCCAGCGAACCACAGGTGACGCCATTGCGTTCGCCGGGATTGCCTTCTGCATTCGGCAGAAATTTGGGGACAACAAACAGCGAAATGCCCTTGGAGCCTTCAGGCGCATCGGGCAGCTTTGCCAGCACCAAATGCACGATATTCTCGGCAAGGTTGTGCTCACCCGCCGAGATAAAAATCTTAGTGCCGGTAATCGCGTACGCATTGTCCGCAACGGGTACCGCACGCGTCTTGATCAAACCGAGATCAGTACCGCAATGCGGCTCGGTCAGGCACATGGTTCCTGTCCAAACGCCCTCAACCAACTTGGTGAGATAGGTGGCTTTTTGCTCGTCGGTGCCATGGTGCCTTAGCGCATCGGCTGCGCCATGGGAAAGCCCTGGGTACATCCCCCACGCCAGGTTAGTTGCGCAAATCATTTCTGACAGCATCATCGCCAATGAAGGCGGCAGCCCCTGGCCACCTTGCTCGGGGTCTGCAGCCAGACTGGGCCACCCACCTTCTACATACTGCTGATAAGCCTCTTTAAAGCCTTTGGGTGCTTTAACTTCTCCGCCTTCCAGCAAGCAGCCTTCTGCATCGCCGCTTTGATTGATGGGCAGCAGTACGTCACGGGCAAAGCGCGCTCCCTCTTCCAGAATGGCGCTCACCACGTCAGGAGAAGCGTCCTCACCTTTGGGCAGAGAGGCATAATGGGCGGGATAGTCAAACATTTCGTCCATGACGAAACGCATGTCACGCAAGGGGGCCTGGTAGCTGGGCATGGCACTTCTCCTAAACAGGGGGCTGAAAGCAACGAGCATCTTCAGAAAACGGCTTTCAAACGCATGTTTGAAAATTAGCGCGAGCCCGCCCAGTAGTCAAGCAGTCGTTTTAATTTAGCCGTCCAAATCGCTACCACTTTGGTCGCCCAACGTGTCAGTCATGCCTCAGAAAAAAATAAAGCCTGCCGACGAGAACACCGGCAGGCTATCTAATAGCGGATGAATAGGACATTTACTGCATTCGAATACCACCGTCCAAACGGATCACCTCGCCGTTCAACATCGAGTTGGTAATAATCTGCTCTGCCAACTGGGCGAATTCTTCTGGCTTGCCCAACCGTTTAGGGAATGGAACGGCGGCGGCCAGCGTCTGGGCGGCTTCGTCAGGTATTTCACTCATCATGGGAGTTTCAAACACGCCGGGGGCAATGGCCATGACGCGAACGGCATGACGCGAAAGCTCCCTGGCAGCAGGCAGGCTCATACCCACAACACCCGCTTTGGAGGCACTGTATGCACACTGCCCCACCTGCCCATCAAATGCCGCTATGGACGCCGTATTGATGATTACCCCACGCTCGCCGGTCTCATTCGGCGTGTTTTTGGCCATTGCGGCTGCCGCCAGGCGCATGACATTGAAAGTACCGACGAGATTGATATTGATCGTTTTGGTATAGCTTTCCAGGTCAGCAGGATTGCCTTCGCGGTCAACCAGCTTGGCAACACTGACAACGCCTGCGCAGTGAATGACTCCCGAAAGCCCGTGTTCGCCGCCCAATGCTACGGCGGTATCAACTGCCTGCTGCATCTGTTCTTGAGACGTGATATCCGCCAGGCATGCGCGCGCGTCTTCCCCCAACTGCTCTGCATGGGACTTGACACTGTCGCTGAGGTCGCACAAGACGACTCGAGCACCAGCAGCCACGAGACGCTCTGCTGTCGCAGCCCCTAAACCTGAAGCGGCGCCGGTGATTAAAAATGTATGATCCTTCACCTGCATAGTCGTGTTTCCCTGTCATGAAAGTCGTTATTGGCTCAAGTTGACGTCTTCTGCAGCTTGAGCGCGTAACTTGAAGCGCTGAATTTTGCCGCTTGGCGTCTTGGGGAGTTCGTCGACAAATTCGATGACCCGGGGAAATGCATGGGCCGACAAACGCTCGCGTACCTGCTGACGAATTTCATCCGCCAGGGCTTCGCTTGCCGCGTAGCCGTCACGCAACACAATGTACGACTTGATCACTTCGCCCCGAATATCATCCGGCTGACCAACCGCTGCCGACTCTGCCACAGCGGGGTGTGCCATAACGCTGTTTTCGACATCGGTCGGGCCCACACGGTACCCGGACGTCGTGATGATATCGTCATCACGGCCAGCAAACTGAAACGACCCATCCTCGTTGCGAATCACTACATCGCCAGTCAGGTAATACCCCTGCACAAAGGGATCTTTTTCCTGCCAGGTATAACCCTGAAAAAAGTGCGCGGGCGACTGTTCAATATCCACGGCCAGAACCCCCGGCTCGCCGGGCGGCAACTCATTGTACTCAGCATCCAGAATCGCCAGGCGGTACCCGGGCATGGGCACTCCCATGCCACCGACATGTTTGGGGTGATCAAGGGCATGGTGGTTGTTACACGTCATCCCGGTTTCGGTTTGTCCATAGTGGTCCATCACCGAACAGCCCAACGATGCCTCCACCCATGAAACCACTTCGGTATTCAAGGGCTCACCCGCTGAACTGGCGGCACGCAACTCAAGCGTTTGATGAGCGTCATCGAAAAGGCCTGATGCCTTCATTAGCCGATAGGCCGTTGGCGCTGCGGCAAAGTTGGTAATACGGTGGCGCTTCATGAACTCAAGCGCTCCTTCGGCACTGAACCCTGCTTCGCAAAAGTGTGTCGTGACCCCCAGAAGCAACGGGCCTGCAATCGCATAGTAAAGCCCGTACGCCCAGCCGGGGTCCGCCATGTTCCAGAAGCGATCCTCCTCGCGAAGGTCAACCGCCAACTCCATGTAGAGAGCGAATGCCGTCATACCGGAAAGCGGCACGGCAACGCCCTTTGGCTTGCCCACCGTCCCCGAAGTAAACATCTGCAGGAAAGGCTTATCCGCTGACAGGCGGGGCGGCTCACCGCTCATTGACGTATGCGTCAACGCTGTTTGCCAATCATGGTCGTCAGAATGCTCTCGGGTCGGCCCACCGACTGCCAAGACGGGTGGGCATTGGCCCAGACCATCAAACTTGTAACGGTTTGCATGGTCGGTAATGACAAGCCTGGAGTCAGCCCGCCCCAACCGATAATCCACTGCATCGGGTCCAAAGGCAGTGAACAACGGTTGGTAAACCGCGCCAATACGCCAGGTCGCCACCACAGCTACCAAAAGCGCCAGCGAACGGGGGAGCATACACGCAATGCGATCACCCTCGCCGAGTCCTTGAGCTTGAAACCAGCCCGCCAGCTTAGCGCTCTGCTGGTCGAGTTCCTTGTAGCTCAACGTGTGCGTCGCACCTTCCAGGTCCTCCTGCACCAGAGCCAACACCTCGCCCCTGCCGGCACGGACATGGCGCCCACAACATGCTTCGAAGGCGTTTAACTGACCGTCCTGATGATCATCAAGTTTGGCGATGACTTCTCCGATGGAAAACGAATCAAGGTAATCCGAATAATTGGGGCGTGATGTCGCTGTCATGATGGCTCTCTTGGGTATTGTTGGTAGTGAGCATCGGGTTACGCAGGCGTCGGCATTGTTTTTTATCAGTTTACGTTAACGGAACCCTTTGAATAAAACTACGCTAAAAGCAAACACGAAGAAGCGCAAGCGAGTCGTGGCGTTTACTGGTTATACGTTAGTCGCGCAAAGCCAGAGAGTCACTCTGTTCATCCTGACGGGCCATGATCATTGCGACCAGTTCATCGGCCAGATCATCCGGTGTTCTAGGGCCATCCGGGTCGTACCAGCGCACCGTCCAGTTCAAAGCACCCAGTACAAAGCGTGAGACCAGGAAGCGATCCCCATGAATCAGCCCTGCTGCCAAGGCATCATCGATCACCGCCACCCACAGCGCTTCGTACGCATCACGCAGATGGCTCAGATGAGCGCTGGCATCAGGTGTTAACCGTCGCCACTCAAACAACGCCACCACGTGGGCATTGCGATCGGTAAACAGTGTTTCGAGGTGCGCTCGCGCCATTGCGCGAAGACGCACCTCGGGGTGATCTTCGCAGCTATCGAGCGCACGACGCGCAATCAACAGCGCATTGTGAGTGCCTTCTTCAATCACAGCCGCCAGGATTTCCTGCTTATCTTTAAAATGGTGGAACAAGCTACCGGACTTGATACCCATTTCCTGCGCCAGCATGCGCACCGTGGTACGGTCGAAGCCTTCCTGAACAAAGAGCTGAGCCGCGAGGCGTGTTAATTCCTTGCGACGAGGAGATGCATTCATTACATTCATGTCGTTCACACTAGCGCTTGCTTGGTTACCTCGGAGAAGACCACAGCACCGACAACGGGTCAACGCATAGCGCACCTCTCAGTGAGATAATCACAATAACCTTTATGGAGAACACCATGAGTAACGCTAAAGACATCGTGTTTCTGTCGGCAACACGCACCCCGATGGGCGGCATGATGGGTAGCCTGTCGAGCATGAGTGCTACCGAGCTGGGCGCGATTGCCATCCGTGCCGCCATTGAGCGCGCCAGTATCGACCCCACGACGATCGAAGAAGGCATTATGGGCTGTGTACTGCCGGCGGGCGTTAAACAGGGCCCGGCACGGCAAGCCATGCGCCAGGCAGGCATCCCCGATGCCAACGGCGCCACCACCATTAACAAACTGTGTGGCTCGGGAATGAAAGCCACCATGCTGGCTCACGACCTGATCAAGGCAGGCAGTGGCAATGTCATCCTGGCTGGCGGCATGGAGTCCATGTCCAACGCTCCCCACGTTCTCACCAAGGCGCGCAGCGGTTATCGGTTAGGTCACGGGGAACTGAAAGATCACATGTTCCTGGATGGCCTGGAAGATGCCGAGACCGGCAAGTTGATGGGCGTCTTCGCGCAGGATGTCGCGTCTCAGCGTGGCTACACCCGCGAGCGGCTTGACGATTTCGCCATCGCCTCGCTCGAACGCGCCATGGCTGCCACCAATGCAGGGCATTTAGATGCCGAAATGGCCGCCGTCACCGTTACCTCGCGCCATGGCGAGGCTCTGGTTGAACATGACGAGCAGCCCTTTCAGGCCAAACTGGATAAAATCCGCCAACTGCGCCCCGCCTTTGCCAAGGAGGGCACCATTACTGCTGCCAACTCAAGCTCGATATCTGACGGCGCATCGGCACTTATCCTGGCCAGCCAGGCAGCGGCGGATCAGTACGGTCTTAAACCGATGGCGCGCATGCTGGGGCACACAACCCACTCACGCCACCCGAGCGAGTTCACGATCGCCCCCGTGGGCGCGATTGAAAAGTTGATGAAAAAGCTGGATTGGAACGTTAGTGACGTTGACCTCTTTGAAATCAACGAAGCCTTTGCCGTGGTAACCCTGATGGCAATGGATGACTTGGGCCTCCCCCACGACAAGGTCAATGTCTTTGGTGGTGCCTGCGCCCAGGGTCACCCGATCGGCTCTACCGGCTCACGCATCATTGCGACATTAATCCACGCGCTGCGCACCAAAGGCGGCAAGCGTGGTATTGCAAGCCTGTGCATCGGCGGCGGCGAAGCCACGGCCGTCGCGGTTGAGTTGATGGAGTAGCCAACGATTCCCCGGGTAAAAACAATATTGACTCACGCCCTGGCAACCTTTCAGCCAGGGCGACTCGACTACTTAGCGAGGCCATGAGTATTGCTATGAAGCGGCCAGCAAACGAACATCAGGGCCCTTCTTGCCGGGGCGGGCTGTGGCACTACCATCTTGGCTAAGCTGCTCCCATTCGGGATACTCGATGCCCTCTTCATTGGTGCGGTCATGACCTTCGTCTGCGACCTCCCCATCGACACTGAACTGACCGGCATATTCCCGCATTTGCAATGCTTCGCGGGATAGCACCTCCGCGCTATGGGCAGCCTGATTGACCAGGCTCATGGTTCCCTGGGTAGTCGTGTCGATCTGCACGACGGCCTGATTGACCTCCTCTATACCCCGCCGCTGCTCCTCCGACGCATGGGCCATCTGGATCATCAAGGTATCCACATGACGAGCCGCCTGCATGATAGATCTGGTGTGTTCACCCGCCTGCTGCGAAAGCTCACTGCCTTGTTCCACACTATCCCGGGATGCCTCGATACGCTTCCGAATGTCGCTAGCGGCATTGGCGCTGCGCGTCGCCAACGCACGTACCTCGTTGGCGACGACCGCAAAACCACGGCCATGCTCACCGGCACGGGCCGCTTCCACCGAGGCATTAAGCGCGAGGATATTGGTCTGAAACGCAATACTTTCAATCATTCTGATAATGCTTTGAATTTCTTCGGAGTGACGATTGATCGCTTCCATTGTCATAATGAACTGAGAGATCACCTCATCACCCTGCTGCGCCTTGTGCGACACATCCGCAGTTGACTGACTGACATGCGACGCGCTCTCCGCGTTTTGATTCACCGTGGCGGTCAATTGCTCCAGACTCGCCGCCATCTGTTGCAAGGCGGACACCTGAGTATCTGTCTGCCTCGCCAAACGCTGGTTCTGTTCGGTCATTTCCTGGCTATTACTGTGCACCTGCTCGCTACTTACAGTCAGTCGATTCACCGTCGTACGCAGTGATTGCTGCATATAGGCAAGCTCACTGAACAGTTGACCAATCTCGTTATCTGCGTGCGACTCAACCGGAACAGAGAGATCACCTTTGGCGATGCGCTGGAAATGCTTAGTAATGGCTCTTAGAGGGCGAAGCACATTTTTAAAGACGCCCCACACGACCACTGACACGACCATCAGCGAGGCGACCAGCGCTGCGATCACCCCCCAAAAGAGTAGTGATGACACTTCCTCGAAACGTGCAAAAAGCGCATTACCGCGCTGCGCTGAGGCATCAAAGAATGCGTCGGCACTGTCAATAAAGCGCTGACTGCTTTCGTCCACTCGCGACTCCCCCGAGAAGAAACCCGTTATATCGCGATCTTGAAGCATCATCATCTGCAGACTGAGGTTATTGTTAACAAATGATTGAAAGTCAGATGCTAACTGATCGACGATCGCCTGCTGTTCTTGATCAAAATGACTTGCCTCGAAGCGGGTAAAATCCTCTGCTGCCGAGGCAAGCAGTTGCTCCGCCTCATCTATCAGGGGATCGGGGCGATCAAACGACGGCGTCCGAATCAGTTCCGCTGCCCGGTTCATTTGGATACGTGCGCGCAATAGCTGATTGTAAGCACTGTTGAGTTGGCTTATCTGTGTCATGTCGCGTTGATGCAACGAGGTAAATGCCTCACGACCAAAATGATTGGCGAACAACCCAAGCCCGCCAATCACGACTACCAGGCCGCTGAACATTACCAGCACCAACGTCCAGCTTGCTTTAACACTTAACGCATTGAGCCATTTCATCCCGCCCCTCCCTTTGACTGTGATTTACTCAGACGTATGCAGTGGCAGCCACAACTGCAAGCGACGACGAATTTCCTGCAGCGCCTGCTGATAAGCATCTGGCTTGTTGATCAGTCTGGGATCACGGATATCCCAATAAAGAGTCTCTCCGGCCTTCCCCTGCCAATCGCGACAGGCCTGAAGATCCTTGTCACAAAGCACAATCACGTAGTCGAAGGCTTCGCTTTCAAACGCATCAAGCGACTTGCTGTGCAACCCTTCTGTGGAAAGTCCTTGCTTGTTAAGGGCATCGAGGGTCAGCGCATGAGGTTCATCCGGCTCGGTGCCCGCGCTGAACGCCTCGAATCGGTCACCGGCCATATGACGAAGCAGCACCTCACCCATCAATGAACGTGCAGAATTGGCGTTGCAAAGAAATAACACACGACGTTTGGACATAAATAAACAACCTCTTATCTAAAGATTGAACATCACATTACGCAGCAATCATGACGGCATTGTTGCAGCGATAACGATGCCGCTAGAAATATATGGAAAAACATATATTATGAAGACAGTGCGTTTCGACGTGAATCAAAAAGGAAGCCGCTCATATGACCACGCTGGACGATTTACCCAATCTGGACGCGAACCTCTTTGAAATACCCAACCTAGAGCGACTGGGTTTAACGGCAGGCAATATACAAGCACCGAAAATTCTGCTGCTTTATGGCTCCCTGCGTGAACGTTCGTTTAGCCGTTTAGCAACGGAAGAAGCCGCCCGCTTGCTCAACGCCATGGGCGCTGAAACAAGAATTTTTGACCCTAGAGAGTTGCCGTTGCCGGATACAGAAGATGCCAGCCACCCCAAGGTTGAAGAGCTGCGCCAATTGGCCCAATGGTCAGAAGGCATGGTGTGGTGTTCTCCCGAACGCCACGGCGCGATGACCGGGATCATGAAAGCGCAGATTGACTGGATCCCGCTTGCGTTAGGTGGCGTGCGTCCAACCCAGGGCAAGACATTGGCGGTAATGCAGGTATGCGGCGGCTCCCAGTCATTCAACACCGTCAACCAACTGCGTATTTTGGGCCGCTGGATGCGCATGCTGACGATCCCCAACCAATCATCAGTGCCCAAAGCGTTTAAGGAATTCGACGATAACGACCGCATGAAAGCATCACCTTTCTACGACCGCATCGTGGATGTCATGGAAGAACTGGTGAAGTTTACGCTACTTGTGCGGGACCGCAGCTCGCTGCTCACCGACCGTTATTCAGAGCGCAAGGAAAGCGCCGAAGAACTCTCCAAGCGGGTTAACCAGCGGGCCATTTGATCAGGAGCTTTTCATGTCATCCAAACAGGATACGTCATCCCCCTCCACGGCTGAGGGCATGGGGCTATTCGAGCGCTTTCTCTCGGTATGGGTCGCTCTTGCCATTGTGGCAGGCATCTTGCTCGGGCAGCTCGCCCCGGCGATACCGGAAGCGCTTTCACGTCTTGAGGTAGCCCAGGTCTCCATCCCTATCGCGGTACTCATCTGGGCCATGATTTTTCCCATGATGGCGCAAATTGACTTCACCTCCATCGCTGGGGTTCGCCGCCAACCCAAAGGGCTAACCATCACCACAGCCGTCAATTGGCTGATCAAGCCCTTCACCATGTTTGCCATTGCCTGGCTGTTTTTCATGGTGATCTTTCGGCCCTTTATCCCTGAAGCGCTTGCCAGCCAGTATCTCGCGGGGGCTATCCTACTTGGTGCCGCGCCGTGTACCGCCATGGTGTTTGTATGGAGCTATCTCACGCGAGGGGACGCGGCTTATACCCTGGTGCAGGTGGCTCTCAATGATCTGATCATGCTGTTCGCGTTTGCCCCCATCGTGGTCTTCCTGCTGGGGATCTCCAACATTCAGGTGCCCTGGGACACCGTCGCCCTGTCGGTCGTGTTGTATATCGTGATTCCCCTGGCAGCAGGCTACATCACGCGGCAAAGCTTGATTAAAAAACGCGGCGCCGAGTGGTACGACAATGTGTTCATGAAGCGCGTTGGCCCGATCACCCCGATTGGCTTGATCATTACCCTGGTGCTGCTGTTTGCCTTCCAGGGCGAGGTCATTCTGAATAATCCACTGCATATTGTGCTCATTGCCATTCCGCTGATTATTCAAACCTTTCTGATCTTTTTTATCGCCTACGGCTGGGCGAAAGCCTGGTGTGTTCCTCACAACATTGCCGCTCCCGGCGCGATGATTGGCGCGAGCAACTTTTTTGAACTCGCCGTCGCAGCCGCCATTGCGCTGTTTGGCATGCAGTCAGGCGCGGCACTGGCAACGGTCGTCGGCGTATTGGTCGAAGTGCCGCTGATGCTGGCACTGGTAAGCATCGCCAACAAGACGCGCCACCGCTTTAAAACGCCATAAAGCGAGAAAGAATGATATCAGCGCTAAGCTGGTTGCCTGGGCAACGCCAGCGCCATCACCGCGCTGGAAGCAACCAGCGCAGCGGCAACCCACAGGCAAGCACTCAGGCCGAAGGCCATATATAGCCAGCCCGATAGCAGTGTGCCCACTAATCGCCCCATGGCATTGGCCATATAGTAAAAACCGACGTCCATGGAAACACCGTCGGCGCGGGCATAATGCACAATCAGATAGCTGTGCCAGCTGGAATTGATCGCAAACAGAACGCCAAACGCCAGTAAGCCAACGACCAGCCAACCGACCTGCGCCAAGGGCAGCATCGCCAACACAATCGCCAGCACTGCCAGTGCCGCTGCCCAGCCTGCGGTAAGGGCGCGCGCATCGCCCTTGATCAACCGCGTGAGCTTGGGGGCCTGAGTCTGCACACCGCCATAGCCAATAACCCATATCGCCAGCAAACCGCCCACGGTCCAGTGGGTCCAACCGTGTTGGTCATATAAAAACACCGGCAGCGCCACCACGAACCAAACATCCCGCGAGGCGAACAGGCAAAACCGCGCCGCTGACAACACATTAATGGCACGTGATTTCGAGAAGACTTCTGAAAACCTGGGTTTTACCTTTTGCCGACCCAGGTCAGCCCTCAAGCGCCATAGCGATAACAGCAATACCACGCCCAGCATCACGGCCATGACCACCACGGCACCGCGAAAGCCAATCAGTGTCAGCAGCAGTCCGCCGACGAAAAAACCCAAGCCTTTCAGCGCATTCTTAGAGCCGGTCAACATGGCCACCCAGCGGTAGAGCGAGCTGTTGGCGTTGGCGCTCTCTTTAGGCACCAGCACTTTCACGGCACTTTTGGCGCTCATCTTGTTGAGGTCCTTGGCGATGCCCGACAGCGCCTGGGCGGCCATGACCCAGGCGACGGTCAGCAATCCGGCAGGCACCATCAGCATGGCCAGGGCAATTATCTGTAGCCCAAGTCCGACGTTCATGGTGCGGTTGAGACCCAGGCGAGCGCCCAGCCAACCACCGACCAGATTCGTCACTACGCCAAAGGCTTCATAGAACAGAAACAACATGGCGATGGCCAACGGCGAGTAGCCCAACTGGTGGAAGTGCATCACCACCAGCATGCGCAGCGCGCCATCGGTAATCGTGAAGGCCCAGTAATTGCCCGTTATCAGCATGTACTGGCGGACTTCAAACGGCAGTGCCTTTACACGTGCCCGCATTTTCAACAACGCCGATTCAGCCACGCTCCACCTGCTCGCCACCTACCTGCAGGGCCAGCTCGGCGGTACGGTTGGCATAGCCCCACTCGTTGTCATACCAGGCGTAGAGTTTCAACTGAGTGCCGTTGATCACCATGGTGGAGAGCGCATCGATAACCGAGCTGCGCGGATCGGTGCGGTAATCGATCGACACCAGCGGACGCTCTTCATAGCCTAAAATCCCCGCCAGCGAGCCATCGGCGGCGGCTTTGAGCGCCTGGTTGACCTCATTCACTGTGACCGAGCGCTCCAGCTCAAACACCATATCGGTCAGCGACGCATTGGCCAGCGGCACGCGCACGGCATGACCATTAAGCTTGCCTTCCAGCTCAGGAAAGATCGCAGTAATGGCTTTCGCCGAGCCGGTCGTGGTGGGAATCAGGCTCATGCCGCAAGCACGGGCACGGCGTAGATCTTTATGCGGGGCGTCGAGAATCGTCTGTGTATTAGTGATGTCGTGTACCGTGGTCATTGAGCCATGGCGAATACCGAAGCCTTCCTGAATAACCTTGACCACCGGTGCCAGGCAGTTGGTGGTACAACTGGCGGCAGTGACAATCTTGTGTTGAATGGGATCAAAGAGATGGTCGTTGACGCCAACAACCACGTTCAACGCGTCCTCATCTTTCAGAGGCGCACTTACCACCACCCGGGCAACGTCCTGATCAAGATACGGCTGAAGCTGAGCGGTGTTTTTCACCATGCCCGAACATTCGATGACCACCTCGCAACCGGACCAGTCGCTATCCACGATCTGCTTGTTGGCGCTGAATGGGATCGAATCGCCGTCGATCACAATGGCGTCCTGATCAGCGGCTATACCGGCACCCGGTGACCACTGCCCATGCACGGAGTCAAACTCAAGCAGGTGCGCGAAGGTCGCCGCATCACCACCAGGGTCGTTAATGTGAGCCAGCTCCACTTCACCCGCTTCTACCCGCGGCCACAAACTTCGCAGTGTCAGTCGACCAATACGGCCGAATCCGTTGATACCGATACGTAGTGCCATGGAAGCCTCCTAAGCTATTTGCCGCATATAAAGCTTAATGCTCATATACGAAAAATCATATATGAAGGGGTAAAAAAACACGTCCTTCGTCAGGCCCACCGTGCCAACGGTGGGCCTGACTGGCGAGGGCTATTTAGCCATAACGTCCGGAAATGTAATCTTCGGTTTTTTTCTTGGCCGGGGTTGAGAACATCACTTTCGTGTCGTTGTACTCAATGATTTCCCCCAGATGGAAAAACGCCGTGTAGTCAGCCACCCGCGCCGCCTGCTGCATATTGTGCGTTACCGTCACAATGGTGAATTTCTCTTTCAGGCGGTCCATCAGATCCTCGATGGTCGCCGTGGAAATCGGATCAAGGGCCGATGTCGGCTCATCCATCAAGATGACGTCAGGTTGCACGGCAATTGCCCGGGCAATGCACAACCGCTGCTGCTGACCACCGGAGAGCGACGTACCCGGCTCCTGAAGCTTGTCTTTCACCTCTTCCCAGAGACCTGCATCACGCAACGCTTTTTCAACCAGTTCGTCCTGCTCGGCTTTACGGCTGACCATATCGTGCATACGTGGCGCATAGGCGACATTTTCAAAAATTGACTTGGGAAATGGATTGGGTTTCTGGAACACCATGCCCACGCGCCGACGCAGCGCCACTTCGTCCATTTTGGACTCGTTGACGTCGTGGCCGTCCATCTCCACCAGCCCTTCGGTGCGCACACTGGGAATAAGGTCATTCATTCGGTTCAGACAGCGCAGGAACGTGGACTTACCGCAGCCGGAAGGCCCTATCAACGCCGTCACATTTTTCTGGAACAGGTCGATATTGAGGTTTTTCAGCGCCTGGTTCTTGCCGTACCAGAGGTTCAGGTCGCGGATGCGGATACTCAGGTCATGGCACGCCTGTTCATTGCGCGTATAGGGCTGACCAACGCTCGGCGTATCTTGCTCAGTCATTACGGGTGCTTGGCTATTCATAGCGATATCCTTTTTAACGCGCTGGATTACCAGCGACGCTCAAATTTCTTGCGCAGTAACACGGCGAAAGCGTTGAGGGAAATGAGCACTGCCAGAAGAACCAGAATGCCGCCGGCGGTTTTTTCCACGAACGCTGGCTCCGGCTCACCGGCCCAGGTAAAGATCTGCGCGGGCATCACGGTAGCTGCCTCAGTAAAGGAGGCGCTCATATCTGGGATAAACGCTACCATCCCAACGATGATCAACGGGGCCGTCTCCCCCATGGCTTGCGCCAGACCAATAATCGAACCGGTCATGATACCCGGCATTGCCAGTGGCAATACGTGATCGCGCACCACCTGCCAACGCGAACAGCCCACGCCAAACGCCGCATGCCGAATCGAATCCGGTACGCTACGCAGCGCCGCACGCGTCGAGATAATGATCACCGGCAGGGTCATCAACGCCAGTGTCATACCACCGGCCAGCGGCGATGAGCGCGGCACACCAAAAAAGTTGATAAAAATCGCCAGGCCCAACAAACCAAACAGGATCGAGGGGATCGCGGCCAGGTTGTTGATATTGATTTCAATCGCCTGGGTAATCCGGTTATCCGGCGCGAACTCTTCCAGATACACCGCCGTCATCACGCCAATCGGAAAGGAGATCGCCAAGGTAACGATCATGGTCATGATGGTGCCTACGACGGCTGCCAATATACCGGCGCTCTCAGAGGATTTGGAGTCACCCTCTGTAAAGAAGGTGTGGTTAAATCCCAGCTCGACCTGCCCTGACTCAACCCGTTCATCAATGGCCGCACGTTCCTCTTCGCTCAGGCTATTACGATTGCCCTTGAGGTATTGGTCTACCTCACTGTTCGCCAACAGCCATTTTTGCTCGGACGTCCCTAAAAGGTCCTCGTTATTACGCATTTGCAGTGGGATGCTACGGATCTCGGTTCGGCTGACCAGGGGCACCAGGTCACCAGGAATTGCTTGCCGCGCATCGGAGGCCGCTTCCTCTGTATAGTTTATTTCCGTATTAACATACGCCTGTTGGAAGGCGGGTAAACCCTTATTGAGCATGTCGGCGAAAAACAGCAGCAAAAACAGACCTGCCAGACCGAGTGCGCCCATGGAGATCCACTTTAAGCGGCTCGACTTGCGGTGACGCCGCTTGAGCTGCTGGCTGATGTCATCAAAAGTTTGGCTCATCGAATCAGTTCCTCGGCGTTACAGGTTATTCACGCGATATTTTTCACGGAAGCGGCGGATCATCAGCACCGAGACCAGGTTAAGCGTCAGCGTGACGGCAAACAGCACCAGACCAAGCGCAAAGGCAGACAGGGTTTCAGCGCTTTCAAACTCCTGATCCCCGGTCAGTGCAGCCACGATGCGCACCGTCACGGTGGTCATGTCTTCCAATGGGTTGGCCGTCAAGTTGGGACGCATACCCGCCGCCATGACCACAATCATGGTTTCCCCCATTGCCCGTGAAACACCCAGAAGCGACGCTGAAATTATCCCCGGTAACGCTGCTGGTATCACCACGTCGCGAATGGTTTCGCCCTTGGTCATGCCCAGCGCGAGCGACCCCTGACGCATGGTATCGGGCACCGAATTGATCACGTCATCCGACAGCGATGAGATAAACGGAATGATCATGATGCCCATGACGATGCCCGGTGCCAGCGCGTTGTTATAAGAAGCTTCTAGGCCCAAAAAACCGGCAACATCGACGATGATGGGTGCTACAGTGATTGCCGCGAAGAAACCGTAAACCACGGTGGGAATACCTGCCAGAACCTCAAGCACAGGCTTGGCGATGGTACGAACCTTGCTGGGGGCATATTCGGACATGTAAACCGCCGAGAGCAAGCCAACCGGTACCGCCACCAGCATGGCGACGGCGGTAATCATGAAGGTACCGGCGAAAAGCGGCACCGAACCGAACTGGGCGCCACCGCCGTCGCCGCGACCGGCAGCCGCCAGGAAGCTGTCACCCGGGCTCCAGGTCGTGCCGGTGATGAACTCCCAGAAACTGTGCATCTGGAAAAAGCGAATGGCCTCGGAGATGATCGAGATCAGGATGCCAAAGGTCGTAAAAATCGAGATCAGGGCCGCTGACGCCAGTGCCAGTCGTATCACCTTTTCGATTGCCTGGCGGGCGTGAAAATCAGCACGCACTTGCGCCAACCCCACCACCAGACCGGCGGCAGATACCACCAGGCTTGCGGCAAGAAGATAGAAGGTGGGTATATCCGCCCCCAGCAGAAGCATGATAAAGGCGCCCACCGCTCCCACGACTATGGCGGGGCCTGCGGTGGAGAGCACGGCAAACCACGCATACTGGTCGGGTTGGGCAAACATCTTGCCTCCCCCGCTGCGAACCCGCGAGGCCTTGGTGCGACCTGCAAAAAAGGCCGCAAGTCCCAGCAGCAAGATCACGGTGCAAAAGAGTAAAACTAGCTGGTTGGTTTGCATCTAATCTCTCTCGCGTTACTGATGAAATCGATTTTGAAATATCTTGAGGTAAAAACATTACAGCAATATGACAGTCAGCGAATCGAAAGCCGATCTCGCAACATCAATCGCAAAATAAAAGGCCGACAGCTTATGCTGCCGGCCGATGCCACATTCTCAATTAAACACTCTGTTATTGCAGGTCAGAGAGTTCCAACTGAGTGCGGTCTGCCACTTGTTGGCGCCATTCTTCACGCTCACTTTCCGGCAGCACGATCAAGCCGAGATCACGGAGGTAACCGTCGCCGCCAATCATCTGTTCTGACATGAACATGTCAACGTATTCGTACATGGGCGGCACTTCGTCAGCGTGCTGGTTCTTGACGTAGAACCACAGTGAACGGGCAACCGGATAGTCACCAGAACTGATGGCTTCGGGCTCCGGCTCAACACCGTTGATTGTTGCCGCATTCAGCGTGTTGGTGTTCTCTTCCAGGAATGAATAGCCGAAGATACCGAAGGCACCAGTGTCTTCCTGGAGACGCTGAACGATCAGGTTATCGTTCTCACCAGCGTCGATGTAGACACCGTCAGAACGGATGTCAGTGTAGGCTTCTTCGTAGGCATCCATACCTTCGGAGGCGGTTTCCATCACCAGCTCTTCGAAGGCATCACGGGTACCGGAAGTGGTGGGCGGTCCGTAGATGGAGATTTCGCGATCCGGCAGCGAAGCGTCGATTTCGCTCCAGTTGGTGTAGGGGTTTTCAACCAGTTGGCCATCCTGGGGCACCTGCGCGGCCACAGCCATGAAGATGTGTTCAAGGGTGAGTGGCACGACATCGTTTTCGTTAGACTGACCGAGCACGATACCATCCGAGCCGATCTTGGCTTCGGTAATATCGGTCACGCCGTTCTCTGCACAGCGCTCGAACTCAGACGGCTTCATGCGGCGCGATGCGTTGGTGATATCCGGGGTGCCATCGCCAACACCGTTACAAAACAGACGCAAACCGCCGCCTGAACCGGTAGACTCGATGACCGGCGTCGGGTAGTTGGTTGTCGCGCCAAATTCCTCGGTCACATAGCTGGCAAACGGATACACAGTGCTAGAGCCGACAATGTTTATTTGATCACGAGCCTGAGCAACACCTGCCACGCTCATTACAGCTGCCGCGAGCACGGTAGTTTTGAGAATACGGTTCATGCGAATTACTCCTGAAGCTGTTAGGGATATTGCCTTCGCAAGGCACACTTTGCATCGCTTCGATGACAGCTTCATGACAAGCAATGTCACAACATAATTTTTTTAAAATTTTTCATCACGGCTCGCAACGCCATCATTTATTACAACAAAAGCCCCACGGCTGCCAGGGTACATAGCGCAAGCGACGCGGCCTGAAGCCATTGCCGATCAATGCGATGCGCCACCCTGTCGGCAAGCGCATTCCCCAGCAGTACAGCGGGCAATAACGTTGCCGCCACGCCTAAATGCCATAAACCCACCTGCCCTGCCAACGCCAGTGTAGCGAGCGTCAGCATCGAGGTGATGATAAAGAAAGCCGCGAGGTTGCCGCGCAGTCGGTCTGGGGCAAATCCATGCATTAGCAGGACCATTGGCGGCCCGCCGATGGCAGCGACAGTGCCAAAAATCCCCGAGAATACCCCCGCACCAAATAACGACACGCGATTGACCGGCACCCGCACGCGGCATAGCGTGACAAATACCGCAAACAGAACGATGGCAGCAATCAACTTTTCCAATACCACCATTGGCGCTGCGATAAGCAGCCAAAGCCCCAACGCATTGCCCGGCAAGCGTCCCACCAGTGCCATGGTCAGTGCCCCCAGGCGTACCTCGTGCAGGTAGTGGCGTACCATTATTAGCGACACGGTGAACCCGAAAAGCACCAACACCACGGGCACCAGGCGCGGCTCTATCATCAACAACAGCGGCGCCCCAATAACCGCCAAGCCAAAACCAGTGGCGCGTTGTACAAAGGCACCTAACGCGAGGGTCAGCGCGCACCCCGTCCAGGTGCTCGGCGACATATCCAACCACGTCACAACGTCCTCGATCATCCCGATCGCACATCCGTTGCCGCTGGCGTCAGCAAGCGCACGCCGACGTTGCCCAACAGGGCAGCCGCCAGCATGGTCAGAACCATCGGCCATAGGTGTTCGACTTCAAAGAGACCCACCATGGCGCCTGCCAGGGCACCACAGCTAAATTGAATACCACCTAACAAGGCAGTGGCGGTGGCACTGATGTGGCCGAAATGATCCAGCAACGAGGAAATGGCATTGGGTGTAATAAGGCCAATCATGCCGGTAAATAGCATTACCAGCGGTACGACAACGGCCAATGAAGCAATATTGAGCGCTGTGGCAGCCACCAAGCCCATTGCAGCGACCAGTTGAACCGCCAGCCCCAAGCGTAAATTTTGCTGGGGTGTGCGTTTACGCAATAGATAGATATTGACTCGGTTCGAACCGGCGATCATGACCACGTTGACGCCAAACACGAACGGATACACCCCCGGGCTCAACGAAAAATAGTCCAGATATAGAAACGGCGACGCTGTCACAAAGGCAAACAGGCCAGCGAACGAGGCGGCAACGGCGCAGATATACCCCATTCCCTCGCGATGGCGCAGCACACTGGCATAGTTGCGAATCACCTGGCGCGGCGAGGCTGCAGGCAACGACATATCCCGGGTTTCGGGCAGCCTTGTTCCCAACAGCCAGAGAAGAAACCCCGCATACACAGCGAGAAACACAAAGATCAGCCACCAGTCCGCCATGTGCAGCAGCAGGCTGCCGACCGCCGGGGCTACCAGAGGCGCGAGCATCATGATCATGGCCATGGTCGACATCACTCTGGCGGCTTCACGACCACTGAAACAGTCGCGCACAATCGCCGCCGAGTTGACGACGCAGGCCCCGCCACCCAAGGCCTGTACAAACCGCCAAACAAGCAGAGAGGTAAGGGTGTCGGCGGTCATAATCATCAAGCTTGCGCACAGAAACACGACCAGGCCGCTCATCAGCACCGGCTTACGACCTAGCCGGTCAGACATGGGCCCGAAACACAGTTGCCCCAGCGCAAAGCCGAACAGGAAGACGCTAATCGAAAGCTCGGTACGATGAATACTCGCATTGATGGTATCGGCAATGGCCGCCATTGCCGGTAAATAGGCATCAATGGCAAAGGGAGCCAGCGCCGTGTTGGCGGCTACCAGAATAGCGACGCGCCGGGGATTGAGTTCCATGTCTCTCCTTAGGGTGGCCGCAGTCACCCTTGCAGCATAAAGGTAGGCCGCTAATTATATGCCTTTTAGGCTGCATTGTCGGACATGATCACTCGAAGGCCGTCAAGGAGATGATAATTGAGGGGGAAAAATCGTCTGAGGCCAGCGTGCGGACGCGTCAGTGGTGGGGCGTCTCTTGGGATTCGAGCATTTCCACCAACGGCTGAAACTGTTCGCGGTTGTGCTCGTTCATGCGCATAAGAATACGGTGAGCTTCCAGGATCCGCTCACGCAGGCCTTCCTCATCTGCCGGGACTTCAGGCAATTCTTCTAACGCACTATTCAAGCCAGCCGTAGGCTGAAGGGGGGCTTCCATCAAGGTGAAAAAACGCGCAAACCCCATGACATCAAGCATTTGGCGAACGTCCTGATTATCCACGATGATCGTCGGGGGCTGTTCCAGGCGCCCTTTCACCGCCATGGACACCTTGGCAAGAAAACCAAGCGCCGTGGAGTCAACGTTTGTCGCTTCACGCAGATCGATCATTACAGCGCTCAACCCTGGCGTCTCAGCCAAGCGCTGAGCCTGAGTATCCAGGGTGGCACACAGTGTCAAGCGTACATCGCCACACAATTTTAAAACAAAAACACCAGAGTCGAACGCCGCTTTTATGCGACCTTCTTCAGTCAGCATGACCAAATCCGCTCACCATCATGATTGTCAGGTCGTCGGGCAAAGCATCACGATCAGGGCTGTCCTCATCACCAGCACGCTGTTTGCTTAATAGCGCGTTGTTGTTGGTCAGTCGATCACAAAGCTGTTCAAGCGTGGTACTCACGCTTACGAGTTGCTCAAGCTCCCTGAGCCGCGTGTCGAGCGAATCACCCGGCAAGCACTCCAATACGCCATCCGAGCACAGCCATAGCCGAAAATCCTCCGGCAGTTCACAACTGAGAACGGGGTAATCCACATCAGGAAACAGCCCTACCGGCATCCCTTCACCTGGCAACCGCGTCAGTTGATCACCCGAAACCAATAGGGGCATCGGCAGCTGTGCTCCGAGCGAATAGTGAAGAGTATGCGCCTCATGGTCAATAACGCCAACAAATAATGTGGCGTGCTTACCAATATCAGTACCCTGTAACTCTCGATTCATCGCCGCCAGCCATTGACTGGGCAGTTTGTCTGGCTCAATACCATCCCACTCCCCTAGCCAGCGATTGCAGAGATACTTTAACAATACCGTGACAAATGCCGAGGACGCCCCATGACCTGATACATCAGCAAAGTAAAAGGCACTGTAGCGCGAATTGTAGCGCTGGTAGTCGAGAAAATCCCCGGACAAATAAAGCGATGGCGCGAACCAGTAGTCATAATAAACACCGTTGATGACCTTGGGGCGCGGCGGTAGCAGGCGACGTTGAATATGCCCCCCGCTCTGCTGGTCCATACGCAGCAATGCCAGATGGGTTTCCAGACTTTCGTTCAGCTCGGCCAATCGCTCGTGATCCCTGGCACGGGCTTTTTCAAGCACGTCCAGTTCGATCGCCTTGCGGATCATGCGCCGAAGGAGTTCAGCGTGTCTCAATGGGTGGACAATGTAGTCGACCAGCCCAACGTCCACCGCTTTGATCAAGTCGGCATCCTGGCGCGAGTCGCTCACTACCAGCGTGGGCAGTTGATGGGTCAACTGCGACCACTGCTGACGGGGAACCGCCCGGGCATGGGCCACAATCAGAGCGGTTTCGTCCGGTAGATGCGCAATATTGTCCGCTGCATATACCCACATACCATCGCAGGTAATCGCCTCGGCAAGCGCATCGCGCTCTGAACCGGGTTCATCGATCACCGCAATCAGCTGCTTATGCGCCATGGCAAGCCTCAGTCGGCGAAGTCGGCATCATCAAATTCAAAGTCATCGGCAGAAAACGGATCATCCCCGAGTTCGCCATCGCTAATTTCAAATTGACGACGCTGGAGGTAGGCGTCCCGAATAAACCGGTAGCGATCGCCCTGGATCAATTCTTCCTGATCCAACAGACCGGCTCGTGTATCAACGATATTCAGTGCCGTCAGGCCCGCTCGCACCGCGTCATCATCAACGTAAGTGACCGGGTAGGCTGCCATATCGGCAGGCAATCCGGATGTGTCACGCAGCGTGCTGGGCCCGAGCAGCGGCAGCACCAGATAGCGTGAGTCTTCCCACCCCCATGTCGCCAGGGTTTGGCCAAAGTCTTCTTCATCGGCTTCAATGGGCATCAGTGACGCAATATCGAATAGCCCACCCAGCCCCATGGTCGAGTTGACCAAAAAGCGCGAGGTCGAGCGCCCGGCGTTGGCAGGCTTGCCCTGTAAAAGGCTATTGAGCGTCGTGCGAATCTCACCCAAGTTGCTGAAAAAATTACCTACCCCCTGCTGTAACGGATCGGGAGTGATCGTGCGGTATCCCGTGGCAACCGGCTTCAGCGCATAGCGATCAAGCACATCATTGAAGACAAACACTTTACGGTTAAAGCCTTCCCAGGGGTCATCCGGACTAGACGCTTGCGAGGTTTCCGAACCGGTTGAGCCGGTGCTGGCACAACCACCAAGCGCTATCGTCGAGGCCAAGGCGACCCCCCATAGACATCGCTGCATCAAATGAAATGTCCCTACCCTAGGCATACTGCGTTCCTCTGTTTTGCATTTTATATCTGCAAGCGACTCATTGGCGCCTGACAACCACACTGCCCGCACTATACCCCGCACCGAAAGAGCAGATAACACCAATGTCACCCGCCTCCAACGATTCACGGTGTAAATGAAACGCAATGATCGACCCTGCTGAGCTGGTATTCGCATAGCGGTCAAGAATGATCGGCGCCTGTTCCTCACTGGGGTCGTAACCGAGCACTTTGCGCGCAATCATATCGTTCATGTGGCGGTTTGCCTGATGCAGCCAGAGGCGCTTCAAATCGCTTCCCTGTAACTCCAGCGATGCCAGATGCTGCGCGATCATTGACGCCACCATGGGGCATACCTCGCGGAAAACGCGGCGCCCTTCCTGAACGAACAGTTTATCTTCCGCCAGCGGATCACTATCGGTGACGCGATTCAAAAATCCGGCATTATTACGGATGGCATTGGAATATGCCGTCGCCAACCGGGTCCCCAGAATCTCGTAGGCTTCGTCGGCGGACGCACACGCAGCGTCTTCCAGCACCATCGCGGTACACGCATCACCAAAAATAAAGTGGCTGTCGCGGTCAGTAAAATTGAGGTGTGCGGAGCATATTTCAGGATTCACGATCAATGCACGCTTCACGCTACCCGATGCAATGGCGTTCGCGGCGGTTTCAATCGCGAAGGTCGCCGAACTGCAGGCCACATTCATATCGAAACCATAGCCACCCGCGCCAAGCGCGTGCTGAAGTTCAACCGCCACAGCTGGGTAGGCGCGCTCCAGGTTGGAGCAGGCAACAATCACAAGCTCAATATCGCTAGCATCCACCTGGGCACTGGCTAATGCCTCACGGGCAGCACTAAGCGCCATGTCACATTGGATAGAAGGCTCGTCGTTTTGCCGCTGGGGCAGTTTGGGACGCATACGCGCCGGGTCAAGAATACCGCCGGCATCCAATACGTAGCGACTTTTGATGCCCGACGCTTTTTCAATGAACTCACTACTTGAATGAGCGAGCGGTTCCCGTTCCCCCTGCTCAATGGCTTCTGCATGGCGAGTATTTTCCTGATCCACCCAGGCGTTGAATGCGGCAACCAACGACGCATTATCAATGGCGTGTTCCGGTGTATAAAGCCCCGTACCGGTTATCACCACATGTGTCATGTACATCTCCTTTTCACGGCTGCTTGCGCCAGGTAGCTTAAACCGCCGCCAATATCATCACTGTGTGCGTTTCACACACATTTTTCCAGCCCGCGTCTAAACGCTAATTATCTCTTGCCAACGTTTTTCCAGTCGCTTCACCGAAACGGGCATTCGTGTTCCTAACTGCTGGGCAAACAACGATACGCGAAGTTCCTGCAACCACCAGCCAAACTCGACGAGTGATGGATCCTCCACGCGCCCACGGCGCTCGTTTTCGCGACGTGCATCGAATTTTTCCTCCATCGCCTGAACGTCCTGCATCAGCATTTGATCGCGCCCCCGTTCGCGGGCTGCTTTTTCAAGCCGAATCAATGCTGCCTCGGTGTAGCGCGGGTACTCTGACAGCCACTCCCCTGCCTGGGTGATAAAGCCAGGGTAAACAAGACGCTGCATTTGTGCTTTCACATCACTATAGACAAGTGCCAGTGCGAAGTTCAGCTTGCCTTTTAACACCTTGCTGACCGCCAAGTGGCCTTTCAGAGCCGCTTCCACCTGGCCCAGCAATTGCTCGGCGTGAGGCACCAGGTCGCCCTTAACCGCTGCCAGGCGTTCGTTCAGCTCGGCTGCCGAGCGCGGCATAGGCGATTGCGCCACCGTCTGGGTAAACACCGCCACTAACACATCGTCGATCAGGGCCTGCTTGCTGCCCACGTTGGTGAACAGCAACGCGCATTTTTCCAGCGCAGGCAGCGCCTTGATCATCTTGACCTGGGCAGGGGATTGCTGCATCGCCAAACGCGCCACGCCCATTTGGTGGGCCGCCTGGGCTTTTGCCGCATGGTCAAAAAGCATTACCTTAAACGTATCGGCCTCGTTAACCAATGCCGGGTAAGCTTCCACTCGAATACCCGCCTGAGTGGTCACGCGGGAATCTGGCAGGGGCTCCTCAGGTAACCCTGATAAATCCGGTGCCTCGCTTACCTGCTCGGACAGTGCCTGAGCGCCGGCCTTCGCCGCTGCTTCAAACTCCGCTTCCAGCGACCGCACCGAGCGGCCCTGCCCCAGCGTCTTGCCATCATGATCCACCACCCGGATATTCATCATCAGGTGAGCCGGCAAGGTATCAAAACGCCAATCGTCCGGGTGTACACGCGTCCCTGTGCGCTGGCGAATGAACTCGCCCAGCGCCTCGGTCAAGGGCCGCTCATCCGGCACCAGTGTTTCCAGCGCTGCATCAACCCAGTCGGGAATGGGGACCACCTGACGACGAATGCTCTTGGGCAGGGCTTTCATCAAGGCAATGCATTTTTCGCGCAGCAAGCCTGGCACCAGCCACTCCAGGGCATGCTCCGGCAGTTGTGGCAGCATCGCTGCGGGGACGGTCAGCGTGACGCCATCGTCTTCCGCGTCGGGATCAAAATGATAGCTCAACGGATAGGCAACCCCCGAAAGGGTCAGATGATCAGGGTACTGCGCCTGGGTAACGTCTTCGGCGTCGCGGGCCTTGAGCGCTTCCATATCGAACTTGAGCAGCGACGGATCCTGCTTTTCGGCCTGCTTGCGCCAGTGCTCAAAGCCTTTGCCGTTAACGATGTCGCTGGGAAGCCGCTCGTCGTAAAACGCAAACAAGGTGTCTTCGTCGACCAGTATGTCACGACGACGGGCACGATCTTCCAGTGATTCAACTTCTTCAATCAGCGCCCGGTTGTGAGCAAAAAACTCGCCTTTGGTGTGAAACTCGCCTTCTACCAGCCCACGACGAATGAACAGCTCCCGCGACTCGACCGGGGCAATCGGGCCGTAATGCACACGGCGCCGGGTCACGATGGGCAAACCAAACAGGGTCACCTGCTCGAACGCCACTACCTGGGCACGCTTCATTTCCCAATGAGGCTCGCTGTAGCTGCGCTTCACCAGATGTGACGCCAGTGGCTCAATCCATTGGGGGTCAATCTTTGCCACGGTGCGCGCAAACAGTTTGGAGGTTTCCACCAGCTCGAAGGCCATCAACCATTTGGGCGTTTTTTTGGCCAACCCCGAGCCTGGATGAATCATGAACTTACGGTTACGCGCACCTAAATACTCGCGATTTTCCAGCAGCGTACCCAGGTTGGAGAGCAACCCGGTCAGCAGGGCCTTGTGTAGCGGACCGGAGGTTTTACGCCTTGCCTGTCGCGCCTGCTCTTCGTTTTCATCCGCCGGGACGGGCGTCGGCGCCGGCACGTCGATATCCATATCACGCAGCAGCTGACGCAACTGGCGGAAGGTATCGTGCCACTCGCGTACGCGCAGGTAATTGATGTAGTGGTCCCGGCACCAGCGGCGCAACTGATTGCCTGACAGTGCTTCGCGGGCATTGTCGATGCCGTGCCAAAGGTTCAACAGCGCCACGAAGTCCGAGTCGGGATCGTGCCAGCGCTGGTGGGCCTGATCGGCGGCCTGGCGTTTGTCGGCCGGACGGTCGCGAGGGTCCTGAATCGCCAATGCAGAGACCACGACCAACACATCGCGCAGGCTGCCCTGCTCTTTACCCGCCAGCACCATACGCGCCAGCCGGGGGTCTATCGGCAACCGGGCGAGCTTGCGACCCAGCGCCGTGAGCCGCTGGCGCTCGTCGACAGCCCCAAGCTCAAAGAGCAGCCGGAAGCCGTCTTTGACAAAGCGACTATCGGGCGGGTCGACAAACGGAAAGTCCTCAATATCGCCCAGCTTGAGGGCCAGCATGGATAAAATCACCGAGGCAAGATTGGTGCGCTGGATCTCGGGGTCGGTAAACGCCGGGCGGGCCAGGAAATCGTCCTCATCGTATAGACGGATACACACGCCTTCGGCAATCCGCCCGCAGCGCCCCATGCGCTGGTTGGCGCTTGCCTGGCTCACCGGTTCGACCGGCAAGCGCTGGATTTTCGACCGGTAGCTATAACGACTGATACGCACCAGCCCTGGGTCGATCACATAGCGGATACCCGGGACGGTCAGCGAGGTTTCGGCGACGTTGGTCGCCAGCACGATCCGTCGACCCCGATGGGGCGCGAACACCCGGTTCTGCTCGGCGTTGGAAAGCCGCGCGTACAGCGGCAGAACTTCACAGTCACGCAAATCAGCCCGGCGCAGGGTGTCAGCCGTTTCACGAATTTCCCGCTCGCCGGGCAGGAACACCAGCACATCGCGGGGGCCATGCTGCCAGCCCTTTTCACGTTCCAACCCCTCGATTTCCTCGACCGCGTGGAGAATGCCCTCTTGCAGCGTGCGGTCCTCTTCGTCCTCGCCGTCGCGCACCAAGGGCCGGTAATGCACCTCCACCGGATAGGCCCGACCGGAGACTTCGACCGTCGGCGCAGGGCGCTGCGCATTGCCAAAATGGGCGGCAAATCGCGCTACATCAATGGTGGCCGAGGTGATAATAATCGACAGATCCGGGCGTTTGGGCAGCAGACGTTTCAGATAGCCCAACAGAAAATCGATGTTGAGGCTGCGTTCGTGGGCCTCATCGATAATGATGGTGTCGTAGCGCAGTAGCAGCGGATCGTGCTGGGTTTCCGCCAGCAGAATCCCGTCGGTCATCAGTTTGACCAGGGTGTTCTCGTTACTCTGATCGGTAAACCGGACCTGATACCCCACCTGCTCGCCAAGCGGCACCGCCAATTCCTCGGCAAGCCGGGTGGCCACACTGCGTGCGGCAAGCCGACGCGGCTGAGTGTGGCCTATCAGGCCACGCCGGCCACGCCCTAGCTCCAGGCACATTTTGGGTAACTGGGTGGTTTTACCCGACCCGGTTTCCCCCGCGACGACGACCACCTGATGGTCGCGAAGCGCCGCGAGAATATCCTCACGGCGTTCAACCACCGGCAATTCGGGCGGATAGTTCCAGTCAAACGACTGGTTATCTCGCTGACGAAGCACCTGCTGCGCACGCGCCATCTCGGGTTCCAGCTCGTTCAACCCCCGGTCGATCGGCTTACCCTCCTGCAGGCGACGCGACAAACCGGCCAACCGCCGCTCGAAACGCTGGGCATCGCGTCGCATCGTGTTGTTCACGGCGGACTTAAGCGTCTTGAGGCGTTGTGCATCAGAGGTCGTTGCGAGCGGCGTGTCGTTGGTCACGATATATCCAGGTCCTATGGGCACTTAAAGGGTGGCACTTATAAAAAAGTCTGCCCGCTCAACTGAGCGGGCAGATCATTGTAACGCGTTCGCCAGGCAAGCGCATAAGTCGCGCTGCCTATGACGAAGCAGCTTTTTGGCTATCTTCATCGCGTAGCTGACGGCGCAGTACTTTACCCACATTGGTTTTGGGCAACTCATCGCGAAACTCGATGTACTTGGGCACTTTGTAGCCGGTAAGCTCACTCTTGCACCAACGACGCAGCGTTTCGGCATCCAGCTCGGGGTTTTTGCTGACTACAAACAGCTTGATCGCCTCACCGGCCACCTCATCGGCAACCCCAACCGCGGCTGACTCTACGATATCGGGATGCCCGGCGACCACGTCTTCCACCTCGTTAGGGTAAACATTAAACCCGGATACCAGGATCATGTCTTTCTTGCGATCCACGATACGGATGTAGCCATCCTCCTGAAGCACGGCAATATCACCGGTGTAGAACCAACCCTCATCGTCAATAGAGTTACGGGTTTCCTCTTCGCGTTGCCAATAACCCTTCATGACCTGTGGCCCCTGGACACACAGCTCGCCTGGCTCACCCAGCGGCTGATCCTGACCGTCGGCATTCACCACTTTGACCGCAGTGCCTGCCACCGGTTTGCCGATGGTGCCCAGCTGGATGGCATCCGAAGGATTGAAGCTGACAATCGGCGAGGTCTCGGTCAGTCCATAGCCTTCCGAGATCGGGCATCCGGTGACCTCCTCCCAACGCTTCGCCGAAGCTTTCGTCAGGGCCATGCCCCCGGAAATGGTCAAATGCAGGTTGGAAAAATCAAGCTGCTTGAAATCATCCCGGTTGCACAACGCATTGAACAGCGTATTGAGACCAATGAAGGCAGTAAACGGCATACCTTTCAAGGTCTTGATAAAACCATCAAGGTCACGAGGATTGGTAATCAGCACCGAGTGGTTACCAGTTTCCATTAAAAACAGGCAGTTAACAGTAAACGTATAGATGTGATAAACGGGCAAGGGGGCAATCACCAGCTCGTTGCCGTCGGTCAGATTGCCACCGATGGCTTCTCGA
Source organism: Halomonas sp. A40-4 (assembly GCF_015767635.1). Classification (GTDB taxonomy): domain Bacteria; phylum Pseudomonadota; class Gammaproteobacteria; order Pseudomonadales; family Halomonadaceae; genus Vreelandella; species Vreelandella janggokensis. The sequence continues at coordinate 1,450,558 of NZ_CP065230.1, read as the reverse complement.
GCCTGCAGCATATTGGCGACGAGGTTACGGTGGGTCAGCATCGCCCCTTTGGGCATGCCGGTGGTTCCGCCAGTGTATTGCAGTGCGGCCAGATCTTCCTGCTCGCGAGTGATCTCGCGGTGACTCAAGGCCTGCCCTTTATTCAATGCGTCGCGAAATGTCACCGCCTGGGGCAACGAATAGCGAGGGACCATTTTCTTGACGTACTTGACCACGCTGTTGATCAGCAACCGCTTGGGGAAGTCGTGCAGGTCGGCAAGCTCGGTCACCACCACATGCTTGATCTCGGTTTTATCGAGAACACGTTCAAGCTTGTCCGCCATGTTGGCCAGAATCACGATCGCCTTGGCGTTGGCATCCTTGAACTGGTGGGCCATTTCGCGCTCGGTATAGAGCGGATTAGTGTTCACTACTACCAGGCCCGCGCGCAGCGCGCCAAATACCGCAACGGGGAACTGCAGCACGTTGGGTAATTGAATGGCGATTCGGTCACCCGGCACCAGGTCGGTTTCATGCTGTAACCAAGCAGCAAAATTGGCCGACAGTCTGTCAAGGTCAGCGAAGCTGAGCGTTTTTCCCATGCAGCTGAACGCCGACTTGTCCTTGAAACGTTCAACCGCCGAGTGGAAAACGTCGGTAACCGCACCGTACCGCTCTAAACCCTCAAGCGCGGGGCCACGCAGAATAGGGGCATCAGCTTGTTCGCTCATGGGCAATCTCCAGTTTCCATGTCGATGTCGTCACCGACCTTGTTGTTGTCGAGTCGCGAAAACGCAACGATATACGACTGGCCTACCACTGTAAAACGATCGATTGAAACTTACGTTTCAACTTTAGCCCTAACCTCGCATCAGGCCTGGCTCGAATAACGCGCCTGAATGCATCCATCACGCCATACCAGTAGCTCCCCTGGTTGCATGCGGTACCACTGTTCATTGTGGGTCAAGGGTTCGGTCGCAATCACCGACACGATATCGTTGGGCGTGGTATGTTCGGCAAAATTGACCGTTAGTTCGGCGTCGGACAGTTCAGCCTCGCCAAAGGGCGCAGCACGGGTAATATGAGCAAGCTTAGTTGAACAGTAGGTATAGAGGTACGTTCCGTCAGAGAGAAGCAGATTAAAAACACCCAGCGTTCGCAGCCGCTCGCATAAACCATGGAGCGTTTGCCAAAGTGGCGCCTGCTCTCCTGGCGGGGTTGGAAAGGCACGCCTTAACTCGCTCATCAGCCAGCAGAAAGCATGCTCGCTGTCCGTACTGCCCACCGGGGTGTAAAAGCCCAGCGGCAAAGGCTCCCAGTCGTTCAATTGACCATTATGGGCATAGCACCAGGGCCGCCCCCACATTTCACGGGTAAAAGGATGGGTATTGGCCAAGGTGACCTCACCGACGTTGGCCTGACGGATATGACTGATCACGACATTGGATTTGATCGGGTAATCGCAGATCAGTCGTGCGATGGGCGAGTCTACCGACGGATGGGGGTCGCGAAACTCCCGGTAGCCCCCTTCTTCATAGAAGGCAATGCCCCACCCGTCGCGGTGTGGCCCTGTTCCCCCACCCCGGTGCAGAAACCCCGCGAAGCTGAAACAGATATCGGTGGGCACATTGGCGCTCATTCCCAGCAGCTCACACATCGACGCGCTCCTGTGTGGCTTAGCCGATGACCGGTTCACGGCGGCGCGTTTCTTCGGGGTCGCTGGGCTCTTTTTCCTCGACAGCAGGCTCATCCACGAACTTGTTACGCCCGCGCCACCACAACGCGACCCCCACAACACCACCGATTGCCATGCCAAGCAGTAAGCACAGCAGGCCATTACGCAGGGCGCCACCGTTGCTCTCTAAAAATCCCACAGCGGCGACCATGGCGGAAGGCGCCCAACCCGTGTAAAACTCACCCTCTTCAACCAGGGGTAGCCGGAATGGCGCAGGCGCCCACATCGCGCCGCCAATGCACCATGTCAGCAACAGGCGTGGCAGCCTGGGCAAAAAGGCGAACGCAAAATAAACGGCCACGAACACGACCAGCGACAGACCGTAATAACTTAACCACAACAGTGACATTGAATCAGCAAACAGCATAATACTCCTCATGAGGGTGCATTCACCCACCGTAGATTTCCCGTTATGGTACCTATCAATTTATGAAAGCACAGCCAGCTTTGAACAACGACCACCCGGTCAGCGCCTATTTTCGCGCGGATGACCCACAATGGCACTGGCTAGAGCAACGTGACTGCGCTGATGTCAGCCGCTTTTTAACCGCGGCAAACCAACAGCATGCCGAATGGTTCAAACCGCTGGAACCGCTTGCCGATGCGCTTTATGAAAGCCACCTGCGCCGGCGGGAACTCGCAGTTACCAGTCTTCAGACAACACTCGACCACTTTACGTTCTGGAGCGAGACAGCGGCCGACGAGGAATACCCCCGCTGGTGGCGTCACCCTAACGGCCAGCCCGATGCCCCAGACTGCATTCTAGCAGTGCCCGACCTTGCCGCCGGGCAGCCATTCTACGAAATGGGCGACATGGCGCTGTCACCTGATGAAGCATGGCTGGCCTGGACCGACGACACTCAGGGGGACGAGCGTTTTACCCTGTGGCTGAAACGTCTGCCTGACGGCCAACCGGTCCAGTTGCTCAGCGACATCGGCCCCGGCATCTGCTGGGCAGAAGACCAGACCGCTGGCAATGCATCGCTATTGTTTACCCGCTTCGACGACACTCAACGTCCGGACAGCATTTGGTGCCTGCCGATCAGCCTTGACCAGACACCGCACTCACAGACAGCGACGTTATTGCTGCGCGAGGACGACCCCGAATTTTGGCTGGGCATGGGCAAAACCCGTTCGCGGGAGTGGCTGGTGCTTGAAAGCGCCTCCAAGGACACCAGTGAAGCCCATCTGGTGCCAGCCCGAACGCCAACCCATCCCCCACGCTGCCTCCAGCCTCGCCAACCAGGCGTTGAGTATACGATAGACCATCGTCCCGGCGTGTTTTATCGACTGCATAACCAGGCCAGCACCCACTTCCAACTGGATGTTTTGCCCGTCGATGAACTGGATAGCGACCTGCCTGCTTGGCAGCCCCTCGTCCCGGCGCGGGAAGATGCGACCCTGGAGGGGGTTGATGCTTTCGCCTGGGGGCTGATACTGGCTGAACGCGATCATGATCAAGCACAGGTGAGACTGCGTCGTCTGGACATTAATCCACACCAGCAGATCACCCGGGACGACTACCTCGCCCAACCCGAGTTGCTTTGCTCACAGTTGCTTGAGGACGCGCCCCACTTTGACACCCAAGAGCTGCGCCTAAGGGAGGAATCGTTTACCCGTCCGCCGAGCTGGTATGCCCTGGACCTGATCACCGGGGAGCGCACGCTGCTCAAACGCGTGCCGGTATATGGCAGCCTGGCACCCGAGCAGCTCGTCAGTCAGCGGGTATGGGCGACCAGTGCCGACGGCCAGCGTGTGCCCGTCTCGGTTGTCACTCGCCGCGACCTGGCCAACCAGCCGCTGCCCACTCTGCTATATGGCTATGGCGCATACGGTGAACCGCTTGACCCATGGTTTTCCATTGCCCGCCTGGAACTGCTCGAACGGGGTGTCGCCTTTGCCGTGGCCCACGTGCGCGGAGGCGGCGAACGCGGCGAACCCTGGTATTTGGACGGCAAAATGGCCCACAAGGAACACAGCTTTGACGATTTTCTAGCCGCCCGCGATGCACTGGTGGCACAAGGCTTGAGCGATCCCCAGCGAGTTGTCGCCTGTGGCGCAAGCGCGGGCGGCCTGCTTGTCGGCACCTGCCTCAACCGAGCCCCTGAGTCGTTTTGCGCCGGTGTCCTCGAGGTGCCGTTTCTGGACGTGCTGCGCACCATGCAGAATCCGGCACTGCCGCTGACCACCGCCGAATACAGCGAATGGGGCAATCCGGCCGACCCGCAGGTGGCCGAGCGCATCCGCCATTATTCGCCCATCGATAATGTGACGGCACAGCGCTACCCGGCGCTTTGGCTCGAAGGCAGCTGGTTTGATACCCGGGTTAGCTACTGGGAGCCGGCCAAATTCTATGCGCGCGTCAGTCAACTCCAGCAAGGCGACGCCCCGGTATTGCTACACACTGACATGAGCAGCGGTCACGGTGGCGCCTCCGGTCGTTTCAAGGCGTGGCGGGACGCCGCTCGCCAGGATGCCTTTATCCTCTGGGCACTGGGTTTGATGGATTAAGACACAGCGATGCCAAGGAAGGCATGTTACATGGGTAATACGGCGATGATGTGGGATTCCAACTGGTTTTCGGGAACATCATCTTGCGAAACCGCATAGCTTCTCACGCTCACCCCTTTGCGATGGACTCGCTCGGCATCGTTGCTGAGTAACGGATGCCAGCCAGCCAGCTTTCGCCCTTCGGCGACGCGCCGGTAGCCACAGGTTGACGGCAGCCAGGTGAATTCTTTCACCAGTTCGGGGGTTAGCTGAGTGCAGTCGGGGACGAAATCAAAACGATTTTCGTAATCGCTGCATTGGCAACTGTGGGTATCCAGCAGCCGACAGGCCACATTGAGCACGGCCAGCTCCTGGCTCTCCTCATCGTGCAGCTTCAACAGACAGCACTGCCCGCAGCCGTCACAGAGTGCCTCCCACTCGGGCGTGGTCAATTCTTCCAGCGTATAACGCTCCCAAAAGCGCTCACGTAACGCGCCTGTCATTGGATCACCTTCACTTGCTACTCGTATGCGTTGGGAAACGACGCTCGGTACCTAGCGCATCAAAAAGCGCGGGCCAGAGTTCATCAAAATCGCTCTTCAATCGAGCGTAATCCTCGTGCAGCCATGGGACAAGCTCCGCCAGCCGATTGGGTCCCGAAAGCCGCCTGCCAACGCCGGCAATGGCCTGGCAGGTAAAATCAAAATCGGCATAGCGGCGCAGCCAGTCGTGGGAGATCAAGGGCTCCACCATGGGGGCCAGACGGTCAGGCGCGGAACGCTCATTCAGCAGTCGATAGCACCGCTCGATCAATACCGGCTGCGAGTCGTCGGCATGGGACTCAAGGGAGAGAAAGTGGTCCCAGACAATATCCAATGCAATACCCATAAAGCGTCGCTGAGCGGGAGGCGACCGACGTAACGCCGCCTTGACGCATGGATGCCCATCCACCCAGGCATCCACACGGCGGTGGTGACGGATCCCCAGTGCCGTATCATCAGGCCAGGCGGCCAGATCGCGACCTTTTACGCCATCGGCAATCAGGTTGCCGTAGAGAAAGTCATCACTGCCGTCGCGGGCAAGCCAGGCGTGGGCCAGAAAATTCATTCGCCTGACGGGTTGCCGGAACGCTGCTGGGCCAAGTGCTCGGTCAACAAGTTCGTTTCATTGCCAGGCGGCATCTGCAGATAAAAACCTTGGGAATCAATCGCCTCGATGATGTCTGCAGCACTGGCACGCGCCAGCTTTTTATCAGCGGTCAAGATCATGGTGAGCAACGCCTGGGGTTTGCCAAACGACGTCAGTAGCGGTTCGGGGACATGCGTGAGTCCCTGACGCTTATCAACGTAAAGATACATCTCCTCTTTACGCGAGCTTTTGAAAATCTCACACAACAGTTTATCGCTCACTCAGCTTGCGCCTCCAACGCCTTCGTCAGATCATCATTCAGCCGCTCACCTCGCCAACCGGTGGGAAGGGTTAACGGTGTCCCCGCCAGCGATTGCATGACCAACGCCTCGAGATCACGGCGGCGCAGCAAAACCTCAGGCGCAAGTCCCAGTTCATCAGCGTGGCCTTTAACCACTTTCTTTAACGCCTTGAACCGATGCTTGAAAGCTGGCTGCATCGGATCCGGCCAGGGCGTGGGCAATACTTCGCTGGGCGTATGCTGGGCCTGCTTGACGAATCCCAGCAGAGCATCACCCTCCTTCTTGACCAGCGGTGGTGTCATACCTTCAACACGGGCCAGTTCATAGCGATTGGCGGGCATCGCCTCGGCGATGGCCATCAAGTGTTTATCGCTTATCAACCAGTTGCGCGGTATGTCGCGACGACGGGTCTCGCCTTCCCGCCAGGTGGTCATCAACTGATACGCTTTCAGCTGAGGGGCGGTAAGTCGCCATAGCTGGCGTTGCCGGGTGTACCACTGTGTGTCGTTGTCATCACTGCGGCCTGCCTGGTCGATCAGTTGGCGGCAGTCGCTCTCCAGCCAGGCAAACCGGTCAAGGTGCTCAAGCTGCTCACGCTGTTTTGCCCATACATCGAGCAGGTAAATAACGTCCAGAGCGGCATATTCACACTGCGCGGAGGACAATGGTCGTTCCAGCCAGTTGGAGCGGGTTTCTTCCTTGGGCAGGGTTCTACCCACCCAGGCCTCAACCAGCTTCTGGTATCCCATACTGGGATTTTCACCCAGAAACCCCTGTGCCACCTGGGTATCGATCAACGGGCTTGGCAAGACACCTGCCCAGATTTGAAACACTTCCAGGTCTTCACTGCAGGCATGCAGCAGCTTGATTGCTTGGTTCTGCAGCAATGCTCGAAAGGCATCGGTACAAGGCGTTGCCAGCGGATCGATCAGAAACGCATGCTCACCCGCACTGAACTGGATTAGCGCCGGGATGGGAAAAAACGTTTTCTCGCGGAAAAACTCCGTATCCAACGCAATGACAGGGGCATCGGCCACCTGCTGGCAGGCGTCATCAAGAGCCTGCGGCGAGGCAATCCAGCTGATGTCAGCGGGTTGAAATGAGGACAAAAGTCTATTCCCTGTTCACACAACCGCCTGAGCGCTTGCTTAAGATAAGTTATTCACTACTGAACGGCTGACGGCCGTTGAACGCTCGGCTAAGCGTGCCGCCGTCTACGTACTCCAGCTCACCGCCCATGGGGACACCGTAGGCGAGCCGCGATAGCGTCACACCATGATTCGCCAGCAAGGCAGCAATGTAGTGTGCGGTGGCTTCGCCCTCCACCGTGGGGTTGGTGGCAAGCACCACTTCGCTGATTTGACCTTCCGCGACACGAGCTTCAAGCACATCCAGACCGATGGCATCAGGTCCAATACCATCCAGCGGCGACAGGTGGCCGTGAAGGACGAAATAGCGACCCTGAAAACCACCGGCTTCTTCAATCGCCAATTGATCGGCAGGTGATTCCACCACGCATAGCAGGTGATCATGACGTCGCGGGCTTTCACACAACGCGCAAATATCGGCTTCTGTCAGCGTTCGACAACGCCGACAGTAGCCGACTTCGTCAATCGCCTGCTGGATGGTGGACGCCAGTTTCTGGCCGCCGGGGCGGTCCCTTTCCAGCAGGTGCATGGCCATTCGCTGTGCTGTTTTGGGCCCCACGCCCGGCAAGACGCGAAAAGCCTCCATCAGTTGCTCGACTAGCGGAGAAAACCGCATCATTTAAAATGGCATTTTGAAGCCGGGGGGCAGGTCGAGCCCGGCAGTGGCTTCTTCCATTTTGGCTTTCGAACTGACCTCGACTTTGCGCACTGCATCGTTGACGGCAGCGGCCAGTAGATCTTCCAGCAGTTCTTTGTCTTCCTGCATGACGCTCTGGTCGATATCGACCGAAATCACGTCATGACGGCCATTCATGGTCACCTTGACCATGCCGGCCCCGGCTTCGCCCAATACTTCTGCCTCGGCCACTTCTTCCTGGGCACGCTGCATTTTTTCCTGCATCTCTTGGGCTTGTTTCATCAAGTTGCCCATGCCGCCTTTCATCATGGTAAGACTCTCCAATCATCAGTGGATCGCACAGCGTTAGCGCGACGCTTCAACAGGTTTGACACTGGTTTCGACAAGCTGTGCGCCGAAAGCCTGAATTAACTCTACTACATGGGGGTCGCGCTGCAATACATCAACCGCCTGAGCGTGACGCTCAGCCTGACAACGCACTTCGCGTTGCCGAGGGGTTTCCAGAGCCTCGGCAAGGGCTTCCACATGAAACACCACTCGGCGCTTTACGCCCAGCTCAGCCAGCGCCTTCTCGATGCGCGTCTGGTGAACCTCAGCTTGCATCGCCGACTGGCTAGGCGCTAACCGCAGCGTCAAGGTGTGCCCGTCGTCATTGACCAACTGACAATGGGCGGCCAGGTTACGGGTCAGACCACCCAGCCCAAGGGCATCGAACTGCTCAAGCCATTGCGCATGATCCCAGTACTCGCCCGTGGGCTTGGAAGCACTGGCTTGCGTAGACGGCTCTGGCTCTGGCTCTGGCTCTGGCTCTGGCTCTGGCTCTGGCTCTGGCTCTGGCTCTGGCTCTGGCTCTGGCTCTGGCTCTGGCTCTGGCTCTGGCTCTGGCTCTGGCTCTGGCTCTGGCTCTGGCTCTGAGGTCAGCGTTGGCTCATCTTGAGAGGCGTCAAGCGCCCAAGGGGGCGCTACTGACGCCTCTTCATCGTTGACCGACGCCGGAGCCGGAGGCGGCGAATCCTCTGGCTTTGCTTCTGACCGCTCCCCGGCAGGCGCCTCTTCAGGCGCTTCGGGCTGGACTGGCGCTTCAGGCTGAAGCGGCAGTTTGGTAGTCGGCGGTTTGGGCACCCCCTGTGGGCGGAATGCCAGCATTCTCAGCAGCGTCATTTCCAGCGCACTGCGCAAATCGGGGGCGTGTTGCATATCGCCACGCCCCTGAATACCGATTTGATAATACAGCTGAATATCCTCGGCGCTGAAACGCGATGCCAATTGCAGGATGACGTCCCGGTCGCCGTGGCTGTTATCCACCGCATCGGGCACCATCTGCGCCACGGCCAAGCGGTGCAACACGCCGGTAACATCATCCAGCACTGCGGCAAAATCAGGGCTTTGCTCAGCCAGCTGGCCGACTTCCGCCAGCAAGCGGGCGACGTCAACCTCTGCCAAGGCTTCTATCAGCGCAATCACATGGCGGTGGTCCAGGGTGCCCAGCATCGCCGCCACATCCGCGTGCCTGACGGCACCCTGACCAAAGGCAATCGCCTGATCAGTCAGACTCATGGCATCGCGCATGGAGCCATCAGCCGCTTTACCCAACAGCCAAAGCGCACTCTCGTCAAAGGCGACGCCTTCACTGTTCAGTATATGCGTCAGGTGCGTCACCACGCGTTCCGGCGGCATGTGCTTGAGCGTGAATTGCAGGCAGCGCGAGAGCACCGTCGCGGGAAGCTTTTGCGGATCGGTGGTCGCCAGCAGGAACTTGACGTGAGGGGGAGGCTCTTCAAGGGTTTTCAGCAGCGCGTTGAAACTGCTTGTCGAGAGCATATGCACCTCATCAATGAGGTACACCTTATAGCGCCCTTGGGTCGGGGCGTATTGAACGTTGTCGAGCAGTTCACGGGTGTCTTCGACCTTGGTGCGCGAGGCGGCATCCACCTCGATCAAGTCGACAAAACGCCCTTCATCGATGGCCTGACAGCTATCGCACTGCCCACAGGGGGTTGAGGTAACCCCTTCATCGCCGCGACCATTGGCGGTGCAATTCAGGCACTTGGCCAGTATTCGTGCCAGCGTGGTCTTGCCCACGCCCCTCGTACCGGTAAACAGGTACGCATGGTGCAGGCGGCCCTGGTCAAGGGCATTGACCAAGGCACGCTGCACATGGGCCTGGCCCACAAGCTCGTGAAAAGTACGCGGCCGCCATTTACGGGCCAGAACCTGATAGCTCATTGAGCATGACATCCTTGGGCGGTGTGGCTTCAGAGCCAAGATAAAACGTTATTCTAGCGACTGCGCCACGACCCGCCAACCGTCTACCCAACGGGCCAGGCAAACCCGTTAGGCATTGTCACCGCTTTCATTGGCAGCGGCGCGCTGCCCTGCTTCTTTAACCAGCGTTTCCAGCTCGCCGTTCTGATGCATCTCGATCACGATATCGCAGCCACCGACCAGCTCACCTTCAACCCACAGCTGCGGGAATGTCGGCCAGTTGGCAATTTTCGGCAGCTCGGCACGAATATCCGGGTTATCCAGCACGTTGACGAACGCAAAGCGCTCGCCACAGCTCATCAGTGCCTGCACGGTTTGGGCTGAGAAGCCACATTGCGGCAGCTGAGGCGTGCCTTTCATGTAAATCAGGATCGGGTTTTCACTGATTTGACGCTGAATATTGTCGGCTGTGGTGCTCATACAGTCTCCTATAGAGATGGGCCTCGATGGTCGATTCGACGGCGCACCGCCGGGTAGCCTCAAGGCGATTGATGGATAATGCAGCATGCTTGAGGCATGGCACTTTAATACCCGAGCATACTACTCAACCTTATGCGGTGCCTGCCATTCTACGCGTGCCAACCACGTTGCGCATCCCCCAGGGCATCGCTAGGATAGGGTTTTTGCGCGGAGACTACCTTCATGGCGACACGCCATTTTCTGAAGTTACTGGACTTAACGCCCGACGAACTGAACTATTTGATTCAGCGTGCCATCACGGTCAAGAGCAACCTGAAGGCGCAAGGGCCACGCTACACGCCGTTGCCTAACCGCACGCTGGCGATGATCTTCGAGAAATCATCGACTCGTACACGCGTTTCGTTCGAGACGGCCATGGCGCAATTCGGCGGCCACGCCCTGTTTCTCTCTCCCCGTGATACGCAGTTGGGACGCGGCGAACCCATTGAGGACACCGCCCGCGTGCTTGCTGAAATGGTCGATGCCGTAATGATTCGCACCTTTTCTCACGCTGGCCTGGAAACCTACGCCAACGCCAGCAGCGTACCGGTCATCAACGCGCTGAGCGATGACTACCACCCCTGCCAGCTGCTCGCCGATGTCATGACCTGGACCGAGCTTCGCGGCAGTGTCAAGGGACGGACGGCGGTATGGGTTGGTGATGGTAATAACATGTGCCACTCCTGGATCAACGCCGCGCGCCAGTTCGACTTTCACCTGCGTATTTGCTGCCCCAAGGGGTACGAACCACGAGCCGACATCATGGCAGCTGCTGGCGATCAGGTGACGCTCCTGCACGACCCGCAAGCCGCCGCCGACGGCGCCGACCTGATCACCACGGATGTCTGGGCCTCCATGGGGCAAGAAGAAGAACAGGCCAAGCGCGAAGCGGATTTCGCAGGCTTCCAGGTCACCGAGGCGTTACTTGATAAAGCCAAGCCTGACGCACTGTTTTTGCACTGCCTGCCCGCTCATCGTGGCGAGGAAATCAGCCACACGCTACTTGACGACCCACGCGCCGTGGTTTGGCAGGAAGCGGGTAATCGTCTCCATGCTCAGAAGGCGCTGATCGAGTTCTTGCTACTTGGCAAGGTGAGTTCTTAGCGGCTCGGTTATTGTCATCCTGCGACAGGCCCAAAAAAAACGCCCCATCGGTGAGCCGATAGGGCGTTTTTAGGATATTCATGGTGGAGCCTAGCGGGATCGAACCGCTGACCTCAACACTGCCAGTGTTGCGCTCTCCCAGCTGAGCTAAGGCCCCACAAGCTGTCATTGCAGCAGCGAGGCGCATACTACGATGCCAATTGCCGTTGGTCAAGGTTTTACGCATTTCACCGCTTACTAATTCTCCTTTACTAACAGCTGTGGCACTCTATAGGACATAACAGGGTCACATCGTATAGTTAGCCTGCTTTTTAACGACTAATGGGCGCAAGCGACAACGACCCAGCTTCTGGAATCCACCGCATGCAAAATGTGACCCTTCAATGCAGGAGCTTGTCCTTTGATCAACGTTTTAATTGCCGATGATCACCATCTGGTGAGAACAAGTATCGCCCACCTACTGAACGACGAAACCGATATTCGTATCGTCGGTGAGGCCGATGACGGTGAAAGCGCCGTTTCCAAATGCCGTCAGTTGAGACCCGACATTGTACTGATGGACATCCGCATGCCGGGCATAGGTGGGCTGGAAGCCACTCGCCGCATCCATCGTGGCATGGCAGACATCAAGGTATTGATTCTTACCGGCTACTTAGAGGATAACGTCGCCCGACGCATGCTCGAAGCAGGGGCCGCCGGGTTCTTGAGCAAGGGCACCAACGCCACTGAAATGGTGAACGCCATTCGTGACGTTTTTCATGGGCGACGTTATATCAGCCAAGAGATTGCCCAGCGCCTGGCCATGTTACACTTCCATACTGAAGACAGCCCATTCGCCCACCTGTCGCACCGCGAACTGCAAATAGCGCTGATGATTGTTAACTGCCAGCGGGTTCAGGATATTTCTGACCGCCTGCACCTGAGCCCCAAGACAGTCAACACCTACCGCTATCGACTGTTTGAAAAGCTTCAGGTGGCCACCGACGTGGAACTGACCCACCTTGCGCTACGCCACAATTTGGTCGAGGGGTTTGATCAGGCAGAAAGTTGATCTCCTCGTTGACCAGCGGGCGGCGATAAAGACAGCAACGCTTGACTATGACCTTTGATGCAAAACAGTTTTTAAGCACGGTAAGCACGTCTCCCGGCGTTTACCGCATGCTCGATACAGAGGGCAACACCCTTTATGTCGGCAAGGCGAAGCGACTGAAAGCTCGCTTGGCAAGCTACTTCCGTGGCCAACTCAACGCTAAAACCCAAGCCATGGTGGGGCGCATTGCGGATGTCCAGGTCACCGTCACACGTAGCGAAACAGAAGCCCTGCTGCTCGAACAGACGCTGATCAAGGAACTGCGGCCTCCCTACAACATCCTGCTGCGCGATGATAAGTCATATCCTTTCGTGTTCGTCAGTGACCGCCATCCCTACCCTGCGCTTGAATACAAGCGGGCGCGCCAACGGCGTGGTGATGGACGCTATCTCGGGCCTTACCCCAGCAGTGGCGCCGTCCGGGAAAGCCTTGCCCTGATGCAAAAGATCTTCCGCATTCGTAACTGCGAAGACAGTGTCTTCGCACACCGGTCACGTCCATGCCTGCAGTATCAGATCCAGCGCTGCAGCGCCCCCTGCGTGGACTACATTTCGGCCGAAGATTACCAGCGCGACGTTGAACACGCGGTGATGTGCCTGGAAGGCAAAAGCGAACATGTCACCCAGGAGTTGACCGCCTCAATGGAGGCGGCAAGCCAGGCACTGGATTTTGAAGAAGCCGCACGCTTTCGTGACCAGATACAGCAATTGCGTCAGCTCCAGCAGCGCCAGTTTGTCGATACCGAAAGCGGCAATGCCGATATTTTCGCCCTGGCCCAGCGCCCGGGGGCACTGGGTATCTCGGTGCTGAGCGTTCGCGATGGCCGTTTGCTCGGCGCCCGCCATCACATGCCCAAAAACGATCTCGACCTGTCACCGGAGCTGCTGTTGACCGAGGTGGTCAGTCAGTACTACCTGGGACAGCCGCATAATATTCCCAGCGAGGTGATCACCAGCCATCCGCTTGAAGATGCCCAGTTATTGTCTGATGCACTCTCACAGCACGCCGGAAAGCGCATCCGTGTTACCAGTCAGGTACGCGGCCACCGTGCCCAATGGCAGCACCTGGCCATGACCAACGCCGAGCAGCAACTGGCCTCCCAGCTCGCTAACCAGAGCCAACTGAGCGAGCGTTTCAGCGCCCTGCAACAAGCGCTTGGGCTTGAGGAAACACCCCAGCGATTGGAATGCTTCGATATCAGCCACAGTCATGGTGAAGCCACCGTGGCTTCGTGCGTGGTGTTTGATCAGCAAGGGCCTCGCAAGGGCGATTATCGCCATTTCCGCATTGAGGGCGTGGCGGCGGGTGATGACTATGCGGCCATGCAACAGGCGCTAACACGGCGGCTCAAACGGATTAAAAACGGCGAAGCTATAGCGCCGGATATTTTAATTGTCGACGGTGGCAAGGGACAGTTGAACATGGCCCGCGAGGTGTTGAGCACGCTGGACATCAGCTCGATCACCTTGCTGGGCGTAGCGAAAGGCACCACGCGAAAAGCCGGCCTTGAAAGCGTGTTTCTCGACACGCCAGACCATCCATTACCCCTCGACCCCGCTTCTCCAGCGCTGCACCTTATCCAACATATTCGCGACGAATCACACCGCTTTGCCATTGCAGGCCACCGTGCCCAACGCGACAAGGCAAGACGCACGTCGACACTTCAGGACATCCCCAAGGTCGGCCCCAAACGGCGACGAGAACTGCTGCGTTTTTTTGGTGGTTTGCAAGGTGTACAAAAAGCCAGTCGCGCCGAACTCGCCCGCGTTCCAGGTATCAGCGAAGCCCTGGCCGAGAGCATTTATCTCGCACTCCACGGATAAAACCCATCGTGGACATGGATGCCATAGGCCAAGGCAGATAGAATAGCGCCATACACCTTTGTTTCCATGACTCCACGGCAAGGATCGCACTCCGCGATGAATATACCCAACATACTCACGCTCGCAAGAATCGCGTTTATTCCCCTGCTGGTGGTGCTGTTTTACCTGCCTTTCAGTTGGAGCATGCCCATCGCCGCCGGGATGTTCGCCCTGGCGTCCGTCACCGACTGGCTTGACGGCTACCTGGCGCGTCGCTGGGATCAGTCCACGCCTTTCGGGGCATTTCTTGACCCTGTCGCCGATAAGCTGATGGTCGCCGTCGCCCTGGCACTGCTGATCGAGCGCTTTGATACGGCGCTACTTACGCTCCCTGCCCTGGTGATCATCGGGCGCGAAATTGTCATTTCAGCACTACGCGAATGGATGGCGGAAATGGGCAAGCGTGGCATGGTCGCCGTATCCTGGGTCGGCAAGCTTAAAACCACACTGCAGATGGTCGCCATACTGGTGCTGCTTGCCTTCCCTCCTGCGCATCCGCTGGCGCAAATCGGCGTGGTCATTCTTTACGCCGCGGCCATGTTAACGCTGTGGTCGATGATCCAGTACTTAAAATCCGCCTGGCCTCATCTCAGTCGCTCAATGTAGATATTCGCGCAACCTGATAGCGGAAATGTTTGATTGACAAGCTAAACGCGTTGCGTATAATTCCCCCTCGAGTCGAGCGGGAATAGCTCAGCGGTAGAGCATCGCCTTGCCAAGGCGAGGGTCGGGAGTTCGAATCTCCTTTCCCGCTCCAACTTGGATTGTGTGGAAAAGCAAGTGAGGGTCGTGAGCTGGAACGCCAGCCCGGTCGAATCTCCTTTCCCGCTCCAACGACTCACCGAGGCTGGATGGCAGAGTGGTTATGCAGCGGACTGCAACTCCGTGTACGCCGGTTCGATTCCGACTCCAGCCTCCATCTTTCCGGTGCACCGATTCCCATCGCTGCGCTGCCCGGATGGCGAAATTGGTAGACGCAAGAGACTTAAAATCTCTCGGGGGCAACCCCGTGCCGGTTCAAGTCCGGCTCCGGGCACCATTCCTGAAATCCCCCCGATGTTATCGCCTGATCTGGCTTTTTTGATTTAGCTGCTGTTAACCGCGCCGAATAATCCAGTGCCTGCGTTATCGCCATCTGCCTGACACCGCGCTATGATGCCAGCCGTCACCCCAAACGCTATCAACCGTCGCTGATCCGCTGACTCAAAGCCCAGGACAAGCCCGCTAAGGAGCCCCCATGACGACGCCCACCTCAGAGATATTGATCATCGGTGGCGGCGTTGCCGGTTTAACCCTTGCCTTGACCGCTGCTGAAACGCACCGGGTGGCGCTGATACGACCGGCTCAGGACGACAAGGGGGCCAGCCGCTGGGCACAGGGCGGCATTGCCGCTGTGCTTTCGCCCGACGATCATGTCGATGCCCACGTCAACGACACACTGATTGCCGGTGACGGCCTGTGCGATGAGCAAGCGGTGCGCTTCACGGTCGAGCACGGTCCGGAAGCCATTGCGTGGCTGATTGATAGCGGCGTGCCCTTTACACCCGACCACTCTGCCGAGGCACGTTATCCCTTTCACTTGACGCGTGAAGGCGGGCATAACGCACGGCGTATCATTCACGCTGACGATGCTACCGGGCGCGCCGTGGTCGACACCCTGTTACAGCGCGTCACGGCACATCCCAATATCCAGCAGTACCATCACCTTAGCGTGGTGGGGTTGATACAAGATGATCAAGGGATATGTCTAGGCGCTTACGCACTCGACGAGCAACACCAGTGGCATACGCTGACAGCACAACACACGGTACTCGCCACCGGGGGGGCCAGCGGCCTCTACCAGCACACCACGACCCCCGCCCCCAGCAGCGGCGAAGGCATGATCATGGCGGCAGAACTCGGTGCCACCCTGATGAACCTGGAGTTTCAACAGTTTCATCCCACTTGCCTGTACGACCCGGACGGCCCGGCCTTTCTGATTAGCGAAGCCGTACGTGGCGAGGGCGGTCACCTGCTCAATGCAGCAGGTAAGCGCTTTATGCCCGCACTGGACGCCAGAGCCGAGCTTGCCCCCCGTGATGTTGTCGCGCGCGCCATCGACGCCGAGATACAGACTCAGGCGCTACCCCATGTATGGCTGGACATACGCCACTTAGGTGTAGAGGCTATACAGCATCACTTCCCGACGATTCAAGCGCACTGCGCATCGCGCGGTATCGACATCACCCAACAGCCTATTCCCGTGGTTCCCGCGGCGCACTACAGCTGCGGAGGTGTCGCCACTGACCTTACCGGCGCCACTGGCGTGCCGGGACTATTCGCCATCGGCGAAACAGCCTGCACGGGGCTGCACGGGGCCAACCGCATGGCCAGCAACTCACTGCTGGAGTGCCTGGTGTTTGCCCGGAGTTGCGCCCATGCCATTCAAGCGACCGCCTCCGTCACAAGGCAATACGACGTCAACTTGCCGTCGCTCCCCGGCGCCGATGCGTTTATCGATACCCAGATCGCAGCGTTGCGCAAACAGCTACGTGCCACCATGAGCCAGCATGTCGCCATTGTGAGAAGCACTGCTGGCCTCGCTTCTGCCAGCAAGGCCCTCACTGAGATAGCCGCCGCACTTGGCGAGCTGAGTAATGGCCAGATGACGGTGGAGGCACAGCGTTTGCAGCAGTTGATCAACCTTGCACGATTAACGGTCACCGCGGCGCAGCAGCGGCATGAATCAAGAGGCTTGCACTACACCATGGATTGGCCTGGGCACGCTGAACACAGCCAGCCGTCCCGGCTCACCCTCAAGGATCTACCCAAGGGCTAGACACCTGTCGGACGGAACGTTTAGCGACCGGGAGAGTGAAACAAACGGCGCACCGCCCGGTGCGCTTCCCGGGGAACGCTATCAGGCCACAGCCAGACGCGCTGCTGGCCCACCTTCAGGCCTACCAGCCATGGCGTCAGGTAGTCACAGCTGACGACCAATGACGCATCAAGCTCGCCTTGCGGCAGCAACCAACGGCCAAGAGGGCCTTCCGCCCGAGGCAGAAGATAAAGGGTACCGCGAGGCAGGCAGCGAACGCTGCGCCACAAGCAACCCCCGCCCACCCCTATCACCATAGCGGCCGTTAGCCACCCCATAGTGGCCAGGCACATCAAAGCAAGCCCCAGCAGCAGGCCGCTGTGTAGCCCACCCCATAGCCTAGAGCGTGCGATAGGCAGAATTATCGGTGCTTTCGGCATGCTCGACGATCATCTTCACAACACGGCGCAGGACGGGGTCGCCCGGCCATTCCCGGCGCATCAGCCAGACAAACAAATCTTGATCTTCTTCCTCAATCAGTTGTTGAAAAGCAAGCTGGTCACCCTCCTCCAACTGGTCGTAACGCTGTTCCAAAAAGGGAATTAACAGTAAATCCAGCTCCCACATACCTCGACGTGAGTGCCAATAAAGCCGCTTGCGGGCGATAGCGGCTGGGGATGTGTCGTCGCTCAACGTTGGCCTCACTTGGGAAAAAATGGAATGAGGGATCAGTATACCTAAGCCACAGGGTCGCGCCAGGGCCTCGCTTGGCCTATGCTAATATCGATTGTAGTACCTTGTTTTATCTAAATTGTTTTATCTTCGATTGCGCAGTATGCTGAATGAGGTGACAGAAAGGCCGTATTGATCGACCTTAAACGTCCGCAGGGAGCCAACCGATGACCAAATCTGAATTAATCGAACAAATTGCCATGCACCAGCCCGAGCTGTCTGCCAAAGAAGTCGAGACCGCCGTCCGGATTATTCTCGACGACATGACCGACGCACTGGCCAGTGGCGGGCGGGTGGAAATTCGTGGTTTTGGGAGTTTTTCACTTCACTACCGCGAGCCAAGAACCGGGCGTAACCCGAAAACCGGCGAACCCGTCGAGCTTGACGGGAAGCACGTTCCCCATTTCAAGCCGGGCAAGGAATTACGCGAACAGGTCGATGCGAGCCGTGCATTGGGGTATTGATATAGCAGGGCGTTATTGTCCTTGGCCAGGCATTAAAAAGCGGATTCATGCCTTCTTTGGGATGACGTCGGGCGGCGACTCGTACACAATGTCACTACCGTGAAAGCTACTGATTAGGAACTTCTCATGCGTTGGATAAAAGGGCTGATTCTGGCCATCATTTTGCTGGTAGTGCTACTGGTAGGTATCTTGTTTGCGGTCAATAACCAGCAAGCCATTGCGTTGAACCTGATTTGGCTGGAGCTACCCGCCGTCTCGTTATCCGTCTGGCTATTGGCAACGTTAACGTTCGGCGTACTTATTGGCATGTTGGCCATGATCGGCGTGTATGTACGTCTAAAAGCCAGACTGGCTCGTAGCGAACGCCAGAACAAACAACAAAGCAAGGAACTTGACCAGCTACGTACGCAGGAGTTTAAGGAACTGGCTTAGATGCTGGACTTCGCACTGCTGGGCGTTATATTCGTCGCTATTGCGATTGGCTACGGGCTCGGCTTTCGCAAGGCATCCCGGCGGTCAAACGAACGCTCGGGATCTACTCACGGTAGTCTATCCCGGGATTACTTTGTCGGGCTCAACTATCTGCTCAACGAGCAGCCCGACGAAGCCATCAATACCTTTATCAACGCACTGGATGTCAATAGCGATACGGTTGAGACGCACATCACACTGGGGCGACTATTTCGTTCGCGGGGCGAAGCCGACAAAGCCGTAAGCATTCACCAAAATCTTCTGGCACGTCCGGCACTCTCCGATGCCACTAATGCGAAGGTTCAACTGGAACTCGCGCGTGACTTTGTAGCGCTGGGTGTCCATGACCGGGCACAGCGGCTGCTTAGAACGCTACTCGACCAAGACCACGACAGCGAGCTGCGCTACCCTGCCAAGCGACTGTTGATCGATCTGCTAGAGCGCGAAAAAGACTGGCAAGGCGCCTTGGATACCGCCGCCCCGCTGGTTAAGCAGCATCCCAATATCCGCCGAGCAGCGGCCCACTGGCAATGCGAACTGGCCGAACTCGAGACCGCCAATGCCAGCCGCGCACTTGCCAAACGCCATTTGAAAAAAGCCCTGCAGCTTGACTCCCATTGCGTCCGCGCCAACCTGTTGCTTGCCGGACTTGAAATGGAAAATGGTCATTATCCGCAGGCAACCGGCTACTTGACGCGCATTCTTGACCAAGACAGCGCCCATCTTCCGACCATGCTGCCCGCATTAAAGCGCGCCTATCTGCGCAACAACGATGAAGGCGGGCTTGAAGCCCATCTACGCCAGCTGATTACCATCGTGCCCTACACCAGCTTAATCATCGAACTGGGTGAGCTTATCCATCACCGGGATGGGGTCGATGCCGCGATTGGCGTCACCGGCGAACTTCTCGGCCAGGCCCCCAGCTTGCGGGGACTCAACTACCTGGTTGATCTGTATATCGAGAGCCAGCGCCTTCAGGGTAGAGACGCACCGGACACACGGCTGGTGCTGCTTAAGCATCATACCGAAGCATTGCTGAAGGGTCGCCCTCGCCACCGTTGCCAACGCTGCGGCTTTACCAGCGATGCCTTGCAATGGCAGTGCCCCACTTGCCGTTACTGGGGCACTATCAAACCGATTATCGGGGTTGAAGGCGAATAACGGTTTCGTTCCCTATTCCAGCTCTTGCTGGATAGCCTTCAACGCCTCCATGGGACGCTCTGCCTGGGTAACCGGCCGCCCGACGACCAAGTGCGTGCTACCTGCCTGCATCGCGTCCCTGGGCGTCATGATCCGCTGCTGGTCATTAGCCGCAGCGAAGGCAGGTCGAATGCCTGGCGTCACTTTCAAGAACTCGTCACCACATAGCGATGCAAGTTGAGTCGATTCCTGAGCCGAACACACAACACCGTGCAAGCCACTCTGTTTGGCGAGCTGAGCCAGCCGCGTCACCTGGTCGCTAACCGATGACGGTATACCGACATCCACCAGATCACGGTCCTGCATGCTGGTCAGCACCGTCACAGCGATCAGGTGCGTGGTGAGGCGCTGTTGCGCCAGGCGCGTTGCGGCGGCTTCCATCATTGCCCGACCGCCGCTGGCGTGAAGGTTGACCATCCACACCCCCTGCTCTGCTGCCGCCTCTACGGCGCTGGCCACCGTGTTGGGAATGTCATGGAACTTGAGGTCCAGGAACACATCGAAGCCACGCCCGTGCAACGCTTCAAGGACGGCCGGGCCGCTGCGGGTAAATAGCTCTTTACCGACCTTCAGCCGACACCAGGACGGATCCAACTGATCCGCCATGCATAGCGCCGCGTCTAGTGATGGGTAATCAAGTGCGATAATCAGCGGTGATTCAGTGACAGCCATACCAAGCTCCCCAAGTGTTTCGGCGCATTATATCAGTCCCTTTCGCTCGCCATGTAAGCCTTTTGCCATGCGTGTATAGCAAAAATCTTACATAACGTATCGCTAATTTCCGACAGCATCGCTCCGGAATCCAGTTAAGGTGAAAGAGCGGGGACTTCCCCGCTCACAATAGGACTGATAACCGCCATTAGGACTGAAACCACTATTAAAGGGGCTTAGGATGAAGCTATCACTGAAAGGATTATTCGCCGCATTACTCTTCAGCATCGGCATTGGGGTTGCAAGCAACGGGGTGGCCCAGGACATTGCCCCGATCAACGTCAACAGCGCCGACCCCGAATTACTCGATGAGCTACCGGGTATCGGCCCCAGCCGAGCCGAAGCTATCATTGAAGAGCGTGAAGCAAACGGCGACTTCGAAAGTGCCGATGACCTTACCCGCGTCAGCGGTATTGGACCGGCAACGGTTGACCGTATGCGCGATCAGGTCAGCGTTGAAGACTAACATGACAACACTAAACGCCGCCCGATTACGCTAGTGAATCGGGCGGTTCGTCGTTTAGGGTGTCATCTCCCATAGCGCCATAAAGCGGTTAACCGGCATGGATGCAAGCGCTGCATGATCCTCGCATACCCGCATGATCTGCTCGCACCGATGTGCCGGGAACCGCGTGGCAAGGTGGCGATGAAATTTGTCAAGTAACAACGGCATACCCTCGTCCCGTCGCCGCCGATGACCCAGCGGGTACTCCACGGCGACCTTTTCAGTGGCTGTGCCATCATCGAAAAACACCTGCACGGCATTGGCAATCGAACGCTTTTCGGGGTCCAGGTAAGCGCTTGAATAATCAGGGTCCTCTTCCACTTCCATCTTTTCGCGTAGCTGATCAATCAGCGGGTGTGTGGCATGGAAGTCATCTTCATAGTGATCCGCGGTTAATGTCCCCTGTATCAGCGGGACGGCCACCATGTACTGCAGGCAGTGATCGCGGTCAGCGGGGTTGGCGAGCTGGCCGGTTTTGGAAATAATCCGGATAGCCGCCTCATGGGTCGTGATCACAACGCGCTCGATAGACGGTAAGCGATCTTTAACCTGCGGATGTAATGCCACCGCCGCTTCACAGGCCGTCTGGGCGTGGAACTCAGCGGGAAATGCCACCTTGAAGAGAATATTTTCCATCACGTAGCAACCCAACGTGCGCTGGAAGCGAAGTCGACGCTCGCCGTCAGGCTTAAGACGGAGGTCTTTATTACTATGACTGAAGGCGATGTCGTAAAACCCCCATTGAGGCGCGCTCAAGGCACTGGGAATACCCATTTCACCGCGCATGGCGATATCCGCGAGGCGCACGCCGCGTGAGGTGGCATCGCCTGCCGCCCAACTTTTGCGGGAACCTGCATTCGGGGCGTGCCGGTAGGTGCGCAAGCTCTGTCCGTCGACCCAGGCATGGGAAAGCGCCGACAGCATCTGCTCACGGTCGGCGCCCATCAGTTTCGCGACAACGGCGGTGGAGGCCACTTTAACCAGTACCACATGGTCCAGCCCCACCCGGTTGAAACTGTTTTCCAGCGCCAGCACCCCCTGGATCTCATGGGCCATGACCATGGCGTGCAGGACGTCCGCCATCACCAAAGGTGCAGCGCCTTCGGCCACTCGCTTCTGGGAAAGATGGTCGGCAACGGCAAGAATCGCGCCCAGGTTATCAGAGGGGTGTCCCCACTCAGCGGCGAGCCATGTATCGTTGTAATCGAGCCAGCGCACCATCGCACCGATGTCCCAGGCCGCCTTGACCGGATCCAGTCGCAGCGATGTGCCGGGTACCCGAGCGCCATGCGGCACTGTCGTCCCCTCGACCAACGGGCCAAGGTGTTTGGTACACGCAGGGAAACGCAACGCCAACAACCCACAGCCCAGCGTATCCATCAAACAGTAGCGCGCCGTCGTCAGCGCTTCCTCGGAGGGGGCACGAAAGTTGAGAACGTAGTCGGCCAGCGTTTGCAACTCAGGGTCATAGTCCGGACGATCATTCACATCGGCGGTGGTATGCATGTCTTATCCCCCTACTGGTTCAGCGTATCACTCGGAACGCGCACAGTTCCTTCCATCAATACGCGTGCGCTGCGGCTCATGACAGCTTTGTCTATTTGCCAGCGTCCGTCCACCAGGCTTGCCTGAGCCCCCACCCGCAAACTGCCCGAGGGGTGGCCGAAGGTGACCGCATCACGTTCGACGCCTCCCGCCGCCGCGTTGACCAGGGTGCCTTTAATCGCGGCCGCCGAGGCGATCGCGACAGCGGCGGTGCCCATCATGGCATGGTGGAGTTTACCCATGGAGAGCGCACGCACCAGCAGGTCGACATCACAGGCGTCAATCATTTTGCCGCTCGACGCCGTATACCCCGCAGGTGGTGCAACAAACGCCACTTTAGGCGTGTGCTGCCGGTTGGCCGCTTCATCCACGTGTTTCATCAACCCCATACGGACGGCACCATGGGCTCGGATGGTTTCAAACATCGAAAGCGCTTGGCTATCGCCATTGATCGCCTCTTGAAGCTCAGTACCGGCATACCCGATGTCGGCGGCGTTAATAAACACCGTGGGAATACCAGCGTTGATCATGGTGGCTTTGAGCGTGCCTACCCCTGGTACCTCCAGATCATCGACAAGATTGCCGGTGGGGAAAATAGCCCCTTCGCCGTCGGCTGGATCCATAAAGGCCACCGGAATCTCGGCAGCGGGAAAGGTGACGCCATCGAGCTCAAAATCGCCGGTTTCCTGTACCTCTCCGTTGGCCATCGGCACCCGCGACACGATCGTTTTCTGGATATTGACCTGCCAGATACGCACCTCGACCACGCCGTTTTCAGGAATGCGTCCGGGATCAACGAGACCGTGGGTAATCGCAAAAGGGCCGACCGCCGCCGAAAGATTGCCGCAGTTCCCGCTCCAATCGACAAACGGTTTGTCGATTGCGACCTGACCAAACAGATAATCCACATCGTGCTCGGGCGATTCACTTTTCGACAGAATTACCGTTTTACTGGTGCTGGACGTCGCGGCGCCCATGCCGTCGATTTGTTTCTCGTAGGGATCTGGGCTACCTATTACCCGTAACAGCAGCTTGTCGCGCGCCTCGCCAGGCTGCCGGGCGGCGTCGGGCAAGTCGTCGAGTTTAAAAAACACACCCTTGCTGGTCCCGCCACGCATATAGGTGGCGGGAATTTTGAGTTGAGGGCCGTAGGGCATTACGTCATCTCCAGCTAGGCGGCAGTGGATTCGAGAAAGTCCTGAGCAAAGCGTTGCAGCACGCCACCAGCGGTGTAAATCGACACTTCCTCGGCGGTATCCAGGCGGCAAATCACCGGTACGCGTTCGGAGCTGCCACTCTGGCGATGAATCAACAACGTGAGCGTGGCGCCCGGCTGCTGGGTGCCCTCCACATCGTAAATTTCGGTGCCGTCCAACTCCAGCGTGTGGCGCGTTGTGCCTTCTTCAAACTGCAGCGGCATAACGCCCATGCCGATCAGATTGGTGCGGTGGATGCGCTCGAACCCCTCGGCCACAATCGCCTCGACGCCAGCCAGCGCAACGCCCTTGGCAGCCCAGTCACGGGAAGACCCCTGGCCGTAATCGGCGCCCGCAATAATGATCAGCGGCTGCTTGCGGGCCATGTAGGTCTCAATGGCTTCCCACATCCGGGTAACCTTACCCTCCGGCTCAATACGGGCAAGCGACCCTTGCACCCCATTACCCTGCTCGTCACGTACCATTTCATTGAACAGCTTGGGGTTTGCCAAGGTGGCGCGCTGAGCAGTCAAATGATCACCCCGGTGGGTCGCGTAGGAGTTAAAGTCCTCCTCCGGCAGGCCCATCTTGTCCAGGTACTCACCCGCTGCGCTGTTCAACTGAATCGCATTAGAGGGCGACAGGTGATCGGTAGTGATATTGTCCGGCAGAATTGCCAGAGGTCGCATCCCTTTCAATCCGCGCTCTTTGGCCATATTGCCTTCCCAGTATGGCGGACGACGGATATAGGTGCTCTGAGGGCGCCATTCATACAGCGGGCTGACCTGAGTGCGGGCACTTTTATCCAGGTCGAACATGGGGATGTACGTATCGCGGAACTGCTCAGGCTTTACCGCCGACTTCACGATGGCGTCGATCTCGCTGTCGTCGGGCCAGATATCCTTGAGCGTGACCGGGTTGCCTTCAGCATCGTGACCCAGAATATCCTTTTCGATATCAAAGCGAATCGTGCCCGCGATAGCGTAAGCCACCACCAGCGGCGGCGAGGCCAGAAATGCCTGTTGGGCATGGGGATGTATCCGTCCGTCGAAATTACGGTTACCGGACAATACCGCCGTCGCGTATAAATCCCGGTCGATAATTTCCTGCTGAATCTTCGGATCCAGCGCGCCGGACATGCCGTTACAGGTGGTACACGCATACGCCACCACGCCAAACCCAAGGTCTTCCAGCTCGCCCATCAGGTCGGCTTCTTCGAGGTACATCTTGACGGTTTTGGACCCCGGAGCGAGCGATGACTTGACCCAGGGCTTGCGGGTAAGACCCAGCTTATTGGCATTTCGGGCAATCAGGCCCGCCGCCACCATATTGCGCGGGTTCGACGTATTGGTGCAGCTGGTAATCGCGGCGATGATCACTGCGCCATCCGGCATTCTGCCCGCCTGTTCTTCGGCGCGGGCTTTATCCAGATCAACCGCAATACCGCGCTTGGCAAGCTCTGAGGTCGGCAAATGCGCATGGGGGTTGGAAGGCCCCGCCAGCGTGCGCGTCACGCTGGATAAGTCAAAACGCAGCACCCGCTCGTATTCGGCGCTTTTCAAGCTGTCGGCCCAGAGACCGGTATGCCTGGCGTAAGCCTCGACCAGCGCCACCTGCTCGTCCTCGCGCCCGGTAAGCTTGAGGTAGTCGATGGTCTGGCTGTCGATGTAAAACATGGCAGCCGTCGCACCGTATTCCGGCGTCATGTTGGAGATCGTTGCACGATCGCCGACGGTCAGCGCATCGGCGCCCTCACCATAGAATTCCAGGTAGGCGCCGACCACGCGCTCGCTGCGCAGAAACTCTGTAATCGCCAGCACCATGTCGGTGCCGGTCACGCCCGGCTGTAGTTTACCGGTGAGTTCGACACCGACGATATCCGGTAGGCGCATCATTGAGGCGCGGCCGAGCATCACGCTCTCTGCTTCTAGGCCGCCGACACCCACCGAAATCACGCCCAGCGCATCGGTCATCGGTGTATGACTATCAGTACCCACGCAGGTATCAGGGTAAGCCACACCTTGCTGGACCTGGACCACTGGCGACATCTTCTCCAGGTTGATCTGGTGCATGATGCCGTTGCCAGGCGGGATCACATCGACGTTCTCGAAGGCCACTTTCGTCCAGTTGATAAAATGGAAACGGTCGTCGTTGCGGCGGTCCTCTACCTGGCGGTTTTTTTCAAAGGCGTCTTTTTCAAAACCGGCGTGCTCGACAGCCAGCGAATGGTCGACGATCAGCTGCGTCGGCACCACCGGGTTAACCTTCGCCGGGTCGCCGCCTTTATCGGCAATGGCATCGCGCAGGCCCGCCAGGTCGACCAGCGCGGTCTGGCCGAGAATGTCGTGACACACGACCCGCGCCGGATACCAGGGAAAGTCCAGGTCGCGCTTGCGCTCGATCAGCTGTTTGAGGGCAGCCGTCAGATGCTCTGGATCACAGCGGCGCACCAGCTGCTCGGCCAGTACTCGTGAGGTAAACGGCAGCGTTGCGTAGGCGCCAGGCTGGATATCCTCCACGGCCTGGTAGGTATCAAAGTAATCAATGGCAGTCCCGTCGACCGTGACACCCGGCAGCGGTTTGCGATAATTGGTGTTCATCGTCACTCTCACTTAATCACGGGCTTCAATGGGTACCCATTCGCTCTTCTCGGGGCCGGTATAGTCAGCGCTGGGGCGAATAATGCGGTTGTTTTCACGCTGCTCAAACACGTGGGCGGCCCAGCCGGTAAGCCGTGACATCACGAAAATCGGCGTGAACAGCTTGGTGGGAATATCCATGAAGTGGTAAGCGCTGGCATGGAAGAAGTCCGCGTTGCAGAATAGTTTCTTCTCCCGCCACATGACCGCTTCGCAACGCTCAGAAACGGGGTAGAGCACGCTATCGCCCACATCGTCGGCGAGCTTTTTCGACCAGTGCTTGATGATGGCATTACGCGGATCTGACTCGCGGTAAATGGCGTGCCCAAAGCCCATGATTTTTTCTTTGCGCTTCAGCATGCCGAGCATTTCCCGCTCAGCTTCTTCAGGCGAGGTCCAGTTTTCGATCATCGCCATCGCCGCTTCGTTGGCGCCACCGTGTAGCGGCCCACGCAGCGTCCCAATCGCCCCGGTCACACAAGAGTGCATGTCGGAGAGCGTTGAGGCGCAAACCCGGGCGGTGAATGTGGAGGCATTGAATTCGTGCTCTGCGTAAAGGATGAGAGATACGTTCATTACCCGTGCATGCAGCTCGGAGGCCGGTTCACCGCGTAGCATATGCAGGAAGTGACCACCTACCGAGGCATCGTCGGTTTCGGTATTGATACGTACGCCGTCATGGCTGAAGCGATACCAGTAGCAAATGATCGAGGGCAGCACGGCCAGCAGACGGTCGGCCACGTCTTCCTGCTCTTCAAAGCTTTCCTCGGTCTCCAGATTACCCAGCATGGATGCCCCGGTACGCATCACATCCATGGGATGAGCGTCTTTGGGGATCTCTTCCAGCACGTTTTTCAAGGCGCTGGGTAAGCCACGCTGGCTTTTGAGTTTGTCAATGTAATCGTCCAGCTCAGCTTGATTGGGCAGTTTGCCCTTTAGCAGCAGATAAGCGACTTCTTCAAACTTGGCCTTTTCAGCCAGTTCTTTAATGTCGAAGCCACGGTAGGTTAATCCAGAGCCTGTTTTACCGACGGTACACAGCGCGGTGGAACCGGCGCTCTGGCCACGCAGTCCGGCACTGTTTTGCGGTTTATCAGCCATGTAGGTCTCCTGCTAGCGTATTTTATTGGTTATAACGTTGTAAGGGTTAACGGCGATTAGGTATCTTTCTGCTCGGCGAACAGCGCATCGAGCTTTTGTTCGAAGTCGTGGTAGTTCAAAAAGTCGTATAGCTCATCGCGGGTTTGCATGGTGTCCAGCACGTCTTTCTGATGGCCGTTGTCCAGAATGCTCTGATAGACATGCAGCGCGGCGGCGTTCATGGCGCGGAAAGCCGAAAGCGGATACAGCACCATTCGGCAGCCCACCTCCCCCAACTCCTGCTGAGTGAAAAGCGGCGTCGCGCCAAACTCAGTGATATTGGCAAGGATCGGCGCATTGACCCGTTCGCAAAACGCCCGGTAATCGTCCAGCGTATGCACCGCTTCAGCGAAGATGGCGTCAGCACCTGCCTCGATACAGGCATTGGCACGCTCGATCGCGGCATCCAGCCCCTCTTTCTGAAAGGCGTCAGTGCGGGCGATGAGGTAAAAGTCAGGGTCGAGCCTGGCATCCGCCGCGGCCTTGATGCGATCGACCATTTCCTGCTGGGAGACGATCGCCTTGTTGGGGCGATGCCCACAGCGCTTCTGGGCGACCTGATCTTCCAGGTGTACCGCCGCCACGCCCGCACGCTGCATTTCCTTGACGGTGCGCGCAATATTAAACGCCCCGCCCCAGCCGGTATCGATATCCACCAGCAGCGGCACATCCGTCGCACCACAAATACGGTGAGCGTCTTCCACCACGTCGTTCATGGTGGTCATACCCAGATCGGGCAACCCAAAAGAGGCATTGGCCACGCCACCGCCGGACAGATAAATCGCCTGGTGCCCTACCCGTTCGGCCATCATTGCCGTGTAGGCATTGATCGTGCCAAGAATGGGCAGCGGCCGATTCGCCTCTAGCGCTGCGCGAAAACGTGCACCGGGGGTAAGCCCTGACTGGGGAGATTGAGACATGGACGTGGACTCCTTTGTATTGCGACACAGGTAGATGGCGTTTTATTCCGAGGGTGTCGATGATTGTTGTTCAAGAATAGTGGCGTAACGGTCGGCAACATTGGCGCGGGAGGCGCTGACGTGACGGCGCATCAACAACTCGGCGAGTTCGGCATCACCGGCTTCAATGGCATCGACAATGCGATGGTGCTCCACAAAGGCACGCTGGGGACGCGCGCCGCTGGCGCTGAACTGGGTACGATAAAGACGGACAAGGTAATAAAGGTCGTCGCAGAGCAGGTTCATCAACATCTTGTTGTGACTGCCCTGAACGATACGATAGTGAAAATCGAGATCGCCTTCACGCTGATAGTAGGCCTCACCACGCTTAAGATCGCTCTGCCCCTCGTGGAGTGCCAGCACGTCCCGTAGCCCCTGAATCTCGTCTGCAGACATGTGCTCGGCGGCCAGCCTGGCGGCCATGCTTTCCAGGGCCTCGCGTACGTCAAACAACTCAATCAGCTCCTTCATTGAGAGTTTGACGACCCGAGCCCCGACATGGGGAACCCGCTCGATCAAACGATGTGCTTCCAGACGTCGCATCGCTTCACGCAGCGGCCCCCGCGAAATACCGTAGGTTTTCGATAACCCGGGTTCGGTAATCTTGCTGCCTGGGGCCAACTCACCGCGAACGATAGCATCCTGGAGTTGTTGGAAAACCCGCTCGGCCAGCGTGCGCACTTCCGGAGAGGCTGCTTCATGATCCGATGAATCTTTGTGTGTCGTCACAGCTGATAAGGTCATGGGGAAATTGTCGACAATTAAATGATGGGACAACTTTAGTCCTCTGCAAAACCGCCGTCAACCTTGCTTACCGTACGATCAGGTAGGCCTTTTGTCGTACGACCTAGGGCAATAACGTCTTGCGGTGTCAACAATCTAGCGAGAAGCAGGAAAGCGTCGGAGGCAATGTCTTTCACCATATGATTAACGTGAGAAAGCCGTCGAGAAGACCGACTGGTGTCCTTCTTTAACGCCCTCTAAAATATGCTGCCCCACTTGGCTAGGCGTTTGCTTCATGATATCAGCGTTAACACTGACGGCACTGCCCTACCTACCTGACCCCTTGACGACGTTCGCGGCACTTCGCCAACGCTCAGGCGCTGTCTTGCTAGATAGCGGGCGCCCGTTGGCCAATGGCCGGTTTGACATCATGAGCAGTGACCCACTGGCGACGCTTGAGATCGATGCCAACGGTCAGTCGAAGGTCACGTCCGATCAACTTACTGCGCCCCTTGACTGGCCGGATGCCTTTGCCCCCCAGCAGTGGCTGCTTGACCAATTGCCTGTGCCATCACAAGACATGGGCGAGCTCCCCTTTGCAGGCGGTTTGATCGGTTACTGGGGTTATGACCTGGGCCGTGAGCAGCAGTCGATTGCCAGCCAGCAGCCGTGTGTCACCGACCTGCCCCAGGCCCGAATTGGGCTCTATGACTGGTGCGTCACGTTTGACCACCACACCCAGCAAGCATGGCTGGTCGCCACCGACGAGCGCCGCGAACAGGTCATGCGCTGGCTTGACCGCTCGTTGCCAGCGACGGCGCCGTTTTGCCTGACCGCTTCTTTTCAGGCGGAGCTCAGCCGCGCTGACTACCATCAGCGCTTTCATGCCGTGCAAGATTACATTCGCGCCGGAGACTGCTACCAGATCAACCTTGCCCAACGTTTTTCGGCGTCTTATCAGGGTGATGAGTGGCAAGCCTATTTGCGACTTCGCCGGGCCACCCCCACGCCTTTTTCAGGGTTTATGGCGTGGCAGGACAAAGCAGTGCTTTCACTCTCCCCCGAACGGTTTATTCGTAGCCATGAAGGCCAGGTGGAAACCCGCCCTATCAAGGGAA
Organism: Halomonas sp. A40-4; assembly: GCF_015767635.1. Lineage (GTDB taxonomy): Bacteria > Pseudomonadota > Gammaproteobacteria > Pseudomonadales > Halomonadaceae > Vreelandella > Vreelandella janggokensis. The sequence continues at coordinate 1,420,159 of NZ_CP065230.1, read as the reverse complement.
CGCGCCCCCGCGGCATGACCCCTGAAGAAGATCAAGCACTCGCCGAGCAGTTACTTAACAGCCGTAAAGACCGCGCTGAAAACGTCATGATCGTGGATCTTTTGCGTAATGACCTCGGCCGTATCTGCCTTCCCGGTACGATCAGGGTGCCTCAGCTCTGTCATCTGGAAAGCTATCCCAACGTTCATCACCTGGTCAGCGTGATCCAGGGACAGCTCCCCGACCCGCGTGCCGCCCTCGCCCTACTCGCCGCCGCGTTTCCCGGCGGCTCGATTACCGGCGCACCCAAAATTCGTGCCATGCAGATCATCGATGAGCTGGAGCCCTGCCAGCGAAGTATTTACTGCGGCAGCCTCGGGTATGTCGACGTACGGGGAAGCATGGACACCTCGATTGCCATCCGCACGGTGGTGGCAGACGCCGGTAGGCTTCACGTTTGGGGAGGCGGCGGGCTGGTAGCCGACTCCAACGTCGACGAGGAATACACTGAGACACTGGACAAAATTCGTCACTTGATCAAAGCGCTGGAATAAGCAAGCACGGCCTTTAAATCAAAAAGGAATATAAAAGCCAAACCAAACGGTATTGGGGCGACCTGCCTGCTCTTTGGTAGCCTATCGGCATGATCTTTCCGACGATAAGGAGGAAGCATGTCCTCAGAACTTGAAGCGATCAACAATGAATTTGCCAACAACCCTCAAGGGTTAGTTGAGTGGGCACTGGCTCAGGGCACACGGCCCATCTGCACGACCAACTTCCGCCCGTTCGAAGCGGTCATTCTGCACATGGTGACCCAGGTACGCCCGGATATTCCCATCGTATGGATGGATAGCGGCTACAACACCGAGGCGACTTACCAATTTGCTGATGACGTCATCAAGCAGCTTAACCTCAACATCGTCAGCTTCCTGCCCAGGCGGACCCGCGCGCATCGCGAGGCACTGGAAGGCCCCATGCCAGGCATTTATGACCCGCGCCACGATGCCTTTACCCAGGAAGTCAAAATCGAACCCTTTGAACGTGCCCTGAGGGAAATGCATCCGGACGTGTGGCTCACCGCCCTGCGGGCAGAAGACACGCCGGAACGTGCCAGGATGCAACCGGTCAGCCGCAATGCTGACGGCCTGTTGAAAGTCGCGCCGTTACTTCAGTGGACAGCCAAGGATATGTACCAGTATCTGCAAGCCCACAATCTGCCCAACAACTTCGACTACTTTGACCCCACCAAGGTCGAGGAAAAGCGCGAATGCGGACTGCATTTACAGCACTAACCCACACGGCGGGTTAGTACTCCGGCAGGTCCAGGTCGTCAAATAACGACTGCTCATGACGCGGGCCCGCGGTCAGCGCCTCTTCCACCCGATCACGGGTAAGATGAGGCGCAAAACGGGTTAGAAAATCGTACATATAACCGCGCATGAAGGTGCCACGACGAATACCAATCTTGGTCGTGGAGCTTGCAAAAAGATGCCGTGCGTCCAGCGCCACCAGGTCATCATCCAGGGCCGGGTCGACGGCCATATGGGCCACGATGCCCACGCCCATGCCAAGCCGCACGTAGGTTTTGATCACATCGGCATCTGCCGCTGTGAGTACCACGTTAGGCGTCAGCCCTTTGGCTTTGAACGCATCATCCAACTGGGAACGCCCGGTGAAGCCAAACACATAGGTGACCAGCGGATGCTCCGCCAACGCTTCCAATGTCAGCGGCGCATCCAGATGGGCCAGCGGATGGTCTTTAGGTACCAGCACACAGCGGTTCCATCGATAGCAAGGCAGCAGAATAAGATCGGTAAACAGTTCCAGCGACTCGGTGGCAATGGCGAAATCCGCCTGGCCCTCACTGACCATCTGAGCGATTTGCTTGGGTGTGCCCTGCTGCATATGCAGGGCCACATCGGGGTATTTCTGGGTGAAAGCGCTGATAATAGGCGGCAACGCATAGCGCGCCTGGGTATGAGTGGTGGCAATCGCCAGACTACCGCGCCGTTCGTCGCTGTGCTCCTGGGCCACATGCTTGATGTTCTCGGTCAACCGCAGCACTTGCCCGGCCAGATCAATGATCGACTGACCTGCTGGCGTCACACGGGTCAGGTGCTTGCCACTACGAGCAAAAATCTCGACACCCAGTTCGTCTTCCAACAAGCGAATCTGTTTGGAAATTCCAGGCTGCGAGGTGTAAAGACTTTGCGCGGTGGCCGAAACATTCAAATTGTGCCGATTCACTTCCCAAATGTAGCGAAGCTGCTGCAGTTTCATAGTGTCACCTAACCGGTCAATGCACGGATGATTGCGTTGAAACGACAAGCGCTGCCTTTGCACTTGGCTCACACAACCATTATTAGAATAAAAAAAATCGCTATAATGCCTTTATAGTATAAAAAAACGGCCCTAGCAGCACCTATTACTTTTTACTATTTTATCGATTTCATGCCGTTCGCATTTGCCACACCCCGTTTCGCCCGCTAACATTTGCCGACTTGGCGCGATGAAATGCGCTATGTAATCGCGTGATGACCGTTGCTCCATTTGAGGCAACGAAACAGCAAGAGCAACGCAAACGGGAGAAGCAAATGGCTACTAATGTTGATGTTACTAACGCCAATTTTGAGCAGGAAGTCCTCAACGCCGAACAGCCAGTCCTACTGAAGTTTTGGGCCCCCTGGTGTGGCCCCTGCAAAGTCATGGCGCCGGTGGTCGATGAAGTCGCCGACGAACAAGGCGAAAACCTCAAGGTGGTCAGCGTGAACGTTGATGACGCCCCCGAGATCGCGGCAGAGCAAGGCGTCCGCGGCGTTCCTACCGTCATGCTGTTTAAAGCCGGCACCAAGGTGGCATCGCTGGTGGGTGCTCAATCGAAATCGCAGCTAACCCAGTTTATTGACCAGAACGCTTGACGTAAAAAACCGCCGACTACGTCGGCGGTTTTTACGATTCCATTCAGTGACGTCTTAACCAAGGCGGTCGCCGAGCGTCCAGCTTGCTGGATTTTTCCCCTCTTCGACTGCCTGGACCCAATAAGTGCGCCATCCATCGCGTTTGCGGGTGGCTGTCCAAGGCTATCTTGAGCGTCATGGTCAAAACGACCGACAGCAACATCCCGGCAACCCCGAATACCCACCCCCATACCACCAGCGATAAAAACGCCACAAAGGTGGAAAGCCCCAGCGCCTGCCCCATGATCCGCGGCTCAACCAAGTTACCCAGCACGAAATTGATTGCCAGGTAAGTGGATGCCAGCAGCAATGCCTCCCAGATCCCTCCATTCTGAGAAACCAGCAGCAATAATACCGGCGGAATCGCGGCTATCGCGGAACCGATATTGGGAATAAAGTTGAGCGCAAAGGCCAGCACCCCCCAAAGCAGCGGAAACTCAACCCCCACCATCAGGCAAGAAAGCCATACCAAAATCCCCGTCGCCAGGCTAATCACCGTCTTTACGGCGAGGTAGCGCTTCAACGTCAAGCTGAATTCGCTGAAACGCTTCAAACTCGGCGCCGGGTTTTCCAAGGCCCGCGACACCTTATCGCGAAAATTCAGCGTTTCGAACATCAAGAAAATAACCAGCAACGCGACAATGCTGCTCTGCATGAACAGATTGCCTAGCTCTCCCAGCAAGGTTTGCATCCAGGACCCTTCACCTTCCATTTCCAGCATCGAGCTTAGCTGATCAGGATCTATCGCCAGGCCGCGCGAGGCCAACGCATTTAATATATCCCAGTAGTGCTCGTAGAGACGCGTTTCAATATCAGGCAGGGCTTGAATGAAGGTACTGAAACTGTTCACCACCAGCAGGCCGATCAGCGATATAAACACCAGCATGAAAATCAAGGTGAGAAACACGGCGAGCCGTAAGCTAAGCCCGCAACGATTCAGCCAATGCACGGGGGATGTGCATACCACCGCGATAAAAATGGCGAGCAGCAGTGGCACCAGCAGATCCGAGCCCATTTTCATGCCCGCCATAATGACCACCAAAGCCGCCATGGCCAGCGTGGCATTCAACGGAATACTGCGGTAACCCTCATCCGATAACTTCGACATACCCCTCCATCCCTAAGCAATATCGCCTTCTAAACCAGAAGACAACGGAATTTAGCACCAAGCGTGCAAACTTCTAGCAACAACTTTCCACCACACCGCTACGGCTGAACTTTCTTTGGCCTACCGCATTCCAAGCAGAGTCTAGTCTTACTCTTTCTCCTCCGCCATGTGCCTAGCGCACACGCAATAATAGGGATGTTACCAATGAAATGTCGCTTACCCTCTAAAACACCACTACGCCAACGCCTCGCCGTCGGCGCACTGCTTACCCTGATCAGCATTCCGATGGCCCAGGCAGCCCCAACGCCCCCGAGCTTACATGTACAAGCTCAATCCTTTGTTGAGGTCGCGCCTGACAAAGCCACCCTCAATGCCCGTTTATGGGAAAAGACGCCCGCACTATCAAGCCTTGAAGACACCGACAGCGAGGAATTAACCGCTGCACGGGAGCGTCTTGAACGCCGGGCCAGCGAGCTGATAAACACCATGGAAGATAGCGGCCTTGAGCGCGATGCGATCAGCGCCGGTTCCTTGAATATTTACCCTGAACAGGTATCAGGTCCGCGTGGCAGTAATGGCGAGGGTGAAACGCTGCAACGCACGCGGCTCGAACGCCCGGTTACCGTCGAATTGACGGATATCGACCAGCTTGGTGACGTGCTGGACGCCTTGATGGATGCAGGCGTGAACGCCTTGGACGGCGTGCAATTCGACCTGCAGGACCGTGACGCTGCTACCGACGAAGCGCTGGTCAAGGCACTGGAAAAAGCCCGGCACAAGGCCGAGCTAATGGCCGGAACGCTGGAGACTGACCTCGGTAATGTTCAGCACATTGAAGAAACCCAATCGCCCATTTTTCAACCCCGCATGATGTCCATGCGTGCGGAAGGCAGCGTCAGTGCCGATACCCATGATAGCCCCAGCCGCGAATACCGCCCTGGGACCATCCGCATAGAAGCAGGCGTTAACGTGGAATGGGCGCTTAAAGGGCCAGACGCTCCAGCCCACCCAGATACCGACGTAGCGGCTCAGGAATAACTACCGAGCCATCCGCCTGCTGGTGGTTTTCAAGCACCGCCAGCAGGCAACGCCCAACTGCCAGCCCTGAGCCGTTCAGGGTATGCAACAGTTGGGGCTTTTTCGCCTCCGGATGACGGAAGCGCGCCTGCATACGCCGCGCCTGGAATTCCTCACAGTTGGAAACCGAGGAAATTTCGCGGAAGGTATCCTGACTGGGTAGCCATACTTCCAGGTCGTAGGTCTTCGCCGCCCCGAAACCCATATCGCCGGTACACAGCGTCACCACGCGATACGGCAACTCAAGCGCCTGCAGGATCGCCTCAGCATGGCCGCGCATTTCTTCCAGCGCCTCATAGCTTTTGTCCGGCTCGACAATCTGGACCATCTCGACCTTGTCGAACTGATGCTGGCGGATCATGCCCCGAGTATCGCGCCCGTGTGAGCCCGCCTCAGAACGAAAACACGGCGTATGCGCAGTGAGCTTCATGGGCAGCGCTGCCAGGTCAACGATTTCATCGCGCACAAAGTTGGTCAGCGGCACTTCCGAGGTAGGAATCAGGTGGTATTCACGCTCATCATCCAGGCGGAACAAGTCTTCGCCAAACTTGGGCAACTGGCCGGTGCCCGTTAGCGATGCGCGGTTGACCATGTACGGTACATAGCACTCTTCGTAGCCGTGCTGCTCGGTTTGGGTATCCAGCATGAACTGCGCCAGTGCGCGATGCAGACGCGCCACCGGCCCGCGCATCACTGCAAAGCGTGCGCCGGTGATCTTGGAAGCCAAATCAAAATCGAGATAGCCTGACTGCTTGCCCAGATCGACGTGATCCAGCACCTCGAAATCGAATGCACGAGGCGTGCCCCAACGGTGCAGCTCAACGTTATCGTCTTCGCTTTTGCCTTCCGGCACGCTGTCATGGGGAATATTGGGAATCCCACTGACCGCATCGTCCCACTCGGCCTGCACCTCCGCCAGCTGCTGTTTCGCGGCATCCAGGCGCTCGCCCAGGTCACTGACCTCGTCCAGTAGCGGCTGAATATCCTCACCGTTGGCCTTCGCCTTGCCAATTGCCTTGGAGCGGGTATTGCGCTCGTTCTGCAGTTGCTCAGTCTGGGTTTGCAGCTCGCGACGGCGGGACTCCAGCGCCTGAAGTCCTTGTTTATCCAACACAAAGTCCCGGCGTGCCAGTTGTTGCGCCAGCGCATCAAGATCACCGCGCAGCAGTTTCGGATCGAGCATGAGGTATCCCTTGGCCTGAATTCAGTGAACCACGGCGCAAAGCGCCGACAACAAAGGCAACTATTGTAGGCAAAAGCGCGGCGGGGGGCTATGGGGTTATCCTGCTGCGCGCAGCACTGCTAACATAAGCGTATCGACCTTGATTAGCCAAGCGAGCTTCAAATGACCTCCGCTTTTGAGCAAACACTCGACGCCATTGATGCGCTTCATGCCCAAGACCCGCGTTCCACCACGCTTGACGATGGCACCACCATGCCTCAGGAGTTGGCTTATGCCCAGCGGATGAGCAAGTGGCTGGAATCTGTTTTTGATGCACCCGGCGAGCTATTGCAACTGGCGGTACGCGCCCAGCACTTGCAGCGCTGGCAGGTCCCCCGCGAAGACTATGATAAAGGACGGGTGGGCTATTTGACCTGGCGGCGCGACCAGGGCAAACGGGCAGGCGAAACTACTGCCAAACTGATGGAGAAAGCCGGTTACAGCGTTGAGGAGGCCAAACGCGTCGCGGCAATGATCGGCAAGAAAGGTCTGGGGCGTGATCCCGAGGTACAGGCGCTGGAAGACTGTGCCTGCCTGGTGTTCCTGGAAAACTACTTCGCCGATTTCTCGCGCAAGGTCGAGCACGATCATATGGTGCGAATCGTACAGATGACCTGGCGTAAAATGTCCCCGCGTGCCCATGAGCTGGCGTTGACGCTGCCCATGTCGCCATCATCGACCGCGCTGGTCAAAGAAGCCCTGGGCGAGGCATAACGCCGCCGCCCTGATGCACCAGCGGCGACGCTGCGGTAAAGTAGCTGTCTTCTCTTTTCCGCTTTCGGCAGTGACGACCTGATCAATTATGATTGCATCTCTGGATTCACGCACCGCGCCATTTGAACGCCTGGGCGCCCATTACGTCCGTTTTCTCGAGGCGCTGAAAACGCGTGGCTTTGAAGGCGAGATCGCGCCGGATTACGCCAACCGCACGGTACTGGCGACGGACAACTCGATTTACCAGCGCCTGCCACAGGCGGCGGTCTTCCCCAAGCACGCCGAAGACCTGGAGCGTCTGACCAGACTGGCGGGCGAAGTGCCCCATCGCAATATCGTACTGACCCCACGTGGGGGCGGTACCGGCACAAACGGCCAGTCGCTGACCGACGGCATTGTGGTGGATGTTTCCCGCCACATGAACCAGATTATCGAGATCGACGCGGATAATCGCCGGGTGCGCGTCCAGGCGGGCGTGGTCAAAGACCAGCTCAACGCCGCGCTCAAGCCTCACGGACTGTTTTTCGCGCCGGAGCTCTCAACCTCCAATCGCGCCACCATTGGCGGCATGATATCCACCGACGCCAGCGGCCAGGGCAGCTGCGAGTACGGCAAGACCCGCGACCATGTGCTTGAACTCGACACGGTGCTGCTGGGGGGTAAGCACTTACATAGTCGCCCGCTGAGCGTTGAAGAAGAAACCGCTGAATGCGCGCAAGAAGGCATTCTCGGCCGGATCCACGCCACTGCCGCCAAGATTATCGACCAGCAGCGCGAACTGATCGAGACCACCTTCCCGCCGCTCAACCGTTGTCTGACTGGCTATGACCTGGCCCACCTGCGTGACGATAGCGGCCAGCTCAACCTCAACAGCCTGCTCTGCGGCTCAGAGGGCTCACTGGGCTTTCTGAACGAAGCGGTATTGAACGTTTTGCCGATTCCCAAGCACTCGACGCTAGTGAACGTTCGCTACGCCGGTTTTATGGAGGCCCTGCGTGACGCCAAAGCACTGATGGCGTCAAGCGCTCGCCCCACGTCCATCGAAACCATCGACGACACCGTGCTGCAACTCGCCATGGACGACTTCGTATGGGACAGCGTGGCCGAATTTTTTCCGGCCGGTGACACCGCCATTCGCGGCATTAACCTGGTCGAGTTCAACGACGACGACCCCGATGCGCTGACCCGGCGGGTTCGCGCGTTCACCGAGCATTTGCGCCATGATGCCACCGTCGAGCGGCTGGGCTACACCCTGGCCGAAGGTCGCGGTCAGATCCAGACCGTCTACGGCATGCGCAAGCGCTCGGTTGGGCTTCTGGGCAACGTTCAGGGCGAAAAGCGCCCGCTGCCGTTTGTGGAAGACACCGCGGTGCCGCCCGAGCACCTGGCCGACTACATTGCCGAATTCCGTGCGGCGCTGGATGCCCGGGGGCTTGACTACGGCATGTTTGGCCACGTGGATGCTGGGGTACTGCACGTTCGTCCGGCGCTGGATATGAAAGACCCGGCTCAGGAAGCGCTGATTCGGGCAATCTCCGATGAAGTGGTCGCGCTCACCCAGAAATACGGGGGGCTTTTATGGGGCGAGCACGGCAAGGGCGTCCGATCGGAATACTCGCCGACATTTTTTGGTGAGCTCTACCCCAGCTTGCAGCGAGTCAAAGCCGCGTTTGACCCTTATAACCAGCTCAACCCCGGCAAGATCGCCTCCCCTGGTGAAGGGGACAAGCTGATCGCCCGGGAGCACGACCCGGAGCTGCTCACCATCGACAGCGTGCCGATGCGCGGCCAGCTCGACCGCACCATCGATGAACGGGCCTGGCAGGCCTACGACGCCGCGGTCTACTGCAACGGCAACGGCGCCTGCTACAACTACGACGTCGACGACCCCATGTGCCCTTCCTGGAAGGCCACCCGCGACCGCCGCCATTCCCCCAAGGGCCGCGCCAGTTTGATCCGTGAGTGGCTACGCCTGCAGTCCAATGCGGGTATCGACGTGGTGGAAGAGTCGCGCAGGAAAAACGCCGAAAGCAGCTGGGGCTTTATCAAGCACTTCCCACGGCGGGTAGCCAACACGCTGAGCCGCAGGCAGCACCACGACTACTCCCATGAGGTCTATGACGCCATGGCGGGCTGCCTGGCGTGCAAATCCTGCGCCGGGCAGTGCCCGGTCAAGGTCAACGTACCGCAGTTCCGCTCGCAGTTTCTGGAGGTCTACCACGGTCGTTACCTGCGCCCGCTGCGGGACTATGTCATTGGCGGCACCGAGTTCATGTTGCCGACCTTTGCCAGAGCCGCCCCGCTGTACAACGCCATCATGGGCCAGCACTGGGTCGAGCAGTTGATGCGCAAAGGCGTAGGCATCAGCGACTCCCCGGCGCTGTCCCGGGCCAACCTGAAAAAGAAGCTGCGCGCCTGGGGGGTGGCCGAGGCCACACCGACCTCGCTTGCGCTGCTCACCGAACAGCAGCGCGCCAACAGCGTGATCATCGTGCAGGACGCGTTCACCAGCCACTTTGAAGCCAAGCTGGTGATGGATATCGTCGAACTGCTGTCGCGGCTCAACCTGCGGGTGTTCGTCATGCCGTTTTCCGCCAACGGCAAGCCGCTGCACGTCCAGGGTTTCCTGGGAGCGTTCGAACGCACGGCGCGGAAACAGGCCGAGCGGCTGCGTACGCTGGCGCACTTTGACATCCCCCTGGTGGGCATCGACCCGGCGATGACCCTCACCTACCGCCAGGAGTACGTCAAATCGCTGGGCAGCGCGGCGGTGCCCGAGGTGCTGATGCTCCAGGAGTGGCTGGCCACCCGCCTCAACACCCTGCCTAGCCGCCCGGTGGAACTGAGCGACCCCAGCTTCAAACTGCTTTCCCACTGCACCGAAAGCACCAATGCGCCGGGCTCCCCCAAGGCATGGCAGCAGGTATTCGCCGCCTTCGGGCTGGAGCTTGAACTGGTCAGTACCGGCTGCTGTGGCATGTCCGGCACCTACGGCCATGAAACCCGCAACGTGGCGACCTCTAAGGTCATCTACGCGCAGTCCTGGCAGCCGCAGGTTGACGCCGAAGAGAATGCGGGCAAGCTACTGGCGACAGGCTACTCCTGTCGCAGCCAGGTGAAGCGTTACTCAAGCCAGGTGCTGCCTCACCCGCTGCAGGCGCTATTGAGCGCGCTCAAGCGCGGATAACGTTGATACCACCAACGCCAACCGACCGTTTGATTCTGGCATGCTGGGCGCAATCCTAGAGCCGGGGAATCATCTTGCGACGATTGTTGACTATCGCTCGCGTCCTTCGGGCGTGCGCCACGACACTGGCCCTGCTGATGGGTGGCATCGGCGTGGCCGCCGCACAGGACGCCCGAGTCGAAACCCAGCGGGTTGAAGACACCCCGCGTATCGAGACGCTGCGTCTGACCGGTAGCGTTTCCGCCCCGCGCACCTCGCAGCTTTCCAGCGCCGAAGCGGGCCAGGTTGCGTCCCTTGACGTCGCCCTCGGCGACCGGGTCAGCCAGGGTGAACGGCTGATGGCACTGGATAGCCGTGAAGCCGAGCTGGAGCGCCAGCGCGCCCAGGCCAATATAGATCAGGCCCGCGCTGATCGCGACGATGCCCGTCAGCGCCTCAACGAAGCCAACCAGCTCTCCGCACAACAAAATATTGCGGTCAGCGAACAGCGCCGGCGGCAAAACACGCTGGCAGCGGCCGAGGCCCTTCTAGACGCCCGGCAGACCGAATACGCGCTCTGGGAGCTACGCGTGGCCCGCCACACCATCACCGCGCCCTTCGATGCACTGATCACCCAGCGCGACAGCGAGCTGGGTGAATGGGTCACGCCCGGGGACACCCTGATGACGCTGGTCGACATTGACGCCTTGAGACTGGACTTCCCTGTGCCTTTCTCGGCCTATGGCCGCATGGATGACGCCACTCTCGAGATCCGGCTGGAAGGCGATACCCGATGGTACGCCGCCCGCCCCCAGGCACGGGTACCCCAGGACGCCACCAGCCGCCAGTTCCTATTGCGCGCCGAGCCTGCTGAAGCCCTCAGCCTGCTGCCCGGCATGGCGCTCGAAGGGCGGCTGTTGCTTGAAGGCGAGACAGGCCCAAGCGTCCCCCGCGATGCCTTGATCCGCCGCCCGGACGGCAGCGTGAGCGTATGGCTGGCCCGCCAGGAAGACGACGCATGGCGCGCCTATGAACAACGCGTGGAGATCGGCAGCGGCCACGAAGGCAACGTTGCGGTGCTGGACGGTATCGAGGCGGGCGATCGCGTCATTGTGGTCGGCAACGAACGCCTGGAAGAGGGGCAGACCTTGTCCCTTATCGACGACGATTAACAAGGAGCGCCCTCGCGCATGTTTGCCGCCATCATCCGTCACGGCATTTTGGTCAGTGTCGTCACCCTGATTCTGCTGATCGTGGGCATTGCCGCCATCTGGCGGATTCCCGTGCAAATGATTCCCGACCTGGAAACCCGGGTGATTGGCGTTGAAACCCAGTGGGCCGGTGCCAACCCGCAGGATATCGAAAAGGATATCCTCATCGAGCAGGAAGAGTATTTACGCAACGTCCCCAACCTGCAGCGTATGGAATCCACCGCCAGCAGCGGCAGCGCCGAGGTTGAGCTGGAATTTCCGTTTGGCGTTGACCTCACCGAAACGCTCATTCGGGTCAACAACGCCCTGAGCCAGGTGCCCTCCTACCCCACCAACGTTGACCAGCCGCGCATCGTCGCCAACTCGTTTTCGGCCAATGCGTTCATGTACTTCAACGTCGGCCCCCGCGAAGGCAATCCGCGCGATCTGGACATGCCAGCCATGCGCGACTATCTGGAAGATAACGTGCGCCCGCGCATGGAAAGCGTTAGCGGCGTGTCGGAGGTCACCGTCTCCGGCGGCGCCGAACGGCAGATGCAACTACTGCTCGACCCCGACGCCCTCGCCGCCCGCGACATCAGCATCAGTGATATCCAGAACGCATTGCGGGAACGCAACCAGGACGTCTCCGGTGGCCAACTGGAAAGTGGCAAACGCCGCTATCTGCTGCGCACCGTCGGGCGTTTCGAGGATGTCGAGAGCCTGGAAGCGTTGATCCTTGACCGCCAGGGCGATGAGGTAACACGGCTTGGCGACGTTGCCGAGGTGCAGCAGTCCTACGCCGAGCTGACCTCGCGCTCTTACAACTCGACTGGTGAGCCAGTTTTGAGCGTTCAGGTGCGTCGCGAGCCGGGGGCCAACGTCATCGACATCAAGCGCGCCATGCTGGACGAGGTGAAGGCTCTGAATGAAGGCCTGCTGGCCGAACAGGGCATGCAGATGATCCTATCCAGCGACGACGTTCGCTACGTGGAGTCCTCGATTGCCAACGTCTGGGTCAACCTGGGCCTGGGGGCGCTGTTTGCCACTCTGGTGATGTACGCCTTCCTGCGCTCGGCCCGGGCCACCTTCGCCGGCATCATCGGCATTCCCATCTGTACCATTGCGGCATTTCTCGGCCTTCTGCTTGCCGGGCGCACCCTGAACGTAATTTCCCTGGCCGGGGTGGCCTTTGCTATCGGCATGACCATCGACAACACCATTGTCGTGCTCGAAAGTATCGAGACCCAACGGCGGCGCGGGCTGGCCCGTTTCCAGGCGGCGCTTGAAGGCGTCAAGCAGGTCTGGTCGGCAGTGCTCGCCTCGACGCTGACCACGATTCTGGTGTTTGTGCCGATTTTCTTTATCGAGCAGGAAGCCGGCCAGCTGTATTCCGATATTGCCGTGGCGATCTCCACTTCGATCCTGGTCTCGATGGTGGTCGCCATTACCGTCATCCCCACGCTCGGCGCGCATATCGATTTCCGGGGCCGCGATAACGGCAATGGCACTCGCCCGCGCTGGATGAGCGCCTGCCTGTGGGTGGTCGACCGCATGATCAAAAGCACGGCGCGGCGCACGGCGGCCGTGGTGTTGGGCATCGTTGGCGGTGTGGCGATTTTTGTCGGGCTGACGCCGCCTGCGGAATACCTGCCCGAGGGCGAGGAAGCCAAGACCTTCGCCAGCATGAACGCCCCGGCAAGCTACAACCTCGCCACCATGGACGCCATCGCCCAGGACCTGCAGCGGGAACTCGAACCCCACGTCGGCGCCGACCCTGAGGACTTTGAACGCGGCGACACCGACGTGCCCCCCATCCGCACCATGGGCATCCAGGCCGAAGCGCAGAGCCTGCGCATCATTGCCGAAACCATCGACCCCAATCATATCGAGGCGCTGATGGACGCGCTCACCACACGCTACGAGGCCTACCCGGATATGCGCGCCTTTGCCGCGCGCGGCTCGATCATCTCGAGTAACGACGGCGGCACGCGCAGCATCACGCTGGATATTGCCGGTAATGACCTGGAAACCCTCTACGCAACGGCCAATCGCATTTACGAACGCGCCCAGGCGACCTTCGACAACCCGCGTATTCAATCCCGCCCCTCGGCGCTGGATCTGGGCCAGCCGTTGATCGAGATTTATCCGGACTGGGAGCGCGCCGCCGAGCTGGGCTTTGATACCGAGGCTCTGGGCACCGCGATTGCCGTGCTGACCAACGGGTCGTACCTGGACGATTTTTACCTAGGCGATGAGAAGATTGATCTTTACGGCTATGGCCCGGAGGCCGGCGATATCGACCTCGACCGCTTGGCCAGCCTGCCCTTGCATACGCCTGCCGGCTTCAACGTACCGCTGAACGACGTCGCCGATATCGAAGAAACCGTTGGCACCGCCACCCTACGCCGGGTTGATGGCCGGCGCAGCGTGACCCTGAATGTGATCCCACCGCGCAGCGTGGCGCTGGAAGCGGGTATCGAACGGATGCAGCGCGAAGTGATCGAGCCCATGCGCGATCAGGGCGAGCTACCTGGCGGTATCGATATCACGGTAAGCGGTGCGGGCGACCAGCTCGATGCCACCCGCCAGTCTCTCACCGGCAACGGCTTGATTGCCCTGGCGATCGTGTATTTATTGCTGGTGGCGATTTTTGCCCACTGGGGCTATCCGCTGCTGATTCTGGCGACCATCCCCCTCGGCGCCGCCGGAGGGATTGTCGGTCTGTGGCTGATGAACAGCGTGGGCGCGATGCTGCCGCGTATCGGCTTGAACGCCATCAGCCAGCCTTTCGACATGATCACCATGCTGGGCTTTTTGATCCTCATGGGCACTGTGGTCAACAACCCGATACTGGTCGTCCATCAGGCACGCATCAACCTGCGCGAGACGACCATGGACGTACGCGATGCGGTATACAGCGCCGTGGAGAGCCGCCTGCGGCCCATTGCCATGACCACCTTGACCACGCTGTGCGGGCTATCGCCGCTGGTGTTTTTACCCGGCGAGGGCACCGAGCTGTATCGCGGCGTCGGCGCCATCGTGCTGTTCGGGCTGCTGGGCACCGCCATCGTCACCGTCACCTTTCTACCGGCGCTTACCGTGGCGGTGCTTAGCCGGCGGACTAAGCGACAGCCGGATTAGAAAAACAGCTGCTTGAGGGCTGCACCCGGGTCGGCTTCACGCATGAAGACCTCACCCACCAGGAAGCCGTTAATTTCGTGGTCACGCATTAGTTCCACGTCGTCACGGGTGTGGATTCCCGATTCCGTTATCACCGTGACACCCTCTGGAATACTGGGCAGCAACTCCAGCGTGGTGTTCAAACTGGTCTCGAAGGTGTGCAGGTTGCGGTTGTTGATGCCGATCAGCTTGAGATCCAGCGCCATGGCCCGTGACAGCTCGTTGGCATCGTGGACCTCTACCAGCACGTCCATGCCCAGGGCGATGGCTTGCTGGTTCAGGTCACGAAGCTGGGCGTCGTCCAGCGCGGCGACAATCAGCAGAATACAGTCAGCCCCGATCGCCCGCGCCTCGGACACCTGATAGCCGTGGGTAATGAAATCCTTGCGAATCACCGGCAGCGAACAGGCATCACGCGCGGCGATCAAGTAATCTTCGTGGCCCTGGAAAAAATCCGCATCGGTGAGAACGGACAGACACGCCGCGCCGCCCTGGGCATAGCTTTTGGCGATATCCGCCGGGTGAAACTCCTCACGAATCACCCCCCTGGAAGGCGAGGCCTTTTTAACTTCGGCGATGATAGCGGCATCCCCGGCGGCGATGCGGGTATTAAGCGCATCGATAAATCCCCTGGGCGCGCTCTGCTTTTCACCCAGCGCCAGCAGGTCGGCTTCCGAAACGGCCTGGCGGCGCTCGGCCACTTCCTGGTCCTTGCGGTCCAGAATGCGCGTTAAAATAGTCGGCGTTGCCTGTTGAGTCATGGTGATCTCTTCTTGTTTAAAACTAACCTTCATTAAAACTATTTTTTTAAAATTAATCTTTATTAAAATTAATCTTTATTAAACATAGTTTGTTTAAGCGCCTACTGCTTGAAAACGCTGGTGAAGTGGGACAATTCTTTTAGCTTTTCAAGCGGTAATTTGGAGGCCTGGGCATCCTGAGCCAACATCACGCCCTCTTTCAAGCTATCCGCCACGCCCGCGCAATACAGGGCCGCACCTGCATTCAGCGCGACCATGTCCGCCGCCGCACCGTCACCACTCAGCGCCGCTTTCACCAGCCGCAAGCTATCTTCCGCGCTGGTAGCCTTGAGCGTAGCCAGACTCTGGCGCTCGATGCCGAAGTCCTCGGGATTAATGGTGTACTGGGCAATCTCGCCGTCCTTAAGCTCTGCCACCTGGGTCGGGGCGGCCAACGAAATTTCATCCAGGCCGTCTTCGGAATGCACGACTAGCACGTGGCGACTGCCAAGCTTCTTCAGCACTTCCGCCATCAGCGGCACCAGCGACGGCGCATAGACACCCAACACTTGATTGGGCGCGCTGGCCGGGTTGGTCAGCGGCCCCAGAATATTGAACAGCGTGCGCACGCCCATTTCACGGCGTGGGCCAATGGCATGGCGCATCGCTGGGTGGTGGTTGGGGGCAAACATGAAACCGACACCTACTTGCTCGATACAGCGGGCAACCTGCTCAGGCTTCAGGTCGAGGTAAATATCCGCCACGTCGAAAAGGTCGGCACTGCCAGACGACGATGAAACGCTGCGGTTGCCGTGCTTGGCCACATGGGCGCCAGCAGCGGCAGCGACAAAACTGGCGGCAGTGGAGACGTTAAACAGGTTGGCGCCATCGCCGCCGGTGCCGACGATATCCACGATGTTGTCGGCATCCAATTCAACCCGCTTCATCAAGTCTCGCATTACCTGGGCGGCAGCACTAATTTCAACTGCACTCTCGCCTTTCATGGCAAGCCCCACCAGCAGACCGCCAATCTGGGCATCGGACGCTTCACCGGTCATGATCTGGCGCATCAGCGCGTGCATGGCATCGAAAGAGAGGTCTTCGCGGCGCATCACCGCGTTAATTGCGTCTCGCATTTGCATGAACAGGAAAGCCCCTAAAGCTGTATTTCCGGCGATCAGCCGCGTTGTAAAAAGTTGGCCAGTAGCGCATGACCTTGACGGGTAAGGATGGATTCAGGGTGAAACTGAACGCCTTCGACATCGAGTTCGCGGTGTCGCAAGCCCATGATAACCCCTGGCGTAACGTCGTCATCAGCGGTCAATGCGGTTATCTCCAGGCAGTCGGGCAAGCGTTGCTTATCCACCACCAATGAATGGTAACGGGTCACTTCCAACGGGTTATCCAAGCCGGTAAACACCCCTTGGTTATCATGCTCTACCGCTGAGGTTTTACCATGCATGACCTCTGGGGCGCGCACCACATGGCCGCCGTAGACCTGTCCAATGGCCTGATGCCCGAGACACACCCCCAATATCGGCAGCGTGCCGGCAAAATGTTCAATGGCCGACAGGGAAATTCCGGCCTCATTGGGCGTACAGGGGCCTGGCGATATAACCAGATGGGTTGGCGAGAGTGCCGCCATCTGCTCAATGGTGATCTCGTCATTACGATGGGTCACGACCTCAGCGCCTAACTCGACCAGATACTGGACGATGTTAAACGTGAAGCTGTCATAGTTGTCGACCATAAGGACGCGCTGCGCGACCTCTCCTTGCACCATTGGATATCTACCCCGTCTAGGTAAAACGATCAGTAACAACTGCTTTACCACGATGATACCCCAACCCGGTGCGTCATTGCAGGGGTTAAGAAGGCGACCAGGAGACGTTGACGCCGGGCCACCCACAGGAACACGCTATGCTGTTAAGGTATAAGTTGCCAGCGCAGTGGTCACGTAGCGTTTGCGGGACGCCTCCCAGCTAACGGGAACTGGTATCGCGGTAGAACAATCTTTATTATCAGTCGCTTTTCAAGAGAGTCAGGAGCGTGGGATGCGTAACAATGTCATGAAATGGGGGCTGCTCTTGCTGGCATTGATGATCGCCAGCCCCTCGACAACGGCGCAAACCTCGCTTCGGGTGGTGGTGTCATTTTCGGTGATCGCTGATCTGGTCAAGCGAGTGGCGGGTGACGCTGCAAGCGTGGATGTGATCGTTCCTGCCGACGAAGACGTCCATCGTTGGGAGCTTACCCCGCCCAATGTGCTGGCATTGGAAGAAACCGATCTCGTGTTTTACAACGGCCTGGATTTAGAGCCCTGGCTGCGCGATGTAAAAGCCATTGTGGAAAATGATCTGCCCATGGTGGCCTTGGCCGAAAATGCAGATTACCCTGCGCTGCCGCTTACCTCTGGTCGCTATCAAGGCTACGCGAACCCCCACATGTGGATGGCCCCCGAGGGCGCCGCTGCTTATGTGGACGTTATCGCCGATACCCTGTCAAAACATGCACCGGACCATGCTGACGCGTTCGATCAACGCGCCGCGGATCTCAAGCAGACACTGAAAGAGCTCGATGCCGATATTGAAGAGCGCCTGGGCGGCATTCCCCAGACGAACCGAACGCTTGTGACCAGTGAAGCAGGCCTTGCCTACTTCGCCGACGCCTACGCGTTCGAGTACGACGCTTTGTGGGGCGTCAATCACGAAACTCTGGGGACCCCGGCCGCGATGGCCCGCCTGCAGGCAAGGCTGGCCGAGAAGCGACCACCCGGCCTGTTTTTCGAGAGCACCACACCAAAGATTCACATGGACGCCCAGGCACGTTATGTCGGTCTTCCCCTGGCGGGGCCACTCTACGTGGACGCCCTCAGCGGCGGTGACGGACCGGCATCCAGCTACGCGGACATGCTGCGCCACAACGCCGAACAGTTGCACGCCACCCTGGGTGGTGCCAGAGAAGAAGACTAGGAGCCTGGCAGCTTCATATCAGGTGATCATCTCGGCGAGTGACGTCAGTACGGCATCAGGATCGCTGTGGCTGATCGGTTCGCCGTGATTATAGCCATAGGGCAACGCCAGGGTGGTAAAACCAGCGGCTTTACCCGCTACGATATCATGTCGTGAATCCCCCACCATCACGCAATCGCCGGGGGGCACACCGCAGGCGTTAGCAGCGTACAGCAGCGGTAACGGGGAAGGCTTCTTCTCAGCCAGGGAATCACCGCCCAGGCACAGATTAAAGCAGGCGTTCAACTCGAAGTGGTCCAAAATAGGCGCAATAAAGCGCTCTGGCTTATTGGTGATCAGCACCAGGATATAGCCTGCTTCGCGGAGCGCCGTCAGTGCTTGCCCGACGTGAGGATATAAGGTGGTCAACTGATTGGGGGCCGCCGCATAATGGTGTAAAAACCCCGCGTAAGCACGCTCAAAAAGCCGGGCATCGGGTGGCGTGCCCAGCGTCCAGGTTAATGCCCGCTCAACCAGCACGGCAGCGCCGTTTCCAACCCAGTCGCGAACGTTATCTGACGTTGGCATTGTCAATTTCTGGTCGGCCAGCGCATGGGCTACCGCGACCGTTAGATCGGGAACCGAATCGATGAGCGTGCCATCGAGGTCGAAGGCAATCATACGCTTGCCGTGAAGAAGTGGGTGCAAGTGACCATCCTTTCTACTTAAAAATCACCTAAAGCTGGCTCCAGGACGCGCCCTGAGACCGGCTTTGCTATATGAAACGCAGCTTACATTCGTCACTACCGCAAGAAACCTCTATGCTGAGTCTTATTTCAGTCAAGGAGTAAGACATGAGCCTTCCCACCATCGTGATCGTTGGCGGCGGTGCCGGCGGACTGGCCCTGGCAACTCAATTGGGACGTAAGCTTGGCAAGCCTGAGCGCGCCAATGTTGTCTTGCTTGACCGTAATACAACCCACGTCTGGAAGCCGTTGCTGCACGAATTGGCCACCGGGGTACTGAACTCCAGCATGGACGAAGTGGATTACCGCGGTCATTCGTCGGCGCATCATTATCGCTACCAGCGTGGCTCGCTGTCCGGCATTGATCGCCAGGCCAAGCAGCTGCACCTGGCCCCCATTGTGGATGAACAAGGCGAGGAGGTTCTCCCCGCAAGACAGCTAGGCTACGACTACCTGGTCATGGCCCTTGGCAGCGTATCCAACGACTTTGGCACGCCAGGGGTCGCCGAGCACTGCCATTTTATCGATTCGCCCCAGCAAGCCAAGGCGTTTCAGCGCGATATGATCAATACCTTCCTGCGCTACACGGACCCATCGCTGCGCCAGCATCCCCAACTGACCATCGGTATAGTGGGCGGTGGCGCTACCGGGGTGGAACTGGCCGCCGAACTGTTTGACGCCTCAAGGATGCTCAATGCCTACGGGGTGACCGCCACCGACCACCAGCAAATCAGCGTGCACCTGCTCGAGGCCGCACCGCGCTTGCTTCCGGGCCTGTCCGAGCGCATCAGCCAGACCGTTCAGCAAGAGCTGGAAGGCATGGGCGTCACGGTCCACGTGGGGACTGCGATCAAAGAGGCCCAGGCTAGCTGTCTGGTTACCGGCGACGATGACGTGATCGAGACCGACCTCAACGTCTGGGCGGCGGGCATCAAGGCACCGCCGTTTCTCGCGGAGCAGGGACTTTCGACCAATAACAAAAACCAGATCAAGGTAGCTAAAACGCTTCAAAGCGTCGATGATCCGGCGATTTTTGCCCTGGGCGACTGTGCCGACTGCCCGCAGGGGGACGACAGCGCCGTACCCCCGCGTGCCCAGGCCGCTCACCAGCAGGCCAAACACCTGGTCAAGAACCTGGTCAATCAGCTGGAAGGCAAACCGCTCGCCGATTTTCGCTACCGGGATCACGGCTCGCTGGTGTCCCTTGCCCGTTACGATGCCGTCGGCAGCCTGATGCGCAGCTCTGCATCACGCGGGCTATTCCTGGAGGGTTGGCTGGCACGCCGTGCCTACGCGTCGCTCTACCGAATGCACCAGCTATCGATCCACGGCGCGCCCAAAACCGGCCTTGCCTGGCTGGTCGATAAGCTCAATCGTTACCTGAAACCCCGCATGAAGCTGCATTAATCAATTAAACCAAGCATTTAAATCAGGCACTGGCAATCGCTTCGCGCAACTGCCGAATTACGGAATCATAGCCGTGCGGGTCACTTTGCTGGTGGGCATTAAAGATCGCCGACCCGGCGACGAAGGTATCCGCCCCGGCAGCGGCGATATCGGCTATGTTATCGGCCTTGACGCCACCGTCGACTTCGAGGCGGATCGCGCGCCCTGACGCATCAATCCTCGCGCGCGCATCGCGCAGTTTATCCAGCGTACCAGGGATGAACGACTGCCCGCCAAAACCGGGGTTGACGCTCATCAGCAGCACCATGTCGACCTTATCCATGACGTAATCGAGATAGGAAAGCGGCGTTGCGGGGTTGAATACCAGCCCGGCTTTGCAGCCGCTGTCGCGTATCAGCTGCAGCGAGCGGTCAATGTGCTCGGAGGCTTCCGGGTGAAAGGTAATATAGCTGGCCCCCGCCTCGATAAAATCGCTGATCATGCGATCCACTGGCTTGACCATCAGATGCACATCAATGGGCGCTGTCACGCCGTGTTGGCGTAATGCCTTGCAGACCATCGGTCCGATGGTGAGATTGGGCACATAGTGGTTATCCATGACATCGAAGTGGACGATATCCGCTCCTGACGCGAGCACATTGTCCACTTCCTCTCCCAGGCGGGCGAAGTTGGCGGAAAGAATCGAGGGAGCAATTAAACAATCACGCGCAGCGGTCATATCAACAATCCTGCTTTACCAAAGTGAGTAAACAACGGCCATTACCGCATTCAAGGGGTTGCATGTTACCAGAAGCGTCGCGCAGCGGGGTTTGTCAGGCATTGTCTTTAACATATATTCTAAAAAAGAATATAAAACAGAATTGTAATTCCACAATCACAGGTTTAAGCTTGCTAACTATATTATCAATACCAGATTGCCAACACTGGCTGAGTTATTAAGGAGCTTAGAATGTCATTTGTCGTTTTCCGTCGTAGCGTCTTGGCGTTGGCTATCGGCGCCACGCTTTCAAGCCCTGCCATTGCCCAGGAACGCGAACTGCTGAACTCCTCCTACGATATTGCCCGGGAGTTGTTTGCCGAGATCAACCCCAAGTTTGAAGCCTGGTGGGCAGAAGAACACGGTGAAGACGTTGAGGTCAGCCAATCCCACGGCGGTTCATCTGCCCAGGCACGCGCCATCATGCAAGGGTTGCGCGCTGACGTCGTGACGTTCAACCAGGTGACCGATGTCAACGTCCTCGCTGAGGCGGGCCTGGTTGATGAAGACTGGCAGGAGGCGCTGGACAACAACGCCTCGCCCTACTACTCCACCACGGCGTTTTTGGTGCGCAAGGATAACCCCAAGGACATCGAAAACTGGGACGACCTGGTGAACGAAGACGTTGAAATCGTTTTCCCCAACCCGAAAACGTCGGGCAACGGCCGCTATACCTACCTGGCCGCCTGGGGCTTTGCCGACGAGCAATTTGACGGCGACGAAGAGCAGATTCAGGACTTCATGCGTACCTTCCTCGCCAACGTGGAGGTCTTCGACACCGGCGGTCGCGGCGCGACGACCAGCTTTATCGAACGTGAGATCGGCGATGTGCTGATCAGCTTCGAGTCCGAGGTGAATAACATTCGCAAGGAATATGGCAGCGATGATTACGAAGTCATCGTGCCGCCTACCAGCATCCTTGCTGAGTTCCCCGTGGCCGTCGTGGGCGAAAACGCTGAGCGAAACGGTAACAGCGACCTGGCGCAAAGCTATCTGGAATATCTCTACCGTGAGGACACCCAGCGGCTGCTGGCAGGCTTCAACTACCGTGTGCACCATGAGGCGGTGGTCGAGGAATTTGCCGATCAGTTCCCCGAAACCGACCTGCTGAAAGTTGAAGATGTTTTCGGTAGCTGGCCAGAAGCGATGGAAACGCACTTTGAAGGTGGCGGCATGCTGGACCAGCTTCAGCGCCGCTAATTCTCTAATTCGCCGGACTGAGCCATGAGCCACTTCGCCCTTCGACACTCCGGCAGCGCGCGCGTGCTGCCGGGTTTTGGTCTTTCCATGGGTATCAGCGTGCTGTTTATCTCGCTGGTACTGCTGCTGCCCATTACCGGGCTGTTTGGCCAACTCGCCGGACTGAGCTTCGCTGAATACTGGGCAATCATCACTGAAGGCCGTGTCGTCGCCAGTTACATGGTGACCATTGGGGCGGCCGCCCTCGCGGCGTTGGTCAATGCCGTCTTTGGCCTGCTGCTGGCCTGGGTGCTGGTCCGCTATGACTTCACCGGCAAGCGGCTGCTCGACGCGCTGATGGATTTGCCCTTCGCCTTACCTACAGCGGTGGCTGGCATTACCCTGGCAACGCTCTACGCGAGCAGTGGCTGGATGGGCGGCTGGCTGGAGTCACTGGGACTTCAGGTTGCCTACACCTGGGTCGGTATTGCTCTGGCCATGGCGTTCACCAGCATCCCGTTTGTGGTCCGCACGGTACAACCCGTACTGGAGGACATGCCCGCTGAAGTCGACGAGGCGGCGATGTCACTGGGCGCCACTGACGGTGTCGCGTTTCGTCGGGTCATCATGCCCCACTTATGGCCGGCGCTGGTCACTGGCACGGGGCTTGCGTTTGTGCGCTCACTCGGCGAATTCGGCGCCATTATCTTTATCGCTGGCAATATGCCTTACGAAACCGAGATCACCGCGCTGATGATTTTCGTCAAGCTGCAGGAGTACGACTACGCGGGGGCTTCGGCAATCGCCTCGGTGGTGCTGTTTGTTTCGCTGACCCTGTTGCTTGCGATCAATGTCTGGCAGGGGCGCTTTATTCGTCGCTTGCATGGAGGTAAGGGGTAATGCGTCGAATTGGGGATGCACCACTGATCCGCCGCCTGCTGATTGCAGCGGCGGTGGGCCTATCGGGGCTATTTCTACTGCTGCCGCTGGTCGCCATTTTCGCTCAGGCCTTCTCGCAGGGTGTCAGCGTGTTCTGGTCAAACGTCAGTGACTTTTACACCCTGCACGCAATCGGCCTGACGCTGGGTATTGCCCTGCTGACAATTCCGGTCTGCCTGGTGTTCGGGGTGGCACTTGCCTGGCTGGTGACGCGCTTCAGCTTTCCTGGCCGTCGACTGCTACAAACGTTAATCGATATACCGTTCGCGGTATCTCCCGTCGTCGCCGGGCTTATCTACCTGCTGCTATACGGGCGCAACGGCTGGATCGGCGGCTGGCTGGACAGCTACGATATTCAGTTGATGTTCGCCTGGCCGGGGATCCTGATGGTGACCATCTTTGTCACCTGCCCCTTTGTTGCCCGGGAACTGATCCCCTTGATGCAGGCCCAGGGCTCACGTGAAGAAGAGGCGGCCGTAACGCTCGGTGCATCGGGATGGACGACGTTTCGGCGCGTTACCCTGCCCAACATCCGATGGGCACTACTTTACGGCATCATTCTCACCAACGCCCGCGCGGTGGGTGAGTTTGGAGCCGTCTCGGTGGTATCCGGGGCGATTCGTGGCCAGACCAACACCCTGCCCCTGCACCTTGAGCAGCTTTATCAGGATTATAACGCCGTGGGGGCTTTTGCCTGCGCGGCTCTACTCGCATTGATTGCCCTACTGACGCTCGCCGCCAAGGCCGGGCTGGAATGGCGCTCGTCGCGCCGGGAGGCATTTGCATGAGCATTCGCTTACACAATATCGCCAAGCACTTTGGCGCGACTCAAGCGCTGGAACCGATCAATCTGGATATCCAGGAAGGCGAACTGGTTGGTCTGCTAGGTCCTTCCGGCTCGGGTAAAACCACCCTGCTACGCATCATTGCAGGGCTTGAAAACGCCGACCAAACACCGACGCCCGGCAAGATTTTATTCGGCGAGCGCGATGTCACCCACGTGCATGTCCGTGACCGGCGGATTGGCTTCGTGTTTCAAAATTACGCCTTGTTCCGCCACATGAGCGTCTACGACAACGTCGCGTTTGGCTTGACTGTCATGCCGCGTGCGAAGCGGCCCTCTGCCCAGGACATTCGGGCCCGGGTGTATCGGCTGCTTGAAATGGTCAAACTCGAAGCCTTTGCCCACCGCTACCCGGCGCAGCTCTCCGGTGGCCAGCAACAGCGCGTTTCACTGGCCCGTGCGCTCGCCGTCGAGCCGGATGTTCTACTGCTTGACGAGCCGTTTGGCGCGCTCGATGCCAAAGTACGCCAGGAGTTGCGCCGCTGGCTGCGTCATCTACACGAAGAGTTTAACTTCACCAGCGTGTTTGTGACCCACGATCAGGAGGAAGCCCTTGAGCTCTCTGACCGCGTCGTTGTAATGAGCAACGGGCGTATTGAGCAGATCGATACGCCGGAAACCCTCTACCGGGCACCCCAGAACCGCTTTGTGTTTGAGTTTCTCGGCGACGTCAATTACCTGGAAGGCAAGGTACACAACGGCACGCTTACCTGCGGCGACGCGCACCTGGCGGTGGACCTGCCGGATGGCGACGAAGAATTGTTGCTGCGGCCCCATGAGATTCGCCTGGCCGAGCAGCCCGCCCCGGAGAGCCACCTGCCAGTGACGATCACCGCGATTTCCCCCGTGGGCGCCGAAGTCCGGGTGGAACTGGAAGCCGACTGGCTGGCAAAGCCCTGGCTGGCAACGGTGCGCCACGCCGATTTCAACCGGCTGGGATTACGCCGCGGCCAGCGGCTTTACGCCCACCCGAGGCATTGGCGACGCTTCCCCGACGCAACAGAAAACACGATGGCGAAAACTCAAGTCGCATAGTGAGTTGCACAGTCCGTCGGCTGCCCCGGACGGGGCAACCGACGTCAATAACAGGATTATGTTTTCTGACTCAAGCCTCAGAAACGCATCTGCCTGAAGGTCAAATTGACCCGCGGATCAGAGACTTTTTTGGTTTTGGGCAGGCTATGTAGCCAGTTTTTCTGGGTACTGCCTTTCATTATCAACAAGCTGCCGTGCTCAAGGCTCAGCGACACCCGTTCGCCGGTGACTTTATGTTTAAACGAGAATTTTCTGGCACTGCCTAGCGTCAACGACCCGATCGCCCCCTCTTCAACCAGCTCTTTTTCGCCATCGCTGTGCCACCCCATGCCTTCATCGCCCGAGCTGTAAAAATTACACAGGCACGAATTGAAGATATCGCCACTGCTGCTTTCCACCCGCTGCTTAATCTCGCGCAAGACGTCAGGCCACATCAACGCCGTCCTGGTATGCCCGGAGTACGTATAGGAGACGGGCTCATCCGCGTACCAGGCCATCTTCCTCTGGGTCACGATCTCTTTGCCAAACATGAACGCACGATCATGCGCCCAGCTCAGTTGATCAATACATTGCTCCAGATAACGATCCGCCGCGCCAGCATCCAGGATTTTTCCGTGGTAATAGGCTTCGCCGTCCTGCGGCAAGAGGTTAATCAACTTCATTTCGTCATTTTCAAATAGATCGGTATACGTCATCACAACGCCTGGTTGGTGTCCATGGAGCGAAGCCAGCTTTGCACTGCCGAGAGTGGCTCACAGTCAGCGGTTAAAAACAACTTGGCAAACCCGCATCGTCTGATCATACCGCTGGCGCACTACCAGCGTTATACTGACGCTCTGATGACAGTTTCAACAACAGCGGAGAACTCCATGCTACGGCGTCATTTGCTCACTTTATCTGCCTCCTTGCTGGCCACTGTGTGGCTTGCGGGCTGTGCCAGCCCCCACTACCTGCAGCTTTCCCCGGAACGCACCGCCAACGTACCTTCAGTCGGTCAGGGGCAGGAAGTGACTGTCCTGGCGCAGGATGGTCGTGACAGCGAAGTGATCGGCAACCGTGCAGGCGGTGGCATGTCGACCGCGAAAATCACCGTCAACAGCCATGAAATCATCCCACGCTTGCAGCAGGAAGCCGAGCGGGCAGTCGCCGATATGGGCTTCACGCCCACCCGGCAAGCCGTCGACGGGCGTCCCAGCCTGACGCTGGAACTGGCAAGCCTTACCTATGTGCAGGGCAACAGCGACCAGCCATTGATCGACGAAGCTCGGATTGAAGGCGTGTTACGCGCCATCGCGCGCAATGACGGCACCACCTACACGGGTACCTACGCCTCCAGGCGCACTCAGGAGTATGCGGTCAAGCCCGACAAGGATACCAACACGCGAATGGTCAACGACCTACTAAGCGATGCGCTGAATCGCGCCTTCAGTGACCAGGACCTTGGCCAACTGCTGGCCCGCTAACCCCTTTGACCATTACGTTAGTGCGTCAGAGGTTTTTATGGTTCCAGCGGCCCTCGACGCACTAAATGCCAAACGGTTTCCGTTATCCCGCGTGCATCCGGCTCGGTCTCTTCCAACAGCGACAACCGGAAATTGGGCGTCAACAGTGCCTCGACTTCCTCATGCGGGACGCTGTAAGGAGGGCCCCCGCCCTCTCCCTGGTGTGCCACACTCACCAGCAGCCCTTTGGCCCCCGGCGGCGTCAGTTGGGCAAGATGAAACGCATAACGCTGGCGCGTCGCTTCGGGCAGGGCGATTAGCGCGGCGCGGTCGTAAAACGCGCCGATTTCGCTTGCCTGCTGAATGTGCAAGTGAAAAAAATCGCCGCACCACAACTCGATATTGCCTTGGCGACTGATGTTGAACCCCGCCTGTTGATAACGCGATACCGGAGTCGATGACTGGGCAAGAAACTGCTCGATTGCCTCAGGCGCCAGCTCAACACCCAGCACTGGATGCCCCGCTTCAGCAAGCCAACGCATATCCAGCGTTTTACCGCAGAGGGGAACCAGTACCTTGGCGCGGTCAGGCACGCCAAGCGATGGCCAGTAATGTGTCAGCGCGGGGTGGGGTTGGGGCAAATGAAAGCCAATACGCCCCTCCTGCCACCGGGCTCGCCAGAGATCCGTCATTTTTGGTCGCTCATACGCCCATTAAAACCAGCGATCGCGTTTTTTACGCCGACGTGGCAGGTGAGGCACGATAAGACCGACAACCAGGCCAGCACCGGCGACGCCTCCGCCATACATGAAGTAGCGCAGCAGCAGGTCCTCTTCCTGGGTATCAAGCCGTGCTTGCAGGGCGCGCACTTGCTCACTCGACTCATCGACATTACTGCTCAGTTGGTCGTTACGCGTTTCCAGTTCATCAATGCGCTGCTGACGTGCTTCCAAGGTATCGCGCATGGTGGCCACGCGCTGCTCCCATTCTTCGTTGATACCGTCTAACTCATCGGTAAGCGCGGCCACCCGTGACTCGAGTTCTGGCAGCTGCTCGGTGGCACTGGGCGTTTCCTGGAGCTCATCGCTCAAAATCCATACGGTATCGCCGCCATCACCGCGCACGCGGGTGTAGTCGCCGCTGGTTTCAAGCACCTCAACCTGCTCGCCGGCATTCAGCGTCCCCACAATGCGGTAGCCATCCGTGGGGCCACTGCGTACATAGGTTGAAAGCTCATCACTTACCCAGGCCTCATTTTCCGGCTGGGCCACCCCATTGACACACCACACACTGACTAATACACCGGCGGCAACCGCCCGGTAACGATGACAAAATTGAGCTATCTGCATGACGTAATGTCCTGATTAAGTCACTGCCCTTCGGCAGCGCTAACGTGTCTAATCTCCGCGCGGTGGGAGTGAAAACGGACGAGGAAACTCCGCCACCTGCGCGTCGCTTTTAACGGCTTTCAAAGGTCCCTCACGCTCCACTTCATCAATGCGCACGATCGCGTTGAGCGGGAGGTAACTTCGCTTCACGCCTTCGAAGGTGCGCTGCAATTTTTCGCTCGCAGGGTCGATTACTACCCTCGAGGAATCTTCAAAGACAAACTCCTCGACTTCAATAAAGCCCCAGAGTTCGCTTTGGAATATCTCGCGCACGTATAAATCCCAAATTTCACCCTGCTGGTGCACCACCACTCGGTAAATTGGCTTGGCCGCCATCTTGGCCTTTTCCTCTTGCCGCTGGAACGTTAATTTAGCGGTGAAGCTTAACATATTCCCGTATGCAAGCGTTTGCCGTTCGGACAACCCTTCCATGGCCGAAACCTCCGCTTGTGTGTAGGGTAGTCAAGTCTGTTTGACTTTTTTGTCCTTCATCCAGAAGCAATCACCCATGCAAAGGGCCCAAACAGGAGCAATAGCGATCTTCCTGGCTGGTGCTTCAGTGCCATCACCCAAAGTATCCCGCTTGGTACCCACTGCGGTCTGGTCTACTTTAAGGGTGAGAATGCACATTCGCTTCGCGATCTACTAAAACATCAAGAAGATCTCGACTTCTATGTATAATCCCCGCTCACCCGGGACAAGGAGTCATCGTGACCACCGATCAACAGCCAGCGACGCAAGACGATAAATTTAACGGGCTGCTGACCAACTTTGACGACGCCGTGCACCTGCTGTCGCAAGCGCCTGCGTTATCAAAACCAGCGGAACTACCCCGCGTCTTGGACACAGCACGCGAACTTTTAATGCTGGACGGCGGCGCCCAAGCGCTCGAGCAGCGTGCGCAAGCATTTGAGGCGGCGGGCGTCTTCTTGGGTTCCGACTGGGAAACCCCCCAGTATCTGGTGCCAACCCTGACCACGTTTGCACTTAAAAGCACCGACCCCAACGTGGTGGTCATCGAGACGCTCAGCGAGATTCGTTTACTCGCCGTGGCAAAAGGTGGTTATGCGCACCCATTGGTATCGGAAGAATTTTCGCATCACTACCTGACCCAGGTCATCGCCATCAATCTATGGCTGCTGTTTACCGCGCCAAGCGAAGCTGAGCGTGAACAGCAGGGACGCCTGGCCGTTATTCCACGCCAACTCTTCCAGTATCTGGCGGAACGGATTGGTTACGAACACATCATCGACCAGTTGATTGACGAAATATGGCGCATTCTCAAGCAGCGCCCCATTCAGGTCGATTCCATCAAACAGATGATTACCCAAATCTCCCTGTGCCAGGCAAACCCCGAGATCGACCTGGGGGCCAGCGGCCAGGGGGCCGACAGGCTGGTAAGCTCGCTCTTCGGGCCAACCCAGGCGTGTCGCGAAGACCCAGGCATTGATATCTACCGCGAGCGGCTGGATGGCATGGACCAATCGGCTCTACAGGCTGAAGCAACCGGGTTCGCACGAGCCATGCACGACACCGGGCTGGTATCGCCCTACCACGCGGTCCTGCTGCGTCACTTGCTCGAAGAGGGTGATCATCTGGTGTCTGAAGCCTTCGGGCTCTCGTCAACCGGCCGTGATTGCCTGCTGTGTTACCGCGAGCTGGTTCATGCACTGATTCGCGGCAGCGTATATCCAGCCACGGCCCAGGCCGTCTACGGGCTGGCCCTGATGCTCGAGCGAGGGATTCTTTACCAGCCCCCGGTGGCACCGGCCATGTGGCGCCAGCTCAACCTGCCTCTTTCCGAATGGTCTCAGGCACGCCTGAATATTGCCTATGGCGAGATAGCGTCGCCAAGGGCTCGCCTGCTGGAAGGCGTGCTGTGCATGCTGGGCTTGCCGTTAGGTGTTGGTCAGGGCAATAACCCGACCTGTCAGTCGGCCCGCGCGTTATCAATGTGGGCTTACAATGACCCGGACTACTTGTTGCAGATGGTTACCTGGGCCGCACGGGATGACGAGATCATCATGCACTTCGAAGGCCAGGCCATCTCTTCGATGGCGAGTTTATCGGGCGTGGCTTCGGAGCTACCGATAGACCTTGACCCCGTTTCATTGATTGTGGTGCCGCATCTGGACCGTATCTACGCCGAAATGGGTCGACGTTGCATTAGCCGTGAAGGCGACCCCCACCGCTGGGTGAATCCGGAATTTCACGGCTGGTGGTCAGGCCGCGGCTTTCGTATCAATGTCGATGTGGCTACCGGCAAATTAGTCGACTTGAATGATTTTATTCGTCACTTCTACGCCTGCTACCACCCTTACTACAATGGCAACCAGCCACTGATTCATCCTCAGCCTGCCGGTATTGCCGTCACCGACAGCGCCGCCCGTTTCATTGGCTGGCACGCCATCACCATCCTGCGCGCCTCACTTGATCCTAACGACGTGATGCGCATTTATTTTTACAATCCCAATAACGATAGCGGTCAGGATTGGGGGGATGGTGTAAAAGTCAGCACCGCGGGGCACGGCGAACGCTTCGGCGAAGCCTCGCTGCCGTTTTCGCAATTTGTTTCGCGGCTGTATATTTATCACTTTGACCCGCTTGAACGCGGTGAACTGGCGACAGTCACCGAAGACGAGCTCGATACCGTTAAACGTTACCTGCAGCAAAGCTGGGGGGCCGAACGGCTACCCGCCACAGAGCTGCAAGCCAACGAAGGCCCTTACCACACCCCACCCAACGACACATGATGCGACTTGACCAACTGCTCGTCAGCCAGGGGCTGACGAGCTCGCGCACCCGCGCTCAGCGCCTTATCCGCAATGGCCGTGTCTCGCTTGATGAGACGACGCAGGCACTCACCAAACCCAGCGAAAAGTGGCCCGAAGATACCCGCCTGTACGTTGCCCCGGACCCTGAGGAGCGCTTCGTATCACGTGCCGGCCTCAAGCTGGAGGCCATGCTTGACGCACTTGAGCTCCGACTCGACGGACTGGGTGTCCTCGACGTCGGCCAGTCAACCGGGGGGTTCAGCGACTGTGCCTTGCAAGCCGGCGCGCGCCACGTGATTGGTGTCGAAGTCGGCCATGGCCAGTTAGATGCACGCCTTAGAAACGATCCACGGATCACCTGTCTGGAAGGCATCAATGCCCGCGCCATGCGCGGGGAAAAGACCCTGCAACAGGCGCTCGCCGAGCACCCCGTCGATTTGGCGGTCATGGACGTATCGTTTATTTCGCAAACCTTGATCCTGCCTGAAATAGCCGCCCTGCTGCCGCGCCACGGACGGCTAATTTCTCTGGTGAAACCGCAGTTCGAGCTGACACCGAAAGCACTGGACAAACGCGGCGTGGTCCGCGATGACGCGAATTATCATGACGTTGAGGAACGCTTAAGGAAAGCATGCCAGTCACTGGGGTTCACCGTCCAACATTGGCAAATCAGTCCGATTACCGGCGGCGACGGTAACCGCGAGTTTCTGCTTTACGCGCAAAAAACCGACTAGTCATTGGAAGTTCCCGGAGACGGCTTTAGCGTTTCCACTTTCACCGACTCCCCCGACGCCCGGTGCAGCCAGACATCCATTTGCTCAAAGGCAATGCGTACGCCCGCTTCGCGGAACAGCGCATCCACCCGGCAATTGATCTCATCGGCGGCAAACAGTCGATCCAGCAGATCGTTGACAAAGATACGCAGTTCAAAGTTGAGGCTATGGGGCCCATAGCTCATGCAGAATACCTGCGGCTCGGGATCGGCAAGCACACGGACATTTTCATCCGCCGCTTGGCGCAACAAGCGGTGTACCGTCGCCAGATCTGAGCCATGGACCACGCCGTAGGTCAGCACCACGCGGGTCACGTTGTCGGAGAGCGACCAGTTGATCAATTGATCGGTCACGAAGGTTTTATTGGGAATGATGATCTCTTTGCGATCAAAATCGGTCACGGTCGTCGCACGTATGCGAATACGGCTCACCGTGCCGTGCAGATTACCCAGGGTGATGGTATCGCCAATCCGGATGGGGCGTTCGAACAGAATAATCAGA
Organism: Halomonas sp. A40-4; assembly: GCF_015767635.1. Taxonomy (GTDB): domain Bacteria; phylum Pseudomonadota; class Gammaproteobacteria; order Pseudomonadales; family Halomonadaceae; genus Vreelandella; species Vreelandella janggokensis. The sequence continues at coordinate 1,388,087 of NZ_CP065230.1, read as the reverse complement.
CCGGAGATAAAGTTGGCAAAGATCTCCTGCAGCCCAAACCCCAGGCCCACACTCAAGGCCGCTACCAGCCATTGTAATTTGTCCCATGACACGCCCAGCGTGCCCAAGGCCGACACGATACCGGTCCCGACAATGGTGTACGACAGCAAGGAAGTGATCGCATAGGCACTGCCCTGCTTTAACGTCAGGCGGGAAAGCACCATGACCTCCAGCAACCCCGGCAGATTGCGTGCCAGAATAAACGTCAGTGCCACCACCAGCAGGGCACCCGACAGGTCGGAAATCGACAGCGCACTATCGACCAATTCGCCATCGGCGTTCTCCCATAGCGATACCTGGTCCAGATAGCTCAGCACTGAAAGCAGGTCTGCCCAGACCAGATACAGCAAGCCACTGAAGGCAACCAGTAAAATCAGTTTGGAAAGGCGTAGCGACTGAGTATTGATCTGTTCCATGTCCAGCGGCGGCTCTTCTACGACTTCCAGACCGCCTTCGGCACCCTCCTGAACCTGAGCGCGTCGCCTTGCCAGTGCACGCCGATAGGCCAGGCGCCTTGCCGCCACGGCCAAACTACGCACCACAGTGGCTTCTACCACCACCCACAGGCCCAGTAGGTAGAGCGTGGCAACAAAGCGACCCACCAGCCTCAGCGCCGTGTATTCATATCCCCACACCACCAGCCCCAGCAAGACGATAGGCACTGCCGACATGGCCAAGCCGAGTAGCAGGCGAAACAGGCGAACGCCAAAAATGGGCACATGGGCCAGGATCAACCTGGCCAAGCACACGCTCATTGCCAGCAGCCCCAAGGTTAACAGTCCCATGGCAACCGGCCGCTGGGCGAGCGGCGTCTGAAGATTGTCGGCCAGTGTTGAAATGGCAATCACCGGTACCAGCGCCACCCCTAGCCCCGCCAGTAAACGCCGCAGTTGGGCGTTATAAGCAGGCGACCAGGTAAAGTGTTGCTCGGCCACGCCATCCGCCACCAACAGCCGTCTCCCCCAGGCGACAACAACCCAGCTCAACGCCAACTGCAATAAGGCAGGAGCCAGGTTCGCCGACAGTAGACTCTCGGTAGCGCCCAGTGCCACCCCCACTCCCGCCAGTGCCAACGGCCCTGGCATCGCCAGCAAGGCATTCAGAAAAACGGCTCTGGGCGTATGCAGCTGGGTGTCGCTTTTTAGTCGTCCAATTTGGCCGTGTAGTGTCGCCAGGCGCTTCTTGATCCGTCGGCGTAGAACGGCCAGCAAAAGTCCAGCGGCAAAAAAAGGAACACCGCTCAACATTTCCCAATCCGGTGACGGCCAGCGATTCGGCAAAGCAGCGCGCCACTCGCCTTCCTGCCACTCGATGCGTAGATGTTGAGGTAACTGCCGGAGCCAGTTAACGTCCAGTGGTCGGCTATTGGCCACCCAGAACAACTGCTCGTCAATGGTACTGCGCAACGCTTGGGTAGTGGCCAACAACTGCTGTTGATTAAGCTGTAGCTCGACGGCAGCGCTTAGCAACCGTCCATAGACCTCTTCAAGCTCATCGACCAATTCGCGGCGTGACTGGTAGAGCCTTGACAGCGTATTGATCAGCGCGGGGGTCGGTTCGACATTGGCATCCTTGAGACGTTGCCTGGCCAACTGCTCAGCCTGACGTAGCTGGTCGCGCTGGCGAACCAGATCGAACTGTTTGAGACGCAAGTCGGCAATCTCATCCTGCAAATCGCGACGAGGTTGTACATTAGGCAACGACTGGCGCTGCTCGCGTAGTATCCGTGACAGCAACTGGCTGCCGCGAATCGCCTCTATCTGCTCGTTCAAACTACGCTGTAGTTGGCGCACATGTTCAAGCTGGCGCTGGGCATCGATATTGTCGCGCACCAGGCTGTTATCCCGCTCACCCGCCTGCAATAACGCCAGGCTAAGCGATTGGTTACGCTGCTGAGCCTGCACCACAACAGGGTGTCCAGCCGCGATCAGGGGATCTGTCTGGGCAGCATCGGCAATCGCCTGTTCTGATGCCAGCCGTCGCTCCCTATCTATGACGTTTTGCAGCAAATTAAGCCGCTGCTCCTGTTGATCAATTTTCAGCATCAACAGGTCCCGACGCTGCTGGGCAAGATCACGCAACCGTCCATTGGCGCTCAGCTGGCGCTGATAAAGAGCCACCTCACGATCGGCGACGGCCCGCTCAAGACGCAGTTGAATCATGCGGGCATCATTCAGGGCGGATAGCTGACGATCCCCCAGCAGTGTTTCACGTTCAGTGGCGTCACGGCGCAGCGACTCCATGCGCTCAAGCGTGACGGCCATGGATTGCTGGGCGCGTTCGGGCAACGTTTGAGCCGTCAGAAATTGCGAATTCACTTCCGCAAGCTGGCTCTGAAGCTGCTGGAGCTGGGTCAGCGCCTCTGCCTGCTCGGATTCCAGTGCGGCCAAGGGTAAGTTGCTGAGCTCATCGATCGATGGCATGTCATCGCTATCTTCAGTCTCAGCGAGCTCACGCTCGACGGCAATCAGCGCATCAGGCGCCTGGCTTACCCGCTCCTCCAGCTCCGCGAGCTGCTGTTCGATGGCATCCAGCCGCTCGTAAGCCTCCAATGCGGCGATCAACGCTTGTTGATCCAGCGCCTGCTGAGGGTTTAATGTTTCCTGAGATTCAAGCTGATCAAGCCGTTCCTGGAGAGAGGCTTCGTCGGGCACATCGTCCACCGTCGCCGCTTTCAAGGCAACGCTACAAAATAGTAGCATCAGGACCAACAACCCTTTCATTGCCAAACGGAAGACGAATTTCTCCACAGCGCTATGCCTCGCTAACGCATCAGTATTGAGCTTGGCTATTGTCGGGGGTTGGCAGTCGCGGCGCAATCATAACAGTTGACTTACGTCGTCAGCATGATAGAACAGCTCAAGCACAGGCACGTGCCCCACCCTATCCATGTGAGTTATCGATGGTCATTCGACACCGACGTCTAAAAAGCTTCTTTTTACTTTGCGGCCTGACCGTCTTCAGCGCTTTCTCCCACGCCAATACCCGCGAGGATATTGAGGCGCGTATTAGCGAGCTTAACAATGAGCTCTCCCGGCTTCACCAGCAACTGCAGCAGGCCGAAGCGCTTGAAGAAGAGGGTCAAACGGACACTGGCGATATTCGACCACCTGAAGAAGTCGCGATTGAAGATCTCAACGAGCGGCGTCAGTTGGAACAGGAATCCAGCCGCAACCCCTTTTCGATTACCACGCACCGGACCAACTACCTATTTCCGGTGAGCTATAATGAAAAACAGAATCGCGAAAACTTCAAAAGTGTCTCCTCAGATGCCTCACCGGATAGCACCGAACTGAAGTTCCAGTTCAGTGCCAAGGTCAATCTGGCAGAGAATGTACTATGGGGCGAGTACGGCGACGTCTATTTTGGCTATACCCAACGTAGTTGGTGGCAGGCCTTCAATACAGAAGCCTCTTCGCCGTTTCGTGAGACCAATTACGAGCCAGAAGTGTTTATTGATATTGATGCACCGTGGGAGGCCTTGGGTTGGGTAAACACCCGCAACCGTATCGCAGTCAACCATCAGTCCAACGGCCGTTCGGACCCATTCTCGCGTAGTTGGAACCGAGTCTATCTCGAGAGCATCTTTCAAAGTGGCGACTGGGCCGTCACCTTTGCGCCCCACTGGCGGGTTCCCGAATCCGAAGGCGACGACGACAACCCGGATATTGACCGCTATATGGGGTACGGCGACATTCGTATCGCCAAACGACTCGATGACAACCATGAGGTCAGTGGCCAACTGCGAGGGAACCCCAGCGCTGGCAATATGGGAACGCAAATCGACTACAGCTGGCCGGCCTTCAATTCTCTACGCGCTCACGTGCAGTACTACTACGGTTACGGCGAGAGCCTGATTGACTACGATCACCGCGTGCATCGCTTGAGCATCGGGTTCAGTTTAAACCCGTTATTCAGCGCCAGCGGCCTGAACCGATAGCCAATTCGCTTGTCAGTGACTATGCGACTGCTATGCTGATAGCTGTTCATTAACCGTCAAAGGAAGACATCATGGCTAAACGTCAAAACGAAAGCACCGCTCAGGCCGATCAACTGAAAGAAGATCTGCGCCATCTGAGCGATACCGTCGAAGAACTGGTCAATGCCACCTCGAAAGACGCCAGCGGCGAAATGCGCGACCTGCGCACCCGCGCCGAACAGCGTCTCAAGGATACCCGTCAGCGCCTGGAAGCGCGTGGTGAGCGTATTTATGAAGACACCCGCGATTCCCTGACACACCAGGCTGATGCCTGCGACCGCTATGTCCACGAAAACCCCTGGACCAGCATCGGAATCGGTGCAGCGGCCGGCGTTATCATCGGTATGCTTATCGGTCGTCGCTAATGGCTTTGGGGCCTACCCAACGCGTTTTTTCAGCCGCTAAACGCTTACTCAACTCGCTGATCGCCAACGGTGAAACGCGCTTGCGTTTAGCGGTAGTAGAGCTGGAAGAAGAACGCTCACGACTGCTTGTGCTGATGTTGTTGGCTGGCGCCAGTCTGCTTTTGCTACTGCTTGGTGTCGCCACGCTGGTGGCACTGGTCGTGGTACTTTTCTGGGATACCTACCGGCTTGCCGCTATTGGCGGAAGCGCTCTGGTATTGATTGTAGCCAGCTTTACATTGGCCGTGATAGCGCTTCGCCAAGCGAAACAGCACACCTTGCTGAAAGAAACGCTGAACCAATTAGCCGCCGACCGCGCCTTGCTGGAGGCAAAAAATGAGTCCGATCAACGCCCCCGCTAAGCCACCAGGTGCCGATACCAAGCCGCTTTCCAGGGCAGAGCGAAAGGCGCACCTGTTAGCCGAGCTGGAGCAGCAGCGTGTGGATATTCTGGTCGACAGTGATCAGTTATTGCGGGCGGCATCCCCCCTCGACTCCAATTGGCAACGCTTTAAAATACCTGCTTATTTCGTCGGCGGTATCATTGCCTTGCGCCTGGCTCGTCATCCCCGAGGGGCGCTGGCAGGTGGCCGTAAAGTCCTGGCGGGCTACATGCTTTTCCGCAAGCTCAAGTTGCTTGCCAAAGCGACCACCTAGCCGACAAAGTTTGCCTGGGTCAGCAAGCCTGGCCGCAGGCTACCCCGCTGGCCCAGGCCCACTGAAAGTTATACCCCCCCAGCTCGCCGGTCACATCGAGCACTTCACCGATGAATCGCAATTGGGGCAATCCGCTGACCTCAAAGGTCTTGGATGAAATTGCCTGGGTATCCACCCCTCCCATCGTCACCTCCGCCGTTCGCCACCCTTCCGTTCCGGCAGGTTTCAACTGCCAACGATTTAGCCGCGCCGCCCAACGCTCAAGCTGCGTATTGCTGTATTGCGCCAGCGGTTGCTTGTCGTGGCCTTCTGGATACCAGTCACAAAGCGATTGCGCCACTCGCTTGGGCAAATAATCCATCAACCACGTGGCCAACTGGCGCTTAGGTGTGTGCTCGCGGGCATGGTGCAGCAACGCTTTGGCATCCTGCTGCGGTAATAAATCAATTTCAATCGCCTCGCCGGGTGCCCAGACGCTGGACGCTTGCAACATGCCAGGGCCGGATAAACCGCGATGGGTAAATAGCATGGGCTCGTTAAAACGTTGCGAGCCAGCGCTCACCGTCACCGGCAAGCTGACTCCCGACAGATCGCTGGCCCTGGCTTTCCACTGATCGCTGAGCGTAAACGGTACAAGACCTGGCGTCGTCGGCCGCACGGCAAGGCCAAACTGACGGGCGAGGTCGTACCCGAAACTACTCGCCCCCATGGTCGGAATCGACAGTCCGCCGCTTGCCACGACCACGACACCCGCATCGATACTACCTATTGAGGTCGTTAGCCGCATGGCACTGCCCTGCTCCTCGACGCGGGTGATCTGAGTACTGAGACGTATGTCAGCGCCCGCCCACTCGCACTCGGTGAGCAGCATGCGGACGATCTCTTTGGCAGAGGTCGCACAGAATAGCTGACCGGGCGTTTTTTCTACGTAGTCAATCCCATGACGCTCTACCAGCTCGACAAAATGCTCGGGCCGATAGCGTTTTAACGCCGAAATACAAAAGTAGGGGTTTGACGAGTAAAAGTGCTGTGGCGTAGTGCCAAGATTGGTAAAGTTGCAGCGCCCCCCGCCTGACATCAGGATTTTTTTGCCGGCTTTTTTCGCATGATCAATCACCAACACACGCTTTCCGGCATAGCCCGCCTGGGCAGCACACATCAGGCCTGCCGCACCAGCCCCAATGATCACGACATCGTAGGTCATTCGTTAGCGCTCCAAGCTTGGCAAAAAGGCGGCATTTTAACAGCCTCTCAAGGCTTTTTTATTGTATCATTGAAATAATAAATATAGCTTTTGTATAAAATTGAACAGCTATCGACATTGACAACATAAACCGCTGCCTGGCGTCAGCGCACGCGGTCCACGTATTGCAGAGAGACTTATGCCTTTATTGTGCCGCCGCCTGGCTGTCACGCTACTGCTCATCACTGCCCCCATCGCCAGCCTGGCTCAATCCGAGCCCAGCGTGATTGGTGTTCGCGCCATGCTTGCTCCCTGGTCTGACCCCATTGAAGCATTGGGTACGCTACGCGCCGATGAAAGCGTGACGCTATCGGCCACCGTCACCGATACCATTGCCGACATCAATTTTCAGGACGGCCAGCGTGTGACCGAGGGCGATACGCTCATTCGCCTGCAGGACGCTGAAGAGCAGGCACGTTTAAAGGTCGCACAATCGCTTCGAGACGAGCGGCTTAATGCCCTGGGACGCGCCTCTGAGTTACAGAACCGCAATTTGGCAGCTCGCGCTGACGTAGAAGATAACCAGTCGCGCGTTGACCAGGCCGAGGCTGAAATTGCGGCATTACGTGCACGTCTTGCGGATTATCGACTAACCGCCCCGTTCAGTGGCCGTGTCGGCATACGCAATTTGAGCCCTGGTGCATTGGTGACACCGGGTATGGAGCTGGTCACGCTTGACAAACTGGACGTCATGAAGCTGGATTTCAGTGTCCCTGAAACCTACCTCAGCCGACTTGCGCCTGGGTTATCGCTCAGCGCCACCACCGCCGCCTATCCAGACGAGGTTTTCAACGGTGAAATTGCCAGCCTGGGGACGCGCGTCGACCCGGTAACACGCAGCATTGGCATTCGCGCGGAAATCGACAATCCGGATGAACGGCTACGTCCAGGCATGCTAATGGAAATCGTAGTTCGCCAGCAGCCCCGACAAAGCGTGGTCGTCCCCGAAGCAGCTGTCCAACCCAATGGTAATCGCCACTTTGTGATGCTGATCGACGATCACGAGAGCACTCCTCGGCTTCGCCAGCAGAGCGTCGAATTGGGCGAGCGTCGGGCAGGCGAAGTGGAAATTAACGAAGGGCTAGCGGCCAATGACATCGTCGTGGTGCATGGCCTGCAGCGAGCCAGGGATGGTCAAGCGGTGAGGCTGATGGGCCTGATTGACGAGGATACCAGTGTACGCGAGTTACTTGAGGCTGATCGCTAATGCGCTTATCGGACATATCGGTTCAACGCCCTGTCCTGGCGGTGGTGATGGCGGCATTGATCATTGCCTTTGGCCTCCTGGCACTTGATCGCTTGCCGCTTCAGGAATACCCCACCGTGGATCCTCCGATCGTGAGTATTGATACCCGCTACCCCGGGGCCTCGGCAAGCGTCGTTGAAACACGCATTACCCAGGTGCTTGAAGACCGCATCGCCGGGGTGGAAGGAATCGAACTGATCACCTCCGAAAGTGAGGACGGCCGCTCACGTATTGATATCGAATTTGCCCTGACCATGGATATCAACGCGGCAGCCAACGACGTGCGCGACCGGATAGGCGGCGCGTTGCGCAACCTGCCCGACGATGCCGAGAACCCCGAGGTAAGCAAAGCCGATAGCAGCGAGGAAGTCGTGGTATGGCTAAGCCTTTCGGGAGATGGCTACTCGATCACCGAGCTTACCGACTATGCCAACCGCTTTCTGGTGGATAGCCTTTCGGTACAACCGGGAGTGGCCAGGGTGCGCGTGGGCGGTGGCCGTGACTATGCCATGCGCATCTGGATTGACCGCAACGCCATGGCGGCACGGAACTTAACCGTCAGCGATATTGAAGATTCATTACGGGCCGAAAACGTCGAGCTCCCCGCCGGTGCCATTGAATCCGAGGATCGCCAATTCATCGTTCGCTTACCGCGCACCTTTGAAACCGCCGATGACTTTCAGGCACTCCCGCTTGTCGAAGGCGACGATGGCTACCTGGTCCGCCTTGGAGACGTCGCCGACGTCGAGGTCGGCTCCGTAGAGGACCGCACGGTCTTCCGCGCCAACGGCGTTCCCATGGTCGGGCTTGGCATGATCATGCAGTCGACCGCCAACGTCGTTGAACTTTCAGACGCGGTGCGCCAAGAGCTTGCGCAGCTGCAATCGACGCTTCCCGATGGCATGTCACTCAGTTTGAACTACGACGCGTCGGTGTTCGTCTCGGGGGCCATCAAGCAGGTCGTGTTGACGTTATTGATCTCGATGGTATTGGTTATTGTGGTCATGTTCCTGTTTTTGGGCAACCTGCGTACCACGCTGGTCCCGGCGGTTACGGTGCCGATCGCCATCATTGGTGCCTTTACTGCGCTGGCGGTCATGAACTTTACCATTAACCTGCTGACCCTGCTGGCACTGGTGCTGGCGATCGGGTTGATTGTCGATGACGCCATTGTCGTCCTGGAAAACATCAACCGGCGCATGCATGACGAAGGCGAAACACCGCTGGTGGCCGCGTTTCGTGGCACCCGCCAGATCGCCTTTGCGGTCATTGCCACCACACTGGTGTTGATCGCCGTCTTTGTGCCGCTCAGCATGCTGCAGGGCGATATTGGGCGGTTATTTTCCGAGTTTGCCCTCACCATGGCCGCAGCGGTCGCCATCTCCACGTTGCTGGCACTAACATTGACACCGATGATGGCGTCTAAAATACTCTCGCCGCGCATGCACGACAGCCGCCTTTCCCAACGCGTGCAACGCATCATGCGTAGCGCCCAACACCATTACCGTTCCTTGCTCGAAGTGCTGCTCGCAAGACGCAGTTGGGTAATCGCCGTCTTTGGGCTACTGGTTGCGCTGACCGCCTGGTTAAGTCAACTATTGCCCAACGAGTACACCCCCCAGGAAGATCGGGGTAACTTCATCGTGCTGGTCAACGGGCCCGAAGGCGCCACCTTTGACTACATGATGGATTACATGGATGAGATAGAAGCCCGCTTGACGCCAATGGTCGACAGCGGTGAGCTGGAACGGATTGTCGTTCGTGCGCCTCGCGGCTACGGCAATATTGAAAACTTCAACAGCGGTTTCATCATCGTCAATATGGCCGACTGGGGCAGTCGCCGTAGCGCTTGGGCAATCATGGACGATGTTCGCGCTGAGCTGAACACCTTACCCGGCGTCCAGGCATTTCCGGTCATGCGTCAAGGCTTCGGCCAGCGTACGCAAAAGCCCGTACAGTTTGTACTCGGCGGGGGCACCTACGAAGAACTGGCCGAGTGGCGCGACCGACTGATTGATCATATCCGCGACGATAACCCACGCATTCGCGCCATCGAAAGCAACTACGATGAGACGCAACCGCAACTCAACGTGGAGATAGACGAGCAGCGAGCCGCCGCTCTGGGGGTCACGGTCAGCGAGATCGGTCGCACGCTGGAAGTGCTGCTGGGTGGGCGCAACGTCACCCGCTATGTCGATAACGGTGAAGAATACGATGTCATCGTTGAAGGCGATCGCGCCAGCCAGAACAGCCCCCGCTCGCTGGATAACATTCAGGTCCGTTCACGGCGCTCGGGCGAGCTTATTCCCCTGGCGAGTCTTGTGACCTTAAGCGACGCGGCAGGGGCCAGTACGCTTAACCGTTTCGATCGCGTGCGCTCGATCACCATCGAAGCCAACCTGGCGGATGGCTACCCATTGGGAGAAGCCCTTACCTACCTTGAACAAAGCGCGGATACGCTGCTGCCTGAAGAAGCGCAGACCAACGTCGCCGGAGCATCCAGGGATTTCCAGGACGCCAGCGGCGCGACCACTTTCCTTCTGGTGCTGGGCGCACTGGTGGTCTTTCTGGTATTGGCCGCTCAGTTTGAAAGCTTCATTCACCCCCTGGTCATCATGCTCACGGTACCGCTTGCCATGAGCGGCGCCTTGTTGGCGCTGTGGTTAACCGGCCAATCGCTGAATATTTATAGCCAGGTGGGGCTGGTACTGCTGATTGGACTCGCCGCTAAAAACGGCATACTGATCGTCGAGTTCGCCAATCAGTTGCGCGATGAAGGCAAGGCTTTCCGTGACGCCCTCATCGAAGCCTCTGTCACCCGCCTGCGGCCCATTTTAATGACCGCCATCACCACCATGGCAGGAGCAGTTCCCCTGATCGTATCGAGCGGCCCGGGCTCCGAGTCGCGCTATGTGATCGGTATTGTCATCATGGCTGGAGTGGGAGCTGCCACGCTGTTCACGCTGTTTGTGGTGCCGGTCGCCTACGATTTACTGTCTCGACACAGTGGCTCGCCTGGGGCGGTCAAACGTCGACTGGAGCATGAAATCGCTCAATCGACATCGGAACGTTAGCCAAGGCGTGCCCCTGTATTTCGGTTGGCAATAACAGTTTCCAATAACCCTTTTCCAATAACCCTTTTCCAATAAACAAAGAGGGCGCGCCTCAGCGGCGCGCCCTCTTTGGCATGTCGCGTCAGACTAAGCTCAACAATCGCCTAAGCGCTGACCTTCTATCTGGGTTTGCATGTTCAGCTCGCCCATGGGCGATTGCGTCATGATATCGACAGACCCTTCGATGCGCTCCCCCATGAACTGCATATCACCATCGATATTGGCTTCGCCGCCGTCAGCCCGGCATACCATGCTGTAGGAAAGGCCGTCAGCACTGGTGTCCTGATTGAGCAACTCGCAGCCTTCCTCTTCTTCAATAAAGCCCAAATCGGCATCGTCCAGATCTTCCTGGGTGATGCACTGCTGTTCGGTATCGGTCTGGTCAGGAATCGGCATGTCGCCGGTCACGGTGGTGGTGCTGACAAATTCCCACGACCCGGGCGTTATGTTGGGTGTTTCCGCCCATGCGGTTACCGGCAAGGCCACCAAGGCCGCTATGGCCAACTGTCGTAACTTCATCGCTGCTCTCCATTGCGTTATAAAACGGCGTTTAGCCTAACTGATTGCATACGGCAATGCCTCTCGATGACACGGCTGCTACACTTAAGTGTCAATTGCAAAAGGATCGCACCATGCAAGAAGATACCTTAGTAGAGTATGACGCCTTCTGCCCCTACTGCGATACCTTGTTAACACTATTGATTGATCCTTCACAGGGCAGTCATGTTACCTGGGAGGATTGCCACCAGTGCTGCGCGCCCATCCAGTTGGCTATCGAGGTATCGCTGGTCACCGGCGAACTGGAAAGCGTCAGTCTGGGCAGCGATGACGATGTGCTCTAACCTGATGCTTTCAACACCTGTTGTCGCTTGGCCTCGTTGCGACGCATGATATACCACGCCAGCAGCGTTGCCAGGGATACCGCTAAAATGATCAGCGTTGCCAGCGCATTAATTTTTGGCGATACGCCCATTCGCACCGATGAAAACACCACCATTGGCAGCGTATTGGCCCCAGGCCCCGATACAAAGCTGGCAATCACCAGATCATCCAGCGACAGCGTAAAGGCCAACAGCCAACCTGCCACCAACGCTGGTGCAATTACCGGCAGCGTTACACAAAAAAAGGTTTTCATCGGCGGCGACCCCAGGTCCATCGCGGCCTCCTCGATAGACCGATCAATCTCACGCAGGCGAGCTGCCACCACCACGGCGACGTAAGCACTGCAGAAGGTGGTATGCGCAATCCAGATGGTCGCCATCCCCCGGTCGGCAGGCCAGCCCGTGATCTGGGCCATTTGCACGAACAGCAGTAATAGCGACAGCCCGGTGATCACTTCAGGCATTACCAAGGGGGCCGTTATCATGGTCGAAAGCGCCGTTTTGCCGCGAAATTGCCCATAACGAGTCATCACAAACGCCGCGATGGTCCCCAGGCATACCGCCATGCTGGCGGAGAAAAAGGCAATGCGCAGGCTCATCCATATGGCTGAAAGGATTTGCTCATCGCGAAACAGCTCCCCATACCATTGGGTAGAAAACCCCGCCCATACCGTCACCAGTTGGGAGGCGTTGAACGAGTACACCACCAGCACCAGCATCGGCACATACAGAAAGAGCAGCCCCAGGACCAGCATGACGCTGCTAAAACGGAGACGTGGCTTGGCAAGGCTCATTCGTTCAACTCCCGAGACTGATGACGGTGGAACCAGACAATGGGGATCAACAGCAGCAGCAACATGACCATGGCAAGCGCCGAGGCCACGGGCCAATCGCGATTGTTGAAGAACTCCTGCCACAGTATCTTGCCAATCATCAAGGTATCCGGGCCGCCCAGCAGTTCAGGGATCACAAACTCGCCCACGGCAGGAATGAACACCAGCATGGAGCCAGCAATAATGCCGCCCATCGACAGGGGCAACGTGATCTTGATGAAGGTATTCAACTTGCGCGACCCCAGGTCTGATGCTGCCTCGAGCAATGCATTATCCAGCCGGGTCAAGTGAGCATAGAGCGGTAGCACCATGAATGGCAGGTAGGCATAGACAATCCCGATAATCACCGCAAACTGGGTATTCATCATACGCAAGGGGGAGTCGATCAGCCCCATGCCTATCAGCAGGTTATTCAGTAAGCCGCTGTTGCTGAGGATGCCCATCCAGGCGTAGATCCGGATCAGAAACGATGTCCAGGATGGCAGCATCACCAGCAGCAATAAAATCATCTGCCAACGGGCACTCGCTCGCGCCATGGCATAGGCCATGGGGTAACCGATCAACAGGCAGGCCAGGGTCGAGATGAAGGCGGTTTTCAGCGACCCCCAATACGCCGCCACATACAGCGAATCCGATGCCAGAAAAAGATAATTTCCCAGGTTGAGCGCAATATTCAGGGTTTGGTCGACCACCTCAACCAGGGGCCCGTACGGCGGCACCGCGATGGCGGCCTCAGAGAAACTGATTTTCAGCACCAACGCAAAGGGCAGCAGAAAGAATAGCGTCAGCCACAGAAGGGGCAATGCAATCACCGCACGCCGTCCCAGTTGCAGGCGCTTTAGCATGGCGGAAAATCGAGCAGGCATCATTTAGGCGATCTCCTGAGCGCCCACCGCAAAAGGCGCTTTTCATAGACGAGTAAGGTGCCCATGCTAACGGTTCAGCACCATGGCGCTATGATCTTCCCAGTACACGTACACTTGATCTTCCCAGGTAGGTCGGTCGCCACGACGCTCGGTATTGGCCATACTGACCTTGATGAGCTGACCACTGGGGGTGCGCACGTAATAAAGCGAAAAGCCGCCCAAATAGGCGATATCTTCCACCTTGCCTTCGCTCCAGTTATGGGGGGCGGATGGGCACTCGCGGGTCAGCCAGATCTTCTCCGGCCTAAGCGCGGCCCACACCCGCCGGTCCACGGCCTGGGTGGTGATCCCGTGGTCGATATAAATCGGCCGTTCAAGCACTGGTGACACAATTTTGCAGTGGTCCGCAGCGTCCTCGACGATTTCCCCCTCGAACAAGTTTACGGTGCCTACAAATTCGGCCACCATGCGGCTGACCGGGCTTTCATAGACATCGATCGGTGAGCCCACCTGCTCGATCCATCCGTCGGCCATGATCGCCACCCGGTCGGCCATGGTCATGGCTTCTTCCTGATCGTGGGTGACCATGATGCACGTCACCCCGACTTGCTCAATGATCTCGACCACTTCCAGCTGCATTTCGGTACGCAGCTTCTTGTCCAGCGCCCCCATCGGCTCATCAAGCAGCAGCAGCTTGGGACGTTTGGCCAGCGAGCGCGCAAGCGCCACACGCTGGCGCTGGCCACCGGAAAGCTGGTGTGGCTTACGCTTGGCAAAACGCTCCATGTGCACCAGCTTGAGCATGTGCGCGACCCGCGCCTCAATATCTGCCTTTGGCAGTTTGTCCTGCTTTAGCCCGAATGCGATGTTCTGGGCCACGGTCAAGTGCGGAAACAGCGCATAGGATTGAAACATCATGTTGATGGGCCGCTTGTGCGGCGGCACGGCGGTAATATCGTCGCCGCCCAGCAAGATACGTCCCTCGGTGGGTGTTTCAAACCCCGCCAACATGCGTAGCAACGTCGACTTGCCAGAGCCGGACCCCCCCAGCAGGGCAAAAATCTCACCGCGCTTTACCTGCAGATTGACGTCATCTACCGCCAGGGCATCATCAAAGCGTTTGCTTAACCGCTTCACCTCCAACACGATGTCATCCGCAAACCGAGGGGCTTTGCCCAGGGCACGCATAGCAGCCGCATTGGCAGGAAGATTGGATGACGCGTCGTTCGATAGCGGCGTGGTCACCATTCGCCACTCCCATGAAAAGGCCCGTAGACAACGGGCAATCAAAAAACGAACAGCGAGCCCAGGCCAATCGTGTAGATGCCTGGGCTCGCCGTCGGATGAACGTATCTTAACGGCCGGATTTTACGCGGTTCCAGATGCGAGTGCGAGCGCGCTGGATGTCCTGAGGCTTTTCAACCTGCACGTAGAGGTTATCCATCACGTCGGTATCAGGGTAGATGGCGGGATCGTTGAGAATCTCATCAGAAAGGTATTCATCCGCCGCAGCGTTAGGGTTGGCATACCGCACGTACTCGGTTATTTCGGCGGCGATTTGCGGGTCGAGAATAAAGTTGATAAAGGCATGGGCGTTATCAGGATTGGGCGCATCAGCGGGAATCGCCATCATGTCAAACCAGAGTGCCGCGCCTTCTTTGGGAATGCTGTAGGCAATTTCAAAGTCACGCCCGGCTTCTTCTGCCCGGTCGGCCGCCTGGAAAATATCACCTGAGTAACCGGCCGCGACACAAATATCACCGTTGGCCAGATCCGACACATAGCGAGACGAGTGGAAGTAGGTTATGTCATCACGTACTTTAGCAAGTAACTCACCTGCCGCCTCAAGGTCTTCACGGCTTTCATTTGTGGGGTCCAAGCCCAGATATACCATCGCGGGCGAGAGCATTTCATCGCCGGAATCCAGCATTGACAGCCCGCAACCTGCCTCGCTGAGTTGTCCGGTAATCTCAGGGTCAAAAAGCAAGGCCCAGCTGTCGACCGGGGCATCCTCACCCAGGATTTCTTTGACGCGATCAACATTATAGCCGATCCCGTTGGTACCCCACATATAAGGCACCGAGTACTCACTGCCTGGATCAACCGCTTCCAGGTTCTCCATCAATGCCGGGTTCAAGTGCTTTAAATTGGGAATCTTGTCGTGATCCAGCGGTTGATAAACATCGGCTTTCATCTGCCGCGTGAGGTAGTAGGTAGACGGTACCACCACATCGTAGCCGGACCGGCCCGAAAGCAATGCCGCATCCAGTATTTCGTTGCTGTCAAACACGTCGTACGTGACGTCAATGCCCGTGCGTTCCGTGAATTTTTCCAATGTATCGGGTGCAATATAGTCGGACCAATTGTAAACCCGGACTTCATCGGCATTAACGGTGGTTGCCGCTGCGGCAAGTGAAATGGCCGCAACGGCCCTGGAAAGTTTGTGGATGTTCCCCATTAACCTGCTCCTTAGTGAAACTAACGATAAACTCAAGTAAGGTTCTTGACCTTACCCGTTCGCCACTGCGCGACTGACCGTGCGAATTTTGCGACGCGGAGCCCGCTATCGCAAGACGATTGAGAAAAGTATTATTTCCGCAGGTAGTCGGCCCACCTCCAGCGTAGCGCAACACATCACCTTGATGAATGGTGGTGCCTTTAATAGTTTTTTTCTATCTAACCGATGTTTTTTCCCAATTTTATTAGACATGACTTAATCCTTAGTCTAATAAGCAAGTTATTTTACTGTCATTCGCTGCCAATGGAGATGTTCTGAATGTCTTTGATCAATTCTGAAGTTAAACCTTTCAACGCAACCGCTTACTTGAACGGAGAGTTCGTTGACGTTTCTGATGCCGATCTACAAGGCCAGTGGAGCATCTTCTTTTTCTACCCAGCTGACTTTACCTTTGTCTGCCCCACTGAGCTTGGCGACCTGGCAGACAACTATGAAGAGTTTAAAAAGCTGGGTGTCGAAATTTACAGCGTCTCAACTGATACGCACTTTACTCACAAAGCCTGGCACGATAGTTCAGAGACGATCGGCAAACTGCAATTCCCAATGATTGCCGACCCGACGCTGCGCATTTCACGCAACTTTGACGTTTTGATTGAAGACGCGGGTCTCGCCGAGCGCGGCACCTTCGTTGTCGACCCCGACGGCAAGATTCAAATCGTTGAAATCAATGCCGGCAACATTGGCCGCAACGCCGAAGAACTTCTGCGCAAGGTGAAAGCGGCTCAATACGTTCGCGCCAACCCGAACGAAGTCTGCCCTGCCAAGTGGAAAGAAGGCGAAGAGACCCTCGCACCATCGCTGGATCTGGTCGGCAAGATCTAACCCAATTAACGGCACCGCAACGCGCTAGTTTTCAACAGGCACCCGGGCATCACCCGGGTGCCGTTGTCTGATCCCCCTGAAACGACGACCCAGTTGCCGTCACACACCTTTGCCAGCCAAGAGGTTGTTTCGATCATGCTCGACGCCAATTTAAAAGATCAGCTAAAAGCGTATTTGGAGAAAGTGACGCATCCACTTGAGCTTGTCGCCTCGCTGGATGACGAAGATAAATCAAAGGAATTGCTCAGCCTGCTACAAGAGATTAGCGGCTTGAGCGACAAGATCACCCTGTCAACGGAAGGCGACAATCCGCGCACACCGTCTTTTGCCATTACCCGGCCCGGCGAAGACACTGGCGTCGTGTTTGCTGGCATTCCCATGGGCCACGAGTTCACCTCTCTCGTGCTGGCTTTACTGCAGGTTGGTGGTCACCCGCCCAAGACCAGTGAGGATGTACTCGACCAGATCCGTGCGCTTGATCAGGAACTGGTATTTGAAACCTACTATTCCCTGTCTTGCCAGAACTGCCCCGATGTTGTTCAGGCACTCAACCTGATGGCGATTTTCAACCCCAACATTCGCCACGTTGCCATCGACGGCGCGCTGTTCCAGGACGAGGTGGAAAACCGTGAGATCATGTCGGTGCCCAGCATCTACCTCAATGGCAAACCCTTTGATCAAGGCCGCATGACCCTTGATCAAATTCTTGCCAAGGTGGATACCGGTGCCATCGAGCGCGAGGCCAAAAAGCTCAGCGAAAAAGCCGCCTTTGACACCCTGGTGATTGGCGGTGGTCCCGCCGGCGCCGCCGCGGCCATTTATTCGGCACGCAAAGGCATCAATACCGGCATTGCTGCCGAACGGTTCGGCGGTCAGGTGGCCGACACCATGGGCATCGAGAACTTTATCTCGGTATCGCACACCGAAGGACCCAAGCTGGTCAGCGCGCTTGAAGAACACGTCAAGGACTATGAAGTGGACGTGATGAACCTGCAGCGCGCCAACTCGCTCAAAGCTGCCGATACCGAAGGCGGCCTTCACGAAGTGATACTGGCGTCCGGTGCCACGCTTAAAAGCAAGACCCTGGTACTGGCCACTGGCGCGCGCTGGCGTGAAATGAACGTGCCCGGTGAACAGACCTACCGTAACAAAGGCGTGGCGTACTGCCCTCACTGCGATGGTCCGCTTTTCAAGGGCAAGCATGTCGCCGTGATCGGCGGCGGCAACTCTGGCGTAGAGGCCGCGATTGACCTGGCAGGCATTGTCGGGCACGTGACGCTGATCGAGTTCATGGGCGAAATGCGCGCCGACGCTGTCCTGCAGAAAAAGCTCAAGAGCCTGCCCAACGTGGATATTATCCTCAACGCCCAGACCACCGAAGTGATCGGCGATGGCAGCCGCGTGAATGGCTTGACCTACAAGGACCGCACCAACGACGAAATCAAGCACGTCGCGCTGGAAGGTATTTTTGTGCAGATTGGCCTGGTACCCAACACCGAATGGCTGAAAGACTCGCCCATCGAGATGAGCCCGCGCGGCGAAATCATTGTCGATGCACATGGCATGACATCAGTACCGGGCATTTTTGCCGCCGGGGACGTCACCACCGTACCTTACAAACAGATCGTCATTGCCATGGGCGAAGGCGCCAAGGCATCACTGGGCGCCTTTGACTACCTGATCCGTCTCTAGTGCCGACCCCAAAGTCCCCTGACCGATCCACGGGTAGTTGCTAACTACGTTTGGATAGGTTCCCTTTGACGTTGATCACACTGACGTCGCGCCCGCTACCAAGCGGGCTTTTTTATGGTCATCTACCCGTGGGCTGACAGGCTGCGACGGTACCTGTGACCTTGGCACCTGAATGGCATTCAAAGCGGTTCGTTGACATCGCACCACGCACGTTGGCACTCGGCATCAGTGTCAATCGATCACTGGCATGGACATCACCGTCAAGGTAGCCGTCTATACACACATGCCCTCCCTCCAGGTCAGCGCTGACCACGCTACTGGCGCTCAACTGGATCAGTTGATGCCTGGCAATCACAGCCCCCACAACGCGCCCTTTAATCGACACGCCTTCATTGGCAATGATGTTGCCTGCTATCTGCGTCGCGGCGCCCAGATAGCTTCCCTCTCTGCGTGGGGGCTCAAGCGATACACAACCGTCGCGAAGGGGCGACTCGTCAGGCGCCGTGAGCACACCGGACAAAGCTGGCAGGCTCTGTACATTATCAACCATTGCTGCATCATCGGTTCGGGCGCTTACGCTTGAAGCGTTATGGCTGCTCGCTGCCCGTTTTTTCAGTTTTCTACGCCTGCCATCTAAAATAATCAACGTCATAACCGTAACGCCAAGCAAAATCAGCCATGTTTCAGTACCCATGAGATGCGATGCCCCTGCTCTTCATTCAGCGTCAATGTTATAGACCCAAGCTGATAAGCTAACGTCAAGAATACAAGGCGAGTTGCGCGGTATCTTTGCGCTTTGACTTAACAATGTTCAGCGTAAATTAATATTATCGCATGAACCGATGCCATCATTTTGCTATTGACGCCTTGGCACCCCCTATCAACCCCAACAGGTATATCGCATGTTCAGTAAAACCAAACCGCCTACCGCGCCACACAGCACGACTGACGCTCAACAGGAAATACCTCAAACCGAGGAGACCATCAGTCTCCCCAAGGCGTCACGGCAAAGCACCTCGGTCATTGGCAGCAATACGCAGGTTCATGGGGATATCAACAGCGACGAAGACATTACCATCGAAGGCCAGATCACTGGCGTCGTGACCTGCAAACAACACACGGTGACACTGGGCAAAAATGGCAGCCTCAGTGGCGATGTCTACGCGCATACCTTGCGTGTTTCGGGTAGCGTGGACGGCAACCTGGTTGCCCTGCATAAGATAACGGTTCATGACGGGGCGCACGTGACCGGCACCCTCACCACTCCCTGCCTCGTTCTGGAGGACGGCAGCGTCTTTCATGGCAGCATCGACATGAATCCGGATAACGACATTTTCAACAGTGTCTTTTCATCGCAACCGCCGAAGGACTTCAACAGCAAGGGGAAAAACGAATCGTCAAAGCCACAGGGTCCGCAGAAAGCCAGCTTCCCGGCTGACGACGCCGCCAATAGCTAAGAAACCGATACCCCTTAATGGGCAGGCGCGCACACCGGGCAGGCAGGATCCCTGGGGACATTAAAGTGCCGCCAGTGTCCGCTTAACGCCTCGAAAAGCGACAGTCCCTGGTGGGCTTTGCCTGCACCACTAAGCAGCTTGAACGCCTCAACGGCCTGAAAACAGCCAATCACGCCGACCAAGGGAGCCATCACGCCGCTTTCTGCACAGCTCAACGCATCGTCGCCCTGCCCATCGGGTGGGTACAAACAGGCGTAACAGGGCGCCTCGGGCAGACGCGGGTCAAATACCGCCAATTGACCTGAAAAACGAATCGCGGCCCCGGATACCAGCGGCACCCTGGCTTTTTGCGAAGCGGCATTGATAGCGTAACGGCTGGAAAAGCGATCCGTGCAATCAAGCACCACATCGGCGGCGGCAACCAATCGCTCGAGCAGCTCACCCTGGGCGTGCTCCTCAACCGTAATGACACGGCACTCGGGGTTGAGCGCCTGCACACTGGCCTTGGCTGAATCCGCCTTGTTGTGACCGATACTCGCCTGCTGGTGAGCAATTTGACGCTGCAAATTGGAAAGCTCAACGCTGTCCGCATCGACCAGCGTGATATGCCCGACCCCCGCCGCCGCCAGGTACAGCGCCGCCGGCGACCCTAACCCACCGGCACCGACAATCAGCGCATGGCTATCGATCAGCCGCTCCTGACCCTCGATATCAACCTCTGGCAGCATTATCTGGCGGCTATAGCGCAGCAGCGCGTGATCATCCATCATGGGCTACTTTTCCTCGAATTCCTCAAACTCAGGCACATGCAGGCTGAAGCTTTCTTTTACCTCCTCCATGACCACGTAACTCTTCGACTCCTTGACGCCCGGCAGGGTCAGGACGACATCACCAAGCAGCTGGCGATACGCCGACATTTCCGGAATACGGCATTTTAAAATGTAATCAAACTGCCCTGAGACCAGGTGACATTCCTGAATTTGCGGCAGTTTTTCGACGGCGCGTCGGAATTCATCGAAAACGGCGGGGGACTGGGTTTCCAGACTTATCTCGACAAACACCAGTAAATTCGCCTTGAGTGCCTGAGGGTCGAGAATCGCTTGATAGCCGCGAATAATACCGGCTTTTTCAAGACGCTTGACCCGCTCCAGGCAAGGAGTGGTCGACAGCCCCACCTCGGTGGCCAGATCCACGTACGAAATTCGCGCGTTTTCCTGCAGACAGCGCAGAATTTTCAAATCGATGCGGTCCAGCGTTTTGTTTTTTGCTTTCATGGCAGGATCCATTACTGAAGAATCAGGCGGTAGTTAAAAAGCCTAGCGTAACGCGTTCATGGCCTCCGAGGTCGCGAACCGTTTCAACGTTTTGATAGCCCGCTACCCGCATGGCCTCGCGAAGTTCGGCGGCTTGATCATGGCCATGTTCAAGCATCAGCCAACCCGAATCGGCCAGGTAAGCCTTTGCCGTGACGATGAGATGCAGCAAATCAGCCATGCCATCGGCGTCGGCCACCAGGGCAGACGCCGGCTCAAAACGCACGCCTCCCCGTTTCAAATGTGGATCATCCGCCGCTATATATGGCGGGTTGGCGACAATCACATCGAAAGCTGCCGTTTCACGGGGCACAGCAAAGGCGCTAAACCAGTCACTTTGCTCGAAACAGGCATTGCCAAGGCCCAGCTTTGCGGCATTTTTTTGCGCCAGCGCGACGGCGGCAGGGAGCAGGTCGACGCCGGTCACCTGCCAATCGGGCCGTTCACTGGCAAACGCCAGGGCAATCGCGCCCGTTCCAGTACCGATATCCAGCAAACGGCCCTGAGGCTGTGCCGCGCGGCTTAACGCCAACGCCACCAGTGTTTCGGTATCGGGCCTGGGAATCAGTGTATCCGGCGATGTCATGAGGCGCAGACCCCAGAATTCGCGTTCTCCGGTCAAGTAGGCCACGGGATAGCCCTGGGCGCGGGCAGCCACAAGCGCATCGAATCGCGCCTGTTGCCAGGTTGAACAGCCTTTATCCCCCCAGGTATACAGCCAGGTGCGGTCACGTTGGATAACATGCCCAAGCAACACCTCGGCATCCAGCCGCGCACTGGGCGAACCTGCCCGCACTAGCCGCTCCGTTGCCTTTCGTAGCAGCACATCCAGGGTCATCAGGCACCCTGCAGGGCAGATAACTGCTCCGCCTGATACTCGTGCACCAGCGGGTCGATCACGTCATCGAGCTGCTCGCCGCTAACCACTTCGGTCAACTTGTAAAGTGTCAGGTTGATGCGATGATCGGTAATCCGCCCCTGGGGAAAGTTATAGGTGCGAATACGCTCACTGCGATCCCCCGAGCCCACCAGCGAGCGGCGGGTATCGGCCTGGTCCTGGCGCTGTGCGTCCTGGGCACTTTGCTTCAATTTGGCCGCCAGCAGTGACATCGCCTTGGCACGGTTTTTATGCTGGCTGCGCTCTTCCTGGCATTCCACGACCACGCCGGATGGCAGGTGGGTAATGCGAATCGCCGAGTCGGTAGTGTTGACGTGCTGACCGCCCGCCCCGCTTGAGCGGAAGGTATCGACGCGCAGATCACCGGCATTGATATCCACATCACCAACATCGTCGACTTCGGGCATCACGGCCACGGTACACGCCGAGGTATGGATACGCCCTTGGGATTCGGTGGCGGGGACGCGCTGAACACGGTGCGCCCCCGACTCAAATTTCAGCCGGGCGTAGACGCCATCACCTTTAACTCGGGAAATAATCTCTTTATACCCGCCTTGCTCGCCATGGCTGGCACTCACCACTTCCACGCGCCAACCGCGCTTTTCTGCATACCGGGAATACATGCGAAACAGGTCACCGGCAAACAATGAGGCTTCATCGCCGCCCGTTCCCGCGCGGACTTCCAGGTAGACGCCACGACCATCATCAGGGTCCTTGGGCACCAGCAGTCGCTTGAGTTCAGCATCTAACGCGTCCAACTGCCCACGTCCGTCGTCGATCTCCATCTCAGCGAGTTCGCGTATCTCGGGGTCGCTGTCCTGGCTAAGCTGCTGTGCTGCGTCAATATCGTTTTCGATTCGGCGATAGCGCTGCCAAGCCCCCACCAGCTCATCAAGTTCGGCATATTCGCGGGAGTAATCGCGAAACCGCTGCTGATCCTGGATCACCTCAGGGTCAGACAACAGCATCGACAACTCTTCAAATCGGTCGGCAAAGCTATCTAAACGTTGGCGCAGTGTTTCTTTCATGCGGGCGTATCATCCTTCTGGCGATTGGCCGTCGATGTCGAGGGTTTCTCAAAGGCTGGCTTGGGCGGCATTAACAGGCGCGGTGCGGCTTCCAATAGTGCGTGATCTTCCTGAGACGCCGCATCGCGCAGCGTTTGTGTCGGCTGGTGCATCAGCCGGTTGGCCAGTTGGTGAGCCAGACGCTCGACAACCTTTGTCGGGTCCTCGCCACGCGCCAGCCGCTCAAGGGCCTGATCTCGCGCTGTATCCCTCAGCGACTCCCCATGGCGGCGATAACCACGAATAAGCTCGCCACCATGGCGAATACGCCGCTCATGCTGCCAGCCGCTAACGCCATGCTCAATCAGTGACTCCGCCTGATCAGCGGCCACCTGACGATGGCGACGGTTTTCCTGAATAACCTCTTCAAGGTCATCAACGGTATACAGGAACACATCGGCGAGGTCGCCCACTTCGGGCTCGATATCCCGAGGCACGGCAATATCGACCATGAACACCGGGCGATGACGACGTTTCTTGAGGGCACGCTCGACCATTCCCTTGCCTAGAATCGGTAGCGGAGACGCCGTGGAGGAAATCACGATATCCGCTTCTTCCAGCGCCGCCGGGATCTCCGGCAGGGTAATCGCCGTGCCGCCGAGCGGCGCTGATACCTGCTCGGCGCGCTCACGGGTCCGGTTGGCTACCGTCAGCTTTCGCACCCCGGCTTCATGGAGGTGTCGGGCGACCAGTTCAATAGTCTCGCCTGCCCCGATCAACAGTGCTTTTGAACGGCCAAAATCATCAAAAATCCGGCTGGCCATGCTGACCGCCGCATAAGCGACTGACACAGGGTTCTTGCCGATACCGGTTTCTGTGCGTACCTGTTTGGCCACGGCAAACGTATGCTGGAATAGCCGTTCGAGCTCGCTGCCCAAGCCTTGGGCTTCACGGGCCTGTTGATAGGCTTCTTTGAGTTGACCAAGAATTTGCGGCTCGCCAAGCACCATGGAATCGAGCCCCACAGCAACCCGCATCAGGTGGCGAACCGCCTCATTATCCAGGTAGTGGTAGGCACAGTGGGCCAGCTCATCGACCTTTAACTGATGAAAGCGGCTCAGCCAGTCAAGGACGGCTTTTTCGCCTGCCGCGTCAGTCACGCAATACAGTTCTGTCCGGTTGCAGGTCGACAGTACCGCAGCCTCACTGATTTGCGGGAGGGCACGCAGCTCCATCAGCGCGTGGTCGAGCTGCGCCGGTGTAAAGGCAACCTGTTCGCGCACGGCGATGCTGGCGGTGCGATGATTAATTCCCAGGGCAAGGAGCGTCATGGGTTAGGCGTCTTCGCTAGTGTGTCGGTCTTCACGTCAATTTGGGCTTGCTCAGGCAAGTCTGGACAGAGATATGAGGGCTAAACGCCGCACGATAAAGTGCACTATCTTATCACAGCACAGAATGATCTGGCGCACACCACTTTGCCGCAGGCAGGCAAGCCGCTATGCTGAGCACTCGGCCAACTGATTGAGATCCGCATGCCACTACGTCTGCTACTATTTTTCCTGGCCACCATCACGTTATCCGTGAGTGGCTGCCAATTGTCGCCCAATGCCAACGACGAGCGGCTTTCATTAACTGCCGACCCCATGGATAACGCCCCGCCTGTTACGCAGGGACTGGATGCTGCTGGCTTGAGCACGCTGCTGCAAGCAGAGTTTGCCGGGCAGCGCGGTGACTTCAAGCGGGCCAGCCAGGGTTACCTTGAGGCTGCCAGACGCTACGGCGCCGAAGCACTGGCTGAGCGCGCCACTTTTGCCGCCCGTTTCAGCAACGACGAAAGCCTGATCGAAGAAGCGGCGCAGAGCTGGCAAACCCTGAACCCTGAGGCCGACACCCCCAATCGACTTCTCGCTGCGCTTTCGCTGCAGCAGGGCAATTGGATGGCAAGCCTGGAGCGCCGTCTGGCCTTGAGTGAGGCGAATCAGGATGGCGAACTCACCGGTTTCGCCGAAACCGCCATCGCCGAACAGGGCCCTCTCAACCGGCTGCTAAGCCGCCTTGTCGAGCATTTGAATCAGGCCTCGTTCAGTGACCCGGCACAACAAGCCGATGCCCTGCTAGCGGCGGCGCTCTGGGAAGCGGCACTCGGGCGCACTGAACAAGCTCGTGACTATCTTGACCAGGCCTCAGGCTTGAGCGAGCGTCCCTCCTTGCTGCTGGTAGAAGGCCAACTGGCGTTTGAAACCGGCAACCCCGGCCAAGCCCGCCAGGTTGCCCGCCAAGGCCTGCAGGAAAACCCCGATGATGTGCGCTTTTTATTACTGTTGGCTCAGGCCGAGATTCGACTCGACAACCTTGATGCGGCCCAACAGCAGACCGACGCCCTGCTCGATCGACACACAGGCAGCGATGCGTTACGGGTCGCCCTTGCCCAGCTCTATCTGGATGAGGGCCACCCCGACCCCGCACAGCGGCTTCTTCAGCCACTAATGGGCCGGGATGACACACCCAACCTGGCCTACTATTTACTGGGCGTGATTGCCCAGTCTAAAGGCGATACCGACAACGCACTGCTTTACTACAGGCAGGTCGACAGCGGTGAGGAATTCCTGCCCGCTCGCGCCACGGCGGCGCAAATGCTCATTGATGACGACCGGCTCATCGACGCACGTGCTTTTTTACGTGTCGAACGCATGCGTCACGACGATTACTTCAGCGAACTGGTCAAACTGGAAGTGCAACTACTCGACGAAGTGGGCCGCACCAATGATGCCGACACTCTTCTTACCCGTGAGTTGGCACGCACGCCAGACGATACCGACCTACTTTACTTCCGCGCGATGCGCGCCTGGGAGATGGGCGATGTTGAACAAATGGAGGAAGACCTGCGCCATGTGCTTCGCATCGAACCCGACAATGCCGTGGCGCTGAATGCGCTGGGATATACCCTGGCGGATCTCGATCTTCCCGGTCGTCTGGAAGAAGCCCGCGAGTTGATTGAGCGCGCCTATGCGCTTGACGGCGACAACCCCGCGGTACTCGACAGCCTTGGCTGGGTGTATTACCGCCTGGGCGATGCAGAGAAAGCCCTCCCCTGGCTCGAAAAAGCCTATGCGCGCATGCCCGACCAAGAAATTGCCGGCCATCTTGCCGAGGTGCTGCATGCCTTGGGGCGCAGCGAAGAAGCACGCCAAATCATCCGTGATGTACAGCAACGCACCCAGGACCATCCGACGATTGATGGATTAATACAGCGTTATCCCGAACTCGACCCAGCAAACGACCTCTAAAACATCTCCGGCGCTTACCCTCTCGCGACAGCCGTTGACCGATGAACTGACAAGGAGTCCGACATGCCCACTATTGCTTCCACCTGTATACCGCCCCATCCCTTGCGCCGGGCATCGAGGCTTGTGGCCTGTGCAGCGGCATTATTGCTCGCCGGGTGCGCCACTCAAGTCCCCCAGGACGAAGGCAGCCGTCAAGCCGGTGACTGGGACGCCCAGGAAGACCGGGTCAATGACTTTGACACCTGGACGCTGGTTGGCAAGGCCGGGTTGCGCACCCCTGATGAAAGCACCAGCGCCAACCTCGACTGGAACCAGCACCCACATTATTTCCGCATGCTGATCAGCGGTCCTTTTGGCGGTGGACGTAACGTGCTGGAAGGACGCGAGGGGCGCTTTACCTTGTCCAACAGCGAAGGCCGCTTCGAGGCCGAAACCCCCGAAGCCCTCATGGAAGAACAATTAGGCTGGGCACTGCCTGTCAGCGCCATGCCCGACTGGGTACGTGGCCTGCCCGGCGGTAATGATAACTACCAGATGGAAACCGACGAATTCGGCTTCCCCAGTCATTTGGTCCAGGCCGGCTGGGAAATCGATTATCGCGACTGGGAGCGATTCGAAGGCATGTGGCTACCGCGCCGCCTGGTGATGAACTACGACGATATCCGCATCACGCTGGTCGTTAACGAATGGCGCTCCACAGACGAAGAAGGCCAGTAAGCCAAGCATTATGACAACCCTGACGCTGCCTGCGCCCGCCAAGCTGAATCGGCTTCTACATATTACAGGTCGCCGTGAGGACGGCTACCATCGTCTGCAAACGCTGTTTCAGATTATTGATTTATGCGACCAGCTAACCATCACCTCCCGCGATGACGGCGTAATTCAACTGACTAGCCGCATGCCTGGCGTCGCCGCCGATGACAACCTGATCGTAAGAGCTGCCCAGCTGTTACAAAAGGTGAGCGGCACCCGCCTGGGTGCCACGCTGACCCTGGACAAAACGTTGCCCATGGGCGGTGGACTGGGCGGCGGTAGTTCCGATGCGGCCACGACACTCGTTGGCCTCAACACGATCTGGCAGCTTGGGTTCTCGCTTGACGAACTCGCCGCACTTGGGCTTCAGCTAGGCGCTGACGTCCCTGTCTTTGTTCATGGCCACACCGCCTGGGCCGAGGGCGTTGGTGAACAGCTCACCCCGGTGGGTCTCGACACCCCCTGGTTTGTGATCATTCACCCCGGTGTCAGCGTCTCGACACAGGCAGTATTCCAGGACCCGCAATTGACACGCGACAGCCGCCCCATTACTATGGCGCGCGCACTGCAGGGGGGAGCGTCGGAGTGGCGCAATGACTGTGAAGCGGTGGTCAAACAGCACTATCCAGCCATTGCACAAGCCCTAGACTGGCTATCACAGCATGCACCAAGCCGGTTAACCGGCACGGGCGCCTGTGTGTTTGCAGCATTCGAAGATGCGCAGACGGCACACGCAGTTGCCGAAGCAGCGGGCCATCATGGCTCCGCCTGGGTAGCTCGCGGACTCAACACCTCTCCTCTACATGATGCTTTGGGCTGCTGAATCGCCCGGTCATCGCATTAGGTCATTACTGGGGTATAGCCAAGTGGTAAGGCACCGGTTTTTGGTATCGGCATTCCCAGGTTCGAGTCCTGGTACCCCAGCCAGCCTAACGCTGACCTGCGTTTTCCTCCCTGAACCCCAACACTGCAAAGGTGGCTGCGCGTGTCAAAACTGATGGTTTTCGCCGGGAACGCCAATCCCGAACTCGCTCAAAAAATTGCCGAGAGCTTGGACAGCCGTATGGGTAACGCCACGGTGGGCCAATTCAGCGACGGTGAAATCGCGGTCGAGATCAATGAGAACGTGCGCGGTAAGGATGTCTTCATCCTGCAGTCCACCTGTGCGCCGACTAACGACAACTTGATGGAGCTGATCCTGATGGTCGACGCCCTGCGGCGCGCCTCAGCCACTCGCATCACGGCCGTGCTGCCCTACTTTGGCTATGCCCGCCAGGACCGCCGAGTGCGTTCGGCACGGGTGCCCATCTCGGCCAAAGTGGTCGCCGACATCATGGTCAAGGCCGGGGTTGATCGCGTCATGACCATGGATCTGCACGCCGATCAGATCCAGGGCTTCTTCGACGTACCGGTCGATAACGTCTATGGCTCGCCGATTCTGCTCGACGACATCGAGCGTCAGAACTACAGCGATCTGGTCGTCGTATCCCCCGATGTCGGCGGCGTTGTGCGTGCCCGCGCCATCGCTAAACAGCTTAATGCCGATCTGGCCATCATCGACAAACGCCGCCCTCAGGCTAACCAAGCCCAGGTGATGCACATTATCGGTGAAATTGAAGGCCGTACCTGCGTGGTTGTCGACGACATGATCGACACCGCCGGTACGCTGTGCAAAGCCGGTGAAGCGCTGAAAGATCACGGTGCCAAGCGCGTCGTCGCCTACGCCACGCACCCGATATTATCCGGCCCTGCCGTCGACAATATCACCAACTCAGAACTTGACGAAGTCGTGGTGACCGACACCATCCCGCTTTCCGACGCAGCGCGGCGGAGCGGTAAAATTCGTCAATTGAGCGTTGCTGGCCTGATCGCGGAAGCCATCCGCCGCGTCAGCAATGAAGAATCAGTCAGCGCGATGTTCCACTAATCGCCTGACATCACAGCCCGCTTACGGGCTCCTGGAGACGTCGTCGTCTGGTCGCGGACGGCGGCGTTTCCTTACTCAAAACCAAGAGGCAATTCCATGTCTGATTTTAGCTTGAAAGCCAGTGTTCGTAACGACCTGGGGAAAGGTGCGAGCCGCCGCCTGCGTCGTGCGAACGAACAGGTACCGGCCGTTGTTTACGGCGGTAACAAAGACGCACAGTCGATCGCCGTTGAAAAGACCGCTTTTTACAAGGCGATTGAAGACGAATCGTTCTTCTCCTCGGTCATCACGCTCGTGATTGACGGCAAAAACGAGCAGGTCGTGGTACGTGACCTTCAGCGTCACCCCTACAAGCCGCTGCTCACCCATGCCGACTTCCTGCGTGTTGACGCCACCCACGAAATCACCATGAACGTGCCGTTGCACGTGACGGGCGAAGAAGCGTGTGTCGGCATCAAAGACCAGGACGGCGAACTGCACGTTCTCGCTAACGAAGTGGCGATCAGCTGCTTGCCGAAAGATCTTCCTGACTACCTGGAAATTGACATCAGCAATGTCGAGGTCGGCACCACGCTGCACCTGTCAGACCTGACCCTGCCGGCGGGCGTCACCTCGGTTGACCTGTCTCACGGTGAAGATCACGACAACGCGATTCTTAGCATCACCAAGATGAAGGTTCGTGCGACTGAAGACGACGAAGATGAAGGTGGTGAAAGCGAAAGCGGCAGTGACGGCGAAGAAGACAAAAGCGCCGAGTAAGCTGTCAGCGTTGGCCGTGCCTGCACGGCCTTCGTAATGTTAAGATCAAGCGCTTCGGCGCTTGATTTTTTTTGCGACCTGCCATGCGTGGCAGACGCCCTCGGGCCGCCGCTGGCGCGGCGTCAAAAATTTCTCCCGGAAATTTTTTGGAGGTGGAAAATGAGCCAGGTAACGGCCATCATTGGACTCGGCAACCCCGGGCCGGAGTATGCGACAACGCGCCATAACGCCGGCTTTTGGCTGGTCGATGCCATTGCAGGCAGCGTGCATAGCGAATTGCGTCCGGAAAAAAAGTTCCTCGGGCACTATGCCAAGGTACGCATCGGCGATCAGGACGTACATCTTCTCAAGCCCGCCACCTTTATGAATCGCAGCGGCGCGGCCGTCGCGGCACTGAGCCAGTTTTTCAAGCTTGCCCCCGAGAACCTGCTGGTAGCCCACGACGAGCTCGACCTGCCTCCTGGTCAGGCGCGTTATAAAACCGGTGGCGGCCACGGCGGCCATAACGGGCTGCGGGATATCGCCAGCGCACTCGGCAACCAGAAGCAGTTTCACCGCGTACGGATTGGCGTCGGCCACCCGGGCGACGCACGCCAGGTGACCAACTACGTGCTGGGCCGCGCTGGCAAGGAAGAACAAGCGGCGATTGAACGCGCGATCGAAGAATGCCAGGCAACCTTGCCCATGGCACTGGCCGGTGACTGGGCCAAAGCCATGAATCAGTTGCACAGCTTCAAGCTGTAGCGTTGCCCCCGTAGCTGGCAGCGGGCTGATCTCGTAGAATGGCCATTATTTCTCGCCTACCATTTTATTTCAGGAACACTTTATGGGTTTTAACTGCGGCATCGTCGGCCTGCCCAATGTCGGCAAGTCAACACTCTTCAATGCGCTTACCAAGTCGGGGATTGATGCAGAAAACTTCCCCTTCTGCACCATCGAGCCCAACGTCGGGATCGTTCCCATGCCCGACCCGCGCCTTAATGCGTTGGCCGAGATCGTCAAACCGCAGAAAGTCCTGCCGACCACCATGGAGTTTGTCGATATTGCCGGCCTAGTGGCAGGTGCATCAAAAGGCGAAGGGCTCGGCAACAAGTTTCTGGCCAATATCCGCGAAACGCAGGCCATCGCCCACGTGGTGCGCTGTTTCGATAACGACAACGTGATTCACGTCTCCAATCAGGTCGACCCACGCATTGATATCGAAACCATCAACCTTGAATTGGCGCTTGCCGACCTGGATACCGTCGAAAAGGCCAGCCAGCGGCTGGTACGGGTCGTCAAAGGCGGCGATAAAGACGCTATTGCCACCAAGGCCGTGCTGGATAAAATTCATCCGCACCTCGCCGAGGGGCAGCCGCTACGCAGCTTTGGCTTGAGCGAAGAAGAACAGCTTCAGGTGAAAAGCTTTGGCTTTTTGACGCTCAAGCCCACCATGTATATTGCCAACGTCAATGAGGACGGATTCGACAATAACCCTTATCTCGACGTGGTCAACGAAATCGCCGCTGAAGAAGGCGCTGTCGTGGTGCCGGTGTGCAACCAGATCGAAGCCGAAATCGCCGAGCTGGATGACGAAGAACGCGAGATGTTCTTAAGCGAGATGGGGATGGAAGAACCCGGCCTGGACCGCGTGATTCGCGCCGGTTATGCGCTGCTCGGCCTGCAGACCTATTTCACGGCGGGTGTCAAGGAAGTGCGCGCCTGGACCGTCAAGCAAGGGGCCACCGCACCGGAAGCGGCTGGCGCCATCCATACTGACTTCCAGAAAGGCTTTATCCGCGCCGAGGTGATCGCCTTTGATGATTTTGTCTCACTGGGCGGCGAGCAAGGGGCCAAAGACGCGGGTAAATGGCGACTGGAAGGCAAGGAATACATCGTCAAGGATGGCGACGTGGTACATTTCCGTTTCAATGTCTAGCCCGCAACCGGCCCCCTCAAGGGTAGCGGCGCACCTTAACGACCGATAACCCAGCGTTTAAGCGCCGTCTTCCTGGCGGCGCTGAAGCCTGCTAGGGTTAATCAATGCCTAATTCCTGCTACCCAGATGACCGCACGATTGGTCATACATCCCGATCCAATCGGGTTATTTTCAGCCTTCTGCTCCCGCTGGTCATGCTTTCAGGTTGCGGCCAGAGCGAGCCGACGATCACGCAGATCGATCCGCCTGAACCGGGCGGATCGCTTAACGTCGTTACCCGCAACAGCGCCACGACCTACTACCTTGATCGCCACGGGAATCCCGCGGGTCCCGAGCACGACCTTGTGGAAGCGTTCGCCGACGCCAACGACTGGGAGGTTGAATGGACACTTGCCGAGTCCACTTCAGGGGTGCTCCAATCTTTGCAGGGCGGTGAGCAACAGCTCGCCGCCGCTGGGCTGACGCACCTGCCCTCCCGGGATGAACACTTCCGCCAAGGCCCCACTCACACCGATATTGTCGAGCAACTGGTCTGTCACCGCGACATGCGCCCCATGCCACGCCAGGTAGAAGAAATGGCCGGGGTCGATATCCGGGTCACGGAAGACTCCAGCTACGCCGCAAAACTGCAGAGCCTGGTCAACCAGCATACGGGCATCGACTTCGAGGAAGATCCGCGCACCACTGAGATATTACTGACCGAAGTGGCCGAGAAGCGTATTGACTGCACCGTTGCCGACTCCAATATCGTGCAGTTGGTCCGCCGCCACTTCCCACACCTGGAAGTGGCCATCAACCTCACCAGCGGCGACCGGCTGGGCTGGTATCTACCCGCCAACCAACAGGCCCTGGCCAATATGGCCGACAGGTGGATGGCAACCCCCGAGGGCCAGGAAAGCATCAACGAGGTGCAGCAACGCTACTACGCCTATATCAGCGAGTTCGACTTTGTTGATCTGCGTGCGCTCAACCGGCGCATCGACGAACGCCTGCCGGACTTCCTCGACCTTTTCCTGGAGGCTCAGGAAGAGACCGGCATGCCAGCCGACCTGCTCGCCGCACTGGCCTACCAGGAGTCGCACTGGGACCCGCAAGCGGTCTCCCCTACCGGTGTGCGTGGCATCATGATGCTGACGCAGAACACGGCCCAATCCCTGGGTGTCGACAATCGCCTGAACCCGGCAGCGTCCATCGATGGTGGCGCCCGCTATCTTGCCGACCGCCATCAACGCCTTCCCGACAACCTCCCCGAACCGGATCGCACCTACCTGGCCCTGGCAAGCTACAACATTGGCCGCGGCCATGTGCTGGATGCGCAAAAGCTGGCCCGGGAGCTGGGCAAAGACCCGAATTCCTGGGAGGACATGAAGGAAGTCCTGCCGCTCAAAGCCGACAAGCGCTACTACCCGCAGACACGCTATGGTTACGCCCGAGGGTATGAGCCGGTGCACTATGTACAACGAATCCGTAACTACCAGGACGTGATTGCGCCCGCCATGCAATGGTTACCGCTATCGGCCGGTGAACCGTAACGCCGAGCATGGCGGGCTTGACGCGGCCAAGGCAGATGCGTATCATGCGCTTCCGTTGAATGGCTACGTAGCTCAGCTGGTTAGAGCACATCACTCATAATGATGGGGTCCCCTGTTCAAATCAGGGCGTAGCCACCAAGCAAATATTAAAAAAAGCCCGCTGACTCTGTCAGCGGGCTTTTTTATGGGTGACAGATAGGCTCAATTCAGCATCTTGCGGTTTAAAAAGCCGACCAGCGCCCGGGTAAGGTGCTCGACGTCGTGGGTACCCGCCGTTTCGCGCACCGAGTGCATCGCCCACTGGGGTAGCCCCACATCAATGGTGGGCACGCCGACCTCAGTGGCGGTAATCGGGCCGATGGTGCTGCCGCAGCCCATGTCAGACCGTGTCACAAACGACTGCACCGGCACGTCGGCGGCGCGACAGATATCCCGAAACAACGCGCCTGTCACGCTATTGGTCGCGTAGCGCTGGCTGGCATTGATCTTGATGACCGGCCCGGCATTCAGCAACGGTCCGTGCTGCTCATCGTGCTTTTCGGCAAAGTTGGGATGCAGCCCATGAGCGTTATCACAAGAGATCATCAGCGATGACTGGATCAGTTGAATCAGTGATTCGTCGCTGCCCTTTTCACTCCCCCTGCCCATTTGTGCATTGATACGCTTCAGCACATCGCCCAGAAACGGCCCCTGAGCACCGCAGGCGCTGGCACTGCCGACTTCCTCATGATCATTGGCGACCAGCAGCGCCCCCTGCTGACCGTCGCAGTCGAGCAACGCTTCCAGGCCTACAAAACACGACAGCAGGTTATCCAGCCGCGCGCTTGCGATCAGTTCCTGGTTGACGCCCACCAGCGAAGGCGGTTGAACGTCGTAAAAGCCCAACTCAAAGTCCACCACGTCGACCGCCCGCAGGCCATGCTCGGCTTCCAGCCAGCATGCCAGCAGATCCTCGAGCCTTTCGGTATCGCTTTGCATCAGCACGGGCGCCATCTGGGTCTGCGGGTTGATGCTGCGACCGGTATTGACGTCACGATCAAGGTGAATCGCCAGACTCGGAATCATCGCTACCGGCCGATCAACGTTAAGCAGCACACTTTCCAGTTGCCCATCGGCGTGGCGGATATGCACCCGTCCCGCGATCCCCAGATCGCGATCAAACCACGGCGCAAGCAAGGCACCGCCATATACCTGCACCCCCAACTGAAGCCAACCAGCGGCATGCTGGGTGGCATTGGGCTTTAAACGCAGCCCGGGGCTATCGGTATGAGCCCCCAGCATGCGCATGCTTTGCAGTGGCCCTTTGGGCAGTTGAAAGGCGATCAAGGATGAATCGTTGCGTGTCACGTAGTAGCGCTGACCGGGCGACAATTGCCAATTGGCCGTTTCTTCCAGACGCTCGAAACCCGCTTGCGCCAGACGTTCCGCCATGGCATGAGTGGCGTGCCAAGGAGTGGGGGACTGGCGCAAGAACTCGCATAACCGCGAAACGCGATCAGCGTTGAATATTTCGGACATTGAAATCCTCATTTACCGACATGTTTGAGTCTCAGCAAAGCAGGTGACCTGCTACAATGCTCCTTCGGCCTTCGCAACTCATTGCTCAGATGCGGGTCTAGGAAAGCATGAGTGTACACAAATCCGGGAGAGCTTGACTGATGAGCTTGTTTGCAACGCTTTCGCGCTCAGTCGCCCTAACCATCATGCTGGTTGTCACCAGCCCGATGGCAATAGCGCAACTTGAGCCGACCGAAGAACAGCGCCAGGCGGCGGTCGAAATTGCCGATTCGCTCCGCTATGGCCACTACGCCGATGTCAGCTTTGATAAAGCCTGGTCGCAAGAAGCCTTTGATCGCTACTTGGATATCCTGGATGGCCAACGGGCCTACCTGCTAAGCAGCGACATTGAGCCCTACCGTCATCTGGAAACCGATCTGGCCGACACGCTTTTCGACGGCGATCTGGATGAGGCGTTCGCCCTTTACAACCGCCTCAACGAGCGCCATACCGCTCGGATTGAATGGCTGCTCGAACACCTCGATGACGAGGCGACGTTCAACTTCCAGGGCAACGAGCGCCTTGAGCTTGACCGCGAGGACGCCGCCTGGGCCGAGAGTCAGCGCGAGCTGGATGCATTGTGGCAAAAACGGCTGAAAAATGATGCCCTGACGCTGGCCCTGAGCGATCAGGACGAGGAACAGATCGTTGATAATCTTCGCCAGCGTTACGAGGGGCAGCTTTCACGCCTGGAGCAAACCGAACCGGAAGACGTCTTTGGCTTGATCATGGCCGCGGTGACCGGCACCATTGACCCGCATACCAGCTACCTCTCACCACGCCAGGGCGAATCGTTTGATATTCAAATGAGCCTCTCGCTGGAAGGCATCGGCGCACTCCTGCAATCCGACGGCGAATACGTCAAAGTCTCCAGCCTGGTCGCGGGCGGCCCCGCTGAGCGCGCCGGTGTACTTGAGCCCGCCGATCGAATTATCGGCGTCGGCCAGGAAGACGGTGAGATGGTCAACGTGGTTGGCATGCGCCTGGACAACGTGGTCGACCTGATTCGCGGCCCCAAAGGTTCCGTGGTAAAGCTGGATGTCGTGCCCGCCCAGGCGGTCGACATGACCCGCTCACAAACCGTTGAAATCACCCGCGATACGGTCGACCTGGAAGACCAGGCCGCCCAGAGCGAGGTGATTAATGTCGAACGTGATGGCGATACCCACCGCCTCGGGGTGATCGAAATCCCCACCTTTTATGTCGACTTCGACGCCTGGCAGGCGGGAGAAGATGACTACCGTAGTACCACCCGCGACGTTGCCAAGGAAATCGAGCAGTTAAAACGCCAGGATGTTGAAGGTATCGTGCTTGACCTGCGCAACAACGGCGGCGGCGCCCTTCAGGAAGCCAACTCGCTGATTGGCCTGTTTATCGACCGTGGCCCCACCGTTCAGGTTCGCGACGCTGATGGGCGTATCAACCTCTACGGCGACAGTGAAGCAGGCACGCTTTACGACGGTCCAATGGGCGTGCTGGTGAACCGGCTATCAGCTTCGGCGTCAGAGATTCTCGCTGGGGCCATCCAGGACTATGGCCGCGGTATCGTGATGGGTAGCCAGACCTTTGGGAAGGGCACGGTGCAGACGCTGAATGATTTGAGCCATGGCGAAATCAAGCTTACCCGCGCCAAGTTCTATCGCATTTCCGGCGCGAGTACCCAGAACCGCGGCGTCGAACCCGACATCGAGTTCCCTAGCCTGATCGACCCGGAGCGCATTGGCGAAAGCAGCCTGGACCACGCCCTGGAATGGGATACGGTTCAGGACGTCCAGTACCGGCGCTACGGAGAACCTGAGCGCTACCTTGATGCGCTTCAATCAGCCCACCAGAATCGCGCGGAGGAAAATCCCAACTTCCGCTACCTGGAGCGGCAATCGGCGTTGTCCCGGGAGCTTCGCGAGCAGAATACCAGCGTCAGCCTGAATCGTGAGCAGCGCGAACGTGAAACCCAGGCTCAGGAAGCCGAGCAGTTGGCACTGGAAAACCAGCGTCGTCGCGCCCTGGGGCTTGAAGAACTGGAAGAGTGGACCGACGCTCGCGACGAAGCCGCGCTTAGCGACAGTGACGGTGAAGACAGCAATACCGACGAGGAGGATGACACCTCAGTAGAGCGCGCCCAAGTGCTGGAAGCCGCCGAAATTCTGCTCGATTACGCGCACCTGGAAAGCACCCAGCGGTTCGTCAATCGGTAAGCGAATTAGCGTAAAAAGGAAAGGCTGCAACCGCGCCGGTGTCACAATGGCATCGGCGCTGTTTTTAGCGGGCTAGCAGAGCGCCGCTCGACGCGTTGGTCGGTCGCCCATGGCAGCCAAGCGTTGCGTCAAACGGGCCAATCGGGCCGCACTGCCCTGCTGTGCAGACTCGAGAATATGCCGCGCCCAAGTCGGCAATTGCGGCGCTAGCTGATAATACACCCATTGCCCGTCCCGCTGGTCCACCAGCAGCCCGCACTGGCGAAGCTGCGCCAGATGACGCGACACCTTGGGCTGGGACTCTTCAAGCACATAGGTCATTTCGCACACGCACAGCGATTGCTCATGGGCAATCAACAGCATCAGCATCAATCGCGTTTCATCGCTCAAGCACTTGAATACCTGCAGTGCATTCAACGGAGTGGATTTTCCCAAGACGATTATCCCCACCTGATCCATAATGCGGATAGTTTACGCCACTGGCGTAAGCATCGGCAAAGCCGCTGGCAATACGCGTCAAGCAGCCACGCAGAAGCAAGACATCAGGCGCTCGACAATAGTAGCGTCAAGAAGAATTAAACAAAGGACAAGCGGAATCGATTAATGGCTGGCGTCATAAAAGGAAGGAAAACAGACGCTAGATGGCTCCCCGAGCAGGACTCGAACCTGCGACCCAATGATTAACAGTCATTTGCTCTACCAACTGAGCTATCGGGGAACAATAGAACTACCGTAAACGGTAGGAATATATCGTGCGGGGCAATTTGGCTCCTCGAGCAGGACTCGAACCTGCGACCCAATGATTAACAGTCATTTGCTCTACCAACTGAGCTATCGAGGAACAATCTAATATTGCCGTATTTGAGATCAGTTTATTGGCTCCCCGAGCAGGACTCGAACCTGCGACCCAATGATTAACAGTCATTTGCTCTACCAACTGAGCTATCGGGGAACTGCTCAAACACGGTGCGTAGTATACTGATAGAAACGTAACGGTCAAGCATCGATTCCGCGTCAACGCTAGCCGCCCGTTGGTTGTGTCCGTATAATGCGCACAATCATAGGCGCCCAGGCGCAACGACACTCCATTCATCCCTCGTCCTTCCGACGACCCATAGATGACAGGTACCGATGGCGAAGAAGCTCTTCATCAAAACGCACGGCTGCCAAATGAACGAGTATGACTCCTCCCGCATGGCGGACATGCTCGGCGTTTCTCATCAGCTCGAACTGACTGATAACGAGCGCGAAGCCGATGTCATTCTTCTCAACACCTGCTCCATTCGTGAAAAAGCGCAGGAAAAGGTGTTCCATCAGCTGGGACGCTGGAAAAAACTCAAGGACGCCAATCCCGATCTGGTCATTGGCGTCGGTGGCTGCGTTGCAAGCCAGGAAGGCGAAGCATTGCGCAAGCGAGCACCCCATGTGGACATGGTGTTTGGGCCGCAGACACTGCACCGGGTGCCATCCATGCTGGATGCACGCCGCGACAATCAAATTGCCGCGGTGGATGTGACCTTTCCGGAAATCGAGAAATTCGACCACCTGCCTAAACCGACCTCAGACGGTGCCACCGCCTTTGTGTCGATCATGGAAGGCTGCTCGAAGTACTGCTCGTTCTGTGTGGTGCCCTACACCCGCGGCGAAGAAGTCTCTCGGCCGTTTGAAGCGGTGATGGATGAGGTCATTCACCTCGCCGACCAGGGCGTGCGCGAAGTCAACCTTCTCGGCCAGAACGTCAACGCCTATCGGGGCGAAAACCAGCTGGGCGATGAAATTGACCTTGCTGAACTGATCGCCTGTGTCGCGGCGGTCGAGGGCATCGACCGCATTCGCTTCACCACTTCGCACCCGGTTGAGTTCACTGACAGTCTGGTGGATGCCTACGCCGATATACCCGAGCTGGTCAGTCACCTGCACCTGCCGGTGCAATCGGGCTCGGACCGCATCTTGAGCGCGATGAAGCGTGGCCACACGGCAGAGGCCTATATCGAAAAGATGGAGCGGATTCGTGCCAACCGCCCGGATATAAGCTTTTCCTCCGACTTTATCATTGGCTTCCCCGGCGAGACGGAAGAAGACTTTGAAGCGACGATGGACCTGATCCATCGCATAGGGTTCGACCACTCGTTCAGCTTTGTTTTCTCGGCACGCCCCGGCACACCAGCCGCCGCGCTTGAGGATGAAACACCGGAAAGCGTCAAGAAAGAACGTCTGGCGATCTTGCAGGCGCGTATTCTCCAGCAGGCTGGCCAGATCAGCCGTCGCATGGTGGGCACTACCCAGCGCATCCTGGTGACCGGCTTTTCGCCAAAAGACCCAGGTCAACTGTCCGGGCGCACGGAAAATAACCGGGTGGTCAACTTCCGCGCCGCCAATCCCACCGAGCTGATCGGCTACTTCGTGGACGTGGAAATCACCGAGGCCCTGCCCAATTCACTGCGCGGTGAACTCGCCTCCCCTGAGCGTTATTGAACATCGCTTATCCCAGGTAATTGCCCCAACACCGCTTGGGGCAGTAAGCTGACATTGACACCCATCAACCGACAGGTTTTTCACTCTTGAGCCAGCCATCGCCTCAGGCCAACCGCATTACCACATTAAGCCTTGAACCCAATGACCCACAGCGCCTTGCCAGCCTGTGTGGTCAGCAGGATGAGCACCTGAAGTTGATCGAAAGCCGCCTGGACGTAACGCTGCGCAACCGAGGCAATGTGTTCCAGTTGGCTGGGCCCGCCAATCGCATCAAAGCCGCTGCCAACGTGCTGGAACACCTCTACCGTGAAACAGCGGCGGAAGAAGTATCGGCCGACACGGTCCACCTGTTTCTCCAGGAATCCGGCCTGGAAGCGCTGGAGGAAGAAGACGATATTGAAGGCGACAGCGGCGAAGTGATCATGCGTACACCACGTACCATGATCAAGCCCCGTGGCCTTAATCAGCAGCGCTACGTCACCAGCATTCGCGAGCACGACATCAACTTCGGCATTGGTCCGGCGGGTACCGGTAAAACTTACCTTGCCGTCGCGGCCGCCGTGGAAGCGCTCAACCAGCAGGCAGTGCGACGTATTTTACTGGTCCGCCCGGCAGTGGAGGCCGGTGAGAAGCTCGGCTTTCTGCCTGGCGATCTCGCCCAGAAAATCGATCCTTACCTGCGTCCGCTCTACGATGCGCTCTACGAAATGATCGGCTTCGAACAGGTCGCCAAACTGATCGAACGCCAGGTGATCGAAATTGCCCCGCTGGCTTACATGCGTGGCAGGACGCTCAACAATGCCTATATCATTCTGGATGAGAGCCAGAACACCACGCCCGAACAAATGAAAATGTTCCTGACGCGTATTGGCTTTGGCTCCACCGCCGTAATTACCGGTGACGTCACCCAGGTCGATCTGCCCAAGGGCCAGCGCTCGGGCCTGATTCAGGTACTCGACGTGCTGAAAGACACGCCTGGAATTGG
The DNA here is from genome assembly GCF_015767635.1 of Halomonas sp. A40-4. Classification (GTDB taxonomy): domain Bacteria; phylum Pseudomonadota; class Gammaproteobacteria; order Pseudomonadales; family Halomonadaceae; genus Vreelandella; species Vreelandella janggokensis. Next base: position 1,347,731 of record NZ_CP065230.1, on the reverse strand, counting down.
CGTCACCCACTTTGCCGCCAAGGACGTGGTTCGCCACCCACTGGTGCAGCGAATAATTGAAGCCTACGACGCCTTCGAGTCCCAGCAGGAAGCCGAGGAACGCGCCCGCCGGGAAACGCGCCAGCAAGAGCGGGAAGCCCGCCTGCAAGGCCGCGAAGGCCCAGGGGATACCAAGCGATGAGTGATATCGTGATCGATCGTCAGGCGGCTATCGACGACCAACAGCTACCGACGCAGGCACAGCTCATCCGCTGGGTGGGCGATGTGCTTGCCCGGCACCCCGACGACCCACGTCAGGAATTGACCGTGCGTTTCGTCGATCTCGCTGAAAGTCAGTCGCTCAATCATGATTACCGGGGCAAGGATAAGCCCACCAACGTGTTGTCATTCCCGTTCGAGAATCCACCGGGCATCACGCTGCCATTACTCGGCGATCTGGTGATTTGCCATGCCATTGTTGTAAAAGAGGCTGCAGAACAGCATAAAGCCCTTGAGCATCATTACGCCCATATGGTGATTCACGGCACCTTGCATTTGTTGGGCTATGATCACATTGAGGAGGAAGACGCCGAGGTGATGGAGCAATGTGAGCGCGAGCTGCTTGCCACCCTGGGTATCACCGACCCTTATATTGGCGACATATGAGACTTAAGGCCCATACGTTGAACTGGTACCGCGCCCCCGGTCAGTGATAAAACGTCCTTTCGAATCACGCTACCTGAGTCCGTCAACAAGAGATTACCTGCATGAGCGAAGACCGATCGAGCAACGCCAATCAACGATCCTGGCTCGAGAAACTCTTTAGCGCCCTTTCGGGCGACAACGACGAACCCAGCTCCCGCGATGAGTTACTGGAATTTCTACGCCACGCGGCAGGGCGTTTAAAGCTTGATCAGGACGCCATCATGATCATTGAAGGCGCACTGGAAATCAGCGACCAACAGGTTCGCGAAATCCTTATCCCCCGCTCACAGATCTCGGCGATCACTCTTGATCAGACCAGCGAAGAGTACCTGGCGCTCATTCAAGAGACCGGTCACTCACGCTATCCGGTGATTGGCGAAAACCTTGACGATGTAAAAGGCATTCTGCTGGTCAAGGATTTGTTACCGCTGCTTTCACAGACCCAGGCCGAGCGCGATGCGTTTCAACTGGCTGATATCGTTCGCTCGGCGATGTTCATTCCTGAATCCAAACGACTCAACAGCCTGCTTAAAGAGTTCCGCGACACCCACAACCACATGGCCGTTGTGGTCGACGAATACGGTGGCACGGCGGGCATTATTACCATCGAGGATATTCTTGAGCAGATTGTCGGCAACATTGAAGATGAGCACGACGCCGACGAGGAAGAGGATATTCGCGAGCTCGACAACAAGCGCTATGCCATCCGTGCCCTCACCACCATCGACGACTTTAACGAGCACTTCGATACCCAGTTCTCTGACGATGAATTCGATACCATCGGCGGACTGGTGATGCAGCAATTTGGCCACCTGCCGCAACGCGGCGAATATACCCACCTGGGCGGTTGGCGCTTTGAGGTCCTCAACGCCGACAACCGCCGCATCCGCCTGCTTGAGGCCTACCGGGAACAACGCCCTGACAGCAGCGACGACGAGCAGAACGACACCTAGCCTTCACGCCTCAACGTTCAGGACATAAGGATATCTCGCTATGGGTAGCATCCCAGCTGTGTATCGACAGCTAATCGCCGCACTGATGGCTGGCGGCCTCACAACGCTGACGGCGTCACCATTTGAGCTATGGTGGTTAGGGCCGGTTGCCGCAGGCTTGATGTACGCAGGCACTCATCAACTGACCGCCGCCCAGGCGGCCCTCAAGGGCTGGCTCTACGGGGTGGCGTTGTTTGGCAGCGGTGCTTCCTGGGTCTACGTATCGATCCACGACTACGGCTATACCGGCGTACCGCTTGCGCTGTTTCTCACCGCCCTGTTCGTCTGCGTACTGGCGCTGTTTTACGCCGGCACGCTGTGGCTCTACCGCCGCTTTACCGGCCCCCGACTGGCCCTTGTCAGCTTTGCCGGCATCTGGGTGCTGGGAGAAGTCCTGCGCACCTACCTATTCACCGGTTTTCCCTGGCTATTACTCGGCTCAGGCTATGTAGACTCGCCGCTGGCCGGCTGGGCGCCCATCGGCGGTGTCTATCTGCTATCGCTGCTGGTTGCCCTCAGTGGCACACTCGGCGCGGCGCTGCTGCTGCGCCGCCAATGGTGGACACTCGCGCCACTGGCGGCTGTCTGGCTGTTACCACTGGCGTTGCCCTCGCAGTGGACCACACCCGCCGAAACACCCACGCGGGTCGCACTGCTACAGGGCAATCTTCCCCAGCTCGAAAAATGGACCCCTGAAGGCCAGCGCAATGCCGCCAACATTTACAGCGACTTGACCCGCGACGTCGCCGATAACGTTGACCTGATTGTGTGGCCGGAAACGGCCCTGCCCATGGTGGAAACCCAGGCACGCCCGGTGCTTGAGCGCGTACAGAGCAATCTGCCCACCGACACGGCACTGATGACCGGCATCGTTCAGCGTGACATCAACGAGCGCTACTTCAACAGCGTGGTAGGTGTGGGTAATGTCGAAGGCAGCTATCAAAAAGAGCATTTAGTGCCCTTTGGCGAATACCTGCCACTGGAAAGTCTGCTGCGCGGGGCTATCGACTTTTTCAACCTGCCCATGTCGAGCTTTACCAAAGGGGAGTCCGACCAGGCGCCAATGCAGGCTGCGGGGGTCAGCATCGGCAATGCCATCTGCTATGAAATCATTTACCCGCAATTGGTGGCCGACCGCGCCAGAGACAGCGATGTATTGATGACGCTGTCCAACGATACCTGGTTTGGCGACTCGATCGGCCCGCACCAACACTTGCAGATGGCGCGTCTCAGGGCGCTGGAAAATGGCCGCTACGTGCTTCGTGCGACCAGCAACGGCATTACCGCGATCATTGATGCACAGGGTCGCGTGGTCGAGCGCGCGCCCCAGTTCGAGACCACATCGCTCGCCGGCGAGTTCTACGCCACCCAGGGGTTAACGCCGTTTACCCGGATGGGAAGCTGGCCGGTGTGGTTTTTAGCCGCACTCATGGTGCTGGTGGGTGTGCCGCAGACTCGCCGCCGGTAAACTGGGCAATCAGGTCGGTATGCGGCCGGGTGTCGATAACGCCGTTACAGGTATTGCCATGCTTAAATCTCGCCCCTTCTTATTGCTCGTCGCGCTTCCGGTAATCCTGGCGTTGCTACTGGGCGGCGCCATTTTTGGCGGACAGGCATTATCCGACAGCAATGTCGACGATGATATTCAGCGTGCCCTGTCGCAAACCCTCGGTTCCCCCGGTGACATCGAGCTTGCCAAGCTACAGAAGGTGCAATACGGCTACACTATTTGTGGGCTGTACCGTACCGCTTCGTCTGACCGCGGCTACGCGTCGTTCATGTACGATACGCAAAGCGACGACGTGATCCTGGATATAAAGTCACGACGTTATAAGTCGCGCTGCAGTCTATCCGTCGCCTGCCAGTAACCTAGTCCCCCTGATCCACCAGCTGGTTGATATCGGCAACGGCGTCAGTGATCGGATGGCTGTCACGGATCAGGAATCGTGCCTCTCCTTCCCGGTCAAATGCAAAAACCGCGCTTGTGTGCGTCACAATATAGTCACCACGCTGGTTGGGTTCTTCGTAATCATACGTGACACGCATACGGTTGGTCAGGGCGTCTATTTCCGCCAGGTCTCCCGTAATGCCAATAAACTCAGTGCCGAAGGCATTGGTGTAGCGCTTTACGACCTCGGGGGTATCACGCTTCGGGTCAACGGAGATGAACAGCACCTGGATGTCGTCACGGACGTCATCGTCCAATCGGTTCAACGTGCCTGCCAGTCTGGCCAGCGTAATCGGGCACACATCCGGGCAATAGGTATACCCAAAGTAAACCAGTGTGACCTTACCCCGATACTCTTCAGCCTCGACGGCCTGACCGTTTTCGTCAATCAACGAAAAATCCAGTGGCGGCATGATCTCGTGGGTTTCTGCCGTGCGCCAGCTTCGATCAACACAGCCGACGAGCCACAGCGCAGCCAGCACAATAAACAACTGTTTAATCATTAACTCGTCCTGCGTGACAGCGTATTAAAGCGATACAGGGGATACCACATCGAACGTGACCGACAGCTGCTGAGCATCGTCAAACTCCAGCAGCACCTCGACATCATCACCTTCAGAAAAGGTTTTCAGACGCCCGATAAACATCAAGTGATGGCCTTTTGGGGCAAACTCGAAACGCTCCCCCGCCTCGATTTCCACTTGCTCCATGGCGTGCATATGCGCCATGCCATTTTCCTCGCTGCTCATATGGATCTCGACGTCTTCAAAGGCCTCGCTTTGCGCGCCGACTAAAACAGCTGTCTCGTCGCCGGTATTATGTAGCTGAAAATACCCCGCTCCCGGCTGCTCACCGGGCAACAAACTCAATCGCGCGTTACTGACCTGCACGTCCTGTCCACTGGCATGTCCGGCGGTTATCAGCATCAGCAGCATGCCACCGGCTAACAGCCGAGGGGCCTTGAATAGGTGACTGACCATCTTATTTCTCCTTTTGGGGAAGGACTGAGTTTTTCGGTGCTGTTCTAGTCAACTGACACGCTAGACGCTTTGCGCGCTGACGTTGTTGAGCATCTCAAAAGCTTCATCACCATAGCCAGATTCCAGGTTTCCGCAACCCTGATGCGACATTATGTCAGCGACACCGTCGATTGTCTGGTTATACGAAAAAAGCCCCACCGTTAAGGCAGGGCTTCATCAGGCGGAACGTACTTGGTCACCTATTCAGGTATTTCACCCAACACTTCAGGAATCGTGGTCTTTACATAGCGCCCGGGGGCGGGCTCGATCACGCTTAACTCGCCCTCACCTGGCTGACGTGCGGCGACCATTTTTTTCGGATCCGGGTCCGCATAGCCATTTTCGGTGACCCAGGCCTGCCAGTGAGGCCACCACGACCCTTCATTGAAGGTCGCCCCCTCAAACCAGGCTTCATGGCTTTCAGGCAGCTGATCGTTCGTCCAGTGGCCATATTTTTGCTTATGGGGCGGATTGACGATACCGGCAATGTGCCCCGAACCGCCCAGCACAAAGGTTGATGGCCCTTTTGGCAACAGCGCGCCGTAATAGGAGCTGTTCCACTTGGCAATATGGTCTTCCTTGGCCGACACAAAATAGCTGGGCGCCGATATTTTCCTGAGATCGATCTTCACCCCGTCAAGTTCGATGCCGCCGGGCTCGACCAGCTTGTTCTCCAGGTACATGTGCCGCAGGTACCAGGCATGGGTTCCGGCAGGCAGGTTGGTACCGTCCGTGTTCCAGTAAAGCAGGTCGAAGGCAGCCGGGGTTTCACCTTTCAGATAATTATTGATGTAGAACGACCAGAAAAGATCGTTTTCACGCAGCAGGTTAAAGGTATAGGCCATCGAGCGCCCGTCCAGATACCCTTTCAACTGCATACTCTCTTCAATGCCCTCTACGACGCGTTCGTTGAGGAATACACCGATATCGCCGGGATCACGGAAGTCCTGCAGGGTGGCCATGTAGGTCACCGATTTAACCTTGCGGCCACGCCGTGTGCTGGTGAGATAGGCCACGGTCGATGCCGTCAGCGTGCCGCCAACGCAGTAACTCAACAGATTGACGGACTTTTCACCGCAAGCCTTTTCAATCGCTTCCATGGCGGTAATCGGGCCCAACTGCATGTAATCGGCCCAGGTGATGTCATGCTGTTCCGGCCCCGGATTGCGCCAGGAAATCAGAAATACGCTATGCCCCTGGTCGACAAGCCATTTCATCATCGAATTATCTTCGCGCAGATCCAGTACGTAGTACTTGTTGATCCACGGTGGCACGACCAGCAGTGGTGTTTTATAGGTTTTTTCGGTGGTGGGCGTGTACTGGATCAGCTGCATCAACTCATTTTCATACACCACGGCCCCAGGGGTAACGGCGATGTTTTCGCCAACGCCAAAGGCACTGCGATCCGTCATACGGACGTTGATGCCCTCGGCAGAATTGGCCAGGTCATCGCGCAGCCGCTCAAGCCCCTCCACCAGATTCTGCCCCTTGGTTTCCAGCGTGCGGCGCATGACCTCGGGGTTCGTCGTGACAAAGTTGGTCGGCGACATCGCGTTGACGACCTGACGCGCATAAAAGGCCAGGTTGCGCTTATGGGTTTCGTCCATCCCGCTCAGACTGTCCACCAGCTCATCCACCATCTGGGAAAACAGCAGGTACTGCTGCATGATGGCCATGAAGTGGGGTTCCCGGGTCCAGGCCTCGTCCTTGAATCGCCGGTCGCCTTTCTCCGGCGTGACCATTGGCGATACCTCTTCACCGGCCATCGCCCGCATGCCCTGCTGCCACAGCAGCCACTGGTCCTGCAACAGGCGTGACTGGGTCTGCCATAATAGCGTCGGGTTCTGCATTAATGACTGCGCGCCGGCTTCAAAGCTTTCCCGCATGTCGCTATACACGGAGTCTGCCGCTTCGCTTGGCGCAATGCGCGATAACAGATCCTGCATGAGTCCTTGATACTGCTCACCAATATCTTTCAGCTGTGCATTCCACGCTTCCAGCTCTTCTTGAGAAAGGCCATGGGGCGGTAATTCCCACTCTGCTGACATCTTCGTTCTCCTTTACCGGCGCGGCAACGCTAACGCAGCCTGTTTGATGGCAGGTAATCAAAGGCTCAAAATAGGCGCGGCGCCCTTGGGCGCCGCGATCAATCGGGTCAATCAGCTTTTACGCGAGGATTGGCTGCTCGCTTTTGCGGACTGCTCACCCTTGGCGGCGGCTGGCTGCTCGCCTTTGGCCGCGGCGCTGGCCTGGTCGGCCATCTGCTTGCCTGCTTCACCAAACAGCTTTTCCATCTCTGCCTTGAATTCAAGGCTCATCTCGCTCATCACGCGAGCGTCTTCCTGCATTTTCTGAGACAGCTCGTTCATCATCGCCGCTTGCTGCGTGCCGAAGTCGCGCAGGCTTTCAGCATCCTGAACGTCGGTTGCGCTGCGCAGGCGCTCGGTACCCATCTGGCTGTAGCGCTTCATCGCTTCCAGCTGATATTGGGTCATCTTTTCCATGTTGTTGAGCATCAGCGAGTTCATCTTGCGCATCGGCTCAAACATTTGGCGGGTCTGGGCGTTGAAGGCGTCCATCATTTTATCTTGCATGGTATCTACTCCTCTATTCGTTCCTTGGCATGAGCCGTGAGTGACTCACTTGAACACGAATTGCTGCACTGCAAAAAGAGTAATGATTGACAGGGCATGTTGCAACTACCTTGACGAAAACGGCCTCTAGCGCTTTGGTCGTGTCCGGGTTTCATTACTCCGATTTCCGTTTTGCCCGTGACCGGGAAGATGCCGTTGCCTTGGTATTAGCATTGGCGCTCTTGGTACTTGTCGTGCCACTTTGAGCCTTTTCCTCTTCAGGTGCATCGCTGCTACTGGCATTCCCGGCTTGTTTCAACATATCCAGCATCATCTGCTGATAGGTGCCGAAATTGGACAACCCCTGTGAAAGGCCCTGCTGCATCATGGGCTGCTGCAGGAAAGGCCGCATCAGGCTCATGGGGTCATACCCCTCAACGCCGGACTCCATTTGCCGCTGGATGTTCTCAAGCAGGTGTTGCTGAAACGCTCCAACGTCGGGCAACCCCAGCGCTTGGCGAAACTCATCGGGGGTGAGATCGAACTCAACGTTAATCTTCATTGGCGGCTCCTGCTTCATTAACCAATATTGTTTTATTTGAGTGTAGCAGCGATATGCGAGGGACACCTTGCCGTTAGCGTTGGGTTAAACGTGGTGTATCAACGCTTACTGCACCGTTTTGCCCACGCTGCCGCAGCCAGTGATCCATCAACGTTATCGCCATCATCGCTTCCGCGATGGGCGTTGCGCGAATACCCACGCAAGGGTCATGACGACCTTTGGTCACCACCTCGACGGCATTGCCGTTGACGTCGATCGAGCGCCCCGGCGTGGTGATGCTCGACGTCGGCTTGAGCGCCAGGCGGGCCACAATGGGCTGGCCGCTGGAAATCCCCCCCAGAACACCGCCGGCGTGGTTGGACAAAAAGCCTTCCGGCGTCATCTCGTCGCGATGCTCACTGCCTCGTTGATCGATGCACCCAAACCCGGCGCCAATCTCAATCCCTTTTACCGCATTAATACTCATCAAACCATGCGCCAGATCAGCATCCAGGCGATCAAATACCGGCTCACCCAGCCCGACCGGAACACCTTCAGCCACCACGGTGATCTCCGCGCCGACGGAATCCTGATCGCGGCGCAATTGATCCATGTAGTCCTCAAGCTCGGGCACTTTGGCGGGATCGGGGCAGAAAAACGCGTTCTGCCCGACGGCATCCCAGGAATTGAAATCTATCTTGATCGGGCCGAGCTGGCTCATATAGCCACGCACCTGCACTCCCTGAGCCGCCAGATACTGTTTGGCAATGGCACCCGCGGCGACCCGCACCGCGGTTTCCCGCGCGCTTGAACGCCCTCCCCCACGATAGTCACGGTGACCATACTTGTGGTGATAGGTGTAGTCCGCGTGGGCAGGGCGAAACTGGTCCTTGATTTTTGAATAATCTTTCGAGCGTTGATCGGTGTTCTCGATGATCAAACCAATCGAGGTGCCGGTCGTTTTGCCTTCGAAAACGCCCGACAGGATTTTCACCTGGTCCGCTTCCTGGCGCTGGGTGGTATACCGCGAGCTACCGGGGCGGCGGCGGTCCAGGTCGTGCTGCAGATCCGCCTCGGAGAGTGGCAACCCTGGCGGGCAGCCATCGACGATCGCGCCTAGCGCCGGGCCGTGGCTTTCCCCGAAGGTGGTAACGGTAAATAGTTTGCCAAATGTATTGCCGGACATGAGCCTTAGTTCCTCACGCAAAAGACGCCGCATGGGCGTCGAGTTCAGCAGCGCTCAGGGCAAAGACACCCTGGCCGCCACGCTCGAATTCAAGCCACATGAACGCCACTTCTGGAAAAGCAGCCTCCACGTGGCGGTCTGAGTTGCCCACTTCGACGATCAGCCACCCCTCATCGGTCAGGTGCGCACGTGCCTCGCGCAGAATGCGTCGTACGATATCCAGACCGTCGCTACCCGCTCCCAGCGCTAAAGCAGGCTCGTGGCGAAATTCGGCGGGCATGGTGGCCAAGTCACGCTGATCGACATAGGGCGGGTTCGAAATAATGACATCAAAGCGCTGGCCCTCCAGCCCGCTGAACACGTCAGCTTCCACCGCACGTACGCGCTCGCCGACATCGTGGCGGGTGATATTCTGGCGCGCCACGGCAAGGGCTTCCTGGCTAATGTCGGCCAGCGTCACCTCGCAAGTGGGCAAATAAAGCGCGGTGGCAATGCCGATACAACCGGAGCCGGTGCACAAATCCAGTACCCGCTCGGGCGGCTCCTCGGGGAACCAGGCCGCGAAGCCGTCCTCGATCAGCTCCGCCATCGGTGAGCGCGGGATCAGCACGCGTTCATCAACGTTAAACGGATAACCGGCAAAAAAAGCCTCACCCAACAGGTAAGGCAGCGGTCGGCGCGTGGTGATTCGCTCACGGGTAAGGACCACTATGCGCTCGCGCTCCATCGGCAACAACCGCGCATCCTGTACACCCGGGTCGACATTCCAGGGCAAATGCAGTGCCCCCAGACACAGCGCAACGGCTTCGTCCCATGCCGACTCGGTGCCATGGCCGTAATAGAGTCCCGCCAAATAGAACTCGCTGGATACCCAGCGCAGGTAGTCACGTAAGGTTATGAGCTCGCTCACCAGCGCCGTATCCGGCAGGGTGAGGGAGGAAGGCGAAGTCTCGGCGTTGAGAGGCTGGGTCACATTGGCTCCTGGTCAACAAAGGCGACCATCCCCATCGGGAGACGGCATGGCTAAAGAAAAGATTGTACCTTTGACGCTGCCCGGTTCACAGCAGCGTGCATCTCGCTATACTGTGCGCCTGTTCTCCGTTTTGCCCATTTGCCATTTGAGCCTGTCATGACACGACACCGCCACCTGCCCGATGATGACGATATCAGTGCTTTCCGCCAGGCGCTGAAAGCCGCGGGCGTGCGTCGCATGGCCACCAATCAGGCCGACCCCGGCAAACCCAAGCGCAATGATGATGCCCAGCAGGCCAGACGGCAGGCGGCGGTGGAAAGCAGTACCTTTGCCACCAGCGGCCGCACATCCGACGGCCGGGTCGAGGCGGTACGTCCTTCCGAATACCTGGAATTCAGCGTCGCCGATTTGCCCTGGCGCACCTTCAGCCAACTCAAGCGCGGCCAGACGGCTTGGCAGGCTGGCCTAGATTTACATGGCTACACCCTTGAAGAAGCCCGGCTGGAGCTAGAGAGCTTCCTGCGTGACGCGACCGCTCAGGGGCTTCGCTGCGTGCTGGTTGTCCACGGCAAGGCCTGGGGCACCACTGCCGATTTTCCAGTGCTTAAAAGCCACACCAATGCTTGGCTGCGCGAGTGGCCCGGGGTCCTGGCATTCTGTTCCGCCATCGAGATCGACGGCGGCACCGGTGCGGTCTATATCCTGCTACGTAAGCGCGGTCAGTAGTCTCGTTATTCTGCCACACCCGATTCTTGCGCATCCGACGCACTATCGGGCACGTGCCGCGCCAGGGCCTCATCGGCCAGATGACGGCCCAGGCGGATCAGATCCTTGGCACGGTGAAACTCGTAGGTACTGCACACCGTTTTGGGCACTTCGATGAGAATATCGGGCGGGTAACCGGCAATTTTATATTTGGCCAGTGCCGCCTGGGTAATATCGAATGATTCGAGGATCATATCCAGCTTGCCCCATTCGCGCTTGCCGCGAAGGTCCATCGTTTCATCCACCTCACCCTCTTCTTCGCTACTGCTGCCCAGTTCGCTCCATAGCCGCCGCGTGGTGGCGCGCACCTCGTCCATCCAGCCGCCAATATTGGCATCGCGGTCACGCTCCCGGGTGGTGCGGCTGTCGTTATTCTCATCCTTGGGAAGCAGTGCCTCCAAAGACACCGGCTGCGGGCTGTGGGCAGTCACGTTCACCGCCACCACAAAATCTGCTTCGTGGGCGGCCAGTATGGGCATCATGGGCAGCGGGTTCAGCAGACCTCCGTCGACCAGTACCTGATCCCCCAGATGCACAGGGGTAATCACGCCGGGGACGGCGATTGATGCCCGTATCGCGCGCAGCAGCGGGCCGTTTTGAAACCATACCTCGCGCTGGCGCACCAGATCAGTGGCCACGGTGGTCACCGGAATCGGCAGGTCTTCCATCAATGTATCGCCCACCAGCCCTTCCAACTTGCTCATGATCTTGCTGGCCCGCATGGCACCCATTGGGCTCCAGGTCACATCGACCAGCCTGAGCACATCCAGATAGTCCAGATCACACACCCATTCGCGATAGTCAGGCAGTTTACCCGACGCATAAATACCGCCTATCAGCGCGCCCATGGAACACCCGGCGATCGAGATGATCTCGTAGCCCCGTGCCTCCAACGCCTCAATCACGCCGATGTGTGCATAGCCCCGGGCACCGCCGCTACCCAGCACCAGTGCCACTTTATTACCTCTCGATACACTGCCATCGGTCAGGCTCTGTTCGTTCATCGCTCGTTTCCTACGACTGATCCCGACGTTTCATTAATGATTGCGTCATCACCTCGGCAACCCCAGATACCGCCTTGGGCTCCAGGTGAAGGTGATGACCGCCTGCCAGTACATGGCGTGTTAAGTGCGGTACCGCCTGGCGGGCTTTTTCTGCCCAGTCGCGCTTGCCTAAGATGCCCTCCTCACCTTCTATCAATAGCACCGGTGCCTGGATGTCGGCCAGTAGCGCTAACACTTGGGAAGGTGTAAAGCGTACCAGCGATGGCTTCAACAAGCGGCTGTCGGTGCGCATCTGCACGTGTCCGTCGGCCGTTACGTCGGCATTGCGCTCCACCAGCGGCGTGGCGGTGATGGTGTCTAACGGTGTAACGCCACCGGCCACTCGAGCCGCCACCGCGGTGGCCAGATCAGGATAACGCGGCGCCCGGGAAATGGGCCGCCTATGCGCCATTAACCCCTTGCGCAGTTGGCTTGTCGTGTCACCAGAGGGCGTATTGAGCGCACCCAAGCCATCCAGCAGCGTCATGAACTCAATGCGCTCCGGCACGGCGGCAGCCAATAGGCAGGCCACCGCGGCGCCCATGGAGTGGGCGAGCAATGCCACTCGCTCAATGGCCAAATCGTCCATGGCATCAAGCACGTCGTGGCAATAATCCCACAGCGCATAATCCTCGCCCGCCGGCGCATGTGCTGAATGCCCGTGACCACGAAAATCGATAGCCACAATGCGAATATCCAGTGCTTCCACCAGCAACGGCGCTAACCGGGAAAAACTCGCCGCGTTATCGAGCCAGCCGTGGAGCGCCAGCCAAGTAGGGGCCGCATCACGCCCCCAGCTCAGCGCCGCCAGACGACCTTGGGCGAGGTAAAGGGAATGAGGATAACGCGTTGCAGTGGGTCGAGACATTATGAACCTATCCTAAGCAAACCAACCGCCCCAGGCGGCAAGATGACGGCATAAAGCACAAACGGTACCATGCCAAACACCGATGTCTGTACAAAATTACGGGCGCTCGCCAACGTCCATCTTTTTCCTGCTAATGAGGCTTTTATGAAACCCCACCGTGACACCCGAACACGCAACTGGGTCTTTTTTATCGCCGTGACCAGCGCCATTGTGGTGGGCCTCTGGCTGGCAAGATAAACCTTCACGAAGGTTCCTAAAGACGGCCAGCCCTTGCAATTTTATCCTCATGGCCAAATACTGTATATAAATACATATACTACCAGTGAGGAGGCTGACCATGACGCAGCCGTTATCGCCTATCGCGCCAGCCGTGCCGTTAACGCATCAGTCGCTGCCCTTTCCTCCCCTACATGGCCGCGCTGGGTTTAGCGGCTTCCCCTCCCCCGCCCAGGATTACGAACCGCGCACGCTGGATCTCAACGTGCGCCTGATCAAGAACCCCACCCACACGTTTTACCTGACCGCCACCGGTGACAGCATGGAGGGTTGGGGGATTTTCGATCGCGACCTGCTGGTGGTTGACCGCAGCCTCTCGCCCCGTCTGGGGCATATTCTGGTGGCCATGTTCGACGACGAACTTCTGATCAAGCGCTACGCGCTCTATCGCGGCACGCCGCATTTGTGCTCCGCTCACCCCCATTACCCACCGCTGCCCCTGAAAGACAGCGAGTGTCAGGTATGGGGGGTGGTTCGGGCGGTCATTCACGAATACCTGCGGTGATGTAACGGTCATGATCGGTCTTGTCGACGCCAACAATTTTTACGTCAGCTGCGAACGCGTCTTCCAGCCTCACCTGGAGAGCAAAGCCGTTGGTGTGATGTCCAATAACTATGGCTGCGTGATTGCCCGCTCCGCGGAAATGAAAGCGATGGACATTCCCATGGGCACTCCCGCCTTCAAACTGGAAGGGCTACGCCAGCGCGGCGAGATTCATCTGCTGTCATCCAACTATGAGCTGTATGGCGACATGTCGGCACGGCTCGCCCAACTGCTGCACGACGCTTGCCCCGACATCGCCCCCTACTCCATCGATGAAATGTTTATCTATCTGGAGGGCATGAGCAAGCACCAGTGCCAGGCTCTGGGTGAGCGCCTACATCGGGACATACATCGTTGCCTTGGATTACCGGTATGCATCGGTCTGGCACCGACCCACACCCTGGCCAAGCTCGCCAATCATGCGGCCAAGAAGCAGCCACACTACCAGGGCGTTTGCCTGCTTGGCGGGAATGATGCCAACACCACAGCCTTGCTAAAGCAAACGCCGGTCAGCGAAGTATGGGGCGTGGGCAGGCGGCTTGCCGAACGGCTTGCCATTAGCGGCATCCATAGCGCCTGGGCGTTACGCGAGTGCGATAAAAAACAGCTGCGCAAACGCTTTTCCGTGGTGCTGGCACGCACTGCCCTGGAACTGCGTGGCACCCCCTGCCTGGAAATGAACGCGGTGGATCAACCCCGCCAGCGCATCATGACATCCCGCTCTTTCGGTCAACCCACCGGGGTAAAAACTCAGGTACACGAGGCACTGCGCCGCCATGCCCAGCGTAGTGCCGAAAAACTTCGCGAACAGCACAGCCTGACACGCTCGGTGATGTTGTTCTTGAAAACCAACCGCCATCGTCGAGACCAGCCACAGTACTTTCCCCACACCCTGGTCGCGTTACCCACCCCCAGCGACGATACACGCGTTATTCTCGACGCCGTCCGCCAGGGCCTTGAACAGATATATCGACCCGGCTATCGGTTCATGAAAGCCGGCGTGATGTTGCTGGATCTCGTCGATGCCCAACAGCATCAGCTATCGCTGCTCGATGCACCCGCTCGACACCATCCGCTGCTAATGGCCACGGTGGACGCCATCAACCAGCGTATGGGGCAAGACACGATCCGCTTCGGGATGACCGATGACGACGCGCCATGGCACCTACGTTGTGCCCACCGTTCCAACCGTTTTACCACGCGCTGGGATGAGCTACTGGAAGCCGGCACTCACCCCGGCGCGATTGCCGATGCCCGGAAAAAACGGCAACAGCCGAAGCCGTAACAGCCCTCAGCGGTGCTTCCACACATGGTGCAGACGCGGGCTTAACGTTTCGCCCAACGCCACCATGGCACCCAGAATCACCAGTAACCACGGCCAGTGCGCGACAAACGAGACCTGATAGATTCCCAGCGCGTCGATAAAGATCACCACAATCCCGAGCGGGCTAACGTAACGCACCATGGTCAGCCACAGCGCATAAGGCAGCGGCGCAAGCCCCAGTTCATCGCGAAACGTCTCGCTCTTCAACACAAAGCCTGCCAGCACGACCATGCCCAGGCCGCCCAGCGGCATCATTAAGCGCGAGGTCAGGTAGTCCAGCCAGTCAAAGAAATTCTTCCCCGCCAGCGTCCAGTCGGCGCCCAGGTTGAACGACAGCATCGCCAGGGTACTGATCAGCCATAGCACGATACCCGTGCCCCACGAAGCTGCTTTACGCGAGATACCTTTGTTATCACATAGCCAGGATACCGTCGCCTCGACCATTGAAATCGCCGAGGTCAGTGCGGCCATCGACAGCATCAGGAAAAACAGAATGCCAAACAGCGTCCCCAACGGCATCGCTTGAAACGCCAGTGGCAAGCTCATGAAAATAAGCCCTGGGCCTTCAGCAGGATCCATGCCGTTGGCAAAAATCACCGGAAAAATGGCCAGTCCGGCCATTAACGCCACCACGGTGTCGGCAATCGCCACGCTTAGCGTAGTGCGGCCGATGGAAGTCCCTTTTGGTAGATAGCTGCCGTAAGTCAGGATTGCCCCGGAAGCCAGCGATAGCGTAAAAAACGCGTGCCCCAGCGCGGCCAGCATGCCTTCACTGGACAGACTGCCCGCATTGAAAGAAAACAGGAAACTGAACGCCTGACCAAAGCCGCCGGAGAAAACGCCAAACACAATCAACAGTGCCAGCATCAATACCAGCCCTGGCATCATCCAACTGACGTTCTTTTCAATGCCTTCCTGTACACCTTTACCGACGATCAGCATGGTCAGCAGCGTGACCAGGGTGCTCCAGAAGCCCAGATTCCAGGGGTTAGCGTTATTGGCCCCAAACACCGCGGCCATATCGTCAACGCTGCTACCCGAAAGTCCGCCGGTCAGCATCTTCCAAAGGTAGGAGAACGACCAGCCTGCCACAACGACATAAAACGACAGAATCATGAAGCCGCAGAGCATCGCCATCCAGCCGATCAATGACCATGCTGAAGACCGACCGGACTCGTTGACCACCCGCCGAATGGCATCGACGGGGCTACCCAGGCCGCGCCGCCCAAAGGCAATCTCGGTCATCATGACCGGCACGCCCACCGCCAAGATACAGGCGAGGTAGACCAGCACGAAGGCCCCACCACCAAATTCACCGGTGATATAGGGAAACTTCCAAATATTGCCTAATCCAACGGCCGAGCCCGTCGCCGCCAGCATAAAGCCCCAGCGGCCTAACCATTGGATGCGCGGTTGCCCAGAAGACGCCATGATCTACCACCCTGTTGGAAAAAAGCGCTTATCCTAGGGATTTTGCAGCGAATGCGCAAAAAAACGTGGCGCGCGCTCGTCGATTACGTGGCATAAACCGCTGCTTTGGCGTCGGCATCGAGACGCTGCGCGGTTTGGTCGACGCGCCGCAGCCAGGCGAGCAACAGCGCCCCCAGAGCTACAAAGCCACCCGCCAGCCAGAGGCCGACGTTATAATGGCCGGTCACCTCCGCCAGCATGCCGGTGAGCGCCGGGGCGATGATCTGCGCGCTGCCGTAGGCCAGGGTCATTTTGCCCATCAGCCTTGCCGGGCTGGCGGGATATAACCGACCCGCCATGGTCAGCACCAGGCTGACACAACCCAGAAAGGTGCCGCCATAAAGCACTGCGCTGAGCAGCACCGCCGCCAGATTTGTTGTCATGGCGGGCAGCACAATACCGATAACCTGTAGGCTCATGGCCAGTATCAGGGCTCCCAAATAGCCGATACGGCGCGCCACAAGGTCCCACAGGATGACCGCAGGGGCCGCCGCCAGCCCCACCAATGCGAAGGTCCAGTTACCGGCACCGGCCAACAGCGGTTCGCGTTCCACAATCGTGACAATAAAGGTGGCGCTGATCACATAGCCATAACCCGCACAGAAATAGGCGGCCAGCATCCAGCGCATAAAGGTATGGGTGGGTGGTTTAGCGGCGGCGGTCTTATCCCCCGAGGTACCGGTCACGACAGTCGATGGCCGCGGCAGCCAGCGCCAGGCGGGCACCAACAGCCCTACCGCGAGCACGCTGAACGCCCACCACTGCGCCTGCCAGTCCATTGACAGCGCCAGCATCGCTTCTACCGCAACGGCAGCGAGCACAATGCCCAGGCCCAACCCGGCGAAATGCATGCCCAGTTCAACGCGCTGGCGGTGCTGAATCAGCCAATGCATGATCAGCCCAGAGGCCAGCAGCATCGCACCGCTGCTTGAAAACCCCGCCAGAAAGCGCAGTCCCGCCCAGAGCCAGAAATGCTCGGTCAAGGCCATACCCGCCGTGGTGAGCACTGCCAGCACCAGACACAGCCGATACAAGGTATCTTTGACATGGATGCTGCGCACGGTTGCCGCCAGCAGGGCGCCGAGCATATAGCCGGCGTAGTTCAGCGCTGCCAGCCAGCCGCCATCGGCGTCGCCTATCCAACTCTGCTGCTGCATGACGGGCAATAGCGGCGTATAGGCAAAACGCGCCACCCCAATACACAGCAACTGACTGAACACACCCGCCAGCAGCACCTTGAAGCGCTGGGAGCGAAGGGTAGCGGTGGTCATATCGACGCCCTCGTCGTGAGCTCATGATTGCCATATGCGGCTTTACTAAACCCATCATAAGCTGAACCTCACTGACATGGCATCGTCTAAACGTCGCCTGCCAAGTGCGCGTATGGTTGCATAATCTGGCACACTAGGCTGCATTATCCACCAACGGGAGAAAGCTGAATGAGCGATAGTGCAAAACCCTGGACACAACCGATGCCTGACGCGCAATTCAAACTGATGCGCGATATTCTTGCCGCCCCCAGCCCTGTGGGCCTGGAGGCAGCGATGACGTACGGCGTGCTAAAACCGCATTTTGAGTCTTTCGCCCCTGCGGACTGGCATCTGCACCAGTTCAAGGGCAATGCGGGCGTCGTGCTCGACACCCATCCCGGTCAGGATGACATGTTCAAGGTCATGATCATCGGCCATGCGGATAAAATCCGCATGCAGGTCCGCTCCATTGGTGAAGACGGCAAGATCTGGATCAACACAGACTCCTTCTTGCCCACCGTACTGGTCGGCCATGAAGTGAAGCTGTTTAGCGAAGACCCGGAAGCCCCCGGCAACTACCGCTGCATTGAAGGCGGCACGGTGGAAGCCCTGGGCGCCATTCATTTTTCTGACCCCGCCATGCGCGATGGCAGCAAAGGCCTGAAGAAAGAGCAGATCTATCTGGACCTGCAGATCCACGGCGAAAACAAGAAACAGCAGGTATTGAACCTCGGCGTACGCCCCGGCGACTCGATTATTTTTGATCGCCCTATTCGCCCCGGCTTCAGCCCCGACACCTTCTACGGCGCCTATCTGGATAACGGCCTGGGCTGCTTTGTAACCGCTGAAGTAGCGCGCTTAATTGCCGAGGCAGGCGGCACCCAAAATGTACGCGTATTGTTCGCGATTGCCAGCTACGAAGAGATTGGCCGTTTCGGCAGCCGCGTTATGGCGGGCGAAATGAAACCTGATGCGCTGATTGGCGTCGATGTGAACCACGACTACGTGGCCGCTCCCGGCATCGGCGACAAACGCATGCAGCCGTTAGAGATGGGCAAGGGCTTCACCATGGCGGTGGGCTCGATCGCCAGTGAACAGTTGAACCGCGTGATTGCCGAAGCCGCCAAGGCGAACGAGATCCCCATGCAGCGCGACATGGTCGGCGTTGATACGGGCACCGACGGTATGGCAGGGGTGTTGGCGTCTGTAGACAGTGCCGCCACGTCGATTGGTTTCCCGATCCGCAACATGCACACGATTTCGGAAACCGGCAATACTCAGGATGTATTGGCCGCCATCCATGCGTTAACCCACACACTGAAAGCGCTGGATAAGCTGCCTGACCTCAAGCGTGAATTCCTCGATAACCATCCACGCCTTGACCAGGCAAGCCCACTCGGCCATCAGGGCAGCGACAAACCCGACGAGGAAAAAAACGACGATAAAGCCGATTAATTGCGGCGTGTCCCATGAAAAAACCCCGACCATCTCTGGTCGGGGTTTCGTCATGTCTTCCTTGAAAAGTCTTCACGAACGTCCTGTTCGTGCATCCTTGAGTCCATCAAGCGTCCTGCTTGGTTTTCCCTAGTGCGCATCCTCTGCGGTAGATGTTCACAGTGCACTTCTAAAGCCTTGGTTTATCTAACCCAGGATATGAAAGCCGAAAAAAATGATTAATTTGCTCACCGATGTCATCGCAATGGCCTATGGTTAATAGTCCACCACTTGTCGCTGCCGGGTTGTGTGACGCGTAATTCACGGCTAGGCCCAACAACACCCACGGGTAGGAGGTCAGCGTGCAACCTATCATCATTAACTACAAAGTTCGCGGTGTTGACATCATTTGTCGCCGCTGCGGTAATTTCGAATCAACCACCTCAGTATTTTTAGCCCGCTTTCGCCTCGAAGGTACTGGCGAGCAAAGCGCCGTCTTGCGCTGTTTGAGCTGCCAAACCAGCACCGGTATACCGCGAAGTGCGCTTGATACGCTGACGCACGCCCGCGCTGGTTGACGCTGGGCTTTTTAACGCCCCCTTCAGACGATGCTATCGGCCAGAGGCGGCAATATTGTCGCTTCTGGCTTGTACAAGCCAATAAATTAGAAGAAATTAATATAAATATTTTACATGTAAACAATAAAATTTATTAACTGGACAACTCGTGTGGTTAGTCAAGATTTTACTGATCGGGTCGATAAGTACTATGTGGCTGGTTCTCACACATAACACATATTATCGACATCATCAGGAAGCATTATGACGCGCATGACAACAACACAAAAACTGTGGGGTACGCTTGCCATTATCTGGATCGCCATGCTGTTAATGGTCGGTTGGCTGGCATGGGAAAATCGACAAACCATCGAGAGTGAACGGCGGGATAGCCTGCAGTACGTTATCGAAAGCGTACATAGCCAGATTGAGGCGCTCCAGGCAAAAGTCGATGCAGGAGAACTGAGCCTTGAAGAAGCCCAAGAGCGGGCCGTAGACAACATGGCCAGCGTTCGCTTTGGGGACGGCGAGTATATTTTTGCGTTTGATAACGACCTGAACATCGTTTCTCACCCTAGCCGCGATACCGGCACCAGCATGACGGACTACCAGGATGCCAGCGGCTTACTGCTGTATGCCGAGCTGCTCGAAGTGGCGCAGGCTGGAGGCGGTCACGTGGGTTACTACTCCACCCGCCTGGGCGGTGAGGAGCAAATTCCCAAGTTGAGCTACGTCGACCACTTGCCCGAATGGGGATGGTCGCTGGCCTCCGGCGTGTATGTCGACGATATCAACGCGGCGTTTGTGTCGAGTCTGATTCGCTCAGCCGTTATTTTGCTGATCATTGGGGTGCCGGTGACGCTACTGATGGGCTGGGTGATTCGCGATGTGTCCCGCCGTTTAGGGGGTGACCCACGCTACGCCGCCAGCGTGGTTCGGCATATTGCCGACGGCGATTTAACGCGCACGACACAACTCTCCGCCCGCGATCAGCAAAGCCTGCTGTTTGATATTGATCGTATGCGTGAAACGCTATCAGACACCATTGGCAGCATTCACCAGAGCGCGGATAACGTGAACACCTCTGTTGAACAGATCGTCGGCGTTAACGAAGAGTTATCCACGCGGACAGAACAACAAGCGGCGTCCCTCGCCGAGACCGCTTCCAGCATGGAGCAACTGACGGCAACGGTAAAACAAAACGCCGAACACGCTGACCACGCAAGCCAGTTGGCAAGCAAAACCACCGACAATGCTCAGCAAGGTAGCGAAGCGATGGCATCAGTGATCGATACCATGTCGACGATTAACGATAGCGCGAAACAAATGAGCAGTATCATCGAGACGATCGACTCGATTGCGTTTCAAACCAATATATTGGCGCTTAACGCCTCTGTTGAAGCGGCTCGGGCGGGTGAACAGGGGCGTGGCTTTGCCGTGGTCGCCAGTGAAGTCCGCCAACTGGCCAGCCGTTCAGCGGCAGCGGCACAAGAGATTAAGACACTGATCGACAACTCTGACACCCATATCACGCAAGGTAGCCGCCAGGTGCGCGACACCGGTAGCGTGATTAGCGGTATCGTCGACAATATTCGGCAGCTTGATACGTTAGTGAAAGAAATCTCGGCGGCTACCAAGGAACAAAGCTATGGCATCGAGCAGGTCAACGAGGCTGTCACCCAGATGGATCAAATGACCCAGCAAAATGCCGGACTGGTACAAGAAAGCACCGGGGCCACCCAACGCTTGGCGGATCTCAGCTTTGAGCTACGCCAGCGGGTTTCACATTTCCAGATTGCCGGGTCCCAAGCCGCAATGCAGACCCTTCCCTCCTCTCACCATGGCTAAATAAAGCCTTTCTGGCTGGGCAAGTCCCTTACATGGCCTGCCCAGCCAGTCCTCGCACATTGGCTAAAACTACCTTAAACATCGCCCTGGTTATCCAGCTCTACTGCCTCATGCATTCGCGTTAGAATGTCGGGCACCGCTGCCTGAACGCGGTTCCAACTGGGAATAAAGGGTCGTTCGCGGGGATTATCCAGAAACAGGTTGCCCGCTTCCAGCAGGTTGCTGGCGAACAGTTCAACGGCCTGCTCTTCGCTGTGACGATCCAGACTCAAACCGTTCATAGTGGCGTCATGGTCATAAGCCTCGATCAGGTCCAACGCCAGCCGGTAGTAGGTGGCTTTCAGGGTGCGAAAATCTTCACTGCTGAACGTGATCCCTTGAGTGGCCAGCTTTCGGTAAAGGGCTTTGGCGATATCCAGGCTCATGCGGTTCAAACCGGTATCAGGGTTTTCCTCGCTGACCGGCTGGTGCTTATGGTCGTAGGCATCGGCAATGTCGACCTGACAAAGCTGACGCGGCGAGTAATTGCGTTGAAGCTCGGAGAGAACGCCAATCTCAAGCCCCCAGTCTGCCGGGATGCGGATCCCCTCCAACACGTCGCTACGCATGGCGAACTCACCCGAGAGCGGATAGCGGAAGCTGTCCAGGTAATCGAGGTAAGGCAACGGACCACACACAGTTTTTAGCGCCCTCAGCAGCGGCGTCACCATCAGGCGCGATACTCGCCCGTTGAGTTTTCCCTCGGCAATGCGCGGGTAGTAGCCCTTGCAGAAACTGTAGTTAAAACGGGGATGGGCAACCGGGTACATCAATCGTGCCAGCAGCCCCCGGTCGTAGGTCAGAATATCGCAGTCGTGCAGCCCCACCACCGATGACCGCCCAGACGCCAATACATAACCCGCGCAATACCAGACGTTGCGCCCTTTACCAGGTTCAAGTGCGCCCAGCCCGTGCTGTTCAAGCTCGGTGTCCAGGGCACGCAGGCGGGGCCCGTCGTTCCATAGGATACGTGTGTGCTGAGGCAGGCGTGAAAAGAACTCCCGTGCATATAAAAACTGCTCGCGATCGGCCCGGTCCAGGCCAATCACGATCTCGCCGAGATAGGGTACCTTGACCAGTTCATCGACAATGGCCGAAAGTGCCGGACCCTCAAGCTCTGAAAACAATGATGGCAGGATCAACCCCATCGGGCGCCGCCGGGCAAACTGGCTGAGTTCTTCTTCCAGCGCCTCAACCGGGCGACGCGTCAGATTGTGAAAGTCAGTAATCACGCCGTTCTGGTGGAAATCACTCATGCGTTTGCCTCCTTTGCATCACGCGGATTGGTCGGCGTAAACGCGTTACCCCACCAGTGAGACATGCCTTCCACCCAGCCCTCGGGGCCAGTGGCTTGTGTGCGGTAAAGATGGGGGTTAGTAGGGTCAACCGTCAGCTCATGGTGGCCACGGATCACGACCGCCTGATCGACGACGTTTAACATCGACACGTCGTTGGGGCCATCGCCCAGGCCGATGGACAGCGGCTCACGACCGCGCAGCGCCCGGAATCGCCCAACCAGCCAGGTGACCGCACTGCCCTTGTCGGATGCACGACCCATAACATGATAAAAGCGGCCACCCTGGGTAAGTTGCAGGCCGTCACCTTCCAGGGCGCGGCGAAACGTCTCCAGCGACGCGTCATCGTCGTGCCACAGCAAGGGCTCGCTACCCTCGCGCTGGCGGGCAAGTTGTGCCTGGATAGCGTCGAGTCCGGTCAGCCCCGTCAAGTCGTCAAGGGTAAGCTCACTCATCGGGGTAAACCGCACATCGAGCCGTTTGCGCCAGACCTTCAAACGGGCCCGAATAAAACCAATATCAACGCTTGGATGCTTGATGACCATCCCGTCGCGGCCGTTGCCCGGCCGATCCAGCCGCGCGTGGCACCAACCAGGCGGAAGGCCGATGACAGCACCATTTTCAGCCACGAACGGGGTCATCGTTAGCCCAAGCGTTTCACGCAGAGGAAGCAGTTCAGCACGCGTTTTACTGGTCACGGGGATCACCGGTATCTTCGCCTGCTTTAATCGGGCGAGCCAAGTCCTCGCCGGGGAAGCGTCATAGCTATGGTGGTCAAGCAGCGAACCGTCGAGGTCGGTGACCACGAGGCGCGACAGCTCCACTTGGTCATCAGGGGGCGCCGAAGCGCTGGCGTGTTCAAGCATGGCGCAGCCTCTCTACTGCTAAGCGGTGGACGCGCTCAATCACCACTTGTTGGAGATGGCGATGACAGCGTGTTTATTGCCTAGCACAATACGTGCCAACACTTTTAACGCTTTGATATCCATAAGGTGGAGAGGGGGAATACCCAGAGGCGAGAACGGTTGCCCCCGAGGCAGACATTGCAGCGCGCTTTTTTGGTGCACTCAGGGAGGGCATGCACAGACACCAGCGCCAGGATGGTGCCGCCCAGCATTACATTTGATAACAAAAAAACCAATACAAAGCTTGGCAAGACTTAATAAATAGCTATACTCAAATTGTACCCACTGGCAACCCTGTGCACCCCACCCCCTCTGCCAGTGGGCTGCAGTGAGCCAAGCCCTTTATGCCCGCCTTCCCCGGCGGGCTTTTTTTCTGCAAGGGTTTTATTCTACGTGGATGACAACTTCGACTCGGCGGTTACGCGCCCGCCCTTCTGCCGTGTCATTATCTGCCAGGGATTGAGTAGCCGCCAGCCCAACGGCACGTAAGCGATCCGATGCAACGCCCGCCTCTTCCAAGGCCTCCACAATCGCGATCGCCCGGGCACTGGATAGCGCCCAGTTGGATGAATATTCAGGGGTGTCAATCGTTCGACTATCCGTATGGCCCTCAACCCATACTTCACCGTCATAACGCTGGACGGTGTCAAGCAACGTGCTGATCAGTTCGCTTCCACCATCGGTTAACCCGGCTTCTGCTGAGGGAAACAGCAGCTTGTCCTGCACTCGCAAACTGATACCTTCTTCTACCCGTGAGACTTCGACACCTTCTAAATCAGGTAGATAAGGGGAGCTCTCCATCTGCTCTCTCAGGGCCAATGCAGCGTCAATGGCATTATCGCTGAGCGTCTCGACATTACTTGGGGGGTTATCCGTGAGGACCACCATATAATCAGCCAGCGGAAATTGAAGCGCTGACTGTTCAACCGGCACCAAGGGCATCGGCAAACGGCGTTCAGGCAACGCGGCTGGTGATTCTGCTACCGGGTCAGGCATGGCGAGCAGCGGGGGGACACCCCGCGTGGTTCGTCTGGGGCGCCCAACCACCCCCTGAGCCGCCGTGATCGTGCTGGTCAGCAACTCGCCACCCAGCCAGTTGGTCGAATATCTTCGCTCATCACGCATATTGGCAAGGGCTTCTGGCAGCGGTACTTCAAGCGGCGGAGGCGAATCAAAAAGCGGTTCAGGTGGTGGTTCTGTGGCCATCCACGCCGGGCTTGTGGCACCGGCTGCCGCAATGATGATCACAAACAGCGCCACCAGCAGCGTCATGATATCGATGTAGCTCACCATCCAGATGCTACCGCTGTCATCTTCACGGTACGGGGACATGAGCGAGTCGTGGCGAGGTCCACTGCGGTGATCTTCAAGCATCCGTGTGATTACTCATTCAAGTTTTTGGCCCCCTGGCCGACTATTAATGCGTGGCGTTGTCATTAGCGCTGCCTAGTCTATCAAAAAGCCGTTTCGTAGCGAGAAGGAACCACCCGGTGCGCACC
Organism: Halomonas sp. A40-4; assembly: GCF_015767635.1. Lineage (GTDB taxonomy): Bacteria > Pseudomonadota > Gammaproteobacteria > Pseudomonadales > Halomonadaceae > Vreelandella > Vreelandella janggokensis. The sequence goes on along the minus strand of NZ_CP065230.1, from coordinate 1,322,698 downwards.
CGTAAAATTGATATACCCTCGTCAGCGCTACGCCCACTCGTCATCGGCATGGCCTGTCTGACGCTAAGTGGCTGCTTCTATGCCAATACCTCGCAAGCGCCCATTGCCACTACGTATCCCTATAGTGAACAGCAGCGCATGCAGGCTGCCCATCACTGGAATGTTCTTGCCCGCCATGAGGCGACGCAGATCCTGAAGCGCGAGCGTGTCCGTTTCCGCGATTTACACATCCCGGATGCCCCGCAAGACGCCAACCACGCCTACAGCGGCGGCGAATTTGGCCGCGGCTTTCGGACTCTGCTCACCAGTGAACTGGTCTCGCGCGGTGCCAACCTGACCACCAAACCTCTGCCCAGCAGCGCCGAGGTTCATATTGACGTTGACGTCGTTGAGCACCGGGATCGAGACTTTGTACGCCCACCGATGGGGGCATTCACCGCCTTGGCAGGCGGTATAGCCGTGGCCGCGATACCGATCAATCAATGGGCGGAACCCGCCCTGGGACTTATCCCGGCCGCTGTCGCCGCTGACGTGACCAGCGGCAGTTGGACACACACCGGTAACGAAGAGATCATCGTCACCACCCAGATTCTCGACGGTGAGCAAATCCTCTATTCATCGTCGAACATTTATTACATTAACAGCGGCGACCGACGTCACTATGCGCCCGACCGTACCCCCTCAGCGCCGTCAACGCCGTCGGTTTCCATTACGGATAGGTGGTAATGCCATGTCTGCGATGTCATTTTCCGTTATGCACTTAACGCGCCCGCTTTCCGCTATCCGGTGGTTAACGGCCGGTCTTTTTGTATTGAGCCTTATGGGTTGTAGTGCGCTTGGCGGCGGTAATACGCAACAACAGGAACCCGCTCCAGACCTGCCCCAACTTGCACAAAAAGCGGCTGAGCAGATGGTGGCAAGCAACCCCGACATAACACGTTATAGCCCCATGATTGCCGCGACGTTCGTGAGCATCGACAACCTGAGTCAATCCTCCACGCTTGGGCGTATCAGCTCGGAACTCATGGCATCGGCACTGGGGCGCCAGGGCATGCAGGTGCGCGAGGTCAAGATGCGCGACAGCATGTTTATCGAAGAAAGCGTTGGCGAGCTGATCCTGTCTCGGCAAGTTCAGCGTCTGAGCGCACAGCACGATGCACGCTCCATCTTGATGGGAACCTACGCACAGGGGCAGGATTATGTCTACGTCAGTGCCCGCGTGGTGCGTTCAAGTGATGCCATGGTCCTGGGGAGTGCCGACTTCAGGCTTGCGTTGAACAACAATACGCGCAGCCTGCTTGAAAGCCAGGGCGGCTGGTAACGCCCAAAACACACGAACCCGCGCTTAACGGCGCGGGTTCGTGGCAAGTGCCCAACGGTTAATTGCCGACTAGGACGCTAGGACTGTTTCACCTTGCTGATAACCCACAGCAACACCACAGCGCCGACGATGGCCGTTACCAGTGACCCGATAAACCCACCGGCCTGCAGACCCAACAGGCTAAACAGGAAACCACCCAAGACGGCGCCCACAATGCCGACGCCGATATTGCCCAAAACGCCAAAACCTCCGCCTCGCATGATGTTGCCAGCAATCCAGCCAGCCAGACCACCAATAATCAACCAAGCAATGAAACCCATATCGCCTCCTTTCCGTACCTGTGGTTAATGTTATCCTGTTTCCTTGCGTGTTTTAACATAGCACACGGCGTTAATAATATTCATTGACAGTGGCTACGCTGAAAAAAGGATTGCCTATGATTCCCGACTCCCTCCAGCAGTTGCTTGATGGTGTAGACGGCCAGCAAACGTCTCACTGGCAAGGCCGCGACCTTGTACTGTTCAACGCCCCCTGGGGGGAACTGATTGTCTCGCTGCAAGGTGCCCAGGTGCTGCACTTTCGACCACCCAATGACCTTGGCTGGTTATGGGTAACCCCCACCCCACAGCCCATGCCTGGAGCCATCCGTGGCGGCATTCCGCTTTGCTGGCCCTGGTTTGCCGATGAACGCTACGCTGACGAAACGCCCGACCGGAGCGGCACCTTCCACGGCTTGGCGCGGCATGCCGACTGGCGGTTGGAAGCGGCCGATGAACATGCCGAGGGAATCGAACTTCACCTCTCCCCGACGCAGCCGTTGCACTCCCAACTGACGGTGCGCGCGGTCGTCCAGGCCAATGCCCAGCGGCTCGCAGTGGAATTGATCACTGAAAACGTGGGCGAAAGCCCGGTAAAGGTCAGTGGCGCACTGCATTCCTATCTCGCGGTCGACGATGCTCATCAGTGCCGACTGGAAGGGTTGACCGGTGCACGCTATCTCGACAAGCTGCGCGACTTTGCGGAAAGCGAGCAGCAAGGCATCCTGGCCATTCGCGGTGCGGTAGACCGTATCTATCACTCCAACGAAGCCGTGATGCTTCATGACGGCCCCCGCACGCTGCGCATCGGCAAACAGTCCAGCGATTCCACCGTGGTGTGGCACCCGGACCAACAGCCCCCTGCTGATACCTCTATCGAGGCCGCCAAACGCTTTGTGTGTGTCGAGGCCGCCAATACCCGTCTGGATCCCGTATGGCTGGTCCCCGGTGCCCAACATCTACTGGGTACCACGTTAAGCAGAAGCTGAGCTTTGCAAACCTTGATAGAGGACAACGCGCCATGCGCCAGCCGTTTCATCGCGAGCTGAGTAACCTGATAGAACGCGGCCGCGACCGCCAGCTTCGGCTGGCGGTCACCGGCCTCTCCCAGGCGGGCAAAACGGCCTTTTTGACCTCCCTGGTCAATCAACTCCGCCACGCTGGCGTTGAAGCACAGCTAGACCTGCTGCCGGCAGCCCGCGAGGGGCGCTTGCTCGGCGCCCAACGCCTTAACCAGCCTGACCTGGGCGTGCCGCGATTTCCCTACGACCCGGGAATGGCCGCGCTGCGCGATACCCCACCCCGTTGGCCTGAGCCCACCCGGGGGATCAGCGAACTGCGTCTGCAGTTACGCTACCGCCCCGCTCATCAGGGCTGGTTAGCGCCCGACATCGCCCATCTCACGCTGGATTTATTCGATTATCCCGGCGAGTGGCTGCTCGATTTACCACTGCTGCAGCACGATTTTTACAGTTGGTGCCAGGCACAGCCGCTGCACTCAGGCGACCAGCGCCGCGCCATGTTCCAAGAATGGCTGACCGAGGTGGAAACCCTCGACCCCGCTGCCGACGCCGACGAAGCGCAACTGGCAAGCCTAGCTGAAGCTTATGCTCAGGGGCTTCGACGCGCCAAACAGGCCGGGTTCTCCAACCTCCAGCCGGGGCGGTTTTTATTGCCAGGCGAGCTGGACGGGGCGCCGGTATTGCAGTTTTTCCCGCTTCCCAAGCTCAATATGCCCAAAGAACAACTGGAGGCACTTCCTCCTGACAGCCTGTATGCCACCCTGGCGGCGCGCTTTCGCTACTACCAGCAGCAGGTCGTGCGCCCCTTTTACCGTGACCATTTCCGCCGCTTCGACCGCCAGATCGTCCTGGTGGATGTATTGGGTGCGCTCAATGCCGGGCCTGAGCGGTTCGAGGACCTGTCCCAGGCGCTCAGCCAGCTGATGCACAGCTTTGATTATGGCCAGCGAAGCCTTTTGACGCGGCTGTTTGCCCCCAAGATCGATAAGCTGGCTATCGCCGCCACCAAAGCGGACCATGTCACCCCCGACCAGCACCGCCATGTCGTACAACTGCTGGAAGCCCTGCTGGCCGAGCCGCTCAAGGATCTGCGCTTTGCCAACATTCCTGTCAAGGCACTTTCGCTGGCCGCGATTCGTGCCACCGAAGCCCGCGAAGTGGTGCATAACGGTCAGCGTTCGCCCGCCCTGCGGGGCACCACGCTTGAGGGCGAAGATGTCCTGGTGTATCCCGGCGATGTGCCGCCCCGCTTGCCGACGCACGACTTCTGGCAACAGCAAGGCTTCGACTTCCCCAGCTTTCGCCCAATGGATACGCGATCTGAAGCCCTTGGTCACATTCGCATGGACGCCGCTATCGATTGGCTGATTGGAGATAAACTCACATGACCACCCCTCAGCCACGTCGGCACTTCAGCCTTGATGACCCCCAGGAAACCCGCGACGGTCCTGATGCCGAGCTGCGCCAGCGTAAAACCTTTACGCCTACCGATCACCACCAGCCCCTGCCCCCTTCCGCCGAGGAAAAAGCCCTCCCCGAGGCTCGTCTAGGCGCGCCGCGCAAACGCCGCTGGGGGCTGATGCTGGCGCTGGGCGGGGGCGCCGTATTGGGCACCCTGGAACTGGCCACGGGTATTCCCGAGGCGATGGCCCAGTCCCAGTGGTTGACGATGGCCTGGCAGGCATTCGGCATTGGTTTGATCGGACTGGGCGGATTATCGTTGCTCAAGGAACTGGGCCGCTTAAGACGCTTAAAACGCCACGACCGGCTGCGCAGCGACCTGGCCGAGCTGCCTGAACGCTCTGCCAAGCAAGCCCAGCAGATGGCCGAACAGCTCAAACGCCAGCTCAAGCTGGCCGACGATGATCCGCACTGGCAAGCGTTCAGAGGCGCCTGTCAGCCCCACCATAGCGGCGAAGAGATCCAGACATTATTGCGCTACCACCTCCTCGCCCCCCGGGACCGGGAAGCACAGCGCTTGATTACACGCATGTCCGGCGAAACCGCCATCATGGTGGCAGTCAGCCCCCTGACACTGGTCGACATGGCGCTGGTGGCCTGGCGCAGCCTGGCGATGGTGGATCGGCTATGCCGTCTTTATGGTCTTGAACTGGGCTACGCCAGCCGTCTGCGGCTGTTTCGCCACGTGTTGCATAACATGGCGTTTGCCGGGGCAAGCGAGCTCGCCACCGATGCCAGCATGGATATGCTATCGCTGGATCTGGCCAGTCGCCTGTCCGCAAGGGCCGGCCAGGGCCTCGCCACCGGACTGCTCAGCGCCCGCCTTGGGCTACGCGCGCAACAGCTGTGCCGCCCGGTGGCTTTTACCGCCGAAGAGCAACCCAAACTCAGCGACTTGCGCCAGGATCTGTGGCGACAAATCAAGCGCCTCGACAAGGAAACCACGCCCCAAGACCGCTCATCCCGGCAGTAAACATCCTGATAGGCGGCTTCCGTTGAAAGCCCGTTAGGTTTCAACGCTGATTGTCGCCATGATAGTCGCTTGTCTCACCATTCTCGAATGAGGAGAAATCTTGCATGAATGATTCAAGCGATTCTGAATCCCCACCCATGGCAGACGACATGCAGACTGACTATGTCGTTGGCCAAGACAATATCTCAGGAAAACTCGGCCCCTTTGGTTTTGATATTCACAACCGGGTCTTTGCTGTATCAGCAGTTGCGTCAATTATTTTCATTCTCCTCACCCTGTTGTTCCCCGATCGGGCAAGCAACACCTTCCAGGCCATCGTCGCCTTCTCCACGGGGACACTGGACTGGTACTTCATGATCATCGTGGACTTCTTTATTCTGTTTTCCCTGGCGCTGGTCGTCCTGCCCCACGGATCGGTCAGGCTGGGCGGCCCTGATGCCCGTCCAGAGCACAGCTACCTCTCCTGGTTTGCGATGCTGTTCACCGCCGGGATCGGCATCGGCCTGCTGTTCTTCGGGGTGCTGGAGCCGGTTTATCATGCCAACGTCTCCCTGCCTTTGGGGGTTACCTCGCCGTTCGGGAGCGACGGGGAGTTGATCCCTGAAGCAATTGCCGACGCCAGCGCCCTGGGCCTTGCTGGCACCTACCTGCATTGGGGCATCCACGGCTGGGCAGTGTATGTGGTGATGGCACTGGCACTGGGCATCTTTACCTACAACAAGGGCCTACCCTTCTCTATCCGCTCGGCGTTCTTTCCGATTCTTGGCGAGCGCGTCTGGGGCTGGTGGGGGCATGTCATCGATATTCTGGCAGTGTTTTCCACCCTCTTTGGGCTGGCGACCTCGCTCGGGCTTGGGGCTCAGCAGGCCAATGCGGGGATGAACTTCGTCTTCGGCCTGGAGGTGAGTACCTTCACCCAGGTCATCGTCATCATTCTGGTCACCGCAGTGGCGCTGGTATCGGTCTGGCGCGGGCTAGAGGGCGGCTTGAAGAAGCTCTCCGAGATCAACATGATCCTGGCCGTCCTGTTCTTCTTTTTCGTGCTGTTCGCCGGTCCCACCCTGGTCGCGCTCAGCGGGTTCTGGTCAGGACTTGCCACCTATGTCACTGACTTTCTGCCATTATCAGCGCCTTTCGGCCGTGACGACGATGCCTATCGCCAGTCCTGGACCATCTTCTACTGGGCGTGGTGGATCAGTTGGGCACCGTTCGTCGGTATGTTCATCGCGCGAGTATCGCGGGGCCGTACGGTGCGTGAGTTCGTGCTTTGTGTGCTGCTGGTACCCAGCCTGTTCATCTTTATCTGGATGGGTGTCTTCGGCTCGACCGCGCTCGATCAGCTCTACGCCAACCCTGCCGCCAGCCTGGTCAAGGAGTATGTGATCGACAGCTACAGACCCGAGCTCTCGCTGTTCGGCATGCTCAACGAACTGCCACTGACGGGCCTGATGTCGACCCTGGGCATCGTCCTGGCGCTGATCTTCTTTGTCACCTCCTCGGACTCCGGTTCTCTGGTGATCGATACCATCACCGCTGGCGGCAAGATCGATGCGCCACGGCCGCAGCGAATGTTCTGGGCCATCGTGGAAGGGCTCATCGCGATCGTGCTGCTCATCGGCGGTGGGCTGTCAGCGCTTCAGGCGGGCGTCACCGCCACCGCGATTCCGTTCTCCATTGTACTCCTGTTGATGTGCTACTCGATCATCAAGGCGCTCAATGGCGAATTGCGGCACTTACGCAGTTGAAAGGAAAACGGTGACAAAAAAGCCCTGCTGATCTGGCAGGGCTTTTTTTGTCCGCAGGTTTGAGCGCTTACGCGAGTCGCTTCTCGGTCTCGGCGTTGAACAGGATCGCCCGGGCCATATCAACCCGCAGCGCCAGGCGTTCGCCGGTGGCAACGGCACATTTGGGCCCTACCCGCGCGGTGACCTCCTGCTCACCCAGTGGCAGGCGCAGCAGCATATCGGCGCCGGTCGGCTCAACGACGGTGACGCTGGCATGCATCAGCGTCCCTTCCGCCTGGGCGCTCAAGCGCTCATCCTCCTCGCTGAAATGCTCGGGGCGCAGGCCCAGAGTCACCGGCTTGCCCAGCTGCTCGGTCATGGCGTCGGTAACCCGTGCCGCTGGCCAGGGCAGGCACAGGTCCTCCTCATCCGGCGTGGCGATACGTACCGCATAGCCGTCACCATCACGCTCAAGCATCGCGCTGATAAAGTTCATCGATGGCGACCCCATAAAACCGGCCACGAACATATCCACCGGATTGTTATACACCTCGTCTGGGCTGCCTAGCTGCAAAATATGTCCGTCACGCATGACCGCAATGCAGTCTGCCAGCGTCATTGCCTCAACCTGATCGTGGGTCACGTAAACAATCGTTGTGCCCAGACGCTGGTGGAGCTTTTTGATCTCGGTGCGCATATCCACCCGCAGCTTGGCGTCCAGATTGGATAGCGGCTCATCAAACAGATAGACCTTGGGCTCCCGCGCCAGCGCACGCCCCATGGCCACCCGCTGGCGTTGCCCGCCTGACAGTTGCGAAGGCTTGCGCTCAAGCAACGGAGTGATCTGCAGCAGGTCGGCGACGCGCTCGACCGCAGCCTCACGCTCTGGCTTTGGCACCTTGCGCATTTCAAGCCCGAAGCTGATGTTCTGACGCACCGTCATGCTCGGGTAGAGGGCATAGGACTGGAACACCATGGCAATATCCCGATCAGACGGGGGACGCCAGGTGACGTCTTCGCCATCGATATAAATATTGCCGCAGGTGACCGGTTCGAGCCCGGCAATGGTGTTCATTAACGTCGACTTGCCGCAGCCAGACGGGCCCACCAATATCAGAAACTCGCCGGAATCAATCGAGATGCTGACATCTTTAAGGACCCGCTCGGCGCCAAACTCTTTGCGCACATTGTGGATTTCTAACGCTGCCATAATGAAAATCCTATTTGTTATTAGCCTTTAACCGAGCCCGCCGTCAGCCCACGCACGAAGTATTTTCCTGCCAGCACGTAGACCACCAAGGTGGGCAGCGCAGCGATCATCGCGGCTGCCATATCCACGTTGTATTCGCGCACGCCGGTGGAGGTATTGACCAGGTTATTGAGCGCCACGGTGACGGGCTGGGTGTTGTGGGCCGAGAACGCCACCCCGAACAGAAAGTCGTTCCATATCTGGGTAAACTGCCAGATCACCGATACCACGATGATCGGTGTCGAGACGGGCAGAAGGATACGCCAGAAAATACGGAAGAACCCCGCGCCATCCAGCTTTGCCGCTGATACCAGTTCATTGGGAATGCCGACATAAAAGTTGCGGAAAAACAGCGTCGTAAAGGCAATCCCGAACACCACGTGCACCAGAACCAACCCCGCACGTGAGCTTGAAATACCCAGCCACCCCAGGGTTTGCGCCATGGGCAGCAACACCACCTGAAACGGAATGAAACAGCCAAACAGCATCAGCGCAAAAACCAGTTCCGAGCCTTTGAAGCGCCATTTGGTCAGCGCGTAGCCGTTCAGCGCACCAATCGTTGTGGAGATCAGCACGGCGGGAATCACAATCGCGAAGGAATTCCAGAAGTAGCCGCCAACCCCATCACAGCGCATGCCGGTACAGGCCTCGCCCCAGGCTTTGGTCCATGGCGCCAGCGTCGGGTTTTGCGGCAGTGTCAGCAGCGTGCCGGCGCTGATTTCACTGAGCGGTTTCACCGAGGTCATCAACATCACCGCCAGCGGCAGGAGATAGAACAGGGCCGCGAGGATCAGCACGCTGTATACCGCCAGTCGACTGACGCGCGCGGCTAGCGTTTGACGACGAATCACATTAGCCATGCCGACGGCTCCTCAATTCGGAATACAGATACGGAATCAGAATGGCCAGCACACCGCCCAGCATTAGCATGGCGCTCGCCGAGCCCAGGCCAATCTGCGCGCGGTTAAACGCATGGGCGTACATGAAGGTGGCGGGCAGGTCGGATGCATAACCGGGTCCACCGCCTGTCAAGGCAACCACCAGGTCGAAACTCTTGATGGCAATGTGCGCCAGGATCATCACCGCGCTGAACACCACGGGGCGCAGGCAGGGCATTACCACCCGCCAGTAAACACGCGGCAGGCTGGCACCATCCAACTGGGCGGCCTTGATGATGCTGTCGTCAATGCCCCTCAATCCGGCCAGAAACAGCGCCATGACAAACCCTGACGCCTGCCATACGGCGGCAATCACCAGGGTGTAAATCACCATGTCCGAATCGACCAGCCAGTCAAAGCGGAATGACTCGAAGCCCCAACTGCGGACCATGGCCTGAATCCCCAGACTGGGGTTCAGCAACCACTTCCAGACGACCCCGGTGACGATAAAAGATAGCGCCATGGGGTAGAGGTAAATCGTGCGCAATGCGCCTTCCTGGCGGATTTTCTGGTCGAGCAGCATCGCCAGCAGTACGCCAATCACCAGGCAAATCACCACGAACAGCGAGCCGAAAATCATCAGGTTGGTGGATGCCACCCACCAGCGATCGTTTTGCATCAAGCGCGCATACTGACCAAAGCCGACAAAGTCGTAGCTGGGCAGCATGCGTGAGCTGGTCAGCGACAGAATAAAGGTCCACAGCATGAAGCCGTAAACAAAGAACAGCGAAATGGCCACCGAGGGAGCAAGCACCAGGCGTGGTAACCACGCCTGCAACCCACTCGAGGTCGAGGCACGCGGAGCAGGATGCCCGACACGCGCCGTAGAAGTGTTTTTCATGGGGAAACGTCCTCGCCAGGAAGCGATGGCGCCGCCAGCACGGCGGTGCCGGTCAGCGCCTATACAGGTTGCGAATGAACGTTAGAACGAGGCTGCTTCAGCCGCGTTGACCAGCCGCTCCGCGGCTTCTTCGGCTTGCATGTCGTCGTCGTTGAAGTAGTTGGTCACCACGTCGAAGATAGCCCCCTGGATATCAGCACGTACGGCCATACCGTGCGCCATGCTCGGCACCAGCCCGCCCTCTTCAGCGGTGCGCTGGAAATCGCTGAGCGACTGCTGTGCACAGCTGTCAAACTCGCTCATGTCCAGATCGGGCCGTGCGGGAATCGAGCCCTTGGCCAGATTGAAGGCTTCCTGGAAGGTGGGCTCGAGTACCAGACGGGCCAGCGCCTGCTGGGCTTCCCGCTCGTCGTCATCGCTGACCCGGAACATGGCCAGGCTGTCGATATTGAAAGCAAAGACATCCTCGGTTCCCGGTGCCGGGGCGCACAGGTAGTCCTCCCCTGCTGTCAGACCTCGGGCAGTAAACTCGCCTTTGGCCCAGTCGCCCATCATCTGCATGGCGGCCTCACCGTCGATCACCATCCCGGTGGCGATATTCCAGTCGCGCCCGGACATGCCGTCATCCATCAGTGTGCGCAACCGCTTGAAGTCCTCCAGTGCATCAACCATCTGATCGCCGCCCAGGGCCTCGGGGTCAAGATCGACTAACGCGCGCTGATAAAATTCGCCCCCCTGACTGCCGATCACAACGCTTTCAAAGATGGTGGCGTCCTGCCACGCCTGACCACCATGCGCTAGCGGAATATAGCCCGCATCGCGAATGGCCTCGCCTGCGTCAAACAGCTCATCAAGGGTAGTGGGCATTTCAACGCCAGCGTCATCCAGTACCTCCGGGTTGGCCCATAGCCAGTTGACCCGGTGAACGTTGGCCGGCACTGCCACGTACTCGCCGTCGTACTGCATAATGTCGGCAACAACATCGGGCAATAACGCATCCCAATCTTCCGCCTCAGCGACATCATTCAGGCTGCCGAGCAAGCCAAGCTCGCCCCACTCTTGAATCTCGGGTCCCTTGATCTGTGCCGCCGAGGGCGGGTTGCCCGACATGGCACGCGACTTGAGCACCGTCATGGCCGTTTCACCCCCACCACCGGCAACGGCAAAATCTTTCCATCCGTAACCTTCAGCCTCCATCAGATCTTTGAGCACGTTAGCCGCCCGCGCTTCACCACCGGAGGTCCACCAGTGCAGTACTTCTACCTCATTGGCCTGAGCCTGGCCGGTCATGGAGAGGCCAGCGAGCGTCGTGGCAAGGACAAGGGAAGTTTTGTTCAACGCGGTTTTCTTCAACATGGGCATGGGTAACTCCTGCTGTTGTTGTTGTGTATCGTCAATGACATCCAACAGCGTACTGTATATACGCTCCCATGGGCGTTACCGAGTCCTGCATAGTGTTTAAGGTTTATTACAAATCCGTAATAGTTTCATGGTGCGGCACGGTCAGGATGACGCACAGACCGCCCTCTGGATGATTCGCCAGTTGGATATCGCTGCCGTGGGCACGGGCGATGTGGCGGGCAATACCCAGGCCGAGCCCACTGCCCCCGGTATGGCGGCTGCGCGACGGCTCCAGGCGAACAAACGGCGAAAACACGCGGGAAAACTGGTCGTCCGGAATGCCAGGGCCGTGGTCGCGAATCTGGATCGTCACGACGCCCGCCTGGTCCGCCAGCGATACATCCGCGTGGTGACCATAGAAGACGGCATTTTCCAGCAGATTCGCCAGACAGCGCTTGAAGGCCATCGGCTTGACCATGAGTGGTGCGGCCTTGCCCTGGACCGTCACGTAGCCGCCCTGAAGTCGAAGTTCCCCGGCGATGTCGTCTATGAGTGACGCAAGGTCCACCGGCTCTGGCGTTTCATGCAGATCCAGCCCTTTTACCGACGCCAGTGCGCCCTTGACCAGGCTATCGAGTTCGTCCAGGGCCGCACAGAAACGCTCCCGCTGAACCTCATCCTCCAGCATTTCGGCGCGCAGACGCAGGCGCGTCAGCGGCGTTTTCAGATCATGAGAGATCGCCGAAAACAACCGTTCGCGTTCCTCGATCTGCTCCCGAATACGCTGTTGCATCCGGTTGAATGCCACCGCGGTGGCGGCGACCTCTTTGGGCCCACTCTCCTTGAGCGGCGGCATATCCAGGTCGTCGCCAAGCTGCAGTGCCGCTCTGGAGAGCCGAGCCAGGGGGCGGGTCGCACTACGAATCCCCAGCAATGACAGGGCTATCACGCTGAGCAGCACCAGTAGCCCGACCAGTACGCGCTCTTCGGAAAGCCAGCGATAGCCGGTGAAAATATCCGGCACCCCAAGCAGCGTGGCCACGTAAAGCCAGGTGTCCGGAGCCAGCTCCAGTTGGACAACCAGAATCGGGGGCGAAAGTGGCTCCATCAGCAGGCTATGCTGGCCCCATCGCGGCGGCAAGTCCTTGAGTAACACTTCGTTATTCAAGACGCGAAGCGTCTCGGGCCGGGAGAACTCCACCACCACATCGTCGATATTGAGCTGCTCGGTGAGAATATTGCGCACGTTATCCACCACCACCCGCTTCTCCGGGCCCGAGCCAATATCCTCGATGGTCAAGCGCCGCTCGTTGATGCTGACAAAAAATCGCGTGCCGCCCATGTTGCGCAACTGGTCGAGCACGATGTGTCGATACTCATAGGGCAATGAACGAAAATACTGCATCGTGGATGCGATACTGAACGCCATATTGGTCGACAGCTCATCCAGCTGTCGCAACTGACTTGAACGCACTTGAGACGTCCAGATCGCATAGCTTGCCACCTGAGCGACCAACACCCCGGCCAGCATGATAATCACGAAGCGACCGCGTAACGTGGTCGGCAACCAGCGCGCGACACGCCGCTTGAGGGCTAGCCAGCGCAAAGGGGTCACGTCAGCGCGTCAACACGGGCGGTTAATATGTAACCCGCTCCCCGGACGGTGCGGATCAGTTGCGAATGCTGGGCGTCTTCTCCCAGTCGCTGGCGAAGTCGGCAGACGTGTACATCGATCGAGCGGTCCAGCGGCGGGGCGTCGCGGCCACGGGTGAGCGCATAGAGATCGTCGCGGGACAGTACCGTGGCGGGGCGCTCCAGGAAGACCTGAAGCAGTTGAAAATCGGCCCCGGACAACGCTGTACGTTCGCCCTGCTGGTCGATCAGTTCCCGGGTCATCCGATCCAGCTGCCAGCCGCCGAAGCTCACGCAGCGCGCCTGATCAGCGCTGGATGCGAGTTGAGCGGGTCGGGTTCTACGCATGACCGCCTTGATGCGCGCCAGCAGTTCGCGCGGGTTGAACGGCTTGCCAAGATAGTCATCGGCGCCCAACTCCAGGCCCAGAATGCGGTCGGTTTCATCGGCACTGGCGGTGAGCATGATAATCGGCACGTCGCTTTGGCGTCGCACTTCACGGCAGATCGAAAAGCCATCGTCCCCCGGCAGCATCAGATCGACGATCAGTAGATCTGCCGACGTCTGTTGCATAAGGGTTCTCAACGCATCGGCATCCTGGGCGGTAAGCACATGATAGCCATGACGGCCCAGATAATCTGCCAGCAGTTCACATATTTCCGGGTCGTCGTCGACCACGAACAGCGTGGCGGGCTTGGTCGGGGTGGACGATGTCATGGTAGCGGTTGTCATCGAGGCAGGCTGATCCCACGCTATTATTATAAGGGAAGATGATCATGGGCGAGCCAAGCGCAGGTGACAAGGCTGCCTCGACTAAGGTGGTAGCCTGTTACAGCGCAAAGCGCTCGCGTAACCACTGGGCAACCGCCGCCTCACCATGATGACCAATACGTTTAGCGCCGGTGACGCGATCAAACAACGCCGGATGGGCGTTGGCCATCACCTGGGCTTCACCCGCCAGATCCAGCATTTCGGTATCGTTGAGGTTATCGCCAAAGGCGAGGCAGTCGGCAACCGTTAACCCCAACCGTTCCAGCAGTGATGATAGCGCGACCCCTTTGTTGACGCCGCGGGCCATGATTTCCAGCGAATCGACTGTCGAGTAGGTAATATGCAGCGCGTCACCATGAGCTTCCTGCGCCTTGGCCTCCAGCCGTTTCAACGCGGCTGGGTCGCCCAGATAAAGCACTTTGCCGACACCGTTAGTGTCCATCTGCGCGGGCGGTACGACGTCATAACGAAAGCCGGTAGACGCATGAAGTGACAGTAAGTGCGGGGCCTCAGCATCGATATGCCAGCCGCTTTCACGGTAAAGATTAAGCCGTACCTGGGGCGGGCGCGGAAGATCGATCAGTGTCTGTGCGTGTTCCGGGGCAACATGGTTGGCGGCGAGCAAGGTATCCTGCGGGTCGTGCACATAAGCGCCGTTGGTACTGATCAAGTGCGCCGGAATCGCCAGTTGATCACGGAACACCCGCATATCGTGATAATGACGGCCCGACGCCAGCGCGACGTGATGCCCCTGACCATGCAACTGGCGAAGTACGTCAACCGTCTCATCGTGCAGCCGATGATCACTCCCCAGCAGGGTTCCATCCAGATCCGAAACAATTAGCCGTGGTGTCATAGCGCGCTCCCGAGTGATGAACCAATAGCTTACCCGATTCGGCAAACTGCATGTAAGTAGTTGACTTGTCGTCTTCCAAATCGACCAACGGCAACGACAATTGGCGCGGCCCGCGGTAATCCGTATAGTGGCACCCTATCCTTCGCCAACTGATTGACCTCATGCTGCAAAACAATTCCGTGCTTGCCTCGCTCAAGCAACAGATTCGCGATACCACCCCACGTGCCGAAGGGGTGATCAAAGCTACCGAGAAAGGCTTCGGGTTTCTTGAAACCGACGACGGTGAATCCTATTTCGTGCCGCCCCCCGCCATGAAACAGGTGCTGCACGGCGACCGTGTCGAGGGCGTCATCCATGAAAACGGCGATAAAAAATCCCTTGAGCCCGAGAAGCTGATTGAAGCGGGGCTCGACCGTTTTGTTGCTCGTGTGCAAAAGCGCGAAGACCGCCTTGCCGTCGTGCCGGATCATCCCTCGATCCGTAACGTGCTTAAAGCGCGCATCAAGAACAGCCTGGATGAGTCGACCATTGCGGATGGTGATTGGGTCGTCGCCCGCCTGGTGCGTCACCCGCTGAAAGAAAATGATCGCGGTTTTTTCAGCCAGATTGACGAGCTGGTAGCCAAATCCGACGACCCCGCCGTGCCATGGCGTGTCACGCTTGCCCGTCATGCCCTTGAACAGGCATCTCCCAATGCGGGCGACGACTGGCCACTGCACGATGAAGGCCTCGCCCGTGAAGACCTGACGGCACAGCCCTTCTTTACCATCGACGGTGAAAAAACCCGCGATATGGATGACGCGCTGCACGTCACGCCGCGCGCCGAAGGCGGCTGGCAGATGAGCGTCGCCATCGCCGACCCTACCGCCTATGTGGAAGAAGGCCACGCCGCCGATCTCGAAGCGCGCACCCGCGCCTTTACGGTGTATTTGCCCGGCCAGAACGTCACCATGCTGCCAGAGAAGTTGTCGGATGAGCTGTGCTCGCTGTGGGAGGACCAAGAACGCCCGGCACTGGCCTGCACGCTGGATATCAATGCCGACGGTAGCCTGGGCAATTACCGCTTTTTTGCCGCCACTGTTAAATCCCACGCCAAACTGGCTTACGACCACGTGTCTGACTGGATCGACGGCCAGGGTGACTGGGCACCAGCGGATAACATTGCCGAACAGCTGACCGCGCTGCGCGATTTAACCGAAGCGCGTACCGCCTGGCGTAACGAGCATGCCCTGGTCTTCAAGGATCGTCCCGACTATGTCTTTGACCTGGACGATGCGGGGAATGTTCTGGGGATTCGCACCGAGGATCGGCGGATTGCCAACCGCATGATCGAAGAGTCGATGATTGCCGCCAACGCCTGTTGCGCCGATTTCCTCGCCCAGCACATCGGCCACGGCATCTTCAACGTGCACCGCGCCTTTGAGCCCGAGAAAGCCGAAGCCGCGCAGGAGTTCCTGGCGGGTCAGGAAATTGAGGTGGATCAGCAGGCGTTAACCGAGCTTGCCCACTACAAAGACCTCAAGCGCGCGCTGGAAAGCCGCGACGACGCCTGGCTGGATGCCCGCCTGCGCCGCTTCCAGGGCTTTACCAGCATGTCGGCCCAACCCGGCCCGCACTTTGGCTTGGGCCTTGCCGCCTACGCCACCTGGACCTCGCCGATTCGTAAGTACGGCGATATGGTCAACCATCGCTTGATCAAGCGCGTGCTGAAGGGTGAACAGGCTCCGGCCGAAGCCAGTCAGCAGCTCACCGAGCAGTTGACCGAGCGCCGCCGTCTGAATCGCATGGCCGAGCGCGACGTCAAAGACTGGCTCTATGTGCGCTACCTGACACCGGCCGCGCAAAACCAGGACACCTTTGACGCCGAGATCATGGCAATCAACCGTGGCGGCATGCGCGTTCGCCTGGTCGAAAACGGCGCCACCGCCTTTATCCCCGCCCCCTTGATGCACAGCGACCGCAGCAAGGTGGTCATCGACGATAAAGAGGGCCGCATCCAGATCGAAGGTGAAGAGCGCTACAAGCTCGGCGACAGCCTTCGCGTCGTGCTCACCGAAGCCCGTGAAGAAACCCGCTCGCTGGTGGCAAAACCCGCCGCTTAAGCCAGCCAGTCAACCTACGCGATACACAACAACGGCGCCCTAGGGCGCCGTTGTTGTGTCTGTCGTAACGATTGTCTATTGACCTTCTATCAAGTGGCTAAGTCTGGGCCAACTGGTGCTGAAAGAAGAAACGCAGCATTTCGCTTGTCGCATCAGAGCCTTTGGGGTCTGTGTAGCTGCCCTTCACGCTGCAGCCTGACCAGGCGTGGCCCGCTCCGTGTACCTGCCACTGCTCCATGCTTGGCTTGCCGCTGGCATCGCGATGAACCGTACGCGTGTAGGCATGCCCGTTGGCCACGCGGCCCTGTTCGACGGTAGTTTGGCCGCCAGCTCCGTGAGGCCCGCCCTTTCCACCCCCAGGATGGGAGGCGTACTGGGCGGCAACGCGGTCGGCATTGCTCGGGTGAACGGTGGTGTCGCGGTCACCATGGAAGATGATCGCCGGCACCTTTGATGCCCACGTGGCGCTTTGCGCAGCACCGCCCAGAGGCCCGGTGCCGCCCTGCATTGCACCCAACGCATCGGGTAGGCTCTTCGCCACGCCATGGGGCAGGCCGGAGTGCACGCCCACCGCCGCAAACAGGTCCGGGTAGGTCATCGCCAGAGTCGTGGCCATGGCAGCACCGGCGGAAAGCCCGGCGACGTAGACGCGCCCGGCATCGAGCCCGTGCTGGTGGATAACCTGGCGGGTCATGCCTGCGAGGATGGCGGGCTCGCCGCCCTCGCGCTGCTGGTCTTCGGCCTTGAACCAGTTCCAGCACTTTGACGTATTAGCGGTCGTCGGCTGGGCTGGATAAAGCACGCAACATTGCTGCGCTTCGGCCAGCCGGTTCATGTCGGTTCCCGCCGCAAAGTCATCGGGATTCTGGGTGCAGCCGTGCAGCATCACCACCAGCGGAAGCGCCTGCCCGTGATAGCCGCTGGGGATAAAAAGCTTGTAATCACGTGCGCCCGCTCGGCAGCTAAAGCTGCCGGTGGTGAACGCGCCAGCATGCGCTCGCCGTGCATTGCCAGACGGTGACGTCGGCGCTGCCGGGTCATCGACGACCTCCCAGGTGCCCTCGAAGGTGTGTCCTCCCCGGGATGTTGGTGTCGGCGTTTGCTCGGCTGGTGTTTCTGGCATGATGCCCTTCAGGAGGGCCATGGCGTCGTGGAGCTTGCCCGCGCGCGTGAGTCGGGTTGCTTCTTCCATTCGCTGGGTGATGCTGGCGCTGATCATGGTCATGTCCCTCATTAGTGGATTCGATCCGCCAGAGCGGCCTTGACGGCCGGACTGGCATGCAAGGCACCAAGCACCACCACCGACTGGATAGTGGCGAGGGCAAGCTCCGGGGTGACGTCATCGGCGATGCTGGCCATTCCCAGCACCTGAATCTGCAACATCTCCCCCGCAGCCTGCCGCGCTTCAAGGTCCCCGCGACTGTAATGCTCAAGCCCCAGCACGAATGCCTTGCGGGTAACGGTCTCTTTCACGACCTCGGCGTGGGTCGCCAGCTGATTGCGAATGGCCGTACGAATCAGATCGGTTCGGTTGGAATAGAAACCTTCCTGGACCAGCAGGTCGATCTGCCCCAGGTCGACAACGCCCAGGTTGATGGTGATTTTCTCGCTGGAGTCGCCGGATCGACGGCGTAGTTCATGCACGCTCATAGGGTATGCCTCGCTGCCCTGGAAGAGATTACCCAACCGACCTAACATCCAATTGGGCTCCATATACCATCCATATAGATGGTATCTTGGACCTATCCCGGCATTAGTCAAGTGTTAGCTACGCAATAAGGCCCATAAACAGGGAGCCGGCCGCTGTCGTCGAACTGACTTATTTGTTGGTTAAGGTAATTGACATCATCCAAGCGGCACGGAGGTTCCCTTGCACATCGCCGATGTCACCATGTTTCACGCCCCCGCCAGCGGCGGCGTTCGTACCTACCTTCAGGCCAAACATCGCGTCTTTTCCCGTTACCCTGAACTGCGCACCAGCCTGCTGGTCCCGGGCGCGGAACGGGACAGTCTCGGCGACCAGCACACCCTGCCGGCGTTTCGCCTGCCCCTTGGCCAGGGCTATCGCTTTCCCCTGCGGTCTGCTTCCTGGCGCAATGCATTGGTGGGCCTGCGCCCCGACATCATCGAGGCAGGCGACCCCTACGTGACCGCCTGGGCAGCGCTCGAGGCAGGCCAGCAGTTGGGCGTGCCCGTAGTCGGGTTTTATCACTCGGACCTGCCACGCTTGATGGGTGACCGCTTTGGACGGCACGTACGCCAGCGCTTGATTCGCTACGTGAGCCGCCTCTATGGCCAGTTTGACAGTGTGCTGGCGCCCTGCCAGGCCATGGCGGACCGTCTGCGGGATTGGGGCGTCGAGCAGGTGCGTGTTCAGCCGCTGGGCGTCGACCTCAACCACTTTCATCCCACTCATTACGATGCTGAGTTTCGCGCCAACATGGGCATCCCCCCGCATAAAAAGCTGCTGATTTTCGTCGGCCGTTATTCCCGGGAAAAGAATATCGATGTACTGCTGGCCACCATGCGCAAGCTGGGCGGCGGCTATCACCTGCTGCTGATGGGCCCGGGGATGCCCCACCAGGTCCCCAGCAACGTCACCGTGGTGGACCGCTGTTGCGGCGCGCACGAGGTCGCCAAGGCACTGGCCAGCAGCGACGCCCTGGTGCATGCCGGTACGCGGGAAACCTTTGGCCTGATCGCCCAGGAAGCCATGGCCAGCGGCATTCCGGTAGTGGCCGCCAGGGCCGGGGCACTGGCCGAGAACGTTCCCCTCGGCGCGGGCATTCTGTGCCGCCCGCTGGACCCGGCCGCCATGGCCGATGCCTGCGAAGCGCTGTTCAGTAACGACATTGCCGCCAGCGGCCGTTATGCGCGCCGCCATGTGGAACGTCATTTCAACTGGGATAGCGTGATGCATGCCCTGCTGGCGCACTATGAAAGCCTTACCGACATCGCCCTGCCCCATGCGCTCCCCCAACCTCGCTAAACCCGGCAGCAGACGTCGCTGGCGGTCGCTGCCTATCGCAATGATCGTTCTGGCCCTGGGGTTACCGCTGTTGCTGACCACCTGGATCGGCGGCAGCGACGCCTGGCAGCGAGTCGGACAGTTCCCGCTCGGCATCCTGCTGCTGATGCTGACGCTCGCCGCGCTATGCTGGAACCTGAACGCCGCGCGGCTGCGTTTGATGTTGGGTGGCCGGGCAGGCGCGCTCGGCCAGCGTGGTGCCCTGGGTATTGAGCTGGCTTCCAAATTCGCCCTGTGCGCCACGCCAGGCGGCAGCGGCGGTGCCGCCACGCTGCTGGTGCTATTGGCCCAGCGCGGGCTGCCGCCTTCCAAAGGCAGTGCCGTGTTTCTGATTGACCAGGGCTGCGACATGCTGTTTTTTCTCAGCATGCTCGGCGGGCTGGTGCTGTGGTCGTTGATTGGTGATGTGCACTGGCCGCACCAGGTGCTGGTCCAATCAGCTTTGGCGGGGCTGGTGATCGTCGCCACGCTGGTCTGCCTGCTGATCTACCATCTGCCACGCTTATTGCGAGCGCAGCGCTTCAGGCTCACCTGGCTCAGCCGTTACCGGCGGCGACGGCTTGCGCGAGGCTTTTTGGGGTTTCGTCAGGCACTGAAGGTAACCCTGGCGTTGCCGCGGACTACCCTGCTTGCGATGATGGCGCTGACCACCGCGCACTGGCTGATGCGCTACAGCCTGCTTTACCTGGCTGTGCTGGGCGTCGGCGGCAACATCGATTGGGTATGGACCTTTCTGACCCAAATGCTGGCCATGGCGGCCAGCCAACTGAGCTTTTTGCCCGGCGGTGCCGGCGCCGCGGAAGTCGGCGTGGGCTCGCTGCTGCTGCCATTGATGGCCGCTGAACAGGCCGCCGCTGCGGTACTGATCTGGCGACTGGTCAGCTACCATCTTTATCTGGCCGCTGGCGCGCCGTTTTTTCTCAGCTACGGATTTCGCTTGTTCAGGCGTAACGCCTCAATCGATGGCTACCTCCCAGAAACAAAAAAAGAGCACCCGTAGGTGCTCTTTTTTCATATCAGGCGCGTATTGTACACACCAGACGACGTAACCGTTTACCAGCCAGTCACTGCTTTCAGCGCGTCGCCGATTTCCGCCAGGGAGCGGACGGTTTTAACACCGGCGTCTTCAAGGGCAGAGAACTTCTCGTCAGCGGTGCCTTTACCGCCAGAGATGATCGCGCCCGCATGGCCCATACGCTTGCCGGGAGGTGCTGTCACACCGGCAATGTAGGCCACGACAGGCTTGGAAACGTTGGCTTTGATGTAAGCCGCTGCTTCTTCTTCCGCCGTGCCGCCGATTTCGCCGATCATGACGATGGCTTCGGTTTTCGGGTCTTTCTCGAACATCTCAAGGATGTCGATGAAGTTGGAGCCCGGGATCGGGTCACCACCGATGCCGACACAGCTGGACTGACCAAAGCCATGATCAGTGGTCTGCTTGACCGCTTCGTAGGTCAAGGTACCCGAGCGCGATACGATGCCAACACGGCCAGGCTGGTGAATGTGACCCGGCATGATACCGATCTTGCACTCGCCCGGCGTAATAACGCCCGGGCAGTTCGGTCCGATCAGGCGAACGCCCAGCTCGTCACACTTCACCTTGGCTTCGAGCATGTCAAGCGTGGCAATGCCTTCCGTGATGCACACAATCAGCTTGATACCGGCATTGGCCGCTTCAAGGATTGAATCTTTGCAGAACGGTGCCGGTACATAGATCACGCTGGCTTCGGCGCCGGTTTTCGCTACCGCTTCTTTCACGGTGTTGAAAACAGGCAGACCCAGGTGCTCCTGGCCGCCTTTACCCGGCGTTACGCCGCCGACCATCTGGGTACCGTAGGCAATCGCCTGCTCGGAGTGGAACGTACCCTGGCCACCGGTAAAGCCCTGGCAGATGACCTTGGTGTTCTTGTCGATCAGGATGCTCATTACTTGCCCTCCGCCGCTTTAACGACCTGCTGAGCCGCGTCGGTCAGACTGGTAGCCGCGATAATATTGAGACCGCTAGACGCGAGTTTCTCGGTGCCTAGCTCGGCGTTGTTACCTTCCAGACGCACCACGACCGGGACGTTGACACCCACCTGCTCAACGGCACCGATGATGCCTTCAGCGATCATGTCGCAACGGACGATGCCGCCGAAGATGTTCACCAGTACGGCCTTGACGGAGTCATCGGACAGAATCAGCTTGAAGGCTTCTGCAACGCGCTCTTTGGTGGCACCGCCGCCAACATCGAGGAAGTTGGCCGGCTTGCCGCCGTTCAGGTTGACGATATCCATGGTGCCCATGGCCAGACCAGCGCCGTTGACCATGCAGCCGATGTTGCCATCCAGCGCCACATAGTTGAGCTCCCATGCAGCCGCTTCAGCTTCACGCTCGTCTTCCTGAGACGGATCGCGCATTGCCTGCAGATCCGGGTGACGGTACAGCGCGTTGCTGTCGAGGCCAAGCTTGGCGTCGAGGCAGTGCAAGTTGCCCTGGTCGGTGATGACCAACGGGTTAATTTCAAGCAGCGCCAGATCTTTCTCATGGAACAGCTTGGACAGCCCCAGGAAAATCTTGGTGAACTGCTTGATCTGGTCGCCGGAAAGGCCCAGTGCAAAGGCCAGTTCACGCGCCTGGTAAGGCTGTGCGCCGACCAGCGGGTCGATCTCGGCTCTGAGAATCTTTTCGGGCGTTTCTTCGGCGACTTTCTCGATCTCTACGCCGCCTTCGGTAGAGGCCATGAAGACCACGCGGCGGGTCGTACGATCGACAACGGCACCCAGATAAAGCTCGTCGGCGATATCAGTGCAAGTTTCGATCAGAATCTTGGAAACTGGCTGGCCGTGCTCGTCGGTCTGGAAGGTCACCAGGTTTTTGCCCAGCCACTGCTCGGCAAACGCCTTGGCATCAGCCGGGTCTTTAATCAGCTTTACGCCACCCGCTTTACCACGACCACCTGCGTGCACCTGGGCTTTGACCACCCACATGTCGCCGCCGATCTTTTTACATGCGTCTTCAGCTTCTTCGGGAGTGTCCACAGCAAAGCTCTTGGACACGGGTAGACCATAATCGGCAAACAGCTGTTTGCCTTGATACTCGTGAAGGTTCATCGATTCATGCCATTGGTTGCATGTGACTCGAACGATGATCAGTTTCCTTGAAAGAACTGTCATCCCCGTGCTTTCGATCTCTGTTTTTCAAACCGCGTCGAAAAGACATGGCCGAAAGCGTTGCGCCACCCTGGGGTGGCGCTTTTTTGTTACGGCGTAATTTACTTACGCTTTTTGCGGTTGGCCATATGGATCGCGTGGCCTTCAACCGCGAGCGCCGCTTCATGCACCGCTTCCGACATGGTCGGGTGAGCGTAGCACGTCAGCGCCAGGTCTTCGGCACTGGAACCGAATTCCATGGCAATCACGCCTTGAGCAATCATCTCACCGGCGTGCTGGCCAACGATGTGCATGCCCAGAATACGGTCGGTTTCCGCATCCGCGATGATCTTGGCATTGCCTTCGGTGGCGTTGTTGGCCATCGCACGGCCACTGGCCGCGAAGGGGAAGCTACCGGTTTTGACCTCGATACCTTTCGCCTTGGCTTCTTCTTCGGTAATCCCTACCCAGGCGACTTCCGGGAAGGTGTAGATCACGTTGGGGATGGCGTCATAGTTCATCTCGGCCTTATGACCGGCGATGATATCCGCCACCATGATGCCTTCTTCAGAAGCCTTGTGCGCCAGCATCGGGCCGCGAACGCAGTCACCGATGGCGTAAACGCCCGGAACATTGGTACGGCACTGATCGTCAACGAAGATGAAACCACGCTCGTCAAGCTCGATGCTCACCCCATCGGCAATCACGCCTTTGGTGTAAGGACGACGACCCACGCTGACAATCAGCTTGTCGAAGGTCATTTCCTGTTCGCCGTCGGCGTCGGTGTACTTGACGGTAACTTCGTCGCCATTGGTTTCCGACCCGGTCACGCGAGCACCCAGCTTGATGTCCAGGCCCTGCTTCTTGAGCAGCTTCTGGGTCTCTTTGCTGATGGCACCGTCGACCATGGGCAGGAAGGAATCCATGGCTTCCAGTACGGTGACGTCGGAGCCCAAGCGATTCCACACGCTGCCCAGCTCCAGGCCGATAATGCCGGCACCAATCACGCCCAGACGCTTCGGCGTTTCAGTGAACTCAAGCGCGCCGGTGGAATCGACAATCAGCCCTTCAGTCAGCGGCGTCGGGGGAATTTCCACCGGCACCGAGCCCGCCGCCACGACGATATTATCGGCGTCGTAGGTGGTGGCCTTGCCGTCCTTATCGGTCACTTCCACTTGTTTGCCGGAAATGACTTTACCAGTGCCGTCGATAGCGGTGACGCCGTTGGCCTTGAACAGACCCGAGATGCCGCCGGTCAAGTTCTTAACAATCTTGTCCTTGCGGGCCATCATCTTTTTGACGTCCATGCTGACGTCACCGGCCTGGATACCCAGGTCGTCGAAATCGTCTTTCGCTTCAACGAACTTGTGCGATGCTTCGAGCAGCGCCTTGGACGGGATACAGCCGACGTTCAGGCAGGTACCGCCGTGCACGACGTTACCTTCCTTGCCGATCCATTTTTCGACACAGGCGGTTTTCAGCCCGAGTTGCGCCGCACGGATGGCCGCTACATAACCACCGGGGCCGGCACCAATAACGATCACATCAAACTTGTCAGCCATGTTGGCTCCTTTAGCTTGGGTGCCTCCTCCCTTTTGGGGCAGAAGGCAGGGTGCAATTGAACGTGAGTATGTGACAGGTCGTTATGACCCTTACACGTCCAGCAACAGGCGTGCGGGATCTTCCAGCAGCTCTTTCATGGTCACCAGGAATTGCACGGCATCTTTGCCGTCAATCATGCGGTGATCATAGGAAACCGCCAGGTACATCATCGGGCGAATCTCGACCTTCCCATTGACCGCCATGGGGCGTTCCTGAATCTTGTGCATCCCCAGGATGGCGGTTTGCGGCGGATTGATAATCGGGGTCGACATCAGCGAGCCGAAGATACCGCCGTTGGTGATCGTAAAGGTACCGCCCTGCATTTCATCGATGCCGAGCTTACCGTCACGGGCACGCTTACCGAAGTCGACGATTGTCTTCTCGACATCAGCGATTTTCATGCTGTCGGTATCGCGCAACACCGGAACGACCAGGCCGCGAGGAGTCGAAACGGCAACGCCGATATCCTGGTAGCCATGATAGACGATGTCGGTGCCATCGATGGAGGCGTTGACGTCCGGGAAGCGCTTGAGCGCTTCGGAAGCCGCCTTGACGAAGAAGCCCATGAAGCCAAGCTTGGTATCGTGTGCTTTGAGGAAGGTGTCCTTGTACTGAGCACGTAATTCCATCACGGCTGTCATGTCCACTTCGTTGTAAGTGGTCAGCATGGCAGCCGTTTGCTGAGCCTCAACCAGGCGCTTGGCGATGGTTTGACGCAGACGGCTCATCGGCACACGTTTTTCTGGGCGCTCACCTTCTACCGCGGGGGCAGTGGCGGCTGCCGCAGCACCTTTAGGCGCTGCAGCGCCGCCGGACGTTTTCTTGGCCGAGCCTGATTTAACGGCTTTCTGCACATCCTCTTTCAGAATGCGGCCGCCCTTCCCGGTGCCTTCGATCTTGGCAACGTCCAGGTCGTGCTCCGCGACCATCTTGCGTGCGGCAGGTGCGAGGATCTTGTCGCCGACTTTTTCATCGGCGCCATCGTCACCGCTGCTTTCGGCCTTGGCTGGCTTGGCATCATCGCCGCCGCTGCCTTCGCCACCGGCCCCTTCGGTGAAGGTTGCCAGTACCGCTTCTGATTCAACCTGGCTGCCTTCTTCGGCCTTGATCTCGGACAGGGCACCATCGGCCGGGGCAACAACTTCAAGCACAACCTTGTCGGTTTCGATATCCGCCAGCACTTCATCGCGCTTGACCGCTTCGCCGACTTTCTTGTGCCAGGTCGCAACCGTACCTTCCTGGACCGACTCCGGGAAGCTAGGCGCTTTCACCTCATGCTGCTTGCCACCACCGCTATTGCCGTCGGCTTTCTTGGCTTCTTGCTCGTCGTCAGATTTTTCTGCCGACTTTTCAGCGCTTTCATCGCCAGACGATTTCGCTTCTTTCTGGCCACTGTCGCCAGAGGCTTCGCCTTCACCGATTTTGCCCAGCACCTGCTCGGACTCGACGGTATCGCCTTCGTCAGCCATCACGTCGGTCAGGGTACCCGCTTCCGGTGCGACGACTTCAAGCACCACTTTGTCGGTTTCAATCTCAACAATCAGCTCGTCACGCTCAACGCTGTCACCCGGCTTCTTATGCCAAGCGGCAACAGTGCCTTCGGCAACAGATTCCGGAAAGGTTGGCGCTTTGATCTCGGTAGCCATGTCGTTTCCCTTATGTGTTCTCTAAATCCGGTGGGCGCTTAAAGATTAAACGCGTCTTCCACCAGCTGGCGCTGCTGTTCAGTATGGACGGACATATAACCCGCTGCCGGAGCAGCAGAGGCCGGGCGTCCTGCGAATTTCAGATCACGTCCCAGGCCATCTTTCAGCATGTCGGCCACGGAACGCATATGGTGCTGACTGGAATACCAGGCACCCTGGTTCAACGGCTCTTCCTGGCACCAGACAATATCTTCCAACTGGGTATATGCCTGAAGGGCTTCAAGAAGCTCTTCTTTAGGGAAGGGGTAGAGCTGCTCAAGGCGCAGGATCGCCGTATCGTGACGCTCGTTCTCTGCACGCCAATTCACAAGATCATAGTAAACCTTGCCCGCACACAGGATCACACGCTTCACCTTCTCAGCCGTCAGCTCGGCCTGGTCGGCCAGTACCATATGGAACTTGCCATGGGCCAGGTCTTCGAGGCTGGAAACCGCCTGCTTGTGACGCAGAAGTGATTTTGGTGACATCACCACCAGCGGCTTGCGCAACGGGCGAATCACCTGACGACGCAGCAAGTGATAAATCTGCGCGGGGGTGGTCGGCACACACACCTGCATATTGTGCTCGGCACACATCTGCAGGAAACGCTCCAGACGTGCGGAGGAGTGCTCGGGCCCCTGACCTTCATAACCATGGGGCAGGAGCATGGTTAAACCGCATAAGCGGCCCCACTTGGTCTCACCCGAGGAAATGAACTGATCTACCACGACTTGCGCGCCGTTGAAGAAGTCACCGAACTGGGCTTCCCAAATCACCAGATCATTGGGGGCCGTGGTCGAATAACCGTACTCAAAGGCCAACACGGCTTCTTCCGACAGGATGGAGTCGTGGATGGTAAAGCGCGGCTGACCGTCTGACAGATTCTGCAACGGCACAAAGGTGGTGCCATCTTTCTGGTTGTGCACGACCGCATGACGGTGGGAGAAAGTGCCGCGACCGACATCCTGGCCGGTAATACGCACCGGGTGACCCTGGTCGATCAAGGTGGCATAGGCCAACGTTTCGCCAAACCCCCAGTTAATCCCCATGCCGCCGGCCTGCATCTTGCGGCGATCTTCGTAAATCTTGGCGACCTGACGCTGCACATCAACCCCATCCGGGATCTCGCACATTTTCGCCGCCAGTTGCTGCAGCCGCTTCATATCGAAGGTGGTATCGGCATTGCCGGTCCACTCATGGCCAAGGTAAGGCGTCCAGTCGACGAACAACGACTTGTTAGGCTCCTGAACCAGCGCATTGGCCACGTGGTTACCGGCCACCAGGTCATCGCGGTAGGTCTCGATCATCGCCTTGGCATCTTCTTCAGACAATACGCCCTGCTCGACCAGACGTTTGGCATACAAGGTGCGCGAAGAAGGATGATCCTTGATCTTCGAGTACATCATCGGCTGGGTACCCGACGGCTCGTCGGCTTCGTTGTGGCCGCGCCGACGGTAGCAGACAAGATCGATGACCACGTCTTTCTTGAACTCCTGCCGGTAGTCCAAAGCGACCTGGGTAGCGTGGAGTACCGCGTCCGCATCGTCGCCGTTAACGTGAAAAATCGGCGCCTGAACCATCTTGGCGATATCAGTACAGTATTCCGTGGAGCGCGAATCCAGCGGGTGCGACGTGGTAAAGCCCACCTGGTTGTTGATCACGATGTGAACCGTGCCGCCGGTCTTGTAGGCACGGGTCTGGGACATCTGGAACGTCTCCATGACCACGCCCTGACCCGCAAAGGCCGCATCACCATGGACATTGATGGGCAGTACTTTGCTGCCCTCTTCATCATTACGACGATCCTGGCGGGCACGTACCGAGCCTTCGACAACGGGCGCGACGATTTCCAGATGCGAGGGGTTGAACGACATGGCCAGATGGACTTCGCCGCCTGGTGACATGACGTTCGAGCTAAAGCCCTGGTGATATTTCACGTCGCCTGAACCGCGCTCGATGACTTTTTTGCCGTCGAACTCGTCGATCAAGTCAGCCGGGTTTTTACCCAGAATGTTGACCAGCAGGTTGAGGCGACCGCGGTGAGCCATCCCAATGACGACTTCTTTAGTGCCGTAACCGCCTGCCCGCTGGATAAGTTCGTCCATCATCGGTACAAAGGCTTCGCCGCCTTCCAGACCGAAGCGCTTGGTACCCGGATACTTGGACGCCAGGTAGTTTTCCAGGCCTTCGGCCGCCGTCAGGCGCTCCAGCACGTGCTTGCGCACGTCATCACTGAATTTGGGCGCACTGCGAACCGATTCGAAACGCCGCTGCAGCCAGCGTTTTTCTTCGGTATCGACAATGTGCATGATCTCGCAGCCAATCGAGCGACAGTAGGTACGATCAAGGGCATCGACAATGTCGCGCAACGGCGCCTTGTCGATACCTAGAAAGAAAGAACCAGTCTGAAACTCGGTGTCCAGATCAGCTTTTGAAAGCTGGTGGAAAGAGAGGTCGAGATCGGGAACGGGGGTGGGATTGCGCAGCCCAAGCGGGTCGATATTGGCCTTTTGATGACCTCGAAAGCGATAAGCGTTGATCAGCTGCAGGACTTTCACCTGCTTCTTGTTTTCGCCACTTTCAGCGGCAGCTACCCGGGCAGGACGATTTTCACGCCCCAACTGATAGAACTGATCACGAATAGGGCTTAGCGGGACATCGTGGGTGGCACTGCCCTCCGGGCGAGGCAACTGGTCAAAATAGTTGCGCCACTCGTCAGGGACAGATTCAGAATCGGCGAGGTACTGCTCGTAAAGCGCTTCCACGTAGTGAGCGTTGCCACCACTAACGTGAGAGGAACGCCACATCAACTCCATTATGCCTTGTTGCATTTCTCGGTCACCCTGCACTGATGGGGTGGTATCGGTATCGTCGCGTCACCGCGGCGACATCGGTATTGCCCTGCCGGCGGGGCGGGACATTTGCCGGCGGTACCGACCAGCGGCCGGAAACCCTTTTCAACTCAATTTCTTATCAGTTCATGCTCAAAAGCCGGTACTCACGGCACCGGCTTTTAAACTTGACTGGTCATATGGTGCGGCGCGTCGCCGCACCATATGACAGGCACTATGATAACAAGCGAAGCGCCACGATTTAAGTGCCATTTGTGCGCAACTTAAGTGGCATCCGCTTTTTATGCATAAAAGCCCCTTATTTTACGTGGCATCTGCCAGCAACATCTCACGAATCTTGCCAATCGCCCGTGTGGGGTTCAGCCCTTTCGGGCACACCGCCACACAGTTCATGATGCCGCGGCAGCGGAACACGGAAAACGGATCTTCCAGATCGGTCAAGCGCTCGCTGGTCGCCGTATCGCGCGAATCCGCAAGGAAGCGATACGACTGCAGCAGGCCTGCCGGGCCGACAAATTTATCCGGGTTCCACCAGAAAGATGGGCACGAGGTTGAACAGCAAGCGCACAGAATGCACTCATAAAGGCCGTCCAGCTTGTCACGCTCTTCCGGGGACTGCAGGCGCTCAATCGCCGGTGCGGGGGTATCGTTCTGCAGGTACGGCTGAATACGCTCGTACTGCTTATAGAACAGCCCCATATCAACGACCATATCGCGGATGACCGGCAAGCCAGGCAGTGGACGCAAGGTCAGCTTGTTGCCTTTCACGACCTCGGACAACGGCGTAATGCAGGCCAGACCATTCTTGCCGTTCATGTTCATGCCGTCTGAGCCGCACACCCCTTCGCGGCAGCTACGGCGAAATGCCAGACCGCTGTCCTGTTCTTTCATCATGTGAAGAACATCCAGCACCATTACATCGCGACCCTTGGTATCGACCTGAAACTCCTGCATATAGGGTGCGGAGTCGGTTTCCGGATTATAGCGGTATATGGATACCTGAAGATTGGACATAGTGACTCCCTCTCGTTGCAGAGATTAGTAGGTACGAACCTTGGGTTCGAACGTATCAACGGTTTTCGGCTTGAAGTTGACGTCGCGCTTCTTGAGTTCTTT
This sequence comes from Halomonas sp. A40-4, assembly GCF_015767635.1. GTDB lineage: Bacteria > Pseudomonadota > Gammaproteobacteria > Pseudomonadales > Halomonadaceae > Vreelandella > Vreelandella janggokensis. The sequence continues at coordinate 1,292,736 of NZ_CP065230.1, read as the reverse complement.
GGACATCGGGAAGTAGAGCGAGTGCTTCAGCCAGTTGACATCATCACGGTCAGGGTAGTCGTAGCGCGAGTGCGCACCACGGCTTTCTTTACGCTCAAGGGCCGCGATCGCCGTCGCTTCGGCCACTTCCATCAGGTTATCGAGTTCCAGGGCTTCAACACGCGCAGTGTTAAACGCATTGGATTTGTCAGGCAGATGGGCGTTCGCAATCCGACTGCGTAGCTCCTCGAGTTTCTTGACACCTTCCTGCATGTTTTTCTCTTCGCGGAAAACACCGAAAGAGGTCTGCATGATGTCTTGAAGCTCCGCCTTCAGCGCGGGGATGCTCTCGCCACCTTCTGATTCGTTCCAGCGGGTAATACGCTTCATGGCCGAGGCAATATCAGACTCAGAGGCATCCAGGTAATCAATACCTTCGTTCAGCGCACCCTCGATGAACATGCCTGCAGCACGGCCGAAGACCACCAGGTCGAGCAGTGAGTTGCCGCCCAGACGGTTGGCCCCGTGGACCGATACACACGCCGCTTCGCCGCAGGCGTATAAGCCGTTAACGATGTGGTCTTTGCCGCTTTCGTCTTGAGTGATCGCCTGGCCATGAATGTTGGTCGGGATACCGCCCATCATGTAGTGGCAGGTCGGCACGACCGGGATCGGATCTTTCGCCGGATCGACGTGGGCAAACGTTTTGGACAGCTCAACGATACCCGGCAGGCGCTTACCAAGGACCTCTTCACCCAGGTGATCAAGCTTCAGGAAGACGTGATCGCCGTTCTCGCCACAGCCACGACCTTCGAGGATTTCCATGACCATGGAACGCGCGACGACGTCGCGGCCCGCCAGGTCTTTGGCGTTTGGCGCGTAACGCTCCATGAAGCGCTCGCCGTCCTTGTTGATCAGGTAACCACCTTCACCACGACAGCCTTCGGTAACCAGCGTGCCCGCACCGTAAATACCGGTCGGGTGGAATTGCCACATTTCCATGTCCTGCATCGGGAAGCCGGCGCGCAGCGCCATACCGATACCGTCGCCGGTGTTGATCAGGGCGTTGGTGGTCGAAGCGTAGATACGCCCTGCACCGCCGGTGGCCAGTACGGTGGCTTTCGACTTCACGTGGACCACTTCGCCGGTTTCGATGCACATGGCAATACAACCGACGACGTCGCCATCGGAATTTTTCACCAGATCCACCGCGTACCATTCGTTCAAGAACGTTGTGTTGTTCTTGAGGTTGTTCTGGTACAGCGTATGCAACAGCGCATGGCCGGTACGGTCGGCCGCGGCGCAGGTACGTGCCGCCTGGCCACCTTCGCCGAAATTTTTCGACTGACCACCGAACGGGCGCTGATAGATGCGGCCATTATCGAAGCGCGAGAACGGCAGGCCCATGTGCTCAAGCTCAAAGACCGCTTTCGGACCCTCAGAACACATGTACTCCGACGCATCCTGGTCAGCGATATAGTCGCCGCCCTTGACGGTGTCATACATGTGCCAACGCCAGTCGTCATCGGGGTCGGAAGATGCGATAGCACAGGTAATTCCACCCTGGGCAGAAACAGTGTGGGAACGCGTCGGGAATACTTTCGACAATACGGCTGTCTTCTTACCGGATTTCGCAAGCTCTAGAGCAGCGCGCAGGCCAGAGCCACCGCCACCGATGATAATGGCGTCAAAGGTCAGGCTACGTAGGTTAGACATGTATCAAGCTCCCCACAGAATTTGAATGCCCCACACCAGGTACACAAAGATGGCCAGAATGATGAGAGACTGGGCACCTACGCGAACGAAGGTGGATTTAAGATAGTCGGTCGTCACGGTCCACAGACCTATCCAGGCGTGCGCGGCTACTGAGATAAAGGCCAGCAGGGAAAAAATCCGCATCCAGGTCTGATCGAACAGCGCCGTCCAGGCGTAGTAATCCAGGTCAGGGTTGAACAGCAGATAGGCCACCATGAAAACGGTGTAAATGGCCAGCACCACCGCTGAAAAACGCTGCATCAGCCAGTCGGACAGGCCGCTACGGCCAAAGCTTGTGATGTTGGTTACCATACCCAGACTCCTGCCAGAATAATCAGAATCGCGCTTACCACCACCGTGATTTGCGCTTTTTTCACACCGCCCTCGAGCGTTACGCCTATGTTTACATCCATCAGCAGGTGTTTAATGCCCGCGACGAAATGAAACGCCAGCGCCGATAACAGGCCCCAAGCCACGAACTTGGCGAAAAAGTTATTGGCCAGGGCACTACTAACGGCATCAAAGCCTGCCGGTGAAGACAGCGATTTACCGAGTGCCCAGAAAGCGAAAATGAGGCCAACAAAGAGGATGACACCGGTGATGCGGTGTGCAATCGACGTCAATGCCGGGAGTGGAAAGTGTATCGTCGTCAGGTCTAAATTTACGGGTCGTTTGCTATTCACGGCTTATACACACTCTTATTGGCCCGCTCTGCGACAGGTCGGGCATAGCCCGAGCGGGCAGTGATTACTGGAAGGGGCTCGGCCGTTGCCAAGTCTGGCACGACCACCAACCTACCGGTCGTGCGCCAGAGATTATAAGAAGCTTAGCCCCCGCTGACAAACCGAACTAAGGCTTTACTCGACCATTGTGCAAGAAAAAACTCCGTATTGTGAGTCGATTTTGCATCGCAGCATCGCTATAGTGTCGGTAAGCAAGCTCGTTAGTAAGCAGGTTAACGTATTATCCCTGAGATAACATTTTCCGCTCAAAGCGACACGTCAACCATGGACAATTATTAACCAAGACAACACACACTGTACAAGCATACCTAGCGATAGGGCTAATTGACAAAATGACGCACGCTTCTATAGTGGGCAGGCCTTTTCGCCGGCGCGGTATGCGCAGCACCGACTTTACGTCCCAACCCGAACTCGAAAGGAGGCCAGCATGGCTGACAGGAAAGCAACATTAACGGTAGACGGTCTAGATAAAACGATCGAACTACCGATGTACTCCGGCTCACTTGGCCCAGACGTTATCGACGTTCGCGCCCTGGGTGCCGAGGGCCTGTTTACCTACGACCCAGGCTTCATGGCCACCTCTTCCTGCCAGTCTGCCATTACCTACATCGATGGTGGCAAGGGCGTGTTGCTACACCGCGGCTATCCCATTGACCAACTGGCGAAAGAGTCCAATTTCGTTGAAATGTGCTACACCCTGCTGTTCGGTGACCTACCTGACGACAAGCAGTATGCAGATTTCGAGTCGCGCATCCGTAATCACACCATGGTCCACGACCAGATCAACAACTTCTTTAAAGGGTTTCGTCGCGACGCGCACCCGATGTCGATCCTGTGTGGTGTTGTCGGCGGTCTAGCGGCTTTCTACCACGACCACATGGACATCACCAAAGAAGAAGACCGCGAGATTAGCGCTATTCGCTTGATCGCCAAGATGCCGACGATCGCCGCGATGTCGTACAAGTACAACATCGGTCAGCCGTTCAACTATCCACGCAATGAGCTGAGCTATGCAGAGAACTTCCTCTACATGATGTTCAGCAACCCCTGCGAAGAGTACAAAATCAACCCGGTGTACGCTAAAGCCATGGACCGCATCTTTATGCTGCATGCGGATCACGAGCAAAACGCGTCTACCTCCACTGTTCGCCTGGCAGGCTCAACCGGCGCCAACCCCTTCGCTTGCATCAGTGCCGGCATTGCGGCTCTATGGGGACCAGCGCACGGCGGCGCCAACGAAGCGGTACTGGCGATGCTCGACGAAATCGGCGACGAGTCCGAAGAAAATATCCAGCGCTTTGTTGATAAAGCCAAGGATAAAGACGACCCGTTCAAGCTGATGGGCTTTGGTCACCGCGTTTATCGCAACTTCGACCCGCGTGCGAAGGTCATGAAAGAGACCTGCGACGAAGTACTGGCCGAGCTGGGCATGGCAGATGACCCGCAGCTCAAGATCGCCAAGCGCCTGGAGCAGATCGCCCTTGAAGATGACTACTTCATCGAGCGCAAGCTGTACCCGAACGTCGATTTCTATTCAGGCATCATCCTGAAGGCCATGGGTGTGCCGAGAAACATGTTCACGGTGATCTTTGCGGTATCACGCACCATCGGCTGGATCTCGCACTGGAACGAGATGCTCAGCGAAAGCTACAAGATCGGTCGTCCTCGCCAGCTTTACGTTGGCCACGAGCAACGCGACTACCCTAAAAAGTAAGCCGCGTTACGCAGAGTGAAATGAGCATACAAAGGCCGCCCCAGGGTGGCCTTTTGTATTTCTGCCATCATTAATTCACAACACATCAACAATCAGGTGATTTATGGCTACGATCAAGACAGTCGCATTTATCGGTCTAGGCGTTATGGGCTATCCCATGGCGGGGCACCTTGCCAAACAAGGGCTCACCACACGTGTTTACAACCGCACCAGCAGCAAAGCTGACGCCTGGGTAAGCGAATACGGAGGCAGCGCCCACGCCACGCCTCGCGAAGCCGCCGAAGGCGCAGATCTCGTCCTGGTCTGCGTCGGCAACGATGACGATGTGAGACAGGTGACAACCGGGGAAAACGGCGTGCTCCAAGGCATGGCGGACGGCAGCTTTCTGGTTGATCACACCACCGCATCGGCGGACCTGGCCCTGGAGCTTGATACCGCCTGCCGCCAACAGGGTATCGCCTTTCTCGACGCCCCCGTATCAGGCGGCCAGCAGGGTGCAGAAAAGGGGGCGCTGACCATCATGTGCGGCGGCCAACAAGCCCACTTCGATATCGTAGAGCCCGTTCTTGATCACTACGCCCGCGCCGTGACACTGGTAGGCGATGCCAGCAGCGGGCAGTTGACCAAAATGGTCAACCAGATCTGCATCGCGGGGCTGGTCCAGGGCCTGGCCGAGGGCTTGCATTTTGCAGAGCAGGCCGGCCTTGATCAGCAACAGGTCATCGATGTGGTATCCAAAGGTGCCGCGGGCTCATGGCAAATGGAGAATCGCCACAAAACGATGATTGCCGACGAATACGAACATGGCTTCGCAGTGGACTGGATGCGCAAGGACCTTGCTATCTGTTTATCCCAAGCGCGCCACTTTGACGCCACCTTGCCAGTGACTGCCCTGGTGGATCAATTTTATGCCGATGTGCAACGACTCGGCGGCGGCCGCTGGGATACCTCATCGCTGCTAAAACGGCTGCGCAAAGTGCAATAGATGCTTGACTTTTCACCCCTCCGCTAACCTCGCCAGGGTTTTCCACACTATCTGTGGATAACCCTGTTCACAACCACTAGAAAACGTCCCACAATCGCCATGATTAGCGGGGACGTCTTAAATTGGTCATTTTTTAACCTTGCGCAAGTTACTGTTTTTAAACAAATAATGATAAAACAATGATTTAGCGCACTCGCATCGCGGGGTTGTGCACAACCTGTTTCACAAAAACGCAAAAGTGGACAAGTCAAGTACAAAATACCCTGAATCAGCGTATTTTCAGCACATAATGAGGGTTATAAAACAGCGAGGCATAGACATGGGTAAGCACATCAAATGGGCTTTATAGCGCTACCAGTAAGGAAGGGATAATGCAGAAACATGGTGGCGTCCCATAGGGGGTTCGAACCCCTGTTACCGCCGTGAAAGGGCGGTGTCCTGGACCACTAGACGAATGGGACGTATCAAGCGCACTTCGCGTATGACGAAGTCAATATTGGTGGAGCCTAGCGGGATCGAACCGCTGACCTCAACACTGCCAGTGTTGCGCTCTCCCAGCTGAGCTAAGGCCCCACGTGTCGCGAAGACGGGCGTATATTACTGATTACGCTCGCCTTCGTCAACCAAGAAAATACCAAAATGTTTGGGCTATTATAATGGGCGGTTCTTATAGATCGCGAAACTCTTTCTCAAGACGCTTGGCCTGCTTCTTGGAAACGCCGCCAAGCACCTCAATCGCATGGCGGAGCCTTGCCCGCGTCACGTCTGAACCTAGAATCGCCATCGCATCCATCACCGATGTACTTGTACTACTACCGGTAATGGCGATGAACACAGGTGCCAGGAAAGCCTTCATTTTCAGATCAAAGTGCCCGGCCAATGTCTTAACTTCTTCAAGCAGGGCCTCTTTATGCCACGCTGGCACCACTTCAAAACGCCAGACCAGGAATTGCAGCAGCTTGACCAAATCGTCTTTTTCCAGCTTGACGCTGTCGAAGTCCTGCTCTTTCAGATCGGGCAAGCCGGAGAAGAAGTGCCCTGCCAATGGCGTCGCCTGGGCAAGGGTTTCGATACGCGGGCGAATCTGCGGCAGGATCTGCTTTACGTAGTCTTCATTAAAGGCCCACTCACGCAGTGCCATCAGTAACCCGTCGTCATCAAGGTCTTCGCGGATGTAAACCCCGTTCAGCCAGGTCAGCTTTTCCAGATCGAACACCGGCCCGCCCAAGGAGACACGCTGAACATCGAAGGCTTCCATCATTTCCACAAGGCTGAACTTTTCACGCTCGTCGGGCATCGACCAACCCATTCGACCCAGGTAGTTGGTCACAGCCTGGGGTAGAAACCCCATGCGGCGGTAGTAATTAATCGAGGTCGGATTCTTGCGCTTTGAAAGCTTCGACTTATCCGGGTTACGCAACAGCGGCATGTGGCAAAGCTGCGGCATCTCCCAACCGAAGTACTCGTAAAGCAGCTGGTGTTTGGGGGCAGAATTGATCCACTCCTCACCCCGCAGCACATGGGTAATGCCCATCAAATGGTCGTCCACCACATTGGCCAGATGGTAAGTGGGCATGCCATCCGATTTGAGCAGAATCTGCGCGTCTACCTGTGCCCAGTCCACTTCAATGTTGCCACGCAGCATGTCACCCACCACGCACACGCCGTCGTTTGGCACCTGCATACGCACCACAAAGGGCCAGCCTTCTGCCGCCCGACGCGCCGCTTCAGCTTCATCCAAAGCCAGATCGGCAGGCTTTAATGCTAACTGCATGCCGGCAGCCTTACGTCCCTCGCGCAGCTCATCCAGTTCTTCGCTGGTGCGATAGCACTTGAACGCGTGCCCGTCATCCAGCAGTTGCTGGGCATATTGCGCGTAAATATCGCCACGCTCGCTTTGCCGATACGGACCATGCGGCCCTCCCACATCCGGACCTTCATCCCACTCAAGACCCAACCAGCGCAGCGAATCCAGAATCATCTGTTCCGATTCTGGTGTGGAGCGCACCCGGTCGGTGTCTTCGATGCGCAGGATAAACTGGCCGCCGTGCTGACGTGCGAAACATAGGTTAAACAGCGCAATATACGCCGTACCAACATGGGGATCTCCCGTCGGCGATGGCGCAATTCGGGTACGTACGGTCATTGGAGCGTCCTTTTGGCAATAAAGCGTGGCGATATTATACGCACCCAGTGCTTAACCAACACCATCGCGTAGGGAACGACTCCCGTCAGAAAGCGTCACATGTGGGTTAAATAAACGTTGTCTGGAAAAAAATGCGCGTTATTGCACAATCGCTTAGTATGTCGTGGTGCGGACCACCTGAATTCAGGCCCTGTTTTCAGCAGAGAATCTATTTTAACGCCATCGGTTTGATGGACATTTTTAAACGAGCGACGCTGCTCATCGACGGGAAAACGAAATGGAATCGCTAGGCTCACGTATCAAGCAACTGCGGCTTAGGGCCAAGCTCAACAAAGCTGCCCTTGCACGTAAAGTTGGCGTATCGGATGTCACCATTTCTTATTGGGAGTCCGGAGCCATCAAGCAAATCGGCCATGAGCGTCTGGTGGCACTCGCCGAATCTCTGGATTGCTCGCTCGCCACATTGCTTGAGGGTGACAGCGCTCCACTCTTGTTGACGTTAAGTCACGAAGGACCGCTACCGTGGGAGCAGGTGCAGTCAACGGCCATGACCGTGCCCGATCACTTACCGCTCAAGGCCAACTGGAAAGCCCCATGCATCATGGTGACACCAGAGCCGGGTAGCGACTTTACACCTGCCAAACCGGGCGATTTACTCCTGCTGGGCCCAACCCATGTCTTCCACAAGACCGGCCTATACCTGGTGGAGCAGGACGGCAAGCTTCACTTTAAACAGTTAAGCAAAGCGACCAGCGACGCCTCTATTCAAGCTGTACTGTTAGCGCATTGGCGCTCCGCCTGACGAGTATTTCAAGGCGTCTGGAGTAACTCTGCGTCACCCCGTGACTGTCTGGGCTGGTTGCCGACCATAAAGCGTGTGGTGTAAGTGGCAATCTGGCCTAGGCCATGGCGGGATTGAGTAATCAATTCACCCGTCAGGTACTCGCCTTTTTCACCGATGCGTTGCTGCACAGATTCGGGTTGAACGGTGGCTTCGGACAGCTCCACGCTGACGCTATAGCCACCGTCCGGCAGACCACTACCAGGGCCGAACGGCCCAGCGACAAACTGCCCTTGCTCAACATCGACCCGCTCGCGCCAGCGCACGCGGCTCAGTTCGCGCTCGACAATCACTTGCAACTGAGCGCCATCGGGCAGGTTGGTTTCACCTTCTACCTGCAAGCGACGATCTGAGCCGATCGACGCCGAGACGAGGATTCGAACGTCCAACGGCTCAACTTCCTCAGTCTTCTCGCTCTGCGCCTGGGCTTCACGACTCGCGGCTTCTTCTTGGGCAATCGTTTCTGCCGTCTCGCGCGCCTGTTCGTCCGCAGCCTGCTCATCCCCGCCACCACAGCCAACAAGCAGTGTCATGGTGGATAACATGATGCCAACCAACGTTAGCCTGAAACCTGTTTTCATCTGATGCATATCCGCTCCTCGACCACCATAACCGCCAGCTTATCACTCCCCTGCCACATACACAGAGAAATAAGCCACTGATTGAGGAAAGGATTGCTCTAACCCTGCAGGCCACCCTTTTCAACGCATGCATTCAAACCATATGGACAGCATCTGCTATTTTTGGATGCCTCCGCCCGACGGGGCGGAGCTTTCCGCATAATCAGGCTAAGTTCGCTTCTCCAGAACACCGATCACCTCCGGCACAGCCGCTGTCGTGTCGTCGATAGACGTATAAAGGGCATGAACTGCCTCGGCAACGCCACGCTCCACCCCCAGTTCGTTGGTCATGGTGTGATAGTAACCCAGGTCTTTAGTGGCATTGGCAACGGTGAACTTGAAACCCGAGGGGTCATTGCCAACGATATAAGGGCGCAGTCGCTCCAGTACAACGCCTCCTCCGCCACCCGCTCCCAGCACTTCCAACAGCGCGCTGTCGCTAATACCCGCCTTGCGAGAAGCAGCCGTGGCCTCGGCCAGCACCGCCGAAAAGCCCAACGACACAAAGTTATGCAGTAGCTTTAGCGTATGCCCGGCGCCTACGTCCCCAGCATGGGCAATGTTTTCGGCAAACCCCTGCAGTAGTGGCAGGGTTTCATCGAATAACGCCGTCGGGGCGCCGACAATCAGATTAAGCCGTCCCTCTTCCGCTTCTTTAGGGGTACGCGTCATCGCCGCATCCATAAACCGGCCACCTGCCGCCACCACCCTGGCTGCCACTGTTTCTGTCGAACTGGGTAGTGCGGTAGAACAGTCGACGACGACACTGCCGGGCTTTAAGCCTTCCAGAACGCCGTTGGGCTCAAAGAGCACCGCTTCTACTTGCGGCGATCCGGTGACGCATAAAATCACCACCTCTGCATTTTGTGCTACTTCCCGGCCCGAACTCAGCGGGATGGCACCGGCTGCCATGAGATCATCCACAGGCTGATTACCTGGATGTTCAAGAAAGCTGACCTCATGGCCTGCACGCAGCAGGCTATTGGCAATACCATGGCCCATCAGGCCCACACCGACAATGCCTACCTGTCGAGATGTTGTCATTGTTATCGCTCCATTTATATTGCTGACATCCTAGTTGTGCTTGATCGCGACGGTCTTGATCCGTGTATAGCTGCGCAAGCCCTCAAAGCCTTTCTCCCGGCCATGGCCAGAGCGGCCAACGCCGCCGAAAGGAAGCTCCACGCCCCCGGCGGCCCCGTAGTTATTGACGAATACCTGGCCGCTGCGAATGCCTTTGGCCAAGCGTAGCTGGCGACCACCATCGCGGGTCCATATACCGGCGCACAGGCCAAAATCCGTGGCGTTGGCCAATGCGAGAGCTTCTGCTTCATCTTCAAACACCTGCACCACCAGCACAGGGCCAAACAACTCCTCGTGAAGCACTTCATGCCCTTTGGGGATATCCGTAAGCAGTTGAGGAAGTACGAAATGACCGCCAGTGGGTGCATTGGGTGCCAACTGCCCCATTGCCGCCACGCGGATGCCATCCGCTTTGGCGGCGGCCAGACGTTCTTCCAGCTTGGCTTTCTGACGCGCATTGATCAGCGGGCCACAGTCAGCATCCGCTTCACCTGCATCACAGCGCAGGGCAGCGAAGCGCTCACAAAGATTCGCGACGACGCTATCGGCGATCTCGCGCTGAACCAGGAGGCGGCTGCCCGCTGAACACGTCTGCCCAGCGTTTTGAATAATCCCTTTGATGACGGCGGGAAGCGCCGCATCGAGATCCGCATCCGCAAACACCAATTGAGGCGATTTGCCCCCCAACTCCAATGTCACAGGAACATGATGCTGCGCGGCCGCTTGGGCGACGTGCGTACCCGTTTCAGGCGACCCCGTAAAAGAGAGATGATCAATATCAGGGTGTGACGCCAACGCAGCCCCCGCCTCAGAGCCAAGCCCTGGCACCACGTTAAGCGCACCGGCGGGTAAACCATGATCCACGGCCAGCTCCGCCAAGCGTAGAACGCTTAAACAGGCGTCTTCCGCCGGTTTGAGCACAATCGTATTTCCAGCCGCCAACGCTGCCGCCACACAGCGTCCAAAAATCTGTGACGGGTAGTTCCAGGGAATAATCTGGGCGCAAACACCGTAAGGCTCGCGCAGCGTCATCACGGCGAAATCGGTTTCAAAAGGAATGGTTTCACCATGCAGCTTGTCAGCCGCACCACCGTAGAAGCGAAAATAGCGGGCGCAGGCAGCAATATCGCCCTTGGCCTGTGCCATGGGCTTACCGGTGTCGGCACACTCAAGCTGCGCCAGCTGTTCCTGATGCCCTTCGATAGTATCGGCGAAACGAAGTAACCATTCACTGCGTTGGCGGGCGGACCAACTGGCCCATTCACCTGACTGGCCGGAAAAAGACTGCTGCGCTGCCTTTACCGCGGCATCTACATGGTCTGGCTGACAGCGCGCAATGCGTGTCAATGGCTCCCCCGTGGCAGGTGCCTCTACCTCCAGCGTGGTGGCGGAATTCACCCAATCACCACCAATGAGGGCCTGTTGTGGCGGAAAGTCCGTCGTCTTCAACATGAAATACTCCTGTTATTGTCCTTGTTTGATTCACTTCAAAGCCACTCACCTAACCATAAAGAAAATCCACCAACCCAAGCGAAATCCACGGCATATAGGTAATCGCCATCAAACACGCCAAGATCACCAGTACAAAACGAACCAACCAGGGCAGCATCTGATCGATCGATATCTTGGCCACCGCACAAGCTGCAAAGAGATTCACGCCCAACGGCGGTGTAATCATGCCAAGGGCCAGGTTAACCACCATCACAAGGCCAAAATGAACGGGATGAATGCCGAACTGCATCGCGATCGGGGTCAAGATGGGGGCCAGCACCAGAATGGCGGCGGACGTTTCAATAAACATACCGACGAATAACAGCAACCCATTGACCACCAGCAGGAACATCATGGGGTCATTGATCGTGTTGGTCACCAGGGTGGCGATTTGCGCGGGGAGTCCCGTGCGGCTGAGAAGAAAACTAAATAGCGAGGCCGCCGCAATGATCAGCATGACGGCGGCGGTAGAGATCACGCTTTGGCGAAAAATCGGCAAAATATCGTCTATTTTTAATTCACGGTAGTAGAAGCCACCGACGATGAGGGCAAAAAATACCGCCACAGCTGATGCTTCGGTAGGCGTGAACACACCACCGTAAATCCCCCCGATGACGACCACTGGCATGAGCATTGCCACCCACGCACGCTTGACCGAGACCATAAAGCCGGTGCTGTCTTTATAATCTTCTTTACCAAAGCCCCGCACCTTACAGAAAAGATAAAGAAAGATGATCAGCGCGCTGCCAATCAATATGCCTGGCCCCACGCCTGCAAGAAATAGCTGCCCAATGGACGTATCGGTACTCACACCATACAAAATCAACGGAATCGACGGCGGAATAAGCACCCCTAGCTCCGCAGACGTGGCCTGAATGGAGGCCGCCAACGGCCTGGGATAGCCATGTTTCACCATGGCGGGAATCAAAATGGCACCGATCGCAAAGGTTGTGGCCACACTTGACCCTGAGACCGCTGCAAACATCATGCATGTCAGTACACAGGACATCGCCAGACCGCCCTGCACCCTCCCTACGATGGACTTGGCCAGATCCACCAGGCGTTGAGATATTCCGCCTGCCGCCATCAGGTTACCGGCGAGAATAAAGAAAGGAATGGCCATTAATGGGAACTTATCAATGCCGATAAACATCTGCTGAGGCACCAGCAGTAATGGCAACCGAGTGAAGAACTCAATGCCGATAATCGATGCCAGAATGATGGAAATAGCAATCGGCACACCGACCGTAAATAGAATGATCAAGGACAGACCAATCACCATGTTCATGGCTGAGATCCTCCTTTTGGCAAGTCGCCCTCTTGAGGCAGCTCTGCCTCTGGTAACGTCTCGCTATTTTCCGGACCCACCTGCTCTCGATCATTTAACTGCGCCAACAACCTTGCAACGGCGGCAACGATCGCAAAACATGACCCCATGGGAATCGCCGCATACGCCCATGACATCGATATATTCATGCCCGACATGGTCTGGCTACTTACCCGCATGGTCATCTGTATCCCGTAATGAATCAGCACGCCAAGCACCAATAGGCAACACACCACAATGACGATTTCCAGTAGCTTCATAAAACGCGTTGGAACGAGTTTATAAATGACCTCTACCGCCATCATGTAACCACCCCGAAAGGTAGCCGCCGCGGCCATGAACACACACCAGATCATCGCCGTGCGCGAGGCGACTTCAGACCAGGTAGAAGGCGCATTAAAAACAAAGCGAGTGAGGACTTGGTAAAAACTTAGCGTCACTGATATGGCTAGCATCACTACTGCAATGAGCAGGGCTAAGCGTGTTAAGTGGCTTTCCAGACGAAGAAATACCGCTAGCATAAAGGGTCACCGTGCAGAAACGGCCTCCAGAAGACTGGAGGCCGAAGTGGAGGAAGTGCTCAGCAATCGCTGGCTTTTTCCTGAACGCGCTCAAGCATTTCGTTGCCGTACTCAGAGGTAAATATCTCGTAAGCTGGCTTCACCGCTTCCTGGAAAGGCGCAACATCAATATCCGTTTTGACCGTCATGCCTTTCTCTTCGAGCAGTGCTACGCCTTCACGCTCCAGGCGTGAAACTTCTTCACGGGTTGCTTCAGCAGAGGCTTGTGCTGCCTGCTCAAACCAGCCACGCTCCTCCTCGCTCAAACCATCCATGAAAATCGGCGACCCCAGCACAACAGCCGGTGAATAGACATGTCCGGTTAGCGAAAGGTAGTCCTGCACTTCCCAGAAGTTGGTGGCGACAATCACAGTGATCGGGTTTTCCTGACCATCCACGGTCCCTTGTTGTAGCGCCGTGAAAAGTTCAGGGAATGCCATGGGGGTCGGACGTGCGCCCATTTGCCGAAACGCTTCCTGGTGCACCGAATTTTCCATTGTGCGAACGCGTAAACCTTCTGCATCTTCAGGCGTGGCGATCTCACGCTGGCTGTTGGTCATGTGTCGGAAGCCATTTTCCGACCAGGCCAGGCCCACTAGATTGTGATCACTCATTTTGGCGAGAAGCTCATCACCAAGATCACTGTCCAGTACGCAGCGCGCTTCTTCGTAGTCTTCAAATAGGAATGGCAAGTCGAGCACGTAGGTTTCCGGCACGAAGTTACCCAACGGACCCGTTGAAGTAATCACAAAGTCGACCGTGCCGATCTGCAAGCCTTCAATCATTTCCCGCTCACCGCCCAGGGAACCCGACGGATGTTCGTTCACGGTATAGGCCCCATCGGATAGCTCTTCCAGCGTCTCCTTGAAGGCATCTGCGCCCACCGAGTAATGCGACGAGGAAGACAGGGTATGGCCCAGGTTGACTTCCGTCGCCGCGTGGGCCTGAAGTGCAACGCCAGTAGTAGTGATGGCAGCGATAGCGGCCACGAGCGAGTGACGAGCAAAGTTCTTAGTCATCTTGATTCCCTCTTTTGTTATTTTGAGGGTGGGTTTTTTGGGCCCATCGCCACATGTGCGAACTTGGCCCAGGCAATTACCTACGGCGGTTAGCCGCGTAGGAACTCAAGCGCGTTCAGTCACGAACGCATCAATAATCTGTTTGAAATTTTCATCACCTACAAAGCCAAGCTGTTTGGCTTTTGCCGTGTCAAAGCGCGCCGGCCAGCTTGCCACAATGGCTTCAATGCGCGGGTCGGGCTCATGGCGTACTAATGAAAAGGCTTTCTCTCCTGCTGCGTCGCGCAGCGCTTCCAGCATTTCTGCCACCGTGATGGTAATGCCCGGCAACATGAACGCCCGAAAAGTGCCCAGCGCCTCACCCGGCACCTCTGCACCGTGGACAAGCGCATCGACGACCTTACCCGGCGACATCACGAACATGGGCAGTTCTACCGGCACCGGGCAGATCGCTTCTTCGCCATTCAGTGGTTCGCGTAAGATACTGGAAGCAAAGCTGGACGCAGCCGCATTCGGCCGCCCAGGCCGAATGACAATCGTCGGCAGGCGCAGCACAAGACCGTCGACCAATCCTCGGCGGCTATAATCATTGACCAACAACTCCGACATGGCTTTCTGAGCGCCGTAAGAGTTTTGCGGGTGAAGCGCCGTCATATCATCCAGCACCTCGGGCAAGTCTCCGCCGTAAGCCGCTACCGAGCTGGCCATGATCAAGCGGGTATCACTCAGTTCCCGCTGGCGGCAAGCTTCCAACAGCGCACGGGTCGCATCGAAATTGACCCTTAGCCCCAGGTCAAAATCCGCTTCGGCCGCCGAACTCACAACGGCTGCCAGGTGGTAGATAACATCCGGGCGTTGCTCAAAAACGCGATCCAGTGCGCCCGGCTCGGTAATATCCAGCGCCATGGGCGTCACCGCGACATTGCCGGCTTCGGGCTGCGGCGCTTCCACCTGGTCAATCAGCGTTAACCGTGTGATGGGCTGCTGGCGAAGCTCACCACGCGCGAGCAGTTGATGTACCAAACGCTGGCCGAGAAAACCTGCCGCGCCCGTAATGGCTATATGCATCTTTTTGCTCCTGATAGACGGCGATTGTTGTTCATTTACGTTAAACCCTGTCAGTGTCCCGTCAGCCCCCACGGTTCGCCCCAGCCTAGACCCGCGCGGGTATCGGCGCATGGTCGATACTCACAACCAATCCAGCCGCGATAGCCCAATGCACTCAAACGGTCAAAAATAGCGGGATAGTGGACTTCGCCCACATCCGGCTCGTGGCGCTCTGGCACCCCTGCGACTTGAATATGGCCGATGGCGCTGAACTGACGTTCAAGGTGGCGGATCAAGTCGCCGTCCATGATTTGGCAGTGATAAAGATCAAACTGGAGCTTTACATTTTCCGCGCCTAACTCTTTTATGACGGCCATGGCCTGGGCCTGGCGAGATAGAAAAAAGCCCGGCATATCACGCGTATTGATCGGTTCGATGAGCACATCTCGCCCCGCTTTGGCGGCCTCACCCGCTGCAAAGCGAAGGTTGCGTACGTAGGTGGCATGATGCTCAGCCTGAGTAGCGGCATCAGCGCCTTCCGGGAGTAAACCGGCCATGGCATGGACGCGCGGGCAGTTGAGGGTTTCGGCGTAACGCAGCGCTTCAACCACCGAGTCACGAAACTCGGCTTCGCGCCCCGGCAAGCTTGCCAGACCTCTTTCACCCGCCTCCCAATCGCCAGGCGGCAGGTTGAACAGCACCTGCTCCAACTGGCATTCGTGCAATGCCTGGCGCAATTCTTCACGAGAAAACGCATAAGGAAACAGATACTCGACGCCTTTAAAGCCCGCCTTTCCAGCTGCGGAAAAGCGGTCCATAAAGCTGTATTCGTTAAACAGCATGCTGAGGTTGGCAGCCAATCGAATCATAGCGGTGCTCTTGTTCTTGATGCGTGTTAATTGATAGCGATACGTCAACAGCTTCTAATCCCGCGGGAATTTAGCTTCCAGATCCGCCACCTGCTCCGGCGTCAGCCCCCGGGGATTCTGGCCGCGTAACAGTAGGTAGAGCTTGGCTGTCTCTTCCAGCTCTTCGGTGGCATACACAGCGGCATCAAGGTTTTTCCCCGCCACCACCGGCCCATGGTTGGCCAGAAGCACCGCGCTGTGTTTACCCGCCAGGCCACGAACCGCGTCGCCGAGCTTTGGGTCACCCGGCATGTGGTAGGGCACGAGCGGCAGCTTCCCGACCCGCATCACGTAATAAGCAGTGAGCGGCGGAATACAATCGCATTGGTCTATTTCAGGCAGACACGAAACGGCGACCGAGTGGGTTGAGTGCAGATGCACAATCGCCCCTGACTGAGGCCGCTCCGCATACATCGCCATATGGAGGAACTGTTCTTTGGTGGGCTTATCGCCACCCAGCAACTGGCCCTTGTCATCCAGGTGCGAAATGCGCGCTGGATCCAGTCGACCCAAGCAGGCGTTAGTGGGGGTCATGAGCCAGCCACCATCATCCAGGCGGACGCTGATGTTGCCGCTGGACCCCATCGTCAGGCCACGATCAAACAATGACTTGCCCAGGAGGCTGATCTGATCCCGCAGGATGTTCTGGTCGTGAAGGCTCATGCCAGCACCTCGAACGCTCTTGTGAAGAAGTCGACGCCGCCAAAGTTGCCTGACTTCAGCGCCATGGAGAGCGGTGCCTCACGCCCGTATAGCGGGGCCTGGGTCCAGGGCACGCCGGGGTCGATCTGCTCGCCAATGTGCAAGGCCGTAATGCCCAACGCCGATACCACGGCACCTGACGTTTCGCCCCCGGCGACCAGCAACCGGCCAACCCCCTCCTTGACCAGCGTGACCGCCAACTGGCTGAGCGCCTCTTCTACCAGCGCACCGGCGCGCGCAACGCCCAGCGCTTGCTGCGCTGCATTGACCTTTTCAGGTACAGCCGAGGCATAGATCAGTATGGGGGCTTCTTGAGACAACCGTTGCCGAGCAAAGGCCAATGCCTTTTCCTGCTGCCCTCCTTCAGCCAACGCCAACGGGTCAAGCGCAAAGCCACCATCGGGGTGTTTGGTCAGAAAATTTTCCACCTGGGCGAGCGTGGCACGGGAACAACTGCCGGAAAGCACCAGTGCACTTCCCGCGGCGGGGGATAAACGCCCTGGTTCATTGATAGTATCCAGCCAGCCATGGGCCCGATACTGGGCAGGCAACGCCTGACCCAGACCAGAGCCGCCAGTGACCAAGGGCATCAGAACGGTCGCTTCAGCGAGGACATCCAGGTCTTTTTCGTCCAGGGAATCGCAAATCACATGACGCACATCCTCGTCGGCAAGCGCAGATAAATGCTTACGCGTTGCGTCAGCGCCCCGGGCGAGCACCGCGCGGTTGGCTAGCCCCACGGGGTGCGATGTTTGCCGCGAGAGCACCCGCACCAGATCCGCATCCTGCATGGGGTTCAATGGGTGGTTCTGCATACCGCTGTCGTTGAGCAATCGATCACCCACAAACAGATGCCCCTGATAGACCGTACGGCCGTTAACCGGGAAGGCGGGCACCATGACGGTTTGAGACGCGCCCAACGCATCAAGCAGCGCATCAGCGACCGGGCCGATGTTGCCCTGGTCGGTGGAATCGAACGTGGAGCAGTACTTGAAGAACACCTGGCGGGCCCCCTGCCCGCGGAGCCAGTCCAGCGCCGCGAGGGAGTCGGCCACGGCCTCATCCACCGGGCAGGAACGGGACTTCAGCGCTACCACCAACGCATCAATATGCGTCAGGTCAATGTCCTCCTGCGGCACACCGATCACCTGCAGGCAGCGCATGCCGCCACGCACCAGGTTATTGGCAAGGTCGGTAGCCCCAGTGAAGTCATCGGCAATGGCGCCCAATACGATGCTAGATCCCATCCCCATTGTTCAGGCTCCCTGGTTGTCGTTGGCGGCTTCTGGCAATGTGATACCCGATAACCGCTGATAAACTTTAATCACCGACGAATCATCTTCGCGACCGAAACCGGCACCGCTGGCAGCAGTAAACTGCTGCAGCGCACTGGCGGCGACCGGCGTTGATAGCGATAGTTCGCGTCCGGTTTGATGCACGATATTGAGATCTTTAACGAAGATGTCCACGGCCGAAAGCGGCGTGTAGTCGCCACTCAGAATATGCGGCACCCGGTTTTCGAACATCCAGGAATTGCCTGCCGAGTGGGTAATCACCTCGTAAATAACGTCGGGGTCGAGCCCCATGCGAATCCCCAGCGCCATCGCTTCAGCCGCGGTGGCAATATGCACGCCTGCCAAGAGTTGATTGACCAGCTTCATGCTGGAACCCACCCCTGGGGCATCGCCAAGGCGGTACACCTTGGCGGCCATGGCGTCGAGCACTGACTGGCCATAGGTAAAAGCCTCCTCAGCCCCGGACGCCATCACTGATAGTTCGCCGCTTTTGGCTTTGGCGGCACCGCCGCTAATTGGCGCATCGAGGAGCATTAAGCCCGCGGCCGACAAACGTTCACCAAGCTGTTTTGCCTGGCTGGGCGCCACCGTTGCACACTGGATGATCAGGCTACCCGGCGCCAGGTGGCTTACCACACCCTGTTCACCGAACAGCACTTGTTCCGCCTGCGCCCCGTTAACGACAACCACCAACACAATATGGCAATGAGCAAGTTCAGCAGGGGTTGCCACGCTTTGCCCGCCTGCTGCCGCAAAGGCATCGCGCGCCTGAGCGGAAATATCACACCCGGTCACGTTAAAGCCCTGCTGGTGCAAGGTGGAGGCGGTTCCCATCCCCATGGCGCCCAGGCCAATAACGCCTACTTGAAGTGATTGTTTATTGTCTTGACTCACTGGCTGCCACCTCAATTTTTGTTGCGTTGGTTGCCATCAACACGGTGCTATTTATTAAATCGCCCGTCATTTCAAGGCGTATGATAGCGCTGTCATGATAGCGCTATCATTCTTTTTAGATTATTATTTTTACATTGACAAGCTAAACATCAGGTCCATACAACCAATGTCTAAAGATCCCTTACATACCGCTAAAAATCGACGCCACTCCGACCAGATCACGCTCACCCAAGTCGCCAAATCGGCAGGCGTATCGCCGATTACGGCATCGAGAGCACTCAACAACCCGGCCAAGGTTAGCGACACAACCCGACGCAACGTTTTAGAGGCCGTGGAACGCCTGGGCTACGTGCCTAACCTGGTCGCCGGGAGCCTGGCCTCTTCTCGTTCAAGGTTGATTGCCGTCATCGTGCCGTCACTGATCAATAGCGTGTTTGTTGAAGTCATCAAGGGGTTACAGGAAACGCTGGAAGCCGAGGGCTATCAGATACTGCTGGGTAATACCGACTACGACCTGGATCGCGAGTATCAGTTAGTGCGCACCTTCCTGGGCTGGTCCTGCTCGGCATTGGTCACTGCCGGACTTCGCCATAACAAGGCCTGTCATAAACTGCTGGCGAACTGGGATCACCCCATCATGGAAGTGATGGAACTGGGCAAAGGCATGGACCTTAATGTCGGTCTCGATCACGTCGCTGCAGGCCGCTGTATGGCCAGCCACCTGGTGGATAAAGGCTATCGGGATATTGTTTATGTGGGCGCACAACTCGCGCAGGATTACCGGGCCAGCATGCGTTATGAAGGGCATAAAGCGGTGTTGCAAGCCAATGGCATTGACGCGCCACTGGTCGAACTCGACACCCTGGGAAGTCTAAAGGCTGGCTCCGAGAGCCTTGACCAGGTGTTTGCTCGACATCCCAAGACTAAAGCCATTCATTTCGCCAACGATGACCTTGCGGCCGGCGCACTGCTTGCTGCCCAACGCCGGGGGCTTAACATCCCCAAGGATATCGCTATTGCCGGATTCAATGGCCTGCCGCTTGGACAGCACGTCACGCCCCAACTGACCACGATCCTGTCCCCCCGGGAAGAAATGGGGCGTTTAGCCGCCAAAGAGCTGATCCGTCGGCTAAGCGGTAAAAATGTTGTCCGCCGTCAGCATGATGTCGGCTTCAAGCTGCAACTGGGTGAGAGCACTTAATCCAGCTTTTTACCCTCGCGGCTGTTACCAAAGCTCAACGATGACGTTATATTTGGGCTTAGTGAATTCATTGAACTTAACACTGACTCGGCGTTTTAACGTTGCTCTCTTGCAGGCAGCAAGGGCCGTAACTGTCCAAGAATGAACAAGAACCTGAGGCAACGCAGTGGCTTAGCCAAACGCAGACCGGAAAAACACATGATTTCAAAGGGCGATGATGGACCGGAACGTTTTTCTCCAGGTAAAAGTATCAGACGCTTATGGCGTCAAAAGGAGGAGAATTCACCGTGAATCTTTCAGCCGAATTACGTTTGAAGGCCATTATAGACGGCACACGAGCTGGCACCTGGGAATGGAATATCAGAACCGGGGACGTGGTTTTCAATGAGCGGTGGGCGACCATGCTGGGCTTCACCCTGGATGAGATTCAACCGCTTTCCATTGAAACCTGGAACCAGCTTTGCCACCCCGACGACCTGAAGCGCTCCTATGAATTGATCGGTCAGCATCTGGACAACAAAATTCCTTTTTATGAATGCCTGTGCCGAGTTCGACGCAAGGACGGTAGTTGGTGCTGGATTCAGGACCGCGGCATGCTGGTAAAAGAGGCAGACGGCACCCCCACCGAATGGATGATGGGGACGCATATCGACGTTTCCAGCGAGCAGGAATCCCAACAGCACTTCACCCATCTCGCGGCCTCCGTGCCTGGAATACTCTTCTCGTTTGAAATGGACTCACCGGACGCCCTGCGTTTCACTTATGTCAGTGAACGTTCGTACGCCTATTTTGGCATCACTTGTACAGCCATTGAGGAAGATGCCTCGGCTTTCTTCGATAGGGTTCATCCACTCGACTCGTCAGAAGTCCATGCTACCGTACAAAACTGTTACAGGTCTTTATCGGAGGCGTCCTGTCAATTTCGAATGGTAATAGATGGCGCCGAACAATGGTTCCGGGCGGTTGCGCGGCCCATCCAAGACCCCTTTGGCAAGCTCGTCTGGCATGGCATGTCGATAAACATTGATGACCAGAAACAATTGGAAAATACACTGGCTCGCCTGTCCATTACCGATGAATTGACAGGGTTGTTTAATCGGCGCTACCTGACGCAGGCCCTCAACGACGCCATGGAGCTTTACCAGCGGTATCAGTCGCCTTTCTCGCTGATCAGCCTTGATGTCGATCATTTTAAGAAAATCAATGATCATCACGGCCATTTGGTGGGTGACAACGTATTGTCCAAAATCGCCGGATTGATGGCAGATCGATTAAGAACCACAGATATTGTAGCTCGCACCGGCGGCGAGGAATTTCTTGTCATTTTGCCTAACACCACCGAGAAGGAAGCCACCCAGATTGCGGAAACCCTTCGACAGATGGTCAATCAGGCCGAGTTTCTTGGCCATGACCATACACCTTTTATTGTCGCCATCAGTGGTGGCGTGTTGGAAATGTCCGAGGATATTGCGTCTGTCGAAGAGCTGCTAAAACGATCTGACCAACTGCTCTATGAGGCCAAGGATCGTGGCCGGAATATGGTGCTTGATAAGCAGACGGCCTCGATGAGTGGGCCTTTGCATTCCGGATCAAATGCGCGTCCCCATAACGACGTTGGAATCTACAGACCAAAGCGGAATATAGATCAATAACCACATGATCCTATTATGATTCACTTCTTCCAGCGAGCCATACGATACATGTTAGATACTGCGTCAGCCCCCATCACCATAACACCAGGCACTGACCCAGCCTGCAGATTAAAAACCAACCAGAGAACACTCCCTAATAACAAAGCGCTACGCCTGGGTAAGCCGTGAAGAAAGAAAATCCCCATACTCCCTATGATGACGGCAAAGACTGGCAAAAAATCCCAACTGCTCTGCCAGCTTAGCCCACCTGAAATAAGATATAGACCGATGAAAAGGGCAGCCAACCAAGCGCCTCGATATCGAATACCCACCAGGTTACGTACCGCGGTGATCAGATTGAGCAGAGCGGCCGTGGGCTGAGCCAGCAGCATGAAATGCAGACTCCATACCAGGCAGGAGCCAGACAGAAGCAAGAGCATTCTCACATCTTGTCTACACTGGAACGCCAGAATACCCGCTAAAGCAGCCAAGCCGCCGACACCCTGGGCCCAAAACCATGCCTCGCTCACACATCGTCCAGTCGAGCCGACAAGGTACCCGGCGCTAAAGGAAGGGACTGGCAGCGTGACCAGATACGCTCGTAGGCGGGACGAAGCCTTTCTGTCTGTTTTTCTGCCTCGCCAATGGCAGGTCTCAGTCGTGTCATTGCCTGCTCGATCCGCCGAGAAATGGCGCGCTGATCAAGCCGCGTCAGTTGGCCATCCGCCACAACGCGTTCACCTTCCACAAAGACCGAATCGATACTCGCACCACTCTCACCAAACACCAGCTGACGTAGAGGATCATTAAGCGGCGTAAAAGCGGGACCATCCAGACGATAGAGCACCAGATCGGCGCGCTGACCTGGTGCAATCCGTCCTAGCCGGCCTTCCATGCCAAGGGCTTTGGCGCCGCCCTCCGTGGCGGCATAAAGTGCCTCTTCGGCGCCAATCCAACGTTTGTAGTCGTTGCCGCGTAACTTATGTATCAAGGCTGTGTTGGATACAACTCGCAACATGTCGGTGGACTCCAGGGAGCCACAGCCATCTGTTCCCAGGCTCACATTGACGCCTGCATCCAGCAAGGGACGCATCGGCATGAGCCCAGAGCCCAGCTTCAAGTTGCTATTAGGGTTGTGCTGAACACTGGCACCGCTTCTGGCAATACGTGCAATGTCGTCAGGCGTCAGCCAAACGGCGTGAATCAAGGACGTACCGGGTGCCAGAAACCCCAGATCGTCAAGGTGCTGAAACAGGGTTTTCCCGCGTTCATGCCAGGCGGAAGCGGCCTGTAGGCGCGTCTCTTGAACGTGGATGATTACCGGTAATTGGGTAGCGTCGGCAAGTTCGCGCACCTGGTGCAGAAAACCATCGCTACAGCGCTGCGGTGCTGAAGGCGCCAGCAGGACGCCAACCCGGTTTACATCTGGATGGCGAGTCGCCGCGAGCTCTTCAACAAAACGCAGGTACTCGGAGGGAGGCGTGGCCTTGACGGTTGCCAAACTGGCCAACGTGTCGTCGCTACACTCCTCGTGGATGAAGGGCACACTCTGATGGAAAGGAACATCAAAAAGCGTCGGTCCCAGCAATGCGCGGATGCCAATGTCCTCATAGGCTGACATCGCCGCCTCGATATGTTCTGGATGCAGCACCGGCGAGGCGTTGAAGTCATCGACGATGCAGGTGGTGCCCGAGAGCAGCGCCTGACTGGCGCCCACCAAGGTCCGCAGGTAGACATCTTCAGCGGTGAGCGGCAACGGCTTAGCTGGACGCACATAATTCATCCAAAGCTCAAGCGGCAAACGATCGTAACGCCCCTTATGAAAGTTTTCATGGGAATGATGATGGCCATTGAGAAACCCCGGTACTGCGAACGTATGCCGGGCATCTACGGGCTCACCTTCAGGTGGGGCGCTGCCCGTTGGGCGAACGTCGCGTATCTCGCCGTTTTCAATAACGATATCGACAGGCGCTGGAAGCACATGAAGTCCATCTTCGGCCAGCGCCCTAAGCCCCAGCAATGTCAGTTTGGTCATAGCACCTACAGCCGATGCCCCCGTTAGGGGGCATCGGCTGTCTCCCTAGTATGATAGATCACTCGCCCAGATAGGCCTCGCGCAGGGCAGCCTGCTCGGCAGCCAGCGACTCGGCGAACGCTTCGTGTCCTTGAAACTGGATATCAGAGCCAATCTGGCTGATCAGCCGCAGGAACCCTTCGTTCTGGGTCATGCGCTCGAAGCCATCGCTAAGCTCGGCCACTACCTCATCGGGCGTACCCGCCGGCGCCATCACGCCACGCCAGAACTGAAAGACAACATCATAGCCCTCTTCCTGGCACGTCGGGATATCCGGATAAGCCTCCTGGCGCTCGATATCGGTCACACACAGACCCGTTAGCGTGCCCGCTTCCAAATGTTCACCGACGACACTGGGCGCGCCAGCATAGGCCATGGTATTGCCCCCCAACAATTGGGTCACAGCTGGGCCGCCACCGCCCAATTCCACACCGCGCATCTCAACATCGGCGGCGCCTTTCAGCATCTCGAACACTGTATAGGTAAAGCCGTTGCGGTTGTCGGAGCTATAAATCACTTCATCAGGATGATCACCCGCATGCTCAACCAGTTCACCAATGGTCTGGAAGGGCTGCTCCGGCGTGGTCACAAAGATAGCGGGGCTATAGTTGATGCGCGCGACAGGCACGAAGTCATCCATTTCATAGGGCAGATCTTCTACCTGAGGCCGTAGCGAGTTGATGGTAGGATCGCCGAACAGCAGCATGGTGCCATCGGGCGTGCTACCGGCCACTTCTGCGGCGGCCACTGCCCCGCCGCCGCCACCGCGAATCACCGAGATGAGCGAGCGCCCAAGAAACTCCTCGCCTACGGCCGTGATGATGCCGGCATGAAGTGAGTGGGACCCTCCGGCAGGATACGGGGTGACAAAACGAATCGGTTCATCGGGAAGGTGGCTCTCTTGTGCCAGCACCGTACTGGCAGCAGTGAGACTGGCAGCAGCCAGGGATGCCGATAAAAGTGTGAGAGGAAGAGTTTTATGGTTCATGAGTCGCCTCCGTTGGCGTTATGTGGCTTCTTGCGACGGGACCATGGGAGCCTGAGAGTGGCGCCCTTGGGCTTCAGCCCTCGCCATGCCAGAAAGGCAATGACCAAGACCAGAAGACAGAGAAGAACAAGACTGATCGGGCGTGACCAAAAGATCGCCAGACTACCGTTGGAGAACACCAGGGATTGACGTAATGCACTCTCGAAACCCGGGCCCAGCAACAAACCGATGATCAATGGCGCGATGGGAAAGCCGGTACGGCGCATCAGGTACCCCGCCCCACCCCCAAACACCAGAATCAGAAGATCAAAAGTGCTCGAATTGACGGCATAAGCACCACAAACGCAGAGCAGCAAAACACAGGGATAGAGCACAGCGTGCGGGATACGCGTCACCTGCTTTAGCCAGCGAATGGCGAACAGGCCGAACACCAACAACAGGAGGTTGGTCACCAAAAGCACCATAAAAAGACCAAACAGAAAACCGGGGTTTTGCTGTATCAGCAGTGGGCCTGGCATCATTCCCTGAGCCATGAGGGCACCGATAAGCACGGCGGTAATGGTGTCGCCTGGAATACCGAAAACGGTCATGGGGATGAGCGCTGAAGGGACCACGGCATTATTACCCGCTTCGGCAGCGGCAAGGCCTTCAAGCGATCCTTCACCAAAGCGCTCGGGCTCACGGGAGCGGCCCCGCGCCAGACCATAGGCGATCCAGCAGGCAATTTCAGCGCCGAGGCCCGGCAGCGAACCGAGAAAGGTGCCTAGTGAGGTCGAACGCAGAATCGTCGGCCGCAATACCCAGAATTCAGCCCAACGTAGCCGCTCTCCACCATGCTCAACGTCGCCAGCCGTTTGTTGACCTTCTGGTGGATGCGTCAGCTGCATCAATATCTCACTGAGCGCGAACATGCCGATCATCAAGGGAATCAGTGAGACTCCCGCCAGCAGATCGGTATTGCCAAAGGTAAACCGCTGATAGCCAGACATTGGATCCAGCCCGATACACGCCACCAGCAGACCCAAGCCGGCCGCCGCTAACCCCTTGGCTGCGTTCCCGCCGCTCACGGTTGCAATCATGGTGAGGGCAATGAGATAGAGCAGTGCGAATTCAGGTGAACCAAAGCGAATGGCGATCGATGCCAGCGGAATCGCCACCACAATCAAAACCAGTGTCGCCATAAGATCGGCCACGACAGAGCTGAACAGACTCAACTCCAACGCCTTGCGGGACTTACCCTGCAGCGTCAGTGCATAGCCGTCTCGCGCCGAGGCCGCCGCAGCTGCCGTCCCCGGGGTATTAACCAAAATGGCGGGGATCGACCCACCGTAGATGGCCCCTTTATAGATCCCGAGCAAGAACGGTATCCCAATGGTGGCGTCCATGAAGAACGTAAAAGGCGCCAGGACGGCGACCGCCATGGTCGCCGTAAGCCCTGGTAATGCGCCGATCAGGATGCCTCCCGCCAACCCTCCCGATAGAGCCAGGAAAGTCCATGGCGATGCCAGCATGGCCAAGCCCTGCTGGAGAATCGAAAAATCGATCACAGCCAGCCTCCTCGGGGGAAGTAGATTCCCATCACGCCCTCGAAGAGGTGGATAACAAGCACTGGCGGCACAATCGCAAGTATCAACAGGATGTACCAGCGCCGCTCGCCAAACAGCAACGCCAGCAGCGGAACTGCCAGCATGCTGGTCAGCCAGATTCCCAACCACGGCAGTCCGATGGCCACAACGACCATCAAAACGTAAGCCGACAGCGCGCGGGACGTTCTCCCGGTTTTGATGGGTGTTGGCGGTTGAGGTCGCCAAGCCATCAGCATCAGCACAACGCCAAGGGCCGCGACCAGAAGCGCCATCAGTCCAGGAAAGAAGGCAGCCGAGCCAATATAACCAGGATCACCGTAGGGAGCCGTCGGGGCATGCACAATGCGAAGGAAGACCAGCCCGGCGGCAAGTGTTCCTAACCCCATCAGCGTTTCAAGAAGCCGAGTGGAGCGACGCGAAAGCACCGTGTTCATCAGGTCGACCATGGGCTGCCACCTGCGGGTCTGGGTTTGGGGCGTGCCGGTTCCGGCAAATCACAGCGCAGGAATTGCCCACGGCCTGCCACTCCCGCATAGGCACCATCGCGCCAAACCACCTCACCGCGGCACAGCGTGGTAGCTGGCCAGGCACTCACCGACATTCCTTCATAGGGGGTGTAATCCACCGCGTGATGCAGGTCATTATTACGGATCTTGCGGTCAAGCCCGGTATCCCAAATCACAAGATCCGCATCCGCGCCCACCGCAATCGAGCCTTTACGCGGATAAAGGCCGTACATGCGTGCCACGTTCGTGGCCGTCAGGGCCACGAACTGCTGAATAGACAGACGACCGGTCTCGACGCCATGGCTGAAAAGGAGCGCCATGCGGGTTTCCAACCCCGGAATGCCGTTGGGAATACGATCAAAGCTGGCATCGTTGCCTGCGGCAAACTTGCCCTCGGGGCCGGCAAAGGTGAAGGGGGCATGATCAGAGGAAAACACCTGAAAGACGCCACTCTCGAGACCGTCCCAGACCACTTGCTGGTTGGCGCGATCCCTGGGTGGGGGGCTGCAGATACACTTGGCGCCATGCGTCTCGTCATCCGTGATCCCCAGGTCATCCGCCGTCAGAAACAGGTATTGCGGGCAGGTCTCGGCATAGATCCGCAGGCCATGGCTATGCGCCCAGCGCACCTGCTCCACCGCCTCACGGCCGGACACATGGACGATCAAAATCGGCACATCGACCAACTCGGCATAGGCAATGGCCCGGTGCGCGGCTTCACGCTCGACCAACATGGGACGTGCCTCGGCATGATAGCGTGGTGCCGTATGCCCCTGAGCCAGAAGCCGCTCGGTCAACCAGGCAATGCAGTCCGCATTCTCGGCATGCACCATGACCATGGCGCCGTTTTCTCGAGCGACAGCCAGCACATCAATGATCTCCCGGTCAGCCAGTTTCAGATCGTCGTAGGTCATGTAGATCTTGAAAGAGGTGTAACCCTCACGAATCAGCGCAGGCAGTTCGACCCCTAACACCTCAGGAGACGGGTCAGTCACGATCAGGTGAAAGGCATAGTCGATGCAGGCCTTTCCCTCAGCGCGTCGATGGTAGTCGTCTACCGCTGACCTCAGGCTCTGCCCCTTCTTCTGCAGCGCAAAAGGAAACACCGTCGTGGTACCACCACAGGCGGCCGAGCGAGTGCCCGTCAGAAAATCATCGGCCATGCGAGAGCCGTCCGATGTCGGCTGATCCAAATGACAATGGCCATCGATGCCACCGGGCAAGACCCACCGGCCGGCGGCATCGATCTCCTCCCGACCGGCCGCCAACCCCTTGCCCAACGCCACGATAATGCCGTCACGAATACCGATGTCGGCTTCAAAGACATCCGCCGCCGTGGCGCAGCGAGCATGACGAATCACCTTATCAAAATCATTCATTGGTCCAGTTCTCCTTGCATCAGTCGGCCCCAGCCAGACACGGGAACCCTGCCCTGCCCCGTCATTTGCAGCATTTTCCACACCACGGTGGCGGTGGTATCGAGCACCGGCACCCCAAATTCAGCCTCCCACTGAGGGACCAGATGCGCGGAATACAAATTGGTACACGCGACCACAATGGCTGGCGCGCCAGCCTCGGCCACTCGCCTGACCTGTGCCGTGAGGGTCTCCGGCGAGACCTCGGCATAAGCAAAGTTCTCACTAATGCCGAGATGGTCCTCGGCGACCACCTCGAAACCAGCATCACGGTAATTGGAGCGAATTCGGGTCTGCACGTCGCCGGTATAGGGCGTCACCAGCCCGAAGCGCTGCAGTTCATAGGTCTCGAGAATCTCGTTGAGGGCCAGCATCGACGTGGTTGCCGGAATGCCGGTTTCTTCCTTGATGCGTCGACAGAGCGTGACGTCATGGTCAAACCCCAGCCAGCCAGCAGAGGTTCCACTCCAGCCGATCACGTTGACGCGGGCGTCGGCGAGCATGCTCGCCGCCACGAGCACGTTTTGGTTATCAAACTGACCAAGCGCCTGCTGACTCAGGGCGATTTGGGTGACGGTAAACCGGGAAAAGTGGGCACTTACGTCGGGCAGCTGGCTCAACATGGCAGAAGTAAGCGGCTCCAACGCAGTATTCGACGAAGGCGTCAGCACCCCGAAGCGGATACGGGTCATGGTGTGGTTTCCTGATGGACAGAGGATTCGAGAAGCGTCACCGTCAACGGCTGCGCCCCTTCCCAGAGGCAACGACGACCGAGTTCCGGCAACTGTTCGATGCCCTTGATGATCGTCATGACATGGTTGCCAGCAATCGGTCCAAGCTTGCTGGCAAACGCACAGGGACCGTACGCCATTAGAATCTCGGTCTCGCTGTAGCCACCGGGGTAAAACAGCACATCGCCGACGGCCGGATAGCGGGTGGGCGTTTCCCAGGGGAGTTGAAAGTCATTATCGCCAAGCGGCACCCAAACCCCTTCCCCACTCCACCGCACATGCACCATCTGCGTTTGCCAGGGCAACAGGCGTAACAGGGCATCGACACTGCATGGCGCGTCAGGGTGCGTCTCGGCGATAAAGCTCAGTTCTCGGCTGCTCATGCGAAGTTGATAAATGGAATGGCTCATGACATCGACTCGCGCCCCACCAGCGCCGCCAAAGCGCTCGAGAGGCCCTGACAAGGCTTGGTCGGCGGTGCCGCATAGCTGCCTGCCTCTGCGGGGCGCGGATTCAGCCGCGTGAGCAGTTCGGCCTGGCGAACCGCGCAGCTCACCCCATCAACGATCGGCACAGGAATATGGCTTTCTACCTGGCGCGCCAGACCGGCCAACGGCGCGCCGGCAATGATCAGCACATCTGCGCCATCTTCATGCACGGCTGCCTGGCATAGCGCCACCAGCTGCTCACTTTTCTCCTGTTGCACGGCGCCAATGTCATGCAGGGGCTCGTCCAGGCAACGGATACCCGCCAGCCGTGACGCCATGCCGTAACGATCGACGGTTTCGCTGTACCAGGTGCGAATACGGCGGGAAATGGCCACAATCCCGATGCGGCCACCGAGCATCGCGGCACTCATGAGAGCACTCTCCGTCAGCCCGACGACCGGGATCGGCAGCATTTCCCGGGCAGCCTCCAGGCCGGGATCCCCAAAGGCCGCGACCAGGGCAGCATCGTGACCCTGATAATGCTCGGCCAGCTCGTTCATGACGGCGTAGGCACCGATCGCCGATTCCGCCCGCGTCTCGATATAAGCCACGCCGAACGTCGCGGTGCGCAATGTCAGCTCGGTCTCAGGCGATGCGCTGCGCCTGGCTTCATTACCAATCAGTTCGGTAACACTGTGAGACGTATTGGGATTGACAATCAAAAGCTTCATCAGGCTCTCCTTTACACCTGCGCCCGGGCGCGTTGCCAAAGCGCTTCAGCGGCGCCCTGGGCATCAGAAAGCAAGACTGATGTATTGGCACGGCTCAGCTCACCGCCTTCAACGACAACCTCGCCATTGCAAACCACATACTCCACATCTCGCCCCTGGGCCGTGTGAACCAGGTTGCCCATCGCATTGATTAGCGGCACAAGGTGTGGCCGACGGAAGTCAAACACCACCAGGTCGGCGCGCTTGCCAGGCGTGAGTGACCCGAGCTCAGCGTCGAGCCCGAGTGCCTTGGCACCTCCCAGGGTTGCCATCTCGACGACATGATGGGGCTGCCACGTCTCATTGACTTCGCCCTCCTGGACGCGCCCCATGATCAGCGCCCAGCGCATCACCTCCACCATATCGGCGTGCATGTTGTCAGTGGCCAGCGCCAGGTTCGCACCGGCCTGACGCAGACGCGTCGTCGGGGCAATACGACCACCGGTCGCATTGCCTCGCGGCACATGGGCAATATTGGTCGCCGTGGCGCCAATTCTTGCGATATCGCTATCGCTGACATACATGCAGTGCGCCGCGGTGAACCGAGAGCCCAGCAAACCGACGTCATCGAGCAGCTCGGTCGGGCTCATGCCGTCGCGCTCCTGAACACGACGATTCTCTTTGAGGCTTTGGGAGAGGTGGCCATTGACCTGGACGCCCAATGCCTCGCTTGTCTTTGCCACTTTCGTCAGCAGTTCCTTGGAGCAGGTATCCGGCGCATGCGCAGCCAGCTCAACCCCCAGCCGACCGTCCATGCCGCCCTGCCAGCGATCATGCAACGCGACGGCGTCGGCCAATGTCGTCTCGCCGATCTCGGCTCGGTGCTCCCAGATACCTTCATGCACCCGGCTGAAGTCCACATCGTGTATCCGACCGCATGTAATCACCCGCATACCGAGCTCGCCCATTGCAGGCAGGGTCTGGTTGGCGTGGACATAGCTATCGTTGATCAGTGTGGAGCCGAACAACAGGGCTTCTGCCGCGCCCAATCGGGCCAGAGCCACCGCTTCTTCTTCACTGACCTCATGGCCATGGGGTACCCCCGGGGTATACGCCGGGGCAAATCCCATATCCTCGGCGACGCCGCGCACCATGCTGAGAATGGTATGGGTGTGCACATTGACGAACCCCGGGGTGACAACCCGACCTTGCATGTCAAGCGTTCGACGGGCGGGAGGTAGCGGCTTGGCAGGATCGTCGGGGCCGATTTCGACCAACCGACCCGCATGGATGACGATACGACCACGCTCGATTTCCCCGAGGACCGGATCGACCGTGATGACGCGGGCACCATGGATCACCAGGTCGGCGGGATAGGTCGCATTAAATAAAGGCGGTGTTTCCATTTATTACTCCTGGAGCCATCAGTAGCCAAGTAAACGAGGAAGACCGGTAACGATCGGGGGAAAGGCGATGCACAGACCAAGGATCGCAAACTGAAACGCAACGAAAGGCAGCGACTCCTTGACGAGTGTCATCATCGGCACTTTGGTAATGCCGCTCATCACGAAATACAGCACCCCAACAGGCGGCGTCATCATGCCGACCACCAGGTTGTACATGAACAAAAAGCCGAAATAGAGAGGATCGATACCGTAGACAAGCGCCACGGGCGCAAACAGGGGCACCAGCATGATGTAGGCCGCGTTGGATTCGACCAGCATGCCGATCCCCACCAGCAACACCATGGTCAGCAGAATGAACGTCAAGGGATCGCTAGTTAATGACTGGATGAATGACGACAGCATCACCGGCACCATCTCGATGGTGAAAACGAAGGTGAGTACGGAGGCGAACGCTATCAACGCCCCCACCATGGCTGACGTCACCGCGGCCCGGTAAAGACACCCGGGAAGATCGGCAAAATGAAGACGGCGAGTCACGACAAAGCCGATGAATGCCGAATAAACAACCGCAATGGCCGCCCCTTCAGTCGCCGTGAAGACACCGCCGACAATGCCACCTACCACGATGACCGGCATCATGATAATGACTAGGGCACGCCGGGCTTGATGGG
Organism: Halomonas sp. A40-4; assembly: GCF_015767635.1. Taxonomy (GTDB): domain Bacteria; phylum Pseudomonadota; class Gammaproteobacteria; order Pseudomonadales; family Halomonadaceae; genus Vreelandella; species Vreelandella janggokensis. Next base: position 1,260,280 of record NZ_CP065230.1, on the reverse strand, counting down.
CCACATTACACAGATTGAAAGACTCACCCGTGAGTTCGTAGCCACGTCTCCAGGAAATCCAGCTCGCGATGGCCATGAAGCCCACGGCCAGCATGAGGCCAGGGACGATGCCGGCCATGAAGAGACCACCCACTGACACGGATGAGCCGGCCATCAGGGCATAAACAATCATGGCATTACTGGGTGGGATGACAGGCCCCAGGTTAGCCGCCGACGCGATAACCGCACCCGAATACGCATCAGGATAATATTTGCGCAGTGACGGGACCAATGTGCTGCCCATCGCACTGGCGCTGGCAACGGCTGCCCCGCTTACCGAAGCAAAAATGGTGCCTGATGTGATGGTCACGTGGGCGAGCCCTCCATGCATGCGGCCCACCAGGCTATTGGCAAAAGCAATAAGACGATCCATGATGCCCGCTTTTACCATCAGCTCACCGGCCAGCATGAACAGGGGTATCGCCATCAAGGGAAAACTGTTGACGGCATGCATCATGCGCTGTGGCATCACGACCAATTCAAAATCAAGCAGGAAAAGTGATGCCAAAGCCCCCACCCCAATGGCAAAGGCCAGCGGCATACCCAATACCGCCAATCCGAGAAACAGGCTGATAGCTAACCAAGTCATGGTCTATTGACCTCCCAGGTGGCCGAACCGCCCCAAGCGAGCAATGTCAGATGGAGGAAAGCGTGGGCGCCGCAAACCATAACGGCGATAAAGTAAACAGAAGAAGTGACGGGCAACGTCGGCATCAACTGATTCCAGCCATCAACAGTTGCCGTGTAACTGCCTACCATCACCATCAACATCAGCAATGCTGACAGGCCTGCGGTAAGTCGAAACAACTGCTCTCGCCGTCTTTCCGGCATCATCATGACAAACAGATCAATGCCGACATGAACGCCGTGTTTCACCCCGTGGGGAATGGCCAAAAAAATTGCCCAAACAAAGAACAGCCTTGATAGTTCATTGGCTGAATCTATTGATGAACCCAAGACATAGCGCCAAAAAACTTGCAAAGAGATGAAGACAGTCATCAACGCCATTACCACCACAACAGCCCAGTAAGTGGCGACATCCAATTGCTCGATCAGCTTTTTAAAGTAACTAAAGCGTTTAGATACCGGCGGGGGCATTGGCCCCCACCCGCGTTTTTCATCATGGCGATTTTCAGAGGAAGAAGGCGTCATAGCTCGTCTCACTTAGCGCTTTCAGCTTCTTGCATCACCAGCTCGAGGAACTCAGGATCGACCCGCTCGGCAAGCGTATCCGCCACCCCTGAGGTCGCCTCGCGAAGTTCGGCGCGCAACTCATCAGGGATCGATGTAAACTCCATGCCCTCGTCGATAAGCATCTGACGCCACTCTTCTTCTTCCGCCGCAGCCGCTTCACGCTGCCACTCCATTGCCGCTTGCATACCCTCGTCCACTAGCATGCGATGTTCATCGGAGAGGGCGTCATAGCTATTCTTGTTCGCCACCGCGTTGATAAAGTCATAAAAGTGACCACTGTCCGAGAGATAATCCTGGACCTCATGGAAGCGACGACTTGCAATAATGTTGTAGGGGTTCTCCTGTGCATCAAGCACATCCTGCTGAAGGGCCGAGTAGAGTTCTGACACATCCATCGATTGCGGATTAGCCCCCAGAGCTCGGAACGTCTGAAGGTGGACCTCATTGGGCTGCAGACGAATACGCATGCCCTCGAAGTCTTCAACCGACGTAATCGGGCGCAGATTATTCGTCACGTGGCGGAACCCGAGCTCGCCGTAACCCAGGTTGACAAAGCCGAGCTCTGCCATCTCCTGGTCGAGATGCTCACCGACGGGACCGTCCATAACTTCAAAGGCCTGCTCACGACTGTCGAACAGGAAAGGCAAACTGACGGCTTCGTAGTCCGGCACGGTCCTACTGAAGTAAGCAATCGACGTAAAGACCGCAAAAATACTACCGGAACGCACCTGATCAACGTTTTCGGTTGCACCGCCCAACTGCATAGCGGGAAAAAGATCGACCTCGATCTCGCCCTCGGACTCCGTTTCGACATACTCTTTAAATATTTCCATGGCGCGAGAGACCGAATGATCCGTCGGAAAGTTACCTGCCACTCGCAGTTGTTCCGCCGCCAAGAGCGAGGGTGACAGCAGCATACCCGCCGCCAAAAAAGGAACCGCCTTCAAAAATTTGCTATGGGACATGATGAAATCTCCAGCCGTTTTAGTAAGGACAGCCTGGGCACTCAGAGCTCGGCCACCTGAGATTAAGTCAGCAACTAGCATGCCAAGCCCATTTTCATCACACCGACATCAGCCATTTAGTGTCGTAAATAAATGAATATAAAGGATAATAATATTGTTCTTTATATTATTTAAAATAGTTAATACAATATTGCATACAATATTTTTGAAAATATATCGCACTCATTTTGTGCGATAAAAATGCAAACGCCCATTAACAGTGCAGTCGTACCAGACGCACTTTTGATTGAAAGCCGACCCCATTCATACGTATCTTACGGCTAGTGAAAATACAGGAACCTTTATGGACACATCCCTTGCAAAACTTGCCATTGATGAGATAGCCGAGCGGATAACGGATGCGGTAATGGAGCACCGGCTACCCCCAGGCATCAAATTAGTGGAAGAAAAACTAGCCAGTGCTTTCGGTGTGAGCAGAACGAAGATTCGTCAGGCACTGACATTGCTGGCACAAGACGGGCTTGTGACCCTGCACCCCAACAAGGGGGCCTACGTGACGCGCCCCACGGCCGACGAGGCGAGAGACCTTTTTGTCACCCGTCGATTGGTAGAGCCGGAGATCGTACGTAATGTCATCAAGCGCGCCTGCGCCGACGACCTGGCACAGTTGCGGGCTCATTTAGAAAAGGAAACCGAGGCACGCCGGCTTGGAGATCGGCGGCGCATCATTCGGCTGTCAGGCCAGTTTCATATGTTGATGGCTCGCCTTAGCGGTAACAGCTTCATTGAAAAACTGATGGCGGAACTCTGTCCTCTGACCTGCTTGATTATTGCTCTTTTCGACGAGCCTCAGACGCCCGCTTGTCCAGAAGATGAGCATGCCATGATTGTGGACGCGATAGCTGAACGTGATGAAGAACGAGCCATCGACTTGATGCTGCATCACTTACATCACATTGAGCAGGCACTTCATTTGGATCAGCAAGTTGAAAGTGGCATTCACTGGGAAGCACTTTATGGATAGAGAAGCAGCGCTGTATGCCCTCATAGATCATAAACCCTTCCATCTATCCCAAAAGGCACCGTACGGAAGCAATTAAGGCGTCTGTCATGACACTTCGCCAAGCTGTTTTCGAGACAGATTGGTCGGACCGGATACATCATCGTCTCCCTTATGCATCGGGATAGGCCGTGCCGCGCTTGACGCGCACCAGTAGCTCCTCCCCGCCGATCTGGCCGCCCTTGAGTACTACCTCCAGCCCGTCGACCGGCGAGTCGGTGGCTACCAGCCGGCACAGATGGCCGCCCTGAGCCTCATCGAAGGCCACCAGTTCCAGGGCATCTGCCCCGAGTTGCCGCATGGCATGGCTCGAGGTATCACCACCCGCAAAAACAACACGATGAAGATCGCCTGCCTCTCTCAGCTCGCGGGTCAGTCGAGCGAAAACCTCGCCAACGACCGTCGCCAGTCGCTCGGTTGAAAGGTCTGCAATGACATCCGTGTCGCTGCGCGTGGTCGCCACAGCGACATCACGACCCTCTCGGAACATAGCCATCACCTGGCGGGACAGCCGTCGGGCCACGCCAGGCGCATCGCGCATCGCCTCTTCGGGCTGCAGTGGCAGAACGCAACCGCCCTGCGACTCGAAATGCGCCAACTGCATGCGGGTCTGCGGGGAACAACTGCCGGATAGCACCAGCAACCGCGCCACGCCTTGATAGGTGGTCGGCAACGGGTGGCGCTCCACCGTATCGCGGGTCAAGGAACGGCCCACGGAATCTGCCAGCCCCTGGGCAGCAACCGCGAGCGTAGGACGGTGCTCGGCCAGGCGCAGGATCAACTCGGCAGCGTGTTGCAGCTCGGACTGATTGGTGGCATCAAGGACCACGAAACGCTCTGACTCAACGGCCGACCACAATGTCTCCCAGCCGCCGCCCGCCTGACGATAGTCGAGCAGTGTGACCGCCGCCGACGCAATTGTCGTCTGCGAAGCCAGATGACGACGCAAGTCCGCCTCGTTCATCGGGGTCGAGGGGTGATGCGCCATGCCTGGATGCTGATCCAACCGACAGATCTCGCCCTGGTAGCGGGTGAACAGGTGGGAAAATGCGGTGTATCGCCCGAAGTCCGGGGTAGCGGGCATCACCGGCAGAGCACAGCCCGGCCAGCGCCGACGGGCCAGCTCCATTACATGCCCGATGCTGCCCACCGTCGGTGATGAATCGAATGTCGAGCAGATCTTGAACTGCATTAGCCTGGGGGCGATCGACTCGATGACTGCAAGGGCCGGCTCGACCTCGGCGGTGATTGCCGACGGCGTCAACCCACGAGCCGTCCCCGCCAGCCCTACCACATCCAGTTCCGTTGCCATGTCAAAGATCGTCTCGGGCGCTGCAGTGGAGAAAAACAGTCGCCCACGAAATCCATGGCGGCAGAACTGCGCCAAATTTTCCGTCGAACCGGTGAAATCGTCGCCATAAAAGGCAACCAGTGGTCTTGTCATTGTTAGCCCCTCTTTCCTGGTTGCTCAGGTGCTCTCTCGCACCTTGAGCTCGTAGCCTATATCAACTCTCGATGAGGCGGGCGATCCGCCCTCCAGCTTCGCCAATAGCATTTTCGCGGCCTCTACGCCCATCTCGTAGCGGGGCACGGTCACCGTTGTCAGGCGTGGCGTCAGGTGCTCACCCAACGACAACCCCAGATATCCACCGATGGCGATATCCTGAGGCACCCGTACGCCAATCCGATTGGCTTCCAGAATGGCCCCGGCCGCCAGGTTATCGTTGGCGAAATGTAACGCCTGAAGTTCAGGACGTGCGTCCAACGCCTCGAGAAACAGTTTCCGCCCTACCTCATACGACGAAGGTTGGTCATCCTGAAATAGCACGTCACTTTCTATCCCAGCTGCCTTCAATGCCTGACGATGCCCTTCATACCGCAGGCGGGCACGATAATCGTGCGCCATGCCAGTTCCCAGAAAGGCAATACGTTGATAGCCCCGCTCGACCAGATGCCTGGCCATGCAGGCCCCCGCTTCGGTGTTTTCAACCCCAATGTTCATATCGATGCAGGTCTCGCCCAACTCCATGATCTCGACCACAGGTCGTCCCCAGGCCTTCAGCCGACGTTCAGCGCTCTCGCGATGCCGGAGACCGGTCATGATCATCCCTGAAGGCGAATAGCCGAGCACCGTATCGACCAGGGAGGCCTCGCGTTCCAGGTCAAAATCGGTGGAGCCCAACAGCACCTGATAACCAGCGGGTTCAAGGGTCTGCTGGATGCCATGGATTACCTCGATATAGGTCAATATCGACAGTGACGGCACCACCACCGGAATCACTCGGGTACCTGCCGAGGCCAGACCGCCGGCGATCAGATTGGGAACATAGCCCAGTGCGGACACGGCATTGTCGATACGCTCACGCAAACCGGCAGAGACATTCTCGGGCGTATTCAGGGCGCGCGACACAGTGATCGGCGCGACCCCTGCCTCCCTCGCTACGTCCTTGAGCGTGACACGGTTATCACCTTGATGACGTCGACGTTCTCGCACGCCCGTCTTGTTGGTTGACATACCCTTCTCCTATCTATCCCAGTTTGCGTTCCTGGAAGTTTATCCTATGATGAAAAAAATGGTAGCGCTACCAAATCACCAGTGCTAGCTTTCTGAATAGCCATTCGAACCAGTTGGTGAGGAGTACGCAAATGGCGAGCCAGCCATCTTCAGTTGAAATGCCGCGCATCAGCGCCAGCTACCGCATCGAAACGCCGCTTGATCCAGAGCGGGCGGCCCTGGCGATGGCTGGCGAGCAGTCCTCCGGCACTTTCCTCAAGCTGGCCGGAGAAACCGATGCCCTGCGCGAACGCCATGCCGCCAGGGTAGACGCGGTCACCGCGCTGACGGCATGTGATACGCCCTCACTGCCTGGCTGTTTATCCGGTGACACTTACCAGCAGGCGGATGTCACCTTGTCATGGCCGCTCGAGAATATCGGGGCCAGCCTTTCCAACCTGATGGCGACGATTCTTGGCAACCTCACTGAGCTACGGGAACTTTCCGGTTTCCGGTTGACGGATATCGCACTGCCCGATGCGTTCATCAAGGCAATGCCCGGCCCCCAGTTTTCGGTTTCCGGCACGCGGCATTTGGCAGGCGTCGACCGGGGCCCGCTGGTGGGTACCATCATCAAGCCCAGTGTAGGCCTATCCCCCGAGGAAACCGCCGCACTGGTCAAGCAACTGGTGGAAGCCGGCATCGACTTTATCAAGGATGACGAGCTGATTGCAGATCCCCCCTATTCGCCGTTAGCCGAGCGGGTCCCTGCGGTGATGCGAGTGATCGAGGAACACGCTCAACGTACCGGGCGCAAGCCCATGTATGCCTTCAACATCACTGGCGACCTCGATGAAATGCGCCAGCGCCATGACCTGGTCCGCGACCATGGGGGTACCTGTGTCATGGCCAGCGTCAACTGGATCGGCATGGGGTCGCTGACGGCACTGAGGCGTCATGCCCAGCTACCGATTCATGGTCACCGCAATGGGTGGGGCCTTTTCTACCGCCATCCGCAGTTGGGCATCGATTACCGCGCCTACCAGACATTACTGCGCCTGGCCGGTGCCGATCACTTGCACGTCAACGGTCTCGGCAGCAAGTTTGCCGAGGCCGATGCCTCGGTGATCGACTCCGCCCGCGCCTGCCTGACCCCATTGCTCGAAGCGCCGGACCGCGACGATTGTGCAATGCCGGTTTTTTCGTCGGCCCAAACGATCCACCAGGTACCCGCTACGTTCGCGGCACTCAAGTCGACGGATCTCATTTACACCTGCGGCGGCGGCATCATGGGCCACCCCGATGGAGTCGCCTCTGGCTGCCGCGGAATTCGTGCCGCCTGGGACGCCACCTCCCGCGGAATATCGCTGGAGGAATACGCTAAACAGGAACCCGACCTTGCGGTCGCGTTGCGGGCCTTTAGCCGCCCGTTTTCAGGATGAAGCAACACCGATACGCCATAACAACATCAATACGCCACTACGACATCAAAGAGGTAAGTACCATGAAGACAATAACAGCAAGCAGCATCTTCCTCGTTGGCCTCGCGGCCTTTGGCACGACAACAACGGCCTCAGCCGAGGAGTTGGCCATTGCCATCCACGTCGAACCGTCGCATCCCATGTTCAAGGTGGGCGAACGGCTCAAGGAGAGCATCGAAGAAAAGACCGACGGCGAATTCTCGATCACCCTGCTGGGGACCGAAGTGGGCGGCGAACGTGACCACCTCGAGGGCGCCAGTTACGGCGAGTACGCTATCGCCCTGGGTGGCTCAATGCCCATGACCCTATATGCCGAGGAATTTGCCGCCGCCGACCTGCCCTTCGTCTACGGCTCCAGCGAAGAGGCCCGTGAGGTCTACAACGGCGAGACCGGCGAACTGCTCAACGAACAGCTTATCGCCAACGGCAACATGCGTCTGGTCGGACTTTCCGCACGCAATCCGCGCAACCTGACGTCCAACTTCCCAGTCGAAACGCCAGAAGACGTTCAAGGGGTGCGCATGCGGGTACCCGAGATCGCGCCCTGGATCCAGATTTGGGAAGAAATCGGCGCCCTGCCCAGCCCTATCGCCTGGCCCGAAGTTTACACGTCCCTGCAGACCGGGGTGATCGATATGCAGGAAAACCCGGTTGATCTGATCCATGCCGGCAAACTCTACGAGGTACAGAGCCATATCAACCGCACCGAGCATGTCTATTCGTTCTTTCACTGGCTGATGAACGAGGACTTCTACCAAGGGCTTTCCGATGAAAATCGCGACATCATCCTCGGTGCGATCGATGAAGCGACCAGCTGGGGTAACGACATGGTCGCGAATGGCCAGGCCGACCTCTACGCGGAGCTTGAGGAACTCGGCATGACCATCGTCGAGCCGGATGTCGCCGCCTTCCGCAGCGCAGCCGAACCCGCGATTCGCGACATTGCCGAGAGCTATCATCCTGCGGTGCGTGACTACGTCCTGTCACTCGTCGAGTAACCGCAAAGGGCGAACCGTCACTTTCGGCGGTTCGCTCGCTCGTCCATTCCGATGCACATCACCCGGAGGCGCCCGTGAAAATCTCGGAACGCGTTACCCGTGCACTTGATCTGTTCTGGAAGTTGCTGACCGGGGTTGTGATGACAGCTTTCGCGCTGATGCTGATCATCATGGCTGTTCAAGTCATCTCACGCTATGCCTTGGGCATTGCCGTGTCCTGGACCGATGAAGCCTCGCGCTATCTCTTCCTGGCCGAAATTTTCCTGGGGTCAGTGCTCGCGCTGCGCTACCAGGAACATATTCGCATCACCATCGTGACCGACATCTTGAGCCCTTCCGTGCGCAACATCATTGCCAGCGTAGCGGATGTGATCTGCGTGCTGGTGCTGCTGATGCTCGTCGCTGGAGCCTGGAACATGATGGACAGAACGGCCGGCATCATGGCCAGCACCTTTCAGATGAGCTTTTCCTACATCTACCTCATACAGATGATTTCCGCGTTGCTCATGATCGCGCTCCTGCTCGGTGAACTTTACCAGCGTCTCATGGGCACCCCCCAACCCACCATCGAAGATGGCAGGAGTGACTGACCATGGAAGTTTTCGTCATCATGTTCGTTGGCTTGATCGTTCTGCTGATGCTCGGGGTTCCCGTGGCATTCGCCATGATCGCCTCTTCGGCCCTTGTACTGGGCTATACCCGTGGCTTTGACGCCATCCCCATGGAAATGATCTCACAGCGGACACTATACGGGGTCAACAGTTTTACCCTTCTGGCTATCCCCGCCTTTCTGCTCATTGGCCGCCTGATGAACAGTGCCGGCATCTCGGACCGTGTCTTCGATGTCGCCCGCACCATGGTCGGCCACTTCAAGGGTGGGCTGGGTCATGTCAATGTCGTCGCCAGCATGCTGTTCGCGGGCATGTCCGGCTCGGCGGTTGCCGATGCCGGCGGACTCGGGGCGCTGGAAATCAAGGCGATGGAGGACGACGGCTACCCGACTGGCTTCAGTGCCGCCGTTACCGCCAGTTCGGCCACTATTGGACCGATCATCCCACCCAGCATCCCCGCTGTCATCTACGGCGCCCTGGCCAATGCCTCGATTGCCGCCATCTTTCTGGCTTCCATCATTCCCGGGCTATTCATGGGCATAGGATTGATGGTGATGGTCGCCATTATCTCTCATCGGCGCGGTTTCCCGACGCGGGCAAGGGCTAGTTTCAGCGAGTTTACTCTCGCCCTCACGCGGGGCGCACTGCCAATGTTAACCCCCCTGATTATCATCGTGGGGATTCTCTCGGGCGTGTTTACCCCTACCGAGGCGTCGGTGGTAGCGCTGATCTACTGCCTGATCATCTCGTTTCTGGTCTATCGTTCGATCAACATACGCGAGTTCCTGAATATTCTGCGCGCCACCGCCATTGATACCGCCGCGCTGCTCTTTATCATCGCCGGCAGTGCGCTTTATAGCTGGGTGTTGGCACGTTATCAGGTGACCGCGCTGGTGGCGGATTTTCTGCTGGCAACGGTGACCGACCCACTCGGACTGCTGCTCTTGCTGGCCCTGTTCATCCTCCTGATCGGGCTCTTTATTGATTCAGTTCCGGCGCTGTTCCTGCTGACCCCGCTACTGGTGCCGGTGGTGATGCAATACGGTATCGATCCCGTGCATTTTGGCGTGGTCATGATTTTCACCCTGATGATCGGCTTGATCACACCGCCTGTCGGCACTGTGCTGTTCACGATACAGAAGATCACCGGCATGCCGTTCTCGGGTCTGGTGAGGGAAATACTCCCGTTCTACATACCGCTTTTCGCGGTATTGCTGATCATCATCCTGTTCCCAGCAGTCGTCATGTTTCTACCCAACCTGGTACTCAATTAGGGCAGCAACGCCTGTCCACGACAACGAGGAGATTCACATCATGTCTGTTCTCATTACGGGGGGGCTCGGCCACGTCGGCTCCTGGGTGGCCTACCAACTGGCCAAGCAAGGCAAGCAAGTCATCATCTGCGACATGGCGGCCGGCCATTTCGATCGGCTGGGTCTCGACTATCTGGAGGAGGTACGCGACAAGTTAGTGCTGGAAGCCGTCGATGTCCTCGACTATCACAGCATGTTCGAGCTTTTCCGTCGTCATCAGGACGAACTGGAAGGTGTCATCCATGGGGTCTCGGTCATCGCCGGCCCCACGTTCCAGCAACGCCCCTTCAAGAATATCTCGATCAACGCGATGGGTACCCTGAATGTACTCGAAATCTGTCGAATTCTGGGGATTAACAAGGTCGTGAACATGAGTTCCGGTGCCGTTTACGGCGATGCCCCGGGACCCCAAAGCGAAGCGACGCCTTACAAAGCGACCGATCTTTATGGGGCCACCAAGATTGCCGGTGAGCTCTATGGCCTGCAATACAGTGACACCTACGGAATGGACGTACGCAACGCACGGCTGTTCTTCGTCTACGGTCCTGGCAAGCGCCCATCGCACATGCATATGGTCTACCAGGGATTGTTTGGCCCGCTGGAAGGGCTTGACGATATCCAGGCACCCAACGGCGCCGAGCAGGCCCTGGACTGGACTCATGTACACGACACAGCGGCCGGCATCGTCAAATTGTTCCAGAAGGACAGTGTTGTCCAGCGCAATTTCAACATCTCCAGCGGGGTCAGCGTCGACCACCTGCAGATCGTCGAACACGTCGCCGAGATCACGGGCAAGCGGGCCAACGTCAAACTGGGTCCCGGCCCCTTCGTGGTCAGAGGCGCACCGCTGGATATCTCGCTGGCCCAGCAGGAGCTTGGCTTCACGCCCAGATTCACGGACATTCGCGAAGGCATCCGCGACTACTGGCAGTGGCTGAAATCCAACGCCAATTGAAGGGAGCAATGGGAGGCAACTGAACGCATTCGCCGCACGACCTGCGAAGTATGCGTCTTATACGTGAAAAATGGCTGGCTACCTCGCAGGGGTGATGCTGGCCATCGCTTGCGACGCTTTGCAACGCCGAGTCCCCAGCTATCGTTTAGAACTCGATATTGTGGGTATAACGTATATTCATCAATCGACAGCGCTAAGCGTGCTACTTTGAATTACCACGAAAGTTGTATTTCATAAAAAAATAGAGGTATGTCGCTGCTATGAAACATCTCATCATGACACTCCTGACTACCCTGGGACTGGGCCTTTCTGCCACCACCATGACGGCACACGCACAAGATGACCCTATCGTGGTCGGCGGTCTCAACTACACGGAGCATTTGATTCTCACCTCCGCTACCTTCCAGTTGCTGCAAGCCAAAGGCTATGACGTCGACAAGCGCGAGGGGTTGGGCACCTCCGTTTTGCGTCAGGCGCAGGAAAACGGCCAAGTCGACCTCTATTGGGAATACACCGGCAACTCAGTCATCCTCTTCAATGACCAGCCACAACCCGATAATGCCGCCGAGACCTACGCCACTGCCAAGCGTCTGGACGCCGAGAAAGGCCTGGTCTGGCTGAATCCTTCAGACACAAACAACACCTATGCGCTCGCCATGCGCGAGGCCGAGGCCGAAAAACTCGACATCCATACCCTTTCTGATCTAGCCGCGGCGATGAACGATGGTGCCGATCTGACGCTAGCCTCTAATGCCGAGTTCTATGCCCGCGAAGATGGGCTGCGGCCACTCCAAGAAGCTTATGGATTCGAGTTTCCCCGCTCGAGCGTCAAGCGCATGGACTCAGGGCTTACTTACAATGCGCTGCGTGAAGGCGAAGTCGACGTGGCGCTGGTATTCGCTACCGATGGCCGCAATGGCGCCTTCAACTTCGAGGTGCTCGACGACGACCAGCAGTTCTTCCCGGTCTACCAGCTGGCACCGGTGGTTCGCGAAGAGACCCTCGACGCCCACCCTGAACTTCGCACCCTGCTCAACGATATGTCCGCTGCGTTGAACGATCCGACGCTAATCGACCTGAACCGCCGAGTCGACGTCGATGATCAGAGCATTGAAAAGGTCGCGAAGGACTTCCTGACCGAAAACGACCTGCTCTAACCCCCTGCTCCGATCCCATCTTCTTTTCCGGGGGCGATGCTTGCATCGCCCCAAGTGACAGGACACCCCATGTTTCCAAGTGGAAGCCAACCCGATTCCCGGGAAGTGCGTGACTTCCCGCATCCGGTCGTAGAGGAACCAGCACTTTTCATCCCGCTGCCCGATGGTAGCCACCTCGCAGCAAGGATGTGGAGGCCGACAGACGCCGAGTCCCATCCCGTGCCCGCGATCATCGAGTGCATCCCCTACCGAAAACGAGACGCCACCAGTGCCGACGACGAACGCATGCATCCCTACTTCGCTGGACACGGCTATGCAGCGCTGCGTATCGACTTGCGCGGCAGCGGCGACTCCGACGGCGTGCTGGAAGATGAATACCTGGTGAGCGAGCAGGACGATATCGTCGCCGCAATCGCCTGGATAGCCGAACAGCCATGGTGCAGTGGCCGCGTCGGCATGATGGGCATTTCCTGGGGCGGCTTCAACTCATTGCAGGTGGCATCGCGCCAGCCGCCAGCGCTCGGCGCCATCATCGCCGTTGGTGCCACCGTCGACCGCTATCACGATGACGTGCACTACAAGGGCGGCTGCGTACTCAACGAGAACTTCGGCTGGGCGGCCTCGTCGTTATCCTTCATGTCGCGGCCGCCTGACCCCGCCTTACGCGACGACTGGCGTGAACTCTGGCAGCACCGGCTCGCCCATCAACCCTTCGTGGCCGAGAACTGGTTCGATCACCAGACGCGCGATGCCTACTGGCGCCACGGCTCGGTGTGCGAGGATTATGCGCAATTGACGACACCGACCTTGGCCGTCACCGGCTGGGCCGACGCCTATGTCAACTTCGTCGCCGAAATTCTCGAGCATGCGCCCTGCCCAAGGCGTGGGATCGTCGGCCCCTGGCCCCATGCTTATCCGCACCTGGCGATGCCTGGGCCGACCATCGGCTTTCTCCAGGAAGCGCTGCGCTGGTGGGATCACTGGCTGAAGGGGCGTGACACCGGCATCATGGAAGAACCGCTATATCGCGTATTCTGTCCGTCCTTTTCCGAGGCCGATCCGCAACGGCTCGAAGTGCCCGGCGAATGGCTCGCCGAAACACAATGGCCAAGCCCGCACGTCACTTCGCAAGCCCTGGCGCTCGGCAATGGCGCGCTACACACGAACAGCGGGGCTATCCGCCCCAAGATGGCCAAACTGCGTGCGCCCGCCGACAACGGCCTGCAATGCGGTGAGTACATTCCCCACAGCAGCGGCCCCGAGATCGCTGGCGATCAACGTGTCGACGACGCCCATTCGCTGACCTACGACACCGATCCGCTGGATACCGGCATGGTAATTCTGGGGCGCCCCACGCTATCGCTGCGGGTCAGCGTCGACCAGCCGCGCGCCAATTTGATCGTGCGCGTTTGCGACGTCTCGCCCGAAGGCGTGTCGCAACGCGTCTCCTACGGTGTACTCAACCTCTGCCACCGCGATAGCCACGTCACACCCTCCGACGTACCATGCGATACGCCGTTCGACGTGACGGTTCCACTGAATCAAACCTGCTACCGCTTCACCGCCGGGCACCGGCTTCGCGTCTCGGTGACCACTGCCTACTGGCCGTTGGTCTGGCCAAGCCCTTACCCGGTGACGCTGACCCTGCATGAGGCCGACTCTCAACTCACGCTACCTCAGCGCGCCTCGCACGACACGCCACCGGTACAGTTCGAACCGGCAGTCTTTTCCGGCCCCCTGCAACATCAGGTTGTACGCGCGGGCGAACAGTCCCGAGACGTCACCCACTCCTTGACCGACGGCTGGACCCGGCACGCCATCATCGACGACTTCGGAGAGATCGCCTACGACCATGGTCTGACCAACATTGCCTCGGCGGACGAGCGCTACACGATCCACCCCGATGCACCCGCCACCGCGACCATGAGCAAGAGTTGGCGTCAGGACTTCAGACGCGACGGCTGGCACGTCCACACCGAAACCTGGGCGGAACTGAGCTGCGATGCCGACTGGTTCTACCTGGAAGCACGTCTGCAGGCCTTTGATGAGACCGAACGCTTCATCGACCGACGCTGGAAAACGTGCCGCCGCCGACGCTGGGTGTAAGTCACGCCCTCAACCGTGACGCTCCCGTTCCAGCCGCTGTGCCATCAGCGAAGCCACCAACGGCGTGTCAGCGTCCCGGTGGGTCGGCATCGCGAAACGGGCGGCGTCGATCGCGTCGGTGTCGATGTCGGCGCTGACGAGGGTCTCGCCGTCTTCGGCCCGCACCAGCACCTTGCCATCAACGTCGACGATGCAACTACCGCCCCAGAACCAGGCATCGCCCTCTGCCCCGTAGCGATGGGCCATGACCATGGGCGTGGCGTACATCATGGCGTAGAACTTCAGGCAGATCAGCCAATTGCCTTCGTCATCGAAATCGCCATCGACCATTCCCGTCGCCGCGTTGACCGGGGCCAGCATGACGTCGGGACGCTCCATCATGGCCGCGTGGGCCAAGCCGGGATTCCAGAGATCGGCACAGATCATCACACCGCAGGCGAGACCGTCGGCATCGGCGACGGTAAGCGACTGTCCCTTGCTGAAATGCTTGCCTTCCTCGTGTCCTCCGTAGGTACAAAGATTGACCTTGCGATGCACGGCAACGACCTGCCCAGAACACAGACAGGCCATGGAATTGGCATATTCACCGCGACCGCAGCGCTCGACGAAACCCACTACTGTCAGCATGTTGCCGACGGATTCCGCCAACTGGACAAGACGCGGATCATCGCGATGCATGGCAACCTCGGGAACACGGTTGCCCAGGTCATACCCCGTCAGGGAAAGCTCCGGGAACACCAATACATCGATCTCCCGCTGACGGGCTTCCTCGATGACACGACGGTGGGTCTCGATATTGTGCGCGACATCAGCCAGCGAGCATTGAATCTGGGCGGCGGCGAGCCGGTAATTCGTCCTGCAAATGCTCAAAATGTTGCCTCCCGCAAGAAACAAGAAAACACTGGATAAGCTTCGACGAGGATACGGTGAAACCCATGCATTTCCTATCCAATGCCTATTGGCATCGCAAATAAATGGCATGACATATCCGAATATCATAATCAGAGATATCTCTGAAGAGCGTGTTAAGCTCTTTACCTACACACTTATAAAAAGTGTCTTATACAGAACTTTTTAAGCGCGTTAGTAAAACACTTGTTCACGAATGCGACGTCCATGCCAATGAATTTACTTAAAACTTTTTATAAGTAGTCACGAGTTTTTAGGGTCCTTATCTTCGAACACATTATGTTAAGTAATCTTCATCCTATGTGTATTGGCACATTGATAGGGAATGGGCTTTTTCATCTATCAAGCGATTCTGGGTCAAAAACCAGCACCAAAGGACACTAACATGCACGACCACCCTTCCCTTTCCTGGATGCACGGAGTCGATCTAACGGCTCTGGACGCCGCCCACCTTCATCAGGTCAAGCGGTGCCTGCTTGACCTGCTGGGGGTGGCCGCCGGGGCCACCCGCACGTCCCTCGCCGAAAAAGCCAGACGCTTTGTGACTACCCAGCACGGCGGCGACCGTCCGCTATTATTTGCCAACGGCCAAGCCTCGCCAACCGGCGTCGCCCTACACGGGGCCTGGCTCATCGACGCGCTCGACGCACACGACGGCCAAGTACTCACCAAAGGACACGCCGGCGTCGCCTTGTTACCCGGACTACTGGCGCTGCCCGAGGTCAACAGACTTTCCGGACACGATTTCCTCGCCTTGCTTGCCTACGGCTACGAGATTGCTACCCGCGCGGGGATCGCCCTGCACGCCACCAGTCCGGATTACCACACCTCCGGCGCCTGGAACGCCCTGGGTGTCGCTGCCGTTGCCGCTCGCCTGCGCGGGGTTGATGTCGAGACCATGCATCATGCCCTGGGTATCGCAGAGTTCTATGGCCCGCGCAGCCAGATGATGCGCTGCATCGACCACCCCACGATGCTCAAGGACGGCTCTGGCTGGGGGGCAATGACCGGGATCTCAGCGGCGCTGCTGGCCGAAGACGGCTTCACCGGAGCCCCGGCGCTGACAGTGACCGCGCCGGACGTGACCATGGTCTGGCAAGACCTGGGCGAGCGCTGGTATCTCCACGAGCAGTACTTCAAAGCCTACCCGGTCTGCCGCTGGGCCCAGCCCGCCGTGGAAGCCGTGTTGTCACTGCCTGCAGCGAAACGCGATCCCGCCGCCATCACGCGTATCGAGATTATTACCTTTCACGAGGGCAAGCGCCTGCACGTGATGCACCCGACGACCACCGAGCAAGCCCAGTACAGTCTGCCCTGGTCTGTCGCCTGCGCACTGGGGCGGGGTACCGTGGATGTTGCGGGTGTCTGCGACGAGCTCGACGCCCCCGACCTCAAGGCGCTTGCCAGCCAAGTAGAGATTCATGAGGATGACAACTTCAACGCCCGCTTTCCTGCCGAGCGCTGGGCATGTGCCCGATTGCATCTAAGCAACGGTGAGGTCATCGAAAGCGCGAACTTCGAGGCGCGTGGCAATCCGGATCAGCCGCTGTCGGACGCGGAGTTGATTGAGAAATATCAAACGTTGGCCAAGCCTGTCCTGGGCGACCGAGCCACACGAATTCACGAGGTGGTGATGAGTCTCGATACGCGACCCGCGGGCGACCTTCTAGCCCTGCTTGGCGAGCCTTGAAACGAGGACGGGCAAGCGCTGAATGGCCTCATATCGTTTTCTGGTCATCTGACATCTCGCTTATGGTGTTGATACTACCACCTGGGTTGGTGTCCAGAAGCAGTGAACCTATACCCCTTACCGAAAAGGGGTCAGCCCCCGGGATGTCGCAAGCTATTCACCACGACGTTACTCACCTGACGCTAAGTAGCTGAAGGTGAGCGCTTCTTCACTGTCATAGATCTTCGTGGCACATAACGGCACGCCCGCAAAATCGTGGTCGATCAGGGCATCAGCGCTGATGAAATGGTCCCGCTTCGGCTGTTGGGTGCGCAACTCACCCTCAATGTTCTCCTGGAAAACCATGGGCACCGTCGTGATACCGTCGGTTCGAGATACACGATTCACACGCCTTGCGACATCGAGATAGGCAGTGGGGTCCGTCAATACCAGCGTACGCCCCAGCCTTTTGACCGGGATATCGATGGGCCGTCCATCCCAGAGCGCTTCGTCAAGGGACGCATCATGCAAATCGATGGGCTGCACTCGCACGATGCCTTGATCCGGAATGCCGACCTGCTCCTCCGTCGCCAGCAGCGCCACTCTCAGGTTCTTGCCCACCCCACCCTGCTTCGGCAGATACATGACAAGGGGATGATCCTGCCGCCTGAACACCAGCTCGGTGTCGGTATACCCTGTATAAAGGCTTCGCCAGTCTTCGCCGCATACTCTCGAAAGGTAGGCACGCGTTTCCGCTGTTCGCCAGAGCAGCGCACGCTCGGCGCTCTCGGTGTAGTCGCCAACAGGCGTTGTGTGGGCCAGCGACACCGCATAGCCCATCCCCGTGAGGTAGTCGTCAAGAAGCGCAAAAGCCGTCACTTCCTGATGAGGCGTGAGCGGCTTGGGCAGGCCCTCAATGAAAGCGTCGACGGGTGTGTCTTTCCAATCAAGCGACAGCACCCATCCAAGCAGTGTTTCGTAAAGGTTGGAATCCTCCAGCGCGATCATCGCGTCGCTTTCCTTCAGCACCGGGGTGGTATCGGGATCGGCGCTTTCTCGCACATCAACCGTGATGCCCAAACGCATCATGTTCGTTGTGGCCGCTTGCAGGGCGTGGCGTTGTTGAAGGGTTAAAAACGGCGCCGCTATAGCGATATCAAGCTCGACCGGCACTCCATCTTCCGTGAGCAGCCGCGCACCGTTCCCCAGCGTGTAACCGGCCTCGGTGAGTCGCTGAAAACTTTGCCGCAACACCGCTCGCCCGTTTCCGACACCGACCATGGCCTCAGGGTCAAGGCTGCTCAGAACCGGTATGCCGTTTCCGGGGGTCATGCCAGAGGCATCCGCCAAGGCTGCAATCGAGGCGTCAGGACCGTCGAAATCGGCGAGCGCCTTACGGTACTCAGTAATCGGCCCCGTGAAGGCCGGTGCAGAGAGTTCGAGGTTCGATGACCCAGCGGTGCGCGGAAAAATCGCCTCGTCCGCGATACCCAACAACATGACGGCTGCGACGACATCCCGAATCGCCGGGTCGGCAACCGCCTCAGACCCCGGATTGAAGCGCAGGACAAGTTCGGCTTCACTCTCCTCGAAGAAAGGGATGTCCAGGTTGGCCTGAATGGCGGGGGGCGGCAGGCTAAAACCGATGCCGAAAAAGAAGGCGGCAGCGGGGGTTGGGGCCATGACCAGACCGATGGCCAGGATAAGTGGCAGCGACCGAGTAGCGAGCATGGCATACCTCCCCGTCTAGCGTCGGCTTGTGCAGCGCAAGATATTGTCGTCGATCCGGCAATTTTCCCATGTTTCCACCAGTTGCCAGGTCTGCCCGTCTTGACGAAACGAGGCCCAGGTCCACTGATTGAAAGCGCTTGCCGCATTCACGAGCGACGCGACCTGACCCATCATGCCTGACCCTGTCATCGACATATCGGCGCGATACCGACAATAGGCCGATACGTCAGGGTCCTTCATACGCAGGCAGTGATCCAGGCTGACAGATGTGATGCGCATATTACCGGTGCTTGAGTTCATCGCACCGCCTCCGGAGAACAGGCACATCATTGCTGCCACAGGATTGTTGTCCCGGCGATAGGTGTTGCATTGGTCGCCCATCGCATCCAGCCGCTGGAAAGCGACATCGACCCTTGTCTGAATCGCGTTCTGGATGTCCTGTGCATTCGGTGTGAAACGACTTGCCAGCGACGGCACGCCAGGATCGACCACCGATGCAGGCCGTTCAGGCGTCAGCGCGGGCTCGGGCGTAGGCGCACCATCGGGGTTTCGAGCCAGCGCGATATCGATCGGTTGCGACAGCTGCAGGTCGAACTGCCGCCCTCCGAAATCGACCACGACATCACGGCGCCCATCGGTGTAATCGTACCAAGGAAGGTCTTCACGAATATTCTGCCGGAGCCTATCGAACACCTCTCCCGAGCAGCCGTGATGGGTGAACACATCGATAAAGCCTTCCTGCTGCCTCTGACGCAATTCATCGAACCGCTGAGATAAAACGCTGAACGAGAAATCGTTTCGCAGCTCGCTGTCATATATTTCTCTGCTGACGTCCTCATAGGTAGAGGCCGTGAGGACAAACGGCGCAAAATCGTCATCAAGGAGGCTCATCGTCTGAACCTCGGCAAGAGGCGTCGTCGTATAGGAAGACATCGGCTCGTCAGTGGCCGTGGCACAGCCCTCCCAGTAAGCAAGGTGGAACGCCATATAGTTGAGCATCCGAGCCCGTAGCGACGACTCCGAAGAGGCCCGCCGACCCTCATAAATCCGCTGGAAGGTTCGCGCCTGGCTCTGGTCCAGGAATGACAAATCAAGCTCGGCGGGCGCCTCCGCCGATCCTGGGTCATTCTCAGCAATCACGGTCGCGTCGAGATCGATGCGTTTTAGTGGATTCGGCTTACCAGCGCGGCAATACGCCAATAGTGGCTCCACATCCGCGCGAAACGTGCTGAAATCAAGGCCGCCGGTCATGGGCAAGAACGCGCCATTTCTTTTCAACTGATAGGAAAAATTGGTGGTGCCCTTCAAGTGAGTAAAGAAGGGGGCGTCAGCGCGTGCCGACCCCGTCACGCGAACCACATGGCGATGACTGGGAAAGCGCTCCCCCAGCGCTACCGGCATCGTCAATTCGTGGTCTTGACCGTAAGGACGAATGTGGAGTGAATACTCGTCGTCAGCGCTCAGTTCCAGAGGGTCGTCCATCAACTGTGAGACGATGCTGGTCATATCGATGATGCCATCGCCGCGGCAACGCATCACAAATTCCGGCTCTCCCTCAGGCACATCGTAGTTAGCGCCACGCGTGTAGACAAAAGCGGGGTCACCTTGGATGGATACGAGAACTGGCGGAGTGGCGTTCGTGCGATTCTCGTCACGGCCACTTTTATCGACACTACTCGCCGTTATTCGCGGGTCGCTTCCCGCTCGCGCCATGTCGGCAATGCGTTCGATTTCCTGGATATCCATTACGTCATCTGCGCTAACCGCATCCTGAGCAAACACCGTGGTGGCAGTGCAGAGCCAAAGAGGTAAGGAGATAAGCCGACAGGTAGCATTGAGTGTCCGATACATGGTTTTCCTACCCTCGAAAGCTCGGATCGCTAGAGCAGTGGTCACCCGTTAGATGTAAAAAAACTAGGTGCCTTTAGTGAGGGGGTCAACGCTCAATTGTCTAATACTTGTGATGACGACAATCTCCTTGATTTCATTCAAAACCCCAAGATTGCATACAACAATAGACAAAAGTTTAATTTCTGAGCGCTAATTACTCATCTAGATTCAAAACTGCATACAATTTTAGGAATCCAGATGGCAAACACCGCTCGCATAGCACCTGCTTCCGTGGTCCAGACAGCGACGACCAAGGTGCATGAGGTCATCAAACAGCGGATTTTAGATGGGCACTACCAGGCTCATGAGTACATTCGGGAAGCGAATATTGCCCGTGAACTCGACGTGAGCAGAACGCCTGTCCGTGAGGCCCTCCGCGAACTGGTGTCGGAAGGTTGGCTCGAGATGATTCCCCATCACGGGTCTCGTGTGACGGCCTGGACCGAAAAGGATGCCCGTGAGGTCTTTGAACTACGCCTTGTACTGGAACCCATGGCGGTTCGCATGGCAAGCGAGCGCATGACCAGGGAATGCCTTACCAAACTCGAAGCGATGGCTTCCCACATGGAACAGCTCACCGAGATGGCCGATACGACGCCATCCATACGTAATGAAATCGCCTCCATCAATCATGAGTTTCACCGCGAACTGATCCACGCGAGCGGAAACCAGCGCCTGGGTGCCGTGTTGGAAAGTGTGGTTCGCACCTCGGTCATCAGACGTAATTTTAGTCACTACGACCTGGCCAGCCTGCGCCGGAGTATGCGCCATCACCGAGAGATTCTGGAGGCCATTAAGGTGGGTAGCCCTCTATGGGCCGAACAAATCATGAGCGCTCACCTACTCGCTGCCAAGTCGTTAAATGGCCGCTTTTCCGATTCTGCCGAGTCTTAGCGAGCATCCATCCATTCATTCAATAGAGGCATCACAACAACAATGATTAAAAACGAAGCCCAACCCTCAACGCCCCTGAACGATATCAAGGTACTGGAACTCGGTCAGCTGATTGCCGGGCCCTACTGCGGCCAGGTACTGGCTGACTTCGGCGCCCAGGTCATTAAGGTCGAGCCGCCTGGCAAAGGTGACGCCATGCGCCAGTGGGGGGCAGCGGATAATGAGACGGGCGAGCCCCTCTGGTGGAATGTCATTGGCCGCAACAAACAGTCACTTACCCTGGATCTTCGCCAAGCACGTGGACAAGAAGTATTGCGTGAATTGGCCAAAAACGCCGACGTCATTATTGAAAATTTCCGCCCCGGCACGATGGAACGATGGGGGCTCTCTTACGACGTGCTCTCCCAGGACAACCCAGGCTTGGTGATGGTCCGGGTTACCGGCTTCGGCCAGGATGGGCCCTATTCCACAAGAGCCGGTTTCGCCTCAGTCTGCGAGGCCATGGGCGGGTTACGCTATTTGAGCGGCTATCCGGATCGACCTCCGGTCCGCGTCGGCATTTCAATCGGTGACACACTGGCAGGTTTGCATGCCGCCCTCGGCACCATGATGGCCCTCCACCAGCGTGAACGCACTGGGCACGGCCAAGTGGTCGACAGCAGCATTTTCGAATCCGTATTGGCGATGATGGAAAGCCTCATTCCTGAATTCGCACGTGCCGGCAAGGTTCGCGAGCGCAGCGGCAGCTTTCTGGCGGGAATCGCGCCCTCCAATGCCTACCCGGCGCGGGACGGGCGGGACGTCATCATTGGCGCCAACCAAGACACCGTCTTCGCTCGCCTTTGCCAAGCGATGGGCCAGCCAAGCTTGGCAGATCATCCTGATTACGCCACGCACCGGGCGCGCGGCGAGCATCAGCAGGCCATCGATGACCTTGTGGCAGCCTGGACACGCCAGCACGACGCTCAGCACGTCGTTGATATTCTCGCTGACGCGGGCGTCCCCGCTGGCTTGGTCTACAACGCGCCCGACATGCTCGATGACCCGCATTTCAAGGCGCGTGAAGCCATTGTCGAAGTCTCCGATCACCACGGCAACCCCCTGCCAATGCAGAACGTTTTTCCGCGACTATCCAGAACCCCGGGAAGTGTACGTCACGTTGGCCCCGTCTTAGGCGAGCACACCGAGACCATCCTGTCCGACTGGCTTGATCTCGATACCAATGCACTCGCCGCCCTACGCGACGACCAGGTGATCTGACGGAGGCCTACCATGGATCCAGTTCTTGTTCTAATTGCCTTGATCGGGCTTATCGCTTTTGGCGTACCGATCTTCCTGGCCCTTGGCCTCTCTGGATTACTCGGCCTTTACATGGCCCGCGGTCCACTGGCGTTCTTTTTCGCACCCTCCTCGCTGTTTGGCCAGCTCAACGCCTTCGAGTTGATCGCCTTGCCACTATTCATCCTGATGGGCAACTTCCTTGGCGCAACCCCTGTCGGCTCAAGCCTGTTTACCGCCGCTGTGCGCTGGCTCAACTGGCTTCGTGGCAGCCTGGCAATTTCGTCGGTGGGCGCCTCCGCCATGTTTGGCGCGGTATCCGGGGTCAGCCTTGCCGGTGTCGCCGCAGTGGGCTCCATTGCGGTACCTCAGATGCTGGCCCGGGGCTATAGCCGCTCGCTGGCCGCGGGCTCGGTCGTCAGCGCCGGCGCCCTGGCCATGCTGATTCCGCCCAGTGTGCCCTTCATCATCTACGGGGCAGTTTCCAGCGTTTCGGTGGCCGACCTGTTCATCGGCGGCATCGTCCCCGGCATCGTATTGGCGCTTGCCCTGTCGCTGTTCATCTACATCCGCGTGCGCCTGAACCCGGCTGAAGCACCGGCCAGCGAGGAGCGCTTCACTTGGCGCGAGCGTTGGGCGAGTTTGGCCAATATCTGGCATGCCGCCCTACTGGTGGTGGCCGTACTGGGCTCCATCTACTCGGGCCTGGCCACTCCCAGCGAAGCGGCCGGCATCGGCGCCGCCGGCGCCTTCCTGATCGCGACCCTGATATTTCGTAGCCTCAGTTGGCGGAAGTTCCTGGAGATACTGGCAACCACCGCGCGGATCAGCGGCGCAATCCTGCTGATCATCGGCTGCGCCAAGATCTTTGGCGACTACCTCAATATGGTGCGGGTCCCGCAGCTACTCACCGAAGCGCTGACCTCCACCGGTCTGCCCGCCTGGGCCATTCTATTGGCGGTCATGCTGCTGCTGATCCTGCTCGGCATGATCGTCGACGCCGTGTCCCTGATCGTCGTGACCACCCCGGTACTGCTGCCATTGGTCACCGCACTGGGCTATGACCCGCTTTGGTTCGGCATTGTCATGGTACTCAACCTTGAAATTGCCGTCGTGACACCGCCGGTGGGACTTAACCTATATGCACTGCGCGGGGTCTGCCCAGAGCTTTCGGTAGAGGAAATCATCAAAAGCTCTCTACCCTTCGTCGCCGTCCAGTTCCTCGTGCTGATGCTGTTCGTGTTCTTCCCCAGCCTCAGCCTGTGGTTGCCGGGGCTCATGTAGTCCCGGTGTTTCAACGTCAGTGAAGTGAGCTATCACCTCCGACCTTTAAAGGGTCTATCACAACAACAAGCAGGAGATTCACCATGACCTTATCCCGCCGCCAAGTCCTGAAATACGGCACATTCGCCACTGCCGGGGCCACGATGTTCGGCTCTCATACCCTGCTGGCACCACGTAGTCACGCCGCCACCACGCTGACCGGTGTCACCTACCTGCCCGACTCCTACAAAGCGTTAACCTACGGCTCCAATCGCTTCGTGGAGATGCTAAAAGAGCAAGGTGGCGACGCGTTGACAGTGGACTTCTACGACTCAGGCCAACTCCTGAAGGTAGACGAGCAGCTGCCAGCCTTACGCTCGCGGAGCATCGACTTCATGTTCCATACCTTCTCCTACGTTACCCGATCGATTCCTATCCTCGGTGTCACGGGCCTGCCGGGCGTGGTCGGCGAGCTCTACCGCCACCCCGAACGTCTGCGCCAAGGCAGCCCGTTGATGACGTTGATCAACGACGTGTTGGCCGAAGATAACCTCTACATGCTGACTTCCGGGGGCGGTATTCTCGAGCCGGAATACCTTTGGAGTACCGAGGAAAGCCCGATCCGCCGTCTTGAAGAGGTACGCGGCAAGAAGGTACGTATTGTCGGCTTTGAGGCTACCCAGGCCTTCGAGCCCTACAACGTGGGCGCGACACGGATTCCCTCCTCCGAGACCTACATGGCTCTTCAGCGGGGCACCGTGGATGCGGGGATCTTCAACATCTCGACGGTTATCGGCCGCAGTCTCCAGGAGCAGTTGAAGGTCTGCTACAAACTCCCGATCACTGGCTTCTCGGTGGCTCCCTTCATGCTGCGCGACACCTGGGACAGTCTGGACGATGACGTCCGCGCCGTGCTGCAGAATGCCGCCGACTGGTATGACGCCAACTTCATCGAGCACTGCAACAACGATATCTATCCCAACGAATATTGGCCCCAGGTCGAGCAGGCTGGCGTCGAGATCGTCGAGCCCAGCGAAGAGGATCTCGAGACATTCAACAACGGCGTTCAGGACGTCTGGGATCAATGGAAAGAAGAGGTCGGCGAAGAAGTCGGCAGTCGCGCCATTGCCCTGGCCCTGGGCGAGGAATGAGGGAGAGCACCATGACGATGACTGCCATGCGCAGCTGGGATGGGGTACTCGCCGTCCCACGCTGGACGTCGATGGCGGTGCTGATGTTCATGATGGCGTCAATCTGCTATGACGCCATCATGCGCTACGCCTTCGCGGCGCCGACCAGTTGGAGTCTGGAGATCAACTCCTTTCTGCTGGTCTATCTTGCCGTGATCGGCGCCGCGGAAGCCCAGCGCCACGACGCTCATATCCGCATCACTTATTTTAAAGACAAACTGCCGTTGCGTCTGCGCGCCACCATCGACTTGGCCACCGGGCTTTTGGGGGTCGTGTTCTGCACGATCCTGGTGTGGCGCGGTGGTATTATGGCGCTACAGGCACTCGAACACGGCGAACGGGTTTCCAGTTCGTTGGGCACTCCCATGGTATATCCCTATGCCCTGATGCCGATCGGATTCGCCGCTCTAGGCCTGCAGTTTCTTATCGATGCGTTGACCACCCTTCCTCGTCTGATGGGCTCTGACAACGATGAGGCCCCCTCTCATGACTAACACCCTTGGCCACAAGCTGATTGCCACCCACCTGGAAGACGAACTGCCCGAACGCCTTGACGCGCCCGTTCTGCTCAAAACCGGCGCCAACCAGGGACATGGGTCGAGCCGAGAGAACGCAGCCTTGATACCTAAACGACGGGGCCTTCAGGTGGTCGTCGCCAACAACTTTGCTCGCAAACAGGAGGCCCCGTCATGACGTTGCTTGCGCCACCCGCACAGGTGGACATTGTCGAGGTCGCTCCCCGCGATGGCTTTCAGTCGATCAGCGACCCACTACCTACCATCGATAAACAGCGCTGCATTTCAGCACTTATCGATGCTGGCATCACCCGCCTCGAAATCGGCTCTTTCGTGAGCCCCAAGGCCATCCCACAGATGGCCGACATTGACAAACTCATCGAGGCTTTCGTCGACCGGCCCGAGCTGCGCCTTTCGGCGCTCGTGCCCAATCTAAAGGGAGCCGAGCTGGCCCTGGCGCACGGCATCCGCGAAGTCGTCTACGTGGTTTCGGTGTCAGAGTCCCATAACCGCAGCAATGTAAGACGAAGCGTCGATGAGTCCCTGGAGGATCTCGGCCGAGTGGCAGAGCGCCTGCGTCAGACCGAGGGGACCCGGTTACGCCTCGACCTCGGCACCTGCTTTGACTGCCCCTTTGAAGGCACAATCGACTGGCGGCAGGTTGACCGCGTCCTCGACCAGGCGACCCGCTTGACCGACGGCTTGCCGCTAGAAGTAGCCTTATGCGATACCACCGGCCGAGCCAGCCCCTATCAGGTTGCCGAGCATTTCACCCAGTTGCGCGAGCGTCATGGCGGTAAAGGGCTGGCCTGGGCCTTCCACGGCCACGATACCTACGGCATGGGCGTAGCCAATGCGCTTTTTGCGATACATCACGGTGCCACGGCGGTGGACAGCGCCTGCGCTGGCCTGGGAGGCTGCCCCTTCGCCCCCGGCGCTACCGGCAACACCGCCACCGAAGATCTGCTCTATGCCCTTCAGGGTGGCAACGTCACAACGGGGGGCGATCTGTCAAAACTGCTCGTGGCGGCCGACCTGATCGCTGCCCTGCCCGGTGGCCAGACCGCCAGCCACTTGCGCCAGGTGCCACGAGAACGGATGCGCTAAACCGTGCCGGTCATCGTGCTCCTGTCGACCACCCTGGTGCTGGCCTTCTCAGCGCTGGTGGCACTGTTTCCTGCCGCCATCGCGCCAGAATTATCCGGTGTACTGGGCGTCTCCTCGGCCACCATCGGCTTGCAGGTGAGTCTCATCTTCCTCGGCGCCATGCTGACGTCGCTGGTGGGCGGGCCGCTTACCCGACGGCTGGGACCCTGTCGCACCAGCCAACTTTCCCTGGCGATGCTCGGCGGTGGCGCCGCCATGATGGCGATCCCGGCCTTGCCAACCTTTGCCTTAGCCTCTCTCATCGCGGGCTTGGGTTACGGAATGACCAACCCCTCCGCGTCAGTCCTGCTGGTGCGCTTTACCCCGCCCGAGCGACGCGGCCTGATCTTCTCATTGAAACAGTCGGGCGTGCCCATGGGAGGTGTGATCGCCGGGGCCAGCGCCCCCTTTTTAGCCCTGGCGGTGGGCTGGCAGGCCGGGCTGCTCCTGCTCAGCGCCATTGCACTGCTCGGCATCGTCGCCCTGCAATGGCAACGGGCGGGTTGGGATGACCAGCGCGACCCAAACACAGCGTGGCTGTCGACGCCCTTCTCAGGGCTCGACGTGGTATGGCGGCAGCGGTCGCTGCGCTACGTCGCGCTGCTGAGCCTGTGCTTCTCGGCGATTCAGCTATCGGTCTCGGCCTTTACGGTGGCACTGCTGGTGGAAGATCTGGATTTCGGCCTGGTCGAGGCAGGATTGGTCATGTCCGGGGTGCAGGTAACCGGTGTCGCGGGACGCATCGGCTGGGGCGTGATCGGCGACCAGCTGGGCGACCGCCTGACGACGCTGACCATCATCGCATTCACCACCGCGTTGGGCGCTCTGTTGGTAGCCACCATGACACCGGCCTGGCCCCAGTGGCTGGTCATTGTATTACTTGTCCTGCTGAGCTTTTCCTCGTTGGGCTGGAACGGCGTCTTCCTGGCCGAAATTACCCACCTGGCCCCGCCACGTCGTATCGCGGATGCCGCTGGCGGTTGCCTGGTTTTCACCTATGGCGGTGTGTTGCTCGGCTTGCCTATGGTGACTTTGCTCCACAGCTTGCTGGGTGATTATACAACCGTTTTCGCTATCCTCGCGGGTATCGCGGTACTGGGACTCTGGCTCATCCATCAAGCGAGACGGTCCGCCACCATCCCGCCACCACACGTCACTCATACACCGAAGGCAAAACAACGTTGACCGGCCGACAGGGTTTTCCGCGCCATGGCTTCAATGGATACTTTAAACGCCTGGCGGGCGTGGTCTTCGCCGTGTACCAAACGCACCTCGCGCGGCCAACGGTGCATCCGTTTGATGAAATTAAGCAAGTCGCGCCCACCCTTATATAGCGCCCCCTAAATAAAAACGTATCACATTACATAAAAAAAGCGCCTGGCAAAGCCAAGCGCTTATAGCTAACCCAATCAGCTGTTCCCCACAACGTTATTACTGACGCTGACTTATAACCGGGGCGATATCAGGCAGCCATGGTCATCTTCTGTTTCGGTAATAGCCACTTATATATAGTCATTTAAATTATGTGCCACTATCCCGCATCGCCAGCAGCCAACCATTCATCAATCAAGTCACGATTTTCATCGATCCAGGTCTGGGCACCTTCCACCGGATCGCCGGTTTGCTCGATTTCGGCCATCAAGCCACCCAATGTATCGTCGTTCATGTGCCAGTCATTGAGTACGGACGTTAGCCAGGGATCGTCGTCTCCAAAATCTTTGCGCGACATCCAATGAATATCATCGCTTTCGCCGTAAACGCCTTCAGGATCTTCCAGATACTTGAGGTCGTACTCAGCAAAAGCCCAATGCGGGCTCCACAGTGTCACGACGATTGGCTCTTCGCGCTGGTAAGCATCATCAAGCGCCGCCATCATCGCCGGTCCAGAGCTGTTAATTTGATTAAGTGGCAGTTCGTACGCTTCTATCGCTTCGTCGGTAGAGCCTGCAATCGCCGAACCTGAATCAATGCCAAGAATAGTCGGATTACCCTGGTACACATAAGCCTCAGCGTTTTCGCCAAGCTCGGGGATGGTGTCGATTTCGACGTAGCTCGGCACCACCAAGCCCAACCCAGTGCCTTCGTACCAGACATCGTGCACGTCGATCTCATCCTTGTGGGGCTCAAGGAAAGAAGCATCCGTAGTGGGTAGCCAGATCTCCATGGAAAGATCGATATCTTCGTTGGCCAGACCACTGTAAAGCACGCTCTTGCTGACATCGGAGAGTTCGATGTCATACCCATACTCTTCTTCCAGAATGATCTTCCACATGTTGGCGACGGCAATGTTCTCGGCCCAGTTGTTGGTGCCGATCACCAATGACTTGTGATCGTCTGCCTGAACGCCAGTTGCCGCTGCCAAAAGCCCTACCATCAAGAACGATGATGACATTTTATTCATACCAAGTTCCTTCCTTTTGTTTTAGCCATTCTAAAAAGTCAATCGTAGCAGGTTATTATCGAATGACGATCGACATTACCGAATAGCAATCATGAGAAAAAAGAATGAAGCACCGTTTCACTAGGTGTATCCCAGCAACCTGGAATCGAAGGGGTAATCGGACAGTAGCTCCACTTTTCCGTCATCGCGTACGTAGAGTTGTTCTTCAAGCTTGACGCCCTCACCGCCCTCTTCGTGGCCGATAAAGCTCTCCACGCAAAGCGTCATTCCGGGCTCTATAATTCCGTCGTAGCCCTTGTCGTCGATATCCTCACGATGAACGATGTAGGGATACTCGCCATTCATGCCAACGCCATGCGCCAAGGCAAAGTAACGGCGCGCCTTATAGGCTTCTGGCAGTCGCCAGGCACGCTCGGCGTATTCCTTGAAACTGATGCCGGGCTGGATGTTTTCCATATTGGTACGTATCTGTTCATATGCCATGGCGTAGAGATCCTTCTGCGCCTGGCTTGCCTGGCCATCGCCACACAGGAAAGTGCGAGAGAAGTCGGCATAATAGCCGTAGCGCCCAACCACGTCGGTATCCAGCGCCACCAGTTCGCCATCCTGGATGATGCGATCTGAACACTCCTGGAACCATGGGTTGGTGCGCGGTCCCGAGTTCATCAGTCGCGTCTCGACAAAATCAGCGTCGGTTTCGATGATGTGCTGGTGCAACCGTGACCACACAGCGTTCTCACTCACTCCCGGCTTGATCGCCCTTTCAAGATGACGAACACCATCTTCTACCGCGCGAAGCGACGAACGCACCATCTTGATCTCATTGGGTACCTTGATGGCACGCGCCAACTCCAGTGGCGCCTGTGCATCCAATACCTCTAAGCCACTCCTCTGCAGCATGAAGGCCGCTTCCGGTGTGGCGCTTTCGATGCCGATACGTTTACCACCCCCACATTGCCGAACGAGGTCGATGATCTCGTCCGCCCAGGCACGGGTCACCGCCTCGGTATTTTTCTCATTGAAGTAATAAGAAATCGCTTTCGCTGGGCGAATCTCATCCACCGTAGGCAGGTGCCTGGCCAAGTGCTCGCAGCCGGAAAACTCA
Organism: Halomonas sp. A40-4; assembly: GCF_015767635.1. Taxonomy (GTDB): domain Bacteria; phylum Pseudomonadota; class Gammaproteobacteria; order Pseudomonadales; family Halomonadaceae; genus Vreelandella; species Vreelandella janggokensis. The sequence continues at coordinate 1,229,916 of NZ_CP065230.1, read as the reverse complement.
AACAACACCACAGGCCCTTCGGCGGGCACGAACGCATAGCGTGCCGGGTTGCGCGAACTATAGACCTGCATGTTGCGCGACCCTGTCGCATAACGTACGTGTGCCGGATCAAAAAGCACGACCGCGGTCATGTCGCGTTTGACGAGTTCACGTCGAACCCGGCCAAGGCGGTCAAGTAATACCTGTTCAATCTCGGCTTGCGTCGGCTCGCAATCGCTGGGCTCGTGGGTCGGCGGAAGAATGCCGAGGGTATCGAGATCCATCTTCATGGTCTCTCCTCTTCATTGAAAATATAGGGAGGCGTGCTTAGTCGATCAGTCCGTCAGTACGCTCGGCATAGCGGGCTTCTGCCTGGATATGCTGCTCAGCGACACGCCCGTACAACTGGCGTGTTCGTTCCAGCTTGCCGACCACGCCGGGTTGCTGCGAATAGGCGAAAATGGCCGTCAGTCTTGGCGTATCACCTTGCACCTCTGAGACGCGGTGCAGACTGAAGCGCCCTTTGAAAAGCTGTAGATCCCCCGGACGCAGATCCAAACGCTTTACAGGTGTTGGGTCATCCTCACGAATCACCGCCCTGACACCGGTATAGTTTTCGTCCTGCGGTGTACGAATTCCCGGGCAATACTCGAAAACGCCGCCCGCTTCGGGCTGCTGCGTCATCATGGTGACGATGAATTCGTTGGTGTCGTAGTGCCACGGCTGCTGAGTACCATCGGGCAATACGTTGAGCACGAGGCCAGCAAAGGGGTCGGCATACTCGTAAATCTGCTCTTCGCCAAGACAGCGTGCCACCAGCGATTTCATTGCCTTGGAGACATAGAGCCTATGAATCAGGCTATCTGCCGTGATCATGTCCCGTGTAACGAAACCGCTGGTACGCGTCATGAATATCCGGCGGGGGTCATCTTCCGGCAGCGAGGGGTCATCAGCCGTAAAATAGGCGTTGACCTGGCGCGTGTTGAAGAAACTTTTCTCGGCCATGCGCGCGCTCTCTAATCGTGCCTGTTCGAGTACGCTCGGGTGCAAAAAGCCACGAAGCACCGCACAGCCCTCACGATCAAGATCACGCCGGGCAGACTCAATGACCTCAACCAGCGACGAACTATTGGGGTCATCGAGTGGATAGCGTTCGGTATTGACGAAGGCAGACAGATCCAGGCGTTCGGCATCCGCCAACTGGTCAGCGTTCAGCATTGCATTATCCTCCAGCAGTAAAACAGGCACCGGGCTTGGCACCCGGGCTTATCTGGAGGCATAGTGAATAAACACTCTCTATTGAGGAAACAATTCCTTGTGATGGATTCCATCGACTTTACCGATAGTTCATCCCGCACCCCGTCACTCGACAATGAGCTGCTGAGTGCTTTCGTTGCCGTCGTGGACAACAATGGGTTTACTGCTGCCGCTAACCAGCTGCATAAGACGCAGTCGACCATTAGTCTGCGCATACGCACCCTGGAAGAACGGCTCGGCACCCGTTTATTACAGCGTACAAGCCGTCAACTGACACTCACTCAAGATGGTGAAACGTTTCTGGTCTACGCCCGACGCCTGTTGCAATTGCAACGCGAGGCGTTGAGCGTGCTTGGTCACGGCGACCACGACGGCATCATTCGTTTCGGCCTACCAGAAAATTATGCCGAAGCCTGGCTACCGGCACTATTGGGCCGCTTTGCCGAACGCCATCCGCGCATTCGGCCGCATATTCACTGCCGCATGTCGAGTGAACTCATCGAGTCATTGGAAGCGGGGGAACTGGATCTCGTACTGACCATTCAGCACAAAAGCCAACGGCATGGGGTATCAATGGGCCACGAGGAAGTGGTTTGGGCAGCGCATCGAGATTATTGTGTCGACCCCAGTGCGCCGCTCGCACTGGCGCTCTTCCCCGACCACTGCCCTTATCGAGAACGCGCCCTGGAAGCCCTTGCTCGCATGGGCAGGCAATGGTCGCTGGAATATACTACCCAAAGCCCCACCGGGCTGCGTGTTGCCGTCAACCAGGGCAAGGCCGTCACGGTTACTGATCAACGCGCCATGCCAGAGAACTGGCGCATCCTTGATGAAGCAGACGGGTTCCCGGCACTGCCACCTGCCGAGCTGACGGTTCGACAATCGCCGAGTTTCCAGCATCCAGCGGGGGATACGCTCATCGACTTACTGCGAGAACAGCTTCTTTCTGATAATAACCTCCACGACGCCTCCTAGCCCTGTGACGATCTTTCCGCAAAAAGACCTTTTTGCAAATGGACGCTTAACCATGACAGCTATAGACCGGTGGGGGGATCTTCAATCTCCTGCGCCAGCCATTGGCGAAAAAGCTTGAGGTTGGCCGACTCAACCTGGTGTGGCCGGGTTGCCAACCAGTAGGAACGATGCCCGGTGACCTCGACATCAAGCCAAGATACAAGCTCCCCTCTATCCAGCTCACGGGCAACCATGTGCCGGTCAGCGATGGTCACCCCGACAGCGTTGACGGCGGCATGAATCGCCAATTCCAGCAGGTCAAACGCAATACCCCCGCTGGTCTTCACCCCTTCGATACCCGCCGCTGACAACCAGTGATCCCAGGTATGAAAGCGATCCTCACCCCAAAGGACATGGAGCAGCACCTGGTGATTGAGGTCGAGCGCATCACGACGCATAGACCCCCTGAGCTTGGGTGCGCAGACGGCGATATGACTTTCTTGCATCAAGTGAACTATCTCGGCATCCGACCACTCACCGGTTCCAAAACGAATCGCTGCATCCAGGTTTTCGTCTCCTGCAAGGTCGTCATCGGCGCGCGTAGTCAGGGACAACTCCAGATCCGGGTGCAAGGATTTCAAGCGACCCAGCCGCGGGATCAACCATCGGTTGGCAAAGGTCGGGGGCGCATTCAGGCGCAGGTGGGGAACAGCATCTGGCTCTTGCAAGCCTCTTACGGTCCAGGCAATGCGATCAAAGGACTGACGCAGTACAGGTTGCAACCGGCGCCCCGCGTCGGTCAGTCGAAGGTGGCCTGAACCGCGCTGGAAAAGCGACACCCCCAACTGCTCCTCCAGCAGCTTGACTTGACGGCTGACTGCGCTCTGAGTCACGCAGAGGCGCTGTGCCGCCAGGGTAAAACTCGCACACTCGGCGGCGGCCTCGAAGGCCTTGAGAGAATTGAGTGGGGGTAAAGTGCGTGACATTTGCCGGAGCCTCATTGGGTGATTTTTTCGCAGCAACTTACCAGATAATGTCAGTAATCACCTGCCCAATACCAGCCTTGCATGAGTTATAGGAATACCCGGGGTTCGCTTTCGTCGTTTGTGGGGCCACAGCTGAGCGCCTAGTATCACGCCGACATGCCAACTCACCGCCGAGGTTATTAGATGACGGACCGCTCCCACGCCGACTGGCAGAACCGCGCAAGCACTCTCCCTCTACCGCAACTGGCCTATATCGACGGACAATTCGTCAACGCTCTCAACGGCGCCACTTTTTCAGCCGAGAACCCGGCCACCGGTCAGGTACTCACGGATGTGGCGGCTTGTGACAACGCCGACGTCGACCTCGCCGTCGCCAGTGCTCGCCGCAGTTTCGAGAGTGGTGAATGGCGAGACCTGCCGCCCACCGAACGCAAATCGCGCATGTTGGCATGGGCGGATGCCATTGAGGCACAGCTAGACGACATTGCGTTACTTGAGACCCTGGAAACCGGCAAGCCGATCGGCCAGACCACAACCGTGGATGTGCCCGGCCTGGTCGGAGGGCTGCGCTGGTATGCCGAATCACTCGACAAGCTTTACGGTGAGACGGCACCTAACGGCTCAACGAGCGTCTGCCTGATAGACCGTGAGCCGATGGGCGTGGTGGCCGCCGTGGTGCCATGGAACTACCCCTTGATTATCGCCAGCTGGAAGATCGGCCCGGCGCTGGGCGCGGGCAACTCGGTGATCCTCAAGCCCGCCGAGCAGTCTAGCCTGGCAACGCTCAAGGTGGCCGAGCTTGCCCAAGGGGCTGGTATTCCCGCGGGCGCCTTCCAGGTGGTCACAGGGCTTGGCCACATCGCTGGCAAGGCATTGGGCCTGCATGACGGCGTCGATGCTGTTGGTTTCACCGGTTCCACTGAGGTCGGGAAAGCCTTTCTTGAGTATTCCGCGCACTCCAATATGAAGCGCATCGGTCTGGAGTGCGGCGGCAAGAGCCCGCACATCGTCACGCGCGATGTGGAAGACCTGGACACCATCGCCATGTCGGTCGCCTATGGCGTCTGGTACAACCAGGGCGAGACCTGCCACGCGGGTACCCGCCTGATTGTCGATCGAACCGTCAAGGAAGCGCTGCTTGCAAAACTCCGCGGCTGGGCCGAGGCACTAAAGCCCGGCGACCCCCTCGACCCCGCCGTACAGATGGGGGCGATGATTGAACAGGCGCATATGGAAAAGGTGCAGGGGTATCTCGATCAGGGCCAGCGCGAAGGGGCGCAACGGCTGTTCGGCGGCGAGCAGGTTCGCAGCGAGAGCGGCGGTTACTACCTGACCCCGGCCGTACTCGACGATGTCACCAACGATATGCGGGTGGCCCGCGAAGAGATATTCGGGCCCGTCCTGGTGGTGATTACCGTGGACGACCTGGATGAGGCATTGGCCATCGCCAATGACACCGACTACGGCCTGGGAGCAGCGATCTGGACAGATCGGCTACGCGACGGCCACCGCGCCGCTCGTGCCTTGCGCGCGGGCACCGTTTGGGTCAACTGTTACGACCACACATCGATCAATGCGCCGTTTGGTGGCTACAAGCAATCCGGCCAGGGCCGCGACAAATCTCTCCATGCCTTTGATAAGTACACAGAACTCAAGACCACCTGGATCGAGATTTGAGCCCTATGCCCCTGAATCATTTTCACACCGGACGTCAGACACCGATCATCGCGGGACCTGGCAGCCTTGAGCAGCTACCTGAGCTTCGTCACCGCCTGGGTGCCAGCCGTTACATGGTCATCAGTGACCAGGGCCTTGCCGCGACCGGCCTGGTCGATGCCCTGGTCGACAACCTGACAGCTGATGCTGAGGTAGATACCTTCCTGGCACCGACGGGCGAACCCAGCGTCGCTACCGCCGATGCGGCCGCAGCCGAGGTACGTGCCCTGCCCGGCCGCCCATTGGTGATAGGGCTGGGCGGCGGCACCGCATTAGACATCGCCAAGCTGGTCGCCGCACTCGCAGAAAGCCAGGGCGATATGGAAAATTACCTGCTGGCCAGAACCCCCTGGTCAGGGCGCGTACCCGCCGTGATGGTGCCAACGACCTCGGGTACCGGCTCCGAGGTCACACGCACGTCGATCCTCACCGACGCAGAGGGACGCAAGCTTTGGGCCTGGGGCGACGAATTGCTACCCGACGCGGTCCTGCTCGACCCGGTGTTAACCCGTGGCCTGCCCGCCCCGCTCACCGCCACCACCGGCCTGGATGCCTTCGTCCACGCGCTGGAGGCCACTACCGGCCAAGGGCGACACACTTTTATTGAAGCGCCAGCGCTGCAGGCCATCCGCCAGGTAGGCGAGACGCTGCCCATGGCGGTGACCAACCCTCATGACCTGGTGGCCCGCCAACGCATGCAGGAAGCCGCTTGCCTAGCGGGCCAGGCCATTGATAATGGCGGTACCGGCATCGCACACAATATCGGCCATGCCCTGGGTAGCTGTTACCACTTACCCCATGGTGTCGCCGTAACGCTGGCGCTGGAAGCGTCACTGGCGTGGTCGGTGGCAGACAATGAGGCATGTTTCGCGCCAGCGGCCCATGCACTGAAAGCCGGGAGCAAGGCACAAGAGCTGCCCAGGCTATTCCGCGAACTTGCTGATCAGACCCACTTCAATCAAGCCCTTGCCCCCTTCACCACGCAGACACTAGACGCTGAGGCGCTAGCCTTGACCATGCAAAAAGACGAGAACGCGCCCATGGCCCACAACGCAGCCCGCCGTCCAACTGGCGAGGACTGGCAATGGCTCGCTGACGCCACTGTATCTGTGTTCGAGCGCCGTGTTGCCGAGCTTGCCACCCAGAACCGGGAGATCAGCGCATGAACGTGATTGAGCGCATCGAGATCAGCCAGCACCAGTGCGAGCTCGACCCACCCTTCCCCGCGGCCTGGGATAGCCAACCCAGGCAAAAGTTTCCTGCCGCTATCGTTCGCGTGATCGACAGCGAAGGCCGTGAAGGCATCGGCTCGGGCGATGCCATGTATGGCTTCGACGACTTCCGGTCACTATTCATTGGGAAAGACCCCTTAGCCATCGAACGCCATAGCGCCGTTATCGACAACATCGGCTTTCATGCCGGGCGTTGCTGGCCACTGGAAGTCGCTCTATGGGACTTGATCGGCAAGATCAAGGCACAACCGTTATGGCAATTGCTGGGCGGCACCTCGTCGCGCCTGAAGGCGTACGCCTCCAGCGGTACTCATCGACCTACCGAGCAGGTCGTTGCCCTCGCCGAGCAGATTCGCGACGCGGGCATCACCGCCATGAAACTACGCTTTGGCCGTCACCGGCTCGACGATGATCTAGCGGTGCTCGCGGCGGTACGTGATGCCGTGGGACAAGAGCTGGATCTGATGGTCGACTGCAACCAGGGCTGGCGGATGCCCTGGGATACCCAGGCCCCCTGGGACCTGGCCAAGGCAAGCGAGGTGGCTGAGGAGTTGATTCGCCATCATGTGCTGTGGATGGAGGAGCCGCTCTATCGCGGCGATTATCCTGGGATGCGCGCCCTCAACGACCTGACCGGCGAGCGGCTGAAAATCGCCGGTGGCGAGATGACCCGTGAACCCTACGAATTCCGCGAAATGCTGCGACAGCAGTGTCTTGACGTCTACCAACCGGACGCCGTCTGCTCAATCGGGCTTCTCGGCTTATCCAGACTGGCGAAAGAGGTCACCACGGCAGGCAAGTGGTTCACACCGCATACCTGGGGAAACGGCATCGGCCTTGCCGCCAACCTGCATCTCACCGCAGGAGCGGTTGGCCCAGCAGGCTGTCCTTATCTGGAATACCCCTTCGACCCACCGGAATGGACACCCGAAGTGCGCGACTTTCCGCTGACGACCGCCATCAAGCCCGATGCCGAAGGCTGGCTGACGCTCTCTGATGAGCCTGGCCTCGGCATTGCACTTGACGAAGCACGCCTCGCGGCCACCCGCGCCAACCAGGCAACTTGGCAGTAGCGACTGTCAATAAAGGCTTTTTGCGGCAGTACGCGCCAAGCTCTGCTTCTGGCATCGCGGAGGGGTCAATGCCATGGCGAGCTTGGCGTCAGACGAGTATTCGTTAGACAATAGTCGAAATTACTAGGCGGCCATTTGACAGGATGTCATTCGTTACTTATTAGTTATGCAAACGTTTTAAATTCCGTGGGAAGAAATATTTCTCACACATAGAAAAACAATATCTGTATCTATGCAAACGTTTGCAAAGATGGCGGTGCTATTTGGAGACGCACATGACCGAAAGAATAAATATAAGTAATCTGTCCAAGCGTTATGGAGCCACTGTCGCCCTGAGCGGAGTCGATATGGGCATTTGGCCTGGCGAGGTACATGCCGTCCTTGGTGAAAATGGGGCGGGCAAGTCCACTCTGGTTAAGATTTTATCGGGGGTTGTTAGCTCAAATGCTGGAAGCATATCGCTTGATGAAGAAATCATCCGGCCAAGCTCGATCATAGAGGCGAGACGCTGGGGGATTGCGACTGCATTCCAAGAGCTTAGCCTAATTCCCAACATGACTGTTGCTGAAAATCTTCTTTTGCCCCGGGCATCTTCGGGTCGTTTTTGGCCAGAATCCAAGGCTAGTATTTTCGAACGCGCCAATGAGGTGTTAATCGAATGGGAAATCGATGACATTTCATCCCAGTCGATTGTTGCTGACCTGACACTAGCCCAGCGACAGCGTATAGAACTCGTTCGTGCGCTCAGCCATGCGCACTGCCTACTAATTCTCGATGAGCCTACCGCCGCGCTTCCTGATACCAGTTGGCTGTTTCGTCAAATACGTCGAGTCACGTCGCAAGGCGTGAGTGTTCTGTACATTTCCCACCGTCTCAATGAAGTAAGAGAAATATGTCAAAGAGCGACTATCCTGCGCAATGGCGCGACGATGGGAACAGTTGATCTGGAAGGTGTCGATGACGAAGACATTTTTTCAATGATGGTAGGACATGAATCGAGCCACAAGAACAAAGCTGCTCGTGAGAACGCTACTAACGGAGAGGTATTGCTCGAAACAGATCGACTAGCATCGAAAATGCTGAAAGGAATCAACCTTAAACTTCATGCTGGGGAGATACTTGGTGTTGCCGGGTTGGAAGGTCAGGGCCAGCAGGAACTCTTCCGTATATTTGGCGGATTACATAAACCGAAATCAGGAGAAATAAGGGTCGGTGGTAAGATCACTTCACTAAACACACCTCGACAAGCACTACGGATTAATCCTGGAATCGCTTTCGTGCCCGAAGAACGGAAGACCGAAGGCATATTTCCCAGCTTAAGTGCAGCGGCGAATATTTCCATACCCAATTTTGCCACAACAGGCTGGGCGAAAATCGTCAATGGCCGTCTCGAAAACCATCTGGCTGCGGAGGCTGCAAGCCAGGTAAGCCTTTCAACACGCTATCTCGATTTCGAAGTTGGCAACCTCTCTGGGGGCAATCAACAGAAGGTATTATTGGCTCGAGCCCTGATGACAGGCGCTAAAATTCTGGTGTTATTTGATCCAACCAGAGGAGTGGATGTCGGCACCAAGCAATCCATCTACGCAATGATGCGCCATTTCGTGGATCAAGGGGGAGCTATTATTTTCTATTCTTCCGAGCTCTCCGAATTGGTGCAGCTCAGTTCACGTTGCCTGGTTGTTTATGACGGCCTCATCACAGATGACGTTGCAGCAAATGAAATTTCCGAGGAACGGTTACTGGCTTCTGCACACGGCCCAGTAATTGCCAGGAAGGACAGCATTCAGGAGGCTGTGTGAACCTTCAAACAATGCCAAAAACACAGGGGCGACAGCATGACCATTAAGAAAATTGCCGATAGCGGCCTAATGATCATGGTGATTTATTTAATTATTTTCGCCATATACGCTGCCGTACAGCCTTCTGCCCTTTCAGCTTATTCAATTCAAGGGTTGTTCAACAACTCCTTACCATTGATGTTAGCGGCTGCAGGCGCCACCTTTGTCATATTGCAGGGAGGGTTCGACCTTTCTGTGGCCGGTACTATTTCGCTGGTGAATTCTATTGTAGCGGTATTGCAGTTCGATGGTGCTCTCGGCGCTGTCGGCATTTTAGGGATCGCGCTGACGGTTGGCATATTAGTGGGTGCCATCAACGGCTTTGTCGTGGCTTATTTGAAGATCCAGGCTATTGCGGCAACTCTGGCGACCATGATCATTTGTCAGGGTATAGCGCTGCTAATTCTTAGGGCGCCAGGTGGCTATGTATCAGACTTCATGGCCTATGAACTTACCGGCAGTGTCTTTGAAGTGCCCGTCTCCATCATCATTGCTTTTCTGGTGGCAATGCTGTGGTTTGTGTTCCGCAGAACTAATGCCGGTCGTAACCTGCTGGCTATTGGTCAAGACGCCAAAGCGTCTGAGCTTTCGGGTATTGATGTAGCGAGAACGAAGTTCTTTTCTTTCTTATGGGCAGGTGCTTTTTATGCATTAGCGGCCTACTTTCTGGCGGCCCAGACGTCAACGGGCAGCCCTTCGGCTGGAGAGCCCTTCCTATTGCTTACTTTTGCAGCCGTGGCTTTAGGGGGAACAGCCTTTGGCGGGGGGCGAGGTGGCGTCACGGCCTCGCTCTTGGGCGCTGCGACCCTCGTGTTGATGCAGAAGTTTCTTTTCTCTGTTGGCGTTTCCTCTTTTTACACCGGAATGGTTCAAGGCCTGATCATGATCTTGGCAGTTCTATTCTCAGGTGCTGTTCAGTTCGTCGTCGACAAGAGGAATATCACATGAATCCTTCCTATGGCGTAACCGACAAACAGGACACGCGGCAGGCCCAACGGCTCAGTAGCACAACCATTGCGGTACTGACTATATACGGCTTGGTTGTACTCATGATCTTTGGTTCGCGCCTCGTTAGCCCATCGCTCGGTGGCATATCCCAGCTGATGACCGTCCTGTACCTGAGCAGCTTTCTGGTCATATGTGCCTTTGGCCAGGGGCTGGTGATATTGGTTCGTGGTTTGGACCTTTCTGTCGCATCGATGATTACTCTAGGTGGAGTACTGTCAACCACATTTATGCAGGGAACTAATGAGGGTCTCTACTTTATAATCCCTGGAATTCTGCTCATCAGTGCCATGGTGGGTGTGATTAGCGGGCTTGGGGTAACGCACTTATCTATTCCTCCTTTTATCATGACAATGGCGATGGGATTGATTGTATATAGCGTGTGCCTGGGTTTCACCGAAGGTACTCCGCGAGGGTTTCCGGCGCCCATGCTAAATGCTTTCATGCAAAATAAAGTACTCGGTGTGGCGTTACCGATACTACTCATGCTGGCATTTATTATTATTTTCACCATCCTACAGTCCTATTCTGCGTTCGGCCGAAAATTGAATGCCGTGGGCAATAATCCTGAGGCAGCTAATATCGCAGGCATTGCGGTAAAAAGAATGACCATCTCTGCGTATGCCATCTCAGCGGCCTGCAGTGCGCTAGCCGGAGTGCTTCTCGCCGCATATGCCAACGGAGCAACCCTGAGAATGGGTGATGATTATTTACTGCCTTCCATTGCTGCCGTTGTTGTGGGCGGATCTTCCATACTCGGTGGCCGTGGCAGCTTTCTCGGGACAGTCGGTGGAGCGTTATTGCTTACCACATTGAGCTCAATGCTTAGTGCATTGGGAGTTGGTCAAGGATGGAAAACAATTCTCGAAGGCATCGTCATTTTAGTCGCGTTAATAATGTTGCGTGAGCAAATATTTACTGGACTTCAGTCGATGCTTAAAAAAACCAATTGATGCCCTGAGGCAGGAGGTTTTATAGACTTAAAAAAAGATCATAAAAAATGCAAACGTTTTAAATTCAATACAAAGCTCTAGCTATAATCTCAAGACAACTGACCCGGGGGTCAACATGTCATTAATTACAAAGAAAAAGCACATCACGCTAGCTACTGCTCTAGGCGTTTCCATGCTAGCCGCAGGAATGCAGCCCGCTGAAGCCAAGACCGAAGATGGGAAATGGTTGATTTACCTTTCCCTCAGCTACTCAGGTAACTCCTGGCAAAGTGAAGCGGCTAATATTGTCAAGGCACTCGCCAAGACCCCACCTTACAACGATACCGTGGAACTCGTTGAGGTCATTTCTGGCACAGATCCACAATCGCAGATCTCCGACTACGAGAGCATGATCGCCAACGGGGCAGACGGCATCGTCAGCTTTCCCATATCCTCCAACGCACTGAATAGAACAGTTAGGCATGGCTGTGAACAAGGCGTGCTGTTCTTTATGTATGACGCCACGGTCACTGAACAGTGCGCCTATAACGTCAGCTATATCACCTCCGGATTTGGCGAGAATACGGCTCAGGCATTAGTCAACGAACTGGGGGGTGAAGGAAAGATTTTCCTATCACGAGGGGTTCCGGGCAACTCGGTCGATGAGCGCCATACCAATGGGGCCATGCATATCTTCAATCAATACCCCGGGATTGAGATCGCTGCCGAGTACTACAGTAATTGGGATGACCGAACGACGCAGCAAGAAACCTCCAAAGCACTTGCAGCGCACCCAGATGTTGACGGCATATGGGCACAGGCAGGCGAGTATGGGGCCATCCAGGCACTTCTACAGGCAGACGAAAACCGTCTGGTCCCTATGACGGGCGAAAACTCTAACGGCTTCCGCCTGGCGCTGGCCAATGAAGAATACCAGGCCAAAGGTCTCTCCGGCGTATCTGCCGGTTCCCCTCCTGCCCAATCCGGCCTTGCTTTTAAGTTGATGATGGAGATGCTGGAAGGCGAGCGTGATGAGCTTCCGGAAGATCAGCGGAATATACAATACCCACTCCCCTGGGTTACCGCTGATGACGTCAAGCTTTGTGAAGGGGATACCTTCGAGGACGGCTGTAACACTTTCCCTGGAGACAAAGTCCCGAGCTCTTTCGTGACCGAAGTTTTCAATCCTGAACTGCTTCCTGAACTGTCATTGGCGTCAGCACTGGAGGGCACCCCCACTCCTGGCGCGACCATCCAGCCGCTACCAGCTGATGTGATTGAAAACGCACCTAATGAACCCGGCATCAACTGCCGAAACTGCGATGCTCCTGAAAACCTTTATGAATTAACCACTGTGGAACCCACTGTTTCACCTTAAGGATAGAAGCCATTGTCGCCTAGGTGGCAATGGCTTGTAATCGAATTAAAGCTGATAGACACATTTAACCTTTTCGAGAGATAAACAATATGCCTATCGAATACTTAAAGCACGGAAAAGCGGAATCTGAAATTAATGATGATGATACAAAGATCCGCACAATTGTCGAGTCGACACTAAGTGAAATTGAATCGCGTGGAGACGAAGCAGTGCGTGAGTTATCAGAAAAATTCGATAACTACACGCCACCCAGTTTCAAACTAACCCAAGATGAAATTAATAACTTGATCGATGAATTATCACCCCAGGAACTGTCTGACATCAAGTTTGCCCAGGCGCAAGTCAAGCAGTTTGCCCAGGCACAACGGGATACGATGCTCGATCTCGAAGTTGAGCCTTTACCAGGCGTTATTCTTGGTCACAAAAATATTCCGGTTCAGTCTGTAGGTTGTTACGTACCTGGAGGCAAATTCCCCATGGTGGCCAGTGCGCATATGTCTGTGGCCACAGCATCTGTCGCCGGGGTCCCCCGCATAGTCGCCTGTACGCCCCCTTTTAAAGGCCGCCCTAATGCTGCCGTCATAGCCGCTATGCATTTTGGGGGTGCACACGAGATTTATGTACTCGGTGGTATCCAAGCAGTCGGTGCCATGGCTTTGGGTACTGAAACATTGTCCCCGGTACACATGTTGGTAGGGCCAGGTAATGCCTTCGTGGCCGAAGCAAAGCGCCAACTATTCGGCCGTGTGGGAATTGACCTGTTTGCCGGGCCAACTGAAACCATGGTGATCGCCGATGAAACCGTAGATGCCGAACTTTGCGCTACTGACCTCCTTGGGCAAGCAGAGCATGGGTATAACAGCCCAGCCGTTCTTGTAACCAACTCCCGTCAATTGGCCGAGGCGACGTTGCTTGAAGTCGAACGGATTCTAAGCATATTGCCAACCGCTGAAACAGCAGCAAAAAGCTGGGAAGATTACGGGGCGGTCGTCCTTTGTGACACCTACGAAGAAATGCTTGAAGTCGCCAACGATATAGCAAGTGAACACGTTCAAGTCATGACGGATAGAGATGACTGGTTCCTGGAGAACATGACCGCTTATGGCGCTCTGTTTCTTGGCGCTCGCACCAACGTCGCCAATGGTGACAAGGTTATCGGTACCAATCATACCCTGCCAACAAAGAAAGCAGGACGCTACACGGGAGGACTCTGGGTCGGCAAATTCCTCAAGACGCATAGTTACCAAAAGATTCTCACCGATGAAGCGGCCACTATGGTGGGTGAATACGGTTCCCGGCTCTGTATGCTGGAAGGTTTTGTGGGCCATGCAGAACAGTGCAATATTCGCGTACGCCGTTATGGTGGCGTTGACGTGCCTTATGGCACCCCTGCCCCCGTTGTACACAAGTAACATCAACAGAAACCAAGGAAACGAGACATGGTAGACGCCGAACAAAAGAGCATTAAGCAATCCGATATCAGTCGTATTACGGTTAAAGATATCGCAGTTGAGGCAGGCGTCTCCGTCTCTACCGTTTCCCGCGCACTGGCCAATGACCCTGTAATCGCGAAGGAGACCAGAGAGCGCGTCATGATGAAGGCAAAGGAAATGGGCTATCGACCCAATTTCTTTGCTCGAGGATTAATTCGTCAGCGCAGTGGTGTTGTGGCTCTGTTCGTAAACAATATTACCAACCCTTTCTACCCCGAAGTGCTCGTTAAGCTTTCACGTCGTTTGCAAAAGATGAAACTGCATACAATGATTTTCACTTCAGACGATGGAGTAGAAGACTCGGTGCCTGCATTACAGGAAATCAACCCGGATGTAGCAATCCTGCTTGCGGCCACTATGAAAGCAGATTACCTACAAGAATTTAATGACAGCAACACACCGGTCATCCTCTTCAATCGTTATGTTGCAGGTGCCAGCGCAAGTGCTATCTGCTGTGACAACACCGCCGGGGGCAGGCTGGTTGCAGAGCGTCTTGCCCAGTCCGGTTACCGGCATCTGGCTTTCATCGAAGGGCTGGCAACGGCAAGCACGAATGTGGACCGCTTAGCAGGTTATCTGGAGGGTATCGCTGCCTCTGGCCTACCTGACCCCGTTATCTATTCCGGGGGTGACTTCTCCTATGAAAACGGCTACGCCGGGATGCGGCAGCTTTATGCCAGGGATCAACGCATTGACGCAGTTTTCTGTGCCAACGACATCATTGCTGTCGGGGCCAGTGATTGTATCAGGCGTGAGCTGGGACTCAGGGTCCCAGAGGACATTGCGATCGTAGGATTTGATGACATTGCGTTAGCGTCATGGCCTTCGCACGACTTAACCACCGTTCGTCAGCCGATGGACGACATGATCGATTGTGTCATAACCGAAATACTGCGTTTTCAACAAAACCGCTCTGCGATGCCAAAGCAATACTTTATGCCGGGAGAACTGATTATTCGTGGCTCGGCAAATCTAGCCGATGGGAGGGTTAATGAATAATACCAATATACATGCAGCGCAGTGTGATATCTGGGAAATCCAGGATAGTACCGACTCTTTAAATGCGGTACCGCCGCCAGGTTATTCCCCCGAAACAGCGCAATACCTCACTGGCATAAGACCTGTCTATGACTCGCTAGGGCGCGTGATGGCGCAACTTTCAGGAATCTTTTTATTGTACTTGTCGAGCCAGCAGCGAGAGTTGCCGTTGGATCATAGCATGTTCAATTTGGCGAAGAAGCAGCTTGACGACTGCGCCGAGCAACTACGTGCTATTCGGGTTCCTTATAAAGCAGCGCGTCATCATGGGGCACTTTCAGAAATGTGCCAACACCTCCAGCAAGTCAGCAAGAGTATCGACAGCATCGGAACTCATCAAAGCAATATATTCGACGACATAGACACACGTCATGTAATGCGTCAATTAAACAAATCACAACAGTGCTTTATCGCCACATCAGAACCTGGTGCAAACCTTAGTCCGGTTGATTTTAGCCACGCCTGCTGTAGCTGTGGCGTATCAAAGGGTGCTTAGCCCTGCCAAAACTCTATAAGGAGAACAACATGGCAAATTATTCAATTCACGTCCTGGAGTATAGCTACGTTGCCAATTACCACAAAAGTGGCGTGCTCTACGGCGCACATAACGAAGGCTATGTAAAACTACCTTATTGCTACGTGCTGATACGCAGCAATGATCACGTAGCGCTTGTCGATGTGGGTTATAACCATAAAGACTATGGTCAACACCTTGCAGAGAAGTTTGGTGTCGAAAACTGGCGCTCACCAAAAGTGGTTTTATCAGAAATGGGGCTTACACCCGAGGATGTCGATACCGTCTTTATCACGCATGCTCACTTTGACCATTTTGGAAGTGTCGAGGATTTCCCAAATGCCACCTTCTATATCCAGCGAGAAGAAATAGAGAAGTGGGTATGGGCGTTGTCCTTGCCAGATCGCCTTCGCTGGCTGCTGATCGCTGTCGATCCCAGCGATATTTTGCGTGGGGTTAACCTTGCTGCCCAAGGAAAACTACGTACGGTTGAGGGGTCAGTCGAAGATGTTCTCCCCGGCATCGACCTTCATTTGGCCAAGGACAGTCACACTTTTGGTTCTATGTGGGTCACGGTACGCAATGACGGCAAGCCAGACTCTGAGGACACATGGGTATTAGCCGGAGACCTTGTCTACCAATTCAGTAATATTAAAAACGATGGCTCTGTGGTCGGGGTAGATACCATGTATACGCCTGTAGGCCTTGCAACCGGCAGTCAAATGAACCTGTTATTGGCTACCGAAGAAATGATGAAACAAGCAGATTACGATGACACTCGTGTCATTCCAATTCACGAAGAGGGCCTTGCTGACCGTTTCCCCTCACGTATCACGAAAGAAAATCTGCGCATCAGCGAGATTTGTCTGGCCGACAATATGTCTTCGGTGGTGTCATGAGCCAACATACTCAAACCGGGAATATGACCATTGCCATAGTAGGCACTGGTCTAGTGGGCCTGGGGTGGGCGATTGTATTCGCGCGGGCAGGCTTGCCCGTGCGTCTTCATGACAAGAACCCTGAGCAACTGAAGGATGCACCAAACCGGATGCAGCAGTCACTCAGGGATCTTGCTGGATATGGCCTGATCCAAGAATCTCCAGAGGAAGTGCTGGCGCGCTGCAGTTGCCACGAAGAGCTTGCAGAAGCGCTAGAAGGCGTTGATTACGTACAAGAGTCCGTACTTGAGCGTGTTGACGTTAAACAGGACCTTTATCAAACGATGGAAAGCTGCCTTGCTCCGCATACTATAGTGGGCTCGTCATCGTCGGGTATCCCGGCTTCAGCATTCACACAAGATATCTCATTCCGCTCTCGTTGCCTGATTGCCCACCCAGTCAACCCCCCTTACCTCGCTCCCATTGTGGAGCTGGTGCCTGCCAGCTGGACAAGCACTGATACGGTGGATGCTGTTCATCAGCTCATGAACCGCGTAGGGCAACATCCGATCCGAGTGAATCGTGAGCTGGAAGGGTTCGTACTAAACCGCTTGCAGGGGGTTCTCCTGCGTGAAGCATGGGCTCTATACGACGAAGGTTACTGCTCCCTTGAAGACATCGATGCAACCATCTCGAAAGGGCTAGGGTTGCGCTGGTCGTTCATGGGCCCTTTCGAAACGATTGATCTTAATGCACCCGGAGGCATTAGCGACTATGCCCAACGGCTGGGTGATCTCTACCTATCCATCGACAAGGAGCGGACCAATCCACAGCCCTGGAGTGATGAGCTGATTAGCAAGGTAGAGCATGAGCGTCGTCAACGTTTGGCAGCGTCGAAACTCATGGAACGGAGCAATTGGCGTGACAGGCGAATGATGGCGTTAGCCGCCCATAAGCAGCATCAAGAGGCTCAAGAATGACTACGGGTAACGAGTTGAACGGTTGGGAACCCAGCTTCCGCCTGGACGGGCGGCGTGCCCTGGTGACCGGGGCGGGCCGTGGCATAGGGAATGCCATTGCACAAGCTTACGCAGCGTCGGGCGCCGCGGTAACACTGTGTGCACGTACCGCTACCGAGATAGAAGAAACGGCGGAGCAACTATGCCAAGCGGGATACGCAGCCGACACGTTAGTTGCTGATGTCAGCGACGTGGAAGCACTTGCACAGGCACTTGATCGTCGTTCCAGCTACGACATACTGGTCAATAATGCAGGTACCAATCGACCTAAACCCCTGCCGGACATTACCACTGCCGATTACGATACTGTGATGGACCTCAATGTCCGAGCGGTTTATTTCGCCACTCAAGTGGTAACCAACCGAATGCGCCAAGAAGGAAAGAACGGGGTTGTCATCAACTTGTCGTCCCAGATGGGTCATGTCGGGGCGCCTAACAGAACGCTTTACTGTACTTCGAAGTGGGCACTGGAAGGGTTGACCAAAGCATTGGCTGTCGAACTCGCACCCTATGGCATACGCACCAATGCGATCTGCCCCACTTTCGTCGACACTCCCATGACCAAACCGATGTTCGAGGATCGCGAATTTCTCAGCCGTGTTCTGGCAAAGATTCCACTTGGACGACTGGCTGAAGTAGGTGACATTGTCGGGGTAGCCGTTTTCTTGGCTTCTGATGCGGCAGCCATGATGAACGGAAGCAGCGTACTGGTGGATGGCGGCTGGACGGCTGAATAGCTTTATTCGGGAAATCCAGACTTAGACAAGCCGACATTGCAAAGCAGGCCGTGCGGATCATCCGCATAGCGGTTGCTGAAGATAATGCCAGCTAGACGCTTTTATCTTCAGCAAGGAGTTCAATGTTAGGTGGCGGCCTTTCCTAGGGGTGACGTCGACGTCTTGGCGACAAGAGGCTGCGCACCCACTTCAGGAAGCCCGCTTTGTGGACGGCGTCAGTGCTTTGGACTGGAGAGTGACTCCACCAAGTTCTTCAGAAAGCTGTTTTACTCATCGTCTGATGGCGTTCTCACCGACATTCAAAGATCGGCTAGCTCACAACACTGTAACCTTATTCAAGCGCCAGACAGGAAGCTTCTTGTTTGAATTCTGACGTAAAAGATCATCGTTTACTGGTCATCTGACACCTCGCTTATGGTGGTGATATTACCACCTACGCTAGTGCCCAGAATTAGTGAATCACTACAGCCTGTCTGAACGCAATCGGCGCTACATCTCGACATCCAGGAGCGGCTTCAATTGTCGATACGCCAGCATTGAGTCAGGCTTAAATATAAGAATTGTTGTTTAGTACGTTCCCGGATAACTACCTCCATCCAGGAGAATATTTTGACCGGTCATATAACCAGCGTGCGCACTACAAAGGAACGCACAAAAGGCACCAAACTCTTCAGCGGTGCCGAAGCGCTGCGTAGGTATTTTTTGGCGAGAGGATTCACGAACACTCTCGTAATTTAGGCCGGACGATTGGGCGACGCCCTGTTGGGTATTCTTCAAACGATCAGTATCGAAAGAACCTGGCAACAAATTATTGATGGTTACATTTCGTCCGGCAAGTTGCGGCTGACGAGCCAAACCTGCTATGAAACCAGTTAGTCCACTCCGGGCACCATTGGATAGACCCAAAATATCGATGGGTGCTTTGACGGCTGCTGAAGTGATATTGATGACCCGGCCAAAGCCTCGTTCTGCCATGGAATCAACCGACGCTTTGATCAGCTCAATAGGTGTCAACATATTGGCATCGAGAGCATCTAACCAGTCCTGACGTGACCAATCTCGAAAATCCCCAGGAGGAGGACCACCCGCATTGGTGATCAGTATATCTATCTGCGGACATGCTGTTAGCGCGGAATGGCGAGTCTCTTCTAGCGCAATATCGCCAGCTACTGTGTAAACAGTGACATTTTGATTCAAGCGGCGCAGGTGTTCTGCCGTTTTCTCCAACGATTCAGAGGAACGTGCGTTGATGACGACATTCGCCCCCTCCCTGACTAGAGCCTCGGCACACCCCCTACCGAGGCCTCTACTCGCCGCACAAACCAGCGCCCAACGACCTGAAATTCCTAGATCCATTTGTGTCTCCTATGATCATTTGAAGATCAACTTAAAGGGATTGCTCAAGCATCCACTGATAATCCTTTTTACTCGCGATGCGCGGGTTAGTCTTATGAGTGTGATCAGCCAAGGCGCCTTTAATAATCTGGGGGAATAACTCTCGGGACAATCCCAATTCCGCTAGACCCACCGGTAAATCTAGACGCTTACTCATCTCCTTGATAGCAGGCCCTATCTCATCAGGCCCACCAAGCTGCATCGTCTGGGCAATGCGTTCAAGCTTCTGCTCTTGCTTTATGGAGTCACAGGAAGAATTAAAGGCAATCACAGCGGGCAGGAAAATAGCGTTGAGCGTGCCGTGGTGTAATCGCGGATCAATCCCCCCTAACGAATGGCTCAGACTATGCACACACCCCAATCCTTTCTGAAAGGCCATGGCCCCCTGCATTGAAGCACTCATCATGTTCATACGCGCCTCACGATCGCCGGGGTTGCGAGTTGCCTGCTCAATATTCAACCACCCACGTCGCAGGCCATCCAGCGCGATCCCATCCGCCGGGGGGTTAAAAGCGGCTGACATAAACGTTTCAAGACAATGAGATAAGGCATCCATACCTGTCGCAGCGGTCATTTTTGCAGGCAGGCCCAAGGTTAGCTCAGGGTCACAAATAGCTGATTTAGGCACCAAGTGTGGTGATAAAAGCCCTACTTTACGTCCATCTTCAAGTATCAGGATAGCGCCACGCCCTACTTCACTCCCTGTACCTGCGGTAGTCGGGATAGCGATCACCGGTGCCGTTGCGGCAGTGATTCGCTCGACACCTCCTTCAATCACTGCAAAAGATCTCATAGGTCCTTCATGGGTACCGCAAATGGCCACACCTTTGGCAAGATCAATAGAGGAACCACCACCAATGGCAATTAAGCCATCGAAGCCCCCTTCGCGATATTGAGCAGATGCCTGCCGAACGGCTGCTTCATTAGGGTTGGGAGGCGTTTGGTCATAGACCGCTGGATCAGGATTACGCAGGTGTTTCAGTACATGATCGACAATACCCGCCGCCCTGACACCTACATCGGTTACCACCATGGGGTGCCGAATGCCGAGGCGATCGCACTCCTGCTGCAGCAAAGATGAAGCTCCAAAATCAAACTGGATTTGTGTTACGTAATTGATTATTGACATTTAATTACCTTTTGAATTGTTAGTGTTTTTAACTAATAACCTACTTGTTCGCGACGAACAAGTACGGCAAAAATTGACTTAAGCACGCTGAGATAAACAAACCCTTGATAAATACTCACTTAAAGAATTCGAAGGCGATGTCAAAATAAAACTAAAGTATAAAAAATATGGTCATTGAACACAATGGTCATTAATGCTAGCTTGAAAATGCCAACCTACAAAGACACAACAACGAGGCTTACATGAAAACTACCAACAAGATGAGATCACTCAAGAGCATTTCTGCACTGCTGCTGCTGACAGCTTCAAGCTCAGTGCTTGCAGCCTACCCAGAAAAGCCTATTACGATCATCGTTCCATGGGCAGCTGGTGGCGGTACAGACGCTACTGCACGCACCATTGCCGCCGCATTGGAAGAACAATTGGACCAAACGGTGAATGTGGTGAACCGCACTGGTGGCAGCGGTGTTGTCGGTCATAGTGCTATGGCGAGCGCAAATCCAGATGGCTATACCTTGGGCCTAGCAACTGGCGAGCTCAATATGATGCACTGGCAAGGCCTTACCGATCTAACTTATGAGGATTTCACTCCGATCGGCCAAATCAACTTTGACTACGCAGGGATTCAAGTAGCCGCCGACGCCCCGTTCGACTCAGTCCAAGAATTAGTTGATGCCATTGCTGAAGAACCCATGGGTACCTTTAAAGCTTCAGGTACGGGCCAAGGGGGTGTATGGCATCTAGCCTTTGCTGGCTTCCTGATGGATCAGGGACTTGAAGCTAACCGTGTTACATGGATTCCCAGTCAGGGAGCGGCACCGGCTATGACCGAACTCGCTGCCGGTGGTATCGACATTGTTCCTAGCTCAGTTCCAGAAGCGCGCTCAATGATCGAAGCAGGCCGCGCAAAAAGCCTAGGCGTAATGGCACCAGAGCGCATAGACAGCTTCCCGGATGTACCGACCATTAAAGAAGCCGTTGGGAGCGATTACCTAATAGGTGAATGGCGCGGTATCACTGGCCCTAAGGGTATGGATGAAGACATCGTTGCAACTCTTGAGGAAGCGCTCGAAGCTGCTTATAACAGTGACACCTATCAAGACTTCATGGCTAAGCAAGGTTTTGGTACCGAGTGGCGTAATGCTGAAGAGTTCGGCGAGCTAATGGTCGAAATGGATGCGGTGTATGGCAAGATTGTTGAGAATGTTGGGCTAAGTCAATAAGAGGCTAAGAAATGAGAGACCTCCTCTTGGGTCTAGCTTTTATGCTGCTAGGCGCTGTCGTGATTACTGTCGCAAGTCAGTACCCTACGATGGCTAGCCTTCAATATGGTCCATCTCTGTTTCCCTCCCTCATTGGGGGAGGGTTTCTTATTGGTGGTTTCGTACTTTCAGCAATACAGCTACCAGCACTAAAAAGTCAGTTGTCTAGCAAAGATGACAGTATCAGGATGTTCGACTTCCGACCCATCCTTTTGTCACTTCTTCCTTGCGCACTAATTATATTCTATATATTCGCAAGCGAGTTTCTTGGGGCGGCTCTTTGCTTGGGCATCATAATGCTAGTACTAATGCTTGTTAAAAGGACCTCCTTAATCTTGGCATTGTGCGTATCAGTCATCGCGTCACTCGTCATTTATTTCATATTCTCGCGATACCTATTGATCCCCCTTCCTGAAGGGCTACTGAATTTTTGGGGTTAGATTATGGAAGCATTTCTGTTAGGGCTCCAGCTAGTCTTCAATGTAGAAACGATGTTGGTCATCCTAGCAGCAGCCATTTTTGGTGTTTTCGTGGGTGCTGTCCCAGGACTGACCGCCACTATGGCTGTTGCACTACTGGTTCCGATAACCTTTTACATGGACCCTACTCCAGCTATCGCCGCCATCGTTACAACGTCGGCAATGGCCATCTTCGCTGGAGATATTCCAGCCACCTATTTGAATATACCTGGAACGCCATCCTCTGCTGCCTATGTCGGTGATTCAAATTTATTAGCACACAAAGGCAGAGCTAGAGAAACTCTGGGTATAAATTTAATCTGCTCTGTATTTGGCGGTTTATTCGGAACGGTAATATTGGTATTTGTTTCCCCCTCACTAGCTGAGGTTGCGCTCCAGTTTAGTTCTTTTGAATATTTCTGGCTAGCACTTCTGGGTTTAAGCTGCTCTATCTTCATAGCAATTGGCTCCAGAGTTAAAGCCTTCCTCTCTCTAATGATCGGCTTGCTACTCTCGACAGTCGGATTGGACATGATGAGTGGCGCCCCTCGCTTCACTTTTGGAATCCCAGATTTAATGGGGGGCATCAATTTCATTCCGGTAATGATCGGTATGTTCGCCCTCAATGAGCTCATGCTGTTTTATGGTTCGAGCAATGAAAAAAGGAAGTTGCCTTATTTATCCAAAGACAGTGTTTTTAAGCAGGCACCCAGACATGTAAAGGCCTATTGGCGCAATATGATACGCGGCAGTTCGATAGGAACGTTGATCGGGGCCCTACCAGGTGCAGGTGCTGATATCGCTGCTTGGATCTCCTATGCAGTTGGCAAAAGCCGCTCTAAAGAGAAACAGGCCTATGGTACCGGTCATATCGAGGGCATTGTCGATGCCAGCTCCGCCAATAACTCCGGCATTAGTGGCGCCTGGGTTCCAGCGTTGGTATTCGGCATTCCTGGCGACTCGATAACGGCCATTGTGATAGGTGTGCTTTACATGAAAGGCATGAACCCCGGCCCAACCATTTTTATGGATGGGACCGGATTAATCTATGCCCTATTTATCGTGTTCTTTCTAGCAAATTTAATAATGTTGCCGATTGGCTTTGCAGCAATAAGATCCGCCAAGGTATTCATATTGACGCCCCGCAAGATCCTGATGCCAATCATTTTGTGCTTTTGCATTATCGGTGCCTTCTCGATCAATAACTCGATTACAGATGTCTGGATAATGCTTCTGATCGGTTTCATTGCCTCTATCCTCGTCAGGTGCGACTTCCCCATGGCTCCCGCAATTCTTGGCCTGGTACTGGGGACTACATTGGAAAACAGTTTCATGAGCTCCATGCTGAAGAGCAACGGCGATTTACTGAGCTTCTTTTCCCGCCCGATTAGCGCCGGTCTTGGTGCGCTCGTTATCTTGCTGTGGTTCTCTCCTTTGTTAACAATGGCCTACAGAAAAATCAAGAATAATCAAGCTGACAAAGCACCAAGAAATTCATGAAACGCTATACACCGAACCAATTGGAAGGTTGATTAAAAACGCGACAAATACTTCTCATGCTTTATTTTCTTTTAACGGTGACAAGCAGTAATGAGTAAACAAATAACCGTAGGTTTTATTGGCACCGGCATAATGGGTGCTCCGATGGCCGCAAATCTCGCTGAGGCAGGATATCAAGTACGGGCCTGGAATCGCAGCCCTGATAAAGTTCTAGCGCTGTCATCGTTGGGCATAGAAGTTAGCGAAACACCCCAGCACGCGACCGAGCAAGCAGACGTTGTTGTGGTGATGCTCAGTTCAGGGCCTGTTTGCGATGAAGTAATCCTTGGCCCCGGCGGATTGTTGGCATCAATGAAGCCGCACAGCACCTTGGTGGTCATGAGTTCGATCCCGGTCGAAACAGCCCAGAATCAAGCTCGTGCGGCTGCTGAGCAGAGCATTGGTTACCTGGATGCCCCCGTATCAGGTGGAGAACAAGGCGCCAAGGAAGCTAAGCTTGCGATTATGGTCGGTGGTGAAAATGATGTATTCGATCGGACGAGCGCCCTACTCAGTATCCTAGGGAAACCCGTGCGCGTCGGGCCGGCCGGAACCGGACAACTGGCCAAGTTAGCCAATCAATTAATAGTCGCTAATACCATCGCCACCGTATCAGAGGCCGTAATACTGGCCGAGCGTGGTGGCGCTGATCCGTCCAAGGTACGTGAAGCACTACTAGGTGGTTTTGCTGATTCAACCATATTGCAATCACATGTACCACGCATGATTGCTGACGATTTCATCCCCGGCGGCCCCTCTAAATGGCAGCTTAAAGATACGCAAACAGCCATGTCACTGGCCGAAAAACTGTCGCTTGAACTTCCTGTATCATCACTGGTTAATGAATTGTTCACTGACCTTGTCGCACACGGTGACGGTGAGCTTGACCATAGTGCCTTAATACGAGAACTAAAACGCAGAAACGGGATGTCAATATAGACAGGGTCTCACTAATTAACCCTGGCTGCGAAAATAAGCGCAAGGACATGTCTCCAACTACGACAACTTTTTCTATAACTGGAGGCACGAGAAACTTGAGAAATTCGGATCACACCGGACTTTCGCCTAGCTGTTATTTCTAAGCATTGCGGCGAGTGCAGGTATCGTAAGACTGGGGAACAAAAGCGTCCGGTCCTATGTCAAGCATGGCATGATTTAGGTACTCGCACAGGGCGGGAAGCATGCTAGCCTTAGTCTGATAGTTGACCAAGGTCTCAGTGAGATAACGCATATCTTTCTCGGCATTTCCGATGCTGAACTGCAGCCGAGTACACTCTCCTTTCAGAACCCACTCCATGATAGGCGCCAGCATGGCACTATTTGCCCCGCCCTGAGAGCAAATCTCCAGTAGCTTGTGCTGGTCGACCTCCATACTGGCAGCCATGCCCGCGGCCTCAGAAACCAATGCCGCCGCACCCAAAGACAGAAAGTTGTTGATCAATTTTAATTTATGCGCAGAACCTAGTTTACCGACATGAAAGATGTTCTCAGCGAAGCACTCGATGACCGGTCTGATGAGAGCTACTGTATTCTCTTCCCCGCCCACCATGACGTTCAGGCGCCCCTCACGGGCTTCCTTGGGCGTCCGGGCTAAGGGCGCATCGACCAGGGTGATGCCTTGGAGCGATGCGAGCTCGGCGAGGCGTTCCGTTGATTCGGGATGCACCGTCGAGCAATCAACGACAACCAGCCCGTCCTGCCCACCAGCCAGCAGTCCCTGCTCACCAGTGACAATCTCTCTAACCTGTTCGGATGTCGGAACACAGATGAAAACGATATCGCTATGCCTGGCCATCTCCGCAGCCGTTGTGACCTCTACTGCGCCTTCAGTGCACAACGCCTCCAGTGGCTCCCGGTTTCGATGAACCATAACGGCCAGTGGATAACCGCTGCGCACTATATGTCCGGCCATCTCCCTTCCCATCAGCCCCAGACCAATGAAGCCTATGCGTGTCGTCTCTTTCATACTTCCCTCCTGAATCGTCGTTTGCGCACGGCTCACTTTCAAAGCCGTGTTTTCAAGGCCGCGCTTTCAATGCCTTGTCACACTGCCTGCGGAAAAGACACCCCTAACCGCTCGGCCCACTCGGTAAGCGCCTCGGGCACTCCGTCCGGGAGAGGAACCCCCTCCTGCATATAGGTATCATGGAGTGCCAGCCCCCTTTCACCGGGAATCCTCACTGACGGATCGCCTTCGGCGACGGGATTGGTGCGACAGGCATCGACTAACGCCCCCGTTTCACGTTTGAAAGCTTCCAAACCACCGAAAGCTTCCGGATCCAGCACCTGTACCATGACGGAGGCCCCCCACTGGTTCGGCGCCTGCACACGACCGAAGCCCGCCAAGCCCGAGGTCAGCGCCTCCACCATCAGGCCAAGCGCATAGCCTTTATGGCCGTGGTCAAGTCCGCCGATGGGCATAATGCTGCCCTTTGGCTCGTTAAACAGGACGATGGGGTCATCGGTTGCGTGGCCCTGATGGTCCTTCAGCCATGGGTAAGGTAGGCGACTGTTTTGCTTATTGAGACGGCCGACCATGCCATTAGTGGTAATGGATGTGCTGACATCTAAAAGAACCGGGCCTGAATCAGTTGGGTAGCCCACCGCGATGGGGTTGGGCGTATGGGTTGCCTCTAAGCCGCCATAGGGCGCTACGGATTTGGTGGCCGGATCAGAAGACTCGATCACTACCACCAGGTCACGATCAGTTGCCCATTTGAGATAGGCGGCCAGACAAGCGATATGATTCGAGCGGCGAATCACCACTGTCCCCGTGCCACATATCTGCGCCATTTCCTTGGCTGACTCCAGCGCTTGTATAATCAGCCAAGGCCCTGGCAGATATCGTCCATCCCATGTCTCCACCGCTGCACGTTGGGAAATCACCTCCGGCCCACCGGACACCGCCATCCGTCCGGACTGAACTTCCCCAAGATAGGGAGCTAACAACTGGAGTCCGTGCGTGGTATGCCCCATCAAGTCACCAGCGACTAGTATCTCGGCCACCACTCGCGCCTTGTCGTCATCGAGTCCGGCAGCTGCGAGCAACTCGTTGCTGAAACGGGTCATCTTTTGAACGTCGTAATGCTGGCTCATATCCTATTCTCCTAGGTGTTGGTTGTTCAGCGTGAGGCGACTCGAAAACATCACAAAGGAATTCACCGTTGATTTCGTTTTTCCGCCGTGTCTTTGGGATTCCGTCGACGCTGCAACCTGCCCTGCACTTCCCGTGTACATAAATAATAGGCAGTGCGATCACTGGGTTTTCGACGATTTTGAGGCCTCATGCTCTTGTTATGGATTATAAGGGCGTAATAGAGCCATGGAGACTGGCATTATCTTCACTCTATTAATTAATGGCTTTGTTATTAAATTACGCTCTATTCACATTTCATCGCCATACTGCAGCTCAATGGCATCAGCAAAGCTCCGAATTACAGTACCAAAGAAATGCACTTGCACTTACACTTACCCAGGCTCCCGGAATGAAGGATATTTAAAGTGGTGGTGTTCAAGATTCGCGATTGAACGAAACATGTACTGCTCGCCACTCGCAAAATCGTGCAGCCATAAAAGCGAGCCATTGCGTTGGATAGAGAAGTTACCGGCCCACCTCGGGTAATTCACCGATAACCACCTCAGGATCGCTCAAATCGCGCAACTTAGAATGAGCTCAATAAAGGTAATTCTGTTTTTCCGTAACGTGAACGGAAAATTCGTTGCTAAATGCATAACCGACTCGAAATACTTCCCAGCCCTACATCTACACAGGGCAATTCCTAAAAAACGCATATTTTTTTAATTAATATATTCCTTAATAAGTTTATTATTAATAGGCTTCACTGTTCGTGTGGCTCACCCCATGAAGCCATAGCGTGCTTGGCACATAAAATCAATCTAGATGAAATGAACATTGCATTCAATGCCCATAATATAGAACGATAGTCTAATGCTCTTAGCCCGGACTTCTCATAGCACCTCAGCCAGTACCGCGCTCAAGCTGTAACACCCCTAAACATTTATTGGATCTACTGATGTTGCCTACTTTTTTAACCTCTTCCCGTCGTTCAGACACACCTCCTCTCTCTCCATTGCGCCGACTGCCTGCAACATCTTAATGGCCTCGCGCGCACTCGACTAATGCCCAGACTATGGGTGAGCTCGTTTTCTAAGGGGAGATAATCACCAGGTTTTACTCCGCCAGAATCAAAGCCGCTATGATCCGCTCAAGAACCTGCATGGCGACGGAACTTCGTTCCATGGAATCGCCCTCATCATCCACTTATCGACAGACACCGCATCCGCCGACCGGCTACCAAACGTTCAGGTACTGCTGATGTAAGTCGGTACTGATTGCCATCGGTTTCAACGCGTGCGTACGGCGTCCTTGTGAATGAGCCGGGGTAAATACTCCGGAATTTTGACTTCCGGGTTGTCTCGAAATTGCTCCAAACGATGCTGCACCTTCGATTCAGACGCCGTGAGGTGCCTGAATAGGGATTTGCTTGCTTGTTCTGGCTTTCGTGAAAGCATTAAGCTGAAAACTTCACGATGTTCATCAAAGAAAGGATCGCTTTGAGGAAAGTCGATTTTGCCCCCCAGCAGGTGCTTGCTGATCAGCAGTATGGGACGTGTACGTTGCAGCATTGTCACGACCTCATCGTTTCCACCTGCCACCATGGCATGCTGATGAAGATCATTTTCCAGTTCGTCGAGAAGCCCCCCCTGAATGTTGGGGTATTGGTTTTCTGCACTGTCAAGACGCTCGATATACCGCTTGATGTCGGAATCAGGCAGCCGACCAGTGGCTTGAGCGATCATGAAAGGCTCAAGCTGCTGTCGGGCCTCATACAGTTGGTGTAGACGGTCGTCATCAAGTGGCACCACCGTCCAGCTGCTGTATTTGTTGTTTTCAACCAAACCCAGGGACTGAAGATAAAGCAGGATCTTCTGCGTGGTGGTTCGGCTGACGCCAAGTGACTTGGCTAACTTCAGTTCGTTCAGCTCCATGCAGCCCAGCATCGAGCAAAGAACGATGTCACGCTCAATCTCTTCGGCAAACTTCCTCCAGGAGTCGGTGCGCCGGACAGATATCTCTCCACCGGATAGTGTGAAATCTTCCTCGGTAATCTGTCGCCGGATCACCTCTTCCGGTTGGTTCCCGACCAGATATCCTCTTCCGTCGAAACGACTGATTTTCCCTTCATCGTGAAGCCGTTCGAGCGTTTGGCGTACTGGAGAGCGACTTAACTTGAAAAGCTCAGAAATATTGCTTTCCAACAGCACAAGACCAGTTTCAAGGCGGCCACCCTCTATGCTCTCGGATAATATGTGGTAGAGCTGATCTTTTAGAGTACCCATTTCGACTCTCCGATACCTTGTTATTTCTGCTTTTAGCATCCTTCCCTCAGGGCAACGCGCCTGGCAATGAGGGAAATGACGACAGCGAGGACAGTGCCCGAGGTTGTCACTGCTCACCAGCATGTCTATTCATGCTACCGGGTGGGCGTAAAGGCCAGCAGTAGCCTTCGCAAACGCCGTCAGGTGGCCACCTGGCCTTGATGGTAGCGTATCCATCTCGTCCTGAAAGGTCGCCCCTAACAGATTCAACGCTTCCCACTGCCTGTCGTGTTAGACAATGCGGGGTGGGAAGTACAGACCTCTCTAACTATCTTTGACACCATACGCTGGCGAGAAGCAGCGTGGACGAGCGGCCTCAAGCAGCGCGTTCCAGGCCCGGCCCGACGATGGTTCGTGGTCATGACTGTCTTGCCGGGCACGTGTCCTGGCATTCTGACATCGCAACTGCCGACGGGTGCCCCTAGGTCACGGCGCCGACCATCCACGGGACGAATTCATTGTTCCCATATCCAAGTGTTTCGCTCGCACTCAATTCTCCTGACGCAGCCGCGATGATCTTCTCAAAGATTATTTCGCCGACTTCCTCGACACTTGCTGTGCCATCAGCGATAACCCCACAGTTGATGTCCATGTCTTCGGCCATGCGCTCATACATGGTGGTATTAGTCGCAAGCTTGATGGACGGAGTTGGCTTGTACCCGGATACAGAGCCTCGTCCGGTGGTGAAGCAGACCATGTTGGACCCGGAAGCAATCTGCCCAGTGACAGATACCGGATCGTAACCAGGGCTATCCATGAAATTGAAACCGGGTCGAGTACGAGGCTGGGCATACTCGAGGACATCATTGAGGCTGGTGGACCCACCTTTAGCAACTGCCCCCAGCGACTTTTCCAATATCGTGGACAGGCCTCCGGCCTTGTTTCCCGGAGAAGGGTTGTTATTGAGCTCTGCACCATTGATTTCTGTGTAATGCTTCCACCAGGCGAGACGGTCAAGGAGCTTGCCTGCCACTTCTTTGCTCACTGCCCGATCCAGTAGCAGGTGCTCGGCTCCATATATTTCAGGAGTCTCGCTGAGAATCACACTTCCACCGTGCTTGACGATGAGATCCGCGGCGTGCCCGAGCGCCGGATTGGCGGTTATCCCGGAGTATCCATCCGACCCACCACATTGGAGGGCTACGGTGAGGTTGCTCAAAGAACTGGGTTGACGCACTGACCTTGGATGGCTGTGCGCCATGTCTAAGATCTTGTTGCGTGCCAGCTCAATGCTTGCCCTGGTGCCGCCAACGTCCTGGATATTGAAATAGTAGAGACGAGATGTATCGGTCAATCCTGATTTTTCCACCAGTTGCTTGACCTGGTTGGTCTCGCAGCCCAGACCGATGATCAGAACAAATGCGAAGTTCGGATGCCTTGCATAGCCTGCGATGACCCTCTCCAGAAAGGCAAAACCTTCTGTATCGGTGTTCATGGCACAGCCTGAGCCATGTGTCACCGGGACGACACCATCATAACCGAGCGCTTCAACTTCGCCAGACGCATTTAGCTGTTCTGCGGCCATTTTCGCGACGGTAGCTGAGCAATTTACCGTGGAAAGGATACCAATATAGTTGCGTGTACCGGTCTGACCATCCGAACGAAGGTAACCATTGAAGTACCTGCTGCTGGGTTCAGTGTTGGTCATCGGAGCTGGAGTAAACCCTTCCAGGGATGTGGTGCGCTCGAGCATCGATACATTGTGTGTATGTACATGCTCGCCCTGGGCAATGTCACAGCTGGCATTGCCGATGACCTGCCCATATTTGGTAATGCTGTCGCCAGCAGCTATTGCCCTCAAAGCAACTTTGTGTCCCGCATCAATATTCTGCAAGGACAGGTTGGAGTCATCGTCAATCGGCATGCCTTGCGGCAGGGCACGAGTAGCGACCCCTACATTGTCCTGGGAATGCAAACGAATGACAGCGGGCGTGTTGTTGATTAACTGCATGGACGGCCTCTGGAAGAGAAATCACAAACTGGCGGAAAGCTTATCAGCTTTGGAAAGCATGACGATTAGACTATAGTATCAAAAAATGATCATTGCGCGCAATGATCATTTGATTTAACTTTGGCCCCGCATGCTGCCCAGTTGCCCACAGCAGGGCAGATGAAAAACAGCAACAACAGGTGACACAATGAAAAAAGCAACAGCATTTTTGACGGCTGCGACCCTTACGCTTTCAAGTGGTGCCATGATGGTTGCCACGGCCAACGCCCAGGCAGCGACTTCACTGCGCCTTGCACACACCTTCAACCCTGGAGAAGCCAGTTACGAATTGCTGGATACATTAGGCGATCGGGTAGAAGAAAGAACCAACGGCGAACTGAAGATTCAGGTATTCCCGAGTGAACAGCTTGGATCGGAAGTACAGCTGCTCCAACAGTCAAAGAATGGTTCCATCGATATCGTTGTACCGGGCTATTCCGGTGCCAGCACTCTTCTCCCGGCCATGGAAATTTCAAACGCGCCTTTCATTTTCCAAAGCTGGGATGAGGCACGTCATATTCTGGAAGGGGACGCCTATCAGCCGATCTTCGATGAGCTGAAGGAGCAACACAACCTGGTTCCCCTGGCAAAGACTTGGTACTGGGGATGGCGCAACCTCACCTTAAATGGTGATGAAGTTCATAGCGTCGAGGATATGGAGGGGCTCAAGATTCGCGTGCCCGAGTCGCCGGCCTGGGTAGAAATGGTGAAGGCGTTCGGTGCTTCCCCGACCCCGATCCCTTTCAGTGAGGTATACCTGGCCCTGCAGCAGGGTACTGTTGATGGCCAGGAAAACCCGATTCCCACCATCTATTCTCGCAAGTTCTATGAAGTTCAGGATCAGTTGGTCATGAGCAAGCACATGCTGCAAAGCCAGGTTGTGCTGATTAATTCTGAGAAGTTCGAGTCTCTGTCGGACAGCAATCAAAAGATTCTTCGAGAAGTGGTTCAAGAGCTGGCCCAGGAGAACTATGAGCTGCAGACCGAGCGTGAGGACTCCATGCTTGAAGAGCTTCGTGACGGCGGCCAGATCAACGTTGTCGAAGACATTGATCGCGCGTCTTTCGAGCAAGCCTCCGAGCAAGCCAGAGAAAACCTGGTCGATCGCTGGGGTGAAGAAGACTATCGCCGCGTCATGACAGCGATTGAAGACTACCGCAACTAAATACTGCCATCTTTCCGCCTTGTCTCGCCGGCTTTTAGCCACGGGCAAGGCGGGGATTGGTCAATGGTGAAACATGACTAGTTTTCTCGTGAAGGTGAACAGCGGTTTGCTTACGACAGAGAAGGTGACCATCGGGGTGATTCTGGGCATGATGGCACTGCTTCTCACTTTGGGAGTGGCATTTCGATACATCCTTGGCGCTCCTTTCGTATGGAGCGAAAGTGTCTCGAAACTGCTGATCGTCTGGTTGACATTTGTGGGCACTAGTGTGGCTTTCGCTGAAAAACAGCACATCACTGTGGATTCAGTGGTATCAGCCATGCCGGGCAGCGTAAAAACAGTCGTCCATACGCTGGTCCTACTCATCTCCATTGCCATCCTTGGCAGCATGGCGTTTCTTGGATACGAGTACTGCCTGACGGTGGTCAGCAGTACATCTCCAATATTGGGTATATCCCTTGCCTGGTTCGCTTATGCAATGCCGCTGTTCTTTGTATTCAGCGTTTTTCACTTGATTGCGAACGCTATCGTTGAACGCTCTTTCAATGCGTTCGAAACAGATATGGAAAATGTATAGGTGTGAAATGCTGATTATTATACTCGCCGTACTGTTTTCCTTGATTCTTCTGGGTATGCCGATTGCCCTGGCGATGATGGGTGCCTCTGTTTTATCCATCATCTCTCTGGATATTCCGCTGAATGTACTGGCACAACGGGTGTCTTCCGGGGTCGAGTCCTTTCCGTTGCTGGCCATACCTCTTTTCATGCTCGCCGGCGGCATCATGAACAAGAGTGGTATCAGCGAAAGGCTTTTCGATTTCACAAGGTCCCTAGTCGGCCACCTGAGAGGCGGACTTGCCCACGTTAACGTCCTGTCCAGCGTCCTGATGGCCGGCATCTCCGGTTCTTCTCTTGCTGACTGCGCCGCGACGACACGGGTCATGGTTCCTCAAATGGAACGCAATGGCTATGATCGTGGATTTTCGGTTGCTCTCACGGCCTCTTCTGCCACGCTGTCGCCTATCATTCCCCCTTCAATACTGATGGTCGTTTATGGCTGGCAGGCCAATATCTCCATTGGCGATCTTTTCATTGCAGGGATCCTGCCTGGCCTGCTGATCGCCTTCCTGCTAACCCTTCTTATCACCGCCATTAGCATCATCAAGCAATACCCGAAGGATGAAGGTTTCCAACGCTCTCGCGTAGCCAACTATTTCAAGCAGTCGGTATGGGCGTTGCTCATGCCCGTGTTGATTATCGTTGGATTCCGCATGGGCATCTTCACCGTCACCGAAGTTGCTGCGGTCGCCGTTGCGTACTCCTTCTTCGTAGGGAAGTTTGTTTACAGAACATTGAGCTGGAAGGACATGGGAGAGCTGCTCGTCTCCACGTCGCGTGAGGCGGCTTCCATCTTAATCATTATCGCTGCTTCGGCGCCTCTGGCCTGGTCGCTGAGCATATTGCAAGCGCCTCAGGAGGTGGTCACATGGATCACCGGGCTGACGGATGACCCTCTATTGGTTCTGCTGCTGCTGAACCTGGCGTTGTTGGCCATTGGTATGTTCATGGAAACCATCGCCGTGATCATCGTCCTCGTGCCGATACTCATTCCTCTGCTGAATGCTCTGGATATCAGTCTTGTCCATTTCGGCATCATCATGCTGTTCAACCTACTGATTGGCCAGATTACCCCGCCGCTCGGCGTCCTGATGTTCGTAAGCTGCAATATTGCCAAGTTAAGCACGCTGCAATTCCTGCGCTCGTCTCTGCCGTTCTTTCTGGTGCTGCTGCTGGCCCTTCTGGTGATCACTTACGTTCCCGGCTTATCCCTGGCATTCATCAACTAACAAGGTCGACATCCATGCATATTGTACAAGTGGTAAATAAGGGTAATGAGGTCGTGGCAGCTGTCGTCAACGGCGATGAGCTCGAACTGCTATCGCAGCCTCTCTACACCATTGCGCTTAAGGCCGCGAACAGCGGCAAAAAGCTCGTCGAGTCGTTGGCGGATTTTCGCACGGCTGACACCATGTCCTACGACACGGCCATCCGCAATGGATGCCTTCGCGTGCCGATCACCCACCCCGAGCCTGCGAATCTGCTGCTGACCGGAACCGGCCTGACTCACCTTGGTAGCGCAGCGCCCCGTAGCCAGATGCACACAGGGGAGAAAGACGAGTCTAAGACGGCTCAGCCGACCGATACACAGCGCATGTTCGACCTTGGCGTTGCCGGCGGAAAGCCCGCATCGGACGAGGTGGGTGCGCAACCAGAATGGTTCTACAAGGGCACAGGGCATACCCTGCGTGCGCCCTTCGCCGAGATCACCATGCCGGACTTTGCCCTGGATGGTGGCGAAGAAGCCGAGCTTGCAGGCATTTATATCGTCAATGACGAGGGACGCATCTTCAGAGTCGGCTTCTCCCTGGCCAACGAATTTTCCGATCATGTGACAGAAAAGCAGAACTATCTATACCTGGCTCATTCCAAGTTGCGTGACTGCAGCATCGGCCCTGAAATCTTCGTTGGCGATCTGCCGGAGGAGATACACGGGAGTGTTTCCTTGCACCGCAATGGCGAGCAGCTG
The DNA here is from genome assembly GCF_015767635.1 of Halomonas sp. A40-4. Classification (GTDB taxonomy): domain Bacteria; phylum Pseudomonadota; class Gammaproteobacteria; order Pseudomonadales; family Halomonadaceae; genus Vreelandella; species Vreelandella janggokensis. The sequence goes on along the minus strand of NZ_CP065230.1, from coordinate 1,194,959 downwards.
TGGCATCGCGCTTTCATGAGCGGTGAAAGGCATATGTGCCACTCGGTGAGCAACCTTGAATACCACCATTTCAAATACGCGACGTTCTGCCAGCCCAATCAGCTACATATCCACTTCTTTGGTGCTGCGGTGTTGAGCTTCGGTGACGGAATCGCACTCGAAAATGGCGATGAGATGCGCATCGAGTGCGACATCACGACTCGCCCACTGAGCAACGTACTGAAGCGCACCCCCGCGGCGAAGCCGACCATCGAGACGCTGTAACACGAGATTTGAAGGAGATTATTGATGTACACATTGGAAGGCAAGCAACTGATCGGCAGCCAGGCCATCACGGCTAAGGGCGAGCCCATCCACGCGATCAACCCGGCCACCGGCGAGACCCTCAAGCCCGGCTACCCGGCAGGCTCCAAGGCCGAAGTAGAGCGCGCCTGTGAACTAGCATGGGCTGCCTTCGACCGTTACCGCGAGACCGGTCTCGAGGCGCGGGCGGCGTTCCTCGAAACCATCGCCGACGAGATTGAGGCCCTGGGCGACGCCCTGATCGAGCGCGCCATGGCGGAATCCGGCCTGCCCCAGGCCCGGATCGTCGGCGAGCGCGGACGCACCTGCGGTCAGCTCAGACTGTTCGCTTCGGTGGTACGCGCCGGTGAATGGCTCGACGTGCGCCACGACCCGGCCTTGACGGAACGAGAGCCGATGCCACGCGTCGACCTGCGCCAACGTCACATAGCCCTGGGACCGGTGGCGGTGTTCGGTGCCTCCAACTTCCCGCTGGCGTTCTCGGTGGCCGGTGGCGACACTGCCTCGGCGCTGGCCGCCGGCTGCCCGGTGGTGGTCAAGGCCCACTCCGCCCACCCTGGCACCTCCGAGCTGGTCGGCCGCGCAGTGCAGAAGGCGGTGGCGCGCTGCGAGCTACCCGAAGGCGTGTTCTCGCTGCTCTTCGGCTCCGGCCGCGAGATCGGCCAGGGCCTGGTCAGCGATCCACGGATCAAGGCGGTGGGCTTCACTGGCTCGCGCAGTGGAGGCACCGCTCTGATGCAGACCGCCCAGGCCCGTCCCGAGCCGATCCCGGTATACGCAGAGATGAGCTCGATCAATCCGGTGTTCTTGATGCCCGAGGCGCTCAAGGCCCGCGGCAAGGCGCTGGGCGAGGCCTTCGTCGGCTCCCTGACCATGGGCGCAGGCCAGTTTTGCACCAACCCGGGGCTGGTGATCGCCATTGATGGCGAGGCGCTAGACAGCTTCATCGATGCCGCCGCCGAGGCGGTCGAGGGCGCGGGCGCACAGACGATGCTGACGCCGGGCATATTTGATGCCTACCGCAAAGGCGTGACCACCCTCGCCGGGAGCGACAAGGCCCGTGAAGTGGCGCGCGGCCCTGCCGGCGACGGCCCGAACCAGTGTCAGGCCGGCTTGTTCGTGGCCAAGGCCAGCGATTTCCTCAATGACGAGGCGCTCCAGGCCGAGGTGTTCGGCTCGACCTCCCTTGTGGTCAAGTGCGCCGATCTCGACGAGGTCAAAACGCTGGCCGAAGGACTGGAAGGTCAGCTGACCGCCACCCTGCAGATGGACGATGGCGACATCGACACCGCCCGCACCCTGCTGCCGGTGCTCGAGCGTCGCGCCGGCCGGGTGATGGCCAACGGTTGGCCAACCGGGGTGGAGGTTTGCCACGCCATGGTTCACGGTGGCCCTTACCCTGCCACCTCGGACTCGCGTACCACCTCGGTGGGCAGCGCCGCGATCCATCGCTTCCTGCGTCCGGTGTGCTACCAGAACCTGCCCCAAAGCCTGCTACCCGAGGCCATTCAGGACGGCAATCCGGTCGGCGTAAGCCGCTTGGTCGATGGTCAGCGCGAAGCCTAAAGCGAGATACAACGGTGGAGTAGAGGCTTGATCAATGCACTTTGTTTACCGGCGTTTTACGCGGGATAATGGAGCTATCCCAGTCAGTTAAGCCTATTCTCTATAAGCTGATCATGAGGCTTTCCCGTGTCAGTGTGACTGACACGGGAAGGTCCAGTCGTTTCAGCGACGCCGTTGAAGCCATCGCTAATCCCCTGCCCCGGAATTGAGATAATCCGGAACAAGGCACTCCTTAACATCATTCAACGAATTTCTTCACCTTACCGCCTTACTCCTGACGAGGAAACGCTACCCCTACCGTGACACAGTGATGTCGACGTCACCCCCAGATTGATTAGCGGCCTTCTCAACGTTGTTGTATCTTCAGAAACCAAACGTTCTTCCACAAAGTGTCTCAGCCTAAATAGTGATCGAGACTTTTTAGCGCTTTTTGTATCACGCGGCAGCCATTAGACGCCTGCTGCTGAGTGATAAGCTCTTCCGGGCAGTGGCTTCTCCCTTCGTGACAAGGAACAAACAGCATGCCAGTCGGGGCGATTTGTGCCATATAGACAGCGTCATGTCCGGCGCCGCTAGTCAAGCTCATGGAATCCAAACCGCAGGCTTGGGCGGCCTCCCATATTTTTGACTGAACGAGCTCTGCACAAGGAGTCGGAAGCCCCTCACTGAGTGGCTTTGCGATAATCTCAAGACCAAGGGTTGAGGCATTGCGCTTTGCTTGGTCGAGGATAGGCGGAAAGAAGTTTTGGAGCAGATGAGTATTATTACTTCGTACTTCCAGCACCATCTCAACTTGCTCTGGAATCGCGTTGGTCGCGTTGGGAGAAACGTTCAAGCGACCCACTGTCGCAACCAGATAATGATCTCCGGCGCTCTGACGCTGCGCTTCTTGCTGGATCGCTTTGATCAAACCCGCTGCTTCCGCGAGTGCATCACGACGTAGCTCCATTGGCGTGGTGCCAGCATGATCGGCCTGACCCAAAACCTCAATATCGTAGCGATGAATACCGACGATATCGCTTACTACACCAATGGGCACATGGTTTTCTTCCAGTACGCGTCCCTGCTCGATGTGTAGTTCCAAAAAAGCAGCAACATCACCCTGCTGCCGCAAAGGCGTAACCAAAGCATCCGGGTTACCCCCCATACGACGGATAGCATCGCCTAAACGCTCACCGCCCGGCTCTCGAAAATTGAGCATCTCGCCTGTCAGAGCACCCACCATTCCACGGCTACCGACGCACGAGATGCCATATTCACTTGGTTCTTCGGATAGAAAATCGATAACCTGGACATCATGCCGTAACGGTTCACCCATTTCCTTCAGGCTCTGCACCGCTTCTAGGCCGGCGAGAACGCCAAGGATTCCATCATAGCGCCCTCCGCTGGGCACCGTATCAATATGGCTGCCAATGACTAACGGCGCTAACGAAGGTTCGCTACCTGGCAGAGTGCCAATCAAGTTACCCGCATCATCCAATCGAGTCGTAAGCCCAGCAGCATGCATAGCCCGCTTGAGCCAGTCGCGCCCCTCCTGATAGCGTTCTGTGAACGCTCGACGCGTCCAAGGCCGCTCAGGATCGGTAATCGTCGATAATGCCTCAAGGTTCTGCCATAGACGTTTGGCGTTAATGGTCGTGATGATGTCCTTATCCATGTGTCATCCAACCCCCCAAGGTGTCGAAGAACTCTAGGCACTGAGTAAGTTGATCAATCTCAATGAACTCGTCAGGTTTATGAGCTTGGCGGATCGAGCCTGGTCCAATGATCACGGATGGAATGCCGCCATCAATCTCAAACACCCCGCCTTCAGAGCCATAAGAGACCTTACCGCCACGCGGCGGCAGAATCGGCTCTATAAGTTTAAATAGCTCGCTGCCCGTGGCATCGTCCATGGCAGGATAAGAGAAACGCTCCTGCCACTCGATGCCCGCTACTGTCGAGGCATTGCGCATTTCTGGCAGCAAAGTGGCTTCCACCTCGTCAATTAAGGCCCGCATATCGCCCCAAGCAGCCTGCTGATCGATACTACGAAGCTCGAAAACAAACTCACAGGTGTCAGGCGTTACGTTGGTCGCGACACCACCGTTGATCAAAGTGGCCAACGCAGTCGCATGGGGTACGCTAAAGTCATGGTCGAAAGGTCCCTCACGCTCATATCGTCGTGATCGGTCACTGATCATGGCGATAATACGTGACGCATACTCCACGGCATTGACGTGCTGTGGCGCAAAAGAAGAATGCCCCCCTTCTCCTCGCACCGTGACCTGCATGGCAATCTTTCCCTTCTGGCCATTAACAAGGTGCATTTCGCTAGGTTCGCCAATGATGGCCAGACCAGGCGGGACTTCCAGCCCGGCCAAGTGTTTCGCGATCGCCGGAGCCCCTATACAACCCACTTCCTCATCGTGGGAAAAACAGAAATAGAAGGGGCGCTGCAAGGGGCCTTGTATCAGTGCGGGTGCCGCTGCCATTACGCAAGCTGCGAAGCCTTTCATGTCGCAACTGCCACGTCCAAATAGCCGACTTCCCCGCTGCTCCAGGTGAAACGGATCGCTCGTCCAGCGCTCAGGGTTAGCCGGTACGACATCGGTGTGCCCAGACAGCACAATACCAGGCACATCTTTAGGACCAATGCAGGCGATCAGATTGGCTTTCTCACCGCTCTTGTCATAAAGCACCGTGGTCTCCATCCCTAACTCGTCAAAGTAGCGCTTCAAGTACGCAATGATCTCGAGATTTGAATGGGCGCTGGTCGTATCGAAGCCAATTAGATCCTCAAGATGGGAAACGGCAGTAGCAAGCCGAGGATGATCTTGGAGCTGAGCGCTGCTGGCGTGCATAACGTCTAATCCTTTTGAAAGTGAATAAGGTGTCAGGCCTTGGCTTTCTTAAGCTGCTGGCGAATAGTGATCACAATCACGAACACCGCTAGCGAGGCGAACAACCAGGTGATAGGCGATGAAACCAGAATGCTCGGGTCACCTCGGGAGATGGCAAGGGCACGGCGGAGGTTTTCCTCCAACATTGGCCCCAGGATGAAGGCGATCAGAAACGGGGCTGCGGGGATCGCGAACAAGAACATGAAGAAACCGAACACCCCCATGGCCAGCAACACGATCACGTCGTACATGCTGTTGGAAATCGAGAAGATGCCAAATAGGCACAGAACCAAGACGATGGGTGCCATTAGGCCAGGCGGAATCCGCGAAATGTGCGAGAAAAAGCGCATGGTAGCCTTACCAGCACCAAACAGCAGGACTGACGAGAACAGCATGCCGATAAACAGCATGTAGACTTCGTGAAGGTTGGTCTCGAACAACATGGGGCCTGGTGTCATTCCGTGAATCATAAAAGCACCAAGCATGACCCCGGTGATCACATCACCTGGCACACCAAGCGCCAAAAGCGGGATCATCGTCGAACCGCAACAGCCATTGTTGGCTGACTCAGAAGCCGCAATGCCCTCGACCTCACCCTTACCAAAGTTTTCGCCGTTCCTGGAGCTACGCTGGGCCTCACCGTAGGACGAAAACGCCGCCGCTGACGGCCCAATACCCGGTATTGCCCCCATGATCACACCGATCATGCTTCCTTTAAGCATCGACTTCAGAGAACGGCGAAACTCTTCGCGGGTAACGCGGTTGTCGCCAAGCTGCATGGCCTTTTGAGTCTCAGTATTTCGAAACACCACTATTTTAAGCAGCTCAGGAATCGCAAACAGACCGATTAACACCGGCGCCACAGCCAGTCCGCCGCGCATGTCCATGGTAAGGTCGAAACGGAAGGAGCCGTACATGTCCTCACCGACGGTTGCCAACAAAAGTCCCAGGCAAGCAGATACCAGCCCCAGAATAAGCGAGCGACCCGAAACCCCGGACACCGTCGTCAGTGCGAATACCATCAGCATAAAGTATTCGGGCGGCCCGATTCGCAGTGCAAGGAGGGCAAGTGGTGCCGCAATAAAGATCAACGAGATATTGGAAATGAAGTCACCTGTGCACGACGAGTAAAGCGCCATGTTGAGGGCCTTCCCCGCCTTACCCTGGCGGGCTAGCGGATAGCCATCCAGGGTTGTGCAAGCTGCCGACGCAGTACCAGGGGTTTTGATGAGAATCGCTGACACCGAACCGCCGTAAGTCGATCCCTTATAGAGTGCGACCAGCAGTAGGATGCTGGGGATGGGCTGCATATAAAAGGTAAACGGCAGCGCAAGCGTTACGGCCATGGTGCCAGTCATGCCAGGAATGGCGCCGATGATCACGCCGCCCCAGATACCCGCGGCCATGATCAGGAAATTTTCGATCGTTGCGACTGCCTGAAAGGCAATCAACAGGTCATTGAGCATGGTGATGGTTCCTGTAGTGCGCGGTGCGTCAGAAGCCTAAAGCTTTGAGCAAAGTGCCGGCAGGGAAGCGCGTATTGAGCGCGCTGGAGAAGAATAGGTGGAGTAAAAGCGGTAGCCCCACGGCAACGCTCAACGATATCCATTTATGGTGCCAATAGCCTGTCAACACGAGCACTGCAGCCAGTAGCAGGATGCAGGCTAGAAGAAAGCCAAGCAGTTCAACAGCAACCACGAATAGCGTGAAGGCCAGCACTGCCAAACCGAAACGTGCCATCAACTTACCCAATGGCGTATCACCACGGATCTCGCTGGCCGCCTCAGGGTCGGCGATTGCCTCGGTTTTCTTAGATAGCGACAGTCCAAGCAATAGCAAGCCGAGCAACATTCCAAGAATTGAGACCGCCCTTGGCCACATATCAGGGGGTGGTGCAAATCCAGGAATGAAATTGGGGCGGGGCACATAGATAGGGATTAGCACAAACAACACTAACCCAAACAGCATCGTTACGATCACGCCGCGTGTAATACCCATATGCCCCTCCCAATGCTTGTTATCGCCTCATAAGTCGGATGACTTACGTCTGCCACTGATCACTCCAGGTAGCCAAATTCTTCAGCAAGACCGCGATAGAACTCATACTGCTCTTCGGCATAAGTCGCCATATCGACGCTACCGATCGTTGAGATCGATCCACGGTCATCAGCACGGCTCAGCCAAGTGTCACTCTCAGCGACCTCTGCCAATACGCCGTCCCAAGTCGTCACGACCTCTTCGGGCAGGTTGGGCGGACCGTACAGAGCGCTCCAGCCGACGACTTGTCCGGCCAGTTCATAGCCAAGCTCTTCAGCGGTGGGGACATCAGGCAACGAGTCCATGCGCTCCGGTGCGTAAACCATCAGGGGACGCATATCGCCGCTTTCAATGTGCGGCATCAGTGACCCAGCAGCGATCGCCAAGAAATCAACATGCCCACCGAGTAGCGCAGTTGCCAAAGCACCACCGCCACGGAATGGCACCAGCGTCGCGGCAGAAAGCGGATCCATTCCCGCGTCAGAAAGTAGTGTCTGCACGGTAAAGCCATCAATAGCGGTCGCGCCTGAAGCCGCATAGGCCATAGCACCTGGATTGCTTTCGACTCCCTCAAGCAACTCCTCGACGCTTTCATAGGGAGAATCCTCGGCTACCGCCAGAATCATCGGCGTGGCTTCTAGAGAACCAAGAAAAGTGTACTCGTCCCAATCGACGCTGCTGTTCTCGTTCACGGCGGGTGACAGCGCCATACCCACTCGAGCCAGCAACAGGGTATAACCATCGGGTTCAGACTCCGAGACCGCACGGGCACCAGTCATCCCCCCAGCGCCGGACTGGTTTGACACTGTGATTGGCTCGCCAAGGAACTCCCGAGCGGATTCAGCCAACGCTCGACCAGCAAGGTCAGAGGCACCGCCAGGGCCATAGGGAACAACCAGCGTCACGGCTTCGGACGGATAGCTTTGCGCATGGGCCGTACACGTCACCATTAGACCCACTGCTGCGAGGTTCAATATGCGTTTCATTCCTGTCTCCTTGATTATTTTTGCTTGCGCTACGTCTGGGCACTCAGTGCTACACGCCAAACGAACAGACTCAGCATAGACAGGTATGAAAATAATTGCAATAAACTGTCTCAGCATGCATTTTAGTACTAGCAAGACTACAAAACTGCATGCCAGACGATGTTGTAGGATGTAAATATGAAGGGGAAAGGCACGCTAAAGACTCAGGGCTCTTTGGGTTTAATTGGGGAAAAAGCCGACACCGTCAATGTATATACCTGGCTAAAAGCCTCGAGGAGGAGAAATGAAACTTAAAGAAATTGAAGCCTTCGATGCTTTTATGAAGCATGGCACGACTAAAGCCGCCGCCGATGCATTGGCAATCAGCCAATCGATGGTAAGCCGCCTCCTCAGCGGATTAGAGGAAGAAGTTGGTTTTGTTCTGTTCAAGCGAACACGTAACCAGATTGAACCAACCGCCGAGGCCTTCGCCTTCCATGACTCAGCACTTCGGTTGATATCGAGCATACGCGACACTCAAAAAGATGCTGAAGCCATCGCCAACAATCAAGTCGGTAACGTCGTGATCGCTGCACAACCGATCTTTTGCGATACATTTCTGCTTGATGTGATTAAACGTTTCAAAGAGCGACACCCCAAAGTCGGGGTTCGCCTGATCGATGTAGGAATGCAGGAACTACTCAAGATGATAGATAATAACACCTGCGATATGGCGCTTGGCATTACCCTTGAAGCCGATACCTATGGCGCCAGCGTGACTAGCTTAGCGCGCTGTTCTGCCCGCTGTATCATGCACCGAAAACATCCGCTGGCTGCGCTCGACACCGTGCCAATTACCAGCTTACAGAACCAGACCTTTATTGAACTAATGCCTGATAGCCCACTGCGGTCACGGGTCGACTACATCATGCAAACCATTGATATAAAGAGGAACATTGCAGCAGAAATTCGTCCTATGCGCGGCGTCTGTGCACTGGTCGATCGAGGGGTAGGCATTGCCGTCGTTGACCCCATTGCTGAACTATTACTGCCAGGTACTGATGTCGTCTCCAAACCTCTTGACCCAACAATAGAATGGGAAATTGCCCTTCTAAAATCTAAACGCAGACCGCTAAGTAACGTATCCGCAGCCTTTTACGATGAACTAGAAAAAGAAATTGCCAACTTAATAAATATGGGCATCATGCAGGAAAGACGACACGTTTAAATAAATAGAGATCAGCCATGATCGAGCCACCAAAGGCTATCGCCCGACGAAGTCTGGCTACTGCAGTGGCTGGGAGACTACTTAGAACTATGTGGGTGCGAGGTTCGTAAGAGCCCAATTCATTGGGCGATCAGAAAGGATCAAGCCACCAATGCGATCCCCCGGAGAAGCCTTGTATTGACAAAGACCGGAAGACCCATGGTAGCCAGTTCTTGACTAAAGAGGCCTTATAAAGGCCTCTTCAGTCCACATCACAACGTTCACTACAGCGTGTTATTACAGCGTGTTTTTATAAAAGGCACCGTCTTTCATGATGAGCATCAGTTGTTCATCCGGCTGGGTGAGCACATTGATGTCATCCAATGGATTATCCTTGAGAATAATAATATCCCCGCGTGCGCCTGGAACAATCTCGCCAAAATCGCCAACGTAATCAAAGGCATCAGCGGCATTGCAGGTGGCGGTACGGATCAACTCATCGGTTGGCACCACATCCTTGCGCAGATGAAATTCATTGAGCTGATGACGCTGCATTCGGCCCAGCAAATCCGTGCCGAATAGCATCTTGACGCCATGGCGTTGTGCCATTTCCAGCGCCTTACCACCCGCATCAAGAACATCAAACACCTTACGCTGCAAGTGCTCCGCCATACCGGCCTCCACACCTTCCTTGGCCAGGGCATCATAGGTGGCAAGCGTTGGCGTCAGGTAGGCGTCGTGCTTGATGAACAAACGGCAGCTCTCTTCATCCATCAGGTTCCCGTGCTCAATGGTTTTGACGCCCCGGGGAATCAGCCGGTTGATGGCGCGCGCCGTGTAGGCATGGGCCATGGTATGGATATTGGCGGCCGTCGCTTCCTCGACGATCGCGTCGATTTCCTCGATGGAAAACTGGGTGCTATCGATACGATCCGTGGGCGATGAAACGCCGCCGGACGCCATGATCTTGATCTGGGTGGCCCCCTTTCTGATTTCGTCCCGGGCAGCACGACGCACTTCACTGACACCGTCGCAAACCCGGCCCAGGCCAGAGCAACAGAAGCAGCCTTCGAAGGTTTGCTGCCCCGGCCCGCGCATATCAGCATGACCACCGGTCTGGGAAAGCGCATTGCCCGCGTACATGATGCGCGGCCCCACCAAAGCCCCTTCATCGACCGCCTTCGCCAGGCCGTAATCGGCACCACCGGCATCCCGCACGGTGGTAAAGCCACGCATCAGCATATCTTCAAGCAGCTCACTCGACTTGGCGCCGACATAAAACGGCGAAAGCGTTTCAAGCAAGGCAAAATTGGGCGTGATGGCCGTCACATGAACATGAGAATCAACCAGGCCCGGCATCAGGAAGTGCCCACGGACATCGACGACCTGGTCATCGTCGCCCTCTAAGGGGGAATCACTAACCGCAACGATACGGCCCTCTTGTACACGCACCTGCTGGTTGGCAAGTACTTTACCGTTACGCGTATCAATAACGTTGGCATTAATAAAACGAGTCGATTTCATTGGAATTCCTTTTGATAGAGCGAGCGTTAAAACATTTTTTGTGGGAGATAAAGTGACAGTGCCGGGATCAGCACGATCAGTAACAGAGCGATAACGTCCATGACGATGAACCAGCTTACGCCCCTGAAGACTTCCGAAAGAGTGACGCTTTTACCCAGCGCGCCCTTGATGACATACACATTCAGCCCGATAGGCGGCGTCACCAGCCCCACTTCAAGCAGCTTGACGACGATAATCCCGAACCAGATCAAGTTGAGATCGGCGCCTTCGACCAATGGCAGGATCAGCGGCAGCGTGAGAAGCAACAGGCCGATGGAGTCAATGAACATACCCAACACCAGATAGATCAGCGCGACGGCGAGAATGATCCACCACGTCTCGGTGCTGACCCCCAGAATCAGCTCGGAGAAGGCAGCAGGCACCCCACTCATGGCGAGAAAGCGGGTGAAAAAAAGCGAGCCAATCAGGATAATGAAGATACTCGCAGTGCTTACCGCCGTGCTGACCAGCGCCTCCTTGATCGCCTCCATGGTGAGGGACCGTCGCGCAAAGGCGATGACGGCCGCGATGGTAGTGCCCACAGCGCCAGCTTCCGTAGGCGAGAAAACACCCAGAAAAATCCCGCCCAGCACAGAGCCGATCAGAAGAGGTAACGGCCAGATATCTTTAAAGGCGTCCCATTTCTCGTCCCAGGTGGAACGCACATCAACGTCGCCGGCCAAGCTCGGGTTAAGCTTGGTCCGCACCATGATCATGGCGATATAGAGCAGCGCCGAGAGCACCCCCGGAATAAAACCGGCCATGAACAGCTGGCCCACCGAAACCTGAGCGTAAACACCGTAGAGCACCAGCAGCACACTGGGAGGAATCAAGGAGCCCAAGGTGCCTGACGCCGCCACCGTACCTGTAGCCAGCCCTTTGTCGTAGTGGTGCTTGAGCATCTCGGGGACGGCAATGCGCGACATGGCCGCCGACGTTGCAACGCTGGAGCCAGAGGCGGCAGCAAAGAAGGCAGATGCCATCACACTGGAGACGGCCAAACCACCAGGCAACCGAGCCAGATAAAGCCGCATGGCATGGAACAGCCCCTGGGTCATGCGGGTGCTGGTACACAAATAGCCCATGAACAGGAACATGGGCGCGGCCGTCAGTTCCCAGGTGCCCGCAAAGTCGAACGGCGTGGCAGAAATCATGCCCCAGGCCACCCGCATGTTGGTCAATTCACTGATGCCGATGATCGACACAAGTCCCAGGGCGATGCCAATGGGCACCCGCAGGGCGATCAGGGCCAAGGCGATGGCAATACCTGCCACGCCTATTTCGATATTACTCATGGGGGTACTCCTACAGGGCTCGGCGTAGACGCAGCGCCTTGATCATATTGGCGATGATGGCCAGGCACATGGCGGCAAAGCCAACCGGTAACGCCCAGCGGCTAGGCCAAAGATAGAACTGGAAATTCGCCATGGCAGTTTCCAGTCGTATTGTGGCCTCTAAAGCATCGAGGAAGCTCTTGTAGCAGAGCATGCCGAAATAGATCAGGCCGAGCGAACTGGCAAACAGGTAAAGCACTAGCTGCAAGGAAGGAGGGAGTCTTCCGGCCAGTACATCGACACTGATGTGCTCCTGCTGGAGCTCGACATAGGCCAGCGGCAGGAAGACCACCGCGACCATGTAATAGAAAGAAACAAATTCCAGCGTCCCCGCGAACGACTTTCCGAACACGTATCGAAGCGCTACGTCCAGCGAGACATGCAACGCCATCAGTATCAAGAAGAGCGTTGCCAGCACCAGGGCGCTTTTGGCAAACCAGTAGCTCAGAGACTCGAAGCGCTTGATGATCATGCGGGCTCACTCCTCGTCGAATCTGAGGCAGAAAAACCCAGTTTCAGAAGCGTCTCTTTCCAGAAAACCAGCATATCCCTGTAGAGCTCAGGGTCATCACGCCATATGCTCTGAGCCCCCATGCCTCGCATCATGCACAGGGTGGCATTAAGAGCGACCCGGTTCTGATGCGATGTGTGTTCCGAGCTGGAGACTAACTGCTCCCAGATTTTCTCCAAGGAGTCATTGAACCTTGCGGCAAGCGGCACCAGTGCACTCATGATGTCGGGATCGGTCCGCGCATTGGTGAGGAACTCCAGGGTCACCATGTACATGTCCCCCTTGAAATGCTCATGCAAGGCTTTCAACAGGCTATCGAAGTTCATCCTGCCTTCGCTGACGCCTATCGCCATTTCCCGGACGCTTTCAACCTCACGGTTGAGCAAATCCTCGAGCGCGGCCTGCATCAACAACGTTTTAGACGGGTAGTGATGAACCAAAGCGCCTCGAGAAACACCGGCCTGACGCGCGACATCAACGGTAGAGGTCGCACGAATCCCCTTGGCAAGAATGCATTCAATCGTTGCCTGCGTGACCCGGGTCTGGGTTTGGTGTGAGCGTTCTTCCTGGTTCTGTCGCTTTGTCATGGCGAACCCTTCCCTATCTCGGCCATGGCCGCCTCATTGAGGCGGCCTTGCGGCTTAAGCATTAATAAATACCGTAGTCTGCAGGAAGTTTGTCGAAGATTTCTTCCATGGCCAATTCCGCTAACGCCTCTTCGTCTTCGCGGTCAACCTCACTGATCAAGGCTTCCCACTTGTCATAGGTGGCCAGGAAATCATCGATCAGCGCTTCCGGGTCTTCGACGCCGTATTGATCGCGGGCCTTGTCATAGACGTTTTCCAGCGCTTCATCGCGGAACGTTTCCACCGACGCCATCAGGTCGTCTTCAGGCTCGTAAATATTGTTGCCGTTTGCTTCGGCCTCTTCCATGGCGGCTTCAGCCGCGCCGATGTATTGAACCACCATGCGCGTCATGGCCTTGGCGCTTGCTTCCTTGAAGACCTCACGCTGCTCATCGCTAAGGTCGGCCCAGAAACCCGCGTTGAAGCCCCACTGAGGGCCGGACCAATACATACCGGTAGGCAAAAGAGTGGTGTGTTCGGCGACCTCCCACAGCGAGCGATCCACCAGATCATTGACCGCATTGGTCGCACAATCCAGTGACCCGCGGTCGAGCCCGCTGTACATCTCGCTGGAAGGCACGTTGACCGGCGTGCCCCCTGCTTCCTCGACCCATGCAGACACCGTGGAACCGGCCGTGCGGATGCGCTTGCCACTCAGCTCTTCAAGGTTGCGAACGGGTTCACGACACATCAACACATAAGGCGGGGTGTTGTAGGCGCCCAGGTAGACGATACCCAGTTCTTCCCACTCGGCAAGTTGCGTGGGATTGTTCAAACTGAAGTCGGTAACAGCCAGAACACTGATCAACGGATCCGAATAGTTGAACCCCAGTTCCTGCACGGCATTGGCTACCGGCATTTCGGAAGGCGTGTAAATAGCCGCATGATGAGCGACTTGAGCAATATTGTCCTGGATCCCTTGCAGGCTGGCACGGGGGGCTAGCAGCACCGTCCCGGTATACACCTCGGGTTGAAGTTCACCATCGGAAAGCTCTTTGACCGTCTCAGCCCACTCGATGTAACCATAGCGAGAGAAAGGGTGCTGCTGGTCATAGAAGGAATTGGCAATGAAGGAAGTCGATGCTTGTGCTGAAGCTACGTAGGCAGGAAGCGCCAGAGCGGCGACGACGAGCGGTAGCGTATTGCGAGTAACGTTCATACAGTTTCCCCGGCCGAGTTAATCGACAGTTTGTTGCTATTATCTTGCTGTATATAAGGCGGCACCTAGCGGATTGGCGAGTGCACGATATTCAATGTAGACTTCAAGAAACAAAAAAACAAGCAGGTCTGTTTGTTTTATAGTGGCCTGCCGTTTTGAGAAAGGTTACGCGATGACATCAAAGGAAAACCCGACTCGACTCGATAGAGCGGGCACCTGGAAAGGGATACGCCTGATGCTGCCGCTGGCGGCTTTCACGGTGGCGTTTGGCTTGGCGTTCGGCGTTGCGGCCGTGCATCAGGGGCTAGCCGATTGGGAAGCGATGCTGATGAGCCTTTTTGTGTTTGCCGCCCCCTCGCAGTTTGCGGCCCTAGAGCTTTGGCACACGCCCCTGCCCCTGCTGGCGTTGGCCGCGATCACCCTGGCCATCCATACCCGGCATATGCTGATGAGTGCAGCACTCTACCCCTGGCTCAAGCCACTGCCGCGCCGTCAGCAATTCGCCATGGTGATCCTGCTCACCGACTCGAACTGGGCCATGGCCCTGGGGGAATATCACCGGGGGGAGCGTAACCTGGGCGTTCTGCTGGGGGGAGGGATCGCGCTATGGAGCGCTTGGGTGGTAGGGACCGCCATCGGGCTGGTATTTGGTGGCGGCATCACCGAGCCAGAACGGTTCGGTCTTGACGTGATCATGCTCTGCTTTCTACTCATGATCGTGGTAGGAGGAAAGCCCCGGGCCATCATGGCCGTCCCCTGGCTGGCGGCCGCCATCAGCGCGCTCATGGCGTACTGGTGGCTCCCCCCCTATCTGCACGTCATGGTAGGCGCCCTGACGGGGGGAGTGATCGCCGTGCTGTTGCCCGGGCGCTGGTTCAGGGAAACTGGCTCATGAGTTCGCTGCAGGTCTGGCAATCGTTATTGGCGATCTCATTAATGGCCCTGATCGCCTACGGCTCCAGGGTCCTGGGGCTGTTGATCATGGCAACGGTGCCTTTAAGCCCCCTGGTACGGCGCTTCGTCGATGCCATGTCAAGTTCAGTGCTGATTGCCGTGATAACGCCCATGATCGTGCATGGAGACGGAGGCGCGCGGCTTGCAGCCGTGGCCGCCGGGGCGGTAGCGATTGGCCTGCGAAGCCCCCTGGTATCAATCGCGGTAGGGATAACCTGCGCGGCATCCTGGCGGTGGTGGTTTTCCTGAAAGTAAATGACAAAACCTAGTGGGCACTTGCCCTCCCCCCAGCCCCCACGCTAGACATTGGTCTACCCTCCATTGATTTGCCCATGGCGGACGACTAGTGTTCATTAATGTTGACGTTAACATTCGAGAGATATCAGCACTCACCCGCTGTACAAATGTTTGTCTAACGTCAAGTTGCTTTAACGACAAAAGACAATTAAAGGAGAGAATTTGATGGCTAATGAATTGGAAGGAAAAGTAGCCGCCGTTACAGGCGCAGCGTCGGGAATAGGGCTTGCGACGGTAAAGGCGATGATTGCATCAGGCGCTCGCGTCGTACTGGTTGACCGCGACCAGGCCGCACTGAAGGCAATCTGTGAGGAATTGGGCGATGCGGCGATTCCGCTGGTCATGGACTTGCTCGATCCCAAGGACTGCGCAACGCTGCTGTCACAAATCCTGGAGAAAGCCGGCCAACTCGATATCTTCCACGCCAATGCGGGTAGCTATATCGGGGGTGACTTGCTTGACGCTGACCCAGATGCCATTGACCGCATGGTGAGCCTCAATGTCAGCGTCGTGATGAAGAACGTCCAGAACGTCTTGCCACACATGATTGAACGCGGAACAGGCGACATCATGGTGACAAGCTCGGTCGCCGGGCACTTCCCCGTCCATTGGGAGCCGGTCTACGCCTCCTCCAAATGGGCCATGAACAATTTCGTTCAGACCGTGCGGCGCCAAGTCCTGAAACATGGCATCCGGGTGGCTTCGGTGTCACCGGGTCCTGTCAACAGTGCCTTGCTGGCTGACTGGCCAGAAGAAAACCTGCGCAAGGCGAAAGAGTCAGGCAGCATTATTGAGCCAACGGATGTATCTGATGCTGTCATGTACATGCTGACTCGCCCACGCAATGTCACCATTCGTGACATGGTGGTCCTGCCCAGCAATTTCGATATGTAAAGTAAACCTCGGAGAGAGTCATCAGGCGCTAGTAGACATTGGTCTGAGTTCTATTGCTTTGTCATCAGGACTCTTCTAGCTTTTAAATGTTGACGTTAACATTTCAATAAATGTCAGCTTTCTCGCATCATTAAATGCCACAAAAGCAATGCCACAACAAAAACCCTGGAGCCAACCATGAAAATTAATGATATCGCAGCCCCCTTTCGCAAGACGGCCATCGTCGCCGCCAGCGCCGCCGTTTTGACAGCGGGAACCGCAACGGCCGATGAGCATAACCTTAAGATCGGCATGTCTTTTCAGGAACTTAACAACGAATACTTCGTGACCATGCAAAAGGCGCTCGAGAGCGCCGCGGAGAGCATTGGCGCCGAAGTGATCACCACCGATGCCCGCCACGATGTCTCCAAGCAGGTCAGCGATGTCGAGGATATGATCCAGCAAGACATCGATATCCTGCTGCTCAATCCCGCCGACTCGGTCGGTGTTGAAACGGCGGTGCTGGCCGCAGAGGAAGCAGGCGTCACCACCGTTGCCATTGACGCTCAGGCCGAGGGTCCCGTGGACGGCTTCGTGGGGTCAAAGAACTACGACGCCGGTTATAAAGCCTGCGACTACCTGGCCCAGGAACTCGGCGGAGAAGGTCAGGTGGCGCTACTGGATGGCATTCCGGTCGTGCCTATCCTTGAACGCATCGAAGGCTGCAACGATGCGCTTGCGGAATACGATGGCATTGAGGTCGTCGACAAGCAGAATGGTCGCCAGGAGCGTACCCACGCCATGTCCGTGACCGAGAACATGATTCAGGCCAACCCCGAGCTCGACGGCCTGTTCAGCGTCAACGACATCGGCTCCCTGGGGGCCCTGATCGCCATCAACTCCAGCGGCAATGATATCAAACTGGTGAGCGTCGACGGCCACCCCGAAGCCGTTGCCGAGATTCAGAAAGACGACTCGCAGTTCATCGCCACCTCGGCACAATACCCCGCCGACATGGTGCGTGTGGGCCTGGGCCTGGCGCTGGCCAAGCATTGGGGCGCTGAAACCGCACCCGCAGAAATCCCCATCGACGTCGAGCTGATTGACCGAGATAAAGCCGCCGATTTCAGCTGGTAACCCTGATACCACTGACGCTGACAACGTGTGCCGCCGCCAGGCGGCACATGAGGGTATTTCCATGACTCCATTACTTTCCCTGAGGCACATCTCGAAGTCGTTCCCCGGGGTGAAGGCCCTGCAAGATGTGTCGCTCGATCTCCACGCTGGCGAGGTGCATGCCCTGCTTGGCGAGAACGGGGCTGGCAAGTCGACGCTGATGAAGATTCTCTGCGGCATCTACCGTCAAGATGAGGGAGACATCATCATTGATGGCAAGCGCTGCGAATTTCACGGTTATCAGGATGCGCTCGACTCCGGGATCGGCATTATCTTCCAAGAGTTCAGTCTGATCCCCGACCTGGACGCCGTCGACAATATTTTCCTGGGACGTGAAAAACGCAACCGACTAGGGCTACGTGACCGACGTGGCATGGTCGCCGAAGCTCAGCGCCTGTTCGAGCGCCTCAAGGTGAGTATCCCCCTGGACTGCCCTATCGTGGAGCTGAGCGTCGCCGACCAGCAGTTTATCGAAATTGCCAAAGCACTATCGCTGGATGCACGCATCCTGGTGCTTGACGAGCCAACCGCCACCTTGACGCCCAGCGAAGCCGACCACCTGTTCAGCATCATGCGCGAACTGCGCAAGCAAGAGGTCGGCATGGTGTTCATCTCTCACCATATGGAAGAAATCTTCACCATCTGCGATCACGTCACCGTGATGCGTGATGGCGAAAAGGTCTATGACGGTGACACCGCCTCGACCACCCCCGATGACCTGATCGAGAAGATGGTCGGACGGCGTGTGGACAACCTGTTCCCCGAATACCGGTGCGATGCCGACCACGCTGACGTGGTGCTGGACATTGAGTCGCTGCGCCTCGACCCCGGTGGTCCCGAGTATTCATTGAAACTGCATCGTGGCGAGATCCTTGGCTTCGCTGGCCTGGTAGGCTCCGGTCGCACGGAACTGGCCATGGGACTTATCGGTGCGACACGTCCCGCACATGCCAAGGTCACTATGGAAGGCAAGCCGATCAAGCTCCGCCACCCGGCAACCGCCCTTGAGCAGGGAATCGGGTTACTACCAGAAAGCCGCAAGACCCAAGGACTGGTCCTGCCATTTTCTTGCCGCGATAACATCTCCCTGAATAACCTGGCGCAATTCCAGGGCGCCTTACCTTTTATCAAACGCCGTCAGGAATCAAGTACTGCCGCCGACCTGATGAACTCGGTGCGGGTGAAAGCACCTAGCCCCGAAACGCCGGTCGACAACCTTAGTGGTGGCAATCAGCAAAAAGTGGTCATCGCCCGCTGGCTGGGACACCAGTGCAAGGTATTGATCTTCGACGAACCTACCCGCGGCATCGATGTTGGCGCCAAGTCGGAAATCTATGCCTTGATGAAGGAGCTCACCGCACAGGGCGTGTCGATCATCATGATCTCCTCAGAACTACCCGAAGTGCTCGGCTTGTGTGACCGCGTCGCGGTCTTCTATCAAGGCCGGATAGCCGCCGAACTCGAAGGCGAACATCTCAGCTCACAATCTATCATGCACCATGCTACTGGGGGACTCAGCGCATGAACCAGCTTGCATCTACTCCCGGCTCCGCCCGTCAGTCACTCAAGATGCGACTGGCTCGCTGGCGCCGCACGCCAGTCTTCTACCCGTTGATCGGTTTCATCGTCGTCTTCCTCGCCATGGGATTGATCAATGACAACTTCCTGTCAGGCAGCAATCTGGCCAACCTGGTGCGCCAGTCGTCGATCATCGCGATCATCGCCGTCGGCATGAGCCTGGCCATCCTCACCGGCGGCATCGACCTGTCGGTCGGCCCGGTCATGGCGCTATCAGGAACGCTCATGGCCGGCATGATGGTAGCCGGGTTGCCACCGTCGCTGGCGATCGTGCTCGGGCTCTTGGTAGGTGCCGCTTTCGGGGCCTTCAATGGTGTCTTCGTCGCCTTTGCGGGGATGCCCCCGATCATCGTCACCCTGGCGACCATGGGCATCGCCCGTGGCCTTGGGTTGATCTACACCGGCGGCTATCCGATCTCCGGTCTGCCGGAGGGGTTTGCCTTTTTCGGGCGCGGCAGCGTGGCCGGTATCGAGACGCCGATCCTGATCATGATTGCCGTTTATGCCGTCGGTTATGTACTGCTCAGCCATACATCGACCGGTCGCTACCTGTATGCCATCGGTGGCAACGAGGAAGCGACCCGGCTGTCCGGTATTCGCGTCTCCCGCTACAAACTGCTGGTCTACACCCTGAGCGGTACCACGGCCGCTATCGCCGGGTTGATTCTGACCTCACGGCTCATGAGCGGGCAGCCCAATGCGGGGGTCGGCTTCGAACTCGATGCGATCGCCGCCGTAGTGCTGGGGGGCGCCGCCATCACCGGCGGGCGCGGCATGATCCTGGGTACGTTAGTCGGCGCCATGCTGCTAGGCGTGCTCAATAACGGCCTCAACCTGATGGGCGTGTCGCCCTATCTCCAGACCGTCATCAAGGGCCTGATCATCCTGCTGGCGATCTATATCAGCCGCAAGCGCACGCTGTGAATCCCGACATACGCTTTGGCGAGATTCAGCCCCGCGTCGATAGTCGAGAGTCGAGAAAAGGAGAGCTGCATGGAAACTGTGATCGGTATCGATATTGGCACCCAGAGTACCAAGGCGCTAGTGCTCGATGGCAAGGGCCAGATACTGGCCGAACATAGCCGGGGTTATCGCGTTGACACGCCGCATCCACTCTGGGCTGAACAGTGGGCGGATGTGTGGTGGGAGGCGGTGCTCGACTGCCTTCGCGACTGCCTGGCTGACCCGAGGGTCGACCCCCAGCATGTCAAAGGTCTATGTGTCAGCAGCCTTTACGGCGGTTCGGGTATCCCGGTCGACGCGGATATCCGGCCCGTCTATCCCTGCCTGATATGGATGGACCGTCGGGCTGAGGCTCAGGTGCAGTGGGTGAAGGCGCACGTCGACCTCAGCCGGTTGGGGGATATCACCGGCAACGGCGTGGACAGCTACTACGGGTTCACCAAGATGATGTGGCTCAAGGCCGAACGCCCCGAGGTCTGGGAGCAGACCTGTTATCTGCTGCCGCCCAACAGCTACATCAACTACCGCCTGAGTGGCGAAATCGCTATCGATCACAGCTCAGCCGGTAATATCGGCGGTATCTACGACCTGGAAAAACGCGCCTGGTCCCCCGAAATGCTCGATGCGCTGGGTCTCGATCGAGACAAACTGCCGAACCGGCTGGTGGACTCGGGAGCGACAGTCGGCGGCCTGGTGCCATCGCTGGCCGAATCGCTAGGGCTGCAAGCCGGTATCCCCGTGGTCGCCGGAGGCGTCGATGCGGCGATGGCCACGCTGGCGGCAGGGGCGACCCGTCCAGGCAACCACGTCGCCATGATAGGGACCAGCATGTGCTGGGGGGTGATCAATCGGCGCGTCGATGCCCGGCAGGGGCTCATCAGCATGCCGCATGTGCTGAACGGCGACCAGGACCTTTACACCTTCGGCGGGGCCCTGACCGCAGGTGCTTCCGTCAGCTGGTACGTCGATACCTTCTGTGGTGAGGACAAGGCCGCCGCCGGTGAGAGCGGGAGTGCCTTTGAACGTCTCGAGCCGCCAGCGCGCGAACTACCCCCGGGGGCCAATGGCCTGCTCTTCCTGCCCTACTTGATGGGCGAGCGCAGCCCCGTATGGGATGCCCATGCCAGCGCCGGTTTCATCGGGCTCAGCCTTTATCACCAACGCCATCATCTCTACCGAGCCGTGCTGGAAGGCGTGACCTTCGCGCTACGGCACAACATCGAAGCAGGCTCCCAACAGGGAGTAACCCTCGACGACCACCTGATCGTGGTCGGCGGTGCCACTCAGTCGGATCTATGGATGCAAATCATCGCCGACGTGACCCGCATGCCCGTCTACACCTACCGGGAGAGCGTTGAGGCCGCCCTGGGGGCTGGCCTGCTGGCCGGTCAGGCTTGTGGTTTGCTCGACCTCGCCCAGCCGCTACAGCATGGCACCCTCGTCGAGCGCGCCACGCCATGCGAGACGGCGGCGTGTCGATACGATGAACTCTTCACACTTTATTGCCAGCTCTATCCGACGCTCAAGCCGATCATGCATCAGCTCAATACCCGCCACACACAGAGCGAGTGAACGTATTCCATGAATTTCGAACTGCAGAATCAACGCATTCTCGTCACGGGCGCAACCAGCGGTATCGGTCTCGACATTGCCCAGGCCCTCGCTGAGCTGGGCGCCGAATTGGTGCTGTTTGGACGCAACCGAGAGAAGCTCGCTGAACTCAAACAAGCGCTGGGGGCTCACACTCTGGCCGTCGATATTACCGATGAAGCGGCGGTCACCGCGGCCTTCGCTGAAATGCCTGTCATTGATGGCCTGGTCAACTGCGCGGGCGTCTCGATCCTCGACGACGTTCTCGACGTCAAGGCGAAAGACCTTGAGCAAATCATGGCCACCAACGTCACCGCCAGTGCCGTGGTCGCCCGGGAGGCAGCACGTCACATGATTGCGAATGGCCGCCAGGGCAGCATCGTCAATGTCTCCAGTCAGGCGGCCATGGCGGCCCTGCCGGGGCATCTCGGCTACTGCGCGTCCAAGGCGGCCATGGATGCCATGACGCGGGTGCTGTGTCTCGAACTTGGCCCCAAGGGCATTCGCGTCAACAGCGTCAACCCGACAGTGACACTGACCCCCATGGCCGAACGCGCCTGGTCAGACCCCGCCAAGCGCGACCCGATGCTGGCAGCCATTCCCCTGGGGCGCTTTGCCGCTCCTCGTGAAGTGGCGCTGCCGGTTGCCTTCCTGCTCAGCTCGGCGGCCTCAATGATCAGCGGTGCCAGCCTGCCGATAGACGGCGGCTTCACGTCTCACTAATGCCAAGGGGAAACTCCATGACCTATCAGCTCGATGCGCTTCGTCAGCACTCCATGGTGGTCGCCGACACCGGTGACCTGGAGGCCATTCAGCGCTACCAACCGCACGACGCCACGACCAACCCGTCATTGCTGCTCAAGGCCTTTGAGCTACCGGGTTACCAGGCATTAATTGATCAGGAACTTGCTGCCGTCAAAGGCGAGACCCGCGACCAGCAGGCAGAACATGCCGTGGATCGCCTCGCCGTGGCCATGGGCAGCGAGATTGCCAAGCTCATCCCCGGTCGCGTATCCACCGAAGTGGCCGCGAAGCTATCCTTCGACACCGAGGCCAGCATCCGCAAGGCCCACGAGCTGGTGGCGCTCTACGAGAAGCGAGGGGTGGCCAAAGACCGAATATTGATCAAGTTAGCCTCCACCTGGGAGGGCATTCGTGCCGCAGAAGTGCTGGAGAAAGAAGGCATCAACTGCAACCTGACCCTTCTGTTCAGCGATGCGCAGACCCAGGCGTGTTTCGATGCGGGTGTGTTCCTGGTGTCTCCCTTCGTCGGCCGCGTCACCGACTGGTACAAGAAGGAGACCGGGCAAACCTTCACCACCGAAAACGACCCCGGCGTACAGTTCGTGCGTGGCGTCTGCGAGCGGGTCAGTCAAGGCGGTTACGATACCGTGGTGATGGGCGCAAGCTTCCGCACCGCCGACCAGGTGCTGGCACTCGCCGGGTGCCCACGGTTGACCATCTCGCCGGTGTTGCTCGAAGAACTGGCGACGACATCGGGCGACGTGAAGGCCAATGTACTGATGACACGCAATGGCGGCCCACGGCCAACAACGCTCAACGAGCCTGCTTTTCGTTGGGGACACAATCAGGACGCGATGGCCAATGACAAGCTGGCCGAGGGTATCCGCCGTTTCGCCGATGACCAGTCACGCCTTGAAGAGCAGATTGCCCAGCGCTTGGCTGCCCTGTGATATTAAGTTCCCGCGCGACTTACTGGATCAGCGTGGCAGAGATCGTGACCTCACGGCCATCGGTGGTGGGGTCTTTTATTTGCTCGAAGAGCAATCGAAAGGCTTCATGCCCCAATTGGTAGGTGTCGTGCACTGCGCAGGGGATCGATACATCGAAAATATCGGCATAGGGAAGCCTATCGATGCCGACGACGAGCACGTCATCCCGTGATACGTGGGCATCGTGCAGGGCCCGCATCGCCCCCAGCGTGATCAACTGGTTGAAACCGAATACGGCGTCGGGGAGCTTATCCTGGCGAAGATGGGCGGCCATGTCGCGATAGGCAGGCTGTAAGGTATAGTCGCCTGGGCGTTGCTTCAATGACAAAGGAACGCCCGCCTCCTCATAAGCCGCTTTGAGCCCAGCCAGCCGATGCCGTGTGATTTGCGAGCCGCTGGGGCCTGTTAGTGTTAGCACGCGCTCGATGTTCTTCTTTACCAGCCACTCGCCAAGCAATCGTCCGGCCAGGTGGTTGTCCAGTACCACACGGCTGAAGTCCGTCACATCCAGCGTTCGGTCCAGCATCACCACCGGCAAGTTGGCCTTGCGCAGCCGTTCCAGATAATTGGGTCGGTAACTGGCATCGTCAGAAACGGGCGACAGAATGATACCCGCCACCTGATAACTGAGCAGGGTATCGATCGCCACCTCCTCAAGCTCTGGCGAGCCATCGGTGTCGATCAGCATGATGGTGTAGTCATGCTCCTTGGCCGCACGTGAAATTGCCTTGATCACTTCACTGTAAAAAGGGTTATCCACGCTGGCTGTCACCAGCCCAATGAGCCTGTTCTTGCGACTTCGAAGATGGCTTGCGAAGGCATTCGGTACGTAGCCCAGCTCGTTTGCCGCAGCCAGTATTTTCTCACGCGTCTCTGGCCTGACCTTCTCAGGCTTTTTCAATGCACGCGACACCGTCATGTTGGTCATGCCCACATGTTTGGCGATATCGGTGATAGTGACTTGGCTGCGTTTCGTCATTTACGACTCGTATATCAAGACCCCTGGTCGACCGCCTGCTTGACGGCCTTGATTCTGAATCTCCAGTGTAACAGGGATAGTTGATCGCTGGCGCTGGCTCTCAACATCACAATATTTCGAAAGGCGGCTCTTCATCACGGATATATGCCATAGCCACATGAAGCGCCATCCAACCTTCATAGGTAAACATTTCCTGGGGGGCTTCTAAAGGCGAATTCAGATGTGGTCTCAGTTGGCTATCCTCAGCCAGATCATCAACCGACAGGAACTCCCAGCTCTCCTCCGCGCCAACCATCTTTTCTTTAAGCTCATCCAACCCCATTTCTGTTTCCGCAATAAAGAAAAGCTGAGGCTTTCCGCCTCTGATAAGCTCCCTTGAAAACGCTAATGGCGTTAATGAATACTCGCTTTTCAAAAGACCGATTTCGCTATGGATCTCCCTAGCCATGCCATTGATAAAAAATTCAAAATCAATATCAGCGAGGTTAGTGTCATCCATATCCCAGGAGAAAACCCCAGAAGCAGAACAGTGGAATTTACCTTTTCCATCAACCATCACCGCCTGCTCGCTACCCCTAATGGGAATTAAAACATCCTCTCCGCGACTAACAAGCACGACCGCCACGCCCAGCGTATTGGCAAGAACAGAATTTTTCAGCCTTGGAAGCGTGCCTTTCACAGTCTTTTCGATATCATTTCTTAATGTATATGATGCGGTTTCACCTAAAGCCCCAGAGGCCCAGTCTAATGTTAAGTTGGTGCCGACCTGATCGAAGTACGTGGCAGGCTGTATAACGATCTCTCTTTTCTCAACATTCATATCGGCAATCTTGACGGTAACATCATTCTCCCAATCTCCGTCACTTGCTTTCCTGACCTTGCCTATCTCTTTAAAAAGCTCAATCGACTTATCGAAATGGTTTTTTATTCTAACGGGAGGCGTATACTTGGCCTTCAAAAACCTTACTTTAATCTCATTGACATCAACACCAAATTCAAAACCAGCATCCCCCTTCTTTAAGGGAACTGTCTCAACATATGGAGCTTGACAATAGACGACTTCCTTGGCGTTTTCATATGCATTATAAAAAGAAATAATCGCCCCCAAACTCTCTTGTACAAAAGGGCTGGTCGTGTCTTTAGCATCAAAACCTTTCCTTGAAGGCTTGATCTTGCCATTCTCCATCAAGGGGATGTTGACGTTCACGCCAGCAAAACCGATAGAAATATTCTTGTTTTCTTTCAAGAACCTGGCAAAGTAATTTTTAACATTTCCAATGGCTGCTTTCATCGACGCCCCCTTAATGAAACGTATCACATTAAATAAAAAAGCGCTTGGCTTTGCCAGGCGCTTTTTTATTAACTGCATGCACAGACTAGACTAGGATGCCGTGAGCCGACGACGTCGGCGAACCTTGGGCTGCTTGAGCACCATCCGCATACGTTCAGACCAGGGTAATGACGACATCAATGCCTTTCTATCGATGGGCCATGGGGTATGGCTTGAATAAGCGATGAAGTCTTCCTGAAACGGATGGACACATGTTGGGTGCCACGGTTTAACAGCGCCGATAAAGTGTACAATCCGCGGATTGAGAACCGCCGTTTCAAGTGCAGCCAAATGCTTGTGCAGATGCGGATAATGCTTCTTAACCGCCCTGTAGGCGGTTGGCTGAAAATTCCACGACAGCGGCAGCTGATAACAGTCACCCTCCAGCACGTGATTCAGGGCATCCTGGTCGGGATACCGAGCGTTATCTCCATTCTGCTCAAGGTATGCCAGTGCCCTCTCCCCCACATGTCGACTGCGCCATGCCGCCAGGTCGATGAGCATAACCCCTGAATTAAAGTAGTCGTCCGGGTTCTTTCGAGTCGCGCTAATGGACGTATTGCATATATCCATAGCAGCCGCCGCGGAAAGACCGTGAAGCGACAAAGCCCATAAATCGGACAGATCACTGCGAACCAGTACGTCACAGTCAAGATAGATGACGCGTTCGCAATCATCAGGCAGGTATCGATGCATGAGCAGCCGGAGTAAGGCGGCCGTACCAAACCGACCGACCTTGAGGCCCTTTAACGCTTGTACATCGACGTCGATAATGTCGAGTTCTGCACCGCCCGCTTCCACGAACGCATGCAAGCGGTGTCTGGTTTCTTCACCCATGTCCGGCGTCAGCATAAAAAAGCGGATCTGGCCTGGATCGGCTGCATTGTCGATAATCGACGCCATCACCACGGCACCGTACCGCGCATAGGCTTCATCGGCACTCAGAACCACATTCATCGCGTTACCGTCCTGGCATTTTCATTTTTACCGAACATATAAAATGACATCCCTACGCCACCGACAATAACAAAGAAATACATGCCTGAATTAAAAATCACGTAGGACTCAAACAGGTTAATGATAAAGAAAAACACCCACGAGACGAGCAGCCCCACTCCCCAGTGTTTGTGGGGTGTAGTAAGTAATGTCACTGTACCTTTTAAGATCATGGCGGTGAGAAAGGCAATGGCCGCCAGGCCTAATACGCCATACGCCAGGAGCAATTCCAGGTAAGAATTATGAAAATGCCCAAACCTAACTTTTAACCAATCGGGGAAAGGCCCTTCATCAATTAGCGCCTCTCGGCTCTTAGCCCCCCACCCCGTCAGCGGCCTTTCCTGAATCTTGTCCAAGGCGTACGACCAGGTATGCACGCGTATGCCAATACTGGTGAAGGGAACATCCACCATTTTGCCTGCTGCAAGAGCCTCCATCACTTCCTGTTCTTGTAGGAACCGTTTTTCAATAACGGGCGCTACTGTGCTTAGCATAAACGCCACCACGCCAAGCAGAACGACAAATGACAGCAGTAGCTTGGGGCGAGGCCAACCTGGCCGTCTATGCGTAAGTAAACGCAGCAGGCTAAAGACGATCAAACCTAAAAATATCAGCCCCAGCGCCAACCAGACAGCCCGGGTTTGTGTCACGACGACACCCGCAACCCCAAGTACCGTCAAGGCAAATGCGACTCCCCATTCATACTTGGCAGCACTGATACCTATGCATTTGATAAGCCAACCCACCCCCATGATGAGCAACAGGCCAAAGTAAAAGGCAATGTGCTGCGCGTTGGTATAACCGAAATCAACACGGTTACCCGCCAGACCCGCACGCCATGCGTCAACACTTGAGTTCAACGCCAACGAAACAAGAATCCCCGCGATAAAGACCAACAGCAAGTACTTGGCGGCTTTCGCGGACCCCCGAATCCACCAAGCCACGGCAATACATAAAAAAAGCTTGGCTATATGCCGTGCCGCTTTTACCTGACCGTCCGCCACATTGGGAAAGCGGTCAACCGCAAAAAAATAAACGCCTATCTGGAGAACAACAAACGCAAGCAGAAGGAGAAATACCTTATGCCACTTAAATGCGGGGTCAGCTTCTTTAAACCATGCAATGGCAAAACACAGAATGAAAACCGATTCTGCGGAACGAGAAACGTCAAAGTTAATCAGCCATGCAAACGCGTAGATGGTTAACGCAATCCAGCCAACGGCATGATTTTTTGCCAGCCAACCGCTTTGCGTCTCTTTGTTACTGGGCTGCATCTACGATGCTACTCCTGATGTGAGCTGTTCATTCGTTCAGAGGTACCCGTTGGGTCATGCGAACCTCATCAGGTACCATCAGTCGTTTTTTAAAGGGGGCACAGGATACCAGAAATCGTGCTGCAGCCCGCTAATTTCATCGCAACATGGCATATAGCCTAAACACGGTTCCCAGGTTGGCAAGCCCAGTTCTCAATCAGCCAAAGCGGCTCAATCCAGACAGGTTATTCATACACTGAAGGCAACACCACGTTAACCTGCCGGCCGGCTTTCCGGGCCATGGCGTTAATCGCATCTTTCAAGGCGTGGCGGGCGTGGTCATCACCGTGCACCAACCTTACCTCGCGCGGCCAGCGGCGCATGCGCTTGATGAAGTTGAGCAAATCGCGTTGCCCGGCATGGGCGGAGTACCCGCTGATGGTGGTAATCCCCGCACGAATATCAATGCGCTCACCATCGAGCTCGACCCAACCACCCTCCGGCCCGTAACGCTGGATATCCCGCCCTGGCGTGCCCGCCCCCTGGTAGCCCACAAACAGTACCTGATGGCGCGGGTCACCGAGCATTTCTTTCAGGTAATTCACCACACGCCCGCCTGTGCACATACCGCTGGCGGCAATCACTACGGCGGGTCGGCCACTTTCCGCCAGGTAACGAACGGTTTGCTCGTGGGTCGCGTGGTCATCCACCGTGTACACATTCTCGAAACTCAACGGATGCCGCCCCGAGCGCAAACGGCGCTGGGCTTCCGCATCCCAGAAAGGCTTTAACGTGCGGTACACCTGCGTAAAGCGAGCAGCCAGGGGTGAATCCACAATCACCTCCAGCGAGCGCCAGCCGGATTTGGGGGATGCAACATGCACGATGGTTTCCAGCTCGTAGAGCAACTCCTGGGTGCGGCCAATGCTAAACGCCGGGATGATCACCGTTCCCCGGTTAGTCAGCGCTTGCTCGATGGCGGTTTTCAACGCCTGCCCGCGCGCTTGGCGACCCTCATGATTACGGTCGCCGTAGGTGGATTCCAACACCAACACATCCGCCTGATACGGCGACTTAGGCGCAGGCAACAGCGGTGTATGCGGTGCGCCCAAATCACCGGAAAACACCACGCGCTGCTTGTTGCCACGGGCGGTATCGTTCAGCACTACCTCTACGTAGCTGGAGCCCAGAATATGCCCCGCCCGCTTGAGTTTTACCCGCATGGTCAGCGCGTCGTCCTCTACCACCGAGTGCCATTGCCCGTAAGGAATCGGCACCAACTGCATTTGCAACTGGGCCTGGAACTGCTCGATCAACCGCACATTGCGGGTAAAGCCAATCTTCAAGGCATCCTCAATCACCAGCGGGAGCAGCACGGCGGTAGGCTCGGAACACAGAATCGGTCTTTTGTAGCCCGCCGCCAACAAGTACGGTAAACGGCCCACATGGTCGATGTGTACGTGAGTAATCACCAGCGCTTTCACGGTGCTGATATCAAAGCCCACCTCAAGCTGCGCCAGGCTATCCTCTGCGGCATCTTCCCCCTGAAACAATCCGCAATCCACCAGTAGCGAGTGCTCACTGTTGGCCATCAACTGATGACAGCTGCCGGTGACCCCACCCGCCCCACCGTGATGACGAATCTCCGGCCATGTTCCCTGCGCATCCATGCGAATCTCCTTATCTAACAACCGCTAATAAGAAAACTAACACAGCCAAATAAAAATCGCCCAACAAGCCAGCCACCCACAAAACACCTATCATGAGGGTCTATGTAGGAGCTCAACTCGTTGAGCGATCAGCAGTCATCCCGCCACTCAAAACCATCACCAAACAAAGCAAGGTATCGGCGGGTTTGTAGATACCGTCTCTCGATACCAACTGCAAGGGGCTTTATGTCCCTTGCGGCCGATATTCGCTTTGTGACTTCAACACCCCAAAAGCGATGTGTACCAATTTGCGCATAGCCGCCCCCAGCGCCGACAACGTTGGCTTGCCACGGGCTTTGAGTCGTGCAAATTGCTCGCTGATATCAGGATTACATCGGGTCGATACGACGGCGGCCATATAAAGCTTCCGGCGGATGCCGGGCGCCCCTGTCTTGGAAAGGTGGGACCGTAACTTCACCGATGAGCCTGATTCTTTCAGTATTGGCACGAGGCCCAGGAAGGCGGCTGCCTGGCGAGCACTGCGGAAGTCTCGACTGCGTAGCGTAGCCACCAGACGAGCTGATAGGACGTTTCCGATGCCGGGGATACTCTCGAGTAGTTTGCGATCCTGTTTAAGCGGCGGGTGCGCCTCGAAATGGTCAGCGATCGCCTGCTGGAGCCGCTGTACTTCTCGCTCAAGGGCGACCAGCATATAGCTAATGGATTCGCTTGCTTGAGTATCGGTGTTGAATTCAGCCTTCTCCAGGCGGTTACGCTCGCGCTGCAGGTCGTCTTCTACGGCCTCTAACCGGTTGATAAGGCGCTTGAGCTCTCTCACCTCCGTTGGATCTGGTTGCCACGGTTGAGGGTTCCGTTCAATCCCATAACGGGCAAGCATCATGCTGTCTTTGCGGTCAGTCTTGCTGCGGACGCCCATCCCCTTGGCGTGATGGCGCACCTGGGCAGGGTTCAGTACGTACACGGTGACACCAACGTCATGCAGCCAGTAAGCTAAAGGCTCATGGTAAATGCTGGTGGCTTCCAGGTAGACATGCAGGTTGCTGATATCTTCGCCGGTCTGCCTGACAAGCCAGTCGAGCAAACCTGGGTAGTCCTGATGGCGGTTGGGGAATACTTTCGTTTTCACCTTCCCCTTGCTCAAATCGCGCACCCACAGGCAATCAAGTTTCTGTTTGCTAACATCAATGCCGATATATGCCATCTCGTTGTCTCGCCTTGTTCGTACAGCCTCTTTCGTCGTGCGAAGGGCTTTGGATACCGTCCAAATTTACGAGATAAGAAACCAGAAAGGGCCCATCTACGAAGCAGGGTCAATGCCCATCAGGAGCCCAACGGGTTACCCTTCTGGCCAGAGAGAATGGTAGCTAATCATTCCCTCTTGAGAGACACAAGGAGCCCAATTGATTGGGCGATTAGAAATGATCGAGCCCCAAAAACTATCGCCTGGCAAGACTAGCTTTCACAATGACTGGGTGCCGTTGGAATAGCGATCAAAAGCTTATCGGCTCAATGCTTAGCAGGCCTGGCTTCAGCTTCATCAATCATGTGTTGATAATTGGGCAAAAGATCACACACATCGCCGCTGTGGGCGAAACCACTGACACCACGCTTAAGCACCGCGCAGGCACGATGGCTATCAAGACTTCGTTCTGCTTCGCGCAGCTCTTCCAATAACACCAATAATTCCTGATGAGGGAGTATCTCTTCATGGGCACGCAGGATTTTCGGGTGCAACGTTCCGACCACGTTGTCGCCTATCAAAAGCTCCTCATAAAGTTTTTCGCCGGGGCGCAGCCCACTGAAAACGACCTCTATATCGCCATCCGGGTTTTCGGCATCTTTCACCTCAAGGCCGGTAAGCTGAATCATCCGCCTTGCCAGGTCGACAATTTTCACTGAGTCGCCCATATCCAGTACAAACACATCCCCGCCTTCAGCCATGGAGCCCGCCTGTATGACCAACAGGGCCGCCTCAGGAATGGTCATGAAGAAGCGAGTGATATCGGGGTGGGTCACTGTAATCGGCCCGCCCTGCTCGATCTGACGGCGGAAAAGCGGTACCACCGAGCCACTGGAGCCAAGCACGTTGCCAAAGCGCACCATAGAGAAGATCGTTCTATGTTTATCCTTCATCGCATAACGCGTGGCCAGATCCTGCAGTACCAGTTCAGCCATGCGTTTGGTCGCGCCCATTACGTTGGTGGGGCGCACTGCTTTATCGGTAGAGATCAACACACAGCGTTCGACACCCAGCTTAGCGGCGCTTTCTGCAACGGTTTGGGTGCCGCGCACGTTATTACGCACCCCTTCCAGCACGTTGTTTTCGACAATCGGCACATGCTTATAAGCGGCGGCATGGTAAAGGGTCTGCACACCGTAATGGCTAATCACAGCCTCTACGCGATTACGATCGCAGACATTACCCAGCAGCGGAACGATAGGAAACGCCTCGCCCATGTCAATGCGTAGCGCCTCAAGCTCTTGCTCAATGGCGTAAAGGCCAAACTCACTGATTTCAAAAAGAATCACCGCCTTCGGCTTGCCGCGCATTACTTGGCGGCACATTTCGCTGCCGATGGAACCACCCGCACCAGTAACCATCACCACCTTGTTACGAATACTGGCGTTGATCAGCTCCTGCTGAGGTGGCACCGGGTCGCGTCCCAGCAGATCCTCCAGTTCAACCTCTCGCAGCTGGTCGACACTCGCTGTACCCGAAATAATCTCTGGCATGGAGGGCACGGTTTGCACACGAACAGGCAAGTCCGCCAGTTTATCTAGCGCGTGTTTGCGCTGTGCTTTCGTGGCAGTCGGCAAGGCAAGCAGCACCCGTCTAATGCCCAACTGCTCAACAAGCGCCTTGAAACCATCAGGGTTATGCACCTTCACACCCTTGATCGTACTGCTCCAAAGGGCCGAATCGTCATCCAGAAATGCCGCAGTATAAAACTCACGCCCACTGGAGAGCGCCAGGGCCAGTTGGGCACCCGCCCCGCCAGCGCCATAAATGGCCACGGGTTCCTTCTCGGTATAGTGTTTTATTAACCAATGATAATAACTGCGAACAATCAGGCGGGTGCCACCCACATACACCAGGGTAACCAACGCGAAGTTAACCGGCACCGAACGGGGGAACTGTTGCCACTGATAGAAGTAAGCCGCCGCCCACATGAGCACCGCCATCAGCAGCGAGCCCTTAACCACCGCCCAGAGGGCCTGGGGACCCATGAAACGGACCACGGCACGATAGAGGCCCAGCCGGGCAAACACGAAAACACCAGCCGGGGGCACGATAAAAAACAGCCACCAGAAGGGTTCGATATAGCGCTCTGGCCACCATTCAGCAAAACGCAGCGCGTAAGCCGACCACAGCGCCAAGGGCAGCGCCACAAGGTCGGCAGCTACCATGATAAGTCGCTTCTTACCCCGGCTGAGCCCGGCAATGGAACGATGTAAGCGTCCTGATTTAGTCATGCGGAATCCTTCCGATCAGGGACCGTCATTGCGATAAAGGTAGCGATTGTAATCCCTAGCCCACCTCAAGAACACCTATGCCTAAAGGGTACCGATGAGCATAGTCCATATTTTCATCAACCATAGGTGGTGATGATGCTTTTCGTTACCACCTTAATTGGCCGCTTGAGCCATCACGTCTTCCAGAACATGGCAGGTTTTCTCTATATTCGACTCGGTTAAAGTGGGGTGGCAGAGAAACATTAAACTGGTTTCCCCCAATTCCCGAGCCACTGGTAACGGTCGTTCAGGTCGCCATCCCGTATCGTCAAACGCTTTTTCCTGATACACCTCAGAACAGGAACCGGAGAAACACGGAACCCCTGCTGCCACAATTTCGTTCTGAATACGGTCGCGATCCCAGCCTTCAGCCAGTTGTTCCGCCTCAACAAACACATAACACTTATAAGCCGCATGGCTGATGTAGTCTGGCATTTCTGGGATATAAAGCCCTGGTAGCCCCTTGGTACACTCCCAGATTGTATTGGCATTATGCTTGCGTGCGGCAGTCCATTCCGGCATACGGCCTAGCTGTATACGCCCAATGACAGCCTGCACTTCCGTCATCCGGAAATTGGTGCCAAAGCTTTCATGTAGCCAACGGAAGCCTGGTGGGTGCTCTCGCTCATAAACTGCTTCCCAGCTCTTGCCATGATCCTTGTAGGACCACATACGGGACCAAAGCTCACGATCATTGGTGGTTACCATGCCACCTTCACCGCCGGTCGTCATGATCTTATCCTGACAGAAAGACCAACAACCCACATGACCGATGGAACCTACTGAGCGGCCCTTGTAGGTGGCACCGTGAGCCTGGGCGCAGTCCTCAATCACGTAAAGGCCCTTCTCGCGTGCAAGCGCCATGATGCCATCCATCTCACAGGGCCAGCCGGCCAGGTGAACGCAAACAATGGCGCGGGTCTTTTCTGTCAGCACTTCCCTAACGGTGGCTGCGGAGATATTCTGGTTATCCCTCTCTACATCGGCAAACACCGGTACGGCCCTGGCCGTCACGATGGACGACACCGAGGCCAAAAAGGTCCGGGACGTAACAATCACTTCATCCCCAGGGCCAATTCCTAGGCCATTCATGGCGAGGTCCAGGGCATTGGTGCCATTGGCCACCGCAATGGCATAGTCAGTCTGGGCGAAGGAGGCAAACTCTTTCTCGAACTCACGACCTTCCTGGCCGGTCCAGTAATTCACTTTGTTGGAAAGTAAAACCTCTGACACCGCATGGGCCTCTTCATTGGTAAACGAAGGCCATGGAGAAAACGGACTATTTAACATGAGAGCTCAATATCCCTGTCAGTGTTTAGTGCGCGTATTGATAATGCTTACAACGCGCTCAAAAGTTAGGGTGAAAGTGTTTTCGCAGGGTTGCCCATTACCGTTGCACCAGGGGGAACATTACGTGTAACCACCGAACCCATTCCTACGACGGCACCAGTGCCCACTGTTAACAACTGGCGTACCGAAGCACAGGCGCCTACCCATGCTTCACGACCGAGGTTGACGCCGCCCGCCAAGGCCGCATTCGGGCTCACATGAGCGAACTCACCAACAATACAGTCATGCTCGATTACGGCGCCGGTATTTACAATGGCTCCAGCACCTACAACTGCACAGGCATTGACGACGGCATTGCCAAAAACCACGACTCCTTCGCCAAGAGAGGCATGAGAACTAATAACGGCAGAAGGGTGGACAATCGTTGCCAGCTTGGCCCCGGCATCACCAAGGTGCTTTTGCTTCTCCGCACGGATATGATTGCTGCCAATAGCAACGATTACACCGTCAAAGTCGGTTATCCGATCCAGCAACCACGTGGTATCGCCATCAACAGCCCAAGGGCCGTTATTTTTCAGTGTGGGCCAGGCATCATCAAAAAAAGTGACGCTGCCCCAGCCCAACAGTTCAGCAGCATCAGCGACTACTTTGCCATGCCCGCTAGCGCCCAGAACGGCAAGATGCATCAGTCTTTGTTCCCGGTAAACTTGGACATAGTTGCTTCGCCCTCACCGCTCACCCCATCACGGGCCACTACCTTTTTCACCGTGAGAAACAATATCTTCAAATCAAGCAAAAACGTCCGATTATCAACATACCAGACATCCAGCTTGAACTTATCTTCCCAAGAGATAGCGTTCCGACCATTAATCTGTGCCCAGCCCGTAACCCCAGGGCGCACTTCATGTCGGCGGTATTGCGCTTCAGAATACAGCGGCAAATATTCCATCAAAAGCGGACGTGGGCCAACAAGGCTCATATCGCCTTTTAGCACATTCCACAACTCGGGAAGCTCATCCAAACTGGTTGATCGAAGGAACTGGCCGAATGGCGTCATTCGTTGAGCATCCGGTAACGGATTGCCTTGTGAATCGAAAGCGTCCTTCATGGTTCTAAATTTAATCATTTGGAAAGGACGCGCATCCTGACCAGGACGCTTTTGCACAAAAAAGATGGGCTTTCCTAGCCTAGCCCAAATCATCACAGACAACACCAGCAAAATAGGTAGTCCAATCAGCAGTACTAAAGAAGATACCGCAACATCAAATATTCGCTTCAACATACTTTACTCATTACGTGTGGTCACTAAGTAGCTGCTTAACCAGAGCGTCATACTTATGAGCAAGCACGGCGTATTCGTGCTTCTCCATAGCAGCCTGATGCCCATTTCGCCCCATCAACAAACGAGCCTCCTCATCCATATCTCGCAGCTCTTTTGCAGCTTTCGCGATGGCTTGGGCATCTTCCGCAGGGACCGTAATACCTGCCCCATACTCAGCAACGGGATCGAACTGGCCAGAATATGCGTGCAGAATGGGTTTGCCTGAGTAAAGGTAATCAAAAAGTTTGTTTGCCGCTATTCCGTGGTCATAAAGGCTAGAGCGCTTCCAACCGATAAAACAAGCATCACACTGAGCGAGTACTGACTGAACCTGATTTTTTGGAACCGCATCAAGAAATATAATGTTCGTGAGCTCTAGTTCATTGGCACGAGCCTCCAATGACGCTTTACTGCGACCTCGGCCAACCAAAACAAAATAGATACCCGGTTCACCCTTCAAAAATCTGGCCGCCTCGATTAGAGATTCAAGCGCGTTAGCAGCTCCCATTGTACCCGCGTAACAGATGCTGAAACCCTTTGAAGGTATACGCTCGGTTATCGAAGCGGGCAATGGCTCGGCATCGCGAACTTCTTGAAGGGAGAACCCGTTCGGTATCCAAGTAAACCGGTCAACAGGTAAGCCACGTTCTTTCATGTGCTCACCCGCCCCTTGAAGATTTGAAACGGCGTGATCCGCTGTTCGATAAGCGTAATTTTCAATCCACTGAAGAAAGCGGATGAAGGGATGTCGTTTTGAGAATCCCCCGACCTCTTGAAATGTTAACGGCCATATATCCCGTACTTCAAAAATCAGTTTCGCCCCGGTACGCATTGCCAACCATCTTGCACCCAGGTAACCAACTAACGACGGTGAAGAGTAAACCAACACATCCGGCTTCTCGCCTACCCGCTTCTCAAGACGACCTACCTGCCATGCGAAGGTAAACCAGTTCACAATCCTTCTCTTATCATGGGCATGGGCATATTGGCGTGAAGGCAGGCGGATAAAGCGAAAGCCCTCAAACATTTCCTGCTCAGGCGCTGCGGAAGCAACATCCGAATCAGCCATTAAATGGGTCCAACGAGACGAGACCAACGTGACGTTATGCCCAAGCTTCGTCAACTCTCTGGCCAAATCACGATGACGACCGCCAATGCCTGTTGAAGGTAGCGAAGCGTATTGATTGATTATCCATATATTCTTAACCATACCTATACCTAAGTTTTTAAATGCAACGCTACCATTTAATTAACACTAAAAATAAAAATAAATTTCTTTATCAAAACAATAAATGCATTAACATATTATTGAGTTGTAAAAATCAAACAGCTTTTTCTCTTCAACATCCCAATTATAATACTCTTGAATTGCACGTTGACCATTGAGGCCCATTCTTTCTGCTTCTTCCGGATGAATAACAAAATAATCGATAGCTTTAGCAATAGCTTTTGGTTCAAGTGGATCAACGCAAAGACCACATTGGCTACCTTCGATGATTTCCTTCCATAGCGGAAAATTAGAAGCAATAACAGGTAAACCGGCTGCCATGTACTCGAACATTTTAACCGGTAAAGCATCAAGATAATTAATGATTGGATTCAGAGTGACCAATCCAGCAACCGACTCGCTTAGTATTTGCTGTACGCCTTCACGATTAAGCCAGCCGCGAAAATCCACTTTTTGCCAACCGGCTTCGCTTCGCACAACCTTCTCAAAACTGAGTTGGGTGAAATTACCACCCATTGCGAGTTGCACGCCTGTTTCAGTCAGCGCCATGGCTTGTACTATTTCATGAATACCTCGCACACGGCCTAGGCCTCCCACATACGCAACCTGACTCTTCTTTTGTACCCAACCCACCGTGCCGGACGAAAACTCGCCCAACAAAGGGTAGTTGTTGATGTCGACAGATCGCACACCCATAGCCGTAAACTTGTCACGAATGTAGGGGGTGGCTGCAATCACAGCATCCAACTGGCGGCAGGCGTACTTTTCATAAGCCGCAAAGGTATTCGAAAGCAGCCACTTAGCGGGTTTATTGAGGTAGTGCTTGCCGCGAAGCTGCTTGGGTACGTCTTCGTGGGCATCGAAGATGACCGTTTTACCAAGTTTCTTGAGCTTGAGGCCAATGGGAAGTAGCTCAGGATCGTGCAGATGGTAAGCATCCGAATCCAAAG
This sequence comes from Halomonas sp. A40-4, assembly GCF_015767635.1. Classification (GTDB taxonomy): domain Bacteria; phylum Pseudomonadota; class Gammaproteobacteria; order Pseudomonadales; family Halomonadaceae; genus Vreelandella; species Vreelandella janggokensis. The sequence goes on along the minus strand of NZ_CP065230.1, from coordinate 1,157,112 downwards.
CCAATGCCTTAGCCAGCACACGGCTAGGCGCATTGCGGATGCGGTCCATCCTACCTTTGGAAGCACCGACATCGTAGATAGCAACACCGTTTTTCTCCTCATCGCCAATCCCGTCAGCGACCACAAAAGAGACTGTGTAGCCATTGTTAGCAAGAGAGGTGCACTCTTTTAGAAAAATGCGCGTGTCTATGCGGGGGTGCACGGAGGTTAGGTGGGCGATACTAGATTTAGAGGGCATTATAAATCTCTTTAAGAACTTTTTCCTGCTCTTCCCAGCAGTATTTTTTGCTGGCTTCAAAAACGTTTTCCTGAATGGCAGAATAATCTTGGGCTAGGGAATCCATAATGGCTTGTCGAAAACCTTCGACCGTATTGGATTCAGCAACAATACCAACACTCTCTGTTTCTACCAACCGCTTCATTTCAAAGAGATTTGAAGTTAGTACTGGAAGACCCGACATAAGGTATTCAAATACTTTATTCGGTAAGCAGTAACGATAGCTAAGACAAGAATCTTCTATGAATGAAATCCCATAATCTGCCGAGCTAGTGTAGTTCAAAAGCGCTTCCGGCGTAACTGCTGGGTGGAAGAATATTGTATTATTATCTCTTGCTTGATGTTGAATTAGCTGTTCGAGCGAGCCATAACCCATACAGATCAATACATTTTCATCCGAATCTAGATTAGAGAAAGTTTCTAACAGCAGCTCAATCCCACGACCTTTACTCAGGGCCCCCTGATACAAAAAAATTGTTTGATCGATACGGATATCGAACTTTTCACGGAATAGATTGAGCTTGGGTTGATTATAGTAGGCAGGGCAGTTCAGGACCAAATGAGGTTTAGGAATGTTGTAAAGGTGGGAATATTCGTTGGCTATAGAGTCGCTGACAGTGATTACACTATGAGCAAATTTAATCAAGGAGCCTTCAAGCCACTTTTTGAGCCCTATCGAGAATTTAGCTTGATTAGGGACATCATTTATGGCGAATTCATGAGAATCATAAATCAAAACTATCTTTGGTCGTGTTAACTTACAGAAAACTCCAACAAAAAGACCATTGAGATCATTGCAATGTAGAACATCCGACTTTCTATACAATAAGATGAATCTAATAACAAACTCAATCAACTTGATTATTTGAACAAGTTTATTTTTAGACCAGCCTCTAGACTTCAACTTAATTCGATGAACTCTTACATCACTTACTTTTTCACGTTCTTCGAGAGTTGCTTCATGCAACGCGACAACCTGCACATCATGACCTATTGACAATAGCGTGCTGGATGTTTTCATTACACGACTGTCATTGATAAAACTATTTAATACTAAATTGACTATTTTCATTTAATACCCATTAAGGTACACCAACGCAAGTAATTCACCCAACGCCATACACGTCCATCAAACGCTCTGTTTCCTTCTACCACCTCTTCAAATTCTTTTAAAAGCTCATCTCTTTTTAAAAAAGGTAGCGCAGGTGCTTCATTGATCCACCCCCTAATAACGTCCGCCATATCGAGCAACCAGGCCGACTCGGGCGTTGCAAAACCAATTTTATCTTTTCGATCCAAATGGTCATCAGGCACAATACCACGCATGGCTTCGCGAAAAACATGCTTGGTTACACCCTCATCAGAAATAAGGTAATTCTCAGGCAATGATAGTAAAAATTCTGCAAGTGGTAAGGTTAGGAAAGGAACACGACTTTCTATTGAAAAAGCCATAGAATTGCGGTCGCCATGACGCAATAGCGAAGGTAATCCACGGCCTGTTAACGCATTAAGTAGAGCCTCTTTAACTCGCTTACCCTTGTTCTCTTTTGACAGTGGCGCACGTTTTTCTTGAAATACAACACCTTTACGACGTAGATAGTCCGCATTCAACCAACATGGCCGAAAATCACGTCCCATTTTCTTACGTGCTGTTTCGTAGAGCCAATCAGGTAGCTTAATTCGACCAAGGTATTGCCATGCCAGGGAATAACTACGTCCAGGTGATTTTGCCCAGTGTTTTGCATAACGATGAGCTGCCCCCCATCCTTCTGTCTCTAAAATGCTTAATAAACGATGCCCTGGGTAGCCTGAGTAACCGGCTAATAGTTCGTCAGCACCTTGACCATCAAGAGTAACAGTAACACCAGATTCTTTTGCTAATTTAAATACACGATACTGAGCATAAATACTTGTTCCACCGAAAGGCTCACCTTGCATTAAAAGCATCGAGTCTAGTTCTGCACACATCTCTTCTTGACTAGCAATAACTTTGTGGGGCACAGCCCGCATCTTCTCGTTCAGAAGGTCCACCCATTTTTCTTCTGAGATACGCTCATCACTAGCTATATAGCTAAAGGTTTTGAGGGGAAAGTCCGGCTCAAGGTAACGTACTGCTGAGACAACTGAAGAAGAATCTACCCCCCCCGATAAAGCCACGCCAAATGGCACATCACTTCGCAAGTGAAATCTTACACTATCTAGAAACATTGACCGTAGTTGACTCACTGCATCATCAAAGCTAATTTCACTATCTTCTCTTATATCAGGTTGCCACCAGCATACTAAATTTGAAGAAGTTTTTTCTTTTAGATTATAGGTAAAATAATGGGCAGGTGGTAAATGCTTTATACCTTCTACGAAGCTATCTTCATTAGAATCATAATCACCATGGACTAAGTAGTCGTATGCACGCTGCAAGTTTGGTTTTACCGCATCAGATCTCAGATGAAGTAATGGACTCAACTCTGAAGAAAAAATTAATTCATTATCGTGAAGTGCATAGAAGAAAGGCTTAATGCCAAAAGCATCTCTGACAAGGAACAGTTGTTGATCTTGGTGATCGCAGAAAACAAATGAAAACATACCTATCAAGCGAGGTAAGCACTCAACGCCCCATTCTATCAGAGAATACAGCAAAACTTCTGTATCAGAGCTTGTCAAAAATTCATATCCATAAAGTTTTAGCTCTTCGCCTAATTCTTTATAATTGTATATTTCACCATTGAAGATAATCGAGTATCTACCACATTTAGATCGAAATGGTTGTGAAGCAGAATCACTTAAATCAATAATGGAAAGGCGTGTATGCCCTAGGTATAAAAAATTACCCTTTATTTGATGTTCCACAAATGAACTATGATCTGGTCCTCTATGATGAATCAAAGCCAAGGCATCATTAACTAAAACAGCATTTTTTTGCTCTTTAAAAAAACCGCCCAAAAAACCACACATTAAATATACTCACTAAAAAATATTTAAGAATAAAAACAACCAAACCTGAGAACAACTAAAACAAAAACTTTCACCACGCTAAAAAAGGAAAACATACAATTATACTCTACCAAAAACAACGGCTTCAGTACAAATGCACACTCTACAAAAAACCATCATCTATAAATGAAAGAATTTTTAGAGCTCGCTAATTGCTTATTTGATCAATGGAAAAGTGACACATCGATTCGATAAAGCTAAGATTTAGGGATGCTACTCAACTGCTGAATTTTTCCTTCTCCCAAGCAAGAAAATTCAACCAGCGCCAACACCTGAAGTTAAAATCAGCTTTTCCATGAACTACTTCACACCACTCTTTTTCAAGCTCGCTTTTTTCAAAGCAATCAACTTGTTCCGCGAAAGTGAATAGTTCCTGCACCCAGTCATCCATTTTCAATAGCCAATCTTTCTCAGGTGTAGCAAACCCAATCTTATCTTGCCTGTCAAGGATAGAATCTGGAACGATGCCTCGCATAGCCTCACGGAACACATGCTTACTGCAACCGTCATTGGAAATTAGATATTCTTCTGGAAGTGAAAACAGGTACTCTACCAAATCAACGTGAAGGAAGGGCACACGACTCTCTATTGAAAACCGCATTGAGTTTCTATCCGCATACCTAAGAAGATGCGGCACACTTGAATTTGTTAGATGCTCATAGAGACGGCTTCGGAGCTTATCACCCCCGGAATTCACCCTTGACAAGTTAGGTCTGCATTCAATCTTATGTTCTTTCAGCCAATACTCAGATACCCATTTTGGCGGAACGCCTTTTGATAAAATCTTGCGTGCAAGCCAACGCAGTGAGTCAGGTAGTAGCTCATTTGCGGCCATTACCCCTAAACTCTTCTTCCCTCGATCTGGCCAAATACTAGATGCAGTCCAAAAGCGGTATGCATCAAGCAAACGCAGCGAGGAGATCAACGTTGCAAGTCTGCTTCCCTGATAATAAACATAACCACCGAGCATCTCGTCCGCACCCTGACCATCTAGTATGACTTTGATACCCTGAGCCTTCGCCTCGCGGAACACACTATACTGAGCATAAATACTTGTACTACCGAATGGTTCTCCCTGAGTTTTGATCAAATCATCGAGATCATCAACTAAACCCTGTTTCGTAGCCCGAACTTTATGTGAAATGCAATTAGCGTGAGAATTTACAATATCAATCCACGGTTCTTCACTGATATTCTCATTCTCCGCTATAAAGCTGAAAGTATGAATCTCCTGACTGGGGTACAGGTGTCGCATAGCACACACAATAGCCGATGAATCGATACCACCCGATAGTGCAGCACCTACAGGCACGTCACTTCGCATATGCAATGCAACGCTCTCTAGAAACAGCTCTCTAACCCGATCAACAGCTTGGTTAAAATTTGTCGAGGTCTTTCGGTTGAGGCTTATCTCCCAATATCTTTGTGGGTCAATAGAATCATTGATTCCATCTTCCGGGTTCACTCTTGCATAAGAAGCAGCAGGCAAGAAGCGAAGATCTTTATATAATGATTGTTGGCCGCGATCACTCGCTCCAACCAGAAGATAATCATATGTAGCTTGTGGAGAGCTTTCAGTACTTACACCTGGCAACATAAGAAGGGGGCCTACTTCAGAAGCAAAAGCAAGCCCACCTTCCCAATGGCACCAGTAAAAGGGTTTGATTCCAAAAAAATCTCTAGCAATAAAAAACTCGCCCGTTTCTATATCATAAAATACAAAGGCAAACATACCTCTGAAGCGCCTAGGTGCCTCATCGCCCCAGTGGATCATTGAGTACAGTACAACTTCAGTGTCAGTTCCTGTTTTAAAAGTGTAACCTTCCTTTGTGAGCTGGCTTCGTAACTCCTTGTAGTTGTATAACTCCCCATTGAAGACCAGCGCGTATCTGCCGTCCAGAGAAAACATGGGCTGATGCCCTGCATCGGTTAGATCAAGTATTGAAAGGCGAACATGTCCAAGCAACACAGGGGCATCCAATGTTGCCTCATCTTTTCCAGATTCAAGCCGATCTTCACAAATGGCAGACCACCCCCGGTCATCCGGCCCCCTATGGTTTAACGTGTCAAGCAAGTTCCCCATATTGACCGGTAGCTGCTTATCATTGATGAGCACGACGAAGCCACACATATAGTTTTCACCCTAATAAAATTCGTAGTTGACCTTGCGTAAAGTAAGACAAGGCAAGCAATGCAATCAAGATTGCAAAAGCGTTCCCTCGGATATAGAAGTTACCTTTCACAGCCCCTTGCACAAGATGAAACCAGATGTGGTTTAAACCAGATACAACGAGAAAAGATAAAATAAAAATCGGAACAAGAGTCCTCCAGTCTGTTAATACAAACTTCACCATCAGAAAACAGTACGTCACATAAACAGACTTGAGTAGAGCTGGATCGGGTATTAGATAACGAAAAAAAACTGGAATCGAAAAAACACAGACAGAGAACAAGAACATCAAAAAAGCCGAAAAAACAACACTTCCACTCCAGGCATAAAATAGTCCTAATGACACTGTATTCACAGTTCCTCGATACTGATCACCGTATATGTGGCTATAAACAATTTGGTCTGATGGTATACTAGTTACAACTTCGCTAAGGAATGGATGATAATTGGGAAACGTTTGGTAATAGTTTAAGAGCGTAATTGGTCCTACATAAAAAATCCGCTTAATCAAGCCACGTACTGATGCCAGCAAAGCATCTACACTTACACCAGAATAAAAATTAAAGTTTTTCAGGAAAACCAACATTACTAATAAAAATAGTACTAATACTCCTACGCTGAAAGCGAACTTATATGAAAATTTTCCTTTTCGCAGACCATGTGCCAATGTAAACATCGCTATAATATACACGATGGGCGCTTTCTGACCGGTTGCAAGAACCACTATCAAATTCACAACAAGAAGCACAAACCATAAATGATTTCTACCTATAAAATATAATGACAACCAAACCAAAGGCATAAAATAATAGAAAACATTAGAGAATACCCCAAAGTTTTTCATGTCAGTAGTTACTGCTTGACGCGCGTAGGTCACTGAAGATGAGTCTGTTAACATCGCTTTCAATGGATTAGCTGGCATTAGATATATGTAGATGGCAGCCACCATGATCATAGCCAATGCAAGTACTGAATAGAACAACCTCGCTGGAACAGGGCTGTTCATATTTACCGCTCCTAAATACTGGTAATATAGCGTTGACCTTATGAAGCTTGTCGCTAAACTCGCCAAAAATATGGCTGCATACCCCAGTCTTATCAGTACACCAACGGCACCAAACTCAGCAATACTATTATAAGTTGGGTCGCCCAACATCAGTAAATAGCCAAGGTAGATATAGCTAAAATACGAGAATAAAAGAACAAATTGTGGAGAAGGGAAAATTCCGCACCCGGTTAAACGCCAAACAAGCGATAACGATATAATGATCAAGAATGTTTCTATGAATATCAACATTATTTACTAGCGACGCAAGCCGCCTCCTATAAGGGCTTGTACCCCATCAGGCATGATAGAGTTTGCGATAAGAATCGAGCAAAATTGATTCTTGATTTTGCCAGCAATAATTGAACTGAGCAGCATCAATCGCTTTTTTAAATTGCTGCTTGTCTACAGCCATCATTTTTTCAACAGCCAACTGAAAAGCTGAAGCTGAGTTTTGCTCAGCAACTATGCCAATATGCTCAGCCTCAACCAATCTTTTCATTTCTGGTAGATTAGAAGTCAATACTGGAAGGCCTGCCATAAGATACTCAAATATTTTATTAGGCAAACAATAACGATAGCTTAAGCATGAATCTTCTATAAATGATATTCCATAATCTGCCGATGCTGTATAGCCAAGTAAATTTTTAGACGGCACCGGTGGATGATAGTAAACTCTATCACATCGCTGGGCAGCTTCTTCTACCATATCTGCAAGAACACCGCTGCCCATAACCACCAAAACTGCTCCCTTGATTTTTAATTTCTCGAATGAATCAAGAATGATATCTATGCCGCGACCCCGGCTAAGGGCGCCCTGGTAAAGAAAAATTTTAACATCCGATTGCAGCCCAAAAAAATTGTGGAAGTATTCTGTGCGTTCAATTTTTACCCGAGCTGGACAATTCATCACTGTAGAGAGAATTCGCGGTTTATAAAGTTTACGGTATTTCTCTGCTATTCCGTCACTTACCACAATAATACAGTCAACATAGCGTGTAAGAATTTTCTCGAATAAAAACTTAATTGCTATTGATACCTTGCCTTCATTTGGGACATCATTAGGAGCATACTCATGAGAATCGTATACAAGCTTGACTTTCTTACCTCTAGCTATTTTTAACAGGACCCCTGCAAGCAAAGTATTTAAGTCATGACAGTGTACAATATCATGATTATCACAGGCAGCCATTGCTGCACGGATAAACGTAAAGTGAGATAAAAGCGAAGACACTCCCGGGAGAAACCTTCGTTTGGATTGATACTTCAAAACAACATGTGATTTAAGGGAGTGATCAACTTGGCTGTTTACACTGACCATTGACACTTTGTAACCCGCAGCAGTCAAGGAGCCGATTTCTTTTTTAACGCGTGAATCGTAATCAAGTGATGATTTAAGCAACATCAAAATTTTCATGTTTAACATTTCTCGATTTATAAAGTGCTAACAGGTTCATAAATAAAGTTGCCACAAGGTCCATTGCAGCAAATCCAATCATCATATTAATAAGATTTTCCTGCAGCATATAAGCAACGATAATTTTTCCTGTAAGTGTCATTATCGCTAAAATAAGTGACATATGCTGGAGCCGCAAGACCACGTGCGCACCACTGGTGAGCGCAAACACAAGGAGTAGATACACATAAAATGCAAGCGAAGACGCAATGTCACCAGACATTTGCCACTGCTCTCCGAATGCAAACATGAACAAGTATTCCCCAAACATATTAAGCATCAAGGCTGGGAGGAGCCCGATAAACCCTGCTATTGACCACACCCTAAGCATATCTGATGAGATTGACTGATTTCGTGCAACCATAGTGGCAAACCGCTGAGCATATACGACAGACACCGCTCCGCCAATCAAGGCCACAGGAAACATTAATACCCGGTGTGCTAACGCCACATAACCCGCCTCGTTACTCGTGAACAAATACGACGAGGCATAGAGCGGGAACATGGTTGAGACAGTCCCAAGGAGAGCTTCAGGCGTGGAGTACAATGGAAAGTCGCAATATTTCAACAGTACAACTTTGCTCAGCCGCACTCGAGAAAATAGGGAAAATGTTTTTCGGGCCCTTCTTATGGCAGGCCATACTAGCCAAACTAGGCTCACACACTGACCAATCATGGTTGCTACGACCAGAGTTCTGACACCAAGATCTGGAGCCCAGAGTATAACAAAGACAATATTTAGGATCGCAGTGCTTGATGACTGCATTATTTTGGCCCAAGCGATTAATTTATAACTTTTGCACCGATTCGACCATGTTGTTACAACTTGTATCATGCAAGTCAAAAGCATAGATGCAGGCACAAGCAAGTATATCGTTTTTTCAACGATCTCAAATAGATAAAGACCGACTATCACTATCAACGCAAGCGATGAGGTCAACAATCCTGTAACGACCGCAGATTTTACTAACTTTAGGGCATCTCGCACACTTGCAGGCAGTAGTACACTTTGGTCATATCGAAAGGACGAAACAATCGCCAAAGTAGTCGATACTGCAACAAATAAAGCCCAATCACCGAAAGAAGATTCAGGATAATACCTTGTCAAAAAAGGCATCATTAGCACTACGATGAGCTGAGAGCCTAATGAGCTAGTGAAGAGTGTTGCAATGCTCTTAAAAATTTGCATTCAATATTCTTTATTTTGAAATGGCTCAGAGACCCTATATGTTTGGGTAAGCTGGTGCTGCTTACGCTTTTAACGATTTCACTATTTTTTCTTGCTCTTCCTCAATCATATAGGGATGCATAGGTAAACTTATCACTTGCTCTGCTGCTTCATCACCGACTGGCAAATTTGCAGTTTGGTCCTCAACTGCTGGCTGTTTGTTTAGCGGTATAGGGTAATGAACGGTAGTAGGAATACCCACCTGTTTTAGTTTTGCTTGCACCTCTTCACGATTTTCCATGCGAATCGTGTACTGAGCCCAAGCTGACATATTGTGACTTTCCACATAAGGCGCAGTCTCTATATCAGCTTCATTTAGCATTTGCGTATAACATTTAGCCACGCGGTCTCGAAGTTGAATTTCTTCATCCAGCAGATCTAACTTCGGCAGCAATATTGCGGCTTGTAGCGTGTCAAGACGGCTATTAACTCCTACTCGGATATGGTGGTAGCGCCGGTCCTGTCCATGACGAGCGATTTGGCGGAGTATAATTCCCAATTCTTCATCATTGGTAAAGATCGCGCCTCCGTCGCCATAGCACCCCAACGGTTTAGAAGGGAAGAAACTCGTACACCCGATGGTACTCAAGTTGCACGATTTCTTGCCTTTGTAACTTGCACCGAAGCTTTGCGCTCCGTCCTCAATGACTGGGATGCCATGTTTTTCAGCAATGGCATTAATCGCATCAAAATCCGCACTCTGGCCATATAGCGATACCGGAATGATCGCTTTGGTACGAGTGGTAATGGCGGCTTCAAGCTTTACCGGGTCCATATTGTAAGTGCGGGGGTCTATATCAATGTACACTGGCTTTGCGCCCAGCAGGGCTGGTGTTTCAGCAGTCGCAATGTAGCTGAACCCAGGCACAATTACTTCATCACCGTGCCCTATTCCCAGTGCCATTTGGGCGATCTGAAGTGCATCAGTGCCATTGGCTACAGTTATGCAGTACTTTGCCCCCGTAAAATCAGCAAGTTTTTCCTCCAGCTCGGCCACTTCCGGCCCCAGAATGTACTTGCCATGCGCCAGCACTTTCTGGATGTTAGCGTCGATCTTGTCTTTGATTCGGGCTTGTTGGGCGGCCAGGTCGATAAACTGCATGCGTGATTAACCTTCAAATATAGTTTTTGCCAGGGCTATCTACTGCTCAAGCTTTGGAGAGCTGCCCGCTTTTTAGCTGATACGTGGTACCCGTGTGAACGCAAACCGTTTCGCCCTCCCCTTTAACAGGCAAATCCAGCTGCTCACCAAACTCACTCATCCAGCCAATCTGTTTGGCTGGTACGCCTACTACCAGTGCATAGTCGGGTACATCTTTATTCACGACTGCCCCTGCGCCAATGAAGGCATAGCGGCCGATGGTTACGCCACATACGATGGTGCAATTGGCACCAAGGCTGGCCCCTCTGCAGACGATGGTATCAAGGTACTCGTCCTTGCGCTCAATCAGCGAGCGGGGGTTGTAGACGTTGGTGAACACCATGCTGGGGCCACAGAATACGCCCTCTTCCAGGTGGACGTTGTCATACACCGAGACGTTGTTCTGGATTTTGCAATTATCACCAATGGTGACTTTGTTACCCACAAACACGCCTTGGCCCATGGAGACGTTTTGACCTATCTTGGCGCCGCCGCATACATGCACAAAGTGCCACACGCGGGATCCTTCACCAATTTGGGCGCCCTCGTCGACAATCGCACTGGGATGGATTTTTACAGACATTTTGAATCCTGCTCCATTTTTATTTTATGAGCTTATTTAAAAACGGGTGGCCTTCATTATGCTCTGGCTTCTCCGGCATGGCGTTACGGATAACATTGACGGTTTCTACACAATGGCGTGAGTCTTCTATTCCGTAGCCCCTTCCTGCCAGAATTTCCTGATAGCTGATGGTATGTAGATCCGTAAAGCCACCAGAGAACTCAATCTGATCACCTTCACAGGTAATAGAACGGTAGGTAGGCTGTTTGCCTTTTACACTTTCAGGCAAATCATCTGCATCAATTGAGAGGAACCAGGGCACGCGGGCTTTTTCGTATTCCAGGTAACCAGCGGCCTTATAGTCATTGGCGTAGTGAAGCACGTTCTTCTGCAGCTTGCCGAAGATGAAGTGCAGCATATCGAAGAAGTGAACACCGATATTGGTGGCGACACCAAATGACTTGCGCGGATCGCCCTTCCAGCTTTCCATGTACCATTTACCGCGAGAGGTGATGTAAGTTAATTCCACCTCATACTTTTCCTGGCGGTTTTCATTGGCGACTCTTTCTTTCAGGTCCAGAATGGCCTGGTGGTGGCGCAACTGCAGGATGTTATACACCCGCTTGCCCGTTTCCTGTTCGATCCGTGCCAGTTCGTCTAGCAGCTCCGGTGTCGGCACCAGTGGCTTTTCACAAATCACGTCACAACCCAGGCGCAGGCCTGCTGCGATGTGGGCGTGGTGGAGGTAATTGGGTGAACAAACAGCCACGTAATCCAGTGCAGTTTCAGGATTGCGTTTGAGCTGCCAGGCATGCTCTTGGAAGCGTTCGAATTCGGTAAAGAACTCACTGGCCGGAGAAATGCTATCGATGATGCCCACGGAGTCATTGGTGTCGTATGCAATGCTCAAGTGGTTGTCGGTTTCTTTAATAGCTTTCATGTGGCGCGGGGCGATATAGCCCGCTGCGCCGATGAGTGCAAAGTTCTTCATGTTTCGACTCCGGTTCAAATCAGGCTTTAATCACGTTGGCGGCGGACTCACGGTATTTGCCGCGACTGTCTACGATGAGTTTGGCGTTTTGTTTGATTAGCTCGTAGTCAAAGCGGTCGTGGTCGGTGGCTAGTACCACCGCGTCGAACGTAGCTAGATTCTCAGCCGTAAGCGGTTCGCTCGAAAGATTGAAGCTATGCTCCCGCATTCTGGGGAATTTGGGTACATGAGGGTCTGAGTAGGCAACTTCTGCCCCCTTGGCTTCGATCAGCTCCATGATTTCCACGGAGGGCGACTCACGCATATCGTCTACGTTTTTCTTATAGGCAATGCCCAGTACGAGCACGCGGCTATTTTTAAGTGCTTTACCGGCATCGTTCAAGCCATCCATAAGCTTGCCAATAACATATTCAGGCATGGCGCGATTGACCTCACCAGATAACTCGATAAAGCGGGTATGCAAACCGTATTCGCGGGCCTTCCAGGTAAGGTAGAAGGGATCAATAGGAATACAGTGCCCGCCGAGGCCAGGGCCAGGGTAGTAGGCGGTAAAGCCGAAAGGTTTGGTTTTGGCAGCATCCACTACTTCAAAAATATCAATGCCCATACGGTCGGCTACAACTTTCATTTCGTTGACCAGACCGATATTGACGGCGCGATGGATATTTTCCAACAGCTTGGTCATCTCCGCCGCGCGGGTAGAGCTTACCTTAACCACTTGATCAATGGCCGGTTCGTATAGCGCTTGGCCTACTTCTAGACACGCTGAGGTATGACCGCCAACGATCTTAGGGATGGTGCGCGTCTCAAAATTCGGATTACCGGGGTCTTCACGTTCAGGAGAATATATCAGGAAGATATCCTCACCGACTTTCAACCCGCCTTCTTCCACCCTGGGCAGCAGCTCTTCTTCAGTTGTGCCTGGGTAAGTGGTGCTTTCCAGTGATACCACCTGCCCTTTACGCAAATGCGGCTTGAGCGCGTCCATCGTGTTGATGACGTAGCTCATGTTCGGCTCACGGTATTTGTTCAACGGTGTGGGAACGCAGAGGATCAACGCGTCGCATTCACTGGCACGACTAAAGTCGGTAGTGGCCTCGAACCCTCTGCCATGCGCCTTGGCGATACTCTCTGATGGTATATGTTCTATGTAGCTTTTGCCTGCATTGAGCTGCCCAACTTTTTCGCTATCGATATCTATACCAATGACTTTGTAGCCAATATCGTTATAGCGCAGCATGAGAGGCAGGCCTACATAGCCGAGACCCGCAATGCCGATAATAGCGTCTTTGCTTTCTAACTTGCTGATCAATGACTCTTGTGGACTTAACATTAGACTCATACTCTTAACCCATTTATTTAACTTAGAAGCATCTATACTTTATAAAGAAAATTAACCACCTAAATCAACACTGGCATATTCCTTATTTCACTTCATTTCTTAAACTTTCTCGTACTTTTGCTGAAAACTCAGCAAAAAATGCTGCAATGATACCCCCAATACCACCCAGCACTATGCCTAACAAAACAATAAGCTTACCACCGAGTGCTCCAGATTGCCGGTCACCTTGAGCTGCGTACTCGATTACTTCGCCGTCATTTAAGCTTTCACGTTCATTTTCCAGCTCAAACAAGCGGTCAGAGTAGTTAGCTGCTATTTCAACTGAAGCATCAGAGTCTGTGTTTTCAACTCGTTCCAACATTTTTGAAATACGTTCAATACTGCGCTGCAGCTGAGATTCCTGCCTTTCCAGTGCTGTTTGCTGACGTTCTGCTGCACTTGTCAATAGCGCTTCATGCAGATTCACCACTTGATCACGGTTCTCTTCGGTTGCCGCACTGCTCAAGGTTATGAGAGTAGTGTTATCTGGGCTGTTAATTTCCAGACCAAAGGGCAGTACATCAACATTGTTTTGTTCTTTATAGCGACGTTGGTAATTGGGCCAATCTAGGCTTTCCAACTGTTGAATGACCGATGCTGAACTGGTGATTGCCTCACCTGGCTCTACTTCTGCCTGCTGGTAAATAGAGGTGTATTGGTAAGAAGGGTCTCCACGGGTTAGCAATGCAAAAGCTATTGCTAGTAACACGATCAGGCCACTTGTCCCGAAAAACCACCACCGGCGATGAATTAAAATTTTGGCTAAATCTACCAATGAAATCTCGTCATCTTGGTAGGTGCTGCGTGGGGGTTGCTCCATGCTCACTCTGTCTAACCTCTCATTTTTAATTGATTAGGCACGCTACCGCCCAGGGCTTTCAACGGACGCATTCCCATGCCCTACTATTATGACGTTTGCTTTGCAGTGCGGCGGTGAAACGATTCAAGCCGCCAAGCTGCATCGCTGTGAAAATTAATCAGCATCATACATTTTATTAATGGCCGGCTCTACGTGAACAAGCGCTGGGATGTGTGCTGCCAAAGGTGAACGTTTGTAGATGGTCTGATCCCTCGACAAAATCGTGCTCCTACGAAAACCTGTTAGGTGCTGCCATTGGTGGGTGCTTGTAGGTGAGCTGATCGCTAGATGAAGTCAGGTTTCTACAACTCTATTGCTTTCTTTAGCGCTTCTTCCCAACGGCTGTCGCGTTGGCCGCATACGATGAAATACGGGTTGAGCACGCTTTCCTGCTGGTTGCAGCGAAGTGGCTCTAGGGTTTCGGCGTTGAGCACCTCGCCACCGGCGGCGGTGACGATGGCCTGGGCGGCGGCGGTGTCCCACTCGGAGGTGGGGGCGAGGCGCGGGTAGAGATCCGCGTTGCCTTCCGCCACCAGGCACAGCTTGATAGAGCTGCCCATCGAGACGCACTCGTGGGTAGGCAGGCCGCTGCAGAAGGCTTCAAAGATTTCCGCTCCGTGGCGCCGGCTGCCTACCACCTTCCAGGGCGCCGTTTCGGGGTCTGGCAGTTCACGGACCTGAATATTGATGTAAATGCCCTGCGCGATCTTGAACACCTCTCCGCCTACCTGCCCTACCCAGGTGGTTTGCAGCACCGGTGCGTAGACGATGCCGAACACCGGCACGCCGTTTTCAATCAGCGCCACATTGAGGGTGAATTCACCGTTCTTGTTGATGAACTCTTTGGTGCCGTCCAGCGGGTCAACCAGCCAGTAGCGCTCCCAGATCTGGCGAGTGGCAAAAGGCACCTCGGCAGACTCTTCGGAGAGCACCGGTACGTCAGGGGTCAGGTTCTCCAGCAGCGCTACCAGCGAGTGATGCGCAGCCATATCGGCTTCAGTGAGCGGGCTTTGGTCGTCCTTGGTCTCGACGGAGAAATCACGCTGATAAACCGCCATGACCTCACGCCCGGCGGCATGTACGCCTTCGATCAGGCGGGCGCGTCGTTCATTCGAGATAAAAGCAGTCACAAAAGATCCTTGAATAGAGAAAGGAAATTGAAGAGGGAAGAAGAAAGGCCTCTTACCTCTTCAATTTAAAACGGCCATACCAGTGGCACCAGGGTAATCACCGTGACGGCAACAATCGCGCTGAGCGGTGCGCCGAGGCGCAGATAGTCGCTGAAACGGTAACCGCCGGGGCCGAGGACCATCAGGTTGGTCTGGTAGCCCAGCGGGGTCATGAAGCTGGCCGAGGCGGCAAACATGATGGCGATGGCAAAGGGTAGAAAGTTGACCCCTAGCTGATCCGCAACCGAGACCGCAATGGGAAACATCAGCACAGCGGCGGCGTTGTTGGTAATCAGCTCGGTGAACGCCACGGTCAATAAGTAAACCAGTGCCAGCGCGGCCCAGGGAGCCAGGTCATCGGCCAGCAGTAACCATTGGGCAACCTGGGCGGCGGCGCCGGTTTCGGTCATGCCGGCGCCCAGCGCGAAAGAAGCAGCGATCACGACGAGCACGGAAAGGTCGATATAGCGGCGTGCTTTACTGACCGGCACGCAGCGGGTGGCGACCATGCCGCCACCTGCCAGCAGCGCGGCTTCCAGTATCGACAGCAGCCCGGTAGCGCTGAGTATCACCATGCTCGCCAATATGCCAAGCGCCACGGGGGCTTTGCGAAAATCCGGCGGTGTGGAGTCGTTAAGGCTGCTGACGAGCAGAAAATCTTTGCGGTAGCGGTACTGGTCGACAAAGTCGTGGGTGGTTTCCAGTAGCAAGGTATCACCGACTTGTAGCGTTGCCGCCCCCAGCTTGCCGGGTACGCTTTTGCCGTGGCGTGAAATGGACAGTATTACGGCCTGGTAGCGGGAGCGAAAGCGCGACGCCTTCACGGTCTGCCCTAGCCCGCCAAAATCCGGGCCGATGACGGCTTCCACCAGGCAGCGCCGGTGGTGGGCAATATCCAGCTTGTGAATATCGCCGCTGGCGGGCTTCAGGCCCCGAATACGGCGTAGCTCGCGGGCGCACTCCGGCGCGCCGATAAACATGAGAATGTCGCCCGCTTGCAGCGTGGTTTCTTGCGGAATGTTGTTGAGCAATTCGCCGTTGCGCTCGATATCCGCGAGGTAACCGTTGGCCAGGCTGCCTAGGCCAGCATCCGCGATGGTTTTACCCACCAGGGGGCCTTTGGCTTCTACCTCGACATCCACCACGTATTCGCGGGCCTGTTCGAGTTGCTCAAGCACGCCCTGGCGTTCCGGCAGCAGGCGGTTGGTAAAAAAATACAGAAAGGTACCGCCTATCAACACCAGCGGTACACCGACCCACGCCAGCGAAAACATCGAGAGACTGACGCCGCGCTCGGTTTGCAGGAGGCCATCCACCACCAGGTTGGTGCTGGTGCCTATCAAGGTGCAGGTACCGCCGATAATCGCGGCGTAGCTGAGCGGTAGCAGTAGCTTGCCCGGCGGCAGTTTCAGCCGGGTGGCCCACTCTTGTATCGCGGGAATGAACATCGCGACCACGGTGGTGTTGTTCATGAACGCACTCAGCCCGGCGGCGGGTAACAACACACGCAGTTGGGCCTGTCGCAACCTTGAGGGCTGGCCCAGCAAAAGGTGGGCGAGCCATTGAATGGCACCGGTTTCTTTTAGCCCTGCGGCCACCACGTAGAGCGTGGCAATGGTAATTACCCCTGGGTTGGAGAACCCTTGTAGCGCTTGGACGGGGGATAACGTGCCGCTGATGACAAGGCATCCCAGGGCGGCCATCAGAATTGCGTCGGGGGCAATGCGGGTAAGCGCGAGGGCGGCTAAGGTGGCAACCACCACCATCAGGGTGAATATCGCCGCTACTTCCATGATGCTCCGTTTCTGAACCAGACTGTCTTATAAAGCGTCCGGGCACGCTACCGCCCGGGGATTGTTCCGGGCGCTTTCCCTTGCCCTGATCTTGATTTGCGCTGCGTTGGGTCGCTGCGTTTTTGTTACAATGCCCGTTGACCCTAGTGGTATCAAACCCTGTGCTTCAACTCACTCTAACGCCAGGAGCGACATGAGCCTTCATGCTAGCCAAGCCAACGCGGAATGCGCGCAATGGTACCTTATTCAGTGTAAGGGGGGCGAGTCTTTCCGTGCTGCCGAGCAGCTGGAAAACCAGGGCTATCATGTCTTCCACCCGGTGCTGGCGGTGCAACGAAAACGCCGCGGCAAGTTGGCATGGGTCACCGAGCCCCTCTTCCCGCACTACCTGTTTATCAGGTTAGACCAGGTGGCGAGTAACTGGCGCCCTATTCGTTCCACGCGAGGGGTGTTGAAGCTGGTGACCTTCGGCGACCAGCCCGCCGTGGTGCCTGAGCATATTGTGGACACGCTATACCAGCACCTTGTAGGTAAAGAGACCGAGCAGGAGGCGTATTTTCACGTGGGGGATGCGGTGGAAGTCACCGAGGGGGCTTTCAAAGGCCAACTGGCCCAGCTGACCGAGCTGAAAGGCCAGGACCGCGCCCTACTGCTGCTCACGCTGCTCAACCGCCCGCAGCAGGTGGAAGTGCCCATCGCGCATTTGCAGAAGCAGTGAACGATGCTGATAGGTGGCCTGATCGCCCGAAAAGTAGAGCTCTTACGTGGGTTGTGTGCAGGCGCCTGGTTTTTTGTAGATAGGTTGGATCGCTTAGACTTAGTGTTATCCCGACAGCAGATCCGACACCTGTTTTCCAAGCTTATCCGCAAAATGTTCAAGTACTGCTTTGTTGCTATGCGCTGTGGTAAGCGCATCAAACAGGGTCTGCGTATCTTCAATATATTCGTGGATCATCTGGTTGCGTAGTTGCCTGAGGGCGATCCATTGCTCAGAGGATGCCAACCAACCGTACTTTTCTGCCTTTTCAAGGTTAATAAGCAACGCCCGATCTGGTTCGCCCAGTGCTTTTAGCAGCGCTGGTAACAGCTTATCTCCGAGGGTATCTTGCAAACGACAAAATCGACTGACAAATGCTTCTACTTTCATCGCTAGTTCTGGGGTTTTATCCAGATTTTCAACAGCGTCGTAAGTTAACAGCCCACCAAAAACCTGATGGTCTGCATATTCTAGATGTTTGATTTCTTTATCGACTACACGGCTCAGAAACCTGAGTCTTTCTTGGCTCTCTGGATATAAATTCACAGCGCTATTCCTTGCGACTTCGCAACCTGATGAATAGCAACTCTTGGCATATTGGGTGCGTCCAGAAGCACGTCTATTTTCCTGTCACCCAATTGCTTGATGATTTTTGCCTGCAACTGCGCGGCGTCCCATGCGGGGTGTTCAACAACATCATTAACCGACACCAGCAGGTCGATATCACCGCCTTTAGCATTATCATCCGTTCTTGAACCGAACAGCGAGACCTCTGCCTGGGGCCCAAAAACTGCCTTGACCGATGCTTTGATGATCTGAATTTCGTGAGCACTCAATCTCATGGCATGGCTACCTAGTGATCATGTTGGAACTGGCTGTTGAAGATGCTTATGGCTGAGTTTGGCACACTGAGAAACCATATGAGCAATAAGCATACATTCTCTTAATGATAGGTACTACGCTACTGCGTATTGAGACACCAAGGTGATTGATGGTGGATGGCCTGATCCCCCTGTAGGAACGCAATTTATTGCGCGATCAGGAAGGATATGGGCGTCGAGGGTAAACGCTTGTAGATAGCCTGATCGCCCGACGAGTCGGGCTCGTGCCCATTGCGTCGGCGAACTCAGCTTGGGATACATGCAATTTTGCCCTGATTGCTCTGACATCCGCCACTTCGTGGCGAGTCACCCGGCTGGCTTTCGTCTTACCCTTTTGGATCTCTACAGCTTCTTGCAGCGATGTGTTGAGCTCATCAAAATACTCATCAAGAAACTTCCTCTCTTAACTGCTGGGTAAGAATACGAACAGCAGACGCGTTGCATTTGCCATGGTCTACTCAGAAACCAAAGCGGCGTGGAAATCTTGAGAGCGGTGGCTGACGCCCTATCCATTCCGCTTCCGCTAACGCCTCAGCCTCCTTCTTCTGATCGGCGGTTAATTCTTCTTGATTCCAATCCATAATATCTTCTGCGCCTTTTCCACCCAACTCATGAGACATGGCATAGAGAATTGCCCAACCTCTTACTTTATTCTGTTCATTAGGACACCACTCTTCATCGTGACCTGGATCCAAATAACACCATCCCACTCCTAGTCGGCTATCAACATTTCCGTTATCGGATGCTTGTTGCCTCCACCGCCAGCTCTCTTCAAAGTCTTGTTGCTCTCTATTTACATAGTCCAATTGCTCCATAGCGGGAACATAGCCCTGTTCAGCTGCGCGGCTAAACCAGCTCTCGGCAGCTTCCAAGCGACGACTTTTAGTAAAGTACCAGCCTCGTCCGCCCATGATTCGGCGACCCCAGGTGGTTTGGGCTTCTGGGAGTCCTGCTTCGGCAGCACGTTTCAGCCACTTGCTTGCGCGGGTCGGAATACCCAGAAAATTGTAAATAGATGTCACCCAGGAGGTATCGAGGTTGGCGTAGATGTAGTACATCGCCAACATGGCCTCCGGGTCGCCCGCTTCGGCTTTGGGCAGGGTGATTTCCAGCGCGGCTTCTCTCCAGCCTTTTTCTTGCCAATTATCGCTTCCTTCGGGACATCGATCTCCCGCAATACAGGCACCTCCGCTAAATAGACGTAGCATGGCATAGGGGTCGCCATGCTCAGCAGCTTGTAAATACCATTCCATGGCTTCTGTGGTTAAGCCCATCATATTCTGTCGCCGCTCGGACTCACCCATGTAATACATGGCTTCTACATCACCAGCGCCAGCCGCTTGACGTAAGTAAGGCATGGCAGCAGTTGAGTGCCCTATATTGTAAAGACGCATTCCTTCATCTTTGGCGGCCTGGATATCCGCGGGTAGCGCCCAACTATTTAGTGACCACATTAATAGCGCAGCAAGCACATTTTTTTTAAATAACATGATGTTAATTATCCGTTTAATTTTCACGATAGCGCACCCGAGTACCGCGCCTTGTTAAATAGGTTTCACGATATTCGTCAATATCAGTGCCCAAACGGCGAGATATTTGACGGTATTTTTCTTTTTCTCTTCTAGCAGCACCACTGCCTTGGCCGTTTTGCTGCATAAACTCATCTAACGCTGCGCGATTGTGGCAGTATGCCTCTACCCAAGAGGAGTAGCTGTCAAACTGGCCTGTTTGGGACATTCTTGCCACGGCCCGTTCAAACAATTGCTTAGCTGCTTCACTATCGTAGTGATTGGAAGAGGTATACCCTTTTTCCAGCCATTCTAAACAGTTGGCGATCGCGATTTGCTGTAGATCAATGGCCCGCCCTCTATCAATTTCATCCCCATTGGCGTCGACGGGAGGATTAAACCAACCGGGAGAGGCGGTCAGTGTATTCAGTAGTGGCCCCAATGCTTCAGGGGGTAAATGCTGTACCCAAGTAGATAGCTGAGGCCCTGCTTCGGCATTGTTTGAAGCATCTACAATCGCATAGGCAATCAAGGCCGCTCGGTCGCTCTGGGTCATTAGCTCGTAAAGACGCTTAATACCGTCGATGCCTCGGGCGGCCAGTAGGCTCACATCCAGCAGGGTGGTGGTGGCCAGATAGGAGAGGTGGCTAAAGCCTTCAAAGGCATCAGCATCTACCCAGTCGACAAACCCGTAGTCATTGTCGCGCAGAGCCTGGCTCAGCATCATCATCCACAGATTAAGCTGCCGCGGGTCTAATTCAATCGCGAGTTGTCCGCCAGCGCCTGCCCCGGCAACCAGTTTGGCGCGAACATAAGCAACAAACTTGCCTTGATGAAGGCCCAACCGCATACCCAATTCGGCACCAATACCGCCGTTGGCTTCCAGCCCCAATAAGGCTTTGCCCAGTGAGCGCCAGGCCTCCAGGTCGTTTCGCTGGGTGCTGAGGGATAGCCAATCCTGGTCGGCCAGCTGAGGTAGCTGGCGGGTAATATCCATTGGCGGCTTCCAGCGTAACGAGCAGGCGGTCTGTACCCCCAAAGTAGCACCGGCAAATGCCTTAAGTGCGCCGCCTTCAGCTTCCCGCTTGGCCCATTCCGTACCGGTTATTTTGACGCCTTTATGGTCAAAGCTCAGCCCCGTTTGAGCGGTAAGTGCGAGTGAGGCACCCGCAAACCCTTTAGCGACAGCGGTTACCTGTAAGGAATAACAACCTAAGTTGCGTCGTTCGCCGTCGTTTTCTTGCAAGACGGCATGATAGGGCTGGGCGTCGGCTTCTTCGGGTAAGTTAAACGTCCCCAAGCTGATTTCACCACGTGCCAGGTTGTACGTGCCTTTGATGGAGAGCTGCTGATTAACACCTCCACTGACTTTCGTTCCTCTAGCATTAGGATCACGGGTGCTTTGCCAACTCTGATCGTGAGGGCCCCCCATATTTCGCTGAGTGCACACTTCACTGTTTTGCTTCGCGCTGCTTGAGGCGTTCCCCTCTGAGGCTGTTTTTGTCTCTTCTAACTCAAACACTTCCAACGTGGCGTTGCGTTCGATGAGTGTGACGGGCTCTTCAAAGTGAACCCCTAATGCCTCATTTAACTCAGTATGTGGCATGCCCACCAAGCGGAGCATTTGCGCCTGGGCGCTGGCATCAAACAGGCGTAGTTTTTCTCGGCTGGGGCCTGTGAAAATGATTTTTTCGAGGGTCTCTTTCCAGCCAGCTTTGGCCCCCTCATCTTGCAATGATTCGACGGTATGGCCCCGAGCCGAAAGAGAGGCATACAGTTGGTCAGGTAGGAAAAAACCTAGCGGCTCTTCAAACCATTCGGGGTGTCGCAAAATGCGTTCGCAGCCTCGCCGGGCAAGCCAACTGGAAAGGGCCGTTTCGTTGGCTTGCCACAACGTGGCAGGCAGAACGCCATCTTGCTCAAGGTGCCTTTCTAAAGTGGCTCGTTCGGCATCGGGCATGTCGCGCATTAAGTGCCGCAAGCTGATATGGCTGAGAGAGCGCTGTCCCATTGGGGAGCTAAACTCCCTTAACGGAAAATCATTGCGCACCAATACATCAATGGATTGTCGTTCGTAGCCAAGCGCATGCCGCTGGTCTTCTATATCCGCCTGCCAGTAAAGCACCCGCTGAGGAACCATGCGTGCTACTTGGTACTCGGCGGCCTCATAGAGCGCATCTAGTTGGTTGGTTAGGCGTTGAAACTCTGTCCGCTCTTCCTCGAATAAGTGCATGGGGAGTTGAGATCTTCCAGCCGTGGCCGTGGCCCATTGGGAGAGTTCATCCTCAACATCTTTGAAAATATCAACCGCTTGTTTAAGCGTACGGTTGTAGTAATCGAAACCGTTGACACCCGGTTCGAGCCGCCCCTGCATACTGGTCGTCGTCACATCGGCCAATGCCCACTCAGGCGTTGCGATGCCTAGGGTTGCCAGGGTGAGTATGCTCATTTGGTACGCAGAGACATCTGCGTCTAATTGCTCGGCTGACGCCTGGAAGTACTCCCCAATCACCTCGCAACGGGATGAGTCTTTGGGCGTCATGGATTCGCAATCTTCTAAGAAGGCTTGATATTCCGTTAGCGCATCACTCACGGAGATGAACTCACCGGGGTTGTCGACGGAAACCATCTCGCGGATAAATTTCTCTCGGCATTGACGATAAGTTTCCAGCGCTTTCTCTATTTCTTCTTCCCAGGCGCCGTAATAGCGACCGCCCTCCAGTATGTAGCCTGCCTCTTTGGCCTTTTCGGTGCCTGTTTGATAAAGCGTATGCAGTTCCGAGATCAAGCGTGTTTCTTCAGGACGAGTCAGCCGATCCCAGGCATACGAGCCAGACACAAGAAGCGGCGAAATCCACATCCAGCCGTTTTCCATGAGCGGACGGTACTCACTCACCCGCTGGCCGGCATCAATTTCTTCTTCCTCTTCAGTTCTATCCGCATTCAGCAGCTCGGCCAAACGCTCCAGCTTTTCCTTGACGCTTTGGCGTTCACTATCGTCTAGAAAGTTTTCCGGGCGAGCTGGTAAAAAACACTCGATGAGGCCTGCATCTTCTGCCAAATGGCGCATGCGTTGCTCTGGATCTTCGGTAAGCACCCAGTCGGCCAATTCGTCAGAGGCTTCGTGTAGCGCATCAGCAACATCCTGGGTCAATAGCCAGAAATCTCCCGTGCCGGTGATATAGATAATATCAGCCCAACACTTATCCTCGCAGACCGTACCAGCGGTTTGCTCAACGCTGCCCTCAAACGGTTCAGGTTCATGGGAACGCAATAAAAGAGGTGGAGGTAGGCTCCCAGGTCTATCGGTTGTCATACATTTTCTCCACTTCTGTCATTCGCTGTTTGGCCGATAGGCGTGGGACACTCAAGGTGTCTTCAATGCGCTGCCAGCTGTCCTCGTCGGCTTGTTGAATAGCAGGAAGCAATCTTGCTAAATGTCTGCCTTTGGTTATGCCGTATTGGGCGCATTTGCTTATGCGTTTTACCCATTGGTCGGGCAAAGTAGAGAGCTTTTCTTCTGTATGTTCACTCAACCACCACGCCTGTTGGCTTTCGTTCAACGCGGCTTCCATATCAGCAGTAAGCGGCCAGCGTTCCGGTGCAGGGGACGCTGGCGCATCGGCCTGCCAAATAGACCACTGGCCCTGGGGCGTGGGGGTGGCTACTTGGCCTAGCGGGTTTAACCAGTGTGAGTAAACACTGGCTGGAGCGCTGGCGAGCAGTGCTGTCCATGCGGCAGGCTGTTGAAGGTTGATCAAAGACTTTCCGCCGTGCGGGTCATCCATCACAAACAGTGCCCGCAAGTGGTCAGCAATGCTTTGCAGGGTTTGATCTGCCGGTGGCTGGCATACCCATCCCAAGCGTTGCTGGCAGAGCTTTTCTGCGTAATGCCAAGCTTCACTGCCTACTTCAACATCAAGTAGCCAGGGGCTGGCCTCCAGCAGAGGGGAAAGCGACGTACCCGCAAATAGCGTGGCAAAATCGCGTTTGCCGGGAAGTGATAGCAGTGGCCTGCCCTGTTCAGGCGAGTGACGCTGGTCCAGTACCACAAAGCCACGCTGGCCTGTCACCATCCCCGCAAGGTTGTCCGCCGGGTAACAGCGTTCGGCAAGTTGGTTTAACCAGCTAGACATGGGCAATCTTCGCGCGAGCACTGGGTGTCATTGATCTTGCCGCAGAGCGGCATGATAGCCGCTTCGCTTAGCTGGTAATCCTTCAGCTTGGGCAGCGATGTTGGCGGTATGACCTCATGCGCCTCTGTCATCGCATGCCCTGGTAGAAGCGGGCCTTCCACCGCCTGCCCGCTGCCACTGCCGGGGCTGCCGCCTGCGTTGACGCGCACCTTGGGGCCCACCACGGTGACGCCGCTGCCATCCAGCTTGAGAAAGCTGCCTCCAGCGTTCAGGGTTAATTCGTCACCCGCCTCAAGCACGACTTTGTGGCCTGCCTTGATGTGCAGCTCCCGGCCGCTTTCACTCAGCCAGGCCTGGCCTGCGTTGATATGCAGCGTGCCTTGTACCGTCAGGTGCTGCTGGCCTTCGGTATGCTCGAAACGGTTGCCGTGCACCGTGTGGTGATCGTCGTTGTCGACCTCGCTGATGCGGTCGTTATTGACCTTCAAGAAGCTGTCGTTGCGGGTCTCTTCAATACAGTCGTTGAGCGTCAGCAGCTCCAGGTCTTTCTGGGCGTGGAGCCAGATTTGCTCTTCGCCCGCTTCGTCTTCAAAGCGCAGTTCGTTGAAGCCCTCGGCCTTGTGGCTTTGGGTGCGCAGTACTGTGCGGGTCTTGTGTTCGGGCAGCGTGTACGGCGCGGTATTCACCGCGTGGTAGGTACGCCCGGTGACCAAGGGCTGGTCGGGGTCGCCTTCCAGGAAGGAGACAATCACCTCATGGCCGATGCGGGGAATGGCGATGCTGCCGTAGCCGCCGCCTGCCCAGCCCTGGGCAACCCGCACCCAGCAGCTTGCCGTTTCATTGGGTTCGGCATAGCGGTCCCAGGGGAACTGGACCTTGACCCGGCCGTGTTCGTCGCAGTGAATCTCTTCGCCGTCGGGGCCGACCACAAAGGCGACCTGGGGGCCGTCGACACGGGGCTTGGGATTTGGCGTGGCGCGCCAGGGGGCATCGCCGGGAATCAGCGTGACCTGATTGTGGTAGCGGGTCATACCGGCACTGTCTGATTGGCTCTCTTTAAGGACTATGCCGTCCTCTTCCAGCGCCTGGGGCTGTTCGCCGTGGTGAAGAACACTGATGGCCTGCCAGTCGTGGTTGAGGCTGTCGGTGTCGTGGTCAGTCAGCGTGAAGCGCAGGCCGGGGGCCAGTTCGGGCAGGTCGCTTTCGGCACTGGCGGTGATCGCCTCACGGCGCAGCTGTTCCAGGCGGATACGGGTAAACGGCTCGCCGGGAGCGTCCTGCTTGTAGCGGCCGGGGTAGTCGTAGTGCTCGTAATCCACCTGCTGGCCGTGCTGCTCGACGTCGCGGCCCAGATGGTCGTGCAGCTGCGCGTAGGCCGGGTTCTTGAAGCTGTAATCCTTGAGCGTGGCGGACGAACTCGCCACCCGGGCGGTGTGGCTAAGCTTGCGTACATGGCGCGTGGGCGCAGTGCCCCCGGCACGGCTGTGGTACGTGCGCTCGCCGAGGCTTGCCAGCACCTGTGGGTCGTCGGCGAAGATCAGCCGATGACTATCCTCATCAAATTCATGGAAATAGAAAAGTCCCTCTTCCGAGGCCAGGCGCTCGATAAAGGCGAGATCCGTCTCGCGGTACTGCACGCAGTACTCGCGCTCGGGAAGCTCGCGGGTGACCGCAAAGGCTACGTCCCGGATGCCGCGCTCGTTGCATAGGGTATTGATAATGGTGAGCGGATCGACTTTCTGAAAGATGCGCGAGTTGTGGCGCAGCGAGAGGCGCCAAAGTGCGGGGCGCAGTAACAGGGAGTAGAAGGTACGCCGGTGGCCACGGTCACCCCGGCCAAATTCGCTGACGATACCGTGCACCCGGCGCAGCGGTTTGCCGTCCTGCCAGATGGTGAGTGTTGCTTCACGGTCCAGGAGGTCGGCGGCATCCAGGTTGACGTCGCGGCTGGTCAGGTTGAGGGCCAGTTCGAAAGGCTGGGAGAGCGCTTCGCGGTGGGTGAAGTCGATCACCGCGATATCGTTAATGCCGGGTAGCGTTAGGGTGAATTGCAGGCCTGTCTCCGCCCCCATACTTTCAGACATCATGCCACTCCCTGGATCGTTATCTGCTAATGAGAAACGATCAGGGTAGCGAGACTTGCGGGCGGAACAACCCCTTTACGGCACGAAGAGCTAATGTCTTACAAAGCTTTAAGAAATATCTTACAAAATTGCGGGCTAGTTGATGAATAGTCAAAACCGCAAGTGGAAGTCACCATCGCGCATTTGTTGAAGCAGTGAGGGGGGGTTGGCGCGTTATCCGTTGGGCGATCAGGAAGGATCAAGGCGCCTTGGGTGATCGCTGGTAGATGGGCTGATCGCTCGACAAAGTTGAGTTCCCACAGGGGCTGGAGATTACGCGGCGTGGCTGCGCAACAACGGCCAGGCGCCTTGTTTGGATGCTTCTAAAATCACAACTTCAACAACGGTGCCATCTTCTGCGTAACTAATATGCGTATTCCAATCTTGCGACACCTCTTTCGAGATTGGCTTGTCGGAGAGATGCACGACTAAAATGTCATCCGTTTCGTCATAGGTGGTTCGCATGTTTAACCCTCCCACTGAAAATGGTGCATAACGGTTTTAACTATGAGCTTATCTTCTAGCACAACGGCAGCGCATACCAAGTTGTCATTCCGTGACGAGAACATTTTAGCTATCCAGAAACGGCTATCATCTTTATATCGAATCTACCCTGTTTCGAGTAGCGCTCTCAATTGTTCTTCACTAATAGCGCGCTGCGTCATATGCTCTCGTGCATGTCGAGTTACATGAACATCCATGTCGAATCGATGACAATGCATCCAACAGCCCCCACAAGAATACTCCTTTAGGCTAGCACGAAAGTACCGCCGTTCATTATACCTACAGGCAACCTGATCGCCCGACAAGTCGGGGGATCAGGATCGGTCAAGCCACTTCGTTTAATTACTTATACACTGGGAACTTGTTGCATACCGCGGCGGCTTTATCCAGCACCTCGGCTTCGATGGCGGCGGTGTCGTCGCCGCTGGCGAGGACGTCGAGGATGTCGCAGATCCAGCCTGCCAGATCGCTGCACTCTTTTTCACCGAAGCCGCGGGTCGTGACGGCGGGGGTGCCGATGCGCAGGCCGGAGGTGACGAACGGGCTCTGCGGGTCATTGGGCACGGCGTTCTTGTTGACGGTGATGTGCGCGCGGCCGAGGGCGGCGTCGGCGTCTTTACCGGTCACGCCCTGCTTGATCAGCGACAGCAGGAAGAGGTGATCTTCGGTGCCGCCGGAAACGATGTCGTAGCCGCGTTCGATAAACACACCCGCCATCGCCTGGGCGTTCTTGACCACCTGTTGCTGGTAGGTCTTGAACTCGGGCGCCATGGCTTCCTTGAAGCAGATCGCCTTGGCGGCGATGACGTGCATCAGCGGGCCGCCCTGGCCGCCGGGGAAGACAGCGGATTGCAGCTTTTTCTCGATATCCGCGTTATTTTCGGCGGAGAGAATCACGCCGCTACGCGGGCCACGCAGGGTTTTGTGCGTGGTGGAAGTGACCACGTGGGCGTGGGGCAGCGGGCTTGGGTAAACGCCAGCGGCGACCAGGCCGGAGACGTGGGCCATGTCCACCAGTAGGTAAGCGCCTACTTCGTCGGCGATCTCGCGGAACTTGGCCCAGTCAACAATTTGCGAGTAGGCAGAGAAGCCCGCAATGATCATTTTGGGCTTGTGTTCCCGAGCAAGCTCGGCGACCTGGTCGTAGTCGATCAACCCTTGTTCGTTGAGGCCGTACTGAATGGCGTTGTAGTGCTTGCCGGAGAAGTTGGGCTTGGCGCCGTGGGTCAGGTGGCCACCGGCATCCAGGCTCATGCCCAGAATGGTGTCATTGGGCTTGGCCAGCGCCTGGAAGACGGCGCTGTTGGCCTGGGAGCCGGAGTGCGGCTGCACGTTGACGTAGGTCGCGCCGAACAGCTCCTTGGCGTAATCGATGGCGAGGTTTTCGGCGATGTCGACGAATTCGCAGCCGCCGTAGTAGCGCTTGCCGGGGTAGCCTTCGGCGTATTTGTTGGTCAGCTGGCTGCCCTGGGCTTCCAGTACGCGGGGGCTGGCGTAGTTTTCGGAAGCGATTAGCTCGATGTGGGCTTCCTGGCGGGCCACTTCTTTCTGCATGGCGTCAAAAAGCACATCATCGAATCCGGCAATTGTCATATCGCGGCTGAACATCGGCGGGAAACCTCGTACGAAGGGTCGTCATGAAAGAGTAGGCGCCCATGATACCTCAGCCGAGCGCGACTTTCATCGCATCCGCGTCAGGATGCAGATGAATCGCGCTCATGTGCGGGTACTGCTTAATGTTGCTTGTAGACGGCCTGATCGCCCGACGAGTCGGGCTCCTACGGGGCTAGGCCTCCCCTAATAACCCTAAACTTGCCGCGGGGGCTTGTTTACGCAGGCTGCGGGAGAGGCTGTGGCCGATAATGCCGATAAGCAGCGCGCCGCCGATGGGTAGCGCAAGCCATAACTCGGGGTGCGGCCGGGGTGGCAAGTCCAGCAGGTAGAGATACAGCACGGCGGTGGCCAGTTCGGCCAGGGCCGCGCCGAGCAGCCCGCTGGCAAACCCGAGCAGGGCGAACTCGGCGCCCTGCACCCGTGAGATCATCGTCTCCCCTGCCCCGAATACGCGCAGCAGGCCGCTTTCGTGGGCGCGCACCGGTCGGCTGGCGGTTAGCGCGGCGTAGAGCACACTCACCCCGGCGAGCAGCACGAGGATCAGCACCAGTTCCACCGCGCGGGTGACCTGGGTGAGCACATCGCGCACCTGCCCCAGAATGGCCTCGACGTTAAGCAGCGAGACGCCGGGGAAGTCCCTCACCAGTTGATTGATCAGGCTTTGCTCGTCTTCCGGCAAGTAAAACGCCGTGATATAGCTGTGGCCGAAGGATTCCAGCACATCCGGCGGAAAGATCACGAAGAAGTTGGGCCGGAAGGTGTCCCAGTTGAGGCTGCGCAGGCTGGTGATCTCGGTGGTGATTTCATCGCTGCCCACGGCGAAGGTGAGCCGATCGCCAAGCGTCAGCCCGAGGCGTTCGGCCAGGCCGTCTTCCACGGAAATGGGCACCGGCGCGGCTTGGGCGGTGGCGTCTACCTCACTCATCCAGCCTTGCTGCTCGTCAGCGCCCTCTTCACTTGCAAACCATTCCCCGGCGACGATCTCGTTGCCTTCCGGCACTTCGGCCTGCCAGGTGAGGTTGAGCTCCCGGCGCAGGGAGTTGTCGCCGCGGGCGTCAGGGCGCACGGCTTCACGCGGGTCCTGGTCGTTGATCGAGATTACCCGGCCACGCACCATGGGGTAGAGTTCGCTTTGCGCTTCGGCCCGCGGGCTGATCGCGTCCTCGAAGTCGTCACGCTCTGTGGGCTGAATATTGATCGCGAAGTAGTTGGGCGTGTCGTCGGGCAGTTGGTTCTGCCAGGTATTGAGCAGGTCGCCGCGTACCAGGACGATCATCGCCATGGCGAAGAAGGTCACCGAGAACGCCATCAACTGGCCGAGCCCGGCCTGCCGACGCCGCGCTAACTGACGGCCACCCAGGCGCAGCGCCTGGGTCCAGGGGCCTTTGCCAGAAAGCGCCTGTACGCCGCGCAATACGCCATTCAGCAGCAGCATGCTGATGCCCCACAGCACGCCGAGCAGGGCCGCGCCGCCGACCAGCAGGGCCATTGCCAGCGGCAGACTGCCGGAATATAGCCATAGCAGACCGCCAAACACCAGGCTGGCCACGCTGACCACCAGCCATGCGGCGGGTGGCAGCGGGTCCAGCTCGCGACGCAGCACCTTGAGGGCGCTGACGCGCTTGATGCGCAGTAGCGTGGGCCCGGCAAAGCCGATCAGTACCGCAAAAGCCGTTAGTACCCCCAGGCCGAGGGGCATGATACCGGGGGGCGGTAGCGTCATGGGCAGGAAGCTGGCCAGCAGCCATAGCAACAGCGCCTGTCCGGCCAGTCCCAACACGGCACCCAGCAGCGAGGCGACCAGGGCCAGGCCCAGCAGTTGAATCGAGAAAATGACGACCAACTGGTGCTGACTGGCCCCGAAACAACGCAGCAGCGCGGCGGTGTCCAGATGACGTTCCACATAACGGCGGGTGGACATGGCCACCGCCACGCCTGCCAACAGCACGGCGGCAAGCCCGGCCAGGCCCAGGTAGCTCTCGGCACGTTCCAGGGCATTGCCTAACTGTGGCTGGTCGACGCGCACGTCGCTTACTTCAACACCCTCCCGGCGCAGCTCGTCGAGCAGCCCTTGCACGGCATCCAGCGCCTGGGGTGGCCCGGCGGCGAGGATTTCAAACTCGACCCGGGAACCTTCCTGGACCAGCCCGGTGGCCTCCAGGTCGGCGGTGTTGAGCATCAGCCGGGGGTTGAAGCTGCCGAAGCCGCCGGACTGGTCGGCCTCACGCTCGATAATCCCGCTGATGGTCAGTTCTGTCTGCCCGACCTGAACGCTGTCGCCAATCTCGATGTCGATCAGTTGGGCGAGGCGTGGATCGGCCCAGGCTTCACCTGCTGACGGACCAGAGGCCACTTGCTCGGTGCCATTGCCCAGATCCACCCGCGAGCTGCCGTAATGTGGGTAGATATCGTCCACGGCTTTCAGGCTGGCGGGCTGGAAGCGGTCGTCGCGGCTGATCATCGAGACCAGGTCGACCTGGTCGCTCAGTGTAAAGCCGGCATCTTCCAGTTGGGCGCGCAGTTCTTCGCTGAACGGGTCGCGCTGTTCCAGCACCACATCGCCGCCCAGCATCTGGCTGGCCTGGCGCTCCAGGCCGCGGTCCAGGCGGTCGAGGAAAAACGCGATCATGGTGGAGGCGGCCACGGCGAGCATGAGTGCCACGAACAGCGCGCGCACATCGGCGGCACGCAGGTCGCGCTTCAGGCTACGCAGGGCCAGCCGAGCGTTGAGGTTGCTCATGTCTTGGCCTCATGGTTTTTGGAGGCATCGCTTTTAGAGACATGGCTTTCGAGCGTGTCGCTGGCAAGGGTGTGGGGATCGAAGGCGTCAAGGTGGCCGTCGATCAGCCGCAGGCAGCGGTCGCAACGGCGAGCCAGGGCGTGGTCGTGGGTGACCAGGATCAGGGTGGTGCCCGCCTGATGGTTGAGTTCGAAGAGCAGGTCGATGATTTGCGCGCCGGTGTCCGGGTCCAGGTTGCCGGTGGGTTCGTCGGCGAAGACCAGTTCCGGGTCGCTGACAAACGCCCGGGCGATGGCCACGCGCTGCTGCTCGCCGCCGGAAAGCTGTTTGGGCAGATGGCCCTGACGCTCACCCAGCCCGACGCGGGTCAGCCACTGGGCGGCGGTGTCGGTTTCTCCGGCACGGGGCGAGAGTTCCAGCGGCAGCAGCACGTTTTCCAACGCGCTTAGCGTGGGCAGCAGCTGAAAATTCTGGAACACAAAGCCGACGCGGCCTGCGCGCAGCGAGGCACGGCCGTCTTCATCCAGGCGGCTGAGCGGATGGCCGAACAGGTGGAGCTCGCCGTCTGTCGGGGTATCCAGCCCAGCCAGCAGGCCCAGCAAGGTAGATTTGCCCGCCCCGCTCTTGCCCAGAATGGCCACGCTTTCTCCAGCTGCCACGCTCAACGAAAGGTCGTGTAAGATGGTCAGCGTGCGTTCGCCACTGGTGACACTTTTGGTCAAACGTTCGGCATGAAGCACGCGTTGGCTATCCGCCTTGGCGGTCGGCTCAGGGGAATCAGCAGAGGAGTAAGACATGAAGCGTGGCATCCTTGTAGCTTGGCAAAAAGCAGCATGGCGAGAACATTACCGCATACTAACCCTGTGGCTGGGGGTTCTGATAGCCACCCTGGTCGCCGGGCCAGTCAACGCTGAGTCGGTCGACTCGGACGCAGGCTCCGCCCCCACCCTGTTGGTCATGGGCGATAGCCTGAGCGCGGCGTATAACATTGAGCGCGATGAAAGCTGGGTGGCCTTGCTTGAAGAGCGGCTGCCGGAAGCGGCAACCGTCGTCAACGCAAGTATCAGCGGTGAAACCACTTCAGGTGGTGTTCAGCGTTTCGATGACCTATTAGGACAGCACGAGCCGGATATTGTTCTGCTGGAGCTGGGCGGCAACGATGGGTTGCGCGGCCTTCCGCCGCAGCAGATGCAGGCCAACCTGGCGACGATGATCGAGGCCAGCCAGGCCGCAGATGCCGAGGTCCTGCTGCTGGGCATCGATATTCCGCCCAACTACGGCGCTGCCTACCGGGAGGCGTTTACCACCGTTTATCATGACCTCGCCGACACCTACGGCGTTACGCTGGTGCCGTTTTTGCTGGAAGGCATAGCCACCGACGATGCCTTGATGCAGGACGACGGCATTCACCCCACCGCCGAGGCCCAGCCAATTATTCTGGAAACCGTGTGGGATAAGCTGGAAGGTATCATGGCGCCGAGGGTGAGTGCTGGTAGATGACTTGATCGCCCGACGAAGTCGGGTTCCTACAATGGCTGGGTGCATGCCTTGTTTTTTTTTCGTGGCGCGATTAAGTTGCAACGTCTTTTGTCGATATAAATTGTGAAGCTTTAACACGGCACTATGAGGATACCCCCATTAGCTTGAACATCTTCAAAACAGGTTTCTATCTCGCGCCGCCATGGATGGTCAGGTAACGTGATGGTATCGCGGCGGCAAGTGCTCTCGGGGCTGGGCGCGGGGTTGCTGTGCCTGATGATTGGCGCGCCGTCCACGGCTTCGGCGTTCAACCCGGCGCGGATCCGCCAGAAGATGCAGCAGGCGCATGGGGCTGCGGGCGTGACGCTGATCGATGAGTGGCTGGCCATGATCCAGCGGCTGCGCGGCGCAAGGCTTGGCGACCAGATGCGCGAGGTGAATGACTTCTTCAACCGCAAGGTGCGCTGGCGGGATGACATTTCCATCTGGGGCCAGGAAGATTACTGGGCGACGCCGCTGGAAATGCTGGGCAAGCGCGAAGGTGACTGCGAGGATTACTCGATTGCCAAGTACATCACGCTCAAGGAACTGGGTGTGCCGGGCAACAAGCTGCGCATGATTTATGTTCGGGCACGGATTGGCCGTTCCCAGCAAAGCCAGGCGCACATGGTGCTTGGGTACTATCAAACACCGGCGTCCGAGCCGTTGGTACTGGATAACATCATCCCATCCATTCGACCGGCCTCGGAACGCGACGACCTGACCCCTGTCTTCAGTTTCAACAGCAGCGGCTTGTGGGCCGGGGGGTCGCAGGAGTCACGGGCTGACCCACTCGCGCGGCTTTCACGCTGGCAAAGCGTGGTTAACCGCATGCGCGATCAAGGATTTATATAAGAGGATAGGATATGTCTCTCATCAAGCAGCTTTGGCTGACGGTCATCCTGATACTGCTGTTGGCGTTCGTGGGCAGTCTGGCAGTGAGCGTGACCTCCACGCAGGATTACGTTGAGCAGGAAGTACAAATCAAGAATGCCGACAATGCCAACGCGCTGGCACTCTCCATGACCCAGATGGAAAAAGATGACGTCAGCATCGAGCTGCTGCTATCCGCGCAGTTTGATACCGGGCATTACCGTTTGATTGAACTGCGCTCGCCGCAGGGTGACATCATGCAGCGCCGCGAAGCCGAGCCGCTGGACGACGGTGTGCCCAGCTGGTTTGTTGATCTGGTGCGCCTGGATGTTTCCCCTGGTCAGGCAGTGGTGCAGGACGGCTGGAGCCAGTACGGCACCCTGACCCTCGCGAGCCAGCACGACTACGCCTACCGTTCGCTGTGGCAAAGCACCCTGAAAATGACTGCCTGGTTTGCTCTGGTCGGTGCTATCAGCCTGTTGCTGGCCTGGTGGATTGTGCGCACCATCCGTCGGCCGCTGCTGGAAGTGGTTAGCCAGGCACGCAGCATCAGTGCGCGCCGCTTTACCACTTCTTCAGAGCCGCGCACGCTAGAGCTGCGCGAAGTGGTACAGGCGATGAACACGCTCTCCGGGGCGGTGCATACCATGCTGAGCGAAGAAACCGGCAAGCTCGACCAGTTGCGCCGCCGCTTGCAGGAGGATGCCACCACGGGTGCCTCCAACCGCACGACGCTGCTGGAGCATTTGCAGCGCAACCTGGAAAGTGACTCACAGCGTGCCAGCGGCGTGTTGATTATGGTGCGCGTGGACGACCTGCCCGAGGTCAACGAGCGCCTGGGCCGTCAGGCCACCGATGCGGCATTGCGGGCGCTGGTGAGCCATCTGGCGCAGTTGGCCAATGAACTGGGCGGCGGTGAAGTCGGCCGCTTGAACGGCAGTGACTTCCTGGTGGTGGTCCATGGCTCCCAGGATATCGAGCACGTCAGTGAAAGCCTCAAGCATCAGCTGACGCTGCTACGCGATACCGTGGGCGCGCCGCTCCGGCTACCCGCCGCGCTGAGTGAGTACACTCACGGCGATACGCCTTCTCAACGGCTTGCAGCGCTTGACGGCGCCCTCGCCGATGCCGAGGGCCGTGGTGACATGGCGCTGGTGGTGGCTTCTGGCGAGGCGCGCTTGCCGCTGTATACGACCCATGAAGCATGGCGGTCAGCGTTGATCCAGTCGATGGACGCTGGCGTTGCGCTGGCTCGCTTCCCGGTGGTCAATGCCCGTCAGGAAGTGGTGCATTACGAGGCGCCCTCGCGCCTTGAGTTAGCAGGCGAGTGGCGGAGTGCGGGCTTGTTCATGCCCTGGGTGGCCCGTCTGCAGCTGGAAGACAAGCTGGACCTGGCCGTTGCCGAGCGCGCGCTGGCCATTATCGAGACCGACCAGCTACCGCTGGGTATCAACCTCTCCGGCCGCGCGGTGAGCGACATGGCGTTTATCAAGGCGCTGCGCCAACGGCTTGAGCACGCCCCCGAGGCGGCCCGCAAGCTGTGGATCGAGCTACCCGAAAGCACCGCGCTGCATGACCTGGCAAGCTTCCGGTTATTGTGCCGCGAGTTGCAGCACACCGGTGTGCGGATTGGTCTGGAACACGTGGGTAGCGAATTTACCCGCCTGGCCGACCTTCACGACCTGGGGCTTGCGTTCCTCAAGTTTGACGCCAGCCTGGTCAGCGGCGTCGACCAGGCGTTTGACCAGCAGACTATCCTGCGCGGCATGGCCACCCTGGCCCACTCGCTGGGTATTCTGGCCATCGCCGAAGGCGTTAAACGCCCCGAAGAAGCCGAGACACTGTTTGACCTGGGGCTTGATGCGGTTACCGGGCCTGGTGTGAAAGCGCCGTAAGCTCGAAGATGACAGCTTGAATTGAAATCAGCGGCATGGAAGCCGCTGATTAATGTCGTGAGCGACGGTTAGATCACGTCGCTGTCATCGTCGCTGATCAGCCCTACGTCGTTGACGCGTTTGCGCAGCGACTGCCTGTCCAGAAGTTTTTCCTGGGCTTTTTCCGGCAGGTCCGTAAAGCGGATGATCCCCCGATCCATCAACAGAGTGATCACGTCTTCCAGTACCCGCACAAACTCCATATCCGACTGCCTGAGCAGCGCAGCCTCATGGGTTTCGGCGTTGATAAAACGCTGTAGCTCCGCCGATTCCGGTGAGACGTATTCCTTGCAGTGCTCGCTTACCGTACGGCTTACCTGGCTGATCTCGCCCTGTTTATCGCGGTTGACGTACATGTGGTGGCGCTCCCAGTGGCAGCAAGCTGCCATGATAGTTAAGTATCAATTAGCCTAACAAAAGGCCCCGCTCGGCGGTACCGAGCGGGGCCACTTAGGGTAGTTCGGGCTTACTCGATATCGAGCTTGCCGTTATCGATCATGTTTTGAACAACATTCTGCTCATAAGCCACACCATCCAGCGTGATCATTTGATCCGCCCCTTGGCCATTTTGGCCAAGATTGCCACTGGTACTGACGTGGAGCACGGTATCACCTTCCTCGTTCTCGGTTGCTTGCAGGTAACCGTCAAGTTCATCATCACCTCGCTCTTGAAGAAGGTCGGAGAGGTTCAGCGTGTCTCCTTCACCGTCACCTGAGGCATTGAAGTCCCTGACAGTATCCTCGGCAGGTTGGTCTTCGGTACCTTCATCGCCGAAGTTCCATGCGAAGGTGTCAGCGCCTGCACCGCCGAAGAGAGTATCGTTGCCTTCGCCACCATCCAGCAGATCATTGCCGCCCTGGCCGTAGAGAATGTCGTCTCCACTGCCACCGTACAACTCATCATTTCCACCGCGGGTATCGCCTGCGACGTTCAGCTCGGCGTTACCAGCCTTGATGTAGTCATACAGCTGCTGCTCGGTAGGTTCTTCTCCCTCATTGCTGACCTTCAGGTATTCTTTCAGGGCTTTCATGCCTGAACCGTCAGGCAGTTCACGCCCTTCCCAGTCCAGGGCATCGGTGTTGATGGCATCCCCAAAGATGATGTCGTTGCCATCGCCACCATTGACAACGTCATCGCCCAACTCGGCCAGTTCGGTGTCAGTGGAGCCTCCTTCAAGAACGTTGTCCAGTTCTGCAGCAGTATCGATCACTGTTGGTTCACCCACCTGCCCGCTTACTAAGTTAGGCGATATCAACTTGATATTGTCAATATCGAGGTCGGAGTACCGGTTATGACTATCATCATCAACTTGGAAGACCAATCGATAGCTTCCTGTTGACAATTCATCACTTTGAACGCCTTTCCAATCTGACCTCTCTAATTGATTAAAACCACTAACATCCTCCCATCCTGAGCCACCTTGTTTTTGGAGTTTCCAACTAAATTCATCTTTGTTGTGCGAGTCGAAGGTACGATAATCAAACGCAACTTGACTTCCATCGATACTGACTTCAAAAGTATCGCTGGCGGCAAGGGTAGCCACTCCCCCAGGAGAGTCTTCAATTGTCAGGAAATTACCTATATCTGTTCTGACAGCACCTTCATTGTCGCTTCCTGCTAGTTTATTCCAGGCATTTCCCTGGTCTAGTGGATCATTTGTTCCTTCAAAATCCGCCAGAGTTAAGTCTGACTTACCGAACTGGACAGACCCTTGTCCTGCCACATCGGTATTATCGAAGAATCTAAGGTACTCTTCGTTGACGTTATTGCTCCCTAATCCAATAGCATGCACAGTGCTGATGTTGGAAAGCGGTGCGAAGGCGTCAATTGCGTTTTGCAAATTAGCTTGGCTGGTTTGCGAACCGCCACCATCACTGGTGGGATTACCCGATGCATCGAGATGATAGGTTGGATCACCATCCGTCAGGAAGAAAGACAGGTTCTCATAGCCGTTACTTTGACCATCAAACCACTGTTTGGCTTGTGCAAAAGCGGCCTCATAGTTCGTACCACCATCTGCATCCAGGCCTTGTATAGCCGACTGAATCGTGCTGAGAGTATCATCAGTATTCGTAATGTCATTCAGCGTCAATAACGTTTCAGCATTGCTGTCAAAGCTGACAAGCTGGAAGTTTATGGCTCCATCGTGATTGACAAGTTGGTCAGCCAGCTTATTAAGTGCATTCTTCAGCATTGTTAACTGATTGGCGATACTGCCTGAAGAATCCACAATCAGCGAGACATTATAGTCCTGCCCAGGAGTGGTAACGATTTTGTTGCCGCCCAAATCAGCCAATACAATGTCGTCACCTTGACCGGCCTGAACGGCGTTATCACCGTTATTCGCGGTTTCAAGATCACCCTTGTACAGCGTCAGGCTGACAGGCACGTCCACGTTCTCAAAGTTACCATTGACGCTGACAACCTCAGCAGTAAGGTCGCTTTGGCCATCTGTTTCAACCGCAACACTGCCCTTGCCGTTACGATCAAGATTGACCGTATACTCTTGGCCGCCAATATTGACAGTGGCCGTAGGGAAGGTATCAATGAAGTCGAACTGACTTTCATCGGGCGGATTGGACGTCTCGATTTCAAAGGTAACCTCAGAGGCACCGCCTATACTGGTTGCTTCGCCATTCATTACTTCTTTATAGGCGATCGAGTGGATCAGGTAGTCATCATCGTAACCAACGGCAGAGAACTCTGCAGTTGTAAAGGTTTCGCCACTTCCCGGCTCAAAGGTGTAAGCATTATCCACACGGTCAGAGCCACCCGGCGCTCGCTCTGTCCTGGTTTCGTCTCCATTGGCATCGTAGTAGGTAACAAAGGCTTCGGTTGAGGTACCGCCACCCGAAACGATCGCAGAGCCAACAGAGTTTCCATCTTTATCAAAGAACTCTACTTTTGCTCTTTCGTTGTTGTTACGCCAAGCGAACTGAACGTCGAAGTTTTTCACCTCATTATTGAAGTCAACAACGACCTTTTCGCTACCTTCATTACTATAACCAAGCTCGCTGTTAGCAGCCCCGCCAGTCGTGGCACCGACCACACCAAAGCCATCATGGTCAGTTCCTGTAACTTTTGAAATAGTCCCTTCATCACCGTTAGGCCTAGAGGCCGTTACGGTAAAGCTATCGGTGTTATCAACGTTTCCGACATTAATGACGGACGTTTTCGTCACAATCGCGTTGATGCTGACATCGGTGGTGTCGATGGTATCGTTGACTTCAACCGTAGCAGTGTCACTGGTATCAAGGTCCTCAAAGTTGTGATCGCCTTGATCGGTCACACTGACCTCGTAGCTTTCCTCATCCTCGTAAACGTCATCACCCTGGATATCAAACGGTGTCGAGGTACCTTCGGTGGCACCTTCAGCAAACGTGATGGTCTCTCCATTACTCAGCGTAACGGTGAACTCTTGGCTCGCCGCGTTGCTGAGTGTGGCGGAGATCGTGGCGGTGCCAGTTCCCTCGTCTACTGTCACATCGTTCAATGTGAGAGTTGTAGTGTCGATGGTGTCGACGATCTCGGCTTCGGCGGCCTCGCCCAGGGTGAGGTTTTCAAACGCGGTGCCGTCGCTGGCCGCGGCGCCTTCCAGCGCGACTTCAACGGTCTCGCCGTCAACGAACACGTCGTCGCCTTGGGGCTCGCGGGTGTAGGTGACTTCGGTCTCGCCCTGTTCGATGGTCACGGTGTTGCCGCCGTCCAGGGTGACTTCGACGTCACGGTCGACCGCTTCGCTCAGGCTGACCGTGAAGGTCTGCGCCTGGGCTTCGGTGAACTGCGCCGAGGTCGGTGCGATGCTGAGGGTGATCGGGTCGCCGTCGTTGGGCTCGCCCGGTTCGCCCGGCGTGCCGGGTTCGTCGGTCACGGTGACGCTGGTCTCACCGGCGGTGGCCAGGTCTTCGAACTCGCTGTCGCTGTCGCCCACGATCTCGGTGATGCTGTTGGTCAGGGTCTCCTGACCGCCCACGAAGGCGTCGTCGCCGGCGGTCACGGTGGTGCTGCCACTCACTTGACCGGCGGCAATGGTGACCGTGGAGCCGTCAGCCAGGCGGAACTCGAGGCCGTTGTGGGCACCGAGGTCGGCGCCTTCCGGACCGCTCAGGGTCACGCTGTAGGTGACTTCGCCGCCTTCGGCGACGCTGTCGGTGTCCGCACTCAGCGTGGCGGTGACGGTGTCGATGGTGTCGACGATCTCGGCTTCGGCGGCCTCGCCCAGGGTGAGGTTTTCAAACGCGGTGCCGTCAGTGGCCGCGGCGCCTTCCAGCGCGACTTCAACGGTCTCGCCGTCAACGAACACGTCGTCGCCTTGGGGCTCGCGGGTGTAGGTGACTTCGGTCTCGCCCTGTTCGATGGTGACGGTGTTGCCGCCGTCCAGGGTGACTTCGACGTCACGGTCGACCGCTTCGCTCAGGCTGACCGTGAAGGTCTGCGCCTGGGCTTCGGTGAACTGCGCCGAGGTCGGTGCGATGCTGAGGGTGATCGGGTCGCCGTCGTTGGGCTCGCCCGGTTCGCCCGGCGTGCCGGGTTCGTCGGTCACGGTGACGCTGGTCTCACCGGCGGTGGCCAGGTCTTCGAACTCGCTGTCGCTGTCGCCCACGATCTCGGTGATGCTGTTGGTCAGGGTCTCCTGACCGCCCACGAAGGCGTCGTCGCCGGCGGTCACGGTGGTGCTGCCACTCACTTGACCGGCGGCAATGGTGACCGTGGAGCCGTCAGCCAGGCGGAACTCGAGGCCGTTGTGGGCACCGAGGTCGGCGCCTTCCGGACCGCTCAGGGTCACGCTGTAGGTGACTTCGCCGCCTTCGGCGACGCTGTCGGTGTCCGCCGTCAGCGTGGCGGTGACGGTGTCGATGGTGTCGACGATCTCGGCTTCGGCGGCCTCACCCAGGGTGAGGTTTTCGAACGCGGTGCCGTCAGTGGCCGCGGCGCCTTCCAGCGCGACTTCAACGGTCTCGCCGTCAACGAACACGTCGTCGCCTTGGGGCTCGCGGGTGTAGGTGACTTCGGTCTCGCCCTGTTCGATGGTGACGGTGTTGCCGCCGTCCAGGGTGACTTCGACGTCACGGTCGACCGCTTCGCTCAGGCTGACCGTGAAGGTCTGCGCCTGGGCTTCGGTGAACTGCGCCGAG
The DNA here is from genome assembly GCF_015767635.1 of Halomonas sp. A40-4. Classification (GTDB taxonomy): domain Bacteria; phylum Pseudomonadota; class Gammaproteobacteria; order Pseudomonadales; family Halomonadaceae; genus Vreelandella; species Vreelandella janggokensis. Next base: position 1,116,326 of record NZ_CP065230.1, on the reverse strand, counting down.
GTCGGTGCGATGCTGAGGGTGATCGGGTCGCCGTCGTTGGGCTCGCCCGGTTCGCCCGGCGTGCCGGGTTCGTCGGTCACGGTGACGCTGGTCTCACCGGCGGTGGCCAGGTCTTCGAACTCGCTGTCGCTGTCGCCCACGATCTCGGTGATGCTGTTGGTCAGGGTCTCCTGACCGCCCACGAAGGCGTCGTCGCCGGCGGTCACGGTGGTGCTGCCACTCACTTGACCGGCGGCAATGGTGACCGTGGAGCCGTCAGCCAGGCGGAACTCGAGGCCGTTGTGGGCACCGAGGTCGGCGCCTTCCGGACCGCTCAGGGTCACGCTGTAGGTGACTTCGCCGCCTTCGGCGACGCTGTCGGTGTCCGCACTCAGCGTGGCGGTGACGGTGTCGATGGTGTCGACGATCTCGGCTTCGGCGGCCTCGCCCAGGGTGAGGTTTTCAAACGCGGTGCCGTCAGTGGCCGCGGCGCCTTCCAGCGCGACTTCAACGGTCTCGCCGTCAACGAACACGTCGTCGCCTTGGGGCTCGCGGGTGTAGGTGACTTCGGTCTCGCCCTGTTCGATGGTGACGGTGTTGCCGCCGTCCAGGGTGACTTCGACGTCACGGTCGACCGCTTCGCTCAGGCTGACCGTGAAGGTCTGCGCCTGGGCTTCGGTGAACTGCGCCGAGGTCGGTGCGATGCTGAGGGTGATCGGGTCGCCGTCGTTGGGCTCGCCCGGTTCGCCCGGCGTGCCGGGTTCGTCGGTCACGGTGACGCTGGTCTCACCGGCGGTGGCCAGGTCTTCGAACTCGCTGTCGCTGTCGCCCACGATCTCGGTGATGCTGTTGGTCAGGGTCTCCTGACCGCCCACGAAGGCGTCGTCGCCGGCGGTCACGGTGGTGCTGCCACTCACTTGACCGGCGGCAATGGTGACCGTGGAGCCGTCAGCCAGGCGGAACTCGAGGCCGTTGTGGGCACCGAGGTCGGCGCCTTCCGGACCGCTCAGGGTCACGCTGTAGGTGACTTCGCCGCCTTCGGCGACGCTGTCGGTGTCCGCACTCAGCGTGGCGGTGACGGTGTCGATGGTGTCGACGATCTCGGCTTCGGCGGCTTCACCCAGGGTGAGGTTTTCAAACGCGGTGCCGTCAGTGGCCGCGGCGCCTTCCAGCGCGACTTCAACGGTCTCGCCGTCAACGAACACGTCGTCGCCTTGGGGCTCGCGGGTGTAGGTGACTTCGGTCTCGCCCTGTTCGATGGTGACGGTGTTGCCGCCGTCCAGGGTGACTTCGACGTCACGGTCGACCGCTTCGCTCAGGCTGACCGTGAAGGTCTGCGCCTGGGCTTCGGTGAACTGCGCCGAGGTCGGTGCGATGCTGAGGGTGATCGGGTCGCCGTCGTTGGGCTCGCCCGGTTCGCCCGGCGTGCCGGGTTCGTCGGTCACGGTGACGCTGGTCTCACCGGCGGTGGCCAGGTCTTCGAACTCGCTGTCGCTGTCGCCCACGATCTCGGTGATGCTGTTGGTCAGGGTCTCCTGACCGCCCACGAAGGCGTCGTCGCCGGCGGTCACGGTGGTGCTGCCACTCACTTGACCGGCGGCAATGGTGACCGTGGAGCCGTCAGCCAGGCGGAACTCGAGGCCGTTGTGGGCACCGAGGTCGGCGCCTTCCGGACCGCTCAGGGTCACGCTGTAGGTGACTTCGCCGCCTTCGGCGACGCTGTCGGTGTCCGCCGTCAGCGTGGCGGTGACGGTGTCGATGGTGTCGACGATCTCGGCTTCGGCGGCCTCACCCAGGGTGAGGTTTTCGAACGCGGTGCCGTCAGTGGCCGCGGCGCCTTCCAGCGCGACTTCAACGGTCTCGCCGTCAACGAACACGTCGTCGCCTTGGGGCTCGCGGGTGTAGGTGACTTCGGTCTCGCCCTGTTCGATGGTGACGGTGTTGCCGCCGTCCAGGGTGACTTCGACGTCACGGTCGACCGCTTCGCTCAGGCTGACCGTGAAGGTCTGCGCCTGGGCTTCGGTGAACTGCGCCGAGGTCGGTGCGATGCTGAGGGTGATCGGGTCGCCGTCGTTGGGCTCGCCCGGTTCGCCCGGCGTGCCGGGTTCGTCGGTCACGGTGACGCTGGTCTCACCGGCGGTGGCCAGGTCTTCGAACTCGCTGTCGCTGTCGCCCACGATCTCGGTGATGCTGTTGGTCAGGGTCTCCTGACCGCCCACGAAGGCGTCGTCGCCGGCGGTCACGGTGGTGCTGCCACTCACTTGACCGGCGGCAATGGTGACCGTGGAGCCGTCAGCCAGGCGGAACTCGAGGCCGTTGTGGGCACCGAGGTCGGCGCCTTCCGGACCGCTCAGGGTCACGCTGTAGGTGACTTCGCCGCCTTCGGCGACGCTGTCGGTGTCCGCACTCAGCGTGGCGGTGACGGTGTCGATGGTGTCGACGATCTCGGCTTCGGCGGCCTCGCCCAGGGTGAGGTTTTCAAACGCGGTGCCGTCAGTGGCCGCGGCGCCTTCCAGCGCGACTTCAACGGTCTCGCCGTCAACGAACACGTCGTCGCCTTGGGGCTCGCGGGTGTAGGTGGTTTCGGTCGCCCCGGCGGTGATGGTGACGGTGTTGCCGCCGTCCAGGGTGACTTCGACGTCACGGTCGACCGCTTCGCTCAGGCTGACCGTGAAGGTCTGTGCCTGGGCTTCGGTGAACTGCGCCGAGGTCGGTGCGATGCTGAGGGTGATCGGGTCGCCGTCGTTGGGCTCGCCCGGTTCGCCCGGCGTGCCGGGTTCGTCGGTCACGGTGACGCTGGTCTCACCGGCGGTGGCCAGGTCTTCGAACTCGCTGTCGCTGTCGCCCACGATCTCGGTGATGCTGTTGGTCAGGGTCTCCTGACCGCCCACGAAGGCGTCGTCGCCGGCGGTCACGGTGGTGCTGCCACTCACTTGACCGGCGGCAATGGTGACCGTGGAGCCGTCAGCCAGGCGGAACTCGAGGCCGTTGTGGGCACCGAGGTCGGCGCCTTCCGGACCGCTCAGGGTCACGCTGTAGGTGACTTCGCCGCCTTCGGCGACGCTGTCGGTGTCCGCACTCAGCGTGGCGGTGACGGTGTCGATGGTGTCGACGATCTCGGCTTCGGCGGCCTCGCCCAGGGTGAGGTTTTCAAACGCGGTGCCGTCAGTGGCCGCGGCGCCTTCCAGCGCGACTTCAACGGTCTCGCCGTCAACGAACACGTCGTCGCCTTGGGGCTCGCGGGTGTAGGTGACTTCGGTCTCGCCCTGTTCGATGGTGACGGTGTTGCCGCCGTCCAGGGTGACTTCGACGTCACGGTCGACCGCTTCGCTCAGGCTGACCGTGAAGGTCTGCGCCTGGGCTTCGGTGAACTGCGCCGAGGTCGGTGCGATGCTGAGGGTGATCGGGTCGCCGTCGTTGGGCTCGCCCGGTTCGCCCGGCGTGCCGGGTTCGTCGGTCACGGTGACGCTGGTCTCACCGGCGGTGGCCAGGTCTTCGAACTCGCTGTCGCTGTCGCCCACGATCTCGGTGATGCTGTTGGTCAGGGTCTCCTGACCGCCCACGAAGGCGTCGTCGCCGGCGGTCACGGTGGTGCTGCCACTCACTTGACCGGCGGCGATGTTAACGATGGAGCCGTCAGCCAGGCGGAACTCGAGGCCGTTGTGGGCACCGAGGTCGGCGCCTTCCGGACCGCTCAGGGTCACGCTGTAGGTGACTTCGCCGCCTTCGGCGACGCTGTCGGTGTCCGCACTCAGCGTGGCGGTGACGGTGTCGATGGTGTCGACGATCTCGGCTTCGGCGGCCTCGCCCAGGGTGAGGTTTTCAAACGCGGTGCCGTCAGTGGCCGCGGCGCCTTCCAGCGCGACTTCAACGGTCTCGCCGTCAACGAACACGTCGTCGCCTTGGGGCTCGCGGGTGTAGGTGACTTCGGTCTCGCCCTGTTCGATGGTGACGGTGTTGCCGCCGTCCAGGGTGACTTCGACGTCACGGTCGACCGCTTCGCTCAGGCTGACCGTGAAGGTCTGCGCCTGGGCTTCGGTGAACTGCGCCGAGGTCGGTGCGATGCTGAGGGTGATCGGGTCGCCGTCGTTGGGCTCGCCCGGTTCGCCCGGCGTGCCGGGTTCGTCGGTCACGGTGACGCTGGTCTCACCGGCGGTGGCCAGGTCTTCGAACTCGCTGTCGCTGTCGCCCACGATCTCGGTGATGCTGTTGGTCAGGGTCTCCTGACCGCCCACGAAGGCGTCGTCGCCGGCGGTCACGGTGGTGCTGCCACTCACTTGACCGGCGGCGATGTTAACGATGGAGCCGTCAGCCAGGCGGAACTCGAGGCCGTTGTGGGCACCGAGGTCGGCGCCTTCCGGACCGGTCAGGGTCACGCTGTAGGTGACTTCGCCGCCTTCGGCGACACTGTCGGTGTCCGCCGTCAGCGTGGCGGTGACGGTGTCGTTGTCGTCAACCGTCGTCACTGTGGCTTCGGCGCTGGTATCAAGCGCTTCGTAGTTACCACCCTCAGTGGAGGCGATGCTCAGGGTCTGGCTCTCTGCACCCTGAAGGAAGACATCGTCGTTACGACTGTCGAACGTCACGCTACCTTCTGTGGCACCGGCAACGATCGTGATCTGTTGCTCGTTGCTTAGCGTGATCACCAGATCGGTTTCTGGAGCATTGTCCACGCGGGCGGTGACCGTAATATCACCGGCCTCAGTGACTTGTTCCGGGACTTCCAGGGTGACGGTGGTGACATCATTGTCGTCCACCACATTGACACTACCCGTGCTGCTGGTGTCCAACGACTCATAGTTACCGCCGGAGGTACCGGCGATACTTAGATCGATAGGCTGACCGCCCTGCTGGAAAGCGTCGTCATCACGGGTAGAGAAGGTCACATCGCCACTGGTGGCTCCCGCCACAATAGTTATTTGCTGGCCATTACTGAGGGTAATGACCAAATCGGTTTCTGGTGCGTTGTCGACTGATGCAGTGACGGTGATTTCATCGGCTTCTGTAACCTGCTCTGGCATACTCAGCGTAATAATGCCCTGTAGTCCAGGCTCATCGTCTTCAGCAGCTGCATCGTCTTCGACAGGAGCTTCGGCAAACTCAACCGCAGGCGGGCCACCATCCACACCACCTGCATACTCAAACTGCAGCCCTTGAACAGACTCTTCGATGCGCGCGAGCTGGACGAAGTCGGCGCCACCGCCGCCGCCACCACCGGCAGCACCACCGCCTGCGGCGGTTGCTTCAAGGAGTTCAAGGATGTCGCCGTCTTCTTCTTCCAATACAGACAGCAACGTTTCTATCTCGCTGTCTTGGGCAACGGTTTCTTCTTCCGTCGGGGCGTTTTCGGCATCCACGTCATTGGTGATCGCGACTTCTTCGTTGCCGCCGATCAGCGTCGGAGGCAGACCGTCGTCAAAATCAAGTTGCACACTGCCATTGGTAGAGGTGACGAGCGTTTCACCTTCCTGAAGAACATCACCAACAGCCAGTTCGCGCAGGTTACCGTCAGGATCGCGTGCCCAGGCCTGACCGGTAATGGTAACAACGGTTGCAATGCTCATAGGAGTCATCCTCTAACAACAGAAATAAGGTTTTATATTGATAGTCACACTAGGCCAGACTGGGAAAGCTTAGTATTGGACCGTGGTACAGGATGGGGGACTATTTCGGTAGGTACTTCATACGTACTGGGGGGCTTTAAATCGCCCCAGCGGCATAGAAAAGGGCTAGATAGCTGGGCGTCAAGGCTGACAGATTGCTATCCGCCAAAGAGGTTATAGCCGCTTGCTACTGGCTGACTACTTTGAGGTGGAGTAACTGAGAGTCTCGTTTGCCTTTGCTGATGCGCCTTTCCCGGTCAGCTTGATGATCAGTTGTAACCGGTCATGGATATCGAGCTTGGCAAAGATAGCGGTCAAGTGAGCTTTGACGGTTCTTTCCGTTATATCGAGTTCTCGGGCCACGACTTTATTGCTGGCTCCCTTGGCCACTGCCAACGCTACTTCGCGCTCACGTTGAGTCAGTACTTCCAACACCGATGATTGAACCTGTTCGTCTCCCTTGAGTAGCCGCCAGGTGCTGCCCATGACTTGCGCCATCAGTTCGGCCGGTACCCAGATCCCCTGGTTCATTACCACCGTGGCGATTTGCTTTAGCGAATCGGCGGGGCTCAGCGCGTGGGCGTAGCCTCTTGCGCCTTGTTGAAGCGCCTCCATCGCCGCGCCGTTTTCCGGCATCATCGACAGCACCACAACGGTGGCACGCTGGGACAGGCGGCGCACGAGAGAAGACTCTTCATTGCCATGCTCTTCTTTTAATAACCACACCAGGGTGTCAGCATCCGCCCGCGCCTCGGCCTGCTCAACAGTAACGCACTCAGCCTCGGCAAAGGCGGCTTGCCAGCGGGGCATCAACGCCTGGTCTTGTGTGACAAAAAGGTGGTTCATCAGCGTTCCCCTAATGAATTATTCCACGCACGCAGGACAGGTTTCAGGAGAAACTCCATCACCGTACGCTTGCCGGTCATGATATCCACCTGGGCCGTCATGCCGGGAATGATGTCCATGTCTTCGTTATTGATCTCACCCTGTTCGGTACGTACCTTTACGCGATAAAAGGTGTTGTCATCGTCATCGGTAATCGTGTCAGCACTGATGTTTTCGAGCTCGGCCTTTAAACCGCCATACTGGGAATAGTCGTAGGCCGTCAGCTTGACGGTTGCCTCCTGCCCAGGGGTGAGGAAAGCGATATCCTGGGGTGCAATGCGCGCTTCAACCAATAGCCGGTCATCGGTAGGAATAATATCGACGACTTCCTGCCCGGCTTGAGCAACGCCACCGATGGTCGTGATGTGCAGGGTTTGCACGACCCCTTTCACTGGCGAGCGAATATCGGCAAGCTGCACGCGATTCTCCAGGCCCGAACTGCCTTCATCCAACGCGGCAATTTCACTCAGCGTATCGGACAGGTCGTTGCGCCACTGGCTACGCCGTTCAGCGCCCAGTTCACGCAACTGCGACTCACTTTCCTCAACGGCGGCTTCGAGCCGCTCAATGGCGGCATTGGCCTGATCGCGCTCGCCGCGGTTACGGGAAACTTCGCGCTCCAGACGCAGCACTTCGACTTCCGATACGGCGCCGGAGGATAGCAGAGGCCGCGTGAGCTGAAGCTCCTCACTGGCCATTTGCAACTCCCGGCTGGCGGTATCGCGCCGTAGTTTTGCCTCGCGCAGCTCGGCTTCACGTTGGCGGATGCGGTCGCGAATAACGGCTTCCTGCTGGCGTAATTCGTATAGGCTACTTTGATAGGCTTCACGCTCTTGCGAAACGGCGAGTGGCGCTTTTTCCAGCAGCTCCTCGCCTGGCGAGAAGTCAGTGTCCGTCACCAGGGCACGCAGCCGCTCGGCTCGGGCTTTTAGCGCCTGGGCCTGCACCCGGTTCTCACGAAAATCGGAGACAAAGCGAGTGGGGTCGATGCGCATGATGACCTCGCCCGCTTCGACCATCTCGCCTTCCTGGACAAGGATTTCCTCGACCACGCCGCCGTCAAATGACTGGACGCGCTGCAGCTGTTGGGCGGGAATGACGCGGCCCTGGCCACGGGTGACTTCGTCAATTTCCGCAAAAGAAGCCCAGACAAGCAGCGCGATGATGGCCAGCACGATGCCGTAGAGAAATCCGCGTGCGCGGAGGGGGTCCTGTTGCATGCGCGCCCAGTCGGCATCACTGGCCCAGTCCCGATTTATATGGGCTGACGTGACACGCTTGGAAAACAACCGGTCCATGAACGGGCGAAAGGGTTTGCCGCCCTTCTCACTGAACCGGCCCAGCGCTTCAAAGCCCTGCTGTTCGGCGGATTTACGTTTTTTCGCCATTAGCTCGCCCTCCCGACCTGGCCTTTACGCAAGGCTTCGACGACTTGCTCGCGCGGGCCATCGGCAACCACTTTGCCCGCGTCCATCACGATAATGCGGTCGACAAGCGAGAGCAGCGAGGTGCGGTGGGTAACGATCACCATGGTTTTTTCTTGACTGAAACGCGTCAGGTTTTTCTTCAGCACCTCTTCGCTGGCGTGGTCCATCGCGCTGGTGGGTTCGTCGAGCAGCAGCACGCTCGGACTGTTCACCAGCGCACGCGCAATGGCGACCGATTGACGCTGACCACCGGAGAGCATATTGCCGCCCTCGCCGACCGGCAGATCAAGCCCGTGAGGATGTGACTTGACCAGTGACTCAAGGCCGCTCAATCGGACAGCCTCGAGCAGTGCCTCGTCATCAACGCCCTCGCTGCCTGCTCCGGCGACGATGTTCTCGCGCAGGGTACCGAAAAACAGCGCGATATCCTGGGGCACGTAGCCGATGTGCCGCCGCAGCTGCATGGGGTCGAACTGGCGTATGTCGACATCATCCAGGAAGATGGCACCGCCAGTGGGCTGGTAAAGCGCCAGCAACAGCTTGCTGAGGGTTGATTTGCCCGAACCGATACGACCGATCAGGGCGACCTTCTCACCCGGCTTGAGCCGGAAACTCACGTCGTTGAGCGCGCTACGCTCTGCCTCCGGGTAGCTCAGGCTGACGCCGTCGAATTTGATATCGCCCTGCACCACGGGACGGTTGATATAGGCCTTTCCCTCAACGCGCTCGGTAGGCTTGTCCATCACCTCGTTGAGTGACTCGAGCGCCGTGGATGATTGGTGGTATTGGGCCATCAACCCCGCCGCCTGACTGATTGGCGCCATTGCCCGGGAAGATAGCAGGTAAGCGGCGATCAGCCCGCCCTGGGTCAAATCACCTTCGATGATCATGTAGACACCGATAATGATGATCGCCACCGCCACCGTATGCTGTGTCCATAGCGCCACACTGGTGACGGACGAGCTGACCAGGCGCAACTGGGCCGCCGTACGGGAAAGAAACGCCGACGCCCTTTCCCACATGCCCTGTAAACGGCTTTCGCTGCGCAGCGCCTTGACGGTTTCCAGGTTGCCGACGGACTCCACCAGGGTGGCATTGCGCTGGGCGCCGATGCGCCAGGTGGTTTCAGAGAGCTCGTGCAGCTTACTCTGCGCGGCCAGTGCATAAAGGAAAACGAACACCGCGCCGACCACAATGGGAATCACCAGCGGCACCCCAATCAGCGCGATAATCGAGGCAAACAGAATGACAAAAGGCAGATCCACGAGCGCCACGATGGTGGCAGAGCCGATAAACGCCCGCACGGATTCAAAGGATTGCAGCGTGGCGGTAAAGGAGCCTGTTGACGCTGGCTTGGATTCCATGCGCATGCCGAGCACCCGTGACATGATGCTTGAGGTCAGTTTCACATCGGCACGGCTGGCGGCCAGGTCGACAAAGGCATTGCGCATCAGGCGTAGCGCCAGGTCGAAACACAGCACGATAAAGATGCCGACGGCCAGCACCCAGAGCGTCTCGGTGGCCGCGTTGGGGACTACCCGGTCGTAAACGTTCATCACGAACAGGGGCATGGCCACAGCAAACAGGTTGATCACCGCCGAGCCGATCAATACATCGCGGTAAAGCTTGCGGTTTTCGCGGATAACGCCCCAGAACCAGTGCCGCGAGCGCTGCTTCTTGACCTCGGGGCCACGCGCATCAAAGCGGAACTTGGGCCTGACATAGGCCGACTGGCCGCTGTAGGCGTCCTGAAGGCCGACCAGGCTGACAATGGAGCTTGCCTCGCCCAGCTCGGGGAAAATGACTTCCGCCTGGCCATTTTTAATGTCCAGGTTGAGCAGCACACAGGCGCGCCCCGATTCCAGGAGCAGAATCGCTGGAAACAGGGCGGGGTTCAGCTGCGACAGGCGTGATTTGACCAGCCGAGCCGTCAGGTCAGCGCGCGCCGCTGCACGCCCCAACACGCCGGGCGTCAGCCTGCCTTCCTCTAGTGGGAGACCGGCAGTCAGCGCTTCTCGTGTGGCATCGTGGTGATGAATGGATGCCACAGCGATCAAGCATTCAAGAAGCTCATCTGTATCGGTTCGAGTAGATGGTTCGTCTGATGCTACGTCTTTTTCGTTAGACACACATACCCCAAATCATAAATGCGACCTGCTTAGATTAGTGCGCCCAGCGATGCTGTCTCGCGTTCTTGTGTAACGAAAACTGAAAGAACGCGAAACAACCTACAGCGCCATCCTCTTACTTAACTGCTGACAGGAAACGCTTCATCATACCCCATATCGCTCAACTGGCGGCGAAAGCCTGATACTGCATCAGGGGTGGTGCCTACCTGAACACGGTAAAGACCACCACCGTCAACCACGCGAGTTGGCATGTTCAACTGACCTTCAAGTTCTCTTTGCAGCTCAGCGGCCGATGACTGGCTGCTGAGGGCCGCTACCTGAAGAAATGAGTTTGCATTCGCAGGGGTGGTGTCAACGATCTCGTCCGAGAACGCTGAAGGACGCTCCGAGGGATTGCCCGAAACGTCAGCGACCGAAAGCGAATCAATGGCGCGATCCCCATCAAACATCAAACGAGCGCACTGTACTGACACCCGAAGACGGATCATTACCGGTACTACCTACCAGATCCTCCAGCGTATAGTTGGCAGGCGCTTGAGTCGGGCAGATAGCCTCGGCGTCAATCTGGACGCCATCGCTATCCAGGTCTGAAAGGCTCGGCATGTCGGCGCGTGATACATCCAGGGTGCGCATCAGGTGCCCCATTGAAGCCAGCGTCTCGGCGTCGGCAATGGCAACATCATACTGAGCGTTCACGTAGGCTCGGCTGGCTTCGAAGAACTCGTTTTCGCTGTCCAACACGTCGAGCAGGGTGCGCTCGCCGATATCGAACTGCTGCTGATAAGCGCCGCGAACCCGGTCAATGGACTGGCGATGCTGATTCAGGTACTGCATCTGCTCGCGCAACCGCTGGGTGTCCCCGTAGGCGATCTGGGTCGTTTGACGAACGTTGCGGCAAGCCAGCTCGCGATTTTCAACGGCTTCCTCGATGCGTTCACTCGCTGCCCGGAATGAGGCCAGATCCGAGCCACCCCGATAAAGGTTCATGCTGGCTACCAGCTCGATGCTGCTCTGGTCACGACGACCGATTGCCGCAGAATCATCGTTGTTGCTGCCGGTGCGTCCTACGATATCCAACCGCGGATGAAAGCCGGCTTCTGCAATGTCCTGCTCCGCCCGCGACGCCGCAATGTCTTCAATGGCGGCATGGAAGTCGGGGTTGCCTTCAAAGGCAAGGTTGACCGCCTCTTGCACCGAGCTGGGTAGCTCGTCTTCTAATGCCGGCGTGGGGGCCAGGTTTTCTACCGGCAGGTCGCCGACGATGCGGTTATAGCGCGCCGAGACATCATGCAGATTTGAGGCTTCAGTCAGCAGGTTGGATTCGGCCAGCGCGACACGACCGGTAATCTGCTCAAGATCAACACCGCGGCCTGCGCCGGACAGCGCACGCTCTTCGATCTGATCGTAGACCCGCATGTGCTGGCGGTAATTATCCTGAGCCAGGCGCACCAGCTCACGATAGCGCAGCACATCAGCGTAAGCCCTGGTCGCTTCCAGAGCGACGTTTTCACTGGCGCCCAATAGCTCGTAGTAACGTACCAGTTCTGCCCGGTCCAGTTGCTCTACCCGTCCGGCCGTCGCAAAACCGTCGTAGACCATTTGGGTCAACTCGAGCTGCACGTAATCAGTGTCATAACTACCGCGGCCATCACCTTCGACGGACTCGCGGCCTACGCCAGCAGTGGCATCCACGCTTGGCAGGTAACCGCCCCAGGCCTCATCCCGGTCGTAACCCGCCGCATTGAAGGCGCGGAACGCCGCGTTGACTTCGGGATTCTGGGTGATCGCCTGCTGGACAGTCTCTTGCAGATTGGATGAACCCGGAATGGCCATATCGGATGGAAGCGATTGTGCCATCGCCTGACCGAGCGGAAGGAGTGTCAGGCTGGTGCCGAAAGCGGCCGCCTGAATGATACGTGCCAAGCCAAACCGTTGGTAAAGCCCGTTGGTGTAGCTGAGTTTTTTCATCTGTGGTCCCCTCATGGAATATGAGACAGCGACTGCAGCAAAACCACCGCAATCACCGATAGCAATCGATACGTTATTTTTTTATCGCGGGACTCTCCTAACACTCGTTATGTTCAGGTGGCGCATCCATTCCCGGTTTCCATACCCTGGTGGTGCTAAGCTCTAGAGCCTTGCGTGTCCACGTTACTCGTCATAAGAGCTTAAGCACCCTGATGATGTATTTGCTCTTTATAGCTTATAACACATAGGTTACGTCAGAAATATTAATGTAAATTATCGTAAAACAAAATTACATTACTTACAAAACCTAATGCAATAAATTTCTTATTAAGTAGACAGGAATATGTAAACCAAAAGCCAAAGCATTGGTTTACAAGACTGATAAAAAAGGCTTAACCCTATGATCTACGCGTTTGTTGCCAGCCTAACCCTGCCAGAATAAGCACCAGGCCCACCAAGGTTGAAGGATAAATCGACTCACCAACGACTACAAACAGTAACAAAAGCGAGACAGGCGGGGAAAGAAATATCAGGTTTGAGACCTTGGCGGTGCGTGACACCTTGTGAACCGCAAGCTGCCACAAAATAAATGCGATACCCATCTCAAACAGACCGACATAAATACCGGCCACCAACGCCGAACCGCCATGCCACTGAAACCCTGGCCCCCATACCAGCAATAGCGTCAATACCGGCAACCCGACGGTGAAGTTTTGCCACTGCCCCACCAACGGCTGGCGTTTATCGCGGGCATTGAGCAGCCAGTAAAGCGCCCACAGCAGCGTGGATGCTAGCGCAAAGGCGACGCCAAGCGGGTCGGCAAAGTGGACATCGAACACATTGCCACGGGTGGCGATCACCCAGACGCCTGCGTAGGCGACCAGTCCGGCGGTGACATCCTTGACGGTCAGGCGGTGCCCCAACAGCGGTACCGCCAGAAACGCCATGGCCAACGCCCAGGTGTAATTGAGCGCCATGGCTTCCTGGCCGGGCAGTCGATCATAAGCGGCAAACAGCACCAGGTAATAAGCGACCGGGTTCATCAACCCGGCCCAGGCAGCGGTTTTCCAACCGGTGTTGAGCGCTATTCTGGCGTTACCCTGGTACACCACCAGTACGCCCATCAGCAGCCAGGAAACCAACGCCGCCAGCCACATCAGTTCCAGGGGCGACATCCAGGCCAAGGCAACCTTGAAGGCGGTGGCGACGGTGGACCAGAGGGCAACTGCCCCCAACCCATAGAGAATTGCTTGGCGGTCCTGATTCATCGGTCGGTATGGCCCAGGTCACGGGCGGGTTCGACGTGGTCTCGCACCCGCTGCTTGAGGGTTTTGATATCCGGGAAACCGTCATCACGTTTGCGCTCCCACAGCAGTACGCCGTCGCACCATATTTCGAAGGTGCCGCCGTGACTGGGGCAAAGCGCTACTTCTTGCAACGTTTCGCCAAAGGTGGAAAGCAGCTCCTGCGCATACCACCCGCTGCGTAGCAGCCATTGGCATTGCGTGCAATAGCGGATTTGAATACGCGACATCCTTGAGCTCCTTGGCGACACTCGCCATTATCCATGAGTACTATTAATAAACTGCGTAATAATCTGCGGGCATTAACTAATCTGCAGGCGTTAACCACCGCGTATAGTGAGCACCTGTACTAGACAGGGGTATTGCCCAGCAAGAGTGTACTGAATAACACGGCTCGTCAAAACGAGCCGCCCGGGACGACGACTGCCAAGGAGCCTAGATGGCTAGACATGACCTCTCAGAATCGCGCATTTACGAGTGGCTGACCGGCGACGAGGACAGCCGGATGTGCGATGACATTCCCGATAGCGCCTGCCATGAGCAACCGCGTAACTTCATGCTGCATTTATGGGCATCACTCGGCAATAAGCTGGCGGATGAGCTATCCAGTGCACGACTGGTATTGCCCTGGCTAATGGGCATCATCGGTGCGCCGGTATGGATGGTCGGGCTATTGGTGCCTATTCGTGAGTCCGGGGCACTGTTGCCGCAGATTTTTGTGGCCGGTTTCATTCGCCTCAAGCCGCAACGCAAATGGGTGTGGGTGGCCGGTGCTGCCTTGCAGGCGCTGGCGGCAGTCGTGCTGGCAGCGTTGGCGTTGTGGAGCAGTGGCAGCCTGGGAGGCAGCCTGGTCTTGATGGCACTGGTCATGCTGTCGCTGGCCCGGGGCCTTTCGTCCATCGCCACCAAGGATGTCATGGGCAAGACCATTGCCAAACGCCGCCGTGGCACCCTGATGGGCTGGAGTGGCAGTGTTGCCGGGGCAGCCACTCTGGCAGCCGGGGGCGTATTGATGCTTCTGGATGACTCCCTGGGCAAGGTGACACTTGCGGCGCTGCTAGGCATTGCGGCTTTTGGCTGGGCCGTCAACGGGATCTGCGCCGCCCGTATCGAGGAAACGCCGGGCGCTGTTGAAGGTGGCGAAAATGCCTGGGATAGCATCATACAGGGACTTACGTTACTCAAGCAAGACCGCACGTTTTTACACTTCAACCTGTGCCGGGCGTTGCTGCTTTCCAGCGCCCTGGCCCTTCCCTATCTGGCGCTGCTGGGTCAACAACAAAGCGGCAGCGAGCTAAGCAGCCTGGGGCTTCTGGTTGTGGTATCCGGCCTGGCCGCCATGGTGGCAAGCCCCGTGTGGGGCAAGCGGGCCGACCACTCCAGTCGAGGCGTCATGCGAGATGCCGCGATCGGGACAACCTTATGCTGTTTGCTGGGCGCAGGCATTGCGTGGCTGCCGACCGTCGTTTCCGAGCGTATATGGCCCTACGCACTGGTCTATGCGGCGCTGGTGATTGTTCATCATGGGGTGCGTCTGGGTCGCAAAACCTACCTGGTCGACATGGCAAGCCAGGATAACCGCGCCCTTTATGTGGCACTCTCGAACACCCTGACGGGGGTACTGATGCTGCTGGTGGGCGGGGTGGTCGGCCTGTTGGCCCAGTGGCTGGGCAGTAGCGCCTTGCTGCTCGTTTTGTCCGCCACCGCCCTGGCGGCGATGTTCAGTGCCCTGCGATTACCGCAGGTTGAGTGACGTTCAGGATTGCAAAGCAGGGCAACGCTCGCCATGATGGTAAGTCGGTGGCAGCCGTTATGCGGCCTTTTGCTATCATAAAAATTACGTGACAATACGCCACGATAGGTTTGGAGCTGCAACAGGACCCCTTGATGAAACGATCTCCCATGATCAGCCCCGCGTTGCTCGAACGCATGGTTGACGCCTCCGAAGACGGCATTGTGGTTGCTGAACAGGAAGGTGACGAAAACATCCTGATTTATGTCAACAAAGGCTTTGAGCGCCTCACTGGTTACAGCGCCGATGAAATTTTATATCGGGACTGCCGTTTTTTGCAGAATGAGGATCGCGATCAAGATCCTCTCAACGCGATTCGTGAGGCGCTGAATGCAGGCAAGCCTTCGCGGGAGGTGCTGCGCAACTATCGTAAAGACGGCACCATGTTCTGGAATGAGCTGTCGATCACGCCGGTTTTCGACGAAGCCGATAACCTGATGTACTACATCGGCGTACAGAAAGATGTGACCGAACGTGTGGAAGCGCAACAGGCACTCGCCGCACTCCATGCCAAGCAGGCAGATACAAAAACAGAAAAATAAAACGACAAGGCTTGATCTTCAACGTAACCGGCGTTATATAGCGGCAAGGCGCTTGCTGAAGCGCTTGGCGCTTTCTGTTGCTCTGCCAACCAGAAAGCCATAATGACGCCGGCACGCCGGCTTGGGTTGGAGGGCCAGTCATGAGCCGTAATCCCTTGAGTCGTGAAACTTTCTCTCCTGAAGACGGTGAAGCGGATGAGTTCGATTCCTCTGACGCCGTCAATGACGAACACTACAGCCGTTCTCGGCCGAGCAACAAAGCCGATAGCCTGCGCGCCAGACGCCAGGTTGAGGCCTGGCTTGAAGAACGCCGCCTCAAACGCGCGATCGATGACGGCTGGGACGAAGAAGAGTAATGATGCAGAGTCATCAGGAACATTCCTGATGCCTTCCCCGCTGCGACATCAGGTACCAACCTGACCGCACCTGGACGGTCAGCCTTCCTTGGCTGGCCTTTCGTCACGTGGGGCTCTATCATCTGCCTATCGCTCAGCGGTGACGCTGGCATTTTTTTCATCAACTATACGGATTTCCATGGCGCAATACGTTTTCACCATGAACCGGGTTGGCAAGATCGTGCCGCCCAAAAAGCAAATTCTTAAAGATATTTCGCTGTCGTTTTTCCCGGGCGCCAAGATTGGCGTACTGGGCTTGAATGGCGCGGGTAAATCCACACTGCTGCGCATCATGGCCGGTGTCGATAATGAGTTTGAAGGTGAAGCCCGTCCGATGCCGGGAATCAACGTCGGTTATCTGCCTCAGGAGCCGGAACTCGACGACAGCAAGAATGTCCGCGAGACCGTCGAAGAAGCCCTGGGCGCTATCAAGGAAGCCCAGGAAAAACTCGATGGCGTTTACGCTGCCTACGCTGAGCCTGACGCCGACTTTGATGCCCTGGCGAGCGAGCAGGCACGCCTGGAAAACATTATCGAAGCGGCCGACGCCCATAACATCGAGCGCAAGCTAGACGTCGCCGCTGAAGCACTGCGCCTCCCCCCCTGGGAAGCTCAGGTCGGCAACCTGTCCGGCGGTGAGCGCCGCCGTGTGGCACTGTGTCGTCTGCTGCTCTCAAGCCCCGACATGCTGCTGCTCGACGAACCGACCAACCACCTGGATGCCGAATCAGTCGCCTGGCTGGAACGTTTTCTGCACGACTACAACGGCACCGTGGTTGCCATTACCCACGACCGCTACTTCCTGGACAACGTGGCGGGCTGGATTCTTGAGCTGGACCGCGGCCAGGGTATTCCGTTCGAGGGCAACTACTCGCAGTGGCTTGAGCAGAAAGAACAGCGCCTGGGTCAGGAAGCCAAGCAGGAGGCTTCTCGCCAGAAAGCCATCAAGCAGGAGCTTGAGTGGGTACGCTCAAACTCGAAGGGCCGCCAGGCGAAAAGCAAGGCACGCCTTAACCGCTTCGAGGAAATGCAGTCCGGTGATTTCCAGAAGCGTAATGAAACCAATGAGATCTATATTCCACCCGGCCCGCGCCTGGGGGATAAGGTCATCGAGTTTCATGATGTGGCAAAACGCTTCGACGACAAGCTGCTTTATCAGGATCTTTCGTTCTCGGTTCCCCCCGGTGCCATCGTCGGCATTGTGGGCGGTAACGGCGCCGGTAAGTCGACCCTATTCAAGCTGATTACCGGCCAGGAACAGCCCGATGCCGGCGAGGTGGTGCTTGGCGAGACCGTGGATATCGCTTATGTCGAGCAGCTCCGCGATGCTCTGGACGACAAGCAGACCGTCTGGCAGGCCGTCTCCGATGGCCAGGATATCCTCAACATCAATGGTTACGAGGTCGCTTCACGGGCGTACGTGGGTCGCTTCAACTTCAAGGGCAACGACCAGCAGAAACGTCTGGATGAGTTATCCGGTGGTGAGCGGGGTCGTTTGCAGCTCGCGCAAACGCTCAAGCAGGGTGCCAACGTGCTGCTGCTCGACGAACCCTCCAACGATCTGGATATCGAGACGCTGCGTGCGCTGGAAGAGGCCCTGCTGGCCTTCCCGGGCTGTGCCATGGTGATCTCCCACGACCGTTGGTTCCTCGACCGGATTGCGACGCATATTCTGGCGTTTGAGGGCGATTCGGAAGTGGTCTTCTTTGACGGTAACTACACCGACTACGAAGAAGATCACAAGAAGCGTGTGGGCAACGACACGCCCAAGCGGATGAAGTACAAGCGCATCGATGCTTAATAGCCTGGTCCGAACAACCCTTGGCGGGGGCGCTGTAAACCCCTCCATGGGCGCTACATTCGCCATCCATGGCGAATAACCCCCGCTACGGGTTGATTCGGACCTTGCGCAAGATAAGTTGAGTCTTTTTTAGTAAATTGAGCCCCGCCTTGGCGGGGCTTTTTTATGCGTGGCTGTTTATGGATATCTGCCAGCGGTTAGCCGTGATACGTCGTTTTACTGACCGCCTTGAAGGCGCCGCGCATCAGCCACTGCACCGGCGCAGGCAGGTTGACACCGCCCGCTTCTAGCGCCAGTTGGGCATGGTGGTTTTTCTCCACGGCCACTTTGCGAAGCAGGGTACGTGACGTCTGATCAGCCTCCGGCAGGCGTGACGGCTGATCACTGAACCGCCTAGCGGCTTGCGTTTCGCTGGCGGCCAGCAGCCCCAGGCCAAGGCGCTCACTCAGTACACCCGTGGTCGCACCAATACTGAGCGAGGCTATATAGAAACACGGGGCAAGCAGGCTTGTACGGCTATCCAGTTGCCGCAGCCGCTGGCTAAACAGGGCCAGATGGCCAAGATCATTGGTCGCTGATTGCTGCATTTGCGCACTGGCATCCGGCCGTTGCGTAAACAACCGCTGTCCCTGGTAAAGCCCTTGCAGGCATACCTCCCCACTGTGATTGACGCGCATCATGCCTGCCACGTGGTGTGCCTCGAAGGCTGTCAGGGTTTTATCGCCAGATGATACCGGCACAAGTGATTTTGTGCGCGCCGTGGGCGGCGCCAGCGTGCGCAGCGCACGATCAAACTGATAGATCCATTGGTCAGAAAGGGGGCATCGACGCCTCATGGCTCGCTCCTTGGCCGTGGGTCGTAAAAGTACAGCAACTTACCCGGCGGGCCAGGTAAACTGACGCCCGCCGAGCAGGTGCATGTGGATATGATAGACCGTTTGGCCACCCATTTCGTTACAGTTCATGACGACGCGGTAGCCATCGTCGGCAAAGCCCTGCTCCTGGGCGAGCTTCGCCGCGGTATATTGCAACCGACCGACAGTCGCCAGGTCATCGGCATGAATATCATTGAGCGTGGCAATGTGCTTCTTGGGAATAATCAACTGGTGCGTGGGTGCCTGGGGATTGATGTCGTTGAACGCCAGCACGTGCTCGTCTTCATAGACAATATCCGCAGGGATTTCACGGTTGATGATCTTGCAAAACAGACAGTCCATAAAAGCTCCTCAATGAGCGTAAGCTGGCGACGCAGGCAGAATGACTACCTGCGAGCCTAACGAAAACGCCGCTGTGACAACAAGTGGCGCACCAACGGTGCCAGGATAAGCTCCATGGCTAGCGACATTCTGGCGCCGGGCACCACCAGGGTGTGGGGCCGGGTCATGAAGGAATCCTTGATCATCGCCAGCAGCCAGGGAAAGTCCACCGTGGAAGGGTCGCGGAAACGGATGACCACAAAGGATTCCGCATCCGTCGGTATATCCTGCACCTCAAAGGGGTTTGAGGTATCCACCGTGGGCACGCGCTGGAAATTGATATGGGTGCGCGAAAGCTGGGGCTGGATATAGCGCACGTAGTCATCCATACGGCCCAGAATGGTGTCGATAACCGCTTCCTGGGAATAGCCACGCATCTTGGTGTCACGATCGATTTTCTGGATCCATTCCAGGTTCATCGTGGGGGCCACGCCCACCAGCAGGTCAACGTGGCGTGCGATATCGTATTCTTCCGTGACCAGGCCGCCGTGCAGACCTTCGTAAAACAGCAGATCGGTTCCGCAGGGTAGCGACTGCCACTCTGTGAAGGTGCCTACCTTGTGGCCCGCCTCGATCTTTTGTTTATCCTCGGCGTGGATATAGTGCCTGAAGGTCCCAGTGCCATGCTCGCCGTATTCGATAAACATGCCTTCGAGGCGATCCAGCAGGTTGGCTTCGACGGCAAAATGCGAAAGCTCATTCTTGCGCTCGGGCTCTTCGCGGAACATGCGATGCAGTTCATCGCGGGTGTAGCGATGGAAGGCGTCACCGTCCACCATGGCAGCGTGCACGTCTTCACGCAGGAACATGCGCTCAAAGCTACGCCGCACGGTGGTGGTGCCAGCACCGGACGAGCCGGTGATGGCAATAATGGGGTATTCACGGGACATCGATCAGGTGCCTCTTGCTTGCGCTAATGCTTGCACAACCGCGTCAGGGATCGTCACCGGGCGACCCGACGCCATGTCAATCAGCAGTTGATTGATACGCGCAGTCGCCACTGTCTTGCCACTCTCGGCGTGGGCGATACGCTGATAGACCGTTAATGCCTTGCCCTCGGGGGATGGTACAGCGGTTTCAACCACCAGGGCGTCCGGCCAGCGCGCTTCGCTTTGGTATTGCACCGCCAGATCGGCAACCACACTGGGGTAGCCTTGCATGTCCCATTCTGGCAGATCGAGGGTGGCAAACGCCTGGATGCGCGCCTCATGGAGCAGCGATACAAGCGCATCGTGACCAAGGTGACGACCGTAGTTCATATCCGTGACACGGACGCTGAGTGAATGGCGATGAATGATCGCTGCGTCGGGAAAATCGAGCTGAACCCGTTCCATCCAGTTATCCTTGTTGTGATCGGCAAGCGAGGCAGAATGCCCCTGCGACTATAAAAGCGTCAACCTTCGGGCGAAGCGTCAACTTTCCCGGGCTATCGCACGATGCGCGATATCACGGCGGCAGATGACACCTTCCCAATGAATCTCGTCCACGCCTTGATACGCCTTCTGTTGCGCCTGGGAGACGCTATCCCCAAGGGCGGTAACGCACAGTACGCGGCCACCTGCCGTCAGAACATCCCCCTGGTCGTTGTGTTGAGTCCCCGCATGAAACACCTTGCAGCCATGGCGCTCGGCATTGGCAATACCGTGAATCACATCGCCCTTGCGATAGCTGCCCGGGTAACCGCCGGCGGCCAGTACGACCCCCACCGCCGCACGTGCGTCCCACTCGCAGCGCTGACCGGCCAGCTTGCCTTGTGCACCGGCAAGGCACAGTGCGGCAAAGTCCGAGGTCAAGCGCAGCATGATGGGCTGGGTTTCCGGGTCGCCAAAGCGGCAATTGTATTCGATCACCTTGGGGTTACCCTGGGCGTCGATCATCAGGCCGGCGTAGAGAAAGCCGTTGTAGGCATGACCTTCGGCGGCCATTCCCTTGACGGTCGGCAGAATCACCTGCTGCATGATGCGTTCATCGACATCCGGGGTGACCACGGGCGCCGGTGAGTAGGCACCCATGCCGCCGGTATTGGGTCCGCTATCACCGTCGCAGGCGCGTTTGTGGTCCTGGCTGGTCGCCATGGGCACCACGTTTTCTCCATCGACCATGACGATGAAGCTGGCTTCTTCACCGTCCAGAAACTCTTCGATCACTACCCGCGCACCCGCATCGCCAAAGGCATTGGCTTCCAGCATGTCACGAATCGCGGCTTCGGCTTCCGCATGGGTCATGGCGACGATAACGCCTTTACCAGCTGCCAGGCCGTCGGCCTTGATGACGATGGGCGCGCCCACTTCGGTCAGGTATTCAAGCGCTGGCTCAACGGCCGTGAAGGTTTGATAGTCGGCCGTGGGAATCGCATGACGCGCCAGGAAGTCTTTGGTGAACGACTTCGAGCCTTCCAACTGGGCGGCTGCCTGGGTGGGGCCAAAGATGGTCAGATCCGCCGCCTGAAAGCGATCCACCACGCCTTCGACTAGCGGTGCTTCCGGCCCCACCACCGTCAACGCCACGTCTTCCTGGCGTGCAAACGCCACCAGTGCGGAAATATCGCTTGCTTCGATGGCGACGTTGGTCAGTTTTTCCTCACCGGCGGTGCCTGCATTACCCGGCGCAACAAACACCTGCGAGACGCGCGGCGACTGGGCCAGTTTCCATGCCAACGCGTGTTCGCGACCACCGCCGCCTATCATCAAAACCTTCATGGATATCCTTCTTTGCGGAAGAGCAGATTAATAGCGGTATTATGCCACAGCTTGCCCGCGCGTCGCTGGCGCTTACGATGACTTGTCGTCGTTGCTCTTTTTATCATGAGCTTTATCGTCATGCGCGTTGTCGTTCCGGCCCATATCGTCGCTGTCATTTTTGCCGGTGGGCGGCGCCTGGTTCATGGTCTTCTGCCAGAAGCGCATGTTTTCCTCGGCCAGCTCACGCATGAATTCCATGGGCGTATGGCGAATGGCCTGCTGCCACTGGCTTTGCATGCGTTTTTGCTGCTCCATCATGATCTGGGTGCCCTGCTCCAGGTAACGCGCCAGCGGTAGCGGTGAGGACATGTCATAGACACGGATCAACTGCGCCAGCAGGTCGTTGGAGAACACCTCGGCATCACTGTCGGCACTTTCCTGTTCGATGATAATCGACAGCAGGATCGTCCGCGTAAGGTCTTCACCGCTTTTGGCATCCTCGACCCGAAACGGCTCTTCCTCGAGAATCAGACGGCGCAGATCCTCCAGCGTCACGTAACGGCTTTGTTGGGTATCATACAATCTGCGATTGGCATATTTACGAATGACGCGCACGGCGATTCTCCTTAAACGCGATAGGGCTTTGCTTCCCGTTGCTGTTATTGTGCCTGCACTTGGCGGCCATGCAAGCCATGTAGCGATATTCAATAGGCGTAGCGTCGGCCAGGATGTCACAGATGGGCCTTTCTCTACCTTTCCAAGCACTCAACAATCGACCACTGCCATGAACCTGATTTTACTCGAACCTCACGATGTGGCCCAGAACGGCGAAGCCCTGCTGCGCGACCAACGCCGTTTGACACACCTGCGCGAGGTACACCGCGCCCAGCCAGGGGATACGCTCACCGTTGGCTGCTCGAACGGGCTGATCGGCAAGGCCGAGTTGACCGCGATGGGGCCCGATCAGGCGACATTGCGCTGGGAGCACCTTGACGAGGCGCCACCGCCCGCCCTGCCCGTGCACCTGGTGCTGGCGTTACCGCGTCCGCGCATGCTGGCACGCACCCTGGAGCACGTGACAGCGCTTGGCGTAAAGCGCTTGACGCTGCTGCACACCAAACGGGTCGAAAAAAGCTATTGGCAATCCCCCGAACTGCGCCCCGAGAAGATACACCAGCATCTGGTACTCGGCCTTGAGCAGGCGCGCGATACCGTGATGCCCAGCGTGACGCTGGTCAAAGGCTTTCGGGCTTTTCTCAGTGACCACTTGCCCACGCTGCTCAGCGAAGGACATGGCCTGGTCGCCCACCCCGGCATGGCGCTCCCCTGCCCAAGGGGCATCAACAGGGAAACGGTGCTGTTTATCGGCCCCGAAGGCGGCTTTATCGACTGGGAAGTGGAGCAACTGGTGAACGCGGGCTGCGAAGGCATGCATCTTGGCCCGCGTATTCTGCGAGTGGAGACCGCCGTGACGGCTTTGTTGTCACGGCTTTTTTAGGGGTCAGGTTTCGTCGCTGGCGTCATCTTCGTCGGGATCATGGGCCACTACCTCTGCATCATCGCCGCAGTCGGGCTCTTGCATGAAGGTTTCACGCACATCGAGCAAACCGAGGTGGCTGATGGTGCGCCGCCCCAGTAATAGCGGGTAATTCATGTCTTCCCGGTTACGCAGGCTGAACTGCTCTTCGTAGACGGTGTCGCCCATGCACACGTTGAGCAGTACCACGGGGCGCTCGTCTACGCCACCAGCACCGCGGACTCTCAACTCGCGATAGAGTGGGCGCTCTAACTCGTCGCTAAATACCTCACCACTTTCCTGGTCTTCAAGCTTGAGACGAAAACGCACCCAGTCTTCATCGTCCTTTTCAAACATCTCGATATCACGAGCGTCCAGCGACGAGGTCAATGCACCACTGTCGAGTTTAGCTTTGACTTCGGTTCCCCAGGGCTGCAGCGTTGCCTTTTCCACCCAGCCAAATACCTTGTCGTCATCGGCCACTGCCTGACTGCTAGCCAGTGCCGTGACAATGGCGAAACTACTCAACAATGTCGTTACTGCCTTGGGCATCATCATTTCCTGTCCTGATATCCTTTGGAAGAAGAGCTACTCAACCCGCTGGCGCAGCCGCTCGAGCAATGATTGTGTCGCAAAGCCATCGGGGGTCAATCCCTCAGCCCGCTGAAAGGCACGCAGGCCCTGGCGGGTGTTGGGTCCCATAATGCCATCGGCGCCGCCAACGTCGTAACCGGCCTGGTTGAGATAGCGCTGAAGCGCTTGGACATCATCCCTTGTCAAAGGTGCCTCTTCACGCGGCCAGCCTTGCTGAATGCCATCACGCCCGGCAATGGCATCACTCAGCGTTGCCACCGCCAGCGCGTAGCTGGTGGCATTGTTGTAACGCAGAATGGCGCGGAAATTGGGCCCTACTAAAAATGCCGGCCCGTCGGCCCCGGCAGGCACAATGACGTCGGCACTATCAAAACGCGGGAGTTCGCCGCTCACGGCTTCCACACCCTGCTCTGCCCAGGCCTGACTGTCACGACGGCCGGTCTGGGCGTAGTCGTAGTCAGCCGGCAGATTGACCTCAACGCCCCAGGGCTGGCCAGGCTGCCAGCCCGCGCGGTCCAGGTAGTTGGCCGTTGACGCCATGACGTCAGGAATACTCTTCCAGATGTCGCGGCGGTTATCGCCGTCACCGTCGACGGCATAGGCTTCAAAACTGGTGGGGATGAACTGAGTATGTCCCATAGCACCCGCCCAGGAGCCACGCATTTGCTCAGCGGCGATATCGCCTTGCTGGATTATCCGTAAGGCAGCCAGTAATTCCTCGCGGGCGAATTGCTGGCGACGGCCATCAAAGGCCAGCGTCGCCAATGCTTCGAGGGTGGAGAAATCACCGAAGTTGCTACCGTAATTACTTTCGATACCCCAGATGGCGACAATAATTTCGGCGGGAACACCGTAGCGTTGTTCCATTTGCTCTGCCGTACGCCGATGTTCTGCAAGCCGATCCTGCCCGTTGTTGATGCGGGTGCTGGAAACCGCCGTATCAAGGTATTCCCAGATGGGGCGCACGAATTCGGGTTGGTAGCGATCCAGCTCTATGATCCGTTCGCGGTAGCGGACCTGATCGAAAGCCTCACGTAGCGTCGCTTCGCTGATGCCCTGATCCTTGGCGTAGCGACGGAAGGCGTCGCGCCATTGGCTAAAGCTCTCGTGCTGTATGTCTTCCGCAACCTGGGCATCCACCTCGGTCATCAGTTGCTGGTTCGCAAGTACCGGAGGGCTCAAAAGCAATACGGCCGTCATCCCGAACGTGGCGCTGACCGAGGCAATTGTCAGCTTTTTATACAACGTCATTTTATACAACATCATGGCTTCCTTAAGGCAGTCCTTGGCAGCCTCCGATGATGGCGCAGAACGCTTTAGGTTACTAGAGCCTGATCACCACAGGCGAGTCAACAAGACGACGTGGGCAAGTACGACGATCACGGTTAATAGCGTGCGCAGCTGCCAGTACCAGCTTGGCCAACCAAAGCGCCCATTGCGGCTGAGATCATACCCCCAAACAAACATAAAGCCGACACCCAGCACGACCAGCCCCCACAGTGGACTGAACAGTAACGCAGGCCAGGCAATCAGGCTCGGCGCCATGGCGATCAGCAGCCGATGGTTATGACCCGGTTGCGGGTTTTGCAGCGCCGCTCCCCAGTGCGTGCCACCCAGAAACGACAGGATCACCGCGCTGTAATACAAGAACGCTCGAACTGCGGTTTCTTGCCAGGCGACTGGCCCCCACCCTGCCAACCAGAGCGTCAAAAGGAACGGCAACAAGCCTGCCAGCCCCAACAACCAGGCGGTACGGCGATCTTCCATGGATACTCTCATCAGTTACTCGTCCAACCATTACTCGTCCGTTGCTTCCAGTTGACCTTCATCGATCAACCAGCGTTGCCAGGCCTCGGGGGCCACGCGAGGGGCCGGGAAACGCTCAGCGGCGGCTCGCCATGGCTGATGCCGAGCCAGACCATTGGGCAAATTTTCCAGTTCAGGCAACCAGTGCGCCACATAAAACCCTTTAGGGTCATAGTGGCCTGCCTGCTTCAATACGTTGAAGTAGCGGTCCTGACGCGGATCACGACCCACCCCGGCAATATAGCGCCAGTTCCCCCAATTGCTTGCCACATCGTAGTCCAGCAGGCAGTGCTCAAACCAGGCGGCACCCAGTCGCCAATCCACGCCCAGATCCTTGACCAGGAAGCTGGCCACGTTCTGGCGAACACGATTGGAAATCCACCCCGTGCTCCTCAGTTCCAGCATCGCGGCATCGATAAACGGCACCCCTGTCGTGGCATTGCGCCAGGCATCGAAGTCTGCGTTGGTGGCAGGCAACTGCGCCTGACCGAATAGCGACTCGCCTTCCAGTTGCGCCGCGCGTAAAAAATATTCTCGCCACAGCAGCTCGAAACCAATCCAGTAGCTGGATTCATTACTCCCGTGCAGTGACTCCCAGGCTTTGACCTCATCCTGCACCTGGCGCGGCGATATGCAACCATGGGCCAGCCAGGGTGAAAAACGCGTAGAAAAATTAGCCCCCAAAAGTCCGTTGCGGGTTTTCTTATAGGTCGCCGGACCATGTTGCTGCCAGATATACTGGTGCAGGCGTGCGCGGCCAGCCGCCTCTCCTCCCACAAAATCGAGCCCTTGGCGTTCATCCGGTTGCCAACCCGCACTGACGGCACAGACTTTGTTCAGCGGCGGAAAGCCACGTGGCGCGTCGGGCCAGGCAGGCAAGGTAACCGGTGCCGCCAGGCTGGGGGGAATGACACAGTGCTTCTCGACCTGGCGCCGAAAGGCGGAGAAACTCTCAGGCAGTTGAGATAGATCGAACGGCAGGGCCTGTTCGTCGATCAACCGACCCGACTCATGACGCTCAACCACGATTGTCGGCGAAAGCCGATCGCTGACCGCCTGGATGTGCTGCTGCTCTTCTACGCCAACGTGCTCGGCAACTCTGACTTTACGCGCCTGGAGCTGTTCAGCCAGCGTTACAACCTCCTCGACAGGATCGCCGATTCGCACCAGAAGATCGCTGCCCCGCTGCAAGAGCTCGCCGCGTAGCTCCATCAGGCACTGCCATAGAAAGCGTAGCCTCGCCGGACCAATTCGCAACACATCGGCGTCATCAAACAAGGGCGTCAGCCACGCTTCATCAAGCACATAAAGGCAGACGAGATGATCCGGCAGATCGTCCAGGCGCATCAGTGGGTTATCTGTCACTCTGAGGTCGTCGTGCAGCCAGACGATATCGATCGTGCTGTTCATGCTCAGTTCTCCTCAGCGCGTTTTGCTATCCGGGCTTCGCGCTGACAGCGTTTGCTGCAATAGCGGACCTCATCCCAGCATCGCGCCCATTTCTTTCTCCAAGTAAATGGGCGCTGGCAGTGAACGCAGACTTTTTCCGGTAAATGGTGTTGATGTGTCATCTCGATTTTCGCCTGGTAGAAGGCGTACTCTAAACGTAAACATCATATCTTATACAGTACAACTATTGTACATATATTTTCCACCTCTATACGGCATCCGTTGGTGACTACAGACATAAAAAAGCCACCCGAAGGTGGCCTATGACAAAAAGAAACAAATAGCAGAGATCACGTGTTCGCTTACAACCACCCCGACAATTCATTGTTGACCACTGCCACTAGCGCATCGATGTGGTCATCCCGGTCGTTCAGGCAGGGAATATAACTGAAGGTCTCTCCCCCCGCTTCCATGAAGCTGTCGTGAATCTCTTCCTTGATCTCCTCAAGCGTCTCGACGCAATCCGACGAAAACGCAGGCGACAGAATGGCGATGTGCTTGTGTCCCTGTTTGGCACGTTTCTCTCCCAGCTTTTAAGCCCACTGACATCAAATCATTGCCATCTTGGCTTCACAAACGTGTTTTAAAATTGTATAAAATATAAAAAAGACAATCGACGAATATCCTGTCACTGAAAACCTGGCTATCGCAAAACGACAAACAAGGTGCTCCATGAAGAAAATCCGTGTCATCGACTCCCATACGGCAGGTGAACCTACCCGACTCGTCATGGAAGGCTTTCCACTTCTGGCAGGCAAAACCATCGCGGAAAAATGCGATGACCTTAGGCAGCATCACGATCAATGGCGGCGCGTCAGCATGCTGGAACCCCGAGGGCATGATGTGTTGGTAGGCGCTCTATATTGTGAACCGGTATCACCTGGCGCCACCTGCGGGGTAATCTTTTTCAACAATACCGGCTACTTAGGCATGTGCGGTCACGGCACCATTGGCCTGGTGGCGTCGTTGTACCACTTGGGGGTTATCACCCCAGGTGAGCATTACATTGACACCACAGTGGGGCCTGTGAGCGCAACGCTTCATGAAGATGGCGCCGTAACCGTACGCAACGTGCCTGCCTACCGGTACCGTCGTGAAGTCTCCGTCGATGTACCGGGCTATGGAGTCGTCCACGGAGATATCGCATGGGGAGGCAACTGGTTTTTCCTTATCAGTGACCATGGGCAGTCGTTACGGCTCGACAATGTAGAAGCATTAACCGCTTTCACCTGGGCAGTACGTCAAGGCCTTGAAGCAGCATGCATTACCGGCGCGAATCAAGGCTTGATCGACCATATCGAACTATTTGCGGATGACCCAGAGGCGGATAGCCGCAATTTTGTTCTCTGCCCGGGCAAAGCTTATGACCGCTCGCCTTGCGGCACCGGTACAAGCGCAAAGCTCGCCTGTCTAGCCGCAGACAGCAAGCTGCCACCCCATACCACCTGGCGGCAAGCAAGCATTTGCGGAAGCCAGTTCGAAGCTTATTACGAGTGGGAAGGAGAGCAAATTCGCCCTTATATCAAAGGGCACGCTTACCTCAGTGCAGACGCCACCTTGCTTATTGATGAACAGGATCCCTTCGCATGGGGGATTACCTCATGAGACGCCCTTAACCTGACCAAACGACTCGGGGCGTCGTCACCACCGCTTTAAACACCCAGCGCCAACACGCCAAGCTCAAACAAGGCGCTGACTCAGTAGCATGCAACAACTATCAATCACCTATCCGAAAAGGAAAACACGACAATGAACGACCAAATTTTCACCGGATGCATACCCGCGCTGATGACTCCCTGCAACGCCGACCGGCAACCTGATTTTGACGCCCTGGTCGCCAAAGGGCGCGCGTTAATCGAAACCGGCATGAGTGGTGTTGTGTATTGCGGTTCGATGGGCGACTGGCCTCTGTTAAGTGAAGCACAACGCCAAGAAGGCGTCGAACGCCTTGTTAAAGCTGGTATTCCCACTATCGTCGGGACAGGTGCAGTCAATAGCAAAGAAGCCATCTCCCATGCTGACCATGCCGCCAAAGTAGGCGCCCAAGGACTAATGGTAATTCCACGGGTACTGTCACGCGGTACGTCGGTCGCCGCACAAAAAGCCCACTTCTCGGCAATACTGCAAGCTGCACCGGACCTGCCTGCGGTTATTTACAACAGCCCCTATTACGGTTTTGCCACCCGCGCTGACCTATTCTTCGAGCTACGTGACCAGCACCCCAACTTAATCGGCTTTAAAGAGTTCGGCGGTGCCGATGACCTACGCTACGCGGCTGAAAACATCACCTCTCAGGACGATAAAGTAACGCTTATGGTGGGTGTCGATACCACTGTTTTTCATGGCTTCGTAAATTGCGGCGCAACAGGTGCTATCACAGGCATTGGCAACGCCCTTCCGCGCGAAGTCCTGCATCTTGTATCACTGAGTAAAAAAGCCGCCCAAGGTGACGTTGAGGCTCGCCGTCAAGCCAAAGAGCTTGAGGATGCGCTAAGCGTACTTTCCTCTTTTGATGAAGGGGCAGACCTCGTCCTGTACTACAAACACCTGATGGTACTTAACGGTGATACTGAATACGCATTGCACTTTAATGAAACCGACCAGCTAAGCGATGCCCAGCGTCACTATGTAGAAGCTCAGTATGATTTATTCCGTCGCTGGTACTCACAGTGGTGCGAATCCCTGAACAATAAATAAAACGATGCTGAATACGCTCTCGACACCCACTAAGGAGACGACCATGACCCTTGAAGGCAAGATGTTAATCGGCCAACAAGCCATTCGTGGCCAGCGTGATGCAATTTTCGCCACCAACCCAGCCACGAACCACCGTCTTGAACCGGGCTACCCCGGCGGGACGCAAGAAGACGTTGATAGCGCGTGCCAACTCGCCTGGGATGCCTTCGATATCTACCGTAAAACTCGCTTGACCGATCGGGCCAATTTTCTTGAAACCATCGCCGATAATATCGAATCACTTGGCGAAGAGCTGATTGATCGTGCCGTAGAAGAAACAGGGTTACCCCACGCCCGAATTCAAGGCGAGCGCGGGCGCACCTGCCAGCAACTGCGTCTGTTTGCCAAAACCGTCCGCGCCGGTGAGTGGCTTGATGTACGTATTGATAACGCGATTCCCGAACGACGCCCTTTACCTCGCGCCGACCTTCGTCAACACCATATTGCCCTTGGCCCCGTGGTCGTTTTTGGAGCTAGCAACTTTCCACTGGCTTTCTCTGTAGCGGGGGGAGACACCGCCTCGGCGCTTGCGGCCGGGTGCCCAGTGATTGTGAAAGCCCATTCTGCTCACCCTGGCACCAGTGAACTGGTTGGGCGGGCGATACAATCAGCCATTGCTCAAAACGGCCTACCTGAGGGGGTCTTTTCACTTATCTTTGGCTCCGGTCGCGAAGTTGGCCATGCCCTGGTCACCCATCCGAATATTAAAGCCGCTGGTTTCACAGGATCGCAGAGCGGAGGACTAGCGTTATGGCGAGCGGCCAAGTCGCGCGCCGAACCCATTCCGTTCTATGCAGAAATGAGCTCAATCAACCCGGTTTTTCTACTGCCGGAGGCACTTAAATCGAGGGGAGCTACACTAGGTGAAGCATTTATCGGCTCCATGAACATGGGTGCGGGTCAATTTTGCACCAACCCAGGATTAGTGATCACGGTCCAGGGTCCAGAACTAGATACGTTCATCAGCGCCGCGAAGCGCGCGCTGGAAGGCAGCGAAGCACAGACAATGCTCACGCCAGGTATTCATGAAGCCTATGATGCTAGCTTAAAATCGCTTTCCACTAGTAAAGCCAAGGAAGTGGCGCGTGGGCAGAACGAGCAAGGCCCCAACCAGTGTCGGCCAGGCCTGTTTATGACCTCCGCAACTGACTTTTTAGCCGATGAAACACTACAAGCCGAAGTGTTTGGCGCAACATCACTTATTGTGGTCTGCCAAAACGAAACCGAACGTCGCCATGTGGCCGAACACCTCGAGGGCCAATTAACAGCAACTCTGCACATGGAAGACGATGATACTGAAGCCGCGCGTGCCCTGTTACCGGTACTCGAACGAAAAGCCGGACGAATACTGGTCAACGGATGGCCGACCGGCGTAGAGGTATGTGATGCAATGGTTCATGGGGGCCCCTTCCCAGCCACATCAGATGCACGTACCACCTCAGTGGGTACCGCAGCCATTTTCAGATTCCTTCGCCCCATCTGTTATCAAGACTTACCTGCCGAATTGTTGCCCGAGGAGCTCGCCGACGATAATCCCCTTGCGCTCGACCGTCTGGTCGATGGGCAGCGCCCCATAAAATAAACAATGATTAAGCCGCTCTTCTCAGCTACCCGGAGAGCGGCTGCTATCGACGTCGCTTCCACCACTAGCGACTCACCATATCCAGCTATGCCTTAAGTACGTCATATCTAATTAGTGATATTTCAAGCAAGCCACTCTGCAAACATAGACACTCGGCGCATTTTGTATAAAATGTGCAAACATTGTTTTGGTAAATGTTGGGGCTATGGCTACGTATAAAACACGCGCACAATTTGTCGCCGACGATTTGCGCAGTCGCATTTTGGGCGGCGAATTCAAGGGCGGCACGCAGTTACGTCAGGACGCACTGGCCAGAGACTACGACGTTAGTCGTATCCCCGTGCGCGAAGCCTTGTTAACCCTTGAATCGGAAGGTTTGGTCGAATTTTATGCCCATCGTGGGGCCTTCACTACTGAGCTCTCCGTTGCCAAAATACAAGAGCTGTTTGAGCTTCGTATCCTGCTTGAGACCTATGTTTTTAGGCATTCTATACCCAAGCTGACAGAAGACGACCTCCAAAAAGCCGACAATATACTGCGCAAATACGATGAAGCATTAAATACAGGCGGGGAAATCAATAATTGGAGCGAGTACAACTACGCTTTTCACCTCACCTTATATGCGCCATCCGAGCTTCCCGAAACACTGGCGTTAATTAACCAACTAAACACCAAATCTGATCGCTATATCCGTATGCAACTCCTCTATACCCAAGAAATAGAGAAAGCTGAAGAGGAGCACCATGCCTTATTAGCGTTGGCACGCAAGGGCAGTATCGATGAAGCCTGCGAACTATTAAAGAATCATATTCGGGAAGCCTGCGAGGCGATTGTCAGCCTGCTAAAAGAACGCACGCTCAATACAGAAGGTACCTAGCTAAAGCCTCATGCATTTCGCTCCTACCACGAAATCACTGCAACTCACCTCATAGAAATCGCCGCTTGCTGCTTACCTCTGAGCCATGCGGGTGGCGTTATCAGCTTCGTTAATTTGCCCTAACAGCGTTTCCCCCACTGGCAGGATGATACCTTTCCATCCTCAGCTAGCCATCGTACCCGACAAGCGTTAGCAAGCCTGGTGACAGAGGACTCCGGAATTCATTGTTCCGTATTACCTTAGCCGACCGCCTTGAAGCCTTCCGAAGCCCCCCCCTGATATCTATCCCCTCACCTACTTTTCGCCCTATACATATTGCACTCAAAAAATACATACATTATATTTTATACAATCGACAAAATTAAAAAGGGACGCAGCTTTATGGCACATACCTCTTCGCCTCCGCACAATGTTGACGCCGAGATCGTTGTGGTCGGCGCTGGCATTATCGGGATAGCCTGCGCCTTGGCACTCAGTCAGCAAGGCTGGCAGGTGCTTGTTATCGATAAACAGCTTCCAGGTCTGGGAACCTCTTTCGGTAATGCAGGACACATGGCAACCGAACAGGTATTCCCTATTGCCGACACATCAATTTTGAGGCGAATTCCCTCCATGCTGCTAGACCCAATGGGGCCGCTACGTCTTGACTGGCAATATCTACCCAAAGCCCTTCCGTGGTTTACCAAGCTACTTTTAAACCTTCGCCAAACTCCTTACCAAGCCAGTACTGCTGGGATTCGGGCGCTCAATCAATCCAGCTTATCCGCATGGCACCGACTACTCGATTCGATCGATGGTAGGGCATTATTGAAAGAGGACGGCTCTTTTCTGATCTACGAGAACGAAGCATCCGTTCCGGAGATAAAAGCGCTGCAGTCACGAATGAACGCCCAAAACGTTGCGGCGGATCACTGGCAGGGTGACGCTATTAGGAAGTTCGCCCCGCAACTTTCCACCTCAATACAAGGTGGGCTCTTCTTCCCCGACACCGCCCATGTAGTAGACCCGTGGCAAGTGTCCAATGCGCTAGTAATGAATGCTCAGCGGAATGGCGTGCGGTTCATACAAGAAGAAGTCCTTTCAGGATCAACAAATAGCCAAGGTGTAACGTTACGAACGGCCCAAACCGAGGCAATACATGCCGACAAAGTACTGATCGCTTGTGGTGCCCATTCGCGCAAACTCACGGCTTCGCTAACCGGTAGCAAGGTGCCGCTCGATACAGAAAGGGGCTACCACCTGATGCTTCCCAATGAAAAAGCACGCCTCCCCGTCGCCATTACCTCTCTGGAACGCCGTTTTATCATGACACCGATGGAGGAAGGATTGCGTTTAGCAGGCACCGTCGAGTTTGCCGGGCTAGAGCGACCTCCCAACATGGAACGCGCATGGAAACTCCATCAGTTGAGCCGAGGACTCTTCTGCTCGGACCTTGATATCTCCGAGGCGAGCCCCTGGATGGGGTTTCGACCTTCCCTGCCTGACTCTTTACCCATCATAGACTGCGTGAACGACGGCAAAGTAATGCTGGCCTTCGGGCATCACCATCTTGGCCTCACGCAAGCCGCTGTGACCGCGGAAATTATTGCCAACCTAGCAAGACAAGGAGAAACAACAGCCAACACACCCAACCCATTGCCTGATGTATTCCCTTACCGACTGAGTCGGTTCACTTCTTAACCCTCGATACACAAGCCCAAAACAATCGTAGAGGAAACACTATGTCTTCATCTGTAACGCAAACAAGGCTCCCTAGCATGGTGGAAGTGCTGGCCGTCATGGTCGGCTTTATTGCCATCATGTTTGTCAGTATCAACGTGTTGCAATTACCCATTCAGTTGGCTCTTTTTGCCTCTTGGTTTTTAGTTATGGCTCTGGGTTTAAAACTCAAGCTTTCTTACGAGAACATGCAGAAGGGGCTAATTGATGGCATACATAACGGTATGGAAGCTGTTTTGGTTCTGACCACGGTTGGGGCACTGATTGGCACCTGGATTGCCGGGGGGATCGTCCCTAGCATTATCTACTATGGCTTATCAGTCATGAATCCGCAGATTTTCCTGTTTGCCGCCTTTATTATTTGTGCTTTAACTTCACTTGCCACTGGTACGTCATTCGGGACCGTGGGAACAGCAGGTGTCGCGATGATGGGCATAGGTCATAGCTTTGGCATCCCGCTTCCCCTTGTGGCCGGTGCGGTTATTTCTGGTGCCTATGTGGGTGACAAGATGTCACCGCTTTCCGATACAACCGTCATGACGGCCTCATTATGCAAGGTGGGTCTGATCGACCATATCCGGTCCATGATGTGGGTAAGCGTCCCCGCCATTCTAATTGCTTCCGTGTTATTCTTAGTGGTCGGCTTTTTCTACGTAGACGATAGTGCCGACACATCTCGGGCCACGATGGCCATGCAGGCACTTGAATCCCACTTTACCATCAGCCCCTGGCTTCTATTGCCCGCTGCCATTGTCATTTTGTTGCTGACGCGTCGTTTCCCCTCCATTCCTGTCATCACCTTCGGTGCGGTTTTAGGAAGCATTTGCGCTTGGTGGGCTCAGGGAGTCGCGCCCATTGATGCAATTAGAATTGCTTATGTGGGTAACGCCATTGAATCCGACGTGGAATTTCTGAACACACTGCTGAATCGAGGCGGCATTGAGTCGATGCTCGGCGTTATTGCCCTCATCTTGTTTGCGCTTGGGCTTGGTGGCCTAATGGAGCGAGTTGGTATTCTTCAGTCAATCAGCAACGGATTCCTGCGTTGGGCCAACAACCCCGGCCGACTCACTATCTCGACAATGCTCGGCGGCTTCTTTGGGAACTTCTTCGGGGGCGCAGCTTACGTTTCATTAATCACCGCGAGCACGATCACCGAAAAGAACTACGATAAGCAGGGAATTGATCGGCGCGTTCTTTCACGTAATACCGAAGCCGGTGGCACTATCACCACCCCCATGGTCCCTTGGACAGACGGCGGGGTTTTCATGGCCGCAACGCTGGGTGTTTCGACGCTAACTTACCTGCCATTTCTGTGGTTCCACATGCTGGTAATTGCCATCGCCATTTTCTATGGTTTCGCTAATATCGCCATTTGGCGAACCCAACCTATAACCGACGACGCGCCATCGGCAGGCACAACACCTTCAATGCAAACCTCATAGGCGATCGATAAATTCGCTCCTCCCAAAACAAGGCCTGCGTTATCCAATCGATAACGCAGGCCTTTTTATGACGACATTCTAGAATTTCATTTACCTATGTTTAAGATAACCACATAGCTAAATGGTTATAGTCAATTAAGTACGCGGCAACCACCCCGACAATTCATTGTTGACCACTGCCACTAGCGCATCGATGTGGTCATCCCGGTCGTTCAGGCAGGGAATATAACTGAAGGTCTCTCCCCCCGCTTCCATGAAGCTGTCGTGAATCTCTTCCTTGATTTCCTCCAGGGTCTCGACGCAGTCCGACGAAAACGCAGGCGACAGGATGGCGATGTGCTTGTGTCCCTGTTTGGCCAGTTCTGCTACGTGATCAACGGTCTGGGGGCCCACCCACTTTTCGGGGCCGAACTGCGACTGGAAGGCGGTGTCGACTTCTTCCTTGCTGAACCCCAGCTTTTCTCGCAGCAGGCGCGTGGTTTTCTGGCATTGGCAATGGTAGGGATCGCCTTCGAGTAGATAACGCTCGGGCACACCATGATAACTGGCGACCAGCTTGGTCGGCCGGGACGTCAACCCTTCGTAGGCTTCCCGCACCGAGTTAGCCAGCGCATCCGTATAGGCCGGATGATCGAAATAAGCGGGTACGGTGCGGATGGACGGCTGCCATTTCATTTTCATCAGGGTGCGAAACGCCTGATCGTTGGCCGTCGCCGTGGTGGGCGAGCCGTACTGGGGGTAAAGCGGGAAGAAGACGATTTTTTCGCAGCCTTTTTCCTTCAGTCGATTCAGCACGCTTTCGGTCGAAGGGTTGCCGTAGCGCATGCAGAAATCGACTTCCACATCGTCGCCGTAGAGCGCCTTCAAACGTTCGGTCATTTTCTGCGTTTGCGCCCGGGTGGTGGTCAATAGCGGGCTTTCGTTCAGCTCGTTGTTCCAGATGCTTTTATAGGCGTTGCCGGATGAAAACGGCCGCTTGGTCAGGATGATCAGCTGTAGCAACGGCTGCCACTTCCAGTTGGCGTAATCGACCACCCGCTTATCAGACAGGAACTCGCTCAGGTAACGACGCATCGACCAGTAGTCGGTGGCATCCGGCGTACCCAGGTTTGCCAATACCACGCCCACCTTCGCGCGGGGCACAGGGGGATGGTCGCTGGGGGCATGCATTAGGCGACCTTCGCCCGGCTGATCCTTTGCGACTTGCTCGGTCATGATATTCACTCCTGCTGACAGCACCTTGAAAAATAAATCCTACCACTTTTCTGCAAACCGGCGGCATAAAGTTATACTATTAACATTATTTGTACATAGTTGGGTCAATTTATGTCTAAGCCTTTACTCCTCGTGCTTGGCGACCAGCTGTCGTCTTCTCTGGTGACGCTGCGTCAGGCACCTGACAATGCCGTCGTCGTCCTTTGCGAAGTGGCCGACGAAGCGAGCTACGTTCCCCATCACAGCCATAAGCTTGGTCTGTTCTTCGCCGCCATGCGCCACTTTGCCTACCAGCTGCGCCAACAGGGCTTCGAGGTCCACTACAGCAATCTGGATGATGCTGACAACTGCCACTCGTTGATCAGGGAAGCGGAGCGCCTGGCCCAGCTTTACGGCTGCGATGAGATACGCGTGACGCGCCCCGGCGAATGGCGGCTTTATGAAGCCATGCTGAACCGTCAAACCGCCGAATTGCCTTGGCGGCTTCACGAGGATGATCGTTTTTTCACGACACCCGATGACTTCAGCCAGTGGGCTGAGGGGCGCAAGCTGCTTCGTCTGGAGTACTTCTATCGTGAGCAGCGCAAACGCACGGGGCTGTTGATGGAAGACAATGAGCCGATGGGCGGTCAGTGGAATTTTGATCATGATAACCGCGAGCCAATCAAGGGCGACTTGGCGTTTCCGACGCCACCCAGGCATCACTACGAAAAGATGACCCAGGCCGCCTTCGATGCGGTCAAGCGCCATTTCCTTGACCACTGCCTGAGTGATTTTGGCCGCTATCAGGATGCGATCAGTGAAAGCTCCAACTTCCTGTTTCACTCGCGCCTGTCGGCCGCGCTCAATATCGGCCTGCTCTCCCCCCAGGAGGTCTGCCAGGCGGCTGAGCAGCGTTATCTCGATGAGCAAGCACCTATCAACGCCGTTGAGGGCTTTATTCGCCAGATACTTGGCTGGCGCGAGTATGTACGGGGGCTTTACTGGACGCAGATGCCCGACTACAAGCGCCGCAATTCGTTAGGTTTCGAGCGTGATCTGCCTGCCTTCTATTGGGACGCCAAGACCGATATGCACTGCTTGAAGCGAGCAGTGGAAATGACCATGGATAACGGCTATGCGCACCATATCCAGCGTCTGATGGTGACCGGCAATTTCGCTCTGCTATGCGGGGTCAAGCCGGAGGCATTGTGCGACTGGTATCTGGCGGTATACATCGATGCCTGCGAATGGGTGGAGCTGCCCAATACGCTGGGCATGGTGCTGCACGCCGACGGCGGCCAGATGGGGTCGAAGCCCTACTGCGCGTCAGGCAAATACATCAACAAGATGTCAGACCATTGCCAACACTGCCGTTACTCACCCAACCAGGTCACGGGTGAGAAGGCCTGCCCCTTCAATAGTCTGTACTGGCATTTCCTCGAGCAACACCGCGGCTCGTTACAGCAGAATCCGCGCATGAAATTGATTTATGGCTCGCTTGATCGCATGGCACCTGACAAGCGATCAGCCATTCATCAACAGGCACAGCAATTTCTCGATCAGCTTGAAACCTCGACGGGTTACGGGCAGCCCCACCATACCGCTGGCTATACAAAGGAGACCACCTCATGAGTCGATTCAGCCCGCTTGACGCCAGTGCGCCTGCGACGCTTTACCACGATGGTCACTGCCCTTTTTGCCGCGTGGAGGTCAACTGGCTTTCCCGTCACCAACACCAGGACCGCATTCGGCTGGTGGACATTCAGAGCGATGCATTCAACGCCACCCACGATCGGGGTGAGTTCGACGCCATGATGGGGTTGCTTCACGTAAAAGACAGCCAGGGCAACTGGTACATCGGCATGGAAGCAAGCCGCGCCCTGTATGCCGTTCTGGGATACCGGCGGCTGGTTTGGCTATCGTGCATGCCGGGATTGAAAGGCGCCCTCAACTGGGGCTATCGGTGGTTTGCCCGCCGCCGGGTGCGACTGGGCCAATGGTGGGAAAAACGGTCTAACGGATCCTCATAATGCTCATGCACAAGGTTTAAAAAACCAGCGGCACACGCGAACTTAACGGGGCGCTATAGTGGGCATCACGGCCAATCATTTCGTCGTGGGCGACGTGCTGAACCAGATAGGCGCGGTGAATATCGGCGCGTTTCAGCTCCAGGTAGATATCATCCAGCGCCCGAAACATCATCGGCTTGCCCCGTTGGGTCAGCATGTGGCGCTCACCTTCAACGTCTTCCAGCTCCACTTGATAAAAGCGGCTGCCCGCGTGGCTGATGACGCGTATTTCAAAATTGTCATGTTGGGCAACGAACGCCTTGAGTGACGTCATTTCCATGGTTCCCTCCTGGGTTATTAGCGTTTCAGTGGCACAGCATGCCGAAACATAATGGCATTTTTGTTGCAGTGTCACGTTCTAGCTAAGACGATGAAGCCCCAGGAGAGTTCCTGACCATCCGCCTTTGCTATTGGTATTCGGAAGGGTCGATGGCCTTGCCCAGCGAATTGCGATCGATCCAGTTGCCCGCCTTGGTCTGCTTGTAACGAAACACCACTTTATCGCCCACTGTTACCGGCAACTCCGAGTCTTCCGTCTGGTAGCTGTATTTTTCGCCGTCGACCTCGATGTAGTAGCGGTAAAGGTCAGGCATGCCCAGCCACTCCTTGAACGGCCCTTCGCGTTCAAGCGACTGCAACTCCCCGCGCGCTTCTAACTTGGGTAGACGCTGACGATTACCGCGCCGAAAACCACCTGCCATGCTGTGCTCCCGTTCTGTTTGCTGATTGGCCGGGCATTATACGAACCTGACTCCCGGTCTCAAGTTAATCACCGAAAGCTTCCCCGTAGCTATCCGGCGCCAAATCTTCAAAGCGTGTATAGCGGCCGATAAAGGCCATGTGCACGGTGCCGATGGGACCGTTACGCTGCTTACCGATAATCAGCTCGGCGATACCCTGATTATCCGGATTGTCTGGATTATAGACCTCATCGCGGTAAACAAAGGCGATAACGTCGGCATCCTGTTCGATAGCGCCCGAGTTATGGCTAACAATATCATTGGCTAACCAACAAGCATTACCCGGTACCGTCAGATCAAAGACCTCTTCTTCTCCACAAGCACGAACCTCGACGACCTTGTCCCAAAATAAATCACTGGTCGCGATTTGTTTCAGCGCCTGGTTCTCTAAAAGGTCAGCATAGTGACTAAGCGTCTTACGAGAGGGAGAATAGCTGAAGTGAGCGCTTCCTCCATGTGCGGTATTTCGCATCGATGCCATTTTGCGCTGACTGATACCTTTAGCGCCCATTGCTTTTTTAACGTACTCAAATACTTCCTGAGGAAGTGTATCGATGTTGGTATTGCTATTAGCCACGGCAGAGGCAAGCCAATTGTCCATGGCGTCTTTCTGATGGCCAAACGCCCCGATATATTCAGCATAGCGACGTTGCTGCTCAACGCTTGAGATGTCGGCGGTGTACCATCCACCGCCTTCACCAGACACGACGCGCCTAATGCGGGCCACAATGCCAAAACGCAGCAGCAAGGCGGCAACATCGTCAATCAGTCGGCGGCTAACAGTGGAAAAGTATATGCGTGTTCGCTGATTGGCATCGGTCGTAATACTGCCGTCTGTTGCCCAAAGGTGCCGCAGAAAAAGGGCAATCTGGTCGTTGGAAAGCTTAAAAAGCTCCCGGGGAATATGTTTATCAGCAGAGCGCTGACCAAATACCCCCAGTGACTTCAACCACCCCCCAACGCCACTCGCATGCCAGCGGTTTCCATTGCCGGCGATCACTAATTGATGCCAATTCCCCCTGCCAGTGTGGCGCGTTACCGTTGAGCCAAATTGTGTTGCGGCCTGGGTTACTGCTTCGCTGTTCGCTTCACTGGCCGTTGTATAACGCAGTGGCTGGCCTTTCACATAACTACCATCACCGAGCAGGTGTGCCATTAAGATGATGGCATGCTCATCCCAGACACTGGGACTATCTGGTTCAGCTAGTTGACGTGAAATAGCAAGCCGATCCCCGGTTTCCAGGCTGGCAACCGTTTTCCAGCCCCACAGCGCCTTAAGGCGATGCTCGCCGGTGCAACGGACTCTCCGACCGCTCGCAAGCGTTACTTCAAAGACAGGCTTGACACCAACTGACCATATCAAGTCCGTTTTCGCTGGCTGGAGTTTTCCACTTTCCGCCATCGAGATAACGTTTGGCGTTTGGCCTACAAGCTCGCGAATGGGTGCCCGTTCACCCGTCTCCAGGGTCACTAAGGTGTCACCTGTCACACATTCCCTCAGATCCGACATGACCGGACGCTTGTTGGGGCGCTGCTCGAGGGAACGGTTCAACTGCGAAAGGGCAACGACTGGACAGTTGAACTCTTTTGCCAACCCCTTCAGTGAACGCGAAATTTCCGAAATCTCGCCGGTGCGGTTTTCGGAGAAACCACTGATCTGCATCAACTGCAGATAGTCGATCATGATCATCGCCATGTTGCCGTGCTCGCGCACGACACGGCGAATTCGCGAACGCATTTCATTGGGCGATAGCGCCGCCGTATCATCGATAAACAGCTGCTTGTCCTTCAGCAGGTTTACCGCTGAGGTCAGTCGCGGCCAATCTTCGTCTTCCAGTTGCCCGGTACGCACGCGGGTCTGATCGATGCGCCCCAGTGAAGACAACATCCGCAGCATCAGCGATTCCGCTGGCATCTCCATGGAAAACACCATCACCGGTTTATCGCTGGAAATGACGGCGTGCTCGACCAAATTCATAGCGAAGGTCGTTTTGCCCATCGAGGGCCTTCCGGCGATGATCACCAGGTCGGACGGCTGGAGCCCGGATGTCATGTCATCGAGATCGCGAAAGCCGGACGATAAGCCGGTCATCTGGCCTTTGAGATTGAACAGCTCGTCGATGCGGTCAACCGCTTTGGTCAACAGGTCGCTCATGCCAATCGGGCCGCCGGTTTTGGGGCGCTCTTCGGCAATCTGGAAGACCAGCCGCTCGGCTTCGTTAAGCAACTCATCGGCCGGACGCCCCTGGGGGGCAAAGGCACCTTCAGCGATCTGGTTGGCCGCTCGGATCAGCTTGCGCAGCGTGGCCCGCTCGCGGACGATATCTGAATAGGCGCGGATGTTGCTTGCCGAGGGGGTGTTTCTGGCCAGCTCCGCCAGAAAGGCCAGCCCGCCCACGGTATCCAGTTGATCGCGGTCTTCAAGTGCTTCGGAGAGCGTCACGACGTCCATCGGCTGACCGGACTCAGCCAGATGGATCATCACGTTGAACACCAGGCGATGCTCGTAGCGATAGAAATCGTCGGCCACCAGGCGGTCGGAAATACCATCCCAGGCCTGATTATCCAGCATCAGCCCGCCCAGTACTGACTGCTCTGCCTCTAGCGAGTGGGGTGGTAGCTTGAGGGCTGCCGTTTCCTTGTCAGCGGGTGGCTGGTCCTGCATAACGAGCTCCTTTAAACACGACGGCGTCGTCAATAAACGCTATATCTTAGCCGCCGATGATCGCAATCACTACCGTTAGCGTCACGCTCGACTGTCTACAAATACTGACTGTCTACCAATAATAAAGGGCGCGGGGAAATCCCCGCGCCCTTTAAGACGTTGCCCGTCTTGCAGTACTTACTCTGCGACGACGACGACGCGTACTGCGGCATCCACTTCAGCGTGCAAGTGAAGCGCGATGTCGTATTCGCCGGTCTGGCGAATCGGACCCAGCGGCATACGTACTTCGCTTTTGGAAACTTCGATGCCTGCAGACGAAATGGCGTCTGCCAGGTCACGAGGACCAATTGAGCCGAACAGCTTGCCTTCTTCACCCGCTTTAGAGACCAACGACAGTTCAATGTCGTTGAGCTGTTCAGCGCGTGCTTCAGCTTCTGCCTTGCGCTCGGCCGCTTGGGCTTCGAGCTCAGCACGCTGGGCTTCGAACGCCTCAACGTTATCTTTTGTTGCCGGTACTGCCAGGCCGTAAGGCACCAGGTAGTTACGACCATAACCAGGCTTTACGGTGACTTTGTCACCTAGGCCGCCCAGCTTACCAATTTTGTCGAGCAGAATGACTTCCATCTCGTAAACCTCTAGTCAATTGCTGCGGGCAAGGCGTGCGCGAATGTTCGCGAATGTATCTATCAGCCCCAACAGCAGCACAATGAGAATCGTGGGCCAGGTCGTGATCAGCAGCACATAGAACGCTACCAGCCACAGCCCGTTCATCCCCTTTAATCCAACAATACCATGCACTAATGCAATGCCAGCCACTAGCAGCGGTATCCAGGCCAGCATCGCCAACGCGGAGATGCCCAGCACCATGCTGATAACGCTCAAGGCAATCAGCACGATCAGTTCCTTGGGTGCTAAACGCAGCCCATGAAACTCTTCACGGAAACCACCCGGGTTATAAAGCCCTGCTTGCCAGCTACGCGCCAGTGCCAGACAGGCAATCGCGGCAAGCAACACCACAAACCCGGTGACACCACCGACGACGAGCCCGGCTAGCTGCTGGGTATCATAGCCCTGATCGGCAAACTCGTTGAGCATCCGATCAACTTCCTGCGAGCTTTGGCGTAACTGCTCGAGCATTTGCTCGGTACCCGCCGGCGGGCTGAAGATCCCCAATTGAACCATCACGGCGGCGGCAATCGCGCCGAGAATAAGGGCTTCACTCCAGCGCATCCGCTCGCGCAGAACAACGGCCATCAACGTCACCAGCAAGATACTGGCCAGCGGTATCACATCGCCCTGCACCCACCACATCCCGGCTGGCAGTGCCGCCGCGATGGTGACAGGCAAGGCTTGCGCGAAACCGCGGCGAAGCGTTACCAGTGCGCTGATAGCAGCACCCAGCCAAAACAGCCAGGGCACGAAGGTGGCCAACGCTGCCCCGCCTGCGGCGTAGGGCGTACCACGCATTAGCCATCGCGCCAGTGCTAGCATCACGTTAAGCGCTTACTGGTGGCTGTCGGAATAGGGCAGCAGCGCCAGGTAGCGCGAACGCTTGATAGCCGTTGCCAGCTGACGCTGGTAGCGGGCCTTGGTGCCGGTAATGCGGCTTGGAACAATTTTACCGGTTTCGGTGACGTAAGCCTTCAGCGTGTCGAGATCTTTATAGTCGATCTGCTTGACGCCTTCGGCAGTGAAGCGGCAAAACTTACGGCGACGGAAAAAACGTGCCATGGAATAAGCTCCTTAGGTTACGTGGAGTGAATGCTATCAGGCAGATTCGGATTCAGATTCTTCAGCTTCAGCGCGCGGTTTTTCTTCGCGACGCGGACGCTTCTCTTCTGCCGGCTTCATCATCGGCGATGCTTCGGTCACGGCTTCT
Source organism: Halomonas sp. A40-4 (assembly GCF_015767635.1). Taxonomy (GTDB): domain Bacteria; phylum Pseudomonadota; class Gammaproteobacteria; order Pseudomonadales; family Halomonadaceae; genus Vreelandella; species Vreelandella janggokensis. Next base: position 1,072,290 of record NZ_CP065230.1, on the reverse strand, counting down.
TTACAGCGCACAACCAGGCTGCGAATGATGGCATCGTTGAAGCGGAAGATATTCTCGATTTCGTCGAGCGTCTCACCGGTGCATTCAACGTTCATCAGCACGTAATGGGCTTTGTGGATCTTGTTGATCGGGTAAGCCAGGTGACGACGGCCCCAATCTTCAAGGCGATGCACAGTGCCGCCGCTTTCGGTAACGAGGCTGGTGTAGCGCTCGACCATGGCGGGGACCTGCTCGCTTTGATCCGGGTGGACCATAAACACGATTTCGTAATGACGCATGGGATCTCCTTGCGGTTTGGCAGCTTCTTATGCGCAAGCACTAGGCAACGCGACATAGAAGCAAGGAGTTAACTGAAGTGCCACGTCCATTGATGAATCAATGGCATTGGCATCAAGCAGAACAACGATTTAATAACCGTACGTAGCAAACGTTCATAAGAACGAGCGCCCGTTTGCCAGACAAACGGGCGCATGCATTTTAGTGGTGAGCGGGTTAACTTGCAAGCTGACGCTGGCGTACCGCTTCAAATAAACAGATACCGGCGGCAACGGACACATTCAGACTCGACACCTGGCCGGCCATGGGCAGCTTGGCAAGGTTATCGCACGCCTCACGGGTCAAACGGCGCATGCCCTTGCCTTCTGCCCCCATGACCAGTGCAGTCGGGCCCGACATGTCGATGTCGTAAACGCTGGCGTCGGCTTCACCGGCGGTGCCGGTAATCCACACACCTGAATCCTTGAGCTTCGCCATCGTCCGGGCCAGGTTGGTGACCTGATAAACCGGCACGACCTCGGCGGCGCCGCAGGCCACTTTACGCACGGTCGCGTTCAAGGGTGCAGCCTTGTCTTTCGCAACGATCACGCCGTGCGCCCCGGCAGCATCAGCACTGCGCAGACAAGCACCGAAGTTGTGAACATCGGTCACACCATCCAGCACCAGTAGCAAAGGCGGCGCGCTCGACGGCCATGCGTGCAGCTTGAGCCACAGTGATTCTTCACTTTCGGGTGTCAGCGGCGGACAAAAGGCCACCACGCCTTGATGCGAAGCCCCCTGGGTCAGCTGGTCCAGCACCGTTCGAGGGTGCTCGATAATACGAGCCCCCTGGCCGCCCGCCTGACTCAGCAGTTCACTTAGCCGGTTGCCAGCGCCTTGCTGTACCCAGATTTCCCTCGGCGCTTCACCGCGCTCGAGCAGGCTCTGCAAGGCGTGAACGCCGTACACCTGGTCGAGGCCATTCGGCGTGTTCGGGCGCTTCTGTGAGGCTGGCGATTTCATGCTCAACCCTTGTTCGGTGATGGCTTGCGCGGGCCTTTGCGCGTGCGTCGAGGTCCACGACGCGTATCGGGTTTATCCTTGCCAGGCTTATCCTTGCCCGACTTTTCATTGTCGCCCTTGCCAGTCGCTTTGCCCCCTTCGGTGGACGGCTTTTTACGCGGCTGGCGGCGCGGGCGCGGCTTCTCGTCGGCCAGAGCAAAATCGATTTTACGGTCATCCATGTCCACGCGGGCCACCTGAACGCTCAAACCATCGCCCAGGCGATAGGTCGTGCCGGTGCGCTCGCCTTTCAGACGGTGTTTTTCCGCTTCGTAGTGATAGTAGTCCGATGGCAGCGAGGTGACGTGCACCAGGCCTTCCACATAGAACGCGTCGAGGCGGACGAACAGGCCGAACTGGGTGACCGAGGCAATGGTGCCGTCGAAAGTTTCGCCCAGCTTGTCGGACATGAACTCGCACTTGAGCCAGCTTTCCACGTCGCGGGTGGCGTCGTCGGCGCGGCGCTCGGTCATGGAGCAGTGTTCACCCAGCTCGAGCATCTGCTCGAAGGTGTATGGGCACCACTTGCTCGGCGGCTCGACCGGGGCGCCTTCGACCCGCAGCACGGTATTGGTCTGGCGCGGCCCGCGAATCACCGACCGAATCGCCCGATGGACCAGCAGGTCGGGATAGCGGCGAATCGGCGAAGTAAAGTGCGCATAGGCCTGATAGGCCAAGCCGAAGTGCCCTTCGTTCTGCGGTGAATACACCGCCTGATTCATCGAGCGCAGCATGACCGTCTGGATGATATCGAAGTCGGAACGGCCGGTAATCGTCTCACGCAACGCCTGGTAGTCCTGTGGCGTTGGCGTATCGCCACCGCCCAGGGAGAGCCCCAGCTCGTTCAAGAAGAGGCGTAGTTTATCGAGCCTTTCCGGCGTCGGCCGTTCGTGAATACGGTACAGCGCGGGCAGGTCGTGCTTATCCAGGAAGCGTGCCGTGGCGACGTTGGCCGCCAGCATGCACTCTTCGATCATCTTGTGCGCATCGTTACGGCTGCGCGGGACGATTTTCTCGATCTTGCGCTCGTCGTTGAAGATGATCGCCGTTTCAGTGGTATCAAAGTCAATCGCGCCGCGTTCTTCACGGGCTTCGCGCAGCAGCTGGTAGAGCTCATGTAGGTTTTCCAGCGGTTTGACGAGTTTCGAGTACTCATCGCGTAGCGCCTTGCCTTCTTCGCTTTCCTTGTCCAGTATCGCGGCCACCTTGTTATAGGTAAGGCGTGCATGCGAGTTCATCACCGCTTCGTAAAAACGGTAGCGGCTGATGGCGCCGGTTTTCGAGATATTCATCTCGCAAACCATCACCAGACGATCAACGTGCGGATTTAGCGAGCACAGACCATTGGAAAGCAGCTCAGGCAGCATGGGAACCACCTGACCCGGGAAGTAAACCGAGTTGCCCCGTTTGCGAGCTTCGTCGTCAAGCGGCGCGCCGGGGCGAACATAGTGCGAAACGTCTGCGATAGCCACCAGCAGCTTCCAACTGCCCGACTTGGTCTTCCAGGCGCAGACCGCATCGTCGAAATCCTTGGCAGATTCATCATCGATGGTGACCAGTGGCGTGTCACGCAGGTCGACCCGGTTCTGCTTATCGTCTTCAAGCACCTCTGCCGATATCCCACTTGTCTGATCCAGCACTTCCGGCGGAAATTCGGCAGGAATCTCATAGCTGCGAATGGCGATATCGATTTCCATCCCCGGGTCCATGCGCTCGCCGAGTACTTCAATCACCTCGCCCACTGGCTGTACCCGGGTTTCAGGCTGCTTGACGATCTTGGCTGAAATGACCTGTCCGTCTTTAGCACCGCTGCAGGCGCTGTGGGGGATAATCACTTCCTGGGTAATGCGCGGATTTTCGGGAATCAATATGCCGAATTCCGGGGTATTGCTGCGGTAAACACCCACAATGGTCTGCGTATTACGGGAGATGACATCGGCAATGGTGGCTTCGTCGCGACCACGGCGGTCACGGCCACTGATTCTCACCAGTACATGGTCACCGTGGAACACACGACGCATCTGGCGCGGCGGCAATACCAGGTCCGGCTTCTTGCCGTCGTCGCGCAATAGAAAACCGAAGCCGTCACGATGGCCAAGCACCTTACCCTTGATAAGGTCGAGCTTGTTGATCAGCGCATAGGCCCCTCGACGGTCACGCAGCACCTGGCCGTCGCGTTCCATGGCAGCCAGCCGACGGCGCACTGCCTCATGGTGGTCTTCGTCTTCCAGCCCCAGCAGTTGGCTCATGTCTTCGTGGGTAACCGGTTTACCGTGCTGTTCCAGCGCCGCCAGTAGATACTCACGGCTCGGCGCGGGATTATCGTACTTATGCGCCTCGCGCTCGGCGTGCGGATCATCATTCAATGTCCAGTACTTCATGCGATCAACATCCTTGCTTGCGTTGGCGGGAGGCGTAAAAAAAGCGCGTGCATTGCATGCCGCGGATGAGGGCTTTCAGCGTTCACTCGGCTGAAAAATTTCATATTTTGTTTGGTCATAGGCGCATTATAGCGCTGTGACGCCCATCACCCAACCACCTTGGCAACGATTCTCGTATTTAGACGTCAAAAACCCCTGTCTAATGCTTGCATTTAGCCAATACACGGGTATCATACGCGCCACTTGCCCAGATGGCGGAATTGGTAGACGCGCTAGCTTCAGGTGCTAGTGACCGTATGGTCGTGGAGGTTCAAGTCCTCTTCTGGGCACCAATCAAACTTGTGTTATCCCCTTTCCACAAGGCTGATTGGTGTTGAAACGTTGTGTTCGCCCAGGTGGCGGAATTGGTAGACGCGCTAGCTTCAGGTGCTAGTGACCGTATGGTCGTGGAGGTTCAAGTCCTCTCCTGGGCACCAATCGAACACAGCCCGCAAGTGACAATATGATGCGCCCAGGTGGCGGAATTGGTAGACGCGCTAGCTTCAGGTGCTAGTGACCGTATGGTCGTGGAGGTTCAAGTCCTCTCCTGGGCACCATTTAATAGCCCTCGCATCATTTGAACGCCGAAATTACCCCTTATTATTGATAACGCCCCGGCTTTTTCGCCACTTCTTCCAGTGCCCAGCCGTCGGTACGGATTTCGCTTTCCAGAACACTCTCGACGTTATCATTCAGCTCATGGAAAAAATCCAGGCCGGTACGCGCTTCGATGTCATCGATGCTGACCAGGTAGTCGTCCAACGGCTCGTTGCCGCGCACGTCCTGGGGCATGATGAAGGCAAGCGCCAGCGGTGCTTCATCGTGGGGCGCCACAATGATCTTGTAGAACGCCTCGGGCACTTCGACCAGGCCCACACGATTGAAGACATTATCCATTAAATTGTCAGGAAAGACGGGGCCGGTAATGATTTGCAAGCGATCAAAACGCGGCGCGAAATGATCCATGACCGCTTCTTCCAAACGCTGCCATAATCGGCGGTTCAGATTGGGCCGTTGGGGGGTCATGTTGCTCATGTAGAAGGTGTCGAGCTGTGCGCTACGGCCGTGAACGGCGGCAATGGCATAGTTGGGAGCCAGATGGCCGCGGTCGTAGCCGCTGCCGGAATAGCTGTCAGTACCCACCGGCCATAATGTCCGCCAGTCGGGACGGAAGTCCGGGCGCGATCCTATACGCGTATCGTCCACGGCGGCGACCTGATAACTGACCCAGAGCGGGTTGACGCGAACGTCCGACCAGCCGACCAGGTATCCGTCGTTGCGCAGCACCCGGTGGAATGAAGTCAGACTCAGCGCCTCCCAGGTTGGTACGCCCTGCCAAGTGTACATATCTTGATGCTGGCGCTCCTGGTATTGCCAGAGCACGCCGCCCAGCACCACAAACAGCACGAGAATCCCTATTCGTCTGGCCTGCCGACGCCAACCCAAGCGTAACTTACCCAATCCCACAACTCCCCTGACCCGCTAGATTCAGCCCCTGATCAAACAGGGCGCGTTACCAACCCAGTGAAAACATGGTTTCCAGATCGTGACGCGAGTGTACCTGCATGGCGTTGAGCGTTTCCGTGTCGCTGATGCCTTCTACGGCATTGAGTCGTTCGGTGACCAGGTCAGCCAGGCTCTCGAAGTCGCGAGTCCGTGCGATAGCCACCAGATCGTAGCGACCGCAGGTCGAATACACTTCGCTGATACCGTCGACGTCCGCCAGGCGCTCAGCGACGGCCTTGACCTGACCTTTCTCGGTATTGATTAGGATGACTGCGTTTTGCATCGCGCCCTCATGAACTGTGGGTGTTGGATATGGTCTGATAGGGGACGAGTATAACAGGGCCCTGGCAGTGGGCGTAGTGGTGCTAGAAATAGTCGTTCTCTCAGCGTGACCGATTGTCGCTGCCTTGTTCAGGTGATTCGCACTCCACGACGAGTTCCGCTAGCATCCAGATAGGCGCTGATTATATTCAGCGCTTTATAAAAAAAGCACTGTCAATAACAGACACCGTGACAATACGTCAGTCAATGACGACTAGGAGCAACCATGGCTAACCAAAGCCGACGTGCCTTCATGCGATCCAGCATACTCAGCCTTGCTGCCCTGCCGCTGGGCGCGGGTATCCTTTCCAAAACCGCCTTTGCACAAACATTGCCACGCCTGGACCCTTCGGCAAGCAATGCCCAGGCATTGAGCTACGTGGAGGATGCAGCGGATGCCAGCGATCACCCGGCCTACGAAGATGGCCAGCGGTGCGACAACTGCATGTTCTACTCCGCCGATAATCAGGGCTGCCAACTTTTCCCGGAAAACAGCGTTGAGCCAGGGGGCTGGTGCCAGTCCTGGGTTGCACAGGGCTAACAACCAAAATGGCAGAGACGCCATGCGCCTCTGCCATCCAGTCATGTTGGCTTGACGTCACTCTTCGCTTTGAGCGCTTTCTTCCACCGGCCAGCGGTAACGACGCGTGACGCGCCCCTCTTCCATGGAGATCAAGTGGACGGGGAACCCCCATAGCTTCTGCAAATGCCGAATCACCGGATATACGCTGCGTGCCAACGGGCGACGGCTGTCTTGCACATGGTGCAGTGTGAGTGAACGGTCACCTCGAATGGCCGCTTCCACGACCTGAATATTGGGCTCGCGCACCGATAGTGCATATTGCGTGGCCAGCGCATCACGCACTCGCCGGTAGCCCTGTTCGTTGTGAATGGCCGCCACCTCCAGCATTTCCTCCTGATCATCGTCGACCACCAGAAACAGCTTGTGATCGCGCATCACCTTGGGCGACAAAAACTGCTGGATAAATGATTCATCCTTGAAGTTACGCATCGCAAATTCAACCGTTTCGCGCCAGGGCGAGCCCGCCATATCCGGAAACCACCGACGATCCTCGTCAGTGGGCGCTTCGCAGATGCGCTTGATATCCATAAAAATGGCGAAGCCCAGGGCATAGGGGTTGATGCCGCTGTAGTAAGGGCTATCAAACCCGGGCTGGTTGATCACCGCCGCATGGGACTGTAAAAACTCGAGCATCACCCCTTCATCGACATTGCCATCGTCGTAAAGGCGATTCATCAAGGTATAGTGCCAGAAGCACGCCCAGCCTTCGTTCATTACCTGGGTTTGCCGCTGGGGATAAAAATACTGCGCCAGTTTACGCACAATACGCACGATTTCGCGCTGCCATGGGGCCAGCAGTGGCGCGTTCTTCTCGACAAAGTAGAGCAGGTTCTCCTGGGGTTCGGAGGGATAACGGCCGCCGCTATGCAGCCCAAGCGGGTCGTCTTCTTCAGGCGATAAACTGCCGGGCAGCGGCTCGACGCCTTCCGGACTGTCGGGGATCGTGCGCCACAGCAGGTTCACCTGGGTTTGCAGGTAGGCCTCGCGTTCGTCCTGACGCTTGGCTTCTTCTTCCGCCGAAATCGGCGACGGGCGCTTGTAACGGTCCACTCCATAGTTTTGCAGCGCATGGCAGGCATCCAACAACTGCTCGACCGCCTGAACACCATGGCGCTCCTCGCACCGGGCGATGTACTGACGGGCAAACACCAGATAATCGACGATGGACTCCGCATCGGTCCAGGTGCGAAACAGGTAGTTGCCCTTGAAGAAGGAGTTATGCCCGTAGCAGGCATGCGCCATGACCAGCACCTGCATCATCAGGGTATTTTCTTCCATCAGGTAGGCGATGCAGGGGTTGGAGTTGATGACCAGCTCATAGGCAAGCCCCATCTGGCCGCGCTTGTAGGCCTGTTCGACGGCCAGAAACTGCTTGCCGAACGACCAGTGGTGATAGCCTACCGGCATGCCGACGCTGGCATAGGCATCCATCATCTGCTCGGTGGTGATCACTTCAATCTGGTTGGGATAGGTATCCAGCCGGTATTCGTCGGCGAGCCGGGCAAGCTCGGCGTCAAAACGCTCGAGCACGTTGAAGTTCCAGTCAGAACCGGTCGCAATCGGCTTGCGGGTGGCATTCATGGCTCACTCCTCAACGGTCAGTCAGTGCTGCTGACTCAAGCGACGCTTGAACAGTTCACGGAAGACGGGGTAAATATCCCCAGCCTCGACTATCTGGCGCATGGCAAATTGTTCGGGAAAACGAGCGGCTACGGCCTCATATTCCTGCCAGAGCGACTGATGGTCGTGGGGGGTGATTTCCACATAGGCATAGTACTGGAGCTGCGGCATCAGCTGCTTGACCAGCAAGTCGCGGCACACGTTTGAATCATCATCCCAGTTGTCGCCGTCGGAGGCCTGTGCGACATACAGATTCCACTGCTCTGCCGGGTACCGCTTGTCGATGATCTTCTTGACCAGAGTAAGCGCACTGGACACGATGGTGCCGCCGGTTTCCCTCGAGTAGAAGAACTCCTCTTCGCTGACTTCCCGGGCGGCGGTGTGGTGGCGGACAAACACAAGCTCGACTTTCTCATAGTGTTTTTCCAGAAACAGATACAGCAGCAGGAAAAACCGCTTGGCGATGTCCTTGTGGTTCTGGGTCATCGAACCCGAAACATCCATGACACAGAACATCACCGCCTGGCTTGAGGGCTGTGGCTGAGCGGCCAGCTGGTGATAGCGCAGATCGTAGGTGTCGATGAACGGCACCGCTTCGATGCGTTTTTCCAGGCGCTCGATCTCGGCTTTCAGTTCAGTGATGCGAGCGGGGTTACGCAGCACCGGGTCTTTACGCTCCTCGGCCTCGAGTGCCTGCTGAGCTTCTCGCAGGGCGCGCTTGATAGGCGCGCGCATGGCGATACGCCGGGCATAGGCTTCACGCATCGAGCGGGTAATACTGATGCGCGAAGGCACCCCGTCCCTCGCCAGGCCTGCGCGCACCATCTTGATTTCCTGCAGCGACTTGAGCGGCTTTCGTTGAAGGTGAGGCAGTTCCAGCCCATCAAAGACAAATTCCAGAAACTCTTCACGACTCAGGGTGAAGGCAAATTCATCGGTGCCTTCCCCCTGATTGGAAGCGTTGCCTTCACCGGAGCCGCTGCCGCCGCCCTGTCCGGGCGGACGATGGATTTTATCGCCCGCCAGAAACTCCTTGTTGCCAGGCGAGACGATTTCACGCGCCCCGCCCGGTCCGTGCTGAAACACCGGCTCGGAGATATCCTTGGTGGGGATCGATACCTTCTCGCCCCGCTCCATGTCGGTGATCGAGCGGCGGTTGACGGCTTCTTCCACGGAACGCTTGATATGCTTGCGATAGCGCTCCAGAAAGCGTTGCCGATTGACCGCACTCTTGTGCTTGGCATTGGGCCTGCGATCGATGAAGTAGGTCATATGACCTCCTTTTTAAGCGCATCCGCTACTGGGACTTGCGTACGCGCAGGTACCACTCGGAGAGTAGCCGCACCTGTTTTTCGGTGTAGCCACGATCCACCATTCGCGCGACAAAGTCTTCGTGCTTTTTCTGATCCGACTTCGACGCCTTGGCATTGAAGGAGATCACCGGCAGCAGTTCTTCGGTGTTGGCGAACATCTTGTGTTCGATCACGCCTTTGAGCTTTTCATAAGACTGCCAGCTGGGGTTCATGCCGTTATTTTGCGCGCGGGCACGCAGCACGAAATTGACCACTTCATGGCGGAAGTCCTTGGGATTGGAGATACCCGCCGGTTTCTCGATTTTTTCCAGGTCTTCGTTGAGCGCCTGACGGTCGAACAGCTCACCGGTATCAGGGTCGCGGTATTCCTGATCCTGAATCCAGAAGTCTGCATAGGTGACATAGCGGTCAAAAATATTCTGCCCGTACTCGCTGTAGGACTCCAGGTAAGCGGTCTGGATTTCCTTGCCGATAAACTCGACGTAGCGCGGGGCCAGAAACTCCTTGATAAAGCCGATGTAGCGTTCGAATACTTCCGACGGCAGCTGTTCGCGCTCGAGTGCCTGTTCCAGCACGTAAAGCAAATGCACGGGGTTGGCCGCCGTTTCCGTGCCATCAAAGTTGAACACCTTGGAGAGAATCTTGAAGGCAAAGCGGGTTGATAGCCCCTGCATACCTTCATCCACCCCGGCGGCGTCGCGATATTCCTGAATCGACTTGGCTCGCGGGTCGGTATCCTTGAGATTTTCGCCATCGTAGACGCGCATCTTCGAGTAGATGCTTGAGTTTTCGGGCACTTTCAACCGCGAAAGCACCGAGAATTGCGCCAGCATGCGTAGCGTATCAGGCGCGCAGGGCGCGGCGTTAAGCGACGAGTCTTCGAGCAGTTTCTGGTAAATCTTGATTTCTTCGGTTACCCGCAGGCAGTAAGGCACCTTGACGATATACACCCGGTCAAGAAACGCCTCGTTGTTGCGGTTATTGCGGAATGCCTGCCACTCGGATTCGTTGGAGTGGGCCAGGATCACACCGTCGAAGGGGATCGCGCCCATGCCCTCGGTGGGGTTGTAGTTGCCTTCCTGGGTAGCGGTCAGCAGCGGGTGCAGCACCTTGATGGGTGCCTTGAACATCTCGACGAATTCCATCAACCCCTGGTTGGCACGGCACAGGCCACCGGAAAAGCTGTAGGCATCCGGATCATCCTGGGAATAAAGCTCCAGCTGGCGAATGTCGACCTTGCCGACCAGGGACGAAATATCCTGGTTGTTCTCATCACCGGGTTCGGTTTTGGAGATGGCGATCTGGTTAAGCCGTGACGGGTATAATCGCACGACCCGGAACTGGGAAATATCGCCACCATATTCTTTCAAACGCTTGGCCGCCCAGGGCGACATCACGCTTTTAAGGTAGCGTTGAGGAATGCCGTACTCTTTTTCGAGCAGCTCGCCGTCTTCTTCCGGCGAAAACAGGCCAAGCGGTGATTCGTACACCGGCGAGCCTTTAATGGCATAAAAAGGAATCCGTTCCATCAACAGTTTGAGGCGCTCCGCCAGCGACGATTTACCCCCGCCCACCGGCCCCAGCAGGTAGAGAATCTGTTTACGCTCTTCAAGCCCCTGGGCCGCATGTCGAAAGTAAGCCACGATCTGTTCGATGGCTTCTTCCATACCGTGGAACTCGGCGAACGCGGGATAGCGCCGAATGACTTTATTGGAAAAAATGCGCGAGAGACGCGAGTCCTTGGCGGTGTCGATGACCTCAGGCTCACCAATGGCTTCCAGCAGGCGCTCGGCCGCGCTGGCGTAGGCCTTGGAGTCGCGGCGACAAAGCGCCAGGTACTCCTCAAGGCTCATGTCTTCTTGCTGAACGCGGGCAAAACGGTCTTGAACGTGATCAAAGATGCTCATGGAACTCTCCTGTAGCCCATCCCCAGGCAGTCGCCAGCCAATCAACATCGGTGCGATATGCCGAACGAGGTGTCGCTTATCAGCATAGTCAGCATTAGCAAAATGTGATGACTCAAACTTCAACGCTGCGGCGTTAATATTATGAGCATAAGAGGGGAAGATTAGTTGCGTTGACAGGCCCAACGCACAGCGCCGCCAGAACGGCGGCGCCAGGGAATCCGTTAACGGGTATGGGTCTATTCAAGCACTTCCTGGATATCGTTCAGCAACTGGTCGAGTAATTCAACGGTGGTGTTCCAGGCGCAGACAAACCGTGCTCCGCCGGCGCCAATGAAGGTATAGAAGGTCCAGTCTCTGGCTTTCAACGCTTCGATGGCACGGGGCGGCAATTCAACGAAGACGCTGTTGGCCTGCGTCGGAAACATCAGCGACACGCCGGGCAACGCCTGCAGGCCGTCAGACAGGTAGCGCGCCATGGCATTGGCGTGCTGGGCATTGGTCAACCAGGCACCGCTTTCCAGCAATCCCAGCCAGGGCGCGGAGACAAAACGCATTTTGGACGCCAGTTGGCCTGCCTGTTTGCAGCGGTAGGAGAAATCTTCGGCCAGCTCCCGGTTGAAGAACAGAATCGCCTCACCGAACGCTAAGCCGTTTTTGGTACCCGAGAAACACAGCGCATCGACACCCACCTGCCAGGTCAGCTCGGCCGGGGTGGCGTCCAGACTGGCGCAGGCGTTGGCAAAGCGGGCGCCGTCCATATGCAGGCGCAGGTCGTACTTATCCGCCATGGCGCGAATGGCCAGAAGCTCCTCCCGGGAATAGACCGTGCCGACTTCAGTGGCCTGGGTCAGCGAAATGACCTTGGGTTTTGGGTAGTGAATATCGCTGCGCTTGGTGACCAGCGCTTCAATGCCTTCCGGGGTCAACTTGCCGTTGGCACCCGGCGACGTCAGCAGCTTGGCACCGTTGGAAAAGAACTCGGGGCCACCGCATTCGTCGGTTTCAATGTGGGCCAGCTCGTGGCAGATCACACTGTGGTAGCTACGCCCCATCGCGGAGAGGGCCAGTGAATTGGCAGCGGTACCGTTGAAGACAAAAAAGACGTCACAGTCGAAGTCGAACATGTCGCGAAAACGATCGGCGGCGCGGGCTGTCCAGCGGTCGTTGCCGTAGGCTAGATCATCGGCTTGATTGGCTTCCAGCAGATACTCCATGGCTTCCGGGCAAATACCGGAGGTATTATCACTGGCCAAAAATCGTGGGGTACACTCCGAGGTCATGGCGATAGTCCTTGTGGCGAGTCCTTGTGGATAGACCTTTATCTGACAGTCAAACGACGCAGGCTGGGTGCCACCTGCATCGTCATCACCCGCCAGGTTGGCTAACGGGTGGGGTAAACAGTCTATCGCCATTTCAACGTTATAAGGAAGCCGCCAGGCGGGTGCCCTGATCAATGGCGCGTTTGGCATCGAGCTCGGCGGCTTCATCGGCGCCGCCGATCACGTGCACGCGGTGCCCCGACTGCTCCAGCGGCACGATCAAATCGCGCACCGACTCCTGGCCAGCACAGACCACGATGGAAGCAACGTCGAGCACCTGGTTCTGCCCTTCTTGGCGGATGTGTAGACCGTCGTCGTCGATCTTGAGGTACTCACAGCCGGTGAGGGTTTTGACGCCGCGCTGTTTAAGCGACGCGCGATGCACCCAACCGGTGGTCTTGCCCAGGTATTTGCCCGGCTTGGAAGTTTTACGCTGGAGCATGACGATCTCTCTTGGCGACGCGGGCGGCGCGGGTGCTTTCAAGCCCCCCCTTGCGTCCATCGCCAGATCCACCCCCCATTCGTCACACCATGCAGCCAGATCGAGCGTCGGATGCGCCTGATGCGCCAACAGCTCGGACACATCAAAGCCGATACCGCCCGCCCCAATCACCGCGACGGTTGAGCCAACGCGCTCAGGGCGTTCAATCGCTTCAGCATAGCTCAGCACCTTGGGATGGTCGGCACCGGGCAGCGTCAGTTCACGGGGCATGACGCCGGTGGCAATCACCACGTCATCGAAGTCCGTTAACGCGTCGACCGTGGCGTCGGTGTTCAAGCGAACCTCCACGGCATGCTTTTCCAGCATCACGCGGTAGTAACGCAGCGTTTCGTTGAACTCCTCTTTGCCGGGGATCTTGCGGGCGTAATTGAACTGCCCGCCGAGCTCGCCACGACGTTCAAACAGCACGACGGCATGGCCGCGGCGAGCCGCCTCCACGGCTGTCGCCAGGCCCGCCGGGCCGCCGCCGACCACCGCGACCCGCTTCGCCGTGCGGGCAGGCTCAAGCGTCAGTTCGGTTTCATGGCAGGCGCGAGGATTCACCAGGCAGGAGGTCAGCTTGCCCGCAAAGGTGTGATCCAGACAGGCCTGATTGCAGGCGATACAGGTGTTGATCTCGTCGGCCAGCCCCGCTTCGGCCTTGCGTACCCATTCCGGGTCGGCAAGAAACGGCCGCGCCATCGAAACCATGTCCGCATGCCCTTCGGCGAGCACCCGCTCTGCCACCTCCGGCATGTTGATGCGATTGGTAGTGATCAGCGGAATCGAAAGCGCCCCCTTCATTCGCCTGGTCACTTCGCTGAACGCCGCCCGGGGAACGCTGGTGACAATGGTCGGCACCCGGGCCTCGTGCCAGCCAATGCCGGTATTGATCACGTCGGCACCGGCAGCTTCAATGGCTTTTCCCAGGGCAACGACTTCTTCCCAGGAGCTGCCCTCCTCCACCAGGTCAATCATCGACAGGCGGAAAATCACCAGGCACCGCTCACCCACGGCGGCGCGGATGCGTTTGACGATTTCGATGGGAAAGCGGATCCGCCGCTCAAAGTCACCGCCCCATTCGTCGTCGCGCTGATTGGTGCGCTGGCAGATAAACTGATTGATCAGATAGCCCTCGGAGCCCATCACCTCAACGCCATCGTAGCCCGCCTGCTGGGCGAGATTGGCACAGCGCACGTAGTCGGCAATTTGCTGCTCGACCTCATCGCTGGTCAGCGCGCGCGGTGTAAAGGGATTGATCGGGGCCTGGATCGCCGATGGCGCGACCAGTTCAGGGGAGTACGCATAGCGGCCGGCATGCAGAATCTGCATGCAGAGATGCCCTCCCTCCGCATGAACGGCGTCGACGACATGACGGTGCTCCGCCAACTGCGATGTTTCGGTCAGCGCATTCGCCCCCTGAAATACCGCGCCCTCGGCATTGGGGGCAATGCCCCCGGTCACGATCAGGCCAACCCCGGCACGCGCACGCTCGGCGTAAAACGCGGCCAAGCGCTCAAAGCCATTGGGCGCTTCTTCCAGGTTGGTGTGCATGGAGCCCATCAATACCCGATTTGGCAGCGTTAAATGCCCCAGTCTGATCGGACGGAAAAGATGCGGATAGGCAGGCGCACGAGTCATCACGGTTCTCCAGAGGGTTATTTGATGATTATTCAAACAAGCGTATGACATCCTGCCCGTCACGTACAGCCCCGGTCCTGATAACAAGCCCTGATAACAAGTCTTGCTGGCAAGGCCTGATGGTAGGCTCTGATGACAGGTTCTGGTGATAGGCTCAGGTGAAAGGGCCTTGCCCACTCAGCAAAAGGGCGTCACATTACCCGGCTAACGATAAGGGACTGTTTTAAGGGAATGTGCTATGCCATTGATGTATTTTTTAGCGCCGCTGACCACTGTGCTGATCTGGTCGGGCAACATGACCATCAACCAGCTCACCGTGGGCGCCATTGCACCGAGCAGCATCGCGTTTTTGCGCTGGCTGCTGGCACTGGTGGTGATGACGCCTTTTGTGCTGCCCGCTGCCATACGCCACCGTGAGGAAATCCGCCGCCACTGGCCAAAACTGGCTTTGTTGGGGCTTCTGGGCATGGGCCTTTGGCAAGGCTTGGCCTATGTCGCCGCGGAAACCACCAGCGCCACCAACATGGGCATACTGGCGGCAATGGTGCCACTGCTGACCGTGCTGTTGAGCGCATTGATTCTACGCGAGCCGCCGACCCGTGGAGGTGTGGCAGGCGGGATCCTGGCGTTTATCGGCGTGACCGTCCTGCTGGGTCGCGGCAACCCGCTTTCGCTGCTACAGCTGGAGGTCGTCTATGGTGACGCACTGATGGTGGTAGCAGCCACCTGCTATGCGCTTTACGGCGTCATGCTCAAGCGCTGGTCGATGAAGTTGCCACCCTGGGTCATGCTTTACGCCCAGGTGTGCTTTGCCGTGCTGTTACTGCTGCCACCTTACTTGATGGGGCCAATGACGCCGGTGGATAGCCAAAACATTGGACTCATCCTCTACGCGGGTATTCCCGCATCGATCATCACCACCTTTTTATGGATGCGTGCCGTCCGCCAAATAGGCGCCAGCCAGGCGAGTATTTTCATCAACCTGATGCCACTTTTCAGCGCCCTCATCGCCATGGCGTTTCTGGGCGAGCAGGTGGCGGGCTTCCACTTTATCGGTGGCCTGCTGATACTGGCGGGCGTCATCATGGCGCAAACGTTGACCCAGCCCTTGGCCCAAGGCTTTAAGAGAGAAGGTGCTGCCATACGTAAACGCAGCTAATGAAATTCATACTTGTAAAAAAAAATATCCCTACTAAACTTGTACGTACATTCATTGAAAAAACATCTTTGGATGATAAAGCACTCAACCAGATCATAAGGATTTGCCATGAAAAACGTAATTAGGACAGTCGCGCTGGTAGGTACATTTGGCTTGATGTCAGGAATGGCATTCGCCGAACATCATGAAGACATGAAAGATCATGAAATGAACGAAGCGGAAGCAAGCGTCGATTCCGCCAATGATCCTTCTGACGGTCAGTCCGAACCAGATGCAATGATGTCTGATGACGCCGTAGTAGAAGATGAGAATATCACAGAGAGTGCCAACGACCCGGATGACGGTACGACAGAGCCTGAGGGACAGTTGGAAGACGGTGAAGTCGCTGAAGACAACGGTGTCGACTCGGCAAACGACCCCGAAGATTGATCACCCACTCTTGTCACCTTGTAAAAGCCCCGGCGTCTAGCCGGGGTTTTTTGTTGGCGCCGAGCGACAAAGGTAGAGCCATTGTCACAGCTCATCGATCGAGAGTGTTATCATGACACGATGGTTTTCACACAAAGGGTAATGCATGTCCCTAGAAGAACTGCACCTTAATCTCCGCAACCTGACAAGCGATGACTATGAACAGCTGAAGTCATTGATGGATGCGGTGTATCACGATATCGGGGGTGCCTGGCCGAAGCTTACGATCGATAAACTGATCCAGGAGTTTCCTGATGGCCAGATCGCTATCGAGGACGACGGAATCCTGGTTGGCGTGGCGCTGACCGTTCAGGTGGATTACGACGAGTTTTCCAACCCGCACAAGTACGACGACCTGATCGGCCATCGTGAAATCATCCGCAATGATCAGGATGGCGATGCCATGTACGGCCTGGATGTGCTGATTCATCCCGACTATCGCGGCTACCGCCTGGGCCGCCGCCTTTACGAGGCGCGCAAGGAACTGTGCCGTTCGCATAACCTGCGTGCCATTCTGGCGGGTGGGCGAATTCCCGAATACCACCAGCATTCCGATGAGTTGTCCCCGGCCCAGTACATCGACAAAGTATCGCGTAAAGAGATTTACGACCCGATTCTGTCGTTCCAGTTGGCTAACGACTTCCAGGTCAAGCGCCTGCTGCGCAAATACCTGCCGGAAGACGAGCAGTCCCGGGGCTACGCCACGCTGCTTGAGTGGAACAATATTCTCTTCGAGCCCGCGGAAAGCGTGCTGGACACCCGTCCGACACAAGTGCGTGTGGGGGCAGTGCAATGGCAGATGCGCGAGTTCTCTTCCGTGGAAGCCGCATTACAGCAGATCGAGTACTTTGTGGACGCGCTGTCGGATTACCAAAGTGACTTTGCTGTCTTCCCCGAGCTGTTCAACGCGCCGCTGATGGGGCTGCAGGACCGTGAAGCCCAGCAGGACCAGATGGGCGCGATTCGCTTTCTGGCGGGCTTTACCGAGCGTTTTGTCGCCGAGCTGTCGCGGATGGCGGTGTCCTACAACATCAATATTATCGGCGGCTCGATGATCGAGGCCGGCGAGGATGACCGGCTGTATAACATCACCTACCTGCTTCACCGCGATGGCAGCATCGAGAAGCAGTCGAAACTGCATATCACGCCCCAAGAGCGACGCGACTGGGTCATCGAAGGCGGTGACGATCTGCAGGTGTTCGATACCGACGCAGGC
Organism: Halomonas sp. A40-4; assembly: GCF_015767635.1. Lineage (GTDB taxonomy): Bacteria > Pseudomonadota > Gammaproteobacteria > Pseudomonadales > Halomonadaceae > Vreelandella > Vreelandella janggokensis. The sequence goes on along the minus strand of NZ_CP065230.1, from coordinate 1,055,019 downwards.
CGTGTAGGCATTCTGATCTGCTACGACGTGGAGTTCCCTGAACTGGGCCGCCTGCTGGCTGATCAGGACATGGACATTCTGTTTGTGCCTTTCTGGACCGACACCAAGAACGGCTACCTGCGGGTGCGCCATTGCGCCCAGGCGCGCGCCATCGAAAACGAGTGCTACGTGGTGCTGTGCGGCAGCGTCGGCAACCTGCCGTCGATCGAGAACCTGGACATCCAGTACGCACAGTCGGCGGTGTTCTCGCCGTCCGACTTTGCCTTCCCCCACGACGCGGTGCTGGCGGAAACCACGCCCAATACCGAGATGATCTTCTTCTCGGACCTGGACCTGACTCGCCTGACCGTGGTGCGCGCCGAAGGCTCGGTGACCAACCTGAAAGACCGCCGCAAGGATCTCTTCGACCTTCGCTGGCGCGACTGGTCCTGGAAGTCAGGCGCCAATCTCGATGACTGATTTGAAGTCAGCTTAAGCTTCAAGCACTCCGTAGGATCGGAATCAGCTCGAAGCGGGGGTTATTCGCCCACGGATGGCGAATGTAGCGCCCAGGGATGGGCTCACAGCGCCCCCGCGGAGGGCTGTTCCGATCCGGGCGACTGCCTGATCAATCAGGCCAGACAAGGTGCGCAGGGACGCGCCCCTTGGCATCAAACGCGACGCCTTCATCGCGTAGTTTTTGATGCTGGCGGGCCGCGCCGCCGTGGTCGGCCAGTTTCAACGATGCGGCAATGACCCGGTGCCAGGGCAACTGGTGACCGTCCGGCAAGTGGCGCATGGCAGACCCCACCATGCGTGGGGTCGCCCCTTCGGTCATTGCCGCAATCCGCCCGTAGGTCGTGACCCGCCCCGCCGGTATCTGATCGACAATGGTATAGATCTGTTCGAGTAGTTCGGGCCGGGGCATCGTTTGACTCTCCTGCTAAATCGCTTTTATCAACCACTGCCATACCGTTTCAGCGTCTTCGCTCACGATACGACGGCTGGGCCTTACGAGCCAGAAACGCTCCTCACTTGGCACGCTGACCGAAAACGGTGCCACGAGATCATCGCGCTGCTCGAGCAGGCGACGATGCGTCAGCGCAACACCGCCTCCCTGGCTTGCCAGCGCCAGCGTCATGACCTGATTATCGCAGGTCAGCGCGTGGCACTGTGCCTCCACATGTGACACCCCCGCCGTCTGCAACCAGCCAGGCCAGCCAACCCCAAAGCCCACTGCGTGGAGCAGGGTGTGCCCGGCCAGGTCGCTCGGCGCGCCGAGCGTTGCAGCGATAGCGGGGGTACAGACGGGCAATAGCTGCTCGTCGCCTAGCGGGTACATCTCGACGCCGCTCCAGTCCCCCCGCCCATAGCGAATTTCGATATCGGCGCCCTCCGGGCCAAAATCATCGGGCCAGATGGCGCTGACCAGACGCAGCGATAGCTTGGGATGCCGGTGATGCAGCTGAATCAGCCTCGGCGCCAGCCACACCTGCTGAATGACCGGTGTGGCGCGCAGGGTGACCGGCTGCTCGAGGGTCATGCCGAACACTTCCGAGGTGCCCTCGCTGATCCGCGCGAAGGCATCGTGAATACTCGGCAGCCAGGCCTGCCCGGCGGGCGTAAGGGTCAGGCTTCGGGCATGCCTGACGAACAGCTTCTGCCCCAGACGATCCTCCAGCAGTCGAATGCGCTGACTGATCGCCGCCTGGGTCACCCCCAGCTCGTTACCGGCAGCGGTAAAGCTGAGCGTTCGGGCGGCGGATTCAAAGGCCTGTAGCCATAGTAACGGCGGCAATGCACTCATGGGAAAGCAACCTATAAGCTGAACGGGGTCTCAGGGGTCAGATTAATCGTTTGTCACTGCCAATGCGACTGCGCATCCTAGATGGGCGTTATTTAGTCAATGCCGGGAGGAAGTGATGAACAGTGCCGTTTTCGCTGAAGAGCAATACCAAGCGCCGCAAATGGGCGAACTAGCCCCCTACCAGGACGGTCCATCACTAACTGAGGCAGTGCCCACCGATGAAGGCATCCGCCTTACATGGCAGGATGGCCAGCACACCATGCTACCGCTACTTTGGCTGCGCGACCATTGCGCCTGCCCTGCCTGTCGGCACCCGCAAACCCGCGAGCGCTTGTACCTGCCGCTTGAGGATATCAGTGAAACGCCAGCAATCGAACTTGCGGGTGGACATCTCTACCTGACCTGGCAGGATGGCCACGAAAGTGCCTTCCACAGCGGATGGCTTTACCAGCGCCGCCCGGAAGCCGAGATCCCCACGGCCGTTCCATCGCTGACCCCCTGGCGGGATCAGTTCACCCCTGAGCGCATCCCCCATGCCGATTTCCTGACGCCCGACGGCGAAAAAGCCTGGCTGACGGCCATGTTGCGCGATGGTCTGGCGCTGATCACTGAAGGCCCGCTGGTTGAGGAAGAAGTCAGCCGCCTGGCGGAGCGTATCGGCCCCCAGCGTGCCACCAACTTTGGCTCGCGCTTTGATGTCCGCTCAAAGCCCAACCCCAACAATGCCGCCTACACCGCCGTCGGCCTGCCGCTGCACATCGACCTGCCCAACTGGCGTCAGCCGCCGGATATTCAACTGCTCTACTGCCTGCAGAACGAGGCGAGTGGCGGTCAATCGCTGTTTGCCGATGGCGCACGGGTGGTCAACGCATTACGCCAACAGAATCCGGAAGCCCTGAAGATTCTGAGCGAAACCGCGATCGATTTTCGCTTTCAGGACGACACGCACGACATTTCAGTGCGTGAGCCGGTCATCAAGCTCGACGCTGACGGCAACCTCATCGAAATGCGCCTCAACAACTGGATTCGCGACACGCTGCACCTGCCGGCGCCCAAGATGGCCGCCTGGTACCGCGCCTACCGCGTTCTATGGCAGTTGTTTCACAGCGAGGCGCACCAGATCGAGTTCACCCTACTACCCGGCCAGATGGTGGCGTTCGATAACCGCCGTGTCCTCCATGGACGGCGCGAATTCGACCCCAACAGCGGCGCACGTCACTTGCAGGGCACCTATCTAGACCGTGACATGCTCGCTTCCAAGCTTCGTGTTCTGGCGCGTACTGCATGAAACAGTTCATGAAATAGCGCGTGAGAAAGCGCATGAAAAGATGCATGAGAAGCACATGACGAGCATGCATTGACAATAAACCAAGCAAGGAGATCGTATGACACATCTGAAACCTCTCGCCTCGGGCATTGCCTTTGCCAGTGCAGCGCTGTTTGCTTCAGCAGCCCACGCCGATGACCAGACCCTCGACTTTGGCGTGCCTGCCTGGCCAGGCATTACCGTCAAGACCGCCATCGCCGAGCAGCTGCTCAACCCGCTAGGCTACGAGACCACGACCCAGGAAATCGGCCTGCAGGTGATTTACCAGGGTATTGAAAGCGGCGATATCGATGCCTTCCTGGGTGCCTGGCTGCCGGCTCAGCGTGAGATGTTCAACCCGCGCAAGGAGTCCGGCGTACTGGTCGATGTAGCCAACAACGTCGATGGCGCGCAAATGACCCTGGCCGTGCCGGAATACCTTTATGAAGACGGCCTGCAAAGCTTCGCCGATCTGGATGATTACCGTGACCAGTTGAATGGCGAAATTCATGGCTTTGGTGCCGGTTCAGCGGCCAGCGAAATCCTCAACAACGCCATTGATAACGACACCTGGGGACTCGGCGACTGGCAATTGGTCGACACCAGCGAAGTCGCGATGCTCTCCGCCGCCCGCGATTCGATCTCTCGTGAAGAGCCCATCGTATGGGTTGGCTGGACACCGCACTGGATGAACCTTGAGTTACCAATGCGCTATCTCGACGACGAGAAAGACCTGTTCGGCGAGAACAATGGTGAAAGCGAAGTGCTCACGCTGATGCGTTCCGGCTACGCCGACGCCAACCCCAATGTCGTGACGTTCTTTGAACAGTTCACCTTCAGCGCCGAAGAACAGAGCTGGATGATCCAGCAGTTCGGCCAGGAAGAGCGTGAACTGGACGGTGTCGCCGAGCAGTGGATCAACGAAAACGCCGAACGGGTGGAAGCCATGCTCGCCGACGTGACCACCACCGACGGCGACCCCGCCTGGCCGGTTATCGAGAGCCAGCTTAACGAGTAACAAGCGCCGTTAACGTTGTCGAGGGAGCTACTTTTCCATCTGGTTTTCCATATGACCGCCATGGAGGGCGGGGATGCCGGAGTCGCCGGGAGTATTTCCCGGCCCTGGAAAAAGCCCCTCGCTTCAACCTGCCCCAGCACCCCGTTATTGAGTCTTTGTAAAAGGCGACTGATTAGGGGTCAGCTTTCCCGGTAAGTGTCGCCATGACGCGTCGCTGGCCGCCCTGCTCGCGATGTTCGCCGAGCCAAACCCCCTGCCATGTTCCCAGCACCAAGCGGCTATCACGCACCGCCAGTGTCAATTGAGTTCCCAACAGGCTTGCCATGACATGGGCAGGCATGTCATCCGGGCCTTCCAGCGTATGACGGAAATAATCCAACCCCTCCGGCACCAATCGACGCATGAAGGCGTCCATATCATGGCGAACATCCGGGTCGCTATTTTCATTGAGCGTCAGCGAGGCCGAGGTATGCAGTAGCTGCAGGTGCAAAACGCCCATCTCACATTCCGCCAGCCAGGGTAGAGCCTCGACCAGCTCGTGGGTGATAAGATGAAAGCCCCGTGGCCGCTCGGTTAGGTGAATTTCATCCTGATGCCACATAACCATCGCCTTAACATAATGAGTGAGTCACGCTATTCATTGTTATGGGCGACGCCCGGATTAGCAACCACCCGTCACCTCAGGAGCAGACAATGTTAAAACCATGGAAGGTGTTAAAACCATGGAAGGTCGTCCTTGGCAGTGCTGCCATTGCCGGTTGTACCGGCATTCCCGACGGTACTCAGCCCGTTACCGGCTTTGAGCTGGACCGCTACCTGGGCCAGTGGTATGAAATCGCCCGGCTGGATCATTCCTTCGAGGAAGGACTTCAATGCGTGACGGCGACTTACAGCCTTCGCGAGGATGACGGCGTCCGAGTGATCAACCGCGGCTACAACCCGGAGGAACAGGCCTGGGATGAAGCCGAAGGGCGCGCTTACTTTATCGACGATGACGATATCGGACGACTGAAAGTCAGTTTCTTTGGCCCCTTCTACGGCGGTTACAACATTCTGGCGCTGGATGATGACTACCAGTGGGCACTGGTATCAGGCCCCAACCGTGATTACCTTTGGATTCTTTCGCGGACGCCGGACATGGACAGCGAGCTGGAAAACCGCCTGCGCGAGCGGGCGGCCGAGCTGGATTTTCCAACCGACGAACTGATTGATGTCGCCCATGGAGAAATATGCCCCGAGCGCTAAAGCGGCATGGCAGGCACGCGCATGGCCATTTCTTCCTGAAGGTAATCGATAAAGGCACTGATGCGCCTGGGTATATGACGACGATGCTCAAATAGCGCGTAGAAATCCGCACGCACGCCTTGCCAGCCGGGTAACAACGGCACCAGCGCGCCACTGGCAAGGTGCTCGTTGACATCCCACCAGGAACGCAGCATCACCCCATGACCTTCGAGCGCCAGGCGGGTCACCACCTCGCCGTCATTACTGGCAAGTCGACCGCTGACTTTTACCGATTGAACATTGGCTGGCGAGCCGCAGCGCTCGAACCTCCACACTGGAAAATCACTGTCGTTTTCACGGATGACCAGACAGCTATGCTGCGCCAGATCGGCAGGCGTGGTTAACGCAGGCATCCGTTCGAGGTAGCCGGGCGATGCGCAAAGCACGCGACGATTGACCAGGATTCGCCTGGCCACCAGGCGGGAGTCCGGCGGCTCGCCGATGCGCACCCCCACATCAAAACCGTGGTCGCTTAGATTCAGCGGAAAATTGGTCAATTCCAGCCAGCTTTCAATCGCCGGGTTCTCGACACAAAAGCCGGACAGCAACGGCGCGACATGTCGCCTGCCAAAACCAAAGGTGGCGTTTACCCGCAATCGCCCGCCAAGTGCCTGGCTGAACGAATCCCCGAGGCCATTTTCCAGCTCGTCGAGCTCTTCAAGAATCAGTCCCCCTCGGGCCAGATAGTGCTCACCCTCAGCCGTCAGTGTCAGGCGCCGCGTGGTTCGCGCCGCCAGCATCACGCCCAGCCGGGCTTCCAGCTGTTTTAGCCGCTTGCTGACCGCCGAGAGCGAGAGACCCAACTCCCGCGCGGTAGCGGTCAAACTACCAGCCCGCGCCAACTGCTGAAAAAATGCCAAATCATCCAGGGGAGTCACTGATTCTTTACCTCAAGGCAACAATAGCTTGCATCATAGACTAATTATCTTCTTTGCTATAGGGACTACACTCACCTTACAACGACACGCTACCGCATCGCTCATTGTGCATAGCTCATAGTAAATAGCTCTAGTAAATAGCTCATTGCGCCTACCTAAACAGGAGTCACCATGGCCCACCGTATTGCAGTGATTGCCGGCGACGGCATTGGCACCGAAGTCATGCCCGAAGGCATCCGTGCGCTGGAAGCTGCCGCCAAGCGTTTTAACATCCCGCTGGAATTCACCACCTTTGAGTTCGGCAGCTGCGACTACTATCTGGAACACGGAAGCATGTTGCCGGATGACTGGTTCGAGCAGCTGAAAGGCTTCGACGCCTTGTTTTATGGCGCGGTGGGCTGGCCCGACAAGGTGCCCGACCATATTTCCCTGTGGGGCTCGCTGTTGCAGTTCCGTCGCCGCTTTGATCAGTACATCAACCTGCGCCCGTGCAAGCTGATGCCCGGCATCAAAAGTCCGTTGGCAGGCCGCGAGCCCGGCGATATCGATTTTTACGTCGTGCGCGAAAACACCGAGGGCGAGTACTCGAGCATCGGCGGCAAAATGTTTGAGGGCACCGAGCGCGAAATCGTCCTTCAGGAAACGGTGATGAGCCGCACCGGCATTGACCGGGTCCTCAAGTACGCCTTTGACCTGGCGCAGACCCGCCCGCGTAAAAAGCTGACCTCAGCCACCAAGTCCAACGGCATCTCGATCACCATGCCCTACTGGGATGAGCGCGTGGCGGAGATGGCCAACAGCTATCCAGAGATCGCCGTGGATAAATTCCATATCGATATCCTGACTGCCAACTTTGTGCTGCACCCGGACTGGTTCGACGTGGTGGTGGGCAGCAACCTGTTCGGCGATATTCTTTCCGATTTAGGCCCCGCCTGTACCGGCACTATCGGCATTGCGCCCTCGGCCAACATCAACCCGGAAGGCAACTTCCCCAGTCTGTTTGAGCCGGTTCACGGCAGCGCACCGGATATTGCCGGCAAGGGCATCGCCAATCCCATCGGCCAGATCTGGTCCGGCGCCATGATGCTCGAACACCTGGGTTATCAAGAAGCCGGGGAAGCAATGGTCACGGCCATTGAAGCCGTACTGAGTGACGGCAATAGCCAAGCGCTCACCCGCGATATCGGCGGACAAGGCAGCACGGAAAGCCTGGGCAAGGCCATTGCCGAGCGAATTGGCGCGCACTGACGTCGTCTTGATCACTCATTAGCATAGGCCGACACTGACGTCGCGACTGGCTGCCCGAACAAGCCCAACCGGGCAGCCAATGTATGACTTCCAACTCTTTATGTTCTACATTTTCCTGAGAGCGAGTGAAGCCTGCTTCACTCGCTCATAACAAGTTTTCAAACAACAATCAGGACAATGCTATGAAACTCGGACGCCGTCAGTTTCTTTCGGCAACGGCCACCCTGGCCGCCGTCGGTACATCACCTCAGCTTTTTGCGTGGCAGTCCTCACCTGGCCCTACCCCGGAGCGATATCCCATCGACGCCTGGCAGGTCGAGGATCAACGCTTCAGTAATTACATGCTTTTCAATAGTCCTCTGGAGCGACACTGGAGCGGAGGGCTCTGGGCAGAGGGACCCGCCTGGAACGCCATCGGTCGCTATGTCGTGTTCAGGGATATACCCCGTGCCAAGCAGATGCGTTGGGACGAAGCCACGGGGCAGGTCAGCGTTCTTAGGGACAATGTCGGGCACTCTAACGGCAACACCTTCGATCATCAGGGTCGGCTAATCGCTTGCGAACACTACCCCTCACGCGTTCTGCGCTACGAGTGGGATGGCAGCACAACGGTGCTTGCCGAGCGCTATCAAGGCAAGCCACTCAACGCCCCCAATGATGTCATTGCCCTACCGTCAGGAGGCGTGATTTTCACTGATCCCGGCTATGGTGCTCACTTCGACTATGAAGGGAAAAAACGCGACCTGGAACTCGACACGGCGATCTATTACGTTGATGACAGCCTCGATGAACCCATCATGCTGACCGATGACATTCATAAGCCAAACGGTATTGTCATGACACCGGATGGCGAGGGATTCTACGCAAGTGACAGTGCGCCTACCCATTTCGACGAGCCTGCGCGAATTATCCGCTGGACGCTTGGCGAAGATGGCCGCAGTGTCAGCGACCGGCAAGTGATCGTGACCAGCGAAGATACGATTTTCGACGGCATGACGTGCGATGTAGATGGCAATATCTGGTCAAGTGCCAATGGTGGAGAAGGCATCGACGGCGTCGTGGTCTTCTCCCCGGAAGGCACCTTGCTCGGACGTGTCTTGCTGCCCGAAGTCTGCTCGAACGTGTGTTTTGCGGGTCAGGATCGAAACCGGCTATTCATGACCGCCAGCCAATCCGTCTACACCATCTATACGGCGGCACGCGGCGCCTAGCCATTGGCGATACCTGAACGAGAGAAGCCTCGCCGGATGATGCCGACGAGGCTTTCTTGTGCCACAGCTGCAAGCGATTAGCTGGCCAGTTTGGCCGCGATGCCTGCAACATGCTCACCCTGGAAGCGGGCAATTTTCAGTTCGCGATCATCCGGCTGGCGAGAACCATCACCACCGGCAATGGTGGCGGCGCCATAGGGTGTACCGCCACTTACCTTGGAAATATCGAACTGCTCTTCGATACCATAGCCAATCGGCACGATCACCATGCCGTGATGGGCCAATGTGGTCCAGGTAGACGTGATGGTCATTTCATCGCCGCCGCCGGTGCCGGTAGAGGTAAACACGCTGGCCACCTTGCCGCGCAGCGCGCCATTCGCCCAGAGCCCACCAGTCTGGTCAAAGAAAGTACGCATCTGACCGGCCATGTTGCCAAAGCGCGTGGGGGTGCCAAAGATGATGGCGTCGTAATCGGCAAGCTCCTGTGGCGTTGCTTCAGGCGTCGTGAAATCCTGCTTGCCACCGGCATTCTTGAAGGCTTCTTCCGGCATGGTTTCCGGCACGCGCTTGACGGTAACCTCCACGCCATCGACGCTCCTGGCACCCTCGGCAACGGCCGCCGCCAGCGTATCGATGTGACCATACATGGAATAGTAAAGCACCAGTACTTTCGTCATTGCTCACTCCTTTGCGCTGCGATTGATGATGTCTGAGTTGATAAACACAACATAACGCAGTAGCGCGTAGAAAAAAGCGAATGTTTTCGACCGCGAGCATCGATTTCATCGATGCTCTGCCATTTGCGCTTTCGTCGTTCGCTGACTAGCTTTTACTTCACCCCTGCATCCATGGAGAAAGGAATGACAATTTTCGAAGCGTTACGTAAAGACCACGATATTCAGCGCGACCTCCTGGCGCGCCTGGTGGAAACCCATGGCGACAGCGATGAAAGGGAGCAGCTCTATCAGCAGGTTCGCGCGGAATTGAAATTTCACGCCAATGCCGAAGAGCGCGCGCTTTACATCCCCATGATGGACGTTGACCTGACCCAGGAAAAAGCGCGCCACAGCGTGGCTGAGCACCACGAAATCGACGAAATGATCGAGCTGCTCGACGACACCGATTTCAGCGCAACCAGTTGGCTGACCCACGCCAAGAAACTCCAGCACCTGGTCACCCATCACCTGGATGAAGAAGAACACGAGGTCTTTCAGCTCGCCGGACGAGGCCTTGAAGACCCGCAGAAAACCGCGCTTGCCGAAGAATACAACGAAGAAATGCAGCGCCAGCGTTCAGCTTGACCATCGAGCAGGATCGATAACGCCCGAGTTGCACAGCAAGTAGCTCCCGGGCGTTTTTTATCGGCAATCTTTCACGATGCCACCGCGCTTTTTCATTCGAACGACGCCCAGGGTTGCCGGTCAAGCGGAAGATGGTAAAGGTAGGCCACGTTTATCAGCTTGTTGCACTGCCAATGACACAACACAACGTTACCCGGCGAAGTTCTCTCTCTGGCGCTGTTACCCGCCACGAGGTGCCAGCATGCTAGGCGAGTGGCTGGACTGGACCCTCGACGAGCAGCGCGATACGCCCCGCAAAGGCACCTTTGCCAGTGGTCGCTTCGACATCAGCGCGCCCGGCGTTATGCGCCTGACGCCGCACCGTCAACGGCCCGATGCGCACGCCTGTATCTTTTCAGCCGCCATTCACGGCAACGAAACCGCCCCCGTCGAACTGTTAGGTGCCTGGCTGAGCGAACTGGAAGCCGGAACGCTAACGCTCGGCGCCCCGGTGCTGGTGATTCTTGGCAATATTCCTGCTCTCAAGGCCCAGCAGCGCTTTATCCACACCAACCTCAATCGACTCTTCGAGCGCGGGCTCTCTGCGAGCGGCGACGAGCCGGACCGGGCGCGCCAGCTGATGGCCGAGGTTGATGACTTTTTCAGCGACAACGCTGCATTACCCAAGCTCCACTACGATCTCCACACGGCGATTCGCGCTAGCCTCTACCCGCGTTTTGTCGTGGAGCCCTATGGGGATAGCGACACACACAGCGAACAGTGGCAGTGGCTGGCCGCTGCCGATATGCAGGCCGTGTTGCACCAGCACCAACATAGCTGGACATTCTCCCACTACAGCAAGCATTATCACGGCGCTCAATCGTTTACCTTCGAGCTGGGCCGGGTAGCGCCGTTCGGGCAGAACGACATGGCATCGCTTACGCCGATGCAGGCCCTGCTGGGTCGGCTCAGCGAAGGCACTACACCGGCGGAAAGTGACATTGAAGCGGTGACGTTTTTCCGCGTACGGCATGAGTTGATGCGCCACGGCGACCATTTCACGCTGTGCTTCGACGATGACACCCCCAATTTCACCCATTTTGCGCCTGGAACCTGCTTAGCCAACGACAGCCAAACCGGTGAATATCGGGTGGGCGATACCCCGCTCCACGTGGTATTTCCCAATGCCAACGTTGAAATTGGCGCGCGCGCCGCGCTCTTGGTGGTTCCCTGCGCACCACCCACAAATGCTTAAGGGATGACAACAACAATCCACTGGCGATGATCACCTGCTTGACGTTGTCTACGACTAACGTTGAGCCATTAAAAACACCAGGAGAACGTGCATCGGCCGTTTAGCCTGATAGAATCGCCCCTTTTTTCGCGCCAGCCGCCACCAACATTCACTGTTGCCGCGGCAACCCAGTATTGGAGCCAAGCACATGGCCGCTACGCCTATTCCTCTTGAAGTGCGTAATATAAAAAAACGCTTCGGCGATACGGAAGTTCTGAAAGGCCTTTCCCTACAGGCCCATAAAGGGGATGTCATCACCCTCATTGGGGCATCAGGGTCGGGTAAAAGTACCTTTTTGCGCTGCATGAACCTGCTTGAACAGCCTGACGAAGGCGACCTTTACGTGCACGGCGAAGAAATCCGCTTCAAGAACACCCGCCGTGGCCGCGAGCCCGCCGACTGGAAGCAGGTGGTGCAGATGCGCGCCAAGCTGTCGATGGTGTTTCAAAGCTTTAATTTGTGGGCACACATGACGCTGCTCGAAAACATCATCGAGGCGCCGATCCATGTACTGGGCAAACCCAAGAAAGAAGCCATCGAGCACGCCCATGCACTTCTTGAAAGGGTCGGCCTGACGGCCCGTGCGAATGCCTACCCAGCGCAGATGTCGGGTGGCCAGCAGCAGCGTGGCGCCATTGCCCGCGCGCTGGCCATGGACCCGGAGGTCATGCTGTTCGATGAACCCACCTCGGCGCTGGATCCTGAACTGGTGGGCGATGTCCTCAACGTCATGCATGGCCTGGCCGAAGAAGGCCGCACCATGGTGGTGGTCACCCATGAGATGGGCTTTGCCCGGGACGTCTCCAGCCAGGTGATTTACCTCCACGAAGGCATGGTGGAAGAAGCGGGGCCGCCTGAAGAACTGATCGGCAACCCTCAATCTCCGCGCCTGCAGCAGTTCCTGGCGCCCAAATACTGATACGCGAGGCTCACTATGCTTGATCTTCATGGTTACGGCCCGCGCTTGCTGGAAGGCGCCGGCGTAACGCTTCAGCTAGCCCTGTTATCGCTGCTTCTCGCCGTGGTACTCGGGCTTATCACCGCCAGCGCGAAGATGTCGCGCAGCTGGCTGGCCCACCGTACCGCGACGCTTTACACCACCGTTATCCGCGGCGTTCCCGACCTGGTGCTGATGATGCTGCTGTTCTTCGGCGGGCAAATCGGCGTCAACATGATCACCGACTGGCTGTACTATCAATTTGATATCGATATTTTCATTAATATCAATGAGTTTGTCGCGGGCGTCGTGACCATCGGGCTGATTTTCGGCGCCTACATGGGCGAAACCTTTCGCGGCGCCTTCATGGCGGTGGATCACGGCCAAATCGAAGCCGGCAAGGCTTACGGCATGAGCAATTCACTGGTATTCCGGCGCATCCGCTTCCCGCAAATGATGCGCCACGCCCTGCCAGGCCTGTCCAACAATTGGATGGTATTGCTAAAGACCACCGCGCTGGTCTCGGTCATCGGTCTTTCCGACATGGTCCGCGTGGCGTCCGAGGCCTCCAAGGCCACCCGCGAGCCGTTCACCTTCATGATTGTGGTGGCGCTCATTTACCTGTTGATCGCCAGCGTCTCGGAGTGGATATTTATCCGCCTGCAAAAGCGCTATGACATCGGGTACGGGGAGGCAGACTAATGGAATCCCTACTTACCTGGCTGGAAACCCAGCTCGCCGATAACAGCATTTTCACCCTGCAAACGCTGGCCCACTACGGCGAAGGCCTGACGACCACCGTTCAGCTCGTTTTCCTCTCGCTGATTATCGGGCTTATTGCGGCGGTGCCGCTCGCCATTGGTCGCGGTTCCAGGCATGCCTGGATCAAATGGCCAATCTTTGCCTACACCTACGTCTTTCGCGGCACCCCGCTACTCATCCAGCTCTACCTGATCTACTACGGTGTGGTCTTCGTTGACGGCATCCAGGAGACCTGGCTGTGGCTCATTCTGGAAGACCCTTTTGTACCGGCATTGATTGCCTTCACGCTTAATACCGCCGCCTACACGACCGAAATCTTTCGCGGTGCTATCAAGTCTACCTCGAAAGGCGAAATCGAGGCCGCGCGGGCTTACGGCATGTCCCCCGGCTTGACCATGCGTCGGATCATCATTCCCAGTGCCTTCCGGCGCGCCCTGCCCGCCTATGGCAATGAAGTGATTTTCATGCTCCACGCCAGCGCGATCGCCAGCGTGGTCACCATCATGGACCTGACCGGTGCGGCGCGCTTTGTCTATGCCCGTTACTACGCGCCCTTCGATGCCTTTTTATTCGTCGCGGCCATTTATCTGTGCCTCACCTTTGCGATTCTGTATTTCTTCCGCCATCTGGAGAAAAAACTGCTGGCCCATCTACAACCCCAAACCGGGTAGTGTGAAACAAACGTTAGTTCATACGTCGACAAAACATTGTTGTCGGCGCTAAGCTGACGAAGGTTATGTTCCTCACCACTTGGTGAATTACGTCCATCAGGAGACTCATAATGAAAAAAGTCCTAACACTTTCTCTACTTGGCCTGGCGATGGCTGCATCCAGTGCCCAGGCGCAGGATTACGAAGAAGTTCGCATCGGCGTGGATGTTCCCTACGAGCCAATGGAATACCGCACCCCTGACGGTGACCTCACTGGCTTCGATATTGATCTGGGCAACGCCCTTTGCGAAGAAATCGGCGTTAGCTGCGAATGGGTTGTTCAAGGCTGGGACGGCATCATTCCTGGCCTCCTGTCACGTAAATACGATGCCATCATGTCGTCCATGACCATCAACGATGATCGTCGCGAACAGGTGCTGTTCTCAGACCCCTACATCACGCCGCCGTCTGCCTGGTTTGCCCCTGCAGGCGTCGAGTTTGACGCCGTCAACGAAGAGACGCTCACCGGCATGACTATCGGTGTACAGCGCGGCACCCTGCAGGACAACTACGTCACCGACATGTATGGCGATGTGGCGGACATCAACCGCTATGCAACCGCCGATGACATGGTGCTGGACATGGAATCCGAGCGTCTGGATATCCTGTTCCTCGACTTCCCGGTGGGCAAATCCACCCTGCTGGAAAGTGAAGAAGGCGACTACATCGTTGTCGGCGACATGCTGACCGAGCCGAAAGAATACTTCGGCGACGGTTTCGGTATTGCCTTCCGCCAGCGCGATGAAGCACTTGCCGAGCAGTTCAACGAAGCCCTTGAAACCCTTCGTGACAACGGCACCTACGACGAAATCTACGCGCGTTACTTCGACGCAGAGTAAGCAATCCCCCTCCCCAGCCTTATGGGGAGGGACTTCTTCTGCCTTATCGACCGCCTTACCTATCTCCATCACCGCCTGACCTTTCTCGCCTCCCCGACCAAGATTCATTGAGCCTTAAGTGAACCGACGCTCTATCTCTCGGTCTTTGCATTAGTAGAATTATCCATTGATAAGCCCCACTTAGCGTCATTCACAGGGAGGTACCATGGCGGTTTCAGCAAAACCCTCATCGCACTGGACAGGCTGGGCACAGTGGCTCGCCCTGTTCACCATGACCATGGACCATGTGACGCGCTATGTAATACCCGATGGCTGGGGGCTCGAGTGGGTGGGGTCATCCGTGGGCCGTATTGCCTTCCCGCTGTTTGCCGCGATGGTCGCCTGGCACGGCCTCTTCAATACGCGTAACCCGATGCGTTACGCCCGGCGCATGCTGATTATCGGGATGATCGCGCAACTGCCTTACATGCTGATGCCGCGTGAATCCGACGCTTTCATTCTCAATATCTGCTTTACCCTGGCTACCGGCCTCGCGCTGGGGTCACTGGTACGGCTGGGTTGGCAGCACTATCAGCAGGAAAGCATTCACTTTGGCTGGCTGCTGGGCGGTGCCGCGGCAGGGGTCACCCTATGGTATCTACTCGGCTTTTGGGTCGAATATAGCCACTACGGATTGCTTTTGATTCCCTTGCTGATGTTTGCCATGCAGGCGCTGAACGACGCCGAGCGTCATTTCTCAGCGCGGCTATGGGCAGGGCTGGCGGCTTTTCCGGCCTTGTGGATAGCGGGCCAGATGAATGCTTCCGATATGGCCAAGTCCTTTACGGTAGGCACCTGTATTATTGTTCTGGTGCTGGCAGCAGGCGCCGCACAGCGCATACCCACCCTGCAGTGGACCATGCCCAGGCGCTTATGGCTGGCCTGGTATCCTGGTCATTTCGCCCTGATTGCGCTATGGCTCCTGGTCAGCGGCCAGTTCAGCTAGTCGAATCCTCAGCAGGGGAACGGAACCGGGCCCGTTTTTTCGCTTCATCCAGCATCCACGGCTGATAGCGTCGATACTGGGCGCGGCCTCCCATTTTGGCTTGGTACATGGCCAGGTCGGCTTGTTTCAATAACTCGTCATGCTGACAGCCACAAGCTTGAAAACAGGTGTAACCAATACTTGGCGTCACATCTACCCAATGGGTATCCAGCTTATACGCACCCGAAAGCGCATGCTGTACCTCCTGCATATACGCTTCAGACCAGTCGACCAGCGACTTTGACGTAGTGGTATTGGTCAACGCCAACAGCACGAACTCATCACCGCTGAGTCGAGCGGCCATGTCGCCTTCGTGTAGACACCCTGCCAGGCGGCGCGCTACCTGAATCAGCAAATCGTCACCGGCAGCGTGGCCAAGCGTATCGTTGATCAGTTTGAAACGGTCCAGATCCATGAACAGCAGCAGGCCACTGGCGGACTTTTCATCGGTGCAAAGCGCCTCAAGCCGCTCGATGAACATGCGACGGTTTGGCAGGTCGGTCAATGAATCGTAGTAGGCCTGGCGGTAGATCGTCGCTTCGCGGGCAGCCATGCTGACCCGCAGTGAAATATTGTCGTGAATGATCAGCCCCAGGCGCCGACTGGTGACAGTCAGCAGCCCTAAAAACACCGTCATTATGATGCCCATCATGGTGTGGGTTGGCACCGCGGACGTCACGAACATCCATTGCAGAGGCAGACCAATCGGCAATATGAACAAGAGTACTATCCACCAAATCGCCGAAAGCATGGTCACGCAACCGGCTGCCACCCCCGACAGGATAATCGCCAGTGCCGCGATGTATTCAGGTCGCTCGGGGACAAACATAAGAAAACCGGCCGTTCCCCAAACGCACCCCGCCACAAAGACAGTGAACGCAAACCAGAATATCCATTTCGGTTGCGCTTGTGATGACGCGTCAGACTGCAGAAACAAGGAAGCCAGCCGCAAGCGAATCAGAGAGATAGCAATAATGGCGACCAGCCAGCCGATCAGAACAGCGGGAGCGACGACCTCCCACATGATGCTGACCAAAAGAAGTGCCCCCAGAATACCGGCATACACGGGCTGCCATAAATTGCTGTAGAGGATGCGCACTTTTTCACTGATCAGGCTACAGGACTCATCAGGATCTTCACGCTCAAACCGGCGCCGCAGACCCGACAGGATCGCCGCACTCAAGGACTGTGGCATTTAAAAACATCCCCTTCATAGCATTGCCCACACTTATCACCTGAGCCCAGGCGTTCGAGCCTTTTGATTAACCGGCGACTCGATCTCTTTTAGCCGATTTACGAGAACATGGCGACAAAAGCTTGCGTTTGAACTCTGCGGCCAGCTCAGTTGGCAGCGTTTTCAGCAGGCATCCCGGCATTGGCCAGTTTTTGCGCCTCCTCCCGCATCCATGGCTGGTAGCGGCGGCGCTGCGCGCGCCCTTCCATCTTGGCCTGGTACATGGCCAGATCGGCTTCCTTCAGCAGTTCACCATGGTCACAGCCACTGGTCTGGAAGCAGGTGTATCCCATGCTTGGGGTCACGTCCACCGAATGGCTTTCCAACCGATAAGGCGCTGACAGGGCATACTGGACGGCCTGCATATAGTCCTCGGCCCAGTCTTCCAGGGCCTTGGGCGTGGTGGTAGGGGTCAACGCCAGCAGCACAAATTCATCGCCGCTCAGCCGTGCGGCCATGTCGCCCTTGTGGAGACAGCCTTCCAGGCGGCGTGCCACCTGGATCAGCAAATCGTCACCGGCAGCGTGGCCCAGGGTATCGTTGATCAGCTTGAAACGATCCAGATCCATGAACAGCAGCAGACCACTGGCGTACTGATCATGGCCGCAAAGGGTTTCCAGGCGCTCGATGAACATGCGCCGATTGGGCAGATCGGTCAGCGCATCGTAGTAGGCCTGGCGGTAAATAATCGCCTCATGCTGCTTGCGCTCGCTGAAATCTTCGATCATGGCCACCCCACCGACCATCTCCTGGCGAGTACTATGCACCCCGTTGAAAAAGGCGCGCAGCGGCGTGCCTACAGAGGCTTTGGGGAGTTGATAAGTCCCCTCATAGTAACCGGTGCCCTGGTTCAAGGCGTCGCTGACCGCCCGGGCAACCGCTTTATCCGCACCTGGGGCCAGCATGCAGTAACCCATTAGCTGACCACGCTCAACGCCAAGAATCTCCAGTAGCTTGCCGTTACAGTCGGTAATGGTGCCCTGATCGTCAAAGTGCAGCACGCCAAGCGGCGACTGATCAAAAATCGACCGGTAGCGGTCCTCGCTTTCCATCAACTGCGCCTCGCGCGCCGCCATGTTGACGCGCAGCGAAATATTATCGTGGATGATGCGGCTCAAACGGCGGCTGGTCACGACGATCAACCCCAGAAATAGCGTCAGCATCGAGCCGATCAGTAACGAAAGCGACGACCCAAGCAGAAAAAACTGCACCATCAATGGCAGCATGATGGGCAGAACAAACCCAAGCGCCACCCACCAGATAGCTGAAAGCGTCGTCACCCCGCCCGCTGAGATACCGGCGACCACAATCGAAAGCGCCGCCACCTGGCCAGGGTGATCGCCGGTGAACAGTGCAAAGCTGCCCAGGCCCCATACGCTACCCGCCGAGATGGCGCCGATGCTGAACCATCGCAGCCAGCGCTGGCGCCGCTGCTCCAAGGCCGGTAAGCGTTGAAAGCGGTAGGCCAGGCCAAGACGCAAGCCTGAGACCATCGCTAACAGTGCCAGCCAGCCGATTAGCTTCCAGTGCGCCACCACCGGCCAGAGCGCAGCTACCAGCAATATGCCACCCAGCACGCTGGCCAGCACAGGCGACCACAAGTTTTCATATAACAGGCGAACTTTTTCGCTGCGCAGGCTTTTCAGCGTGGCATGGTGGTCACGCTTGAAACGACTTCGCAGACCCGACGCGTTAGCCGTATTAACAGGGTGAGGCATACAAAGTCCCTTGCAAGGTGCCAAGCTGACTTTTCAGCCAGTCTTATTGATGAATCCGTCTGGCCCTTTTTAGCCGATTTTTTAATGCTTTGCGACTGAAGTCAGCGATTGGCGCGTTTGCGCATAAAAAAGCCGCCTTGAAAGGCGGCGATTCGGCTTAAAGAGTTGATTCAAAACTCCACGATACAGGCGGCGCGCCCGGCAACAGCGCCTGACAGGTACGCACTTTTTCAAGCAGTTCGGCGTGGGTGTCCGCCACGATATTGAGATGCGCCAGCTTGCGCCCGGCCCGCTCGGTCTTGTCGTAACGGTGCAGGTGGGTGTTAGACAACGCCAACAGCGCCGCATTGTCGCCCTCCTGACCGATGACGTTGACCATGCAGGTCGGTGCAACCGCCTGGGGACTGCCCAAGGGTAGCCCCTGTACCGCTCGCAGGTGGTTTTCAAACTGGCTGGTCACTGCACCGTTCATGGTCCAGTGGCCCGAATTATGCACCCGCGGCGCCATTTCATTGGCCAGCAGGCTGCCGTCGCGGGCCTGGAAGAGCTCCAGTGCCAGCACGCCCACGTAATCCAGTTCATCCAGCAGCGAGCGAATATAGCGGTCTGCGGTTTGCTGAACGCTTGCGTCGATGTCCGGCAGCGGCGCGACCGAATAGCGCAGAATGCCATCCACATGCTGGTTTTCCGCCATGGGGTAGAACACCACCTCGCCATCGCGGCCGCGCACCGCAATGATCGAAACTTCACGCACGAAATCGACAAAGGCTTCGACAATCAGTTGGCGGTGGCCGATCTCACGCCAGGCGTCAGCCGCCTGCTCAGGCTGTTTGAGCACCGCCTGGCCTTTACCGTCGTAACCTTCGGTGACGGACTTCGCCACTACCGGGCAGCCCAGTTCACGGGCGGCGGCTTCAAGCTGCTCGGCACTCTCGACAATACGATAGGCGGGTGTGGGAATCCCCAAACGGTCGAACAGCGCCTTCTCTTCCACGCGGTTCTGGCATACTTCAATGGCGCGGCTGCCGGGATAGACCGGCTTATGCTGCTCAATATCGCGCACCAGCTGAACCGGCAGGTGTTCGAATTCGTAGGTCACCACATCGACCTTTTCAAGAAACGCCGCCAGGTGCTGGTTGTCAGGGTCGACGATGACCTCGCCAATGCCGGCGCTGGGGTTACCGGTGGTATCCAGGAAGGTGAAACGATTACCCAGCGGGTAGCCCGCCAGGGCCAGCATGCGGCCTAGCTGACCGGCACCCAAAATGCCGATGTTATGGGCAATGACAGACTGCATCGCAGGCCTCCTTATTCGGCTTCCGGGTCGGGACGTGGGTCCGGGTTATCGAGCACTTTCTGGGTCTGTTCGGCGCGGAACGCTTCCACCGCATTGCGCACGTCGGCATCCTGCAAACCCACAATTTGTGCCGCCAGCAAGCCGGCATTGGTCGCGCCCGCTTTACCAATCGCCAGGGTGCCGACCGCAATGCCACCCGGCATCTGGGCAATGGATAGCAATGAGTCCAGCCCTTTCAGCGACTTGGACTCCACCGGCACGCCCAGCACCGGCAGCGGCGTTTGCGAGGCCACCATGCCCGGCAGATGGGCAGCACCGCCAGCGCCCGCCACAATCACCTGCAGGCCCCGCTCGGCAGCCCCCTTGGCATAGTCGAACAGCAGATCAGGCGTGCGGTGCGCCGACACGACGCGGGTTTCATAAGCCACGCCCAAACGCTCCAGCATGGAAACAGCGTGTTCCATGACCGGCCAGTCCGATTTTGACCCCATAATCACACCCACTTTGGGTGCGCTGTTCGACGACATGCCATCACTCCTAGGCCCGTGGCCTTATCCATACGCTCAATATACCGTGCCTCACACGAGAGGACAGACGAAAAAATAAGGGGTTAGTCTACCAGAGCCAAGCCCCTTGCGGGGGGCCTTCCGCGCCATGAAATTTTCATCAAAAAAGGTATTGAAATGCCCCCCGGTTGGCGGCATTGTGTCTTTGTCACTTCAGACTGATGGAGCCTCATGAGTACGGCACGCTCAATTGCACACGCGGATCTGCACGACCCTCCGCGAAGCAGCCCTGACCTCGATGTCAGGGAACTCGAAAGACGTACGCGCTTGATGCGCATTATCACGCGTCTGATTGCGGTATCAGACATGGGAAGCCGTGAAATCGCCCGCCGAGCGGGGCTACCCGTTCAGAAGGTCAGCGACCTGCTCGCTGGAAAGCTTGAGCACCTTAACGTGGATGAACTTCACGTTTTGCGTCGCACGCTGGAAGTGGAGGCGCCATAGCGAACAGATCCTCTACGCCTCCTATTGGATGTTTTTCTCTCGCTATATCGGCCGCCCTTGAAGCGGCCGTTTTTGTATCCGCTTCATGCAACGGCCTCAGGGTGCAATCAACACGCCGCCGAATGCCACCACGATCACCACCGCCCAGGCAGGCAGTTTCCAGACAGTCAGTAGCAGGAAGCCGGTGAGCGCCAGCGCAAACTCGGGAGCGCCAACAATCGCACTCGTCCATACTGGATCATAGAGCGCCGCCCCAAGAATACCGACTACCGCTGCATTGGCACCGCGCATCAGCGCCTGAGCCCACTGCCACTGACGAAAGTGATTCCAGAATGGCAGTACCCCCACCAACAGCAAGAACCCCGGCAGGAAAATCGCCAGCAACGCAAGCGTCGCTGTCAGCAAGCTACCGCCTGACGGTATCAACGCGCCCAGGTAAGCCGAAAAGGTAAACAGCGGCCCGGGTATCGCCTGGGCGGCACCGTAACCGGTCAAGAACGCGTCGGCGGAAACCCAGCCCGACTGCACCACTTCCGCCTCTAACAGCGGCAACACCACGTGTCCCCCGCCGAACACCAGCGCGCCTGCTCGGTAAAAGGCATCGGTGATATCCAGCCAGACCGCCATGCCGGCCAGCAGGGGCAGTAACACCAGCAGCCCACCGAACAGCACGAGGGCGATGATGCCGACCAGGCGCGACACCGGGAAATGCAGCGGATCACTTTCAGCGGCCGCGGCCACGCCCCGGCATAGCAAAAGCCCGGCGACGCCGCCCAGCACAATGGCACTTACCTGCCCCAACGGCCCGCTGATGGCCACCACGGCAAATACGGCGGCCAGGGCGATACCCGCGCGGGTAGGATCCGGGCATAGATTGCGTGCCATGCCCCACACCGCATGGGCAACAATGGCCACGGCGACGACCTTCAAGCCATGAATAATACCGCTGGCAATCGGCCCCTCCAGCACCGCAGCGCCAAAGGCGAACAGCACCAACACAATGGCCGACGGCAGGGTAAACGCCAGCCAGGCCATGGCAGCGCCCCAGGGGCCCGCCCGCATCAGCCCCAGGGCAAAGCCCACCTGGCTGCTGGCCGGGCCAGGTAGAAACTGACACAGCGCCACCAGATCCGCGTAGGCGCTTTCCGTCAGCCACTTCCGGCGCGCGACAAACTCGGTGCGGAAGTAACCCAGATGCGCCACCGGCCCCCCAAAGGAGGTGAGCCCGAGCAGCAGAAACGCCTTGAAGACCTCGCTGACCCGTGACGTCTTGGAGTTCGCTTGCGTCGCCATTGAAACGTTTCCTTTACGCCAATAAAAACGCCAGGTTATCCCTGGCGTTTGACATGCAGATGACAGCGCTAGACTTACTCTTCGTTGTCGGTGACCGCGCCAGTGCTGGCGGAACTGACGAGTCGAGCGTACTTGGCCAGCACGCCACGGCGGTAACGCGGTGTCGGCTGACGCCAGGCGGCACGGCGGCGAATCAATTCGTCGTCGGAAACCGCCACTTCAATGGTGTCGGCCACCGCGTCGATGGTGATGGTGTCGCCGTCTTCCACCAGCGCCAGCGGGCCGCCCTCGAACGCCTCGGGGGACACGTGGCCCACGACGAAGCCGTGGCTGCCGCCGGAGAAGCGGCCGTCGGTAATCAACGCCACATCGCTGCCCAGCCCACGGCCCATGATGGCCGACGTCGGGGTGAGCATTTCGCGCATGCCGGGGCCGCCCTTGGGGCCTTCGTAGCGAATCACTATCACGTCACCGGCGACCACGGTGCCGTCGTTGATGCGCGCCTGGGCTTCCTCTTCAGAACCGAACACTCGTGCCGAACCACTGAACCGCGTGCCTTCCTTGCCGGTAATCTTGGCCACCGCGCCTTCCGGGGCCAGGTTGCCGTGGAGAATACGCAGATGGCTTTCGGCCTTGATGGGGTTACCCAGCGGGGCGATGATTTTCTGGTCCAGCGGGTACGGTTCAACGTCGGCGAGGTTCTCGGCCAGCGTCTTGCCGGTGACCGTCAGGCAGTCGCCGTGCAGCAGGCCTGCGTCGAGCAGGATCTTCATCAGCGGCTGAATACCGCCAATCGCCACCAGCTCGCTCATCATGTAGTGGCCGCTGGGGCGCAGGTCAGCCACGACCGGCACGCGCTTGCCGATCTCGGTGAAGTCCTTGAGCGACAGTTCGACGCCAATGGTGCGCGCCATGGCCACCAGGTGAAGCACGGCGTTGGTCGAGCCGCCCAACGCAATGACCACGGTCACGGCGTTTTCAAACGCCTCGCGGGTCATGATATCGGAAGGTTTGATGTCGTTGGCCAGCAGCGCCAGCACGGCTTCGCCCGCCGCCTCACAGTCCTCGCGCTTATCGCGGGAGATGGCGTTCTGCGCCGAGCTGCCTGGCAGGCTCATGCCCAGCGCTTCAATCGCCGAGGCCATGGTGTTGGCGGTGTACATGCCGCCGCAGGAACCCGGGCCAGGAATCGCCGTTTCCTCGATGTTCTTGAGTTCGATCAGGTCGATATCGCCGCGGGAGTGCGCGCCCATGGCCTCGAAGACCGACACGATATCGGTATGCCCCTCGCCGGGCATGATGGTGCCGCCATAAACAAACACGCTGGGGCGATTGAGCCGCGCCAGGCCCATCACACAGCCGGGCATGTTCTTGTCGCAGCCGCCAATCGCCACCAGGCCGTCAAAGCCTTCGCAGCCCGCCACGGTCTCGATGGAATCGGCGATCACCTCGCGGGACACCAGCGAGTACTTCATGCCCTCGGTACCGTTGGCGATGCCGTCGGAAATGGTGATGGTGTTGAAGATCACACCCTTGCCACCCGCCGCGTCCGCGCCGTCACGGGCATGCTCGGCCAGCTCGCCAATGTGGCTGTTGCAGGGGGTCACCATGCTCCAGGTCGAGGCAACGCCGACCTGGGGCTTTTTGAAATCGTCGTCGTTAAAACCCACCGCGCGCAGCATGGCACGGCTGGCGGCTTTACCTGGGCCATCGACCACAGAGGAAGAATGACGGCGGGAATTTTGTGATGACTCGGTCATGGGGATAGATCTCTCAACTTTGTTCACGGTATCGGCATAGCTTGGCGATGCCATCACTTTCGCGCAAGGCTAAAAGAGACATAAGTTCATTATCCTATGCCCATTATTGCCAGGAACGAGCATCATGAGGCAGATCACAACGCGGATCATAGGCTTCTAATTAATCATTTTCGTTTAGGCCTGAGTATTTAACTCTGGCAGTACAATCATCCCACCACGCCAGCTTGTAACGCTTTAACATACCGAAGAAGGTCATCGGCGCGGCCTTCGCTCACTAATTGCTCAGGCGTTTTATAATCAAAGGCACCGATAGGCTCATTTCGGAACCAAAACAACGCATCGTGGAAATCACCATTAATATCAGCCGCCGCACCTAATACCCTAAGAGCATCACGCAGATAGCGTTGGAGCTTCTCCGCGCCCTGCGCCCTGGAGATAGTCGTGCGATGCACGTGCGCGTGACTGGCCAACGTTTGAATATCCATGCTCAGCGCGCTGGCAAACAGCTTAGGATTGATGAGCGGCTGGCGCTCTTCTCGAGCGACGCCTTTCAAGTCAGCAAGAAATCGCGCGAAGGAGTCTGGTGCTTGATAGCCCATCGGTTCGCTATGTGATTCTTCTATTGCCGTCGCCATGACAAGCCTCCTGCTGCGCTTATGCAACCAAAAAACAACATATATTCATCATAGCAGTTAAAAACCAAGATGCTAACGCATTGAGCTTTGGACAACCACTTATGGCACCATACCCTTAGCCACCACCACCGCCGTGAAGGAATCTCGCGCATGCCCGCCAATTCGCTGCTTTCGCCAACATCGCTAACGCCCGGGTTCATGGTGGTGCATGGCAATCGCCTGGAAGATTTGCGCGGGCTGGCGGTGGAGTGGATGCGCCTGCACCCGCTGGGGCCGCTGGAGAACGAAACCATTCTGGTGCAGAGCAACGGCATCGGGCAGTGGCTGAAGCTGGCGCTGGCGGAAGACCCGGACAACGGCGGCGCGGGGATCGCGGCGGCGCTGGACGTCATGCTGCCCGCGCGGTTCCTGTGGCAGGCCTACCGCACGGTGCTGACTCACGTATCGAACAACGAAGACGCCGTGCCAGAAACCTCGCCGTTCGATAAATCTCGCCTGGTCTGGCGGCTGTTACGTCTGCTGCCCACCCTGGCCGAGCAGGACGTGTTTGCCCCGCTGGCGCAGTTTCTGGAAGTCGACCGCGACCAGCGCAAGCACTACCAGCTGGCCGAGCGGCTGGCGGACCTGTTCGACCAGTATCAGGTCTATCGCGCCGACTGGCTGGACGCCTGGGCCAACGGCGACGACGTGCTGATCACCGCCCGCGGCGAAACCCGCCCCCTGGAAGACCACCAGCGCTGGCAGCCCGCGCTGTGGCGCATCTTGCGTGAGGATGTGGCCGCCACCCAGGGCGATGCGGGCCTCGACAGCAGCCGCGCCCAGGTGCATCGGCGCTTTTTGAAGGCCACCGAGCAATTGGACGGCCAGACCTGCCCGCCGGGCCTGCCCCGGCGGCTGATCATTTTCGGCATCTCGTCGCTGCCCCAGCAGACGCTGGAAGCCCTGGCGGCGCTCTCGCGCTGCTGCCAGGTGGTGCTCTGCGTGCACAACCCCTGCCAGTTCTACTGGGCGGATATCATCGAGCACAAGGACCTGCTCCGCGCCAGCCGCTACCGCCAGCGGCGCAAGACCGGCATGCCCGAAGCGCTGGACGTACTGGGCACCGGCGACGCTGACGATGCCCTGCACCTGCATGCCCAGCCGCTGCTCGCCGCCTGGGGCAAGCAGGGCCGCGACTACCTGCGCCTGCTGGACGAGCACGACGACACCGGCGACTACCAGACCCTGTTCGAGCAGCAGGCGCTGCGCATCGACATGTTCGAGCCGTTCTCCGGCGAGCGCGGCTGCCTGCTCAGCCAGTTGCAGGACGACATCCGCGAGTTGCGCCCGGTGGCCGAAACCCAGACCCACTGGCCCGCCCTCGACCCGGCGGATGACTCCCTGGTGTTTCATATCGCCCACGGCCCCCAGCGGGAAGTCGAGATTCTCCACGACCAGCTGCTCGCCGCGTTCAGCGCCGACCCCGAGCTGCGCCCGCGGGACATCATCGTCATGGTGCCGGACATCGACCGCTACGCGCCGCACATCGACGCAGTATTCGGCCAGCTTCAAGGCGACGACCCGCGCTTCATCCCCTACACGCTTTCCGACCAGGCCAGCCGCCATCGACTGCCGATGATGATCGCGCTGGAAAAGCTGCTGCGCCTGCCGGAGCTGCGCCTGTCCGTCAGCGACCTGCTGGACCTGCTCGACGTGCCCGCCCTGCGCCAGCGCTTCGGGCTGGAAGAACGCGACCTGCCGGTGCTGGAGCGCTGGATGGAAGGCGCGGGCATCCGCTGGGGGCTGAATGCCAAACAGCGCCAGACTCTCGAACTGCCCGGCGGGCTCAGCCAGAACACCTGGGCCTTTGGCCTGCGCCGCCTGCTGCTGGGGTATACGGTAGGTGAAGGTAATGCCTGGCAGGGCATCGAGCCGTTCGACGACATCGGCGGGCTGGAAGCGGGCCTTGCTGGCCCCTTGGCGACGCTGCTGGAAAAGCTCGAAGCCACCTGGGAGACCTTCCGCCAGCCCACCGATGCCGCCAGTTGGGTCGAGCGGCTGCGCACCCTGCTGGAAACCTTCTTCCTCACCGACGACGCCCAGGAAAGCGTCATGCTCACCAAGCTGGAAAACGGCCTGCAGCAAATCCTCGAAAGCAGCCGCGAAGCCCAGCTGGAAGACCCGCTGCCGCTTTCCATGGTGCGCGAACACTGGCTGGCGCAGATCGACGAGCACAGCCTTTCCCAGCGCTTTCTGGCCGGGGCGGTGAACTTCGCCACGCTGATGCCCATGCGCGCCATCCCCTTCAAGCGCGTGTGCCTGCTGGGCATGAACGACGGCGAATACCCCCGCTCCCAGCCGCCGCTGGACTTTGACCTGATGGGCAGCGACTACCGCCCCGGCGACCGCTCCCGCCGGGAAGACGACCGCTACCTGTTTCTCGAAGCGCTGCTCTCCGCCCGGGACCAGCTCTACATCAGCTGGGTCGGCCGCAGCCAGATCGACAACACGCCGCTGCCGCCCTCGGTACTGGTCGGCCAGTTGCGCGACCACCTGGCCGCCGGCTGGCACTTTGAACACGGCGCCCCGCTGCTCGACGCCCTGACCACCGAACACCCGCTGCAGCCGTTCAGCCGCGCGTATTTCCAGGATGGCAACGACGCTGGGCGACTGTTTACCTATGTTCATGAATGGCGTGGGGCCCATGTATGGCGAGATGAGCACGCGCCGCGTGCCCCCCAGGCCGCCAAAGCGCCGTTACCCAAGCCGGAAAACGCGCCCTCCAGCCTTAATCTCGGTCAACTGGGCGGCTTTCTGCGCGAACCGGTGCGTACCTTCTTCAATACCCGGCTAGGGGTGTATTTCGAGCAGGAAGCCATCGCCGAGCTGGACGCCGAACCCTTCGCCCTGGACGGCCTGCAGAACTGGCAGCTGCAGGACCGGCTCATCGCCGCCCAGCGCCACGCGGTGGACAACGGCGAGCCACGCCTGGAAGCCCTCGACGCCCAGCTTGAGCGCTTCCAGGGTCAGGGTGTGCTCGCCATGGGGGCCTTTGGCGAGCGCATGCGCAACGCCCTGGCCGAGCCCATGGACGACCTGTTCAGCGCCTACCAGGAAGCACTGGACCAGTGGCCCATCGCCTTGCCCGCGCCGGAGCCGGTTCGCGTAGAAAGCGCCGACGGCATCGTGCTGGAAGACTGGCTGAACGAACTGCGCCAGAACGAGGCCGGTGACCGCTGCCGCCTGCTGCTGCTCAGCAGCAGCCTGATCAGCCAGGGCAGCGGGCGCGGCCAGTACCGCTGGACCCATCTGCTGCGCCCCTGGGTCGCCCATCTGGCGGGCAACCTCAGCGGCCCGATGACCACCCAGCTACTTTCCAAGGCGGGCAACATCACGCTGGACCCCATCGCCGCCGACACCGCCCGCGCCCACCTGGACACCCAGATGACCGCCTGGCAAGCAGGCCTTGAAGCCCCACTACCGCTGGCCCCCCAGGCCGCCTTTGCCTGGTTGACCAAGCTAGGCACGCCGGAGATCGCCGAAGACAAAGGCCGGGAAAGCGACGCCTACGCCGCCGCCGAAGGCGCCTATGACGGCGGCCGCTTCCAGACCGGCGAAGTCGCCCAAAGCGCTTACCTTAGCCACCAGTGGCCCCGCTTCGAGCGGCTATTCAACGAGCAAACCCAACACGGCCACCGCTTCGCCGCGCTGACCGAAGCGCTCTACGCCCCGCTGTTTTATGCGGTAAAGGGTTAGACTCGATACAGTGCTAGACTTTATCAACAGGCTCAAAGGAAAGGAGAGGCCTCCATGCGACTCACTCAATCACAGCGCTCCACTATCGTCTCTGGTGTACGTGAGTTCATTGGGCCGTCCGTCAACGTCCAAGTGTTTGGTTCGCGTCTGGACGACACAAAGCGAGGCGGTGATATCGACCTGCTACTGATCTCCAAGACAGCGATTCCTCTGCTTGCCTCAGCCGAGCTCAAAATCGCGCTGGAGGAGCGGCTACAACTCCCTGTGGATATCGTGACCTACGTCTCGACGGATGAGCCAACGCCCTTCCAGGCGATAGCCTTGGGTCAGTCGACGCCAATTGATGGTGAGGAAGCAGCATGAGCCAAGATTTCTCCACCGAGTTTGACAGTATCTTCTTATGAGCCAGCCCGCACCACTCGATCCATTGAGCCTCCCGCTTCACGGCAGCCGACTGATAGAGGCAAGCGCTGGCACCGGTAAAACCTTCACCATCGCACTGCTTTACGTGCGCCTGGTACTGGGCGGCCAGCATAGCGACGACGACACCGCCTTCGTGCGCCCGCTGACACCGCCGGAAATCCTGGTCGTCACCTTCACCAACGCCGCCACCCAGGAACTGCGAGAACGTATCCGCAACCGGCTGGTAGAAGCAGCTGAAGTATTTCGAGCTGAGGGTGTAGAAGGAGGGGCGCCGGGGGTAAGCCGTAGTGGAGGTCATTCAACAGGGATGTTGAATGTAGCGCCCACGGACGGGTTCACAGCGCCTCCACGTAGGCTTGCCGCCGGGGAAGCCCCGGTTGGACTAGATCCACTACTGCTCCAGCTCCGCGACCAATACGACCCGGCCACCTGGCCCGCCTGCGCCCGCCGCCTGGAACTGGCCGCCGAATGGATGGACGAAGCCGCGGTTTCCACCATCCACAGCTGGTGCTACCGCATGCTGCGCGAACACGCCTTCGACAGCGGCAGCCTGTTCTCCCTCGATCTGGAAAACGACCAGCACGAACTGGAACAGGAAGTCGTCCGCGACTACTGGCGCACCTTCTACTACCCGCTGGATGCGGAGGCACTCGGCCACATTACCCGCTACTGGAAATCCCCCGGCGAACTGCACGCCCAGGTCGCCCGGCTGCTGCCCGAAAGCGAGGCCCTCGGCAGCCAGCGACCCGACCCGGCGGAGACCCTCAGCGCCGCCGAGGCCGAACGCCAGGCAACGCTGAGCACCCTGAAAGCCCCCTGGCCCACCTGGCTGGACGAACTGGTGCCCGCACTGGAAGACGCCGCCAAGCGCAAGGCCTTCAAAGGCCAAAGCTTCAACGCCAAAAGCCGTGCCAACTGGCTGGGCGCGCTGCGCGAATGGAGCGAAAGCGACCTGGAACGCCCCGCGCTGACGCCCGCCGCCTGGAAACGCCTCACCCCGGACGGCATGGCCGAGATCTGGAAAGACGGCGCACCGCCCTGCCCCGCGGCCTGGGAAGCGCTGGCCGAGCTGCCCGAAGCGCTCAATGCCCTGCCCGAACCACGCAACGACCTGCTGATTCACGCCGTGCAATGGTGCAAGGTGCGCCTGGAACGCGAGCAGGAACGCCGCGCCGAAATGGGCCCCAACGACCTGCTCACCCACCTGGACCGCGCCCTGCAAGGCCCCAACCGCGAAGCCCTGGCCGCGCAGATTCTGCGCCAGTTCCCCGTGGCGCTGATCGACGAATTCCAGGACACCGACCCCATCCAGTACCGCATCTTCAACGCGGTATTCGAGGTCGCCAAGTCCCGCCGCGACGCTGCCATCCTGTTGATCGGCGACCCCAAGCAGGCCATCTACGCGTTTCGCGGCGCGGATATCTTCACCTACCTGCAGGCCCGCCAGGACACCGCCGGCCGCCACGTCACGCTGGGCACCAACTTCCGTTCCAGCCGCGCCATGGTCGAGGCCGTCAACCACTGCTTCGCTTACGCCGACCGGCAGCCCGCCGGGGCGTTTTTGTTCCGCGAACAAGGCGGCGATAATCCGCTGCCCTTCCAGCCCGTGACCGCCAAAGGCCGCGACGAACAGCTGGTACACCAGGGCCAACCGCTGCCCGCGATGACGCTGTGGCCCCTTGAAAGCGACGAGCCGCTCTCCAAGACCGCCTACCAGACCGAAATGGCCGAGCGCTGCGCCTCGTACATGACGGAACTGCTCAGCGCCGGGCAACAGGCAGAAAGCGGCTTTCAGAAAGACGACCAGCTCACGCCGCTCAAGCCCTCCGACATGGCGGTGCTGGTCAACGGCCTGCAGGAAGCCCGCGCAATTCGTCTGGCGCTGGCCAGCCGTGGCGTCAAAAGCGTCTACCTTTCCGACCACGACCAGGTATTCAGCTCGCCCATGGCCGCCCAGGTCGAGCGCTGGCTGCGCGCCTGCGCCGAGCCGCTGGCCAGCTCCCGCCAGGCCGAAGCCCACCTGCGCGCGGCCCTGGCCACCCCGGTACTGGGCCTGACGCTCGCCGACCTGGACCACCTGCAACAAAGCGAGCTGGCCTGGGAAGAACGCGTGGAGCAGTTCAGCCACTACCACCGGCTATGGCAGCGCCAGGGCGTGCTGCCGCTGGTTCGCCGAATGATGGTGGATTTCGACATCCCCGCTCGCTTGCTGGCGGAGTTCGAGGACGGTGAGCGCTTGCTAACCGACCTGCTCCACCTGGGCGAACTGCTTCAGCAGGCAAGCCAGGAGCTGGACGGCGAGCACGCGCTGATTCGCTTCCTTTACGACGCCATCGCCGACCCGGACAGCCACGGCGACAGCCACAAGCTGCGCCTGGAAAGCGACGCCGATCTGGTCAAGGTGGTGACCATCCACAAATCCAAGGGCCTCGAGTACCCGCTGGTGTTTCTGCCGTTTATCGCCAACCACCGCCCGGTGAAAGCCGGCGACGTACCGCTGCGCTGGCACGACGGCGAAGGCAACCTGCAACTCAGCCTGGACGCCGACGATGCCACCCTTGCCACCGCCGACCGCGAACGCCTGGGCGAAGACCTGCGCAAGCTCTACGTCGCGCTGACCCGCGCCCGCCACGCCACCTGGCTGGGGCTCGCGCCGCTTAAGGGCATCGAAGACAGCGCCATTGGCCACCTGATCAACGGCGGCAAGCCCCTCGACCCGGCGGCACTCACCGCCAAGCTGGCGGAATTGGTTGAAGGCAGCGACATTCGCGTTGATGCGCCCCCCGAGCCCACGGCGCTGCGTCTTGCGCCGCCCCAGCAGACCACCACCCTGGGGCACGCCCGCACGCCCAAACGCCCCGCCAAGGAACATTGGTGGATTGCCAGCTACTCGGCGCTGCGGCTTTCCGGCACGCTCACCGCCCCGGTCACCACGCCGCTGGAACCCACCACCGCCCAGGAAGCAACGGCGTTCGAGGTGCTGGACGAACCCCAGGATCTCAGCCAGCCGGAGGCGTTTCATCTGCATAAATTCCCGAGAGGCCCCGGCCCCGGCACCTTCCTGCACGGGCTGCTGGAATGGGCGGGCAGGCAAGGCTTTGACGCCGCCGCGAGCGACGCTGAAAGCCTCGACGATATGCTCTGGCGGCGGGTACAGCTGCGCGGCTGGCAGCAGTGGCAGGAGCCGCTTTCCGGCTGGCTGACCGCACTGCTCACCACCCCGCTGCCGCTGGCATCTCAGCAGAGTGTGGCGCTCACCGAGCTTGGCAGCTACCAGGTCGAGCTGGAGTTCTGGCTGGCCGCCAAACAGGTGAATACCCAGGCCATCGACGCGCTGGTTAGCAAGCACTTACTGCCGGGCTACGAGCGACCTGCGCTGGATGCTGACACCCTCAACGGCATGCTCAAGGGCTTTATTGATCTGGCCTTTGAACACCAGGGGCGCTTTTACGTGCTCGACTGGAAATCCAACTACCTGGGGCCGGACGACAGCGCCTACGAACCGGACGCCCTGCGCCAGGCGCTGCTCGCCAAGCGCTACGACCTGCAGGCCGCACTTTATCTGCTGGCGATGCACCGGCTGCTCAAGGCGCGCCTGCCCCACTACGACCCGCACCAGCACCTGGGCGGCTCGATGACGGTGTTTCTGCGCGGCAGCCGCAGCCCCGGGCGCGGCGTGTATACCGAAACCGCCCCCGTAGCATTGATCGAAGCACTGGATGGCCTGTTTACAGGCACCTCGTTTTCAACGACACCGGGGGAGGCCACCGCATGAGCGGCTCACAACACGACCACCACACGCCCGACCTGTTCGGCGACGCCCCCGAAGCCGACCAGCCAAGCGCCCCAGCGCAAGTGAACGCTCACCCCGCGCTAAGCGACACGGTTGAGCTGCTGGCGCTATGCGAGCGCTGGGTCGCCCGAGGCTGGCTGCGGGACCTGGACCGCGCCCTCGTGCGCTTTCTAGCCACCGAAGCGCCGGACGCCCCGCCGCTGCTGTTGCTAGGCGCGGCGCTGGCCAGCCACCAGCTCGGCCGCGGCCACGTGTGCCTGGACCTCAACGCCACGCTCAACGCGCCGGACTTCGCGCTTTCGCTACCCCCGGAAGGCGACGACCTAACCGACCCGCCGCCGCTGCCCAGCGACGTGCTTGCCACGCTAACGCTTACCGAATGGCAAGCCGCGCTTGGTCACCCCACGCTGATCAGCCAAGGCCTCGGCAACACGCCACTAGTACGCAGCGACAGCGAACACACCACCCGCCTCTACCTGCGCCGCTACTGGCAATACGAACAAACCCTGCACCAGGAAATCGCCAACCGCCTCTCCGGCGACGAGGGTGTTTGTAGGAGCCAGACTTGTCGGGCGATGGGTGACGATAGTCACCCTGAATTACTCCCCAACGCCCTAAACGTTCTATTTAGAAAAACCACCACCCTAGACTGGCAAAAAACCGCCTGCGCCCTAGCCGCCCGCAACCGCTTCGCGGTAATCACCGGCGGCCCCGGCACCGGCAAAACCACCACCGTGGTGCGCCTGCTCGCCCTGCTACAAACCCTGCAGCTGGCCCAATCGCCCACGCAACCGCTGCGCATTCGCCTGGCCGCGCCCACCGGCAAAGCCGCCGCCCGGCTGAATGAATCCATCGCCGGGCAGGTAAGCCTGCTGCCCACTGAAGCGTTGGCCGAGTTGTGCGATGACGCCGTCACCGAGCAGCTTCAAGCGTCTATCCCCACCGAGGTGACGACGCTTCACCGACTATTAGGCGCACGCCCCGACACCCGCCACTTCCGCCACAACGCCGCCAACCCGCTGGCATTGGACGTGCTGGTGATCGACGAAGCCTCGATGGTGGATATCGAAATGATGACCGCCGTGCTCAGCGCCCTGCCCGCCCAGGCGCAGCTGGTGCTGCTGGGCGATAAAGACCAGTTGGCATCAGTAGAAGCCGGTGCCGTGCTCGGCGACCTGTGCCGCCGCGCCGAGGCCGCCCACTACACCCCGGAAACCGCCCAATGGCTGGAAAACGCCACCGGCCAGCCGCTGCCCGAGCACTACCTGGATCCCAACGGCCAGCCGCTCGACCAGGCGATTACCATGCTGCGGGTCAGCCACCGCTTCAACGCCGAAAGCGGCATCGGTCAACTGGCCCAGGCGATCAACCAGCCCAGCCACGCCCAGAGCGAACGCGAAAAGCACCAGGCGGTGCATGGCGTACTGCGCCACGGCTACCAGGACCTGCACCACTTGGTGCTGGGCAGTAACGCCGAGAGCCGTGAAGAAGACACCGCGCTGGATAAGCTGGTGATTCACGGCAGTCCCGATGCATTCCCGAACGCGGGCGAAGGCCGCACCGACCACGAGGGCACGCCCATCGCCCCGCCCACGGGCTACCGCCACTATCTGAACATGCTAAAAGCGCAGCGCCCGCAGGGGCTGGCGTTTGAGGAAGATAAAGAGGCGTATAACGACTGGGCCAGCGCGGTACTCAGCGCCTACAGCCACTTTCAGCTGCTATGCGCTCTACGCAAAGGCCCCTGGGGGGTAGAAGGCCTGAACCTGCGCATCGCCAAAACGCTACGCAGCGAAAAGCTGCTGTACGGCAGCGACCACATGCTGGAAAAAGGCTGGTTTGAGGGCCGCCCGGTGCTGGTGACGCAAAACGACTACGGCCTGAAACTGATGAACGGCGATATCGGCATTACCCTGGCGGTGCCGGACCCGCGCACGCCGGGTAAATCATTACTACGCGTCGCCTTCCCCACCAACGACCCGGAAAAACCCATCAACTGGGTGCTGCCTTCCCGCCTGCACGCGGTAGAAACCGTATTCGCGATGACGGTACACAAATCCCAGGGCTCGGAGTTCCTGCACACCGCGTTACTGCTACCGCCAACGCCCAACCCCATCCTCACCCGCGAGCTGGTCTACACCGGCATCACCCGCGCTCGTGAATGGCTCACGGTCATCGAAGCCAAGCGCGGGATATTGAATGATGCGGTGACGCGGGAGGTTATGAGGGTAAGTGGGGTTGGGGGTTAGCAAAGGAGATTGCGAGATGTGGCTGTATTCACCTATAAATCGACCGCTGAGAAGCAAAGTTCCTCCTTTCCTCTTATGGCTTAGAACGAAGCTTTAACGCTCGGGTGTAGCACCGGGAGTAAACAACTATAAAAACTGAGAGGTAGCAGGTCGCCAAGTCTCTCTCCTTGAAAGGGCCAAAGACCTACAGTCTGCAAACAATTGCTCCAGCCGCCCCCTTTGCACTAGCAAACTGGCTACCAAGACGTTCAATAGTGGTCTGCTTCCTACTTTTTACTCTCATACCAAGGAAATAACGGTACCTATAGAGAGTTCTGCAGCTGGAATGAGCCCCAAGAGGGGGCACTGCCACAGTATAGGCAATATCGATGGTTTTATCGGAGCTTCTCTCATTCAAGCACGAGTAGTAAATACGACATATGAATTAGTAAAAAACACACCATAGACTTTTAATATTAACGATGCATGCGGCACTTTCCTTCCTAAAAAGCAGAAAACAAAACCTTAATTTATCACTTTAAAAATTCCATTGTTTTTTTGGTTAGCTATTATATAGCTCTCTGGCTTAATCATCATATTTCGGCGGGAGGAATGGATACCATGGAAACAATGGATTTAATAAATACTGATCATGCCATACATGACAAACACTCCGTCACTGAAATCTACCAGAAAGGCTCTTGGCAGAGGAAGGCCTTTAATGATTTCGAAGAGACAATGACTAACAAAGAGTCGCCTTTTCCGTGCGTATTTGGCGTACATGGTCTCAAGCAGGGACATTTGAGGTTTTTATTTCATAGTCATATTGACATAGCATTACTAAGCCAACAACTACGGGAATATGTAAAAAACTCCCGCAACTTTGGAAACAACACCTCTTTGGTCCTTTTCACGAATATCGACCAGCGACTCGAAATAGATGAATACCACAGTATTTTTTGGGACACCCTTAAAGGTCTAACCGAAAACGACTCTCAACCATGGCCTGCTGAAATACCGAAAGCAACCGACGACCCGAAATGGGAATTTTGCTTTGCAGGAGAACCGATATTCGTTGTTTGTAATACGCCATCACATGTTATGCGGTATAGCAGGCATTCAACACACTTCATGTTAACTTTTCAGCCACGTTGGGTTTTCGACAATATTCTTGGCTCACCAGAACAAGCCAAAAAAGCTTTCTTAAAAGTTCGCAATATACTTAAAAAGTATGATGCAACACCTTTATCGCCTGACTTAGGCATGTATGGTGACCCAGGTATTTTAGAATCACGGCAATACTTCTTAGACGATATAAACAAGACAAAAGAATGTCCTTTTAAGCATCTGGGAGACTAGCAATGAAAAAATTCATTAGTGGATCAATTGAGAATATCAGTCTTTCGAAGTTAATTTCTCTTCTTCCTGAGCAAGGGTGCGTTGAGCTTCAGAGGGACGGTCCAAAACACACTCATAATTGGCACAAACATGACACAGATGAAACTCTAATTATTATTCAAGGAAACATCACCTTTGGTATCGAATCTAAAGAAGTAACCTGCGGTCCTGGAGAGTATGTGGTTCTTCCTGCTGGAACGTTGCATAAGTCAACGGCTTCAAATGAAGGGTGCGTCTACACGATCTGCTTTCGGGATGTTTTTAACTGGCTTAGCTAAATTCTGGACGGAGAAACTCATATGGCTGAATTACAGAAAACTCTCTCCGCATGGCGGGGAGCAGCACTCTTTATAAATATCGTTCTTGGCGCAGGATTATTGGTGCTTCCAGGACTGACGGTGCAGAAGATCGGTGACCTTTCGATGATCTCCTGGATTCTCTGTGCTGTCCTGGCTTCTCCTTTGTTCATCATATTCATCATTCTGGGGTGCCGGTACCCTGGACCGGGAGGGATAGCATCATACGTACAGCAAGCCTACGGTAGGCTTGCTTACATAATTGCTTCATTGATGTTCCTTGGAGCGGTACTACTCGGGTTGCCAGCGATTGCATTGACTGGAGGATACTATGCAAGCAATACCTTTGGTGGTCAGCCACACATGCACGCGCTACTGATCCTTGGTTCAGTACTTTTACTTAATCTACAGTCTGTTGAGGCGGCAGGTAAGCTGAACCAATGGCTTTCCTGGGTTCTTGTAGCATTTCTTACTGGACTGGCTCTTTTATCGTTATTCCTCGTTTCAAACGAACCCACCACACACTCCTTTGCAATGCCCAGCTCATTCAGTGAAATGAAAATGATTTGGGTCGCTGTTCCTATGATCTTTTTTGCATTCACCGGTTGGGAGGTGGGGGCAAGTATTACTGGTGAGTTTAAGAACCCTAAGAAAGACCTTCCATTAGCAATGTGGCTTTCGTTCGTCATTGCTGTAGCACTCTATCTGGTAATGGCTTACGTTGTTCAACGCGCAGACCTCGGTAACGCCTATGAATCACCTTTTGCAACTATCATAAATAACCATTTGGGCGCATACGGAAAAAATGTGGTTGGAGTTGTCGCTATAACCTTAATATTTGCGAATCTCAGTGCGGCCGGATGGGGAGTTTCGAGAATGGTTTACTCACTAGCTCAAGAAGGCATTGCGCCACCCTTTCTACTGAGGCTGACAAAGGGTCAACCCTATCATTCGCTTGTTAGTATTATTTTTATCTTTAGCCTTGTTGTTATTTTAGATTGGCTAGGGTTCATGGGAGTCGACAATCTCTTGTCGTTAGCAGGACAAAACTTCATAATTCTCTATGGGCTTTCTGCCTTAGTCCTGGTCAAGCTGGCGGAAAGGCTCCTCGAAAAAATGATTGCTTTTCTTGGGATATTCGTTTGCATGGCCATTGTAACCCTGCAAGGCTTCAGCATCATTTACCCAATTATTATCTTGGCTCTTTCTGTATCGACATTTTTCCTAAAAGCTAGGCAAAAAAAAGCCAGGGTGTATTAATGACGTTAGGAGTGGAGTCACACCCACTCCTTGATTACAGGTAAAATTGTCACAGTCTTGACCTTGGCATGTTCCATAAGATAGTACTTTAGCTCCATCATTTCTTCGAGTGTTTTGTACTCTATCTCCAGAACCAGGTCCATTTCTCCATATACCGATAATCT
Organism: Halomonas sp. A40-4; assembly: GCF_015767635.1. Taxonomy (GTDB): domain Bacteria; phylum Pseudomonadota; class Gammaproteobacteria; order Pseudomonadales; family Halomonadaceae; genus Vreelandella; species Vreelandella janggokensis. The sequence goes on along the minus strand of NZ_CP065230.1, from coordinate 1,017,198 downwards.
TCGTTTAATAATACCGAAGATCGACAGATCATCTAACAAGTTTTCACATTGCGCACCATCTACGTGGGTAATAATAACAAAGCCACCGAGCTTTTCTGATTTCACGTTATCACTGGCCAATACAACATTATAGCCTTGGATAATTCCATCCGCTTCTAAGCGCTCAATCCGTTTTTCTACTGCAGTCCTTGACCGATTGACACGACGCGCAATATCAGAAAATCTCTCTCTGGCGTTGATTTTGAGAATTTCGATAATCTGGCGATCCACATCATCTTTAATTTCCATGCTAATACCCGCCTATCATGCTTGTGAACCTTTAAACCCGTGCCTACATTTAATATATTAGATTGCTGTATATTTGAGAAGACGTCTCATAAGCGTCACGCAATAAAGTCAGGGATTTATTAGGTCGCCCATATCTTAGCGAAGCAGCAACCCGAAAAAGCCCATCTGTTGAATACTGCCTCCTTGCATGCATGCAGTGGAAACCATCTTTACGGTGTCGGTACACAAATCACAGAGCTCGGACTCCCTGCACATCGCCCTGCTGCTTCCGCCCACACCCAACCTATCCTCACACGCAAGCGCTCTACCGACATTCCCCGCGCCCGCGAATGGCTCACGCTGATCGAAGCCAAACGCGGCATATTGAATGATGCAGTGACGAGGGAGGTTTTGAGAGTGAGTGGGTTCGCGGAGTAAAACCAGCTAGAGAACATTCGCTGGCTGTATGCAGAGCTCTCTCAACGATTACGCTGTCACACTGCACGCATAACCAAGCATTCAAGCGTTAGGAATCGTTTCCGGGCGAATATACCGAAACAGGTGCGCTACATAATCGGCTTTTCCAAGTTCGACCTTCTCGCTGCGCAATATGGAATAGGCGGTCATGAGGTGAAAATAAAACTGAGCCAGTGTCCAATCCCGCGCATATTGTTCAGCGGTTAAATCCAGAACCATGCCGTTGGGAAGTTCATGCACCAGGGGCTTATCCGCGTCTACATCCAACGCATCGCGGGAAAGGCCGTCGAGCAAAGCAATGGTTTCATCAATACGCGTTTGCGCATCCGCGAGAGAGCCGGGTTGCTCTCCAGCGTTTCGCCCTTCATCGAGCAGTGTCGTGATAGTAGGTGGCAGCGCCTCGTCTTGAAGACGGTAGACCGCCTCTTGAGCTTGTACACAAGCAAACCGAACCTGAGTCGACAGCGGATACATATCCGGTGCGAGACGTGCGGATAGCAGCGCCTGTGCGTCAGCTTCAGGCATCTGTGCCTGCGCCTTTTTCAGCCAGCTCGAAAGCGCACCAAGCATTTGTGTATAGGTGGGAACCAGCAGTTGCGTTAATGACATTAGCGTTCTTCCTATTGAATCGATAGTGACAGAATGGTCACTACCGCACGCCCATTTTATAACCCCCCTGATCGCAAATGATAACCGTCAAACCGTAAACCCTGCTAGCTGCAAGCAATAGAACCCGTGTTCGCGATGACGGTACGCAGCCCCCAAGGCTCGGAGTCCCTGCATACCGCCCTACTGCTACCGCCAACTCCCAACCCCATCCTCATCCTCATCCGCGAGCTGGCCTACACCAGCATCACCCGTGCCCGCGACTGGCTCACGTTGATTGAGGCCAAACGCGGGATATTGAATGATGCGGTGACAGGGAGGTTATGCGAGTAAGTGGGATGGGAAGGTTGTAATCAAAGCCGACATTACCAGTGCTGGTGGTGACGGTTTTCGGCCAAAAGCAGTCTTTTAGAAAGCTGCTGTAATCGCTCATCATTAGATGAAAACCTTATCCGAACACTTAAATTGACCGCTTAGACAATCCCCTCAAGGCACAAATACAAGACCAAGTGGTGTCTAGAACACCCAGGACAATTTCGTTACAGGTGACCAAGGCCAAGGTGCAGTTGTCTTATAGTTAGCAACTCTTGGCTGCTGGTAGCCGTGCTAATCAGGTCGGCCACATTACAAGCTATCGCTAGCAAGTTCTTGCTCTGAACGAAGAGCAAAAACTGTGGGGCTCTGCTGGTACTCAACGTCCCCATTGATCGCGTTAACAGTGATCTGTCTGATGTAGGCTGTTCCGGGGAGTGCATTAATGGCCAAACGCCCAGCAAGCTCCCTTGAACGCGTCGGCCACGTGTTTACATGCAAAGTCATGGGCAAATGAGGGATGGGGGTCGGATCCCATAGGACACGGCGATGCACTAGCACACCATCGACGAACCAGCAAATCTCATCTGCACCCCACTCAATCGCGAAGGTATGAAGTCCCTTGGAGGCGTCGAACCCCAAGGCGATGCCTACGGGCGAGCCCCGATAGCCGTAGTCGTACTTAGCCCCTTCTGACCCTGGGTTGTAGAAGACGTTGACTAGGAGGCGATCCGGTCGGTCGCCAGTAATTTCGATGTCGATCTCCTGTCGTGGTGAATCGCGGTGGAGGAAGAAGCCGGTCACAAGGCCTGGCACATTCGTGGCTTGAAATGTCGCTTCAAAGCGCCCGAAGTGAAAGCGGCCTCTACTTGATATAGCTGCAGCGCTCATATCCCGCACGCCCAGCGATTCTTCCCGCACGGAAAGGTTAGTGCCCCCCTCCTGCGCCATGGTTACATTCCCGGGCCGGAAGAGCCCGAGGTTTCCAGGGAAGGTGTCGTCTCGGAGCATCCAACGCGACGGACTCACTACATTTAGATCATCGTGAAATCTCACCCAAAGCCCTTTACCGATAGCTGGCACATTCGACGGATTGACATCAATTCCAGTCCACTTGTAACGCGGCGGTACGATCCAAGGCGATCCATCGTGTCGCAGCTGTCTCGCGGTTCGGGACGTTGATCTATCGGCTCCGTGCCGCCGAATCTTCCGGAGACCTATATCAGGCACGATAGGATATGAAGCATTTGGTGGCGCAAGATGAAGGTGCTCACAGAGCAAACGCCAGCTTGGACTGTCATCCCCGGAAAGACTTAGCACTTCGTCTCCAAGGGTATGGAGAAAGTCGAAAGCTGAACCCAAGTCATCTAGGGCTCCAACTAAAACTATAAACTTGGCACTAGGATATTTCTGCCGCAGCCTAGGGATATGAGAAGTGAGTGAAGCAATATTTACATAAGCGTCGAACCGACGGCTAGCTTTGCCATGAAACAAGGCGGAAAGCTCGCTTTCGGGCAGGTCATCAAGATCACTGCAGCAACGATAGCCCAGCATGGAAAGTGCCATTGCAAGCGATGAGAGGCCGGAGTCAGTAGCACCGAATGCGAATAAGGGAAATACACTAGGCCGCTGGTTAAAAGTTCCAGGCGTTTCGTCGTTAAGTACGCCAATTTGGCTCAGTGCAGGCAGAATCGAGTACAAATTTGTCGACTGATAATCGACTCTCTGGCTGATAACCGACCGCCGGACGGCTCGCACCTCAAGATCCCGAAATTTGTGGTTGATCCAGAGATCAACGGGGCCACGGCACGGGAGTAACTTGAGTAGACGCTGCGCGCCCCGCCTAGAGAGCACGTATCCAGATAAATACCAAAGACCACGTTCCGGACGATACACGCTTGGTGAAACCAGCACCTTTGGGGCTCCGTACCTGACTTCCTTATATGAAACGTAGAGAACGTCAAATGCCGCTTCAGTGTCGTCAGTAGCTTCCAAAAGTTCACCCCACGCTTTATCGACGAGGCTCCCGAAGCGGTGATCAAATAACACGTCGTCCTCTAGTACGAGCGCATACGACGAGTTCGATGTCGCAATTTTTTTCCAGACGTCTACATGCGAGCGGGCAACAGCAGCCTCTGCATCGCTAATATCAATTGGACGATTCAGGTCGAATCCAGCTGGGAGTGTCTGAGGCTGCGGCTCGACAAACAGTTGATCAGATAAGGTGTAGCAAGAAACTAACTCAGGGATGTCGCTCACTACGAAGCCGTCCGCCTGTGCGTCACATGCCGGGTGCCGGATCAACCGTCGTGTAAGGGGGTCGCCAGCCGCGTCTATAATGCGGGCAAGCTCGCAATGAACAGCTGCTAAGCGATCAGGCTGTCGGTCCAGATTGATGACGTAGATGTCATTGATCTGTGAGCTTCCCATCTCACTATTCGGGCCAAAAGCAAGACACCGCTGCCGTGGCAGCAAAGCTCGGCATTTTATCATTAGTGAATGCGCCAGACGCTGCGCGCCACGCAGAGGTCGTGAGAGATTCATTTCACACGACCTTCTGATACGTCAAACGACTTTTGATTTGAATGACGCCAGTTCCGCGCATCATTGCGGTAGCTGAGTGGCCACTTTGAAATCGCAGTCGCTTCCCAGTCTTTGAGGATCAATAAATCACCTTCAATATCCGAGGCCGTCCCCATCTCAAAGATAGTCCTTGACAAGTTTCCTGGACCGGTTGCCGACTGAATTTCAAGAAGCTCACCCCTATGGGCATCATTTAATTGTCGCGTTGATCGCATCAAAGATCGTTCTACGATGGGGTCTCCTTTTCTGCCGACAAGCGGATTATTATTGACATAGAAAATCCAGTTTTTTGGCTCAGACGATTGCTTTAAAAAATCTGCAGGCTCAATCATTGAGTCCGAATCGATGTCATAGCAAAGCGGTTGGACTTTTAGCTGCGAACCGTGAAATAAAAAACTAATGTCTGTAGCAATGCAGACATCATCAGCGTCGACGTAAAGCCCACCCTCTACGGATATGTAACACAATCGAAAATAGTCGGCTTGCATGGCAGGGTGGTAGCAGCGACCAAACGCCAGTACGTGCTCATGACTGAGCGTACGACTGATAAAATCTTCGGCACTCTGCCTATCGAACAGCCTATGTACAAATCCGCGGCTTTCCCACTGCGACCAAGACGTGATGCATTCCGCGACATCATCCGGTAGCTCGGCAAGGTCATGCCAAAACTGCACGATCGTTCTTGGGATGACCGGGACGCTAACCTTCGTGGGTTGCTCAGGTTGTGTTTTTTGAACCAGGTTTCGGATGAACTCTGACCGCTGCTTGTGGTGATCGGAAGTGTTAGACTCGGATGACATTTCGATAACCTCGGCTAGCTTGAATTATATCACGTCCATTTCCTGAGATCATTAAGGCCCTCCAGATTAAACTGCTCTCTCGATAGCATACACACAACAACTTTTCGTAAAAAAATCTGGCATTACATCAATTACTTTTTTGCAATGCTAAGTTTAGGAGCGCAGAATTAAGCCTTGTCTCCTTAAAACTCAAAAATTTCATCTTCTCGCGCAAATCTTTTTTTAATAAGATTTTCCCGTACCTTAGCAATATCGGAAGTATAAATCACATGGGCGAGGCTGCTCTTCGCTCGTGTGGATGTGACATAAAACAACCTCCGAGTGCGATCCAAGCCAGTTTCTTCGCCTTCATTCCGTTTCTTCTGACTTGCTGGTGAAAGTTCCTTCGCGCCAAAATACTGCTCGTAGGAAAACAAGAACCCGCCTGCTTCATCATCATCCATGACAACCATAACACGCTCGAATTCGTTGCCCTTCACACCTTGATGAGTCCGAAAAATGGAGTTCTCATCAATGTAGTCCTTATAGTACCGAATCTGAAAAAAATCAGTCTCCAAAGCTTCAGCCCAAGCAGCAATCTCGCTGTCATCCCAGCCTTCAGGTTCTTCTTCGATTTCCAGTAAAGCTTCCTTTTGTTCTGTCTCTGATTCAATCTCACTTTCTTCGGAATGTGCCACAAACGACTGCAATTTGGATGGAATTCTCAGGAGCTTGTGCTCAGCAAGCACTTCTAGAACTTCGCGAAAACTGACTTTATCATTTGAAATCACATCTCTAAAATCATGTTCCGCAGCTCGGGCAAGCGCGAGCGGATCGTCCTTGTTAACGTCAAACACACTAGTTTCCAACAGAGGCGATTTGCTTTCTCTCAAGATATACATCAATTCGGCTGGTCTTTTTTTCAGGCTTGCATCAGCCAAAGGAAAAACAAGATAAGAGAAAAAATTTAATTCGGCATTTTCACCTTCGGAAATTCGGTCTTTAATACTGCTTGACTTTGAGAGGTTGTCCCAAAGATCATCAAAGCCAAGCCGACGCCCAGCCATTTTATGTTCCAAAATTAAAATAGCGGTTTCTTTAGATCGAGTATCTGTCCATTCCGTGTCACCCGTAACTTCGGCCATAGTTTCACGAATTTTCGCTTCAACTTCGTCTTTATTTGGCACGCCGTGTGGAAGTAAGAAATATCGTACGTAACCTTCTGCAGCTCCATCGCGGGCATACTGTTTGCGTTTATCATCTTCATAACGAATTTGATTACCCAAACCAACGATGCGCCTAGCTGAGCGATGGTTCATTTTCTTGTCGAAAGTGGTCCACCCGATTGGCTTAGTCTTACCTAGTTCAGGTTCTCCTCCGCCAAAGATGCGTTGCATCGTATCTCCAAACAAGCCTATAACTACTTTATCCGATTTTGCATCTTGCAGTTCAAAAAATGCGCTCACTACATCTTTGTTCGTATCCTGGCTTTCATCGATGAATATGAAAGGGAATTTATTTACTATGACTTCGGCCATCATCGGCTTAGTGGTCAAAAAGTGGGAGAAAATTTTCAAAACATCCGCGTGAGACAATGCATTCTGAGACGATTTGAGGCCGTTTGGGTCGTAAATAAACGAACGTGATTCGGCTAACCATTCCATTTTTTCAGTGAGACGGATGATAGTTCTTTTGCGAGCATCCGAAGCCTTTCCAGCACGTCCACGTCTTTCCTCATCTTGAACCTTCTCGAGCTCAGAGGGGATCGTCTCCAAGTACCACTTACGAATGTCTTCATTGAAGCCAGCAATAGCCGACCAACAAAAGCTATGAACCGTTGAGACGGCAAAGACTACATTTTGCTCGATCCGGTCTTTGATTTCTTCTGCTGCATTGTTTGTAAAGGTAACAACCGCGATTTTCTTTCCCTGGCGGGAAAAGTCATCAGAGTATTGAGCTTTCAGAAAATCAAGAGCTTCTTTTAGAGAGTAGGTTTTTCCCGACCCAGCCCCTGCAAAGGTGATAAAGCTTTTCCTCGACCCTATATGGAGACACTCTTGGATACCTTTATCAATGCTATTGTCATGATTAACAGGTCTGGTTTCTGCTAAGTATAATTCTTTTGACATAACTACCTTCTAAGATTTAGGTGAAAGCTGAACTTCTAGCCACTTTAGGCCTTCATTCATGTACCCAGGTGGATTAAAGCTTTTACCTTCCTCACTCGCGAGGTGAAAAAGGCAGTCGAAGGCAAAATCACCCTTCTTTAAACCTTGCACATAGTCATAGAGTGACTTTGACAACGGTTGACTTTCATTTTCGAAGGCTGCTTTTGCTGCTTGAAGTGTTTTTTTCTTCTGGAAATATTCATCCTCAAAATTCGCCAAAATCAATGAATCTTCAAAAGTTCTGGATAAAACCTCCTTTCCAGATATATATGTTGGCTTTTGGTACGCAATATAAAGCGGTGCACCTTGGCTTGTTGTAGCATTCTCTTCTTGAGGTAAAGCCACTAATTCATCCAGGGCCTCTTTCTTTGGATGCCATATCTTCAAGGTATTATTGCTGGTCTTCTGATCTACCCTTTTTTCTGGGAAACAGGACTTCCCATTGGAATTAACAGAATCTAGATCGGTTAGAACTAAAGTTGCAACACCAAGTTTCTCTATCAACTCACGATACTTGTGAGTATGCGCACCGCTAACCTCAAGCACAGAAATATATCGACTCAATAAACTTGGAAAGCTCTTGGAAATAAACTCTGGCACGAGTAGACGTTCAGCTTGGCCTTCAACAAAAATAACGCCATCGGCAAAGAAGATGTCACAATGAGTAAGCTTCAAATGTTTTTTTACGAACAAAAGTTCGTCTTTTCCCTTCACAAAAAGCTCTGACATGTTTGCAACTGATGTATAATCCATTGCAATAGAGGCGTCAGCATCGTTTCGCCTGAAGTAGCGTAGATCTTTGAAATCTATATCATTAATAATATGAGTGGAGTGAGTGCTAATCACAAGCTGTGTCTGATATTCAGGCTTATCTTCGTCAGTCTTATTGTCTCGTAAATCAGGATGGTTTCGCAGTGTACTATAAGCTTTCGATACGAATACTCTTTGCACTTGTGCATGTAGGTTAACTTCTGGCTCTTCAAGAAGAACCAAGTGAATTGGCTCAACCTGTGCGTCGATATTCTCTCCCGAAGAAATCGATTTACCAACGCGCATCCATTTATCTCGGAATTCTAGAAGCCTAAAGGTTAAATATATTAGATTTTGATATCCAAGCCCTAAGTAACTTTCAGGAAGAAATTCCTCTTCCATTTTATCAAACCGATACCTGACCGAAGACGATTTTTGCAAAGCATCTACACCGCTAATTTTTGCGGCAATTTCAACTGTCGGATTGCCACCGATTCCGGGGTATCCCATATCCTTAAGTTCGTTAAAGGGAGCTTCGAACTGTTTATTTAACCTGTCGGTGAAGCCCTGTTCCAGTTTTTGTTGGCTCCCTAAAACCTCGATATCTTCTGCCCCAGGAAAATCTTCTGGACTCAAAATGCGCTCATAATACTCACGAAGCAACTTATTGAGTCGTTGCTTTTCTGAATATGGTCCTTTTTGATCTGTATTATCTTCTGCACCTAACCCACGTTGTTCAGAAATAACGTCTACTCGAATTAATTTTTTTAAAGCTTCAGACCTGAGGGGCTGTAAAACTTCGTTCTCAGCAGGTTCTACCCCTTTACTTATAATATAGTACTTTTTCTTAATAAACTTATTGAAGTTACGACCTTTTTCCAAGAAATCACATAAATCTTTAGGCCACAAATTTACTTCACCTTTGTGTTCGGCCACTATAACTTTTGCATCAACGTACTCGCGACATAGTTTTGCAATATCAACCGCTTCAAAACTTATACGAACAGATAGAGATCCTCCTCTCCATTCCAAGTCTGGAAGTATATCACGGACTTTATATGCCTCACTTGCTTCAGCAGTGATTTCGATGTCTAAACTCGGCAATAAATTGACTAACTCGTTCGATATTTTTTCCAGCATTTCACTAGTGGGGAATTCTTTCTCAACTTCTTTGCCTAGCTTTTGGATTTCTCTCCAATTCTGCTTAGATATATCACGAACCTTAAGGTTGTCTGGGCTTTTCAGGAAATTATGAAGCGCTCCAATGCATGATGTTTTCCCACTATTGTTAGCGCCAACAAGAACAGTTGTTTTATCATCAAGCACCAGAGTTACGTCGGCTAACCGCCGGTAGTTTTTTAAAGCGAAAGAGGTGATTTTCATATAATAAAGCCTTAAAAAAACGTATTTGGATTTTTCGAAAACGTAATTCCATTATTCTGAACAGATCGTCTCGCAGCGTGAAATACAATGCATTCCCTTAAACGAGCAATAAGCGGTGGTTGCGGAAAGGGTAAAAAATCCATCCGCACATCTTCACGTGGAATGTAATGCCGTGGCGGGTAGCCGGTTTCTCGGAGTTCGAGGGCTTGGGCGGAGTCGGCAAGCAGCTTGCCGTCCACATGCAACTGCACGCGCTGGCTAACGGGGTGGAGCTCGATGCGAAGTGCCTGTGGCATTAGGTTGTTCCCTGCGGCTTTATTAGCTCTAGTAAAATTAGCCTAGCAGCAAAGTTCGTTGAATCCCATGCTCGCCTCATCACACTTTAGGCTACGGGATGATCTGAGTCATGATTATGGCCCGTTACCGCCCTGCCACCACCCTTGCTTGATGCCAAAAGCACTTGCGGACTACTGACCTAGCTGGAATGCCAAGATGGGTTAGCATCTATCATGATAACGCCCCGCAATAGCGAGGCGATTACGGTGAACAAAGCAATAGTTTTGGCTTTAGGCGAATGCCGTCGACTGAAAGCTCCCTCATACGGCAATACTGGCTTGCCATGCATGCAATTAGGGGTATTCCTATTTGGGTTTTTCTCCCCCTGGTGACCGCCCCCGAAACTCACAGTGTGCTCAAGAAATCCATCGCCGGACCGAGCACTCTTCAATAGTGTTGCACTTGGAACTTGAGGCCCGCTCTTAAATTTTTGTTATATTTTGTCTAGCCTCCAGATGCCAAAATGGTTTAGCTTACTGCGACTGAATAAATACTCTTCTTGGTAACTACATAAATCATATACAGATGAATAAAATGGAGAAGTCATATGAATATCTAAAAACTTTTCATTTACTATAGAGTTTAGTGATGTGTCATACATTAATATAGAGGGTTTATTCGTTCCTAAGACCAAATACCTTTCATCGACTATATCTAGAGAAGTAACATATAAATCCGATATACAAACATCACGCAAAGGGTGTTGTTTAAGCTCGAGAGAAACTTTATTCTTAATTTTTTGACCAACATCATCAAAAAAGCAAATATTGTAGTCATTTGAAGCAACAACAAAGCCCAATGAATCAGAGTGAAGAATATTACTAGTTCTAACGAAGATTTCATTGATAATAGAAAAATTATTATCAATGAAGTAGATATAGTGCTCATCAGAAACACAAATAGCACCCGATAGTTCATTACAGGCTATTGATGTTATATGGTTTTTTGAAACTACAATACTATCAAAACTATTTACTTTTATTTTACCATTAACATCAGAAACTTCTAACTTGTATAAAGCACCACTACTACCAGATACAAATACATGGTTTTCAACGCTACTGATACAAAATAGCGACTCGCCTGCCTGATCGTCGAATAAAATCTGTGGAGTGTAATCAATCCTTGGAATCCCAGATGAGTCTATATAACAGTCTTCTGTTAACATACCTTGTATATCATACAGGTATACATACCCTTTCTCGGATACACCTAGCATGAAATCATCATTTAAGAATAGAGCCTCATTGATATAATCTTCGTTTCCTAAACGTGGTTCTAGCATATGAGGGCAACCACCTCGATAACGAATAACATTACCGCGACCATCTTCAATGGATGTTATATTAGAAACAAAATAAAATATAAACAATTGCCGCTTTTGGGTTGAAATGAAAACATTTGAATAACTGCTTGATATTGTATCTATACCATTAGAAGGAAGTTCTATTTCTGCAATTAAATCTCCGGGGAAAACGATATTGTCCAAATAAAAATCTCTCGATATAGAATTTGAACTCCATGGTATCTGTTTATAATTTGTTTTAGCAAGAACAGCTTCCCTAGTTTTTACAACAACTTCGCTAAATGTTAGGCCATACTGGCTGATATTTTTGGAAAGCTCTTCGGTAAAACAACCATTATTACTACCTTTAGTACCGTCACTTGCAGTGTTCCCCGGCTGAGTAGAGTATATAACAGCCATGCCATGTGACGACTCTATCTCACATAGCCCTTTATTAAATATGTCATTGGTGGCGATGATTTCTTGTGTAAAATCATGGCTTCTGCATGCATCCAGAATTACAATTTTCTCACCATTAGACTTATTGAGAGCATTCGTAACGTCTCCTAAATAAACTGATCCGCTTTCAATATTTTCATGAATAGCTAAATCTTTCATGATATCTACTGGCAATAAATAATTACTATCCATTAATTGAACAGAATGTCCTGCATAGTAAAATAGCACTAACTCTTCGCTCTCTTGAACAGACTCACCAAACTCGTTAAGTTTTCTCAAGAAAGCCTCAAGTTTCAAGTTTTCCAACAGAGTCACATCGAAGCCTTTTAAATTAAGAATCCTAGATATTGTCCTCGCATCATTAATAGGATTCTTTAATTGCTTAATGTTCGTATAATCATTATTACCAATAACTAAAGCTTTACGTGCCAATTTGCCTCCAACATATAACGCCCGTAACATGCGCGAGCTTGCGAGTCGCTGTGCTTACGCTTCTTAGGCATTTTCTATTGCCTCTCCCGCACGTCGCTCGATTACCTTACGCGCAAATTCTAATTTTTCGTGTAAAGTTTCAAAACTATTAGGAAGCTCATCTGTCTCGCCTAACGGACAGTACTTATTGACTGAAACTAGCCCTAATTTACATTCGTCTTTTATTGAATTCATGATGAGAAAGCGATCATCAAGCTTAGGTTGATTGGAAGATTCCACGAACCGGAGAAAGTAATCTGGCTTTTCATCAGGTGTCATGTGATGAAGCTTTGAACAATATTTAGAACTACAATAAACGCCAAGATCGTGGTATAAAGCATTAAATATTGGCTCATAACGCCTAACCTTTAGCTCATCAGGTATCTCGCGTTCAGATTCTGAATATTGCTCTGGGTCGAATAGCACATTAGATGCCAGCTCTGAACCACACCTGATGAGCAAACACTGTACGAGGTAGGAGAGACCATCGATTATGATTGTCTGCTCTCGATTTAGTGAGCTGCACTTAAAAACGAACGGGAATACATTTAGCATTCCTGTTACGACAACAGTAAACAATCTGAGCTTATCTAACTCCATTCCCCAAGGGCGATGAATTACATCACCGTATTCAACCTCAGCAATCACTGCTGCAAATGTTAAAAAGGATTCATCCTGATATTCTTCTCGCCTGTTCCACAACTCATCAAGCTCACCCCCTGCTGGAAGTAGCATTAAATTTAAAAACTTTGATTCGATTACTTTGCAGCGACCGCTAAATGCAAGCGATGAAGGGAGAAATTTAGCAAGTGTTCTTGGGCTTTTCCTTAGCAGTAATTCTAGGTCATGACCTTGCCAAACCATTATGTTTGGCCGTTTATTTGTCGATTGAAATTCTTTGATCCAATCCAGTGTGGGATTCGATATAGTCTTATTCGTAATTATTACAACATTGTCTTTTGAATTATTTCCGGCAGCATTTAACACAGTGCTTTGTACTTGAGTTTTTTCTAACTGGTTAGTTCGATATTTAACTTCGAACCAATATTTTTCCTCTTTAGATAAAGCAGGCGAAATAGTCCAGAATGTGCCCTCTAAATCTCTTCCACCATCCGTTGCGGAATTCCCTTCACCACCTTTTCTCCAAACTAAATTGGAAAAACCCATTTCATCAAGAAGATGAAATACTAGGTTTTCGAAATCAACTGGATTGATTTCAGAAAAATCTAGCTTCTCCTGCAAGAAATCAATATCTGTAAGTGTGGTTGATATATCCGTCATCACAATTCTCTGAAGCAACTTTGCCTAACGCCCGCATTTGAGGCTGGTTTGGAGGGCAGCGGAAAACCTGTCCGACAACATGCGCTTGTTATGCTGATTCTTACGCAAGCACATTCAGTTCCTTAGCTAATTTGACAATCTCTGTTACATCTTGATCTGAGAGTTTATCTATTAAAGAAATTTTACTTCCTAAACCGTTTAAGGATGTTCCCATAACAATACCAATCGCGCGGTCTGGATCTAACCAAAAACGGTCGTGGAACTCATCTGTTAAGAAATCATTAATAGCAATATTTTGCTGTATTGATTTTATTGCAGCGTGTATTGCAGACTTTGTATCTAATTTTCGACCGTTGGTCACAATGGTAACTTCTTTCAAGTTGGTTGATACACTTGAAAGAAGTCTGGAGAACATATCTACAGTATTGGTGGCATTAGAAGACGCATAAAAGTATGGATCTATAATCAGCAATCGTTCAGATGCGTCTAAGTTCATTACAAATTTATGGACAATTTCCTCAACCTTATTGACCGTCATCGAAGAAGAAGTCACATCCTCCATTGATATAGTATAATTAAAAAGTGATTCAAACCCATGATTGGACACATGTTCTAAAAATTCATCGGCAAACTCATATACAGGCAAAGGCACTTGAAACACTTTGTAATTGTTATAAATTCCACTCTTATATAAGAGCTCATGAAACTCTTCAAATGTTCCATTAGGATCTTTTAATTCCACTTTTAAAAAATCATACGCCATTATTTTCTCCCTGATGCATAACTCTGAACGAAGCGGCGCGTCTCACGCGTCCGCCTTCCGTGACTTGTTAGGCAACTAAACTCCAAATGCTTTTTTCATTTCTTTGAGAACAAAGTCAGCTAATTTCGGTTCTTCTGTGTTTAAAAAACCTAGATCAGGTTGAATGATCTCTGTATCTTTAAGCTGTTTATGCGTTGGCACGCCACCACCTCTCGGGTTTGCATAGGTAGCCTTGATCATCAACCAATCTCCATTTGTTTCAATCCATAAGTCGTCAAGGCTTCGCACCCTTGCATCGAACCAAACTCTTACCCAATCTCGGCGGATATATTTACCTTTAGACTTTACTGGCGGAAACTCTTTTAACGCCAAAAATATATATGGAAGTTGCGCTTCTTCGACATGCCGGTAACTCCATATTCTTTTTTTATCTGCAAATTTTATCAAATTAATAAAGTCAAAAATACTAAGCACCATCAAGTAACCTTTCATCAATCCGTAGTGAAACTTCCAGTTACTTATAAAAGAATCTCGAAGTGCTTTCGCTCTATTTGGATCTTCATCAACCGGTGGGAGATTTATATATGGCCGCTCTGCTGAAGCTTTTAATGGGCAAAATTGATTAACATTTGGCTGATGGCTAAATACACCATCAACTGTTGGATTTGCCTCTCCCTTAGTATGCATTTCGCTACTGCAGGCAGGGCATCTAGCAAATGGCCTAACTCTCAGGTGTCCATTGCCATCAAGTTTTGCCCCAAATTCATTTATATAATCTACAACAGTAATGCTTTTATTTACCGTTGGATGCAATGCAGACTTCATTTTTGCACAGAACTCCTTTTACAGTTGCCTAGCAGCGTATTAGACGGCGCGTTCTATGATTGAATGAACGTGCTGGCACTTTTTTCCGATAAATGCAGCCTGCCAGATTTTCCCAGGCCTATGATTCTTTTGAATATTAACTTTAATTATCCCACATAGCCAAAATTCGCGCGCCTGCGGCATTTCCAGGCACGTCCGCTCAGGGTCGGAAGACATCATTCGTTCTCTTCCCCACCAAACGCCACCCAATCTGCTATCGCTTCCATCCCCTCAATCGGCTGCTCATAACTCCAGGCAATATCTTTATTGTCACCCAGCGAGAAATACACTGTATGCCCTTTAAAGGGGCAATGGGTGGTCGTTTCTGAGATGGTAAGCAAACCCATCCGCACGTCTTCACGTGGGAAATAGTGGCGTGGCGGGTAGTCGGTTTCGCGGAGTTCGAGGGCTTGAGTACTCTTTATAATTTCCACAAGCAGCTTGCCATCCACATGCACCTGCACGCGCTGGTTAACGGGGTGAAGCTCGATGCGTGGGGCATGTGGCATTAAGTTGTTCCCTGCGGCGATTTACGCTCTAGTAAAATTAGCCTACCAGTTAACTTATGTTAAACACACCCTCGCAGCTTAGCTTTTAGTCGGTAGCGGATGGATTGGAGGGAGGAATTAGGCCTTCTTCACAAACTGGGCGGTGACCATCATGTCGCCGGCACCGTCGACCTTGCAATCCAGCTGGTGGTCCTTGCCTTCCTTGAGCCGTTTGATCACGGCTTTTGTGCCAATCTTGAGCACGATAGAGCTGCTTTTCACCTTGAGGTCTTTCACCAGCGTGACCTTGTCGCCTTCTGCCAGCAGGGTGCCGTTGGCATCCTTGACGGTGACCGCGTCTTCAGCGGCGGCCTCTTCGGGGTTCCATTCATGGGCACACTCGGGGCAAATGAACAGGCTTTGATCCTGGTAGACAAATTCGGACTGACAACGGGGGCAAGGTGGGCACGACATAGTAGTGGCTTCTGTGGTTTGATTAGCGGCCTATGATACTGCGCCCTGGTAGACTTGGCGAATGGAGTCACGCCAATGAAGCTTGCCCGCCCTGCCTATTGCTCCGGTGGGGTCAGTTTGGCATCGGTCAAGGTGCGTGGCCGGTAATCGCAGGTTGTATCGGCCCAGCGCTTCCAGACGCTGTCATCGATTGAAATATTGACCGCCGGCTTTCCCTGCATTCCTTGGGAATATTGCCGGTAGAATCGGCCGTCTTCTGCGTTTCCGATGCGTTTGAATTTGCCGTAAATCCCCCACAGAAACTCGGCGAAAGAATCTCTTGGCGCGGCCTTCCAGGCATCCTCGGCAACGTCGAATGAATTCACTTTCAGGCCCGCCTTTTCCGCCTTGCCCAGTATCCAGTTCAGCGGTATGTCGGGCAGCGTGTCGTCGGGGCCATACCCGCCGCCGACATTGGCGTGGGCGCCGATAAACCAGCGCTGCTCTACGTCGCGGTTGCCGGCTTTGGGCTTGCCGTCCTTGCTGGTCCAGAGCGAGACGTTGTAGGTCTCCCGGTGCTCGTCCAGCGCCACCGCTTGGTAAGCATGGTCGACAATGCTGGAAAGCTCCGTATCGTGCCAATCGTATTGGCTTTTAAACAGGTTGGTGCCGGGCACGCCCAGCGCGCCAACGGTATCCCATATGCCAATGAAATGAATCCTCGGCTGGCGGCTATAGCGTTTCTTGAAATCCTTGCAAGCGTCAGCATCCGGGTGCAGATTTTTGTCTCGATAAATGCTTTCGGCCTTGCCGAGCAAGCCTGGCGTGACCACGTGCACCAACCCGCATTTTCGTATCAGCCCCACCAGGCTTCTGGCCGTGTAGGCACCACGGCTGAACCCGAATATCCATATCTCATCGCCCTCCTGGTAACGCCTGCAAAGCCAGTCATAGCCATTCCGTAAATGTTTGCTCAGCCCGAAACCGAAGGCACCGCCGCTGATGCGCCGAAACCTGGAGGTACCCACACCGGGGTCGTAATAGAACCGTTGCCTTACATCACCATCATAATCGTGGATGAGCCGCGTAAGACGATAAACATTCGTCTGGTCTTCAGGGTCGTTCCAGGTGCCATCAAAGAGCAGGATCAATTTTTGTTTTGTCATGGTGTTCCCCATGATGATGCGCACTTGAACAGTGCTCATGACCGATGACGGAGGGGCAGCGGATGCGCTATGTACCCCTGGGCATAGCGCATCCGGCGGCCTCAACATTATGTAACTAACTGTAGTCGAAAATGCTTTCCGTCACCTGTTGATAGCCAATCCGCAAAAGCGCCCTCGATGCGGGCGCTCTTTCTATCTCGCTTTACATGGCATCCGATCCCCATATTCCACTGATCGGCCGATGTCTCAGCGCCAAAGCCCATCGGGCTGGGCATTCATGCGAGGCTTTCAGGGAGACCGAACCCGCTATCGTTCGTTGCCGGGTTCTTCAGGTAACGATTGAACCGCGCTGAAGATGGAGGCCCAACACTTTGCTGGCGTATGCTGGGAGTGAATAAACAATGACGACCAACAGTTTTGGGGAAAGTGCATGCCTCCATCCATGGAAAAAGTCTCGCCAGCGCCCCCTTCCAGGGAGATGCCAGATGGCAGGGGCCAAAAGCTTAGCGACCGGGTTTACGGCGATATCGTCGACCGAATTATTCAGCGTGAATTCGGTGAGGGTGAGCGGCTTCCATCAGAGGAACAGTTGGCGTCCTATTACGGTGTGTCGCGTCCAATCGTGCGCGAAGCGTTGGCCAGGCTGCGCGATGATGAATTAGTTCGCTCACAACGTGGGGCGGGAAGTTTCGTCCAGCGGCGCCCCGAGCGTGCCATGCTTGAGTTCGCTCCGCTGGAAAGCCTGGCCGATATCCAACGCTGTTTTGAGTTCCGAATCGCCGTGGAAACCGAGGCCGCACGACTCGCGGCCATCAAGGCAACAGACGAAGAGCGTGTGGCACTGGCTCAAGCGCTGGCATTGCTAGAGCAGCGTATCCGCGACAATGAGCTGGGCGTGGATGCCGATTTCAACTTTCATCTATCCATCGCTCACGCCACGCATAACCGGTTTTTCTCCGATACCCTGCTGTCGCTTAAGCCCGCCATCACGTATGGCCAAAACATGGCCCGCGGCCTGGGCTTGCGACGCCCAGAGCACCATGTCCCCGAAGTACAGGTCGAACACCGTGACATCCACGACGCCATCCTTGCGGAAGACCCTGAACGTGCCGCTTTTTGTATGCAGCATCACTTGAGCAGTTCGCGTCGGCGCGTCTTCGAAGGATAGAAATTTGACAACTTTTACAACTCGACTAGCTTGAACTGTAAGGTCGTTCACCCTGGCGAATGAAGGTGTGTAACGACCCCGTAGGACGCAGGCCGAGAAATATAAAAACAAACACCACGGCTCTAATTCGCGTCACTGCCCATAACGACGAAGAAACGTAGATAAAATAATACAACTACTTCGGAGCACCACTTTATGACATTTACCTACAAGACGCTCGCGATGTCCGTAACGGCAATCGCCACCATGGGCCTTGCCGGAATGGCCCAGGCTGAGTACCCGGAAGAAGACATCACCTACATCATTCCCTTCGATCCAGGCGGTGAATCCGATGTGACGGCGCGTTTCCAGGAACCGATCCTGGAAGAGGAGCTTGGCGTGTCGGTCAATGTGACTCACCGGCCGGGTGGCGGGGGTGCCGTGGCCTGGAGTGAATTCCAGAACAGCGCAGAGCCTGACGGCTACGAGATCATCGGGGTCAATATTCCGCATATCATCGGCCAGCCGATCCAGCGCAATGACGCCGGTTACGAGACCGACGACTGGAGAATCGTCACCTTCTTCCACTCAACTCCCAACGCGCTGATCGTCTCCGACGATAGCCCTTACGACACGCTGGAAGATCTCGTCGAGGACGCCAAGGAGAACCCAGAGGCGATTACCTTGGGCGGCAGTGGTACCTACAGCGCTAATCACCTGGACATGCTGCGCTTCGAGAAAGCAGCCGATATCGATCTGACCTACATTCCCTTCTCGGGGACCGGGCCATTGAAAGGGGCGCTGGAAGGTGGCCATGTCGCCGGTATCTTTAACTACACCATGCTGGGCACCGAGATGGCCGATAGCGTCAAGGTCCTGGCCGTGGCCGCCGAAGAGCGCGTCAAGGCGCTGCCTGATGCCCCCACTTTCAAGGAGCAGGGCTACGACATCGTGGGCGGTGCTTATCGCGGCGTTGCGGTGCCCAAGGACACCCCTGACGAGGTGGTTGCAACCCTCGAAGAAGCCTTCGCAGAGGCCAACCGTCAGATCACCGAAAAACAGGAGCCGCTGGGCTTCGTGATGGAATACATCACCGGTGATGAAGTTGACGAGGTCATGGCCATGCTGCGTGAGGCCTACGGCCCCATCCTCGAAGAGGCCGAGTAACACCTTTCCCTCCGTGGGGCTCCTGAGTGGGCCCCTTTTTCTTGAACCATGATGGCCACACGCGTGGCCACTGGGAGGGTGACTCATGGAGATGTTACTGGAGGCGCTGACCTCCCTCCTTACCTTTGAAAGTATCTTCACAGTACTGCTGGGCGTCTCAGCGGGACTCTTCATTGGGTCCATGCCAGGACTGACGGCCACGATGGCGCTTGCCATGCTCCTCCCCTTCACGTTCTCAATGGAAGCTCTGCAGGGGTTGATCGCGCTGGGGGCAGTCTACATGGGGTCTATCTATGGCGGTGCTTTTACGGCCATCCTGATCAATACGCCCGGTACCCCATCGTCCATTGCCACGACGTTTGACGGCTACCCCATGGCACGTCAGGGAAGAGCCTATGAGGCCCTGGCGGCAGCGACCATTGCCTCAGTGGTGGGCGGCATCATCGGGGTCATCTTTCTTTTGATTCTTGCACCGCCGCTTGCCCGGCTGGCCGTTGCTTTCGGCCCCTCAGAAATGTTCTGGGTGGCGATGTTAGGGCTGACGCTGGTGGCCAGTCTGTCCAGCGACTCGCTCTTGAAAGGGTTATTGGCGGGTTGTATTGGCATTCTGCTTAGCACGATCGGGGTGTCGCCGGTCGGGGGAGAGAGCCGTTTCACCTTTGGCTATCCGCCGTTACAAGGCGGCATCGAGCTGATCGTCGCATTGATCGGGCTGTTCGTGGTCCCCGAACTGTTGACCATGGCGGCTGAGGGGCGCGGGGCATTGCCCGGCGGTGGCGAGCTGCGCAAGAAAGAGGTTTCCATCGCCAGGATCGCCCGGCATATCTTCATCAAGCCCGTCAACCTGATCCGCTCCTGCCTGATCGGGCAGATTATCGCGATCATTCCGGGGGCCGGAGGAAACGTCACCAGCCTGGTGGCCTACAACGAGGCACGGCGTTTCTCCAAGGATCCCAAGAGTTTCGGCAAGGGCAACATCGATGGCGTAGTGGCCTCGGAGTCGAGCAACAATGTGATGGTCGCTGGCAGCATGGTGCCGCTGCTGACGTTGGGCATTCCCGGGGCGCCTCCTGATGCCATCATTCTCGGGGTGTTGCTGATGCATGGGCTGCGTCCGGGCCTCGACCTGTTCACCGAGTCTGGGGTGTTGACCAACGGCTTCATTCTCTCCATGGGCTTATCGGCGCTGATGCTGTTGCCGGTGGGGCTGCTGGGCGGGCGCCTGATCCATCGTGTGGTCATTCGCACGCCTTATTATTTCCTGGTGCCGAGCATCGCCATGGTGACCATCCTTGGGACATTTGCATTGCGCAATAGCATGCTGGATGTAGGCATCATGCTCATCCTGGGCACGGCTGGCTACTTCTTGCGGCTGATCGGCATCCAGGCGGCCCCCATCGTGCTTGGCCTGATCCTGGGTGGCATTGCCGAACAGGGCTATGTGCAGACGTTGATGGCGGCGGTCGTCGACCCGATTCCCTGGCTGCGGCTGGTGAGCAATCCGCTTTCCATGGTGTTGGCCGGCATGGTGCTGCTGGGCGCCGCCACGGCACTGGTGCCCATGTGGCTGGCCCGCAAGGGGCTTTTGGACAAGGTCGAAGAGGATAGCGGAGGCTCGTCATGATCATGCGCCTCAATACCGACATCGCCGCAGGCGCTCTAGGCCTGACTTTTGGTGCCGCGCTGTGGTTCCCGCGGGCGGATATCGGCCGACTGAGCATCATTTTTCCGCGTGCCGTCCTGCTGATCCTCACTCTCATTTCGGTCGCCCTGATCGTCAAGGGCTTCGTCAAGCCGAGTGGCCGCCAAGTCGAGATCACCGGCAGCCCACTGCGCCTGGTCACGGTGATCATCGGCTTCTTTCTCTGGTGGGGCCTGGTCGACCTGCTGGGGTTTCTGCTCACGACGCTGATCGCCTTCTTCGCGCTTACCTGGTACCTCGCCAGGGTCGAGACGGTGGTTAGCTGGCAGCGCATGCTGAAGTGGAGCCCCATCATTGTGGTGCTAGTCGGCGTCTTTTACCTGACCTTCACGGAGGTGCTCAATGTGCGCCTGCCGACGGGTCTGTTCTTTTAGTAGGAGTGATGCATGAAAATCACCGATATTCGTGAGGCGCGGGTGTCAATCGCCTCGGACATTGCCAACGCCTATATCTCCTTCGCGAAGATGGATGTATCGGTCCTGGCGATCTATACCGATGTCTGGGTCGATGGCCGTCAGGTAGTGGGCTACGGTTTCAATTCCAATGGCCGCTATGCGCAGAGTGGCCTGTTGCGCGAGCGCTTCCTGCCTCGCCTGCGTGAAGCCGACCCCACGGCCCTGGTCGATGACAGCGGGGCCAATCTCGACCCCTTCCGGGTCTGGAACGTATTGATGGCCAACGAGAAACCCGGTGGACACGGTGAGCGTTCGGTGGCGGTGGGCATCATCGACATGGCGGTGTGGGACATCGTCGCCAAGACGGAGAACAAGTCCCTGGCACAGCTATTGGCCGAGCGTCATGGCGATGGGACAGCCGATGCGAACGTATCGGTCTACGCGGCAGGCGGTTACTACTATCCCGGTAAGCAGGTCAGTGCCCTTAAAGACGAGATGCGCGATTATCTCGACCTTGGCTATACCTGTACCAAGATGAAGATTGGCGGGGTGCCCTTGGCCGAAGACCTCGAACGGGTCGAGGCGGCAATCGACGTTGTCGGTGACGCTTCACGCCTTGCCGTTGATGCCAATGGCCGCTTTGATCTCAAGACCGCGCTGGCCTTCGCGGAGGGCCTGGCCCCCTATGGGGTTCGTTGGTACGAGGAGGCGGGAGATCCCCTCGACTACGCCTTGCAGCAGCAACTGGGTGAGCACTATGCGCCCCCCATGGCCACCGGCGAGAACTTGTTTTCTCATCAGGATGCTCGCAACCTGCTGCGTTACGGCGGCATGCGCGCTGATCGCGACATTCTGCAGATGGATCCCGTCCTCAGCTACGGGCTGGTGGAATACCTGCGCATGCTCGAGGTGCTGAAGCAACATGGCTGGTCATCGAGACAATGTATTCCGCACGGTGGCCACCAGTTCGCTCTCAACATCGCGTCCGGCCTCAAGCTGGGAGGAAATGAGTCCTACCCGAGGGTTTTTGCCCCGTTCGGCGGCTTCGCCGACTCGACACCCATCGAAAGTGGATATGTTGCCATCCCGGCGATGCCCGGCATTGGTTTCGAGGACAAACGAGAGCTCATGAACGTCTTCGATAAGCATCTCCGCTGAGCGGTACTGATAACGCCCTGGCCGCTCAGCCACAACAAGTTACAACAACGCTTTTTATAAAAGCAGGAGCTTACGATATGCGCAATCACCGTGTCGCTGTTATACCGGGTGATGGAATAGGCCTTGAAGTTATTGAAGCGGGTAAGCAGGTACTGGAAACGTTATCGCAGAAAAGTGACGATTTTCAGTTTGAATTCGAAGATTTTGATTGGAGTTCTAAGCGCTACCTCGAGACGGGCGAATACATCCCGGAAGGCGGACTGGAAAAGCTTTCGACATTTGATGCTATCTACTTCGGTGCGGTAGGCAGCCAGGAGGTTCCCGACCATATATCGCTTTGGGACCTTCGGCTCGCTATCTGCCAGGGCTTTGACCAATATGCCAATGTACGTCCTGCCCGTGTGCTCCCTGGTGTGAATAGCCGCTTAAAAGGTGCTGAAACAATTGACTGGGTGATCGTTCGCGAAAATAGCGAAGGTGAATATGCAGGCAACGGTGGCCGTACGCATCGTGGGCATCCCGAGGAGGTCGGCACGGAGGTGGCGATATTTACTCGAAAAGGGATAGAACGCATTCACCGTTTCGCTTTTCAACTCGCCCAAAGCCGCCCGCGGAGAAAACTCACATTGGTCACCAAGTCCAACGCCCAGCGATACGGCATGGTGCTGTGGGATGAAGTGTTTTTCGAGGTTGCGAAAGACTTTCCTGACGTAACGATTGATAGGGAACTTGTCGATGCAGCCACTACCCGTATGGTACTAAAACCCGAGACCATGGATGTCATTGTGGCGACTAACCTCCATGCCGATATCTTGTCGGACCTGGCCGCCGCTCTTTCAGGCAGCTTGGGCATTGCCCCCACTGCCAACCTTAATCCTGAGAGAGCGTTTCCCTCCATGTTTGAGCCGATTCATGGGTCAGCATTTGATATTGCTGGAAAAGGCATTGCCAACCCCGTGGGTGCCTTCTGGACAGCTGCCATGATGCTGGAGCACTTAGGGGAATTGACGGCAGCTGAGAGACTGATGGCGGCTATAGAGCGATTAACCGCCTCAGGCCAACAGACAATGGATCTTGGGGGTACTGCGACCACGCAGGATATGACCCGAGCCATCTGCTCCGACATCGAGCAACAATAAGTACATAGCCGTTGCTTCAAGCTAGCCGTTGCTTCAAGAATGGCGTTCTTGAAGCAACTTAAAGAAAAAATGCGTGAGTACTGCGTAAACTTGGTCAGTGCAACTGACTAAAAACTTCTGGATGTTGCTCAGCAATACGCAGAAGCACAATTGCAGGGCCTTGCGGCTCGCGCCGACCCTGTTCCCAATCTTGAAGGGTTCGCACACTCACGCCCATAAGACCGGCAAATGCTGACTGAGACATGTGCAATTTCAGCCTTATCTCTTTGGGTGGTGAAGGTTCTGAAAGCTCATGCGTTCGTAGAGCCAATTTACCCTTCTTGAACTGCTTGATTTCATTGATACCATCAAGAATTTCTGCCCCAAGGTCCCTGTCACCCATTTTTAATTGCCTCCGCTATCTGCTTGAGCGTATGACCAGGAATGCTGGCGCGCTCTGATGCCACCACTCTTTCCAGAACCCGCTGGTGCCCATAGTCGTCGATGGTCATGGTGCGGTAGTGCATGTCTGTGGCTCTCACGGGTGACGGTTTCGTTGAAGGCGCCAACACCCTCAGCTTAACGCAAGCGTTTCAACAACGGCTTTGACTCTTTCACGGGCTTCGCCTTGCAGCGTGTTCAGCGGCTGAGGCAGGCAGGGTTGGCTGACGTCACCGGTGAGTTCGGCGATGGTGGCGGTAACCCTTAGGCTGCCGCCGTAGTCACGGTAGAGCGCCCATAGCGGCTCGAGTGCCTGGGAGCGGGCCATCGCTTGCTCGGTATCGCCTGCCTGGGCGGCGCGGGTGAGCGCCAGTGCGATGTCCGGGTAGAGCCCGCCGATCACCGAGTACCAGGCATCGCACCCGGCAAGTAACCCGTTGGTAGCAGCCGGGTCGCCGCTGATGCCGATGGTCACATCAGAAGGGATTACCCCGCGCAGCTCTGCAACGCGTGCCTTGGCAGCGGCCAGATCGTTCTGCACCGGCGGTATCTTGATCGAGCGCACCTGGGGCAGTTGGGCGATGCGCCCGTGCAGTTCGTCGCTGAAGTGAAAGTTCGTGGTGCCGGGATTGTCGTAAACGCAGAGCGGCACGCTCAGCGAGCGGCAGACCGTTTCGTACAGGCTGAACACTTCCTCATCGGTGAGCTTTTGATACGACACCGGCGCCAGCAGCACGCCACTTGCGCCTGCTTGCTGGGCATGTTCGGCATTGATCAGCACATCGCGGGTGCGTAGCGCGCCAATACCGGCGATGACGGGCACCCTGGCGGCCCTTTCCACGCTCAGTTTGACCACGCGGGCACGCTCGTCACTGTTCAAATAGGCGTAACTGCCCGTCGAGCCCAGCACACCGATGGAGTCCACCTCGGCTTCCGCCAAGCGCGCCACCAGGCGAGCAAACTCATGCTCGTTAATGCCCTGCTCGTTCATGGGGGTTAGCGGAAATGCGCTCAGGCCGGTCAACATGATGAAGGCTCCTTTACTGCCCAAAGCTGATCCCCAGGCGCAGCGCCTGGAGGCCGTCAAATTCGACACTGACTTCGTCAGAGAACACCGGGTGCCCCTGAACGGCCATATCCACGGTCGCCTGAGCGCCCTGATACGTAAGGGTAATGGCGATATTGGCTGAGGTGCTGATCGGCGCCGTCAGCCCGTACGTCACGTCATCGACGGTGATGGACGACAGCCCGCGATCTGCCAGTTGCTGTTCAACTTCCTGTTGTACGGCCACGCCGTAATAGACGTACAAGCCAGCGTAACCCAGCACTACCAGTACAATCAGTGAAAAGAGCTTTCCCATGTAAATTCCTCAAGCGTATGACGTTGGCACCATGCTGCCCGTCAGGGCTTTTCAGCGCTGGCCCACTCCGTCCGAGAGGTCGGGGCCGGGATACAGATGGCCCGGCCAGCGTAACACCATGATCGCCAGAACGTTGCGATGTTCACCCCCCGCCAGTCCCTTTTCCCCCGAGGGCGAGGGAATGATGCCGCTGGCCGGGTCCACCGCCGCCACCAGCGCCTCGCGCACCCGGCCCACCAGCGGGTGGTCGTCGCGACCGGCTAGCTGGAAGGCCAGTGCCACTTCGGCCTGGATGTCGGCCGTGGCCCGGGTCATGATACCGGCTGCCTCCCGCTCCAGCGCTTCCAGCACCCAAGCGTGCACTTCCGGGTCCGCCTTCCGCTGGTAGTAGCGGCTGTCAGCGATGACGAAGTGGGTCAGGCCATAGAGCCAGTTACGGTACTCGGCGTCGTCGAGCTCGGCGACTCGCTCGGGGGGGTAGTGGCGCCGGAAGGCTGCCTCCACCTCCCGGCGCAGATCCATCACGCCGAGCTGGTGAAGGAAGTACGCATAGTTGGCCACCTGAGCGGCATAGATCCCGATCACCGCGGGGTCAGTCAAAAAGGGCGCCCAGGCGACCTCGGCTTGGTAGCCCAACGCCCGCTCGTGATCTTCAAGGGCCGGCAGCAGGCCGTGGTACTCGGCCTGAACCTGCCGGAACAGCAGCGAACGGGCGAAGGCGATCTCCCCCCACTCCCCCAGCATGGCGCGTCGGGCACGCTGCTTGGCTGTGCTCTGGGAGTAGTCGGCAACGATCGCCCGGCTGCGGGCAGTCGCGTACCCGGGCTCGGCCAGGCCGACGATGTCCTCCTCGAGTCGCGTCAGTAGTCGCTCGCCGTAGGCTTGATTGAGGGGCCGCCAGCGCTGCTCGCCAGTCAGGCGGTAGAGCCGCTGGGCAAAGTGGCGCTGCTTGTCCTCGGACAGCGTCGGCAGCGCCTGCTCGTAGACCGCCTGGATGGCCAAACCGGCATCGCGCTGGGCGTCACGCTCCGTCTGCTGCTCGATGGCGGCACAGCCGACCAACGCCAGCACCATCATCAGTGAAAAGAGTTTTCTCATGCCGACTCCCTTGAGGGTGTTCACTAACGATAGTCGATCATTGCACTGTCGATGAGCAATTATGTACAAGCATCAGTGACATTGTCGGCATAAGCTAGGGCTGTGTTTCGAGGTGTTGGGTTTCATCAGGAGAGGTCGGCATGAGCAACGCCAGCCGGTTTAAGTTCTTCAAAAGTCATCATGTGCCGACGCTAACGGTGCTGAAAGCGGCCATTGGGGATTTTAGCTACGCTCCCCACGCCCATGAGGAATATGCCTTTGGCGTGACGCTGGCCGGGCGTCAGGACTTTTTCAGCGGCGGCCAGTTTCACCGTAGCCCACCGGGCAACGTGATTCTATTCAACCCGGAAGAAGTCCACGACGGGCATTCGGGTGGTGAGCGGGCGCTGGATTACCTGATGGTGTACGCCCATCCGGAACAGGTGAAACCGCTGTTTGCTGATGTCTTGGGCCACGAGCGCGGCGCGGATTTCCGCTCCCGTCAAACACTGATCCAGGATGCGCCACTGCGCCAGGCCATTTTAGAACTGACGCGCTTGGTGACGTCTCAGGCCGGTAGCTGCATCGATCAGGAGAACGCGCTTTATCGGGTAGTAGAGCGTACGGCGCAGCTGGGCGGCCATGTTCAACCCAGCCAGGTTACGCACCGGCCGGAGGCCCTGCTGGACCTGGCGCGGGAGTATATCCACGCGCATCTGGAAGCGGATATGTCGCTGGACGACATCAGCCAGGCCGCACACCTGTCCAAGTACCATTTCTTGCGTCTGTTCCGTCAGCATTTCGGCATGACGCCGCATCAATACGTGATGAATGGCCGGGTCAATGCGGCCCGTGCCGCGCTCGACCAGGGCACCCCGTTGACCGAGGTAGCACTCCGCTTTGGCTTTGCCGACCTGAGCCATTTCAATCGCCGCTTCAAGCGTATTTATGGTATGACGCCCCACCAATATCAGCGCGATATCGCCCGCTAGTCCCACCACGCATAGAGGTTTTACCATGTTAGCAATCATCGCCTATGCCCTGGGCGTCATGTATACCCCTGGGCCTGTGAATCTGCTCGGCCTGAACGTGGGCATCAATGGCCAGGCCAGACAGTCGTTGGGATTTTGCCTTGGCGTGGGCACGGCGATGCTGGCGTATTTATTGGTGTTGGGTTGGGCGGGCGCTGCCTGGATCAATGATGACGCACTGGTGGTCGTAAGCGCCCTGGGGTGTAGTTATATCATTTATCTGGCCTGCAAAATTGCCCGCGCCAACGCCGACTTCAGCACGCCCGCTAACGTCCCTCGGCTGGTTAGTTATCGCGATGGGTTAGTCATGCAGTTACTGAACCCCAAAGCCATTGTCGCCACCCTGCCGATTACTACACTGCAATTTCCTGCCGCTGGCATTAATGGGCTTAGCCTAGTGATGTGGGCGTTCGGGCTTGCCATGCTAGCCGCGGGCGCGCCTGGCAGTTACGTAGTGATGGGCAGTTTGGTCGGCCAGCGGATTAAAAACCCAGCCGTTGTGAGGCGCTTTAATGGGCTAATGGCCGGGCTATTGGTCGCCGTGGCGTTTTCGATCGGGTTTGAGCATGTATGGCTGCCGCTTACCTCTTCTGCCAGTTAGGACGTTAGCTGATTGCTCAGAAAAAAAGCGCCCTGAGGGCGCTTTTCATAACGGCTAGCGATTAGAAAGAAGTCCATTTCTCGGTGTCTTGCTTGCCACCAATCACGTGAGCCGGCAAGCTTTTAGTGGCCCGTGGCTGGCTGTCACGCGCTTTTGGCGTAGCGGGTAGCGCACGTTGGCTTTGGCCGGTGGTCGTTCCTCTAAAGAACGATACCTCCTTCAACAACGCTTCCGCTTGGCTTTGCAATGAACGTCCTGCCGCACTGGACTCTTCCACCAGGCTCGCGTTCTGCTGGGTGACGCTGTCCATTTGCGAGACGGCCGTGTTTACCTGCTCGATACCTTGGGACTGCTCGCGGCTGGCAGTGGCAATCTCACCCATCAACACCGAGACGCGCTTAACACCATGAACGATACCTTCGAGCGACTTGCCTGCTTGGTTGACCAGACTTGAGCCGTTGTCGACTTGGCCGATACTCTCCTCAACGAGCTTTTTGATATCTTTGGCGGCGTCAGCACTACGCCCTGCCAGGTTGCGTACTTCGTTCGCCACTACCGCAAAGCCACGCCCCTGCTCGCCCGCACGTGCGGCTTCTACCGAGGCATTCAGCGCCAGCAAATTGGTCTGGAAGGCGATTTCATCGATCAAGCCGACGATACCGGCAATCTTGCGGCTTGAAGCGTTGATACCTTCCATTGCCTTGATGGCTTGACCTGCGATCTCGCCCCCGGCGTTAGCTTGCTGGTTAACATCGTGCACGAGCTTGTCGGCTTCGGAAGCGTTGTCGGCGTTCTGGCGCACGGTGGAGGTGATTTCGTCCATTGATGCCGCGGTCTGTTCGATGCTGGAGGCCTGCTCCTGCGTCCGGCGGCTGAGATCATCAGTGCCTAGCACGATTTCGTCGGCGGCCACATTCACGGACTCGGCGTTATTACGAACGGACATGACCACCTGCGAGAACTTGGTTTCCATGCTCTTTAACGCTCTGAGCATCACACCAAACTCATCCTTGGCTGAAGCGTCGACGTCGTTATCGAGCCTGCCTTCAGCCATGGCGTTGGCAAGTGCTTGCGCCTTGCCCAGCGGTGTCATGATGCCGCGAACCAACCATATTGAGAGCAGAATGCCGAAGATG
This sequence comes from Halomonas sp. A40-4, assembly GCF_015767635.1. GTDB lineage: Bacteria > Pseudomonadota > Gammaproteobacteria > Pseudomonadales > Halomonadaceae > Vreelandella > Vreelandella janggokensis. Next base: position 987,973 of record NZ_CP065230.1, on the reverse strand, counting down.
ATCGCCGCCACCATAACGCCTATAACGAAGTTGCGCGTCCAAATATAGTCGCTTGATGACTGCTGGTTATTGGCGGCGGCTTGGGCGCTGTTAAGGTCGATAAGGCCCTGAATCGCCGTGAGCACTTTAGGGTATTCAGCACGTAGCGTGGTGGTGGCTATCTCTCTGGCGGCGTCATAATCATTGCCAATCATTGCCGCGTTAATATCGTCAATACCGGCACGCAGACTGGCTAGCGACACGATAAAGCTTTCGGCTATTGCACGCTCTTGATCACCAGAAACACGCTCAGGGAAGTAATCATTCCAGGCGGCGTCGATAATGGCATCGTTCTCCGCAACCTCTTGTTTCGTTGTTATAGCAGATGCCGGGGTTCGATCACGCTGCTCGGCCGTTATCTTTACCCGGTTGCCGAGCAGTGCTTGGTTGACCTTAATAAGATCACCCAAGGTGAGTACGTTCCCCTCATAAGTACTGTTGAGGGCATCGTTGGTTTTGCTGAGACTGTAGAGACCGATAATACCGACAACAATTAACATTAAGATGCACGCGCCTAAACTCACGGCAAGCCGCAGTTTAACGCTTCGATTCAGAAGTAGCATGGGGGGATCTCGTGAAAGCCCGCAGCGCGTTGCATTGGGCAGGTGGAAGCCATCTCGGTAACTTCAAGTGTTTAGGCCCAACGCATCTTGATACCAAGCAAAATGCATTATCGGCACGCGCACAGAAACATTAAATTTTTTTAACTTATAAAGCGCCAATTTCTTATGTCATTACATGCTGCCCGCCCCCTTTGATGGTCATTAACTTATCATCTGCATGACACAGCTTTGTCACCTAGGAGCGCTAACGTTGCATTGTGAGTCACAATCAAGTGAGCTCATACATTGCAGAAGGTGATCCAATGGAGCCTGTTCAATTCTCTGACTTAATGCTCCGCATCGAGAAAATGGGGGTGACATATCCTGGGAATGTTCTCGCACTCCGACCCACCACCGTTGATTTCCACAAAGGCGAGTTTACGGTTCTACTCGGTCTTTCCGGTGCAGGTAAATCTACGTTACTGCGCTCCCTCAACCACTTGGTGCGGCCCAGCACCGGCAAAGTGATCTCGGCTGAACTAGGTGCGCTCGAAACCATTACTACGGTACGCCGCCATCGGTGCAAAACCGCCATGGTTTTCCAGCATCATCAGCTCATTGAACGCCACACGGCACTCCAGAATGTGCTGATGGGTCGGCTTGCTTACCACAGCACCTGGCGCAGTTTGTTTCCGCTACCCAGGCAGGAACAGGAGCTTGCCCTGCACTGCCTGGATCGCGTAGGCCTGGCTGAGAAGGCGCTTACCAGGGTCGATCAGCTTTCCGGAGGGCAGCAGCAGCGCGTGGGCATTGCGCGTGCCTTGGCGCAGCAGCCCGCCATGATCCTGGCGGACGAGCCAGTGGCCAGCCTTGACCCGGCAACCTCTGAGCGAGTGCTTACATTATTGCGAGACATATGCCGTGAAGATGGTATTACCGCCATTATTTCACTGCACCAGCTGGAATATGCCCAGCGGTTTGCTGACCGCATTATTGGTTTAGCGAATGCCCAAATCGTTTTCGATGCAGCCCCGGCACAGTTACAGCAATGCCACCTGGATGAGATTTACCACGGTGCGCCAGGGGTTTTACCCGAAGCCGATGAAACCACCAACCCCAACCCTCAATCCGCGAATACCACTTCGATAAAACTGGAGATTGCACAATGAAACCGCTATTCAGCTTTTTCTTCGCTATCTGTCTTATGGCTGGAATGACCGTGTCGGCCTTAGCTGCGGATCCTGATCCAAATCCAGACCTGTTAAAAGTCGCACTGCTCCCTGATGAAAACGCTTCTGAACTGATCAAACGCAACCAGCCATTGAAAGACTATCTTGAAAGCACGCTTGGCAAAGAAATTGAGCTAATTGTCACTACAGATTACTCCTCCATGATCGAAGCCATGCGTTTTGGTCGCATCGACCTCGCCTACTTCGGGCCCCTCTCCTATGTGATGGCAAAAAGCAAAAGCGAGATCGAACCCTTTGCGGCCATGATTGTGGATGGCAAGCCCACCTACCGCTCCATCATTATTGCCAATGTCGATTCCGGCGTTGAGTCTTATGCCGATATCGAGGGCATGAAGATGGCCTATGGCGACCGAGCCTCCACTTCAAGCCACCTGATTCCCAAAACCGTGTTGCTTGAATCGGCTGGTTTGGAAGCAGGAGAGGACTATGAAGCCCATTTTGTTGGCTCCCATGATGCCGTGGCGGTGAACGTTGCCAATGGTAATGCAGATGCAGGGGGACTATCGGAAGTGATCTTTGAACATGTGATGGACCGCGGCCTGATAGATCGCAGCAAGGTTAGGGTGTTGGGTCACAGTGGGGAGTATCCGCAGTACCCCTGGGCGATGCGTTCCAACTTGAGCCCGGAACTCAAGCAGGAGATACAAGACGCTTTCATTAGCATTGATGATGAAGAAATCCTGAGCAACCTGAAAGCCGAAGGTTTCGCCGTTATCACTGACTCCGATTACGATGTGATCCGGGAAATGGGTAGTCTGCTCAACCTTGACTTCGCCAAGATGTAAGGGGGCATTATGAATCAGACCAAAACGGATCCGCCGGCCCTTTCTTCATTTTCTCCTGACGCGGTGCTGGCCGAACACGCGCGCGGCTGGCGGAGTAAGCTCTTCCAAGTGGGCTCGTTACTGGCAGTGGTTCTCCTGGCTAGTTGGTACGTGGACTTGCTGGATTTTCGCACCCTAGCCAACGGGGTTCCTGCCATCGCCACCCTGCTGGGTGAATCGCTACCGCCCGATTTCACCAATGCCAGGGATTGGATGTCTCCGTTGGTCGATACGCTCGCCATGAGCATTGCTGGCACGGCAATAGCGGTCATCGCTTCCGTGCCCCTGGCGTTCCTGGCTGCTCGCAATACCTCGCCCCATCCCGTGGTCTTCCACGTAACCCGCACGTTGCTAAATGCTCTGCGCTCGGTGCCCGAGTTGATTATGGGCATTATCTTCGTTGCTGCAGTGGGTTTTGGCGCCTTGCCGGGCGTGCTAGCGCTCGGCCTTCATTCCATCGGGATGGTGGGTAAATTCTTTGCCGAAGCGATTGAGCATGTCGACCCAGACCCAGTGGAAGCCGCCAATGCCGCTGGCGCAACTCGATTACAGATTCACTGGCACGCTGTGCTGCCGCAGGTTCTTCCGCAGTTTGCCGATGTTTCCATCTATCGCTGGGAATACAATTTTCGCGCCTCTACGGTCATGGGCATGGTGGGGGCTGGCGGGATCGGCTTCGAGCTAATGGGCTCTTTACGTGTCATGCAGTACCAGGAAGTCAGCGCCATCCTGATTGTCATACTCGTTATGGTGACGATGGTGGATAGCCTTAGCGGCCATCTTCGTAAGAAATTCAAGTAAGGAAATCAAATGAAACCAAGAGTTTTCATTACCCACCGGGTACATAACAGTGTGCTGGAAAGGCTGGAACAGAGCTGTGAATTAATCACCAACCAGTCAGACACTACCTTACCCGCCGCCGAGGTAAAGGCCCGCGCGGCAACCGCAGATGGCATGATGGTGTTTATGCCGGATCGGGTCAGCGAGGAATTTCTGGCTGGCTGCCCCAAGCTGAAAGTCATTGGCGCCGCCTTGAAGGGATACGATAATTTCGATGTGGAGGCCTGTACGCGTCATGGCGTTTGGCTGACCTTCGTACCGGATTTGCTGACAGTGCCAACGGCTGAACTCACCATAGGGCTAACCATTAGCCTAATCCGACATGTTCGGGCGGCCGATGAGTATGTTCGTTCTGGCCAGTTCAGAGGGTGGCAGCCAATGTTCTATGGGCTTGGGATTGCAGACGCCACTGTGGGTATCGTCGGCATGGGGCCCATCGGCAAGGCTGTGGCAACACGGCTCAAAGGCTGGGGGGCCACCTTGCTGTATTCTCAGCCAGACGCCTTGCCCGCCGCTGAGGAGGAAACGCTCGGCGTGGCGCGCAAGTCGCTTGAAGAGCTGCTCGGGCAAGCCGACATTGTCATTTTGGCCCTGCCGCTCAATAAACAAACCCTGCATACCATGAACGCTGCGCGCTTGGCTCTGATGAAACCAGGCGCCTATTTGATCAACCCATGCCGGGGTTCTGTAGTGCAGGAAGCTGCCGTTTTGGAAGCATTGGGGTCTGGGCAGTTGGGCGGCTACGCAGCGGATGTTTTTGAAATGGAAGATTGGGCTCGAGAGGATCGTCCGCAAGAGATTTGCCCCACTTTGCGAGCACATCCCAACACGCTATTCACGGCACACATTGGCTCTGCCGTCCAGGATGTGCGGCTGATGATTGAACAGCGTGCTGCCGACAACATTCTGCAAGCGTTACAAGGAGAACGCCCTCAGGATGCGGCTAATTCGCCCACTATCACTGAGACAACTCCATGCTGAACTTGGTCTGGCTGAAAAGTTTTACCACACTGGTTCAGCATCGACGTTTTCAGGCCGCCGCCCAAGCTCTCGGTATCGCACAACCCACGCTTTCACAGCACATTCAAAAGCTCGAAGAGCAGCTAGGTGCCCTGTTGATACGCCGCAGTAAAACGGGATGCGAGCCCACCAAAGCAGCCCTGGCGCTTATGCCTCTAGCGCTTAGTATGTTGCAACTGGACGAGCGTGCCCGAGAAGTCGTTAGCGGTACGCGTTTACGCGTAGGGGCAAGTTCTAACATCGGTATTTACATGCTCCAGCCCTACGTGAGCACGTTCAAGAACATTCCGACGGTACCTGAGCTGGACCTAGTGATTGATAACAATCCAAACATTGCCAGACAATTGACCAGCGGCGAGCTGGATATTGCGGTGATGGAGTGGTGGAACCCGAAACCTGGCTTCCAGGCAATGGATTGGCGACAGGAACCCGTGGTTTTAATTACCCGACCAGATCACCCCTATGCGGGCTGGCATGAAATAGACCGGGAAACCCTTGCCGGAATGAGCTTGCTTGGTGGTGAACCCGGAACAGGTACTGGCCGGTTGCTGGCGAACTTCTTTGGCGAAAGAGGGCCGTTCCCGAAGGTTTCAATGCAACTGGGCAGTACCGAAGCGGTTAAACAGGCTGTCAAAGCTGGCCTGGGCGTATCACTGGTGCTGGCAGCTTGCGTCGAAGAGGAGATTCAAGCGGGCACCTTATGTGCCATCCCGGTCAGTGATGCCGCATTGGCAAAAAAACTGATGGTCATTTGCCCTGAGACGCTTGCGCGGCAACCGCCAGTTTCCACTTTCGTCAGCCATATATGTCAGTGAAAATTGAGGGACATCTTTAGAGCCAGGGAAGGCGTGTGGGTGGCTAAGAATAGGTGCCATTGAGACCCCAAACTTCGCAGAATCGTTAGAAGACGCGGGTGGGGTTGGGTGAGACTCAGTGCAATGATTACAGAGTTACGTACAAGGTATAATTGTAGTTATGTCTCTTGCACTAGCGCTAGCACTACAGCTAAACGTTCTCGTTATCTCCATTTACAAACGAATAGAGCAGAATATCGGATCGGTACGCCCAGCCCTGATTGGCCCAGAACGTCTGGGCGGCTTCGTTCTCGGGAAGAATCATCAGGTGTGATTTTTGGATGCCTTCGCTCTTGAGCGCTTCCAGGCAGAGGCTTACCAGCCGTGTGGCGATGCCTAACCGGCGGTGAGAATCCGCCACCGAGAGGTGCTGCACATAACCACGCTTACCGTCGTGGCCCGCCATAATTGTTCCCACCAGCTCTTCTTCTCCATCTCCTTCGCCTTCTACTTCTGCCACAAAGCTCAGGCCGGGGTTGCGCAGCAGGTATTTCTCGATGCCTTCACGTGAATCAGCGTCGCGAATCCTCACGCCTTCACTCTCGCTCCATAGGGCAATGGCGGCGTCATAGTCGTTGATGGTCATGGTGCGGTAGTGCATTAGGCGGCTCTCATTGGGTGGCGGCGGTGTCTTGATCGTTCTGTTCGGCTGGCTGTTGGAAGTGGTCCTTCTGCTCGGCCCATTTCAGCAAGGCATCCAGCGCCGGGCAGAGCGTTTGCCCCCATTCGGTGAGGCGGTACTCCACTTTTGGCGGCACCTGGGGGTAGACCTTGCGGGCCACGATGCCATCCGCTTCCAGTTGGCGCAGCTGTTGGGCCAGCATTTTCTGGGAGATGTCGGGGATGAGTTTTTCGAAATCGGAGTAGCGCTGCACTTTTCCATCGAAGAGATGAAAGAGAATAATGAGCTTCCAGCGCCCTTCCAGCATTTTTAATACATTTTCCACATCGCTTGCGGCGGTAGCGGGCGTATAAATCTTTCTCATGGGTGAGCTTTTGTGCGTTCTTGATAACGCGTCAGTCTAGGCAGAAGATTCTCTCACATTAACTTACGAGAGATGACCATCATGAGCTTGTCACTGCCAGACGCGATCACTACTTACTTCAGCATCAGCAACGGTGCGGATGCCTCCCACATTGCGGATTGCTTCACTCAAGATGCCTGTGTGTTTGACGAAGGCGAGACGCACCGCGGGCACACCGCTATTCAAGCGTGGATGCGTGCCACCCGCGAGAAGATTGAGTATAGCGTCGAGCCGGTCAGTGTTTCCCAGCAAGGCAACACGATGGTGGTTACCGCGACCGTTACCGGCAACTTCCCCGGCAGCCCGGTGCAACTTGACCACGCTTTCCAGCTTGCCGAGTCGCAAATCCAGTCATTGGAGATCCACTAATGAACCTGAACTTGAACGGGCGACGCGTATTGATCACCGGCGGCAGCAAAGGGGTTGGTGCGGCCGCGGTGGCTCTCTTTCGCGAGGAAGGCGCGCAAGTGCTAACAACCGCCCGTACTCGCCCCGCCGACCTGCCCGATGAGCTGTTTGTAACTGCTGACCTGACGACGGCCGAAGGCTGTGCCACGGTGGCCGATGCAGTCAACGATCGCTTGGGCGGCGTGGATATTGTCGTTCACGTACTGGGTGGTTCATCCGCCCCCGGCGGCGGGTTCGCGGCCCTTGGGGAGGAAGAGTGGCAGCGCGAGCTCGACATCAATCTGTTCCCTGCCGTACGGCTGGATCGCGCCCTGCTGCCCGGCATGCTAGCCCAGGGCGATGGAGTGATTATCCACGTGACCTCCATTCAGCGTGAACTTCCCCTCCCCGAATCAACTACGGCTTACGCGGCGGCCAAAGCGGCGCTCTCCACCTATAGCAAGAGCTTGTCAAAAGAGGTGTCACCCAAAGGGGTGCGCGTGGTTCGGGTGTCGCCGGGCTGGATCGAGACGGAAGCCGCCGTTGCGCTGGCCGAGCGGATTGCCCAAGACGCAGGGACCGATTACGCAGGCGGCAAGCAGATCATCATGGAAGCGCTGGGCGGCATCCCGATTGGCCGTCCTTCTAAACCTGCGGAAGTGGCCAACCTGATTGGATTTCTGGCGTCGCCGCTGGCGGCCACCATCACGGGCACGGAGTACGTGATCGATGGCGGCACCGTGCCCGTCGCTTAAGGAGGCGGCGAAGTGGCGGCCACCTGGTTTTAGTCGTCACCCTGCCCGAAGCCAATGCCCAGGCGCAGCGCCTGAAGGCCGTCGAACTCGACGCTGACCTCGTCTGAAAAGACCGGGTGGCCTTGCACGGCCAAGTCCAGCGCGGCTTCAGCGCCGCGGTACGCGACGGTCATGGTGATGTTCGCGGAGGTGCTGATGGGCGCCAGCAGGCCATACTCGACGTGGTCCACACTGACGGAGGAAAGCCCGCGCTCATCCAACTGCGCTTGCGCTTCCTGCTTCACGGTCACGCCGTAATAGACGTAGAGCCCGGCATAGCCCAGTGCGAGCACAACTAACAGTGATAATAGCTTTTTCATCGCGTTTCTCGAATTGTCAGAACTTGGATGGCGGATGCCTGTGGTAACGGAGACCCTAACGCAACGCCGCCACCCTGGTATCGCGTAAGCGACGCAGGGCGGCGGAGTGTCGGTTAGTAGACGGGCAATGCCGGCGGCGATGGTTACTTGATGATATCGCCTATCGGCCGTTTGCCGTCCAACAGCATGAATTCCTGGTTGGTAATGTTGGCGTTTTGCACGGTATGCAGCAGCGCGTGGGCGACGTTGGCGCGGGAGATCTGGTTATCGCCCGCTTCTTCCAAGGAATCCGCGAACTGCTGGCTTGCGGGTTCGTCCGTCAGGCGACCGGGTTTGAGGATGACATAGGGTACGCCGCTGGTGCGCAGATGAGCATCGGCGGCGAATTTCGCGGCCATGTAGGGGCGCAGTTTTTCCGGCGCTTGCATGGGGTCTTCGGCGCGCATGGCGCTGATCATCACGTAGCGCGAAAGGCCCTGCTCGCTTGCGATATCCGACGCACGAACGGCCGCGTAAAGGTCGATCAGCAGAGTTTTATCCGGCCCGGTGTGAGGGCCTGAACCGGCGGTGAACACCACCTGGTCGCAGCCTTCAAAGGCGTGGGCAAAATCGCCTTCCAGATCGGCAATCACGGTCTTGATGCCGCGCTCCTTAAACCACGGCAACTGTTCTTCACTGCGCAGCATCGCCTTGATAGGCGTGCCCGCCTGCTGAGCCAGCTCGCAGAACTGTTTGCCAATCTGTCCGTTCGCACCAATCACTAGCGTGGTCATAGCACCTCCTTATGGTGAACTGATATCCCATCAGTGTAGGCGGATTGGCATAATTCAACCGGGCGCGTCCGAGAGGTCGGGGCCGGGATGCAGGCGGCCCGGCCAGCGCAGCACCATAATCGCCAGAACGTTGCGGTGTTCACCCCCCGCCAGCCCCGTTTCCCCTTCGGGCGAGGGAATGATACCGCTGGCCGGGTCTATCGCCGCTACCAGCGCCTCACGGACCTGGCCCACCAGCGGGTGGTCCTCACGACCGGCCAGCAGGAAGGCCATTGCCACCTCGGCTTGGATGTCGGCCGTGGCGCGGGCCAAGATGCCGGTTGTCTCCCGCTCCAGCGCGTCCAGCACCCAAGCGTGCACCTCTGGGTCCACCTTGCGCTGATAGTAGCGGCTGTCAGCGATGACGAAGTGGGTCAGACCATAGAGCCAGTTACGGTACTCGGCGTCGTCGAGCTTGGCGACTCGATCAGGCGGGTAGCGACGCTGGAAAGCCGCCTCCACCTCCCGGCGCAGGTCCATCACGCCTAGCTGGTGAAGGAAGTACGTATAGTTGGCCACCTGAGCGGCATAGATCCCGATCACCGCGGGGTCAGTCAAAAAGGGCGCCCAGGCGACCTCGGCTTGGTAGCCCAACGCCCGCTCGTGATCTTCAAGGGCCGGCAGCAGGCCGTGGTACTCGGCCTGAACCTGCCGGAACAGCAGCGAACGGGCGAAGGCGATCTCCCCCCACTCCCCCAGCATGGCGCGTCGGGCACGCTGCTTGGCTGTGCTCTGGGAGTAGTCGGCAACGATCGCCCGGCTGCGGGCAGTCGCGTACCCGGGCTCGGCCAGGCCGACGATGTCCTCCTCGAGTCGCGTCAGTAGTCGCTCGCCGTAGGCTTGATTGAGGGGCCGCCAGCGCTGCTCGCCAGTCAGGCGGTAGAGCCGCTGGGCAAAGTGGCGCTGCTTGTCCTCGGACAGCGTCGGCAGCGCCTGCTCGTAGACCGCCTGGATGGCCAAACCGGCATCGCGCTGGGCGTCACGCTCCGTCTGCTGCTCGATGGCGGCACAGCCGACCAACGCCAGCACCATCATCAGTGAAAAGAGTTTTCTCATGCCGACTCCCTTGAGGGTGTTCACTAACGATAGTCGATCATTGCACTGTCGATGAGCAATTATGTACAAGCATCAGTGACATTGTCGGCATAAGCTAGGGCTGTGTTTCGAGGTGTTGGGTTTCATCAGGAGAGGTCGGCATGAGCAACGCCAGCCGGTTTAAGTTCTTCAAAAGTCATCATGTGCCGACGCTAACGGTGCTGAAAGCGGCCATTGAAGACTTCAGCTACGACCCGCATGCCCATGAGGAATATGCCTTTGGCGTGACGCTGGCCGGGCGTCAGGACTTTTTCAGCGGCGGCCAGTTTCATCGCAGCCCGCCGGGCAACGTGATTTTGTTTAATCCAGAAGAAGTCCACGACGGGCATTCGGGTGGTGAGCGGGCGCTGGATTACCTGATGGTGTACGCCCATCCGGAACAGGTGACGCCGCTGTTCGCCGAGGTACTTGGCCGCGAAAGCGCCACAGGCTTCCGTTCCGACCAAACGCTGATTCAGGATGCGCCCCTGCGCCATGCCATTATCGAGCTGGCCCGTTTGGTAAGTACCCAGGCCGGTAGCTGCATTGACCAGGAGAATGTGCTTTATCAGGTGGTTGAGCGAACCGTTCAGCTAGGCGGCCGCGTTCAACCCAGCCGCGTCACGCAACGGCCGGATGCCCTGCTGGACCTTGCCAGGGCGTATATCCTCGCCCACCTGGAAACCGATATGTCGCTTGACGACATCAGCCAGGCTGCGCATTTATCCAAGTACCACTTTTTGCGGCTGTTTCGGCAGCACTACGGCATGACGCCTCACCAGTACGTGATTAATTGCCGGATCAATGCGGCCCGTGCAGCGCTGGATCAGGGGGCGCCGCTGAATGAGGTGGCGTTGCGGTTTGGGTTTGCCGACCTTAGCCATTTCAATCGCCGCTTCAAGCGCATCTACGGCATGACGCCCCACCAATACCAGCGCGATATCACGCGTTAGCCAAACCCCACTTAGAGGTTCCAACATGTTAGCAATCGTCGCCTATGCCCTGGGCGTCATGTACACCCCTGGGCCTGTGAATCTGCTCGGCCTGAATGTAGGTATCAATGGCCAGGCCAGACAGTCGGTGGGGTTTTGCCTGGGCGTGGGAACGGCCATGCTTGTGTACCTGCTGGTGTTGGGCTGGGCGGGCGCTGCCTGGATCAGCGGTAACGCCCTGATCCTGGTGAGTGCGCTGGGCTGTAGCTATATTGTTTACTTGGCCGTCAAGATTGCCCGCGCCAGCGCGGATTTGGACGAGCCTGATCATGCACCGCGCCTGCTGAACTTTCGCGATGGGCTGGTGATGCAGCTGCTCAACCCGAAGGCCATCGTCGCGACCCTGCCCATAGCCACCCTTCAGTTTCCGGCGGCGGGCATTCAGGGCGTCAGCCTGGTGATCTGGGCGCTGGGGCTGTCCGCCATGGCGGCGGGCGCCCCCGGCAGCTATGTGGTCATTGGCAGCCTGGTGGGTGAGCGTATTAAAAGCACGCGGGTCGTGAAGGGCTTCAACTGGCTGATGGCGGGGCTACTGGTCGCCGTGGCGATATCGATTGGTGTTGAGCATGTCTGGGTGCCACTTGTGTCCTAAGCTGAAGTCTATTCGTAAAGCTTCCAAGCCATCGGATTTATGCGCCCGAAATTGGAAACCTAACCTATAGCCGATTCTTCCAGTAATTTGGCTCTCGATGTAAAGGCATAACGGCAAGTACAAAAACATCTTCATTCTCAAGAGCATAAAGCACGCCGTAAGGGAAACGGCGTACCAATGAACGGCGGATATCACCCTCCAGTAATGTCCATGCTTCTGGATGTCTGTGTGCACGCTCGATGGCTGAGTATACCTCAAGCGCAAAGTCCCATCCCAAGCCTGGTTCAATGGCTTCGTAGTACTCTGTACTTTCAGCTAGTTCTGCTTCCGCTTCAGGGTGAAAGCGAACACTCATCTCTCGAGCCTTGCCCGAAGGTTAGCGAATACTTGCTCACTTGAAACCGTAGCCACTTTACCCGCCCGTATATCGTCTAAGCGGCTACTGGCAACATCAACCCATTGCTTGTCGATATCAGCCTCAGGGGAGTTGAGGCTACGCAGCAACACATCGACGACTCTTGCACGCTCTTCAACGGGTAATGATTCTGCTTCGCTGACAAGCTCTTGGATGTTCATAGTCTCACCTCATGAATGGCTCAGACTGAAGGTATCTCAACTATTAACTTTTCGCCATATTAGCTCTTTTTTGCTTTGTGATGCTGCCCAATAAGATCACAGCTTATCTAACTCCGGCACGCCCTCACGCTTTCAGCCAGCTCGCTCACCAGGCCGTGCACCCGCTCTACAGCGTCATCAGGCGTCGTGGCGTGTTCGATGCAGTCGACCAGTGCGGAGCCCACCACCACCGCATCGCTATAGCGGCCAATGGTTGCCGCTTGCTCGGCGGTGCGGATACCGAAGCCGACGGCGATGGGCAGCTCGGTATCTTCCCGCAGACGCGAAACCGAGGCTTCCAGCCGTTCCGGCGTGGGGGCACTGCCGCCGGTCACGCCCGCTACAGAGACGTAGTAGATAAACCCGGAGGCGTTCGCCAACACTCGGGGCAGGCGTTTGGCATCGGTGGTCGGGGTGGCCAGACGGATAAAGTCGATGCCGTGCCGAAACGCGGGTTGGCAGAGTTCTTCGTCGTGTTCGGGGGGCAGGTCCACCACGATCAGGCCGTCTACCCCGGCACGGGCGGCATCGGTCAAGAAGCGCTCAACGCCGTAGCGGTAAATGGGATTGTAGTAACCCATGAGCACAATCGGCGTGGTGCTGTCCTGTTCGCGGAAGGTGCGCACCATGTCCAGCGTTTTAGCCTGGGTCTGGCCGTTGTTAAGGGCGCGCTGGGCTGCTTTTTGAATGGCGGGGCCATCGGCCATGGGGTCGCTGAACGGCATGCCCAGCTCGATGATATCCACCCCGGCGGCGGGAAGCCCGTGCAGCAGGCGGCGTGAGGTGTCGGCATCCGGGTCGCCGGCGGTCAGGTAGCTGATCAGTGCCGGACGGTTTTGCTGCTTGAGTGTGCTGAAGCAGTGGTCAAGACGTGTTGGGTTGTGCATGGTCTGACTCACGGTGGCATTCATCGCGTTGTCCTGGTTCGCGCTCATACGTTTTTCACTCCGAATTTGTCGCCAAGGTGATGGGCGACGCTGGTCATGTCCTTGTCGCCACGGCCGCTCAGGTTGATCACCATCAAGTGCTCGCGGGGAAGCTGGGGCGCGCGTTTAGCGACTTCTGCCAACGCATGTGCGGTTTCCAGGGCGGGAATAATGCCTTCCTTGCGGCAGCAGATCTGGAACGCCTCCAGCGCTTCGTCATCGGTGGCCGAGACATACTCGACCCGCTTCTGCTCGTGCAACCAGGCGTGCTCGGGCCCGATACCGGGGTAATCCAGCCCGGCGGAGATCGAGTGGGCATCGGTAATCTGGCCGTCTTCGTCTTGCAGCAGATAGGTGCGGTTGCCATGCAGGACCCCAGGGGTGCCGCCGTTCAGGCTGGCGGCGTGCAGGCCACTGTTGACGCCCTTGCCGCCCGCTTCCACACCGACCATGTGAACGTCAGGGTCATTCAGGAACGGATAGAACAGCCCAATGGCGTTCGAGCCGCCGCCCACGCAGGCAATGAGTGAATCCGGCAGGCGGCCTTTCTTTTCCAGCATCTGGGTGCGGGTTTCATGGCCGATGACGGCCTGGAAGTCGCGCACCATGGCAGGGTACGGGTGCGGCCCGGCCACGGTGCCGATGATGTAGAAGGTGTCGTCCACATTGGTGACCCAGTCGCGCAGCGCTTCGTTCATGGCGTCCTTGAGCGTGCCGGTGCCGGAGGTAACGGGGACGATCTCCGCGCCCAGCAGCTTCATGCGGAAGACGTTGGTCTGCTGGCGTTCGATGTCCGTCGTGCCCATGTAGATCACACAGGGCAAACCAAAACGCGCCGCCACGGTGGCGGTGGCGACGCCGTGCATCCCCGCGCCGGTTTCGGCGATGATGCGCTTCTTGCCCATCTGCTTGGCCAGCAGTACCTGGCCGATGCAGTTGTTGATCTTGTGCGCGCCGGTGTGGTTCAGTTCTTCGCGCTTGAGATAAATGCTCGCTCCGCCAAAGTGCTCGGTCAGCCGTTCGGCGAAATAGAGCGGGCTGGGCCTGCCCACGTAGTCGCCCTGAAAGTAGGCCAGCTGACGCTGAAATTCGGGGTCGTTCTTGGCGGCGGTGTATTCGTCTTGCAGCTCCAGAATCAGCGGCATCAGGGTTTCGGCGACAAAGCGGCCGCCAAAGTTACCAAACAGGCCGTTGGCATCGGGCAGGCTCTGGGATATGTCTACAGGTTGATTCATCACGACCTCTGCATGCGTGTTGAGTATGTGATGACGTTAAGGCAAGCGCGTGAAGATAAAAATCGATAAGATGTCATCAACCCGTGAGCTGAAGTCACACATCAATGCACAATAGCCTGCCACCGCTTAGCGCCTTGCGCGCCTTCGAGGCCACTGCCCGGTTGGGCAGCGTGACCGCTGCTGCCGAGGAGTTGAGCGTGACCCACGGCGCCGTCAGCCGCCAATTAAGAAGCCTGGATGACCATTTTGGCGTGGCGCTGTTCACCAAAGCGGGCCGCGGTATTGCGCTGACGCCCCACGGCGAGAAGCTACAAAGCGGCCTGAGCGATGCTTTTGCCCAACTGCGCGATAGTTGCGCCGCGCTCAAACGTGATGTGGAGGATGCGCCCTTCACCCTCGCCTGCCCCGGCAGCCTGCTGGCCCGCTGGTTGATTCCCCGGCTGGACCGCCTTCACCGCGACCTGCCTGACCTCAAGCTGAAAGTGGTGGTTAGCGAAAGTGAGCATCCTGAAAAGCAGACGGACGCAAGTGCGACCCTAGCGTTTTCCGAGCCGCCCTGGCCCGCGGAGGTCGACGTCGTCGAGCTTATTCCGGAGCAGATATGCGCGGTGGCGAGCCCGCCACTGGCCGCGCAGTGCGACCCCGCCAACCCGGCAACGCTATTCGACAACACGCTGCTCTACACCGCTTCCCGCCCTCAGGCGTGGCCGCACTGGGCCAGTGCACATGGGCTTGAGCAGTCACAGCTTGAAGCGGCGCTACACCAAGGCCAGGGATTTGAGCACCTTTACTACCTGATGGAAGCGGCCGTGGCGGGACTAGGCGTGGCGATTGCCCCCACGCTATTGGTGGAAGACGACCTGAAGAGTGGCCGACTGGTCGCCCCCTGGGGCAGCATCGAAACCCCCGCCCGGCTCTGCCTGTGGCTGCCCGCTCAGGCGGACTTACTCACCCACCCCCGCCGAAGCGAGCCGCTGGCGGAATGGCTTAAGGGGGAGCTTGGGAGATAAATGCGAAGGCGTTAGTGAGGCTGCGTGTTATCCGGAAGCTTTTGACTCGCTTCGGCTTTCAACCGTTCAACCAGCCAAACTTTGATAATAGATTGACGCGTAACGCCGATACGGGCGGCCTCACGATCCAGGGACTCAACCACCCAAGCGGGGAAGTCGACATTGATACGCTTCGGATCTTGATTAACACGGTGTGCAGTGGATAAATCAAGATCGTCAACGATGTCTTCGCTACCCTGGTCAAATTTTTGATCAAAGTCGTTAGCTTTCATAGAGCTCTACCTCTCTTTTACGCGAGCGCCTTACCGAAATGAGTCGAATTTTTTCATTTCGGTAGGTGATGACGGCAGACCAGTGTTTATCATCAATCAGCCCTATCATCAGAAAACGCGGCTCATCATCAGATTTGGCTTGAATTTCCAGCAAATCAGGATCATTCCAAAGCGCCTGAGCATCTAGAAAGTCAATTCCATGCTTTATCAGATTGGCTACGCTTTTGTCATCATCATACTCAAAGTCGCTCATGAGTATAAATTATTCCTTTTTTACTCAAACCGCAAGGTAGCCCAACACTTCCATGCTGCTCAACAAGCATGCCGAGACAGCTTTATGCCGCCTTTTTACCTCTACTCACCCACTCAAGCGCTCGCGGTTACTGGCTACCAGTTCCGCCAGAAAATCCGCCACGGCCCGGATACGGGCTGATTGGGTGAGATCCGTCTGGATGACCAGGTAAATGGGCTGATCCACGCCGATATCGGACTCGAGGCAGACGAGCTCAGCCTCCAGCGCCAGAAAGTGCGGCAGCACCGCGACCCCCAGCCCCGCTTTGGCCGCCGCTAGCTGGGTCGCAAGCGACGTGGTAGTCAATGCAGGTTCGCGACCTCGTAGCATCCGCTCAACCCACTGGGCAGCGGGCAAGTGCGCTTGCGTATCCCCCCAGGTGATAAAGGCATCCGTGTCATAATCGCCCGCGTCATCATGAGCCTTGCGCTGCGCTGTATAGCCGGGGCTCGCGTAAAGTCCGAACCCCAGCATACCCAAGCGTCGAAGGGTGACATTGCCCCGCTCGGGCTTGACCATTCTAAGGGCTAAATCGGCGTCGCGACGGTGCAGGTTGACGGTGGTGATATCGGTCACCAGCTCAAGCGTGATGCCGGGGTACTGCGCATGAAATTGCGGCAATGCGGGCAGAATCAGCGCCGTGGCCAGGTTTTCAGCCGTCGCTAAACGCACTCTGCCGCTCAGTTGCGCAGCATTGGAAACCCCGCTGGTAAACGCCGCCGCTGCTGCCTCCAAGGCTTCAGCTTTCTCGATTAGCCCCGCTCCCTCCTCGGTAAGCTGATAGCCCGATTGCTGGCGTACAAACAGCGGCAGCTTTAAAGCGTTTTCCAGCCGTTCGATACGCCGGGAGAGCGTGGCGATGCCCAGGTTCAGCTCGGCGGCGGCACCACTCAGCGTGCCGTGGCGCGCCACTGCCAGAAAGGTGCGCGTGTCGTCCCATACCCAACCACGCGGCATGTGTTTTTCATAATCGGAAATTTGTTTATCGAATTCGTTAATTTTTTTCATTAACGGATAGTGCCACGCTGCTACTGCACCACTCAAGAACGCGTCACTTCTGGAGACATAGCATGCAAAAACGAACGCTGGGCAGCGATCTAACCGTTTCCGCTATCGGCTTAGGCTGCATGGGGATGAGCGAGTTTTATGGCCCTCGGGACGACAGCGAGTCGCTGCGGGTATTAGCCCGGGCAGTAGAGATGGGTATCGACTTTTTCGACACGGCGGATATGTACGGGCCGCACCATAACGAGGAATTGATTGGCCGCTTTCTCGCCAATCACAAGCCCAAGGTACGTATCGCCACCAAGTTTGGCATTGTGCGCAACCCTGGTGAGTATCAGCGTAGCCTGGACAGCAGCGCCCAGTATGCCCGCCAAGCTTGCGAGGCGTCGCTGAAGCGGCTGGGCATCGAACAAATCGATCTCTACTACGTTCACCGCGTTAACCCGGAAACGCCTATCGAAGAGACCATGGAGGGCCTGGCGCAACTGGTGAAAGAGGGAAAAATTGCCCACATTGGCCTCTGCGAGGTTAGCACAGAGACCCTTCGTCGAGCCCACGCGGTACATCCCGTCACCGCCGTGCAAACCGAGTATTCGCTCTGGACGCGGGACGTTGAACAAGCAGTATTGCCCACCTGCCAGGAACTCGGCATCGGCTTTGTGCCCTACTCGCCGCTGGGCCGTGGCTTTTTGACGGGAAAACTTCAGGAGAATGCCGACTTTGGCGAAGGTGATTTTCGTCCTAACCTGCCGCGCTTCTCTGAACAGGCCATGCATGCCAACCGCCGAATCGCCGACGTGATTGGTGAAATGGCCACCCATAAAGGCTGCACCCCGGCGCAGCTTTCGCTGGCTTGGCTGTTATCCAAAGGCGATAACATTGTGCCGATTCCCGGCACCAAGCGTCTGCGCTACCTTGAAGAGAATGCGGCTGCCGCGTCCATCATCCTGACCGCCGATGAGCAGCAACGGCTTGAAGCGGCCACCGAGCGCCTTCCGGTAACCGGTGAGCGCTATACGCCGGAAGGCATGAAGGGGGTTAACGCCTGAACGGCTGGTGGCTCATTGAGAACGTCTACTTGATAATTTCGTCGATCGACCGCTTGCCGTCCAGCAACGCGAACTCCTTGTTGATAACACTGCTTTGCAGCGCGTAGTGCAACGCATGCGCGACATTGGCGCGGGAGATTTGATTGTCGCCGGCCTCGTCGATTGAGCTTGCGAACTGCTGGCTGGCGGCGTCATCCGTCAAACGTCCGGGTTTAAGAATCACGTAGGGTACGCCGCTGTTGCGAAGATGGGCATCGGCGGCGAATTTTGCGGCCATGTAGGGGCGCAGCTTCTCGGGCGCTTCCATGGGGTTTTCGGCACGTATCGCGCTGATCATCAGGTAACGGGAAATACCTTTCTGCTTGGCGATATCGGCAGCACGAATGGCCCCGTAAAGATCAATCAACAGAGTCTTGTCCAGCCCGGTGTGCGGCCCTGAACCGGCGGTAAACACCACT
Source organism: Halomonas sp. A40-4 (assembly GCF_015767635.1). Taxonomy (GTDB): domain Bacteria; phylum Pseudomonadota; class Gammaproteobacteria; order Pseudomonadales; family Halomonadaceae; genus Vreelandella; species Vreelandella janggokensis. The sequence goes on along the minus strand of NZ_CP065230.1, from coordinate 969,746 downwards.
TGGTCACAGCCCTCAAAGGCGTGCGAGAAGTCTTCTTCCAGGTCGGCAATGACGGTATCGATACCTCTGTCGTTGAACCATGGCACCTGCTCTTCGCTGCGAATCATCGCCTTGATGGGCGTGCCCGCTTTTTGGGCCAGCTCGCAAAACTGTTTGCCAATCTGTCCGTTCGCGCCAATCACTAACGCCGTCATAACGTCTCCTTGTGAGTTGCCTACCCTTCTAAGAGTGCAGGCACTTAGCCGAAATTCAAGCCTGTAGTATTGTCGCTATAACCGATCAGACGTTTAAGCCATAACGCCAAATGTATGTCCGATGACATACGTTAACGCCATGGCAAGTGCGCCCCAAAACATCACTCTCGCCGCAGCTTTTAGGATGGGCGCTCCTCCAACACGGGCAGCAATAGCACCGAGCAAGGCTAAAAAGAGCAGTGAGAACAACGCGACTAGAGGTATAAGCAGCGCGGGGGGTGCCCACCAAGCCACCAGTAGCGGTAGCAGTGCGCCGATAGTGAATGTCGCGGCTGAAGAGAGTGCTGCCTGAAGTGGCTGCGCTTGGCTGATGTCGGTGATGCCAATCTCATCTCGTGCATGCGCGCCTAGGGCATCGTTGATCATCAATTGCTCGGCGACTTGCCGAGCCAAGTCAGGCGTCAAGCCACGAGTTTCATAGATAGCGGCAAGTTCTTCCTGCTCGAGTTCGTAATGTTCAGCCAATGCTTTGCGTTCGATGTCGAGATCGGCATTTTCGGTGTCCGATTGCGAGCTTACCGACACATATTCTCCCGCTGCCATCGACATTGCGCCGGCCACCAGGCCTGCAATACCCGCCAGCATAATATCACTTTGGGTGGTATTGGCTGCGGCAACGCCTAATATCAAACTGCTGGTAGAAACAATGCCATCATTGGCACCCATCACAGCGGCACGCAGCCAGCCGGCACGGTGAGATCTATGGTGTTCTGAATGTATCATAGGTGTAATACCATCATTGGGCAGCATGCATGGGTCTTATGACCAGCAAAAGACAACCTGTGGCGCCAGAGCTCAAGTAGGAAGTTCCCATCTCACGCTTACCTCTAGTCCACTGGGCTCACGGTTGGAGAGGGTAAGAGTTGCTTGTTGGCGCTGCACGAGCTCAGAGACAATCGACAAACCCAATCCGCTACCGGTGGTGCCTTGACCAGACGCGCGCCTGAAGCGCTCAGTGACTTTCTCTAACAGTGCATCGGGGAGTCCGGGTCCAGTGTCTCTGACAATAAGCTGAGGCAAGCCCTCCCAAAGCGCCAACTCTACCTCTACTTGGCCGCCTTTCGGCGTATAGCGCAAGGCGTTATCCAGCAGGTTACGAAACAAAATGCCTACCTCGACGTCGTCGGCGCGAACTTCCAGCCGGGTTAAGCCTGTTAGCTTCAAGTGCTGATCTCGATCTTCAGCGAGTGGCCATAGCTCGGCTACCAACTCAGCAATAATCGGGTAAAGGTCGATAGTGGCCCGTGATGCTGTGGCGACTTGATCCAAACGCGCCAAAATAAGCAGCTGTTCTACTACCCGCTGAAGCCGCTCTACCCCAACATAAGCCTTTTGTAATGATTGATCGCCTCCGGCCTGCGCATTATCCAAGTGGATTCTAAGCGCTGCCAAGGGAGTGCGTAATTCATGGGCCGCATCTGCAGTGAAGCGCCTCTCGCGCTCTAGCGTTGCTTTCAACCGGGCGATAAAGTCGTTGAGCGATTGGCGTAATTCAATAAGTTCTTGTGGAACCGGGTTATCGATTTTACGCAGGTCGTTGGCAGAGCGGCCTTGTACCTGGCTGGAAAGCGCTTGGATGGGCGCTATCCCACGCCGGATAATGCGACTCATCAGCCAAAGGAGGAGTGGTAGCAAAAAGAGCATCGGCAATAAATTGTTCCAGGTGATCCGCTCCACCACTTCATCATGAAACGACCCGCGTAGCCCCATGCTGATCCAGGTGTCGCTGGCAACGTCGAACATGCTGAACACCCGCCAACGATGACCATCGTAGTTTTCCCAGCGAAAACCCTCCTCGAAAGGGGCGGGGAAAGGGCCGGCATCCTTCCATTTACCTCCTAACAGCCTGGGTGAGCCATCTGAATTCCAAAAACCCAGTACTAATTTAAGCTCTTCCTCGTGGTAAAGCTTGGTACCTGACTCAGAGCTACTCACCGGTACTTTGTTACCGTCGCGATATAGCTGGGCCGGATATTCTGGAAAGCCCATGCGCGAAGCGAGGCGAGCGTAGTCGTCAATGGTCGCGTCTGGGTCCAATTGGCCAGCCACAATCCGGCTATGCAGGCTGAGCTGTGTATCGAGAATTTCTTCTAGCTCGTGATCGGTAATTAAGTAAGCGGCGGTAACCGCAATGCCCCCAGCGACAACCAAGGTAATGGCTAGTGTACGAAGTAAATAACGCCGTATCGATCTCATTGTGCTTGGCTATCCAGCCGGTAGCCGATCCCGCGCACGTTAATGATCAAATGCTTTTCAAGCTTTTTTCGCAGATGGTGAATGTGAACCTCCACCGCATTGGACTCGACCTCTTCGCCCCAGCCGTAAAGCAAATTTTCTAAACGAGGACGAGATAGCACCTTGTCCGGATGTCTGGCTAGCTCTAACAATAAGGCATACTCCCGTCGGCCCAACTTTACGTCTTTACCCCGCCAACTCACCACATGACGAGCCTCATCAATACTCAGCGCCCCCAGCGTCAATATCTGCGAGGCCCGCCCCTCAGCGCGCCGCATTACGACACGCAAACGGGCGAGCAGCTCCTGCAAATTGAAAGGCTTGAGCACATAGTCATCTGCCCCGGCATCTAAACCACCAATACGGTCTTCCATCGCATCGCGGGCGGTCAAAATCAGAATAGGTAGGATGGATTGCTGACGGAGTAACTGGAGCACCTGCATGCCGTCCATATCAGGCAGGCCAAGATCCAGGATGATCACACTGAAAGTCTCGCTTCCGATAGCGCGGATGGCCTCGCGGCCAAGCATAAACCAATCGACCGTGTACCCCTCGCGTTCCAGCGCCGTTTTAATCCCATCCCCAAGCAAGGGATCATCTTCTATTAGCAGTGCACGCATGCTGCTCCCCCAATCCACGAACCGCTATCTTCGCTACCAAAACTTAAGCTTTTCTTAAATACGGCAACTTATACCCCACAAAGCATACGTATCTGAATTCAACCAGTAAGCCAGCCCCCTTTTTTTGCAAACCTCTTATGCAGCTTAACTCTTCTTTAAGTTATTTAGGCTCAAGCTGCCTCTTTCGCCATGGGCAAGGCCAAAGTATCGCCTTCAATGGTAGTCATTTTGAATCTTCCTTGTCGCTGCCGCGGGCAGACCATTGTCTATTAACTGAACAGAGCGCAATAGCATGCACTTACTAACACTTATTAGATCAAACTATTATTTAAAAATAATGGCCCGTTTTTTAGAAAAAAGAATGAAGCGATATTTGCTGGGAGCCATGCGGCACATCCTCAAACAGCCTGCACCAGAAACCATTGATAGCCTTGTGGACATAAAGAAAATTTTAATTATTCGCCCCAATTTTCGTCTGGGCAACGCGCTAATCAGCACCCCTGCCATCGATGCTTTTCGTGAACGTTTTCCTTCCGCGCGCATAGACTATTTAGCGACCGACAAAACATGGCCACTGTTGCAACAGCGCCCTGTTGACCATTTCCATTTACTGTCAAGAACCGCCATTCTCCGTCCCTGGCAGTATGTGACACTATGTCGACGCTTACGAGCAAAAAACTATGACCTGGCGGTACAAGTGAGCGGAGGATCAACGAGCGGCTTTATAGTGACCCGGTTAATAGGGGCGCGGTACAGCATGGGGGCACGTAAAGGTCACCAGCGGTGGTACAGTATTGAAGTGGAGGGGAAATCATCACATGCCTACGATGCTATCGTTAATTTGACACGCCCGCTCGGTGTTGCTTGTCGTAATCGGCCATTGCTCCAGCTGACGGAGCAGGAACGCTATCAGGCCATAACGAAGATACGACAGCTATTCAGCCTGCATATCAATCAACCGTCAGAAAGAGACTTTATTGCGATCTTCGTAGGCGGGCATCAAAACAAACGTTGGCCGCTGGCATTTTGGCAAATGCTCATCGATGACATAGAAGTCTGCAAAATACGTTATGTCGTTTTCCTTGGGCCGGAGGAGTTTAGGCTTCTAGCTCCGATTGAGCAGCGCTTGATGTCATCGCGATATGGCAGCTTATGCCCACCGCTTCCTATCCGTCACTTTGCTGCAGTTCTAGAGCGTGCGCGATTACTCGTGACACCCGACTCAGGGCCAATGCACTTAGCAGCAGCACTCGATGTCGCCACCATTTCCCTGGTACGTCAGAAAAAATCACTCGCCTTCGTACCGAGAGAAGCCTATGACACGATCCTCTGGCGTCCAGACATCAGTACGGTAGTAGACGCCATACACGCTAATCTTGACAGGCAAGCCACAGCGGCTCCCATGCATGCTATTTCGGTAAAAAAATATCCAAAACAGCGCGTAACGTCACAGCCCAGTGCAGCCCCTACGTACTCTAATTAATGAATTGACGCGCATAACCGTTCGTTAATCTTTTCATAGAGAGCCTTTCGATGCCCCCTTCGCTTTCATTACCTTCAAAACTTATTGACACCGGTTGGCGTTATCGACCCGCATTAAGCACGGAGCAACTTGTCTTATAGGTCGTTGTCATATTCAGTTCTTTTACAATGTACCTTTTTTGCAACAAGCCCTTGCTGGCTATGACCTTCTTTCCTTACAGGCGTGGTTTACCTTTGCCACTATGTTTTGATAATGGCCTGCCTTCACTTTTTGGTCTTCATGAGCTTTACTTTTCGAACAGTGGGAAAGGATGCCCGTACCATTTCACACGTGGGTGACAAACTTACACTGTTCGTCATCGTGGTGGGCGAAACGGCGCGGGCGGCGAATTGGGGATTAAATGGTTATGGACGCCAAACCACGCCCATACTTGCCCAGCAGCCCGACATTATCAATTTTTCAGAAGTGACTGCTTGCGGCACAAGCACGGCGGTCTCATTCCCCTGTATGTTTTCATTGCCGGGGCGTGACGATTACGTAAGTGCCTATGCTCAGCAGCATGAATCTTTGCTGAACGCATTAGCCCACGCCGGAATAGAAGGTCACCTGGCTTGATAACCAGTCAGGCTGTAGGGTGTCGGGAGTGACACAAAAGCGCTCTCGCCATAGGACTGTGCGCTTTTGTGCCAAGATGGACGGTACTTGGACGAGGCGCTGGTTCAAGATTTAACCACGCAAATTGACAGTACCTCAGCTGACCATGTGGTCGTGGTGCATAAGATGGGCAACCATGGGCCCAGCTATTACCAACGCTACCCTGTTGCTTTCGAACGTTTTGTGCCCACCTGCAACTGCTCTGATTTAGCCACGTGCTCAAGACAACGGATGTTTTCCAAAAAAAGTAAGATAAAAGCCAACTGTGTCGTTTCCTACCCAATCACCAACTTTTAAGTAGTCGTTAAGTCTTTGATGGCATGATGTGGTTATTCTAACAACCTCAGTGGTGGATGCATGTTCCTACCTCACTTACCCAAACCCTATCTAGCTCATAAAGGCCTGGATGACGGCATTAATAATAAAAGCCTTACCTTAAACGTCATGTTTGTATTAATCATTTTATTAACAGCACTACTTGTGCTTTTTGAAATAAACTCGATAGAAATAATTATCATGCTATTGAGCGTGACGACAAGCAGTATAGGTCAGCTACTTAGGTTCTTCTACTCTGACGATCCACCAGCTTTTTCCCCCTGTGAGTTAATAGATGTACTAGAAGCGATAGGGGTCGCAGAGGTCGGAACGTTAGTATGTTTATATCTGCTTGCCTAGCTCGAACTTCTCATGGGACAGAAAAGAAAGTGACTGAAAGGGCCATGAGAAATCCAGGCTACGGTATCACTTTCAGCAACCTGCCCTGCGGGCTGTCGGTGAGCAGGTAGATCGCGCCATCCGGCCCTTGGCGCACATCGCGAATGCGCTCTTCCAGCTCGCCGAACAGCCCTTCTACGTCTTTGGCACTTGAGCCGTCATCAGATAATCGGACGCGGCGCACTTCTTTATTGACCAGTGCGCCGACCAGCAAGTCGCCCTGCCATTCGGGAAACAGCTCACCGCTGTAGAGCGCCATGCCGGAAGGTGCAATCGAGGGCGTCCATTCAAGCGTCGGTGGTTCGGTACCTGGGTAGTCTTCGAACGGCGTCACCCGTGCGCCGGTGTAATCCAGCCCACCCGTGGCGATTGGCCAGCCGTAGTTAGCACCTGCTTCGATGATATTGATCTCGTCACCGCCCCGCGGGCCGTGTTCGTGGGCGATAAGCCGCTGTTGTTGGTTGTCGAACACCAACCCTTGTACGTTGCGGTGCCCGAGACTGTAGATTTCCGGGCGAGCCTCACCGTAGTACACAAAGGGGTTGTCCTGGGGCACGCTGCCATCTGGGTTTAGCCGCACAAGGCTGCCGATATGATTGCCCAGATTCTGTGCCTCCTCGCGGTAATCAAAGCCATCGCCCAGGGTCAGTATCAGGGTGCCATCCGGTAGCCAGGCGATGCGCCCGCCGAAGTGGGCAGCGCCCTGCTTGGCGGGTTGAGCACGAAATATCTCGCTGACGTTTTCCAGGCTGTTCTCTGCCAGTGTGGCCCGGGCCAGACAGGTGTGGTTGGCATGTGCAGTGCCGCAGGCGTAGCTGAGATACACCTGCCGGTCGTCTTCAAACTGCGGTGAAAGCGCCACATCAAACAGCCCTGCTTGCCCAGCGGCAAATACCTCCGGCACGCCGCCCAGCAATTCCACCAGTGTTTCCCCTTCATTGCTCAGCAGCCGTAGCCGGCCCGGGCGCTCGGTGACCAGCATCCGCCCGTCGGGCAGAAAGGCCAGCGACCAAGGGTGCGCTAAATCGTCGGCAAGCGTTTCAATATGATACGGCAGGTCGGCCTTCGCCTGGGCCGGTTGGCTAATCCCAGGCAATACCGTGGCCAAACCACCGACAGCGAGCAACACCGCGAAACCGGAAAAGCCGCGCGGGCGATTGGCATCTTGGACACGTCGACGCAGCCCCGCGAACACGGTACCGGCCACTCCCGCGGTCGCCAGCATGGCAACAAGCCCGCCAGCACCACGCGTTGCGGCAATCAAGGTGGGCGGTGGGGCTAGGGTATTAACCAGCCACAACGTGGCCCAGAGCCCGACAATCCCGGCGACCCCACACAGCGGTATTGAATACCGACCGCCCAGTTGACGGGACAGCAGCAAGGCCAAGGACTGGGAAGCAACGAAACCCACGCCAAACAACAGTGCGTAAAGCGGCGCAAAACTGAGCAGATCCTGCCATGTGGTGTTGATTCTTACGGCTGGCGGTATTGCCACGCCCATCGACTGTATCGCTGCCAGGTTGAGCTGGGTTTGCACCACGCTACCCAGGACCACGCCTACCAGCAGGGCGATTACAAAAGGGATAACGCTGGAAAATATGCCTGATGGTTGGGTCATCAATCTGCTCGGAAGATGGGATAATTTGCCTGTCTCACAGACTAGCAGCTTCTGGGTAATTCAGTGAGATCAGCGACTTTTCTATTGTTAAGACACATCAATATCGATACGTCGCTCATTTGGCATAATCCTCGAAAGCGGGTAGTGTTATTAAACGAACATTCAATAAAGGGAAACAATTATGCAACGTCTTCCGCTAGTGACCGCCGTATCGATGGGTCTTTTCGCTGGTGCTGCCACGACCGCCGCCTTGGCGGATACCTCGCCGCTGGAGCAGCAGCTAAAAGATCTGCAATCGTTTCAAGTCATCGCCCACCGGGGCGCCAGCGGCCATGCGCCGGAGAGCACCATGGCGGCCTACGAACTGGCCCATGAGTGGGGGGTTGATTACCTGGAGTTGGACGCCCAGCTTTCGTCCGACGGTGAAGTGGTGGTGTTTCATGATGACGCCATCGACCGCACCAGCGATGGCGAAGGCGCGATCAACGACTACACCCTGGAAGAGCTGAAGGCGCTGGATACCGGCACCTGGTTCAACGAGGCAAACCCCGATAGCGCCAGCGATGACTTTGCAGGGGCGCAGATGCTCACCCTGGATGAGCTGTTCGAACACTTTGGTCACGATGCCCGCTACTACATCGAAACAAAGTCGCCCCAGTTGAACCCGGGCCTGGAAGAAGCGCTGGTGGAAAAGCTGGAAGAATACGACATGATCGAGAACGGTCGCGTCCTTGTTCAGTCCTTCGAGCAGGACAGCCTGTTGAAAGTGCAGGAACTTAACGACGACGTACCGCTGATCCAGCTGGTGTGGTACTACCCCAGCGAAGAAGACGATTCGACACTGGTGGAGTGGACAGGCGTAACACCGGGCCCCGCCGAGATTACCGATGAAGACTTCCAGGCAGTTGCCGACTACGCCGTGGGCATCGGCACGAACTACCTCTATGACGGCCAGGAGGTCATTGACGCCGACTTTGTCCAGCAAGCCCAGGAAAACGGCCTGCCGGTGCACGTCTATACCATCAACGAAACCGAGGAAATGGAGCGTCTGATGGACATGGGCGTCAACGGTCTGTTCACCAACTATCCTGACCGCCTGCTCGAACTCGTCGAGTAACCACTGTTTCACGCACTATCACACCCGGCCACGGCCGGGTGTTTTTTCTAGCGGAACGCGTCTTCATCGGGCCTGTGCTCGTTCATGGGGGTGAGCGGAAAAGCACTCAATCCTAGAAACATTCACTACTCCTTGTCACCAGATGCCCAACTGAGCCGAGACCCACCGCCCAGGCATCAATGTGCCGATAAAGGCGCCTAACAAGCCGACATAAGCGCCAAGCATCCATCGTTTGTGATCTCGGACACGGCCCTGCAGGATCGCCAGAAGCGCTAGCGATATGGCTACCAGCATCCACAACGATAATAGGTGGATAGGGCCCCAATGACCGATCATGGGAAACACCCCACCCCCCAGCCAAAAGGAGCTGAGCGCCGATGCCACCATTGCAGATACCCACGCTATGCCCAAGGTTTTGTGCAGCCAGTCGCCTTTATGCCTTAGCAATACGATTACGCCTACACCAAGTCCTGTAAACGATGCCCACAGATGTAACGTTAACACCACATTCCTCTCGCGCCTCTGATCCTGAACGCTCTGACATTAAATGCAACTTGTTGCATATCAAGAAGCATAGTAGCGACGCGCTCAGTATGCAACAATATGCATAAATGCAACGAGGCCATCCATGTCATTACGAGCCGTACTGCTTATCACACTACAACGCGAACCGGGTACTGGGTACGACGTTCTACAGCGTTTCAGGACAGGACTCGCTCATGTCTGGCAGGCCAGCCACCAGCAGATTTACCGTGAGCTGGACAAAATGCAGCGAGAGCAACTGTTGAGCTGTCAGACCGTGGCCCAATACGACAAGCCGGATCGCAAGGTTTACCACATTACCTCGGAAGGAATTGCATTTCTGGAATCGTGGCTGGCCAGCCCACTGGGGCCCCAACCCGTGAGGTCGCCGTTGTTTGCCAAATTCTTTGTCTGGGAACGCTGGCCAGCCGACGCCCGCCATGCGGAACTGGCTTCGCTGCGCAACACCTTGGAAGAACGGATGGATAGCTACCAGGCTATTGAGTCGGCGTGGTTTTCCTCTCCCGACTCACTTCACCCGCACGAGCGCGCCCCGTGGCACACGTTGCTCCTGGGCAAACGCTTGACCCAGACCTGGCTGGCCTGGATCGATGAAGTGCTAGAGGAAGATCGCGAGGCAATCAGTTAGCGGTGGGCCTTTGAAAATCGTTGATCGATATACTGGCAAATTTTTCCAGGAAGAACACCAACGACTCGGGATGGCGGAAGCGTTCGCTGAAAGCTTCCTGACCTTCCGGCGAGTGGCGGGTGATATTGGCCTCGTACTCGTTACCTACCTTGAAAACGTTGGCATGGTTTTCGCGCTCGCCTTCGCGGTGAACCGCAGTGAGCGCTGTTTGCTGCTGGAGCATGACCCGTAATCGGTTTGCATCACTTCTCTCGTCTTCCGTGGCCCACAGCGGCTGGTCGCGGTTACCGTAGTGATAGAGCATAATCGCCAGCAGAATGGCAAAGATGCTGCTGGTCAATACCCATGTCAGGGTGACACCTGACACCGACATTTGCAGCATCACCACAAATTGCACGACCGCACCCACGGCCAGTGCAACCGCCAGCGGTCGCCACATACGCGGGTTCATCACGCTGCGCTGAAGGCTTATTCCCCAAAGCCCCAGCACGGCAAAAAAACCGACGACCAGATACACCGCCGCGAGCAGCGTACCGCCACCCATCAATATGGCAATAATGCCGATTACCAATAACAGGCTATAAAAGGCTGCCAGCAGGCAGTAGGCACGCTGTAGGGTCATTGGATCCTCCTGAGCCACGTTGTTGTTATGCGGGGTCTTCACAACCGAGTATAGCCAATTCACCTGAGCATGCCTGCTGCCCCCCAACTAGCGTTTGGGCATACCGGCGAAGTTGATCCCCGCGGGCAGGCTGTCAACGCTAATCGCGTGATCCACCGTTGGCGTCGTCCGGCTTGGCCTTCACGGAAAGATCCTTGTCGCCGCGAATTTGTGCGTGGCTGATCAACGCAAAAATAAAGGTACCCCCGATCACGTTACCCGCCAGCGTGGGCAGGCCAAACTGGAACACCAGCTCGCTCCAACTGATATTACCGATCAGCAACAGGTAAAACCCTTCGCTCGCACCCACCACGATGTGGGTGAACTCGCCGATCGCCATGACGTAAGTAATAATGATGATGACCCACACCTTGGCTTGCCCGGCCGCGGGAATCAGCCACACCAGCGTGGCAATCATCCAGCCGGCGAGAATGGCCTTGGCAAACATCTCGTAGGGCGAGTTTTCCATCATGTGCTCGCCAATCGCGGTAAACGACTCATGAGTGGCCGCGTCAAACATTGGCATATACAGAAACGTGGCAGCAGAAAGTGCCGCGCCCAATAAGTTACCGACGAGCACCACACTCCAGAGACGCCCCAGGAAAGCAAAATTTTTCCGTGTCGGGTTGCTCATAATGGGCAATACCGCCGTCACGGTATTTTCCGTAAACAGCTGCTGGCGGGCCAGGATCACGGCAATAAAGCCGATAGTGTAACCCAGGCACTCGATCAGAAACCCCACATCACTATCCGGCAGTTTGGCGTGCATGACACCCCGTGCCACCATGGAAAAGCTCATCGAGATGCCCGCGGCCACCGCCGACAGCAGCAGTGCCATCGAGCCGCGCGCCAGCTCCTTTTGGCCATCCATGCGCAACCGCTGGTGAACGGCGGCAGCCTGAGAAGGAAGTTCTTTGGCCTCTTGCTGCTCGGCATTCTCAGTGTTTCGCTTTGAACGCTCGATGGTGTCGTCGGTCTCTTGCTCACCGGCCGCCTCCGCATCCAGGCCACCTTCAAAATCATCTTCTGCGTGATGCACTTCCTGGTTCATAACCTTGCGTCCTCTGCCAACAATCCAAATATCCAACAAAACAACAGGCTACTAGCCTAGCGGTAACCCTGAGAATTGGATAGCCAAATGCTTCCGGAGCGACCTTACCTACTCAGGTCCCTTCAGATACAAAAACCAACGCTTGGGTTGCAGTAAAACGTCTTGCGCACAACGCACCAACCCCGATGTCACGCTATACTTAGTCAATGGTTTTAACGGAACACCACGCTTGGATGCATTTATGACCGATACATCACGCCAGTCGACTCGGCAATCCTGGAACCCTGAAGGATATGCCCAGCATGCCAACTTTGTCCCCGACATGGGCAACGAAGTGCTTGCATTGCTTGCCCCCAAGCAGGGTGAACGGATTTTGGACCTGGGTTGCGGCGATGGCGTACTAACCGAGCGCATCGCCAAGAGCGGGGCTGAGGTGGTGGGAATCGATGCCTCGCAAGACATGGTCAGTGCCGCCCAGGAGCGCGGGCTGAACGCGCGGGTCATGGACGCCTACCAGATGCCGTTCGATCAGGAGTTCGACGCGGTTTTCAGCAACGCAGCGCTGCACTGGATGCTCGACCCTCAAGCGGTACTGGCCAGTATCAAACGCGCCCTGAAACCGGGCGGGCGTTTTGTCGCCGAGTTTGGCGGGCATGGCAACGTCGCCGCCATTTGCACTGCGTTGATTGGCGCCCTGCAGTTCCGCGGTATCAGCGCGCGTGGCCGCCACCCCTGGTATTTCCCAACGGCGGAAGATTATCGCCACCTGCTGGAAACCGTCGGCTTCAAGGTCGAGTCGATTGAGCTTATCCCTCGCCCAACGCGACTTCCCGCCGGCATGACCGGCTGGCTGAACACCTTCGCCAATCCGTTCTTCCATGGTTTGGAAGATGATTTGCGTGAATCAGTGATCGACAACACCCAACTTCTATTGGGCCACAGCCTGCGCGATGCACAGGGCAACTGGACCGCCGACTATGTCCGTTTAAGGGTATCTGCTCGAGTCTGACCCGCCCGTCCCCGCCTCGCTTGAGGCGGGGACGCGCCTTACGCTTTGCTAGAACTCGTCCCAATCATCGTTATCCTGTTGCGCCGTCGCTGTCTGCTTGCTGCGTGGGGGTTCTGAACCCGGCGCCGCCAGTGTGGCGTTCGGCTGCGAGACATCCGGCTTGCGAGTATCAGCGCTGGACAGCGCAGCACCGCCCTCTTCCAGGCGGAAGGTGGCCATCAGGGCGGCAAGCTGTTTTGCCTGACCTTCCAGCGAGGCAGCGGCCACATTGGTTTGCTGCACCAGCGCGGCATTTTGCTGGGTCACCGAGTCCATTTCAGTCAAGGCGGCGTTTATCTGTTCGATGCCGTTGTTCTGTTCCCGCGTGGCGGTGGAGATTTCGCTTACCAGGGTGGTGACCTGGCGGATGGAATCCACGGTGTCATTGATCGTTTCACCGCTTCTCTCGGCCTGTTGCGCACCCTGATGAATCTGGCCGGTGGTGGCCTCGATCAGTTGGCGGATTTCTTTAGCCGATTCGGCACTGCGGCTTGCCAACTGGCGCACTTCGCTGGCAACCACGGCAAATCCGCGCCCCTGTTCGCCAGCCCGCGCCGCTTCTACCGAAGCGTTCAATGCCAGAATATTGGTTTGAAAGGCAATTGAGTCGATCACGCCAATGATGTCGTTAACGCGCTCGGCACTGGTGGCAATATCACGCATCAGTTGCACCGTATGGGCCACTTCCTTGCCGCCACTTTCCGCTGACTGCGAAGCCGACACCGACAGCTGATCTGCCTCTTGGGCGGTTTCGGTATTGCGGCTCACCGCGGTGGCCATTTGCTCCATGCTGGAGGCGGTTTGCTGAAGTGCGGAAGCCTGCTGTTCCGTACGTGCGGAAAGGTCCTGGCTGCCTGCGGAAATATCCCCAGTACCACTGAATACGCTATCGCTGCTTTCGCGCAGCGAGACCACCAACGATTTAAGCTTGGTCTGCATATAGGCCAACCCTTTATAAAGCTGACCTACCTCGTTACGTCCCCGGTCCTCGATGTCGGCAGTCAAGTCGCCGCTGGCGATACGCTCGAAGTGCTCCACCGCCTCTCGCAGCGGCGTGACCAGTCCGCGAACAATCACCATGCGCATGATCAGCGTCGCCAGTACGGCCGCGACCAACAGGACAATGGCGATAATGCCGACGATACGGTTCAGCGAAGAAACCTCGACCAGCATTTCGTCGCTGCGCTGATTGGCATAATGGGTGAACGCCTGCATGGCATCGTCGAAGGCGATACCCAGCTCGCTTAACTCTTCCTGGCTGCGCTGGACTTGGAACGGTGCTGCCTCCAGCAGAGGTTTAATGCCCTCGGTCACGAACGCATCGTAGGTCGATACCATCTCGTCAACGTACTCATTGCGAGGATCATCCTCGGCAAGCTCAACCTGTCGGAACTGCTCGAAACGCTCGTCGGCGGCCTCAATGGCGGCCTGGGCCATCGCCTGGCTCTCCTGGCCTTTTGCCGGGTTCCCTTGCATGCTGAAGCTGGCATAGCGATCGAGAAAAATCTGGGCGCGCAATGCGTTGACCTGGGTGCGGTTGGCGGCGTTGGCCAACTCTCCGTTGTTGATGGCCAGCTCGTTCAACGCATTTTCGCTGGTGGTGTTCGAATAGAAGCCCAGCCCGCCAATCAGCCCAATCATCAGCAGTAAGATAACCAGCGCGGCGGTCAGGCTCCATTTAATCGAGAGGTGCTTCATCCTGTTGATCCCTTGGGGTTTTTAAGAATAGGTATCAAGGCCTATCGGCAGGCAACGCCGAAAATGAAGTCACATTAGGAAAATTTAGACGTTAGTCTCACAAAAAAGCCCGGTGATGGGCAGAAAGCTCATCACCGGGCAGTCACGTAAGCTAGCGTTGGACTAACGGCAAGGCGTTAGATGGTTGCCATGTCGATGACAAAACGGTAGCGAACATCGCCTTTTTCCATGCGCTCAAAACCTTCATTGATGTTGTTGATATCCAGCATTTCAACATCGCAGGTAATCCCCTGGTCGGCACACAGCTGCAGCACTTCCTCGGTTTCCGCAATGCCGCCAATCAGCGACCCGGCGACCACGCGGCGTTTGAAGACCAGATTGAAACCTTCAATGGCCGGCTCAATGGGCTCCAACAGACCCACAATGATGTGTGTGCCGTCGTACTTGAGAGACGCCAGATATGGGTTGATATCGTGCTGGACCGGCACGGTGTCGAGCATGAAATCGAAGGTCTCTGCCACGGTGTCCATCTGTGCCTGGTCGCTGGATACCACAACATGATCCGCACCGTTGCGCTTGGCTTCTTCTACCTTGGCGTCCGAGCGGGTAAACACGGTGACTTCAGCGCCCAGCGCTTTGGCCAGTTTGACGCCCATATGGCCCAGGCCGCCCATGCCGATGACGCCCACCTTGTGGCCTTCACCCACACCGTGATGCTTGAGCGGCGAATAGGTAGTGATACCGGCGCATAAGATCGGCGCCGCAGACGCCAGGTCAATGCCATCTGGCATTTTCATCACAAAGTGATCGCTGACCACGATCTTGTTGGAGTAACCGCCCTGGGTCATGGTGCCATCCTGACGGTCCTCGCTACCGTAAGTCATGGTAAACCCGTTCAGGCAATATTGTTCTACGCCATCCTGGCAGGCCGAGCAGGTACGGCAGGAATCCACCATACAACCAACACCGACAATATCGCCTTCTTTGAAGCGGCTTACCTTGTCGCCAACAGATGTAACGCGGCCGACGATTTCGTGACCGGGCACAATCGGGTACTGGGTCATTCCCCAGTCATTCTTGGCGAAATGCAGGTCACTATGGCAAACGCCGCAGTACATGATATCAATGGCGACATCGTCTGGGCGGGGTTCGCGACGGTCAAAGGTAAACGGGGCTAGCGGTTTTTCTGCAGAAAAGGCGGCGTAGGCTTTTGCTTCGCTCATCAAATAAAGCTCCTTGTTCGGATGATTCCCTGAAAACTAGGGACTGGCTCCCAGTATCGACCTCAAGAGCGCTTTTAGCGATGAGTGAATCTACGAAACTTTTGCATGATCCTCCATATAATTGCTATAAAATAACAAAAGATCCTTAGAAAACTGTCATAATTATCCTATCAACAAAACTTTATCATGAGGCCGACATGCCGATCGACGTAGCCAACCCTGACGACGGCGAGGAGACACCGGTCATCAGCGAGCTGGCCGAATTGATTACCCCACTGGTTTATCAGCAAGGCATGACGCCTACCGCGCTAAGCGGGGTATCGCTCCTCAGTCTTGACCGCCACCAACCGCGAACGCCGCTGCTTTACCAGCCTAGTCTGATTATCATCGCCCAGGGCCGTAAGATTGGCTACCTGGGGGACAGGGAAATTCATTACGACCCGGGCCAGTATCTGGTACAAACCCTGCCATTGCCGTTCGAGTGTGAAACCTACGGCTCGCCTGAAGCGCCCTTGCTGGGGGTTTCCATTCAATTGGAGCCAGCCCTGCTCAGCGAGATGGTCACCACCATGGGCGATGCACCCAGCCACAGCCAGACCACGCTGCCCATGGCATCGGTGGCCATGACACCAGGCATGCAGGCGGCCGTATTACGTCTGGTGCATGCCCTTCATGAGCCTTCAGAGCTCAACACAATGGGCACCGCACGGATACGCGATGTGGTATTTGAGGCGCTGAAAGGAGAGCAGGGGCAGGCGCTCAAGGCATTGGTGCGCGGCCACGGACATTACGCACGCATCGTTCAAGTGCTGTCGTTGCTGCATCGCGATTTTGCCAATGATTACAGCGTTGATCAGCTAGCCCGGCAGGCGAGTATGAGTCCCTCGACGTTTCATCAGCACTTCAAACAAATTACTCGCGCATCGCCGACCCAGTACATCAAGCAACTCCGGTTGATCAAGGCCCAACAGCTGTTGCTTCAGGACGACCATAACGTCAGTCAGGCGGCACAGGCGGTGGGCTACCGTAGCGTGCCGCAATTCAGCCGCGACTATAAGCGTTATTTTGGCGACGCGCCGTTGCAGCATCGTCGCCAGGAGCAGGCCATGCGCTCTTGAGACTGTGTTATCTCGAAAAAAGGGCTATTTGGCGAATAGCTGGCTCATGTCCTTGAAGGCCTTGAACTCCAGCGCGTTACCACACGGGTCGAGCAGGAACATGGTGGCCTGCTCGCCCACTTCGCCCTTGAAACGCACATAAGGCTCAATCACGAAGTCGGTATCACGGGCCTTGAGGCGTTCTGCCAAGGCTTCCCATTCATCCCAGCCAAGCACCACACCAAAATGCGGCACCGGCACATTGTGGCCATCGACCGGATTGGTATGGACCTCTTCCTGGCCTGGCGTTTTGGGGTGTTCATGGATCACCAACTGGTGACCAAAGAAGTTGAAGTCGACCCAGTGATCGCTTGAGCGACCCTCAGACAAACCAAACACATCGTTATAAAACGCCCGCGCGGCATTCAGGTCGTAGACGGGAATCGCCAGATGAAACGGGGAAAGGCTCATGGTTATCTCCTGAAAGGTGAGTTGTGTTCATACCACTTTTGGGTTGGCTAACGCCTTGCGCCAGCCAGGCTGAATTGCCTTATCCTAGAGCGCGCCGTACAAAAATAAAATCCATTACGCGTTGATAATAGCGTTTTGAAACGATAAAAGGTGCTTCCATCAAGCGTTATAGGAATCAACAGGTGAACCCAGAAGACTTGGAAAAGCTGGTGACACGTAAAATGCCCTTCGGCAAATATGAAGGCTGGCTTATTGCCGACTTGCCCGGGCCCTACCTGAACTGGTTTGCGCGGGAGGGTTTTCCAACCGGCGAAATCGGTCAACTGCTACATTTAATGCATGAGATCGACCATAACGGCCTGAGCGGCCTGCTCGACCCACTGCGCAAAGGATAGCGTGGTTGCAACGGGTCGTTTCGAAATTCAAGCATGTCGAGATTCAAGCGCCCTGTCACGCTCAGCGATATATAACGCTTCATGTTGGCGGGCGTCGGCAGGGAAACGCCCCAGAGCCACCGCCTGATCAAAAAAGCCAGCGGCGGGAAGACCGGCACCTTGGCGACTGACGACTAATGCCGCGACCATTGGCTGACCGGCGGCCACATCCTCTTCCATGAGTTGCTCGAGCGCCTGAGCAACGCGCTGGATAGTACGGGGTGGCGTAAGCCCTAGCGCGTTCGCCACCTGCTGATAGGTCATGGGCAATGCATCGCGAGGTGCGTTTGCCAGCAATGTGCGCACCTGTTTTGCCATCGTGGTGTAGGTATCGTGCTGGGTCATCGTGGTCAGAGGCTCTCTGGTCGGGAAAACAGGCATACCGATCAATAGCTGGTTATGCTGAAGATATCCTGAATATATTAACGCTTTGAACGCTGGGAGAAAGGCATGGCAACACAATCAAGCGCTCAGCACCCGAAAGGGGGCAAATGGCCTACCCTATTGGCATGGCTGAGCGTGCTTGCTCTGCTCGGGGCCGCCATACTGATGGGCCTGGCAGGCCCCGCTTACCGTTGGGAGCTCATCGCACTCGGTGATGCCTTCAGCCTGCTGCGCTATGGTGTGTACGTGGCCGCTGCTGCCGGGGCGCTGAGCCTACTACTGCTGATCGCCGGCGCGATGACCCGCCGCTTTGGCGCGGGTGTCGTGGCGATTGTCGTCTTTTCGGGCACCGTCGCGCTGCTTTATTTGCCGTGGCAGCATTGGCAGCGTGCTCAGCAGGCACCGATGATTCATGATATTACCACCGACACGCAGAACCCACCGGCCTTTGATGCCTTGCGCGATGCCAGAGACGCCGCGCCCAACGCCGTTGATTATCCCGGTGAAGAAACCGCCCGCCAACAACAGGAAGCTTACCCTGAGGTGGAGCCTCTCGTGGTATCGGCACCAGCGCCGAGCGTTCTTGGCGCGGCTCAGGCAGAAGTGGAAGCCGCTGGCTGGCAGATTGAAACGATGACTGATAATACCATTGAGGCAACGGCCACCACCCCCTGGTTTGGCTTCAAGGATGACGTGGTGATTCGCCTGACCGAGCAGGAAAACGGCGTACGAGTGGATATGCGCTCGGCGTCGCGGCTGGGCGCAAGCGATGTCGGTACCAACGCATTACGCATTGAAACCTTCCTTGATCGCCTGGGTGAGCGATTTGAATAGAGCGTCAGTGGACCTGCTTTGCCTGTGGAATAGTGTCGCGACAAACCATCTGCTCGGCATCCAGCGACGCAATCGGCACCTCCAGATTTTGCGGTATATCCCCGCTTAACTGTAAGGCCTGGTAGCGTAGCGCACATACGCGCAAAAACGACGTGAAGTTGCCCGCATCATGCCCGGCGGCTATGGACTCGTGATACAGCCGCGTGATCATTTGCGCCGTGTTCATACCGTCACGCCGGGCAATTTCACCGAGTATCTGCCAGAAATAATTCTCCAGACGTACGCTGGTCACCATGCCGTCAATGCGCAGTGAGTGGCTGGCGCTTTGCCAAAGCGTGGGGTCTGCATCGATAAACAGTTTGCACATCACACCGTCTCTTCACCGTGATTCATGTTTCCAGCATAGCCGCCATACAGGACTACGCCCAGATAACCTGGGCGTAGGATGATCGTTGGGCGGCGATGATGTCAGCGATCCAGTACCGCCATGAACTGGGCCAGCCAGGCAGGGTGTGCAGGCCATGCGGGCGCGGTCACCAGATTGCCGTCGGTTACTGCATCGGTCACCTCCAGGTTGGCGAAGCGCCCCCCGGCAAGCTCTACCTCGGGCTGACAAGCCGGATAAGCGGAGCACTGCCTGCCGTCCAGCACCTTGGCAGCCGCTAGCAGCTGCGCACCGTGGCAGATCGCTGCTACCGGTTTATCGGCCTCGAAAAAGTGCTGCACCATGGTGAGCACTTGCTTGTTCAGGCGAAGATACTCCGGCGCACGACCACCGGGCACCACCAAGGCATCGTAATCCGCCGGATCGATATCGGCGAAGGTCGCGTTGAGCGCGAATCGGTGGCCGGGTTTTTCGGTGTAGGTCTGGTCGCCTTCGAAATCATGGATCGCCGTCGCCACGCTATCCCCCGCTTTTTTGTCGGGGCATACCGCATCTACCTGGTGGCCCACCGCCATTAGCGCCTGGAACGGCACCATGGTTTCATAATCCTCGGTGAAGTCGCCGGTAATCATTAAAATGCGCTTGCTGCTCATCTCAAGTCTCCTTGTTATCAGCAACGAGGTTATCAATCATTAATCAACAACCGCATTGCTCAAGATAGCGTTACCACGCGGAGTCGCGTGTGTATTGAGCGTAGCAAGCGTGGGTAAAAGACGGGTAGTAGGCCATTACTACACTACCCACCATCTCCACATACTGTGATGACGGTGGGTAGAGCGTACGCGTTAGCTGAGGCGAGGCGCGGCCTTTTGCTCCGGCAGTGATAAATGCCGTTGACCGGCGTCTTCACCAACCCGGAATCGGCTTACCAGCAGGTTCATGTCGCCGGCTCGCTCGTCGAGCGTCTGGCTTTCGGTTGAAGCCTCCTGCACCAGGCGGGCATTCTGGTGGGTCACCTGATCCAACTGGGCAATCGCCTGATTGATCTGCTCGATGCCGGACGACTGCTCATGGGTCGCCTGAGCGATTTCCGTCACGTAGCGCGTGACTTCACCCAGGCTATCGACGATTTCCTGGAGGTGGGTACTGGACGCGTTGACCAAGTGCTCGCCTTCGCTGACCTTGGCCACGCTGTCGTCGACCAGATGGCGAATTTGTGCCGCTTCCTCAGCGCTTCGCCCTGCCAGCTTGCGGACTTCCTGGGCCACCACGGCAAAACCGCGGCCCTGCTCGCCCGCCCGCGCCGCTTCCACCGATGCATTCAGCGCCAGCAGGTTGGTCTGAAAGGCAATATCGTCAATCGCCTTGATAATGCTGGTGATTTTTTCGCTGGATTCGCGAATGTTACCCATCGCCTCGGTGGTCCGTTGAGCGACATCGCCAGCAGAACGGGCGCGCTGGTCAACGCTGGTGCTCGCGCCTTTGGCATGATCCGCATAATCGGCGGTCTGCTTGACCGTCGCGGTGATCTGCTCAAGGCTGGAGGCGGTTTCCGCCAGCGAAGCCGCCTGTTGATCGGTACGCTGGGAAAGGTTTTCGTTACCCGAGGCAATCTGTCGGCTACTCGCGGCAATCGCCTCGGCGCTTTGGCGAATTTGCGCCACCATCCCTTCAAAGGTATCCATCATGCGGTTGAAGGCCTGGGCCGTTTGCCCGACTTCGTCGTTACGGTGCAGATCCAGGCGCATGGAAAGATCAGCGCTTTCACCGGCAGCACCGCTGATATTTTCCATCTGTCGACGCATGGTCGTCAGCGGCCCCAGTACCCGTACCATGGTACGCCAGCCGAAAATTGCCAGCAGCGTAATGACCACAAGCGTCACAACGATCAATAGCGTACGGCCTGCATTGGCCAGCGCTTCGGCCTGCGCAGCGGCAGTGTCGGCCTGCTCTACCGCGTAAGCTTCCACGTCTGTCAAGGCGTCGCCCATTTGCGCCATTGCCTGGCTGACGTTATTCAGCTCATTCTGGACCTGTGCCTGGCGGTCCAACTGCTGCTGGCGTAAGGCATAAACCGAACTGTCGTCACTGATCATCAAGCTTTCCAGCTCGACAATAATGTCATCCAGCCCGTTCACCAGTTCCATCTGCTCGGTATCGGTGCTTGGCGAACGGGTAATACCTGCCAACGACTGGCGGGCCAAACCAATTTGCTGACCAATTTGGTTATAGCGCAGATTGACCAGTTCATCTTCACTTTCGACCTGCATCAAGCGTCGCCCCAAATCGGCGAGCATCGCCACAGCAATGCGCACTTCACTGCTTAGCCGGGTGACATCGGCTTCATTGCTGAACAGGTTATCCAGCAGACCGGTAGGCAATGTTGTCATTCCGTCCTGGCGCCAGGCATTCAGGCGGTCTTCAAGCGCACGTTGTTCACGCACCTGAACCAGCGCGGTCCTTCCGGCAATATCGCCGGCACTGTTCATGACCTCGCCGATCAGCGCCTGCATCTCGGCGAGCTTTTCATCCATCTGTGCTTGCAGGGCAAGCTCTTCCTGACGAACGTTTTGCAGTGAAGTATCGCTCTCCAGCAGGGTCTGGTAGTGCTCATCGAGAGCGGCCAACTGGCTTGACTGGGTTTCGGCATCGTCGGCAGCCAGGTCATTGCGCGCCTGGCTGAAACGCTCATCAAGCGTCTCCCGCGGGGTAATGTCAGCCATGTCAGCTTCGCTTTCAGCCGCCAGCAGATCGGCATGACGCTGGCCAAAAGCGCCCATCGTCGACACCATTTCGCGACTGGCATTCTGCAATGGCATCACATCATTGGTGATGTAACGCTGTGAGTCGATCAAGCGCTGATTGGTTGCCCAGCCGGTGACGGCCAGTACAACGGCACCGATAACGGCGGCCAGAAACAGGCCTATCAACATGGCACGTAAACTGAGTGTTTTTTTCATTAGACTAGCTTCGCTCGTATCAGGGTAAATGACGTAATAGCGGCGGGTATGAGCGTTAGCGCAGCAGCGTTGACCACTCGACTAACTCGAATTGGCCATCGGTAATAATCGTCGGCCAGACACTGTCACTGGCCTGGTGATCGTCAGGCCCCAGATGCAGCGGCTCCTCAAGGCCGATATCGATCTCGCCAAGACCAAGCAGGCCGTCAACAATGGCTTCTCGATCCGGCGAATCACCTGCCGCCTTAACCCCTTCCACAAACAGTTTTGCCGCCAGATAACCTTCCAGGGAAACAAAGTCGGGTTCACTGCCATCGGCATACGCATCAAGCGCCTGGCGATATTCGTCGACCGCCGGCAGATCAGAATCCAGTGGCGGTACAACCTGAGTCACGATCACGCCGTCTGCCTGGTCACCCAGCTCGTTCAACAGCGCCTGGCTGCCGACGAAGGACACATTGAGGAATACGGCGTCGGGCATATCCTGGCGGGCTTCGCGAATAAAGTCGGCGGCGGGGCCATAGGTACCCACGATAATCACCGCCTTGGGTGTTTCAGCAGCTTGCAGAATGGTGGCCAGCCCCTGATGGACATTGCGGGTACCGCGAGAAAAGCGGCCATGGGCCAGGTTATCGGTGCCGGTAAAGCCCTGCGCCTCAAGCGCTTGCTTGGCTCCGTTATAGCCCGCGTCACCAAAGCTGTCGTTTTGGGTAAAAAAGGCAATCTCTTGGGGCTCGATGCCTGCCTCTATCAGGCCATCCACCATGGCGGCGGTTTCCTGCACATAGCTTGCGCGGTAGTTGATGACATAACGGTCGGGAGGCGATTTGCGTAGCACTCCCGCGCCGGTAAAAGCGCCGAACAGCAGCGTCTCGGCTTCGTTGTAAATCGGTATGGTGACGGTAGCGGTGGGAGTGCCCACATTACCGATCGCTGCCAGGACATCCTCGTCCTGGACGACTTCGCGGGTATGACGAGCAGCGCTGAGCGGGTCATACCGGTCATCAAAGGCGGCAAGCGTCAGCGTTTCGCCATTGACGCCTCCGGACGCGTTGACTTCAGCGAAGTAGGTGTCGATACCTTTTTTCATGCCCTGCCCAAGCGATGCGGCCGGCCCGCTGTCGGGTGCTACAATGGCAAACTTGAGTTCCGCGTGGGCTGTCGAAATCGACACCACACTCGCCAGTAACGCTATCCAAAATCGTCGCATTGCCCCCTCCTTTATCTGCTTGCCCGCTTTATTGCCGAGTACAGCTTGATTGCCAGGCACGGCTGTCTCAGCACTTTTTTTAAGAACACTTTTAAAAACATTTCTAAAAACATTTTTAAAACAGTGTTATAGCGCTGTAGAGGTCACCACGCATAACCACTGCGTGATCACCCCCCAACAGTTCTATCGGCCGCAGAATATAGGACTAAAGGACAATTATCCTTAATTTCTAAGTAAACATTGTAGCGAAGTATGTAAACAAACGTTTGTTAAGCAGGGTCTGATTCATTCGTTGCCAGCTTAGCGGGGGCGTTGCAGCGCGAAACGGTCGGTGGTGCGAACATAGTCACTACCTGCCAGTCGACCCACAGGGTTGAGTATTTCCAGGCTGACGTGTCGACCGTCCCAGACATCGTCGTCAAGATGCAGGGAGATCACGTTGGCAAGCACCAGATTGCCTGACATGGGCTGGTCACCAAAGCGAATGATGTCGCGCAGTCGGCAACCGAACGCAACCGGCGCGTTGGCAATGCGGGGGACCGACACACCGGGCATGGCGGCTTTTTCAAGTCCTGCCAGGGTGAATTCATCCTCGCCGGGTGGCAGGCTTGCGCTGGTGGTATTGAGCGCGTCGACCAATGCTTCGCTACCGACATGCACCACACACTCGGGATTCTCTTCCAGGTTACGCACGGTATCCTTGCTGCGGCCCTGGCCGTTCTGTAACGGCGAGAACCCCAGCACGGGCGGATCGACGCTGACGACATTGAAGAAAGAAAAAGGGGCAAGATTGGCATTGCCCTGGCGGTCCTGGGTCGCTACCCAGGCAATCGGGCGAGGGCAAACCGAGCCGGATAGCAGCCGATACAGAGTGCCCGCTTCAAGCGGCGTTTCGTCGAGCAAATAATGCATGGCGTTTCCTCATCGCAGACAAAAGGAGTCATCACGCTACCACACCCAGCTAATACGCAAAGACATGTTACCCTTGGCATGTCAGTATTAGCCGCCGTTTTGTTATCTCCAAGAGGTTTACGATACCTGTGACTTCATCCCTCCCTGACCGTCCGCTCTCCCCCTGTCGTCAGATCTGCCGCATAGAACCGACCCAATCACTTTGTGAAGGTTGCGGGCGACGTCTGGATGAAATCGCTTGCTGGGGGCAGATGACCGAGGCCGACAAGGCCCCGGTGTGGCAACGTATTGAGGCCGAAGGCTATGTCGTCTCTGACGGTAATTCAGCGCGTGGCGGGTGATGGCGATCGCTCAGGATGTGGTGAAGCTCACCGCAGTTAACCAGGGGATCATCGCAGTTGATCACGATATCCGAGTGCGCCAGCACGTAACTGCGCCCGGTAATGGTGTTCTCCACCACCTGATAAGCGCCTTCCTGGTGGGTATCGATGAAGGTGCCGATAAAGCCTGTATCGCGCAGTGACACGGTTTCCAGCTTGTCACCTTGCCTGAGTCGTCCTTCGTAATGCATCAACGCCAGCCGCGCGGACGTTCCCGTACCGGTGGTGCTGCGGCAAATAACGCCGGGATGCACGTAGGTCGTTGAGCGGGAACGCACATAACCTTCGGCGACCTGTTCTTCAGGCCCCATGAAGTGCAGGAACGGCAGCGGTCCGACATCCCCCAGGGTGTAGTGGGAAAAACCGCGCTCAGCCTTGATGGCTTCCACGATTTTATGCGCGCAAAGCGCCAACGCCGACTCTTCTTCCAGGGTCAACTTGAAGCCTAATTCAGCCGCATCCACCAGCGCATAAAAGCCACCGCTATAGGCAACCGAGTAGGTCACGGGGCCGATGCCGGGCACGTCGATCGTCTCACGGTAGGTGTCGATATAGCTCGGTAGACCGCCACAGGTGACCGACTCTACGACCCCGTCATGTACCTTGGCCTCTACCTGCACCAGGCCGGCGGGGGCTTCGAGCTTGAAGCGCTGGATGCCTTCCTGCTTGGGTACGATACCGCTTTCCAGCACTGCCGTGGCGGTGCACAAGGTGTTGGACCCCGAATAGATCGGATAGCCCATGACTTCCATGATGATATAACCGGCGACGGCTTCCGGGTCGTTGGGTGGCACCAGCAGGTCTACGGACATCTCGGGAATGCCGTAGGGCTCTTCAAGCAACAGCCGACGCAGGCCGTCGGCATCATCGCGCAGATACTCCATCTGCTCGCGGACGCTATTGCCCGGAAGGTGATCAATACCCCCCGTTACAATACGGCTGACATCGCCTCCCGCGTGGGTGTCCATTAACTGGATGGTATGTTGAGTATTCATTCGCCGGACTCTTTGCAGTTAGGAAGCGTTAAGGGCAAACGGAGCGCCATGGGACTCCCATTGGCTATCCGGGACAATCACGATCTTGCCAAGATAGTTACTGCCACGATTGACGAAATAGCGCTCGGCGTCATGGAGTTCGGACAGTTTGAAGGCCGCATGCAACACCGGCTTCAACTCGCCGCTACGAATCCAGGCAATGAGCTGTTCGGCCTCTTCCCGCGTGCCGTGAGAGACCCCAAAGATCTGCACCTGGTAGAGGTAGATGCGCGTCCACATGACCTCGCTGAGATTGCCGCCGCTGGCCCCGGCGATGGAAAGCCGCGGGTAACGTTTACGGTGCTGCATGTCGACAATCATGGTATCGATGAACAGGTTGGTCATCTCACCGCCAACCAGGTCCATCACCGCGTCGATGGGCTGGCCGTCGGTGGTAGCCAGCACGCGATCGACAAAGGTGGGTAAATCGCCGCGGTCGATCACCGCCTCGGCCCCCAGGGCGAGAAGTGCATCGGCTTTATCGGGTTGACTGACGGCGTAGGGAATCGCGCCGACTACCCGGCAAAGCTGAATCAGCGCCGTCCCCACCCCGCCGCTTGCGCCGGTGACCAGCACACGCTCTCCGGCGCCGATCCCGGCGGATGTCATCATGTGGTAGGCCGTCTGGTAGGAACACATCCCCATGGCGGCAAGCTCGGCATCGTGCAGCGCCGGGTTGGGCACGTGGTGAAACTGGTCAGACGGTACGGCGATGTACTCGGCATAGCCACCATCGGCCCCGTGGCCATAGTAATCCGGGGTCAGGTTGATATCACGGCGATCATCGGCATACAGATTGAAATCCAGAAGCCCCCGCTCACCGATCCGCGAAGCATCAACGCCCTCGCCCACCGCCACGACACGGCCCGCCACATCGGCGCCCTGAATGCGTGGGAACGTCAGCGTGGGCTCACCGCCCATGGCAAACGAGGTCACGTCGCCCTTGTCCTTGGTAGGGTACAGTCCCTCGCGGGCCTTACGATCGGTATTGTTCTTAGCCGTCGCCGTGACCTGCACCAGGACCTGGCCTGCCTGGGGTTTGGGGGTCGCCACATCCTGACGGTACTCAAGCTTTTCGATACCGCCATGCCCGGTTAGCAGCATGGCCGCCATGGTTGTCGGCGGCGTTGAACTAGCATTTGCGTCTGCCATTCGCTGGGCTCCTCTCGACTAAGAGATAAAGATGTTGTGCCTGATAATGACCATAACAAACTTTTGTGTCGTCTCCATCAGGCCACGCTGGATGTCAAAACCAGTGCTTGCGCTTGAATAGCCAGATCAGCATCCCACCGATACCCAGCATTACCCCCCAGACAAAGAAATAGCCGTAGCGATAGCCAAGCTCGGGCATATACTCGAAATTCATGCCGTAGATACCGGCAATAAAGGTGAGTGGTACAAAGATAGCGGTAATCACCGTCAGCACGCGCATGGTGATGTTGAGCTGGTGCGATGAAATCGAAATGTAGCCATCGACCAGATCGCCGCAGATGTCGTAATACATTTGCGTGAGCGTATAGAGCCGCTCAAAGCGCTCTTCCACGTCGGTAATCGCGTGGAGGGTGTCGCTTTTATCACGCGGCAGGTGGGCATAGTCGTAGGCGGTCAGTTCCTGGGTAATCCCCTTGTGGTAGCTGAAGATTCGACGCATTTTCACCAGCCGCGAGCGGTAGGCGGTTATACGCCGCATCAATACGTCATTGCCGTTATCCAGCAGTTCATCTTCCAGATCGCTGAGCGCCACTTCGAATTCCAGCAGGCTATCGATGTAATACCCGGCCGACAGGTACATCACCCGCAGTGCCACATGCTCTGGGGAGTGAGCCAGTAGTGCACTGCCCTGCTCATTGAACAGACGCTTGATGCTTAACGCTTCGCCCGGGTGAAGGGTGACCAGGAAGCGCTCACCGACAAAAAAGCTCACTTGCTGGGGCACGAAGTTCAACTGGGCATCAAACGAGGAGATACCGCGGTAAATGATCAGTGTGTGGTGATCGAACTCTTCGATTTTGGGTGGATGGCGCTCTTTATGCGCATCCTGAATGGCCATCGGGTGGCATTCAAAGTCTTCCAAAAAGCGCTGCTCGACGGCTTGGCTTTCGCCTTGCATATCCACCCAGATATGACTGCCCGGGGTTTGTCGCCACAGGTCGATCAGCTTTGCGTCGCCTTCGTGTACTTCACCTTCGGGGGTCGTTAACAGCGTCCGAATCATGATCGTCCCTGATGGTTAACTGATGACGTTTTGGCAGACACCTTCATGCGGGCGCGTCAGCCATACAGGCCTGTGCTTTACCGGCATGTTTGGCGTTATACATGGCAACGTCGGCGCGTTTGAGCAGTTCCAGTGCCGTTTCACTTACGTCTGGCTTATAGAGCGCCACGCCAATGCTGGCGCTGACATGCACCTCCGCCTCCTGCAGCTGTACGGGCTGCTCGAGGGTATCAATCAACTGCCGGGCAAGCCGCTCGGCGGCATCGAGGGCGATGTTTTCCAGCAGCACGACGAACTCATCTCCGGCCCAGCGGGCTACATAGTCGGTTTCACGCACGGCGGCGCTTAGACGTTTGGCGATTTCACGCAGCAGTTCGTCACCGGCTGCATGGCCATGCAGATCATTGACGGCCTTGAACCCATCGAGATCCATGAACAGCACCGCAAGAGCCGTTTGCTGGCGCCGGGTGCGCGCCATCGCCTCTGGCAACCGCTCATCCAGGGCCCGCCTGTTGGGCAGTTGGGTAAGTGCGTCTTCACGGGCTTCCAGATCGCGCAGGCGCTCGAGCTGTATGCGCTCGGTAACATCGTGGAGAAACAGGCTGCGCTGCCTGCGTCCCTCTATATCGAGCGACTTGATGCGCATTTCCACCGGCAATGAGCTGCCGTCACGACGTGCAGCGTAGTAGGTGACGGGCGTCTGCTGGTCGCCTTCCGGCATGCCATCAGGAAAGATCAAATGCTCAATGGAGCGCGCCAGTGCTTCCCTGCGCGTCCAGCCAAACATCGTCGTCGCGGCTCGATTCCAGTCCAGCACAAGGTCGTTATCGTCAATGCTGATATAGGCATCATAGGCCGACTCGATCACCAGGTTCAGCTCTCGGGTGCGCCGCTCAATCTGGTTTTCAAGATCCAGGTGCAGCGCTTCGAGAGATGACTGGGATGCTTCCCGGCGCTGCTTTTCAAACAGGAACCGCTCACGCAGGTGAATTTCATCAGTAACAATCGATCCAAGATCTTTAAGCGCGTTGATCTCGGCGTCGCTAAGCCGACGTGGCCTTGTGTCCACGGCACACAGCGACCCCAACGCCAACCCCTTTGATGTGCGCAGCGGAATACCCGCGTAAAAACGCACTCCGCCTGGCACGGTCACCAGCGGATTATCGGCAAAACGCGGATCTTCTCGGGTATCTTCAACAATCAGCGGCGCAGATTCCGCAATGGTATGGGCGCAGAAAGCCACGCTACGTGATGTTTCACGAAGCTCAGTTCCCACACGAGATTTTATCCATTGCCGCTTGGCGTCAATCAGCGTGACGGTCGAGGTCGGTACATTCAGTAATTGGGTGACCAGACGCGTCACCCGGTCGAATGCGGGTTCTTCCGGCGTGTCCAGCAGCGCCAATTCGTAAAGCGCCGCCAGCCGAGCCTCTTCGTCGGGAAGAATAGGGTAGTTCATTGACTGTGGCCCATGACGGTAGACGATAACCAACCATCATAACGTGATCAGCCATGCTTTGCCCAAGATGCCCGATGACCAACCACTTTCGCCCAGCTAACACTTACCAGTGTAGAAGCACATAACGCACCGAGGAAAGGACCCAGCGTGGGAATACCAGCAGGGAAAGTCGCCGCCATGAGACCCGCTGCAAGGCTACCACTGGCCAGCCAGCCGGGTAACACGGCGCCTAAAAGCCCTGCAATACCGCCGCCGATCGCAGCCGCGGTGGACATCCGCTTCCATAGCCCCAGCAATACCGGTACGACAATCGCGGCACACAGCAAGTCGGCGATCAGGAATAGCCGCAATACGGAAAGCCCCTGAAGGGCGATGATCACCACCGGCACCATCAGCACAACGGTCCACCAGCGCGCCGTGGTCAGCGACCTGCCCTGCTGCTCATGCTGGGAGACTATCAGCGAGGCAATCGCGTTCTGTAGCGTATCGACACTGGACGCCACCAGTGTCACCGCCAGCACCAGGGCCAGCATGGCGAGCCACGACGGCGCATTTCCCAGCAGAGCAAAAAACGGGATTGGCGGCTCACCCAGCGCAACGCCACTCATCGCGGCAAGCATCCCCAGGCCGCCGATGACCATCACCACAGCGACGGTCATGCCACCCCCCAGCCAGGCCCCCTGGCCCAGACTGCGTGAATCCTGCGCGGCCCACACTCGCTGCCAGTAACCCTGGTGGAAAAGGTTAGCCGCGGTGACAGCAATGACCAGTGTCACCGCTACACTCAGCGCGTCGACCAATGGGGCACTCGGCATCGACGATACGTCTGGCATGGCGGGTAAATAGGTGAAGGCAACACTGCTGACGATAAGCAGCAGAGCGATCAACAGCCAGGCCTGCCAACGGTCGGTGGCAAGGCTCGCCCTCAGCCCGCCAAGCACGGTATAGGCAAGCGTGCTCAAAGCGACACCGAGGACAACCAAAGCGGGCGGCACATCGGAAAGTAATGCGGTAATCGCACCAATCGCCGTCAGCTCTGCAGCGAGAAAGCAGGCCATATAGGCCACTGACACCAGTGACACCCAGCGCCGCACGCTGGTGCCGTAGCATGCCTGGGCAAACTCGGCGATGCTTCTGCCTTCGGGCAGTGCGCGGCGGATGGCCGGCCCATAAAGGCCCAATACGATAAATGGCAATGCCGAACCGATGGCATAACCCGCAAGCGCCACGGGGCCAACAAAGGCGCCGATTTCCGGCGGGGCAAACAGAATCCATGCCCCCATCCCGGAGGCAAGAAACGACAGTCCGAGGGTCGCTCCGGACTGGGAATTGCGGGCCGTAATGTAATCATCGACCGTGCCACCGGCCCAGCGAGCCCGCAGGCCTAGGATGATGAAAACGCCAAGTGCCGCGGCAAGCGCAGCTGAAGTCAGGTAGGGCATGTCGCACTTCCTCCGCCGGTATCATCCGGATCAGGTTCCAGGGTCAGCGCAAGCGCACTCTCAGCCTCTTCGAGGCCCCCCTGGCGACAGTGTGTGAAAGATCGTTATGAACAGGTATTATTCTCAACGAGAATCGCACCAACGTAAAGTGGCGCGCGCATGCCATAACGCGCAAGCACTCGGTGCTTCACACGGCCGAGGGCTTTCAATCCGCGTCATCGCTCGCCATACTCCGTAGGTGCTCTAATAACGTTATAGAAACCGTGCGCCCAGAGCGACACGGTTCGCTCAACGGGAAATCTCTAATGCGCTATACAGAAGCCAAGGAACATACGCCGGGCAGGCTCCACGCCTTGTTTGCTGACCCTTACAATGCGTTTGAAAACGATACGGATGAGCGACAGTTACATCTGCATATTGCGCTTTACTTGCTGTTGGCACGCCCCATGGAGCGTGGCTTGATGACGTTGAGAGTCATCCATGGATGGGAGAACGGCGGTTTCGAGCCGGATGACTTGCAGCATGCCGACTACGCCATTCACAACGTGGCTGATTTTAAACGCGCAGTCAGCACCTTTACTCAGGCTTCAAAAGACAACGTCGCCCTTCCGGCCGCCCGTGATGACCTGCTGGCCAGCCCGCTAGACGATGCGATCGCCAATGCCGAGGCAGACGGGCAAACGCTGGATGAAGAAACGCGCACTATTCCGGCCCGCTGGCCTGCTTTTGAAGGCGGTTTGGCACTTTATACGCTGTTCAAGATGTACCACCGCCTGGTATACGGCGAGGACGAAGCGTACCGCTGCACCCAGTGCTATACCGCCCAAGGGCTGCGCGAGATTCACGAATTTCATCTTGAAGAAGGCGAGTTTGCACTGCTGGTGCCAACCGGCAAGCATTTTGCCAGCGAGCCTTCAATGCTGGTGCTGCACGAGAGTCAGCTTGATCCGATTGAACGGCTGCTGGAGGAGAGTTTACCGCTGTTCCAGGATTTTTAGTCCTCGCATTGACGTTCCCTCGGCCCATTCAGGCCGAGGGAAATATCGTTTGGCGAGTGACATCAGCCAAGTGAGATGGTGCTATTGATACCGCTGGAGACGTTTTCCGGCTCAAACCAGCGTGCTGTCACGGTCTTGGTCTGCGTCCAGAAAGCAATCGCCTGCTTGCCGTTGGGACCCAGGTCACCAAGCTTCGAGCCTCGCGAACCGGTAAAGCTGAAATAGGCCACCGGCACCGGGATCGGTACGTTGATGCCGATCTGCCCCACATCGATATCGTTTTCAAAGCGCCGCGCCACCCATCCGGAGTTGGTAAAGATCGAGGTGCCGTTGCCGTTGGGGTTGGCATTGATGAACGCGATGGCATCATCCAGGGTTGCCACGCTGACCACGCAGAGTACCGGGCCAAAGATCTCTTCCCGGTAGATGGACATGTCTGCCGTCACGTCGGCAAATAACGTCGGCCCGACAAAATTACCTTCCGGATATCCATCAACCGAGCAGCCTCGCCCGTCGACCATTAATCTGGCGCCCTCTTTTTCACCTGCGCCAATCAAACGCTCGACGCGCTCCTTGGCCTGAGGGGATACCAGCGGGCCCAAGTCAGCGTCGCGCTGGGTGCCAGGCCCGACTTTCATGCCACGAGCGCCTTCCACAATATCGTCGAGCCATTCACGGGCTTCCCCCACCAGGACCACCACCGAGTTGGCCATGCAACGCTGCCCGGCCGCCCCAAAGGCAGAGCCCAGAAGGCTGTCGATCGCCTGACTGCGATTGGCATCGGGCATGACCACGCAATGGTTCTTGGCGCCCATCATCGCCTGCATGCGTTTACCCGCCGCGGCGGCGCGGTTATACAGCAGCGAGCCTACGTGGGATGAGCCAATGAACGACAGCGCCTTGATCGCCTGATGATCGGCGATCTGGTTCGCCACCTCGGGGCCGCCGTGAACCACATTCAATACGCCCGCCGGAATGCCCGCTTCGTGGGCAAGCTCCACCAGGCGCATGGTCGAGCTGGGATCCTGCTCCGAGGGTTTCAGCACGAAGGTATTACCGGTCGCAATGGCCAGCGGGAACATGAAACAGGGCAGCATGATCGGGAAGTTGAAAGCAGTAATGCCCGCCCCGACACCCAGCGGGTGGTGCATGGTGTAGACATCGACCTCGTTGGCGGCATTATTGGCCAGTTCTCCCAACTGGAGTGAGGTAATGGAGCAGGCATGCTCGACCACCTCCAGTCCGCGCCCGACCTCGCCTTCAGCATCCGGCAGGGTTTTGCCGTGCTCTTCTGTAATCAACGCCGCCAACTCTGGGGTGTGCTCGCGAATCAGCGCCTGTAGCTTGAGCATGATGCGCATCCGTTTACCCAGCGGTACCTTGCGCCACTCCTTGAAGGCCATTTCAGCGCTGGCAATGGCGCGCTCGACTTCGTCGGCGGTGCAGAAAGGCACGCGAGCGACGACTTCCTGGGTAGCGGGATTCACCACATCACGCCATTCCTGGCTCTGGGACATGACGGGCTGACCATCGATAAACATGGGGATATCGCGAATGGGCATGGCGTTGCTCCTGTTGTCATTGTGTTAGAAAGTTGACGTAAACGTAAACGCGTTATTGCACGAGTAAACAGAATCTCGCGCGCGGCGTCAATTAGCCTTTCCATCACGACGTGCTGCTGGCAATGCGCCAGCAGAACACGTACCAGCGAAACAGCACCAGGAACATCGTTTTGCAGCGGTTTGTTATCGCTGGATCAGCCCGTTGGTCAGCCACGGCAGCCATGCGAGCAGCACCAGCGTGACCAGGGTTGCCAGCAAAAACGGCAGCAGTGCACGGAAGATTTTCAGCGGTGGTGCGCCGGTCATCGAAGAAGCGATAAACAGCCCGGCACCAACAGGGGGCGTTAACAGCCCCAATACCAAGGTCAGACATACCACGACGCCAAACTGATAAGGGCTGATGGCAAATTGCGTCTCGGCAATCGGCATCAGGATCGGCACCACAAGAATCAGCGCGGCGATACCGTCGATGACCATGCCCACCAGCAACAGTGCGCCAATCACCATGAGCAGGAAAATGAAGGGATTGGCAGTAAGGGCTGCGATCCACTCGGCCGCCATCTGTGGCAACTGTTCGTAGATCACCACCCAGCCAAATACGCCAGCGGCGGCAATCAGCATGATGACCAAACCGGCATTGACCGCCGTGCGTTTGAGCACTTGGGGCATTTGAACCAGACGTAGTTCGCCATACACAAAACGCCCCATGATCAAGGCCGCAAGCGAGGCCAACGCCGCCGACTCGGTGGGTGTGGCAATGCCCCACAGAATGCCGCCGATAATAATCACCGGAATCAGCATTGCTGGCAGCCCCCAAAGCGCATCGTGCACCGCCTGACGGCGACTGGGCCACTGGCCTTTGGGGTATTGCTGCACCAAGCCGACTAGCGCGATCACGATAAAGAAACTTGCTCCCAGCAGTAACCCCGGCAACAACCCGGCAATAAACATCTCGGCGATAGGTACCTGGGCCATTACTCCGAACAGCACAAACAGCATCGAGGGCGGGATGATCGGCGACAGCAGACCACCTGCCGCGGTAATCGCCGCGCTGTACGGCGTATCGTAGCCTTCCTCTTCCATGGCGGGCACCATGGCGCGGGACATGATAGCGATTTGCGACGCCGCCGAGCCGATAATGGCCGCCATCATCATGTTGGCGACCAGGTTGATATATGCCAGGCCTCCACGGAAACCGCCCACCAGAATTCGTGCCAGGGCGATCAAACGTCGGGTGAGACCGCCTTCGTTCATCAGCTCTCCAGCCAGCATGAATAGCGGGATCGCCAGCAGCCCATAGCTCTCGATGGCGCTGAATAATTGCTGCGGGTAAGACTCGAACAGCACGCTATTGCCCGACACATAGATATACACCATCGCTGTCAGTGCGAGCACCAGGGCAATCGGCACGGCACTGATCAGTAGCAGTACAAACACGACAATCGTCATAAGCGCTCCACCCGCATCATCGTAAGGTCTCGACCGTCGGTTCGTCGTCAGGGCGGCGCCACTGGGTGACGGACTGCCAGACGTTGGCCAGCCCATGCAGGGAGAGCGATAGCGCAAACCACGGCACGATCAACCAAACCCAGAACTTCTTCACGCCCAGCGTTGAGGTGTTCTCGGCGTATATGAAGTTGAAGGTCTGCCCCTGAAACGCGCCGGTGTCGAAGCCTAGTTGGGCGAGCGTGAAGGGCTGATACCAGCGCCAGCAAAGCCAAACGAGCAGCAGGGCAAACACCAGCACCATGGCATCCACCCAGAGGACGATCAGTTTTCGCCCGGCGCGGGGCAGCACATCGCTCAGCAGAGTCA
Organism: Halomonas sp. A40-4; assembly: GCF_015767635.1. Taxonomy (GTDB): domain Bacteria; phylum Pseudomonadota; class Gammaproteobacteria; order Pseudomonadales; family Halomonadaceae; genus Vreelandella; species Vreelandella janggokensis. The sequence continues at coordinate 934,607 of NZ_CP065230.1, read as the reverse complement.
CCGCCACTCCCTGGCGACGCTTGAATACTGCGCCAGCAATCAGGAACGTCATCCAGATCATCGCGTAAATGGATAACTCACTTATCCAATAAAGCGGGTTACCCAGTACACGAAAGGCAATATTGATCAGGATCAAACACGTCACCGCCGCGGCCAGAGCGGCAGCGGCGGTTTCTTCAAAGCGGGCAAGCCCCGAGGAAAGGCGTTGCAACATGATCGTGGATGGTCCTCGTCAGTGGTCGAGTGGTTGGCTTGTCGGCGGTTTACTCGCGCAGGCGATCGGCTTCCTCGCGCAGGGTTTCCAGCATCGGCGCCTTGGGTGCCCAGATATCTTCCCACTCGGCAATCGCCTCGGCGAAAAACTCAGCATCCGCTTCGACGATATTGATATCCAGCGCACGGATCTCTTCTTCCTGAGCGGCGTCTTTTTGCTCAAAGCCTACCAGTACATTCTCCAGATGCTCGGCCATGGTCGTGTCGATCAGTTCACGGTCTTCTTCGGATAGCTCCCGCCATACACGCCCGGACACCACCCCCACCATGGGGAACATCATGTGATTGGAGATCAGCAGGTTATCGGCCTGCTCGTAGAATTTTAGAATCAGAATAGAGTCGAAATCCATATCGATGGCATCTACCTGACCGTTGGCCAGGGCATCGTACACTTCCAACAGCGGCATGGGCGCTGGGGCCGCACCGGTTGCCGTATAGAAATCACGGATTGGCTCAAATGGGGTAATCCGCAGGCGCAGGCCTTCCAGGTCATCAGCACTCTCGATAGGGTCACGGCTGAGCACCTGACGCATGCCCACCATACCGTAACCAACGCCGACCAGACCGACACCTTCCGGCATCAGGTCCAGCAGCTCGCCAGCAGCGTCTGAACGCAGCAAGCGAGCAGCGTGGTTGACGTCATCAACCAGATAAGGCGCATAAAGCGCGCCAAAGTCGGGAATCCGATTGGAGATTTCGGCAATGGTCAGGAAAGCCATGTCCAGCGCACCGCTTTGCAACTGCTGCACCATCTGCGCTTCGTTACCCAGTTGCTGGGCAGGGAAAACCGATACGCTATGCTCGCCATCAGAGCGCTCATGCAAGGTGTCGGCAAAGGCTTCCGCTTCGGTCGACCAGAGATGCTGGGCGGGGGTAATCAGTCCTAAACGAAAGTCGCGTGCCTGAGTGCTGAGTGACGCTGCCGCCAGCGTAGTCGCGGTAATGGCAAGGGTCAGCAGTTTACGATGGTTCATGTAGCGCCTCTTGTAATTTGCGTCGTGCCTGTTGCCCGGTACTTGTTGCCCAGTACTTGTTGCGCAGTACTTGTTGCATGGAACCTGCGCGTGGCACGGCATTATGATGAGAAGCCAAGAATACCCTACCCCAAGCGTTGAGGGCAGCCATCGCCACTAACGTCGTACCCGGCTTGCCTGCTTACTCGACTGATGCGAGATAGGCAGCCTTGAGCCGATAGAACTCTTCCACAATCGCCGCCATTTCATCGGCGTCATAGGGGCATAGCCCGCTGACGACCAACTTCTTGGAGCCTACCCCAACCGGCTCGCCCGCTGATTGAATGGCAAATTCGAGTAACGCATCGGCACGCTTGCCCTGCACATCCAGCGACGAGTCGCTGAGCGTCAATCCCGGCGATACAGCGTTCAGACGCTCCAGCGAAAACCCCATGCTGTCGTAGATCACCAATGGACGCTTGGGGTTGAACATGACCCCGTGCTGTTCCATGAGCGGCTTGAGGTAGTGGGGAAAATTCTTGCCCGAAAACGCTACGTAGCAGCGGGCAAACGCTTCTACTACCGAGGCATCGTTGGTCCACTCCCCCCGTCGGGTAACCTGTAAATAATGTTTACCGTCTTCACCGCATACGTGAAGCTCGCCATTTTCAGCTTCGCTGAACAACAGTGGTGTATCCGCGCCCACCATGCTGGTAAAACGAAACGTCATGTGCCGTGACAAACCAAATTTTGCCAACACCAGCGCAAAAAGAAGGTCCCCTGGCACACAGAAACGCCGCGCATCCGGATTATGGATCGGGTTGTAGTCCCCCGCGACGCCCTTGGCGAAGTGGCTGGCCTGCTCAGCGGAGATCACCACATACTCTCCGCGCTGCGTGTAAAATTCCTTGAACATGGCGTTGGCTGTCTGCTTAGCGTTGAAATCAAAAGTCGATGGCGGGCTTACGACGCGCATAATGCCATAAAACGTCGATCAGCAGGAGTCATCTGCAAGGAAGCCGTATGCCAAACCCGCGTCACCGCTCAAAACGTCTATCCCGCATCCTGGTTGTCACACTCTTGAGTGCTTTGACGGTAGTGCTTGTCTGGCTCATCGGCAGTACCTGGTTGCTCAACAGCCAGTGGCTGCCGCAGCAGATTTCCAGAATCGAAGGCGTCGAGGTGCGCTGGTCAACTGCCCAGAGCCTGCACCCTGGGCGCTGGGAGGTCGAAAATCTCTACCTCGCGCTTGAAGATGATCGAATCCCCGTCACCGTTGACGCCCGGCAAGCCACCCTTTCGTTGTCCTTGCTCGGTTTGCTGCGCGGCGAGCTGCATATCAAAGCGCTGGAGGCAAGCGGGCTTCGCCGCCTGACCGTTGGCGATATGGCGCTGGAAGCCGAGGGCCAGCTCAAGATCAAGGACACTCAGTTCAGTCGTGACGCCTTGGCCGTGCCCCATCTGTCGTTGGATATCCACCATGGGCGCTTGATGCGGCCAAGCGACCAGGCCACCCTGGCCCGAGATATCCAGTTAGACGCCAATGCCACTCTGAAAAGCGTATCCACCGCAAACATCCCACGCCATGAGCTTATTGCCAGTTTGCTTGGCGCCCTTTCAGCGCAGTTGACAATCGATGCTCAAGCCGATGCCTGGGACGTTTTCATGCCTTACCTGCAAGCGCTGCCCTGGCTGACGCTTGACGGTAACGGTGCGTTGAAAGGCGAGCTTGCGCTTGACGCTGGCACGTTACAGCCCGGTAGCCTGCTCACATTGACAGCCTCTGTCCTGCGTCTGTCAATGGATGAGCAACGCCTGACGCCCCATTCAAGCGACTCACCGCGCTGGATAACCCCTGATTCATCACCGTCGCTGCATACCGCTGTCGGCGAAGGGCACGTGCGCCTAGCAGCAGAAGGCGATGCGCTCACCTTTTCCACTCAGTTAAACGATGTGGTCCTGGCTGACAGCCAGCCCTATGCCGACGATACCCAGCTCCGCCTTGCTGCCCGCATTCCCAACCAGCGCCTGGACCGGCTGGATCTGCCGACGGGCGCCACGCTTGAACTACAAGGCCAGGTCAACCGGCTGGACATGCTTGACCGGTACCTGGCAGGCACCTTTGACGGCCAGGGTATTCGCCTTGACGGAAACGGGCAAATCGAAGCCAGTGTAACGCTTCGTGACGCCCGACCTTACCGTGCCTCGTTGTCGATTCAGGCACCAGAACTGTCGGCTCAACTGCTGGATATCAATGCTCAAGGAAGCGGCTCGCTGACGGCCCAGCTAACCCCCGAAGAGGCTATCGAGGCGACGCTTACGTTCATCGGCGCAACCCTGCGCCACCATGAGCGAACGCTGCTGACGGACGCCACCATCACCCTGAACACGCGCAGCCCGATTGATCCTGTGCAAGCGCGAGAAGACGCTACCGCCCGGCTTACCTGGCAATCCGCACGCCTGCCAGACATCAGCGTTCTGCAACCCTACCTGAGCGCGGTCTTGCCCGATCCTGCCCCGCTACAGCTGCTCAATGGCCAAGCCACCAGCCGCGGCCAGCTTGATATCACCACCCAGCAGATGCATGGCGATATCCATTTAGCCGGTGAGCAACTCACCACCCGATGGCAGCACGGCGAACAGAAAGGCACGCTGGAAAGCAATGCCCAGCTCACCCTGGTGATTCGTCAGGCAGCGCTCGACGGCACCGCACTGGATATCAGCGGTTCACGTTTGCGTTGGCAAGTCGCGGATACGGACGCTTCCACAGAGCAGCTACAGAGCACCCTGTTACTCAGAGAAGGCCGCTTCCAGCGCGCCGAAACTAATGACGCAAATCGGGTCAGCGGGGAATTTGCTCTGGAGGGCAGTGTGCAGCGGCTAGGTTTTTTGAATGCCTTCCTGCCCAGTGCTCACGGGTTAAGGCTTGCGGGCAACGGCCAGCTATTCGCTGAGGGCGCTTTCCGTGATGACCGCCTGCTGGCCCCAACTCGCCTCAGGGTCAACGCCAACCAGCTTGAGGTGGGCTTTTTAGACTATCTCGCCACCGGGCGCGGCGAGTTGACGGCTCAGTTGGATAGCGCCGAGCACGCCCAGCTTTCGCTGGGCATACCGCACTTTACACTCACGCGCCAGGATGACGACCAACCTCACCTTGAAGGGCGCCACTTCGCTCTCACGACGCAGACCGACCGTTTTAGTGAGGTGCTGGCATCGCCAGAGCCTGCCTACTTCACCACGCGTATCGCGCTGCCCATTACTCAGGTACCCGACTTCACCCGCTATAACCGCTATCTACCCGAAGAGGCGGGTATCCGTCTATTAGGCGGTCAGGCGAGCCTGACCAGCGAATGGCTGCTGGAAGGACTGACCGCCGAGGGCGAGATCAACCTGCGAGCCTTTGGCGCCGACCTGGCGCTGCTTGACCAGCGTCTCAAGGGCGATGTTGAACTGCATCTGCAACTTGACGAAGGTGACCTGGACGCACGGCGTTTTAACGCCGATGACTCGTTTCTGCGTCTGGAAAACGTGTTTCGTCACAGCGAAGATGGAGCTCAGGATGCCGGGTGGTGGGTGCAACTGAGCCTGGATAACGCACTGCTCGAGTGGCGCGACCCAATCAATCTCACCAGTGACCTCCGCCTTGGCATGCGTGATACCGGCTTACTCGCCCGACTCTTCTTGGCGCGCGCCCGTGAAAGCGGTTGGCTGGGCCGACTCTTGAACGTGCGTGATATCAACGGTGATGCGAAGCTGCACATCGACGGCGAGCGTATTCGCCTTTACGACCTGACGCTTACCGGCGGGCCTCTTCTACTGCTGGCCGACGTCACCCTGGCTGAGAAACAGGCCAATGGCGCGCTATATGCCCGCATTGGTGCCCTGGGAACAGGCGTCGAGCTGATCGACAGCGAGCCTGACCTGAAAGTATTTCAACCCAGGCGCTGGTTTGAGCGCTGGCGGGAGGCAACGCGTTTTCCCAAACCTTAACGACGGTTGCGCTCACGGCGAATCATCCTGACCCGCTCTTTGGCTTTTTGCGACGTGGAAAGTGGTGCCGTCGCGTCATCGTCGGTTTTGGGCGCTACGCTTACCCAGGCAAATACCGGCAGCGCCAGATGCCAGTGAATCGCCGCGATTCGCAACCCAAGGGTCACGCTTAGCGAGGCGGCGATGGTCAGGATAAGCGGCGCTTGAAGGGCGTCCAGCAGTACGTAAACCGTGCCTCCCGCCATCGCCGCCGTGGCGTAGATTTCTTCGCGTAGCACCATCGGCACCCGCTGGGCCAGCACATCGCGGATCATGCCGCCGGCCACCCCCGTCATCATTCCCATCAACACAGCGACAACACCGGATGTCCCCAGCAACAGCGCTTTGTGGGCGCCAATCACCGTAAACAAGGCCAGACCAAAGGCGTCCGCAATCGGTAAAAAGCCGCGTGAAAGGCGGTGGATATAGTGAAACCCCACCAGCGAGATGCCCACGGTGGCAAAAATGACCCACAGGTACGTTGGATCGGCCACCCAAAAAACCGGCCTGACGCCCAGCACCAGGTCGCGCAGCGTGCCGCCGCCAATCCCCGTGACGGCGGCCAGCACCAGCATGCCAAACGGGTCCATGCGCGAACGGCATGCCAGGACGACGCCAGACAAGGCAAAAACGATCACCCCCACCATATCCAGCCAGACAACAATACCCGACACGTGGCTCTCCTTTATTTCCGCCACTTTAAAGCAGGCAGAATAGCACTTACCTTGCTGACTCGAACACGGGCATAAAATCCCGGCGGGGCAACATCCTGTAAATTAAAGAGTTTTCGCAACCACTTTTAGAAAGACCCTTGACTGGCATCTGCGTTTGTATTTTTTGACATCACCCCACCGAGGGATCGTTGAAGAAACAGCATCGCCTTGGCGTCCTTTTTGGTTAAAATGGGCTAAAGCGCTTAAGCTCTCGTATCACGCTGCATCAACCATAGGTCGTGAGTATTGTTGTTGCCTTGAATCAGCAGAATGACCGCTATAAAAAACGAGGACGTTCGCCATGCTGCCCCGTGGGTTCGCCATACGCCATTTTATTCTGCTGATCGTCTCACTCATTGTGCTGGCGACACTCTCTAATGGCGTCAAAGCGGCAGCTCCACCTCAGCCGCTAATGGACTGGGAATACCGCTGGGGCGACTCGCCCCGGGATGCTAACGGCGAGCCTGAGTGGCTAGATGATGAATCCGCCGACTGGCTATCAACGGTGTCTCCCTCTAACCCACCGGGTCGCGAGGGGCATCAGCACCTTTGGTTACGCACGACATTGCCTGAGGGCGATTGGAACGACCCCGTCCTTTATATCACCAGTATCAATCTCATTGGCCAGGCCTACCTCGGTGATGAGCTGATTTATCAGTACGGGGAATTTGACGACCAGGGGCGAGGGGATTTTGCCGGCTGGCCTTGGCACATGATCGACCTGCCTGAAGACACTGCAGGCGAGCCACTGGCCTTCCGTCTATATTCCTACTACACCAGTATTGGTCTTTGGGGCGAAGTACAGGTAATGGAGCGTATTGATGTGCTCAAACACGTCATCCATGAGTCGGCCCAGGACCTTGGTGTCAGTGCGCTGGTATTGGTACTTGCCATTCTGGCCACTATTTTCGCCCTTATTGGGCCTGAAAGACGTGGTTTCCTGGCCACCGCACTGTTCGCCTACGCCTCTGGGCTGATGCTGCTTGCCGAGGCACCCGCCCGCCAGTTGATCGCCGATGGTCCCCTGGCTTGGGATATGCTTAGAGCAGGCAGCTACTACACCCTCCCGATCGCACTGGGGATGCTACTCAGCCATTGGCTTGAGGGAACGGCCAAACGCTGGATCAAACGACTCTGGGCCTTACACCTGGCTTACCTGGTGATGGCCATGGGCCTGGTGCAGTTAGGCATTATCAGCCTCTCGATCACCTTCCCGGTGTTTGATGTTCTGCTGGCCATCACCTTGCCTATTATGCTGTTGCTCGCCCTCTTTCGCTTTCGCCGACTCAATCTTGAACAGCGCTTGCTGGTACTGAGCTTCACCTTTTTTGCTCCGTTGCTACTTGCTGATATGGCCGTCGCTCATGGCTTTGTGGCCTGGCGAACGGTGCCGTTGAGCTATGGCAGTCTGGTTTTTTCCTTGGCTATTGCGGCCATCTTTTTGTGGCACTACCGACGTACCCAGCAACAACTGGCAATGGCCAACGAAACCCTTGAGCAGCAGGTGGCTGCACGGACAGAAGAACTTGGGCAGTTGGTTCGCGAGTTAGAGGGACTCTCGTTTGAAGACCCCCTGACCGGCCTTCACAACCGGCGCCATTTCAATACGGTATTCGATCACGAATGCCGGCGTGCTCAACAACATGGCACAAAAGTCTCGCTGTTAATGCTGGATATTGATCATTTCAAGGACATCAACGATTACTTTGGCCACGATGCAGGCGATGCGGTTCTGGTCAAAATGGCCTCTTTACTCACTCAACACTTCGTGGATCTGGGCATGGTCTGCCGAATCGGGGGCGAAGAATTTGTCGCTCTCCTCCCGGATACCTCTGCCAAAACAGCCGAGTCCAGCGCCAATACACTGTTAGCCTCAATTGCCCAATGCGCTTGCGACCACCAGGGAACCACACTCAGACGGATCACACTGTCTTGCGGCATCGCCACCTACCCCGACCACACTCATGACCCGCATAAGCTTCTTCGACTCGCTGATGAAGCGCTTTATCATGCCAAACGCAGCGGCCGTAACCGCTGCGTGGTATGGTCCGAGTCATTCGAGGAACATGGCTTTATAATCGGCAGGCGGCAAACACAGTAATCATCGTCACCGCCATCCAGGCGGCTGCCCAATCTAAGGGGAATCGGTCGCCAGGAAGTGATCAATAAACACGCTGTAGTCCTGCTCGACGCAGTCAGCGTAAGCCATCGCCAGGGTCGACACGACATCCACAAACTTTTCTTCACGCCCTTTAAGCCGCTGACAAACCGCCATGGCAAACGGCCGGTGATCCCCGTTATTCAGCGCTTGCGCACCGCGCAGGTGTTCCCGGGCGAGGATCTGCCCCCACTGCTGCGCGAGCTTGCGATATGGCTTGCCACCGGACAGCTTGTGGGTGGGGAAGTCCTTCTTGAAGGGAGAGCGCTCACGGACCGAAAATACCTTTTCATTCATGGTGAGCCAACCCAGATAGGCATCCGGATGTTCCGCAATGGCATGAAATGCTGCCGCATGGCGAATACCTTCATTGGGGAATAGCCTCCGCCATACTTGCTTTTGGGGCTTGTCCATAAAGCGATACGCTTCCGGGGTCACCTGCTCTTTAACATCCAGAATGATGTCGTCGTGTTCATGATCAGCGCCCCCTTCAATCAACACATAGTAGCGCTCCACCCCGAGCGAACCGGTGCCCGCATCTAACCGGCGAGCCGTGTCTTTTACGCGGAAATGACGGGGATCGCTCTCTTTTATCGGATCCTGAAGCGTTTGCTGGTATTCCTGCTCGATCAGCCGACGCAACTGACTGGCCAGGTCTGCTGGCAAGTTGGCTAGTTTTCCGGGACGTTCCGCAAACCGACGGCCATGCTGGTCGTCAAGGGTGGTCCACTTTTCCAGCATCCGCGCACGGCTTTGCTTATCCGCCACCTTGCTCATGAAAGGTTTCAACTGCCCTTTTGCGCTATCCAGCGTCACCGCCTCTATGCGTACATCATCGGTGTGATCTGCCAAGGTGTGATAGTAACTTTCCAATAGCTTGTTTAGCGCTTTATCAATGGCCTTGGGGCTAAGTTCAACATTTTCACGGCCATCCAATACCACGCTGATGGCCAGCCGCCACAAGTCATACTGGTAGTCGCCGATCAGCGCATCGTCAAAATCGTCCATACCGTAGCGCACTTGGTCATCATGATGACCGTAGGCACCAAAGTTGTAGACATGGGCGTCACCTTGCAGCCAGGTCTGGGTATTGGGCCAACCCCCAAATAACGCAAAGCGCCAGTCGTGCCATACGTCTTGCCAATACAAATGATTGGTACCCCGAAAGAAACGATACGGCGACGCCGCCATCTTGGCGTATTTGGCTTGGCGGGTCGCCGCGGCCAGCGGCGCGTTGACCTGCTGGATGGCTTCAATCACTTGCTGAGGGCGATTGTGTCCCGTTAGTGCATGACTCATCGCGATGCCTTTGTCGGTGCGTAAATGCTATTCACCCTAAGCATAGGCGACAAACGTTAAGAGATTAAGTCACCGTCCTTAATACCTTGCCTATTCAGGTGGGGGCAGCCACGGGCGGCAATACGCCCCTAACGCCTCAACTGCCGTGACATCACCGTGACGGTTTCGCCCCGGTACTCAAGGCTTTCTACATCTTGCCACCCCAAATGCCGATAGAGCGACTGCTGATCAGGGGTGTAGAGATAGAAGTGCTCGATGCCGTTCTCAACGGCCTCTGCTTCTACCCGGCGCACCAATGCAGACGCAATACCCCGCCCCCGCCACTCGGGCACGACAAATACTGAGGCCAGCCAGGGGGCAAGTTCACGGCGGATGCTCATGTCATCGGCAATCAGGCTGGCGGTTCCTACCGGGGTTTCGCCTTGCATGGCGACAAAGATGGAAGGCACCCCAGCCTGACCACATTCGGCTTTTAAACGTTCAATAGCCTGTTCTGGGGTGAGGCCAGGGTGTAAATGCCCCCAGGTTGCAAATGTCCAGCCCGCGACGATTTCAGCATTTGGATCGTCAGCACTCAGTCGCTGAAGGGCGATATCGCTTTGCATAAATGACGCTCTACCTTGTTTAGCACAAACGAATACATTAGCGATTTATGGGAAGGCTGACCAGCGCCGACACTTCTCAACCCGCCGCTGGTCAGAGATTTTGACGGCAAGATCATCAGATGAAGTCAGGCTTCATCACATCCAATCGATACGCTCTGACACGGCCTAAAACCCAGGATCAAAAGGTAGGCTCACCACGCTATTGGCCTAACGCTAGATTAGGGCTGATCAACCTCTTAGGTGCTAGTCTGTTAATCAAATGGCGTTGGATACAGCTCACGAATGCAACCTTTATTAAGACGTACACATCGTCTTGCATTGGCAACAATTGCCCCACGAGTTTTTGCCTTTTGCCATACCTTCGGGCTAACCGTATGGATCGCTGTCGTAGAAGACAGCGGCTGGACGCTTATTCTGCCAGGGATGTTGCTGCTGCTGTGGCCCGGCGTCGCCTACGCGCTTGCGGCAAACGCTCAGAATTCGAAGCGTGCCGAGTTCAGGAATCTCCTCTTCGACAGCCTGCTGTTTGGTTTTTGGTGCAGCGTGCTGGATTTTTATGCGTTAGCCACCATTACCATCGGGCTTGCTTGCCTGATGAACAATTTAGTGGTCGGCGGACTTAGGAAGATGATGGTTTCAGCCCTACTTTTTATCGTCGCGGCCCTGATTGGAAGTGCCTTGACAGGGTTTACTTTTCGACCTTATGTGAGTAACAACTTAGACATCTACCAGTGGGCGGGAGCAGTGGTCTATTTTCTAACCATTGGTCGCGTCACGTACAGTCAGAATCGTCAGATTGGCCGTAGCATTGGCGAGATTAAGTTTCAGAACCGGGTTTTTCACGCCCTGTTGGATCTCGGAGCGGTCGCCAATCGCGCGATCAATATCCACTCCCTGCTCAATGACTCTTTAAACCACCTACATACTCACTTTCCCGGCTACGGCTTTGCCGTTTTTCTCCAGGAACCGCAACGCTCTGAAATAACACGCTACGCGGCTGTTGCGGGGCTAAGCCCAAAAGATGAACAACGCCTGAAGCGCTTATTGGCCAGCGTTCATGAGCAAAGAGAACATCCGGTCAAACTGCCACAAACAGAAGAAGGTGAGAACCTCTATATAATGCCCATGGGAGCCCGTTTAAGCATGTACCAAGGTTGGCTGTTCGTGAAAGCTCCCAACCGGGACGATGGCTTGGAGCAAATACTCTCCCTCTTTGCCGACCAGTTGGCGGCCGCTACCGAAAATAAATTGCTGCATTTGGAACTGAAGAAAACCGCTGAGCGTGACGGGCTCACCGGCCTTTATAACCGAGGATTTCTGGAATCGGCGCTGCAGATGAGTATCCAGAGCAAGGCCCAGACGCCAAACCTGGATTTTGCTGTGCTGATGTTGGATGTCGATAGACTCAAGGAAGTGAACGACCATCATGGGCATGTCGCAGGCGACCAACTGATTGCCAGCGTTGCCAGGTATCTGCAACGTCACTGCCGAGACAGTGACGTACTGGCACGCTATGGTGGCGATGAGTTCGTCATTCTGTTTCCCTCTGCCGACCTGGCAGCAGCCAAGCGTATGGCCAGTCTGATCCGGGAACACCTTCCCGACCAGCGCTGTACCATCGACACTGCCAACGGCGAACGCGAAGAACTGGCGCTTCATGTAAGCTTGGGATGCGCAAGCTCCAGCGAAGCGCCTGCCCAGCAGGTATTTGCTCTGGCAGATGAGCGCATGTACGAAGACAAAAGCCTGCGCCGCAAACCCAATACAGGTGGGCCTGGAGCAACGAGGAGGCCCTCCATATAGAGGTTTTCTCATTAACCACTGTTCAGCGGCTGCCCCCACTTATCTCCATGCACAAGTTCACTTAATGGTAGGCGAGAGCGCCAGCCTTTGGCTTCAAGCTCAGGCTGGTCTAAAAACTCGCTCACGTAGCCAAGACAGAGATACGCCAGCGGGTAAACATGCTCAGGCAGGCTTAACGCCGTGCTCAGCTGTTCCTGGTCAAGAATACTCACCCAACCAACGCCAATCCCTTCCGCCCGCGCTGCCAGCCAGAGGTTTTGCACCGCCAAACAAGTGCTAAACAGGTCGGTTTCCACAATGCTATTGCGCCCTAGCACATGGGGGCCGCCCCGGCTTCGGTCACAGGTGATACAGAGATTAATTGGACTTTCCATAATCCCTTGCAGCTTAAGGCTTCGATAATGCGCTTTACGCTCGCCTTCAAAGCGCTCGGCGGCCTTCTGGTTCTCCTGTTCGAACATTGCCAGCACCGTTTCCCTGACGTCGCGACTTTCAATCACGATGAAATCCCATGGCTGCATAAAGCCAACGGAAGGCGCATGGTGCGCGGCCTCCAACAGGCGGGTCAGCACGTCAGGGGGGATCCGGTCAGGCAGAAACTGAGAGCGCACATCGCGCCGTTTAAAGATGGCGCGGTAGAGCCCGCGCCGCTCAGCATCGGAAAAAGCGTTATTCGAGGTGGTCATTAAGCTGCTCGGGTCTTTGGCTGGTCGGTTTTAAAGACAGTTAAGAGTCTACACGAGGTCAAGCCAGCCGCCATCGCAGCGGGTTTGTTTGACGTAAAACGCCTCTCTATGACTCAAACACCGCCAGGAACTGCCTGAGCAGGTCATCCAGTTGCTCTCGTTGCTCTTTACTCAGGCCACTCACCAGCTGCGCCTGGGTTTCCACATGGGCGGCCACGGCTTCGTCGATCAAATCAAACCCACGCTGGGAAAGAGAAATGAGAAAACCACGGCCATCGTCGGGGTTTTTAACCCGCTCAATCAAACCCGCCTTTTCCAGCTGGTTGATACGGTGGGTCATGGTGCCCGACGTCACCATCGTGGATGCCATCAAATCACCCGGCGATAGCGCGTAGGGTTCCCCCTCTCTGCGAAGGGTCGCCAGAACGTCAAAACTGGCATCCGTCAGGCCGTATTCCGCCCAGGTCTTCTCCATTGCACGCATGAAGGTGTGGTTCAGCCGCTTGACCCGCCCGATGGTACCCATCGGCACAACGTCGAGGTCGGGCCTCTCCTGCCGCCACTGTTTGAGAATGTTGTCTACATGATCCATAAGCGTATTTTGCGCCTGACTAGCTTGACGTCAAGATTAATCGCACATATCTTGATATCAAGATACTTTCAAAAACGGTACGAATGAGAACTTCGCCAATGACGCTTTCAAGCACTGCCCGCACAACCCCCCCATGCAAAAGCGCTTGGCTTGCCCCACTGGTATACCTGTTAGCCGGTGGCGCTTTGCTGGGTCTGTCGACCAATTTGGCGAAACTAGCCGGTGATATTCAGCTATCAGCGCTCGCGTTTCTGTTCTGGTCGATTTCAGGGGCGGCACTCATTTTGTTGGTTCTTGCCGCCTTCCGCCGTAATCTACCGCCTGTTAACCGTCGCACCGTCAAGTATTACGCCATGTCAGGACTGCTCGGCGTAGCGGGTGCCAACCTACTCTTCTTCACTGCCATCCCCCATGTGGGTGCCGGTTTCGTGGCATTGATCATCACCCTGCCACCGCTACTCACCTACCTCGGCGCACTAGCGTTAAACATGGAACGGTTCCAGGTGTTGCGTGCGGCCGGGGTCGTATCAGCCCTGGCAGGGGCCATCACCCTGGCCTTTCATAAGCTTTCTGCGCCTGATGCCGATTACCTCTGGATTCTCCTCGCTTTAATCGGCCCGGTGCTGCTGGCCATCGGTAATCTTTACAGAACCTTGCGCTGGCCAGAAGGTGTATCCAGCGATGCGCTGGCGCCGGGGATGCTCATCGCCGCCGCCATCATTCTACTCAGCGTGGGTTTTCTGCCGGACTTCTCGCTGCAAGTTCCGACAGGCCGCTCCCTGCCGATCATACTGATTGCCGTTCAAGCGGTCGTCTTCGCAGGCCAGTTCTTGCTGCTTTTCCTGCTACAGAAAAGTGGCGGGCCAGTGTTTCTGAGCCTACTGGGTTCCGTCGGCGCCGTGGTGGGTGTACCCGTCGCCATTCTGCTGCAGGGAGAAACCACCCCCGAAGGCCTGCTACCAGGCGCCCTGCTGATTGGTGGAGGGATTGCCCTGCTCAACATTGGCAAAGCCAAGCAACTTAACTAAGTTACCCAAGAGAGACATATCATGAAGGTTGCAATATTGAGCGCTGCTGGCGATGCCGGCACGCGCCTTTAATCTTCAAACCCGAGCTACTTGAATGGGTTAGAAAATGCTCCGCTCCATATAGTGAGTTCCGCCTTCGGTTTTGAGAATGCGAAACCCCATACGCTCGTATAAAGCAGTTGCCGGGTTGATAGAAAATACGCGTAGTCTAAGTAAGTCAACGTTCGCTTGTTGGGCGATTGCCATTGCGTATCGGATTGCTGCGGTACCCAGGCCCTGTCGCTGCCATTTCTGATCAATTTGCAGTTCTCGAATATAGTAAGCACCTGCCTCACGATTTAAGCATAACAAACCAACTGGGCAAGCGTTTACGACTAACGCATAGCTATCAAACTCGTCCCAGTTTTTATCGAACAAGTCAGGATCCCAGTGCATATCCAGGTGCTTATAGTAGGCAGACATGTTCTGACGAATGATGTTTTCCGCGAACGCTTTGTCGTCGGTTCGACGAATAATGGCTTCCATATGCGAATCTCTAGGCGTCAGTTACCCGAGATATCTTGGACTTATCGTATGCAAAACGCCAAGGCATGGCCTTGGCGTTTTGGTTGCTAGCTTAGCTTAAGCCCTTACCCCAACTGAAACGGGTAAACAGGCCCGATCTTGAGCAATTGGGTAAGCTCATCCAGCGCGACCAGAGATTCTTCCGCGAGCTGCGGGTCGGCCAAATCATCCGGGGCGAGGCGGTCGCGGTAGTGGCGATTTACCCAAGCGGTCAGATCATCGTAAAGCGCATCGGTGAGCAGTACGCGGCCGGTAAGCGCAGCTCGTTCTGCCTCGGAAAGAGCCACACGCAGGCGCAGGCAGGCAGGGCCGCCGCCGTTGCGCATGCTCTGCTTGACGTCCTTGACCATCACCTCACTGATCGGATTATTCCCCGCCAGCAGGTAGTCCTGGATGGTACGCCATACCGCCTCGCGCTCCTGGCATTCGCCGGGCACCACCAGGGTCATGGTGCCATCCGGATTGGAGAGCAGTTGTGAGTTGAACAGATAAGACGCGACCGCATCTTCCATACTCACCGCCTCTACGGGTACCCGCACGGGAATTAATGGCGTGGCCATTTTGGCGCGAAGTTCTTCAAGTGTGCCCTCTTCATCCAGGAAAGCCATTTCGTGATAGAGCAGCACGGGGCCGTTGCCCACAGCGATGACATCGTTATGGAACACACCTGCGTCGATGGCGTCCGGATGCTGTTGGGCAAATACGGTTTGCGACACCGTCAATCCGTGCTGACGGGCCACCGCCTGGCTGGCTTCCAGGGTTTGCCGGGCAGGATAACGCTTGGGTTCGCGCTCGCCGCTTCGCACGTCACCAAACGCCTGGCGGCCATACACAAACAGGTGCACGCCGGGTTCGCCGTACTCACCGCATAGGCGGGTGTGATTGGCCGCGCCCTCATCGGAAAAGGCCGGGGTGGCGGGCAGCACCGGGTGGTGCGCGAAATGCCGTTCGTCGCGGAAGATCGCTTGCAGCACACGCCCCGTCGTTTGCGGCTCCAGGTAGCGGTGGAAGCTAGACTGCAGGTTGGCCGGCGTAAAATGTACCCGAGTGTCCGGTGAATCCATGCTGGGCGTGATGGTACCCGCGTTGGCGGTCCACATGCTGGACGCGGAGCAGACCGCGCGGAGCAGCTGCGGCGCCTCTTTGGCAGCACAGGCCAATACCTCACGGTTGCTGCCGCTAAAGCCCAGATCGCGCAGCGCACCGATATCCGGCCGCTGCTGGGGTGGCAGAACGCCCTGGGCATAGCCCGCGTCCATCAGCGACTTCATCTTCAAGAGCCCCTGCAGCGCGCCCTCTTTGGGGCTGGACACCAGGCCGCCGTGGCTCATCGAGGCCACGTTACCCATGGCCAGGCCCGAGTAATTATGGGTCGGGCCGACCAGGCCATCGAAATTGACTTCCTGGACGTTGCTGATGGTCGCCGTGTTCATAAGCTGACCCCCGGCGGCAAGGTGTCGGGCATTTCCAGGCTGTCGGCTTCCATGGAAGCCACCGGGTAGGCGCAGTAATCCGCCGCATAGTAGGCGCTGGGGCGGTGGTTGCCACTATCCCCTACGCCACCGAAGGGCGCGTCACCGGACGCACCGGTCGTCTGACGGTTCCAGTTGACGATCCCGGCGCGAATGCGCAGCAGGAAGTCGTCCCAGTCGGCTTGATCGCCGCCAATTAACCCGGCGGAAAGCCCGTAACGGGTGTTGTTGGCAAGTTGTACCGCTTCATCCCAGTCGCCATAGCGGTGGATTTTCAGCAGCGGGCCGAAGTGCTCCTCGTCGGGCACGTCCAAGCCGGTCACGTCGATCAGCGCGGGGCTGAGCAGGCTGGTGTTGTCCTGTAGACGCTGCATACGATTGATCACCGTGCCGCCCATGGACTCCAGCTCATCCTGGGCCTTGAGCAGGCCATCCGCGGCCGCCACGCTGACCAAGCCCCCGAAAAACGGCGCAGGTTCTTCTTCGAACTGGCCCGCCACGTGCAGCTTGGCGATAGCGTCTGACAGCGCGTCGATCAGCCTGTCACCGACCTCGCCCTTAGGCACCATCAAGCGCCGCGCGCAGGTACAGCGCTGGCCGCCGGAGAGAAACGCCGACTGCAGAATGCTCAGCACCGCGGCGCGCTCATCTTCCACGTCTTTCACCACCAGCGGATTGTTACCGCCAAGCTCCAGCGCGAGGATTTTATCCAGTTGACCGGCAAACTGCTGGTGGAGCATGCCGCCCACCTTGGCGCTACCGGTAAACAGCAGGCCATCAATATCAGGGTTAGCTGCCAACGCCTGACCAACCGGCACACCGCCCTGCACCAGGTTGATGACGCCTGCGGGCAGACCGGCTTCCAGCCAGCACTGCAGGGTCAAGTCGGCGGTCAGCGGCGTCTGGTCGCTGGGCTTGAAGACGACACAGTTTCCCGCCAACAGCGCGGGCACCATATGGCCGTTGGGCAGATGACCCGGGAAATTGTAGG
This sequence comes from Halomonas sp. A40-4, assembly GCF_015767635.1. GTDB lineage: Bacteria > Pseudomonadota > Gammaproteobacteria > Pseudomonadales > Halomonadaceae > Vreelandella > Vreelandella janggokensis. Next base: position 917,441 of record NZ_CP065230.1, on the reverse strand, counting down.
GACCGAACACCGCCATCACGCCGTGGGGGCGATGGCGCAGCACGGCTTTGGCGCTACCGACGTCTTTTTCCCGTTCGCCGGTGCGCTCATGGTAAGCCTTGAGTGAAAGCGCCACTTTACCGATCATCGCGCCCGCTTCGGTGCGCGCTTCCCAGAGCGGCTTGCCGGTCTCGGAGGCAATGGCGACAGCCAGCGCTTCGCGGCGGGCGGTCAGCACCTCGACAAAACGCTCGACCAGCGCCTGGCGGTCGGCAAACGGCGTGCGCGCCCAGTCGGGAAAGGCGCTACGTGCGGCGCTGACGGCTGAGGCGACCTGCTCACCGGAGGCTTCCGCCCCTTGCCAAAGCAGTGCCCCGGAAACCGGGTCAACCTTCGTCAAAGTGGCTGCTTCGCCAGCTACCCAGGCGCCGTTGATCAGTTGCTGCTGTTGGGCGTGCATATAAAACTCTCCTGTAAACGTCGCCTAGGTCTCGAGTAGCCGTAAATGATCACCGGTAGTGACACTCAAACGCTGTGCTTCGGCTTCACTCAGCACGATAGTATTGTCTTCAGTGGGGGCACGGCCTATCCAGCTCGCGGTAAAGCTGAGCATATCGGTGGTCGCGGCAAGCCAGCGGCTGAGGCTCTCCTGCGGCGCGCTGTTGGCCACCTCCACTTGGCAGAGCCGTGAGTTGCGGATGGCGCGTACATCGTCAATGTAGGCTTCCACCGTGGGGCCACCGTCGAAAATATCGATATACCCCTCCCAACGAAGCCCCTCTTTTCTAAGCATTTCCATGGCCGGGCGGGTATGCCGATGCACCTGCCCAATGCAGGCACGCGCGTCTTCTGACATAAAGGTGGTATAGATCGGGAACTTGGGCATCAGCTCGCCGATAAAACTCTTTTGCCCAAGACCGGTCAGGCGATCGGCCTCATTGAAATCCATGGGAAAAAAGTGTTTGCCCAGACTTTCCCAGAAGGGGCTGGTGTTGTGCTCATCAAAAACGCCACGCATTTCCGCCAACACTTTATCGGGGAAACGGTCGCGGAACTGGGCGATAAACAGCCAGCGCGCCTTGGAGAGCAACGCGCCGTTGCGCAAATGCTTGTTGGCTTCGCCGCGGTATTCCGGGCGCAGAAACAGCGAGCACACTTCGGCATCGCCGGTATGGTCGGAGCTTAAAAACAGCGTGTCGATGGTGCGGTGCAAGTCCAGCTGTACAGAGGAATGCGCCAGCGTGCCCAGCCGGTAATTGTAGAACGGCACTTCGCGACCGACCTGGCCCTCAATCGCGCAACAACCCGCGAGTTCGCCGTTGTCTTCGTCTTCCAGAACGAAGAAATAAAGCCGGTCATCCACTGGGGTGCGCTCTTCAAAAGCGCGGGCAGCAGCTTCAATCTTGCCAGCCAGGAACTCGCGATTATCCGGCAACGAGGTAAACCCCACACCGGCCTGCTGCGCAAGCGCCTGGAGCCCATCAAGATCATCCCGGGCAATGGGTCGAATGCGCATTACATTTCTCCTTCATCAAGCGCATCTACCGCGCTGGGCAAGGTTAACGGCGCGGCGAGCACCGCGCGGCCCTCTTCCACGCCCAAGCGTTCGGCATGCTCGGGCGACAGCATCAACTGACCGGTAGGCGACAGCGCATAGCGTGCCACAATGCAGCGGAAGCCCCCCAGTTTCTGGTTGGCAATCATCGCCGGTTCCGCGTCAGGAAGCGCGTGTTCAGGACGAACCCGGACCGGGTGCCACGCTGCCGAGCGGAAGGTTTCCAGGCGCTCACGTTCGGTTTTGACAATCGGCCCGGCGTCGAAAATATCCACATGGCGCGAGCGCACAAAGCCCTCCGCCAGCATTTCTTCCAGGGCCTCTTCATGGGCCGGGTGTTCACGGCCAATCGCTGCCCGCGCCTGGGGCGTTAGCAGGGGCAGATAGAGGGGAAACTGGGGCATGACTTCGGCGATAAAGCTTTTCGAGCGCACCCCGGCAATATGATTCATCTCCTGGAAGCTGCGGGCGAAAAAGTGCCGCCCCACGCTCTCCCAGAATGGCGACTCGCTGCGCGTATCCAGATAGCCTGGGAATGCCACCGCCAGAATGCGCGAAAAGCGCTCAGGGTACTGGGCGATAAACATCAGCCGTGCACGGCGAAGCAAGCTTTCGGCACTGGTGCCCTTGTAGCGCGGATTAAGCGAAAAGGCACACAGCAGGGTGGCATCCGAAACTTCATGGGAAAGCGCCAGGGTTTGCACTTCCCGGCGAACGTTGAGCTGCTGGGAGGCGTGAATCAGCGTTTCCTGGCGATAGGTGTAATAGGCCTCATTAGCGCCTGCCTGAGCGCGAATGGTCGCCGTGCCCAGCACTTCGCCACTGGCGTCGTCCGCCAGCACGAACGTATAGTGCTCGTTGCCGGGGAACTCCACCTCGCCGCTGAAGGCCGCCTCGGAGCGCACAATCCGCTCTTCAAGACGCTCGCGGTTGGCGGGTAGATTGGTGAGCCTGGGTACTGCGTGCTCGGCTAGCTGTTCCAGCGCCGCCAGGTCGTCCATTTTCACCGGTCGAATTACCAGCATCCTCAACGCTCCCTCAGCATTTGAGACGGGGGTTGCTACGGCTTCACTCATGTGGCGGCAACTAACCGTTCAATCGCACGTTCCAGGCGGGCCATGCCCTCGGCGATGTCCGCTTCCGGAATGACCAGGGAAGGCGCCATGCGCAGCACATTGGGCCCGGCAATCAGCGCCATCAAGCCCTCTTCAATCGCCAGTGGAAGGATATCTTTGGCACGTCCTTCATAGGCATCGGACATTTGGGCGCCCATCAGCAGGCCCATACCGCGAATCTCTTTAAACACGCCGTACTTGCGATTGATGGTTTCAAGGTGCTCGCGAAACAGGTCATGACGCTTTTTGACACCTTCAAGTACCTCGGGAGTATCGATAAACTCGACCGCCGCCAGGGCAACGGCAGATGCCAGCGCGTTGCCGCCGTAGGTGGAGCCGTGGGTACCGATAACCAATGATTTTGCCACCGCATCAGTCGCCAGCATTGCCCCCACAGGGAAACCACCGCCCAGGGATTTGGCGCTGGTGAGAATATCCGGGGTAATACCGTAATTTTTATACGCGTAGAGTTCGCCGCTGCGGCCCACGCCGGTTTGCACTTCATCAAAGATCAACAGCGCATTGTGCTCGTCGCACAGATCGCGCAGCCCCTGGAGGAAGTCCTGCGTGCCGGGCACGATGCCGCCCTCACCCTGCATGGGCTCGACCATGATCGCGCAGGTGTCGTCGCCTACCAGCTTGCGCACACTTTCCAGATCATTGTAGTCGGCATGCAGGATACCACCGGGCACCGGACCAAACCCCTGTGAATACTTGGGCTGCCCCCCCACGCTCACGGTGAAAAAAGTGCGCCCATGGAACGACTGATAAAACGAGATGATTTTATCTTTATGCTCACCGTGGTTATCCACAGCCCAGCGGCGAGCCAGCTTCAACGCGGCCTCATTGGCTTCACCGCCGGAGGAGCACAGGAAGACCTTATCGGCGAAGGTCCGATCGACCAGCGCCTTGGCCAGGTTCAGCGCTGGCTCGTTGGTAAACACATTGGAAAGGTGCCACAGCTTTTCACCCTGATCCTTTAGCGCATCGACCAGTACCGGATGGCAGTGCCCCAGGGAATTGACCGCGATGCCCCCGGCAAAATCGATATATTCACGCCCCTGCTGGTCCCACAAGCGGCTGCCTTCTCCTCGCACCGGGATGACCTGCTGCGGGGCGTAATTGGGCGCCATATAGTGATCGAAATCCTGACGGTTTGGGGTGTGGCTCATGGGACGCTACCTCCAGTGGGGTAAGGGAATGAAAACAGTATAAGGGGCCGAATAGGGTAACTGCTTTCAGCAATGGGACGGCAAATTATGAAAAGCAGCATTTAACGCGCCCCCTTTTTTAACACTCTATATCCATCCTTCTCACCTCACGGTATCAGTGACGTATTTAGTCGTTTGGGGACGCCTGATGCCCTTCGGTAGCTGTCAGCCGCGCCCTTTCCTCAAACATTGAATAAGGCGCGGAATCCAGGCATCGGCGCGCAGTGTCGGCCATCAAGGGCGAGCGAATCCGTGAGCCTGCGTATCCAAGCACCCACCTGCACTTCAACGCTGTTCGCGGTAGGCTTGAGTAAATCCGCCCGAGGAGCACTCCGCATGCTCAACGTAACCCAACTGCGTGGTAGCCGCCATGCCATTGGCGTGGCCCATGGCCAGCGCCACGCCGCACAGATTCAGCGCAGCATTGAGGTCTATGACCGGCTGTTTCAAGACTTTGCAGGCCTCGACTGGGCTGCAGCCCGACAGGCGGCGCGACGCTTTATACCGGCTATCGAACGCGGCTTTCCGGCGATCCTGGATGAGCTCGAGGGCATTGCCGAGGGCGCCGACCTGCAGCGCGACGACATCCTCACCCTCAACTGCCGCAGTGAGATCTCGCTAACCCAAGCCAGCGGCGGCTGTTCCGCCTTCTCGCTCTACCAGCAGGGTCGGCAGTGGCTGGCCCAGAACTGGGACTGGCGCCTCGACCAGCTCGATAACGTGGTGGTACTGCACATAGAGGGCGACGACGCTTCGCCGCTGGTCAGCGTGGGCGAGGCGGGGATGCTGGCCAAGATAGGCCTCAACGCCCACGGCCTCGGCGTGTGTCTCAACGCCATCCGCTCGCAGACCTGCGGCGACGGCCTGCCGATCCACGTCGCCCTGCGCAAGCTTCTCGAAAGCGACGGTTTCGCCAGCGCCCAGCGCATCGTCGCGGAAGACCGCGTCGCCTCACCGGCACACTTTCTGGTCGCCAGCGCTGCAGGCCAGGCCGCCGGTTTCGAGGTACAGCCCGGGCCACCGGGGGTACTCGAGGCCCGCGACGGGCGAGTGACCCACACCAACCACCTCTACGCCGCGGCCACCACCGCCTGTGTCGCCGACTTCCCCAAGCCCGACTCCCATGTGCGCCTGCGCCGCCTCGATGAGTTGCTCGACCCACCGCCCGAGGCCAGCGTCAGCGCGCTGTTCGACGTACTGAGCGACCACCACAATACGCCCATGTCGATCTGCAAGCACACTGACATCGACCTGCCCGAGGCCGAGCGCATGGAGACTCTGTTCGCGGTGGTGATGAACCTCGACGAGCGCACCCTGCACCTGCGCCACGGCTACCCCTGCAAGGCCCGGCAGACGCTGAGCATTGCGCTCGACTAGCGGCGCAGGAAAAGAAGCAGTTGGGGACGGGTGGGCGGGATACACTGGCCCAGGATCGAAAGTTTCAGCAGCAGCAACAGGGAGAAGCGCCATGAAATATATCTTTGAAGTGCATATCCGCGACGGCTACCGCGCCGAGGACTACGCCGACGCCTGGGTCCGCGCCAGCCAGCTCATCCAGCAGGCGCCCGGGGCACGCGGCACCGAGCTGCATCGCAAGATTGGCGACCCCAGCACCCTCATCGCCATTGCCCACTGGGACAGCAAGGCCAGCCGCGACGCCATGGAAACCCAGCCCAACCCGGAGATCAAGGAGATCATCCGCCGTGCGGCCCCCTGCTGCGAGATCCGCCTGATCGGCGAATTCGAGGAACCGGAGTGGGTGGTGATGCCGCCGAATGCCAAGTCATAAAGGAGGGTCGCAAGGCCCCTTTTACTGGCTCAGTGCTCAGCATGCGACTGAAAGCCTGATCAATTGAAGACCTCCCCCTTGAAGAAACCTAAAAGAGCACCACACTCATTAGCAAGCTATAAAGTTACCCGTTGTGTAGCGAGGTACTGATACTCAGTAAGAGAGGAGCACACCCCATGCAGATTGATCTTAACGGCAAGCACGCCATTATCACCGGGTCGACCGCAGGTATCGGCTTTGCGATTGCCCAGGGCCTGGCCAATGCAGGTGCCGAGGTGGTTATCACCGGGCGCACCCAGGCACGTATTGACGAGGCCATCGCGGCCATCAAGAAAGACGTTCCCAACGCCAAGGCGACGGGCGTGGCCGCCGACCTGGGCACCGCTGAAGGCTGCCAGACGCTGATCGAACAACAGCCCAGCACCGATATCCTGATCAACAACGTCGGCATCTTCGGCCCACAGGACTTTTTTGAGGTCGACGACGCCACCTGGCAGCAGTTCTTCGACGTCAATATCATGAGCGCCGTGCGCCTTTCACGCCATTACGCCCAAGGCATGCGTGAGCGCAATTGGGGGCGCATCCAGTTCCTGTCCAGTGAATCGGGCATCAACATCCCCAGCGAAATGGTCCATTACGGCATGACCAAATCGGCGCTGCTGTCGGTATCGCGGGGGCTAGCCAAGGTATTGAGCGGCACCCAGGTGACCGTCAATGCCATTCTGCCGGGGCCAACCCGCTCAGAAGGGGTGCTCAACATGATTCGTGAAATGGCGGAAAAAGAAGGCACTTCCCAGGCCGAAGTGGAAGCGCGCTTCGTACAGGAGAATCGCCCCTCGTCGATCATCCAGCGGCTGGCAACCCCCGAGGAAGTGGCCAGCATGAGCGTCTATGCGGCCTCGCCCCAGGCCAGCGCCACCACCGGTGCCGCTTTGCGCGTGGAAGGTGGCATTGTCGATACGCTAACCTGAATCCTCTAACTCAGCCGCTCCTCCCTCGGCGTCATGCCGAAATGGTGGCGGTAGGCGGTAGAAAAGTGCGCCCCGGAAGAAAAGCCGGTGGCAAACGCAATATCGCCTACCGCAAGGTCGCTTTCCCGTAGCTGTTTGCGGGCTTCCTGAAGACGCAGGTCCAGGTAGTAGCGGCTGGGCACCGCCTGCAGATATTTCTTGAACAGCCGCTCCAACTGACGCCGGGAAATCCCCAGATGCTCGGCCAGCTCCAGAGTGGAAAGCGGCTCCTCGATATTGGCTTCCATCAGCGTCACGGCATCCACCAGGCTTTGCGGTGCATGGCCCAAGCGGCTGCGTAGCGGCACATGCTGGCGCTCGTCCGCCAGGCGAATCCGGTCGCAGACGAACTGTTCCGAAACCTGCTCGGCCAGGCGAGCGCCGTGGTGCTGACCGATAAGCGTCAGCATCATGTCCATCGCCGCGGTGCCGCCTGCACAGGAAAGCCGGTCGCGGTCAATTTCGAACAGCTGCTGGGAAAGCGTGACTTGCGGATAGGCCTGGGAAAAGGCGTCGAACCGCTGCCAGGGCAGCGTGGCGCGGTAACCTTCCAGCAGCCCGCAGCGCGCCAGCACCTCGGTGCCACCCGCCAGCCCTCCCAACATCACGCCGCGCCCCACGTATCCCCGCAGCCATTCATTGAGCTTGGCGGGCAGCGCATAGGGCAGCGGCGTCGGGGCGCAGACCAGCAATAAATCAAGCGGCCCAGGCGTGCTTGCCAAGGTATGCTGCGCCAGCACGGAAAGCTGCGCGCCGCTGCGGACGGCTTCGTCGTCCATACTCAGCGTGACGGTGTGATAAAGCATCTGCCCGCTGAGCTGGTTGGCCATTTGCAAAGGTTCCAGCGCGCCAGCATGCGCCAGCATCGAAAACCCCGGCAGCAGCACAAACGCTACCCGCCGTCGCGACGCGGCATTGGGGGAGTTGACTGGGTTATGCTGCATGGAAAACCGCCGTGACGAAAACAAACCGACATCTTAACCAATTGCCTGGGTAAAGGCAGTGGCCGCGTCGCGGTAAACAAAACATGACGTATAAATGCAAAAACGCCGAGCTCCCAGGCCCGACGTTTTCATAACGCTAGTACCGCCATTTAGCGGCAACTGGTCTACAGGTTGACCACATCAAAGTCGACCATCGGGTCAACATCGGCGTCGTAATCAACATCGTCACGCCCGAAGCCAAACAGCTTCAGGAAGTCGTGTTTATAGCTTGCGTAGTCGGTGATCTCGAACAGGTTATCGGTAGTGACTTCCGACCACAGATCCTGACAGGCCTTCTGGATATCGTCGCGCAACTCCCAGTCATCCAGACGCAGACGGCCCACTTCGTCAGTGGCCATCTCACCACCCTGCGGGGCATAGAGCCGCTCGCCGAACAAGCGGTTAAGTTGATCGATCGTGCCCTCGTGGACGTCCTGCTCTTTCATGATCCGATACACCATGGCGATATACAGCGGCATGACCGGGATGGCCGCACTGGCCTGGGTGACCACCGACTTGAGTACCGCCACGTTAGCGCCGCCACCGGTCTCTTTCAGCTTGGCATCAATCGCCGCTGCGGCGCGGTCCAGGTCTTCCTTGGCCTTGCCCAGCGCGCCGTGCCAGTAGATCGGCCAGGTGATTTCCGTGCCGATATAGCTGAACGCCACGCTGCGTGCGCCCTTGGCCAGCACACCGGCCTGGTCCAGCGCCTCCATCCACAGCTCCCAGTCTTCGCCGCCCATCACGGTGATGGTATCGTCGATTTCCTGCTGGGTCGCGGGCTCCACCTCGGCTTCGATGATGGCGTCTTTATTGGTGTCGATCGCGGTCGCCCGGTAGGTTTCGCCAATCGGCTTGAGGCTTGAGCGCTTGAGCTCGCCGCTATCCGGCAGCTTGCGCACCGGCGATGCCAGCGAGTAGACCACCAGGTCGACTTCGCCCATGTCCTGCTTGATCAGTTCGATGGCTTTCTGGCGCGCTTCGTGGGAGAACGCATCGCCGTTGATCGATTTGCTGTAAAGGCCTTCCTGCTTGGCGAATTTGTCAAACGCTGCGCTGTTGTACCAACCCGCTGTGCCAGGCTTATTCTCGGTCGCCGGTTTTTCAAAGAACACGCCCAGGGTATCCGCTCCGTAGCCGAACGCCGCGGTAATGCGTGCCGCCAGGCCATAGCCGCTGGAAGCCCCGATCACCAGCACTTTTTTTGGACCGGCGTTCTTGTCCAAACCGCGTGCGCGGGTCGCTTCAATCTGCTCGCGAACGTTTTGCTCGCAGCCAACCGGGTGGGTAGTCGTACAAATAAAGCCGCGTACTTTGGGTTTAATAATCAAAGGGAACCTCGCTTTCAAAATAATTAGCTCATCAGTGGCACTATTCTAGCGGTCTAGAGCGGCGCTGTCCGCTATTGAGCTTGTGGACCTTTCACGTCAGGATATTGTTTTATCCCTGACCGCCCGTGAGGCTTTGTTAATGAACGCACAGCAGCTAGTCGATGAACGTGGCGATTTATGGTTGGCACTGGCACCTTTATGGCTGGACCGCGAGCCAAGTGAACGCGATTACGCCCAGATGGTCGAGGTCGTTCAGCGCTTTGAGATGACCTTCAAAGAGCTTGAATGGATGTTCCGCCTTGAGATGGCGCCGGTGATGGCCCGCCACCAACTGTCCATTGCCAGCGAATGGCGTGAGTTCAATAACCGCAAACTGATGCAGCAACTGGTCAGCCACAACCTGCGTTTGACAGGCTGGCGGCGCAAGAGCTGGGCACTGTTTTCAGGTCTGACGACCATGATGGTTCGCCATCGTTGGAACGAGCTGATGAGCCGGGTGATGGTCGCCCGCGGCGAGACCTAAACCTCGTCGAGCGCGCGTTCCAGGCGTAGCCGTAACGAGCGGCCATGATCCCGGGGACCAAAGCGCGCAATGACCTTGCCATCACGCCCGACCAGGAATTTTGTAAAATTCCATTTGATCATTGTTGTGCCCAACATGCCGGGCGCCTCACGCTTTAACAGTACGAACAACGGGTGGGCGTCACTGCCATTGACCCGCACTTTTTCCATGAGCGGAAACGTGACGCCGTATTGCTGCTCGCCAAAGGTACAAAAGGCCTCAGCGCTTTCCGGGGACTGTTTGCCAAACTGGTCGCAGGGAAACCCCAGTACCGTGAAGCCGCGATCCCGATAGCGTTGGTAAAGCGTTTCCAGCTCTTTGAGCTGCGGGGTATAGCCACAGCGGCTGGCGACGTTGACGATCAGCAACACCTGCCCCTGCAACGCCCGCAGGTTAAACGGCTGCCCCATGTGGTTATAACAATCCTGATCGTAAAGTGTCATCTGCCGCCTCCCCCCTGGAACGCCTCGCCACTTACCATGCCATGTCTATGCCCAACGCACCAGTTCCTCGAGCCAGCCTCTGTCGACCTAGACCAGCGGACCGGCCACCACGCGAAGCGCCAATGCCAGCAGCAATACCCCGGTCACCCGGTTGATCCAGTGGGCACGGCGCTGAAGCCAGGGCAGCACGCTTGAATGCGACAGGGCAACGGCCACCAGCACGTACCATCCTCCGTCAATGACCATCGCCGTCACCACGATGAGCGCTTTGGCGACCAGGCTCATATCGGGCGTGACAAACTGGCTGAGCAACGCAACGAAGAAAAGAATCAGCTTGGGATTGCCAAGCGCCACCAAGACGCCCTCCCTGGCGGCCCTAGCGCCGGACGTGACCATTGCCTGTTGCTGCATCGCCCCGGCACTACCGGCACGCAGCGCTTTAATGCCCAGCCAGGCAAGATACGCAGCCCCTACCCAGGTAATCAACTGGAAGAGGGTCGGCCACTGCACAATCAGCGCGCCCAGACCCAGCACGGTAAGCAGTGCATAAAGCCCAACGCCACCGGCATGGCATAACGCCGCTGTCACACCCACCAGTCTTCCCCCACCCAGGGTATGGCGCAGCACCAGCGCCAGACTGGGTCCCGGTGACATGGCGCCCATGGCGCATACCGCTGCCAGCGACAACCATAGCGAGAATGGCATGTGATTCTCCTTGATCGTTGATTATTCCTTTTGCCGCCAGCCAATGGCGACCCGCACAGTGTACGTCAAAACCATCGAGACGACGTCTGCGCTTGAGCAAATAAGGCTGTTAGCATGATATTCTGTTGGGTAAACTTTGGCTTTTTTGATGACACCCCTGATCAGCAGGGAGAATCACTAATTACAGGACGTCAACATGGGTAGGGCTTTTCAGAACCGTAAAGAATCCATGGCCAAAACGGCCGATGCCAAGACGAAGGTCTACAGTAAGTACGGTCGCGAGATTTACGTTTGCGCCAAGTCGGGCGGCACCGACCCCCATAGCAACCTGGCGCTACGCGGCCTGATGGAGCGTGCCAAGAAGGACCAGGTACCCTCTCACGTGATCGACAAGGCTCTGGATAAAGCCAGCGGGGCAGGCGGCGAAGACTTTTCAGCGGCGCGCTACGAGGGCTTCGGCCCAGGTAATGCCATGGTGATTGTCGAGTGCTTGACCGACAACCCCAACCGCACCTTCGGCGACGTTCGCGGTTGCTTTACCAAGACCAAGAGCAAAATCGGCACCCCCGGCAGCGTCAGCCATATGTTCGACCACTGCGCGATTTTCGCGTTTGCCGGTAGCGACGAGGAAGCCGTGCTGGAAGCGCTGATGGAAGCCGATGTCGACGTCACCGATATCGAGCAGGAAGACGGCCGCATCACCGTGTTTGCGCCGCATACCGACTACGCCAAGGCCAAGCAGGCGCTGCTGGACACCTTCGGCGACATCGAGTTCGAGGCCGATGAAATTCAGTTTCTGCCGCAAACCACCACGCCGGTCGAAGGCGACGATGTGGCCATGTTCGAAAAACTGCTCGGCATGCTGAACGATCTGGACGACGTACAAAACGTCTACCATAGCGCTGAGCTGCCCTCAGACGACGAATAAATGCTTAATACACCAGCGCCGCCCATGATGGCGGCGCTGGTGCAAGGCAGGACCAGGCACTAAGGCCTGATCGCAAGGTCTTGGGGCTTATCGCTCGACTAGAATGTCAGGCAGATCTTGCCGAAGTGTTCGCCGGATTCTTGATGACGGAAGGCATCGGCGATTTTGGTCAGCGGGAATTCACGGTCGATAATCGGCCGCATGCCATTGGCTTCGATGGCACGAATCATTTCTATCTGGTCGCGGCGGCTGCCCACGATCAACCCTTTCAGGGTGGCCTGCTTGGCCATCAGCTTGGCGGTGGGGATTTCCCCTTCACGGCCTGTCAATATGCCGATCAGTGCGATATGACCGCCGATCTTGACCGCATCGATCGACTGCGGCAACGTGCCTGAGCCACCTACTTCCACCACATGATCAACGCCTTCGCCTTCGGTCAGCGCCTTGACGGCTTTCCCCCACTCGGGCGTCTCTTTGTAGTTGATGGTGTGCTCCGCCCCCATCTCACGCAGGCGCGCGAGCTTTTCGTTGGAGGACGATGTGGCGATGACCCGTGCGCCCATCATCTTGGCAAATTGCAGCGCAAAGATGGAAACGCCGCCGGTACCCAGCACCAGCACCGTATCGCCAGCTTTCAGGCCACCGTCGACGACTAATGCGCGCCAGGCGGTGAGGCCAGCGGTGGTCAGGGTAGCTGATTCGGCGTGACTGTATTCAGCCGGCTGATAGGTGAACGAGGTGGCAGGCGCGATAACCTGCTCGCGCGCATAGCCATCGATGCCATCGCCGGGAGTGGTACGGAAGTCGCCGACCCGCGCCGGGCCCTCCAACCAGCCGGGGAAGAACGTCGACACCACCGGGTCGCCCACGGAAAACTCGCTCACGCCTTCACCGACGGCGTCGACAACCCCGGCGCCATCCGACATGGGGATACGCCCCTCCTCGGTGGGGATCATCCCGGCTACCACGGCGTAGTCGTGAAAGTTCAGCGAACTGGCGTGCAAGCGCACACGAATTTCACCTTTCCCCGGCTCGCCGGGCTCGGCTTGATCCACTACCGTTAGCTTGTCGAGACCGCCGGGCTGATTGAGTTGAATCGCTTGCATGAACACCTCTTTGGACAGAATGGTCGGTACATTAACCATTGGGGCTAACAGCATCGACATCAAGGCCGATGAACCCACCCGATTGCCGACGCCAGAGACGCGCATAAATGCCATTCTTTTCCAATAATTGGGCATGAGTGCCACTTTCGACAATCCGCCCCTCATCGACCACGATAAGTCGGTCGAGCATCGCAATGGTGGACAGCCGATGAGCAATCGCAATCACCGTTTTACCTTCCATGAGGGTATCAAGCTGCTCCTGAATGGCGGCTTCCACCTCGGAGTCCAGCGCCGAGGTGGCCTCATCGAGCACCAGAATCGGGGCATTCTTGAGCAGCACCCGGGCAATCGCAATGCGCTGTCGCTGGCCGCCGGACAGCTTGACGCCCCGCTCGCCTACATGGGCGTCCAGCCCACGCCGCCCTTTCGGGTCGACCAGATCATTGATAAAGGTATCCGCATGGGCACGGCATACCGCCTCCCAGACGTCGTCATCATTGGCATGGGGGCTACCGTAGCGGATGTTATCGCGCAGCGAACGGTGCAGTAACGACGTGTCCTGGGTCACCATGCCGATCTGGTGGCGCAGCGAGGTTTGCGTAACCCCGGCGATGTCTTGCCCATCGATAACAATGCGCCCGCCCTGAAGGTCGTAAAAACGCAGCAGCAGGTTGGCAAGGGTCGACTTACCCGCCCCGGAGCGGCCGATCAGGCCAATCTTCTCACCCGGGGCAATATTCAGACTCAAGCCGTCGAACACGGTTCTGTTCTCGCCCTTGGCTTGTTCATAGCCGAAGCGCAGCGCCTCGAAAGCAATCGCTCCATGGGGAACGCTTAGCGCCTGGGCATTGGGTGTATCACGAACGGTAGGCTCCTGGGCGATGGTGTTCATGCCGTCCTGCACCGTACCGATATTTTCAAATAGACCGGCGACCTCCCATAAAATCCAGTCCGACATGAAACGAATCCGCATGACCAGCGCGATGGCAATGGCGAGCACGCCCAATGAGATCGCGTCCAGGTACCAGGCACTGATCGCCATCCCCGCTGTGCCCACCAACAGTGCCGTATTCAGCAGTGTCAGGCACACGCTCATGATGGTGACCAGGCGCATTTGACGGTGCACGGTGCCCATGAAACCTTCCATGGCATCCTTGGCGTAGTCCTGTTCACGCTGGGTGTCGGCAAACAGCTTGATGGTCTGAATATTGCTATAGCTGTCCACCACGCGCCCAGTCATCTGGGCACGGGCATCCGCCTGGGCCATGGAAACATCCCTTAGGCGCGGCACGAAAAACCACATAATTGCCAGATAGCCTGCCAACCAGAGCCCCAGCGGCAGCAGCAGCCAAGGATCAGCACGGCCCAGTAAAATCGCCGCACCGGTGAAGTACACAATGGCATAGACCAGCAGGTCCATTACCTTGGTGACGGTTTCGCGAATCGCCAGCGCCGTCTGCATGACTTTCTGCGACACCCGCCCGGCAAACTCGTCCTGATAAAACGCCAGGCTCTGGCTGAGCATGTGCCGATGCGATAGCCAGCGGCCAATCATCGGGTAGTTGCCGAAGATACTCTGGTGCGTCACCAATGACTGCGCCAAGACCAACAGCGGCAGGCCAATCAGCACAAGAATCCCTACTCCGGAAAGCCACAGACCATGCTCGGCCCAGAAGTTCTCCCGCTCCACGTTGCCGAGCCAATCCACCAGCTCGCCCATGTAGCTAAAAAACACCACCTCGGCGGCAGAGACCAGGCCGGTGAACAGCGACATCAGTAGCAACAGCGGCCAAACCGGGCGGGAAAAATGCCATATGAACGCCGCTAGTCCCTTGGGAGGCGTCGTCACGTTGCCTTCGGGATAGGGATCAACGCGCGTTTCAAAGTAACGAAACAATGGCGCGAGCATACGCGAGAGCATGGCGAGTCCTTATGTTACTTGTCAGTCGATGAATTAGTTCGGCAAACATTGCCAGAACGGCCAGCACCAAAAGAACCGCTTAAAAAATTACGCATAGCGTCAGGTACTGCCACATGAGTCCCTCTGGAGGAGGCCAGCAGATTGGCCATCATGGAGCCAAGCCTTCTGGCACGTTTTAAGCCGCTTAGCTCAAAAAAAGTTGCCACCGTCTCAATCATTAACCTGCTAAGCGTCCGCCAGCTTACCACTGATGGCATCGGCTTGGGATGTCGGGAAGCGTCCAGGGCCTGTCGATCTCTATAAACGTCCAATGGGTCTGCCCTCAGCCTTAAATTAATTTTTAAGGCTGCCTCTACACACTCCAGGCAGTCAGCGTATAATGCTTTCCGCCGTTAATGGCGAACTTTCTCAGGGCGGGGTGCAAGTCCCCACCGGTGGTGATGCCGTATCATATCTTGATGCGGACAAGCCCACGAGCGCTCCGCCAAAGGGGGTAACCTAACGGCTGAGGACAGCAGATTCGGTGAGACTCCGGAGCCGACGGTCATAGTCCGGATAAAAGAGAAGGTTTCCTAGTGATATTACCCGTATGCGTTTCAACGCATACGGGTACTGTGCTATTGGATGCCTCATGCCCTGGTTCTGGTAAACAATCCCCATAGGATGACCATGAATCAGACCCAACACTCCTCATCAGTTCGCGTTGCCTTTATCGAAGCGTCTTGGCATCACGATATAGTCACTCAAGCCAGAGAGGCATTCATTGCTGAACTTGCCAGCGAGCATGGCTTTTCCGCTGACCAAGTAGAGATATTCCAAGTTGCAGGGGCTTACGAAATCCCGCTTCAGGCTAAACTACTCGCCAAAACTTGCCGTTATAGCGCCATTGTGGGGGCAGGCTTTGTCATTGATGGCGGCATCTATCGACACGAATTCGTTGCTCAAGCGGTCATCGAAGGCATGATGCAAGCGCAACTGGAAACCGAAATTCCGATCCTTTCCGTTGTCCTGACACCCCACCATTTCCATGAGCACAGCACACATCATGATTTTTTCCATGGCCATTTCCGAGCCAAAGGCAAGGAAGCGGCAGAAGCTTTAGCGATGACTCTGGAAAATCACAAAAGGATCCAAGGGCTAAGGTAAGTCACTAACTAACCTCTGGATACGCTTAGGTAGCGGGCAGCCTAAATGTTTGCTCGCTACCTGAGTCAATCCACAGACGGTTGACGATGACGCTTAAATAGCCGTTCCGGCTCTTTGCTGCAAAGTAATTTAAACCTTTTCAACTCAAGAGGCTGATCCAAAGTGACGCCCTAACGCTAATCACGTGGGCCATGAGTGTAGGTAGTTAGCTCAGGATCGGGTCGATGGGCGCCCATTTAAGGACGTTCGATTATCATCACTGCTATGTTAGCCGTAGTGATGGTCAGGTGAGTGCAAATCTCATGCTGCCGGCCCGGTACTCGCCCGCACAACCAGCTCGGGCGGCACCACCTTTCGAATCGGCGGATATCGCTCCCCCGCCATACGAGAAAGCAACAACTCACTGGCACACTGGCCAATTAGGTCAGTGCGAACCCGCACACTGGTCAATGCGGGTGCCGAGTAGGCAGCCGCCGCCATATCATCGAAACCGGTGACAGAAATATCCACACCTGGTCGCACTCCATGCCGATAGCACGCCGCCAGCACGCCAAAGGCAATAATGTCCGAAAAACACATAATTGCGGTCGGTGGTTCCGGCATCGTAAGCAGCCGCTCTAGCATAGCGTCCCCGAATTCCAGCGTCGTTGGCCCGTGATGAACCGAATCACGTGTAACAGGCAAACCGGCAGCATCCATCTGCTGTCGGAAGGAGCATTCGCGATCTCGGGCAGTGGACGTATCACCGCCACCACCAAACCATGCAAAGCGCCGATGCCCTGCTTCATATAAGTGTTCGAATAAAAGACGAATACCTAGCACATCGTCGTTGATGACTCGATCGAACCCAGTATCAGCGACATCCCTGGAGATCAGCACCAGTGGAAAGTCCTGTAAATGCCTTACCTGAGCCCCATCAAGATCTTCTCGGGTAGTACCGGCGACAGGCACCAGAATCAGCCCCGCGGCACCATGCTCGGCCATCTGACGAATAAAGCGTGCCTGGATCGATGGTGTTTCATGGGCATGGCAGAACAACATCATACGATCCGCCTCACGGAAGCGTGCCTCCATGTGCCCAAGGAATTCAGTGAAAAAAGGGTTGCTCAAATCATTAAGGCATACCGCTACAGTGCCACTATCGCCTCGCCGTAACCCCGCCGCATGCCGGTTATAGACGTAACCCAGCTCCTTCGCAGCCTGTTGTATACGCTCTCGGGTCGCTTGAGAAATTCGCAGATCATCACGCAAAGCCAATGAGACTGCGGAAACGGTAACGCCTACCTGATCGGCGATAGTTTTAAGTGTCGGACGGCTTGCCATATAAAAATCTCAACTCCCATGAGTGATAGGCGCCGGAACGCGCTCTATTTTTTGGAATTATGGATAACATACTCTCATAGCGAACTTTTTAGTGATATCGCAAGCCTTACAAACACGAAACTACAGCACCATAACGACCAAAGTTGTATTTATTCAATCGATTGAACTATGTAGAAAAACAATCATGGAGGCATCCCAAAAACTACCCAAAAACGTCGTCAATATCCCTCGCCACGGCCAGGAGCACGCAGCATGATGAGCACAAATTCGACAACGATAATGACTGTCTCACTGGCCCTATGGGCCTCATTAGCAGCTACCCACGCATCAGCCGATAACCCTGCAACCTGCAGCTGGCAACCCGAGCGTGCCGTAACCTTCGTAGTTCCCTGGGGCACCGGCGGCGGCACAGATGCCAACGCACGTCGGCTGGCCAGCCTGCTCGAGGCAGAAATGGGCGTGCCCTTCAACGTCGTCAACCGTACCGGGGGTAACGGTGTCGTCGGCCATACTACGCTCGCCCGTGGCAAGCCGGACGGCTATACCATCGGCGCCGCCACGGTCGAGATCGATACCATGCACTGGATCGGCCTGACGCCGTTGACGTACCGGGACATCACGCCCATCGCCCTGATCAATCGCAGTTCGCCCGGGGTTCTGGTGCAAGAGGGCTCGCCCTACGACTCGCTCGGGGCCCTGCTCGACGAGGCACGCCAGACCCCAGGTGAGCTGACCGCTTCGGGAACCGCCCAGGGGGGCATCTGGCATCTCGCCCTGGCCGGCATGCTCAAGGCCGAAGGACTGGCCCCCGACGCCATTCGCTGGATCCCCAGCCAGGGGGCCGGGCCGGCACTCAAGGAGTTGATGGCGGGCGGCGTCGATGTCGCCACACCGGCGCTCGCCGAAGCCCGCAACCTGGTCGAACAGGGGGAGCTCAAGGCGCTGGGTTACATGAGCGATACGCCGATGGAGCAGATGCCTGAGGTGCCCCTGACCGCGGAGACCCTGGAGAGCGGCTGGACACTGAGTGCCTTCGTGACGGTCAGCGGTCCCGGCGGTCTGCCGGACGAGATCGCCTGCGCCTACGAGCAGGCGATCGAGACCGCCGTGAACAGCGAGGACTGGGCCGAGTTCAAACGTAGCCGCGGTACCCAGGTGGTGTTCGAGGATCGCCACGAGACCGCCCAAACCCTCGCCGAGGCCGACCGCCAACTGGGCGAAGTCATCGAGGCGATCGGCCTCGCCCAGTGAGCGCGGCGCATCGCTCCCGGAGGTATCCATGTCCCACAATGATCGCTTGTCGGGTAGCCTGCTGGTCCTGTTCGGCGCGCTGGTGCTGTGGCGCGCCTCGACCTTCCCGACCCTGGCCGGGCTGGAGTATGGCCCCGGCCTGTTTCCTGCCATCGCGGCGATCGGCCTGATGGTCTGCGGCGCGGCGATTGGCTTGGGGCCGCGGAGCCGGCGGCCGGCACAGAGCACCCGACCGAGCCGGCCCGGCCATCGGGCCGGTGGGCGGCGGCACGCCCCCTGGCCCTGCTGGTCGTGGTATGCGGCTACGGCCTGCTGCTCGCCCCCCTGGGCTTTCATATCGCCTCCTTCCTGGCGGTTTTCGCCACGGGCCGGGTATTCGGGCTGCGTGTCACGGGTGCCGCGCTGCTGGCCCTGCCCCTGGTGATCGGCGTGCACCTGCTGTTCTATTCGCTGCTGCGCGTCCCGCTCCCCTGGGGCCTTTTGACGCCACTGGCCTGGTGATTCCATGAGCGCCTCGACCCTTGCCACCCTGTTCAGCCCCGCGTCCCTGGCGGTCATCGCCGCCTGCACGCTCTACGGCACTTTCATCGGCGCCATGCCGGGCCTGACCGCCACCATGGCGGTGGCCCTGCTGGTGCCGTTCACCTACTTCATGGATCCGCTGATCGCGATCAGCGCCATCGTCGCCACCACCACCACGGCGATCTTCGCCGGCGATGTCCCCGGCACCCTGATGCGCATCCCCGGCACGCCCGCCTCCGCGGCTTACGTCGAGGACGCCCACCGGCTTTCCCGCGCCGGACGCTCGCGCTCGACGCTGATGGTGTCGCTGTTCGCCGCCTGCATCGGCGGGCTGGTGGGGGTCGCCCTGCTGGCGCTCATCGCCCCGCAACTGGCCCGTGTCGCGGTGCAGTTTTCCAGCTTCGAAACCTTCTGGCTGGCCTGCCTGGGGCTGAGCTGCGCGGTACTGACCAGCAACTCCAGCGTGGCCAAGAGCTTCGCCAGTCTGTTCATGGGGTTGTTCATCGCCACGATCGGCATCGACGTGGCCGTCGGCCACCCGCGCTTCACCTTCGGCTATTACGAACTGTTCGACGGGATCAGCTTCATACCCGCCATCATCGGCCTGTTTGCCCTCAGCGAGATCCTGCGCAGCGCCCAGGAACGGCGCGGCGAGCAACCCGCCAGCGCTGCCCAGGAACCGTTTGCCCAGGCGCTGCGCGAGGCATGGCGCACGCTGCGTCGCTTCAAGCGCAACATCGCCCGCTCCAGCGTGCTGGGCACTCTGATCGGCGCGCTGCCCGGCGCGGGGGCGGACATCGCCGCGTGGATCTGCTATGCGGTTTCGCGGCGCTTCTCGCGCCATCCCGAACGCTACGGCACGGGCTACATCGAGGGCGTGACCGATGGCGGCAGCGCCAACAACGCCGCCATCGGCGGGGCCTGGACGCCGGCGCTGGTGTTCGGCATCCCCGGCGATAGCGTCACGGCTATTGCCATCGGCATCCTGCTACTCAACGGGATGTCACCTGGGCCGCAGATATTTACCGAGTCGCCGGAACTGGTACATACCCTTTACGGCGCCTTCGCGCTGAGCAATCTCGCCATGATCCCCGCAGGCCTGCTGGTGATCATGATTTCCAGCCAGGTGGTGCGTATCCCGCGCCGGGTGCTGATGCCCATTGTGCTGCTGTTTTCGCTGGTGGGGGCCTATGCCATCACCAACTCGGTGATAGCCATCTGGACAGTGCTGGCGTTGGGCATCCTGGGCTACGCCATGGAGGCCAATGGTTTTCCACTAGCCCCCGCCATACTGGGTATCGTCCTCGGCAAAATTGTCGAGGAAAACTTCATGACCTCAATGATGAAGGCCCAGGGCGACTTGCTGACCTTCTTCGATCGTCCCTGGGCGGCAGCACTAGGCGCACTCACTCTACTCCTCTGGGCGTTGCTGCTAACCCGCGGCATCTATGAGAGTGTTCAGCGCCGCCGCCATCCTGATCTCTCTAACTCTTCGGAAACGGAAACCTATTCATGAGCCATCGCAACCGCACCAAACTCGCCCTGCAGCAGGGCCGAACCATCAGCGCCCTATGGCTGGAAAGCGCCAGCCCCGAACTGGCCGAAGTGGCCGTCTGGGCCGGCTGGAAGACCATCCTGATCGACAACGAGCACGGCGTATCGAGCCTCGAACATACCTCGCACCTGGTCCGCGCCATCGAAGCCGCTGGTGGCGAGGCGGTCCTGCGCATCCCCGCCAACGATCCGGCCTATCTGAAGAAGGTCCTCGACATGGGCGTGCGCTCGATCATGGTGCCGATGGTCAACAGCGCCGAGCAGGCCCGCGCCGTCGTCGATGCTTGCCGCTACCCTCCCCAGGGTCAGCGCGGTTATGCGGCGCCGATCGTGCGCGCCTCGGGCTACGGTGCCTTCGGCGACTATGCCCGTCAGGCCAACGACGACCTGCTGTTGATCGCTCAGATCGAGCATGTCGATGCGGCCGACAACGTCGAGGCGATCGCCGGCGTCGAGGGCATCGATATGCTGTTTATTGGCCCCAACGACCTAGCGGGTTCAATGGGCTTACTCGAACAGCTCGAGGCACCTGAGGTACGCCGCCTGATTGAGGGTCTGGAGCGCCGCATCGGCAATAGCGGGCGCTGGATGGGCACCATCACCGGGCCCGGTCGCGATATCGCCACTTTGAAAAATAGCGGCTACCGTTTCGTGGCAGGTCCCAACGATATCGCCTTGTTCGCCAGCACCCTGCGCCACGAGGCGGCGCTATGGCGTGAGCAGTCCGCTGATTTTGGAGTATCCTGATTCGGATATGGCTCTTAGTGAACCGGCCTGGCCGGGGCGTAATTGCCACCGGCCGCCTCAAGATTCAAAGATAGAGCAGCTAAGGAAGTTCTTAAAAACAGTCGCCGCCACAAGCTATAGTGCTTCTTGTTGACACATCAACCTATCAACTTCTTCTGCCATCGGAATACTACTGGCCGCACCCCGCCTTTGAACCGCAAGCGCCGCAGCTGCTGTTGCCCTTTGTAGGCACTGCGGTGGCTCAAGACCCGCCTGTCGGGCCGCCAGGAAGTAGCCGACAAAGGTATCACCCGCTGCCGTTGTATCGATGGCCTGTACCTTTAAGGCCGGTTGAAAATAAGCCTCACTGTTGTACTGATACCAGGCCCCCTCACCGCCAAGCGTAAGAACCACCTCGACACTTCCCAGCGTTTCATTAAAACGTCTTAGCAAATCGGAAGCACTCGACTCTAATGGCATTTCCAATAAAGTGGCGGCCTCTGTACGGTTAAAGAATAGTAACTTACATTGGTCCAGAGGCAGCGACGATACCCCCGAGGTCATTGGCGCAGGATTAAATACCACTTTGCAACCATGGCTCACTGCCAATGGAATCAGCTGATCAAGCCCATTGCACTCGTTCTGGATAAGCATTGTGTCACCAGGCGTTGTTTGCGCAACAAGCGCCTTCATGCGTTCCGGTGTAAAGCCATGGTTAGCGCCTGAAAATAAAAGAATAGCGTTTTCACCACGTGCATCAATTTGAATAATCGCATGCCCACTCGGCTCAGCGGTCAATTCGACATCTTGCACACCGACACCCGCAGACTCCAACTCAGGCACCACCCAGGCGTCTACTGATGAAACGCACCCCCAGTGACTGACCGCTCCCTTGGCACGCGCTATCGCCAATGATTGATTGACGCCTTTCCCCCCCAAACCAACACTGTATTCATTACTTTCCAACGTTTCACCAGGGCGAACAAAATAGGCAACACGATATGTATGATCAATATTTATGGAACCAAAGTTAAATATCATTGACTCTTCCTCTCAACAAAAAAGCCAGCCAGCATCAACGCTGACTGGCCTCGAAGAAAGACTATCTTTCGATTTATCCCTCTAATACAAAAGGGGATGTGTAATTATCAACGCTATCCGGCGTGATGAGGACACAGTCGTACAGTTGCTTTTCACTATCCAGACCGGTTTCTCCGGTATTGATATAGCGATCGGCAATTCTCACTGACTCTTCAGCAAAAACAGCTACCGGCTGTAGGACAGTATAGGCCAATTCACCCGCACGAACCGCATCAACCGCATCAGGCGAACCATCAAATCCACCAACCAATACATCATCAAGCAAACCCTCTTGCTTCAGGGCGACAATAGCACCTAAGGCCATTTCGTCGTTACCACTGATCACGCCCTTAATATCAGGATGGGAGCGCAACATGCTCTGCATTTTATTGCGACCTTCCGTACGATCCCAATTAGCGATATCAGAGGCCACAAGGTTAAGGTCTGGGTACTGGCTTAGCACTGTCTCGTAGCCATTGGATCTTGTCGCGGCATTATTATCAGAAGGCGGGCCCTGTAACTCGATATAAGAGCCTTCACCACCCAATTGCATTGCCCACTGTTGCGCCCCTAACGCAGCCCCTTGTGCATTATTGGATACAAGTTGTGCCTTGGCCAATCCTTGCTGATTAATCTCGGCATTAATAATAAACACGGGGATTCCTGCATCAACAGCTCTTCGCACAGCGCCAATAGAACCATCCGCATTTGCAGGGTCTAGAATAATCGCTTTAGCGCCATTGGTAATCGCCGTATCGACTTGATTACTTTCAGTGTTGGTATCACCGACATGAGAGCTTACATTTGCTTCATAGCCCAACTCCTCTGCCGTTTGTTCAGCAATCGTTCCTTCCGTTTGCCAATAAGGGTTTGACATATCATTGACAATGATAGATATGAGCCCCTTTTCCTGAGCTGCTATAGCACCGCTAAAGAGCATAGAGGCACTGGCCAGTGCTGTAAAAATTACTTTCTTGCTTTTGGGAAGCATGTTCATCACCTCGTCGTTATGATTGTTAGCTCTTGGTTATACAGACCCAATCAGGTCACACTTCTAAACAAGGCTACGTCAAGTAGCGCTTGCACTAGAACTTTCTTTTTTAGTTTCTATCTTTTCTTTATCAGCTTTTTTCGAGGGCTTTTTGTTAGCACTGTACTGCACATTATTCAGCATGACAGCGAAGACAATAACGCTGCCCGTGAAGACCATCTGCCAATAAGCAGACACGCCGATGATGACCAGCCCATCGGCGAGAAAACCAATGACAAAGGCGCCCAATAAAGTATTACGAATCGTGCCACGCCCACCCATAAGCGAGGCGCCGCCAATCACAACGGCCGCAATCGCGGTCAGCTCGTAGGTTGTGCCTGCTGTAGGCCCAGCAGAGGTCAACTGCGAGGCAAGCACAATACCAGCGATGGCGGCACATACCCCGGAAATAATATAGACAGATAGCTTCACTCTATTTACCGGCACCCCGGATAGCTCTGCAGCTCGTGCGTTTCCGCCCGTAGAGTAGACCCACCGACCAAAAGGAGTGCGGCTAAGCGCCAACATGCAAATCATGGCAACGCTGAAAAGGATCAAGATGCCCACGGGAATACCGAGCAGTTTATTAAAACCAAGCCACTCAAACCCTGTATTACCCAGCGCAGGATCACCACTTAAACTATTGAAAGTTAAACCATCCGTCAGCAACAGGGCGGCCCCGCGTGCAACATACAACATACCCAGCGTGGCCACGAAAGCTGGCACCTTGAAATAGGCAACGAGCACACCGTTGATAGCCCCGACTACCCCGCCTAGTAAGCAAGTAAGCACCACAACGACCCACACTGAAGGGAAGAAAGCCAAGTCAAGCGCTTCAATTTCAACCCCTTCAAGTAGCATTCCCGCGAACACGCCGCTAAGAGCCAGTGTAGAGCCAACCGATAAATCGATACCACCGGTCAGAATGACAAATAGCATGCCTACACCTAGTAGCCCAAAAACAGCCACGTGTGAGGACATGGTTAAAAAGTTACCCGTCGAGAAGTAAACCGGCGAAAGGATGGAGAAGACGATGATGATCGCAAGTAAAGCAAAAAAAGCTCTTCCTTCGAGCAAAATCTTAACGAAGTCAATGCGCTTTTTTTCTGCTTGTACGCCATTGTTATTATGATGAGACATGGTTAAACACCTATTTTTAATAATTACGCAGCAACTGATTCACCGGAAGCAGCCATAATTTCATCTTTCGATACGCCAGGACCGAATTCAGCAGTGATTCGCCCCTTGCTCATCACCAGCACCCTATGCGGTATACTCAAGCATTCACTGACTTCAGACGTTGTGAAAACCACCGCCAAACCTTGTCGCGCTCCCTGGCTCAATAATTTGAACACTTCAGCCTTGGCGCCTACATCAATGCCACGGCTTGGTTCATCTAGCATGATGACGTCAGGATCAGTCGCCAACATTTTGCCGATCACCACCTTTTGCTGATTGCCGCCGGACAATGAACCGATGCCAGCTTCGCCACCGTCTGTCTTGATGCGCACCTTATCAATTGCTGAACCGATCATTCCTGCCTCCAGGCTGGATGACGTCAGACCTTTGTGAGTAAATGCACGGATACTGGCTAGCGACAGATTCCTGCCAACTGACAGGGTGGGAACCAATCCATCACGCTGACGATCCTCAGGCACCAGTACCAGCCCTCTCTCTATTCGTTGTGCAATGTTGTAATGCGAGACATCATGTGAGTTGAGCAAAACATCTCCCTGGGACTGTCGGGTTCGCCCTGCCACACACTCCAGTAACTCCGTTCTGCCAGCACCCATCAGCCCGTAAATGCAGATAATCTCGCCTGCCTTCACGTCCAGCGAAAAGTCCTCGACCACATAACGACCTGCGACTTTATCGTCGCTTACATACAGATTCTGAATAGATAGCGCGCTGGCACCCAGCTCGTACCCTGTTGGCGGTGAACCAAGATCAAAACTCTCTCCCACCATATGCCTCACAATCCACTGCAGGTCGATGTCACAGCGCGGAGCATAAGCCGTCATCACACCATCGCGCAGCACAACGGCATGATCGGTAATCTGTAATGCTTCTTCCAAATGGTGGGAAATATAAACAATCGACACGCCCTTGCTCTTGAGGTCCTTGACGACTTTGAAAAGCGTTTCTACTTCCGTCGCACTCAAGGCAGAGGTCGGCTCATCCATAATCAAAATCCGTGAGTTCTTGGACAGTGCTCTAGCGATTTCAACGATTTGCTGCTGCCCCACGCGCAGGTCTTCGACCAGAGTGAGCGGGTGGATGGGTTCATCAAGCTCCGCCATTAGCAGCTCAGCCTGGCGCGCTTCTTCTTTATAGTCGACACTACCCCCTCCTTTAGTCAGCTCGCGACCCATAAAAATGTTGTCACGCACATTAAGGTTAGGGGCCAGGCTCAACTCCTGATGAATAATGGCAATCCCCAAGGCTTCTGCATCTGATGGAGAAGAAAAGCTGACACTTTCTTCTTCCAAAACAATTTCGCCCCCCGTCTGAGTCATGACGCCAGACAAGATTTTCATCAGCGTCGACTTACCCGCTCCATTTTCGCCAAAAAGCGTTGTCACCTGCCCCCGATATATATCGAAGTTCACGTCCTTGAGGGCTTGCACGGCACCGAAACGCTTTTCAATATTGCGTGCAGAAAGAATTACCGGAGCTACTTCCACTGTTGATGTATCGATACTCATAGACGATCCTCACTCAATGATCGCTATACTCACGGGAGTAATTAGCCAGTTTTTGGGATTTATCATGGTGAAGGAGCCGACGACCTCTAACGTTTTTCCAGTTAAATCTTGCCCGGAAATATCCGCAAGCGCTTGGCGCTTCATTTCATCATTGAGTGCTGCACCGACATCCTGGTATTCGATCTGATTGGTGAAGTCACCAAATTGAATATTGCCGGTTGTATCTCTCAGCGTTGTGCCATTAATAGCTGGGCCAGTTTGTACACGAATGGCGATATCTGAAGGCACATCGGCAACATCAAGGGTGTAAGTGCCCCCCTGTCCCTCTACAGCAACGCCTGATAAAGAGACCGGTACAATATGACCGATGCTTGCGGCCACGCCGTATTTACCACCTGCCGCGCCAGCATCCTGGAGCACTTCCGGCGCCAATACCGATGCATCTACGGCATTATTCTCGACATACGCCTGAATCTCAGGAAAGGT
Organism: Halomonas sp. A40-4; assembly: GCF_015767635.1. Taxonomy (GTDB): domain Bacteria; phylum Pseudomonadota; class Gammaproteobacteria; order Pseudomonadales; family Halomonadaceae; genus Vreelandella; species Vreelandella janggokensis. The sequence goes on along the minus strand of NZ_CP065230.1, from coordinate 890,980 downwards.
TTCCTTAGCAAATTGCTGTGGTGAAAAACCCGCCTCGCTCTCAAGCTCCGTAAGACTAATGACTTTGGTATCAAACGCCATGAGTGCGAATAGCACTAAAATTAAAGCAGCTGTCACATAGACGCTTATACGCTTACCACCGGGCACCGAATTTAATGTCGCCGACATAACCACTCCGGTTATCATTGTATTTATAAATAAAAAGCTTTCGTAACCTACTGATCGCCAGGTATAAGCACAACCTTTAACGCGTCAGGATCATTGCGCATCATATCCAACCCTTGGTGGAATTTATTCAACGGAAGTTTATGTGTAACAACATGATTCGTTGGAAAATCACCATTCCCGATACCTTCAATCACAAGCGGATAGCAATAAGGGCCTAGATGCGCACCTAATATATCCAGTTCTTTACGATCACTGATAATGCTCCAATCGACAGTCACAGGCTCTTTGAATACGCTGAATTCGACGAAACGACCAAGTTTACGAATCATATAGAGACCTTGCTCTACTGACTTAACGGCACCAGTAGCCTCAATATAGATATCGCAGCCGTAGCCTTCTGTTATGCTTTTCACGTAGTCAACAACATTGACGTCAGCAGGATTCAAAACGATGTCGGCACCAAATTGTTTGGCAAGTTCTAAACGCTTATTATTGAGATCCAGAACGACCAGTTTCGAAGGCCCGGATTTTTTGATCGCGCCGATCATTCCTAGCCCTAGCGTTCCCGCTCCGGAGAGGACAACCACGTCACCCAGTTCAACCTGCGCACGCTTTACCGCGTGTAACGAACACGCATAGGGTTCAATAAGAACCGCTTTTTCCATCGGAATCTCATCGGGCAGCTTGTGATTAATCGCCTCTTTGGGGAAGACCATATAATCGGCCATCCCCCCGTTCACGTTATGCTGAAACCCATAGACATCGTGCTTTTCGCACATCCAGTACTGCCCACGGTGACAGAAACGACACTCCCAACAAGGCACAATTTGCTCAGAAATAACGCGGTCGCCGATCTCCAGGTTCTTAACCCCCTCACCCAAAGCCATCACGTGACCAATAAACTCATGACCTGGAATCATCGGTGCCTTGATGTAGGCGGGCTGAGTCTCATCGCCCCAAAAGCTGGGGGCGCCTTCGTAGGCCTTGAGGTCGCCTGCGCAGATCCCGCATGCTTCGACCTTAATCAGCACTTCACCTTCTCCCACCTCGGGCACGTCCACCTCTTCAAGGCGATAATCACCAGGCGCGTAGGCGACCACGGCTTGCATGGTCAGTGGTAGTTCAGCGTGATTGTTGTTATCAGCGTTATGCATTGCTCACTCCTAATGCTTCTCGTGTTGTCTTTCTGCACTGGCGTTACAAAAGTTCCTAACGTGTACATATGAATTAACTACCTTAAGCGTAGCCGAGTCAATTCATAATGATGTCTTTTATTATTATACTTTAGGACCATTTCGCAAGCTACTGATAATAATAATTAATTTATATTTTTGGAATTATTTGCCATAAAAAAGAAGTGAAGGTAAGTGGTAGACGACATTCTATATGATCGATGATTGTTCAAATGTTCACATAGAGATTGCTATCGACAAGCACCACTTACAAGCATCTCTCCGCGAAGGGCCGGTATACTTCACGGCGAACAAATGAATGCGGGAAAGAATCTAGAAGGAAAACAAGCAAGCTTCCGAGCTCGGCCGGTCATATTTAAGCCTGCAAGCTGTCGGGCAATGGCCATACATCACGCGCGCACTTCGCTCTGAGTCGCCTCATCAAGCCGCAGTATAGTGTGCGCATTGGTGACACTAGTCGCCAAAGTATCGATAACCCCGGTACGTAGCGCACCTAGAATACCAACCGCTTTGGTATTCTCGCTGGCGATAGCGATAACATCTGGAATGCGCGTGAGATCCTGGATATTGAGGCCTACCACACGCCCCTGCATCTGCGTCGCCGAAGGCTGCCCATGGATATCGATAAAGTCATAACCCATCATATCGCCCACTGTCCCGGAGAGCCGTGCTTCAGCAATTTCCTGGGCGGAAAACCACCCCATACGCACCATATTACTGTCTTCACTCACGTCGCCGACACCAATCAACGCCGTATCCGCGCGCCGGGCGCGATCCAATGTCTGACGCACGGTGGAATTTTCATACAGCGCATCCCTTACCTCACCGCTCTGCACCAGCGCTGGGGCATAAAGGGTCTCACTATCCCCGCCAAATCGACTCGCCAAACGCCGACAAATATGATCGGGGTTCATATGCTCCCCCGCACGCAACGAGCCACCAATCGCGCATACAAAAGAAACATTTAACGACTCTGCCAGGAAAACATTATCGGCCACGGCGGCGACGTTACGCCCCATACCCACGGCGACGATCTGGCCGTCATTCAAACTACGTGAAAGATGATCGGCCACCAGACTCGCTACACCTGAGCGCTGCACATCAGGATCAGCGTTATCCAACGCAATCAGCGCTCGCTTCAGACCAAAGCGTCGCTTTAGTTCCTGCTCAATCTCTATGCTAACGGAACGATGTAAGCGCACCCGAACATCCACAATCCCCTCTGCCTGTGCGCGCTTGAGCAGCCGGCCTATTCGCACTCGCGAATGCCCAAGTCGGTTAGCAATAGCTTCTTGCGTCTCCCCTTGCACATAGTAGAGCGTTGCAATCTCTGTCATTAAGTCAATGTCAGCAGCGTCTTGACCATTCATCCTCGGCATCCAGGGGTTGTTGAAAGGCATGTATCATGTCAGCTTGCCTGACACTTTTTCAATACAGGAATCAGCGCCTGAATAATCAGCGCCAATGAAACCGAACCGGCATCAGGCGTACCCAAGCTTTTTTCAGCCAATGGACGCGCGCGCCCAACCCGGGGGGTAAGTTTCGCGGTGGCCTCAGCCGCTTCACTCGCCACACGTGCAGCATATTCCCAGCAAGCTAATGCTCCCCGACCATTCTCAGCCTCCTGCGATAGCGCATCGGCAAAAGGTACCAACACATCGACCAGGGTCTTATCGCCCACCTCTGCCTTGCCGAATGCCATTACCTGCTGACGGGCCCCAAAAACGCCAGCAGCGAGACGCTGACTTGAAAGGGGCTTCTCATTACCAAGCGACTCCCCTATCGCTTTTAAGATAACCCGCCAGATAGCACCAGAGGTGCCACCCGCCTTATCCGACCAGCGCTGACCAGCCCAGTGGAGCACTGTCTCCGCACCGGCTCCTCCATCCAAAGCTTCTCTGGCCGCTTCAAGCGCAGACTGACTGCCGCGCTGCATACCAATACCGTGATCGCCATCGCCCGCCACCGCATCAATCTGACCCAACATTTCGCAATTTTCATCGACGGTACTGGCGAGCACTCCAAGTGCTTCCACAACACCGGTGGCTAATTGTCGCGAAGCATCGCTAGCCTCGGGAATTTCATCTTGAGTAACCACCTCAACTTCTGCCGGATCCAGCGTCTGCGCTGGCGTCACACTGCCTTTTCGATAGCCCGGCGCATCCGCCGCAGCGGTCCATAACGGCTCCATATTCTTATCAAGCCAGAACAGCGTCAGCGAAACCCCGGCCATATCAAGACTGGTCACCAGCTCGCCCACATCCGGCTCTACGATGATAAGACCGGCCTCCTGCAGCAATTCGTCGACTTTACGATAAATAACGAACAGCTCTTCATACTTGACGGTGCCCAAACCATTGAGTATTGGCGCCACCCTCGCCCCTTTGATGCTGATACCTTCTGGGACTTCTTCCAACAACCGGTCGACAAGAACCCTGGCCAACCCGTCCGCGGAAGGGATATCGGTCTCACTAATGCCCGGCTCACCGTGAATTCCCAGCCCGATCGCCATTCTTCCTTTGGGGACATGAAAGAGCGAATCAGCTGCCCCAGGTAACGTGCACCCCTCAAATGCCACACCAAAAGAACGTGTACAGCGATTTGCCTCCTTCGCCACTCGAACCACTTCTTCCAGTGATGATCCATTTTCTGCGGCAGCGGAGGCAGCTTTAAAGACGGTTAAATCCCCTGCGATACCTCGGCGCTTATCGAATTCGTCCAAGGGTGCGCTCGCCACATCATCCGTCACTAATACGATTTCACAGGCAATACCTTCAGCGATTAAACGCTCACGCGCCTCACCAAAATGCAGTACATCGCCCGCATAATTACCAAAGGAAAGCAGTACACCACCGCCGTTGTTAGCGGCTTTGGCGACAGAATAAACTTGTTGTGCAGAAGGCGAGCAAAACAGGTTACCCATGACGGCGCCGTGTGCTAATCCTTGCCCGACCAATCCCGCGAAGGTTGGGTAGTGGCCACTGCCACCTCCGATGACAACCGCGACAGTATCCGGCTGACTACGCGTACTGCGCACAACACCTCCCGGCACCGCCATCAGCTTGTCACGATTGGCAGCTACCAAGCCTAACCGGGCTTCTTCAGGGAAATCATTCGGGTCGTTAAATAGGCGTGTCATTGTTATATCCTCCGAAGCGAGCACAGACCGTGTTATCACAGCTTGCTTGGCGTTGTTGTTACTATGTGGTTATAAATCAGTGTCGGCGAATGCCAGCGACTTATGCTTACCGGGCACTCATCCGAGACTCATACTCTGCAATCCTGGCTATTTTTAATTCAGATGGCCCACCTGAAAACGTACTGCCCAAAAAGGTCGATACAATCGACTTAGCGAGTTCGTGCCCGACCACCCTCCCCCCTAATGTGACGATCTGTGCATCATTGCTGGTTCTGGCCTTACCAGCCGAATAGGTATCATGTGCCTGTGCAGCGCGGATGCCGGGTACCTTATTGGCAGAAATAGCCACCCCGATTCCCGTCCCACATACCAGCACGGCCCGATCGAAGCGACCCTCCTTAATCGCCGTGGCCACCTCAAAGGCAACATCGGGATACAGCACCGGTTCTGCATTAAAAGTACCAAAATCCTCGACTTCATAGCCTAGCTCACGGACATGGCCAATGAGAATTTCTTTCAGCTCGTAAGCCGCCTCATCACCGCCAATCGCGACTTTAAGAGAATGTGTCACATTGGGCATTCATGCTCTCCCTTCCAGAAAATAGAAACGTGAACGACTGACAGTGATAAGCACCACTTCACAGCTACCAATCGTCTACTGACGCTATTCAATTTATCACCTGCCTATCATTTGTAAACACATTGATCATAAGATCATGGCTTTCTAAGTACGGAAGGAAGGACGGTTAAATGGCAAAAAATACGCAAACAACTGTTTTTAAATGAAAACAAAACAAACACCGCTGACAAAACAAAGAGTTATACTTTTGTTTGATAGCTGTAACACGGGTGCTCCTAGCGACTGGATTTGACTAAATCGCCAAAAATGATCAATCATTTGATCGGATACCGTTCATTTTTTAAGGAGAGTCGACTATGTCGCTTCTGGATGGATTACGCGAACACTCACTGGTCGTGGCCGACACGGGCGACCTGGATGCCATAAAGCGCTATCAACCACAGGACGCCACCACTAACCCCTCTTTGATACTCAAGGCCTTCGAGCTGCCTCGTTATCAAGAGATGATCGATAGAGTGCTCGCTGAATCACGTCGTGATGAGAACGACCCGAGCCGAATAGTTGACCAGCTTTCAGTGGCGATCGGCGGGCAAATTGCCAACGTGATACCTGGACGAATATCAACAGAGGTGTCCGCACACCTTTCTTTTGATTCCCAAGCCAGTATCCGCAAGGCCTACGAACTGATTGAGCGCTACGAGAAACTAGGGATTAACCGCAACCGCGTGCTGATCAAGCTTGCGTCTACCTGGGAAGGGATCCGTGCGGCTGAGCAACTCGAGCGCGAGGGGATCAACTGCAACTTGACACTCTTGTTCAGCGATGCTCAGGCGCAGGCCTGCTTTGATGCAGGGGTATATCTGATCTCGCCCTTCGTTGGCCGCGTTAGCGATTGGTACCAAAAGGCGACAGGTAAGCAGTTCACGCCAGAAGACGATCCTGGCGTGCTATTCGTAAAAGGGATTTGCGAGAGGGCTGACGCTGGTCGTTACGACACAGTCGTTATGGGGGCAAGTTTCCGTACCATCGATCAGGTCCTGACGTTGGCGGGCTGCCATCGCCTGACCATTTCTCCCGCACTGCTAGAGCAGCTTGATAGCATGGTGGGAGAAGTGGCCTCCAACATCCAATCACAATCTGTCACCCACGAACCATCCACACCGCTATCAGAAGCAGCGTTTCGTTGGCAGCATAACCAAGATGCCATGGCCAACGAGATGCTGGCTGACGGGATCCGCCGTTTCGCCTGCGACCAACAGACATTAGAGTCGCTGATCACGCAACGCTTGGCTGCTCGCGCCTAACGACAAGCTATCCAATATAACAAGCTACTCAATACAACAACCAAGGTACCACTGATATGAATAACCGTTTTGAGCTGGCCAATGCCATTCGCGCCCTTTCCATGGATGCCGTCCAGAAGGCCAAGTCCGGCCATCCGGGCGCGCCCATGGGGATGGCGGATATTGCCGAAGTGCTGTGGAATGACCACCTCAAGCACAACCCCGAAGACCCGAAATGGGCCGATCGTGATCGGTTCGTGCTGTCCAACGGACACGGCTCCATGCTGCTCTATTCGCTGCTGCACCTGACCGGTTATGAGCTCAGCCTGGAACAACTGCAGAATTTCCGCCAGTTGCACTCGCCGACCGCCGGGCACCCGGAATACGGCTACGCACCGGGCATTGAAACCACCACCGGCCCGTTGGGGCAGGGCTTTGCCAACGCCGTGGGCTTTGCCATCGCCGAAAAAACCCTGGCGGCGCAGTTCAACCGTCCTGGCCACACCATCGTCGACCACCACACCTGGTGCTTCCTGGGTGACGGCTGCCTGATGGAGGGCATTTCCCACGAAGCGGCGTCGCTGGCGGGCACCCAGCAGCTCGGCAAACTGATTGCGGTGTATGACGATAACGGCATCTCCATCGACGGCGAAGTGAAAGGCTGGTTTACCGACGATACGGCGAAACGTTTTGAGGCGTACGGCTGGCACGTGGTGCCGACGGTTGACGGCCACAACCCGGACGAGGTCAACGCGGCCATTGAACTGGCCAAAAGCCACGATGACAAACCCAGCCTGATTATCTGCAAAACCATCATCGGCTTTGGTGCCCCTAACAAGCAGGGCAAGGAAGAAGCCCATGGGGCGGCATTGGGGGATGACGAAGTGGCGGCCGCCCGCGAGCAACTGGGCTGGCCCCATGCACCCTTCCATGTTCCAGAGCCAATCTATTCAGCCTGGGATGCCCGCGAAGCCGGCCGCGCGCACCAGCAGGCATGGAATGCCCGGTTTGACCGCTATGCGGAGGCGTTCCCCGCCGAAGCACGCGAGTTCCAGCGCCGTATGAAGGCGCAGCTGCCTGCGGAGCTGCCCACCGAAGCGCTGCTTGAGCAAGCCCAGGAAAAGGGCGACAGCATTGCCTCACGCAAGGCCTCCTTTGAAACGTTAAACGTGATTGGCCCGCAGATGCCGGAGCTATTGGGCGGCAGTGCCGACCTGGCCCCATCGAACCTGACGTTCTGGAACGGCGCCAAAGCGATCACGCCGGAAGACGCCAGTGGCAACTACCTGCACTATGGCGTGCGCGAGTTTGGCATGGGCGCGGTCATGAACGGGATTGGCCTGCACGGCGGCTTTGTGCCGTTCGGGGCGACCTTCCTGATTTTCATGGAGTACATGCGTAATTCAGTGCGCATGGCATCGCTGATGGGGCAACAGGCGATTTACGTCTTCACCCATGACTCCATCGGCCTTGGCGAAGATGGCCCGACCCACCAACCGATCGAGCAGCTGACCAGCCTGCGCACCACGCCCAACCTGAACACCTGGCGCCCTTGCGATGCGGTGGAAACCGTGGCGGCCTGGGACGCCGCCCTCAAACGCCACTCCGGCCCCACCGCGCTGGTTCTCTCGCGTCAGGGCCTGCCCCATCAGCAGCGCACCAAGGCACAGCTGGCGTCGATTCAAAACGGGGCGTACGTGCTTAAAGACCCTGTTCTCAAGGACAGTGAAGGCACGCCCGTAACGCCCGAGCTGATTCTGATTGCCACCGGCTCAGAAGTGTCGTTGGCGATGGACGCCGCCGCTGAGCTCGAGCAGCAGGGCAAGGCCGTCCGTGTGGTGTCCATGCCCTCGGCCTACCGTTTTAACGGCCAGGATGCCGAATACCGTGAAAGCGTACTGCCCAAGGCGGTCACCAAGCGTATCGCCATCGAAGCCGGGCATGCGGACTACTGGTACAAGTACGTGGGCCTGGATGGCCGGGTGATCGGCATGACCACCTACGGCGAATCGGCCCCGGCGGGCGACCTGTTCATGCATTTCGGTTTTACCGTCGAAAACGTCGTTAAACAGGCCAATGAGCTACTCGGCTAGGCCTTGATCGCATTGCAACAGCGCCTCGCGCTGGCACAAGGCCAGAGGAGCCTATTCATTGCGGGATCAGTAAGGCTGTGGAATCTCGCCATCATCCTCACCATCGTCGCGCATGCGCGCCTGGCGCTCTGCTTCTTCCTCTTTGGCGTCGTCGATGACTTCCATCAGTTCATCCACATCGGCGATGTGGGTATCAAAGTCGAAATGACCGGTGAGCTTGCTGTCGGGGTGCAGCTCGCCGGATTCGTACAGCGCCCACATTTCTTTACCATAATGGGTATCGAGAAGCGCGGGGGCGTACTGGCCGAAATAGTTGCGCATGTTATCCACATCGCGATATAGCATCGCCGCGGCGCTATTATTACCGGCGGCATCCACGGCCTGGGGAAGGTCGATAATCACCGGACCATGGGCATCTACCAGCACGTTGAACTCCGACAGATCGCCGTGAATCAAACCGGCGCACAGCATGCGTACCACGTCCTGAATCACCTTCGCGTAGTAGGCCTCTGCCTGCTCAGGCGTCAAGGTGACTTCATCGAGCCGTGGGGCCACGTTGCCGTCGGCGTCGGTGATCATTTCCATCAGCAGGACGCCATCCACAAAGCCATGGGGCTCGGGCACCCGCACACCTGCACCGGCCAGCCGGTAAAGCGCATCGACTTCTGCATTGAGCCAGGCCTGCTCCTGCTCTTTCTGTCCGTAACGGGTTTTCTTGGACATCGCTCTGGCGCGGCGGGTATTACGCTCTTTACGTCCTTCCTGGTACTGGGCCGCCTGCTTGAAGCTACGCTGCTTGGCTTCTTTGAAGACCTTGGCACAGCGCTCTTCTTCGCCGCAGCGCACCACATAAACCTGGGCTTCCTTACCGCTCATCAATTGCATCAGTACTTCGTCGATCATGCCGTCATCGACCAAGGGCTGTAATCGTTTAGGAATTTTCATGGGTCGCTGCGTTGGCTCCTTTTTAGTTCACGCTCAAATAGACACTTAATGGCGAATGCGACGGACGCGAAAGGCTCGCCCTTTCAACTTATCACGCTCAAGCTTTGCCTGGGCCTGCTGAACCCGGTCCCGTACAACCGCCACGTAGGCGCTGCGAGCAAGCACTTTTATCTTGCCTACCTGGTCACCGCGCAAGCCGCCTTCACTGGTCAGTGCACCCAAAATATCGCCGGGACGCAACTTGTCTTTCTTGCCGCCAGCCAGTTGCAGGGTGGCCATGGGTGGCTCGAACGGCATAGCATTGGTCACCTTGGGCAGCGGCTCGGTGGTCAGGGTTTCACCCAACACGTCGGCCAGCTTTTCCAGCCGGTAGGTTTCCTTGGGGGTTACCAGGGTACAGGCAATGCCGCTCGCCCCAGCCCGCCCGGTGCGACCCACGCGGTGGACGTGGACATCCAGCTCACGGGCGATCTGGTAGTTGAACACCGCATCCAGTTGGGCAATATCCAATCCACGGGCTGCCACGTCGGTGGCTACCAAAATAGACGCGCTTTGATTGGCAAACAAGACAAGCAGTCGGTCGCGGTCTTTCTGCTCCAGATCACCGTGCAGCGCGACCGCACTAAAACCGGCATCTACCAGTTGGTCGGCCACCGCCTGAGTCTCGCGCTTGGTATTGCAGAACACCACGCTGGTGGTCGGCCGGTTAACCAACAGCAGCTGTTTGAGTGCGGCAAAGCGGGCGTCTTCACTTGCGACTTGATAGAAATGCTGGTCGATGGTGGTGGCGTCATGAACCTCGGCCACCTTGACCGTCACCGGGTCCTGCATCACGCCGCGTGTCATCGCCGCCAGTCCGCCGGATGTCTGCTCATCGGGGAAGGTGGCGCTAAACAGCAGCGTCTGGCGGTCGGCCGGGGTGTCGGCAATGATGGCGTCGATCGTTTCCTGAAAGCCCATATCCAGCATGCGGTCAGCTTCATCCAGCACCAGAGTCGTTAGCGAGCCAAGCGTCAGAGAGCCTTTACGCAAGTGCTCGTCAATGCGCCCCGGTGTGCCGACCACGATATGCGCACCGTGGTCCAACGACGAAAGCTGTGGCCCCAGCGGCGCGCCCCCGCAAAGTGTGAGGATTTTCACGTTGGGCATTGCTCGGGCCAGGCGGCGTAGTTCCTCAGCCACCTGATCAGCAAGCTCCCGGGTGGGGCACAGCACCAGCCCCTGAACGGCGAACGCCTCGACGCGCAGCTCGGCCAGCAATGCCAGTCCAAAGGCGGCGGTTTTACCCGAGCCGGTTTTGGCCTGGGCCATGACATCGCGGCCGGCCAGCATGGGCGGCAGGCTTTGTGCCTGAACCGGCGTCATGTGGTGATAGCCCAGCGAGTCGAGATTACTGGCGAGTGCGCTAGGCAGCGCCAGAGAAGCAAAAGAAGTGTCGGACACAGAAAAATTCCTGAAGGGGCGAAAATACCCCGCTAAGCATGAGCGGCCTTAATGCCTCGCACCATACCAGAAAGCGCCTCCTCGCGCCCTGTTGTCATGCCAGGATAGGGGCCAGTTGCGCTTGGCTGAGGGCTTGCAGATCCTTGGGCGCCAGCTCGATTTCAAGCCCGCGCCTTCCAGCGCTGACATAAATCGTGGCGAACGCGTCGGCAGAGCAGTCGATAAAGGTAGCCAGACGCTTTTTCTGCCCCAGCGGGCTGACACCCCCCAGCACATAACCCGTTGTGCGTTCCACTTCATCGGGTTGCGCCATGGCGGCTTTTTTGGCCCCGGCGGCTTTGGCGATCTGTTTCAGGTTCAGTTGCCCTGTGACGGGCACAACCCCCACCGCCAGCTGCTTGCTGTCCAATTTCAAGACCAGCGTTTTAAATACCTGCTCAGCCGCAATGCCGAGCTTCTCCGCTGCTTCCATACCGTAGGATTCGGCCGTCGGCTCGTGAGTGTATTCGTGAACTTGAAAGGCAATGCCTGCGCGTTTTGCGCTATTAATCGCGGGTGTCATGGAAACCTCATCGCCAACACAGTGTTCTTCGTTTAAGTCGTCGGATTGATACGCGGCAACGGGCGAGCCTGCGCTCCAAGCGCCGTCATCGACGATAGCATAATAGATGCCAGCCTCAGAGCGCTCGCTTCGCGTTGACATCGTTCGTTGAAAGAGATTTATTGGCAAAAAACACCAATGCCTTCCAAGCTATTAAAAAGCGCTAAATAAGGAGGTACCAGGACACGCCATCTTAACGACACAGGCAAGTGTCATTAGGACGTAAGACGCACCTGCCAGTGTCGACGTTGCCGTCAACCACGGAGTGAATGCCACGATGGTACGACTCGATAAGAAAGCAACCAGGCTTTACGTGTTGGACACCAATGTCCTGATTCATGACCCCGCCGCGCTCTACCACTTTGACGAGCACGATGTCGTTATCCCCATGACCGTCCTGGAGGAGTTGGACAAGCACAAAAACGGTATCCGCGAAATCGCCCGTACAGCGCGCCAGATCAGCCGTACGCTTTCAGACCTCACCAGCCAGGTCACCTTCGACGAAATTCAAAGCGGCATCCCGATTCCACGTATCACCGGGGAGTCCGGCAAGCTGCATTTTCTTTGCTACCGCGACCTCAAACCCTTTGACTCCCTGGACGACAGCCCCGATAACCGTATCCTCGCCGAAACCTGTCGGCTGCGCGAAGAACGCCCCGATGCCTCGGTGATCCTGATCACCAAAGATATCAACCTGCGCGTCAAGGCAGCAGCGTTGAAAGTGCCCGTCGAGGATTACCTGAATGATCGTGCGTTCGACGACAGCGACGCGATGATCGAAGGCGCCCAGGTATACACCTCTGCAGGCCCGCACGGCGCCTCGCTTTGGGAAGCGCTTAACGTGGAGGTGACCGTCGAACGCATCGACCATCACACCTTCTACCAACTAAGTGGCGACATGCCGCGTCACTGGCACGTGGGTATGCTGGTGTCGGATAGCGAAAACGGTGCTGAGTTCGAGGCGATCATCCGCGAGCTGGGGCCTACCTCGGCACGGCTACAACTGCTCACCAACTACCGTCACCATGCGGGCGTTTGGGGAGTTCACGCCCACGACAGTCGGCAAAACTTCACCCTCAACCTGCTGATGGATCCGGAGATCGACCTGGTCACCATCGCCGGTAACGCGGGTACCGGCAAAACCTACATGACACTAGCCGCCGCCTTCCAGCAGACCCTGGATCAAAAGCAGTTCGAACGCATTGTGTTTACCCGCGCGCCGATTCCCATGGGCGAGGATATCGGCTTTCTACCCGGCACCGAGGAGGAGAAAATGTCGCCGTGGATGGGCGCCTTCCACGACAACATGGATAACCTGTTACGTAACGATGAAGGCGAGTCCACCTGGGACAACGGCGCCACACGGCAGCTGATCGGCTCTCGGGTACAAATACGCGCGCCCAGCTTCATGCGCGGGCGTACCCTCAACGACACCTTTCTGATCATCGACGAGGCGCAGAACTTCACGCCCAAGCAGCTAAAATCGCTGGTCACCCGGGCCGGGCGCAATACCAAAATAGTCTGCTTGGGCAATGTAGGACAGATCGACACCCCTTACCTGACCGCCAATACCTGCGGCATGGCCGCCGTGGTAGAGCGATTCCGCGACTGGCCCCATGCCGGGCATATCACGCTGAAAAGCGTCGAGCGTTCCCGCCTGGCCCTGGCCGCCGAAGAACTCCTGTAACGCTTTAAAACCAAGCCCGCCTCCTGCCCTAAGGCAGGAGGCGGAGCGCATCAGATTAGTCGTGGCGGTTATTATCCCCCGGCATTTTGGTGTCGTCCTTTTCGTGCCACGGATGCTGACGCCCCAGGGTGTCGGCGGCGTAGGCCTCGCGCTGTCCCAGCGGGCGTTCCTGACCAATGGTCGTGTCCTGGCGGGTCTGACGCTCCAGCTCGCAGTTGATTTCGGCACCCAGCAATACTACAAACGCCGAGAGTAAAAACCACAGCATCAGTACCACTACAGCCCCCAGGGAGCCGTATAGCTCGCTGAAGTTGGAAAAGTAGCGCACGTAAAGCGACAGTCCGCCCGACCCCAACAGCCAAAGCAGCGTTGCCACCATGGTGCCGACACTCAGCCACTCCCATTTTGCGGCACGCCGGTAGGGCGCAAAGCGATAAAGCAGCGCGATGACAGCACTCATCATCACCAGCAAGGCTGGCCAGCGCATGAAATCAATAATCCGGTCCAGAGGGGTAACAACCGCCAATGCATCGACCAGCATCGGCACCAGGCCTATGAATCCCAGCGTCAGAAGCGTCATGCCAATCATGCCGAGCGTCATGGTGGTAACCAGCAAAGCCAAACGCCAAACGCTGCGTTGCTCCTGTTCGCCATACACCACGTTCAGCCCCACGATCAGGCCACTGACCCCCTTGGAGGCGATATACATGGCAATCAACAGGCTCACCAGCGCCGCCATTTCATTACTCGACCCAACGCTATCCACCACCTCCTGAGCCTGGTTGTCGATCAGTTGTGCCGCCTCGGGGGGCATCAAACGGATGAGGTTGTAGAGTTGCTGGCTTGCTTCATTCGGATCGGAAAACAGCCCCCATAGAGAGATAACCGCCGCAATGGTCGGAAACAACGCAAGCAGCGCGTAGAAGGCAACACCCGCTGCCAGCAGCATGATGCGGTCACGACGTGCCGAGCGCAAAACACGCCAGACGATGTCGTGCCAGCCTGGCTTGGGAATTTCGTTGGGGAGTTCGGCTTGGCGGCCACGCGAGGGTCGAAACATGCGCCTACTCCTGAAATAACGCTTACCAGCACAGCGTCAATGTTTTAATTAGCTGCTCAGGCGCTGTAAAAGCCAGCGCCCAATATCGCTTACCTGCTGAGGGCAAAGCGAGTGGGCCATGGAGTACTGCCGGTAATTGACGGCATAGCCCAGACTCGTTAAGCGGTCAGCGCCGCTTTTGCCCAAGCTTTCCGGCACGATGGGGTCAAAGCTGCCATGCTGAACCTCAATGGGAATCTGTCGATTGGCTTCGGCCAGATCAATGCTGTCGGCGGTGGCGAAGTAGGTCGACATTGCCAAGAGCCCGCCAAGCGGCTCGGGAAACGAAAGCGCGGCATGATAAGCAACGGCGCCGCCCTGGGAAAATCCCGCCACAATAATCCGCTGGCTATCGATACCCTGATCAATCTGCTCATGAATCAGCGTTTGAATACGCTTGGCCGAAACCTTTAGCTGCGCTTCATCGACCCGGCGGCCCAGGTCCATCGCCAGGATATCGTACCAGGCAGGCATCACCATCCCGCCGTTGATGGTCACCGGCAAACGCGGGGCGTGAGGCATGATAAAACGTACATTGGCGCTGGCCGGCAAACCCAGCGCGGGAACTAAAGGTTCAAAATCATGCCCGTCGGCACCTAAACCATGCAATATGAACACACACGCATCGGCGGGTTTACCGCTTTTCGGCTCGATAATGAGTTCGCCAGGCGCTGTCATGATGATTCATCCCTTGCTTAAAAAAACCTCACCCTAGCGCAAAGCAACGTCTAGGGCGAGTAATGTGGCGATTTTTCATACACATACAAAAAACCCCGCATAAGCGGGGTTTTTCAGCACATCAGCTATCGGCTGATGGCACACATCATCGTTCTGAATTACAGAACTTTGATGTTGGAAGCCTGAAGGCCTTTTTTACCCTGGGTGACGTCGAAGGAAACCTTCTGACCGTCTTGCAGAGTTTTGAAGCCGTCAGCCTGAATTTCGGAGAAATGCGCGAACAGGTCGTCGCCGTTGTCGTCCGGAGAAATGAAGCCGAAGCCTTTAGTGTCGTTAAACCACTTAACGGTACCAGTTGCCATGATCGAAATCCTCGATAAAGCGTATTTAAAGCCGGGTAATACCCGAGTTGCAGTGGGTAGAACAAGAAACTTTCACCAGACTCAACGCTTGCGGCGCTTCGATACTGCTGACAACGTTCGACTTGCTAACCTACTGCTCAGAAGAATGCGCCTTGTTTCAGCACACGTCAATACTATCGCGTAAAAAAGTGTCAGTACGATGACCGCGCCGAAAGTATCCACCCTGCGGCTTTTTCAGCGATCATCAGCGTCGGTGAATTGGTGTTGCCGCTGGTGATCGTCGGCATCACGCTGGCATCCGCCACCCGAAGGCCAGTGACACCCCGAACCCGCAGTCGGCTATCGACCACGGCCATGGGATCGTCGTCTCGCCCCATCCGCGCGGTGCCCACCGGATGAAAAATCGTCGTGCCAATATCACCTGCCAGGCGCGCCAGCTCGTCGTCGCTCTGGTACTCAAGGCCCGGTTTTACTTCCTCAGGCTGATACTTCGCAAAGGCCGGCTGCTCGGCAATTCTACGCGTGACCCGCAAGGAATCAGCCGCCACCTGGCGATCCTCCGGCGTACTCAGGTAATTCGGCGCTATCGCCGGTGCCTGGCGCGGGTCGCGGCTTTTAATCCTGACCGTCCCGCGGCTGCTGGGATTCAGGTTACACACGCTCGCCGTAATCGCGGCATAGGGGTGCAGCGGCTGACCAAACGCTTCCAGGCTTAACGGCTGAACGTGATACTGGATATTGGCGTCGTCATACTCCTCGGAGCTGCGCGTAAATATGCACAGCTGTGACGGCGCCATGCTCATGGGACCAGTACGTTTAAGGGCATATTCCAGGCCAATTTTAGCCTTGCCTACCAGGGAATTGGCTATCGTGTTGAGCGTTTTACCCCCCTGAACCTTATACACCGAGCGGATTTGCAGGTGATCCTGCAGGTTTTCGCCCACGCCGGGCAAGGCGCTCACTGCCTCGATATCGTGCTCGGCCAGCAGGTCAGCGGGACCAATGCCGGAAAGCTGCAACAACTGAGGCGAACCAATCGACCCGGCAGACAGGATCACTTCCCGGTTGGCGCCCACACGCAGCGTTTCACCGTTGCGCACCACCTCGGCACCCACACAGTGGGGTGTTGTGCCATCGTTAGCAAATAGGAGTTGGTTGACATGGGTTGAGTGCCAGACGGTCAGGTTATGACGCTGTCGCACCGGCTTCAAAAACGCTTTTGATGTATTCCAACGCCAACCGGCGCGCTGATTGACCTCAAAGTAGTCCACCCCTTCGTTGTCGCCGCGATTAAAGTCGCGTGTCCGGGGAATACCTGACTGTGCCGCTGCTTCAGCAAAATCATCCAGCACTTGCCAGCTTAACCGCTGCTTTTCCACCCGCCATTCACCGCCGTGGCCATGGAAGTCGCGGTGCTCGGGATCAGCATCGCCACCTTCGTCCAGACGATGATGGTGTTCGTGCTTGATAAAATCAGGCAGGCAGTTTTCCCAGCGCCAGGCATCGTCGCCGGTCACCTCGGCCCAGTGGTTATAATCCCGCGCCTGGCCTCGGATATACAGCATGCCGTTGATGCTCGAACAGCCGCCCAGGGTCTTGCCCCGCGGGTAAATCAACGAGCGACCGTTGAGCCCTTTATCCGGCTCGGTGCGGAACATCCAGTCAGTGCGCGGGTTATTGATGCAGTAAAGGTAACCCACCGGAATATGAATCCAGTGATAGTTATCGCGCCCGCCCGCCTCGATCAGTAGCACCCGATGATCGGGGTTGGCGCTCAATCGATTGGCCAGCAGACATCCGGCGGTGCCGGCGCCGACCACGATGTAGTCAAACTGATGAGAGGTATCGGACATGAGCTATCTCCAGCAAAGAGAGCGCGTTACTTAGCCGTGGGCATGACAAAGTCCGCCCCGCCATTGATCGAGTCGGACCAGCGCTGCATGATCGACTTCTGCTTGGTGTAGAAACGCACGCCTTCCTCGCCGTAGGCATGGGTATCGCCGAACAACGAGCGCTTCCAGCCGCCAAAGCCGTGCCAGGCCATGGGCACCGGAATCGGCACGTTGATACCCACCATGCCCACTTGAATGCGACGACCAAACTCCCGTGCCACGCTGCCGCTTTCAGTGAAACAGCTGACGCCGTTGCCAAACTCATGGTCGTTGATCAATTGAATCGCCGTGGCCGCATCGGGAACCCGCACGCAGACCAGTACCGGGCCAAAAATCTCTTCTTTGTAGATCGTCATGTCCGGGGTGACGTGGTCAAACAGCGTACCGCCCATCCAGAAACCATCTGCGCAGCCGTCGCCGGTCTGTGAAGCGTCAAACTCGCGCCCGTCAACCAGCAGTTCGGCCCCCTCGGCCACGCCTTTGTCGATGTAACCGGTAATGCGCTGGTGCGCTTCGCGGGTCACAATCGGGCCCATTTCAGCGTCCAGTTGCATACCGTTTTTCACTTTGAGGGACTTGGCGCGCTCCGCAAGCGCTGGCACGATCTTATCGGCCACATCACCCACCAACACGGCCACACTGATTGCCATGCAGCGCTCGCCCGCTGAGCCATAGGCGGCGCCGACCAGAGCATCAACGGCCTTATCCAGATGTGCATCGGGCATCACCACCATATGGTTTTTCGCCCCGCCGAGCGCCTGGACGCGTTTCCCGTGGCGGGCACCGCGCTCGTAAATGAGGTTGGCGATGGGCGTGGAGCCGACAAACGACAGTGCCTTGACGTCAGGGTGATCCAGCAGCCGCTCAACCGCGTCTTTACCGCCCTGCAGCACGTTGAACACACCATTGGGCAAACCGGCTTGCTTGAGCAGGTCGGCAATCATCAATGAGGCGCTGGGGTCCAGCGGGCTCGGCTTGAGGATAAACGTATTACCCGTCGCAATGGCCACAGGAAACATCCACATGGGCACCATGACGGGGAAGTTGAACGGCGTAATCCCCGCCACTACACCTAGCGGCTGGCGTACCGTCCAGTTATCGATACCGGTGCTCACCTGTTCGGTATAGTCGCCCTTCATCAACTGGGGAATACCGCAGGCGAACTCGACGATATCGATACCCCGCGCCACTTCACCCTGGGCATCGGTAAACACCTTGCCGTGCTCTTTGGTGATCGCCTCGGCCAACGCGTCTTTATTGGCGTTGAGCAACTCCAGAAACCTGAACATCACCCGCGCGCGGCGAATGGCCGGCGTATCGGCCCAGGCAGGAAACGCAGCCTGGGCGGCGTCCACGGCGGCATTCACATCGTGCTCACCGGCTAACGACACGCGCCCGCTAACCTGGCCCGTCGCGGGATTAAACACGTCCTGGGCATCGCCAGTGCCCTGGCTTACCTGGCCATTAATAAAATGCTGGATAGCGGTGGTCGTTGTGGTGGTCATGGAAGCAACCTTTATAAGTATCGTGATAGTTAAAATAGCGGTAACACCAGATTAACCGCCTAACGGGGGCAATCAATTGAGTAATTTTTAACCACGATATAAGCTTGATTAATAACAATGCGCATCAAGAAGGTCGCCCATGCAGGAATACGCCACACTACGGGCGTTCGTGGCGGTTGCCCGCGCTGGCAGCGTGTCACGCGCCGCCGAGCAACTGCACCTCACCCAGCCCGCCGTAAGCCTAAAGTTGAAGCAGCTTCAGGCCAGCCTGGGGCTCGCTCTCTTCAACCGACGTCCTCAAGGCCTGAGCCTGACCGCCGACGGCCTTGCTCTCCTGCCGGCCGCCGAAAAGGCATTGGCCAGCGCCAGCGCTTTTGAACAAACCGCCAGCGCCCTGCACAGCACGCTGCGCGGCAAACTGACCATCGGCACCATCGTCGACCCCGAGTTTATTCGTCTGGGAGCTTTTTTAAGCCGCCTGATGCTCAGGGCGCCACAGCTGGAAACCGAGCTGCACCACGGCATGAGTGGCCGCGTACTGACGCGCATTGAAAAGGGTGAGCTGGACGTGGGCTTTTACCTGGCGCCCCCGGGTGAAGGTACCGGCCACTCGGCGCTGGCCTGGCGAGAGCTGACCCAGTTTGACTATCACGTGATTGCCCCTGCCGGCTGGGAGGCGCGGCTGGCAGACACCCGCTGGACGTCTCTGGCCCGTCTACCGTGGATCGTCACGCCCCCCGACTCCGTCCACCACCGGCTCCTTCACCATCGCCTGGCCGACGGCGGCATCACGCCAAACCGTGTCGCCCAGGTCGACCAGGAAGCCTGCATGCTCGATCTAGTGCGCGCCGGCGTGGGCCTTAGCCTGGCACGGGATGCCCTGGCCATGGCGGAACGTCAGGAGAGCGGCCTGGCCGTGGCGGAGCATGTTCGCCTGCCCTGTTCACTGGGCCTGATTTGGCGACACGATCGTTCCGTCGAGCCACCCATCGCCGCCGCGCTAAAAACCCTGGACGACGTATGGCCCCCACGCCAAGGCCGGGTTTAACGAGGGGATAGCGTTCGCTTATAAGGAAAGTGAACTACCCGGCGACTTAACAACTCAGAACTGACGACAGCATGGTTCACCTACCGGGAGTCAACCTCATGATGCAACACCTACCGTTTCGCCCGTTAGCTCTGGGTATCGCTACGGCCGCCATTGGCATCACCAGTACATCGCTGCAGGCTGAAACGCCCGCGGAAGCGGTATTTGCCGGGGGTTGCTTTTGGTGTATGGAGCCGCCTTACGACCGTCAGCCTGGCGTGACGGCCACGATATCGGGATATACCGGCGGCGAGCTTGAAGAACCTACTTACGACGACGTCAGCAGCGGCGATACCGACCATATCGAAGTGGTCAAGGTCGAATACGACGCGGACCAGATCAGCTACGAGCAGTTGCTGGAAATTTACTGGCGCAACATCGACCCCTTCGCGGTCGGCCGCCAGTTCTGCGATGTCGGCGACCAGTACCGTTCGGCGATTTTTTATCAGAATGACGAACAGCGCGACCTCGCTGAAGCCTCCAAAGCCGCCATGGAAGAACGTCTCGAAAAAGAGATCACTACCGAGATATTACCCGCCGAGGCCTTCTGGGAGGCCGAGGAATACCACCAGAACTACTACGAAAAAAACCCCGTACGCTATAAGTTCTACCGCTTTAGCTGTGGCCGCGATGACCGTTTGGAAGCCGTGTGGGGCGATGAGGCAGGTGGACCGACCTTTGACTAGTCACTGCTTTTGTCACGTCATAGCGAGTGTCTATTAGGCAGCGTCGGCTATTTCTACTACAGTAAATAAGCAGCAACAGTAGACCAGTCGTCTAAAACATCAACGTCAGGATGCGTTGTGCTGAAGCCCTGCGAAGGTAGCAAGCCTTTATTCATGAGGCGCTGACCTAACCGCATCGATTTAAAAATGTTGATCTAAAGATAGGAGATCTTATGAGCAACAGCATCACTACCGTTAACCCAACCACCGGCGAAACGCTGGAAACCTATCCGCTGATGGATGCCAGTCAAGCGATTCAGGTGGTTGAGGCAAGTCATCAAGCATTTCTCGACTGGCGGCTTAAATCCCTTGAGCACCGCGCAAAAGTGGTCAAAGCTATCGGCGAGGCGCTCAAAGCGCACAAGGAAGAGCTCGCCGACTTGATGGTAAAAGAAATGGGCAAGCTGCCTGAGCAGGCCTATCAGGAAGTCGGCCTGTGTGCGGGCATCTGCGATTACACCGCCGAACACGGCCCTGAAACGCTCGCCGATGAAGTACGCAACCCGAGCAACGGTGAGCGCGGCATCGTGACCTATTCACCGATGGGCGTCATCTACGGTATTCAGCCGTGGAACTTCCCCGCCTACCAGGTCGTACGTTATTCGATCGCCAACATCATGGCGGGCAATGCCGTGCTGCTGAAGCATGCCGAATGCGTCACCGGCAGTGGCCTGCTGCTTGAGAAAATCTACCGCGAGGCGGGCCTGCCAGAAAACGTCTTCCGCACGCTGGTAATCTCTCATGACGTCTCCGACGAAATTATCGCTCACAAAGCGGTGCGCGGCGTCACGCTGACCGGCAGCGACGGTGCAGGCCGCAAGGTCGCTGCCAAGGCAGCCGAGCATCTGAAAAAGACGGTACTCGAGCTTGGCTCCAACGATGCTTACTTAGTGCTGGACGATGCCGACCTGGACGTTGCGGTAGATACCTGCGTGACCGGTCGCGTGTTTAACGGCGGCCAAACCTGTGTAGCGGCAAAACGCTTTGTGGTCACCGAGAAAAACTACGAAGCCTTCAAAGAGCGCTATGTGGCACGTATGAAGGACTTGAAAGCGGGCGACCCGACCAAAGAAGATAGCGACCTAGGCCCAATGGCCCGTGTCGATCTTCGCGACGGCCTTCACGAGCAGGTGGAAGAAAGCGTGCGCAAAGGCGCGAAGATCCTCTGCGGTGGTGAGAAGCCGGAAGGCAAAGGTGCCTTCTACCCGGTGACCGTTCTGGATAATGTGACCCCCGGCCAGCCCGCCTACGATGACGAGCTGTTTGGCCCGGTGGCCGCGTTGATTCGCGCCAAAGATGATGAAGACGCCATGCGCATCGCCAACGACAGCCGTTATGGCCTGGGGGGCGGTATCATCTCCAAGGATGTGAAGCGCGCCACCGAGCTTGCCAGCCAGTATTTCGATACCGGCATGGTGTTCATCAACGGCTTTGGCGTCGCCACCCCGGAAATGCCCTTTGGCGGCGTGAAGGATTCCGGCTACGGGCGTGAACACGGCGGCTTCGGCATGCATGAATTCGTCAACGTCAAGTCGGTCATTGTCGTCAAGGAGTAACCGCACGACACACCAGCCGATACGCAAACGCCGCAGGCTTTTGGCCTGCGGCGTTTTTATGCGTCCGGCACAGCGCTCGTCGTTAAACGCTGCGTCGTTGAGAGCGCTGCCAGATGAACAACCCCGTGGCAACTACCACCCAGGTGACCGCCGCCGCCAGCACATCATCCAACACGACCCCCAAACCACCATCTACCAGCTCGGCCATGTGAATCGGCGGCGGCTTTAGGCTATCGAAGAATCGATAGACGGCAAACGCCAACGCCATGACCAATGGCTGGCGTGCCATCTGAAGCCCTAACACCGCCAGCGGAAAGGCGACGTATTCATCGACCACGATGCTGCCGTGGTCGGCATCAATAAAGTGCTGCGATGCCAACTGGCAAATAGGCACCGCCACGACCAACAACACCCCCACCACCATCGCCTGCTGAGAGAGCGGACGCGTCAGTAACCACCAGGCAATGGGAATACCCAACAGCGAGCCCAGCGTTCCCGGCGCAAATGGAGCCTGGCCCAAGCCAAGCCCCGTGGCAATCCACAAATTGAGTGTCTCGAGCATTAACCGGCCTGCTGAGCTTGATGTTCAAGTTCTCGAACCATATCCGGCGTTAGCGCCAGTGCGTTTGCCAACTGATCCAACCAGGCACGCTCCATGGGATTTTGCTCATCGGTGACGGCGACGCTGATCAAATACATTTCCCGTGCCGCCTGGGGGGAGTCTGCCTCGCGCGCCAGGGCCTGAGCGTCCAGCGGTGCTTTGAGCTGCTGCTCGACCCAGCGGTGCATTTCCTCGTCGGCACCCAACTCATCAATCTGCTCGGTGATCAATGCCTGCTCTTGTTCATCAATATGGCCATCGGCACGGGCGGCCATGATCATGGCCTGCAGTAACTCCAGACTGCGGCGCTCCTGGAATTCGCCATCCAGCACTTCGACGCGCTCACCTTCGGCGCTGCTCTGGGATTCACCGGACGCGTTCTTATTCTCCTGTGAGCTCTGCCAGGCTTTCCAAGCCAGCATGCCAACACCGGCAACCGCCCCGTACTTAAGCGCTTTACCGCCTAGCTTTCGGCCGCGCTTGGAGCCGACCAACATGCCCATGGCACCGCCACCCAGCAGGCTTTTCATATCGAACCCGCTTGATGAACTGCCGCTGGACTTTCCGCCCTGGTCACTCCCGCCGAGCTGTTTAGAGAGGCCACTCAGCATGCCTTTGACATCGACGCCACCACTGCTGCCGCCCTTCTGGCTACCGCCTGCCTGTTGCATCAGTTGCTGTAAAATCTTGCTTGCGTTCATCCTTGTACTCCTAAGTAGAGAGTCTTTTCAGGACTCGCTGACGACCAACCCACGTTATAGAACATGCTGCATGAACGCAGCATGAACCATGCCTGCAAAACCTAATGCCCCCTGGCATTAACGCAGTGCACCCTTTATGCTCACCGAGCTTCCTTGACGACTCGACCGCACGTCAACACGGACCGGGATTTGCTCCTTGAGTTCGCTGACGTGGGAAATAATCCCGATCATGCGACCGCCCATTTGCAGTTCGCTAAGCATGGCAATCGCCTGGTCCAGCGCATCCTGGTCGAGGCTGCCAAAGCCTTCATCGATAAATAGCGTATCCAGCTGAATGCCGCCAGCGTAGGCCTGCACCACATCGGAAAGCCCCAGTGCCAGAGAGAGCGCGGCCATAAAGGATTCACCGCCCGATAACGTCGCCACCGGACGGTTCTTGCCGGTGTAGGTATCGGCCACGTCAAGCTCCAGCCCCGAGGCGCGATTGCCTTTGGATGGGTCTTCCCGGCGCACCAACTGATAGCGACCGCGGCTCATGTGCACCAGGCGTTCGGAGGCTTGAATCAGCACGTCGTCCAGCAGGACGCCGAGCACAAACCGCTGCAGGCTGATGCGGTGCCCCGTGCGGCCGTTGGCGACCTCGCTCAATGTACCCCATACCCGATACTGGGCTTCAAGGGATGCCTGGGCGGCATGGGCGGCGTCAAGCTTTTCTCGCGTGGCATCCAAGTGCTCAATCCGCGTGGCCAGCTGCTGATAGTTTTTTTCAAAGACCTGCTCCTGGGCCTTTGCCTCGGCGACCTGTTCTGCCAGGACGGTTAGATCCGGCAATGCCTGCCCCTCAAGGCGAGTGTGAATTGCCTCCAACTGCCCTTCCAGCTTGGCCTGTTCGCGCTGAAAGTGGGCCACCGCCTCGTTGAGCCGTCGCGCCTCGTCATCGGTTAACCGCGACTGGTTGAACGCCTCCTCGTCGTCGAAAACACTCTCAGCCAGGGCGTGTTGCCACGCCTCCTGCGACTCATCCAGGACACTGTCGGCGCGGGCCTGGCGCTGGTTGACGTCGTCCAGGGTTGTCTCGGCGCGAGCCAGCGCCGTCTGGGCCTGCTGGGCTTTTTCCTGAGCGGTCTGCCAGGCGGTTTCGGTGGCTTGCATATCGGCCTTGAGCTTGGCCTGTGCGGCTTCCAGCGCCTCCAGCGAGGACTGTTCACCCAGTTCGCCGCGCAGCCGCTGGCAATGTGCCTCTTTGTCGGCGAGTTGCTGGCTTAGCTGCGCATGGTGCTGCTCGGCTTTCGAGAGCGCCTGACGGGCTTTATCGAACGCTGTACGGGCCTGTTTGACCTCGGCCTGGGTCACCGGCGCCTGTTCGGCGCTCGCCGGGGCCGGGTGGTCGAGACTGCCACAGACCGGGCAAGGCATTCGGGTTTCCAGGCGCGCCGCCAGAAGCGCCGCCTGCCCTTGATGCCAGCGCATTTCCTGCGCGGTGGCATGCTGCTCTGCGGCTTCAACGCCTGGCCGCAGTTGCGTGACCTCGGCCGCCGCGCTTTCAACCTCCTGGGCAAGCTGCTCACGCTGGCTCTCAAGCGCAGCCAGTTCCTGGCATTGCTCAACGGCACGGTGCAAGCGAAACGCCTGCTCGCGCATCGCAGGTAGCTGCTCAAACGGCGGCTTGGCATCCGCCAGCGCTCGCTGGGCATCGGCCTGCGCGACTTGTTGGTCGGCCACAGTGCGTTCTGCCTGGGCGAGCTCATCACGGGTCGACAGGGCCGTTTGCTGGGCGGCTTGCAGGCGCTGGTAAACCGTTGCCAACGCCTGTGTCTGGGCATGAGCGGCCAGCCTTGCCTGGGCGTCGTCGATGTCGTCTTTCTGATCTAGCAGTTCTTTCCTGGCCGCCTTGAGCCTGGCCTGTTGATCAAACTGGGCCTGTAACTCCCTGCCCTGGCGCTCGGCGTTTTCAGCGGCCTCACGGCGCGCCCTGACCTCGGCAAGGTCGTGCTGGGCGGCCTGGCGCCGGGGCTCCAGAGAACGGCGTTCCTCGTCGAGCGCGGCATCGTTTTCCACATCGCTGGCCTGCAGGATACCCTGCACCCGCTGGCGGTGATTATTGACGTCGCGCTCGATCTGGTTGGCCTGGGTCCGCAGATGCTCTTCGATGCGTTGAAAAATCTGTGTTTGAAACAGCTGAGAAAAGATTTTTTCGCGGTCTTTCGAGTCCGCCAGCAACATCTCGCGAAACTTGCCCTGGGGCAACACCATCACCTGGCGGAACTGGCTGGCGTCGAGCCCTATCAGGCCCTGGACCTGAGTCGTGGCGTCGTTGACGCTTTTGGCGACCAGGCAGTCGCCCTGCTCGCCTTCAGCCGTCAGTTGCCAAAGCTGGGCTTCCGCGTTTTGCGTGGTGGTTCCTTCGCCACGCGCCTTGGGGCGCTCCTGCTGGGGTACGCGGCGTATCCGGTAGGCGTTGCCGCGCAGGCGAAAGTCCAGCGTCACTTCGGTAAGCGCATCCGCCGCGGCCTGGTCGCAGCGCATCTGGCTGGCGTCACGTTCGGCACCGGTAGTCTGGCCATAAAGCGCAAAGCACAGGGCGTCCAGAATCGAGCTTTTGCCCGCACCAGTGGGGCCGTTGATCAGAAACAGCGGGCTTTGCCCCAGCGCGGTGAAGTCGAGGTTTTCACGACCGGCGAAGGGGCCAAAGGCCTGCATGGTCAAGCTTAGCGGCGTCATCGGTTCTCCTCGTCACGGTTGAGCTGGCTGATCAGCTCGTTCATGGCCTCGGCCTGCTCGTCGGTCATCGCCTCGCCGCTGGTCTGGGCGAAGAAATCACTGAACATGTCCAGCGCGCTGAACCGCAGCCGCTCGCGATCCAGCTGTTGGCGGCCGCGGGATTCCAGCATGCCCGGCTTTTCCAGGTGCATGACGTTGGGGTAGACCTCCCGCAGCTTGCCCATGGGGTCGAGGATGGCATGGCGGTCGGTCAGGCGAACCAGTAGGTAGTCGTCTGCATGAGGGTCGCCAAGCCCCTGGGCAATAAGCGAATCCAGCTCGCCTTCCAGGACGCGCACGTCCAGGCGCGGCGTCAAAGGGCGGTGCTCGATGTGGCGGACACCCTGTTCGTCGATATCCACCAGGGTAACGCCCTTGCGCTGGCTTGCTTCGGAAAAGCTGTACTTGAGCAGGGAGCCACTGTAGCGGATGTGCTCTCCGCCACGGTATTGGGGGCCGTGCAAATGCCCCAACGCCACGTAGTCGAACGATTGCATGGGCTCCCAGGCGACGCTCTCGGCACCGCCGAGCGTCAACGGACGCTCGGAGTCGGATGCGCTGCCACCATCCACAAAGCAGTGGCTCATCAGCACCGTCGGGCGTGTTGGGTGGCGCTGGGCGTTGATACGCTCGACCAGGTAGCGATGGGCGCCGTCGAAGTCGCGCACGTCTACCTCTAACTGGCTGCGCACATATTCCGGGTCGGCGTAGGGAATGCCGAAGACGTCCACCTCCACGCCTTTGGCAGACAGCGTTACCGGCCGCTCGATGTCCGTCAGATCAGACAGGATATGCAGCCCCGCCTGGCGTAAATGGCTTGCGCCAAAGCCCAGCCGCTGGGCGCTGTCGTGGTTGCCGGAAATCATCACCACCGGCAGGTTGCGTTCGCTGCACAGCGCCGTCAGCACGTCATCCAGCAATGCCACTGCTGAAGCAGGCGGCACCGAGCGGTCGTAGATATCCCCGGCGATCAACACCGCCTCGACGCCTTCGCGGTCGATGATATCGACCAGTTGATCGAGGACGTAACGCTGGTCATCCAGCAGCGAAAGGTTGTGAAACAGCCGACCCAGGTGCCAGTCGGCGGTGTGCAGTAGGCGCATGGCAAACTCAGCAACAAGAAGAATGACGGCATCATACTAGCAAAACGCCCCGCTGTTGGCGGGGCGTTAAAGGACAAGCTCAACCGTCAGTGAATCAGCGGCGGAAAGCGTCGGGGTAGCTGGTCAAATCAACGCCCCACATCATCGGCAGCAGGATATAGACCGCCGCGACGATCAACACCAGCGCCAGGATATTGAGCCCGAAGCCGTTGCGCACCATCTCGGCGATCTTGATTTTGCCCGTGGCGAAAATGATCGCGTTGGGCGGCGTACCCACCGGCAGCATGAAGGCGCAGTTGGCGGCCATGGCCGCGGGCACCATCAGCACGAAGGGATGCACGTTTAGCGCCAGCGCCAACGACGCCAGCACCGGCAAAATCATCGTCGCCGTGGCGGTATTCGAGGTGATCTCGGTCAGGAACAGTACCATGGCGCTGGCCATCAGAATCACCAGCAGGAAGTTGACGCCTTCCAGCACGCTCATCTGCTCGCCGATCCACTCGGCCAGTCCCGAGGCGCTGAAGCCCGCCGCAATCGCCAGACCGCCACCGAACAGCAGCAGAATGCCCCAGGGCACATCCTTGGCCACCTCCCAGTCCAGCAAGCAGCCGCCGCGACGTTTGGAGGGAATCAAAAACAGCGCAATGGCCGCCACCATGGCAATCATGGTGTCGTTGATGCCGGGAATATTGAGCAACTGTCCTTCCCATAAAAACGAGCGCGTGATCCACATAAAGGCGGCGAACAGGAACACGGCCAGCACGGCTTTTTCTTCAAAGCGCGTGGCGCCCAGGGCCTGCTTCTCCTTGTCGATCACCGCCTTGCCCCCAGGCAAATCGGCAAACCTGACGCGATAAACTACCTTGGTCAGCAACAGCCAGGCCGCAAAGAGCAGAATCACCACCACGGGAAAGGCGAAGAACATCCATTCGGCAAAGGAAATCTGAACCCCAAACAGCTCCGATACGGTGGCTGCCAGGATGATATTGGGCGGCGTGCCAATCAAGGTGCCCAGGCCACCAATGGTGCCGCCGTAGCCGATACCAAATATCAGTGCCTTGCTGAATTTATCGATATCGTCGCTGTGGTCGCCATCTGTTTTGCTCAGCTCCTGGGTAACCTGGTACACAATCGCCGTGCCAATCGGCAGCATCATCATCACCGAGGCGGTGTTGGACACCCACATCGACAAAAAGCCGGTGGCCGCCATGAAGCCAAGCACGATGCGATTGATACTGGTTCCCAGCAGGCCAATGATCACCAGCGCAATACGCTTGTGCAGCCCCCATTTCTCCATGGCCAGGGCGATCATGAAGCCGCCCAGGAACAGGAAGATAATCGGGTTGCCGTAGGCCGCTGTCACCCGACTGCTTTCCAGCGCCCCGGTGATCGGCAGCAAGACAATGGGCAGCAGCGACGTGGCCGGAATCGGGATCGCCTCGGTAATCCACCACACCGCGACCCATAGCGTCGTGGCCAGCACCATCTGGCCTTCAAAACTCAGGTCGGCAGGATGAAAGAACAACACCACAAAGGCGAACAGCAGCGGGCCAAGCAGCAGCCCTACTTTTTGCGGCTTTGTATACGCCGGTGGACGCGGCTCGGGGCCCGCGCCATTATTGCCAGACGCACTACCGCTTCCCGAACCGCCCGTGGTAGGTAGCGCGCACAGTAACAGGGTTTTTGCCTGCTGGTGGGAAGCCCAAAGCTGGTTCCACACCGTCATCATTCCATTGCTTAGCATACGACGTACTTCGCTCACCGAAAGTGTGTAAGGTTATGAAGAATACACACGACCCACCCATAGCGACCGGAACCGTCAGGGCAAGCGCCTTCTTCGGCCCCCGTTTTCCATGCCCCTGCGCCTGGCGTCCAGTGATTTATTCATCATTGATACTAAAGTATAACGACTTTAGTTTAATTCATAAGCATGGCCTCATAGGCCGGGTCGCCGCTCGGCCGGTATGTTAGCTTGCTGGTTTCATCGTCATTCTCCCCAAGGAGCGCCGTATGCTAGACCGCTGGACCATGCCCCTGACCCATCGCCCACTTGAACGGCTCGCCCATCGGCTTACCGGGCGTGCCACGCCCGACCAGGTGACCTTTATCGCTTTCCTGATCGGCATCACTGCTCTGCCCTTGTTGGCATGGGAGCATTACGCGCTTGCCTTGGTGGCAGTATTGTTGAATCGCCTGGGAGATGGGCTGGATGGCGCCTTGGCTCGGGTGAGCGGCCAGACGAGCGAGGCAGGGGGGTTTCTGGATATCGGTCTGGATTTCGTTTTTTATTCAGCCGTCGTGTTGGGCTTTGCGTTGGCCAACCCGGCAGAGAATGCCCTGGCTGCCGCTTTCCTGCTGTTTACCTTTATCGGCACCGGCACGTCGTTTCTAGCGTTTGCGATTGCCGCCAAACAGCGCGGCGTCGAGCGGCCCGACTTTCCGACAAAAGCGTTTTACTACCTGGAAGGGCTCACCGAGGGCACCGAAACCTTTGTTGCGTTGGTGGTGTTTTGCCTGTTTCCTCAGCATTTCCCGCTACTCGCCAGTATTTTCGCGGTGGCCTGCCTGATCACCACCACCACACGGCTATGGGGCGGTTACCTCACCCTTAGGCGTGATGTTTAGACACAAAAAAACCCCCTCTCGGGGGCCTTCATGCATCTCACCGACTTCCTGTCGTTTGTATCCCTCCTGGATACCTTTCCATGGCATGTGCTGTATGACGTCCTGTCATTTGATTTCCTATCGGGCTTGCTGGCTTATCCGTAAGCCTGCCTTCCTGGCGAGCCAGACGATTCCTTGTCCTACACACCGGTAACCTTAGATGCTAACCGCCAACATTGCAAAGATTTGCATAAATTTTTTACTGGGACGCGAACCATGGGTGACACTACCAGGCTCATAACTCCAGCCCCCTTCATTGAAATATAAACCCATGTTATTTAAATAAATGCGGTAGAAAATTGAAGGCAATTGCTGTTCAGGAAGGTGAATCTGCAATAACCTTTCGTTTGCATATCCCAGGTTATCGCACGATGAGAAGCATTATAATAGGCTCCACCTCGTACAATATAGGTACAACATAATAAACATCGGCAGAGCCCGATATTGACGACCCCGCATTCACAAGGAGACGTGCTATGCAACGCGAACAGCGTATTGAGATTTCACAGGCCGGACTGCAACTCGCCATTCAGGAAATCAAGGACGACATGTTTGACACCCCCGCCTGCGATTACACCGTGGCCAAGCTGCTTAGCCACTGCGGCCGCTTTAACGAAGCCGAACAGTTAATCGACACCATGCTGTTGCGCTGGGGCTCATCCCCGGACGTGGTTGCGCTGGTTGAAAAGGGCTACGCAAATATCGATGCCATGAGCGTGCCCATTGCGACGCCCTCAAAAAGCGCCGCCTTAGCCTAGCGGGCTATCTTCCCTCGCCCACTGACGACGGAGCATAGCCTAGCAAGCAGTTTGACAGCCGCCTGTTCTTTATATAGAACGTTCTATAAAAGGAACATTTATAAAGCCAAGAGGCGGCGCTCCCATGGATTCACTTTCACTCAAGACCCTTGGCCACCATTTACAAAGACTCCGCCTTGAACGTGGCTGGTCGCTTTCGCAGCTAGCCAGCGAGGCAGGCATCGCCAAATCCAACCTGTGCCGCCTCGAACAAGGCAACGGCAACCCCACCCTGGACACGATCTGGCGCCTGGCCGTGCAGTTGAATGTGCCCTTCGGCACCTTGGTCGCGCCTATTTCCGTGCCGCTCGGCGAAGACGGCGTTCAGGTACGCCTGATCGATCAGGGCAAGGATTGCCCCCAGGTGGATGCCTACTGGATGCGCTGCGCACCCCATACATTGCGGCATGCTGAAGCCCATACAGCGGGCACGCGAGAATCCCTCACGCTGATCAGCGGCTGGCTGGAAGCCGGGCCTGAGGGTGACACGACAACACTGACCCCCGGGTGCCATGTCACCTTTTGCGCTGATCAACCCCACCTCTACCGCACCCAATCAGCGGCGGCCACCCTGCTAATGACGATTACCTATGGCAAAGAAGGCGAAACACCATGAGCCAGATTGCCCAACATTCGCCCGCCCGAAGCGCGTTGCAGGGCGTTCGTGAAGCCATTCCGCTACTGGGCGGCTACATACCGGTGTCCCTTTCGTTTGGCTTGATTGCCACCCAGGCAGGCTTCAGCACCTGGGAAGCGGTCGTGATCTCGACGCTTATTTACGCTGGTGCTTCGCAGTTCCTGTTCGTGGGCATGGTGGCCGCGGGGTCTCCACTATGGCTTGTCGTAGCCATGACAATGCTGATTAACGTACGCCATGTGGTGTACGGCCCTAACCTGGCGGCGTTATTACCGCGCAGCCGCCACTGGCCCTGGCTGATGCACGGCCTGACCGATCAGGTGTTTGCGCTTGCCCTGACGCGCTTACCCCAGCTGCCTGACGCCAAACGGTTTAGCTGGTTTGTCGGCGCCTCGCTGCTGGCCTGGGGCACCTGGATCATCGGCACTGCCGTGGGCGCCACCGCCGGGGAAGCGTTTACCGCCCGCTGGCCGCTATTGGGCGAGATTATGCCCTTCGCGCTCCCCGCGCTGTTTCTTACCATGGTGGCGCCTCGCTTTACCGATAAACGCTGGGCAATGGCCATGGGGCTCACCATTCTGGCTGCGCTGGGTTTGACGCTGATCGGCTGGAGCAACGTGGCGATTCCGCTGGCGGCTGCCTGCGGCGCGCTATGCTTCTATACGGTCAAATTCGAAAAAAGGAGGCGTGACTCATGAGCACCGCGCTTTGGCTCGCCGTTGTAGTGTCGGCCTTGGGGACCCTGCTGATGCGGGTGGTGCCATTCATGTGGATGCAGCGCCGCCTGGATAGCGACACCGGTATGAATGCCATGCCCCAGTGGCTTGGCATTCTCGGTCCGCTGATGATTGCCGCCGTGCTAGGCGTTTCGATTGTGCCAGTGAGCCCTAGTCTCATTTCCTGGATAGCGACCGTCATCGGGCTTGGCGTCACGCTGTTGGTGTGGTGGCGATTACGCTCGCTGGGTTGGCCTGTTGCCGCTGGCGTCAGCGTGTTTGGCCTGGTGGAAATCGTGGCGGCGTTAGTGGGGTAAACCCTCGTCAAACCGCCGCCTACCACGCCGGGATCAATCGCTTTATCGCGTCACCAGTACGATGCCAATCAGGATAACGCCGCCGTCGGCAACAACAGCAGCACCGTCACACTCAATTGATAGCTCAGAGTGAGCTCCACGGGCGCTTCGGAAAGCGAGGTCTTGCGGATCACCACCGTCGTTGCTGCCCAAGATAGCCCTGCCAGCAACCCCTGCCCATCGCCGATCAGAATATCGATGCTATAGGCACCGCTCGGCGCCATGGCAATCACCATGCCCAGAAACGCCAGGCCAACGCCCCACCACTGGTGGCCGACCGGCTCGCCAGCGGGGTGTTGGTGCGCCCATTTGCGGAACAGTATCCGCTCGCTTCTCCGTTCGCCTATGAACTGATTCTGCCTTCTGAAGGCGTTACGCCACCGGCGGTGGCACGCTTCATCGAATGGTTAGAGCAAGAAGCGGCTCGCTTTCGTGGCGCAGCACGTTAGGATTTTGCTTCGGCTTCACGTTTATAATCCTGAAACAACCCATACTGCCACTGCCTTACCGCCAGCACAGATGTGGTGCCAAACCGCTGGTGAATAGGCAGCCCGCTTTCTCGTTCACACAGGGAGTGGAACTCTTTAGCAAGACGCTGCATGGTCTGCTGCCATTCGGCATTACCCGCGGGGGATAGCAAGCCATTGAGTACGACCAGCTTTTCGCTGTCGCTATCAAAGCGAGAGCGGAAAAACTCGTTGGCGATGTACTGCTGGAAGAAACGCTGGATCGGCCCGTTCACCCGCCAGCGAAAATTAGCGGCTAACCGCCGCCTGATACGGTTACCGGGGAGTAGCTCAATAAGCTGAAGCCGCTCAAGCTTGAGTAACTGCCGGGTACACTCCAGTTCGCTTAGCTGGTACTGGTGATGAATTTCGTCGAAGCTATAGCCATTGATAACGCAGACCGCTACCAGAAACAGCTCACGGTCATCGACGATACTTTGCTCCTGGGCCTGAGTCAGTTCCTGCAGACGCTGCTCCCCTGCCTGCATGGTCTGCACCAGTTCGACGAACTCAAGGTTAAGCTGATCACAGATGCACTCTAGCCGCGCCAAAGTAAAGTGCTTTTCAGCGAACAGGCGCTTCACCGAGGCCTCGCTCAGCCCCAACCACCGGGCAACATCGGCATAGGTTTTACCCTGAGCACGAAGCTGGCGTTTTAGCGTTTCAATCAGCGAATCGGCTTGGGACATAGACATCTCGTAAGCGGAATGAAGGCGCACCATACATAAAAAGTAGCAGATAGTGATACCAACCGGCACTTATAACACAACTTTTCGCAAACTAGTTGCAACAAGCAAGCCTTACTTAGAAAGTGCGAATACTTACAGGGACTTATAAGGCTACACAACCATGCACCGACTGCTGCAATTGAAAGGCGCTTTGCCCTACCTGATCGCCATCTTCCTCAATGCTTTTGTGGATCTGGGGCACAAGATTGTCATTCAGAACACGATCTTCAAAAGTTACGACGGTGAAACGCAGGTCGTCCTCACCGCGTTGGTCAACGGACTTATCCTGCTGCCCTTTATTTTGCTGTTTAGCCCGGCGGGGCACGTGGCAGACAGCTACCCCAAGGTGCGCATTCTACGCACATCAGCCTGGGCTGCCGTTGTGGTTTCACTGGGCATCACCGCCGCTTACTATCAAGGCTGGTTCTGGCTGGCCTTTGCGATGACGCTACTGCTGGCGATCCAATCGGCTTTCTACTCCCCGGCCAAGTACGGCTTGGTAAAAGGGCTGTTCGGCAAGCCGCGCCTGGCAGAAGCCAACGGGTTGATCCAGGCCGTCACCATTGGGGCCATTCTGGCAGGTACCGTGGCGTTTACCGCACTGTTTGAAACCTGGATAACACCTACCGATCAAACGCCAGCGCAGCTGTTGCGCCAGATAGCGCCCCTGGGCTGGCTACTGGTACTCAATAGCGCTATTCAGGTGGCAACGCTTTACCGTCTTCCGCTTGATAGCACTACGCAATCTGATACTCCATTGACTTGGCAACGCTACATTAGGGGTGCTGCACTAAAAGATAACCTGCAGATTATCGTCCGCCAGCCCGTCATCAGGCTGTCCATTATCGGCCTGGCCACCTTCTGGTCGGTGGGCCAAGTGCTACTGGCGGCCTTTCCCGCCTATGCAAAAGACGCCCTCAGTATCGATAACACCCTGGTACTGCAAGGCATTCTGGCGGCTAGCGGTATCGGGATTGCGCTGGGCTCCATGCTTGCCAGCAAGCTTTCACATAACCGCATAGAAACGGGCTTGATTCCCGTCGGTGCTGTTGGGGTAGCCGTGGGGCTATGGTGCCTGCCGCTGTTCACCACACCTGTTGGTCAAGCGCTGAACTTTGTGTTTATTGGCATGATGGGTGGACTGTTTATCGTACCGCTTAACGCGCTGATTCAGTTTCACGCCGCCGACAACGAGCTAGGCACCGTGCTGGCTGCCAACAACTGGATTCAAAACATCGCCATGCTGGGCTTTTTGGTGCTCACGGCGCTGTTCGCACTGGCAGGAGTAGACAGCCACTACCTGCTGTTGCTCATTGCCACGGTGGCGATGGTCGGCGGCGGTTACACCATTGTTAAGCTGCCCCAAAGCCTGGTGCGCTTCCTGTTGAGCTTCTTGATGACTCGTCGCTACCGGGTCGATGTGCATGGCTTGCAGAACCTGCCCGCCCAGGGAGGTGTGCTGCTACTGGGCAACCATATCAGTTGGGTGGATTGGGCCATGGTACAGATCGCCAGCCCCCGCCCCGTGCGCTTTGTCATGCTCAGATCGGTTTACCAGCGCTGGTACCTGCGCTGGTTCTTAAAATCCTTGGGCTGCATTCCCATCGAGCGTGGCAGCGGTGCCGAAAAGGCCCTGGCCGATGTTGCTGAACAACTCAACGCAGGCGAGGTGGTGTGCCTGTTTCCTGAAGGGGCGATCAGCCGCACTGGCCAGCTGGGTGAGTTCCGCCGGGGCTACGAGCGCGCCTGTGGAATGGCTAACCCCGACGTAAAAATCGTGCCTTTCTACCTGCGCGGCCTCTGGGGTAGCCAGTTTTCCCGCTCGTCCAGCAAGTTAAAGGAGCTGCGCAATGCGCCCCTGCACCGCTCGGTCGTGGTCGCCTTTGGCAAACCGCTGCCCAAAGATACCCCCGCGGATGTGCTGAAACGGCGTATTTTCGAGCAGGCGACCCGCTCCTGGCAGCAGGCCATGGACGACCTACCCACCCTGCCTAATGCCTGGATTCAAAGTGTTAAGCGTCGCCCTGGCGAACTTGCCTTGGCCGATACCCAGGGCCACCCACTCAACGCAAGCCAGGCACTCACCGCCAGCCTGCTCATGGCTAAACGGATTCGCAAACTCAACCCAGGACAGAACGTTGGCCTGCTGCTACCCACCAGCAGTGCCGGGGTTATCGCCAATATGGCCACGCTGCTGGCGGGTAAAACGCTGGTGAACCTGAATTACACCGCCGACCAGGAAGCATTGACGTCCGCCCTTTCCCAGGCGGAAATCACCACCGTATTCACCTCACGGCGATTTTTGAAGACGCTTGAGCAGCGCGGACTCGACGGTAGCCAATGGCTTGGTGAGCAGCAGGTGGTCTTTTTAGAAGACCTACAAACCAAGATTGGCCGCGCCGAGCGCTTGAGCACCTGGCTTGCAGTGAGGATATTGCCGACGTGGCTAATACAACGTTGCTTCTGCCACGGCCACGATGCCGACGCGACTGCCGCCATCCTGTTCTCAAGCGGAAGTGAAGGCGAACCCAAGGGCGTGATGTTGAGCCACCGCAACCTGATGGCCAATATCAAGCAAACTTCTGACGTGCTTAACACCCAGAGCAACGACGTGGTAATGGGCTCACTGCCACTGTTTCACGCCTTTGGCCTTACGGTCACCCAACTGCTACCGCTGATTGAAGGGCTGCCGTTGGTATGCCACGCCGACCCCACCGATGCTCCAGGTATCGCCGGCGCCATTGCCAAGTACCAAGTCAGCCTTATGTTTAGTATGCCCAGTTCGCTTCCGTTGTTTGTCGATAGCTCAGAGGTTTACCCGCCGATGCTGGATAGCTTGCGGGCGGTCGTCGTAGGGGCAGAGACGTTCGATGAGAGCGTACGCGCCAGCTTTGCTCAAAAATTCAGCACGCCTATCTACGAAGGCTATGGCGCGACTGAAACCGCACCGGTAGCATCGGTCAACCTGCCCGACGCCATGGGCGCTAACTACCAGCAGGTGCAACGCGGCAGCAAGCCAGGCACCGTGGGCATGCCACTGCCCGGCACCAGTTGCAAAATCGTTGACCCTGAAAGCTTTGCAGAACTAACTACCGGCGAGGCGGGCATGATATTGATCAGCGGGCCGCAGGTGATGAAAGGCTATCTTAGTGACCCGCAGCGCACAGACGCCGCCATCAAGGAGCTCGACGAACAGCGTTGGTTTGTCACCGGCGATGAAGGATTTATCGATGAAGATGGTTTTTTGACCTTGATTGCTCGTTAACCTTTCAGTCATTGAGCAATCGTGGTCAGGGTAAAATGATGCACAGTGAGTTATAGATGTTTTGAAAAGAAACCCATCAGCAACTCGTAATGCCTATTCTGCCCAGCGCTGCTGGGTATATGATCCTCGTCTTCGTAGTAGTGCACTTCCGGGCTGCGACCGTGCTCACGCAGGCGTTTTTCCAGGCACTTGGTCATTTCAACCGACCACACCGCCGCTTGAGTAGCCATAAGGGAACGCCAAGAAGCCATGGGCGGCGAATAGTACCGCGTCCCGGTGGCTCCCCCCACGCGCCTTCAGAGCCATGCAGCAGCATGATGTCAGGAAAGGGTCCATCAACCGGCGGGCCGTAAGTAGCGCCCCAGTCGGGCAACTCGCGCTGCACGATGTTTAAAGGCATTTAGACTCCCTGCAGGCTTCCCTCATCCTCACCCCCGTCGCCTACCGTCGACGCTGATGCATTCTATTCCGACGGCTCCCCCTCAGCGTTATCCGCCTCCGAGGAGCTTTTAACTTTCGCCCCACGCGCAACATCCTGATGACTGATAACCACGACGTCTCTCGGCCACCATTCGGGGTGATTATCGCGGATAAATGCCATGAGCTTTTCTCTTACGTTCATTTCCGCTGTCCACCCGGCCATGGGGTCAGAGGTCATTAAATAACAGGACACGGTTTGCGCCGTTGCCGTCTGGGCCGTCACATAACACAGCAGCTTGTGGTGCTCGATAACGCAGTCCTCTTCCTTTGCGAACTCCAGAAACTTGTCTCTGATCAGCCCGATATCCGCACTCAGGTGCAGGGTCAGTTCCACGTATCGGTACATCTTGATACTCTTGACCGAGAGATTCTGGAAAGGCTTGGACGTAAAGTACGTAACAGGCACGATCAACCGCCGTTCGTCCCAGGTTCTCAAGCGGATGAAGGTATAAAAAATGCCTTCTACATAGCACCACTGGTCTTCAAAGATCACCAGATCACCAATGCGAATCGGCTTGGCAAACGATAATTGAAAAGACGCTAGAATATTGCCCAACACCGCCTGACCGGCAACACCCACCAGTACCGCCAGAACGCTGGCAGACGCCAGAATGGATAACCCCATGGATTCAAAAAGCTGTATCTGGCCGAGGACATAAATCGACACGCCGGTGACGGAAACCAGGATAATGATGCGGCGTAGCGCGTAGAGCGACGTCAGTAATTTGCGATCATCCTTGGGCTTGGTGTCATCAATTTCCCCTACCATGCGTCGGGTCATGCGCAGCATCAGGGTATCCACGAAGCGCATCGCGATGGTGCCAGCCGCCCAAGCAAGAATACCAATGAGTAGAACACGAAAAGTGGTCGTCGCCACCGCCGAAAACGAGACGACGTAATTCAACAGCATTTGGGTGAATAGCGACATCACGATCAATGCCGTCGGCATACCAATCTGCTCGGCAAACATGCGGAAAGCGCCGGCGGGCAACCAGTTCGACATCAAACCGATCAAGCGATGGACCCCCCAGCCCACCATGCCCACGAACAACAAGAAAACCGGAATAGCGAGCCATTCCCACAGTCGCAATATGCCAAACGACGTCTGCAAGCGTTCAGGGATATATTGCTCCAGCATCGATGGCCCGAACTCTTCATACAGCACTGGAATATACGAGACGCTGATGGGCATGATCAGCCACATCGGTTCATCATCACCCACGCGATAGCGAGCAAGCCGGATATCATAGGTTTGCCCGTTAGCCCGTAATGATGCCAACTCCAGGTTACGCCGCGTTTCGCCAACAAGGGGGTTTTGGCCAGCGGGGTCTTCTATCACGGCGTCTTCTCGCCCCGACAGGTTATCGACGCTGATCCGTTCGCCACGCTTGAACACTTCCGCCAACTGTCGAGCCAGTTCCTGGCCTTTTTCGCGCTGCTCACTGTTGCTCAATTCCGACAGATTGAGTATGTGCGCCGCTTTTTCGTACTCCCCCTGTTCGGTGAGATCAAGAAAGCTTCGCATGGCTTCACGTGGCGTGACGCGGTTGGCTTCTTCAGGTACTTCGCCAAGCCCCGTATTGAGCGAATCAACGCTAAACCACCGACGGTTCTCGCTCTCTTCTCCTTGAGTTTGCGCCGCGCACAGGCTGGAAAAAGTGAAGGTCAGAACCAGCACTAGCCACGCGGGCCACGAGACGGTTGCTTTCATACTTACCTTATTGATTGAGATGGGCCACTTGTCTGCCGACGACAGGCCGGGAATGCGCCATTCCAGGCCTTCCTGGTCAGTGAAGTCAAGAGTACAGCCTACCTGGCTTTATGAAGCAAGGTGGAGTGCATCAATAACCTGCGGCGATGCAGGCGACTTGGACAAGGAAGTTGTTAACTTAGTCCACTCACCGCTCGCCTTTCGTTCCAATATCGCAACAATGATTCCCAAAAACCCCATCTACTGCGCCTTTTGTTCTAGCAGTATGATTTCTGCGTGACAACATATCTCTGCCAACAGGAGTACATGATGAAAAAACTGTTGCGTGTGACGAATGCGCCACGGGCTCATTGGGTAGGCGATGGATTTCCTGTTCGTTCGCTTTTTTCCTATGGTCAACGTTCAGAACAGCTGAGCCCTTTTCTGTTACTCGATTACGCGGGCCCTGCAAACTTTACGCCTGCAAAACGGCCTCGCGGCGTGGGGCAGCACCCGCACCGTGGGTTCGAAACGGTAACGATTGTTTACCAGGGTGAAGTGGCGCACCAAGACTCCACCGGTAAAGGGGGTGTCATCGGCCCCGGGGATGTGCAGTGGATGACCGCAGGCGCAGGCATTCTGCACGAAGAGTTTCATTCTCCGGCATTTACGCAGTCAGGCGGCTCGCTGGAAATGGTCCAGCTGTGGGTCAACCTGCCAGCAAAAGACAAAATGGCAGCCCCTGGCTACCAGGCTATTTTTAATGCTCAGATCCCTGTGATCGAATTGCCGGATCAAGCAGGCCAAGTACGCGTTATTGCCGGTGAGCACCTTGACCATGCAGGGCCTGCGCGCACTTACTCCCCCATGAACGTCTGGGACGTTCAGTTAAAAGGCGGCAAAGTCGCCACGCTGAACCAACCCACCGGTTGGACGACGCTTCTGGTGGTACTGCATGGCACCGTACAGGTCAATGGCGAACAGGTAGTTCGGGAAGCACAGGTTGTCGAACTCTCAAGGGAAGGAGAAGCAATGAGCATCGAAGCCAATAACGACACCTCTTTTCTGCTGCTCAGTGGTGAGCCGCTGAATGAGCCAGTCGTAGGTCACGGACCTTTTGTCATGAACAGCGAGCATGAAATCATTGCGGCAATCGATGATTTCAACTCTGGACGTTTTGGAAAGATGCCCGCCTGAAGCTCACTTTTGAGCTAACCCGCTAGCTGCCTTGGGCAGCTAGCTTTTGGTTTTATGTTCCAGGCTGCCCTGGGAAAGGAATAAATTCCGCATCATCGCCCTGGGGAAGGCGAAAGCGACCATGCTCAAAATCCGCTTCTACCCAAGCCTGCTTGGCAGCCTCCAGTTTTTCACGGGAAGAGGCGACGAAATTCCAAGAGATATACCGTGGCCCATTCAGGGTTTCGCCTCCCAGTAACATCAACCGAGAACCCGCTTTTCCTGCCACCACTGTTATCGGGTCGCCCGGTCGGAAGACCATCATGCGGCCAGCCTCAAAGGTCTCGCCTGCGATAAGGACACTGCCGGACATCACATAAATACCTCGATCTTCATGATTATCCGGTAACGGTAGCTTTGCGCCTGGCTGCAATATCGCATCCGCATAAAACATTTCGGAGAAGGTCTCTACCGGCGCCCGTTCTCCCCATGCCGTACCCAAAATCAGGCGCACTTCCTTGCCCTCGCCTTTAAGTATCGGCATTGCTTCCTCGCTGTGATGCTCAAAGCTGGCTGGCTTGTCTTCATGCGTCTCAGGGAGCGCTACCCAGGTCTGAACACCTAATAGCGGGTGTTTGTGCTGGCGAGTGATCGCACTGGTGCGCTCAGAGTGGGTGACCCCATTGCCCGCCACCATCCAATTAACCGCGCCAGGACGGATCATTTGGTCAGTACCCAGGCTATCGCGATGCTGGAACGCCCCCTGATACAGGTACGTCACCGTGGCAAGCCCAATATGCGGATGGGGGCGAACATCAATGCCTTCACCCTTCAGAAACTCAACGGGCCCCATCTGATCAAAAAAGATGAAAGGTCCCACCATCTGGCGTTTAGGAGCAGGAAGCGCACGGCGCACCTCGAAACCACCCAGGTCCCGAGCACGGGGAACAATCAGTGTCTCGATATCATTCACGCTACCGGCGGATGGGCATTTGGGCTCTAAATCAGGCATCCAGCTCATAGGATTTTCCTCCAGCAGTGAGAGGCAGACAACGATGTCGTGTGCCTGGTTGTATGAGGCAGTCAACTGCCAGTACTTGCTTCTATTACGTTAATCCATATCAGCGAAACATCCATGGGGCGACCAGACGGACGACGCGAGGCATCACCACATAGACCACCAGCCCTACCACGCTGGCCGCGACGATACCGTGCCTGATCCCCCACGTACTCAGCCAGGGGAGCAGTGCAAAAAGCGGTGTCAAAAGAACAGGAACCAGAAGGGTAAGCGGCCAGATAACCGAGGTGGTCACGAGCCACTGTTTCCAGCGCACAGGCTGCTTGTTGGTGGGCGCACTAGGTGGCGAAAACCAGTAGTCGATACCGCTCTGAATCTCGATTACCTCCTCTTCCCGAAAAGCAGGTAACGCATCATTGATCAGTGCTTTTCGCTCGGCAGACTCAAGCCATCTTCCTGCATCGGCATGGGAGGCAAACCTTAGCGCGATTTCATAGTCATTGTGCCCCTCAGCAGGGCGCAAAATATGCACGCCTAGATGCCCCGGATACTGAGCGGCCACATGAATAATTCTTTTTAACCATGACTCGTACTCGGCCCGGGCATCGGACTTTACACGATGGCATATCTTCAGTGTGATCGCCCTCGACTCGCTAGGTGGAGCTGCAAGAGATTCAGAGATCATTTTGATCTTCCATCACCAATGGACACGCGGTGGGTGCCATCCTGAAAAGCCATGACGGAGGCGCACTCGCCCCCGTCATGGGCACGATTTACTTGCTGGTCAGCGTGCTGTAACTATTCATTAAATTACGGTAGTCAGGTAGGTGGTTGGCAAACAGCGTGCCGAGACCTTCTACATCATTGCGCCAATCGCGATGCAGCTCACAGGCTGCGCCAAACCATGTCATCAGTTGTGCGCCTGCAGTGGACATACGGTCCCAGGCGGCATCACGAGTGAGCTCATTAAAGGTGCCCGAAGCATCGGTAATCACGAAGACGTCAAATTCCTCTTCAAGAGCAGAGAGCGCCGGGAAAGCCACACACACTTCGGTTACCACACCGGCGATGATCAACTGCTTTTTGCCCGTTGCTTTTATGGCGCTAACGAAATCCTCGTTATCCCAGGCATTGATCTGCCCAGGACGTGCGATGTAGGGGGCGTCTGGAAACATCGCTTTCAGTTCGGGCACCAGAGGGCCATTGGGACCGTCTTCAAAACTCGTGGTGAGAATGGTGGGCAGTCCAAAATATTTAGCCAGATCCGCCAGCGCTAATACGTTATTTTTAAAACGATCCGGATCAATGTCACGTACTAGCGACAGCAACCCGGTTTGGTGATCTACCAACAGAACAGCGGCATTTTCTTTATCAAGACGAACATAGGGCTTGGCCATGATGTACTCCTTTTTATCTACAAGGCTGCGTGAGCAGTGGCTAATGAAGTGCCAACATGCGTTTCCACATGCTTTATAGAGTGTATTCCGCTTATTCGAGGATTAGATAAAGAAATTAGGACACAGCGTTGCATAGGGAGAACACACATGACGGCCCCCAACCTTAACGATCTGTATTACTTTGTGAAGGTCGTCGACCACGGTGGTTTTTCGCCAGCGGGGCGTGCCTTAGGCATCGCAAAATCCAAGCTGAGCAGGCGCGTGGGCGAACTAGAAAATCAGTTGCATGTTCGCCTGATGCACCGCTCGACCCGCCACCTGACGCTTACCGATATTGGCCAACGTTATTACCAGCACTGCAAGGCGATGCTGGTGGAAGCGGAAGCCGCCCAACAGTTCATTGAAGAGAGCAAGCAGGCCCCTTGCGGCGTTATCCGTATAAGCTGCCCCACCGGGCTGTTGAGCTTTCACGTGAGTGCCATGCTGGCGGACTTCATGACCCTTTATCCCGAGGTAGAGGTTCATCTCGAAGGCACCAATCGGCGCATTGAGCCGCTCGTTGAGGGTATGGATATCGCCCTGCGTGCCCGCCCCTTCCCCCTTGAAGACAGCGACCTGATTCTTAAAGTGCTGTCGGATCGAGGCCAATGCCTGGTAGCAAGTCCGGCACTGCTTGAGCAGCATGGCGTACCCTCTACCCCCGAGATGCTCGCCAACCTGCCCAGCTTAAGCCGGGCGCGGCCGGAAGAACCGCATGTTTGGCGCTTGCAGCGGGACGGTGACGAGAGTGTGGTGGAACATTCACCGCGCTTTATTACCACTGACATGACCGCGCTCTATAAAGCGGCTTTAGCTGGCGTCGGCGTGGTGCAACTGCCTAGCTTGATGCTGGGAGATTCGCTCAGGTCAAAAACGTTGGTGCAAGTAGTGCCCGAGTGGGAACCACGGCGGGAAGTCATTCATGCGGTTTACCCATCGCGACGCGGCTTACTGCCTTCGGTCAGAGCGCTGCTGGATTTTCTTGCCGAACGCTATGCCGCGCTTGGTTCTGAATACTGACATGGGAGATTACCGAGCCGACGCTCCCAGCAGATTAAGCTCACTATCATGGAGAGAAACCAGTAAGGGTTCGCCATCTTCATTGATACGAAAACGGCCGTAACGGGCAGGCTCGTAGCGTTCAACATGACCTTCCTGGAAAAAGAAGGCATCAGTGGCAAAGCGCACTTGGCCATTACGAATCCGATAGCGCAGTTGCTGTTCGTCGTCGGCTAAAGAGGTGCCATCATCCAGGCGCTGAAAGTGGGCGATACGCTGTTCATCCAGGCGCACAATGACATCACCATTCTTTGCCTTTGGGGTGCCTTCTTCGTGGTGCTGACGAAGTGCGCGCTGAATAGCATTACTCAACTCAAAATTGAGCGCCATATAGTCACCCTGCATCAGTGAACGCGGGTCGACGGGCGCCAGCTCAAGGTAAACGATGTCACCCTCGGCCAGGTGGCGCTCTTTCTCCCAAATTGCCCAGTTGACCACCGCAAGAATCAGCAAGGTGGTCACAATAATGACAACGCGGCTCCACTTGGCACTAAGCATCATGACCTGGGCTCCCGCGGTGTGATGGCGCCATGCCACACACGCAGTGACTTGCGCAGCACCCAACGCAGCACGAAAGACAGTACCCCTATCACTAACAGCGTTAATGCCTTGATGAGTAGCGTCGTATCCAGCCAGTAGTAATAGCTGCCCATCCC
The DNA here is from genome assembly GCF_015767635.1 of Halomonas sp. A40-4. Classification (GTDB taxonomy): domain Bacteria; phylum Pseudomonadota; class Gammaproteobacteria; order Pseudomonadales; family Halomonadaceae; genus Vreelandella; species Vreelandella janggokensis. The sequence goes on along the minus strand of NZ_CP065230.1, from coordinate 846,595 downwards.
CACCAGCAGCGACAGCACACCTAGCCCCATCAGTAGGCGATGACCTATAGCAACCCCCAGCAACATCACCACGACACCTTGCACAACCATTGGTACGTATAGAGACATCAAGAGCAACGCGGCAACCCCTACAAAGACGCTCCAATGCCGCGGTTGCGTTTTGAAAACCCTTTGCAGCAGCAGTGCCAGCGTCAGCGCTAATACGAGGGTATTCAACCACGGCGCCAACCACCCTCCGGTGCCTGTACTGTGACTTTCAAATTGAATCAATAACGGCTGCCCGACATGCGCGACTCCCTGCAATACCAGCAGGCCCACCAAGAGGCCATAGCCCCAGGCCTGGACACTTCTGATATGCCTGGGCCAGCGAAACTCATTCAGCCAGAACAGCGTAAGCGCCAACAGCACCAGCCCGCTCGCGGCTTGGTCCAAAGCACTCATCGCCAAGGCCATATACAGCGCCAAGCTGGCGGCAAAGGCAGAAAAGCTTCGATGAACCAGACTCGGCATGACCAGCGCCAGCACGACCTGCAAACCCAACAGTGGCCACCAGAGATAAGCAGACGTTTCCCAGACCATCACCCATGCCCAAGCCACTAACAGTTGGCCGACCAAACTCACTGCCAGCGCCAAGTGTTCAAGCACATCACTGCGAGCCGCACGTAATAATGCAAACGCGGCAACGATCATGGCGATTCCCAGCCCCATCGACGCCGTCGAACTTTCCACCACCGACATAGCCCCCAGGCCGATAAAGCCAAGCAGGAACAACGCCGCCAGCCAACCGGAAAATGCCTGCAACAGGCGTACAAACCAAGGCACTTCCGGGGATGCTGCTGTGTCGTGCTCGTTTAACGGGATACCCGCCTGATCCAACCGGATGATTAGAGGTGTCGTTTCGCGCGTCATTGGGTAACCTCCAAGTGTAAACGCTTCAACCACACCACGGCCCCAGCCCCCAGTGCTAACACCACAAGCGCAAGCATCAGCATACTGCCCGCCTGCCACTCGTCCTTCCCTATCAAGAACCTGGCCATCAGTAACGTCACGACACTAATCACCGATACACAGCCCCCCGCCACCAACAGTAAATCGGGGCGCCAGAGGCGATACATGCTATACAGGGCCAACAACCACAGCGGGTAAACCACTAGCGTCGGTGCAAAAGACGCCGAATTGACGATCCATGTCATCATCAGGAACGTGACAGTCACCCCACTTCCCAGCGCCAATAAGCGTATCCCCCAACGACTCGAGCGCCAGCCCCTGCGCTGTAGCCCCCACTCCCACACAGCAAGTGCGAAAGTATTGAGCGCAAATAGCCACCAGAAAATGGCATCACTGCTGATAAACCAAATATCCAGCGCCCCGCCCCAAGTTCGAAAATAAAGCCAAAGCGACACGTTAAGCAGCCCGAGCCACAACACCCAGAGCACTTCAAAACGCGCCACCCAAACCCAGGGCAGCGTAAGCACCGCCCAAGCAAAGAACAATTGCCATGGGTCAGCGCCGGTTTGATACACCTGACCCAACAACGCCAAGAGCACCCCGACCAGCAGGCACGCTGCCATTATCGCAACCCTAAAGATCAACCGCCGAGTAGTGCCCCAAACGGCAACCCCGGCTGCCAACACCAGCGCCACCTGCACCAGTGCAAAACGCGGCCAGCGGCCCATCTCTGCCCAGTTATACGCGATGAAAAACAGCACTGCGAAAGCCAGCGCCAGCCCGCCTAGCCATAACAGCAGCCGATCAATCAGCACGGCCCAGGCCCGGGAGGAAGGAGACAACTCGGCAACGTCCACCGCGCGCGCCACCTGCTCGGGCGGTAGTGTTCCCTGTTCAATTAACGACACCAGTTCACGGCGTTTTGAAGCCATGGTTTTCCTTGTCAGTCGGTCAGAGCAATAAGGTTTTGAAACTGTCTACTGAATAGGATGACCGAGCCAGCGTTCATCGTTACACCCGCTCGGCAAGAAAAAGATCACCTGCAACTTGTTTTTATAAGCTTTTGCATACAAGTTATGTAGAACCCTTCATCCAATTCAGCGTCGAATGCGTATGCTTTAAAACGATGCTGATGTTATAGCGAACCCAGCCACCCTCTGTCGACGGCTTACCCCCACAGGAGGCATCCAATGCTTATAAAGATTGCCAAACCGAGTGACTTGCACGAATCCGATGTCACGCCCGAGTCTATCTACCTATCCCGACGGCGCTTTATGGGCGGCATGGCAGGCCTGGGGGCAGGGCTCGCGCTCTCTGGTGGTGCCCAGGCCGCCGCCGACGACTATTCGGACGTTCCCGAAGGCGATGCCCCCGGTTGGCTGAAAGAAAAGATCAGCGACGCCAAGTGGGATGCCATCACCCCAAGCGACCCTGAAAAGGACAAGCTCGCGCCCTTTGATGACGCCAGCCAATACAATAACTTTTTTGAATTCGGCACCGACAAGGGCGACCCTGCCCGCCATGCGGGTAGCCTGGAAACCCAGCCGTGGAGCGTGGTGGTCGACGGTGAGGTGAACAACGGCGGACGTTTTGCGCTTGAGGACCTGGTCAAACCGTCGCAGTTTGAAGAACGCATTTACCGCCTGCGCTGCGTCGAAGCGTGGTCGATGGTGATTCCCTGGCTGGGCATCCCGCTGGCCGAAATCATCAAGCGCGCCGATCCTACCAGCAAAGCCAAGTACGTACGTTTTGAAACCCTGGTCGACCCGGAGCAGATGCGCGGTCAGCGTTCATCCTTCTCGATCATCGACTGGCCCTACGTGGAAGGCCTGCGCCTGGACGAAGCCATGCACCCATTGACGATAATGGCCATGGGCATGTATGGCCGCGAACTGCCCAACCAGAACGGCGCCCCCTTGCGGCTGGTGGTTCCCTGGAAGTACGGCTTCAAGAGCATCAAGTCGATTGTGCGCATCTCGCTGGTCGAAGAACAACCGGTCAACTCCTGGCAGAAGATTGCCTCGGATGAGTACGGCTTTTACGCCAACGTTAACCCCAATGTGGACCATCCCCGCTGGAGCCAGGCAACCGAGCGCCGCCTACCCAACACCCTCTTCAACTCCAATACCATCGACACCCGGATGTTCAACGGCTACGAAGATGAAGTCGCCGAGCTCTATGCGGGCATGGACTTGAGGAAGCACTACTGATGGCAACGCAGCGCAAATGGTTGGCCTGGCGGGTGGCAGTGTTTCTCGCTGCACTCGCGCCGCTGATAGTCTGGAGTTGGCAGGTGGCGAACAACGCCGCTGGCCCGGAGCCAGGGCGCTACCTGCTGCTCAACATCGGGATTGGCGGGCTGTGGATGCTGCTGTTTACCCTCAGCCTGACGCCGCTGACCAAGCTAACCCGCTGGAAAGGCTTCGCGCTGATCCGGCGCCAGTTGGGTTTGTGGACGCTCGCCTACGCCACCCTGCATATGCTCAGTTACGCGCTGTTTATTCTGGGGCTTAACTGGGCACTGCTGGGCAGCGAAATCGTCAAGCGCCCGTATATTATCGTCGGCATGATCGCGCTAATCGGCCTGGCCGTACTCGGGGCAACGTCCAACAAATGGTCGATGCGTCGCCTGGGCAAACGCTGGAAGCCACTGCACAAATTTTCCTACGCTATCTTGGGCCTCGTTCTGCTGCACTTTTTCTGGGTGGTACGCGCCGATATGGGCGAATGGGCAATGTATGCGGCCATTGGCGCGCTCGTCATGGCCACCCGTCTGCCCCCTGTCTCGCGCACGCTGCCCAAACTACGCCACCGGTTGAGTCGAGCGTAGGTAGCACAACGCAATGCATCTTATGATTGGCGTCTAGCCGTTATGCCGTTCACTCCAGTTTAGTGAAACGCAATTGAGCAATCCGCGAAGGCGGTAAGAACGAATCTGACCGGGCGTTTTCCCAGTAGTGCTCAAAGACTGTGTGATGGCAGTTCCCGGTCAGCAACTCGTTAGGCTTCAAGAACGTGAAAAGCTGATCGTAGGATTGAATCTCATTTTCTGACACCCGCCGGATAATGTGCTCTGGGCCCAGCTCACTGGTATGACCAAGCCCGGCGGCGGCCAGCATCTCTGCCAACGCTCTTAGGGTGTTGCGGTGGTAGTGATAGACCCGTTCAGACTTATCGGCGACATCCAAATGCTGCCCCCGCTTCGGGTCCTGGGTTGCCACCCCGCTGGGGCATTTATCGGTATGGCAGTTGAGCGCCTGAATACACCCCAGTGAAAACATGAAGCCTCGACCGGCGTTGCACCAATCGGCTCCCAGGGCGATAGTGCGGGCAATATGAAAACCGGACATGATCTTGCCCGCCGCTCCAATGCGAATTTCGTCACGCAGCCCAGCACCCACCAGCGTATTGTGAACCAGAGTCAGCGCCTCGGTTAGCGGTACCCCGAGCCGATTGATAAATTCCAGCGGCGCTGCCCCTGTGCCGCCCTCGCCTCCGTCAACCACAATAAAATCCGGCCGCTCGCCGGTTTCAAGCATGGCTTTGACAATGGCAAACCACTCCCATGGATGGCCAATCGCCAGCTTGAAGCCCACCGGTTTACCTTCGGAAAGCTCACGCAGGCGGGCGATAAAATGCATTAACGCCAGCGGCGTTGAAAACGCCGTATGGGCGGCGGGTGAGACAACATCCTCGCCTATCGGTACGCCCCGCGCCTCAGCGATTTCAGCAGTCACCTTGGCGCCTGGCAGAATGCCTCCATGACCGGGCTTTGCCCCCTGGGAAAGCTTGATCTCTATCATCTTCACCTGATCGTCGCAGGCATTCGCCGCAAAGCGCTCCTCGCTGAAGGTTCCATCGTCGTTACGGCAGCCGAAGTAGCCCGAGCCTATCTCCCACACCAAATCACCACCGTGCTTGCGATGGTAGCGGGAGATCGATCCCTCACCGGTATCGTGATAAAAGCCACCCTTGTGCGCTCCGGCATTAAGCGCCTCAATCGCATTGGCCGACAGCGAACCAAAACTCATCGCCGAAACATTGAACACACTGGTGGAATAGGGCTTACGGCAGCGGCTGCCGCCCACCTGAACACGAAAATCGTGATCGTCGATAGTGCTGGGTTGAAGGGAATGATTGATCCATTCATGGCCCGGCTGATACATGTCCAACAACGAGCCAAACGGCTTCTTGTCGCTTTCATTCTTGGCACGCTGATAGACCACCGCCCGCTGTTCCCGCGAGAAAGGCCGCGCGTCCAAGTCCGACTGGATAAAATACTGCCGAACCTCCGGGCCTATCGACTCAAGGATATAGCGTAGGTGGGCCAGGATGGGGTAATTACGGCTAACGGTACGCCGACGCTGACGTACATCGTGGACCCCAAGCGCCGACAGCAGGCCGAAGACCACCACGCCCCACAGCCACATCATTGAAAACATCAGCCCAATCAGCGAGATCGCCAACAGCAACAAACAGGCAATAAAGGTGGCATGTCGGAGAGGAATGCGGGTAAGCCCCCGGGGGTTGATCATAAGCGTACAAACTCCGTTTGAGTCGTTTCACACCACATGGCGAAACCGCCTAGCATAACGCAGAGAGTGCACGATCGACCAAGCCGCTTTTACCCCATGACGGGCGCATGCTGCGCCATCAACTCGACGACCCAATCGATGAACACACGCAGCTTGGCACTGACGTGTCGATTGGGTGGAAAGGCGATGTACATTGGCATCGGCTCCAAGTGCCAATCATCAAACAAACGTACCAACTCGCCGCAAGATACGTGATCCCTAGCCATATAATCAGGCAACCAAATAACGCCGAGCCCCGCCAGGCCCGCGGCAAGCCCAGCATTGCCATCGTCGACCGAGATCACATAGCGCCCCTGCACGGTGACACGCTCTGAGTTGCGGTGCAGGGCATAGGGAAAGGCAGAGCCTGTGCGTGCCCATCTGAAACCGACAATGTAGTGAGGCGGGAGCGACAGTTCTTGGGGGTGCGAAGGAACACCTGCCCGTTTTAGATAGTTTGGTGCAGCGTAAACACCCAGCGTCAGATCACCCACGCGACGTGCCATCAAAGATAAATCGGTAAGCTCTCCGCCCCGCACCACACAGTCCACGCTTTCATCGATTAAATCCACCATGCGATCACTGACGCCCATATCGATTTGAATATCGGGATATTGAGCGTGAAAAGCAGGTAAGGCAGGAATCAGGATCATGCGAGCGAAAGGGCTGGGCACATCTACTCTCAGTCGGCCGCGAGGCAACACCGAGGCGTTGGACAGGCTGGTTTCGGCATCATCCATATCAGCCAGCAGCTTGATGACGCGCTCGTAGTAGGCGGCACCGTCCGCCGTGACGTTAACCTTGCGGGTGGTGCGATTGAGCAGCTTGACGCGCAGGCGCGCTTCCAGTTGTTGCACGAGCCGCGTCACGCTGGTCTTGCTCATGTGAAGTGTGTCAGCCGCCTTGGTAAAGCTGCCCGTCTCCACCACCCGAGCAAAGGCCTGCATTGCATTGAAACGATCCATGGTTGCGACAAGCACCTCGTGATTGTTTGAAAACTACAAACAATGTTGAACAGAATCCCCCGTTTATCCACCACAAAGACAGGCCTAAAGTGATATCACCGTAACTCACCGGTCGAATTCGACCACTGAAGGAGATTCACATGGCTAAGCGAGACGTCGTTTTTCCCCAGGGCCGCCAGGCGCTTTATGAGCAGAACACCTATTCCGCCGCCGTCCGCTCGGGCGACTTTCTGTTTGTGTCGGGCCAGGTCGGCAGTCGTGAAGACGGCTCCCCCGAGCCGGACTTTGCATCTCAGGTGCAGCTTGCCTTCGACAATCTACACAGTGTCCTTGAAGCAGCGGGGGCAAGCTTCGACGATATCGTCGATGTGACGAGCTTCCATACCGACCCGGAAGCCCAATTCCCTATCTGGTTGGAAGCCAAGGCGCGCGTTTCCGGAAAAACCCTACCCGAACTGGACCGCGGTCGGCGTGACGTGGCTGGCGGGGTTCGACTTTGAAATCAAGGTCATTGCCAAGCTACCCGAGTAAACACCCTGATAACTCAAGCGCCTACTCATCTCGGCTGAGCAGCGCTTCTACTGGCGGCCCCGATAGTTTTCTGCAAGCGCAGCGCGTCACGCTTTGGTGGCATCTTGAAAAGGCGACCGTATTCGCGAGTGAACTGAGAGACACTCTCGTACCCGACTTCAAAGGCGGCATTGCTCGCGGTCACACCTTCGTCAAGCATCAGGCGGCGTGCTTCGATCAAGCGCAGCCGCTGCTGGTATTGGCCCGGCGTTAGCGACGTCATGTGTTTGAAATGCTTGTGAAACGAGCTAAGACTCATGCCCGCCTCAGTCGCCAACTGTTCCACCGGCACACGTGACGTGTAGTTAGCTCTGAGAATCTCGATAGCGGCCGCGAGGCGGCTTGCGTAGCTATCCGGATCGGCAATCTCACGCAGTGCATTGCCGTGAGGCCCCGAGAGCAGCCAATAATGCAGCTCCTGCATGATGCCGGGACGCAGAAGCGGCGCGGAATCGGGGCGATCCAGCAGTTTTATCAGCCGGGATGCGCAGTCAATCAACTCGGCTTCAGTGTCTTCGGCGAATAGTGTCTGCATCTCGGATGGGCGCTGGGTGCGGGTGCTGCCCATATGCGCGGTAAGCTCGCGCAATATTCTTCTATCCAGGTCAATCGCAACGGCCAGGTAGGGCTCGTCCTGACTGGCTTGGATAATCCGTCCGACGACCGGCATATCCGCGCTCACGAGCACCGACTCCCCACCAGCGACCACTCGGGTCTGGTGCCCGACCGTCATCCGCTTTGCCCCCTGTAACACCAGGCAAACCAGCGGTTTGTAGACCGATTGCAAATCACTGGCGGGGGTTTCGACGCACATCATGCTAAGCCCGGACACTGAGGTGAACACCAAGCCATCGTGATTGGCGTGGTGCTTGGCATAGACTTGAACCGCCTGTTTGAGTGAATTCATCTGCTTTCCTCTCGCCGCCTGTTGATCAACGTTAGCATCCATCAACAGGAAACTCGCTGCACTTACAGGATTAGGCAAGTTTTGCGCATGGGCTGGCAAGCCCCGCCGTCACTGAATGATTAACACTGGGGCAGCTCGGCGATCACACCCACGCCGAAGGCATTCGTCATACCGAGTTATTCAGAAATGGAGGCGTTAACCATGAAAACATCAGGCAATACCATGCTCATTACCGGCGGTGGTTCCGGGATTGGCCGCGAACTAGCCTTGCGATTCAACGCGCTGGGCAACACTGTGATCGTCGCCGGGCGGCGCATGGAGCCGCTAGAGGAAACCATTGCAGGCCAGCATGACATGCACGCAATGGCCCTCGATGTCGAAGACCCAACGGCCATTACCACCTTTGCGGAGCGCGTCGTCGCCGAGCATTCCAGGCTCAACGTTTTGATCAACAATGCGGGCATCATGCGCCGCGAGGACTTGACCAGCACCCATGACATCATTGATGCCGAACAGACGATCGTCACCAATCTGCTCGGCCCGATCCGACTGACCAATGCCCTGACCGACCACCTGGTCAACCAACCGTACGCCGCCATCGTGAATGTCTCCTCAGGGCTGGCGTTTGTGCCGTTAAGCGGCACGCCTACCTACAACGCCACCAAGGCAGCCATCCATTCCTATACGATCTCGCTCCGCGAGCAGCTCAAGGGCAAGGTTGAACTCATCGAGCTGGCCCCACCTGCGGTACAGACGGAGCTGACACCTGGGCAGTCGACCCGCGAAGGCTATATGCCGCTTAATGACTATATGGAAGAGGTCATGACACTGTTTCAAAAGCAACCCACGCCCAAGGAAATCCTGGTGGAGAACGTAAAATTCCTGCGTTGGGCGGAGCGCGACGGACACTTCGATCAGGCGGTCGAGATGCTCAGTAAAATGTAAGCCCTTTCCTCTAGCCTTCTAACTGGCAAATGCACTGTTTGCTGACGCACTGCAGTGCATTCTTCCATTGACTCCAACTGATATGGATAAAGCAAAGAGAGGTGAAGACAACTCCTTACTGCAACGCTAACTCAATATTACGCTCTATCAACTTCAATGTTTTTAATTACCCGAGCAGGATTACCGCCGACCACCACATTATCCGGCACATCCTTAATAACGACGGCACCCGACGCAATAACAACGTTATTGCCTACGCTAACGCCCGGGTTAATAATGGCACCGCCACCAATCCAGACGTTATCTCCAAACCTAATCGGCTTTGCGTACTCTTTACCCGCATTGCGCTCATGCGGATCGAGGGGATGCGTGGCCGTATAAATCTGCACATTCGGCCCCAGCATGCAGTTATCGCCAAAGCGTATTTCACAAACATCCAACAGTATGCAGTCGAAATTGGCAAAGAAGTTTTCACCAACATGAATATTATATCCATAGTCCAGGCGAATATTGGGCTCTACATAAAGACACTCCCCTGTAGAGCCAAATAACTCTTTTAACGCTTTCAAGCGCTGAGCGTCGGTTTCCAGTACTTGATTGTACTGCCTCACTTTGCGCCTTGCTTCCTCCTGCTCTTTTCTCAATACCGGGTCAGCAGGATTATAGAGTTCTCCTGCTAGCATCTTGTCTTTTTCTGTTCGCATTAGTCGCTTTCCTTGCTAGAGCCCCATGTTAATCAACCTCGGCCCTTATTGTCTCGCGCCGGTTCGTCGTCGAGCGGTGCAGCAAATTCACGATATCATCGACACCACGGTAGACAACGGGAATCACTAGCTGGCTCAGAAGCGTAGACGTGATCAATTCGCCAATGACCAGGAAGGCCATGGCGGTTTACCGCCGTTTAATAGCATACTGATACGCATAGATTACCTATAGAAACTAAACGTTTTGGGTGGTTAACATAGCGGTTCTCTCGTCTCTGCTCGCCGTTAGCCAAGCGCCTATCATTCGCGAGAAGGAGAAACGCATGATGATCACGTCACGGGAAGACCTGGATGCCATCAAGCAGTCGTGCCAGGCAATGGTCACGAACAGCTCACGCCTTTCAGCCGGCGCGCCGATCATCCCCCTGCCGGGGGTGGATGTAGGCTCAGACGTCGCCATCTTGATGCGGCTGATCCCCAGGATTAATCACCAGTTCGGGCTAACGCCTGACCAAATCGAAGGTTTGGATACCGAAGCCAAGCTGTTCGTGATGACGGCCATTTCCAACACGGGCAGCAAGATGGCGGGGAAATACATCACCAAAAAGCTGATCGTGATGCTGCTACAGAAGATGGGCGTCAGGGTCGCTGCAAAAGGCGTCTCCAAGTTCGTACCCTTCGTTGGCAGCGCCGTGGCAGGCGGCATCAGCTACACCGCCATGAAGATGATGGGCAACCGTCATATCGAAGACTGCTATCAAGTTGCCCTGGCAACGCTGGAAAATGACCGGGAACTGGTTGTTATTGCAGAGGACCCGGCAAAGTCACTAAGCCGCGATGATTAGGTTATCAGCGTCATGACGCTCACACCGGCTTGCTTCGAGCGATCAAAATAGGTGGAAGCCTCTAGCAGCGGGTAGGGGCGCAAGGAGGCAAGGGGCCTTGCTTGGCATCCTTTTGCTGTACCCTTGAGCGACAGCCAAAGTGATCTCCGATTATGGCCCCGCTGACACCAAAACCAATCGGCATCATTCGATCCCGAGCCGGTGCGTCAGACCTTTATTCCAAACAGCTTTTCTGCATTTCGGAACGCAATTTTTTCCTTGGCGTCACGGGGCAGGTCCACCGCTCTAAACCAGTCGGTGCCTTGCTTCATGTCTGCAAACGGGTAATCCGTTCCAAACATCACCCGATCCACACTGATGTACCTCAGCAAAAGATGAAGCAGTTCATCCTGGAAGAATGCGCTGGTTGTATACCAGAAATTGTCACTGAAGTATTGCCCGATAGGCTTGTTCAGCGAGTCTTCAGTCGACTCGCTCATATCACCCACTATACGCTCGTAGTAGAACGGCAGGCCCTCTCCCATATGGCCGATAATCATCTGCAGTTTAGGAAATTTATCGAACACCCCAGTGATGATCAGTCGAAGACATTGAGTCAGCACCTCCTGATGCCATCCATATCCTGAACCGCTGAAAATGTAGTTCTGGAACAATTGGTCATACCCTGGCCGCATGGTGTTGTAATAAATATTGAACACGTCTTCCGGGGGGAAGCCTGGATGCAGGTATATCGGCACATCAAGTGCCTCGGCGCGCGCCAGAAGGGGCTCGAAATCCGGGTGGTCGAGGAATTTGTTGCCAATGAATCCATTGGTCATGGCCCCCAGAAAGCCATCTTCCCGAACGGCGCGTTCCAGTTCGTCCGCTGATGCTTCCGGGTTCTGCAGAGGCAAGGTTGCATAGGCCTGGTACCGCCCCGGGTAGGTGGCCATCGGGCCATCGGCAATCATCTTGTTGAGACGATAGGCGAAATCGATGCCCTCCTGACCAGGGACATTCTGCACGCCCGGCGTATGCGCGGAGAGGATTTGAACATTGATCCCCGCCTTATCCATTGCGCCGATGCGGCCAGGGCCAAGTTCTGCAAGACCCGTTTCCCTGAGGTACTCTACGTGTTGATCGTTAATCGCGTTCAGCGCGATCAGTTCCTCGGTAGTATAGGTCTCTTCCGTGGCGATAAATGGCAGATCCTGGTCTCGCAATGCGATGACCGATTTCTCTGTCGCAGCAGCACTGGAGATAATGGCAGGCGCAGACAACCCGGCACCAACACCAAGTGCCGCCGCGCCAGTTAGAAAACTGCGGCGTCCCATTGTCAGACTCTTTAGTTTTTTTTCGATCTGTTTCATGACAATTTCTACTCCGATGTTTGCGTTGCGTGGTTTGGGCGCAGCTTGAACCGCCCCAGGATATTGCCGATGTCATCCACGTAGCTGTACACCACCGGGATAACCAGCAGGCTCAAAAGCGTTGAAGTGAGCAGCCCACCAATGACCACAAAGGCCATGGGAGCCCGGAAGCTGGGATCGCCCGCCCAGCCCAAGGCGATCGGCATCATGCCCGCCCCCATGGCAATGGTGGTCATCACGATGGGCCGGACACGTTTTTTGCAGGCATCAAGAATGGCGTCCACGCGTTCCAACCCATGCACCCGGCGGGCGATAATGATGTAGTCGACCAGCAGGATCGAGTTCTTGGTGGCGATGCCCATCAGCATGATCAATCCGATCATGGCGGGCAGCGACACGGGCGTCTGCGTGAGGAACAACGCCAGGAAAGCCCCGGGGATGGAGAGCACCAGCGCCACCAGAATGGTGACCGGCTGCGTGAAATCCTTGAGCAGCAGCACCAGCACCATGTAGATACACAGCACGCCGGTCAGCATGGCAATACCGAAGCTTGAGGCAAGCTCCTCCATTTCCTCCGCATCGCCTTCTGCGGCCTGAAACACGCCGCGCGGCAACTGACGTAAACTGGGCAGTGCCTGCACGGCCTGTTCGATTTCCCCCAAAGGCTGCCCTTGCAGGCTCACCTCGAAATTGACGTTGCGCAGACGATCATGCCGGGTAATTTCCGAAGGGCCGCTGCTCCACTCAAAGGTAGCCACGCTCTCCAGCGGCACGGGTCCGTTCGCGCCAGGCACGGGTAGCCGTTTAAGGGTCGCCATATCCTCCCGCGCGGCATCCGCCAGTCGGACCATCACCGGCACCTGACGCGAGCTGAAGTTCAACTTAGGAAGGTCCTCAGCGTTGTCGCCCACGGTTGCGATGCTCAGCGTGTCGGCGATGGCCTGAGCCGAGACCCCAAGATCAGCGGCGCGGGCAACATCAGGGCGTACAATGAGTTCAGGCCTGACCAGGCTGGCCGTCGAACTCACCGCACCGATGCCGGGAATAGCGCGCATCTCCCGCTCGACTTGGCGAGCATGCAGTTCAAGCACCCGGCTATCCTCACCGGCGAGCACCAACTCATAGCCATCCCCCTCGTCGCCTACGCGAGTTCGCACGCCGGGAAGTGTGGCGAGTGCAACGCGCAACTGCTGCTCTATGTCTTGCTGAGTAACGCCCGCGCGGGTTGCGCGTTCCGCCAAACCAATGGTCAGTTCCACAGAGGTCACATCAAAGTCACTGCTGCCGGAGTTCTCACCGATGGCCGCAAAAACGCTGACGACATGCCGTTGCGTCACCAGCCGTGAGCGTGCCTGCTCGGCAAGCGCCACCGCTTCAGACAAGGTGCTACCGGGCGGCAAGGTGAGCGTCGCCTGCGTCTGGGAATTATCATCGGGGGGTATGAAGGTTCCCGGCAGGGTCGAGGCCAGCCAGATACCGCCTGCAAAACAGGCCGCCGCCGCGAGGAGCGTTGTCTTACGGTGGCGCAGGCACCAACGGGCAACGACCAGATAGTGGCTGATCCAAGCTGGATCGCGAGGGGGGTGTTGGGGTGCGCGCAGCAGATATGCAGCCAGCATGGGCGTCAGCAGGCGCGCCACCAGCAGCGAAAACAGCACCGCTACCGAGGCCGTCCAACCGAACTGAACGAAGAATTGCCCGACGGTGCCGCTCATGAAGGCGGTGGGCAGAAACACGGCAATCAATGTAAAGGTGGTGGCGACGACAGCCAGGCCAATTTCCGCCGCCGCGTCCATGGCGGCCTGGCGCGGGGGCTTGCCCATTAGCAGGTGCCGTTCGATGTTCTCAATCTCGACAATAGCATCGTCCACCAGCACCCCGATCACCAGCGAGAGCGCCAGCAACGTCACCACATTGAGCGTGAAGCCCATCAGGTGCATGAACGCGAAGGTGGGGATGATCGAGAGAGGAAGCGTGACCGCCGCAATCAGTGTCGCCCGCCAATTGCGCAGGAAGCAGAACACCACCAGCACCGCCAGCGCCATCCCCTCGAATAGCATGTGCAAGGAGCCTTGATAGTTCTCCAGCACCGGCCCGACGAAATTGAAGGCCTCTTCGATCTCGACATGGGGATATTGCACCTGCAACGCCGCGAGCGCAGACTGCACCCCCTCGGCCACATCCACCTCGCCGTACCCCTCGGCACGGGTCATCTCGACGCCGACGACGGGCGCGCCATCAAGCAATGCCATCGAGCGCCGCTCGGCCACGGTATCGGTAACCGTCGCCACCTCATCAAGGCGAATGCGCCGACCGTCGCTGAGCGCCAGCTCCATTGCCGCCAGCTCGGCGGCGGATTCAGCGTTGGCAATGATGCGCACGGCCTGTTCGGCGCCGCCGACATCCACACGTCCACCGGGCGCCTCCAACTGCGCCTGGCGCAGCTGGCGTGAGATATCCAGCGCTGTCGTATTCAGTGCCAGCAGGCGGTCCGGATCCAATGCCACGCGGACTTCGCGATCGACCCCGCCGATACGCCGAACCGAGCCAACGCCTGGCACCGACAAGACGGCCTTGGTCATTTTGTCATCGACGAACCAGGAGAGTGCCTCATCGTCTAGATCGGAGGAGGTCACCGCGTAGCGTACAATCGGCTCACTGAAAAACTCACCCTTCCGAATCACTGGATCACGCAGGTCGGCGGGTAGCTCCGTGCGAATGCGAGCAACCGCGTCGCGCACATCCTCAAGAGCCTCTTGCAAGGACTTTTCCAGCCTGAATTCGATAGCAATGTCGGCATTGCCATCCGTCAGCGTTGTAGAGATGTTTTTGACGCCGGATATGGTAGCGATGGCGTCCTCGATCTTGCGGGCAACCTCGTTCTCCACTAAGGCAGGGGCCGCCCCCGGCAACGAGGCGGAGACCTCCACAAGGGGCAGCTGCACATCCGGCAAGTCCTGAATAAACAAGCCTCGGAAGGAAATGAGCCCCCAGAAGGTCAATAGGATGAAGAGCAGAACCACCGGAATAGGATTGCGAATCGCCCAGGATGAGGTATTCAACGTCATACCCCCTCCTCGACGTCGGTCTCAATCACCCGCACCTGGTCACCATTGCCGAGAAACGCACCGCCAGAGGCAACCACCCGGTCATCGGGCTCAAGCCCTGAGACAATTTCGATTCGATCCTCAGTGTGCTGGCCGAGGGCAACTTTCTGCTCCGTTATCTGGCCTTCATCGCTGACGCGATGGACGTAGCCAAAGCCATCGCGTAGCTGAACCGCGGCGCGGGGTAGCGTCATCACCTGGCGGGTGCCCAGCTCGAATTTACCCCTTGCAAACATGCCCGCTCGGGCGACGTCGCTTACTGGAAGGTCGACATAGACCAGGCCATTGCGGGTAGCGGTGTCCACTAGCGGCGCGATGGTGCGCAAGCGCCCTTCGAGCTCATATCCACCGGGCACGGTGACCCTGGCAGTCTGGCCCGGTCGCAGCTTATTCAGATCGGACGCGGCGACCTCTGCCCGCCACTCCAGGCGACCATGGCGCGTCAACCGAAACAGCTCCTGATCAGTGCCGATGACAGCGCCTACCGTGGCTGTACGGGAGGTAACTAAGCCATCGTCCGGGGCGACCACCTCCGTCTGCGCCAGGCGTAGCGCTTGAGCTTCATTCTCGGCTTGTGCAACATCTAGCCGCGCTCGTGCGGTGAGCTCGGCGGTTTCATATCGCTGAATCTGCTGTTCTGAAAGCGATCCGGTGGTTTTCAAACCGCGGGCACGCTGGGCGTTGGCCGTTGCTTCCGCAAGCGTTGCTTCGGCTTCCGCCACGGCGGCGCGGCTTCTCGCCAGCTCTGCGCGCACCGTGGTGTCGTTATAAACGGCCAGCACTTGCCCTTCCCTAACCTCATCACCCACATCTACCTTGACGTCTACCAGCCGCAGGCCGCTAATTTCGGTGCCGATACTGATCTCCTGCCACGCCGCGATATCACCATTGGCCGCAATCGTCGTCGGAAGTGTCTGAGATTCTAAGGTCGTCACGTTGACGGATAGTGAGGGCTGCGCCGTCGGTTCGGCGACGGCATCGCTTTCCGACGACACCGCCTGCATACACGCCAGCGCGGCAACGCTGGCGATCACGACAATCATAATGCCGAAATACATTTTTCTGGTCGGAGGTGACATAATTCAGGCCTGTTCCAAAATGTTCTGTTCGTTGATGAAAAACGACATCAAGCATTTCTTTTGAACCACTATCGGCCTGCCTTCCTTTCTCATTTCTTACTGAGGTAACGTTTTAAAAAATCCGGCACCAGTAAGAAACGCGTAAGATAGCGCTCCTGATGATGGCACTTCCATACCGTTCTCACTTACACACTATGCTAGGAGTGCAACCATGAGTTCTCATCAGTCGCTATTGCTGAACGGCCGCCTCATCACTATGAGATTGGCAACCGCCACCTTTATTGGTGGTCTTGTTATTGCCTCTCCGTTGGCGTTCGCTGACGAAGAATATTCAGACGGAACCACTTGGGGATTGGGCATAGGTGCAATAAGCGAACAGGACCCCTATGCCGGTATCGACAGGGAAAACACCCCCTTCCCCTTGTTCCAGGTCGAAAACCGGTACATTAGTGTCTTCGGTCCGGAAATCGAATTTAAACTGCCGAGTCTTGTCATCAGCAACTCACAACAGCTCAATTTCGGTATCGTCGCCCAGTACGATGAGAGCGGCTACGAGCAAGGCGACGCCAAAATTCTCAACGGCATGAACGAGCGCAAAGGGGGCTTCTGGGCGGGGGCCAACGTGGAGTGGGAAAACGAGCTGTTCGAGGTCAGCGCCGAATGGCTCACCGACGCCTCCGGCAACAGCGACGGGCAGCGCTTCGACCTAGGCCTGGAGAGAACGTGGGAATTCGGCGAGCATATAATGCTAACCCCACACGTGGGAGCGTCCTGGCAGAACGACAAGAACATCGATTACTACTTCGGCGTTCGCGATAGTGAAGTTCGCTTCGATCGCCCTGCCTATTCAGGGGAATCGGGTGTCAATATCGAGGCGGGGGTGCGCGGCGTGTACCAGTTTGACCAGCATCACTCTGTGCTGATAGGTGTTGAGGTCACGAGCCTGGCGGACGAAATCAAAGATAGTCCACTAGTGGATCGTTCGACCCAAAACGCCGTGTTAGCTGGCTATCTTTATACCTTCTGATGAGCCGCATACTGTTGATCGAGGACCACGACCGGCTAGCGCATTTGATGTGCAATGGGTTGGTGGCCGCTGGCATCGCCGTTGATGTGGTCGACCGCATTGATTCGGCTTGGGCTGCCGTGCAGCAGATGCCCTACCAGGCACTGGTGCTCGATCGCGGCTTGCCGGATGGCGATGGGCTGCTATTGCTCAAGAAGTTGCGCAACGCGGGCCTTAGCGTGCCCTGCCTGGTGTTAACGGCCCGCGATGCGCTGCATGACCGGCTAGAAGGCCTCGAAGCCGGTGCCGACGACTACCTTCCCAAACCGTTTGCCATGGATGAGATGGTGGCACGTGTCCGTGCCTTGCTGCGCCGCCCGGTGGAATTCCACCCCATCGATACGAGTTATGGCGACCTGAGACTGCATACGGAAAGCGGCGTTCTGTTTAGCGGCGACAAGAGCATTACTCTTGCCCCAGCGGAGCTGCATATTATGCAGCTACTTCTCTACAAGCACGAGGAAGTAGTTCGCCGCAGCGCGCTGGAGGCGGCGGCCTGGGGGCTAAGTGAGGCGGTGACACCGAACGCCCTGGATGTCGCCCTGCACCGTTTGCGCCGAAAGCTTCTTGCTATCGGTTCGCGCCAGCGGATCGCCAACGTCAGAGGGATGGGATATGCGCTTCGTCAAGCGGATGACGCTCAATAGCCTGAGGCTGAAGGTGCTGCTGGCCTATTTGGCGGGTATGGTGCTGAGTATCACACTGCTGGTCATTGCCGCCGCAGTGGTGCTTCAGAGCGATCTACTGCCTCGTATGGATATGGCCGACGCGGCCGAGGGGCTGGTGGATAATATCGAGTTCGACAGTCGTGGCCGGCCCGTCGGTTTCGACGCCAGCATGAACGACCGCGCTTGGCTCTACGAAGGCCCACAACGCGAGACGGCGTTCCGGATTCTGGATGATGCCGGGAACGTGGCAGTGGCCTCGAGTGCCGGAGAAGCTTTCTGGCCAGCCGACGGCGAGGCTCTACGTTTGGCGCGTGGCACCTTTTCCTTTGAGTATGATGACAGAACTTTCTACGGCGCCACGGAGCCCTTTGAGCATGGTGGAAGAACGTGGTATCTGCAGTTCGTCGCCAGTTCAAGATTCGTTGATGTCCTCTATCTCGTCGCCTTTCCACTGGTGGCAGCGGGCGTACTGGTGTTTGGCTTTGTCATGTTCGTTGCCTTCGGTCTATGCGCCTACATTACCTTGCGCTTAACCCTCAAGCCGCTGCGCGATGTTTCCAAATCGGCGGCGGCTATCTCGCCGCGCTCTATAGACGCCCGGCTCGATACGGACGCCGTGCCTG
This sequence comes from Halomonas sp. A40-4, assembly GCF_015767635.1. GTDB lineage: Bacteria > Pseudomonadota > Gammaproteobacteria > Pseudomonadales > Halomonadaceae > Vreelandella > Vreelandella janggokensis. Next base: position 828,245 of record NZ_CP065230.1, on the reverse strand, counting down.
TGGAAATTGCCCCGCTGGTACATAGCTTCAATCACGCCCTGGAACGCCTTGAGCGTGGTTATCGCCTCCAGCAGGAGTTTCTCGGCCACGCGGCCCACGAGTTAAAAACGCCCCTGGCGCTGATCCGCGGGCAGGTTGAGTTGCTTGAGGAAGGGCGAAATGACCGCCAGGCGCTATTGAGCGATGTCGAGTACATGACCCGGCAGGTGCAACAACTGCTACTGCTGGCCGAAGCGAGCGAGGCGCACAACTACCAGTTTAGCGTTGTTCGAATGCACGACATCGCCCACGAAGCTTCCACCTACTTGCAACGCATGGCGGAATCCGCCGACGTTCATTTAACGGTGCTTGCCGCGGATCAAGGAGTGACATGGAAGGCCGATCGCGGGGCATGCTTCACCCTGCTCAAGAACTTGCTGGAGAACGCTATTCAGCATGCCCCCGAGCAGACGCTCGTCAGCATGGAGATCCAGGAAAATATAATAACTGTGCGTGACCGTGGCCCAGGCGTCGAACCAGAGCAATTGGCCCTGCTGTTCTCACGTTTCTGGCGTGGGGCGCATCGGCGCGACCATGGCGCTGGGTTGGGGCTGGCCATCTGCCAGGAGATTGCCATGGCACACGGCTGGGTGCTTACGGCCCACAACGCCCACCCCGGTTTGGCCATGACGCTATGCAGAGCGAGCAATGCCAATGATAGCGATTGATTTAAAAGCGCTCTGTAGCGCATCACGCCCAATGGATCGAGTGATCGTGATAACCATCAGCTTACCAACGAGGTTGCTATGCAAATCTTAAGGCGCCAACCCCTGAATCCGACCAACCTGCCCGATACCCTGGACGAGGGCCACAGCCAGGCCGTGCTGGTCCAGGGTGGATGCCGGGTGCTGATGTCCAGCCAGGTAGGCGTCGATACCCAGGGCCACTTGGCGGGGCCTGAGCTGGCAGCGCAAACAGAGGCCGCACTGGACAACGTCGAACGGTTGCTATTGAACCTTGATGGCGACCTTTCGCGGGTAGTGATGCTGAGAATCTATCTGGCCGAATCGGCCCGTTACGAGCAGGACGTGGTAATGGAAGCGCTTAAGCGCCGCTTCTCCAGTGCGCCACCAGCGGCCACATGGCTGATGGTACACGGCCTAGCCGAACCGGAATGGTTGATCGCTATCGAGGCCGAAGCGGTGCTGCCAGGGTTCACCTTGAACAACTGAATCATCGTCGGCGCTCATGGCGTCCTTGTTCTGCTTGTAAGCTAACGCCTCGCCCGTTTACCCGACCATTCCCGGTAAGCAACGCATAGCGACGCGCTGACAAAGGTAAGCACCCACCGATGGAGACTTCCATGTTTCTTCGCCTAAGCGTACTGCTTTCCGCCCTGGTATTGCTGGCCTCTTGCGCCGTACCGCCGGACTCCCCGCGTTTCCAACCTTCGGGCAGCCTGCCGCGCCATGATCAACCAAGCTTCGATGAGTACGTTCGCGACACCCGGGCGTGGATTGCCGACAATCGCGCCTTCATCGGTGACGACCGCCACCGCGAGATAGCGCTCAACGCACCGTTTGAGCGCCGTCCGGCGACACAGGCAAAACGCGGCATCCTGTTCGTGCACGGATTGGGCTCAAGCCCTTGGTATTTCACGGATATGGCCAGCGCCATGGCGGAAGACGGCTGGCTGGTACGTTCGATTCTGTTGCCCGGCCATGGCAGCCGCCCCGCCGACCTGATGTTGCCGGACCATGACGATTGGGAAAGCGCCGTTGCCCATCACACCAAGCTGCTTGCAGATGAAGTTGATGAACTCTGGTTGGGTGGCTTCTCGACCGGAGGCAACCTGGTCACCTCCCATGCGTACCACGACGACAATGTCGACGGGCTGCTGCTGTTTTCCCCAGGCTTTTACCCCGACAGCCACTACCTGTTTCTTGCCCCGGCGATTGCCCATTTCTGGGACTGGCTCGACATCGACGACGAGGACAATATCGTCACGTACCGGTCGCTGCCGTCGCGCGGTGCCTCGCTGTATTATCGCTCGGTCAGTGCCGTGCAAAAAAACCTCCATGCCGAGCGCTTCGATAAGCCCGTGCTGATGACTATGAGCCAGCACGACAGCGTTCTCGACCCCGACGCGACGCTCGATGCCTTTCAAACCCGCTTTACTCATCCGTCATCACGCTTCGTATGGTACGGCGACACCCCGGCTCACCTCGACGATCCCCGCGTTACGCCCCTCACCAGCTACCTGCCCGACCGGCGGATCAGCAACTTTTCCCACATGAATGTGCTGTTTGCGCCGGAGAATAGGTATTACGGGGAAGCGGGAAGCTACCTCATGCTGGAAAACGGCCAGGACGACCTCACCCCGCCCGATGACCCTGACACCCTGTGGTTTAGCGCATGGGGGCAGCGCGATGCGGACAAATACCATGCCCGATTAACCTGGAATCCTTATTTTCTCGAACTCCTCGATAATATCCGCGAGGTGACAGGTGACTAAGCGACGAAAAATCGACTGAAGTTAGCAGGATTCCTTGAGGTGAGCCGCCCGATCAATAGTAACGAAGGTCGAGCGATCACCGTATAGCACATGAACGTTGAGAAAAAACAGGTGAAATAACATGCTTATATCCAAGTCTTCACTATCCAAGTATTTTTTTCTAACGCGACGCGTGGAAGAGAAGACTTTATTTTCAAACGTTTGGTTATCTGATGCTCCTGAAAGCTTAAGCCATTTACAGCACTTTGCTTTACGCATAGCAACTTCTTTAACTCTTTTTCTAGCTTTACCCATTATCATGCTTAATGCAAAGTCAATTGAAATCATCATTGCCGTCTTCAGTGTTGAAGCTAGCACGACAGCCTTAATGTTTTCCAAAATAACTTCAAAAGACACGACAGCTTGGCTGCTGAGTCATATTGAGGATGAGATAGTAGAGCTCACCAATATAATAGGAGTGGCAGGTACTGGATCTCTCGTCGTTATATATATGTTGGCATAGAATTAGCGATAGAAGCTCGACAGCGCCCTGAGTACTTCGTTCGACACCCGGGCCTCAAGCTCGATATCGTCAAGCTCGTTCATGCGGTAGTCATAGACTGCGAAGGCTCCTGTCGGGTGCACGGCCACCTGATAGTCGGGCATCAAGATGCCATAACCCATGTAGCTGCCTGAAAGCATCCAGTCGCGATGGGGTTCGACGTTCAACAGGCTTTGCCCCAGGGTGTAATGCTGAGGCGCCGACTCACAGTCGAGCAGTTCCTCGAGCAGCGTCGGTGCGATATCGGCGTGGTGCGTTCGCCGCTTCAGCGCACCACCGGAGCGTCCCGGCAAATGCATCACCAGCGGGACCTGGACCTGCTCCGGCGTATAGTTGCTGCCATGCCCCCAGTAGTTCTTGCCATGTTCGTTGAAGGACTCCCCGTGGTCGGAGGTAATCACAATCGCCGTATCCTCAAGCCGCCCACGGCGTTCCAGGTCATCGAGTACCCGCCCCAATTGCTGATCCACATAGCGCGCTGCCGTGCGATAGCGGTTCCAGTAAGGTTCAGGATCAAAGTCAGGCCCCAGGCTCAGGTGGTTGATATGCTCCCAATAGGGCGTGAAGCGCGGGAAGTCTGGCGGATGGCTATAGCCGTGCACGGCGTCATAGAACAGGAAACCAAAGAACGGGCGCTCATCTGACTTTGCCTCTTCGTTGTCCATCCAGGCTAGCCAGTCATCGGTGACCTGCTGATCGCGCTCCCAGGGCTCGCCCTTTGCTGGCTCCAGCGAGACATCCTTGAGGCCGGCAAAAACGTTACGGTCAAAGGCAGGGCTCACCAACGTCGCCGAAGAGAGGACCTGAAAGCGGTAATCGGCGGCCTTTAATCGCTCCATCAGCACCGGGGGCGTCTGGCTGGCAGTAAATGCATCCCAGTAGGTGACGGGCAGGCCATAGAAGAGGCTGAAGACGCCGGCCTTGGTGGAGTTACCCCCACTGATATGCTCACGTGCCCTGAACCAACCGGGTTGATGGGCGTACCGGTAAAGATTCGGCATCACCTCAGGCGTGAGCATGTCGTGACGCAAGGTATCCAGCAGTACCAGCAGCAGGTTGTCGGTAGACACCGACGGCGAGCAGCTCAGGGGCGCGGAGGGGTAGACCAAATCCTGCGCCTCGCCCTCCGTCGCCTCGAGATCCACCCGATCACGTACCGCCTGGGGGTCGACCCACCCGTGCTTGACGAAGAAGCGCTTGGCAGTGGCCGGATAGAAGACCGGCACATGACGCGTCATGCCGGTGATGTCGCGGTCGTAGTGGGCATCCGCCCAGGCATGCCAACCGTGCACCCCCAGCAGGGCCAACAAACTCACTACCAGCATTGCGCCCACAGGCCGTGACGGTGGACGCCGCCTGAACAGCAGCCCGAGACCACCCTGCACCGCCAACATGCCCAGCACGCCACCGACGGCCAGTGCCCAGGCAACCCATGAGAAGCTGAACACGTCTCCCCCGGCGTTGAGCAGCAGGTCAAGGATGAAGCCGCTCAGGTGGAAGCGATACTGAGCGTAGACGAAAGTATCAAGCAGCAGCAACAGCTGCAGGCCACTCGCCCACAGGGTCGTCATCAGCCATAGTCCGATGCCGCGTAAAAGTGTGGCCAGCAGGAACATCGGCAGAGCGGCCAGCCATACCAGCAGCGAGAGATGGCCGAGGAAAACCATCAGCAGGTAGCTCCACTGCTCGGCCCCCTCGGGCTGGATATAGCCGACATAGCGCAGCGAGATCATCCAGGTAAGCAGCAGGTTGGCCAGGGTCCAGGCGCCAAGCCAGCGCCACCGGTGCAGGAGTCGGTAGATCATGCGCGAAGTCTCCAAAGACCAGAGGCCCTTCAGTCAACGTTGAATGGAAAGCGTGTTGACTGTCACAGCCGCTCACTTACTGAAGACTTACGCAATACTTCTTTATCGTTCCGACCCCCGCCAAGACTTCTTAAAGACGCATTACCGTACAGCCTCGTCCCATGCGACGAAGATCAATCCATGCGAGCGCTGGCGTCCGACCAAAAGGTCAGACACGGTGCCGAATAAGCCGGCACCGTCCGATTCGCATTTGTTATTGTCACTAGATTGTCGCTTTCACATTTCAGCGACGTTTTAGTCACATCCGCTTTGCTAACCTGTCAAAGTTTCATCAAGGCAGCGAGGCCGAGCCACTAATGGGTCTGCGACCGGGTTATGCCTGAAAGGGGAGATCAGCAGATGGGAAACGTGCTTGGAGCGGCACCGGTTAGAGTGCTGATTGTCGAAGACAACCGCGACATTTGCGAGAACATCGCTGCGTATCTTGAAAAGCATAGCTATGTTGTGGATTTTGCCTATGACGGTATCAGCGCGATGTACCTGGCGTTGACGAATCCATTCGACGTTATCGTCCTGGACCTGATGCTTCCGGGGATGGATGGCCTAAGTTTCTGCACAAAGCTGCGGGCCGATGCCAAAGTAGAAACGCCCGTGCTCATGCTAACGGCGAGAGACACGCTTGACGATAAGCTTAAGGGGTTCGAGGCGGGCGCCGATGACTATTTGGTCAAGCCATTCGCCTTACAAGAGCTACATGCGCGACTGCAGGCGCTTTGCAAACGTAGTCACGGAAAGACTGACGACCTGTTGACGGTTGGTGATCTGACGATGAATAGATCCACGCTGCAAGTGCATCGTGCGGGTCAGCGCATCGACCTTACCCCTGCCGGCATGCGACTACTGCAACGATTGATGGAAGAAGCGCCGTCTGTTGTGGCTCGCGATGACCTCGAAACCTTGTTGTGGGCTGAGGAGCGCCCCGATGGCGATGCGCTTCGCTCGCACTTGTACAAGCTGCGCCAGGCTATCGATAGGCCGTTTAATAGCCCGTTAATTCACACCGTGCATCGCATCGGTTACCGAATTGCAGAGGATACTCAGTAATGTACCGGCACAGTTTACGCACCCGTGTCGCCATTGCATTTGCAGTGTGCGTTGCTGTACTGAGCGTGGCCTGGGGGCTCGCTTTCTTCGCGGCGATCAGGTTTACCGAAGACCGGGTGCTCCAGCATCAGCTGCAGCGTGCCGCAGAGAGCTACCCCGCTATGCCGATGAACCTTCGCGGATACGATGAGATCGGTCGCTTGCCTGAATCACTGCGGGAATGGGCGCAAACCAATCCCCATGAAGGGTTGTACGAATTCGAAGAAAAAGAACTGCATGTCGCGGTAGTACCTACCGACAATGACCAGCAACACGGCTTTGTGGTGTTCGATGTTGCCGGGATTGAAGCGGCGTCGTCAGAGGATTGGTGGTGGCTGCTTTTTATTACCGGTGCCGTTGGAGCACTCGCGACGCTTGGTTTCGCGCTGGGCGTGGTGGTTATGCGCAAAGCCGTCGCCCCCGTGGCGCAACTCGCCGAAGCGGTCGCAGACATCGACCCGGAACGACTATCGGCCGAAGATCATAAACGCATAGAGGCCAGCCGATTCGGTGATGATGAGGTTGGCGTGCTCGCCAGGACCATCGAGAAGACGCTTGAGCGTATCAGCGCATTTGTTGAGAGGGAAAGATATTTTACCAGTTCAGCCAGTCATGAGTTGCGGACGCCGATCACGGTCATAACAGGCGCACTTGAGCTGCTGGAACAAAGCAACCTGTCAGCGACCGATGTGAAGGCGCTTGATCGAGTGAGGCGCGCAACGCTCGATATGAAAACCACGATTGAAATGTTCTTGTGCCTCGCTCGCGAAACCGACGACGGGTTATATGACGAGCAGTTTTTAGTGATGCCGCTGGTGAGCAAGGCTATTGATCAGCAGCGCTACCTGCTGACCCGCCAGTTCGTCGATGTGGATATCGACGAACTCGCAAACCCCAAAGTCAACGGACATCCGCAGGCCTTTTCTATTGCGGTCAATAATCTGGTGCGAAATGCGTTCGAGCATACGCTCCACACGCACGGCCCGATCACGATTCGTATTAAAGAGCATGAGCTCCTGGTCACCAATCAGGTGAGCAGTGACGCTGAAAAGCGGCACGCGCCGACTGAGGTGTCCTCGTCGCGGGGGTATGGTCTTGGTCTGGGTATCGTGCAACGGCTTTGTGAGCGCAATGGCTGGTCGTTTTCGCTACTCGCTGATGAGAAGCGTGTCGTCGCCCGTCTTTCATGGTGATCCAAAAGACCAGGTTAATACAATTCTTCAAATGGCGGTTCAAGGAAGTCAGCTCTGACTTTATTACGGCCGCATAGGTAGGCAACCGGGGGGGTACAGGGTGACCTTTATACGCAAGCCGCAAGCGTCCGCCGCAGAGTCCGCGCCTGTCGCGTCTCAAGGTAGAAAGAGACAAGTTTCAATGACGCCACCGATGGATATTGTCCATCTAAAGAGCATGGTAAACGCAACCTTGCTGGAGCTTATGCCAGCTCAGGAAACATCGCCCACGCATCTGCATCAAGGCATGCATTACGCCCTGTTGGGTTCAGGCAAGCGCTTGCGCCCGCTGCTTACGCTTCTAGCTGCGAATGTGGCCACTGACAGTCACACCCTCCGTATGGCCTGCGTGTCGGAACTGGTGCATACCGCTTCGCTGATTCTCGACGACCTGCCCTGCATGGACGATGCGACTATGCGCCGCGACCGCCCCTGCACGCATATACGCTTTTCCGAAAGCACCGCCATTCTTGCCTCAACCAACTTCCTCAACCTCGCGTACGGGGTTATCGCCGATTGCCCCAACGTGGATGCTTCCACCAAAGTCGCCGTTAGCGCTCACCTCAGTCATGTTATTGGTTCTATGGGGTTAGTGGGCGGGCAGATCGCTGATTTACAAAATCACCCCGTGGGCACCAAGAGCGCCATTGAGCAACTCTACCACCAGAAAACAGGCTGCCTGTTTGAGTTTGCTGTCGTTACCGGTGCACGACTTCGGGGGCTGGATGCAGAAGTGATAGACGCATTGACGCGCTTTGCCCGTGCCTTTGGTCTGCTGTTTCAGCTTTACGATGATATGTTGGATCACAGTACCTTTGTGCAGGAGACCGGTAAGGACGTGCAGCAGGATGCGGCGAAAACCACCTTGCTTTCTCTTTACACACCCGAAGAAGTTCGCGGCGCATTGAGCAATGCACAAGCCATGGCAAGAGAGCAATTGCGTAGAGCCGGATACGATGAATCCTCACTCGCAGCGCTCGTGGAGCAACAATTCGTTGCCTTCAACGGTGCGGCGCAAAGGCTTGGGGTTTAGACCTTGCGAATGACGACGACTGCAGCACTCACCATTGATCGACTAAGGGTTGTCTACGGCAGCCACAGCGCCTTAGACGACGTTTCTTTACAGGTACGTCCAGGTGAAATACTCGGTATCCTCGGGCCTAATGGTGCCGGGAAATCGACATTGTTGCGCGCCATCACCGGCAAGCTGCGCCCCAGTTCCGGGCAAATATTCATTGCCGGAAAAGCGCTTTCTCCGGGTAAGGCCTATCAACACTCCATCGGCTTCACCCCCCAGTTCCTGGGTTTATACCGGCACTTGACGGGGCGGGAGAACCTGGCGTTTTTCGCGCGCTGCACAGGTGTCAGCCGCCACCAGTTGCCCGCCCGGGTCAGTCAAGCGCTGGAAGAAATCGAGTTAACAGACAACGCCGATGTGCGGGTCGACCACTTGTCCGGTGGTATGCAGCGGCGCTTACACCTGGCAGCCACCCTGGTCTCCCATCCTTCTCTGCTCGTGCTGGACGAACCCACGGCCGGGGTCGACTTGGGTGTGCGCCTGTCAATCCACGACCTTATTCGCCGCCGCGCCGAGCAAGGTGTGGCCGTGGTCGTTGTGACCCATGAGTTAGATGAAGCTGAAGTGCTATCCCACCGCGTCGCCCTTCTTCATCAAGGCCAACTGAAAGCCCTGGACGAGCCCCAGGCGTTGATACAGGAAACCTTCGGCAACCGTCAGCTATTCGTTGTGCGTACGGTTCACATGCTGCCCCCGGAACTCTGTGAGCGGCTGCAGGAGATGGGTTTTCGCCCTCGCAGTGATGAGAGTAGTGAATGGTGGCTGCAAAGTGACCTGCCGCTGGATAGAATGATCGACCACCTCTACCGCGACCTGGGCGGAGCACGTGAGGCCATTGCCGAGGTATCGATACGCCGACCCGGATTAAAAAACGTGATGCAGCACGTTACCGGTGCCCGAAGCGATACTGCGGTGGAGACAGTGTCATGAGGGCAATTTTCCGAGTGATGGTCCTGGGCTTGTGGCGTGACCGCGGTGCGTTACTCATGGCATTTGCTTTGCCCAGCCTGGTATTCGCCATCTTTGCCAGCATCTTCTCCGGCGCCACGGAAGGCGACCTGCACTTGCGGGTCGGTCTTGTGGTGGAAACCGAAGATCAACAGATGCAAGAGTTTGCGCAGTACCTGACGCAGACCGAAGAACTGGAGATGACGGCTCTACCCGATTCGGGCCGCGCTCAACTACGGGAACAGGTGCAACAAGGCAATTTCGACACGGGGGTGATCGTTCACGGGCAACCAGACACGGACAACGATCCGCTGTTTACTATTGTCAGCGAACCCACCCGTGAAATTGCCGCTCTGTCTCTACAGGGCTGGCTGCGCCAAAGCCTGGTCTCCCAGCAACCGCAGGTTCTTGTGCAGCGTCTTGCGCAAACCACAGAAGCTCTGGTTGAGGGTTTCTCGCCCGAACAACAAGCACGCCTGGACGCCGCTCTGGAAGCCATGGCCAGGGACCCGGGCGAGGCAGCGATCGAAGACTTGCTTATCGAGCTAGATCCCGTCTATGGCGAGGCGACAGCGTCAATATCTGGGCTCAGCGGTATCGCCTACTATGCCGGCGCCACCGCCATTCTGTTCCTGTTACTGTCCGCCGTGAACGCGGGCATGGTCAGTTTGGAAGAGCGCCAAAACGGTATCGCCGAACGCCTTCTACTGAGCAAAGCGGCGCATTCGCGGTTACTGCTGGGTCGGTTTCTGTTTTTGTTGAGTCTGGGATTTTTCCAGGCCAGCGCTATCTTCCTGGTCGCCAGGTTCGGGTTTGGACTGGAGATAGAGCGCGCTTTGGCGAAAGTCATTGTCATGGCAATTGCCTGCGCCGCCGCCAGTGCCGGGCTGGCACTTTTACTCCTGTCGCTGTGTCGAACAACGCAGCAGGCGACAACCTTTTCTTCGTTTTTTGTGCTCATTGTTTCCAGCGTCGGCGGCTCAATGGTGCCACGTTTCATGATGCCTGACTGGTTGCAGACGGTGAGCCTGTTCACGCCGAATGCCTGGGCGATTGAAGGTTTTTACGGAGCGTTGATTCGCGGCGACAGCTGGGCTCAGCTAGCCCAGCCAGGCGGCATCCTGGCCGCCGTGGCACTGGTAAGCCTGCTGTTAGCTGCCCTCCCCTTATTCAAGACGCCGGCCTAAGAGAGGTTGTAAAACATGATGGACTGGTTATGGACGCTCATGCTTGTGATAGCGGCTTTCCTGGGGATGGAAGTGTTCGCCTGGTACGCCCATAAGTACATTATGCACGGCTGGGGCTGGCGCTGGCACAAATCCCATCACGAACCTACTGAGGGCGTGTTCGAGAAAAACGACCTGTATGTTGTGGTGTTTTCGCTGGTGGTGGTCGGCATGTTTGCGGTGGGGGACCTTTACTGGACGCCACTCATGGCTATCGCATCAGGCATCACGCTTTACGGCGTCGCTTACTCTCTGTTTCACGACGGTATGGTTCACCAACGCTGGCCGATTCGCTGGCAGCCAAAGAGCGGCTATTTGAAGCGTCTGGTCCAAGCTCACCGAATCCATCATGCCGTGCGTACTCGAGAGGGGGCTGTGTCCTTCGGCTTCCTTTACGCGCCAGATGTCAGGAAACTCAAAAAACGCCTAAAGCAGCAACGGGCTGCATCTCCAGCGGGAGCGCGACATGACCGATGACAGTATGGTGAAACGCAAGAATGATCATCTCGACATCGTGCTGGACGCTCGTCGGGCTAACGCTCGGACCCTTACGGGATTCGCCGACTATCGCTTCGCCCATTGCGCCCTGCCACAGCTGCACCTGGACGAGATTGATCTTAGCGCACGACTTTTCGATAAACCCATGAAGGCGCCGCTGTTGATCAGTTCCATGACCGGCGGCGCCGAACGGGCCAAAACGATCAATCATCACCTGGCAGAAGCCGCCCAACACCTGGGTATCGCCCTGGCCATCGGCTCCCAACGAGTCGCCCTGCAGTCTGGCAACGATCATGGCCTGACCAGGCAGTTACGACGCATCGCCCCGGATATTCCACTGCTTGGCAATATCGGCGCGGGTCAGCTTCGGGAGCCCCAGGGGATCGACTGGGCGCGCCAGGCGGTGGAGATGATCGAGGCGGATGCATTGATCGTCCACCTCAACCCCCTGCAGGAGGCCGTGCAACAGGGCGGCGACCGGGACTGGTGTGGCGTGCTTCAGGCCATCGGCACGCTGGTCACGTCGCTCGAAGTGCCGGTGGTGGTCAAGGAAGTCGGCGCGGGTATCTCCCCCGAGGTGGCCCGGGCGCTGGTGGAAGAAGGTGTGGCGATGATCGACGTGGCCGGCGCCGGCGGCACCAGTTGGGCGGCGGTGGAGGCGGAACGCGCGACAAATGAGCACCAGCGCCGGGTCGCCATGGCCTTCGCCGGCTGGGGCACCCCCACCGCCCAGGCCATTCGAGCGGTGCGCCAGACTCTGCCGGAGACGCCGCTGATCGCTTCCGGCGGCATTCGCGATGGAGTGGACGCCGCCAAGGCCATACGCCTGGGCGCGGACCTGGTGGGCCAGGCCGCCGCAGTGCTTGAGAGTGCCACCGAATCGAGTCAGGCGGTGATCGAGCACTTCGAGGTAATCATCCAGCAGTTGCGCATCGCCTGTTTCTGTACCGGCAGCGCCGACCTGCATGCCCTGCGTGCGGCGGTGCTGCTGGATGATCGCGGCGTCCCTCTGGAAGCGCCCCATGGCTAGGTATATCGCCGTCATCGCCCCTGTCCTGCCGCGCCGGTCACTGGCGACGAGGTATGATTCATGAACGTGCCAGGATATGACCTGATACTGGTGGGGGGCGGTCTGGCCAACGGCCTGATCGCCCTGCGCTTGATACAGGCGCAGCCAGAGTTGCGCCTGCTGATGCTGGAAAGCGAAAGTCGCCCCGGTGGTCATCACACCTGGTCGTTTCACGATGGCGATCTCTCCGCAGACCAACATGCCTGGCTGGCGCCCATGGTGGGTCGTCGCTGGCCGCGGCACCGGGTGATTTTCCCGCACCGCGAGCGACTGTTGAACGGGGGCTACGCCAGTATCTTCTCCCGGGATTTCGCCTGCGTTCTGGAAGAGGCCCTGGGCGACAACTTGTGGGTCGACACGCGCGTGGCCCGCCTTTCCACGGATAGCGTGGAACTCGAGGATGGCCGGGTGCTGCACGCGAAAGCGGTCATCGACGGCCGGGGTCCCACCGACAGCGCTCACCTGACCCTGGGCTACCAGGCCTTTCTCGGCCAGGAAGTCCGCCTGGACAAGCCCCACGGCCTGGAAGAACCGATCCTCATGGACGCCAGCGTGCCCCAGCAGGACGGCTACCGGTTCATCTACGTGCTGCCGTTCAGCCACGATACCCTGCTGATCGAGGATACCCACTATGTGGACCGCCCGGAGGCGGACGCGGCCCAACTGCGTGAGCATATCGGCGCCTACGCGCGGGATCGCGACTGGCGGATCGTCGAAACTCTGCGGGAAGAGAGCGGCGTGCTGCCGATCATCCTGGCGGGTGAGTTCGATGCCTTCTGGCAGAACGCCCAGGGCCAACCACGAAGCGGCCTGCGCGCCGGTCTGTTCCACCCCACCACCGGGTACTCCCTGCCCCAGGCGATGGGTCTGGCAGAACGCATCGCCGAGCTTGGCAAGCTCGATGCGGCGTCGCTGTTCCCGGCCATCCATGCCTTCGCCTCCCGGGAATGGCAACACCAGGGCTACTTCCGCCTGCTCAATCGCATACTGTTCCTGGCGGGCCGCCCGGCGCGGCGCTGGCAGGTCATGCAACGTTTCTACGGCCTGCCAGAACCGCTGATCGAACGCTTCTACGCCGGACGCCTGACCCGTGCCGACAAGGTGCGCATCCTGATGGGCAAGCCGCCGGTGCCGCTTGGCGAAGCGCTCAAGGCAGTGCGGGCGAATTCCCCACAAAAGATTTCATCCACCTTCTTCGGAATACGCTCATGACCCAGCCTCAACGTGCCCTGGTGATCGGCGCCGGCTTCGGCGGCCTGGCCCTGGCGATTCGCCTGCAGTCCGGCGGCTACCAGACCACCCTGCTGGAAAAGCGCGACAAGCCCGGTGGCCGCGCCTATGTCTATGAAGACCAGGGGTTCACCTTCGATGCCGGTCCGACGGTGATTACCGACCCCTCCGCCCTGGAAGAGCTCTTTCGTCTGGCGGACAAACACATGGCAGATTATGTCGAACTGCTGCCGGTCACGCCCTTCTACCGGCTCTGCTGGGAAGATGCCCCTGCCTTCGATTACGTCAACGATCAGGCCGCCCTGGAGCGACAGATCGCCGAGCGCAATCCTCGGGACGTGGAGGGCTATCGGCACTTCCTGAGCTATTCCCAGGCAGTGTTCGAGGAGGGCTATCGCAAGCTCGGCGCCGTGCCCTTTCTGGCCTTTCGCGACATGCTCGCCGCCGGACCGCAGCTGGCGAAGCTTCAGGCCTGGCGCAGCGTCTACTCCATGGTCTCGAAATTCATCGAGGATCCGCATCTGCGCCAGGTCTTCTCCTTTCATTCCCTGCTGGTGGGGGGCAACCCATTCGCTACCTCCTCCATTTATACCCTGATCCATGCCCTGGAGCGGGAGTGGGGCGTATGGTTTCCCCGGGGCGGCACCGGCGCCCTGGTACAGGGTATGGTCCAGCTGTTCAAGGATCTCGGCGGCACCCTCGAACTGAACGCGGAAGTGGCAAACATCGAGACCGCAGGGGATCAGGTAAGCGGCGTCACCCTGATGGATGGCCGACATTTCCCGACGGAGGCACTGGCCTCCAACGCGGACGTGATGCATACCTACAGCAGGCTGTTGAGCGGGCATTCCCGCGGCACCCGCCAAGCCAAGTCCCTGGGCCGCAAACGCTTCAGCATGTCACTGTTCGTGATCTATTTCGGCCTGGACAGGCCACCGCAAGGCCTGGAGCACCATACGGTGTGCTTCGGCCCCCGCTACAAGGAATTGATCGACGAGATCTTCAACGCGGACACCCTGGCGGAGGATTTTTCCCTCTACCTGCACTCCCCCTGTGTCACCGATCCGAGCATGGCACCCGAAGGCTGTAGCGCTCACTATGTCCTGGCACCGGTACCGCACCTGGGCAAGGCGAACATCGACTGGGAAACCCAGGGGCCGATATACCGCGACCGCATCCTCGACTATCTGGAGCGTCACTATATTCCCGGGCTACGGGAGCACCTGGTGACCTGTCGGCACTTCACCCCCCTGGATTTTCGCGAGGAGCTCAACGCCCACCTGGGTTCCGCCTTCTCCCTGGAGCCGATTCTCACCCAGAGCGCCTGGTTCCGACCCCACAACCGGGATGCCAAGATCGACAACCTCTATCTCGTGGGGGCCGGCACCCATCCCGGGGCCGGGGTGCCCGGCGTGATCGGTTCCGCCAAGGCCACTGCGAGCCTGATGCTGGAGCGACTCGATGACCGATAAGCTAGGACAGCATGCCGCACAGACCATCGCCGTGGGCTCCAAGAGTTTTGCCACTGCAGCAAAGCTGTTCGATCCGGCCACTCGGCGCAGCGCCCTGATGCTTTATGCCTGGTGCCGCCACTGCGACGACGTGATCGACGACCAGCAGTTGGGCTTTCGTGCTCAGGAAACCACGGGCGAAAGCAGCGAGACGCGCTTGAACGAGCTGCGACACCTGACGCGTCGCGCCTATGCCGGGGAGCCCATGCAAAGCCCGGCCTTCGCCGCCTTTCAGGAGGTGGCGCTCGACCACGGGATCCCCGAGCGCTATCCCCTGGCTCACCTGGACGGCTTCGCCATGGACGTGGAGCAGCGGCGCTATGTCACCATCGACGATACCCTGGACTACTGCTATCACGTGGCCGGCGTGGTGGGCATCATGATGGCCTGGATCATGGGTGCGAAGGATGAGGCGACCCTGGATCGCGCCTGCGACCTGGGGATGGCCTTTCAACTGACCAATATCGCCCGGGATATCATCGAGGATGCACAGATCGGTCGCTTCTATCTGCCGGCCCAGTGGCTGGAAGAAGCCGGCATTCCCCGCCAGGAGATGACCGCGCCAAGGCATCGTGAGGCCCTGGCAGGCCTGGCCCGACAACTGATCGACTTGGCGGAACCCTACTATGACGCCGCCCGTGGTGGATTGACGGCCTTGCCGCCTCGCTGCGCCTGGGCCATCGGCACCGCCCACGGCGTCTATCGGGAAATCGGGGTCAAGGTGAAAACGCACGGTGCTCGGGCCTGGGACGCGCGCATCTCGACCAGCAAGGCGGACAAAGCGCGCCTGCTGGGTCTGGGATTCGCTCACGCGATGGCATCCCGCTGGCAAAGGCCAGCGCCAAGGTCTAGCGGTCTCTGGCAGCGACCGGGCGACTGAGCGGTGGCAATAGGCTGACCCATCGCGCCACTAACGTCTACGCTGTGAGACACCCATCACGACACAGGAGGCCATGATGAGTATCGAGCAACCCGAAACGCTCCATCTGGACAGCGATGACGCGACCGGCTACCCCAACTCCTCACTGCCAGTGTTGATCTACCGGGATGTTATCGACACTCGTGACCCAGAGGCGTGTGCCGCCACCTTCGAAGCCATGTTCAAGCGCCACGGCTGGCCGCCGGCATGGCGCTACCACCTGTATGACTTTGACCACTTTCACTCCACCGCTCACGAAGTATTGGGCATCTTTCGCGGCCAAGCCCGAGCACGACTGGGTGGCCCTAACGGCCGCGAACTGATGCTTTGCGCTGGCGACGTACTGGTGCTGCCCGCAGGGGTTGGGCATGCAAGCCTCGAGGCGGATGATGATTTCTGCATGGTAGGCGCCTACCCGCCCGGCCAACAGCCAGCGATAGAGCGCGGCGACCCGGCACAGCTGGAAGCAGCGCAAGCGCGCGTGGCGAGCACGGCGATGCCAGAAAGCGACCCGGTCGGCGGTCCGTTGAAAAACCTGTGGCGCCAAACGACAGCGTAATCACCTTGACCCTGCCGATAAACGGTATTATCAACAGACCTATACGTAGCCAGAGCCATGACCCAAGCCGCTCTGGCACTCCCATGTCAGATACCGAAGGAAAGCCCTATGCCAGCCTATGTGGTGATGATCAAAGAACACACCCACGACACTGATGAAATGGAGCGCTACAGCGAAAAGGCCAAAGCCGCCCGGGAAGGCCACGACCCTGAACCGCTGGCGTTCTACGGCGATTTTAAAGTGCTCGAAGGCAGCGCCATGGAAGGGGCGGTGATTTTACGCTTCCCCGATATGGCCGCCGCCCGCGCCTGGTATGAAAGCCCCGCCTACCAGGAAGCCCGCCAGCACCGTTTCCAGGGGGCCGACTATCGGGTCTTTATCGTGGATGGCATCGAGGGCGTCTAGAAGCTTCCCATCGCCCATCAAATAGGAGGACCACATCATGATCGAGTCACGTGAAGACCTCGACGCCATCAAGCAGTCGTGCCAGTCGATGGTCACAAGGAGTTCAGGCCTTTCTGCCGGGGCGGCGATCATTCCCATCCCCGGGGTGGATCTTGGCTCAGACGTGGCCATCTTGATGCGGTTGATCCCCCAAATTAATGAAAAATTTGGCTTATCGCCTGAACAAATCGAAAGCCTGGATACCGAATCCAAGCTCTTTGTGATGACGGCCATTTCCAATACCGGCAGCAAGCTGGCCGGGAAATACATCACCAAAAAACTCATCGTGACGGTGCTCAACAAGATGGGCATCAAGGTCGCCGCGAAAGGCGTGACGAAGTTCGTCCCGCTAATCGGCAGTGCCGTGGCAGGCAGCATCAGCTTCACCGCCATGTAGGTGATGGGCAACCGTCATATCGAAGACTGCTATCAAATTGCCTTGGCAGCGCTTGAAAAAGAGCGGCTTGCGCATGAAATCGTGATCGAGCCGGAGACAGAGCCCGCAAAGAACTCTCCTCAGCCGTAATGGCTCGGTGATCAGCTTTCTTTCAACAGTATAAAATGCTCTATCAACCGTATCATCAGCGTTTTCTGATCGGGCAGGCTTTCAGCCACTAACAACGCTAGCGCCACCAAGGTGTTGTCGTTGATCAGTTGCTCAACGGGTCGAGCCAATAACGATGCATTGCGGCGCAGGTACCATAGAAACAGAAACGAGCCACAGCGCTTATTTCCATCGGCCAATGGATGATTTTTAACCACAAAGTAAAGCAGATGCGCCGCTCGGGTGGCCACGTTGGGGTAAAACAGTTCGTCTCCAAAACCTTGCTCGATGGTGGCCAAAGCCGACGTCAAACCATCGCCCCGCACCTGCCCAAACAGTTCGGTTGCCTCGCCTTTGGCGATCAAGGTTTGCTTCAACTCCCCAATGGCTCTCAAGGCTTCGTCCAACTCCAGCGAGTGCATACCGGGCTGCTTGATGTTTAGCTCGGTTAATTGCTGTTCATCATAGCCTTGTAGCAGACTCCAGGAACGCGCGTAATCGCTAATCACGCGAGCAACCGCTTTTCCTTCTGTTGAAACCAGACCATGGTTGGTCAAGGTTCGGCTGAGTAGCGTTAGAGCCTGCTCAAACTCTATGCCACGCTCGGTTAAGCGGCGCTGATTCAGGGTATAGCCTTGAACTAAATGGTCTTTTAATACTTGCGTGGCCCACTTGCGGAACTGGGTGGCACGCTTGGAGCTAACCCGATACCCCACCGAAATAATTGCATCAAGATTGTAGTGTTTGGTGCGATATCTCTGCCCATGCTCAGCCATATGTTCCAAAATGGAACATGTGCTGTCTTCATCCAGTTCACCGCTCTTATAAATATTACTCAAGTGTTTGGTAATTGCTGGGCGCTTGGTGCTAAAAAGCTCGGCCATCTGCGCCTGGCTCAACCAAACGGTCTCTTGCTCCAGGGTCACCTCCAGGTGTGCTTGCCCATCTTCACTGGTAAATATCTGTATTTGCTGGTCATTCATGAGTGTTGGCTCCCAGGTTTACATCAAGCCCCATGCATCTCCAAAGCAAGCATCACTCAATGCAGCAATATTCACCTTTGCCTACCAAAGCACGCCTGTTATCAGAGATTAAGTAAACCTTACCAAATAACTGATTATTTATACAGCTTAATATTATCATGATCCTGCCAAATAAAAGTGGACACTTCAACGCACAAAAACCATCACTGCCAGTACCATCGTTAGCAATAGCAGGTACACCCCGGCATGGATATGATCAGGAATGCGCCCGATCCATATCGACGCCAGTCGAATACCGACCCATGAGCCTATCGCGAGCACCAGCAACACGCGCAGCTCCACATAACCGGCATACCACTCCCCCAACGCTGGGTGATTTGCAGACAGCAGCACATACGTCGCGGTGCCACTTACCGCCATGGGCAACGATAATGGATTGGCCATGGCAGTAGCTGCCGTCATACTTGCGCCTCTACGGCGCATGAGCGGGACTGTCATTACGCTGCCACCCACGCCCAGCAAGGCGGCCACCGCACCAATCAATGTCCCCGTCACTGCCGTTACTCCACACCCCATAGGACGCACATCACTCTCCGCCTGATGCAGAAAACCGGGTCTAAGCACAGCATCCATAATCGTGATGCCCAGATAGCCGATAAAGGCCCAGCGCACCCAACCCCCACTTAACGACACGGCAGCCGCCGCGCCAAGCACGGCCCCCATGGCGATATAGCCCACCAGCGGCCGCACCAGGTGCCATTGCACGGTTTGCCTTAGATGGTGGCGCCATGTCGACAGGGAAGCAGCAAACACCATCAGCGCGGTCGAAGTGGCCACCGCGATATGCATGGCCGCCTGACCGATACCACTATCCGGCCCATGGACGGAAATCAGCAGGGTATACAGCAAAGGAACTACCACAAACCCACCACCGAAACCGAACAACACGGTGGTCACTCCCGCCACCCCGCCACAAAGTAGCAATACGCTATACACCGGCACTCTCCTGATGAACTCAACAGGAGGAACGGTATTCCGGTGAGGGCTGGCCGACATTCGCCATTTGGACAATAATCATTGTGTTTCGGCCAAGTTGACGACAATGCTCAATATTCCCCTGTCAGACGTAGACCATGTAGCACGGCCCCTAGTAGCCATCGGCACTGATTATAGCCCCGGCACACTGCTCGACTTTCATACCCATCGCCGTGCCCAGTTTCTCTAT
This sequence comes from Halomonas sp. A40-4, assembly GCF_015767635.1. Lineage (GTDB taxonomy): Bacteria > Pseudomonadota > Gammaproteobacteria > Pseudomonadales > Halomonadaceae > Vreelandella > Vreelandella janggokensis. The sequence continues at coordinate 808,796 of NZ_CP065230.1, read as the reverse complement.
GGCATGACAGGCGTGATGGAAGTCAACACGGATGACGGCACCTGGATGGTGCCACCGTTCAGCGGCGTCTGGCTGCCGGAGGGCAAGCGGCACCAAGTGCGCATGAACGAGGTGAGCACCCGAAGCTTGTATATCGAGCCTCACGTCGCACCACGTACGTCGCCCAACTGCGAGGTGCTAGTCGTGACACCTCTACTGCATCACCTGCTGCTGGCTTCCGCCCACATCCCCGCGCTCTATAAGGAAAACGGCCGCGACGGTGCCCTGGCGCAACTACTCCTATACGAAACTGGAACAGGCTCAGGCCCTGCCACTGTTTGTGCCCCTGCCCCATGACCCTCCCCTCGCCCGCCTGTGCAGAGAGTTTCTCGGCCAGCCGAGCATTCACACCCTTACGGAGAAGTGGGCGCGGCATTTACATTGCAGTCAGCGCACCTTCAATCGCCTGTTCCGTCAGCAGACTGGACTCTCCTTTGGCGTATGGCGCCAACAGGCCTGCCTGATGGCAGCAATTCCCAGACTGCTCTCCGGCAGCTCCGTTACACGAACCGCACTGGAGCTCGGCTACGACAGCCCAGCCGCTTTCTCCAGCATGTTTCGCAAGGTGCTTGGTCAGTCTCCAACGACCTTCATTCGGGCAGCTAGTTGCCCGAATGAAGAGTAAAAAGCCGTTGTTTCAGGTATTAAATACTCACGATCTTGCCCAGCCTGACCCACAGTGAGCATTTAAAGGCCCACAAAAACTCTCATGGGCCTTAAATTACTCAAATTGACGGCTATCGAACTATCGAAACGTGCAGGCATCACTCGCAGCACCCTCCGCAATATCGAAAACGGCGAAGCTGATTCTGAGATCAGCCGGGATCGAGACGGAGGCTCTTTGCCGGACGGCAGTTTTTGAACAGCTATTGCGTCGAACAAGCCCTATTATCACTCATGACTCAACACCTCTCGCAGCCAACCAAGTAATGCTTCGCTGCCTTGGCGTTGAGGTGCGCCCTGGCGAGTGTATAAGGCGATGGCATCGTGCTGGTGCAAGCTCTCTGTCACCGGGCGGATCAGTTCGCCATTTTCAATTAAGCGTTGCGTTGTGCGCCGCCAACCCAAGGCGATACCGTGCCCCGCGACAGCCGCTTGCAGTAACAGTGGATAGCTATCGAACACAGTGCTCTCCGCTGATGAAAACTCAAAGTGCCCCATGGCACGAAACCAATCATCCCACTCCAGCCAGTCCGGCGGTTCAGCGTGGTGGTGCAGTAGCCGCTGGTTCAGCAACGCAGTGAGACTCAACGGCGTAGCGGCCCCTTTCAGGTAAGCAGGGCTGCAGACCGGAAATATCTCGTCCTTGGCGGTAAACACCACACGATGGCTCCCGCTGGGTCGTCCGTTGGTTTGCAGCGCAATGTCGAAGCGGCCACTAAATTCGGTAATCGGCCGTGTCGAGGTCGCCAGCTGTATCTCAATGTCAGGATAGCGTCGATTGAAGTCCGCCAGCTGTGGCATCAGCCAATAGAACGCTTCGCATAACTGGCAGAACAATACGACGCGCTTATCATCCGGATCGCCACGCAGCCCCTGAGCTCCCATAGCAATACTCTCCAGCGCCTGGGAGACCGTACGGCCAAACTCGCGCCCCTCGCTGGTAAGAAACACACGGCGATGACGGCGCTCGAAAAGCATCACGCCAAGGTCTTCCTCCAGCGCACGGATCTGTCGGCTGATAGCCGCCTGAGTAAGGTGTAGCTCATCGGCCGCGCGCGAAAAACTTTCAAGCCTGGCGGCAGCCTCAAAGGGGCGCAGCGTCGCCAGCGGCGGAAGAGACTTGATGACGTTATCCATAATCTGAGCTCATACATTGTGACGCAGAAGTCGTTTGAAGCACGGCTAGAGGCAGCGGCATTCTAGAGCGGAATTCATACCTGGAACGCTGCAATGAAGGTCACCGCTGAACCACAAGATAATATCCTACAGGGCATAAGCCTTATCATTGGGGCTGTCTTTCTGCTGGCGTTGACCGACGCCCTGGTTAAGTATCTAAGTGCCAGTATGTCGCTATGGCAACTCTATGTCATCGCCTCAGCACTATCGCTGTCGTTACTCTTTGGATTGATCATTGGCCATTCAGGCCCCCGCCCCAAGGTAAAATCACGCCGCTGGGTGGCGATAAGAAGCCTGCTTCTGTTACTGATGTGGATCGCCTACTACGCAGCACTGCCGCTGATTCCACTCTCAGTGGCAGCGGTCGCTATTTACACCACGCCGCTGTTTATTGCCGTGCTGGCTGCTTTTGGGGCGGGCGAGCATCTTTCACGCCAGGCTTGGCTGGGCATACTCTGCGGTTTCCTTGGTGTGGTGGTGGTGTTGCGGCCTGGCGGCGACGCCTTCACACCTGCCGCACTGCTACCCGTGCTTGCCGCCCTCTTTTATGCGCTAGCCATGCTGGTCACTCGCCACCACTGCCAAAGAGAGCATCCCTTACTTCTCACCCTGGGCTTAAATCTAGCCTTCCTGGTAGCAGGCACACTCTTCAGCGTGTTGGTCGCAATCAACAGCACAGCATCGCTTGCTGAACGTGCGCCCTTTCTGTTTGCCGGTTGGCAACCGCTAGACGCCATAACACTAACGATCATCGGCGCCTACGCGCTACTGCTGATCATTGTGAATACCGGGGTGGCAAGGGCTTATCAAATCGCCCCTTCGGCGTTGATCGGCACTTTTGATTACGCCTACCTCATCTTCGCCAGCTTTTGGGGCTATCTGCTATTCAGCGAAGTGCCCGATGCCATGACTTGGCTGGGAATGGGCATGATTTTAATGGCCGGTTTGATGGTGTTGCGTCAAAAGCGTATTTAATCTCGCAAAAGGAATGTCTCGATAGGGGCACAGTAGACGTTACTCAGCCTTTAAAAAAATTTAACCATTTTTGCACCAATCTCTTCCGGCTGTTCTTCAGGCATGAAATGACCGCAATCTTGAATGATTGCGACCACATAAAAATGGTCGGCAAGTATGGGCATGATGCGGCGCCACGTATACTAGCTATGCGGGAAGCCAGCCATCAGCAAAACGGGAAAGCCTTTGCCACCTAATACAGTGTGCAAACTGACATCTCCTTAGCCGAACTTATGGATGCCTCCCTTTAGACGCCTCCCCAGCATCGAGCCAAGGAGGCGTTTCTTTTCACGGACAAAAGCAGGCTTTAGTTACTGAGCGTCGCTGGGTTTATCCGGATCGGCGTCAACCAGGCAATTGACGGTCTCGCCGCCCTGGTCATTAGGTAAAACGCCCTCTGGGCGGCGGCGCTGATCATGAAGCTCAAGCGAAGCGTTCAGCCAGTCCAATAGCGTATCCCCCAGCGCGAGTGCGTCATCGGCGCGCTGCTGGCTGTAGAAGGTAAGCAACTGCCTGGCTTCGTCACGCTTACCCTGATCAATCAATGTCTTGGCGGAGGTTTCCACCCAGTTCAGGTCATCGAAGCTATCTTGTTCAAAGCCTTCCAAGAGTTCGGTAACAGAGCCGTGAAAGCGCTCAGGCTGTTCGCACATCAGGTACATGACCTGCTTGAAGCGACGTCCCGCAAAATCACTGGCTTCCTGCACCTGAAAATCGGGGTTGAGGAAGGTAGACGCGGCGCCCTTGGAAAGATAGCGGTGCTGCCCATATTCCATTGGGACCTCCTGGACACCGAGCCACCAAGGAATAAAGGGAGCCGCTAACGAGCCGGTGGGCGCCACCCAGATTTGCTGCATATCAGCGTCCGTGTTGGCCTTCAAGGTGGCGACCTGACCATAACCCGCCTCATCGTCAGCGATACGATGATCACGAACCTGCGCCATCATTTCGCGCTCAGTGATCGGCGCCAAGTCGCGCAGGGCCTCTTCCACGTCTGCTTGGGACATGTACTTGTAGCCACCGGTACGCGCTTGGGTATCCTGGCGGCCATAGACGTCAAACACATTGAAATCACCCTCGCCTGCGTACCAGCCCTGTTCCTCGGCGAAGGAAATCAGGTTGTCGGCGCCCATGTAATCGGGGTCGTTCTCGAAGTCGACAGGGAAGTCTTCAATATAGCCGGGATAGAGCACACGTACGTCATCATCACCAAGCCGCTCGGCGGCCCACAGCCCCTGACTGCCAGCAAACTCCCAAACAACCCAGCCTTCATTTTCATCGGCGATGAGGTGCGTATTGCCGCCATAGGTGGAGTAGCCGTATTGATCAATTAACTCTCCGATCAACTCGACACCTTCCCGGGCTGTCTCGGCGCGTTCAAGCACCAGCCTGGCCAAGTCGCTGTATTGAGGGCCCTGCTGCGGCGTCTCCGTCATGTCGATCAGTTCCTGGCGGTTGGTCGCCCAGACGTCACGAACGGCCACTCCATGCTCATTGATACCACCGTTGGTGAGCGGTGCAGGGAAACCCTCATAGTCGGAATACGACATCGACAGGTAGCGGAAAGTGTGTTCGGCTTGCGGAATGTCGATGAGCTCACCGGGGATGCCGGCATCAGCGGTGACACCAACACTCACTGTATCGTCAGCTGAGTGATCTTCGGCAGGCATGATCTCCAACCAGTGGCTGGAGACTTCCTCACCGGTGCCACCGATCATAACGGCGCCCTCGTCGGTCAAGTTCTTGCCTACATAGTAGGCATAACTTGCCGAGGCTACCGGGCTAAGCGCGAGTAGCGGCACGGCCAGCATGGCCGGTTTTAAGTAATAGCGTGTTCTCATAATTTTAACTCCGTGTTGATACAACTTCCTGAAGTCATGGAAAACTGAAGTATTTCGGGTCACAACGTAGAGGTAAAAGACCAGCAGCGATGATCTCTCTGCTCCAGGCATAGGATATCGGCCACTGACCCAGGCGCTACGCTAACAAATGCTGCGCAATGTTTTTAGGAATGCGGCAATGCCTACCTATCATAGCAGCCCAGAAGCGCCTCGCTGCCGTCGCGGATAGGTGCCAGAAGTAGCGGCAACGCTAGATCACAGGTAAGTCTATCTAGCCACCATCAACCCTCGCCGAGAGTAGGCGACATGCAGAAAGAGCACTAACCGCGGCGTTATCAGCCTTCGAAATGCTATTGCCCACGCGCGCAAGATACGTAAAACGGCCTTACTTCTCGCTATGATAAGGGCTAAGCACGATCACAGCGGCGATGAAACAAATCCCGCCCGCGATAAACCACAGTGCGAAATATGATCCCGTCATAAAGGCAATTAACCCGCCTAAGAAAGCAACCAACCCGGCGCCTACCTGATGAGCCACGTTGATCCAGCTAAAGGCCGAAGGCCCTTGATCACCAAAGATGTGATTGCACAAAGTAATCACCGGAGGCACCGTTGCAACATCAAAAACACCAAACACGACGGCAAAGGCTATCAGCTCCCAGCCAACGGGTTGCGACAAAATAAAAGGCAGACAAATCAAACTCACGCCCCGCAAAAAGAAGATAACGGCCAGCAGCGCCTGCTTATTGATTTTATCTGAAAGCCACCCTGCCCCAATCGTGCCCGGAATATTCAAAAGACCGATTATCAGGAGCAGATAAGATGATTCCGCTACCGATATCCCCTCTAACGATGCCGCAGGGGTAAAGCTACTCCACATCAGGCCATTCGTGGTAGCGCCACACATGCCAAAGGCTAATGCGATGACCCAGAATTTCTTGCACTTCACAAACCCTTTCAGACTGATAAACACATCAAGAAATGTACTATTCGGCTTAATATGATGAGCCGTCACCGTCCTCGCCGCCGAGAACTTCTCATTCAGCAGCAAACCCACGATTAACAATGTGATCAGGGTCAAGACAAAACAGCCTATTAATGGCGCTCGCCAGCCAAATTCATCAGCCAGCTTGGCCCAAATGGGGAGCAACACAAATTGCCCCGTCACCGAGGAAGCCGTCAATATACCTGTCGGCAAGCCCGTTTTCTCAAACCAGGAACGAGCAAAGAGAGCGCCAAACGACATCGTTAACGCGCCACAACCCAGCCCAACCAAAACACCCCATGCAAGGTTGAATATTATCTTTGAGTTCAGCGTACAGACCAAAGCGCCAGCCAACAGTATCACAAGGCTTGCGATGACAATTTTCTTGATCCCATGCTTCTCCATCAAATGAATGGCGAAGGGTGCCGTCGCACCATAAAGGATCATATTGACGGTGATGCCAAAGGTTGTATTCAGGGACGACCAACCAAGCTCCTCAATTAGCTGTGACGTCAACAACCCCGACAAGGTGACATAACTACCGGCAGTGACAACACACAGGGCGGCAACCAGAATGGCATTGAATTTCTGCTGTGAAGAAATCAGTGGAAAAGCTTGTTGCGTTTCACTCATGGCAATATTAATTTCTGTTAAAGCGTTTATCGAAACGCTATCCACCCATGATCAGCATGTAAACCATCATTAATGAGAACGAGTTTTTCATGATTGAGAATCTAAAATGGGATGACTTTAAAGTTGTGCTCGCGATCGCTGAAGAGAAAGCACTTAAACAAGCCGCGAGCAAGCTCCATGTCAGCCAAGCCACCATCTACAGGCGACTGGCTGACATTGAGGGAAAATGTGGGGTAAAGCTCTTTAATCGTGAAGATAATGCTTATGTGCCAACACTTGCCGGATTAGAGTTGGTGAGAAGTGCAAAGGAAATCGAAAAACAAGTGCTTTATGCCCAGCGAAAACTTTACTCTGCCAAAGAAACATTATCCGGCAACCTGACGGTCACTACCACAGATACATTAATGTATGGCCTGTTGGGCAATATCATTCACGACTTCAATTGCCAATACAAAGAGCTGAACATAAGCGTCATCGTCAGCAACAAACTCATGAGCCTGGAGGCACGTGACGCAGATATCGCTTTTCGCCCTGTGGTCAGCCCGAACGAAACGCTTATCGGCAAGAAAATCCTGCCTATTGACCAGGCTGTCTATGTTTCACAGGAGAGCAAACATACTGACTGGCTGGAAAGCGATATTTCGTGGATTGCGCCCAATACGGAAATGCATTACCCACTGCTCAGCGAATGGTTTTCAAAAAACAATCTACTTAAAGGCAGGCTATTAAAAAGCAACTCGATTCTTATGGATTACTTTATGGTTGCCAATTACGACTATGCAGCGGTGTTACCGACGTATCTGGAAAAAGAAGGCGCGGGCATCAAACGAATCAGCCCTATCATCCCTGAATTGAGCACGACCATGTGGGGACTAATGCATACCGACTTAAGAACGTCTCAGACTGTGACCGAGTTTCTTAACTATGTGCGTGCTCGCTGCAATGTAATTACTTAGGCCAAAGCCGCGACAACGCTTGTTCTAATTGAAGTCTGTCTGCCCGGCGTTTATCCTCGGAACGACGACTCAAATTCTGCAACTTGCGTTTAACGCCGGGCAGTTCGCGAGCCTGGGGCAGACCAATCAGACCAAATTCCGGCTGCTCATCTTCGATGGAGAACAGAAATTCTTGCGAAGGCTCATCTATCCACTCAGCAAGACGTACCAATAGCCGTTCCCGATATTTCAGTAGCTCATGCGCAGTGACAGGCTCCGACGTCATGCCCTTAAAATGAGCCTGAAAAATATCTTCAAAATCCTTAGGCATCTGCGGCTCAAGAATTTCCCAGGCGGGTTTTGGACTACAGGTCAAATAGACCAGGAATGTGTACCAAAGCGTCCTATCAGCTCGCTTGTCATCCAGTAATAGTCCTACATCGAACAAGTCGCGTGGGTGCTGACGCGATAATGCTGCTGCCAGTTTTCCTGCATACAAATCGGCAAAACTCAGCACCTGTGCAGAAGCAAACCCAAACGCCTCCTCCACCACCGGCCGAACATCCATCTCACGCACTGGATGCACCGTGCCCCGCATTACTGGTGTGGTTTCAATCTGCACAAGTGCCCTGCCGCGGCTGACAATCAACCGCGTGATACCTTGACTGCCTTGAGTCGCCGACGGCTGCACACGCATTGTTTTTGATTGAGTCCGTAACGCATCAGCCAGCATGTTCAGCGCATTATCAATCGCGGCGGCGTCTTCAGCGAAACCGTGAGTCGGCAGCCATGTAAGATCGATATCCACTGATAATCGAGGGAGATCGTGCTCGAACAGATTGATCGCCGTTCCGCCCTTCAACGCAATGCGAGGCTCCAGTGACAACACTGGGAGAATATCTACAAGTAGCTGTACGCGGTCGGTGTAGCGTTTATCCCAAGTGCTCATCCAAGTCCCTCGGTAACGTGATCTGATAAGTCGGGTGTAGACGACCACCGGGCACCAGAACGCGTTTACCGCTGCCGAGATCCACCCCCTCTAACGAGATTCGTTTAAGCCATGCATGCTGGTACCGATCCGCCAAGGCGAGAAACAGTCGTGCTGCCTTGATGCTGCTGCAATGGCGCAGCAACACCGTCAACCGCCTTGGGCTCAGTGTTGCCAAACTCTGCATAAGCGTATCAGCTTCGTAGACCAGCGCCGCGCCAGCGGGGCCATCGCAAAGCTCCAGTATCGCGCGCTCCGGCGTGGAACAAACGATGGCTCCCGCACCAGAAAGCACCTCTAGCCGCTTAAGGCCCTGCTCAGGTAGCTGATCCTTCTGCGTATCCGCAGTGAAATCAGACAACGGCCAGTCAAAGGGAGGCTTGCCGCAGAACTCAAATCGTTCAGGCAGTGCCAATTGACTGAGCCAGCCGGGCGGACGGGCATCCCCATAAAGCGTTACCGTGGCTGCTTCGCCCAGGCGCAGGTAGTGCTCATACCCTTGCATTGCCAACGCGAAACGCCCACCGACGTATAATGCCAGGCCCTCGCGCTCTTGCAGGCTTCGCAATACGCCCTGCCACTGCAACCGCCCTCCCTTTCTCAGATAGACACCACGCGCCGGGGACACCAGCCAACCGCTGGAGACATAGCGCGCCACAAGGCTTCTCGAATAGCCATGCGCCTGCAGCCAGCGGCTGGAGACTAAATCAGAGTCTCCGAGGCTGGCTAGCAACTGGTTTAATTTTGACGATTTTTGTTCACTCATAGTGAACATAATACGGCTTTCAAAAACTCTGTCCAGTGAATGCGAGGTTTACCGAAAAGGTTTTTTAATCACTATGGGTGAGCCTTCTGGATCTATCCTGAACTCGCCCTCAAGCGTTGCTTACCCACGGGGTTAAGCGGCTGCCGTTTAGACCAAAAGGAAATTAGGTTGCCACTAGCTTGTTTTGCTAAGCGCGCACTGCTGATTCACGTTAAACAGCCATTCACTACTGAATATGAACCATTGCATCAGGTTCTTTCATGGCATGGGGATACCTGTCATCCTCAGAAGCCAAATACAGCAAGGGCAGTCGCTTGGACTGCCCTTTCGCTTTATGTGTGAAGCGGGAATACGGAAATGAGAGCTGGTCAGTGCTCACCTTCAGTGCGCAACTTAGCCACTTCACGTAACGCCAAGCCTGTCGCTTCAGCAATCTGCTCATCACTCAGCACTCCCAGCTTGAGCAGATTACGGGCCGTTTTCTCAATACCCAGCTTTTCGCCTTCCTGACGCTCTTGCTGAGCCCAGTTTTCCAAATTTTCTGCCAACATGTCTTTATCCTCCACCAAACTGTTGAGCTGATTGAGGTCGACCTCAGCCCCGAGCCGCTGCAGATGGCGTTTAAGCCAGCGGGTAATAATCTTGTCGATACGTTCTTTGTGAGGATCAGCCTGAATAATCGCCACAATTCGATCCACGGCTTGCTGAAGCCCCTGGCGATTTGTGGAGGCCTTCTCGATACCGAACACCCCGCTTAGCGGCGACTGTACCAAACCTAACTGTTCATCAGTATAGCGCCCTTCATCGACTAGGTAATAACGCATCCGTGGCTGGTAGACCTGCAGGAGACCCGGTGGTTCCGGCATGATCATGTCATAGAGGTCTAACGATGCTGACCAGCGCTCTGAGCCGTTATAAAGCACTACCGGAAATACCGGCGGTAAACCCTGGCCGGGTGTGATGACCTTCTGCTTGAGCAACTCACTGTAGAAGCAAGCGGCGTAGTGCATCAGCCGAACCGGCATTGTGCGATCCACCGAGGACTGAAACTCCAACAAGATGTACAGATAGACCTCTTGGGCCATCCCCTGCCAGTTAACGTTGACTGACCACACCACGTCCTCAATTTTCTCTTCGAACAGCGGCGTAATGTAGCTGCCGCTATGGCTTTTCAGAGTGGAGAAGTCCATTAACCGGGCAATCTCAGCAGGCGCAAAGCCTTCGATAAGTTGCTGAACAAACTCAGGATAGCTGAACAGCTCTTTATAGCCGGTATCGTGATGGTTGTTGACCATGGAGACCTCTGACAATCGATCCACGCCAGAATAGCATGCTCAGCTACCCGTAAAACATTCACACGTTGTGATGAAGAGCCTACAAAGCATTGCACACACTCAATAATTGCCTACCCATCCGGTTAAGCGGCTGCTTTTTCGGCCAAAAGGCAATCAGGTTTCGATCCCGCCTCGGCGATAAAGGGCGCGTCACCACACCGGGCATTGACTTACTTGTTAACGCTAATGTGGGCACAAAGCTCACCCCGACATCGCCAGCGACCATCTGCAATAACGTGCAGGTATCGCGTACCCAAAAATCCACCTGGAAGGTTTCGGCCTCTTCCAATGAGTGGGCAAATATCTGCTGGATAAGCGCCTCACAACCGCCTGACGACATAACCAGCGGGTACTCTGCTAACTGTGCCACCGTCACGCTGGCTTGTTTGCTGAGTGGGTGATTTTCGGGCAGTACGGCAACGATCTCGTCTTTTTTTAACCGCTGCCAATCAAAGTGCTCACGCCAGTAGGTGACATTAAGCTGCGTCACATCGGTCGTTACGCCCATATTGACCACTCCGCTTTCCACCCACTCCTTTATCTCCTCCTCCATGCCTTCCAGTACAAGGCTAATCGCCTCCGGGTAGCGGCTCGTTAAGCTCGAAAGTTGCGGCGACAACCATCCCGCTAACGCACTGGGAATAACACCTATTTTCAGCGTTTCATCCGCCTCGTTATGAAACTGCCCCACCTGCTGGCTTAACACCTGAAGCTCAACTACCACCTTCCTGGCGCTAGTAAGCACTAACTCTTCTAGGGCGGTGGGTACCAGCCCTTCTGTACTTTTGATAATCAGCGGGCCACCCGCCAGCTTCTCCAGTGCCTGCATGGAATGACTCACGCCCGACTGGCTAACGTCAAGGCGCGCCGCCGCACGGGTATAAGACTGCGCTTCCGCCATTGCAAGCAGCGCGCGAAGTTGGGCAATGAAGATATCCGCCCCTCTGATCATCACAACTCCTCATGGTGACCATGACTTAATCGAGTTTCTAGCCGCATGTGAGCGGCTTCTATGCTGGCCCTTTCCTTATCATCGTGACCAGGAGCCCGCATGTCTATCGCCCTGGCGCTAAGCGCCATGGTGCTGCTCGGCAGTACACACTTTATCAATGGCTTGCTCGCCTGTTTTTACCCGCCGCTCAATATTGCGTTTTACACCCATCTGGGCGGCGCACTTGTCGGTTTTGCAGGCGCACTGCTCTTTTCCACCTGGGAACCAAGCGTGTGGATATGGGGCGCGCTGGCGGGCATCGGCTCCGCTCTTGAGGCCTGGCTGCTTTACCAAGGGCTATCTCGATCGCCCTTCGCTATCGTGGTGCCTGTTAGCGCGGTCGCGATGGTCCCCATCGCCCTCGGGCTCTCGCTAGTTTTACTTGGCGAGCGACCCAAGCTTGTAGGATTAGCGCAGTATTAACAGCAGAGATAGTTCGCACTTACTCAGTGGCGATTCGACCTTTAATAGCAGCGATCGCCACTACAAGGTGCCATCTACTTCCCGCTCAAGCAGCACCGAATAACGCGTACTGCGCCCACCACCGTGTAGCTTGGAAAGGCAGCTTTTCTCCAGCAGCTCTGCCAAATCCCGCGATGCGGTGGCTTTACTTACCTTGGCCAGCGATTGGTACTTGCGGGCGTTAATGCCCTGCTCAAACTCCTCCCCTGCGGTATCCAATAAACGGTTCAGTACCTTGATTTGCCGTTCGTTCAGCACGGTGGTGGCATGGCGCTGCCAGAAGGTGACTTTCATCCGCACACAGTCGATTCTCAATGACGCCTGTTCGAGCGCTTCTTTCGGGATATACAGAAACCACAGCAACCAGGCTGTAATATCCAGGCAGCCTTTCTGGACGATTTCGCGATGATCATATTAAGCGCTTTGTCGCGACATTATGGTCGCTCTCATCTATCCCACTATAACAAATGATAGGCTAGGTATTAGCGGTGGTGTTCAATTGAACAAGAGAGATTGCGCGTGAGCTATTTTCAGAGAAAGCTGTGGTTTGCCGACCAAAATGAGCAGCACCCACTAAAGCAAGAAGACCTGCTTATGCGCCGTGAACCAATCGTCGTGCTTGGCGAGCCTGGTATGGGGAAAACCGAATTACTTAAGGAGCTAAGCGCAGAAGAAGGCAACGCTTTCTGCCGCGCGCAGCAGTTGATTAATCGGCCGCGGCCAGAGACTCTTCTCGGCGACAATAAACGTCTAGTTATCGACGCGCTCGATGAGGTGTCCGCTCAATCCGATGGCGATGCGGTCGATCTAGTACTGCAAAAGCTAGGAGAGCTCAATTACCCTCCATTCATTTTCAGCTGCCGAGTAGCGGATTGGCGTGCTGCTATCTCAACGCAGGCAATAGCCGACCAATATGAAGATGTGACACCGCTGGAAGTGCACCTCTCACCGCTCGACGAAGATGAGCAGTACGAGCTGCTCACCCAACTTCTACTAGGCGACGCGAAGCGTGCACGAACGCTACTTGATCATTTCGTGCGGTTCGGCCTCGACTTCCTCGGAAACCCACAGACATTAAAGCTAGTAGCTGCCCTGCCTAAAGATCGGCTGTTGCCAGCAACCAGCGGAGCTCTTTTCGAAGACGCTATCGATACGCTCAGGAAAGAGCATAACCGGCTGAAAATCGAGCTACCAAATAATACGGTTCTTGATGCAGCGGGCGCAGCGTTTTCGGCTCTGATACTGACAAGCAATGCACGCATCATCGATCAACCGAGCGGTGCGATTGATCACGCTGACAAGGCACTACCACTTGCAGAGGTTGAGGCATTTGATAACGGGCATGTGAAGTTGGCGGCAAACACAAAGCTTTTCGCAACTGATCTAGACGGCCTGACCTACGCCCATCGCCGCATCGGTGAGTTTGTCGGCGCGCGCTGGCTAGCTGCGCGGGCCGATACACGAGCGAAGCGACAACGTCTTCTCAGGCTGTTCCGGTCGCACGGGCTGGTGCCCGCTTCACTGCGCGGCCTCCATGCCTGGCTGGCACGTGATCCGCAATTAGCTAACGCGGTGATCGACGCCGATCCGATGGGTGTAGTCGAATATGGCGACGCGGAGGCACTAGCGCCCGAGCAGGCACGTCAGCTATTTACGGCACTTGAACGGCTCTCTGCCAATAATCCGCGATTCAGCGGCTGGCAGGAATACCGCGCGGCGGCGTTGGTAACGCCGCCTCTGATGAGTGAAGTTGCACGCGTAATTAGTAACTCTGGGGCCGAATTCGGACTAAGGGCATTCTTGTTGCAGCAACTCAAAGGTGCACCAACGGCTGAGAGCCAACGCACGTTATTACGCGAGCTCATGCTTGATGAGGCCGAGCCCTACGGTATACGCCATGAAAGCGCTCAAGTACTGGTTGCACTTGGTGGCGAGAACTGGCCTATGCTTCTGGAAGAGTTGCGGCAACAAGTAAGGAAGGATGCACTTCGACTCGCGTACGAGTTGATTGATGATATCGGTGTGGAGGCCTTCAGCGATGAGCAGATTGTAGCAATCGTTTTCGCCCACGATGGGCTTTCTGTATGCCCAATTGGGTCTGAAGCAGAGCGCAACACTGTACTCGGACTATTTTACCATCTTGCCAGAGAGGTTCCCGTAGCAAGGCTAGACGGCTTACTTGACCATTTTGCCATTCAGGCCGAAATACTCCTTCCCGAATATGCTGATATCGAAGAAAACAGTTTGATTGACCTTCAATATGCTTTGGTGCTCAGGAGGCTCAAGAGTGACCATCCAGTGGAGCCGCTGCGGCTTTGGCAATGGCTCGAACCGTTCGATAGGCCAGCTTCATATCAACGCGACCAAGGCAGGGAAATTGGAGAATGGCTAAATGAGAATCCGTCAGTACGCCGAGCAATCCAACGGCATGTCTTAATTAACAAAGCGGGCTACAAAAATATATCGCAGAGAGCTTGGCCACTGCAGCTTGGGATCATCGACCTGCATCCCACACAGGCTGAAATTATTAGTCTGCTACAAACGTTGAACTCCAATGATCGCACCGACGAACGCTGGCGAGAAATTATTATGCTTGGCCGAACATGGGGTGAGGAGGGTAAGGCACTTCGTGAAGCGGCCAAGCCCTTCGCCCAGCACCGGCCTGACCTGCTCACCTGGGTTGATAACTTAGCCGATCGAAAGATTCCAGAATGGGAGCGCAAGCAGGAAGAAAATAAACGACAGCGCAGGGCAAAGCAGGCTGCCAAGTTCGCGGAGCACCGCCGCGACTTCTTTGCCAATATAGAGAAAGTCAAATCGGGACAATTTAGATGGATTCTCTCGCCAGCACAGGCATACCTCAAACGTTTCCATGATATTGACGACGACGTGCCAGCACATGAGCGTGTTGCGGAGTGGCTGGGCGAGGAAATTTCAGCGGCAACGCGCATAGGATTCGAGGCGTTTCTTCAAGCCTACCCACCACGACCGAACGCGAAAACAATAGCACTGAGCTACGCCAAGAGTATGCGCTGGCCGTCAGGCGACATTATCGTTGCGGCAATCGCTGAACGAGTAAGAACATTGTCGGAGCCATTCAAAGGAGTTAGCAGTGAGCGGCTGGCTGCCGGCCTGTTCGAGTGCTGGCATACGGCTATCAGTGACCACGCTGGGCTAAAGGAACTCACGGCCAAAGTCGAATCCGAATTGAAGCAACGTGGTCGATGGGAACAGGTAGTGCGTCTCTACATCCAGCCGCAATTGAAGTTACAGGTTCAGCATGTAGATCATCTTTGGGCGCTCATGCATAGCGATGATGGTGATTTCGGCGCTGATCTCGCCGAAAACTGGCTAACCCATTACCCCGACATGTCAGTTGAGGCAGAGTCAGAAATGATCGACCGATTGCTGCGTTCAAACCGCCGTGACGCGCTCCGGGAATTGGTTGTAGATCGCCAAAAGAGGGAAATTGACGACGAACGGCGGCGGAATTGGCAGGCGATAGCGCTAATCGTAGATTTCGATGTGGCGCGCGCATGGCTGGGCAATGAGATCGAGCCAGAGTTGCTTTGGCATTTCCGAGACCGATCTGGACATGGTAGGCGTTACGATGGAACCGGCTCCTTCCTGTCGATCAACCAGCTCGCCTGGTTGATAGCTACCTTTCGCGAGCAATGGCCCCAGGTTAGCTGGCCAAACTCGGAGATGATAGGCGATGTAAACCCTTGGGATGCGTCGGAATATATCCGGACGCTAATTACTAGGCTGGGAAGCGATGTCTCTACTGAGGCCGTAGCGGCGCTCACAGCACTACGAGACGCGCACGAGGATAGTTATACATGGGCGCTGCGGATGGTTTCTGCCGAGCAGTGGCAGAAGCAGGCTGACGAAAGCTATTATCCGCCAACACTGGACCAGATAAAGACGATACTAGACGCTGGCCCACCAAACAGCGTTGCCGACTTGTGCTCGATAGTGGTCGACGAAATGCGAGAACTAGCCAGGCGATTACGCGGCAGCTCAGAGGATGAGGTCAGCTTGTACTGGACCGATAACGGCCATCCACGCTCTGAGAATGAATGTCGCGACCGAACCGTTGCACTATTACGCGGCCATCTTGCACCCCTTTCGATCTATCCCGCCAACGAGGCCGACATGCCGCAGGATAAGCGCGCAGATATTGTGTTTCAACATAACGGCCTATGGTTACCAGTCGAAGCTAAGAGACAACAGCACCCAAAATTATGGACAGCGATAGATAATCAGTTGGAAGCACTCTATACAAGCCACTGGCAGGCCCAAGGACAGGGCGTATTCCTCATCTTCTGGTTTGGTTCCGGCTACCGTGTGCCAACACGGCCCTGCTTTGGATCTAAACCGAGCAACGCCGCTGAATTACAATTAGCGCTTGACCAGCATTCAGCAGTGATGACGGGCCGAGTTGAAGTTGTAGTGCTCGACTTGTCGCGTTGATGCTAGCTCTGCCAGCAGTATAAATTGGCATAAGCAGCTCTTAGCTCTATGTTTCTGCTATCTAAAGTCAGTCCTTCTGGCAGCATCGTGCAAAAAAGCCTGCCGGTAAGGGCAGGCTTTCATGTGAGGCGACAAATGTAGCAGGGCTGGATGCGTTGAACTGGCCCTGCTCAATCATTCACTCCCACTCAACAGTAGCAGGAGGCTTGCTGCTCACATCATAAGTCACCTGCGAAACACCTCTTCCAGCTCATTGATGATCCGATTGAAGACCTTCTCCAGCAGCTCATAGGGTAGGTGCGCCCAGCGGGCGGTCATGAAATCGATGGTTTCTACCGCGCGTATCACGATGACCCATTCGTAGCGGCGGCTGTCGCCTACTACGCCAACGGATTTCACCGGCAGGAACACCGTAAAGGCTTGGCTGGTTTTTTTCGTACCATCCAGAGGCGCACAGCTCTTCGATGAAGATAGCGTCGGCATCCCTGAGGATGTCGGCGTACTCTTTCTTCACTTCGCCCAGGGTACGCACGCCCAGGCCGGGGGCAGGGATGGGTGGTGGTAAACCACCTACGTTGTGTTGGGATTTCATCACGTGCGCTTTGCCGATTTTAGAGGCGGCGGATTCAATCATATCCAGGTAGATGGTCCCTGATCCAGGAACTCGACGACATCGATCTTGCTAGCCTCTTCATCGGATACATCGATAAAGGTGTTGCCAAGGAACAGCTCTTCCGCGTCCACAAAAATGACCTTCACACCCATGTGCTTGTAGAAGGTATCTCATTACGAGAACTCGCCGAGTCTACTTTCCGATGACAAAGGCTCGAATGATTTTTCGGCTTCTCTGCGCTAATGAGTATGAAAAGCTCTCCCCCGACGATAAGTGATTCGTCTACTAGAATTTTGAAGCTGAGAAACCATGTAGCCGTGCAGACCATACAACTAACAAGGTTCCTATGAGTAGGATAAGCAGTGCGGGTGGGAATGAAACGGCACCAAAACGATCCAACAATATACCACCAACGATTCCTCCACCTGCGATAGCCAAGTTCCAGGCTGTAACCAACATGGACTGCGCAACGTCTGCCGCTTCACCAGCAGTTTTGGCGAGAGCTGTTTGAAACAAAGTCGCTGCTCCGCCGAATGAGATCCCCCATGCACCGACTGCAACATACACTGCGATTGGCACATCGCCAGCTACTCCAAGCACCAGCGCTGCCAATCCGAATAAAAAAGTACTAGCTAAAGTCAGTTTGCGAAGATACCGGTCAATCAAAACACCGATGACCCAGATGCCGATCAGAGAAGAAATACCAAAGACAAGCAGAACCAGATCAGTTCGTTCGGCCAGATTGGCGTTAGCCAAAAAAGGGGCAATATAAGTATAAAGAATGTTATGCGCTAGCACGAAAGCAAGGACTACGAACAATACAGGACGAATACCAGGCATAGTGAATACCTGTCTCAGCGTGAGTCTTTTACCTGCAGACTGGCCTGCAAAGTCAGGTACTTTTACACAAACCCAAACAATCAGTACTAGCGCCATAACGCTCATTATTCCGAAGCAAGCGCGCCAACCCACCAGCGTCCCGAGGAACGTGCCTGCCGGTACACCCAACGATAGGGCCAATGGTGTGCCCACCATTGCAATCGCGATGGCACGCCCTTTTAGATGTTCAGGAACCATTCGGGCGGCATAGCCTGCCAATAGCGCCCACAGCAATCCTGCCGCTACGCCAGCAAGGAGGCGGGCAACCATGGTCAAGATGTAACTCGTTGAGATTGTTGTGATCGTATTGGCGATAGCAAAGCCTACGATAGCGGCCAGCAGTAATGGGCGGCGCCGAACCCCCTGGGTGGCGGCCACCAACGGAATGGCGGCAACAAGGGAGCCGATGGCATAGATGGTAACAAGCTGGCCAGCAAGTGAGTCTGAAACCCCAAGCCCCGCTCCGATCTGGGGCAATAAACCAGCAGGCAAAGCCTCGGTCAATATTGTAACAAACCCCGCTAATGCAAGTGCTAGCAATGCGGTAATCGGAAGACGATCCGATTGAGCGGTTTCACTGCACTCCATATTTAAGTTACTTGTTTCTGATGTGCTCATAATCATTGAACCCGTTAAAAGCGAAGGTATCTTGCTATTAATTAGCGCTTACCTTTCGTATGTGAGAGTAGATGATTACTTTAAGTGCATTGAAAAAAGAGGACAATAAAGCTATAGTTCAAAACATATCGGACAAAAATTCCTTAATGGTGAAATATGGACGCTCTCAGTGGAATTGACTACTTCGTACAAGCGGCAGAGACCCGAAGCTTTTCAGAGGCTGGACGCAATCTTGGTGTATCTTCATCTGCAGTTGGCAAAAGCGTAGCTCGATTAGAAGCCCGCTTGGGAGTCCGTTTGCTTCATCGAAGCACACGCAGCATCACACTGACTGCAGAGGGGAGATTATTTCTTGAGCGATGCCGTCGTATATTGTGTGAAGTCGAAGCAGCAGAACTCGAGTTATCAGAGATCCATAAGGAACCCAAAGGTAAACTTCATGTAAGTCTACCGCTGGTGGGCAGTTTGGTTATGCCAGTGCTTACTTCATTTATGCATCAATACCCATTAATTGAGTTAGATGTCGACTTTTCAGATCGAATGGTGGATGTCATTGAAGAAGGATTCGATGCTGTTATCCGCACCGGTGAGCCAACAGACTCAAGACTAATGTCCAGGTCTCTTGGAACATATCGCTTGTTGCTTGTCGCTTCACCGGACTACATATCCAAATATGGTAAGCCTGAGACCCCTGCCGAGCTGAGCGATCATGCTTGCTTGCAGCATAAATTCCCCAGCACAGGTAAATACGAATCTTGGCCGTTGGTTCGAACTAATACAGAATCAGAATCCATGATACATGCAGCTATGGTATGCAATACTTCTGAAGCGCTGCTTGATGTGGCAATATCTGGTTTAGGAATCGCCTGCTTACCTGACTTTATGGTGCGAGAAACCATAAACAGGGGTGAACTAACTACCTTATTGGACGACTATATTGAGCATCAAGGAGCGTTTCGTATGTTGTGGCCTACCAGCAAATATATGGCACCTAAACTACGTGTATTCATTGATTTTATGGCTGAAGAGCTATTCAAGTATTAAAAAAACCAGCCTTTCCTTAAAATGCTATAAAAAAAACAACATTGCATTTACTCTTTTAACATCTGATAGCAGCATTCGCGTCTAACAAAGTCAATACGATTACTACTCAGATTCATTAACTCAAACCATTTTTCACTTTGCCCAAGCCATTGTTCAATATCTGGTTGTGTCAGCTGCCCTAAATCAGAGCTATAGAGTGCCCTTGGCACGCTTTTAAGCACCGTTAAAAAATCTTCCCATGCCTGGTAGCCAAGCAAATAAGTCAAGGCTGTTTGCTCAGTATAGATCATCGGTGCTTGCGATAGCTTAATTAGTGCTTCAGCATCTAAAGCTGTCAATGGATTCGCGGGCTGATTAAGCATAAGCTTAGGAACTCCATAACGTACTGCTGCTTCAATTAGCATATGGATTTCCTCGGTATTGGCGTGCCCAGTCGACACTACAATAGGATAGTCACGCGACATTCGCAGAATATCAATTGTTTGCTCCGTCAACTTTCCCTCTCGACTGACGGTTAACGGTTGAATTGGATGGCTTTTGAGTATCGAGTGGGCCGTTTGGCGCTTCAGTTTGGATTGGTGATTGCGCCCAGTAACAGTTGGCAAATGTACAAGTAACCGGGCTTCACTTTCTCCATGGTGAATTAAAGAGCGTTGCACGACTCGATAGTCAATCCCCCCAGCAATTTCGTTGAGTACAACCGAACCCGAAACAGGAAAACCCTCTTGACGGGCTTCCCATGCTTGGGCAGCAGTGCAGCCAAGATGGTTTTTGAGGACAACCCAACCATTAACTTTTGCGTATTGCCTACCTGTTTCCATAACATTATGGCGGCGAATGAATGCGTCAGGCCCAGCATGGTAATGAACATCGATAAACGCACAATCGCTTAAGCTTGTTGAAGTTTTCATGTCAGTTCTCCAAGAGCAAGGCCCAAATGATTATTTAAAGCCGAAATGACCATTTGTGGAGCGTCTATCAGCGGACGCATTCCGCCATTTGGGATTTCCAAAAGATATTGGTTCTTGTGTTCATTTATCTGTACATTAACCTTACGAACTAGCTGCGAAACTTCCCCATATATGCTCAGTAGCGGTGCTGAATAAGCATCGAGGGCGCCCTCTAGATCTAAATTACAAAGCAGGCTGAATCCTCTATGCAAGCGTTCAGCCTGCAGCTTAACTTTTTGGTCATCAATGAACTGTGGGGGGGTAGCAACAATCTGATTCGCTGGCTGCACCAGCCTGTCGAGTAACTGTAATGCTTCAAGTATATCTCCTTTAGCAGCAAGATCTGCCAAGTGCCCTAGCCGAGTATTTAGAAGATCGTCAGCCCTTGCAGGTGATGATATTAGCAATGCCATTGCAACTTGTGGCCTCAAGGACTTGTTAAGCAAAGACTGTACTACTGCACCTCCAAGCGCCACACCAGCCAACAGATCAATACTCCCTAAAGGCAATAATACTTTTTCCCATCTATCGGTGAATTGGTCGAATGACTCATTCTTTTGGGGGAGCAGTGATAGCGTGTCGAACGTAATGACGCTGAAACCGGCCTGTACCAAACGACTGATCAACGGTTGAAAGAACAATCCCTGATCCCAAGTTGGCATTACTGGTGCCATCACAACAGCAGTGTGAGTTCCAGAACCATATGTATGACTTATTGCATGTATATCATTCACTTTTTTAACTCCAGTAGTTTTATTAAGCAGTTTCTGGAGATGAATGAAGTCGTTGGACTTGGCGGATAACGCGCAACGTGTCGTTTACGATATGTTCGACCAATTGGGCGGCTGGGCGCACATCTTCGATCATATCAAGCACTTCGCCTGCCCAGATCACTCGGCTATTAAGGTCATCATCTTCTACTGCCTTTGCGTAGCTCTCACGAACAAAATCGGGTGCTTGGAGTAATTCCTGATCACGACCCAGCCAAGTTTCGGAGAAATGGTTGGCAATAGCACGCCCGCTGTACTCAGCAGGCCATTCAATTCCGCGAACGAGGTCGAAGATTCGTGTACGGACAGTATTAGCGGTGGCGGAACGAACTAGGCGCTGCTTATATGCCGCAGAGGGCAATGCCTCTTCAGATGCCAAAAAGCGAGTCCCTAGCATTGCTCCATCAGCACCCAGCGTTATTGCGGCAGCCATTCCCCTACCGTCGGCGATGCCACCCGCCGCAATCAATGGGTAAGTTTCACCGACCATATCGCGTACGGCTGGTAGCAAGGGCATCAAGCCACGGCGATAGCTATGCCCCCCAGCTTCGGCACCTTGTACAATCAGTGCGTCAGCACCAGCATCAATAGCTGCCTTGGCTTGATCCAGTTCATGGATTTGTACAATCGCTTTCGCCCCGCTTTCATGGATCAGGGGCACAAAAGGCCGAGCGTCCCCGAAGGATAAAGCTACTACACTTGGCTCGTATGCTAGAGCCAGATCTAGCAACCCCATATTTTTGGCTACAGTGAACATAACCAGCCCGACACCCCATGGGTCACTGATTTGGCGCATAGGTTCAAGTTCTGTACGCATCCACTGCTCATCGCCATAGCTTGCTCCGACAAGTCCCAAACCACCTGCTTGTGATACCGCACTGGCAAGTTTTGCCCCCGATGCCCCACCCATGGGAGCGAGAATCAGCGGATGACGGATATTGAGGAGATCGGTGATGCTGGTATGGATAGTCTTCATATGGTTACTCCTGTCTTTATTGGTCAGGCGGGGATGCCTGATCTGCCCACCACTAAAAGGCTCCTCAGTTTTGAGTCGTAACCGAGTTGCATGTCGGGGGAATGAAATCCGTCACGTTATAGAGATGAAATTCCCATGTTCCGGTTTCCTTGAGCCTGGAATAACGAGACAAGAATTCAGAGTCTTCAAATAATGATTCAAACTCTTCTTTGCTACTCCACTGAGCTTGATTAATGACGGTCTTACCATCAATACTTTTAAACAAGCGACTCCATTTAAAACAAGAGTAAGTGCGAGCAACATACTCCACAGCAGAACGCAGTATTTCCAACGCTGCATCTTGCTTTCCAGGCTCAACATGAACCACGTTCACCAAAAATATATCGTTTATCTCATCAGAGTGAGGAGCCAGGCATGGCTTTTGTTCAGAAGGCATTGTGCTTCCCCTAACGTGAAATAATTAAAAGAATTACTGCGGTATTTGTTTGGAAATAGCGGGTTGTCCGTTTTCCCACAACAAAGGATTAACTTTCTTTAAGAACTGTACCGTTTGAACTCGTCCAATAATCACATCATGACTGCCGTAGCTCATGAGTTTTTCTAGAATGCAGATTAGGTTCGACTGCGCTCCCTGAAGAAGCGGCAGACCATCGACGACTTTCCATTGTCCATACTCAAAGCGAGCACTACCCTTAACTTGTCCTGCGAAGATTGGTATTAGATCGGCTTGAGCAGCACTCAGTAAGTTCACACTGAAGCGCCGTTGTTGTAGCAAAGGAGCATGCAAGCTAGCTGATCGGTTAACGCAGATAAGCAATGCAGGTGGTGCTGTGCTGACCGATATTACCGCCGTGGCAATCATTCCTGCTGAAACATTCCCCTCACTAGTCGCTATGATTGCAACACTAGAGGTGAGCCTGCGCATTGCACCTTTGAACTGATCGGATAGTTCTGCAGATTTGCTATCTGAAGAATTATCTATTGCTGGTTTTTCTTCGGTATTCGTGGGGGTCGAGGCTTGGATATTCATACAAGCACCTCCGTTTTTACTAACTGAGGCGTGTAAGCGTCGCGTTGACCAGCCTTCTCCATCAGAGGCAACACTTCCCTGATGAATCGATCTAATCCGTTGCGGTAATCCAGCCAAGTTAGATTTATGCCGTCTACCCCAAGCTCTGACCAACGTTGCATCTGTTCTACGATCATCTCGGAGGTGCCAACGAGAGGGATTCCTGCAAATCCAGCCTTGAAATGGAAGCGAAAACGCTCAGCGTCTACCGTATCCTTGAACATTCCACTTTGAATGCCAATCTCCCGCGTGACATTATCCAGCGCTGAGTCATCGCCATGCTGGTTCACGTAGTAGTCGAGCTTTTTATGAGCATCCTCAAGGGTATCTTCATGCACCACGTAAGCGTAAACCCATATCTGTAGTTCTCGACCGAATTCCAATCGAGCCTGATCACGGTATGAATTAATTTGCGAGCGAATAACCTCGTCATCATCTTCGTGCTTGAGGATCAAAAAAGCTGCATCACAATGTTGGGTACAAAAGCGGCGACCTCTTGTCGAACCACCAGCGTTCATCAGGAAGGGGCGATTGATAGGCTTAGGCTGCGAATAACCCTGTTCGATATTGAAGAACTCACCATTAAAGTCGAAATAGGATGATTCCTGCCACGCGGATTGAGCAATGTGTAGCCATTCATCCGCGTGATCATAACGACGGTCATGATCAAGTTGGCTCTCGCCGAACATACCCATTTCTTTACCGAACCAACCACAGATAATGTTGAGACCAAACCGACCTCCGCTAATGTGATCTATAGTTGCCGCTTGCTTCGCAGCAAAAAGGGGGTGAACAGTAGATAGGTGAGAAGTAGTGAATAGAGCGATCTGGTCGGTCGCCGATGCCAAACCAGCAGCCCAAGTGTAGGTTTCAAAAGACTCCCCCATAGGGTTACTTTTGCCATCCCAGCCCCGCCAGCGGCCAACAGGAAGCAACATCTCCAAACCAGCACGATCAGCCATAGTGGCAATGGCCAAGTTGTTATGCCAGTCTGCGGCTTGATGGCGCTCAGGTACACTTGTTAATGTACAGCCCCCTTCGATATTGAATCCAAAAACTCCAAGCTTGATCCGGTTTTTGCTCTCGCGGACGGGGTTGGGCTTATGAGAAAAAACTTCTCTAGTTGTCATGCTGAATCTCCTTACCTCAATGATATGAATAGCGGTTCAGGACTCGGCTAGCTTCTCCTGAGTTGAAAGCCAAGGCTGATCGTAGCGGTGAAGTTCACGAGCCTCCTCAAGCGAGGCCCCCCGGTTGATACTGTCAATAATTTTGTGCTCAGTTTGTTCAACAGCCTGAGCACGCTGGATCACTTGCTCAGCTTTGTCTCGTGGTATGGCTAAACAGCCGCTGCTATCGCATACCACCAAATCACCAGGAGAGACCGTGACTCCTGAAATTTCTATGGGTATTTGTGTGGCTTTGAGCTGAACCCGGTTTTTGGCGGACTGCATGAAGCGAGCGCGGCTGAATAGGGGGTAGTTGAGACGCTGAACTGTATCAATGTCGCGTGCTGCACCATCAATGAGCGTACCTCGGATCTTCTTGCTGATAGCGACATAGGTGAGGATATCTCCCCAGGTTGTGCAGTCGGCACGCTCTGGGTTGCTAGAAACAATGACTGAATTGGCGGGAACGTCATCAATATAGTTGGCGGCGTTCTTAAATCCCTTCTGCTCGTACACTGGTTCATACAAGACTGTGTAGGCAAAGCCAGCACATCGCGTACCTGACACTTGCTGATTGAGCCCAGCAATCCCACCCGCTATGTTCAAACTGTCCAGCGCGTCAGAAAGCGAGGCAGTGTCCAGTTTTTGGCAAGATTCTAAGAGGATGCTGTCGCTAGCTGGATAATTATTTGCAATGCTCATGAAGCTTCTCCTGTGAGAACTACTCAATAACCTTCACTTAAAGCAGATGCTCAGCTTGCGCCACAGTCTGTCTTACTATGGCCGATGCCATTTCAGAAGTACTGGCGGTACCATCGAGATCGGATGTTCGGCATTCACTTCGGGCAACGTGTGTCACTGCACATCGAATTGCATCAGCTGAGGAATGATGTCCTAAGTGCTCCAACAGCAGAGCAACTGTCAGAAACATGGCGCAAGGATTGACGCGATCTTGTCCTGTGTATTTCGGCGCACTACCATGAACAGGTTCAAAGTACGCACCTTTCAAGCCAATATTCGCGCTAGGTGCTAAACCTAAGCCGCCCATCACACCGGCACCCAAATCGGAAAGAATATCGCCAAACATATTCTCGGCGACAATGACCCCAAAGCGTTCCGGCCGACGAACCATCCACAATGCGACAGCATCAACGTTTTCAATTTGGGCACTAATATCTGGGTAGTCCGCAGCAACTGTTTCGAGAATGTCCCTTGCAAACGCGCCACTATGACGGAGCACGTTGGGTTTATCGGCAAGAGTTACTCGCTTGAAGCCCTGACGCTGCGCATAATCGAATGCAAACCTGAATAAACGGATTAGGCCATCGCGTGTCTGTAAACGAACACTCATCGTTGCGTCTTTAGAGCCCTGGCGTTTCCATACCGCACCATTTTGTTCATGCCTGGCTAGTACTGGCTCAAACTCTGCCGGTATTGAATCAAAATCAAGCCCCGCATAAAGACCTTCAGTGTTCTCGCGAATCACCGTGAACTGATAACGCTTGTCCCCCAAAATATCTGTGATAGGTCGGACATTTGCGAATAACTCGAGCTTTTGACGAAGCTGTATTACAGGAGAAACGTATGATAAACGGGAGCCTCGTAAACTGAATCGCAACTCTTCCTCAGCTTCACGCAAAGGCTTGCTGGTGACAGCACCCAATAGTGTTGCATCACAACTGGAGATTATTTCCCAAGTTTGTGCAGGAACTGGATCGCCATATTTTCTCCAGCAGTCCCAACCAATCTGGCCGAACTTTAAATCAATGGGTAAACGCAGAGCTTCAAAAATTGGCAACACTGCTTCAGTTACTTCAATACCCACGCCATCACCAGGTAATACGCAAATTTGTTGTCGACTCTTCATGACAGCCCCCTTTGCGCAGCGGGTGAAATCGAGGCTACTTGAAAAGCACTTTTTGAAACTTTATTTTGTTTTCGGTTGCATTGATCATATATGGCCTGAAGAGCGTGGAAGACCGACGGCATCTCATTCTCTAGCATGAACTCATCTATTTTTTTCTGGATATCGAAAGACAAGTTATAGGAACCCATCATTACATCCAGTAAAGGAGCGGGCAGGCTGCTCGACGGCACGCTTTCAGCGGTTAGTTGAGAAAGTTGCAATGCGCTGATCATGTCATAGTCATTATCCATGCCTATGCGATGCAGATAAGCAATAAGCATGCTCAGATGCAGATTTCCTGCGCCTTTACCCATGCCACAAATTGAAGTATCAATATATTTGGCACCGGCTTCGATTGCTGATATTGAGTTTGAAAGTGCAAGCGATAGGTTGTTATGGGCATGAAAGCCTAAAGGAATAAGCACTCGGTTAGAAATGCGGCTAATTAATTGGTATACGTCGGCCGGTATCATGTTTCCATTGGAATCTGCAAATACCAGGAGATCAGCACCAGATGCCTCGGCGCGCAAACACATACTGGAGATGTCACTAGGAATTAAAGTTGTAATATGTGTAATATTAGCACTAACTTCAAAACCAAAAGACTTTGCGAGCGCTATAGTGGCCAAGCCTTCGTCAATATGATTTCTGTGCAAACAAACTCTGATTAAAGATACACCTTGTTCTCGCAGAACTTCAAAATCAGAGGCATCGACATTATGGGGATGAACCATGACACACAATCCGATACGCTCTGCTGCTACGTCTCGTAGAGCACTGATATAATCCGCTGCAACAGAACTGGTTAGACCATGTTCTTGCTTTCTTTTAAATGAGCCATTTCGATAACCAATCTCACAATATTGAACCCCTGTTTTTGCAAGCTGTGCTATGGCTTTTTGTGCATATTCAATAGTGAAGTTAAAATTATTTCTATAGCCACCGTCTCTTAAGGTGACATCAACGATTTTTACCTGGTTCATTGCACACCCCCTTAGCCTTTAAATCGTTAAATGTTGAATTTTATCTTGTGGGCAAAAATTCCCGAAAATTTTAACTTTCAGCTACTTCTTCAGAATATGAATAAACAGTCAAGCAGAAACCTACTTAATCTTATAGCTCACTGCCATTTTATTCATGCATAATCACATCCCTACACAATGAGTAGCTTTAACATATGATGCTATATCTGCATCTCTTTAGATTCACGATAGGACAATGTTCCGCAGCTAAAAAGGGGCTATTCTTCCTATGACTAGTGACTTTTTGTCCGTAATACAAATAACGAAACACAGTCCAAGCAACATTTCTTTACTAAGCGGACTACATTGCAATGTAATAACATTAGAAAAAACTTTTAAACCGTCATCAAGTGATGTCTAATAGCGTTGTTTTTATTAATAAAAACTAATATAAACGAATACTTAACGCATCAACACAATATCAATCAAATGCCATATCAATTCACAAATCTCTACAAAGGATGGGTAACACATAGCCTAACCCGGATTTCTCACTGCATCTCAATGGGCTGTATAAATAGGTCGTAATGCCGCCAACGGCCTATGACGGCTGCTCATATTGTCTACTATTTAAGTAAGCGCGCCATAAAACCCATCTACCCAAGCTAACCAGCGCTGATCACACAGACGATCTCTTTGGTTTGGAGATCATCATGCGCTGTGAACTCAACCCGACCCAGGCCTTTTGGCTAGGGCATCTTTACCATGCTTCGGTGCTGAACATGCCGTTAAGTGATTACGCCAACGCGCAGGCGTTAACCCTCACTGACCTGCTAACATGGGAGAAGCGGTTAAGCGTGCAAGGCTTGCCAGTACCACCACGCTGCCGCCCCGCCCGATTTTGTCGGTAGAGGTAGTGACATGATCCGCCCCGGTTCCGATCTGACGGTGTACTTGTGTCGCGAGCCTGTGGATATGCGGAAACAAATCGATGGGTTGGCCCTGCTGGTTCAGGAGGCCATGGACTTGAATCCGTTCGATCAGGCGCTGTTTGTGTTCGGTAACCGCCAGCGCGATAAGGTCAAGCTGCTGTTCTGGGCTCACCTACGTAGCGTTGCCCTGTTTTTAATTGAACCAGGAAAACCCAACCAAAACGCCTATATCGAATCGTTCAATGGGCGTTTTCGAGATGAGTGCCTAAATAAGCATTGGTTCACCAGCCGGTAAACACGCCCAGGTAGTCATCGAAGCATGGCGATGGGAATATGACGAGGAAAGACTGAAGAAGAGACTGAGAGAGTTAACGCCTTCCACCTATGCCGAGCAATTGGCGTTAAAAAACGATAAAGTACCTTCAGACTCTAACCCCGAATGCTACTGAGGATGGGGTGGCGTAGCCTCGTACCTACATGAGTACCTTGGAGCACGTCTCTCAGCAAGCTAGCCGAACAATGCGAGGTGATGGAGGTGCATCCGCTTACGTTGTTGACGTTGGCTTATGCTGGCGACAACGAAACGGCGGCCGATCAGCTTTTGGCGCAGGTTAAAAAAGAATTACAAGAAATTATCAAATAACGCGATAGTTGATTGTCGGCAGTGCCTACCCACTCACAATAAAACCAGAGGCCCGCTAAGATTGAATAACATTGTGGCGAAACAAGGAGTAGAGGCGCTGCCAACTGCTGCGAAGCTTATGGCGTTCTACCTAAGTCGTGACCGTGTCCTGGGGCTGCTGAACCCTCAACACCTGCCCGCGCACGTAGTAGCGGCGCTTCAGGGGCACGACGTTCAGATGTCTGCCGCAATCCTTTCGAATGCTGCCGGTTCATACCTGTTGCAAACGATCGCTGCAGGCAGGGTAAAAACTCTGCCACAATTGGCCTTCGAAGGCGAACTGAAAGAAGGCACTCCGTTCATCTATAACGGTCATTTCACAGGCAAGGGCTTCGCGGCAACTAACAAGACCCCTGCTTTGAATCTCACAGAAAGGCTCGACGAACCTCTTGTCGGCAAGAAGCTCGTCTTCGAGTTTTCCAAGAACGGGCTGGTGAATGACACTGCATACACACGCATGTCTGGCTCGACGCGCCTGTTCGCATTTGGCTACATCACGGGTATCGACGACACCACCATCCGTGCCGTGCCTTACGTTATAGGAGATTTGGTCGCGAGCAGCCATGCGATGACTTCACCTTTCGTGCCGACACTCGAACTGCGCCCGGAAGACATCGAGCAGTTTGCCGGAATGGACGAGACTTGGTTTCCCTCCCAGGCCGAGTTCAAGCGCATGGCCATGGTCTCGGAACAGGCCATTAAAGAGCTGATCTGTTGGCTATTGGGCGAGTATTCAGTGCCCAGCGATTGGGGTGGAGAGGAAAGCGATGTGTTGTCGGCCAACTTGCTTGTTGACGGCTACCGTCACACTGGGGCGTTCTTGCTGAAAGGGCCAGCACGGTTTCACCCTATGAAGCCAACCGATCTTGGAAAAAATGGCGACCAACTCTATCGCCTCTTCAACATTCCTGCCCAGATCTACGTCGTGCAGCATTGCCATACCATTGGCGCCGCCGTCCGCAAACAGGCAGAGGCGTTTGCGCTTGCACGCAGTTTTGTCTCCCCCTGTAGGATCGTTTTCATGGATGGCTTCACGACAGCGCGCCTGCTGCGAGCCCATGAACTTTGGCCGGCGACAGCGCCAATTTCGAGAATAGGCAAGCCAGCATGACAGTACGGTCACCCCATCGCGACGCGCTGCGAATTCTATTCGTCTTGAGGGCAGGAGGTAATCCCGTCGAACCACCAACGGCTGAGCATGCACTCATCTTCAAAGGCGAAGCACGCCTACAAGCATTCGACTTCTGGATGCGAAATCCAGACTATCTTGCGGCTGAGTTGCTTGATTTGTTCACAGAAACGAAGGACAAGAGTTACTACGAAGCAGCGCAAGCGATCTTGGACGATGAGGAACCAGACCTTCGCCGCGTTCCGATGACCAGGTACTTTTTTGGCGCCTATGAACGCTTGGATGATGCCTTGTCGCTACTGAGGTCCCGCGATCTCGTTCGCATCACTGGTATCAAAGGAGCAAACAACAAGGTCTTGGAGACAGACTTCGTTCTCACTAAGACCGGCTATGAGACATGCTCGACCGCAGTATCGCAAGAACCAATCCTTCAATGGTACGCGGATAGGGCCAAATTGGTAGCGAAGGTTGCCGGGACCATGGGCGGAACAGCTTTGAAGCAAAAACAGTATCAGCGCGCGAGTTATGCGGAGACCAAGTTGGGAGGGGTCATTCCTGCCATCACCGAAGATGTGCAACTTCGCCTCACGCAGCTGCAATCCGACTAGCGGGGAGGAAAGATGGCGAAACCCAAGGAAGAATGGCTACAAGCGATAGCCACGAGGGCAAAGGTGGAAACTTCCGAGGTTGAAGGAGTCCTTTCCGCCCACCAAATTCAACCATCACCTGTACTCGCCCAGCCTCGCAGGCTTGTTCTGCGAGAGATCGAGTTTTCTGGCGAGAAGGACGGCGTTGCGAACGCTGGCACTTTCGCGTTTTCATGGAAGACCCTTGATCACGGCCTGTGGGCCATGCTCTCTGAGCACAACTTGCGGGGCAAATCAACCATCATCGAGATCGTTCGATGGATGATAAGAGGAAGACCGTCAAGCAACCTGCAAGACGATGTGCGGCGATGGGTTCATGCCGTGCGACTGAGTTTCCTCCTTGACTCAGACGAATATGAGATCGTTGCCAAGACTCAGGGCGAGCCTATCGGCAGCCTGTGCCGTATTCGTGCACCCAGCACTGCCGAAGGCGAACGAGAGAGAACCGTTCTTGCCAGCTTCGCCACCGATGGCGAGTTCGAAGCGGTCATGGCGGATTTTTTCATGCACACGTTCGCTATGGATCCAATATCGAGTTGGAGAAAAGGCGGAGAAAACGAGGGGCAGTCGGTAACACATAGTTGGGTAGCCTTCTCAGGAGCAATGTTCATCGGCACTAATTACGAGGTACTTCTTGGTGACATGCCCGTTGCCACTGGCCTCACATCACGACTGATGCAGATGTACCTAGGAGTTCCATGGGTTTCGACACTCGCTACTGCTAAAACCGCATACCAGGGCGTCGAGCAAGCTGTTCAAGTTTCTACTCGAAAAGCAGAGCAAGCACATGAGGCGACCAAGGAGCGCATTGCAAGTATTAGAGCCCAACTGGCAGAGAAGCGTGCTGAGCTAGCAAAGATCCCAAGCGATGAGGCAGTACGCAACGCCATTGATGCCGATGCAATCGAGCTGGCCGATGTTCGTCGCCAAGAGCGGGGCATGGCCGAACATACGGAACGTGCCGTGACCGCGCTTCGAGAACTAAGCACCGTCTATCAGGAAGATCGGCGGGACCTCCAGACCCACATAGATGCCATGTCTGCGTCGGCAGTGTTTCGTCGCTTGGAGCCGAAGTGCTGCCCTCGCTGCGACCATACGATATCCAAGGCGAAGAAAGAGCTTGAGAGTTCTACTCACTCATGCTCTGTTTGCGGTGAGTCAATCACGAACTCCGAAGACGGTGAGGCAATCAAGGCTGAACTCCAGGAGCGTGTAGCAGCATCCGAGGCTGTAGTAAAAAGCGCCTCGGCCAAGAAAGAGGAGGCGGAGAATGAACTGGCAGCCCTTCGCGAAAAGATTGATCTCCTACAAAATCGTCTTGAGTCAGCTTCTAAAGAGCTAGGTTCCGCAGTGCGGCGGCAGGAGGCTGCAACAGCCGTGGCGGTCCTGGAGGGTCGATTGGAGGAAGCCGAAGCCTCGATAAACCCGGGTGTACAATCTGATGACCGAAGCGACGAGTTAAAAATTCTGTCTGCTGTCGTGACGGAAACAGAGTCTCGAGTTAAGGCCGTCCGGGATGGATTGCTAGAAGATGTTTCTGAGCGCTTGGTCGAGTACGCCAATGCCTTCGGAATGGAGAACTTGTCGAAAGCATCATTGAAGGGAAATGCGTCGCTCTCGTTGACCAAAGGCGGAGTACCCACAAGCTACGGCAAGGTAACGGAAGGCGAAAAGTTGCGCCTGAAGGTGGCGACCGTTCTTGCGATGATCGAAATTGCCGAAGCACGGGGAATCGGCCGGCATCCAGGATTGCTCATAATTGATTCGCCTGCTGCTCAAGAGGTGTCACCCGTTGACGTGGATCACCTTGTTGCTGGACTTCAGGCAGTTTTCACCAAGTTGCCGCATTTTCAGGTGTTTGTTGCTGGCATCTCATCTAAGGCGATAACCGATCACATACCAAAAGCGCATCGCCGTGAGGTTTCCGGGAACGCTTTCCTATGGTAACCGGCATGCATCCGATCGAAGCAGAGCTCATAGAGATCGTGAAAGACCGGCGAGACTGGCAGTTGGGAGATCTTGGAGGGATAGAGAAACTCGCACCGGCAGCACGATCGCTCGGCACTACACCCATGATGCCCGAGCTGCTTCACCCACTTGTGTTGGGGTGGAGGAATGCTAAGGCGGGTGATCGAGAAGTGCACAAGGGTGTCCTACACGATCTATTGGAGGTCGCGACAACAGACTTCATACTCCTTGAAGCGGTCGACATCCTCGAACATCATCGGCCGCTGCCAGACGACGGAGATGAGTGTTGTTTCATGCTCTTTCTGACGAAGGCATCAACAGGAGACCATTCGCTATCTGGATTAGCGCGCGGCGCAGCGCTGGATGGCGCGTTTCGCTGGGCCAGTGACAACAGACGCTGGCAGCTTCGCTTACTGGACTACTTCCTCGGTCTCGCTCCAAGCGACGATACAGAGTTCCTGCGACGGGCCGCCAAGATTGTCGGCGTCGCTTATTCCCACTGGCGTGACAAGGAACTGGTCGAAGTTCTGCACAAGCTCTCTCAACTCGAAGCGGTCCGACCTGAGGCCACTTTCGAGCTGGGGATGGCGGCTCTTTCTGAAGCCATGGATAGAGCGGACAGCAACGCGGCAGCCACCGCCTTCCGTGAGGCTAGAGAATGGTTTGGTGAGTCCGACGGAGCATCCGAGCGCCGTCCAGAAACTAGCTTGTACATCGATGGGCTTGACCTACTCCTGAGCTTCCACAGTGGTGCCGCAAGCACATCGTTCGGCACCGTGAGCGCTTGCGTTCAGCAGCACGCGTTCGAGCTGCACGCCTGGTCCGGAGGCTCCGGCCCTCCATGGTTGGGGGCAAGACAGACTGAGGCGGCGTGTTGGAGCGCCTTGGCCAGTGCCATTGCAGGACTGGCAGGTTCACTTGACGAGCCGAGTTGGTGGGAGCCGGCAACTGTCATAGAGGAGGGGCTCCTGTCTGTGTATAGCGCAGGTCGATCGATCTTGCGTCGAGATCAGCACGGTGGTGTCGAATCGATGGTCAGACCTCGAATACGCGCAAGCGTCGCCACGCAAGCTGGACAGACGCATCAAGTGCGCATGTGGCTCCAACAAAACACGACCCACGAATGGGCCAAGGAAGCCCAAGATCTGATTGCGCAGGTTGATACTTTCGTTGAACAGTCAGGCAACCCGAAAAACCCTCCTGAGGCGGCGAGCGAACGGACCTCGCTCGCCGCCATCATCGCAAGATCCAACATCCCAGAAGAAAAGAAGAATATCCTCTCCGGCGTAGTCGAGAGCGCTGTGTCATTGCAGCTTGCCAACCTGACAGGCTCCGAAGCCGATGTCATCGAACGTTGCTGTCAGGAGGCACAGGGGCACACCGACTATAGCGCGAATACGAATGGGGCACGTCTCTTCGATACCGTGCTTCTCTGGATGGTCCGTTTTATTTTTAATCGCCTGGAATTGACTAAGGGCGACGATCCAACTGGCGCCTACCTCTTCGAACGCGATGACGGCTCCCTTCCTCACGAAAACGAACTACAGCAGGACTTTTTTCGCTGGGTGGCAACGTATGCCGCAGGGAGCGATCTTGAACCGACAAACATTGCGAGTGGCAGAGCCGACATACGCCTGAAGTCCGGCCCCGAACGTCTCGTTGTCGAGGTGAAGCGAGAGGAAAAGGACTGCTCCTTCGATGCACTCTTCAAGTCGTATGCAGCACAAACGACGGACTACCAGAATGTCAGTGTTCGCTTGGGTGTGTTGTTGGTGCTCGACCTGGCGACACCCAACCGCGAAGGTACGCCGCATCTAACAAGCTTGTTCGAGATGCGCCACGTACGCCGCTGCGACGAATCCCAGTCACGGCTGATTTTGATCGTCAAGGTTCCAGGCCGGAGAAAGAGGCCGAGTGACCTCACAAAGTTTGCCAAATCTAACCGACCCTAAGCGACGTGAATGCAGTGATATGGTGAGGTGACAGCAAGAACGCCTTGCTACCTTCAACGAAGGCGTGGGCAGACAAGCACAACACGCCCCCCAGTGCCCGTGAGTTCGACACGACAAGGGCATCAAAAAAGGGGCCAAAGCCCCAAGATCAGATCAGGCCACGTTCGGCAAAGGACGTGGTGTCTCTATCGGCCACAATAACATGATCCAGTGTGCGCACACCCACCAGTGCTAGCGCTTCTGTGAGGCGCTTGGTGATGGCATCATCGGCACGACTCGGCTCGGGATTCCCACTGGGATAGTTGTGCGAGAAAATCGCCGCTGGCGCATTGAGCCGCAGAGCTTCCTTGACCACTTCTCGCGGATACCGACGCACTGTCGATGGTGCCACGGAACATCTCGCTGTATTCGATCAGGTGATGCTGCGAATCGAGGAACAGTACCGCAAAGACTCCATGCTCAAAACCAGCCAGCTTGGCACACAGGTACTCTTTGACGAGCGCCGGTGAGACGAAGGACATCCCCCGCTGTATTTTCTGGTCGATGAACTGGCGCGCGGCGTCAAGAATTTGGTCTATCGATGCCGGCAGATAGCGCCCCTGCGCGTCACGCACCAGAAGAGAGGAATCAAACGAGGAAAAGGACAGTTGCGTCATGATCGTACTCCGGTTACTCGGGCGGAATTGCCTGAAACCGGCACCAGCACTGCGCATCGCAAGCTGTCACAGGGTCATAGACGGCCATGGCCGCAAGCGTGCATAGCACGTGCAGCCCTTGACGGCGAGAACGCCGTGATACGGTGAAGGGAACAACAAGACCGTCCATTCCATACCCACTACACACACTCGATCATACCAAGCGGAGCGCGCAGGCCCTTTTGGGCCGGAGGCGTCAGGTATCAAAGCCGGATGGCCACGATTCGGCACGAAGCACGGGGCGTAGCCCGCAAGTCAACGGCGGCAAGCAGGGATGAATGGACGATGTAGCTAGAACTAGATATTGTCTGTTTTGCCCTGCCTTATCCACAACTGCGCCAGCTGCATCTTTTGTTGCAATCGCCCCATCAGCATCGCGCACGGCAGCAAGGTGGTCAGGTACACTGCTTCAAAGATTGACGCTACTTCTAGCGCAATTGCCCTGCAACGGCAAATGACCTATAAGGCCAGGAAGCCAAAGATGACATCGAATCATATTTCTGACAGGCACGCTCTTGCCCTCACCAGCCGCAGGCTGACCTCATTTCTATCGCACACTGTCGGCTCCTTGGCCCAGCAGATTCGGGCAACAGAACAGGAAATCCGTCGTATCAAAGGCTTAGCCTTTCGAAGCGAGGAGCAAGAACGCGAGACAGCCCTCTCGCCAATGCGTACCCAGACCGTAACACTCAGGAAACGCTTTCTCAGTATTAGACAGAAAAGTGGGCTAGGCTGGATCCTCTCTCCCGTGAACACATTTCGGGCATGGCGCGATTGGCGGCATACCAAAGACCAGTACGCGCAAGCTGAACGTCAATTCGACGAACCAGAGGTTCAAGCACAGCGAACCAGGGACATCGCCGTACACAACCGCGATGTAGAAGAGCAACGGAGCAAACTGCTTACGCTGAATGAAAACCTTTCGTCCTATCAGGCACGGCATGCAGTGCTAGCCAAATTCCAGAAGGTAGCAACTGCGCCGATGGCCGCCGCATGCGGCGAAGGTTGGTTGGCCGCAGACTTTGCCAAGAATTTCGAGAGCATTGCCGGTTTGGTGCAAACAGATCGCGTAGCGGAAGCCACAAAACTTCTGGAGAAGCTCGTTTTCCAGATTCGTCCTTCTGCAGCTGTTTACGCAGGTTGGCAGCAAGAAGCCCAGGACATGCGGGATAGGGCTTATAGCGACCATGCTGGCATTCCCGCTACAGGCGCATTTACCGAAATTGCCGAGGCCTCGGCCAAACTTGCAGCCGCCAGCATGCTAGGTGAACCAGCCAGGAAACTAGCGCTCTGTTCCCATCCGGCGGATCAGTGGCAGCTTCTCCCGCTGCTAGCGACATCGCCACAGCACTTTACTGTCGATGTGCTCTGGACTATCTACTGGCCTATGTTCCAGTGCGCACAACAAATGGCGGACTTCCTTTCCG
The DNA here is from genome assembly GCF_015767635.1 of Halomonas sp. A40-4. GTDB lineage: Bacteria > Pseudomonadota > Gammaproteobacteria > Pseudomonadales > Halomonadaceae > Vreelandella > Vreelandella janggokensis. The sequence continues at coordinate 772,108 of NZ_CP065230.1, read as the reverse complement.
ACACCGAGGCGCATGAGGATCCGCTCAACGGCCGGTTCAGTACCAACGTAGAATCTTGGCTGTCAGGATGGGCCGCCAAACGGATTCCGAAATTCGGCTATCCAAAGTCCTCATCTTATCTGGGTACACTTCAACTCGCGAGTAAGGCCGAAGAATCCCGTGTGGGGGCCGACCTTGGCATCATCATATCGCTGAACGTAGGCGGATTGAGGTGCCGGAAGGCCGTGCTTCTACAGGCCAAGCGAGCCAAACAGGGCATTGCCAACATAGGGAGTAGCAAAGGCCAGCTTTCCAAGCTTTCCAGATTGCCTAGGGCGGGTTACTACCTGTTTTACCACGAGTCACCGTTTACTCTTTATCCTCCAGTGCCAACAGTCAGCTCAGCTGAAGCCCTGCAGCAGTGCGCGCTCAATGCGCAGAAGGATCCTGGTTCCCCCTACCTTCGACTAGATGTGCGGAAAGATGGCTGGGACTGGGCCAGCTTCGTTAGCTTCGGCTTGTGTAATGCCGAATCCGACTTGGGCGAACCGTTTGATACGATTGAGGATGCGTTTGGCATCCTCGGAAGTGGAACGACAGGAGGTCTCCCTCGACATTTATTTCTAGTCGCCATTGAGGATGAGCCCTATGTCCTTGAGCTGAGGAAAAGGCTGCGCGAATATTATCGCGACACGCCGGAAAAGGGATACCAGAAGATTATACATAAGCATCGGCACCATCCCCGCTCCCACGATGGGCCAGAGTTTAGCTTGTAGCGTTGAGTTATCAGTCGAGCTACCAGTTGCTCAAGCTGGCACGTAAGGCGTATCCAGCTAGCTCCGTCCAGCTTCGTAATCTAGAAGTGAATGAATTGCAAGGGAGCAATAGCTGCGTACTGACCCATGACGTCAGGAGCTACGACCGAATGGACCCCTAGCTGAGACAAGCATCTTCGAAATGGAGTAGCGGATCGAACTCGCTTGCCGCTTCCGGCTCACCGAGCGCTGTGTGGTATGGGATCTAGAGGAAGTGCTAGCGTGGACGCGGGCCAATGCATATCTGACGCATCGCCATCCACAACAGCTGCTTCCAGCTATGCACTGTCTCATTTCGTCATGGATAGGCCAGAAGCTCCTTCAATTGCTCGGGTCTCGCATCTTTGCATTCGAAATTTACCTCACCGCGGATAGAATCACCGTCAAATCGGTAGATGCCCCAGTAAGTAAGCATCCCACCCCATCCACGGCCATGGGGCTGCCCACCGTGCGCACTTTTCTCGCCAGTGAAAACCCACACTATCTCTAGTCCCTCAGCGTCTAGGAAAGCACGGAACGCATCACGATCAACGACCGCCGCACTAAACCCCGGCTCATTAACCGAAGGGTCTTTGAAAAGAATTTTTCCATTGGCTGAAGAGTAGCCAAGCGAACGCCCGTCAGCTAGACGAAGATGGAGGCCATGCATTAGCGCTGGCGCGGGAATCGTAAGATTAAAACTCTCCTCCACCGAATAATTGTGGCCGGCGCGTTCGACAAACCAATCAGCTACAGTCGCTTGAGTCTGGATCGCGGGATCACTACCAAGTGCCCAGATACCATCAATGTTCTCGAATGCAGGATGCCAAGGATATTCGCCAAGATAGCCACCCCAAGGCATCTCAACTTCTGGTGGGTGCTCTCGATCTCTCGCCGAACACGCGAGATGCTTCTCCAAACGCTCAGCATCATTTCGTGCAACAAGCATAGACTTGACCTTATGCCAGGTCATCCGATGAATCACGCGCTCTCCGTTGACCATACACCATTGATTGCGGCCAACAGTCGTATTGAGCACTAACCAGCGTCGGCCATCAGAATCGGCGACATCAATCTGTTGAATAGGATTGGGAATATCTCGTGATTGATCTTCCATCCACGCGACCCGAGCCTCAGGTGGTTCCTCTCGCCAATGTAAGGCATGGGGCGACCACCAGGTCGCGCCTTGCCGGTCAGAGTCGTGCTGATTGGTGCGGGTCACGAGATTGGTTGGATCCATCTCACGCGTCCCAACTTGCCATGGCCCATGATAGAGCTCAGGATCATCCTGGAAACGACCTTCTACAAGAGCGATGTCAGACAAACGTCCTGTCAATTCATGGTAAGCAATCCATTGATACTTTTTCCCGATGCGCTCAATACGGTGCTCCATTCGACCGTGGCTGGCCATCTGGCGATCAAATTCGGCGAAACGCTCAGGGGTCCAACCAAGCTCATGTGCTCGCCATGCAACCCAGTGGCGCGACTGTTCACGGGCGTAAGTCGGATGCCAAACGGCGGCACGCTCGTCCCACATACGACCGCGAAGATAGTTGGCCGCGCGAATCCTAAATTCCTGAACCTCGTTCTCGTCCAGCAGGCGCTCGAACTCTTCGATCGCACTCTCGCGTGCCTTCTCTGCAGCGCGTCGCGCCTTGAGCAGTTCATCTGCACCGCTACCATGTCCCCAGACCTCGAAGCTGTCAGGCATCTCGGAGACACGTCCCGCGATATCGACCACGCGAGCGAACGCCGCCTCACGATCGGGATACGGCGCAATAACATCTCCGTGCCATTCCTCATAGATGTCTCGCATCGATCGACCATGCTCCTCACGGGGGAGCCGCAGAAAGTCACTCGCGAGTGAATCGATCTCGTAACGTGCGAAATCGCCGTCCTCGACTGCCGAGCCGCAGATCTGATTACGAAACACGCTTCGACCGTAGTCCTGAACATACGTGCTAAGCGCTTCATCAGTAATAGTTTCGAGCGGCTCGCCGCGTGGGTAAGGAGGTCTGGCGCAATCAAGTGGCACATCGTCAGGCAGGACGCCGCGGCTGGCGGCGAGCTCGACGATACCACGCGCGTGATCGCGGACAAGGGCGTGGGTCGGGAGCGGGTTGCGCGCAAACACCGCAGCAAAGGCGGCACGGGAAAGCTCAGCGAGCCCCTCGTCGCTCGAACAGCGCGTCGCCGCGCCATAGGCGGCGGCGAGCACGCGATCGATGACATAGGCGTCATCGACATCGGCGAAATGATCAATCAGCGCAGCGGCGAGTTCGCGTCGATCGACCAGCAACGTCGCGAGTGCTTTGGTCGCCATGTCGCGGACCCAACGATGGCTGAGACTGGTGAGCCAAGCGAGCGTGATTGCAGCGAGCCGCGCGCGAGCCGGCTCAATCTGCTCTAGACCATTGGCGAGTATCCATTCGATCAACGTGTTGATCACTTCCTCTCCGGCCTCACTCTCCTCAATGAGGAGCATGGCTCGGGTCGACCATTGAGCGTCGCGCTCGGGCATCAAGAGCGGGTGCAGCCAACGGTCGAGATGATCAGCGTTGAAGCGATTGTTGGGCTCGGTGGCTATTGCGAGAATTGTCTCGAGTACTGCATCAACGCCGATTGCATCGGCCCATTCCTCTACTAGCTCGAGGGTTCGCTCGGAGAAGACGTCCTGGCGGCGCCACAGCAGGCTGAGCTGAAACGCATGGACGAGATCCCAGGGGGCGAACTTGTCATCGATCGCATCGATGAGTTCAATGCCGTAGCGTTCCGGGAGTTGGACGGCGAGCGCCTCAGCGATTCCTGCAAATTGGTATGAGTCCCGCCCCGCCACATATGGCACGAGCGGGCCTCCAGTGGAGAAGGCCGACGCGGGATCGCCATCATCGACATGGGTATCGAGCAACCGCTGGGCAATAAGGTGATCGCTCATCCGTTCGAATGTGAAGCGAACCATCTCAATAATCGCATCTCCCTCACGGACCGGTTCGACCGCAATTACTCCCTCGTTCTCTAGCTGGAAAAATAGGTCCTGATTGGTACTTCCAGCAGATGGATGAACCTCATCTAGGATCGCAATTGCTGTGTCGATCGGCAGGTAGCCTACACCCGCCGCGACCATGGCCTCAGTGAGCGCGCTAAGGCCTGTCTCCACAAGCTTTCGCCTGGACACCAACCCCATGCGCTGATTGAGAGTTTCGACGACTGCGCCGAAATAAAAATCGAAGATACTCGATACCCCGTCGAGGCCTCGCGGCAACTCGCGCGCCCTCCGCCGCTCGAGCATATCGCAGCAGGTGCGTAGGAACAGCGGATTCTCGAACTCGGGCGCGAAGTACGGGGCTGCCATGCGCACGATGCCACGCTGGTCGAGATAACGTCGCGCAGCCTCAGCAGCCTTCCCTGCGAAGCCGGGATGCTCGAGTCGGGGTAACGTATCCTCTTCGAGGTTGCGCACGATATAAGGTAGGAACGTGGTGCGGCACGAGACCAGTATCGCGACATGACTGAAGCGGTCGGCAACGGCAAAGAATGTAGCGAGTCGTTCGGACCAGACCGCGATACCGTTACGTTCGTTGATCGCATCGACCATCACCAGCGCACGCGTGCCAGCGGCCTCGGCGGCGGCGTCAAGAGCGCCGAGGATCGCGTCTGGCGGGGTATTGGTGAGGCCCGACTGCTCGGCAATCTGTCGCCAGGGCTCAGCATCGCTGAACTCGCCGCCGAGCGTGAGCACAGCGGGAAAGCCACGTGCGATGTGATGCTCGGCAACATCGGCAAGCAAGTGGGACTTTCCAACGCCTGCCTCGCCGCTGAGCAGCAAACGGTGTGCGTTGGCGAGGCTGACCCATGGGGCATTGAGCGACTCGGCGATCCGATCCAGTGCCTCCCGCAAATGCGCAGCAAAATAAAGACCGTTGCGCACACTCTCGCGATTGCCGCCAGGCTGACGGCGCAGCTCCCAGACCCCCGCCCAACAACGATCGAGTGTTGTGGTCGCCGCCGTCACCAAGGTGCGCCATTCGTCAAGTGGCAGCGGGTCTGTGGGACCGAGCGGCGCGGTGCGAATCGCCGCAGAAATCGCAGTCACTTGATCGTTGAGCATCGCCACATCGACATCATCCGTGGTCTCCAACACGGCGCCGATATCACGCAGCGAGCGATGCCGCGCCTCGTCGAGATCATCCACCCAATCGATGATCCGACGCACGAATTCGGGATCGCGCGCGAACGCAGCTAAGGCCTGGCGGATTGGCAGTTCGACATTGAGCTCGGGAGTGTAGCGACGGCCGAGCCCCACGCGGGTGATCTCGAACCTGTCCCTCAGCCACTCGACCCCAAAATGTGGGAGATCGAACCAATAGGTACGGCGTCCGACGTGCAGCGGATCATTCCGAGACAGCCGTTCAGTCAACTGGAAACCACCCCAGAGTTCGATCTCAACCACTCGGGGCGCAATGGAGGCTTGACGTGCATTCACCCAGTCGTTCCAGCGATCGCGTTCGGACTTGCGTGCACCTACACGCCCGTCCGACAAGTCGAACGGTAGACAAACAATGAAGCGGGCTAGTGAAGGATGCTTGTCTACGGCAGTATCGAAGGATTCTTTTAGCTGCGCAGTTTCGCCGCTACCAAGCTCGAAGAAATACTTTGCCTGCCAACCAATCTCCGATTCGTCGCGCTCGACGCGATAGCATTCGAGCCCTGCGTCTGCACCGGCTCCTTTGCGGTGAAAGGGTACGCCGACTGTAGTGTCCAGCGCGGCGAGCTGGCATACGAGTTCTTCGAACCCGCCATGCTGGCTTCCGTGGTGGGGTCGGATAGCTTGAAAATTGATCGTTGGTGTTGGCATCAGCGGGATATGAGCTCAATTGGGGGGTTGACTAGATCCGATGTTCACGAGCTTAACGCAAAGAGCCTATAAATCGAATTTTTGTTCTCTGGTGCTACGGATCTATTTATTTAGAGTCATGGAAAACAAGACCAAGAGCATCGACCCAGCCAGAGGGGGGGACACCGGCACCGGCAACCCTTGTACGCTTAACCACTTCACCCACATCAGCAGGTCGGTGAGGGTTAACGTCTGTGAGGCGGCGTAATCACTTAACGGCATGTTCAGCGCCGAGGCATAGTAAAGATGGCCAAGCCAAAAGGCCTGGGTCGGGTTGAGTTCAAAGCGCATGATGATCTCCAAACCAAAGAGATCGTCAGTGTGATCAGCACGGGTTAGCTTGGGTAGATGGGGTTTATGGAGCGCTTACGTTGATCGTGCTTGCATATGGAAGTAACGCGGGAACATATGCAACGTTTTCGTACCTTGCCAGCACCATGCCAAAGTTCGGCCCGGATACTCAATCTGGGGGTGACGTCGCCTGGGTAAAATAATCAATAAGGTTACGCGCTGCCGCTAGAGGATAACTCCTATGGCTTAATCTATCATCCAGCCTCTTACACTTTGTCAGGAGACCCTAGAAGCCAGTAAAAATCTGAGTTACACATCTATTTTTTCCTATTTTTCTTTTTTGATTTCTTTATCATCTCCTTTCTATTGCTTTTATTCTTCTTCTGCTTTTTAATTGGCGAGACTTTAAAAATTTTTCTTTCTTGCTTACCATACTCTTTGGCATCTACCTCAAAATCTTTTACCGTAAAGGCTACTTCATCGTCTGCAATCCACCATCTATACTCAGCCTTTCTCGAGTAAAAAAATGGAATTAACTGGATAGGATTTTCAAAATGCCTAATTATGTCTTTTGAACACAGCAAATCACCTTCCCATTGCTTGTATAAGGACTTTATATTCTCCTGCCCCTTCGAGCTAGACACAACCATATTGATTTCTGAGCTTTTTAACAGCCTAGAGAATGATGAAAAGTCAGTTACATAAACCCCCTCAACCTCTCCTCTCCAGGAAAATGGCAAGCAATTAAAAACAACAGGAACAATCTTAAGGCTTAAAGATTCGATACCAAAGTGCTCTTCCACCACTTCAGGGTACTTTATTAAAGCATTTTTCAGCCTCTTAACTTGTCGAACTGAATCTGATAAAACCTTTCTATTTCTGTATGACTTTACCGGATTATACCAAGACAAGGACTTGTTCTTACACTCCAAGAGAAACAAATGATCATCTAAAGCAAATACAGCATCATATTCATACTCACTTTCACCTCTTTTGAACTTAAAAGATTTACAATTCCCAATCCTATCCCGAACGAGGTCATTAACCTCAGACTCAAACCTATAACCTTTACCACTTGAATCCGTATCTAAAGATGAAAGCCTAGATATAACAATATTAGAAATATTAGCATACAAGAGGCTATTAAAAGAAATATAATAACTATCACTGGAAACTTTTATTAACGGGCAGTCGTAAAGATCAACCGCATCTTTCGAAAATGACACCAAACTTATAAATTTTAAACCTTTAACTCTAACCACCCCTGACTCTTCCAATGCTCTAGTAATTTCTTTTTCAGTCAATACGCACCCAGCATTATCTTCTACTATTTTTCTTGAAATATACTGAAAAACAAAGTAACACCGTACCCATTCTGCAAGAGTCAGACCATGATAAGTTTTTTGTCTTCTAACGTGCTCACACAAAAAACATCATCCAAGATAGAGCATGTTAGTATTTCCTCCTCACACAAAAAACTTCTTTCTTCTATTTTTCCAACATTTTTTAGCTCTGGTACCACTGCACTCCTAAAAGATTGTCTAGAAATTATATTCACAAATTCTTGAAGAGATTTTCGCTTTACTCGTTCACAGGCTATTGAATCATGGAGCTCATATTCGGATTCTAACCTTTCAAAATGATAAGAAGCCTTTACGCCATTCATCTTGGCTTCTTCTGGAACGTCCTCTCCTTTTCTCTCCTGAACATAGCCTCCAAAAAGTAAACACCTCTGGCTAACTTCCTCCAGCTCCATCCATGAGCGGGCCAAAAGTTCAATTGAACCTGCTTGATATAAGTTATCTTCTTCAACAACCACTTGATCCGGAATTACAACTTTATCATCACAAAACCAATCAAACTTGTACGAAAGAAGCTTTAGAGTTATAGATAAATACTTAATCAGATTTTCAGACGCACCATCTGCTGAAAAAACATTCCCATCCTCATCTTCAAGAGACACATAAGGTGAAAGATTTTTATTTTTGGGCTTCTTATCTAATTTATCCTCCAAATAGCCATGGATACTTTTAAACCCATCCTCAACTCTCTTTATATGCGACCAAACCTGAACAGCTTCATCTTTCTTACTTATATCGCACTTTTCCATAAACGAAGACAATCTATCAAAAAGGCTTTCTGAACATTTCATCATAGCATTCTTAGAGGCAAGCATATCATGAATATTGTCAGATTCTTTTGGAATTACTTGCATCAAAGCCTGTATAAACTCATCCCTCCTTTTTCGATTCTTTCTTTCTCTTATATAAATCATACCGGGTTGACTCAAAACATCTTCAAGAACCCTGAAAAGATATTCATTATCAAAAACACCGCTACATATATATTCTTTTAGTGCCTCTGTTTTAAAATCATTCAGTTCATCCAGAATATCTCCCTCATCATTAACTATTTTTTCTTCCCAACTGCATTCTTGGCTCATAGGAACAACCCTTCCGAAACTTCATGACAAATCAAAGATAGTAGAACAAGTAAACCAAGAACTACTGAGCTTTTATACTCTCCAGCCCACTCATCTATCATATCAGCCCAGTCCTGCAATATCGCTATGCACTGCTCGAGATACTTAGCTTTGTTATATATCGCCTTCCCCATTTTGCTCATGCACCAGATACTTCTCTATCCAGTCGGTGTTATATCCAGATTCATGAAGCAAGGTACTGGCCTTGCACAGCACGACATGCAGCTAGAACTTGTAAAGTGGCCACCTTTTTTTGATCCAGCTTGTAGGCCATCATCATGGCGGGTTCAGCATGGCACTATTCATGGGTACGCCTGAGTCGTAACGCGACGGCAGGATACAGACCGAGCAGCGCATATCTCGGTTAGAGTCAGCCATCTGGTAGTTTCGTGGCCATTTTTCGGCCCAGGCAATGAGCGGCTATCACTTTAGCTTGCACCTTATCACGAGCTTTATCATTCACTGAAGACTTACCATAGGCCACACATCCGCTTGGCTTCGCAAGTCTGCTAGCGGACTTCCGCCAGAGTTATGCAACCGACGGCATAGCGACCAAAGGTGATCGTTTCTTATCTGCCATCAATTGAGTAGTTGTAACGGAACGAGATAGTGCCGACAGGGGTAAGAGGCCATCCCGGCTATTAACCTTGTGGAGTTTTCTCTCGACGCGAGGGTGGGCAGTTTTGGCATAAGTCTGCAAGAATTTTATCCTTTTTTAGTTCGGATAACATGCAAAAAAACACCTAAAACCCAGGAAAAAAATTTAAAATCAAATGATTATAAATAACTGATCTCATAAAGGCATAAGGGTAAGCCGCATGGCATCGACTTTCGGTCATGGCATCAGGATTCGTTAATACAACCTTAGATATCACGCTCAAGCCGGTGCTTGGCACTTCTAAAAGCTCCAAGACGTGAAAAAGCCCATAAAAAAATGGGCTTATTCTTTATTAATTACCTTTTAGTGCCAGCTATTGCCTAACGCGTTATCACTCCCACTCAATAGTAGCAGGCGGCTTGCTGCTCACATCATAAGTCACCCGCGACACCCCTTCCAACTCATTGATAATCCGGTTGGATACCTTCTCCAGCAGTTCATAGGGCAGGTGCGCCCAGCGGGCGGTCATGAAGTCGATGGTTTCGACGGCGCGTAGCGCGATGACCCATTCGTAGCGGCGGCCGTCGCCGACGACGCCAACTGACTTGACCGGCAGGAACACGGCAAACGCCTGGCTGGTTTTTTCGTACCAGCCGGCATTGCGCAGCTCTTGGATGAAGATGGCGTCGGCTTCGCGGAGGATGTCGGCGTACTCTTTTTTGACTTCGCCGAGGATGCGTACGCCCAGGCCCGGCCCCGGGAAGGGGTGGCGGTAGACCATGTCGTAGGGCAGGCCGAGTTCCAGGCCAAGTTTGCGCACTTCGTCCTTGAACAGTTCGCGCAGCGGCTCGACGAGCTTGAGCTTCATGGTTTCCGGCAGGCCACCCACGTTGTGGTGGGATTTGATCACGTGGGCCTTGCCGGTCTTGCTGGCGGCGGATTCGATCACGTCCGGGTAGATGGTGCCCTGGGCGAGGAAGTCCACATTTTCGATTTTACTGGCTTCATCATCGAACACGTCGATGAAGGTGTTGCCGATGATCTTGCGCTTCACTTCCGGGTCTTGTTCGCCCTTCAGCTTGTCGAGGAACAGGTCTTCGGCGTCCACACGGATGACCTTTACGCCCATGTGCTTGGCGAAGGTTTCCATGACCTGGTCGCCTTCCGCCTTGCGCAGCAGGCCGTTGTCCACGAACACGCAGGTCAGTTGGGTGCCAATCGCCTTGTGCAACAGCGCGGCAACCACGGATGAATCCACGCCGCCGGAAAGGCCGAGCAGCACGTGGCGGTCACCCACTTGCTCGCGAACGCGCTGTACCTGGTCTTCGATGATCTGCGCGGGCGTCCAGAGCTTTTCGGCCTGGCAGATATCCAGCACGAAGTGCTCGAGAATGCGCTGGCCCTGCAGCGTGTGGGTCACTTCCGGGTGGAACTGCACGCCGTAGAACTGTTTCTCTTCCCAGGCCATGGCGGCGATCGGGCAACTCGGTGTGGAAGCGGTCACGGTGAAGGTGTCCGGTGCCTGGGCGACTTTATCGCCATGGCTCATCCATACGTCCAGCAGCGCTTTGCCAGTCTCGTGGTCAACGTGGTCTTTAATATCCTTAAACAACGCGGTGGGCTCGTCCAGGCGGATCTGGGCGTAGCCGAATTCGCGCTGGTGGGAGCCTTCTACCTTACCGCCCAGCTGCTCGGCCATGGTCTGCATGCCGTAGCAGATGCCAAAGACCGGCAGGCCCATGTCAAACACGCACTGCGGCGCACGCGGGGAATCCAGCTCGGTGACGGATTCCGGCCCACCGGCCATGATGATGCCGTTGGGGTTGTACTCGCGAATCTCTTCTTCGGTGATATCGAAGGCGCGAACTTCGGAATACACACCGATTTCGCGGACCCGGCGGGCGATCAACTGGGTGTACTGGGAGCCGAAGTCGAGAATCAGGATCTTGTGGGCGTGAATGTCACTCATGGCGGTATCTCATTAAGCGGGGCGGGGCCACGGTAAGGCCAAAAAGCAAGCGGCGAGCCATGCCCGCCGCTATTGAACTAAAGCGCTGGTTAGCTCACCCGGTAGTTGGGAGCTTCTTTGGTGATCTGCACGTTGTGGACGTGGGATTCGTTGAAGCCAGCGCCGGTGATTTTCACGAACTCCGGCTTGGTGCGCATCTCTTGAATGGTGCTGCAGCCGGTGTAACCCATGGAGGCACGCAGGCCGCCCATCAGCTGGTGGACGATGGCGCCCATCACGCCTTTATAGGGTACGCGGCCTTCGATGCCTTCCGGCACCAGCTTTTCGGCACCTTCGGCTTTGTCCTGGAAGTAGCGGTCGGCACTGCCCTGATTCTCGGACATGGCACCCATGGAGCCCATGCCGCGGTAGGCTTTGTAGGTACGGCCCTGGTAAAGCTCCACTTCGCCCGGGGCTTCTTCGGTACCGGCCAGCAGGCCACCCACCATCACAGCGCTTGCGCCAGCGGCAATGGCTTTTGAAAGGTCGCCGGAGAAGCGGATGCCGCCGTCGGCAATCAGCGGAATGTCGAACTCTTTGAGCGCTTCTGCCACGTTGGAGACGGCGGTGATTTGCGGTACACCCACGCCTGTGACGATCCGCGTGGTGCAGATAGAACCGGGGCCGATGCCGACCTTCACCGCATCGGCACCCGCTTCGGCCAGCGCCTTGGCGGCGGCGGCGGTGGCGATGTTGCCGCCAATCACCTGAATGGCCGGGAAGTGTTCCTTGATCCAGCGAACGCGGTCAATCACGCCTTCGGAGTGGCCGTGAGCGGTGTCTACCACGATCACGTCAACACCGGCTTCGGCCAGCGCCGCGATGCGGTCCGGGGTTTCCGGGCCGGTACCCACGGCAGCGCCTACCAGCAGACGGCCGTCGCTGTCCTTGGCGGCCATCGGGTAAGTGCGGGCTTTTTCGATGTCCTGGAAGGTCACCAGGCCGCGCAGGTGGAAGGCATCGTCAACAATCAACATTTTTTCGATGCGGTGTTCGCGCATCTTGGCTTTGCTTTCTTCAAGCTGGGTGCCTTCCGGCACGGTGACCAACCGATCGCGGGGGGTCATGATGTCGGCCACGCTGTCGCCGTGGTTGGGCTGGAAGCGCATGTCGCGCTCGGTCACAATGCCCACCAGGGTTTCGCCTTCGACCACCGGGAAACCGGAGAACCCGTACTCGCGCGCCATGGCGAGCAGGTCCTCGAGCTTGGCTTTGGGGCTGACGGTAATCGGGTCTTTAACGATCACGCTTTCGTGCTTCTTCACCTTGCGCACTTCAGCGGCCTGCTGCGACATGGTCATGCTTTTGTGAATGATACCAATGCCACCTTCCTGCGCCATGGCAATCGCCAGTCGCGCTTCGGTCACCGTGTCCATCGCGGCGGAGACAAGCGGAATGTTAAGCGAGAGATTGCGGGTCAGGCGGGTTTTAAGGTTAACATTCTTGGGGAGAACGTCCGAATAACCGGGCAGGAGGAGTACGTCGTCGAACGTAAGTGCTTCTTGAGCCATACGTAGCATAGCGGCAACACCCAATTTGAAGTGGAAGACGGGGCGTGAAAAGTTAATCCCCCATTATAACGGGTAGAGGGCCGTCCCAGCAATGCAGAGACGCCATTACGCTTATACCAATGGATAATGACGATTGGTGGTAGCCTGATAGCCGATTCATTTACCGACCCAAGGGGTGCGTGTTGACCCAGCAAATCATTGTTTACAGCGATTACGTCTGCCCATTCTGCCTGCTGGCCGAAGAGGTGCTTGCCGAGGCCACCGAAGGCCTGGACGTCGACATCCAATGGCGCCCGTTCGAGCTGCGCCCGGCGCCGGTGCCCACCTTGAAGGTCGAAGACCCGTACCTGCCCAAAGTGTGGCGCGAGGCGGTCTACCCCATGGCAGAAAAACTGGGCGTGCCCATCAAGCTGCCCAATATTTCGCCGCAGCCGCGCACCGACAAGGCCTTTGAAGTCTTCGCCATGGCTGAAGAGCACGGCCTGGGCCACGCCTATTCGATGGCAACGTTGAAGGCGTTCTTCCAGCAGGAACGCGATATTGGCGACCCTGACGTGCTGGCCGACATTGCCGACTCCGTCGGTCTGGAGCGCCAGGCGGTGCTCGATGCGCTTGCCGAGGGCCGCTACCGCGAGCAGCACCAGGCCGCGCTGCGCCACGCCATGGAAGAAGCGCGCATTCAGTCGGTGCCCACCTTGATCATCGACGGTGAAACCATCCAGGGCGTCCCCGACCCGGCGGCGCTGAAACACTTCCTCACCGAGCGCGCTTAACCTATGTCCTCTGCCACGCCCCAGGCGCTTTCCGTCAGTCAGCTCAATCAGCGCGCCAAGCAGACACTCGAGCGCGACGTGGGCGAGGTGTGGGTAGAGGGTGAGCTTTCCAACGTCTCGCGCCCGGCGTCCGGGCATGTTTACTTCACCCTGAAGGATGACCGGGCGCAGATCCGCTGTGCGCTGTTTCGTCAGCGGGCACGGTTTGTGTCGGCGCCGATGCGCGACGGCGACCAGGTCAAGCTGCGCGGGCGGGTGTCGCTGTTCGAGCCCCGTGGCGATTACCAGCTGATTGCCGAGGCCGTTCAGGCAGCGGGGCTGGGCGAACTGCTGGCGGCGTTCGAGCGCTTAAAAGCCCAGCTCGACGGTGAAGGCGTGTTTGCCAACGCCCGCCCCCTGCCCTTTCCGCCGCGCAAGCTGTTGATTTTAAGCTCGGCGACGGGCGCGGCGATTCGTGACGTATTGGCGGTATTGGCCGCCCGCTGGCCGCTGGCGGATGTCACGCTGATTCCGGTGCCGGTGCAGGGGGCCGAGGCAGCACCGGCGATGATATCGGCGCTGGCCCTGCTCAATCGCCAGGCGCGGCTGGATCCCGAGCGCGATGCCATTCTGATCACCCGCGGCGGCGGCAGTCTGGAAGACCTGTGGGCGTTCAACAACGAGCACCTGGCCCGGGCGATTTTTCACTCCCGGCTGCCGGTGATGTCGGCGGTGGGTCACGAGGTGGATATCACCCTGGCGGATTTTGCCGCCGACATGCGCGCGCCCACGCCTTCCGCCGCGGCCGAGCGCCTGGTGCCGGACCAGCACACCCTCAAGCGCCAGCTTGAACACCATGAAAACCGATTGATGCGGGCCATGCAGGCGCGCCTGGAGCGGGACAGCCAGCGGCTGGACACCCTGCGTGCCAAACTGCGCCACCCCGGCGAGCAGCTCAATCGCCAGCGCCAGCATTTAACCGCGCTCCACCAGCGCTTGAGCCGCGCCATGCAGCAAACGCTCACCCAGCAGAAAGCTCAGGTATCGCAATTGAGCAGGCGCCTGGCCAGCCAGGACATGGTCAAACTACACCGTGCCGAGCAAGAACGGGTAAGCCTGTTACGTCGCCGCCTGGGCGTTGCCATGCAGCGCCAGCTGGAAAGCCGCCAGGCCCGGTTAACCAGCGCCGCCCGGGAGTTGAATGCCATCAGCCCGCTTGCGGTATTGGGCCGTGGCTACGCCATCGCTCAGGACGAGCAGGGTCAGATCGTGCGGCGCGCGGACGATACCTCGCCGGGGCAAAAACTCAAGCTGCGCCTGGGCGAAGGCCAACTCAGCGTGGAAGTAAAACGGCGCTACAAGGGGTAGCGCCGCGATTACTGAGTTGACGGGATCAACCTGGCTTACTACTTGTCTTTTTGCCTGTCCTTGCCCGGTTTCTGGGGCGAGTCTTCGGACTCAGGGTTTACATGATGCGTATCCGGCATCGGATTGGCTTCACTGTAGTGTTCGTCCTGAGGTTTGGGTGATTTCTCGTCTTTCCTGTCGGGATGAGACATAACGCGTACTCCTTACGGTTAATGGTGCTCGGCATTACGTTGCCTGTCTTCACTGTAGTGCGTCACGCGTAACTTGCAATTAAGCACCTCTCGCCCATCCATCCCCTTCGAATTAAAAAACAATTTAAAAACAATGCCATATAAAAACCATGGTATTCAGCAAGGTGATTAGCAAACTGAATAAGGCACATCGTCTGTCACTATCGTCGTGGATTCCGGCTTACGCCATGCTGTAGATGCCCCGGTTTGCCCCTACTGGCGAGCCGGGTCTACATTAAAAAACGGGTGTCCAAGGAGGCCGGCACCTGCTGCATCTTACTTTTTGATGTTTGTGCCAACAAAGGAGTGACCGCACATGAGCAATCAGCAACAACCCCCTCAGCATCAAGCCAAACAGCCGGGCGACGAACACATCATGCACCCGGAACCCGAGTTTATTCGCGAAAGCTACCGAGGTGCCGACAAGCTGCTGGATAAAGTGGCAATCATTACCGGCGGCGACAGCGGTATTGGCCGCGCGGTGGCAGTGCACTATGCACGCGAAGGCGCCGACAGCGTGATCGTGCATTTGAAGGAAACTCAAGATGCCAAAGAAACCCAACGACTGGTTGAGGCTGAAGGCCGTCGCTGCCTGGTTGTGAAAGGTGACGTAGGAGCTCCCAGCTTCTGTCGTGAGATTGTGAAGCGCGCCCTGAAAGAATTCGGCAAGCTCAATATCGTCGTCAATAACGCGGCTGAGCAGTACGACTGGCGCGATATTACCGAGATCCCCGACGACCAGTTGCAGCGTACCTTTCAAACTAACCTGTTCAGCCACTTTTACATGACCAAGGCCGCGCTACCCCACATGAGCGAGGGCGATACGATCATCGCCACCTCGTCGATCAACGCCTTCAAGGGCAACGACACGCTGATCGACTACACCGCCACCAAAGGGGCGATTCAGGGCCTGGTGCGCTCGCTTGCCATGTCGCTGATGGACCGCGGCATTCGGGTCAACGCCGTTGCCCCCGGGCCGGTATGGACGCCGCTGATTCCCGCCAGCTTCGACGACGATAAAGTCGCCGGATTTGGCGGCCAAGTGCCGATGAAGCGCGCTGGCCAGCCCAGCGAAATGGGGCCTGCCTATGTGTATCTGGCAAGCGAAGAGTCGTCCTACATGACCGGACAAACAATGCACCTGAACGGCGGTGTGATCCTCAATACCTAACTCGCCAGCGTTTTGACCAGCACCTTGGATTTACGCGCGTGGTTGTAGGTTTCACGCTTCAGCGTCGGCAGCTCTTCAAGGCTGGCGGCGCGGAAGCCCCGCTCCACAAACCAGTGCGCCGTGTGGGTGGTCAGCACAAACATCTCCTGCACCGCGCGCTGGCGGGCACGGCGCTCCAGCGCCTCGACCAGACGCTCACCGCGTTCGCCACCGCGGTAATTGGTATGCACCGCTACGCAGGCCAGTTCGGCCACGCCCGTATCAGGGAAGACATGCAGCGCCGCGCAACCGATCACCATGCCGTCGCGCTCAATTACCATGTAGTCATCGATTTCGTGCTCCAGCCGCTCGCGGGAGCGTGCCACCAGCATGCCTCTGTTTTCCAGCGGCTCCAGCAGCTCCAACAGGCCCGCCACATCGTTGAGCGTGGCCGGGCGCAGCTGTTCATAGCGGTGCTGGGTAATCATGGTACCCACACCGTCGCGGGTGAAGAGTTCTCCCAGCAAGGCATCGTGATTGCGCCAGGAAAGCAGGTGAGTGCGGGCCACGCCTTCCCGCGCGGCGGTACAGGCGGCGTTGAGATGGCGGGCCAGTTCACTGCCCGGCGCGGCATGCTGGATGCGCGGCTCGGCATCGGCGGGAGACAGCTGGCGCAGCAGTGCACCTTGCTCGTCTTCCAGACCTTCGGACTCGCCCAGCAGAATCAGCTTGTCGGCCTTGAGCGCCACCGCGGCATGTTGGGCCACTTCGGAAGCATCCAGGTCGAATACCTCGCCGGTGCTGGAAAACCCCAGCGGCGGCAACAGTACCAGCGAGCCTTTTTCCAGCAATCCTTCAATGGCGCTGGCGCGCACCCGGCGCACCTCGCCGCTGTGGTCGAAATCCACCCCTTCGCGCACGCCCAACGGTTTGGCGGTCACCAGGTTGCCGGAAATCACGCTTAGCTCCACGCCATGCAGCGGCGTACTGGGCAGGCCCAGCGAAAGCCGCGCCTCCAGCCACAGGCGCTGATGGGCAGCCACCTGTTCCACATGCGCCATAACCGCGCGGTCGGCGACCCAACGGCCGTTGAGACGCGTCGGTTCAACCCCCGCCGCACTCAGCGCCTCGTGCACCTGGGGGCGAATGCCAAACACCACCACCAGTCGCACGCCCAGCGTATGCAGCAGCGCCAGGTCCTGGATCAACTGCTCCCCTCGGCCAGACGCCATGGCTTCGCCTTCGATCAAGATGACAAAGGTTCGCCCCCGGTGCGCATTGATATAGGGGGAGGCATTACGAAACCAGTCGACAAAGGGGAAGCGTGTATCCAAGGGGCCGCTCTCCGGCAGCAGGTGAATGGAAGAACTATGGTTAATAACTACGGTTACTTTACCAGAGCACAAAAAATAGCGGCACCTTCTAATGCACTTATGCATAAAGAAGATGCCGCTTTGGGGTACCAGGCGTTTGCGTGCCGGGTCAGTTGTACTGCCCTCGCCGCTTAACCGAACATACCCTTGAACATAAAGAAGAACAGAATGGAGAGCGCCGCGCCTGCGGGCAGCGTAATCAACCACGACATGGCGATCGTACCGATCACCCGCAGGTTGAGCGCCGTCATGCCGCGCGCCAGGCCAACCCCCAGAATGGCACCAACCAGGGTATGGGTGGTGGAAATCGGCAAGCCGGTGCCTGACGCAAGTACGACGGTGGTGGCCGCCGCCAGGGTCGCGGCAAAGCCGCGGCTCGGCGTCAGCTCGGTGATGCCTGTACCCACGGTGGCAATCACTTTATGACCGTAGGTCACCAGACCGGCCACGATACCGCCACCGCCTAGCACCAGTACCCACCAGGGGACCAGCGCCGAGCCGCCAATCTCACCACCGGTCTGCACCACGCTGATCACCGCCGCCAGCGGGCCAACCGCGTTGGCCACGTCGTTAGAGCCGTGCGCAAAGGCCATGGCGCAGGCGGTAAAGATCATCAACACACCAAAAGCGCGCTCCACGTTGGCATAGCCAAAGTGATCATCGCTGCTTTCTACGTACTTCACACGGCGTTCCATCAAGACACCGACACCGGCGAGCAACCCGCCCAGGATCAACGAGATCACCAGGCTCTGGCCAAACGAAAGATTCAGGCCAACGTGTTTCAGGCCCTTGGTCATGGTGACCATGGAGACGACAAAGCCTACCAGGAACACATAGGCGGGCAGATAACGCTTGGCGGCTGCCAGTGGGTTGCGGTCTTCAAACACCAGGTGATGGACCGACTTAAACAGCACGAAACCGGCCGTACCGGCCAATAGCGGCGACACCAGCCAACTCGCGGCGATATTACCGACCGCCCCCCAGTCGACGGCCTCGGCCCCCAGGCCTGCCACTGCAAAGCCGACAATCGCACCCACAATCGAGTGAGTGGTCGAAACCGGCCACCCCTTCATCGAGGCAACCAACAGCCAGGTGGCCGCTGCCAGCAGCGCCGACAACATGCCGTACACCAGCAGTTGTGGTTCCCCCTGCAGCAGTTCAGGATCGATAATGCCCTTGCGGATGGTATTGGTGACTTCGCCGCCCGCAAGCCAGGCACCTAGAAACTCAAACACAATGGCAATCAGGATTGCCTGTTTGATGGTGATGGCCTTGGAGCCGACCGAGGTACCCATGGCGTTGGCCACGTCGTTGGCCCCCACGCCCCAGGCCATGAAAAAGCCGAAAAGACAGGCCAGGATGATAAAAATATCACCGTGCTGAGCAATGATCTGCATAACGCTTCCCTTGGTTGGGATCAGGTATTAGGTTTGGATCACAAATTAGTTGGCGGTCATGATCTGCAGGCGGCTACCGACCCGTTCGGCGCGGTCGGAAAGTTCGCCTACCCAATCAATGATCTGGTAGAGGAAGACCACATCGACCGGCGGTAGCTCGCTTTCCAGACTGAACAACTGACGGCGGATCGCGACTTGCTGACCATCGGCCTGGTGCTCAAGGGTATGCAGTTCGCGGATCATGTTGTGCATGACATCCGATACGTTGCGCCCAAAGCCTGACTCCAACAGGTCCTTGAGTTCTTCCAGCGCCTGGCGGGCTTGCGCCACACAGGCCACGCTGGTGCGGATATAGTCACGCATGGGGTCAGCCAACTCGTCAGGCACGGTCATTTTACGGCCCAGCATAATGCCGGTAATGTCGCGTGCTTTATTGGCAATCTTGTCCTGTACGCTGATCAGGTCGAGCAGATCGGAGCGCGAAACAGGCAAGAACATGGTGTTAGGCAGGTTCAGACGTAACTCGGTCTTGAGTACGTCGGCATCGTGTTCTAAACGGGTGACGTTTTCGCGTAGTTGCGCAGCGCTCTCCCAATCGCCTGCCAGCGTCGCTTCGAAGAAGGGCAGGAGTTGATCGGCACATTCGTTTGCCTTGACGATGTGAGCGAGCAGCGGCTGGAATGGCGAGCGGCCAAACATCGAGGAAAAAGGGTTGGAAGTAACCATAAAGCCTTTACGCCTTTTTTCGGGAAGCCGGGAAATGGCGGCAATAGTATAGAGAGTGCATCTGCCGCCGTCATGAAAAGTTCATAACGTCATTAAAATTTAACCTAAATGTCATAGTATAGAGGTGGCAATTGTCATGAAACCCTCAGAGCCAACCGAGATTGAACTGAAGCTTGCCCTGTCCCCAGAGGGGCCGGTGGCCCTGCGCCAGTACCCCCTGTTGCAGACCCTGACACCCAGTCGGCAAACCCTGACCAACACCTATTACGACACCCCTGGGGGAGCACTTGCCCAGGCGCGCATCGCGGTGCGTCTGCGTCAGGTGGACGATCAGGTGCTGCATACCGTCAAGACCGCCGGCCACGGCGGCGGCGGGTTTTCGCAACGCCATGAGTGGGAATGGCCGCTGACGACACGCCACCTGGATACCCAAGGGCTTGCCGAGCTCCCGCCGTTTCAGGGCGCCCTGGGCGAGGCAATTCCCACGCTGCAGCCTCAGCTGAGCACCGATTTTGAACGGTGGAGCTGGCAGGTGATGTGGCAGGACAGCCATATCGAACTGGCACTGGATGAAGGCAGGATTCACAGCGGCGGGCATCAGGCGATCATCTGCGAAGCGGAACTCGAGCTTAAACACGGCGCGCCCGAGGCACTCTGGTCGCTGGCCCAGGCGATCGCCGAAAGCGTTCCCCTGCGCCCTTCAGACACCAGCAAGGCCGCCCGTGGCAACGCCCTCGCCGCCCAGCAATGGCCGCTTCCCGACGCTGACGCCGCCGCGCAATGGATGCACCGGGCAACGCTGGCGCTTGATGCCTACCATGACAGCCACCGCGCCGAGCACTTGGCGGCAGCTCAGGAGGCACTTGCCATGCTGGCCGCCGATCCGGCGCTCACCGACCAGGCCCGTGATGACGCAAGCGCCATGCGCGATGCGCTGGGAAGCACCGGCCAGCCAAGCGTGACGTATGCCAAGGCCGCACTGGCCCTTGCCCATCGCATGGCGCATCAAACCGCGCTACGCTAGCGCTCACAGCCTTTTTCAGGACGGCCTGATGAATCTTTCATTAAAACCTGGCGCAGAGGGACTTCGCGCGCAGCTTTTCCACATCATTTTCGAGTCCGATACGCCGGGTGCCAAAGCCTTTGACATTGGCTTGATTCTGGCGATCCTGCTCAGCGTCGGGGTCATATTACTGGATAGCGTTGAGGCCTATGCCGAGCGCTACGGCATGCTTTTTTATGTCCTGGAGTGGATATTCACCATCCTGTTCAGCATCGAGCTGTTGCTGCGCCTTTACTGCCTTGAGCGCCCCACGCTCTACCTGAAAAGCTTTTACGGTATTGTCGATCTGATCGCCATCCTGCCCACCTGGCTGGTATTGCTGATACCCGGCGCCCACGGTCTGGTGATTGTGCGAATCCTGCGGGTATTGCGGATCTTCCGCATTCTGCGGTTGATGGAGTTTGTCGGTGAAGCGCGGCTGCTGATCGATGCGTTAAAGCGCAGCCTGCGCCAGATCCTGCTGTTCTTCTTCAGCATTTTCATGGTGGTCACGCTGTTTGCGGCGCTAATGTATGTGATCGAATCGCCAGAAGCCGGTTTTACCAGTATTCCCATGTCGATCTACTGGGCGATCGTCAGCATGACCACGGTAGGCTACGGCGACATCGTGCCGGCAACGCCGTTAGGCAAATCCATCACCGTGGTGCTGATGCTGCTCGGTTACTCGATCATCGCCGTGCCCACCGGGGTGTTCTCCGCCCAGGTCATACGTTCGATCCGCGAGGATCGCTACTCTGAAGAAGCCTGCCCAGGTTGCGGCCACGAGCGCCACGAAAAACGCGCCTACTATTGCCTGCGCTGCGGCACCTGGCTGGATGAACACAGTGAAGACCCGCGCAAGAAAGAGGAAGAAAAGAAAGAAGAAAAGAAGAAAGACGACAACGGCGACGACACAGATAAAAACGCGCCCCAGGATAGTGACACCTGAGGCGCGCCGTTAGACGATGAGGACGTTAAGCATTCAAGCGCTTAACAGATCAACCACTTAAACGGTAAAGGGCGTGACATCCCCGCGGCCTTCGCGGACGATCTTGGGCGGCAGTTCGCGCAGGTCGATGACGCTGGTGGGGTCCAGGTGGCAGGCGCCACCGTCAATGATCAGGTCCAGGTGTGCCCCAAAGCGCTCGCGGATATCCTCGGCGTCGCTCATTGGCAGGTCCTCGCCGACGGGAATCAGGGTGACGCTCATCAGCGGCTCGCCCAGTGCATCCAGGAGCGCGTGGGTGATGCGGTGGTCGGGCACGCGAACACCGATAGAACGCCGTTTGGGGTGCAGGAGCAGGCGTGGCACTTCGGTGCTGGCGTCTAGAATGAAGGTGTAGGGGCCAGGCGTATGCGCCTTGAGCAGCCGGAACACGTCGTTATCGACCTTGGCGTAGGTGCCGATCTGCGACAGGTCCGAGCACACCAGGGTGAAGTTGTGCTTGTCGTCCAGCGAGCGCAGCCATTTGATTTTCTCGATGGCTTTTTTCTCGCCCAGGTGGCAACCCAGCGCGTAGCCGGAATCGGTGGGGTACGCCACCACGCCGCCTTTGCGAATAATCTCGATGGCTTGGTCGATCAGGCGTTTTTGCGGATTCTCGGGATGAATCTGAAAGTATTGGCTCATGGCGTACTCCTGCCTGTGGATATTAGTGGTCCTACCGCCTACCTTAGCTTATGCAGCGGCGAGAGGCCCAGCCGGTGCGTCCTGCAGGTGGCGTAAACGCGGATGCTGCCAGATAGGCGGCGCTGCGGTTCGCGGTATCATGCTCATGCTGCCAGGGGCGGCGTGGCTGCCGGGAAAGTGAAAGTCACTGCCCATCGAGGCGTATAACTCGCGTTCGACCAGTTGGCGCGCCAGATCCCGGGTGCTGTCCGGATTTTGCTGGCCGCTGACCAGTTCCACCGCCTGGCCGCCGGCTGCCTGAAAGGTATCCATCAACAGGCCACGCTTGCGCCGGGTCAGGCCGTGTCGCAGCGGATGAGCCAGCACCGCCACGCCGCCTGAGGCGACAACCCAGCCCACCGCGTCGCTGATTTCAGGCCAATGGGCCTTTACATCGCCTTTCTTGCCGCTGCCCAAAAAGCGCTTAAAGGCGCTGGCCCAATCGGCCACCATGCCGTCTGCCACCAGGGCTCGGGCAAAGTCGGGGCGACCTAGTGGCCGGTCGCTACCGGCCTGCTCGCGGGCCTTGGCCAGGGCGTCAGTCAGACCGGCCTTTTCAAGCCGCTCGGCAATCACCTCGGCGCGTTTGATACGCGCCTCACGCTGATGGATCAACCCTTCCACCAGCGGGCCCTGGAGGCCGCCCGGCATCAGCGCCACCATGTGAATATTGATACCCTGCCAGCGAGTGGATAACTCACAACCGGGCAGCAGGCACATACCTGTGGATACCGCCGCCTGGCCCGCCTCCGCTATGCCATCCATGGTATCGTGGTCGGTCAACGCCATGTGGGTAAGCCCACGTTCGGCGCACAGCGTGACGAGTTGCGTCGGCGTCAAGGCACCGTCGGAGGCCGTCGAATGCATATGCAAATCAACGGGGTAACGCTGGTCGGTCTCAAACGTGGCAGGAAGTCGGAGCATAGGCATGACGCCGTGTGGCGAGTTTGTCAGAATAAGGCTTAGGTTGATGCGATATGGTGCTCGCTTATACCGATCCGGTCAATTGAAGCCGTGGTTACCTACCTTTTTG
The DNA here is from genome assembly GCF_015767635.1 of Halomonas sp. A40-4. Classification (GTDB taxonomy): domain Bacteria; phylum Pseudomonadota; class Gammaproteobacteria; order Pseudomonadales; family Halomonadaceae; genus Vreelandella; species Vreelandella janggokensis. Next base: position 748,811 of record NZ_CP065230.1, on the reverse strand, counting down.
TTCCTTCTTTCATTCAAGGAGTTATGCACATGCTATATGCCATCATCAGTGAAGATACGGCTAACAGTCTGGAACGCCGCCTGGCCGCCCGGCCTGACCATTTAGCGCGGCTGGAAGCCTTGCGCAACGAAGGGCGCCTGGTGCTCGCAGGCCCCCACCCGGCCATTGATGCCAATGACCCTGGCGAAGCGGGCTTCAGCGGCAGCCTGGTGATTGCCGAGTTCGGCAGCCTGGAAGACGCCAAAAGCTGGGCCGATGCCGACCCCTACGTCATTGCCGGTGTTTATTCCCAGGTGACCGTCAAGCCGTTCAAGAAAGTTTTACCTTGACCCTGACGAGTGAATATGGAGGGTCCGTCGGCTTTTTCACAGAGGCTGTGGAAAACTCTGTGAAAACACGGCGGACGCATTTCCCTAAGCCAGGAATAACGCCCCTATTCACAAATTGGTCATTTTTTAACCATCTTTCTGCAACACGGATGACTGCGTGACGCAACACCCTTACCCTTTGCCGCCTCTGGCGGCGCTGACGTCGCCGTCGCTCACCTGGAACGACGCGGCGCCGCACTCGGACGCCTTCGACGACGTTTATTTTTCCCGTGATAACGGCCGCGCTGAAACCGAGCACGTGTTTATCAACGCCAACCACCTGCCTGCTCGCTTTACCGAGTGGCAGCAGCGGCGTGCCTTTGTGATCGGCGAGACCGGCTTTGGCACCGGGCTGAATATGCTGTGTGCCTGGGCCTGCTTTGCCGCGCATGCACCGGCCCACGCCCGGCTTCACCTGTTATCCACAGAGAAGTTTCCCCTGGATCGCACCTCGCTTATCCGCGCGTTGAGCGCATGGCCGTCGCTTGCCACTTATGCACAGGTGCTTTGCGACCAGTGGCCCGAAGCGGTCAGCGGCATCCACCGTTTGCACCTGAGCGAACGCGTGACGCTGGATCTGCATTTTGGTGACACCACCGAGCGCCTGTCGCAGTTGGATGGCCAGGTCGACGCCTGGTTTCTGGATGGCTTTGCACCTTCCAAGAACCCTGAGATGTGGCAACCTGAGCTATTTGAGGCCATGGCGGCGCGCTCACGCCCCGGGGCGACATTCGCCACCTTCACCTGCGCCGGTATCGTCAAACGCGGGCTGAAAGCCGCCGGGTTTGGGTGGCAAAAAGTGCCGGGCTTTGGACGCAAGCGGGAAATGCTGGCAGGCGCGATCGCCGTGCCACCCAGCGATACGCGCCGCCGCGCCACGCCATGGTTTACGCCGCCTGCAGGCCTGGATAACCGACATGTTGCCGTGATCGGCGCGGGCATCGCCGGGGCCAGTGTCGCCGCCGCCCTTGCCAGGCGTGGGATCAAGGTCAGCGTGGTAGAGCGTGAGGCACCCGGTGCGGGCGGCTCAGGCAATCGCCAAGGGGCGCTATACGTCAAACTGGCCGCCGAGACGAACCATCAAAGCCGGTTTTATTTGGCCGGGTTGATGTATTCCCAGCGCTGGCTTGGGCAGCTAGCCACGGATACGCCTGTATGGCAGCAAAGCGGCGTGGTACAGCTGGCGTTAAGCGATAAGGAAGCCCGCCGCCAGCAGCGCTTCATGGCGTACCATGCGCTGCCTGAAGCGGTGGTGTCGGCCCATACGGAAAACCTGAGCGAGCTTGCCGGGGTGCCGATCAGTGCCCGGCAGGCGCTGTTTTATCCCCAGGCAGGCTGGGTACACCCCAAAACGCTCTGCGAGCAGCTGCTCGCCCATCCGCTTATCAGCATTATTCAGGGGAACGTGAGGCAGTTGCAGCGGGACGGGCAGCATTGGCAGCTCGACCTGACCAACGGCGATACCGTCAGTGCCGACCAGGTCGTGATCGCCAACGCCCAGTTGGCCAACCACTTTGCGCAAACCACACAACTGCCGCTCCAGCAGGTGCGCGGCCAGGTCAGCGAAGTGACGCTGCCCGAAGACGTGCAAGCGCCTCAGCGGGTAGTTTGCGCTGGCGGCTATGTTTCACCGCCTGTGGATGGAGTGCTGACCTTTGGCGCCAGCTTTGTACCCAATAACGACACCCGCCACGTCACCCATGACGACCACCAGCGCAATATTGACGAGCTGCGACAGGCATTGCCCGACTGGGTGGCGGCTCTTGAGGCATCAGGCGTTGAGCTCAGCTCCGAATCACTCGAGGGCCGGGCCGCCGTGCGTGCGGCAAGCCCGGACAAAAGCCCCTATGCAGGGCCGGTGCCGGTAGCTGAATCCTGGCAGGAGGCGTATCAAGCATTAGGCAAGGACGCCTCGAAAGTGCCTGATACACGGGGGGAGCATTACCCGGGGCTGTGGATATCCACCGCCCACGGTTCCCGTGGGCTTGCCAGCGCGCCGCTGTGCGCCGAGGTGATTGCCTCGCGTATCAGCGACGACCCGCAGCCGTTGGAGTTGCCGCTGGTCGACCACCTCCACCCGGGGCGGCGGCTTATCAGCGCGATTATTCGGAGTGAGAGGGCCTGAGCCGCCGCTAGATATCGCCTTCTTCTTCGTCGTCGGCGATATCCCGGCCAAATGACCGCCACTGGGCGAGAGTCATCACCTCGGTCATCTCTAGCTCAAGGTCGTGGGCAATGATCAGCTCATTGCGCTCAAGCTGCTTTTTAAGCTGCGCAACCCAGCCATGCATGCCCTCGCCCGTGGTATCGGTCGTGTCGTAGCCCTGACGAGTCACAAACGCCTCGAGCAGGGCATCCAGGGTTTCCTGCGGCAGCATTCTGGCGGGTACTTCAATAAATCGGCTCATTAGCTCTGCTCCCACTCTGCCAATCGGTCTATAAAGGTCGCTTCATCGATGACGTCGACACCCATCTGCTCGGCCTTGGTGAGTTTGCTGCCAGCGGCTTCGCCCGCCACCAGGCAGGCAGTTTTCTTGGAGACGCTGCCTGCCACCTTGGCACCCAGCGCCTGCAGGCGCGCCTTACCTTCATCCCGGGTCATCGACTCAAGGGTGCCGGTGAGCACCCAGGTCTGGCCGTCAAGGGGCGTGGGGCCCTGGGTAACCTCTGCTTCTTGCCAGGTTACGCCTGCGTCTATCAGCGCCTGCAGTGTTTCCAGGTTATGCGGCTGGCGGAAAAAGGTGTGCAGGTGAGCCGCGACCACCGGCCCGACATCGTTCACCGCTTCCAACCCTGCCTGGTCGGCGTCCTGCAATGCCTGGAGGGTGCCGAAGTGATTCGCCAGGTTGGACGCCGTGGCTTCACCCACTTCGCGTATGCCCAATGCGTAGATAAACCGCGCCAAGGTTGTCGACTTGGCGTTATCCAGGGCGTTGACCAGATTGCGGGATGACTTTTCCCCCATGCGTGGCAGGCCTTGCAGTTGCTCAACGGTCAGATGAAACAAATCTGCCGGGGTTTTCACCCAGTCCAGGTCAACGAGTTGCTCGATCAACTTCTCGCCCAGACCGTCGACATCCAGCGCCTTGCGGCTGGCGAAATGTTTCAGCGCTTCTTTACGCTGGGCGGCGCAGTAAAGCCCCCCGGAGCAGCGGGCAACGGCCTCATCGGCTAAACGCTCGATCTCTGAGTCGCACACCGGGCAACGGTCGGGAAAGATAATGGGCCGGGCATCCGCGGGGCGCTTGTCGGTATCCACCCGGACCACCTGTGGAATCACATCACCGGCACGACGAATCGCGACGGTATCGCCAATCATGACGCCCAAGCGAGTAATTTCATCGGCATTGTGCAACGTCGCATTGGAAACCGTCACGCCTGCCACGGTCACCGGTTCAAGCCGTGCCACCGGGGTAATGGCGCCGGTACGCCCCACCTGAAATTCCACCTCGTTGAGCGTTGTGACTTCTTCCTGGGCGGGGAACTTGAAGGCCACGGCCCAGCGCGGCGCCCGGGCGACAAAGCCAAGCTCCCGCTGGTGGCGCAGATCGTTCACCTTGATGACCACGCCATCGATATCGTAGCCCAGCTGGTCGCGCTTCTCGCCGAGCTGTTCGCAGTAATCGGCGACGGCTTTGGGGCCCTTCATGGTGGTTAGCTCGGCGCTGGTGCGAAAACCCCAATCTTCGAGTCTTTCCATTTGACGGCTATGAGTTGGCATCACGCTATCATCAAGGTTCGCCATGTTGATTCGTGCAACTTGATAGGCATGAAACTCCAGCGGCCGTTTAGCGGTGATGCGCGGGTCCAGCTGACGCAGGCTACCCGCCGCTGCGTTACGCGGGTTGGCAAACACCTTGCTGCCCTCTTCCCGGGCGCGTTCGTTGAGCGCTTCAAACCCCGCATGGCGCATGATCACTTCGCCGCGCACTTCCAGCAGCTCGGGGACGTTTTTCCCCATCAGCTTCAAGGGCACCGAGCGTAGCGTGCGCAGGTTGGAGGTAATTCCCTCGCCGGTGCGACCATCGCCCCGCGTCGCCCCACTGACCAGCACACCCTGCTCGTAAACCAGCGACACCGCCGCACCATCCAGCTTGGGCTCGCAGCTAAACTCGATATCATCCGCCTCGCTCTCCAGGCGTTCGGCAACGCGCTCGGCAAATGCGTGGATATCCTCACGGCTAAAGGCGTTATCCAACGACAGCATGGGAATGGCGTGGGCCACTTCGGGGAAGCCATCGGCAGGCGCCGCGCCCACCCGCTGGGTAGGGGAATCCGGCGAGACAAGTTCAGGGTTATCGTCTTCAATGGCTTTTAAACGCTGAAATTTACGGTCGTAGTCCGCGTCGGATAGCGTGGGCTCATCCAACACATAGTAGCGGTAGTTGGCGTCGTCCAGCTCGGCGCGAAGCTGGCTGACTTCTTGCCGCACATCGGGGGCAGGCTGACTCATTGAAGCGGGTTCTCGATAGCGGTGGTACGAATTAACGGTATTATAAAATAAAAAACACCCGCCCTCTGCAAGAGGACGGGTGCTGGATGACAAGCGCGCTGTTAGTGCGCCTGCATATGGCGGTGCAGGCGATGTCGGCGTTCAAACTCGTGTACGCGTTGGCGCGCAAACTCGATGGTTTGTGCCGTCATCACGCTATGGTTCTCGTCTTTCAGCTCGCCACCCATATGCCGCACAACTACCATGGCGGTTTCGACCATGGCCTCGAACGCTGCCGAGCTGTCGTGGGCGCCGGGTAGCGGCATCAGCAAGGTAATGCCAGGGGTCACAAACTCATCCATCTCTTCAATGGGGAAGGTGCCGGGCTTGACGACATTGACCATGGAGAATTGCAGTTCGCTGTCGGCACTTTCGGTTTCGAAGCGGTGGAAAACCCCCATGGCGCTGCTATAGCGGAGGCCACAGGCCATCATCAATTCCAGCAGCTTGCCACCGTCAAAGCCTTCCGGGTCGCGTGACAGCACGCTGATGACGATCATTTCTTCTGCATTGGTCAAGGTTTCCTTGGCGTGTTCACCGCAGACATCGTGACGCAATGCTTTTTCCAGTGCAGGGTGAGTCCGTACTACCCCTTCATCAGGCTCGTGCCGGGTCGCTTGTGGCTCCAGCGAGTCGTAGGCTTCTTCCTCAGCGGCATAATGGGCCATCTCGGACGCCTGGGCGAGACGTTCTTCTTCAGCGGCCTGGGCAGCCAACTCACGTTCTTTCGCCTGTTCCTGAGCGATGCGGGCTTTCTCTGCCTCGGCGGCTTCCTCGGCTGCCCGGCGCTGCTCTGCCTCAAGCGCCTTACGCTCTGCTTTCTGCTTGGCTAATGCGTCGGCGCGACGCGCCTTCTCGGCTTTTTTCTTTGCCCGGGCTTTGCGATGGTCGATCATTTTCTGTTTCAGTGAACGACCAATTTCCTCAAAGTCGACCAGACGATAGGTATCTTCTTCGTCTTCATCCGGGTATTCACCGGCAATATCGTTGCGCAGATGACGACGTTTCGTCGATCCATCAGAGGAGGCGTGTTTGGCGAACGCGGCGTCCTCCGGCTCAGCCCTCAGTACCGGCCTGTCGTCATGGACATCTTGCGTGGCCGCCGAACGTTCAACCTCGTTATCCTCCATGGCACTTAAACGAGGCTCGCGGCTGGCAGCGGTGGCGTTTTCATCTGGCGCAGGGCTGGCGCCGTCTGAGGAGGACAACGCAGGTTCGCGATGGCCTTCTTCTGGCGCTGGCGTTGGCTCAGGCATTTTCACCTCGGGGCGCTGGGCACGCGTCGTTGTCGATGCTTCAGCTGTGCGCGTGGTGGCTGGTTGCTCATCCCGGCTCTCTTTCCAGCTCTCTTTTACCCTCGAGGAGACAGATGAACTTGTCTTGGAGCTACCGCGCTTAAACTGGGAAAGTATTTTTGAGGGTCCCGGGTGTTCTTGGCGTTCCAACTTGGGCTTTTGATTGAAACCGCTATAATCAGCAGGCTTTACGACACGGGCTCCGCCGTTGGGAAGCTCCCAGTTGACTTCGGCTTCTTTAGCCTCATCGTCAAACTCGGTGGATCGACTTGACGGAGTTTCGCCGACAGACTGGTCAAGGCGAGGAACACGGCGCTGGCGCTGGAGTCGTCTCACCCCATCGATGACGATGAGGGAAACCAGCGCCAGCCCTAAAATGATTAGCCACTCTCTTAATTCCATGTTGAACATTCCATGGGTCATTTTGACGGTTGCTAAGGCGCGATGCCTGAAAATTAGATCACTACTGTTAAACCTATACTTACCCTAAGCATAGCGCGATTACTACGAAAAGGGCCACTTTTTGCTAATTTTCACGTTATCGCACAGTTTTTAACGTTATCTAAGGCAAAAATTCGACTATACCGTCGGCGATAAGTGCCCCAATGCCTGCCTATTAATTAACTACCTTACGCGATAGCAACATCCTTTGCGATTGAAACCGGTGTTTGCAATGCAAGCTCGGCCCCTTTAAACATCGCCCTGCCGAGTACCGGAAGCCGGATGTGCTTAGCGCATTTTTTAACACTACTGAAGGCCAAAAACACTCATCGCCATATAATATAGATAAGTTTAGCGCCTTGAGTCACCTTTTTTAACGCTGGGATGTGGATCATTAACCGTTAGGGTAGTTAATAACGTTAACACTTGCGAGCATTAATCCACCATCGCTGTCGCTTCTTCAATCCCTACCGAGACCATCCGCGAGACCCCCGGCTCCTGCATGGTGACCCCCATTAATCGCTCGGCGGCCTCCATGGCAATTTTGTTATGGGTGATGTAGATGAACTGAACGTTTTCCGACATCTCTTTTACCAACTTGGCATAGCGACCAACGTTAGCATCATCCAAGGGAGCATCGACTTCATCCAGCATACAAAAAGGCGCCGGGTTTAACTGGAATATAGCGAATACCAGCGAGAGTGCCGTCAGTGCTTTTTCCCCCCCGGATAAGAGATGAATCGTGCTGTTCTTTTTACCCGGTGGACGCGCCATGATCGCCACACCGGTTTCCAATAAGTCATCACCGGTGAGCGTTAACCAGGCAGTGCCGCCGCCAAACACTCTCGGAAACAAGGTTTGCAATCCGGTATTGACCCGATCAAACGTATCTCTAAAACGAATGCGGGTTTCTTGATCAATACGTTTAATGGCGCGTTCCAGGGTTTCCAGCGCTTCGCTTAGCTCAGCGTGCTGGGCTTCCAGGTAGTCACGCCGTTCGGCCTGTTGATCATATTCTTCAATCGCCGCCAGGTTAATGGCCCCCAGGCGACGAATTTTGTCGGTGGTGCTTTCCAGATGCTCCTGCCAGGCGGTTTCAGTGGCGTCGTCGGCAAGCTGTTCTGCCAATGCATCGCCATCGTGGCCCAGCTCAGTGAGCTGCTCATCCTGAGTAGCAGCTTTTAGCGCCAGCGCCTGAACGTCCATTCGCCGCTGCTGCAGCTGCTCGCGGCTTTGTTCCAGATTACGTTCATGCTGCTGACGGGTCAGTTCGTCGTTACGCAACTGCTCTGCCAGCGTCTGGGTTTGCTGGCGGGTGTCGTTTAAACGCTGCTCCTGCTGTTCGCGCTGGTGAAGCAGCTCTTCAAGCTCATCGGCGGCAAGCTCGTCAGGTTCAAACAGGGTCTCCCGCGATGCTTCCAACTCTTCAATGCGCAGCGCCAGGCGCTCTTCGCTTTCATGGCTACGCGACTGCTGGGAACGCAGGCTATTAACCTCGGTGTTGAGACGTTCCCGCTCAAGCGCCAGCGCCTGTTGGCGGGCTTTCAGCGGTGCATGCTGCTGATTCAACCGTTCGCGTTGTTCGCGCTGGTGATCCCGCTGCTCGGCGCTTTCGTCGCGGGCCTGGGCAGCCATTTCCAGCTGTTCCATGGCCTCATGCCAGCGGGCACGCTGCTCATCGAGAGTAAGCGCTAACTCTGCTTCATCTTCCTGCAGTTGACTCAATTCTTCGTCAAGTTCTGTGGCTCGGCTTTCCAGATGTTCCAGACGCTGAGAAAGGCGCTGCTCGGTGACCGCCAGCTGCTGGAGCGTGGCGGCGTGGGCACGCTCTTCCTCCGCCTGTTGATCGCGGGTGTGCTCCAGCGTCTCGATGGTTTCACTGGCCGCCTCGCACTGGGCTTCAGCAAGCGCCAGCGCCTCTTCATCCTGCTCCCGGCGGGCCGCCAGCTCATCATAGCGACGCCGGGTGACCAACAGCGCGTCCACGCCGTCGCCGTTGGCCTGCTGGTGCAACCAGCCACGCCCGCGCCACACTCCCTCCCGCGTGACCACGCTTTCACCCGGGGCAAGTGTGGCTAATAGCGCATCCGCCTCGGCGCTGCTCTCGGCATAGTGAATACTTGCCAACCATTCACCCAGCGCGCCCGCCCCACTCACCAGCGCGTCCAGGCGTTGTCCACCGTGCAAGGCAGGCGACGCCCGGTCAATCAAACACCAGTCGGTGGCCAGCGCGTCGGGCAGGGCCTGCAACTGATCAACGGCAACCAGACGGGCATTGAGCCAGGGCGCCAGCAGCCAGGAAATCACCCGTTCCCAGCCGGGTTCGACACTGATGGCCTCCCCCAACCGTGGCGCCTCGGCAAGCCCGTGGGCGGCTAACGCCTCGGTGATGTGCGGGTCGTGATCGGCAAGCGCGGCATCAATCAGCGCCTCCAGCGAGGCAAGTTCGCCCTGTCGCTGACTCAACTCGGCGCGCTGTTGATCGCGGGCCTGGGTCGCCTGCTGGTAAGCCGCCTTGGCTTCGCTGTAGCGCTGCTGCCATTGGTCGCGCTCGGTTTGGAATGCCTCAGCGCGCTGTTCGGCCTCTTCCTTGCGCGCCTGGCATTCAGCGTGCTCACTGCGTAATTCGGTGACATCGGCAAGCTCGCCCCGCTGCTGACGGCGGCGCTGGCGTTCGGCCTGCAGGCGAGCAATGCGCTGTTCAAGGTCACGCAACTGATCCTGGCGGCGCTCGGCCTCGCGGCTGGCATCCCGCCAGTGGCTTTCGGCATCCGCCCACTGCTGCTCGGCGGCCTCCAGAGAGGGGCTGGCATCGGCCAGGGCCTGTTCCAGCGTTTCCAGCTGTTCGTCGAGTGCTTCGTGCTCGGGCAGCAATTCTTCCAACCGCGCTTCAATGGCGGCCAGGCGTTCCTGATCGCCTTCGCTGACCTGGCGCTGCTCGTCGAGGTCTCGCCGCGCCGTCTCGATGTCGCTTGCCAGTTGCGCTTCCCGGCTGCGCCGGTGGGCCTGGTCCTGCTCCAGACGGGCGATGCGGGTGGTGGTCTCAAAGAACTGCTGCTGGTGGCGTTCGAGGACTTCGGCCAGCTCATCGTGTTGCTCACGGGCCTGTTCGAGGCGGGTTTCGCACTGGCGCACGCCGAATACGTCCTTCTCGACGGCGATTTCCAGCTCGCGCACACGGCTTTCCTGCTGGGACTGTTCCGCCCGCAGGGCACGCCCGCGCAGCACGGCAAGCTCGCCTTTTAGCTGGAATTCCTGCTGCTTCAATGCCTGGTAACGCTTGGCGGCCTCGGCCTGACGCTTGAGGCGTTCAAGCTGCTTATCCAGTTCTTCGCGGATGTCGTCCAGGCGCTCCAGGTTTTCCTGGGTACGCCGCATGCGGTTTTCGGTTTCCCGGCGGCGCTCTTTGTATTTGGAGATCCCCGCCGCCTCTTCCAGGGTGGCACGCAGGTCATCCGGACGAGCTTCGATCAGCCGCGATATCATCCCCTGGCCAATAATGGCGTAGGAACGCGGGCCCAGCCCGGTCCCCATGAACAGGTCGGCGATATCCCGGCGGCGGCATTTCTGGCCATTGAAAAAGTAGTTGGACTGACCGTCGCGGGTCACCAGCCGCTTCACCGCAATTTCAGCGTACTGGGCATAGACCCCACCCATGGCGCCATCCCGGTTATCGAACTTCAGTTCAATGGAGGCCTGCCCCACCGGTTTACGGCCCGTCGAGCCGTTGAAGATGACGTCGGCCATGGACTCACCACGCAACGTCTTGGCGGAAGACTCGCCCATCACCCAGCGCACGGCGTCGATAATATTCGATTTACCGCAACCATTGGGCCCGACGACAGCCGTCATATTTCCGTCGAAAGGCACCGTGACCGGGTCGACAAAGGATTTGAAACCGACGAGACGTATTGACGTTAAACGCATGGAGACTTCACGTTGAGATTATTCAAAAACACGATCAATGGTCACCCTGATAGTCTCTCGTGCGTTAATCGGGCCAACGTCGACCCGGTCGACAGAGCCCCATAAATCCCCCGCCTGAGGAGCAGCCTGGCCGATTGGCGAAACACGCACCATCAGACGAACCTCACGCGCTTGCGATATCTGCGCGTCAGCCGTCATGGCCGCGCGGTCGTCCAGCACGACGGTCATTGGCAGTTCTGACACCAGGCCCTGAACCACCGCCAGTGGCGGCTGTTCGCCGTCTACATCGCGCGCAACGATAAAGACTTTATCATCACCGTCAACCTGACTTGCCAGATCGGGATCGAGCGACACGCTGACCCGCACCCCCGGGCCGTCTGCCTGCGTGACTTGACGGCCTTCTTCTCCCAGGCGCGATTGCGCCACCTGAATTCCCTCGCGCAGCGACGCGGCGATATCGGGATTCTCAACATTGGCCACGGCGCGCCGCCAGCGGTCGATTGCCTGCGCATAATCGCCAGCGTCGAAGGCGTGAATGCCGAGTATACCCAAGGCAGTGGGCTGACGGGGATCTTCCGCCAGCACTTCGTCCACAAGCCCCTGCACCTCGTCGGTGAGTTCTCGCCCGGCCATGAAAAAGCGCAGCTGCGCGAGCTGGGCTAACAGCGATGGCAAGCGCCCTTCGAGGGCGATCAAGCGCTCAAGCGCTGTCACGGCGTTATCCGCTTGGCCGGTTTCCCGATAAAGCGGGAACAGTGTGCTCCACAGGTTGGGGTTGGTCGGCTGCCGGGACGTCTGGGCTTCAAGCCGTTCTATATACATCTCCCGCGAGCCCTCCGGATGTTCGCGAACCTCCTGGCCAATGGCCCACAGCACAAGATCGTCTTCAGCGCCCTGCTGCTGGTACCACACCACGCTGCCCGCCCCCAGCGCGAGCATCACCAGTGGCACGATCCAACGCCCCGATACATAAGGCTTGAGCGGCCGACGCTGCAAGGTGGCGGTATCGTCCAGCAGACTGCGTTCCAGTTCAAGACGTTCTTCCGCCAATTGCGCTGCGTCGACTTTGCCGTCGGCGTGGGCGTTTTCAAGCGCCGCGAGACGCCGCCGAAAGATGGCGACATTTTGTTCAGCGGCGCTTTCATGCTGCTCAAAGGCCATTTGCTCGTCGCGCCACCGGCGCGCCGTGCGCAACGGCAACACCAACAGCCAGAGCGCGGGCAGCAATACGCAGGCAAGAGCGATCCAGAGCAGGGTCACGACGACTCCTTACGCTCGATAAGGGCATCCAGTCGCGCCTGTTCGTCAGGGCTAAGGGCCTTCGCCGAGGCGTGGCGACGAGACCTGACGATCCATGCCACCACAACGCCTACCACTACCAGCAGCCCGACCGGCAAGCCCCACAGCAAGTAGGTACGCTGTTCCAAACGCGGGTTATAGAGAATGTAGTCGCCAAACCGCTGCACCATGTGCTGGATGATTTCCGTATCCGATTTGCCCTCGTCAAGCAACTGATACACCCGTTCCCGCATGTCCGCCGAAATGGGCGCATCGGAATCATCGATTGCCTGGTTTTCACACAGTGGGCAGCGCATCGAAGCCGTTAGGTCGCGATAGCGCTGCTCCGTTACCGGGTCGTCAAAGTCGCGCAGCTCGATACCGGCCGACCACGCCGGTAGCGCGCATAGCAGCACCACCACCAGGCCTAAGCCGCGAATCAGCGCCATTTCTCCACCTCCGGCAGAAGACGGTTGCGAACATCCTCGGGTGATACATAGCCTTTATGGTGATAGCGAATGACACCTTGCGCATCGACCACAAAGGTTTCCGGCGCGCCAATGACGCCAAGCTCAAAGCCGAGTTCACCTTCAGGATCAAAAATGTTGGCCGCAAAAGGATCACCAAACTCGTCCAGAAACGCCAGGCCATTCTCACGGGTATCCCGGTAGTTAACCCCCACCAGTCGGATGCCCCGATCAGCCAGGTCAAGCAACTGGGGCATTTCCTGGCGACAGGCGGCACACCACTCTCCCCACACATTGACCAGTGTCAGTTGGCCTTGGAGCAACGATTGATCGACCCGCTGCTGCTCATCTTCCAGCGTCGTGGCCTCAAAGGCGGGGAAGTCGCGGGCCATCAGCGCCGAGTCACGATCGGCGGGGTCCTGGGACAAGCGCTCAAAGAAAAACAGCGCGAGACCTAAAAACGCAACGGGTAACAGAAACAAAAGCCAGCGTCGTTTCATGCCTGCCCCTCCTGGACCAATCTTGCCGGGCGCGTCTTACGATAGCGCTTGTCGAACACCGCCAGCACACCGCCCAGCGCCATCAGCAAACCGCCGAGCCATAGCCAGCGCACAAAGGGTTTGTACTGGATACGCATCGCCCAACTGCCGTCGTCCAGCTCTTCGCCCATGGCCACGTAAAGATCACGAAAGAGGCCCGGGCTAAGCGCCACCTGGGTCATGGGCATGCCCGTCGCCAGATACAGCCGCTTTTCTGGCTGCATCTCGAAACGGCGGCGACTGTCACCGCGCTGTACCTCAATAACAGCGGTATCGGCCATAAAGTTGGCACCGCGCCGGTCAAAAAGCTCGGTCATGGTAAAGTGATAGCCTGCCACCTCGACGCTGGTATCCGGCGACATGCGCACGTTGCGCTCCACCGCATAATGGCTGACCACCGTGGCACCGACAATCGTCACCGCCACCCCCAGATGGCCCAGCACCATTCCCCAATAAGCTAACGACAGGCTGCGCAGCCCTTTCCATATCGAGTGCCGATGACGCACTTTGTCGAACAGGTCACGGCTCAATGACAGCCCTATCCACAGCGCCGTTGACAACCCCAAGGTCACCCAGAGGTTCCATTCGCCGCGATACACCAGCGGCACCAGTGCCCCCAGACCCAGCGCGACCAACCCGGCCAGCCACAACCTGCGCACCAGTTTGCCAGGCGACGTCGATTTCCAGTGCGCCATCGGCCCCAGGCCCATGAACAGGCAGGCGATCACGGTCAGCGGTACAAACAGTGCATTGAAATAAGGCGGCCCCACGCTGATCTTACCCAGCCCCAGCGAATCCAGGATCAACGGGTACAGGGTGCCCAGCAGCACCGTCATCGTCGCGGTCACCAGCAACCCGTTATTGATCAGCAGCAGGGCATCCCGGGACAACCAGTTAAAACCCACCGTATGGCTGACGCGCGGTGCTCGCAGCGCAAACACGACCAGGGAAAGCGTGACGGTGATAGCCAGCAGCACCAGGATAAACAGTCCCCTTGATGGGTCGTTGGCAAAGGCGTGTACCGAGGTCAGCACGCCGGAGCGGACCAGGAAGGTGCCCATCAGCGAAAGCGAAAAGGTGGCAATCGCCAGCAAGACCGTCCAGCTCTTGAAGGAGCCGCGTTTTTCGGTGACCGCCAGCGAGTGAATCAGGGCCGTACCGGTGAGCCATGGCAGCAGCGAGGCGTTTTCCACCGGGTCCCAGAACCACCAGCCGCCCCAGCCCAGTTCGTAATAGGCCCACCAGCTACCCAGCGCAATCCCGACCGTCAGAAACGCCCAGGCGGCGTTGGTCCAGGGCCTTGCCCAGCGGGTCCAGGCGGCATCCAGCCGCCCTCCCAACAAGGCGGCAATGGCAAAGGCGAACACCACCGAAAACCCGACATAGCCCATATACAGCATGGGTGGGTGAATGATCAGCCCGATATCCTGCAGCAAGGGGTTAAGGTCTGCGCCATCGGCGGGGATGTCAGGCAGATGCCGCTCGAAGGGATTGGAGGTCAACAGGATAAACAACAGGAAACCGGCGCTGATCAGCCCCAGGACACCGAGCACACGGGCAAGCATGTCGCGGGGCAGGCGCCGCGACCACCAGCCGGCAACGCATCCCCAGCCCGCCAGCATCAGGCTCCACAGCAGCACCGAGCCTTCATGGTTGCCCCATACGGCGCTGAGCTTGTAATACCAGGGCAACAGTGAATTGGAGTTGTTGGCGACATTCACCACGCTGAAGTCGTCCATCGCGTAACTGGCCGTCAAGCAAACGTAGGCCAGCAGCACAAACAGGAACTGGCCGGTGGCCATGGGCTGCCCGTAGGCCATCCACAAGGGACGCCGCGTTGCGGCCCCGGCCAATGGCAGTATTGACTGCACAACCGCCATCAGTAGGGCAACGATCAAGGCGAAATGACCTATTTCGGGCAATATTCGGGTCAGCATGGGGACTCCGGCTGAACACGACGAACGATGGCGAGGTAGCGGGGCATCACGTATCGTCCTCGCGCGGCTGCCTCACCTCGGCGGCCCTGGCCTGAAAATCGGCGGGCGAGTAACCGGCCTCTTCCAGGGCCTGTGCGACCTCGGGCGGCATATAGTTCTCGTCGTGCCGGGCTAAGACGTCATCGGCACGAAAACGGCCATCCTCCTGCAGCTCCCCCACCACGACCACGCCCTGCCCCTCACGAAACAGGTCGGGCAGGATACCCTGGTAATCAACGTGCAGATCACCCACGTAATCGGTAACGGTAAATTCGACATTCAAACTATCGGCATCGCGGGATACCGAGCCGACTTTCACCATGCCCCCCGCACGGATGGAACGCGACACGGGGGCCTCGCCCTGGGCAATCTGTACGGGGCTAAAAAACAGATTGATGTTGGCCCGCAGCGCATACAGGGTCAGGCCCACGGCCACTGCTGCCAGGCTGACCAGCGTGACAATCACATAAAGCTTGCGCTTACGCTTTGGGGTCATCGTCATGCCCTCTTTGCTGCGGGGGTGAGGCTTGGCGGCGCGCTACCCGCTTGAGATGTTTGAGCAATTGTCGACGTTCCAGCCGGGCATGGAGCGTAAGGCCCAGCATAAACAAGGCCGTGATACCCCAGGCAGACCACACGTAGACACCGTGCTCACCCATGGATACCCATTCAGCCAACGAGGCCACCATCAGTTAACCTCCTCAAGCAACGCTCTCACCCATCGGGTATTGGCTTCGCGACGGAGTATTTCGCTGCGCGTACGGGTAAGCGTAAGGGCGATAAAGAAGCCGTAAAAGCCCACCACCATCATCAGCAGCGGCAGCCACATTTCCACCGGCATTGCGGGGCGGGAGGTCAGGGTAAATGAGGCGGGCTGGTGCAAGGTGTACCACCAGTCCACCGAGTATTTGATGATGGGAATATTGATCACGCCAACCATTGCCAGCACCGATGCCGCCCGCGCACCGCTATCCCGACGACTAAAGGCACCGCGCAGTGCTATCACCCCTATATATAAAAACAGAAGAATGAGCATGGACGTCAATCGGGCGTCCCATATCCACCATGTTCCCCAGGTTGGCACGCCCCACACCGCGCCGGAAAACAGCGCGACAAAGGTCATGGCCGCCCCCAACGGGGCCATGGCAGTCGCCGCCATATCGGCAATCTTGATTTTCCAGACCATGAAAACAAGCCCGGAAACGGCCATGGCGACAAACACCGACTGGGCCAAAAAAGCGGCGGGCACATGGACATAAATGATGCGGAAGCTGTTGCCCTGCTGGTAGTCGGCGGGGGCAAAGACGAGCCCCCATACGCTGCCGACCAGCAGCAACGCGGCGGCCACGCCCCAGCACCAGGGCTGCAGCGCTGCACTCCGGTAATAAAACCACTTTGGCGACCCCAGCTTATGTATCAAGCCCCACATACAGTGCTCATCCCTACCCGTTAATACTGATACGCAGCGACGCGGCGATGGCCCAGGGAGCAAATATCAGCGCTGCCGCCAGCAAGGCGCCAAGCATCGCCAGGTGAGGCAATGCGGTATCGCCCTGGATTGCCGCCTGAACCGCCCCGGTGCCAAAAATCAGCACCGGAATATACAGCGGCAGTACCAGTAGCGAGAGTAGCACGCCACCCCGGGGCAAATCGACGGTTAATGCCGCGCCAATGCCGCCGATGAGGCTCAAGCTGGCGCTGCCCAGCGCTAACGATGCCATCAGCACGCCGACACTCTGGAAAGGCAGTGCCAGCATGATACCCAGCAGCGGCGCCATGAGCGCCAGCGGCAAACCGGTAACTAGCCAATGGGCAGCCACTTTGGCGACACTCAGCGCCGCAAGCGGCTGAGGGGAAAGCATCATCTGCTCCAGGCTGCCGTCATCGAAATCACTGCGAAAAAGTCCATCCAGCGACAACAGTGTGGCGAGCAGCGCCGTGACCCATAAAAGCCCCGGCGCCATGACAGCCAGCAGCTCTGCCTCGGGTGAAATACCGATGGGAAATAAGCTAACCGTCAAGGCATAGAAGACCAACGGGTTCAGCACGTCACCGCGCCGACGGCGAACGCGATTGAGATCACGCACCAGGGTAGCGCCAAAGGCGACGCCCAGGCGCCTGGATGTCGGCTCGGCCAGGACCGCAACGCGCTCTGTGGTTTCTGAAGGCGGCAACTCTGGCTCCTTAGCCCAACGCAACATGACGCAGTGGATGGTCAATCTCGAGTACGTGATGGGTCGTCATCACCACGGCCCCACCAGCCCTGGCATGGGCGACCAGCTGCGCCTCCAGCGCCTCGACGCCCGCCTGATCGATGGCCGTAAAGGGCTCATCCAGTATCCATAGCACACGCGGAGTGAGATTCAGCCTTGCCAGCGCCACGCGGCGTTGCTGGCCTGCTGATAAATGCCCCACCGGAACATCTTCAAAGCCTTCAAGCCCCATGGTCGCAAGGGCGGCTTCGCGCTGTACCTCGTCGCTACATTCATCGTGCAACGCCTGGTACCAGGCCAGGTTTTCCAGCGGCGTCAGGCCCGCGCTCACGCCCGGCGAATGCCCCAGATAAAGCATGTTGGCGGCAAAATGTTCACGCCCCTGACCAAGCGGCTTGCCCTGCCAGTGGAGCGACCCGCAATAGTCATTGAATTGCCCCGCCAGCACTTTTAACAGCGTGGTCTTGCCACTGCCATTGGGGCCGGCTACATGCCATATATCGCCGCGATTGACGTCAATATCCAGCCCCTCAAAGAGCCAGCGGCCATCGCGCTCACAACCCAATTGACGGCCTTGCAAACTCAGCGACACATGCCACCCCACGCAATCAAATACTGTCTTGAACTCTACACTCAAAGCCATTTCCCCGCTAGTCGCGCCGGTCTTCGACGCTCGCATAGGTCGGTTTGCCAAACCACTGGATAATTATTTCTGGCACTGTATGCAAAAACAGGTTTATACTGGACAAACACTGTATGAAAGAACATGTAAAAACCTAACAACCGTATCGTGTCTACCGATAGATCTTGCCTAGGGACCGGGCGCTGATTTGGAGAAAGCCGATGAACATGTCGATGAACGCCGCAATACCGACGACTCGCCCGACGCCACCCCCCTGTTCAATCCCGTCGGCAGCAGCGCGAATGACTCGCCGTAACACCTATACGCTGAAGGTACGCGGCAACCGGATGGCCGATTGCAACCTGTTCGATGGCGACGTCATCGTGATTCGGCGCTATCAGGACGACAGTCAGGGCGAGACGGTTATCGCCGAAATCAATCAGCAAAGCCTCGCCCTCAAGCAGCTATCCATCAGCCGGGCGGGCGTACGCCTGTGGCTGGATGATGCCCGGCACCCCGAAGTGTTTTTGCATAATCGCGATATTCAGGTACTTGGCATGTTCATGGGAATTGAGCATCATCCCGTGACACACTAAATTGCCGGGATAATCATGCGCTATCGCGTCCCCCAACTGCCGCCAGGCACTTGGCATATTGACGAGATCGAGGTCGAGAAGAGCCGTTTCATTGCCTGGATAGCCCATACCCCTGAGCTTGACGCCGTGGAAGCATTGGCAAAGGCCGCCAAACAGGCACACCCCAGTGCGAGCCACCACTGCCTGGCCTACATTGCCGGCGCCCCGGGCGAGCAACAGCAGATTGGCTTTTCCGATGACGGCGAGCCCGGCGGCACCGCCGGTCGGCCCATGTTTCACTCGCTGCAAGGTAGTCAGCTGGGCGAAATCGGCTGCGTAGTCATCCGCTACTTTGGCGGTACCAAATTGGGTACCGGCGGGCTGGCCCGGGCGTATGCCCAAGCGGTAAACAAGGCACTCGACACCCTTGGTACCCGGGAAATCATCCAACGCATTCACTACCGGGTGCGCTTTTCCTTCGCCGACGAATCCGTTGCCCGCGGGTGGTGCGACGAACAGGCCATTCCCGTGGTCAACGCCGAGTATGACGGAAAGGGAGTGGCGCTCACCATCGGCTGGCCGAGTGATTGCGAGCTCGACTTGACACCGCTGGAAAGCCGCCTGAAGCAGTCCATTAACGCGCAGATCATCAACACCTAAGCAAAAAAACGGCCGCCCCTTGAGGGGCGGCCGTTTTGCTATGGGCCAGGCGCTTTAGCCTAACCCAGGTACTTGATCATTACCCCTGCGGCCACCGCCGAGCCGATCACCCCGGCCACATTCGGCCCCATGGCGTGCATCAGCAGGAAGTTATGCGGATTGGACTCCAGCCCCACCTTGTTGGCCACGCGTGCCGCCATGGGCACCGCCGAAACGCCTGCCGCGCCAATCAAGGGGTTGATCGGCATTTTGCTCACCAGGTTCATCAGTTTGGCCATCAGCACGCCTGCCGTGGTGCCAATCCCGAAGGCGACGATCCCCAGCGCCATGATGCCCAGCGTTTCCACCGCCAGGAAGCTATCGGCCATGAGCTTGGAGCCCACCGCCAGCCCGAGCATGATCGTCACGATATTGATCAGGGAGTTTTGCGCCGTGTCGCTTAACCGCTCGACCACGCCGCATTCGCGCATCAGGTTGCCAAAACAGAACATCCCCAACAGCGGCGACGCATCGGGTAGAAACAACGCCACCAGGATCAACAGCAGCAATGGAAACACGATTTTCTCGAGCTTCGACACCGGGCGCAGCTGCGTCATGGTGATCTCGCGCTCTTTCTTTGAGGTCAGAAGGCGCATGATCGGCGGCTGGATCAACGGCACAAGCGCCATGTAGGCGTAGGCGGCCACGGCAATGGCACCCAGTAGTTCAGGCGCCAGCATGCTCGAGACGTAGATCGACGTCGGGCCATCCGCCCCGCCGATTATGCCGATGGCGGCTGCCTGGTTGAGCGAGAAATCCATCCAGCCCATCGACGACAGCAGCACTGCACCGAAGAGCGTGGCGAAGATGCCGAACTGTGCGGCGGCGCCGAGAAACAGCGTTCTCGGATTGGCCAGCAGCGGCCCAAAGTCGGTCATGGCGCCAACGCCCATGAAGATAATCAGCGGTGCAATGCCCGAGGTAATCGCCACGGTGTAAAACATGTACAGCAAGCCATCGCCATAGCCCGCCCCCTTGGCCACGGCTTTTGCGGTAGCAAGCTGCTCGGCCGATGCGCCATTGGCCATCATCTGTTGAAGGCTCGTGCGCCAGCTCTCGATATTCGCCTGGCTGTCCAGGCTGCCACCCAGCGCCGAGGCGATCTGTTCCAGCAGCACGGGCCGCCCCACGTCAATCGCCTGATCCAGCGCGGACAGCGCCAAACCGGCTTCCGGGATGTTGGCGAGAATGCCACCAAAACCAATCGGCACCAGCAACAGTGGCTCAAACTTCTTGTAGATGGCGAGATAAAGCAGCAGCAGGCCCACCATCACCATCACGGCTTGGCCCAACTCCAGGTTATAAAGCCCGGAGCCTTGCCATAGGGTCAGTAATTTATCCATGTGGAGGGTCCTTAAAGTTCGATCAGCGTATCGCCAACGACAACGCTGTCGCCTTCACTGACGCTAACAGCCGAAACGGTTCCGGCACTGCTGGCACGCACTTCGGTTTCCATTTTCATCGCTTCAAGAATAATCACCACGTCACCCGCTTCGACGGTATCGCCCGGGCGCACATTGACCTTGAAGATATTGCCAGCGAGCGGCGCGGTAATGGCCTCGCCGCTGGGGGCCGGTGCTTCTTCCTTCGGAGCGGCACCGCCCGCGGACTGCTCTTTCACATCGCTGATGTCGCCGCCTTCAGCGACTTCCACGACAAACGCCTTGCCGTTGAGTTTGACGGTGTAGGTTTCCGGACCGGCACTGACGGCAGGTGCCTGGCTTTCTGACTGGGCAGGGACGCTGGCCGTTTCCGCCTCGGCGGCCTGGGGCTCGGGCTCAAAGGCGTCGGGATTGTCGCGGTTCTTGAGGAATTTGAGACCAATCTGCGGAAACAGCGCGTAGGTCAGCACGTCGTCGACCTGCTGCTCGCCGTCGGCCAGGCGAATGCCGTCGGCCTGGGCGTGATCTTTCAGGTCGCTTGCGAGCTTGTCCATTTCCGGCGAGAGGTTGTCCGCCGGGCGGCAGGTGATGGGCTCGCCACCTTCCAGCACGCGTTGCTGCAGCTCACTGTTGAAGGGCGCAGGCGCGGCGCCGTATTCGCCCTTGAGCAGCGCCTGGACTTCCTTGGAAATCGACTTGTAGCGCTCGCCCATCATGACGTTCATGACGGCCTGGGTGCCGACAATCTGCGAGGTCGGCGTGACCAGCGGAATAAAGCCCAGGTCTTCGCGTACGCGGGGGATTTCGGTGAGCACATCGTCGAGCTTATCGCCCGCCCCCTGCTCCTTGAGCTGGCCTTCCATGTTGGTCAGCATGCCGCCCGGCACCTGGGCGATCAGAATCCGCGAGTCGATGCCGCGCAGCGAGCCTTCAAAGGCAGCGTACTTCTTGCGCACGCCGCGGAAGTAGCTGGCGATATCTTCCAGCAGTTCAAGGTCGAGCCCGGTATCGCGGTCGGTATCCTTGAGCATCGCCACCACCGATTCGGTGGGGCTGTGGCCGTAGGTCATCGACATCGACGAAATGGCGGTATCGACGTTATCAATGCCCGCTTCGACCGCCTTGAGAATGGTCGAGGTGGAAAGCCCCGTGGTGGCATGGCAGTGCAGGTGCACGGGGATCGACAGCTCTTTCTTGAGGCGCGAGACCAGCTCAAACGCGGTGTAGGGCGTGAGTAGACCCGCCATATCCTTGATAGCCAACGAATCCGCGCCCATGGCCGCGATGGTCTTGGCGAGGTCAACCCAGCTATCCAGGGTATGGACCGGACTAACCGTGTAAGAAATAGTCCCCTGCGCATGACCGCCCACCTGGCGAACCGCCTTGATGGCGCGTTCCAGATTGCGCGGGTCGTTCATGGCATCAAAGACGCGAAATACATCGACACCGTTGGTTTTGGCACGCTCGACGAATTTATCCACCACATCGTCGGCGTAATGGCGATAGCCCAGCAGGTTCTGGCCGCGCAGCAGCATGGCCTGGGGTGTATTGGGCATGGCGTCCTTGAGGGCCCGAATGCGTTCCCAGGGATCTTCGCCCAGGTAGCGAATACAGGCGTCGAACGTCGCGCCGCCCCAGGTTTCCAGGGACCAGTAGCCGACTTTATCCAGCTTTTCGGCAATCGGCAGCATGTCAGCCAGACGCAGACGGGTAGCAAACAGCGACTGATGGGCGTCGCGCAGCACGACATCGGTAATGCCTAGTGGTTTTTTTGTTTCGTTCATGGCTTGGCTCGTAGTCAAGGAATGTTTATTTGTAGTAAAAATAACAAAAAATTATGCGGATTGCCCGGAGCGCCCCGACAAAAGATGAAAGTTAACGACGTCTTTTCGAGCGATAACGGTGCACTGCAGCACTAATCACGGCTAGCGTCTCATCGTCCTGTCCTTTCCCCCGGGGTGCAGGCTTGGCCCCGCCACCGGGCGCAACCGGCGCGGGAGCAGGCTGAAAACGCCGGATAATGCCTGACATCAAGGTCAGCAAAAAAACTAAAATCGCAAGAAAAACAAACACAAACCCCATACCTAACGCCATAAGCCCGAGGCCTTCCTGTAATAGTTCCGGGTCCTGCATAAGGCTTCTCCTTTCTGGTAGCGGATAAGACCATCAACGCGACCGCCCATTGACGCTTGGCGCAATGCTGGGAATACACTAACCTGCCACACCCCCTGAAGAATGCAATGGCGCGATGGTGTAAGTCATGGTTGTTAATTTACTACATAAAGGCGAAATCGGACTAGCCCCCATGGAGGGGGTGATTGATGCGGTCACGCGCGAGCTGCTGACGGTCAGGCCCGGGTTTGACTGGACAGTGACGGAATTTGTGCGTGTCGTCGATGCCCGCCTACCGCCTCGGGTGTTTTATAAACACTGTCCTGAACTCGCCCGCGACCAGGTTGCCACGCCCAGCGGTATTCCTGTTCACCTGCAACTCCTGGGCGCCGACCCGGTGGCTCTCGCCGCCAATGCCCGCCAGGCCTTGTCACTCGGGGCGCGCAGCATTGACCTAAATTTCGGCTGCCCGGCCAAGCTCGTCAACCGTCACGACGGCGGCGCATCGCTGCTGCGCCAGCCCGAGCGCGTCTATCAGGCCGTGAAAGCGGTTGCTAACGCCCTCGACGGCGAAATTCCCGTGACGGCAAAAATCCGCCTGGGGTTTTCTGACCGCCGCCTGGCCGTTGCCTGCGCCCAGGCCACTGAAGCCGGCGGCGCCGCACGGCTCGTCGTTCACGGGCGTACCCGTGACGAAGGCTACCGGCCACCCGCTCACTGGGAATGGATCGCCAGGATCCGACACCGCGTTTCACTGCCCGTGGTGGCCAATGGGGATATCTGGTCCCTGGAAGATTACTGGAAAGCGCGCACGCTCTCAGGATGCCGTGATGTCATGCTGGGACGCAGCGCCCTGGCCGATCCCTGGCTGGCGCCCAGGATACGACACTGGCAGAGCACCGGCGAGCGCCTGGCCGACACCACCTGGTCAATGCGCGCCAACGTTCTCAAGCAATACGCTCATCGTCAGCGTCAACAGTTGCCGAAGAAAGTGGTGGTATCGCTCGTTAAGCAGTGGCTTGCACAGATGCGCCAAGGCAACGCGGAAGCCAACCTTCACTTTCAGCGCGTCAAGCGGATTACCGATCTGGACACCCTGCTTGATAGCCTTGTGCTGCCAACCCGGATGGCCGAACCGGCATAAAAAAAGCGCCCTACCGTGAAGTGGGGCGCTAAACGAGCACGAGACTCAAGCGCGTGGCACTTGAGCCTGTCTAGAAAGCAGAAAACCCGCCCTTGAAAAGGACGGGTTTGGAATCTGGCGCGCCCGGGAGGATTCGAACCTCCGACCCTCTGATTCGTAGTCAGATACTCTATCCAGCTGAGCTACGGGCGCGTGGATGCTATTCCACGTTTGCTATATAGGTAAAACAACATCTAAAAAGGTGGCGCGCCCGGGAGGATTCGAACCTCCGACCCTCTGATTCGTAGTCAGATACTCTATCCAGCTGAGCTACGGGCGCTTACCTTGGTGTGCGGCTGGCGGAGAGAGAGGGATTCGAACCCTCGATAGGGCTATAAACCCTATACTCCCTTAGCAGGGGAGCGCCTTCAGCCACTCGGCCACCTCTCCTTAACGGCACGGCGCGAATATTACCGATTTGGCAGGAAGTTGTCCAGCCCTGCTCGGATTTTTTTCGCGCCGGCCTTACCTTACGCGTAAAACGCGGCACTATCGCACCATCAAACAGCGCTTATTCGGCTTCACTTTCACCGCTTCGTTCGCGCTGAATACGCTGGTATATCTCTTCACGATGAACCGCCACGTCTTTAGGCGCATTGACGCCGATACGAACCTGGTTACCCTTCACACCTAGTACGGTGACGGTGATTTCATCCCCGATCATCAGGGTTTCGCCGACACGGCGGGTTAGGATGAGCATGGCTGATCTCCTTCTCAGACGTTATATACAACGGGATGTGTCCGCCGGCAGCGGTACCATGCCATTATGCGGCATGGTACCCCCTGCCACCAAAGGCACCGGCTCCATGACACCTTAACCTCCCGTTGAAAGAAAGCTCACCACCACACGGCAGCAAGTACCCTTCAGCGTAGAAGGTATAAGGCGTTAATGTTATTCAGATTCGATATCTGACTTATCCAGGCCGAATGCCTTGTGCAAGGCATTCACGGCCAGCTCCATATGTTTCTCGTCAATCACTACCGAAATTTTAATCTCGGAGGTCGACACCATACGGATATTAACGTTTTCGTCAGCCAGCACGCGAAACATTTTCGATGCCACGCCCGCGTGAGAACGCATACCGACACCCACCAGCGATACTTTCGCGATGTTGTCGTCACCACGCAATTCACCGCCGCCCAGGCCTGGAATCACCGTCTCTTCAAGCAGCTTCTTGGTGGCCTTGTAATCACCCTTGGCCACAGTAAACGTGAAGTCGGTGTAATCGCCTGCCGGGGCCACGTTTTGAACGATCATGTCGACTTCAATATTGGCGTCGGCAATCGGGCCCAGAATACGTGAGGCTACACCCGGCACATCAGGCGTGTTGAGAAGGGTCAGTTTGGCTTCGTTTTTGGTAAAGGCGATACCGGAGATCAGCGGTTCTTCCATGGAATCCTCGTCTTTGTCTGCTTCAGCAACAATTAGGGTACCGGGGCCATCTTCAAAGCTCGACAGCACCCGCAGGGGAACGTTGTATTTGCCAGCAAATTCGACCGCGCGAATTTGCAGTATTTTTGAGCC
This sequence comes from Halomonas sp. A40-4, assembly GCF_015767635.1. Classification (GTDB taxonomy): domain Bacteria; phylum Pseudomonadota; class Gammaproteobacteria; order Pseudomonadales; family Halomonadaceae; genus Vreelandella; species Vreelandella janggokensis. The sequence goes on along the minus strand of NZ_CP065230.1, from coordinate 723,717 downwards.
CAGGCTTGATAGCTCGAGCATTTCTTCGACGGTAATATTTTCCAGACGCTGCGCCTTGGAACAGACACGGGGGTCGGTGGTGTACACGCCGTCGACGTCGGTGTAGATCTGGCACTCATCGGCGCCCAGTGCTGCCGCCAAGGCCACACCGGTGGTATCTGAACCGCCACGACCCAGCGTGGTGATGTTGCCGTCTTCATCGACACCCTGGAAGCCCGCCACCACGACAACCTGACCGGCGTCGAGGTCGGCTCTCAGGTCTTCGGTTTCGATGCGCTGGATGCGCGCCTTGGTATAGGCACTGTCGGTATGGATACCCACCTGGGCACCGGTATGCGACGTTGCCGCCACACCTGCCTGCTGCAGCGCCATCGCCAACAGGGAAATCGTCACCTGCTCACCGGTCGACAACAGCATGTCCATCTCGCGCGGGGCGGGATCGCTGTTTAGCGCTTGGGCCATATCGGTCAGGCGATTGGTCTCCCCGCTCATCGCAGAGACGACGACGACTACCTGATGGCCCTGGTCGCGGAAACCTTTGACCTTTTCCGCCACGGCCTTGATACGGTCGACAGAGCCCACCGAGGTGCCGCCGAACTTCTGTACGTATAATGCCATATGCCGTTTTCCTGTGGTTTGGACATGTATGAAGAAAAAAGCCGATAGCAAATAATGCCACCGGCCTGTCTGTTTAGCTAAGCGTGTTTTCCAACCATGCCGGTACGCTGTTCAACGCACCGGGGAGGGCATCGGGCTGGCTACCCCCGGCCTGGGCCATGTCAGGGCGCCCACCACCTTTGCCCCCGACCTGTGAGGCCACGTGGTTAACCAGTTCGCCCGCTTTGACCCGGTCGGTGAGGTCTTTGGTGACCCCAGCAATCAGGCTGACCTTGCCAGTGTCTGTATCGGCAACGCCAAGAATGATCACCCCCGAGCCCAGCTTGTTCTTCAGCTGGTCGAGTACGCCGCGCAGCTCTTTACCTGATACGCCGTCCAGCTGGGTCGCCAGCAGTTTAACGCCGTTAACGTCCTGCGCCTGGCTGAGCATGTCACTACCGGCGGCGCTGGCAAGCTTGGCCTTGAGTTGCTCAAGTTCTTTTTCCAGACTGCGATTGCGTTCGACCAGCCCTTCGACGCGCGCTTCAACCTGCTCAGGCTTGGTCTTCAGCCGCTCCCCAAGCCGCTGGACACGGGCCTCCTGTTCGCGGAAATATGCCAGGGCATTTTCGCCGGTAATCGCTTCAATGCGGCGCACGCCCGAGGCAATGCCTGCTTCGCTGACCAGATGGCAACAACCGATGTCGCCGCTGCGCGCCACGTGGGTACCACCGCACAGTTCAATCGAGAAGTCATCTTCACCGATGGTCAGCACGCGGACGTTGTCGGCGTACTTGGCTTCAAACAACGCCGCAGCCCCTTTGGCCTTGGCCTGATCCAGGCTCATTTGCTCGATTTTGGTCGGCGCGTTGGCGAGAATCTGTTCGTTGACCAGCCGCTCCACTTCGGCCAGCTGCTCGGCGGTCATGGGCTCGAAGTGGCTAAAGTCAAAACGCAGGCGCTCGGCATTAACCAATGAGCCCTTTTGCTGCACATGGTCGCCCAGCACCATGCGTAGCGCCTGATGCAGCAGGTGAGTCGCCGAGTGGTTGCGAACAGTGGCCTTACGCAGGCTCGCATCCACCTCGCCGCGCACCTTGGCCCCGACACTCATCGTGCCCTCGACCATGATCCCCTGGTGAAGATGGTGGCCACTTTGTTTCTGGGTGTCGGTGACCTGGAAGCGCCCACCGTCGACATGCAGGTAACCGGTATCGCCGACCTGACCGCCCGATTCACCGTAAAAGGGCGTGCGATCAAGGACGACTACGCCCCTCTGCCCCGCTTGCAGAGCTGCCAATTCATTGCCTTCAGTATCCACCAGAGCGGTCACGCTGGACTGGTCTTCCAGCCGGTCGTAGCCGGTAAAGGTGGTTTCGCCGTCCAGTTCGATGGAAGCGCTGTAGTCGGCGCCAAACTGGCTGGCCGCGCGGGCACGCTCGCGCTGGGCTTCCAGTTCACGGTGGAAGCCCTCTTCATCCAGCGTGACTTCGCGCTCGCGGCACACATCGGCGGTCAAATCGTAGGGGAACCCGTACGTATCATAGAGTTTGAACACCGTCTCGCCCGGCAATACGTCGCCCTGCAGGTTATCGAGTGCCGCGCTTAAAAGCCCCATGCCGTGGTCCAGTGTCCGGGCAAACTGCTCTTCTTCCTTGAGCAGGACACGGGTGATCTGATCGCGTGCGTCGCGCAGCTCGGGATAGGCATCGCCCATTTCCGTATCGAGTGCGTCCACCAGCTTGTGGAAGAACGGCTCTGTCGCCCCCAGTTTGTGGCCATGGCGAATCGCTCGACGAATGATCCGGCGCAGTACATAGCCACGCCCCTCATTGGACGGCAGTACGTCATCGGCAATCAAGAACGCGCAGGAACGGATGTGATCGGCTATCACCCGCAAGGAAGGCGCGGTGGTATCCGCGTAGCCAGTGGCGCTTGCAGCGGCCTGGAGCAGGTTCTGGAACAGGTCGATTTCATAGTTGGAGTGTACGCCCTGCATGACGGCCGCGACACGCTCCAACCCCATGCCGGTATCGATGGACGGCTTGGGCAGTGGGTTAAGCGTTCCTTCGGCGTCGCGATCGAACTGCATGAACACCAGGTTCCAGATTTCGATGTAGCGGTCGCCATCCTCTTCCGGGCTTCCCGGCGGGCCACCCCAGACCTCGGGACCGTGGTCAAAGAAAATTTCGGAACTGGGGCCACAGGGGCCGGTATCGCCCATCTGCCAGAAGTTATCTTCATCGAGCTTGGAAAAACGTTCAGGATCGATACCGATCTCATCTTTCCAGATGCGTTCGGCTTCGTCGTCGCTGATATGTACCGTTACCCACAGCTTGTCCTTGGGCAACCCCAGGGTCTCGGTAAGAAAGGTCCAGGCGAAACGAATGGCATCACGCTTGAAGTAGTCACCAAAGCTGAAGTTGCCCAGCATTTCAAAGAAGGTGTGGTGGCGCGCGGTATAGCCGACGTTATCCAGGTCGTTGTGCTTGCCACCCGCACGAACACAACGCTGCGCCGAGGTGGCACGCACGTAGGGGCGCGGGTCTCGACCCAGAAAAACGTCCTTGAACGGCACCATGCCGGCATTGGTAAACAATAGCGTCGGGTCGTTGCCCGGCACCAGCGAACTCGTGGGTACGATGGTGTGCCCGTGTTCTTCGAAGAAGGATAGAAAGGCCTGTCTGATCTCTGCGCTCTTCATAGGGTATCCGTAACAATAAAGCGTGATGCCCCAGGGCGCTGTCGCCGCTACCCGCTGGGGTCGCAAAAGCGCCATTATAGCGCAGTTGTCAAACGACTAAAGCCGCAGTTAGTGGCAGAGCTATCAGAAAGGAGGCTAAATCGCCCGGCAAAGCAGTCTACAAGCAGTCTAATGCGTAGCGAATCTGGTCAAAATCAAACCCCCGCATCGCCAGAAAACGTTCGCGTTTAGCCCGTTCTTTAGGGGTAGCGCCAGGCGATGAGAAGCGCCGCGCCAGGGTGTCCCGGGCCAGTTCAAACCAGTCGACGGCTTCGCGTTCCTCGACGTTCGCAAACGCTGCCGTGGCAATTTCCTGGTCGACACCACGCTGGCGCAACTCGCCTTTGATGCGAATAACGCCCTGCCCTCGATTCACTCGCGACCGAATGAAGCTTTCGGCAAATCGCTCATCCGACTGCAGGCCCTGCTCGATCAGGGCGTCCAGGCAGGCGTCGATATCCTCAGCAGCAAACGTCTTCTGTTCCAGCTTTCGCGCCAGCTCGGTACGCGAGTATTCGCGCCTCGCCAGCAATTGGATAGCCACCTCGCGGGGGGTGGCTTCGTGGGACGATGGGAACATGCTGACGCCCGCGGCTTAGAGCAGATCGTCTTCGGCGTTCGCGTCAGCCGCTTCTTCCTTCTTGGCAGCCTCTTCTTTCTTCGGCTCGGGCTGGGCAAGCAGCTGGGCGCGAATCTGGCTTTCGATCTCTTCCATGACGTCAGGGTGCTCTTCCAGGTACTGGGCCGCATTGGCCTTGCCCTGACCGATCTTTTTACCCTTGTAGCTGTACCAGGCACCGGCTTTGTCTACCAGGTTCTGCTGCACGCCCAGATCGACGACTTCGCCGGCGTGGTATATGCCTTTGCCGTAGAGAATCTGGAATTCGGCCTGACGGAACGGCGGCGCCACCTTGTTCTTGACCACTTTAACGCGGGTTTCGTTACCGGTGACCTCGTCGCCAACTTTCACCGACCCCGTGCGCCGGATGTCCAGCCGCACGCTTGAGTAAAACTTCAGTGCGTTACCGCCAGTGGTCGTTTCGGGACTGCCGAACATCACGCCGATCTTCATGCGGATCTGGTTGATGAACACCACTAGGCAGTTGGCATTCTTGATGTTGCCGCTGATCTTGCGCAGCGCCTGCGACATCAGGCGTGCCTGCAGGCCAACGTGGGCATCGCCCATTTCGCCTTCAATTTCAGCACGTGGGGTCAACGCCGCCACCGAGTCGATAATGATCACATCGACACCGCCGGAACGCACCAGCATATCGGTGATTTCCAGCGCCTGTTCGCCGGTATCCGGCTGAGACACCAGCAGGTCGTCCAGATTAACACCCAGTTTTTCAGCATAGCTGGGGTCCAGCGCATGCTCGGCATCCACGAATGCGCAGACCTTGCCCTGTTTCTGGGCTTGCGCAATCACCGACAGGGTCAGGGTCGTCTTACCCGAGGACTCCGGGCCGAAAATTTCAGCCACCCGGCCATACGGCAGGCCACCGATACCAAGGGCGATATCCAGACCCAGCGAGCCGGTGGACACCGACGGCATGACAACGCGGGGAGCGTCGCCCAGCCGCATGACCGTGCCTTTGCCAAACTGGCGATCAATCTGGCTGAGCGCAGCGTTGAGCGCCTTGGTGCGATTATCATCCTGAGCCATTCAGTCAATCCTCATCATAAGCTGTATAATTAGCCAGTAGTATGCCAAAGATTAGCCGCTAAACAAATCCTCAGCTAGTGTTTCGCGCGATTATTTCTCGCTGCCGTCACCCACTTTTTCCGCCAGCCGCACTATCAGCCCTGCCAGTGCCTGGCGCACGGCCTGCTCACGAACGGCCTGACGGTCACCGGGAAAAACAAACCGCTCGGCTTGCTGCTGGTCCGCATTGCCCCACGCCAGCCAGACAGTCCCCACGGGCTTGTCTTCGCTACCGCCGTCAGGACCCGCGACGCCGCTGACGGCCACCGCAAGCCCGGCACCGCTTTCCCGGCAGGCGCCCGCCACCATGGCCTTGACCACGACGTCGCTGACCGCGCCATGGGTGTCCAGCGTGGCTTCCGGCACGCCCAGAAGACGCGTCTTGGCCGCATTGGCGTAGGTGACGTAGCCGGTGGTGAAGTACGCCGAACTGCCCGCCACCGAGGTGATCGCGCTGGCAATGCCGCCGCCGGTACACGACTCGGCCGCGGTCACTTCCAGTTGCGCCTGCTGGCACAGGCGCCCCAGGCGTTGGGCTAGCAGGGATAAATCCAGATTCATCAAGCTTGAGACACTGGGTGACATCGTCGCTCCTTCATGTGCGTCATCAATTCAGCGTAGAATACTGTGTTTCAGTTGCTCAAAGAACAGGCAGCAAGTTCCACGCGCTTGCGCCCCGCTCAATTAGGACGTCCATGTCACAGGCCAGCCCCGCGCACACGCCAATGATCGCGCAATATTTGAAGATCAAACGCGAGCACCCCGAGGTACTGCTGTTTTACCGAATGGGGGACTTTTACGAGCTGTTTTTCGACGATGCCAAGCGCGCTGCTGCGCTGCTGGATATCACCCTGACCCAGCGCGGCCAGTCGGGCGGCAAGCCCATCCCCATGGCGGGCGTGCCCTATCATAGTGCCGAAGGCTACCTGGCACGCCTGGTCGCCGCTGGCGAATCCGTTGCCATCTGCGAACAGATTGGCGACCCGGCTACCAGCAAAGGCCCCGTTGATCGCCAGGTTGTGCGTATTGTCACGCCCGGCACCCTGCACGACGAGGCCTTGCTGGACGCCCGGCGCGATAACGTACTGGTGGCCGTTGCGCCCGGCAACGAACAGTGGGGGCTGGCCTGGCTTGAGCTTTCCAGCGGCCGCTTTAGCGTGCTGGAAGTCGACGGTGAAGCCGAGATGCTGGCCGAGTTGACGCGGTTATCGCCGGCTGAGTTGCTGGTCCCCGAAAGCCTTACCCTGCCCGACGCATGGTCGCAGACCCGTGGCCTGCGCCGCCAGGGGGAGTGGCTGTTTGACCTGCAGAGTGCGACGCGCAGTTTGTGCGACCAGTTCGAGGTGCAGGACTTACGCGGCTTTGGCTGCGCCCACTTGACCACAGCGCTGGTCGCCGCCGGCGTGCTGATCGACTACGCGCGGGACACCCAGCGCTCACGCCTGCCCCACGTGACGGCCATCAGCGTCGAGAACCGTGACGACGCGGTGGTGATCGATGCCGCCAGCCGACGCAATCTGGAAATCGATATCAACCTCGGGGGCGGGACTGACAACACCCTGGCAAGCGTTCTGGATACCTGCACAACGGCAATGGGCTCGCGCCTGCTGAAGCGCTGGCTGAATCGACCGCTGCGCCAACGCGACGTCATTCAGGGTCGCCAGGCAGGCGTTGCGCTATTAAGCCTGGACGCCAACTACCTGGCCATCCGCGATACCCTGAACGACGTGGGTGACGTCGAACGTATTCTTGCCCGGGTGGCGCTGTATAGCGCCCGTCCACGTGACCTGGCGCGTCTGCGCGATGCCCTGGCCACGCTGCCCACGCTGGAGCAGCAGTTGGGTGAGGTCGAAAACGGCAGCCTGCTGGATAGCCTGCGCCCGCATATTCGCCCCTACCCGGAGATAACCGACACGCTCCAGCGGGCGCTGATCGACAATCCGCCGGTGGTAATCCGCGACGGCGGCGTCATCGCCCAGGGGTACGACGCTGAGCTGGATGAACACCGCGGCCTGGCCGAGAACGCCGGTGACTATCTGGTTCAACTGGAACAGCGCGAGCGCGAGCGCACCGGCCTTGCCAACCTGAAGGTCGGCTATAACCGCGTGCATGGCTACTTTATCGAACTGCCCCGGGCCCAGGCCCAGCAGGCCCCGGCCGACTATATTCGCCGCCAGACGCTGAAAAATGCCGAGCGGTTTATCATCCCCGAGCTTAAAGAGTTCGAAGATAAAGCGCTGTCGGCGAAATCCCGCGCGCTAAGCCGGGAAAAGTGGCTTTATGACCAGCTGCTCAACGAGCTCAACGAGGAGCTCAACGCACTGCAGCGGACATCCCAGGCGCTGGCCGAGCTGGATGTGCTGTGCGCCTTTGCCGAACGCGCCGAAGCACTCAACTGGGTACGCCCAACCCTGGTGGAGGCCACCGGTCTGACCATCCACGCCGGTCGTCACCCGGTGGTCGAGCAGGTGAGTGATCATCCCTTCGTGCCCAACGATGTGACCCTCACCCCCGAGCAGCACATGCTGATTATCACCGGCCCCAACATGGGGGGTAAATCAACCTACATGCGGCAAACCGCGCTGATTGCACTGCTGGCCCACAGCGGCAGCTTTGTCCCGGCGGACGCTGCCGAAATAGGCCCCGTCGACCGTATCTTTACCCGCATCGGCTCTTCGGATGACCTGGCGGGCGGACGCTCGACCTTCATGGTCGAAATGACCGAGACCGCCAATATCCTGCACAATGCCACCGAGCACAGCCTGGTGCTGATGGACGAGATCGGCCGCGGCACCAGCACCTTTGATGGTCTGTCACTGGCGTGGGCAAGTGCAGAGCATCTGGCCAGTGCCCGCGCCTTGACGCTATTCGCGACCCACTACTTTGAAATGACCGGGCTACCCGACCAGGCCGACGGCGTGGCCAATATTCACTTAACCGCTACCGAGCATGGCGACAATATCGTCTTCATGCACCGTATCGAGTCAGGGCCCGCCAGCCAGAGTTACGGCTTGCAGGTCGCCCAACTCGCCGGGGTGCCCAGCCAGGTCATCCAGCGGGCGCGTGAAAAGCTGGTTACCCTTGAACAGCGCGACGTTGAGGAACAGCGTCAAATGCCGCTGTCTCAAACGGCCGCACCTCAACAGAATGATTTGTTTGCCAGCGCACCTCATCCGGTGGTGGAGGCGCTGGAAAACGCGGATGTGGATGGTTTATCGCCACGAGAGGCTCTGTCGCTGCTATATCAATGGCGCGAGCTGCTTTAATTCGCGTAACAGAACATCGCCACGGCGCTTGCCGCGGCCTTAGGGCACCTCTAGAATGTCGCCCATACTTTTTAGCTTATAAAAAACGGCTGATTTATAACCATTCACGATTGACCACGACCAAGGGCGTCCCCTTGGTCCCGCAAGAGGGATAGCAAGATGACGTTTGTCGTTACCGAGAACTGCATCCAATGTAAATACACCGACTGTGTAGAAGTCTGCCCGGTCGACTGCTTTTATGAAGGCCCCAATTTTCTGGTGATCCACCCGGACGAGTGTATCGACTGTGCGCTTTGCGAGCCGGAATGCCCTGCCGAGGCAATCTATTCGGAGGATGAACTGCCCGAGGGACAAGAGCAGTTTATTGAAATCAACGCGGAACTGTCAGAAGTGTGGCCCAACATTGCCGAGAAGAAAGACCCGCTGCCCGATGCCGAGGAGTGGGATGGCAAAAGCGGCAAGCTGGAGAAGCTTGAACGGTAAGTGATGCGCGAATCGAGTCGCCATTGCACACCTTTTAGAAACCAGCGACTGCGCTGGTTTTTTTATGCCTGCGGCAGGCATAAAAAAAGGCGGCCCGTAGGCCGCCCGCTCCAAGCACTTCCTCTTGACCACTCCCTGTGTCAACTTCCTTTGGTGCTGTCCTTGCCAGGACTTACATCACTGTTTCACCCGGCGCACCAACCTGCATCCCGTTGCATCCTGCCTGGGGGACATCCTTGCCTCCCTTGTCCTTGATGAGCATTGTGGCAGAACCGGCTGACACCACAAGGCGGTCCAAAACGACAAAGGGTAGGCCATGCTGGCCTACCCTTTTTCATAAACACCTTTAAAAACAGATAGTTAAAATTTAATTAGTGAAAAATTTCTGTTTTTCTTACATCTATCGAGCGATTTTCGACGGCATTTGTAAGAGATCTCTTACAAAATCTTGAGACATCTCTTACAAAGCCACTGCCATTTCTTGCCTTATTGGCCCTTAATGGCCTTGATCCCCGGGTAGCTGACGTCGCCCAATTCATCTTCGATCACCAACAGGCGGTTGTATTTGGCAACGCGGTCGCTACGGCACAGCGAGCCGGTTTTAATCTGCCCGGCACAGGTACCGACGGCCAAATCGGCGATGGTGGTATCTTCGGTCTCACCGCTACGATGGGAAATCACCGCGGTAAAGCCCGCGTCCTGGGCCATCTTGATGGCATCCAGCGTCTCGGAGAGCGAACCGATCTGGTTGAACTTGATCAGAATCGAGTTGCCGATCTGCTCGTCGATGCCGCGCTTGAGAATCCTGGTATTGGTGACGAATAGATCATCACCCACCAGCTGCACTTTATCGCCCAGCTTGTCGGTCAGCGCTTTCCAGCCGTCCCAGTCTGATTCGTCCATGCCGTCTTCGATGGACACAATCGGGTAATCGGCGCACAGGCCTGCCAGGTAATCAGTAAAGCCTTGGGCGTCGTAGCTTTTGCCTTCACCGGAAAGGTTGTACTGACCGTCTTTGTAGAATTCGGAAGAGGCACAGTCCAGCGCCAGCGTTACGTCTTTTCCCAGCTCGTAGCCTGCATCCGCAACGGCCTGTTTAATCACCGCTAGCGCATCGGCGTTAGACGCCAGGTTAGGCGCAAAGCCGCCCTCGTCACCGACAGAGGTAGAGAGCCCCTTGGCCGAGAGCACTTTCTTCAGCGCGTGGAAAATTTCCGCGCCCATGCGCAGGCCTTCGCGGAAGTTGGCCGCGCCTACTGGCTGGACCATGAATTCCTGGATATCGACGTTGTTATCCGCATGCTCGCCACCGTTCAGGATGTTCATCATCGGCACGGGCATACGGTACTGGCCAGGCTGGCCGTATAGCTCGGCGATGTGCGCGTAAAGCGGCACGCCTTTGGCATTGGCAGCGGCTTTAGCCGCCGCAAGCGATACGGCCAGAATGGCATTGGCGCCCAGATTGGCCTTGTTATCCGTGCCGTCCAGGGCAAGCATGGCGTCGTCCAGGCCACGCTGATCGCGCGCGTCCATCCCCAGCAATGCCTCACGGATTCTGCCATTGACCGCGTCCACTGCTTTGAGCACGCCTTTACCCAGGTAGCGCGCCTTGTCGCCATCACGTAGTTCGAGCGCTTCCCGCGAGCCGGTAGAGGCGCCGCTTGGGGCACAGGCGTCGCCTACCGCACCGCTTGCCAGGCGAACGGTTGCCTGAACGGTGGGGTTACCGCGTGAATCGAGTACTTCCAACGCACGGATATCAACGATTTTGGTCATGACAGTGTCCTTAGTTGTCGGTCTAATGGAGGTTTAACGTATCACGTTTGGCGGCGCCATCAGCGAATGGACAGCGGCGCAAAGCCTTTCACCAGTGCATCCAGCTGCATGAGCTGGGTCAGAAACGGCTCCAGCTGATCCAGCGGCAAAGCGCAGGGGCCATCGCACTTGGCATTATCGGGGTCGGGGTGCGCTTCCAGGAACAGCCCGGCCAAACCCACCGCGACGCCCGCGCGAGCCAATTCCGCCACCTGGGCACGGCGCCCATCGGCGCTATCGGCACGCCCACCCGGGCGCTGCAGTGCGTGGGTCACGTCGAAAAACACCGGCGACCCGGTTTGCTTCATGTCGCCCAGGCCCAGCATATCCACAACCAGGTTGTTATAGCCAAAACTGGTGCCCCGCTCGCAAAGCATCAGGCGGTCGTTACCGGCTTCCCGGAACTTGGTGAGGATATGACGCATTTCATGCGGCGCCAAAAACTGCGGTTTCTTGATATTGATCGCCGCCCCCGTCCTGGCCATGGCCACGACCAGATCGGTCTGGCGTGCAAGAAACGCTGGCAGTTGGATAATATCGGCCACTTCGGCTGCCGGTGCGGCCTGCCAGGGTTCGTGGACGTCGGTGATGACCGGCACTCCGTGGCGGGCTTTTATATCCGCCAGGATCTGCAGGCCTTTTTCCAGTCCCGGTCCACGGTAGGAGTGGATCGAGCTGCGGTTGGCCTTATCGAAACTCGCCTTGTAGACGTAGGGCATGCCCAGCTTTTGCGTCACCTTGACGTAGGTCTCGGCCACTTCATCCGCCAGCTCAGCCGACTCCAGAACGTTCATGCCCCCCAGCAGCATCAGTGGCAAAGAATTGCCGGCAGTTAGGCCGGCAACGTTGATATGGTGCTCTTGGAATGTCTCTTGAGAAGCCATGCTTCCCCCTGTTATTCCTGAGGCGCCGCGTGGGCACGTGCCCTTGCGGCTTTGTGCTCGACGGCGGCATTGATAAAGCCTGAAAAGAGCGGATGGCCATCCCGCGGCGTCGAGGTGAATTCCGGGTGGAATTGGCAGGCGACGTACCAGGGATGGTCAGCAAGCTCGACCATTTCCACCAGCGACTGGTCGACACTCTTGCCTGAAATTACCAGCCCGGCCTTTTCCAGGTCATCGATAAACTGGTTATTGACCTCGAAACGATGGCGGTGGCGCTCGACGATTTCATCAGCGCCATAGGCTTCACGTGCCTTGCTACCTGACGCGAGGCGGCATACCTGACCGCCCAGGCGCATGGTGCCACCCAGGTCGGAAGCCGCATCGCGCAGCTCGATTTTGCCTTCTGCGTTAAGCCACTCGGTAATCAGGCCGACAACGGGGTGCTGGGTATCGTGGGTGAACTCGGTGGAGTTGGCATCTTTCCAGCCCGCCACATGGCGCGCAAACTCGATCACAGCCACCTGCATGCCCAAGCAGATCCCCAGATACGGCACCTTGTTTTCACGGGCAAACTGGGCGGTCATGATCTTGCCTTCAACGCCGCGCTCACCAAAGCCGCCCGGCACCAGGATGGCGTCTTTACCGGCCAGACGTTCGGTACCATGGCGCTCGATATCTTCCGAGTCGACGAAGTCGATATTGACCTTGATGCGCCCCTGGATACCGGCATGGGTCAACGCTTCATTAAGCGATTTATAGGCGTCGAGCAATTCCATGTACTTGCCGACCATGGCGATGCTGACCGACTTCAGCGGGTTGAGCTTGGCATCCAGGACCTTCACCCACTCGGAAAGATCCGCCGGGCCGGCCTCCAGACGCAGTTTGTCACAGACGATATCGTCCAGCCCATGCTCGTGAAGCATCAGCGGGATACGGTAGATCGTATCGGCATCCTGCAGCGGCACAACGGCACGCTCTTCAACGTTGGTGAACAGGGCGATTTTGCGGCGTTCGCTCTCTTCCAACTCGACTTCGCTGCGGCAGATCAGGATGTCCGGCTGGATACCGATGGAGCGGAGCTCCTTGACGCTGTGCTGGGTCGGCTTGGTTTTGGTTTCACCCGCCGTCTTGATGTAAGGCACCAGCGTCAGGTGCATGAACAACGCGCGGTTGGCGCCCTGTTCGCTGCGAATCTGGCGGATCGATTCCAGGAAGGGTAGCGACTCGATATCGCCGACCGTACCGCCAATTTCCACCAGCGCGACGTCAAAGCCTTCACCACCGGCATAAACGCGCTGCTTGATTTCGTCGGTAATATGCGGGATGACCTGAACGGTGCCACCTAGATAATCGCCACGCCGCTCTTTACGTAGTACGTGCTCGTAAACACGCCCGGTCGTAAAGTTGTTACGCTGGGTCATTTTGGTGCGAATAAAGCGTTCGTAGTGGCCAAGGTCCAGGTCGGTTTCTGCACCATCCTCGGTGACAAATACCTCGCCATGCTGGAAGGGGCTCATGGTGCCCGGGTCGACGTTGATGTAGGGGTCGAGCTTGAGCATGGTGACCTTAAGGCCGCGTGCCTCGAGGATCGCCGCCAGCGAGGCCGACGCGATGCCTTTGCCAAGAGAGGACACAACGCCGCCGGTCACGAAGATATATCGTGTCATGAAAAACCTGTCGAAACGTGATCAGAAGGCACGGCAGAAAGCCACACCAGGATGGGACGACAGAATAGCAGAGTACGACCTAAGGCTCAATTACGGCGGGAAGAGGGATCGAGGCGCCGAGGGTGATAGCCAGTCGATGGCCTGATCGCCCGACAAGTCGGGCTCCTACATGGCCTCGCGCAAGACGGGGTGGTAGATACCGTCTCTCTATACCAACTGCAAGGGGCTTCATGCTCCTTGCGGCCGATATTCACTTTGTGACTTCAACACGCCAAAAGCGATGTGTACCAATTTGCGCATAGCCGCCCCCAGCGCCGACAACGTTGGCTTGCCACGAGCTTTGAGTCGTGCAAATTGCTCGCTGACGTCAGGATTACAGCGGGTCGATACGATGGCGGCCATATAAAGTTTCCGGCGGATACTGGGCGCCCCTGCCTTGGAAAGATGGGTTCGCAACTTCACCGAGGTACCTGATTCTTTCAGTATCGGCACGAGGCCCAGGAAGGCGGCTGCCTGGCGAGCACTGCGGAAGTCTCGACTGCGTAGCGTAGCCACCAGACGAGCTGACAGGACGTTTCCAATGCCGGGAATACTCTCGAGTAGTTTGCGATCTTGCTTAAGCGGCGGGTACGCCTCGAAATGGTCAGCGATCGCCTGCTGCAGCCGCTGTACTTCTCGCTCAAGGGCGACCAGCATATAGCTAATGGATTCGCTCGCTTGAGTGTCAGTGTTGAACTCGGCCTTCTCCAGGCGGTTACGCTCGCGCTGCAGGTCGTCTTCTACGGCCTCTAACCGGTTGATAAGGCGCTTGAGCTCTCTCACCTCAGTTGGTTCTGGCTGCCACGGTTTAGGGTTGCGTTCGATCCCATAGCGGGCGAGCATCATGCTGTCTTTACGGTCTGTCTTACTGCGAACGCCCATTCCCTTGGCGTGATGGCGCACCTGGGCAGGATTCAGTACGTACACGGTGACGCCCATGTCATGCAGCCAGTATGCTAAGGGTTCATGATAGATACTGGTGGCTTCCAGAAAGACATGCAGGTTGCTGATATCTTCGCCGGTCTGCCTGACAAGCCAGTCGAGCAAACCTGGGTAGTCCTGATGGCGGTTGGGGAATACTTTCGTTTTCACCTTGCTCTTACTCAGATCCCGCACCCACAGGCAATCAAGTTTCTGTTTGCTAACATCAATGCCGATATATGCCATCTCGTTGTCTCGCCTTGTTCGTACAGCCTCTTTCGTTGTGCGAAGGGCTTTGGATACCGTCCAAATTTACGAGATAAGAAACCAGAAGGGGCCCATCTACGGAGCAGGGTCAATGCCCATCAGGAGCCCAACGGGTTACCCTTCTGGCCAGAGAGAATGGTAGCTAATCATTCCCTCTTGAGAGACACAAGGAGCCCAATTCATTGGGCGATCAGCAATCATCAAGGCACCGAAGAGGATTTCCCGTAGACAGCCCGATCGCCCGACAAGACCGGTGCTGGAACCCCGATTAAACGCCCAGATAATCCAGCATGCCTTCCGCTGCCTGACGGCCTTCGTAGATGGCGGTGACCACCAGGTCAGAGCCGCGCACCATATCGCCGCCGGCAAAGATTTTCTCGTTGCTGGTCTGGAAGGCGTATTGGCCGTGCTCCGGCGCGGTGACACGGTCGCGCTCATCGACCTGGATATTGGCCGGGTCGAACCATGGCGCGGGGCTTGCCTGGAAACCGAAGGCAACAACCACCGCATCGGCGGGAACAATCTCTTCCGAGCCCGGCACTACTTCAGGGCGCTGGCGACCGTTTTCATCCGGCTCGCCCAGACGCGTACGCACCACCTTCACGCCTTCGACCTTGTCGTCACCGACCACGGCGACCGGCTGACGGTTGAACAGAAACTCGACGCCCTCTTCCCGGGCATTGGCAACTTCCTTACGTGACCCCGGCATGTTGCCTTCATCACGGCGATAGGCGCAGGTCACGCTCGCCGCTCCCTGACGAATCGAGGTGCGGTTGCAGTCCATTGCGGTATCACCACCGCCCAGGACCACCACGCGCTTGCCTTCCATTGAGATGTAATCGTTGGGATCTTTTTCAAAGCCCAGGCAGCGATTGACGTTGGCAATCAGGAAGTCGAGCGCTTTATAAACACCCGGCAGATCTTCGCCCGGGAAGCCTCCTTCCATATACTTGTAAGTGCCCATACCCAGGAAAACGGCATCGTAGTCCTGGAGCAGCGTTTCAAACTCAACGTCGGTACCGATCTCGGTATTCAGCCGGAACTCGACGCCCATCTCTTCAAAGACCGCACGGCGACGCTCCATGACGTTCTTTTCCAGCTTGAACTCGGGAATACCGAACGTCAGCAAGCCGCCGATTTCAGGGTACTTGTCGAACACCACCGGCTTGACACCATTGCGTGCCAGGATATCGGCGCAGCCAAGACCTGCAGGTCCTGCCCCCACAATCGCCACTTTCTTGTCCGTCCAGGTCACCTGCGACATATCCGGACGCCAGCCCATGGCAAAGGCCGTATCGGTAATGTACTTCTCGATCGATCCAATGGTCACCGCGCCAAAGCCATCGTTGAGTGTGCAGTCGCCCTCGCACAGACGGTCCTGGGGGCACACACGACCACACACTTCGGGCAGCGAGTTGGTTTTGTGCGAAAGCTCGGCGGCCTCGATAATATTGCCTTCCACCACCAGCTGCAGCCAGTTGGGTATGTAGTTGTGTACCGGGCACTTCCACTCGCAGTACGGATTGCCACAGTGCAGACAGCGGTGTGCCTGGCTGGCCGCGTCGGTGGGCTTGTAGGGCTCGTAGATTTCAGCAAATTCTTTGGAACGCTTACGCGCATCTTTTTTCTGCGGGTCCTGACGACCCACATCCACAAACTGGAAATCGTTATTCAAACGGTTGGCCATGATCTCTCTCCTGTCAGCGATAGGGGCATAAAACGGTTATTCCGGCTGACGCCGAGACTGATCCAGCAGGCTACCCAGGCTTGCGGCCTTGGGCTTTACCAGCCAGAAGTGACGCGCGTAGTCGCTGAAGTCTTCCAAAATAGCCGCCCCACGCGCTGATCCTGTCGCTGCTACGTAGGCCTCAATCATTTCGCGCAGGTGGCGACGATACGCCTCCATCGCTTCGGTGTTAACACGGTGAATCTCAACCAGTTCATGGTTGTACTTGTCTACAAAGGTGCGCTCTTCATCCAGCACGTAGGCAAACCCGCCTGTCATGCCGGCGCCGAAGTTCACCCCGGTCTCACCGAGGACGCAGACCAGGCCACCGGTCATGTATTCGCAACAGTGGTCGCCCGCGCCTTCGATAACGGCCGTCGCCCCGGAGTTACGTACCCCGAAACGCTCACCCGCCGTACCCGCCGCAAACAGCTTGCCGCCGGTCGCGCCATACAGGCAGGTGTTGCCGATAATCGCCGTTTTGTGGCTTTCGAATTCACTGACTTTCGGCGGCACAATCACAATGCTGCCACCGTTCATGCCTTTACCCACGTAGTCGTTGGCATCGCCTTCAAGATACAGGTTCAGGCCACGGGCGTTCCACACCCCGAAGCTCTGCCCGGCAACGCCGGTAAAGCGCGCGGTGATCGGCGCGTTTTCCAGGCCTTCTTCACCGTAGCGCTTGGCAATCGCGCCGGATGTCAGCGCGGCGACACTACGGTCACAGTTGGTAATGGTGAAATCAAACTCGCCACCCGACTGGTTTTCTATGGCGTCTTTCAGTGCCGCCAACACTTCCTGGTTTTTGGCACCCGGATCGTGGGGCACGTTACGGCTCACCTTGCAGAACTGGGGCGCATCCGCGGGCACGAAGTCGTTGGTCAGCAGCGGCGTCAAATCCAGCTTGCGCTGGGAGGCGGTATTGCCTTCCAGCACGTCGAGCAGGTCGGTACGGCCGATCAGATCGGTGAGTTTGGTCACACCCAGCATGGCCATCAACTCACGCACTTCTTCGGCGATAAAGCGGAAATAGTTCTTGACCATGTCCACGGTACCGCGGAAGTGCTCGCCGCGCAGGAAGTCATCCTGGGTGGCGACACCGGTGGCACAGTTGTTCAGGTGACAGATGCGCAGGTATTTACAGCCCAGCGCGACCATCGGCGCGGTACCGAAACCGAAGCTTTCCGCGCCAAGGATCGCCGCCTTGACCACGTCCAAGCCGGTCTTCAGACCGCCGTCGGTCTGCAGGCGGATCTTGTCACGCAAACTGTTGATACGCAGCGCTTGATGGACTTCCGGCAGCCCCAGCTCCCAGGGTGACCCGGCGTGCTTGATCGAGGTCAGGGGACTTGCGGCCGTACCACCATCATAGCCGGACACGGTAATCAGGTCGGCGTAGGCCTTGGCAACCCCTGTCGCGATAGTGCCGATACCCGGCTCGGACACCAGCTTGACCGATACCTGGGCGTCCGGATTGACCTGCTTGAGGTCAAAAATCAACTGCGCCAGGTCTTCGATCGAGTAGATGTCGTGGTGCGGCGGCGGCGAAATCAGCGTCACGCCGGGCACCGAGTAGCGCAGCCGCGCAATCAGCTGATTGACCTTGCCGCCAGGCAACTGACCACCCTCACCAGGCTTGGCGCCCTGGGCGACCTTGATCTGCAGGACTTCCGCATTGACCAGGTAGTGAGGCGTCACCCCAAAACGGCCAGAGGCAATCTGCTTGATTTTCGAGCTGCGAATCGTGCCGTAGCGCGCCGGGTCTTCGCCGCCCTCGCCGGAGTTGGAGCGGCCACCTTCCTCGTTCATCGCCTGGGCAAGTGCTTCGTGGGCCTCCGGCGACAGCGCCCCCAGCGACATGCCCGCGCTGTCAAAGCGCGGCAGCAGGTCTTCGACCGGCTCGACGTCATCCAGCGGAATCGGCGTTTCGGCAGGCTTGAGGGCCAGCAGGTCGCGGATTGTCGCCACCGGACGCTCGTTGACCAGCTGGGCGAATTTCTTCCACTTGGCGTAGCTGCCTTCCTGCACGGCGGCCTGAAGCGTCATCACCACGTCAGGGTTATAGGCATGATACTCGTGGTTATGAACGTACTTGAACAAGCCGCCCTGGGTGATGCCCTTGCGGGGAATCCAGGCGTCTTTGGCCAGCAATGCCTGCTGCATTTGCAGCTCGGCAAAGCCAGTGCCCTGGATGCGCGACGCCATGCCCGGGAAGCACATCTGCATGATGTCGTCGTCGAGGCCGACAGCTTCAAACAGCATCGAACCGCGGTAAGACGCCAGCGTCGAGATGCCCATCTTGGAGAGGATCTTGAACAGCCCCTTCTGCAGGCCTTTACGGTAGTTTTCCCGCGCGTCTGCCGGATTGCCGGTCAGTTCGCCGGTGCGGTGCATATCCGCCATCACCTGATAGGCAAGCCATGGGTAGACAGCCGTCGCGCCCACGCCAAACAGCACGGCCATCTGGTGGGCATCCCGGGCGTAGCCGGTCTCGACCACAATATTGGCGTTGGGGCGCAGGGCAAGCCGGCCCAGATGGGTATGAACCGCCCCTACCGCCAGGACTGCCTGAATCGGCAGCATGCCTTTGGGCAAGTCGGCATCCGTCAACACCAGCAGGACTTTACCGGCCCGCACCTGCGTTTCGGCTTCCTGGCAAAGCGCCGTCAGTGCTTGTTTGAGCGACTGCTGCTCGGGGTCATAGCCCAGCGACAGGGTATGACTGGCAAACGCCGGATCATCCTGACTGACCAGGGCGGTAAATTTGCGTGGCGACAGCACCGGCGTGGTCAAGATCAGCCGGTGGGCATGTTCCGGGGTCGCTTTGAAAACATTCAGCTCGGCGCCACAACAGGTTTCCAGCGACATGACGATCGCTTCACGTAGCGGATCGATGGCCGGGTTGGTCACCTGGGCAAACTTCTGGCGGAAGTAATCCGTCAGCAGCCGCGGACGGCTGGACAGCACCGCCATGGGCGTATCATCGCCCATTGAACCTACCGCCTCCTGACCGCTTTCAGCCAACGGACGCAGCACCTGGTCGCGCTCTTCAAAGCTGACCTGGAACATCTTCTGCTGCACGTTCAGTGCATTACCATCCATGTTCTGGAAACGCGCCAACTCGGTCAGCGCCGATTCCAGGTAGTTGGCTTCCTGCTTCAGCCAGCGCTTGTACGGATACGCCGACTTCAGCCGATTGTCGATGTCCTCGGTATGCAGCACCTCACCGGTATGGGTATCCACCGCCAGCATCTGGCCGGGTCCCACACGCCCTTTGGCCACCACATCTTCCGGCTTGTAGCCGTAGGTGCCGATTTCCGACGCCAGGGTGATATAGCCATTCTTGGTAATCACCCAGCGCGCAGGACGCAGGCCGTTACGGTCGAGCATACACACTGCCTGGCGCCCGTCGGTCATCACCACGCCTGCCGGGCCGTCCCACGGCTCCATATGCATGGAGTTGTATTCATAGAAGCCACGCAACTCGGCGTCCATGGTTTCGACGTTCTGCCAGGCCGGCGGCACCATCATGCGCACTGCGCGGTGTAGTTCCATGCCACCGGTCAGCAGCACTTCCAGCATGTTATCCATGCTGGAGGAGTCTGAACCGGTGGTATTGACGATTTCATCCAGTTCGGCGATATCCGGCAGGCGCTCGTTAACGAAGTTCGCTTTACGCGAGTTCGCCCAACCGCGGTTGGCTTGAATGGTGTTGATCTCGCCGTTGTGCGCCAGCAGGCGGAACGGTTGGGCAAGCGGCCAGCGCGGTGCGGTATTGGTCGAGAAACGCTGGTGGAAGACGCAAATGGCCGTTTCCAGGCGCGGGTCGTTGAGATCTGTATAGAAAGCCGGCAGATCTTCGGGCATTACCAGCCCTTTATACGACACCACTTCGGACGACAGCGAAGCAACATAAAAGTCTTCGTCGTCGCGCATCGCCTGTTCGGCATGACGGCGCCCCATGAAAAGGTCAACATCAAAGTGCTCACCGCTACCCGGCTGCACAAAGACCTGCCTGATACGCGGCAGGCAATCGAGCGACATCGGCCCGCACACGCTGGCGTCGGTGGGCACATCGCGCCAGCCGATCACGTTCAGGCCGCGTGCCTTGAGCGCGTCTTCAAGTGCATCGCGTCCACGTGCAGCCCGCTTGTCATCATCGGGCAGGAACACAACCCCAACGGCAAAACGCTCGCCCAGCTCAACGCCCAAGGCGTCCTTGGCCACCGCCTGCATGAAGTGAGTGGGCATTTTAAGCAACAGCCCGCAGCCATCGCCGGTTTTACCGTCAGCGGCGATCCCCCCCCGGTGCGTCATGCAGGTAAGGGACTCGATCGCGGTTTTCAACAGGTCGTGGCTGGCCTGCCCTTCCATATGGGCAATCAGGCCAAAGCCGCAGTTGTCGCGAAACTCGCCGGGCTGGTGAAGACCTCTATTCATGGGCGTGCCTCTAGTCAGCGTGTTTTTTTGGTAGCGGGGTTGTGATAAAAAGGCGGGTTGTTGATTTTTTTAGTGGTGATAACCGGCCTGTTGGAGGGCGGCTTTTGCCTTCGCTACCATTGGAAAATGGCCGGTCAGCATAGCGATTTGCAGCCGCTTTGCGCAATCTTTCCTCACCTCCTGAGCCTTCAAAACCCTTTCCAAATCCTGTAGTTGCACAACCGATCAATTAAAAAAACGATATCCTTCAACCACTTGCAGCGCAGGAAAACGCTATTTTAACGAAACACTCCAATGCCTAGACTTTAGTCTAATAAGGCGCTTTTTAGCCATGCCGATACTGCATAAGGCATGCGGATTAGCTAAAACAGAAACCTTTATTGCGCACACCTAAAAACACCCCGCTTGGTCGAAGCGGGGTGTTTTTAGGTGCAATACAACGGGAAATCAGCGGCTAGCGTCGCGGATATTGATCGAGCAGGGTTTTTAATTGGTCAGGCGGCACCGCATCGCTGACGCAGGCACTGCCCAACGCCTCAAGCAGCACCAGGCGCAAGCGGGTATCGATATTCTTCTTGTCCAGCCGCATGCGGGCAAGAAAGTCGTCACTCGACATGCCTGCCGGTGCATGAACAGGCAAGTCGGCGCTCTTGATCACCGCCAGACTGCGTTCGCGATCCGCCGCCGAAATCCAGCCCAGCTCATGGGAGAGCGTCGCGGCCATGGCCATCCCAGCGCCTACGGCTTCGCCGTGCAACCAGTTACCATAGCCCTGGTGCGCTTCAATGGCGTGGCCAAAGGTGTGGCCCAGGTTGAGCAGCGCGCGAACGCCCTGCTCGGTTTCATCCTCAGTGACGATATCCGCTTTTATCAGGCAGCTTCGGGCGATGGCCTCGGCAATCACCTCGGGCTCCACGCGGCGTAAAGCCGTCATGTTGGCTTCCAGCCAGGCCAGGAAGGTTTCATCACGGATGAAACCGTATTTGATCACCTCCGCGAGTCCCGCTGACAACTCCCTCGCGGGCAGCGTGGTGAGCGTGTCGATATCGACCAGCACGGCCTTGGGTTGCCAGAAGGCGCCGATCATGTTCTTACCCAGCGGGTGATTGACGCCGGTTTTGCCGCCCACCGAGGAGTCCACCTGGGACAGCAGCGTGGTCGGCACCTGGATGAACGCCACGCCACGCTGGTAGGCGGCGGCCGCGTAGCCGACCATGTCGCCAATGACCCCACCGCCCAGCGCTATCAGGGTGCAGCGACGGTTAAACCCCGCTTCCAACAGCGCACTCCAGATACGCTCTACCTGCTCGATGGTCTTGTACTGTTCGCCATCGGGCAGCACTAGCGTGCGCACCTCCAGATCATCCGGCAGGCTATCGCAGAGACGTTCCAGATACAGCGGGGCAATGGTTTCATTGGTGACCACCATTACCTGCTGGCCAGCCAGATACGGCGTCAGCATATCGGGCCTGCCTACAAGCCCTGTACCAATAAGGATCGGATAGCTGCGCTCGCCGAGCGCCACCTCAAGCGTACGCTGTACGCCGTCAACTGCGGTCATGGGGATACCTTGTTTGACGAATTTATGGATTCAAGAGGGTCGACCAGGCGCCGGACGCGACGCACAATTTCATTGACCACCGCGCGCGGGCTGCGCCGGTCGGTACGCACGGTAATATCCGACGTGGCACGATAAAGCGGGTCACGGGCGGCGAACATATCGTTCAGCACCTTCTCGCGGTCAGCACACTGCAACAGCGGGCGGTTGCGGTCTTTCGCCGTGCGCCGGAGCTGCTGATCGACAGTGGTCAACAGGTACACTACCGTGCCCCGCTCGCGGAGCGCGCGGCGGTTTTCCTCGCGCAGCACCGCGCCACCGCCGGTCGCCACAACCACGGGATGGCGTTGGGTCAGCTCGTCGATCATGTGAATCTCACGCTGGCGAAAGCCCTGCTCGCCTTCCACATCAAAAATCCACGGGATATCTGCCCCGCAGCGCGCTTGAATGGCGTGGTCGCTATCAAAAAAGTCGCGCGATAGTTCGGCTGCCAGCAGTCGACCAATCGTGCTTTTGCCAGCCCCCATGGGGCCAATCAGAAAAAGGTTGGGTAAATCCTGCATTAGCGAACCGTTAAGCCATCATCAAGGAGTCGTGGTGTAATAAAGACTAACAACTCTACCTTTTCATTGCTCTCTTCGGTATAGCGAAACAGTCGACCCAGCAAGGGAATATCGCCGAGCAGCGGTGTTTTGGCGACTTGACGCAGCTCCTCGGTGGTTAAAATACCGCCCAGCACCACGGTTTGCCCATTATCGACCAGTACCTGGGTCTCGATTTCATTGGTGTCTATCGGCGGTTCCCCCCCAAACTCGGACTCCCGGAAGCTGTCATTGCGAATCAACAGATCCATGATGATGCGGTTATCCGGCGTAATCTGCGGGGTGACCTCAAGCGATAGCTCGGCCTCCTTGAACTCGGTATCCGGATTATCGTTACCGTCAACACTCTGGAAGGCACGCTCCTCGCCCTGGCTGATGGTAGCGGTGCGCTGATTGGCGGTAATGATCTTGGGCTGTGAAATGGTCTGGCTCTTGCCCTCACTTTCCAGGGCGCGCAGCTCAAGATCGAGCAATACATCACCGGCCAGGTAGCCAAAGCTGAACCCGGCACCGGCGTCGGAGGTATCGCCAAAATCAACCGCCAGCCCGCCGCGAGCACGGTTTAGCCCATCGGGATTGATATCGCGGCGTTCGAATGTGCCGTCACCGCCATCCTGAAATCCGCGGGTGCTGGACGCCCCCCAGTTGATGCCCAGCTCGCGGGAAGCCGTATCACGGGCGATCACGATGCGGGCTTCAATCTGCACCTGGCGAACGGCTACATCCAGGCGGTCCAGCGTGCGCACGATTTCGCGCACTTGATCCGGGGTGTCCTGAACCAGCAGCGTGTTGGTGCGTTGGTCAACGCTGACCCGGCCTCGCTCGGTGAGCAGACCGAAACCTTCACCGCCACGCAGCAGTTGCGACAGGTCTTCGGCACGGGCGTACTTCACTTCAATAAACTCTGTTACAAGCGGTGCCAGCGTTTCCTGCTGATTGCGGGCTTCCAGTTCCTGGCGCTCTAGTTCAGCCAGTTCGCTCGCCGGCGCCACCACAATCACATTGCCCTTTTCACGACTGGAAAGCCCCTGGCTCTGGAGGATCAGGTCCAGCGCCTGGTCCCAGGGCACATCGTTAAGATTGAGCGTTACCCGTCCGCTGACGCTATCGCTGGCCACCAGGTTCAAGCCGGTAAAATCGGCGAGCGTGGCAAGCACGGCGCGCACTTCAATATCCTGAAAGTTAAGACTCAACCGCTCGCCAGTATATTCCTCGCCTTGATCCACACGCGCCTGCTGCGGGACTTCGCTGACAGGCTGGACTTCCACCGTCAACTGATCGCCTGACTGCGATGACACCATGGCATAGGGGCCATCGGTGGTGAGCACCAGCTCACTGCCGCGTTGCCCGCGGCGCGGCGTGATACGCGAGATCGGCGTGGCAAAATCCGTCACGTCATAGACCTGATTGAGGGCGTCGGGCACCGTCACCTGCCCGAGTTCGACAATCACCTCATTACGTCCACCCTCGCGCACCTTGGGGCTGACGCTGTCGCGATCAAAGGTCACCAACAAGCGCCCTGCACCACTTTCACCGCGTTGAAAGTCAATATCCTGCACCTGGGGCCCCTGCGCTGTTTCAAGGCGTTCGACAGGCAGCTCATTCGATGCCCCAGCGGCCGCCAGGGTCACTGTCAGCCGGTCACCGGACACCGATGAACGAAACTGGCGAGGCGCCTCCAGGTCCAGCACAAGGCGCGTGCGACCACTGCCTTCCAGCGCGGTAATGCCCTCAACGCCCCCCAGGTCAACGCGTGTCCGACGCTCGGTCAGGCCGTTTTGGGTATCCGCCAGATCCAGTGCCAAACGCGGCGGGTTCGTCAGCGGGTAGCCATTGAGCTCAGGCACCTCACCGCTGAAACGCAACTCCAACGCCACGTCGCCGCCTTGCGTTTCACGCACCTCGAGATCGGTGAGCACCGACGCCACCGCCCAACCGGGAAGTAGCATCATTGCGGCCAGCATGCTTTGCCGAAAACGGCTTACCAAGGTGTTTGCCATGGGTCTCCATCCACTTGCTTTGGGTCGCTGCGTGATGCGCATGCCCGTCATCATTTAGCGCTCATCGACAATAGTGAGCGAAGCAGGACGTGTCTGCCAGCCATTTTGCTGGGTGTAGACGCGTTCGCGAATCTCAATCTCCTGAGCTGATATGGCAACAATGCGACCATAATTTGTGCCCATATAATGACCTTCCCTGACGTTAACCACCTCACCCTCAGGTGTCGCAATCATGGCCACTCGCCGACCGTCCATGCGTATCGTGCCAACCAGCTGAAGCTCTTGCAGTGAAAAGCGCTCCAGTGGTTCGGCAGGTCGTTGCGGGTCGGGGCCATTTTCACCCGCCGCCCCGTACGCGCTGTCCTGTGTCGATTGTGGCGGCAAAAAGGGGCTGCGCGCCTCGCTGTGCTGATAGCGTTGTGCAGGGTAAAGCGGCACATACGGAATCACCATGACCGGCTCACTGCTGGAGGTTTGCCGTATATCGTCAAGGGTTGCCTCCAGTTGCGACAGCGCTGGATCCGCGCAGCCCGTCAACAGGAGAAACCCCGCTAGCCATCCAGCGACTAACCCTCGGCGAACCCACGACGTCATGGAGCCTCCTCCCGATCTCGGTAGGTGCGCGCCAGCAAGGAAAGCCGCAGGCTGTCCCCAGTGGTATCGACGGGCGCCAACGTGAAGTCGTGCTGGGTCACAAGCCGGGATAACGAGGCAATGTCGGCGGCGAAACGGGCAATCTGATGAAAGTCGCCGCGTACCTGTATATCCAGCGGCTGCTCCACATAGTGGGGCTGGGTAACCGTGGGACGCAGACGAATGGTTTCGATTGTCAGCCGGTTATCCACCGCGGCATCGCTAATACTATCGAGCAACGATGGAATCTCCGCACCGGTGGGCAGGATGGCGCGCACACGCGCCATTTGGTCTTCCAGCGTGGCAAGCTGCTCGCGTATCTTGGGCAATTGAGCCGCTTCACCTGACTGCCGACGGTAGTCGCCAAGCAAGCGCGATTCTTGCTGCTGCGCACTGGCCAACTCGGCGCGCCGCTCGCCGATAATCAACCATTCCATTATCAATACAGCCACCAGCAAGGCCAGCCCACCGCAAAGCGCTTTGAGCAGCAATGGCCAGCCACCGGCTTCTTTCACATCCAGGTCTCGCCAATCGACATCGCGCAGCTGTTGCCATTCCTGCGCCCAACGCGCCCGCTTCCAGATCATGGCTGCTCCTCGGCGGAAGCCGACAGTGAGGGTTGCTCAACATCGAAGCGGAACTGTCGGCCGCCACCCTCAGCGTCACTCTCGACTTCCGATAGCGATGGCACGCCAAACGCCCGACTGTCAGCCACTCGGCGTAACTGCTCGGACACCTGCCGTTCGCTGGCCGCGACCCCTTCGATGCTGACCTGGGCACCGTTGCGCGACACCTGCTGGTAGACCACACCGCTGGCGACGCTGCTAGCGAGTGCATTGAACAGCTCAACGGTGCTGGCCCGCTGTGTTTGCAGCGTTTGGAACAACACCAGTTGCTCACCGAGCCGCAGGGCGTCCGCCTTATAGCGCTCCAGGTTGCCAATATCCGCTGTCAGCTCGCGGGTTTGAGCCTCAATAAACGCATTGCGCTGTTGCTGGGCAGCCAGTTGCATTGAATAAAACTTGGCGATGCCCCAGCCGAGTGCGACGCCTAACAACAACATCAGCACCATAAAGTAGTAAAAACGCCGCGTGCGCCGTTCGCGCTGCTCCTCACGCCAGGGTAACAGGTTGATGGTGATGCTCATTGCCCAACCCTCATGGCCAGGCCGCCTGCAGTCAGCATCGCCGGGGCATCGTTGGTGAGCGCTTCGACATCCAGGCGCTTGTTGACCGCCATGGCCTGGAAGGGGTTGGCGATCGTCACGTTCATGCCACTATCTTCAGCGATACGCTCTGCCAAGCCAGGAATTACGCTCGACCCACCGGCCAGAACAATATGCTGAACCTCATGTTGACGCCCTGCGGTGTAGTAAAGCTGGAGTGAGCGGCCCACCTGCTGTACGACCGTTTCCAAAAACGGGTTAAGCACGCTGTCAGGATAGTCATCGGGCAGGCCGCCGCGTTTTTTGGCAAAACCGGCCTCCTCCATACTTAATTGGTAACGGTCGCGGATGGCATCGGTCAGTTGGCGGCCACCAAAGACCGTGTCACGGCTGTAGACGATGTGCCCACCGCGCACGACGTGAAAAGCGTTCATATTGGCCCCGATATCCACCAGGCCGACGCAGGCGTCGGGGTCGTCCTGAACATGAAGCTGGCGGCGCAGCACTTCAAACGATCGCTCCATGGCAAAGGTTTCAACTTCAACGGCGGCGGGCTCGAGCCCGGCGCGCTCGAGGGTCTCGGTTAACTGGCTTACATCCTGCTGGCGGCAGGCCACCAGCACCACCTGCTGACGGTCATCGTCAAATGGCGATGGCCCCAGGCACTCAAAATCAAACGCCACCTCATTGAACGGAAACGGAATATGCCGGTCTGACTCGGCGATGATGCGGGCTTCAATATCGTCTTCACTGAGTGATCGCGGAAAGCTGAGCGTTTTGGTGATCGCCGCGCTCGCAGGTACGGCCACCGCCGCTTTACGCGTTGACGGGCTGGCATGTTCTACCGCGCGACTGAGAACCTGGGCGACGTCGTCGATATCACGGATGCGTCTTTCCACTACCGCCCCTTCACGAAGCGGACGCACGGCGTAGCTTTGCACCTGAAAGTTCTGATGAGCGTTCTTGAGTTCAAGCAGCTTGACAGTCGCCGAGGTAATATCGACGCCGATCAACCCGTTACGAGGTTTGAGTAAGCGCATTATGGGTCCGGAGTCGCTTGCCTATCGCGTTGCTCGAGGTTACATGATTTTAAGCCGAGTCACACTCACGCCGCATGATGGCACATCAACACTGGTGGCGGCCGCCTTGGCTTCCTATAATGGCAGCCAGTTGCGTGATACGGTCGTTTAGATACCGTCTCTTTTTTATTCATCCCACGGGTACTTTCCATTCATGACGTTTCTCCGCACCCTTATTGTGTCGCTGTTGGGCATTCTGGTCTCGCTAACCGGTGCCGTCGTTCTTGCCCTGGTCGGCGCCGCTATCTATTTCGCTCCGGGCCTTCCGGACGTTCGTCAGTTGCAAAACTTTGAATTGCACACCCCCTTGCGCATCCTGACCCGCGACGGGCGCCTGATCGGGGAGTTTGGCGAAGAACGACGCATCGAAATTGACTTCGAGGCAATCCCCGATGAGATGATCAACGCACTGACCGCCGCCGAAGACGCCAGTTTCTTCGACCACCAGGGCGTGGACCCGCGCGGCCTGGCGCGCGCCTCCCTGGAACTGATGCAGAGCGGGGGAACCATCCAGTCCGGCGGCTCCACCATTACCATGCAGGTGGCGCGCAATTATCTGCTGACGCTGGACCAAACCTTCACGCGTAAAATCCGCGAAATACTGCTCGCCCTGCAGATGGAACAGGTGTTAAACAAACAAGAAATTTTTGAACTTTATGTAAACAAAATCTTCCTGGGTAACCGGGCGTACGGGATTGCCGCGGCGGCCGACACCTATTACGACAGACCCCCGGATGAACTGACGCTGGCCGAAACCGCCATGATCGCTGGCCTGCCCAAAGCCCCCTCGGCGTTTAACCCCCTGGCCAACTCTGAACGTTCGCTGATTCGCCGCAACTGGATTCTGTTCCGCATGCGCGAGCTGGGCCACATCGACGAAGAGACCTATCGTGAAGCCGTTCAAGCGCCGGTGACCGCAGAGCGGCATTCCACCGTGCCGGAAGTGGATGCGTCCTACGTGGCCGAAATGGCCCGCCAATACGCCGTCGATCGCTTCGGGGACGATGCCTATACCGGCGGCTACCGCATTTACACGACCATCGACAGCGAGTTGCAGCCCACCGCCCGCCGCACTCTGGCCAACGGCTTGATTGCCTACGACCGGCGCCACGGCTGGCGCGGGCCCGAGGAACGCGACATTGCCGCAAGCCTGGTTGAAGCCCAGGAAGAGACCGAAACCCGGGGCCTGGAAGAAGAGCTTGCCGAGTCACCGGAAATTCGCCAAACCGCCCGCCAGGCGGCCGCGCGAAGCCAAACTGAAATCGAAGGCATTGACGGCGATGTCAGCAACTGGCTTCAGGTCCTGGACCGCACGCCTCGCTATGGCTTGCTGGAGCCAGCGATTGTCGTCGAGAGCAGCGGCCAGGAAATGGAGGTTCTGGTTGACGGCGAACTACGCCAGATACCTTGGGAAGGCTTGAGCTGGGCCCAACCTTATCTCAGCCCGCGCAGCCGCGGTGCCCAACCCAGCTCGGCGCAGGAGATCGCGGTGCGTGGCGATATGATCCGTGTGGTTGAAAATGAAGAGGGTCAGCTTCGCTTATCGCAACTACCCGATGCAGAAGGCTCGCTGGTCGCCCAAGACCCACGCACCGGGGCAATTCGTGCGCTTCAGGGCGGCTTTGACTTCAACGCCAGTAAATTCAATCGCGCCATTCAGGCCCAGCGCCAGGCCGGTTCCATCTTCAAGCCGTTTATCTACCTTGCCGCCCTTGAAGACGGCGAGATGAACGCGGCCAGCGTGGTCAATGATGCCCCCGTGGTGATGGATGACGGCAGCAACGAGCTCTGGCGCCCGGTGAATTCGAGCCGCGACTTCCAGGGCCCCATGCGCCTTCGCCCGGCGCTGGCCCGCTCACGCAATCTGGTGACCATCCGCGTTCTGCAAAGCATGGGCATCAACTACACGCTTGAATACTTGAAAGGCTTTGGCTTTGCCGAAGGGCGTCTGCCTAACGGTCTTTCGCTGGCACTGGGCAGCGCAACGCTAACACCGATGGAAATGACCAATGCCTATTCGGTGCTGGCCAACGGCGGCTTCCAGGTCTCCCCCTGGTTTATCGAACGGGTCGCTCGCCAAGGTGACGAAGAAGAGGAAACCATCGACGAGGCAAACCCGCAAGTGGCCTGCCGTGAATGTGAAGACGGTCAGGAGACGGTGGAGATAAACGGCCACGACTACCCTGTGGCGAAACGCGTCGCCGACCCCGCTGCGGTGTACATTCTCCGCGACATGATGCGTGACGTGATCGAGAGAGGCACCGGACGCGCCGCGCTGAGCCTTGAGCGCGACGATATCGTCGGTAAAACCGGCACCACCAACAGCCAGCGTGATGCCTGGTTTGCAGGCTTTAACGACGAGCTGGTCACCACCGTCTGGGTAGGCAAGGACAGCAACGAGACCATCTCCGAGTATGGTTCCCAGGCAGCGTTGCCTATCTGGATCGACTTTATGGGGCAAGCCCTGGAAGGAACGCCCCAGGCGTTGCCTGAGCGCCCGGATACGGTCATTACCGCGCGCATTGATCCGGATAGCGGCCGTCGCCTGCGCGACGACCAGTCTGGCGGTATCGTTGAGCTGTTCCATGAGGATCACCTGCCTGACTACCAAAACAGACAGATCAGCCGTGAACTGGAAGAGGCCAGTGGCTCACAAGGCTCCGGCACGGCGGAATCGATTTTCTAGCCAACCCCACTCCACGCAAAAGGCCTGGCGATATGCCAGGCCTTTTTTTATGCGGCGGTTTTTCACTGCATCGATCGGGCCGTTAGCAGGCTAGGCCGCGACAGCAGACTCCCGGCGACTGGCCAGCCAGTTGGCGATAATCGCCGCGCTCATGACGACCACCCCGGCAACTTCCGCCATCAGGTTGGGGTAGAACACGCCGACGATAGCTACCGCGATCGCCACACGTGACAGCCACCCCATGCGGGTGAACAGGTAACCTTCCAACGCAGCGGCAAAGGCGCAGAGCGCCAGCAAGGCGATCACCGCGTTCCAGATCACCAGCGGCACTGGACCGCCCACGATGATCTCCGGATTAAACACCATGAACAGCGGAATCAGATACAGTCCCTTGGCGAACTTCCACGACTGGAAACTGGTTTCCATGGGCTTGCTGCCCGCAATGGCGGCCCCGGCAAAACCCGCAAGGGCAATGGGCGGCGTCACATTAGAGTCCTGGGAGTACCAGAACACCACCAGGTGGGCAACCAGCAGCGGAATCCCGAACTCTGTCGTCAGCGCCGGGCCGACCAGCACGATCAGCACGATATAGCTGGCGGTGACCGGCAGCCCCATCCCCAGGACCAGGCTTGCCAGCAGAACCATGATGAGTGCGAGCACAATGTTGCCGCCTGAAAACGCCATCATCATCGACGAGAACTTAAGCCCCAGGCCGGTAAGCCCGACAATGCCCACGATGATCCCCGCAACGGCACACGCCATGGAGACGGCGACGGCATTGCGCGCCCCCAACTCCAGACCTTCCACAAGTTTCTTGAACCCCGCAGCGGCCATCTCCTTGATGCTGTGGGCCGTCACGGTTTCACCCTGGCGAGGGGCCACAAAGAAGAACCACAACACATAACGCAACACGGCCACCGCCACCATGGTGACGACCGCATAAAAGCCGACGCGACTGGGTGACATGCTCATCGCCAGCAGCCATACCAGAACGCCCAGCGGCAGCAGGAAGTGCCAGCCATCCTTCATCACCTGGCGCATCTGGGGCAGCTCGCTTCTGGCCATACCCTGCATGCCTTGCTTAAGCGCGATGATATGCACGAACAGGTAAACCGTTGCAAAGTACATAATCGCGGGCAGGATACTGATCTTGACGATTTCAAGGTACGGCGTATTGGTATATTCAGCGATCAAGAACGCCCCTGCTCCCATCAGCGGCGGCATGATCTGCCCCCCTGTGGAAGCAGCCGCCTCGATACCACCGGCCTGCTTGGGCTTATAACCCAGGCGCTTCATGAGCGGAATGGTAAAGGCGCCGGTGGTCACCACATTGGCGATTGCACTGCCAGAAATGGAGCCCATACCCGCGGAGGCCAAGACCGCCGCTTTAGCGGGCCCGCCCCGCTGGCGGCCCGTCGCCGCGTAAGCCATGTCGATAAAAAACTTGCCGGCACCGGTACTTTCCAGAAAAGCGCCAAACAGCACGAAAATAAAGATATAGGTCGCGGCCACGCCCAGCGGCAGACCGAAAATACCCTCCTGGCCAAGATAGAGCTGACCCGCAATACGGTCAAAGCTATAGCCCCGATGCCCCAAGATGCCAGGCAGCCACTCCCCCAGCCAGGCCAGATCACCGCGTGGCCCTGCCATCGCGTAAAGAATCGCAATCAGCCCGATCATGGTCATACTCAGGCCTACCGCTCGGCGGCTCGCCTCCAGCACGGTTACCGTGGCGATGCAGGCCACCATGATATCGGTCTGGGACCAGAAACCGGCCCGATTGATGATCTCATCGAGATACAGCACCAGATAGCCGCCAGTAATCAACGCACCGGTAAAAAACACCGCATCAAGCCCCCAGCCAACAATGCCCCTGGGACGCCCTCCGCCAAACACCGGGAACATCAAAAAGGCCAGCATCATGATCAACGCCAGGTGAATGCTGCGCTGATAAAACAGGCCCAACGGCTGGATGCCCGCTGAGTAAAGTTG
Organism: Halomonas sp. A40-4; assembly: GCF_015767635.1. GTDB lineage: Bacteria > Pseudomonadota > Gammaproteobacteria > Pseudomonadales > Halomonadaceae > Vreelandella > Vreelandella janggokensis. The sequence goes on along the minus strand of NZ_CP065230.1, from coordinate 691,452 downwards.
AAACAGTGAGAGCCCTACCGCCACGATGGTAATGCACCACAACACAGCACGTGGCTGGACCACATTGCCGCCGGGCATTACCACCGAAGGTTGTTTTGATTCACTCATGGAGTCCTCGTCAGACGATATATCTGGCTGATTAGTTTTTCGCGTTGGCGTCAGCTGCCTCGGTCAGGCCCAGCGTTACCCGCTCGCCGGCTGCCCGACGGCTCAGGCTGAAGCTGTGTGCCTGTCCATTGCGCTGCCAGACCAGGCGGTGGTTAACGGCAGGTGCGCCGACACGCAATACATACTGATTCCCTGGAACGGGCTCGTCGATGTGCTCGATCCAATATCCGCCCTGACCATCGGAAACCTGCTCGCCACGGCCGTAAATGTGCCCCAGGCCAGCGGCAAAGTCGGGTTGGTGGCTGCGTTCCAGTTCCATCACCCCCGCGTGATTTCGGTAACAGTCCAGGACCGTAAACTTCTCCACCGAATGCTGCCATTTCAGGCACCAGCGCGAGCCCTCGGGCATTGGCGTTTGGAAGAGCTGCTCGCCCTGCTCATCGGTCACTACCAGGAGCTCAGACGCATTAGCCGGAGCAGAGGTGGACCCCGCTCCGGCTAATGGTGAACCGGTTAGCCCCAGCACAAAAGCCGGGACTAACCTTACCGTCAGTGTCCAAGGCAGGCGTCGTAATGGTTGCATAATGATCGCCTGCGCAAGAATCAGGGACGTAGACGATCCGGAATCTCAGCGTCGACTTCTTCAAAGTAGCGAATGGCGCCCGGATGCAGAGGTACCGGCGTGGACTCCATGGTGAACTCGACGGTGGTATCGTTCGCCGCCGGATGAACCGCGATCAGTTCGTCGGTATTCTCGAACAGCAACTGGGTTAACTGATACGCCAGCTCTTCGTCCATATCCGAGTTGACCACCAGTACGTTGGGAATGCCGATGGTCTGGACCGTTTCGTCCATGCCTTCGTAGAGACCTTCCTGGAGCTGGTAGGGCGCGAACACTTCCACTGCTTCCCGCGCGTTGGCGACTTCCTCATCGGAAAGGCCGATGATACGGATGTCACGCGTAGTGGCCAGGTTCATGATGGAACTGGTGGGAGGCCCAACGCTCCAGAAACCCGCGTCGATATCGCCATCGCGAATGGCGTCAGCGGTTTCGTTGAAGTTCAGCCGCTGGGGCGTGAAGTCTTCATAGCTCAGGCCGTTGGCCTCCAGTACGGCGCGCGCATTCAGCTCGGTACCGCTACCGGGTGCACCCACGGAAACCCGCTTGCCTTCAAGATCGGCCAGCGATTCAATGTCTGAGTCGGCCAGGGTGACCAGCTGCACGGCATTCGGGTATACCGACGCCAGCGCACGGGTATTCTCGATCTGGCGGCCTTCAAAGTCGCCGGTACCTGTATAGGCCTGATAAACGGTGTCGGCCAGGGCCAGGGCCATATCGGCGTCACCGCGCATGATCAGCCCCATGTTTTCAACCGACGCACCGGTCACTTCGGCGGTGGCCTGAGCACCTTCAATATGCTCGTTGATCATCTCGGCGAAACCGCCGCCGATGGGGTAGTAAACGCCACCGGTACCGCCCGTGGCGATAGACAGTTGCTGGGCGCTGGCAGGCAGCGCAACGGCCAGGAGTGAAGCGGCAGCAGCTTTAGATAGAGTTCGCATAAGCGTTTCCTCCGTCCTGTTTGGACTTATAGGTATGGTTGACGATAGGGAGGTCATACATCCAGCTTCCGGTCGAATGGAAGCGGTCCCAGTGAAATTAGCATGCAATCGCCGTTTGATGCCAATAACTTGGCGTTAAGGCAAACCTTGCTTCAACGCTTGGCCAAGCCGAAAAGTCGTCTGCGTGCGTTTAGTTGGCGATGCTTATATGATCAATGGCTTATCGAAATTTCAGGCAAGGAGACCCCCATGCTCTATCGACACTATGCCCCTGGCAGGTGCCGCCCATGATGCTCTGGGAGGCCGCTGCGCTGGTGGGCATCGGTATTATCGCCGGGTTTATCAACGTGCTCTCGGCAGGTGGTTCGATGCTGGCACTGCCGCTACTAATGTTTCTTGGCTTGCCCACCCAGGTAGCCAACGGCACTAACCGTGTCGCCATTGTGCTGCAGAGCGTGTCCGCGATCAGCAATTTCAGACGCGCAGGCGCCTCGCATATCGGTCTGAGCTTGCGCCTTTCGGTGCCTGCCGTTGTCGGCTCGCTGGTGGGGGCGTGGCTCGCCCTGCAGGTTAGCGATGCGCTGTTCGAGGCGATCTTGATTGCCGTCATGGCCGCCTCGGCCCTGGTGATGCTGCTGCCGCAGCCCAAACTGGATACCCGCCCGCTCACCAAGGACCGGCTGACCCCGCTGATTTATCTGGCCATGTTCGTGATCGGCATTTACGGCGGCTTTATTCAGGTCGGCGTGGGCGTGCTGTTCATCATCGTGCTGTACCGCATGCTGAAAATCGACCTGGCTCAGGTCAATGTTTTCAAGGTGCTGATCATTCTCGTCTACAGCCTCCCTGCCCTGGCGATGTTCATGTGGTTTGACCAGGTGCGCTGGAGCTACGGGCTTCTGCTGGCGGTGGGCAGCATGACCGGCGCCTGGCTGGCGGTAAAGGTCAACATGAGCCCGCGGGGAGCAATGTGGATCAAATACCTTACCCTTGCGATGATCGCCGCGATCCTGCTGCGCCTGCTGTTTGGCTAAGCGCCGGGGTCAATCGATCAGCAGCGCCGCAACCTGCTTAACGATATGCGCGCCAATGGGCAATGCCGAAGTCGCCGCCGGTGACGGCGCGTTACCCACGTTGAGCGTCCGCCGGGTGTTGACGAACAGAAAGTCGTCCACCAGCTTGCCGTCTTTGGAGACCGCCTGGGCGCGAACCCCCGCCGGGTAGGGCAGCAAGTCATCCGCCGTCAGGCTGGGGCAGTACTTGCGCACCAGCTCCAGGTAGCCGCGCTTGTAAAACGAGTTTTTCATTTCAGCCAGGCCCGGCCGAAGATGCCTGCCCAGCACCTTGAGAATACCGGGGTGCGTCAACATCTGGCCCATATCGGCAAGCGATACATCGCGCTTACGATAGCCTTCACGCTTTAAAGCGAGCACTGCGTTGGGCCCGACGGTCACACTGCCGTCGATCATGCGGGTCAGGTGCACGCCCAGAAACGGCATCGTCGGGTCGGGAATGGGATAAATCAGGTGGTTCACGATGTGATTATGCTGCTCGGGCAGTTGGTAGTACTCGCCGCGAAACGGGCAGATCGTGAAGTCGGGCTTCTGCCCCAGCATGCGGATCACCTTGTCGGCCATCAGGCCCGAACACGACACCAGATAACGGCTGGTGTACGACGCCTTCGTTGTGCTCACCACCACCTCCTGGCGGCGCTCCTCCAACCCCGTCACTTCAGCTTCATAGCGGATTTCACCGCCCAGGCGCTGAAAGTCAGCGGCCATGGCCCGAGTCACTTCGGCGTAATCGACGATCCCGCTGGAAGGCACATGGATACCCGCCACGCCGGTAATATTCGGCTCGCGCTCGCGCAGGGCATCGGCTTCCAGCCATTCACGCTCGAGGCCATTGGCCGCAGTACGCTCCCAAAGCGCTTCCATGCGCTGCTTTTCGACCTCGTTCGTCGCGACCAGCAACTTGCCGCAGATGTCGTAGGCAATGTCGTGCTGGTCACAGAATTCGCGGGTAGCGCGATTACCCTCAAGGCAAAATCTGGCCTTCAAGCTACCCGGCGTGTAATACACACCGGCGTGAATCACACCACTATTATGGCCGCTCTGGTGCTGCGCGGGGCCACTTTCTTTTTCGAGCACCATCAGACGTTTATCGGGGTAGGTCTGCTGGAGCTGCATTGCCGTGGACATGCCCAGGATACCGCCACCAATAATGATGAAATCCCACATCAATCTCTTCCTCCAGGCCAAATTGTTAACATTTCCTGATAATAGCCGTTATTCTTCTGTTACCGATATTATCCAGCTTTAATCAGGGAGCCACTCGCCATGGAGCCAGACGCGCCGCGTCAGAACCTCGCCATTCGCGCCTACCGGAAGCTCAAGCACGATATTATCCGAGGCCGCTTCGCACCGGAACAGAAGCTGCTGATGAGCCGCCTCAAAGACGATTACGGGGTCAGCACCGGCCCGCTGCGCGAGGCATTATCGCAGTTGGTGGCCGACCACCTTGTGGTGGCCATCAGCCAGCGAGGCTATCGCGTTGCGCCCATGTCGCTTGCCGAACTCAACGATATCTACGACGCCCGCGCGCAGCTTGAGGGGCTCATTTTGCGCCTGGCCATCGAACGCGGCGACGATGACTGGGAAGCCGCCGTGCTGGCCGCGGCGCACCGGCTGGCCAAGGTCACCGCCATCAGCTCGCCGGATGAGCTGCTCGACGGCTGGGACCTGCGTCACAAAGCCTTTCATACCGCCATCGCCAGCGGCTGCAACTCGCCGCATCTCCTGCAAATGCGCGACACCCTGTTCAACCAGGTGGAGCGCTACCGCCATCTCTGGCTGCAGGAAACCGTCATGTCGCCCACGGCCCTGGAGCAAAAGCGCCAGGAGCATGCCACATTGGTCGACGTTATCCTGGCCCGGGATGCAGATCGAGCGTCTACCCTGATGCGCGACCATTTGATGACGCCGGTCCCCATCATTACCCGTGTGCTCAAGGCACGCGGCATCGAATAAATTCTTCGTTTTAAAAAAATGTAGATATTTTAAAGAAACGGCGATACATTGACTGTAGCATCACACCGACCGCACCGTTATTGCCGTGGTCGCTTGCTGGCGTCTGCGGGACAGCACCAAGGAGTTCACATGACACACTTCAACTGGGACGACCCGCTGCTGCTTGAGCAACAGTTGAGCGACGAAGAGCGCCAAATCCGCGACGCCGCCCACGACTACTGCCAGGAAAACCTTCAGCCCCGGGTGCTAAGCGCCTTCCGTGAAGAACGCTTCGACCGCGAGATCATGACCGAAATGGGCGAGCTTGGCCTGCTGGGGGCGACCGTTTCCCCCGACTACGGCGGCGCAGGCGTCAACCACGTCGCTTACGGCCTGATTGCCCGGGAAGTCGAGCGCGTGGACTCCGGCTATCGCTCCGCCATGAGCGTGCAGTCGTCGCTGGTAATGTACCCCATCGAGACCTATGGCTCCGAAGAACAGAAACAGAAATTCCTGCCCAAGCTTGCCAGCGGCGAGATGGTCGGCTGCTTCGGCCTGACCGAGCCAGACCACGGCTCCGATCCCGGCAACATGATTACCCGCGCAGAGAAAGTTGACGGCGGTTATCGCCTGACCGGCGCCAAGATGTGGATCACCAACAGTCCGATTGCCGATATCGCGGTGGTCTGGGCCAAGTCGGCCGCCCACGACAACCAGATCAAGGGCTTTATCGTCGAACGCGGCGTGGAAGGTTTCACCACGCCGAAAATCGAAGGCAAGGTCTCGCTGCGCGCGTCGATTACCGGCGAGATCGTGCTTGAAAATGCGTTTGTGCCTGAAGAGAACCTGCTGCCCAATGTCAGCGGCTTGAAGGGACCGTTCGGCTGCCTGAACAAGGCCCGCTACGGCATTGCGTGGGGCGTGATGGGTACGTCTGAATTCTGCTGGCACGCCGCCCGCCAGTACACCCTGGACCGTAAGCAGTTTGGTCGCCCGCTGGCCGCCAACCAGCTGATCCAGAAAAAACTCGCTGACATGCAAACCGAGATCACCCTTGGCCTGCAGTCAGCGCTCCAGGTGGGCCGCCTGATGGATAGCGGCAACTGGGCACCGGAAATGGTCTCGCTGATCAAGCGTAACAACTGCGGCAAGGCGCTGGATATCGCCCGTCAGTCCCGGGACATGCACGGTGGTAATGGCGTTTCTGACGAGTACGGCGTCATTCGCCACATGGTGAACCTGGAATCGGTCAACACCTACGAAGGCACCCACGACGTGCACGCCTTGATTCTGGGTCGCGCCCAGACCGGCATTCAGGCGTTCTTTTGATCACTGTCGTTAATCACTATCTGTTAAGCACCAGGCTTTGAGCACTTATCCCCCCTTACAGGAGCCTCTATGGGCGAGCTAACCAAACCCTTGGCCGGAATCAAGGTACTCGATATCTCCCGAGTGCTGGCCGGCCCATGGTGTGGGCAAATGCTGGCCGACATGGGGGCCGACGTGATCAAGGTGGAACGCCCCGGCTGCGGCGATGACACCCGCCACTGGGGTCCGCCCTGGCTCGCGGGCAGTACCGAGTCGGCCTACTATCTGTGCGCCAACCGCGGCAAGCGTTCGGTCACGGTGGACATGGCAAAGCCCGAGGGCCAGGCACTCATCAAGCAGATGGCGGCTGACAGTGACGTAGTGATCGAGAATTTCAAAGTCGGCGGCCTCAAGAAGTACGGCCTGGATTACGCAAGCCTCAAGGCCCTCAACCCGGGCCTGGTCTATTGCTCGATTACCGGCTTCGGCCAGGAAAGCCCCTACGCCCACCGCGCCGGCTACGACTTCATGATTCAAGCCATGGGCGGGATCATGAGCCTGACGGGCAAGCCTGATGAGGAACCTGGCGGCGGCCCGGTAAAAAGCGGCGTGGCGTTTACTGACATCTTTACCGGCCTGTACGCCGCCAACGCAGTGCTCGCCGCCCTCTACCAGCGCCGCGACACGGGTGTCGGCTGCCATATCGATATGGCGCTGATGGACGTTCAGGTAGGCGTGCTCGCCAATCAGGCCTTGAACTATTTAACCTCAGGCAACGTCCCCCAGCGGCTGGGTAACGCCCACCCCAATATCGTGCCTTACCAGGCCTTTGCCACCCAGGACGGCCATATGATTGTCGCCGTGGGTAACGATGAGCAGTTCAAGCGCTTTAGCTCGGTGCTTTCACTGCCCGCCCTGGCTGACGACCCACGCTTTGCCACCAACGGCATGCGCGTTCAGCACCGCGACCAATTGGTGCCCGTACTCGAAGCGGCACTTGCCCAGCGCCCCACCGACGACTGGCTGGCGGCATTTGAAGACGTGGGCGTGCCCAGCGGCCCGATCAATACCCTGGACCGGGTATTCGACGATGCCCACGTCAAAGCGCGTGGGTTAAAGCAGACGCTGCCCCACCCCCAGGCGGGCCAGGTTGATCTGGTCGCGAACCCCATTCGCATGAATGGTAAATCGATCAGCGCCAGTAAGGCGCCGCCCTATCTCGGCGAACACACCGACGACGTGTTAACCGATATTGGCATTACCCCTGAGCAGCGACAGGCGTTGCGCGATGCAGGTATTATCTGAATCTGACCGATTTCATTTAAACGCCTAGCCAACCGTACACTGGTTAACTACATCTTAGGCTACTGTAAAAAGCAGCCTATACCGGTGCTTTTGGTTGATGTCCGTTATCACCAAAATACTGTACAATACATATACAAAAAGCTTACAGAGAGTTAGTCTATTTGTACGACTAACCTGCTATTGTTTGGCCAAGTAGGCAATGCCGCGCTTGTTTTGTTACTGGCGAGCGCCAGAGACCTGGAGATACAATGAGTCAGTGCGCGCGCACAAACGGAACCTGCAAACGCTGCGAAGGCGAGCTGCCCTTCGATTTCACGATGGCCTTTCAACCCATTGTGGATGTATCGCTTGCCAAGATTGACGCCTATGAGGCTCTGGTACGGGGCCCGCAAGGTGAATCTGCCTGGAGCGTTATTTCCCAGGTGACCGACAGCCTGCTCTATCACTTTGACCAGGCGTGTCGAGTTAAAGCCATTGAGATGGCAAGCGCGCTTGATATGCCGACAGCGCTGTCGATCAACTTCCTGCCCAACGCTGTATACGAACCCAGGGCCTGCATCCAGGCGACACTGGACGTCTCTAAACGCGTGGGTTGGCCAACCGACCGACTGATCTTCGAAATCACCGAAACCGAGCGCGTGCGTGACAGGCAGCATCTATGCAACATCATTGATGCCTATCGCTCGATGGGTTTCAGAACGGCCCTGGACGATTTCGGCAATGGTTACGCCAATCTGGACCTTCTGACCGACCTCGCCCCCGATAAAATCAAGATAGACCGTGAACTGGTGATGAACTGTGACCATGATCATAGACGCCAGTCGCTGCTTCGCTCGATCATTCAACTGGCCGATGAACTAGCGATCAAACTAATTGCCGAAGGCGTGGAAACCCACGCAGAGGCGTTGTGGCTGGCCCGTGAAGGCATTGCCTGCCAACAAGGGTTCTACTATGCACGACCGGCCGTCAATGCCTTGGCTGACGATAAAGCCTTAAAGCTGCGCCTGATGGCGCTACGCGAAGAATCACAGCAGGTCAGCGAAGGTACCCAATGACTAGTTACGCCTCGCCAGACATTCATCAGCTTCTGGACCAATCAAAACGCAATACGGAAAACGTCATCAAGGCGGCACCGCTGGGTATCTGCATCACCGACCCCCATGGTTATTTTGAAATGGTCAACCCGGCGTACTGTGACTTTTACGGTTATGCCGAAAAGGAGTTGCTCGGCCAGCACTTCACCATGGTCGTTCCCGATGCCAACCGCGAGACGCTCCAGGCCCTCCACGACTCGTTTATAGGGGGAGAGGAGAGACATGAGCTGCGTCAGGAGTGGGAGGTCATCGGTAAAGGTGGCAAAACGCATACCATTATCGCCGAAGCCGCACGCATCATCGGCTTCGACGGCCAGCCACGGAAAGTCACCTTTATTGTCGATATCACCCAGCGCAAACGGCTGGAAGAACGCCTTCAACGGGCGAACGAGCGCCTGCATTACCTCGCCCACCATGACGAGCTCACCGGCCTGTTGAATCGCCGGGCCGGCTTGCAGCGCCTGGAACAGGAGCTAAGTCGAAGCTCGCGTTATGGCAGCCCACTTAGCATTGCGATGTTTGATCTGGATAATTTCAAGGCGATCAACGATACCTACGGCCATAGCGTAGGCGACGATATTCTCCAGGAAGTAACCGCTAAAGTGAACGAGACACTGCGCGAAACTGACTTGCAGATTCGCCTGGGCGGCGAAGAGTTTCTGGTCATCATGCCCGAAGTAAATGCAGAAAATGCGCGGCAGGCCATGGAGCGAGTGCGCGCTGCCGTTGCCCAGACAACATTTACCCAGCGGGCCTTGACGGTTACGCTCTCCGCAGGCGTGGCAGGTTATGTTGAGGCCTCCACCACCCGGTTACTTGATCATGCCGATAAAGCCATGTATCAAGCTAAACAGTCGGGTCGCAATCGCGTTGTGGTCGCTTCATCCATGTAATCCTGCCTATTGCGCACTATGCTGAAGCCTATCCCCATCAACTCAGGAGTTGAGCTATGAGTAATGCCGAGTTAAACGAGTTAAAAAACAAGTATGTCGCTGCTGGTGCCGCAAGCCCCGCCACCGCCTTTGCCGCGCGCGCGGAAAACTCTGAAGTATGGGACGCCGATGGCAATCGCTTTATCGATTTTGCCGGCGGCATTGGCGTACTGAACGTCGGCCACCGCCATCCCAAGGTCGTGGCGGCGGTCAAAGCCCAGCTCGACAAGGTGATGCACACATGCCAGACGGTAATGCCCTATGAAGGCTATGTAAAAGTCGCCGAGAAGCTGAGCCAGATCGTCCCGGTACGTGGCCACGCCAAGGTAATGCTGGCCAACTCGGGCGCTGAAGCGCTGGAAAACGCCATCAAGGTTGCCCGCGCGGCCACAGGACGCTCCAATGTGGTCTGCTTCGACGGCGGCTACCACGGCCGTACTTTCTACACCATGGCCATGAACGGCAAGGTCGCGCCTTACCAGACCGACTTTGGCCCGATGCCGGGCACCGTTTTCCGCGCACCTTACCCCGTGCCCTACCACGGCGTAAGCGAAGACGAAGCCATCCGTGGCTTGAAAATGGCGCTGAAAACCGACGCCAACCCCAAAGATACCGCCGCTATCGTGCTTGAGCCGGTACTCGGTGAAGGCGGCTTCTACCCAGCCTCCACCAGCTTCCTGACCAAGATCCGTGAAATCTGCGATGAGCACGGCATCTTGATGATCATCGACGAAGTACAGTCGGGCTTTGGTCGTACCGGCAAGATGTTTGCCATCGAGCATAGCGGCGTAGAGCCAGACATCATGACCATGGCCAAGAGCATGGCCGACGGCATGCCGATCTCCGCGATCGTGGGTACCGACAAGGTCATGGACGCCTCTGGCCCCAACTCGCTGGGCGGCACCTATACCGGCAGCCCGACCGCCTGTGCGGCTGCACTTGCGGTAATGGAAGTGTTTGAAGAAGAGAACATTCTCGAGAAGAGCCAGGCGCTGGGCGAAAAGCTGGCGCAACGCTTCAGCAATTGGGAAAGCAAGTTCGCCTGCGTTGATAACAGCCGCAACATGGGTGCCATGGCAGCCTTTGAGCTGGTCTCGGACAAAACCGACCGTACGCCCAACCCTGAACTGGCCGCGGCGCTGTGCAAAAAAGCACGTGAAGAAGGGTTGATCCTGCTTTCCTGCGGCATGTACGGCAACACCATCCGCTTCTTGATGCCCGTCACCATTCAAGACGATGTGCTCAATGAAGGGCTGGATATTATCGAGTCCTGCCTGGATTCGCTGGTATAAGCGTTATCTTTATATCAGACCAAAACGCCGCCCAATTGGGCGGCGTTTTTTATGTTGGCGTTAACGAGGCCGCCGGTCACCCTCGAGAAAATTAGCCGTAAAGACCGCTTTTCCATGGGTTTCGAACGACCACTTCATGACATCGCTCAGCGCTGCCATCACCTCGTCGAATTCACCAAACACCTGGGTACTCATCCGGTTAGGATGAACCTCCAGGCCTGTTGCTTCCAGGCGTTTTACCACTTCTTTCACCACCGGCTTGAAATCATCGGCCAGTGGGTAATAGCTAAGCTGTACAGAAAGATACATAACGTCTCCTTACGCTGTGCGGGAAGACTGACTCGTCTTGGCCATGCGATGCCAGACATCCAGGATAGCGTCGCGGGTTTCCTCGGGGTGCTCCATGGGGAACATGTGCGTGCCGGGAACACGGCTCACCTCGACCCCATAGCGCTTCAAGCGCTGAATGCGCGACGCCGTCAACAAGTGTGAGTTGTCGCCCGCCACGACCTCTACCGGGACGCTCAACCGACGCGGCAAACGGGTCAAGTGGTCCGGCAAATGACGGAAAATCTCTACCTCGATGCGCGGGTCAAACGTCAGTTCGGCACTGCCGTCGGCCAACACTCGGGTTCCTGCTTCAATGTAGTCGTTGAGCGCGTCCGGGGTAAAGCGCCGGAACAGCCCCCGGCGACGCAGCGAATTGGCCATGGCCTCACGACTCGGCCATACCGTGCGCCGGCCCAGGGTTTTACCCGCAGGTGTTACCCGGTCGACAAACCCAAAGCGTTTGGCAGCTTTCATCGCCCAGGCATCCCGTCCCAGCATCAACGGTGGATCGAGCATGATCACGCCGCAGAAGCGTTCGGGCTGTTTATCAGCCGCCATCGCCATCAGTGTGCCGCCCAGCGAATGCCCGACACCAAGCAATGGCTTATCGCTATCGGGGAGGTAGCTCAGCAACTCATCCACCAGGTTGCCCCAGTTATGATTGACCGGGTAATCCGGATGGTGCCCCAGGCGATCCAGCGGGTGCAGATCAAAGGACTCGGCCAATGGATCAAGCAGGCTGCGATAGCTCAAACCGGGAAAGCCATTGGCATGGGCAAACACTAAGCGAGGGCGTGATGAGGTATCAGCAGGCATGGCAGGGCTCATGGTGAAGTCGATAAGTCAGTGGTTAGAAACCATCTATCATACATCTGTTTTAATTCACTCTGTACGCAGCGTCAATCCGATCAGGCGTTAACAGGCTAATTAAAAAAGCGCCAGCTGTTGCACTTGCGTGTTCTCCGCCAGCCGATACCCTACGCCCAGCAGGCGCACGGGTCGCTCGCCACGGTGCCAGCCCACGTTCAGCAGTGTTTCGAACTGAGCCAGGTCCGGCGCGGGGTCAGCGTGCTCTACAGTGGTTTGGGTGAAATCGTTGAACTTTACTTTAACGATTAGCCCGCGCACCCCGAGCGGCGGGTCCAGCCTTGCGTAGCGGCGCTCTAAATCCTCGATCAGCCCCGGCAGTTCATGGCGACAGGCCTCAAGAGTGGGCAAGTCCTGGGCATAGGTTTGCTCGGTGCTGATTGATTTTCGCTCGCGGTGGGTTTTCACCTGTCGATCATCTCGCCCCCAGCTCAGCTCATGCAACCGCCGCCCGAAACGGCCGAAGTGCTCCACCAGATCCGTGAGTGTCCGAGCGCGTAAATCGGCACAGGTATGAATGTCCAGACCCGCCAGTTTCTCCGCCGTACGCGGACCCACGCCGTGGATTTTTTTCACCGAGAGCTGCTGTACGAAGCCGTCCACCTCATCCGGCGTGATCACGCAGAGGCCGTCGGGCTTGTTCCAGTCGCTGGCGATTTTGGCCAGAAACTTGTTCGGCGCCACACCCGCCGAGACGGTAATGCCTACCTCGCGGCTGACCCGCTCACGGATCGCCTCGGCCATGAGCGTCGCACTACCGTGATGCTGAGTAACCCCGGAGACATCCAGGAACGCCTCATCCAGGGAAAGCGGCTCGATAAGCTCGGTAACGTCGCGATAGATGGCAAATACCTGCCGCGCGACGGCTTTATACTTGGCCATATCGCCGCGAATGACCGTTAAATGCGGGCAGCGCTTGAGCGCCTGGGCCATGGGCATCGCCGAGTGAATGCCGTATTCGCGGGCGGGGTAATTGCAGGTGGCGACCACCCCGCGCTGCTCCACACTGCCGCCAATCGCGATGGGAATATCGCTCAGCGCCGGGTTGTCGCGCATCTCAACCGCCGCGAAAAAACAGTCACAGTCGCAGTGAATAATTTTGCGCACTGGCTAGCCTTTAAACTGTAAAAAAACACAGCTTACCACAGCATCAGGTACCGCAGAACGTCCGCAGCACCTGCTCGCTTTCGGTGGCGGGTGCCGCCAAGCGACGCGCTTCAACGGTGTCTTCAAACGGCTTGGTCACTACCGCAAGTAGCGTATGGAACGGCGTGAAATCGCCCTTGACCGCGGCATCAATGGCCTCTTGAACGCGGTGGTTGCGGGGAATCACCACCGGGTTGGCGCGCTGCATGGCTGCCAGGCGGTCGGTGTTTTGGCTTGCCACCTGGGCCGCCTGCCACTGGCTGAGCCATTCGCCTAGCGCCTCTGAGTTCTGCGTTAGCGCCAGCACGTCCTCACGCCTCTGGTCACTGGGCGACGCGACGTATTGCGTCAGCGCATCAAAGGTGGCGGTCATGTCCATCCGGCCCTGGTGCATCTGGCTTTCCAGCCCTTCCATCAACGCCTCGGCCTGGTCACTTTCCGCTTCCAGGCCTAGCTTATCGGCATGCAAGCGGCGCTGTTCGGCGTTAAACAACGTATCGAAATGGCGGATAGCATCGGTGGCTTTTTCAACCAAGGCATCGCCCTCACCGTCTATCAGCGGCAGCAATGTCTCGGCGAAGCGGGCCAGGTTCCACTGGGCAATCGCCGGTTGGTTGGCAAACGCATAGCGGCGGCCTTCATCGATGGAGCTATACACCTTCTGCGGATTGAACTGCTCCATGAAAGCACAGGGGCCATAATCGATGGTCTCCCCTGCCAGGCTGCAGTTATCGGTGTTCATCACCCCATGAATAAAGCCGACGCTCAGCCAGCGGGCAATCAATTCTGCCTGGCGGGCGACAACTGCCTCAAGCAGCGCCATGTAGGGGTCGTCTGCCGAAGCAACCTCCGGGTAATGGCGCTCAATGGCATGATCCGCCAGGGCCTTTAGCGCCGCTTCATCCTGACGGGCAGCGATAAATTGAAACGTCCCGACGCGAATATGGCTGCTGGCCACGCGGGTAAATACCGCCCCCGGCTCGGGCAGTTGGCGCACCACCCGCTCACCGGTGGTAACGGCCGCCAGCGCCCGGGTGGTAGGAATCCCTACGGCGGCCATAAACTCGCTGACCAGATATTCACGCAGCACCGGCCCCAAGGGCGAGCGGCCATCACCACCGCGGGAAAACGGCGTACGGCCGCTGCCCTTGAGCTGCACATCACGGCGCTTGCCGTGCTGGTCGACGACTTCACCCAGCAGTAACGCTCGGCCATCGCCCAGCTGCGGCACAAAGTTGCCGAACTGGTGGCCCGCGTAGCCCAGGGCACCCGGTTTGGCCCCGGGCGGTAACTGATTGCCACTGAACCACTCGGCAAGCGTGGTGGTATCAGGGATGTCCTGCGCGCCCAGTTCTCGGGCGAGCGGGGCATTAAACGCAATCAACTCCGGGCGGGCAACCGGCGTTGCCTGGCTGGCAACCCAGAGCGGTTCCGGTAAGGTGGCATAACGATGTTCAAATGACAGCATGAAACGATCCACGTGCTAGCGAATAAGGTATGTCCTAATACCCTAGCATTTTACTCAAGTAAACGCCGAGACAAAGCTTCCCAACGATGTCGACTACCCATAAATCTACGCTAACGCCCCTGCCCCAGGATTTTTATAACCGCGATACCCTGACGGTCGCCCGAGACATGCTCGGCTGCTGGCTGGTGCGTGAAGACAACGGGGAGCAACTGGCCGCCAGGATTGTGGAAACAGAGGCGTATTGCGGTGCTGAGGATTCCGCCTGCCACGCCCACCGCCGCCGCTCGCCCCGCACGGAAGCCATGTTCGGCCCAGCGGGCCACGCCTACGTTTATCTGGTATATGGCATGCACTGGCTACTCAACGTGGTCACCGAGCCGGAAGATTCACCCTGCGCGGTGTTAATTCGCGCCGTGGAGCCCACCATCAACGAGGCGGCAATGCGTGCCACCCGCCAGGCACCGGGCAAGCAGTTGAGCAATGGCCCGGGCAAGCTCACCCGTGCGCTTAGTATTGATAAGGCCTTGTACGGCCACGATATGACCCAGACTGGACAGCTGTGGATTAGCCGAGCCACGCATAGTACCGCTATTGCGACCGGGCCTCGCGTGGGGATCGATTACGCCAGCCCTGAGCACCGCGACGCCCCCTGGCGGTTATGGTTGGAGGGTAATCCGTGGGTGTCCAAGGCGCGCTAATTCTCGCGCAGACAACGCACCGCCTCTTCCAGCACCGGCGTTAACGGTGCGCGCCACTGATGGGTGAGCATGGCATCAGCGCGGGTCACGCCAAGCGATAGCGAGGCAACGGGAAGTCCCATTCCATGCGCCTCGCGGCAGAAGCGGTAGCCGGAATAGACCATCAATGACGTTCCCACGGCCAGCACCGCCTCCGCATTGTGCAACCCAGCCTGGGCGGCAACCCGCCGAGCAGGCGGGACCACATCGCCGTAATAGACAACGTCCGGTTTGAGAATCCCCCTGCAGCGCGGGCAGTCGAAGACCTTAAAGGCGGAAAAATCGGTTTCCAGGTCAGCGTCGCCGTCCGGTGCATGACCGGCATCCAGGGCGGCAAAACGCGGGTTGAGGTGTGCCATTTCACTATGCATGGCGTGGCGCATCATATGGTAGCCACAGGTCATGCAACTGACGGTATCGGCCCGGCCGTGCAGGTCAATGACTTTCCTTGACCCCGCCCGCTGATGCAGGCGGTCCACGTTCTGGGTGACTAACAGCTCCACATAACCCATGGTTTCCAATGCGGCCAGTGCCTTGTGCGCACCGCTCACCTGGGCTCCGGTCAGGGCCTTGAAACCGACCAGCGCACGCGCCCAGTAGCGCTGGCGCACCGCATGGGAAGCCATGAAGTCGCCGTGCTGAACCGGCGGTGAGCGCTTCCACTGGCCATCGGCATCGCGATAGTCAGGAATCCCGCTGTCGGTGCTCACGCCCGCGCCGGTAAGAATCCAGAGCTTTGGGTAGCGCGCGATAAAGTCGGCAAGCTCTTCACCTGCCTGGGCCACGCTTTTGGTCATGTCCACCGCCTGCGTCAAATGTTCACCCCTAGGCAATTCTGCTCTCGCTAGACGATACTGTATGACAACGGCAACGCCTACTCTGTGCCAAGCTTTTTATCCGAGGAGCCACTTATGCAAGGGTCTGATCAACGGACGATGCGGGATCATGATGTCATTATTGTTGGCGGCGGCATGGTCGGCGCCGCACTGGCGGCTCGGCTGGGCAATGCGGGCCAATCCGTCGGGCTGATCGAACAAGGCGATGCCCCCGCAGCGCCCGAGGGCGATTACGACCTGCGCATCTCGTCGCTGAATGCGCGCTCGCTTACGTTTATCAACGCCAGCGGCACACAGCTGCCCGAGGAGCGCTGCTGCCCCTTCCGGCATATCGATGTCGCCAACCAGGATGGCACCGGCCACTCGCTTTTCTCTGCGGCTGACAGCGGCATGGAAGACTTCGGTATCTTTGTCGAAAACCGCACGCTCCAGTACGCCCTCTGGCAGCGTTTGGCCGACCTCCCCGGCGTGACCTGCTATACCCAGTGCGCCCCGGTAAGCACCCTGACCACGGGCGAGGCGCGCCTGATCGAGCTGGATAACGGCAAGACGCTAACCGCCGCGTTGATCGTCGGGGCCGATGGTGCGCGTTCCACCCTGCGCGAATTAGCCAGCATTGGCGTGACCCATTACGACTACCACCAGCGGGCGATGATCATTAACGTGGAGACCGAGTTGCCCCAGCAAGACGTCAGTTGGCAGGTCTTTACCCCCACCGGCCCCATGGCCATGTTGCCACTGCCCGGCCAGCGCGCGTCGCTTGTGTGGTACGACAGCGACGAGGCCACCAAGACGCGGGAAAAGCTGGACGATGACGCGCTCAAGACAGACATCGAAGACGCCTTCCCCGAGCGGCTGGGCAAGCTCACCCGCATCGTGGCGCGTGCCAGCTTCCCCATCAAGCGCCAGCACGCCAAGCGCTACATGGGCAAACGCCTGGCGCTGATCGGCGACGCTGCCCACGTGGTGCACCCGCTGGCAGGCCAGGGACTGAACATCGGCCTGCACGACGCCGACACGCTCGCCGAGATTATTATTCATGGCCGCGACCCCGGCGACTACCTCAACTTACTACGCTTTGAGTGCCAGCGCCGGGCGGCTAACCAGGCAATGATTGCTGCCACCGACAGCTTCCACCATCTGTTTACCGGTGCCAAACCACTGCGCCAACTGGGTGATCTCAGCCTGCATATCGCCGAGCGTATCCCCTTCGCCAAACGCATGATGATGCAGCAGGCCAACGGGCTGAATCCGTTCAAACGGCGCTAGGACAGATAAGCGCAACGACGCGTCACAAAGAAGGCCAAGCTTAACCGCTTGGCCTTCTTGCATAGATGATGCCCAGCTTGGAACAGAGGCTAACCTGTTGCTTCTCTCTATCTCTTCAGGTGGTTATCCAGAAACTCACGAATCACCGGGATAATGACATCGCCGTGGGTCTCCAGGGCAAAGTGCCCTGTGTCGTAAAAGCGAATGTCCGCCTGAGGCATATCACGCTTCCAGGCGTCAGCCCCCGGCGGCAGGAAGAACGGATCATGCTTCCCCCATACGGCGAGCAACGGCGGCTGATACGCCCGAAAATAGGCCTGAAACTCGGGATACTTCGCCACGTTGGAAGCGTAGTCCAGCAATAAGTCGAGCTGGATATCCGCCATCCCAGGTTGAGAAATATGCGCCCCTTCCAACGTATAGGCATCCGGTGCTACGACGCTTGTATCACTTACCCCCTCCACGTACTGCCATTTGATAGACGCCGGGGTCGGAAAGTCGCTGAGCGCATCACGATTCGCTTGTGAAGGGTCGTTCCAATACTTGCGGATTGGCTCCCACCCTTGTGAAAGCCCCTCCTCATACGCATTGCCGTTTTGCGAAATGATCGCGGTGATCTTTGACGGGTGAGCCTCTGCCAAACGCCAGCCAACAGGCGCACCATAGTCGTGAACGGCGATGGCGTAGCGCTCAAGGTTCAACTGCTCGGTAAATTGATCAATCGTCTTCGTCAGGTTGGCAAAGGTGTATTCATACTCACCCTGCGCCGGTGATTGAGTAAAGCCAAACGCCGGCAAATCCGGGGCGACGACGTGATAGCTATCGGCCAATGCCTCAATCACATCGCGCCACATATACGAGGACGCCGCGAACCCGTGCAGCATCAATACCGTCGGCGCCGCTGGATCTCCCGCTTCACGATAGAAGACATCGACATCGCCCACTGTCTCGAAACCGTAGTGAACCTGCCGCGCCGCCGATCCAGAAGCCGTCATATTTTCAGATGTCATAGCCAAGCCCTTAGTAACCATTAAAAATAACTTTTGAAGGTTATGAAGAAACATAGTAACCTGTCAAGTGTTAAATTAAAGGTTACTAAGCATGTCATCTAAAATTATCGCCCCGTTTATCGCCAGCAACCTCGCTCTCGATTTCATCAACACGCAATTTGGCGTCAGCGAAGCGCGCCAGGAATGCCTTCATGACGACAGCGGTGTAGTGGCGTGGCTTCAACAGGCGGGTGTACTGAAGGAAGCTTGTGAACCCCCACCGGCTGGGATCGCCCAGTTGGCTCGGAAACTGCGCGACAACATGCGGGATCTGCTCGTCTCGGCCCAACTGGAGCAGGCCGCAGACTCCGCCGTGGTCAATCACGTGCTGGAATGGGGTTACCCCATAGAGAAGATTGAATGGCAGCCGAGTGAGGCGGTGTTTCAGAAAAAAACGTATAAACGCAACATGGACAGCGAAAGCCTGTTACACCCCGTCGCCGCGTCGTTGGTCCAGTTGCTTACCGAGGAAAATCTGCAGCTCGTCAAACAATGTGAAGCCTCGGACTGCGTTCTCCTGTTCCACGATCAAACGAAATCCCACCGCCGCCGCTGGTGCAGCATGGCCGCTTGCGGCAACCGGATGAAAGCAGCTGCGCACCGGGCTAGAAAGAAAACCGGATAGCGTGCTTTGCGATCATGCCCGGTACGGGGAGACTCGGCGACTTCAGCTCGACAAGCGGATGATGATTCAGCAAGCTAATGCGTTGAATCAGTTTAAAATTATTTAGGATTAATTCATGCATTCAGAGTCGACTGATTTGGCAGCATTGGAGCGTTTTTTTGAAAAACTGGCACTTCTGCCCAAACCAGAACCAGCCACACCCAATTTGTTTTCCGTTGCAGGACCTGGCCAGCATGAGAATCGCTTATCTGACTTGATGGCCTTCTTTATGGGCGGTTACCCAGGGGCTCCCCGCTGGATGGCCAAGGCCGTGTTGCATGCACTCTTTCGTAAAGAGCGATTCGATCATGAGTCCCTACAGCGCATCGACTGGGAAGCAGTCACTACCGAGCGGGAAGCAGGGAACTGGAATGTCGAAAGCGCATCGACCAAGCGCCTTGACCTGGTGGTTTCGGGAAACGACTTTGTATTGGGTATCGAGCATAAAGTATGGGCTTCAGCGGAGAGTAACCCGTTTTATGCCTATGACGACTTGCTGAACAGCTATGAGGTTAAAGTCTACAAGTGCGTTTTATGCCCGAATGACGTTAAGAAAAGCGTTTGGGCACCCGCCAATAACGCTGGCTGGCCGACGCTATCTTACTCGGAAGTATTGGCCTCAGCTTATGAGCTGTACGGGCAAGACGTAGCCCCATCTAATCAGACCAAATGGCAAATTTTCTACCAAGAGTTGTTGCAGCATCTCACCTCTCTCGCCCATCCAACGGAAGAAAAGACAATGACAAAAGACGAGCTGGATTTTTCGTTGAAGCATTTCAATGATTTATACGAAGCATCCCAACGTCTGAAACAACTCGACAATGAATTGATGACGGAAGGTAAAAGCCATATTGCTACTGCATTGCAGATAGACACGACCGAGATTAGCACCAATAAAAAGCCGGAGGATTGGGGAGATCAGACAAGAGTGTGGCGCTTCTTCCCTCACACTTGGGGTGAAAATAATGGGAAAGGCTCTCAGGTGTGCTTGATATATTACCCGTCGGCAGAATCAGAAGGCGATGAAAGCATCGGCTTTGAGGTACGGGCATATTTGGAAAGTCAGGAAAGCAATGACCCCTGGCTGGAAAGAATCGAGCAAGCATTTCTGAAGGTAACTCCTATCACCAAACACCCAGACCTTGCTTGGTACAGAGACGGCCATGGCAATGACACTTGGCCTGAAGTTGCGGGGCGATGGCAGGCTTTGAGTGCTTGGCCCCGAGATTACACTAAGACAGGAGCTATGAAGGCGCTGGGTGATTTAGCGAAATGGGTAGATGAGCACGCATTCCAGCCAGAAACGCATATCACCGACTAAGCCTAACAGTAAGCACCCACCAACCACCGCTGTAACGTCTCCAATGACGCCTCGCCCGGCAATGCATTGCAATAACCGCTGCGCCAGCTGGGCGATATCAAGCCGAACGGTTCCCTTTCGCCAAGCGCATGATGATCAACCCAACGGGCTGAACTGGATTAAGAGACACCGGCGCGGGCTACGCCAAGTACCTGGATTGGAGTCTACTTTTTACGGCTTGCTACCCGCCATCCGATGAGGCGTCACCCGAACGCTCTGCTCCATTCTGCGCTTGAGGGCTAATTGCCTCTTTTACCCACCCATACCATCCCGCCTCAGATGCTATGACTCCAAGGCCGAAAGCAGCAACAGTCAGACTGAGCAGCCAAGCCACGATGCTCAACGGCATTTTTCCGACAAGACCAAGTGTCAATTCCTTCGGCCAGCCAGGTGAGGTTACAGCCGCGACCTCTGTCTCATCGAGATAGTAGACGACTCGATTATTCCCTTCTGCAAGCAGTGACTCCCGGATCCGTCGAGCAAGTTCATGAAGCTCCTCGGCTTGCGGCATAGTAAGGTCCGGACTGGACTTACTCGCTTCTTTAAGCATTAAGTGCATTTTACTGAGCTTGCCGAAGGCTCCGGCATCAAGTGTGCCCGAAAGTTTGAGCTCTTTCGTTAGATCTAGAACAATGCGTATGTTGTCGATCACATGATCGTTCCAGAGAGGTTCAGGCGTGCCGCTCGCCCCCATCTTATATTTAACATCATTAAGATATCGGATGGCCGTTCCGAGTTTTATAAATTTTTTAGCTTTATAATTATTCATGTGCTCTCCCCGGTGCAACGCCACATGCCCTAAATTTATGTCCAAGGCCAAGCAGTTACCCACATAACGCCTGGAATCTGCGTCCCTGAAACTCGAAAGTCATGCGCCAATTTCCGTTAACACTAATCGACTACCGCTCTTTACCTTTACCCCTTATCAGATGATGCCGACAAACAGGGATGCTCATGTCTTCCACTGACATAGCGGTGTTCAACCCTGCGAGCTGCTTACGCCGCTTCCTCGCGTAATAAAACTGTATGTCATCTGTGCTGCAAGCCGAATAGAACCAATTCAGTAGTTTGTGTCGGAATAATTTAATCATCCAAGACCTTCTGCGTGCTGCACACTTCGCAACACACAGGCTGACAAGTGACTATTCAGCGATGCTGGGGCCGCGAGCAGTGATAATATTTTCCGGCAGCTACGCGGCTTTATATGTATGACGCATTGTCTTTTTCACCACTAAGTGCGCTAGCCAACAGACCAGATAACACTATCCACCTACTTTGATAAAGAGGCGAAGGACTGCCTCGAAAATAAGCTAGAGCGTGCGCCTCAGGGATGATGGCGCGACACGGATTGCGGATTCACAAAAGGAGTATTTACTGATGAACAGTATCGTCTACATTGTTGGTGCCGTCGTTATCGTCATAGCGATTCTTTCCTTTCTGGGCTTGCGGTAGCACGCGGCTAAGACATGTTTTTATAGAGACTTACCCAGAGCCTGCGATGATTGACCATTCGCAGGCTTTTGCGTATCGCACTGAGTTACCACAGGAAAGGGCTTCAGATGCTGCTTTATATGGCCAAGTCGGTATACATGCTACTCAACTTTTCGCCTATTCCTCACGCAATCTAGCGCTACACCATCGATTTAACGGCGTCAGGCCGCTGCGTCAGCCGAACGACCTTAGCCTTCACATCATCAAGCGCCTCCTGCTCACTAAACCCAACAGCAAGCCTAAGGGTTAACCCCTTCAAAATGCGTTAAAAATGGCTAGGCTGTGAGGAAGGCCATTGCAGATGGTCAACAACAATCACAATGATCCCTTATCGCAGGAGAACTTATGGCGCTTATTCAACGGCATCCTCTGCTAACGTCAGCGTTTATCAGCATCGGCCTAATTGCCTCCTCATCACTAATGGCTTGGGACGGCCTAGTCGAAAAGCAGACCTTCGAGCTAGAAAACTTCACCACCCAAGGGGGAGAAACAATCCCCGAAGTAAGCGTGGGTTGGGAGGCCTACGGCGAATTAAACGAGGCCCGCGATAACGCCATTCTGATTACCCATTTCTTCTCCGGCACCAGCCACGCCGCCGGCCGCTATGAGACCGAGGGCGAACCAACCGGCTACTGGGATGCGATCATCGGCCCCGGCAAACCGCTGGATACCGATGAGTACTACATCATTGCCTCGGATACGCTGGTCAACCTCAACGCCCATGACCCGAATGTCACCACCACCGGGCCTGCCTCAATCAACCCGGATACCGGCGAACCCTGGGGCATGGACTTCCCGGTGGTGACCATTCGTGACTTTGTCGAGGTGCAGCGCGAGTTGCTGGAAAGCCAGGGCATTGAATCGCTGCATGCGGTGATGGGTGCCTCGATGGGCGCGCTTCAAGCCTTTGAGTGGGCCAGTGCCTACCCAGACCGGGTCGAGCGGCTGATTCCCGTGATCGGCGGCGGAGTGGCCGACCCCTGGCTGCTGGCAACCCTGAGCGCCTGGGGCGCACCGATTCGCCTGGATGCCAACTGGAACGAAGGCGACTACTACGACGGCGAGCCGCCCACCGACGGGCTTAAAGAAGCGCTCAAACTGGTCACGCTCAATGCCAACCACTGGGAGTGGGCCAACGAGACCTTTAACCGCGACTGGGCCGACGAAGAGCGCGACCCCGCTCAAGATATCAACGCCAACTACGCCATTGAGCAAACGCTGGATGACATTGCCGCTGCACGTGCAGAGGTTTCCGACGCCAACCATTTCCTGTATCTGGTTCGCGCCAACCAAACCTTTATGGCGGGCCACGGCGATTCTCTAGAAGCGGGGCTTGAAGCAATCGACGCCCCCACGCTGATGCTGTATAGCGAAAACGACCTCGTCTTCGCGCCCGAAGGCGTGCGCCACACCGCGGAGCTTATTGAAGAAGGCGGCAGCGACGTTACCCTTGAAACCCTGGAAGGCAATCGAGGCCATTTGGATGGCGTTGTCTCTATCGACCAGGCCAGCGATACGTTGCGGGAGTTTTTGCAGTAAGGGATCGAGCGCTGGCTCTTTGAGGCCAGTGCCACCCTCTTTTCAATGATATCGAAACGGGCCATTAGAACTGACGGTGCCGTGCAAGCGGCAATTCGTTAGCGTCGACGGAAACATGGATTCACAGCGCTTTAGTCCTGACGTAAAGATTGCCTGGGTTCTGTGGCCTGAGTTTTTCAACTCAGTATGCCAAATAACGGTGACGCTCGATTTCGTGCTTTCCTTCAGCCTTTTAACATCGGATCAACTGAGCCGGTTTCCCTCAAAAGCAGGGATGACACCACGCCCAAGCTGCTTATCATCAAGGGCAACACCAGGGCAATTTGATAGCTCTGAAGGGTTGGCGCCATTTCCAGTTCAGCATTGGCGACGATATCAAGAATAATCCCAAAGCCTGATTGAACCAACGCAGCTGTCAGAAAGGCGCCCATATTAACGAGAGCAATCGCAAAACCAACGTTCTCCAAGGCAACTGATTCCTTGGTAGCGGCAAAAATAACACCGACGGGGCCACCAGAAAGCCCTAGAAGTACAAACAGTGCCATTGCCACCCACCCCAGTTCCCACTCTGCAAACGCCATACAAGCCCATACCACGACGGATAACATACACGTCACAACAATGATGGGTTTCTTTGTTCCAATTCGGTCAGCGAACCATCCCCAAAATACAGAACCAATACCATAAATGGTCAACGTAACAGTGGCATATTGTGCAGCTTGTGCTGGTCGGATACTGAACCCCTCCGTCAACAATGGCACAGCCCATAATCCTAAAAACGCATACAAGGTTCCGTTGGTAGCAGCGACACAAACAAATAGTAACCACACCTGACGATTTCTCAGGACATATCGATTTCCACATTGTAATGGATGCACAGTCTTTTTGGCTTTGGCTTCACTTGTCTTTTTTGATCCTGGATCGCTTTTACAGAAAACAAGAAGGCAGGCAGTGGCCAATAAGGTAAAGGCTCCAAAGAAAAGGATGATTTCTCTCCAACTCAACCAATTCAATAAATGCGCGGTCGGGGTCTGTGCAATGACACTTCCTAGCGCAGCCAGAAGCATGGTGGTGCCCATCACAAGGGAGTGACGTTCTGAGGAAAACCAGGTAGCGTTGTAACTCATCAGGGCGACAAAAACGGCCGACAGCCCCAGTCCCAATAAAGCCGACCCTACAAGCAACACCACAAGATTTGGCGCAATGCCAAAGCAAAAAGCACCTATTGTCGTTATGCCACCCCCGATAATGCCAGCATTACGTATCCCCACCGAGTCCGTAAACATTCCAGCCGGCATCTGCATCAGCGTGTAAATCCAGAAATGCATCGACGCCACAATACCGAGTGTACTGGCGGTCAAACTGAGTTCTTGTTGCATACTTCCTGAAAGGGTCGAAGGCGCAAAGCGGAAAAAGAACCCACTCATGAAGATGCTGATGAGAAAGCACCAGCCTGCCCATTTAAGCCAGGCATTAGGCATCCGATTTCGCCTACCCATAATTGTGCCCGTGCTATTCATTCCCCACCTCCAGCAGCCTTTTTTGAATTAGCTCTGAAAAATAGGCGGCCACCGGCTCCGCTGGCGTGTAATGCCCCTGCACGCGATTTCTCAAACCTTCCAACTGGTATTCACAAATCTGATCATCTTCAAGAATTACTTGATCGAGCCGTTCGAAATAGTGTGGAGCGACCTCTTTAAAGTCACTGCGAGCCAAGGTTTCATCATGAAACGCGTAACCAACATTGACGCTTGTGCGAGTAGCTGAGATCGGGGTCTTCTGAATCCACCACATAACCTCAGGGGCCGTTACAATGAAAAAACCTGGCAGAATGACACAAAAGTGGGTGCCCTCTGCCGCTTCACCAGTAACACCATGGGGAGTTGAAAAGGCGAGGCTACGCTTTTCAGGAAATAATGCTGGAGAAAGAGAATTTTGATGGTAAACACCAAACCAATTGCGACCATGCTCTAACGGCGTAACAGGCTGACTACCAATTGAATGACTGTGAATGAAATTTGTATGTAGAGTCTCCATATCTACCTCAATATACAACTTCCAATTGGTCGTTAATGTATACGACTTTTCTTGGACACAGTGCATTCTTTGAACTTGGTGTGGTTTGGCTACATTATCGATGTAGCTGCCCAGATAGGATTTAAGCGGCATCTCATTTTCTTCATTAAGATTGATAAATACCAAGCCTGCCACGACTTCACATTGCACGGGCACAAGATTCAATCTGAGCTTTGAGAGCTCACTCCTTTTCACACTCCCACCTAAACCAGGAGCGCTCTTTAAATCCCCAAATGTATCATAGGACCACTTATGAAAAGGACATCTAAAGTATGTATTATTTCCACACCTGTCGCTCGTCAACGGAGCACCACGATGCCTACAGGTATTTAGAAAAGCCCTGATGATACCGTCTTCACCACGAACAACGATGACACTGCGTTCCAAGAAGCGACGGGTTACAAAGCTTCCAGGATTTTCAATGGAAGTCGACAGGCATACAAAATGCCAAGCTGAAAAATGGATGGCTTGTAGTTCACGCTCGAACCATTTTTCATTAGTATAGAATTCAGGATCGAGCATTTTTGAGAGACTTTCTTTAAGACACTTTCCTTCATCTCTAACATCCAGGGAACTAGTCGTTATCGTCATTTTCTTGTCCACATGTTGGTTTCCATAACAGGTGGTCAGAGCGTACAAAGCGATAGGCAGTAAATGGAAACGGAAATATTTGCCAGGGGGTATCAACTCATTCGATACTTGACTCACCCGCTTTTACGTCACCCGGTGGCTACTTACGTTAGTCATCAGGCGAGCAAGACGAGTCGGCCGCAGGAGGCAAAAAATGAAATGGAGCTTGGATCAGCTGCGTACCTTTATCTATGTTGCAGATTTGGGTGGTTTTTCACGGGCGGGAGAGCGACTTTTTCTGGCTCAATCTACTGTCAGTTGGCAAGTTCAGCAGCTTGAACGCCAGATTGGCGCTCAGCTGCTCTACCGCAGCCATAATGGCGTTACCCTTACCGAAAAAGGCTATGCCTTCTACCTGAGGGCGCAAAAAGTCATTACCGCAAACAATGAGGCTGAGCGTTGGTTGGCACAGAGTTGTGCTGACCGCCAGACCATACGATTCGCCACCACAGACTGTTACGCCAGTTGTCTATTGCCAAGCCTACTTGAACACTGGAAAGGCCAGTTTCCCAATGTGCAAGTATCGTTGGATTGCAGTTTCAGCACTGATATCTGGAGACGTTACAAGAACGGGGAATTTGATATTGCGCTGGCTCAGCATTGCCCTTCCGAAATCAATGCTGAGCCTGTCAGAGTTGAGCCGTTGGAGTGGGTATGCGCCAGAAGTTCGCTCGTCTGGAAACAAGGTACGTTACCCGTTGCTTTATTCGAGTATGGCTGCCCTGACAGAGAAATCATCCTGAATTCGCTCAAGGGCGCAAGCCGCGAATATAGCGTTGAGTTCGAAACCTATAGCTATGGAGGGCTGGTGGCTGCAGTGGAAAGTGGTGCTGTCGTTTCAGCGCTGCCCAAATCCACAATCCCGCCCACGCTCAGGCAGCTTGATAGCCAGCAAGGTCTCCCACGGTTGCCATCTTTAAATGTGAACTTAGCAAGTCCCAAAACAAGTAGTGACCACATATGCAGCCAATTGTATGACGCTATTGTCATGCACCTGGCCGAACACGAGCAGGGTTCAACGACCAAAGGCCAGGAGCTGCTCCAATAAGTGCTGCCTTACCCTCCAGCGCTATGGACGAGAACGACGTCACCCTATTTTCAGTCCCCGCGTATTCTCAAGAAGGGTTGAAACACGGCCACCCTATTCGCCCGCCAGTTCAGAAAAGTGGCCCGATTTACTCAGGGTGTATTCTCCAAAATCCCGCGCCAAGTAAAGCGACCCCGAATAGACGCTTTGGGCCTCCTTGCGGATGTCCTCGAGGGATGTCCATGTCTTCCACTGACGTCGAGGTATCCAAGGCAGCGAGCTGCATGCGCAGCTTCTTAGCATGATCAGACTGTATGCCTGCTGTGCTGCCGGTCGCGTAGAACCGTTTCAGTCCTTTGTGACGGAATGATTTAATCATGAGGAAAGAATAGCGTGTTGCACATCACGCTCCAATAAAATGACAGCGCTCTTGCGGTAATCCCCCAAGCTGATGCTGTATAGCGAAAACGACCTCGTCTTCCACCCCCCGAAGGCGTGCGCCATACCGCAGAGTTGATTGAAGAAGGCGGCAGCGACGTGACGCTTGAAACCCTGGAAGGCAATCAAGGCCATTTGGATGGCGTTGTTTCTATCGACCAGGCGAGTGATACGTTGCGGGCGTTTGTGTAGTAAGGGAATGAGCGCTGGCGTTGAGGTTAAAGCCAGCGCTTGAGAAGTTGCGATATAAACTAAACCAGCCTAACTCGCCGCAACTCAGGCCGGAGCCACTGAAACATTAGCGGCTAGCGTTTTCCTCGGCCACCTGACGAAGTGCATCGACAAGCACGTCGGCGGGCTGGGCACCAGAAATCAGGTAGCGCCCTTCGAGAATGAACCCTGGGACCGCGCTCACGCCTGCCTCCATGAATCGCTGTTCTGCCGCGCGAACGTCGTCCGCGTATTGATCTGACCGGGCAATAGCCTCAGCAGCGTCCCCGTCAAGCCCAATCTCGATGGCCTTCTCTCGCAGAACCTCTGGATCTGAAGGGTTCTTCGCCTCACCTAAGTAGGCATCAAATAATGCCAATTGCAGGGGCGTCTCTCGGTTCTGCGTGGCGGCCCACGCAAGCACGCGGTGGGCATCGAACGTATTGTGCGCCCGACGCTCCTGGGCGCCACGGAAATTCAGCCCAAGCTCTTCAGCCACCGCCATAATCTCGTGCTGGGAT
Source organism: Halomonas sp. A40-4 (assembly GCF_015767635.1). GTDB lineage: Bacteria > Pseudomonadota > Gammaproteobacteria > Pseudomonadales > Halomonadaceae > Vreelandella > Vreelandella janggokensis. The sequence continues at coordinate 663,184 of NZ_CP065230.1, read as the reverse complement.
TGCTCCATGCTGGCCGCATCCTTGCCGTACTTGCGGCATAAATGCTCCAGAATCGGCTCGCCCTCGGGCGGCATGTCCGGGTTGAGCTCGAAGGGCTGCCAGTGTAGTTCAACGTCGATCTCGCCATCTAGTATTTCCAACGCTTGCTCCAAGCGCCGGTAGCCGATCGCGCACCACGGGCAGGCGACATCAGAGACCAGGTCGATTCTCACCGTTTGCATAAGGGCTCTCCTTGCTGGGTTCGGTCATCAGGGCGCAAACAACGCCAAGCCCTGGCTTGTACCATGAAACGCATAAACGCAACCAGCGCAGAACGCTACTCGCCCTCTATCTCAGCAAAGTGGCCCGCTTTATCCAGGGTGTATTCACTAAAATCCCTCGCCAAGTAAAGCGAACCCGAATAGACGCTCTGAGCTTCTTTGCGGATGTCCTCAATGGAAGGCGACGCATGGGGGTTGAGCTGGTAGCGGGGGCTGAAATGCGTCAGCACCAGGTTGGGGAGCGCCACCGATTCGGCAAACGTGGCGACCTGCCTGGCGTAGCTATGCCCCACGTCACCGGCCTTCTCGGCCATTGCTTCGGTGTAGGTAGCTTCATGCACCAGCACCTGCGCCCCCGCGCACGCCTCCGACAACAAGTCGGGCTGGTCATTGTCCCCAGCGACCACGACTTTCCTGGGTTTGTGTTTGGAGATAAGGAAGTCACGGCTTTTTAACCGCTCACCCGCGAACTCGATATCAAAGCCCTGCTTCAACTGCCCCCACAACGGCCCTCTCGGAATCCCCTTTTGTGCCAGCTTATCCACATCCAGAGCCGATTCGACCTTTCGCTCCGTCAACCCATAAGCATAGGACGGCGCCCGGTGCGAAAGCCTGTAGGTGGTAATCGCAATGCGCTCAAACTCGACGCTTGGCAGGTCATCAGAGCAGACAAATTCAACATCGAAGGGTAACGATAGCTGGGTGGCCTCGCAGGTGGCGTCCAACCATGCCTTGATGCCAGCGGGCGCCACAATGGTCAGCGGCGCTTCCCGGCCGTTCATCGCCGCGCTCGCCAGTAGGCCCGGCAACCCATAGCAATGGTCGCCGTGCACGTGGGTAATCAGGATGGCTTTCAGTGAATTCAGCGACAGTTTCGTGTGCAGGACCTGATGCTGGGTGCCCTCACCACAATCGATCAGGTACCAGCCCTTCCCCTTGCTCTCTCGCAACGCGACACCGGAGACGTTTCTTTGCTTGGTGGGCACACCAGCGGAGGTGCCGAGGAAGAGTATATTCATCGTTTGCTCGTGATCTCTTAAGTACACGCTTTGGGCACAAGATGAAGCCAGCCTGGTCGCTATGTTTGCGCTCTAGTAATCACCACGGTAAACAGACTGCCAACCTAAATAATTTCGTGTTGGCGGGCTAACCATGGGCTTTGATGGATTAACGTCCGAAGCAGCAAGCGCATGCTTGAATGCGCACTGACATGCGCATAAACTTAGACAACACATTGAATAGCCACTTGGAGGCTCCAATGGCCGAACTTTATAACGCAGCCGCGCCAAAAAAAGCGGCGAACCTCTCAGTCAATAGCGACCTGCTGCGTAAGACCCGTGAACTGAACATTAACTTGTCCGCTACCCTGGAGCGAGCCCTGAAAGAAGAACTCTCCAAACGCGAAGCAGCCCAATGGGTGGAAGAAAATCGCGCTGCGATCCAAAGCTACAACGATTTTGTCGAACAACATGGATGCTTCGGCGACGAATTCAGGGAATTTTGATGGCACAGTTCGATGTATACCCCAACCCAAGCAAAACCAGCAAAGCGCACTACCCATACCTTGTCGATATTCAGAGCAGCCTGCTGAGCGAACTGACAACGCGCATCGTCATCCCGTTGGGGAAACGCGCCGCATTGGGCGGCAACGCTATGCAAGGGCTCACGCCAGAAATCAGCTTTGCAGACCAGGAATTTCTACTGTTGACCCCGCAAATTTCCTCTGTTTCTGAAAAGCATCTCAAAAACCCGGTGGGTTCTTTATCGCATTTCAGAGACCAGATTGTTGGCGCCCTGGACATGGCCATCATGGGCATTTAACGACCTGATTAAGCGGCTTCGAAGTCCAGGGGGTGGATTCCATCCAAATTGACCGTCTTCCGAGCCACCCAAGGGTCATACCTATCCTGCCTCGCCAACCAGCTCTCTGGCGTTCGCCCGAGAACCTTGGATAGTCGAAGAGACATCTCCGGGCTAATGCCACTACTTCTCACGCAACGCGACCCCGGCGATGTTTCTTTGCTTAGTGGGTACGCCAGCGGATGTTCCGAGAGAGAGTAAATTCATAGCTTGCTCGTGATCTCTCTTGCAACCTCATTGGCCGTTGCACTCATGAACATTAAGTCATCCGTGGATTCTGACTCGATGACTGAGAAGCCAAGGCTTGAATATACAGAACGAGCGGCGTGATTGTCTCGATAGACGCGCAGCGTCACCGTCGACGCGCCGGTTGACTCTCTGGCCTTTGCTACCAGCTTTTCGCAAAGCAAGCGGCCTACGCCCTTTCCTCTTGCCTCAGGCGAAACAATAATCCTGCCGATATGAACCGCACCCTGCTTTCCCGGCCAGAACTGGCCAAACCCAACGCAGCGGTTATCACTATCGGATAAGCAATAGCTTGAGCACCCTTCAACGGCGAGTAGCTCCGGCAACTTGGATGCAACAAAAGGAAACGGCACGGATGGCCCAGCCCAGCGAGAACAGGCTTTCTTATCACTGACCCAAGCCGCGATAGCGTCGTAATCGGTTTGCTTTGGGGTTCGTAGAGTTGTTTGCATACGTCTAACGCTGCTCAGCACGCGTGGCGATATAGTGAATGCGAAGCCGCAACGTAAACGCCATCGCCGTGCTTGGCCTTGTTAGCGAAAGACGGCATGCCCGCCACTATACCCAGACATCATTTTCCGCCTGGAGCTCTCCGCCAGAGTCTCCGGTATTCACCACGCCTCGGGGCTCAATTAGAAGAACATGACACTCACTTTCAGCGAAGGGTCTATGTTCCACCCCTTTGGGCACTACATACATTTCACCCTCGGATAGATGAACAGTACCACCTCGGAGTTCGATGCCCATTGCACCTTTGACGACCAGAAAAACCTCGTCCGTATCTCTATGGTCATGCCACACAAAATCGCCCTGAAACTTTGCCAGCTTGAGCTGATAATCGTTCATTTCAGCGACCACACGTGGCGACCAGTACTCAGAAAACTTTCTGAATTTTTCGGCTAAATTAACTACGTCTGACTGCATTGGTATGCCCCCTGTTGTCTCGCTAACGCCAATGCTTGGTTGCTGCCTGAATCGCGGCAGCGCTTTGGGCAGTCAACTGAAGCTTCTAGTTAGGCCTTTTTTCCTCAAAACTTCTATTTGCTCAGACACTGACATAGCTCCTTCTAGATTTATGACGCGACATGAGCGCTTTTCTAGCCATGCTCGGTGTCTGGCTAGACTTCGTCCCGGCGCTGTTCCCTCATCATACTGTGCCGCCCATTCTAGGAAATCAGGATCTGCAGCGCCGTAACGATGAATCTCTCGTTCCCGAAGTCTTTTTATACGAGTAGCTGCTTCGACATAAAGAAAAACCACCAAGTCGAACGCATCTTCAATTTGGGAACCCCATTCCATTACAGATCCAGCGACAACCGCGCTCGAATGGCTATGCAGGCTCGACAGCATTAGCCCCCGCCTCTCCTCAATTGTTCTTTTCTCCTTAAACGGCGGGCTGGTTTGCAGCCAATAGATATCGTCTGCCTCAATGAAAGCAGCATTCAACTCTGTGGCGAGAGCTCTGCCAAGCGTGCTGGTTCCCGAGCCAGCCGCGCCGGTAATCAAAACATGCATTGTTAGACCTAACGTTTCCGTCGCCGGGGCCAGAAGTGGCGCGCCAGCGACGCTTATGGCCTCCGGTGCACGGCTTGGTTAGAGCACATGGCACGATTAAGGAAGCCCACTGTGTTTACCTCCCCCACAGAAACATGGCTTAGCCCGCAGTTGTCGTGGGGGAATCGCGTTTTTGATGGCAACGCCAGAAAACTGTTCAACAGCTCACGTATCATGTGCCCGTGAGTCACGACCAGGATTTTAGATGCAGATTGAGAGAAAATAACCTCTTGTGCCTGCATGACCCGCCTGAGAAACGCACCGGCTTGTTCGTTTTTTGCTGGGTGAAAATAACCGGACCCGTGAGGCGTGTAAACGGGCTCTTCTTGAGAGGCTGAGTTATCAAGTATCAACTGGCCTTCAGCTAAACAGGGATGGACCACGATAGGAAGCGACGCGGCTTGCGCGAACGGCTCAATCGTATTCCGAGCCCTAGAGTAAGGAGAGCAAAGAATAGCTTTTATTCCCAATTCCATCAGACCATCAATGATCTCTTGGGCCTGCCAGTGCCCGAACTCTGTCAAATCATCCTCACAACCCGAGCTAGGTGAACCAGCCCGGTTTGATTCTGTTTCAGCATGTCTCAACAGAAATATTTCCATATGCCTCATGCTCTAACGCCAAGCGCACCGGTGACCTTGACGCAGCGAAGACAAGGGCATCCGTGTGCCGCGAATTGTTATGGTCATTGCTCACTAAGCTCAACCTTTCTCCCATCAGGATCTCGAACGATGTAAACCTGTTTGCCATTGAATTCGTGCTGGCTCTCAGTTGCCACTTGGGAGAGAACCTGCGGTATGTGTTTTACCGAGAAACCGACCCTGGCATTGTCCACAGCCTCATTTTCCGCCAATGGATAAAGCTCAAACACAAAACCGGCATCTCGCGACGAGTAGTGCAAAGGACCACCACCGTGCTTCTCCTTGACGAAGGTAAACCCTAGCGATTCATAAAACTGCTTACTTGTTTCCAATTCTTTGCACCGTAAGACGAGCAAGTTGATTTCCATGTTTCACCTGAAGGCCATAACAGTGATTCTACGCACCGCTACAAAGCCTCAATGAACGCGACGGCGCATTGATTAAGATTTTGCAGCCAAACGCTTTGACTCTACCCCATTGATTCTTCGAAGAGCAAAGCCAATTTTGGCAATAAAGCCAGAATTCGCGTGCCGGCGCGTTTTGCCGGTTTCAATCATCACACCAGCGCCACGCGCTCCAACTGCTCACCCAACAACTGCTGCCTTAGCCCGCGCTGCTGGTCGAGTAGCAGCGTTAGATACGGCTGTAACGGATGTACGGCGGGTAGTTGGTCGCGGTGGCGTTGCAGGCGTGGGCGGTGTTCGAGTTGCTTGGCGGGGTCGTGGAGTGTAGTGGCCTGCTCGGTGAGCCATGTTAGCGGCGGGAGTAATAAGTGCGAGGCGTCGCTGGAAAGCGCGATGCTGAGGCCTTTTACATCGAAATCGCCCGCGTAGAGGTGTGGCTTTTGGATTGCGTTCCAGGCGCTGGCGAGTTGCTTGAAGCCGCCGCCGTAGTGGCTATCGCCACGGTAGACGACCAACGGATTAGCGTAGCCGCTTAGCGGTGCTAGTTCAGGCGAAAACTCGTAGAAGCTATCCAGGTTCTCCACCTGCACCAGCACGTCGCACTTTTCAAGATGTATATCGCGCCAGTCAACATCATGTATTGAACGTGGCTTATCAGACAGCCATGCGGGCGTACGCGCGGGAACATTAACCAGCACCCGCTGAGCGCGTGGACGTTCGCGATTACCCTTGTCTTCGTCTAGCCCTTCCTTTGCCTGTTCGGCACTGCTCTTACTGCTTAGCAGTCGACCAATAGGTGCCAGCCGTTGGCTGTCGAGCACCTCATCAACCTCCTTGATAAGCGCGCGATCAAAAAGAAGCGTTTTACCGCTCAACCTTAGGCCAAGCTCGATATTGTGCGCGTCACACCAACTGCAAAACCGTTCCACCCATTGGCTACGCGTTTTTTCCACTCGTGATTGCCTGCGCAGCAAACCTTCCACTTCGCTTAACTTTTTACGCAGCTGAGGCGTTAGATTTTCATCGCCCATGCTCACACCGCCAAACTCAGCGCGACATCGTGAATCAACCTCACCTCATTGAACGGACTGGCCTGCCCTTCTTCCTGCTGGATATGGAAAGCACGCTGTTCGCTGTGCGGTAGGCCCTGGAATTCGGCGATGACCTGGAAGAGCCATATCTCGGCGTTCCAGGTCAGTTCGCTGGTGTGCAGGTATTCCAGCGCGCTGATGGGTTGGTCGGGCTCGGTCTTGTCGACTACGTGGAGGTAGAAGGTTTCCACATCCTGCTTGAGCGCTTGCTGGCGGGCGGCGACGTGGTCGCCTTCGCTGCTTTGCGAGGGCCGTGCGGCGCTGACCGATTGCACCGAGTGGGCGGGCGCGGGGATGTCGTTAAGCAGCGCGCTTAGCGTGGCGGTGTCTTGGGCGCGGTCCAGCGCTGCGGAGCCGGCGGCGGTGAGCGGTGCGGCGCGGTTGAACAGCGTGGGCACCTCGCTGCGCCGGGCGTAGTTGCCGGGCACAAAGCCGGGGTGTTCACGCAGGAACGCCGCCATGCCCGCCACCAGGCGGCTGCGCGACTGCATATGGCGAAAGCGCGCCATCAGCTCGATCAGGCGGTGCTGTACTTCGCGCAGGCTGGTGTAGTGCTCGCTCAGCTGCTGCTGTAGCTGGCTGATCAGCAGCTTGCGCAGGGTGCCGTCGCTGCCCACCAGGGCAATCAGCTCGTTGAAGTCGATCAGCGCCAGGCCGTCGAGCAGGCGCACCACCTGCTTTTGCGCCCGGTCGTTCTCGCGCACCTTATCGTTCAGGCGGCTGACAAAGCCAAAGTCGCTGTTGAGGCGCTGCCAGAGGCTGTCGATGGCGTCGGCAAAGCGCCCGCTCATGTCGTCCACTGCCTGGCGCAGCCGCAAAAGCTGCTGCTCCTGCTGCCAGTAGTCGCCCCGGTGGCTGGACTCGCGGTAGCTCTCGACCAGGCTGCGAATCAGCTCCAGCGTCTCGGCCACATCGGCGTTGACGTGGCGGCGCGCCTCGTCGGCGACCATTTCGGCAATCAGCTCGCGCACCTTGGGGGTGAGCTTGACGCCGCTCTGCTCGTCGGGCCGCCAGACAATCCGCGCCGCCAGCAACCTGCGCAGCGCGGTATTGCTTAGTCCGTCGAGCGGCACTTCATCATGGGCGTAGCCCTGCATGAGGGATTCGGCGTGGCGCCCCAGCAGCGACAGGCGCTCGACGCCGGTGGTGATCAGGCGGCTTTCCAGCCCCGGTGTGTCGGCTTCGCTCACAGCAGCGCCTCCTGGGTGGCCTCGCCCTGCTCGTCAACGGGCAGGTGTTCCTCATCGCGAATAAAGCGCACCAGGTCCAGCAGGTAGTCGATCTTGCCGGTGACCAGAAAGACCTGCCGCTCGCCGTGGGGCTGGAGCAGATAACCGTGCTCCTTCAGGCGCTTGAACACCTGCTTGACCTGGGCGTCCAGCTGATCGCTCTGGGAGCCGAAGAAGCTATCGGTGGCCAGGCGTTCGATGCGCTCGCGCAGGCTGGGGTTGTCTTCGCTCTTGGCCTGCAGTTCGCCGGGCTTGAGCACATCGCCGGGGGAAAGCACGCTGTCGCGGCCGAGCGCTTCCTGGACCAGCTGCAGCCACTCGAGCACCGGCAGCAGGCTGTGCAGCGTGTCGCTGAGCTGGCGGGAGAGCTGGTCGCGGGCGCTGTCGTCGAGCTGACGCCAGGCGAGGAAGTAGACACTGGCGTCCGGGTTGCTCGCCAGGCGGCGATTGAGCGGGCGCAAATAGTCGTCGATGGCCTCGCGGGTGTCTTCATCCTCAAGGCGCTGAAAGGCGCTTTCGTCGCTCACCGCGCAGATAAACTCGCCGGCCAGCAGGCGCTCCAGCAACGGGCCATGGGGTAGCAGACCATTGGATAACGCATTCATATCGCTCATGCCATCACCTCCTCACTGCGGGCCTTGAGCCGTTCTGATAAGCGGCTGCGATACGGCTCGATGCGCTTGAGCCGTCGGACGTCGGGCTGGTCGGCATCGCGGTCGATCAGGTAGCGGTTGTGGAACAGCAGCAGCACGTCGGACTCCGGGTTGGGGAAGGCGCCGACGATATGGATGCGGTTGCTGTCGCAGGCGTCGAACAGCTTTTCGACGTTGTGATAGGCAAGGGTGCCGATTTCATCGATCGGCCAGTGAATGGCGATCTCGGCGCGGCCGCGCAGCAGGCGGGTAAACGCCAGCAGGAACTTGCACAGAATCAGGTACGCCATGCCGTGGCTCGAGGACTCGAGCAGTTGGCGGTCGTTCTTGATCACCAGATCGGTGCCGCCTTCATTGAGGTGCAGCTCCAGGCGCAGCAGGCTTTCAAAGCTGTATTGCTGGTCGCTGCGCAGCAGGTCGACCACATCGGCCAGGGCGTTGAGGTAGTCGTCGCTGGGCAGCATCTGCCCCGATTCACGCCAGGTTTTATAGCGCTGGGAGAACAGCTTCAGCGGCTCCCAGAAGCCCAGTTCGTCGATGGTCGACTGGATGCGCACTTCGGCCTTGCTGATGCCCTCCAGGCGAAGGTCGTCGGCTACTTCGTCGGACAGCCGCTTGCTCTGGGCGCTGATTCGCCGGTTGAGGTCGCGGAACACGGTGAAGAACTTGTCCAGGTCGTCGCTCAGGTTGCGCCCCTGCTGAATCAGCTGTTGTTGCTGGTCCTCGAGCAGCTTGAGCATGCCGCCCAGCAGCGGCAGCAATGCGCGGGGGTCGTCGGGGTCGTTGAGCTTGCCGCGCTCGCTTTCCAGGGCATCGACAAAGCTGGTGCTCGCCCCCTTGATCAGCTGGCTCTCGACCTCCTGGCAGCCCTTGCGCAGCGCGTCACGCTCCTGGGCGCGGCGTTTGAGGGCTTCGCGGCTGCGCGCCAGTCGCTCGCCCACATCGCCGGGGGCGTCCTGCTGGGGCGTGGGGTTAGCCGCCAGCGGCAGTTCGTCGAGCTGCTTGAGCAGCGGCTTGAGCTCGTTGAGAATGTCCTGAGATTCTCGGCGAGTAGCCTCGAACGCGCTGACGTGGCGCTGGTGGGCGGCCTTGGTGGTGGTGAACGCCTGCTGGTGCTGCTCGCGCTGACGCTTGGCGTCGTCCACTTCACGGCTCAGGCGGCTTTCCTGCTCGACCAGCTCGGGCTTGCGCTGTTCCCAGTCCACGCGCATGAAGCGCGAGTAGGCTTCGAGCTCTTCCTGGCGGGCGGCGGTCTCGCGAATGTGCGCTTCCAGGGTTTTCAGCTTGGCGCGGGTGTCGCGCAGCGTCTCCGGGTCAACGCCCTGCTCTTTCAGCTCTTCGTCGAAGGCCTGCTCCAGCTCGTCGCACTGGCGTTTGTGCTCGGTTTTCAGCTCGGTAAGCTGCGTCTTGTGCTGCTGAATCTGGCCGTCGAGGCTATCCAGTTGGTTTTGCGCATCGGCCTTGAGCTCGAGGAGTTCGGCCTGGTGCGCCGCCTGACGCTTGTCCAGCGCGTCCTGGCGTTCGTCGCGCAGGGCCTGCTGTTGGGCTTCCTGCTCGGCGAGCAGTGATTGCTGTTCGCTACGCCGCTGCTGCTGCGCCTCGGCGTGGCGCGCCTGGATCTGGCGGCGCGCTTCCTGGGCGTAGTCGACCTCTTCATCGGCACGCTTGACCGCCAACTGCGCCTGGCTGAGCGCATCGTCGGCCTCGCCCACTCGCTCGTTCGCCCGCTTGAGGGCCTTTTCGGCGCGCTCTACTTCGGCCTCGGCGCGCAACACCTCGGCTTCGGCGGCGTCGATGGCGACCAGCAGGCTGGCTTCGTCCTGGGCGTAGTCGGGCGGCTCGATAGCGTGGGTATCCACCACCAAGCCAAACAGGTCGTCCCCGGCGGGCTCGGCAAGCGCCGGCGCCAGATCGCGGCGCTCCAGCAGTTCGGGGGCGATCACCTTGCCCAGGCGCTGCTCCCAGCCGGGCAGGTGGTAGCGCAGGAAGTGACGTAGCGTGCCCTGGCTGGGGTCGCGCTGCTGATGCAGGGCCTGGTTATCCTGCTGGCGGCGGGAAAGCACCCGGCGCGCCTCTGCGTGGGCCTGCTCGGCCTCGTCGCGTTCGCGCTTGAGGCTTTCGACCTCGCGGCGCTGGCTCTCGCGCTGGCTGTTGGCGGCACTGCGCTCGCTTTGGGCCTGATCCAAACGCGCCTGAGCCAGCGCGGCTTCCTCGCTTTCTTCGGGCGTGGTGCCATTGTGCTCGAGCGCCGCTTTCAGCGAGGCCAACTGCTCGACGCCCTGGGCCAGGCGTGCCTGATAGTCGGTCTCCAGCGTCTGGCGCTGTTCGTGGTAGCGGGCTTCCAACTGGCGTTGGGCTTCCCACTGGGCTTCCTGGCGTTCGGCTTTTTCATCGTGCAGGGCGTCGACCAGGGCCTGGATCTCGTCGCGCTGGCGGGCCAGCGCTTCGCCGAGTTCGCGCAGGCGCTCTTCCTTGCGGGCCTGGCTGGCCTGCACGGCGTCCTGCAGCGTGCGCAGGTGGCTGGTGAGCTGGTCGAACTGCTCGCGCTTTTGCGGCAACGCGTTGAGGTCGCGCTGAAGCGCCGGCATATCGGCGTCCTCGAAAGCCTCGAAGCGCTGCTGAAGATCGCTCAGCTCGCGCTGGGTCTGCTTCAGTTCGCTCTCGCGCTCGCTCAGTTGGTCGTTGAGTTGGTCGCGGGCCGCCTCGTAGGCGCTTTGCTCGGCTTCGAAGACGCGCTGTTGCTCGGCCATGGTGGCTTCGGCGTCGGCCAGGCTACGCTCGGTGCTGTTCTGGTCGGCCTCCAGCTGGGGCTTGAGCTGCCAAAGCGAGGTTTCCAGGTGCTCGAGCTCGCGGTCCACCTCATGCAGCTTGGTGAGCGAGCGCTGCAGTGGCTCGAGACGCATGGATTGGCGCATCTGGGCAATCCACTCCCGCGCCTTGGCGCTGCGGATGCGCGTTACCGGCAGCTCGACGCCGTCCTCTTCGAAAATCGCCGCCAGCATGGTCTTGAGGGTATCCATCTTGCCCTCTTTGGCGTGCACCGCCGAGACCAGCTTTTCGATATGGCGAATGCGATGCTCGGACTTGACCAGGCTGAACTTGGCCGCCATCTGGCGCAGCTTGAGGGCGTCCTTGCGGTTGCCGTGCATGGCAAGTCCCGGCGTGGGCGTGAAGTCGTTCTGGATCACCGCGCGGTATTCGGAGGTCGCGGAGAGCTTGGGCGACACCTCGATCGATTCCCGGCGCAGGCCGCTGGCCCACTGGCTGTAGGGTATCGCTAGCGGGCCCTGGTCGGTTTCCACCAGATAGTCTTCGGGCCGGTAAGGCGCACCGACAAAGCGGTATTCCACTCCGCCGCTGGCGCTGCGGGTGAGCACCGCCTGGCAGACATCCCCCGCTTCGCGGCGATATTCGTACACCAGATAACTATTGCTGGAAGGCAGATAGAAGGCGTCAAACTTCATGCGGGTTTTGGGGACGACCTTGTTAGGTAGCTCGCCGTAAAACACCGGGACCAGCCGCTGGAGCGTGGTTTTACCCGAGGCGTTAGTGCCGCAAATATTGGTGTGGCCATCCACACTCAGTTCGACCACCCCTTCCAGGTGGCCGTGAATCATCACGATGCGTAGCAGGTGGGCCATGCCGTATCCTTGGACAGGTTTTCTTCGTTGCAGTGTTAGGCTACATTCTACGCTATCTCATTTGGAGACGTTATGCCCCGCTACCCCGAACACTTAACCGGCGAAGGCCCGCATAACCCTTTCCCCGGCATCAAGGTGCTGGAGCGCAAGCTTGGCCATGCGGTTCCCTACCAGTTGGGCTCCAACGAGGGCCTGGACATGCCCCACCACGCCCTGCGCGAGCACTTTGGCGATGCCCTGGCGACCCACGTTTACAGCTACGGCGATGCCGAGGCGTTGGGTATACGCAAGCGCTTGAGCGCCCAGCAGGGCATGCCCCTTGAGACGCTGCTGGTGGATGCCGGCGCCGACAGCCTGATGGCGCTGGCCCTGCGTACCACCTGCGAACCCGGCGATACGGTGGTGAGCACTGCGGGTACCTACCCCACCTTTGGCTATTTCGCCAGGGGGCAGGGCTGTCACCTGGTGGAGCCCAGTTATCTTGAGGCCCCGGGCGTGCTGGCCCCGGACCTTGACGCCCTGGCAACCGCAGCGCAAGACGCCGATGCAAGGGTGGTGTATCTGGCCAACCCGGACAACCCCAGCGGCCATTTGCATAGCGATAGCGACATTCTCAAGCTGCGTGAGGCCCTGCCCGACACCTGCTGGTTATTGCTGGACGAGGCTTACGGGGACTTCCGCGACGATGCGGGCAGCGAATTCACCACCCGAGCGATTCCGGGCGTGATCCGCCTGCGCACGCTGTCCAAGGCCCACGGCCTGGCGGGCCTGCGCATTGGCTACGCGATAGCCGAGCCCGACGTGCTGGCGATGATGATGAAAGTGCGCATTCACTACGCCGTCTCCACCTTCACCCAGGCCGCCGCCGAAGTGGTGCTCGACCACCCTGACGAGGTGAACCAGCACGTTGCCGACGTAAAAGCCCGCCGTGGGCAGTTGGCAGAACACTTCCGCGCGCTGGGGGCGGAAGTTCTGCCCAGCGCCACCAACTTTATCGGTATTCGCCTGCCCAGCGCCGAGCTCGCCGCCGAGGTGCACCAGCAACTGCTCGCTGAGGGCGTGTTGGTCGCTCGCCTGGCCCACCCGGAACTTGCCAACGTGATACGCATTACCGCCGTGCAGGCCGCGTTGGAGCCAGGGAGGTTGGCGGCGCTGGAGAAGGCAATCAAGACTTAGGCTGGCGTCAGCCAGTGACAAAAATCAGCCAGCTCACCGCGCACCGCCTGGCGATATAAGCGCTGCAGTTGAGCCGTCACGCTGTCGGGGCTGATTGGCTCGTTGACAGGCGTAGCCCCCGCACGGACGCCAATGCGCCGCCCATCCAGCTCGCGCAGCGGGAGTATTTCAGCGGCGGTGCCGGTCAGGAAGGCTTCGTCGGCGGTGTACAGCTCGTCGCGGGTCATCCGCCGCTCGCGCACCTCGATACCCAATTCACGTTGCGCCAGTTGAATCACGCTATCCCGGGTGATGCCCTGCAGGCAGGAGGTCACTTCCGGGGTGTGCAGCACGCCATCGCGCAGCAAAAACACGTTCGCCGCCGAGGCCTCGGCCACGTAGCCTTCCGGATCAAGCATGATGGTTTCGTCAAACCCGGCTTTAAGCGCCGTGTTCAGCGCCAGCATGGAGTTGACGTAGTGGCCGTTGGTTTTGGCGCGGCAAAGGCTGATATTGACGTGGTGGCGCGCCCAGGAAGAGGTCAGCGCGCGCAGCCCGTGGGTCGCAGCCTGGGGGGAAATGTAAGGGCCCAGATCCCAGGCGGCGATCATCACATGGGTAGTCAAGCCTTGGGCGCGCAGCCCCAGGCCTTCCGCCCCGAAGAATACCGTGGGCTTGAGGTAGGCGTTGCTCAGGCCGTTTTTGGCCAGACAATCGCGCTGGGCGTCGATCAGCGCCGCTTCGCTGAACGGCAGTGGCATATCCAGCGAATGGGCGCTTTCCACCAGGCGGCGGGTGTGCTCGGCGGCTCGGAACAGGTGTGTGCCGTCGGGGCCAGCGTAGGCGCGCACCCCTTCGAAACACCCCATGCCATAGTGCAGCGTGTGGGTGAAGACATGCACCTTGGCGTCGCGCCATTCACGCCATTCGCCGTCCTGCCAGATCCAGCCGTCGCGGTCGTAAAGCGGTGTCATCGGGTGGTTTGCTCCCACTGTTGGCACCAGTCGTCGATCAACGTCTGCTGGTGCGGTTGCAGGGCCTGATAGCCCCAGGCGGCAATTTCATCGTTTTGCGGATCAGGCACGGCAATTTCGCTGCCTGCCAGGGTCTGGATGACGGCGTGGCCGCATAGCGGCGCGTAGCCTTCCGAGTAGCCGCCTTCATGAACAACTACCAGCTTGCCATCGCAGCAGCGCTCGGCCAGCGATTTAAGCTGGGAAGTCATGTCGGCGAACGCCTGGCTATTGAGCAACATTTTGCCTAATGGATCTTTGGCGCAGGCGTCATAACCGCAGGCCACCACGACGAGCTCGGGGTTGAAGGCCTCGAGCGCCGGCAACACCAGTTTTTCCATGGCATAGGCGTAGGCCCCCAGGCCACAACCCGGCGGCAGGGGCAGATTGAGGTTGGCGCCCCGACCGGCCCCCTCACCCTGTTCATCGAAATCACCGGTTTCCAGCGGGTAGTTGCCCGCCTGATGGAGCGAAACGGTAAACACCTCTGGTTGGCCATAAAACGCTGCCTGCTGGCCGTTGCCGTGATGTACATCCCAGTCGAGTATTACCACGCGCTTGACCTGCCCCAGGGCGCGGGCACGCATCACCGCCACGGGAATATTGCCCAGCAGGCAGAACCCACGGCCCTGGTCGGCTTCCGCATGGTGACCCGGCGGACGGCAAAGGGCATAGGCGTTGTTCACCTCGCCAAGCGCCACGGCTTCCACAGCAGCGATGGCTAACCCGGCGGATTGCGTGGCTGCCGCCCAACTGCCCGGCATGTAGGGGGCGCAGTCGCCGCCGTTGCCGCCTCGTGATTTGTCTCCCGCCTGCAGTTCGTCCAGGTAGCGTGGGGTATGAAAGCGCAGCAGATCATCAAGCGTCGCGACAGGTGGTTTAACCACGCTCAGTTCATCGATCAGCCCGCTGACTTCGAGGATATTCTTCAGCCGCCGCTTGCTTTCCGGGCTTTCCGAGGCGGGCTGGGGCTGTAAAAACTCACCGGGTGCGGAAAACACCCCAATGGCGCCCTGGTCGTGCCAAAAGCAGCGTTCGTGCCAGTAAAAGCCGGTCGTGCTCATGCCGTAAAGCCCTGCATGAAGGCGCTCAGGTTGGCGCTTAGATACTCGGTGGGATAACCGCCCTCCTGGACCACAACGGTGGGCAACGACAGTGCGGCCAGGCGTTTGCCAAGCTCTACAAAGGCGTCTGTTTCCACGGTGAGCCCTGCCAGCGGGTCATCTTTGTGGGCATCCAACCCCAGCGCCACCACAACGGCATCCGGCGCGTAGCGCTGGAGGTGATCAATTAACACCGCCAGGGCGTCGAGGTAGACCACCTCATCGCTGCCTACCGGCAGGGGCAGATTGACATTTGCGCCGACGCCCTCATCGCTGCCCTCTTCATCAGCACCGCCCCAAAAGAACGGGTAGAAGTCGCTGGGGTCAGCGTGGAGCGAGCCGGTCCAGACATCACAGCGATCATAGAAAATATCCTGGGTACCGTTCCCGTGGTGCAGGTCCACGTCGATGATGGCCACCTTGGCAAAGCGTTCGCGCAGCACCGTGGCCGCCAGCGCCGAGTTGTTCAACAGGCAGAAGCCCCCGGCGCGTTCAGGCCCGGCATGGTGACCCGGCGGGCGGCACAGCGCGTAGGCCGCTGGTGCTCCATCAAGCACTTCTTCTGCAGCGGCTTCGGCGCTGGCGGCTGACGCCAGCGAGCCTTGAAAGCTGGTGGCACTTAGCGGGCAGGCCATATCATGCAGATGCCAGCCCGCCTGGCCGATCGGGTGGCGTGGGTAGTGGTGACCACCGCCGCAAGGATGAACGTTGGGGGCAACCACCTCCGCCGCATTGGGCAGGGTCTGCCAACGGGCATAAATGGTATCCAGAAATGTCAGGTAGCGCGGTGTATGGATTTGCTCCAGGCGCTTGCGCAGCGTCGGCGAATCCGCCTCTCTGGGGGCGGTCAGGGTCAGTCCTGCGTTGGTCAAGCCCTGGGTAAGCAACTCGGCGCGCAGTGGGCCTTCCGGTGAAGGCGCAGGCTGGCCGCGCAACAGAAACGTTGGCGGCGCGTGGTAGGCCTGATCAGGATGGTAGAAGCATTTCATGGTCAAATTCGCAATCCTTGGCAGCCCGTTAGAGTAAAGAAGGAATCCAGGTAGAAAGTGCTGGGAACGCCGCCAGCAGTACAATTACCACTAAAAACGACACGTAAAACGGCAGCGAGGCCACAATGGCCCGCTCATAGGGCACCTCGGCGATTCGCGCGGCGGTCATCAGCGTCATCCCCACGGGTGGTGTTACATTGGAGATATTGAGCACCACGATCATCAGGATGGCGAAGTGCAGCGGGTCGAAACCCAATTGGATCATCGCGGGCACCAGCACCGGGGCAATCACCACCAGCGCGGGCAGCACATCCATCACCGTACCAATCACGATGAGCAGCAGGCAGACCAGCATCAATTGCACAAAGGCCGCATCGCTGACGGTGGTGATCATGCTCGCCGCATCCCGGGCAATGCCCGAGCGGGTGACAAACCAGCCAAGCACCGCTGACGTGGCCAGAAGAAAAAACACCACCCCGGAGAAGCGTACCGTGGTCACCAGCGAATCCCAGATCTTGCGCCAGGTCAGATTGCGGTAGAACACCACGCCGATCACGATGGCGTAAACCGCCGCAAAGCCCGAGGCTTCGGTAATCGTGGTGAGCCCCGAAAGAATACCGCCCAGGATAATCAGCGGCACCACCATGGCGGGAAGCGCCAGCAGAAACGACATGACCGCCATCTTGAACGGCGTTGGCGCCTGCTTGGGGTAGTTGCGCTTCCAGGCCAGGAAAAAGCTCACGCCCAGCAGCGCCAATGCCATGATCAGGCCGGGAATAATGCCACCGGCAAACAGGTCGATCACCGAGATATCCCGCAGCAGCGTGGCGTACACCACCATCACGACGCTGGGCGGAATAATCGGCCCGATGATTGAGGAGCAGGCCGTGACCGCCGCGGCGTACTCGGCATCGTAGCCCTGCTTTTTCATCTCGGGGATCATGATCTTGCCGATTGCCACGGTGTCGGTCACTGCCGCGCCGGTCAGCCCGGCAAAAAACACCGAGACGGAGATATTCACGTGGGAGAGCGAGCCACGCACCCGGCCAAACAGCGCATTGTTGAACGCGATCAGCTTGTGGGTCAGCCCACCCTGGTTCATCAACTCAGCGGTGAAGATAAAGTAGGGCACGGCGATCAGCAAAAAGCCGGAAACGCCCGAGAACATGCGGTCGGCAATGATGCCCAGCATGCGTTCGCCGCCCATGGCAAAACCGCCCGCCAGCCCTGACATGGCCATGACCACGGCCACCGGCGCGCCGATGAAGAGCAGCAGTACGAAGACGATAATCGCAGGCGTCATGAGCGGTGCTCCCCGTCGGCCGAGTCGATGAGCTCGCCGATCACGTCGTCATCATCGATAAAATGCTCCAGCAGTGAAAAACCATGCACCAGGTGCAGCAGCATGATGATGCCGCTGAGAGGCACCACGATGGCAGTCACCTTGCTGGGAATTTGAATTTGCGCGGACACCATGTAGACCTGGGTGGCGCTGGTGAAGTAATCCCAGCCGTACCAGGTCAGCATCAGGGCAAACAGCGCAATCACCGCCAAACAGAGCCCGGCAGCGATTTGCACCAGGACTCTTGGCAGGCTGCGAACCAGCAGCGTCATGGCAACATGTTCGCCATAGCGCAACGAGATGGTCATGGATAAAAAGCCGATCCATGGCAAAAACAGTCGCGCCAGTGAGTACGTCCAGCTTAGCGTGCTGCCGGTCACCAGCTTGTAGATAAACGCGGTAAACGAAATGCCCAGCATCGCCAGAATACAGCCCACACACACCACGATAGCCACCTGATTGACGCTATCGCTCAGGCGGCGCAACGGTTGTAATACGCCCATAAAGCCCCCTCATGACAACGCCCGCTAATCACGGTTTACGCCGGGGCGGTAATTGCCGCCCCGGCGTCGATCAGCAGCGCGTCGTTCTGGACATGCGTTTATTGGCCATAAACCCGGTAGTCTTCCTCGGCAACTGTCTGGCCAACGCTTTCGACTTCGTCCAGCAGCCCCTGCACACGGGCTTCGTCCATGCCGAAGTCATCGACAATCCATTCCTGCCAGGCAGGGCGGGCAATCTCGGCCATGCGTTCGCGCTCTTCATCGGGCATCAGGTAGCACTCTTCAAAGCGTTCGCAGGATTCCACCCAGCTGGCGGTGGCCAGGGCGCCGGACATGCCGTGGCTCATCTGGATCGCCTCACGCGCGGAGTTGATCAACACCTGCTGTTGCTCTTCGGGTAGCGATTGATACCACGATTCGCTGACCATCCAGGGGGCGCTGTTGTATACGTGCCCGGTGAGTGTGGTGTAGTCGGTGACGGCATCGAAGTTGAAGGTGGTGTTGAGCACCGGGGCATTGAACTGGCCATCGGCAAGGCCGGTCTCCAGCGCGGTGATCAGCTCACCCCAGGGCAGCGGCGTGGCAGAAGCCCCGAGGGCTTGCATGATGGCGACGTGGGCGGGGTTCTCTTCAGTGCGGATGTTGAGCCCTTCCAGGTCTTCGACGGTCTCGATCAGGCGGACGTTGTTGGTAAACGCCACGAAGCCACCGCCATCATCGAAGGTGCCGAGGTAACGCATATCGGCGTCTTCAATGGTGCCGGACATGAAGTCAGCGAACCATTCACTGTCGAAGAAGGTCCAGGCCTGGCGCCAATTAGTGAACAGGAAGGGGGCCGTGACCACCTGGTAATCATCATAGAAAGACGACATGGCCCCGGCCGACATGATCGTCGACTGCAATGTACGTCCGCCCTGTACTTCCGAGCCATTCTCAACCTCGGAGCCTAACTGGCCGCCACCGAATATGTTGACCGTCAGATCCCCGTCGGTACGTGCCTCGACAAGATTTTTGAAGTGCACCAACGCCGGATAAATCGCGTTATTGCTCATGTCCTCCGGCAGTTGGGTGGCGATCACCATTTCATTGGATTGCGCCTGGGCATTAGCGCTGGCAATGGCCAGGGGGAGCGCTGCCAGGGCGGCAATCAATATGGATTTGCTAGTGTTCATAACATACCTCGTTTTGGTTGTTGGTCGGTCTTGGTTATGACTGGCGTTATCACCTAATCGGTAGCGATTTCTTTGTTGTGTGGGTTATTCGGGAAGTGACTCCCATACCTCAATGGCGGCAGCAAGATCTTCAAGCGACGCGCCTACCGACTTGAACAGCGTAATCGCCTCCTTTCCCAAGCGTCCGGGCTTGGTGTCAGATAGCACTTCGGCAAGCTCGGCCTGAATCTGGTCGAACTGGAATTCCCCTTCGTCAATCGCCTGCAGAATATCCCCCGCCTCGCCTTGGGCACCGGCGTAGGTATCCACAAATACCTCGGCGCGGCGCAAACACAGGGCATCGGTTTCGCGCATTTGCGGGCGGAACGCACCGATCAAATCCAGATGCGTGCCGTGGGTCAGCCATTCACCCTTGATCAGCGGCTGGGTGGAAAGCGTCACACAGCTGATGATATCGGCCTCAGCCACGGCATCGGCCAGCTCGTCTACTACCTGTGTCTCGAAGCGTTCGGCGTAATCGTTGGCAATCGCTGCCGCCTTGCTGGGGTTGCGTCCCCAAATCAGTACCCGCTTGATAGGCCGCACGCTGGCGTGGGCTTCAATCACCATCGGCGCCAGCTTGCCAGTGCCCACGACCAGCAGGGTCTCTGCGTTTTCATTTGCCAGGGCCTGGGCGGCAAGTGCTGACGCCGCCGCCGTGCGACGCCGGGTAAGCTCGCTGCCATCAATGCATGCCAGCGGCTGACCGTGCTTGCCCTCGCTGAGCAGATAAAGCCCGGAGATAGCGGGAACGCCATGGTCGGCGTTTTGCGGAAACACATTGACCATCTTGACGCCGATATACCCGGCTTCTTCCCAGGCGGGCATCAGCAGCATGGTGGCTTCGCCATCCGGTCGATGCATGGCGTGATGGTGGCGCGGCGGCGACTCCACGCCATTCACGAAGGTGGCATGTAGCCGCTTGACCAATCCCTCCCAGCTAAGCGCTTGAGCGACGTCTTGTGCAGATACAACCCGCATGTCAGGCCTCCGGCAGTGCGGCAATCACCATGATTTCAACCTTCCACTCGGGTTTGGCGAGTTTGGCTTCAACGGCAGCGCGCACGGGCGGGCGGCCCGGCACGACCCAGGCATCCCAGGCGGCGTTCATCTGGTCGAACTCTGCCATGCTGGTCACCCAGATTTGCGCTGACAGCAGATGCTCTTTGGAGGTACCGGCCTGGGCCAGCAGTTGGTCGATGCGTACCAGTACTTGCTCGGTTTGGCCGCGCATATCCGCCGAGGCATCCTTGGGGACCTGGCCCGCAAGGTAAACGGTGCCGTTATGAACCGCTACTTGGCTCATCCGCGCATTGCTGTCTTGGTAGGTAACGTTCACTGGGTCTCTCCATCAAAAAGGCTTCTTCAGAGACTAGAACGCTATTGGGCAAATTACTTGCCCGACACTGCGGCAAGTTTGCCCGTAAGTCATGCAAACCGGTCTAAGGTGGCTGACTCCAGGAAACGCTTACCTGTCAGACGAGGGTGATATCTCAAAATAGCGCCGATATGCGCGCGAGAAGCTGCCCTGGTCGCGAAAGCCGACCAACATGGCGACATGCCCCAGGCTAAGCGTACTGTGCCGTACCAACGTTCGAGCGTGCTCCAGGCGTCGGCGCTGGACATACGCCAGCGGCGTCACACCGGTCAGCTCGCGAAAACAGGTGTGGAAATGCCCCGGGCTCAAGGCACAAAGGGCGGCTAGCTGCTCCACGCGGATTTCATCGGCAAGGTGCTGATCCAGCCAGGCATCCAGACGGGCGAGGTCGAGGCGTTCGCTGATACAATGCTGCCCCAACTGCTCAACGGCTTCAGGCCTGGCGTCGTGCAGATACATCGTCAGCGCGCGCAGCAGCAGAATGGCGATTTCATTCTGCAACCCGGGGCACTGCTCGAGCTGACTGGCCAGGGCGTGGGTAAGCTGATTTAACGCCGGGGGGACGCTGAAAAAACGCGGCCTATCGAACAGGCGCTCAATCTCGCTGCCTTTTTCAAGCGTGGCCAGTTGAGCCACGGGAACATCCAGCACCAAGGTACGGTTACTGCCATCGCCCTGGTACTCATGGTGTCGCGACGAGGGAATCAAACAGCCACGCCGGGCCGTCACTCTTTCCCCCCGCCCCTCCATCGAAAGCTCCGTGACACCACAGGTCGCCAGTATCAGCTGATGGAAATCGTGGGTATGGGCCACCTGCTCCTGGGATAAGTTGCGGCTATGCAGCTCAAAAAGGGCCATGGTGGGTTACCGTGTTTCGTCGAATGCGATTCATTCACTATAAAACGGCTCGGCGACAAAAAGCGAGGGAATAGCCAACTGTGCGTTAACGCTCTACCGAGGTGCAATAGGGATGACAAGCTGTCATCAGCAAGTCATGGGCTCGGGTTAGGATGGCAATAAGCTGCCATAAGAGTTTAGACAACATGCCACAGCGTCGACGCCCTCCTCTCAACTCCCCGCTCAGTGACCAGGACGTCGCGGCGTTAACCCATTTAGCCAACGGCAATGCTCTCTATCTGCAACGTGAGGCTGACCGCGAGGCTCGGCGGGAATCGGCGTTGGCGCTGCTTCACTCAACGACGTCAACGGCTAACGCGCAGCCGGGATGCATGAAAGTACTGATGATTTCGGATGTCTACTTTCCCCGCGTCAATGGCGTCTCCACCTCCATTGCCAGCTTTCGCGGTGCCCTTGAACGCCTGGGTCACTCAGTCACACTGATCTGCCCCGACTACCCGTTGGGCCAAGTGGACGAACCGGGTGTACTGCGCATCCGCTCGCACCGGGTACCCGGTGACCCGGAGGATCGCATGATGCGCTACCGCGATCTGCTCGCTCTGACACCGCAGCTTGCAGGCAAGGCGTTTGACCTTATTCATGTCCATACGCCCTTTACCGCCCACTATGCCGGTGTTGCCCTGGGTCGCCGACTCGGGCTTCCGGTGGTCGCGACCTACCACACACTTTTTGAGGCGTATGTTCAGCACTATATTCGCTGGTTACCAAAACGCTGGCTACGCCTGGCCGCACGGCGGCTTTCGGCACACCAATGCCATCAGCTAAGCGCCCTGGTAGCTCCCTCCCAAGCGATGCAGCATGCACTGACTCGCTACGGCGTGACCACGCCCACCACGGTGATTGCTACCGGCCTGGCGCTGGAGGCGTTCTGTTCGCCTCAGCATGACAGCGACTTTCGGGCTCATTACCGCCTGCCCCGGGAAGCACGACTGCTGCTCTATGTAGGCCGCACCGCCTTCGAGAAGAACATCGACTTTCTGATCGACATGCTGCCCAAGGTATTAGCCGAGCACCCCACCACCCGGCTGATTATTACCGGCGAAGGCCCGGCCCAAGACTCGCTTGTCCGGCGTGCTCAGGCGCTTGGCGTCGCGGAATCGGTGCTATTTCTCGGTTATCTCGACCGCAGCGGCCCTTTGCAAGCGGCCTACCGCGCCGCCGACGTTTTCGTCTTTGCATCACGCACGGAAACCCAGGGGCTGGTACTGCTGGAAGCGATGGCGCTGGGCACACCGGTGGTCTCCACCGCCACCATGGGCACGCTTGATGTCTTAAAAGAAGGTGAAGGCTGCCTGATCGCCGAGGAAGACCATAACGACTTCGCCACTAAGGTTAACCAGCTATTGAGCGATGAAACACGCCGAGCACAGCTCGCCGAGCGCGGCCAGATCTATGCCGCCAGCTGGCACGAAGACGCCAAGAGCGCAGAGCTGGTTGCTCTTTATCGAAAGCTGGCGACTGAGCGTTTGGCTAATGCGAGGAAGTAAGTAAGACAGTAAGGGCTGGAATCGCTGTTGACACTTTGTAGGCACACTCAAGCATCTTGAAGGAGAAAAGCTCAACGTCCAGACACAAAAAAGGGGCCTAAGCCCCTGATTTTAAAGATGGTGCCGGTGGCCAGACTCGAACTGGCACGCCTGTTACAGCGGCGGATTTTGAATCCGCTGCGTCTACCAATTCCGCCACACCGGCAATGGCTGCGCATTATACGTAGATCACCTTCTAGGTCAATCACATTGACTGACTTTATCGCCACAAAGCGCTATCCTATGCCGCCCGTTTGGTCACCGATATAGAGCTTTTTCATGCAGCGTGCGGATTTTCATTTTGAGCTACCCGACGAGCTTATCGCCCGTTACCCGTCTGAACAGCGTAGCGACTGCCGTTTGCTGTGCGTAGATGGCCAGAGCGGCGCGCTCGAACACCGCCGTTTTCCCGATTTGCTTGAGCTTCTCGAGCCCGGCGACCTGCTGGTGTTCAACGACACGCGAGTGATCCCGGCGCGCCTGCACGGCCAGAAAGCCAGTGGTGGCAAGGTGGAAATGCTGCTTGAGCGCCCCCTTGATACCCACCGTGGCCTCGCGCATCTCCGGTCGAGCAAATCCCCCAAGCCCGGCACCAAGCTGGTCTTTGAAGGCGATATTCACGCCGTCGTGGAAGGCCGCCATGATGCGCTGTTCGAACTGCGCTTTCTGGGCGACACGCCAATGATTGCGCTGCTGGAAAAACATGGCCATATGCCGCTACCGCCCTACATTACCCGGGAAGACGAGCTCAGCGACCGCGAGCGCTATCAAACCGTCTATGCCCGGCGCGATGGTGCGGTGGCAGCGCCTACGGCAGGCCTGCACTTCGATCAGCCGCTGCTCGATGCGCTGGCGGAAAAAGGGATAAACAGCGCCTTCGTGACCCTGCACGTCGGCGCTGGCACTTTCCAGCCGGTGCGCGTGGACAACATTCTTGAGCACCACATGCATAGCGAATGGATTGATGTCTCAGAGGACACCTGCCAGCAGGTGCGCGCCACACAGGCAGCGGGCAAGCGGGTGATTGCGGTGGGCACGACCAGCGTGCGCTGCCTGGAGAGCGCCTGCCTCAAGAGCCCGGACAATCAAATTGCCCCCTTCAGTGGCGATACCGATATCTTCATCTATCCCGGCTATGAATGGCGCTGCGTGGATGCGCTGATCACCAATTTCCACCTGCCCGAATCAACACTGTTAATGCTGGTCTCGGCATTCGCAGGTTACGATAACATCATGCACGCCTATCAAGCGGCGGTTGACGAGCGCTATGCGTTTTTCAGCTATGGCGATGCCATGCTGCTGACCCGCTGATCATGTCGCGCTTTAACCGCTTTCTGAACGAGTAACAACGATGCGAAACGAATGCTTTATGCGCTTTGAGCGCCTGGCCGAGGACGGTCGCGCGCGCCGGGGTCGCCTTCACTTCCCGCGGGGAACGGTAGAAACACCTGCCTTTATGCCGGTAGGTACCTACGGCACGGTAAAAGGCATGACGCCCGAATCCGTCAAAGAGATCGGCGCCGAGATCATCCTGGGCAATACCTTTCACCTCTGGCTACGCCCCGGTACCGAGGTCATCGAAGCCCATGGCGACCTTCACGACTTTGCCCAGTGGGACAAGCCGATCTTGACCGACTCCGGCGGTTTTCAGGTGTTCTCGCTGGGCGAGATGCGCAAAATCACCGAGCAAGGCGTGCATTTCCGCTCGCCGGTGGACGGTAGCAAAGTGTTCATGGGCCCGGAAGAGTCCATGGCGGTTCAACGCTCGCTGGGATCCGATGTGGTGATGATTTTCGACGAGTGCACGCCTTACCCGGCGACGTTCGAAGAAGCCGAGAAATCCATGGAACTGTCGCTGCGTTGGGCCAAGCGTTCGCGAGACGCCCATGGCGACTCCCCCTCGGCGCTGTTCGGCATCATCCAGGGCGGCATGCACCCTGAACTTCGTGAACGCTCGTTGAAGGGTTTGCTCGATATCGGCTTTGATGGGCTGGCGATCGGCGGTTTATCCGTGGGCGAGCCCAAGGACGAAATGATCAAGGTGCTCGACTATTTGCCCACCTGGATGCCCGACGACACGCCCCGTTACCTGATGGGCGTCGGCAAGCCCGAAGACCTGGTGGAAGGCGTACGCCGTGGCGTGGATATGTTCGACTGCGTGATGCCCACGCGCAATGCGCGTAACGGCCATCTGTTCACCGCTGACGGTACCGTCAAGATCCGCAACGCTGTCCATCGCTTTGATACCCGGCCGCTTGAAGAAGACTGCGATTGCCATACCTGCCAGCATTTCTCACGTGGTTACCTGCACCATCTTGACCGCTGCAACGAAATGCTTGGCTCAATGCTCAATACCATCCACAATCTGCGTTATTATCAGAGGGTGATGGCTGATTTGCGCGCGGCAATCGAAGCGGGTACATTGACGAACTTTGTGGAAGGCTTCTATGCACGGCGCGGCCTGCCGGTGCCTCCCCTTGCGAATTAATCGGCGCGCGTATTAAGCGGGCGCTATCTCTTGCTCATTCATTGAGTTTATAACCCAGGAGTTCTCTGCAATGCTGGATTTCTTTATCTCACCAGCCCACGCCCAAGCAGGCGGTGCTGGCGGTGGTATTGCGCAAATCGTGATGCTGGTCGGTTTTGTGCTGATTTTCTACTTCCTGCTTTGGCGCCCCCAGGCCAAGCGCGCGAAGCAGCACAAGCAATTGATCAGCAACCTGGACAAAGGCGATGAAATCGTCATCGGCGGCGGCATGGTAGGTCGCATCACCAAGGTGAGCGATGAGTTTCTGACCATGGAAATCGCCGAAGGCACCGAAGTCAACGTGCAGAAAAACGCCGTTGCCACCGTACTGCCAAAGGGCACCATCAAGTCCATCTAATGTAATGATGTAGCACCCCTGCCTTAATGCCAGCCATCCCGGCAGGGGTGACATGGTATCCACGATGGTGAACCTTGCTGTGCATAGCGAGTCTGTGCACAGCATTCCGTTTGTAATTGAAGGCAGGGCTTGCATGCTCAACCGTTACCCCCTGTGGAAGTATCTCTTGATACTGGCCGTTTTAGTGGCCGGCCTTATCTACGCGCTTCCCAACCTGTTTCCTGAAGATCCCGCCGTCCAAATCAGTAGCGCCGAAACCGGCGAAACGCTGGATGAGAGCGAAATCGAGCGTGTCGAAAACGCCCTCGATGAGGCCGGCATTGCCGTCAAATCCATCGAACAAACCAACCAGCAGTGGCTTATCCGGCTACCTGATTCCAACGATCAGTTGCGCACCAAAGAAATCGCCAGCGACCTGCTAGGCGACGATGCCACGGTTGCGCTTAACCTCGCCGAAGCCACCCCCGGCTGGCTGCAGGCGTTTTCCGCCTCACCCATGACGCTGGGCCTCGACTTGCGCGGCGGCGTTCACTTCCTGCTGGAAGTGGATATGGAGGCGGCCCTGACCCAGCGGCTGGAAGTTAATGCCAGCGCCGTTCGCGAGATGCTGCGTAGCGAGGGCATTCGTTATCGCAATACCGAGATAGACGAGCGCAGCCTGTCGCTTGACTTCGCAGGCGAAGAAGATCGCGATGAAGCGCGCCGCCTGATCAGCCGCGAGTTCCCTGACTTTGAATACAGCAACGAAGAAGAAGGCCGCGCGGCGCGCCTGGTGATGTCACTGACCGACGAGCTGGTCAATGAAATCCAGGACTACGCGATCAACCAGAACCTGACCACACTGCGTAACCGGGTGAATGAGCTAGGTGTCGCGGAGCCACTGGTACAACGCCAGGGGCCTAACCGAATCGTCGTCGAACTACCCGGCGTTCAGGATACCGTGGCCGCCAAGCGCGTTGTGGGCGCGACGGCTAACCTTGAGTTCCGCCTGGAAGCGCGCCCCGACACACCCGAAAGCGAAACGGAAACCTTCAGCTTCCGTAACCAGCCATCACGTTCTGCCGACCTGATGCGCGACGTCATCGTCACCGGCGACAGCGTTTCCAACGCCAGCCGCAGCTTTGACGAAAACGGACGCCCACAGGTCAACATCGATCTTGATGGCACCGGCGGCACCCTGATGAACCGCGCCACCCGCAGCAATATCGGGCGCAACATGGCAGTGCTGTTCATCGAGCATAAAACCGAAGAGCGCACGGTGATTGAAGATGGCGAGGAGACGACCGTTCGCGAACCCTATGTGGAACGCGGTCTGATCAGCCTGGCCACCATCCAGAGTGCGCTGGGTAACAGTTTCCGCATTACCGGCCTTGAGTCGCCCACCGAAGCCGCCGAGCTTGCCCTGCTGCTGCGTTCGGGGTCGCTTGCCGCCCCCATCTACTTCGTGCAGGAACGCACTATCGGGCCAAGCCTGGGGGCCGACAACATCGAGCGCGGTTTACTGTCGGTCCAGATCGGCTTGTTACTGGTCGCCCTGTTCATGCTGATTCGCTACAAGGTCTTCGGTATTTTTGCCAATATCGCGCTGGCGCTGAACCTGACGTTGCTGGTCGCTGCCATGTCGCTTTTGGGCGCCACGCTGACACTGCCGGGGATCGCCGGGATCGTGCTCACGCTGGGCATGGCCGTCGACGCCAACGTGCTGATATTCGAGCGAATACGCGAAGAATTGCGCAATGGCATGTCGATTCAGCAAGCCATCTACTCGGGTTACGAACGTGCGTTCACCTCGATCGTCGACGCCAACATCACCACGCTGCTGGTGGCGGTCATTCTGTTCTCGATTGGCACCGGACCGGTCAAAGGCTTCGCCGTCACCCTGTCCATCGGTATTTTGACCTCGATGTTTACCGCACTGCTGGTGACGCGTGCCATGGTCAACCTGACCTACGGCAGCAAGCCCGTCAAAAAGCTCTGGATCTAATGCCAATGCTCAGCCCAGATTTCACGAGGTGGTCATGAAACCTTTAACACAACGGCAAATCGACTTTATGGGGCGCCGCAAACTGGCGTTCATCGTCGCTGCCGTCATGCTGATCGTGTCGATTGGCGCGATTTTTTTCCAGCAGCTGAATCTAGGCCTGGACTTCACCGGCGGCACACTGATTGAAGTGCGCTACGCCGACGCCCCGAGCCTCGACACGGTAAGGCAACTGCTTCAGGACAATGGTTTTGAAGACGTGGCCGTACAA
Organism: Halomonas sp. A40-4; assembly: GCF_015767635.1. Taxonomy (GTDB): domain Bacteria; phylum Pseudomonadota; class Gammaproteobacteria; order Pseudomonadales; family Halomonadaceae; genus Vreelandella; species Vreelandella janggokensis. The sequence goes on along the minus strand of NZ_CP065230.1, from coordinate 635,330 downwards.
ACCTTTGGCGCTTCCAGCGAAGTACTGATACGCCTGCGTCAAGCCTTCGACCCGGATATCGGTAATCAGGTCGTCAGCTTGCTGAGGGACGATGGCGCAAGCGTCGACCTGGTGCGCGCCGAATTCGTCGGCGCCCAGGTGGGTGACCAACTGCGCGACCAAAGCGGCATGGGGCTACTGGTCGCACTGGGCGTGGTGATGCTCTACGTGGCGCTGCGCTTCCAATACAAGTTCGCCATTGGTGCGCTGCTTGCATTGATGCATGACGTCATTATCGTAGTCGGTTTTTTCGCCATATTTCAGCTTGATTTCGACCTTACCGTGCTGGCGGCAATTCTCGCCGTCATCGGTTACTCGCTGAACGATACCATCGTGGTGTATGACCGCATGCGCGAAGAAATCCGCATGTCGCGCATTGATGATATGCCGCAAATCTTCAACGATGCGATCAATGCCACCCTCTCCCGGACGCTGGCAACCTCAGGCACCACCCTGCTGGTACTCATCGCCCTGTTGTTGCTGGGCGGCGACATGATCCAGAACTTCGCCATCGCCCTGCTGGTGGGTATCGTGGTGGGGACATTTTCATCCATCTATGTCTCTGGCGCACTTTTGCTCCCGCTCAAGCTGTCGCGGGAAGACTTGATTCCCCCCCAGAAAGAAACCGACGAAGAAGAGGAAGAACTGCCCTGATCAGGCAGACCCTGCTTCCAAAAAAACGCCCCTGCCGTTTCCACGGCAGGGGCGTTTTGTTTCGATGATGGTATCTTGATAATCGTGTCTAGATGGGCAGCACTTAAATCTAGATGGTTAGGACTTAAACGTGTGGCGCAAGCTGTTTGATAATCGATTTATACAGACGCGGCCCCGCCGCCAGCAGCTGACTTTCGGCTTTCACGTTGGGTTGCCCGTCCGGAGTGCCCATCAATGCACCCGCCTCTTTCAATAAAAGACTGCCCACTTGAAGATCCTGCTCTTCAAGGCCCAGCACAAAGGCACTGTCGACCCGTCCCGTCGCCAACTCACAAATATCCAAGAGTCCACTGCCCGTGGCTACCAGTGTATCTATCTGGGGTGCCAACTGCTGGGTAATGGTCAGATAGGCAGGTAAATGACGGGGGCGCAGCCATGCTTCGGGAAGACTCATCGCCAGGCGGGTCGCGCTGATCGCCTTGGCTTGGCTAACCCGCATACGCTTACCGTTATGCTGGGCACCCCGGCCGCGGCTGGCGATGTATTCGTCATCGGCAAAGGGGGCGATAATCACCGCATGCTCGGGACGCCCTTTAATCAAACACACCACTGACAGCGCAAAGCCCTTACCCGCCACGGCCAGGTTGGAATAGCCGTGCAACGGCTCAATTTTCCAGACGATATCTTCGCTTTCATCCTGCCCGGGCTTGAAGGTCGTGTAACGACCGATAACGCCGTGCTGGGGATAGCCACGCTCCAGCTGCTGAACAATCGTACCTTCGGCTTTACGCGCCGTGTCTTCGAGCAACTTGTCGAGGTTGAATTCGTCGTGGGCATTTTCAATGCGCTCACGCACCTTCAAAAAATGCTCAACAGCGCTACGCGCCGCGCGCAGCGTAAATTGGACCATCGGATTCATGGTTGGGCCTTGTCACAGTGATGTTAAAGAACGTTAGGCGTAGAGATCGCCTTTGGCGCGCAATTCTAGCAGACCGCTATCGGGCACGCTATCGACTCATGCTAAACTGCGCCTTTTCCGCTTTCAGGGGTCGAGTCCTATCATGCTTGAGCGTGTCCGCATTGTACTTATTGGCACCAGCCATCCTGGCAATATCGGGGGGGTGGCCCGCGCCATGCATAATATGGGGCTCGCCGACCTGGCACTGGTGGCGCCGCGCTGCGACACCATCACCCAAGACAGCATTTCCCGCGCCTCGGGCGCCGACCACCTGCTCCACAGCGCCCAGGTGTTTGCGACCATCGAAGACGCCGTGGCGGACTGTACGCTGGCGGTGGGTGCCAGCGCCCGCTCGCGTACCCTGCCGTGGCCGATGCTATCCCCACGTGAACTGGCCGATCGTCTGCCTGCTGAATGCCAGCCAGCCGAATCTCGCGTAGCGCTGGTCTTTGGCCGCGAGGACAGCGGCCTCACCAATGCCGAGCTGCAGCGCTGCCATGCTCACGTGCATATCCCCACCAATGCCGATTTCAGCTCGCTCAACCTGGCGGCCGCCGTTCAGGTGCTCGCCTACGAATGCCGCATGGCCTGGCTGTCTCAAGCCAGCCATGAACCGAGCGCCAGCGGACCAGCCGCTACTGTTCAACCGGTCACGGTGTCCCAGGCAGACGATGATCTGGCGTCCCATGCGGCCCTTGAAAACTATTTCGAGCACCTGGAACGCGTGCTGATCACCATCGGGTTCCATGACCCCGAGAAGCCCCGCCAGCTCATGGCGCGCCTGCGGCGTCTTTACCTTCGCGCCCGTCCTGAACAGATGGAAATGAATATCCTACGCGGGATTTTATCCGCCACTGAAAAGGCGACGCAGCACAAGCAACCCCGTGAGTGAGGCGCTAGACTTGAAGAGAGCGCCAAGTGCCCCCAATATCAGACGTCTACTGCGCTTGATTACCCTGCGATGCGGGTCAAAACCGCCCGGTGACAAATCGAACTGCCAACGCCCAAGGGATCCCCATGTTTCAACGCCTGCGTGAAGATATTAACAGCGTCTTTGAGCGCGACCCGGCCGCCCGCAACTTTCTTGAGGTGCTGACCAACTACCCTGGGCTTCATGCGTTGCTGCTGCATCGTTGCAGTCACTGGCTGTGGCAAAAAAACCTCAAGTGGCTATCGCGCTCGATGTCGACATTCGGTCGCTGGCTGACGGGCATCGAAATCCATCCCGGCGCGACCATCGGGCGGCGGTTTTTTATTGACCACGGCATGGGCGTGGTGATTGGCGAGACCGCCATCGTGGGCAATGACGTGACGCTCTATCAGGGCGTCACCCTGGGGGGCACCAGCTGGCACAAGGGCAAACGCCACCCGACGCTGGGCGATGGCGTGATCGTCGGCGCAGGTGCCAAAATCCTCGGCCCCTTTACCGTCGGTGCGGGGGCTAAAATCGGCTCCAATGCCGTGGTTACCAAGGAAGTGCCGGCCGGGGCGACGGTGGTCGGCATTCCGGGCAAGGTGGTGAAGCGTGCCGAGCCGGATGTGGAAGAAGCCCTTGACGTCGACCCGGCTCGCCGCGAGGCCATCTGCCAGAAGTTTGGTTTTGATGCCTACGGCGTGAGCGAGGACATGCCCGACCCGGTCGCCCGCTCCATGCAGGCCATGCTGGATCACATGCACGCCGTGGACGAACGCATCGAACGTATGTGCTCGACGCTTCGCAAACTGGATGCCAGCTATCGCGACGGTCAGTTGCCAGCGCTGCGCGATGAGGATTTCGCCGACATTCTGGATGAGGCAGACGGTGCCTGCTCAGGTTTAGGCAAGCGTACCTCTCCGACGGCCTCAACCGAGCAGGACGCCTCATCGGGTAATGGTTGACCAAAGCACTCGGGTTTTCCCATAATGGCGACACATTTGCCGTTAGCGCTGAGCCACCGGCGTCGAGGTACCTGTCATGCGTTTGACTACCAAAGGGCGTTACGCTGTAACCGCCATGCTGGACTTGGCACTCAATGCCCAGCATGGGCCCACCAGCCTTAGCGATATTTCACAACGTCAGGAAATATCGCTGTCGTATCTTGAGCAGCTGTTTGCCCTGCTGCGCCGTTACGGGCTGGTGAATAGCGTGCGCGGCCCGGGTGGCGGTTACCTCCTCGCCCACGCGCCCGACAGCATCAGCGTTTCCCAGGTGATTGACGCGGTTAACGAAACCGTTGACGCCACACGCTGCCAGGGGCTTTCAGACTGCCAGCAGGGAGATACCTGCCTGACACACCATTTATGGTGTGATCTATCGGCGCAGATCCGCCATTTTCTCAACGACGTCACGCTGGCTCAATTGATGCAGCGACCTGATGTAATGCAGGTCGCCGAACGCCAGCAGCAACGGGTCGCAGCGGGTATTCTTGCTTCGTCAACTTGATAATCAAGCGACCTCTTTCCACCACAGGTACATGACCACGATGACTGCTGCTTCGCTTCCCATTTACCTTGATTATGCCGCCACGACGCCGGTCGACCAGCGCGTGGCCGAGGTGATGCAGCGCTACCTGACAGTGGATCAGCTGTTCGCCAACCCTGCTTCGCGCAGCCACATGCTTGGCTGGCAGGCGGAGCAGGCCGTAGAGCAGGCGCGTCGCCAGGTGGCCGATACGATCGGCGCCGACCCACGCGAAATCGTCTGGACCAGCGGTGCCACCGAGGCCGACAACCTGGCACTGATCGGCTTCATGCGCGCCAATCGCGAACGCGGCATGCACCTGGTGACGTCAACCATTGAACACAAGGCGATTGTCGACACCGCCCTGGCGCTTGAACACGAGGGCTTTGAGGTTACCTGGCTGACGCCGGGACCCGACGGCTGCATCCAGCCCGATCAACTGCGGGAGGCCATGCGGGATGACACCGCGCTGGTCTCGCTGATGGCGGTCAACAACGAGCTCGGCAGCATCAACGACATCGCCGCCCTGGCCGCCGTGGCCCATGAGTTTGGCGCGGTTTTCCATTGCGATGCCGCCCAGGCCGTCGGCCGCATCGAGCTCTCGGTAGCCGCCCAGCAGGTGGACCTGATGTCACTGTCGGGCCATAAGGCCTACGGACCGAAGGGCGTGGGGGCGCTCTACGTGAAGCGCCATCCGGATATCCGCCTCGAAGCGCTGATTCACGGCGGCGGCCACGAGCGGGGGATGCGCTCCGGCACCCTGCCCACGCATCAAATTGCCGGCATGGGCGAAGCCTTTGACCTGATGCAGCAGCAACAGGCTGCAGACCAGGCGCATATCACCCAGCTGCAGCAACGCTTTTTAAAAGGACTGGAGGGGTTGGACGGTGTCTATGCCAATACCCCTATTTCCCGGGCAGTCCCCAACATCTTGAACCTCGCCTTTGAAGGCGTGGAGGGTGAATCGCTACTGATGGGGCTGCGCGATGTCGCTGTTTCTACCGGTTCTGCGTGCAACTCTGCCAGCGTAGATCCATCATACGTATTACTAGGCATTGGCGTACCGCGACGTCTTGCCCTCTCGTCGATTCGTTTCAGCTTCGGGCGCTTTACCACCGAGGCTGACATCGACCACGCCATAACGCTCATCCGCCACGCGGTGAGCGGGCTGCGCGCTTAGTAGCGCTAAGCGGCTGACTACTTACAGGAGGACGCCTCAATGGCCACACTCAACATTACCCCAGCTGCCGCCCAGCAGATCCAACATGTGCTCGACGAACGCGGTCAAGGCCTGGGCCTGCGCGTTTCCGTCAAGCCCAGCGGCTGCTCGGGCTATAGCTATGTACTGGACTTCGCCGACCAGGTGAACGACGAGGACGTTCGCTTTGAAGCCAACGGGGCGAGCGTTTACGTTGCCCCGGACGCCGTGGAGATGCTCGACGGCAGTGAAGTCGATTACGTTAACGAAGGGCTGAATCGCTTTTTCCGTTTCAATAACCCCAACGTAAAAGACGAATGCGGCTGCGGCGAAAGCTTTACCGTCTAGTGCGCGTTACAGGCTCATGGCAGGGCGGTATTCATCCCCCGGCTTAAGCGCTATAATCGCGCCACTCGTTAGCCAAGATGGCTGACGACCCCTTATTTGTACCGCCCCGGCCCACCGGGGCGGCAATCTTTTTCATCCTTTCAGGAGACGCTGAACATGGCAACTGAACGCACGCTATCCATCATCAAGCCCGACGCCGTAGCCAAAAACGCCATTGGCGAGATCATCGCCCGTTTTGAGAACGCCGGGCTGCGCGTGGTCGCCGCAAAAATGCTGCACCTGTCTGAAGAAAAAGCCGGCGGCTTTTACGCTGAGCATAAAGAGCGTCCGTTCTTCAAGGACCTGGTCGGTTTCATGACCTCAGGCCCGGTTGTCGTGCAAGTGCTTGAAGGCGAAGGCGCGGTTGCCAAAAATCGCGACTTGATGGGAGCCACCAACCCCAAGGAAGCCGCAGCCGGCACGATTCGCGCCGATTTTGCGGAAACAATCGACGCCAACGCTGTCCATGGCTCTGACTCTGTGGAAAGCGCCGAGCGCGAAATTAACTACTTCTTCAGCAACGACGAAATCTGCCCGCGCTAGCCTTTAAGGTAGCGCCGCCGTTTCAACGTCTGTTGCCGGCCATTTACGCGGGGGCTTCGCCCTCGCCATTTCCCAATACGCTGACCGCCATGACCACCACCGTAGCCCAACATACGCCTAGCTCTGCCCCCCAACATACGCCCAGCGCAAAAGCGACGCCCGAGCGTCAAAACCTGCTGGGTATGTCGCGCGAGCAGATGGCGGCCTTTTTTGTCTCTATCGGCGAAAAGAAATTTCGTGCCGCCCAGGTGATGAAGTGGATTCACATCGAAGGGTGCGATGACTTTTCCGCGATGACCAACCTGTCGAAACCGCTGCGGGAAAAGCTCGCCCAGGTGGCGGAAATTCGCGGGCCGGGGGTGATCTACGAGGGCACTTCGAGCGATGGCACACGCAAGTGGGTGCTGGAAGTGGAAGACGGCAGCTACGTCGAGACCGTGCTGATCCCTGCCGAAAACGGTAAGCGCCGCACCCTGTGCGTTTCTTCCCAGGTGGGCTGCTCGCTGGACTGCAGCTTCTGCTCGACCGGCAAGCAAGGCTTTCAGCGCAACCTCACTGCCGCTGAAATCATCGGCCAGGTGTGGGTCGCCCAGCGCAGCGTCGGCCCGCGGCGGGACACTGCCAACCGGCCGGTGACCAATGTGGTGATGATGGGCATGGGCGAGCCGCTCCTCAACTATGATAACGTCGTGCCGGCCATGAAGCTGATGCTCGACGACGACGGCTATGGCCTGTCCAAGCGCCGGGTCACGCTTTCCACCTCAGGCGTGGTACCCATGCTGGACAAGCTCGGCGATGAGCTTGACGTCAGCCTGGCAGTGTCGCTTCACGCCGCCAACGATGAGCTGCGTAACGAACTCGTACCGCTAAATCGCAAGTACAACATACGGTCATTGATGGATGCCTGTCACCGCTATTTGGCTAAATGCCCAGAAAACCGGTTGGTGACCATCGAATATACCCTGATCAAAGACGTCAATGACCAGCAAGAGCACGCCGAGCAGTTAGCGGCGCTGCTCGACGAGCTACCCTGTAAAATCAATTTGATTCCGTTCAACCCGTTCCCCAACTCCGGGTATGAAACACCATCGCGGAACCAGACAATGCGTTTCCAGCAGTGGCTGCACGACTTGGGCTACACTGCTCCCATTCGGTCGACGCGCGGCGATGATATTGATGCCGCCTGCGGACAGCTTGTGGGCCGGGTGAAGGATCGCACCAAACGCAGCGCCCGCTATATCCAATCGATTCAATTGGATGCCGACTGATGAGACGCCTTCTTGACTTCCGGTTAACACAACGCTTTGATGGACACGGTTTAATTTAGCGATCCCCCTTTTTTACCGTTACCTTGCGAGGATCTACATGATGTGTCACCGCAGGCTTTACCACCCATCTCGGGTGTCCTTGCTCGCCGCGCTGATCGGCAGCATGTGGCTAGCCGGCTGTGCCTCTACCTCCAATGTACCCTCCTCGCCGTCACCTCCCGAGGCCGCATCAGCCTATACCCAGCTCGGCGTTGCCTACCTGGAACGCGACAACCTGCCAAGAGCACTCAATGCACTGGACCGTGCGCTTGAGATCGCCCCCGATAATGCGGAAGCGCTGCAGGCCATCGCGCTGGTTTACCAGCAGCAAGGGGAAAGCAACCTGGCTGACCAGCATTTCCAACGTGCTATCGAGACGGCGCCCGAGTTTACCCGTGCGCGTAACAATTACGCCGCGTTTCTTTACCAAGAGGGGCAAGTGGAAGCCGCCTGCAACCAACTGGAAATCGCTTCCCGGGATGCCCAGTACGATAATCGCACCCAACTTTTTGCCAATTTAGGGCAATGCTATATGGCCCTGGGCAAGACCGAATTAGCGCGCGAGCGATTTAAACGCGCGCAACAAATCGATCCGCGCAACCCACGCGGCTATTTAATGTTAGCTGAACTCGAATATTCACAGGGCAATTACGCCGAGGCATGGTCTCCGCTGCAAAAGCACCTGCAGCTTGCCGGGCCGAGCCAGGAGGCGTTGACGCTGGCCATTGATATTGCCGAAGCCCGAGGCGATCGCGCCGCTGTGGCCGACTATCAACGTCAGCTGAGAGCCAATTGAGCGATGGACGCCCTGATCACCGATTATTTAATGAAGGATGCTCAGCCATGAGCGAGACACTGTCACAATCGAGCGATACCCCAGACGTTAATGACTCCCCCGGCGAGCTGCTGGCCCGCCGACGTAAACAACTCGACATCAACCTGAACGATGCCGCTCGGGCGCTGAACCTGCGCCCTGCCGTCGTGGATGGTCTCGAGCGCGATGATTACAGCGAAATCCCGGTGGTGACCTATCGCCGCGGTTATCTGCGGGCCTATGCCAAGTATCTCGACCTCGATGAGCGACAGATACTCGAAGCTTACCGGGCACGCTTTGGCGAAGCCGATGTTGAACGCAAAGTCACGCCGGTAGCCGTCACCAAGCCGCCCTCACGCCTGGGCGCCTGGTTGTTCAAGCTGGTCACGTTGTTGGTCATCGTGGCGTTGATTGCCGTTACCGTCATGTGGTGGCAGAGCCGCGGGGGGAGCGAGCTCCCCGACCTGGATTCATCGTCATCAATGGACGCACCCGCAGAGCAGGATCAGGCAGGGGATTTATCCAGCGAGCCCACGCAGACTGAACCGGCTGTTTCGTCCAGCGACCCCGAAGAAGAAGCACCGACATTTGACGACCTGGTCGCTGAAGATGACACCAGCACAGCACAGAGCAATCTTGCCGCTGAAAACACCGCGGACGATACCAGCGAAACCAGTAACGATACCTCCTCAACCGAGCCTGACCCTGCATCGCTGGCCGATGGCGATGAGGCGACTCAGGCCAACAATCTGGCAACCACGGATAGCGAGGATGATGACAGCAGCAACGATGACGGCAACAACGACGCCAACCCTAACCTTCTGACGCTGACCTTCAACGAACAGTCATGGACCGAAATTATCGATGCTGACAACCAGCGCGTGCTGGTAGGACTTCAAGAACCTGGCACGTCTGCCAGTGTCGAAGGTCAGCCACCGTTCCGGCTCACAGTGGGCAACGTCACTGGCGTTGAAATGCGCTATCAAGGCGAAGACGTCGACTTGACCTCGCGCGCAGGCGCCAACAACGTGGCTCGCTTCACTCTGGGAGAGTAACCGACTTATGCACGCTCATTCGCCCATCAAGCGCCGGGCTTCGCGCCAAATCCATGTGGGGAACGTTGCCGTTGGCGGAGATGCGCCCATCGCCGTTCAGAGCATGACCAACACGGACACACTGGACGTCGAGGCAACCGTTGCGCAAATAGCCCAGTTAGAGAAAGCCGGGGCTGATATCGTTCGCGTGTCAGTACCCGACATGGACGCTGCCGAGGCCTTTGGCAAAATCAAGCGCCAGGCCAACGTGCCGCTGGTCGCCGACATCCACTTTGACTATAAAATCGCCCTGCGCGTGGCCGAGCTGGGTGTTGACTGCCTGCGCATCAACCCTGGCAACATTGGTCGGGAAGACCGCGTCCGCGCGGTAGTCAGCGCGGCTCGCGAGCACGGCATTCCCCTGCGTATCGGCGTGAACGCGGGGTCTCTCGAGAAAGACCTGCAGAAGAAATACGGCGAACCGACACCGGCAGCCCTGGTCGAATCGGCGATGCGCCATATCGACTACCTGGATCGCCTGGATTTCCCCGACTTCAAGGTCAGCGTCAAGGCCTCGGATGTCTTCATGGCCGTGGCCGCCTACCGCGACCTGGCAACGCGCATTGAACAGCCACTCCACCTGGGTATTACCGAAGCCGGCGGACTACGCTCCGGCACGGTCAAATCCTCCATCGGCCTTGGCATGCTGCTGATGGATGGCATTGGCGATACGATTCGCGTCTCGCTCGCGGCTGACCCGGTGGAGGAAATCAAGGTCGGCTATGACATGCTGAAGAGCCTCAAGCTGCGCTCCAAAGGCATCAACTTTATTGCCTGCCCAAGCTGCTCGCGGCAGAATTTCGATGTCATCAGCACCATGAACCAGCTTGAAGAACGGCTGGAAGACGTCATGACACCGCTTGACGTGTCGGTCATTGGCTGTGTCGTCAACGGGCCTGGCGAAGCCAAGGAAACCGACATTGGCCTGACCGGCGGCAGCCCCGCCAACCTGGTGTATATCGACGGCAAGCCGTCCAGCAAATTGCGCAACGACCACCTTGTCGATGACTTGGAGCGGCTGATCCGCGACAAAGTACGTGAAAAACAGCAGCAGGAAGACAACACGATCGCCCGCAGCGTTTAAGCACGACGCGGGATAGCCGACCCAGGGAGTTTGCCTTGAGCAAGTCTGTAGCAAAAAAAATTCAAGCCATTCGAGGCATGAACGATCTATTGCCCAGCGAGAGCCCTCGCTGGCAATTTTTTGAAGGAATAGTCCGCCAGTTGATGCAGCGTTACGGTTTTGCGGAAATCCGCACGCCGATCGTCGAGCAGACGGCGCTGTTTGCACGCTCCATCGGCGAAGTCACCGACATTGTCGAAAAGGAGATGTATACCTTCGAAGACCGAAACGGAGACAGCCTTACCCTGCGTCCCGAAGGTACCGCCAGCTGCGTACGCGCGGCCATGGAAAACGGGCTTCTGTACAACCAGACCCAGCGGTTGTGGTACCAGGGGCCGATGTTCCGCCATGAGCGGCCCCAGAAGGGCCGCTACCGCCAGTTTCACCAGGTCGGTATCGAGGCTTACGGTTTTGAAGGCCCGGACATTGATGCCGAGGTGATTCTGCTCTCTGCTCGGCTGTGGAAAGAGCTGGGGCTGATGGAGCATGTCACCCTCGAGCTTAACTCGCTGGGCTCAAGCGAAGCCCGCGCGGCTTACCGCGACAAGCTGGTCGCCTATTTCGAGCAGCACCGCGACGTCCTCGACGAGGACGCCAAGCGGCGGCTGAACAGCAATCCGCTGCGCATTCTCGACTCCAAGAACCCTGCCATGGCGGAGATGCTCGACGGCGCACCACGCTTGCTGGATAACCTCGACGAGCCCTCGCAGGCCCACTTTGAGCAGCTAAAAGCCATGCTCGACGCGGCGGGTATTGCCTATGTCATCAACCCACGGCTGGTTCGCGGTCTCGACTACTACTCGCGCACCGTCTTTGAGTGGACCACGACAGCGCTGGGCAGCCAGGGCACCGTATGCGCTGGCGGCCGCTACGACGGCCTCGTCGAGCAGTTGGGCGGCAAACCCACTCCAGGCGTTGGTTTTGCCATGGGTGTTGAGCGCCTGATTCTGCTGCTCGAGACCCTTGATTTAATACCCGACGAAGCGGGTAGCGACGTGTATGTGCTGGCGATGGACGATACCGCGACGGTCGCCGCGATCACCCTGGCCGAGCAGCTTCGCAGTGAACTGCCCTGGCTTCGCCTGCAACTGCATTGCGGCGGCGGCAGTTTCAAGAGCCGCATGAAAAAAGCCGATAAAAGCGGTGCCGCGTATGCCCTGCTGCTTGGCGAAGACGAAATAGCCGAGCACACCGTCACGCTCAAGGCCCTGCGCGACGACCAGGCACAGCAACGCGTTCCCCAGGCAATGCTGGCCCACACGCTCAGCGAGCAGCTGCCCAACACACCATAAACGGGTGGCAGGCATCGCCTGCCTCTCAACCCATCATGACCGTTGCCGTAAGCGGCGGTTATTGCTGAATAGGAGACCGCCCGTGGCGGATAGAAGCGAAGACGAACAGCTGGATGTGATCAAGCGCTGGTGGAAAGAAAACGGCACGTCACTGATCGCTGGCGCTGCACTGGCGGCAGCCGGCGTATTCGGCTGGAACGCCTGGCAGGATTATCAAGCCGACAAAGCCGAGGCGGCCTCAGTACGCTATCAGCAGTTGGTTAGCCTCGCCGCTGGCAACGAGCTCGAAGGCGACCAGCTCAGTGAAGCCCGTGAGATGGTCGACGAGATCGTCAGTGAGCATGACGACACCCTGTACGCTGAATTGGCCTTGCTGCTTGATGCCCGCCTGGCTGTCCAGCAGGATGACCTGGACAGCGCCGTTGAGTCGCTTACCCAGGTGGCGGAATCCTCATCGCGGCGCTATGTGCAAAGCCTTGCCTGGCTGCGGTTAGCGCGTCTCGCCATTGCCAACGAGGACCCCGAACGCGCGCTCGAATTACTCGATGAACCGATCACCGAACCCCTGGCAGCCCAACAAGCCAACGTGCGAGGCGACGCTTACATGGCACTTGGCCAGAACGATCAGGCTCGCAACGCCTGGCAGGATGCTCTCGAGCTGGCACAGCAACAAGGCCAGCCGCTATACGGCGTGCAGTTCAAGCTTGACGATCTCGGCGCTGAGGAGACAGCTCAATGACCCCCCTGTTTTCAACATCAATGTTTTCAAGATCTACATTTTCGAAACGCACCTTTTCAACCCCCGCCATGCGTGTGGCCCTGGGCGCCGCTGCACTGGCCCTCCTGGCTGGCTGTGCGAGCAAAAGCGAACCCGCCTACACGCCCAAAGAGCTTAAAAGTTTCGAAGCAACCTCAACCCTTGAGACGCTTTGGGAAGAGGACGTAGGCGACGGCCTGGGTCGAGCGCGTTACCCCATTGCACCAGCGCGCGAAGGCGATAACGTCTTCGCCGCCGACGCGCAAGGCGTGGTGATGTCGTTTAGCGCCGACGACGGCGAAGAACGCTGGGAAGTCGACCTGGACACGCCGATTTCCAGTGCCTTGACCGCGATTGCCGGACAGGTCTATCTGGGCACGCGCAACGGCGAAGTCATTTCCCTGGACCAAAGCAATGGCAGCGTTAACTGGCGCTCGCGGGTCTCCAGCGAAGTGCTGGCAGCCCCCCAGGCCAACCCGGAATTGCTGGTCGTGCAAAGCATCGACGGCCAGGTGACCGCCCTTGACCGCGCAAGCGGTGACGAACGCTGGGTCTTTTCCGGTTCACTGCCGTCACTGACACTGCGCGGTACCGGCACGCCGATGGTTATCGAGCCCGTCAGCTTTGTCGGCCTGGCCAACGGCCGGTTGACGACCATCGACAACCGTAACGGCCAGCCATTGTGGGATATGCAAATCGCCACGCCGCAAGGTCGCAGCGAAGTCGAACGCCTTGTCGATCTTGCCGGTCAGCCTGTGCTCAGCCGCGAAGGCCGCCTGTTCGTGACCAGTTATAACGGCCAGCTGGTGGCACTGGAGGCAACCCGCGGCAATGTTATATGGGAACGCGAGCTCTCCAGCCGCCACACGCCCCTACTGGTGGGTGACCTGCTGTTTGTGGTCACCGACGACAGCCACGTGGTCGCCATTGACAGCACCAATGGCCAGGAAGTGTGGCGCAACGACGCCCTGGAAGATCGCTGGCTGACGGCCCCCGCCTTCGCTGACGGGCGTGTGGTGGTGGGTGACTTTGAAGGCTATGTGCACCTGATCGACGCCCGCGAAGGTGAGCTGGTGGGTCGCACCGAAGTCGACAGCTCGGGCATTAGCGTCCCGGCGGTCACTGAAGGCGACGTGATTCACGTGCTGGCCAATGACGGACATTTTGAAACGCTGGAAGTCTCTCCATGACACCTGTGATTGCGCTAGTTGGCCGCCCTAACGTGGGCAAGTCGACGCTGTTTAACCGCCTTACCCGCTCGCGGGATGCGCTGGTCGCCGACTTTCCTGGCCTGACCCGTGATCGCAAGTATGGCAACGGCATGCTGGGCAATAAAGCCTATACGGTGATCGACACCGGCGGCATCAGCGGCGACGAACAAGGCATCGATGCGGCCATGGCGGAGCAATCGCTGGCCGCCATCGACGAAGCGGATATCGTGCTGTTCATGGTTGATGCGCGGGCAGGTTTGAACATGGCCGACGAGGCCATTGCCAACCACCTGCGGGTCAACCAGAAGAAAACCTGGCTGGTGGTCAACAAGACCGATGGGTTGGAAGAACACTCGGCCATGGGCGATTTCTGGTCGCTTGGCCTGGGTGACCCATGGCCGATTGCGGCGGCTCACGGTCGCAACGTCTCGACCCTGATGGATACGGTGCTCGAGCCCTTCCCCGAACGCGATGCCGACATACCCGCCGACACCGGCACCAAGGGCATTCGTATCGGCGTGATCGGGCGGCCCAATGTGGGCAAATCGACGCTGGTCAACCGCCTGCTGGGCGAAGAGCGTGTGGTTGTCTTCGATGAAGCCGGTACCACGCGTGACGCCATCGAGATTCCTTTCGAGCGCCGCGGCAAGCCTTATGTGCTGGTTGATACCGCCGGGGTCCGGCGACGCAAGAACGTCAGTGAAGTGGCCGAAAAGTTTTCCATCATCAAGACCCTGGATGCCATTAAGGAATGCCATGTGGCGGTCATGGTGCTGGATGCGCGCAGTGGGCTGGTCGAGCAGGACCTGCACCTGCTCGATTACGTGCTTACCTCCGGCCGTGCCCTGGTGCTGGCCGTCAATAAATGGGACGGACTGGAAAGCGAAGCCAAGGACAAGATGCGTAACGAGATCAAGCGCCGCCTGGGCTTTGCCGACTATGCCGAGATGCACTTTATCTCGGCGCTGCACGGCACGGCGGTAGGCGATCTCTATCCGTCGATCGAGCGAGCCTTCAATGCCGCCAACGCCCACTGGTCCACCAATCGCCTGACCACGCTGCTTCAGGATGCCGTCAGCCAGCACCCGCCGCCGATGATCCATGGGCGACGCATCAAGCTGCGCATGGCCCACCAGGGCGGCAGCAATCCACCGATCATCGTCGTGCATGGCAATCAGACCGAGGCACTGCCGGACGCCTACCGCCGCTACCTGACGAACACCTTCCGCAAGGTGTTGAAAGTGCGCGGCACGCCCATGCGCTTCGAGTTTCGCTCCGGCAACAATCCCTTCGATCACATGGCAGGCGCCAGCGACAAGGAAAAAGCCAAAAAGCGCGAGCTCAACCGTACCAAAGAGGCACGCAAAAGCCGCCGTTAAACGTCTAAGCCTTGTCGTGCAATCCCTTGCGGCCTACCCAGTGGGCCGCAAACTGCCAGGCAGTGCGGCCGCTGCGACCGCCTCGCAGGGTCGCAAAGCGCAGCGCTTCAGCACGCGCCTCATCATCCCAGCTGACGTTTTCGCTGCTGACCCGCGCGACCCAATGAGCGCACACGTCCAGGTAGGTTGCCTGGTTAAAGGGATGAAAGCTGAGCCATAGCCCAAAGCGGTCCGACAGCGAGATTTTCTCCTCCACCGCATCGCCATGGTGCAATTCCTCACCGACCAGCTGCGAGCCGCTGTTGTCGTCCATCGATTCGGGCAGCAAATGACGACGGTTCGAGGTGGCATACAGCAATACGTTTTCCGGCGGGCCGGTGAGCGCCCCATCGAGTACGCTCTTGAGCGCCTTGTAGGCATCGTCGTTGCCCTCGAAAGAGAGGTCGTCACAGTACACGACGAAGCGTTGTGGCTGATGACGCAGCTGTTCGACCAGTACCGGCAAGCTGGCGAGTTCATGGCGGTCAATCTGAACCAGGCGTAGCCCCTCACCTGCCAGTGCGTTAAGCAGCGCGCGTACCACCGACGACTTGCCGCTGCCTCGCGCGCCCCAAAGTAGCGCGTGGTTGGCCGGCAAGCCTTGTAGAAACGCCCGGGTATTATCCACCAGCGCCTGCTTTTGCCGTTCAATGCCCAGCAGGTCGTCAAGCGCTAGCGCATCCCTTGGCGGCACCGCCACCAGACGCCCGCCCAGCGGGTGACGCTGCCACAGCGCGGCGACTTCCGTCTGCCAATTAACCGGTTCGGCTGCGGGTGGTAACCAATGGTCCAGTCGATCGAGTAAGTGGGTTAAGCGCTGGCTTAATTCGGCATCCATAACGACTCTCTTGGTGAATTATTCGCATGAGGATTGATTTACCCTGTACAGCCGTTATCTTGGGGCAAGGAATTCACTTTCACAAAAGGAAATACACCATGCGCTGGTTTCGCCCTCTCGCCATTACGGCCCTGTGTCTTGCTGTTGCGGCCTGTTCGACATCGCCTACCGGGCGCTCACAGCTGTTGTTGTTATCCGACGAGGAACTCAACAACATGGGTAGCCAGGCCTTTAACCAGTATCAGCAGGAATTGCCCAGTGCCGGTCAGGCAAGCCAGCGCTACGCGCAATGCATTGCCAATGCCATTGTCGCGGAACTCCCTCAGGACCAGCAGCAGATGGACTGGCAAATCCGTGTCTTCGAGGCTGAAGAGCCTAACGCCTTTGCGCTACCCGGCGGCTATATGGGCTTACATACCGGCATGCTGGATATCGCCACCAATCAGGACCAGGTGGCGTCAGTGGTCGCCCACGAAATCGGCCACGTGCTCGCCAAGCACTCCAATGAGCGGGCATCGACCCAAAGCGCGACCCAACTGGGGCTTTCCGTCATTTCCAGCGCTTCCGGCCTGGAAGGCGCAGGTGGTGAGCAGCTGATGGGCGTCCTTGGCATGGGGGCACGATACGGCATCATGCTGCCCTTCTCGCGTCGCCATGAAAGCGAAGCGGATACCATTGGCCTGGAGTTGATGGCCCGGGCCGGGTTTGACCCGCGTGAGAGCGTCACGCTGTGGCAAAACATGCAGCAAGCATCTGGCGGTGGCGCACCGCCGGCCTGGATGTCGACCCACCCAAGCCAAGGCCAGCGGATTGAAGGGCTGCAAGCGAGCATGAGCAATGCCATGGCCACCTTTGAACAGGCGCGCAACAACGGCCGCACGCCCAACTGTCCACGCCCATAATAAACAACCGCCGCTGCCTCTCGGCAGCGGCGGTTCATCAGGGTTACGGCCCTCGGGTGACCCCGAAAAGTCGCTCCTTAGCTATATCCAGCTAGCACAGTTCAGCTATTCGTAGTTCAGTGACTGACGCAGCCGCGCCCGAACCGGCGCTGTATCAGGGCGCTGATTGCGCCAGAGGTAAAACGCTTCTGCCGCCTGCTCGACCAGCATGCCCAGTCCGTCCAGGAGTTTCGCCCCTCGGGGCCCGGCCCACTTTAAAAACACCGTCGGCTCGACACCGTACATCATGTCATAGGCCCAGGCGCCATTGGCAAACAGCTCGTCGGGTAGCGGCGGCAAGTCGCCCGAAAGGCTGGCGCTGGTACCATTGATGACCACGTCAAATTTGCCTTCCAGAGCGTCGAAACCACCGCCCTTGATCGGCCCCAAGTCGGCAAAATCATCGGCCAGTTGCCGAGCTTTTTCTGCCGTGCGATTGACCACGACCATTTCATTGGGCTGCTCACCGAGCAGGGGCTCCAGAATACCGCGCACGGCGCCGCCTGCGCCGACTATCAAGACACGCTTTCCCGCTAGCGCCACACGGTGATAAGCCAGATCACGAACCAGGCCAACGCCATCGGTGGTATCCCCGTAGGTGCGGCCATTACCGCCCAGAATCAGCGTATTCACTGCCCCTGCCCGACGGGCACGATGGCTCAGCGTATCGCAGAGCGCGAAAGCATCCGCCTTGAACGGCACGGTCACATTGGCACCTCGTCCACCCTCGGCGCAAAACGCCTGCCACGCCGCCGCCAGCTCGCCTATCGGCGGCTCCATGGCGGTATAGTCGATGTCCTCCCCTGTTTGATCGGCAAAGTCGGCGTGAATCATGGGAGATTTGGAGTGGCCAATGGGATTGCCAAAGACGGCGTAACGATCGGTCATAGAACCTCCTCGCCACGCGTTGCGGTGGCTTCGTCGAGCCAGTCGCGGGGCACAAGATACTCATTGAGCTTCGCCTCGGGGCTATCGTTCTCCGGGGTGAACGCATATTCCCAGCGGGCCAAGGGTGGCATCGACATCAGAATGGACTCAGTGCGCCCCCCGCTTTGCAGGCCAAACAGCGTCCCTCTATCCCATACCAGGTTGAACTCGACATAGCGTCCGCGGCGATAAAGCTGGAATTGACGCTGCTGCTCGTTCCAGGCATCGCCACGACGACGTTCGACAATCGGCAGGTAGGCGTCCAGAAAGCTGTCGCCGACGGCACGTTGAAAAGCAAAGCAGTCTTCAAAGCTGCCGTCGTTGAGATCATCAAAGAACAAGCCACCCACGCCTCGGGTTTCCCCTCGGTGCTTGAGATAGAAGTACTCATCGCACCAGGCCTTGTAGCGCGCGTAAACGTCGTCCCCAAACGGTGCGCAGGCCGCGCTAGCTACCTTGTGCCAGTGCACTACATCGTCAAACACCGGGTAGAACGGCGTTAAGTCATAGCCGCCACCAAACCACCAGACCGGCGGCTCGCCCGCTTTTTCGGCGATAAAGAATCGTACGTTGCCGTGGCTGGTGGGCACATGGGGATTTTCCGGATGCAGCACCCAGGAAACCCCGACCGCGTGAAAACTGCGCCCGGCAAGTTCCGGTCGTGCGGCTGTGGCCGAGGGCGGCAACTGGGTACCGAAAACATGCGAGAAATTGACGCCACCTTTTTCAAACACGCCGCCATTTTCGATTACCCGCGAGCGGCCACCGCCGCCTTCTTCACGGTCCCATTCATCCTGCTTGAAGTTTGCCTGTCCGTCGGCGCTTGCCAGCCCCTCGCAAAGACGTTCCTGCAGATCCAGCAGGTAGTTCTTGACGGTATCCAGATGTTCGTGCGCCACGTCGTCTCCTGATGATCGATTAACTGCGTATCACGCTGCCACTGACGAGATCCCGGATCTTGCTGGGCCGTTCGTTACCGCCTAGCTCGCCGTCGATGATCGCCGCCAACTGGTCGCCAAACACCGCCCTGACGTCATCTGCATTGGTCGCCGGGGGATCGCCGGCCACGTTGGCAGAGGTCGATACCAGCGGGCCACCAAAGGCGTCGCAAAGCGCCTGCATCAGCAGGTGGTCAGTGACCCGCAGCGCCACTTTACTGTGCGCACCGCGGACCAGACCGTGACTGCGTCCGTTATCCGGCACCAGCCAGGTGTTCGGCCCCGGCCAACTGGCAATCAATGGTGCATGCAGGGCCAGCGGCAACTGTGTGAGCCACGGCTGAAACTGGCCAATCGATGCCGCCACCAGAATCACGCCCTTGGCTGGATCGCGGGCCTTCAAGCGCATTAACTGAGCCAGCGCTTCGTCGTTGTCAGGGTCACAGCTTAATCCCCACACCGCTTCCGTTGGGCAGGCAATAACGCCACCGTTGCGCAATGCGCGAACGGCTTTATCCAGTTCAGCCGCTGTCGTCATGAAGTCTCCACCCGTTATGGTAAAGGAAACATTATCTTATCATGGCCGGGGTAAACGCACCCAACCACCCGCCCGGGATGCGACCCAGCCCTCGATTTCCAGCATCAGCAGACGTTGCTGGCAGTCACTCACCGAGCTGCCGCTTTGTTGAACCAGCGCGTCGATGGGCGTGGGGGAGGCGCTCAGCAAGCCGAGCAGCGCATCGGGCAGCGGTTCGACTGCGGTGTCAGTTGCCGACCGGTGGGCAGCGATACCTACCCCTGGGGCGGGCAGAAACTCGCTCGCCCAATGCTGCAGCTCGCTGACGATATCCTCGGGGTCGCAGGCCATTGCCGCCCCCTGGCGCAACAACTGCAGGCAGCCACGTGCCTGCTGATTGTGCAACGAACTGGGCAGGGCAAACACATCGCGGCCCTGCTCCATGGCCAGGCGGGCGCTGACCAGCGAGCCGCTTTTCTCGGCCGCTTCGACCACCAGCGTACCCAGCGATAAACCTGTCACGATACGGTTACGGCGCGGAAAAAAAGCCGGGTGGGCCCTGGTGCTCGGCGGATGTTCAGCCAGCACCAGTCCTCCCGGCGAATCGCTGAGCTGTTGATACAGCGCGCGATGGCGGGCGGGATAAATCACATCAATCCCGCAGCCCAATACCGCTACGCTGCTACCGCCCGCGTCCAGGGCAGCTTGCTGGGCCACCCCGTCAATCCCTAAGGCCATTCCGCTGACGATACTCCAACCTCGCTCGGCCAATTCCCGAGCGAAAGTTTGCGCATTATACGTGCCTTCCGATGTCGGCCGACGCGTGCCCACCATGGCAAGTGTCGGTCGCTCAAGGGCGCCCAGGTCGCCCTGCGCCCAGAGGACGGCTGGCGGATCAGGTATTTGATTGAGTAGCCTTGGCCATGCGGGGTGGTCGCGGTGCAAAAGCGTGCGCCCTGGCGCACTGGACTGCCAGGTCAGACTCGTCTCGACCTCACGTTGCAGGGGGCTTTTTGTGGGGTGCTCACACCACAATCGAAGCGCACTGGCTGCCTTGCTGGGCAAACCCGCCAGCCACCCTTGTGGCCATTGCGGTTGTTGGGCCACCAGCTCAGCGATTCGTTGGGCCCCCACCCCCGGCAGTGCATTGACCACTAACCATTCCCTGGTATCCATTACCTCTCCTCATTCCACCTATCGACGATTGACCCAACTGATCTAGCGCGGCGGCGTCCTTACAAGATCACCAACCTCCAGCACTCGGGAGGCCTCCATCACCAGCGCATAGCTCACGTGATCATAGGGGTTGAAGACGATCAAGGTGCCGGCGGCCTCGTCAGGTAACCTAAGCGGCTCCTGGCTACGTGGATCATTGACGACCTCACCCTGCTCGGCAATCTGGAAGACATGCCCGGCCTGGACGCCATCCAGCGTGCCTAAGTCGATCGTCACCACCTGCAGACGGCCGATAAAGCGCACCCCGCCCGGTACGCCGATCAATGTCCCGGATAACGCATTGCGCGGTGCACGGGGCACCATGTCGTCATTCAGTGGCGAGGTTTCCAGCGGCAAGACAAGGTCGTTGTTGCGTATTTCCTGTGCGGCGCTCAGCACTCTCAACTGGGCGACATCCGCATCGGCGCGCAGGTAGCGGGCCTCGCCGATCTTGATCAGTTCGGTACCCAGGACCGTGCCATCGTTAGCCGTATAGGTGTCGGCGGGCCGATAAATACCCACGTCCGCTTGCCTTGGCACCTGCCCGCGCACATACAGCGAATCCCCCGCCCCGCTGATCAAGCGTCCCTGGTGACCGGCCACGACATAAGCCATGGCGTCGGCGGCGGGGTCCCCCTCCTTGATACGATGATCACCCAGGAACGGCCGGATAATACTCGCGTCGATGGGGGGTATTGCTTCCCGGCGAGGCACGGTGCGCATCTTGGGCGAGAGTGTCACTACCCGCTGCTCCCGTGAAAAGGACAGGCAGGGATCGCCCTGGCAATCGCTTAAGGTGAGTACATCGCCGGGGTAAATAAGGTGTGGATTGCGAATGGCAGGATTGGTCTGCCAAAGCTCAGGCCACTGCCAGGGCGCATGCAAGAACCGGCCCGCAATGTCCCAGAGGGTGTCGCCCTCTGCCACCGTGTAGCGCTCGGGTGCCGAGTCGCGAACGCGCTCCCAGGCGCCCGCATCCAGTGACATCAATATCGTCAGTGCGCCGATGAACCAAGCGCCCGCGCCATATCGCCTGCGTTGTCCAGCCCCCATCCTGCCCCCTGTTTTTTTACCTGCGATTACGCGGGTGATTCGCGCTGCACCACCGGGCAGGCATGCCCGGAACATTGACAGCATGATATAGTGGTCGATCATAAAGTACTCAGGTCATAAATAAAGCACTTGGGCATGCGACCCCATTGACGCACTGCTCAAGCGATTACTCAGTTCAGCACAACGGTGGTAGCAACGCCATGGCCAAACTCGCCATTCTCGAATTCCCTGACGAGCGCCTGCGCACCAAGGCCAAAGCAGTTCAAAGCGTCGATGATGAAGTGCGCAAGCTCGTCGATGACATGCTGGAAACCATGTACGACGCCAAGGGGATCGGCCTTGCCGCAACCCAGGTGGACGTTCACCGCCGCGTGGTGGTCATGGATGTCAGCGACGACAACTCCCAGCCGCTGGTTCTTATCAATCCCAGCTATACCCCCATCGGCGACGAAAAAGAGCCGCTGTCGGAAGGCTGTCTGTCGATTCCGGAGCACTACGCTGAAGTGCCGCGTTACCTGAACGTGGAGTTGAAAGCGCTGGATCGCAACGGCGAGCCCTACACGCTTGAAGCCGACGGCCTACTGGCGCACTGTATTCAGCATGAGTACGACCACCTGGAGGGTGTGTTGTTTGTCGACTATCTGTCGCCCCTCAAGCGTGACCGGATTCGCAAGAAAATGGAAAAGCGCCACAAGCAGATGCAGGACGCCTGACCGCGTCTTGTTGTCCAAGATTACTGTCACGTTTACTTTTGCCGCCAGGTCCCTGTGTCCATGTCATCATTGCGCGTTGTTTTTGCGGGTACCCCGGAATTCGCTGCCTCAAGCCTGGCCGCCCTGCTGGAAAGCCAGCATCAGGTGGTCGCCGCCTATACCCAGCCCGACCGTCCCGCCGGGCGCGGACGCAAGCTCACCCCAAGCCCTGTCAAACGCCTGGCACTTGAGCATGAACTGCCGGTCCACCAGCCTGAAAGCCTGAAAGGAGCCGATGCCCAGGCGACCCTGGCAGCGCTGAACGCCGACGTGATGGTCGTGGTGGCTTACGGGTTGCTGTTACCCCAGGCCGTGCTGGATATGCCTCGACTGGGCTGCCTTAACGTTCACGCCTCGCTGCTACCCCGCTGGCGCGGCGCGGCGCCGATCCAGCGCGCCATTGAAGCCGGTGACAGCGTTTCCGGCGTGACCATCATGCAAATGGATGCCGGCCTGGATACCGGCGACATGCTGCTTGAGGTGCGTACGCCGATCACCGACCAGACCACTGGCGGCGACCTGCACGACCGGCTGGCCCTTCAAGGAGCCAATGCGCTGGTTCAGGTGCTGGACGAGCTGGACACAGGGCGAATTACAGCGTCGCCCCAACCAGAAGACGGCGTCACCTACGCCGCCAAGCTCACCAAGGCCGAGGCCGAGCTGGATTTCAGCCAGTCTGCCGAACAGCTGGTACGCACCATTCACGCCTTCAACCCCTGGCCGGTTGCCTGGTGCGCCCTGGGCGACGACCGCTTGCGCCTGCTGAAGGCAAGTGCCGAGCCCGGTGAACAGTCGCCAACCCCCCCCGGCATGTTGCTCGAACACGACGAGGATCACTTGCGAATCGCCTGTGGCGCCGAAGGTCGCCAGGTGCTTTGCGTCAGCCGCGCCCAACTTCCCGGGGGTAAGGCGCTGCCAGCCCGCGAGTTGCTCCACGCCCGCCAGACACGCCTTATCCCGGGCACGCGCCTGGGGCCCAGCCCGCAAGAAGGAGCACCGTCATGAATCAGCCTCGCGCACCCAAAGAAGGCAGCGGCCTGGAAGTACGCGCCGCCGCCGCCAAGGGGCTCGTACCGGTGCTCACCGACAAGGGATCCCTCGCGGGGCTGGATGAACATAGCGTGATCGCCCGGGATCGCAGCCTACTCAAAGAGCTTTGCTACGGCACCTGTCGGCGTTTGCCGCGCCTGGAAGCATTGGCCGGTCAACTGCTTAAGCAGCCGTTCAAAAAGCGCGACAGCGATGTTCAGGCCTTACTACTGATCGGCATCTACCAGCTGCTGTATATGCGCATTCCGGCCCATGCCGCCGTGGGTGAAACCGCTGGCGCCGCGCGGTTGCTCGGCAAGGACTGGGCAACCCGGGTACTCAACGGCTGTCTGCGTCGCTTGCAGCGTGAAGCCGCCGACCTAGAGGCGACGGTCGACCGCGATGCCCACGTCGCCCTCGAGCATCCCGCCTGGCTGTTGAAAACACTGCGTCAGGCATGGCCGGAGCAGTGGCAGGCCATCGCCGAGGCCAATAACCAGCCCGGCCCCATGACGCTGCGCGTGAACCAGCGCCATCAGGATCGCGAAACCTACCTGTCGCTGCTCACTGAAACCGGCCTGGGCGGCCAGCTCTGCGTTCACGCGCCGGATGGCATCACCCTTGAGCAGCCCTGCGATGTTGCCACGCTGCCCGGTTTCGAGCGTGGCTTGGTCAGCGTCCAGGATGAGGCCGCCCAACTGAGCGCGGCGCTGCTCGGCCCGGCGCTTGCGCCACGCCCGGGCGCACAGGTGCTGGACGCCTGCTGCGCGCCCGGCGGCAAGACCGCCCATCTGCTGGAGCAGTTCGATATCGCGCTCACCGCCATCGATAGCGACAACCAGCGCCTGGGGCGGGTTGACGACAGCCTGAGCCGGCTGGGCCTGACCGCCGACCTGCAGCACGCCGATGCCACCCAGCGCGACTGGTGGAACGGCACGCCGTATGACGCCATCCTCCTGGACGCGCCCTGCTCCGGCACCGGGGTCATTCGCCGCCACCCGGATATCAAGAAGCTGCGACGCCCCGACGACATTGGCAAGCTCGCCACTCTGCAGCGCCAGCTGCTGGATAATCTTTGGGCGATGTTGCGCCCCGGCGGCACACTACTGTACGCGACCTGCTCGGTGCTGCCAGAGGAAAATGCCGATCAAATCGAGGCATTTCTTGCCCGGACACCCGATGCTGTCGTCACCACGCCGGACGATGTCGCCTGGGGCATGCCCAGCGGCCAGGGGCGCCAATTGTTCCCCGAAGTGAGCAGTCACGACGGCTTTTTTTATGCCAGACTAGAGAAGCAGGCTGCCTAACGCATTTTCCGTAATGACAGGCAGTGAATTCATGACACGGATGGAGATACCATGAGTCATCACACCTATAAGCACATTGAGCTAACCGGTTCTTCCGAAAAAGGAATTGAAGACGCCGTGCAGAGCGCGCTCGCCAAGGCGTCTGAAACCGTCAAGCATATGCGCTGGCTGGAAGTGACCGACACCCGCGGCCACATCGAAGATGGCCGGGTCGCACACTGGCAGGTCACGATCAAGGTTGGCTTTACCCTGGAATAATCCCCACCTGCTTTTCGGCGGCGGCTGGTTTACACTGGCCGCCGTCTTTATTGCAGCGCACGATAGGCCGCCTCGCGCAATTAACGAGGCATCGCTGGCGCTCTAAACGGAAACGATGCTCAGCAATGAAAATCATCATTCTCGGCGCCGGCCAGGTCGGCGGCACCCTCGCGGAGCACCTTGCCCGTGAGGAAAACGACATCACCGTCATCGATACCGATGCCAAAAAGCTGCGCGAGCTGCATACCAAGCTCGATATTCGCACGGTGACCGGCGCGGGTTCCTACCCCATTGTACTGCGTCAGGCAGGCTGTGAAGACGCCGACATGCTGATTGCCGTGACCAGCAGCGATGAGATCAACATGATCGCCTGCCAGGTGGCGCATACCCTGTTCCGTACCCCGACAAAAATCGCCCGGGTGCGCGCGACGGCCTACCTGACCCGCAAAGGGCTGTTCGCCCACGAAGCGATTCCCATCGACGTGCTGATCAGCCCCGAGCAGGTGGTCACCGACCACGTGCGCCGCCTTATCGAGCACCCCGGCGCGCTGCAGGTGTTGGAATTCGCGGGTGGGCTTGTACAACTGGTGGCCGTCAAGGCGTTCTACGGCGGCCCGCTGGTGGGACAGGACCTGGCTTTTCTACGCCGCCATATGCCCAACGTGGATACCCGGGTGGCAGCGATCTACCGCCGCAATCGACCGATCATTCCCCGTGGCGATACCGTCATTGAAGCCGACGACGAGGTCTTCTTCCTCGCCGCCCGGCGCGATATCCGCGCGGTAATGAGCGAGCTGCGCCGCGTCGAACGGGATTTCCGCCGCGTGGTGATCGCCGGGGGCGGCAATATCGGCGAGCGCCTGGCGGAGCATCTGGAGCACAGCCACCAGGTCAAGATTATCGAACACAGCCTGGAGCGCTGCACCACGCTCTCCGAGCGGCTCGACCGTACCGTGGTGCTCCACGGCAGCGCCACCAGCAAGCGGCTGCTGGAAGAAGAGAACATCGAAGACTGCGATATTTTCTGCGCGCTGACCAACGACGATGAAGTCAATATCATGTCGTCGCTGCTGGCCAAGCGGATGGGCGCCAAAAAGGTGCTGACGCTGATCAATAACGCCGCCTATGTCGATCTGGTTCAGGGCGGCGAGATCGATATTGCCATTTCCCCTCAACAGGCAACGATCGGCAGCCTGCTGACCCACGTGCGCCGGGGCGATATCGTCAACGTCCACTCGCTGCGCCGGGGCGCCGCCGAGGCCATCGAGGCCATCGCCCATGGCGACAAGCAGTCATCAAGGGTGGTCGGGCGCACCATTCGCGAGATCGACCTGCCCGAGGGCACCACCATCGGCGCGATCGTGCGTGGTAAAGAGGTGATGATCGCCCACGACCACATCGTGGTGGAAAGTGGAGACCACGTCATCCTGTTCGTCATCGACAAGCGGCGCATTCGCGACGTGGAGCGCTTGTTCCAAGTAGGGCTGACGTTCTTCTGATGCTTAAATTCGGCGCGCAACTTATTGACCAGGGGAGCCTAGAACAGCCATGAGCCTGAGGGTTATTCTACGAATCCTGGGGCTGCTGTTGATGCTCTTCAGCCTCACCATGCTCCCCCCCATGCTGATTTCCGTGTGGTTTCGCGACGGCGTTTGGGACGCCTTTATGATGGCCATGGCCATTACCGTGGCGACGGGGCTGTGTTTCTACTTACCCAACCGTCGCGCACAAAAAGAGCTGCGCGTGCGCGACGGCTTCATTATCGCCGCCATGTTCTGGACCGTGCTGGCCCTGTTCGGCTCGCTGCCCTTGATGCTGTTTGGCGATGAGGCGCTCGGTTTGACCGATGCAGTCTTCGAGTCTTTTTCGGGGCTGACCACCACGGGCGCGACGGTCATAACGGGAATCGACTTTCTGCCCGAATCGATTCTCTACTACCGCCAGCAGCTCCAATGGCTGGGCGGCATGGGGATCGTGGTTTTGGCCGTGGCGATTCTGCCCACACTTGGCGTTGGCGGCATGGCGCTTTACCGCACGGAAATACCCGGCCCTTTGAAAGATTCCAAGCTGACCCCGCGCATCACCGAAACTGCCAAGGCGCTGTGGTATATCTACGCCACGTTGACGGTGGCTTGCATGCTGGCCTATATGGCGGCTGGCATGAACTGGTTCGATGCGCTGGGGCACAGTTTTTCGACGGTAGCCATTGGCGGCTTTTCCACCCACGACGCCAGTATCGGCTATTTTGACAGCGCCGCGATCGAAATGATCAGCGTGGGCTTTATGCTGATTTCGGCGTTCAGCTTCAGCCTGCACTTTATCGCCTGGCGCGAAAAACGCCTGACACACTACTTCCAGGATCCGGAAGCCCGGTTTCTGATGCTGTTTCTTGCCGGGCTGACCACCATTACCGTAACCACCCTATGGCTGAGTAACACCTACAGCGATATCGACGTGCTACGCCATGCGCTGTTTGAGGTCGTCTCCGTTGCCACCACCGCCGGGTTTGCCGTGGCTGATTTCTCGGGCTGGCCGGGCGCCCTGCCTTTCCTGCTGTTTGTGGCGGCTTTTGTGGGGGGCTGCTCCGGCTCCACCGCAGGCGGGATGAAGGTCATCCGCATCATTCTGATCATGAAGCAGGGCATGCGCGAGGTCATGCGCTTGATCCATCCCAACGCCGTCATTGCCGTTAAAGTCGGTAAAGTCAGCGTGCCCGACAGTATCGCCCAGGCGGTGTGGGGCTTTTTCTCGGTCTATGTGCTGCTGTTTTTCTTGATGCTGGTAGGCGTCATGGCCACAGGGGTGGATCAGGTCACCGCCTGGTCAACCGTGGGCTCTGCCTTGAACAATCTGGGACCGGCACTTGGCGAAGCCAGCAGCCACTATGGCGATATGCCCGGTATCGCGAAATGGATTCTGGTGTTTGCCATGCTGCTGGGCCGTTTGGAAATTTTCACCGTGCTGGTACTGTTTACGCCTGCCTTCTGGCGGCGCTAACCCACCACCGCTGCCTGCTTATTTATTGAATCGAGACGTTGTCATGACCCAGGAAGACGTTACATCAACAGTGCCCGACAGCGACGCACTGCCCGCGACCAGCGGCCCGATAAACGTGATTACGGTGGGCGATACCCGCTACACGCTGCTAGGCACCGCGCACGTCTCGGAAGAGAGCGCCAACGACGTGCGCCAGTTGATTGACACCGGCCGCTTTGACGCCGTTGCCATTGAGCTGTGCGATGCCCGACACCACAGCATGGCGAACCCTGATGCCATGGGAGAGCAGGACCTCTTCCAGGTATTCAAGCAAGGCAAGGCCGGCATGGTCGCCGCCAGCCTCGCTCTGGGGGCGTTTCAACAACGTATTGCCGACCAATCGGGCATTCAGCCCGGGGCTGAAATGAGAGCCGCCGTCGAGGCCTGCAAGGGCAAACAGCTACCGTTGCTGCTGGTCGACCGTGACGTCGGTATCACGCTCAGGCGCATTTACCGCAATGTGCCCTGGTGGCAGCGCTTCTCGCTGTTTACCGGCTTGATCGGCAGCGTGCTCTCCCGGGAAGACGTCTCGAAGGAAGATATCGAGAAGCTCAAGGAAGGCGATATGCTCGAAGCCACGTTCAGCGAATTTGCCGCCCAGTCGGAAGCGCTTTATAACCCGCTGATCCGCGAGCGCGACCGCTATATGGCGCTGCGCCTTGCCGAAGAAACGCCTTCAGGGGGTTACCGAAACGTGCTGGTGGTGCTGGGCGCCGGTCATTTGAAGGGCACCGTCGAGCATCTTGAAGCGCCGCTGCCCGCCAACCCTGGCGAAGAAATCGCCACCCTGGAGGCCACCCCGCCGCCGTCTAAAATTTGGAAACTGGTTCCCTGGCTGATTACCGCTCTGGTATTGGTCGGTTTTGCCATTGGCTTCTCGCGCAACACCGACCTGGGCTGGCAGCTTGTCACCGAATGGTTTTTGATCAACGGGGTTTTATCTGCCGGCGCCACCATCGCCGCTCTAGCCCACCCGGTCACCGTGATCGCCACCTTCTTTGCCGCACCGCTGACGTCGCTAAACCCGACGATTGGCGCCGGGTTTGTGGCCGCCGGGGTCGAGCTTTACATGCGCAAGCCCAAGGTGCGCGACTTTGCCACCCTGCGCAACGATGTGGTGAACCTGAAAGGCTGGTGGAAAAACCGTGTGTCGCGCACGCTGCTGGTATTTATTCTCGCCACGCTCGGTTCAGCGGTGGGTACCTGGGTAGCCGGTTTCAGAATCGCCGGTACGCTGTTTGGCGGCTAGCAGCCTGTCGGGCTTGACCGATCGTCGCGAGAAGCATGGATTCGCAGTAGATCAGTGTTAAGTCCGACAGGCTGCTAAGCGCTGCATCGCCGCCGTCGGCGGGTCGATCTTGTGATACGACCGGCTCGCCGCATAGCTATCGTTGAACACCTCAAAGTAATCATCCAGCACCTCCGCAGCGGAGGTGTCTCCACCCTGCCGCAGCAGCTCGATAGCCACTTCGGCGGTGCAAAGATGCGCTTTGGAGGCAGGCTTGCGCAGACGGTAGCGGGTCTCCCGCTCGGTGCGCAGCGGCAGCACTGGCAACGCATCAAGGTAGGGGCTTTTTCGGAAAATTCGCCGTGCCTGGCGCCAGGTGCCGTCCAGCAGTATATACACCGGAATCTTGCCGCTTTGCCTTGCGTCACTCACCGCCGCCAACGACACCACGCGGTCAGCATAGTCGGGCTGATCATCGGGAAATATTACAAAGGGCGCGTAGCGCGGGTCGTCCAGCAGCGCCATCAACTGCTCATCGGGCGCCGTGCGATACCAGGTAAACACCTTGGTTTGCGACAGCACGTCGCCGATCAGGCGACCCGTGTTGGTTGGCTTATAGTGCTCCAGAGGATGGGTCAGCAACCACACCTGGGCATGGCTTTCGGCCTTGACCTGATAGGAGCAGAGGCAATTGAGCTCAGGCAGGTTACAGCCCTCACAGCGTCTGACAAAGCTGCCCCGCGCCTTGAATTCCCGCCGGGGCGGACGCGGATGCCCCGTCGCCGGATCTCTCTCGACGTTTGGGCTGACGGCATCGGCGTTGTGCGTACCGGACTCAGAGACTGACATCTGCGCTCCCACGATTGGCAAGGGGCGCCGAGTATAAAGCAGGTCCCCACGCAAAACGAACCCCTCTCAGCTGGATCCCTCCCCCTATGCTCGCCGCTGTAAACCTGGATATTCTTCTTAGTTGACACCTGAGCCGGGTCGCCGATAAAGTCTCGTCAACTTTCAAAAGAATATAGGTTTACCCGTGACCGCCACTGCCGCCAATACCCCGACTGACGCCGCCCGCCACGACTGGACGCTGGACGAGATCAACGCGCTGTTTGCGCTGCCCTTCAATGACCTGCTGTTCCGAGCCCAGCAGGTGCATCGCGCGCATTTCGACGCCAATGCGGTGCAGATTTCGACCCTGCTGTCGATCAAGACCGGCGCCTGCCCGGAAGATTGCAAGTACTGCCCCCAGTCCGGCCACTACAATACCCAGTTGGAAAAAGAGAAGCTGCTGGAAGTTGAAAAAGTGGTCGAACAGGCCAAGGCGGCCAAAGAAGCGGGCGCCAGTCGTTTCTGCATGGGCGCGGCGTGGCGAAGCCCGCGGGATAAGGATCTGGTGCTGGTGGAAGAGATGGTCCGCCAGGTCAAGGCCCTGGGCCTGGAAACCTGCATGACACTGGGCATGGTCGATAGTGATCAGGCTAGCCGCCTGGCTACGGCGGGGCTCGATTACTACAACCATAATCTGGACACCTCGCCCGACTATTACGGCGAGATCATCACCACCCGCACCTTTGGCGACCGGCTGGATACCCTGGCCACCGTGCGCGAGGCGGGCATGAAAGTCTGCTCCGGCGGTATTCTCGGCATGGGTGAAGACGCCCAGGATCGTAGCGCCCTGTTGCAGCAGTTGGCCAGGCTGTCCCCACACCCCGAGTCTGTCCCCATTAACATGCTGGTCAAGGTACCCGGCACGCCGCTGGAAAACGTCGAAGACCTGGACCCTATCGAATTTATCCGCGCCATTGCCGTGGCGCGCATCATGATGCCCCAAAGCCACGTCCGGCTCTCCGCCGGTCGCGAGCAAATGAGCGAATCCACCCAGTCGCTGGCCTTCCTGGCGGGTGCCAACTCGATCTTCTATGGCGACAAACTGCTTACCACCGGCAATCCCCAGGCCGATCTTGACCGTGCGCTCTTCGCCAAACTCGGCCTTCATCCGGAGCGCCGGGAAACCTGCGAAGATGATGCGATTCACGCCCAGCGCCTGGCCCAGCAGGCCGAACAACATGCCCGCGCAGAACGCGTGGCCGAGCTTGCGGTCGACGCCAGTGTCTGATGCGTGGCGTCAGCGTTTGGCCGAGGCCCGTTTCAACCGCCAGCAGACCCGACGCTGGCGGACCCGGCAAATCGTGGCAGCGGGTACGCTCGACTTTGCCGGTAACGACTACCTGGGCCTGGCCCAGGACCCAAGGGTGTGTGAGGCCCAGGCGGAGGGAGCGAGCCGTTACGGGGCGGGTGCCGGTGCATCGCATTTGGTCAGCGGTCATTTGGCGGTTCACGAGGCCCTGGAGAACGCCTTGGCATGCTGGACGGGCCGGGAGCGCGCCCTGCTGTTTTCTACCGGTTATATGGCCAACCTCGGCGTGTTGCAGGCGTTAGCCAACGCCGACACGGCGATATTTCAAGACCGCCTCAACCATGCCTCACTGCTGGATGGCGCCACGCTCAGCGGCGCCCGCTCGCGGCGCTTTCATCACCGTGATGCCCACGATCTGAACCGCCTGCTCACTCGCAGTGAGTGTCCGCACAAGCTCGTGGTCAGCGACGGCGTGTTCAGCATGGATGGCGATGTGGCGGATATTGCCACGCTGGCCCAGTTGAGCCAGCAGCACCGCGCCTGGCTGATGATCGACGATGCCCATGGTGTCGGGGTGCTGGGCGACAATGGCAGCGGCTGCGTGGGCACTCTCTGGGGCAGCGCTGAGGTACCTATCCTGGTCGGCACCCTGGGCAAAGCGCTCGGTACCGCCGGTGCCTTTGTCGCCGGGGATGCCGCGCTGATCGAGCATATCACCCAGTTTGCCCGCAGCTATGTGTACACCACCGCCCAGCCGCCGAGTATTGCTGCCGCCACCCTACAAGCTCTGGAAATCGTTCAGGGTGAACCCGAACACCGCGACCATCTCAACGCCAACATCGCTTACTTCTGCCGCGAGGCGTTGCAGTTGGGGCTACCGCTAAGCACGCCGACGACCCCGATTCAGCCACTGCTATTGGGCAGCGAAGCCCGTACCCTGAGCTGGTCGGCAACGCTTGCCAAGCATGGCTTGCAGGTCGGCGCAATTCGCCCACCCACGGTTGCCAAGGGTGAGGCGCGTCTGCGCATCACGCTGAGCGCCCGCCATACCCGCTGCGACATTGATCGTCTACTGGCAGGTTTAAAGCTCTGTCAGCAAGAGGAGGCAAGATGCCACGCCCATCCTCACAACGCCTAGTCCTCCTCTCGGGCTGGGGCATTGATCAACGCATCTGGCAGCCACTCGAGGGCTGCTGGCCCGCATCGGTCGAAGCCCACGCCGTGGACTGGCCGGGCTACGGCGATGCGCCAGCCCTACCCGACACCGACAACGCCACACTGGATCAGTTAGCCAGCACCATGGCCAGACAACTGCCCGGCGACGCCATTTGGGTCGGCTGGTCACTGGGCGGACTACTGGCCACAGCGCTACTTGATCACCTCCCCCCACCGCGTGGCTTGATACTGATCGGCGTGGGCGAACGGTTTTACAGTAATGATGGCGTCACCTCGTCAGAGCTTGCCAGTTTTCGGCACGCCTTTGCCCGTGACCCTCACGCCACCTGGCGGCACTTTTTACGCTGGCAAACGCAGGGCGAACCCAACGCCCGCCAGGCCCACCGACAGCTGCGGGCGCTTCTGGGTGATACCCCCTGCGCTAACCGCAGCACGCTCGCCCAGGGGCTTGATTGGCTGGCCACCATCGATAACAGCCAGCGACTACACAATGCCCCCTGCCCGGTGAAGCGTTTGATCGGCGAGCACGACCCGCTGGTCGGCACGTCGGTCCGGAACAAGGCAGCAACGCTGGCAAAAGCCGGGCATTGCCCGATGCTCTCCCAACCCGTTCAGCTGGCTGACTCCCTCGCGGCGCAGGCGATACTTGCCGTCGAGGAGCAACCATGAGCACGACCGCTACCTCGCCGCCTCCTACCAACTGGCAGGCCAGCGTCGCGCATGCGTTTTCCCGCGCGGCCCCGCGCTACGATGCCCTGGCCAACGCCCAGCGACATATCGGCGAAACGCTTTGGGCCACCTTGCCTGATACCGCTGGGTTGAGCCTGTTGGATATGGGCTGCGGCACCGGTTACTGGACCCAGCGGCTTGCCGAGCGCTACCCCCATGCTCACGTCACAGGACTGGATATTGCGCCCGGCATGCTGGCCGAAGCCCAGGTCCGCTACGGCAACCATATTCGTTGGCAGCTGGGCAACGCCGAAGCGCTCCCCTTTGCCGCAGAATCCTTTGATCTGGCATTTTCCAACCTGGCGATTCAGTGGTGTCGCGATATCAGCGCGGTGATGAACGAACTCCAGCGGGTGCTTGCTCCCGGGGGCCAGGCCCATCTCACGACACTACTGCCCGGCACGCTGGCCGAAGTCGCCCATGCCTGGCAACGCCCCGAGGCGTTATTGCAAACGCCCGAACGGAATGAGCTGGCGCGTGCCATTGATCAAAGCGGCCTGACGTCTATTCATCAGCAGGTCGAGCGGCGCAGGTTCCACTACCCCGACCTGAACGCCGTGATGGCCTCCATCAAGGGCGTTGGTGCACAGGTCTCAAGGC
Organism: Halomonas sp. A40-4; assembly: GCF_015767635.1. GTDB lineage: Bacteria > Pseudomonadota > Gammaproteobacteria > Pseudomonadales > Halomonadaceae > Vreelandella > Vreelandella janggokensis. Next base: position 601,414 of record NZ_CP065230.1, on the reverse strand, counting down.
CCCACGCCCGGCGTCTGACCCGCCGCGAGCTGAAGGCTGCCCGCGAGCGCTTTGAAACGCTGCGGGAGCCCCAAGGCCTGCCGGTGAGCTACCTGTGTTTTACCCTGCAACTGGAAAAACCCTCATGAGCGCCTACTTCGTTACCGGCACTGATACCGATGCGGGCAAAACCCTGGTGACCAGCACCCTGTTAGCGACTGCCAGTGCGCAGGGACTCACCACGCTGGGCTTGAAGCCCGTCGCCTCGGGCAGCCGCGTCACCCCCGAAGGCCTGCGCAACAGTGATGCCCTGGCGCTGCAGGTACGAAGCATGCCGCCGGTAAGTTACGCAACGGTCAACCCCTGGGCGTTTGAGCCCGCCATTGCGCCGCACTTAGCCGCAAGCGAGGCAGGCCAAGCGCTTAACCTCGGCGATATTGTGACAACAGTTAGCGCGACCCTTGCGCAAACGCCGCGGGACTTGAGCCTGATCGAAGGCGCGGGCGGCTGGCGGGTACCGCTCAACGACCGCGAAGATTTTTGCGACATCCCTTGCGCCATGGGCCTACCGGTGATTCTGGTGGTCGGCTTGAAGCTGGGCTGCCTCAACCATGCCAGACTCAGCGCCGAGGCCATTGTCGCCGACGGCCTGACGCTTGCAGGCTGGGTGGGCAGCGTGGTCGACCCGGACTTTGCCGCTGAGTCGGCCCGCTTTGCTGACAACCTTGACGTGCTCAAGCGAACCTTAGCGGCCCCCTGCCTGGGGGTTATCCCGCATCTCGAACAGCCTTCGCCTGAAACGGCACAGCCGTTCCTTTCCCTGCTACCGTTACGCCCGCTGGAGACTCTATGACCTCGCCTGTCTGGCACCCCTATGCCGATCTCAAACATCAAACGTCGGCGCCCAAGGTGGTGGGCGGGGACGGCGCTCACTTTGTACTCGAGAGCGGTGAACGCCTGCTGGATGCCACCTGCTCCTGGTGGTGCATGATTCACGGCTACGGCCACCCGCGCCTGGTGGCGGCCATCCGCGAGCAGGCCGGTGAGCTTTGCCATGTGATGCTAGGTGGCTTGACCCATGAGCCCGCGGATCAATTAGCCCGTGAATTGGTGCGTATCACCCCCACCGGGTTGAATCACGTGTTCTACTCGGACAGCGGTTCGGTGGGCATGGAAGTGGCGATGAAAATGGCCTTGCAGTACCAAGTGCTCACCGGCACCCCCGGCAAGCGCAGGATGCTCTCGCTGATGAAGGCCTACCACGGCGACACCACTGGCTGCATGGCGGTGTGCGACCCTGAAGAAGGCATGCACGGTCTGTTTACGGGCCTGCTACCCAAACACCATTTTGCCCCGGCGCCCACCGCCCCTTATGACGCCACTCCCGAGCAGGTGGAACACGATCTGAGTGCTCTGCGTGAGGTGCTTGAGCGCCACCATGATGAGATCGCCGCGCTGCTGATGGAGCCGCTGTTGCAAGCCGCTGGCGGGCTCAACATGACCTCGCCGGACTACCTGCGCGGCGCCCGGGCGCTATGTGATGAATTTGGGGTACTGCTGATCTTTGACGAAGTGGCCACCGGCTTCGGCCGCACCGGCAAGCTGTTTGCCGCCGACCACGCAGACGTCACACCGGATATCATGGTGCTCTCAAAAGGCTTGACCGGCGGTTATCTGGGCCACGCCGCGACGCTTGCTACAAACCGTGTACACGACGCCTTTATCGGCGACAGCGAGCACCACGCCTTCATGCACGGACCGACGTTCATGGGCAATCCGCTGGCCTGTCGCGTGGCGCTGGAAAGCCTGCGGGTGTTCGAGGAAGAGGATTACCTTGGCAAGATCGCCACGCTCAACCAATGGCTGCGCCGCGAGCTGCTGGAAGACCCCGCGCTCAACGCGCACCCGGCGGTGGCCGACGTCCGGATACTCGGCGCCACGGCGGTGATTGAAGCGCACTCCGCTGAAGCACTGAAAGGCGTTGCAGGCTTCGCCCGCGAACGCGGCGTCTGGCTACGCCCCATCGGCCGCTGGCTTTACACCATGCCCGCCTACATTACCTCTGAAAAGGAGATGGTACAGGTCACCGACGTCATGAAGGCGTGGTTTTTGGAAAGCTCAGGGCAACATTAGATTGCCCTGCTTGCGCCACTGGTTGACCAGCGCGGGCACACCTTCACCGGCGGTGGTGTTAATCGCCAGCACGCCCGGCGGGGTTAACGCATCTGCATCGGGGTCGACCAGCGCGCAGGGCGTCTCCAGCTCGATGTAGGACAGCAGCGACGCGGCAGGCATCACGGCAAGCGATGTGCCCACTACCAGGAAAAAATCCGCTTGGCTTGCGATCTCGCAGGCATCTTCAAACAGCGGTACCGATTCGCCAAACCAGACAACGTCCGGGCGTAACTGGCTGCCCTTGTCGCAGATATCGCCCAGCTCAATGCCACCTTTGGGCAGCGGATAACGCAGCCGTGGATCCACCGAGGACCGCGCCTTCAGGATTTCTCCATGCAGGTGCAATACATGGCGCGACCCCGCGCGCTCGTGGAGATCATCAATGTTTTGGGTAATCACGCTGACCTTGAAGCCCTCCTGCTCAAGCACCGCCAGCGCTTTATGGGCAGCATTCGGTTTGGCGCGGCGAATCTGTTCCCGGCGCTGATTATAAAACCCCAGCACCCGCTCGGGGTCATGCCGCCAACCTTCCGGCGTCGCCACCTCCTCTACTGGATGCTCTTCCCACAGGCCGTCGCTGGCGCGGAAGGTTTTTATTCCACTCTCGACGCTGATACCTGAACCTGTGAATACCACCAAGTGTGGGGCGTCTGCCATAGTGTCCTCGTCGTGATTGACTAGTGTGTTCTTTCTAATATACCAGCTGGCCCACGGTACCCGCGAAACGCTGCTTGTTGCGATACGGATAGACATCAATGACCCGGCCATCGCGAATCGCTTTTTGTACTTCCAGCCAGTAGTCGGGGTCGAAGAGCTCGGGGTGTTGGTCCATGAACATATCGCGCAGCACTTTATTGGCAAACATGAAGGGGCCAAACTCCTCGGGAAAAATATCGTTGGGGCCGATCGATAAGCTGGATGCATCAACCCCCTGGCCTTTCGGCATGTGCCGAAACCGGCACTCGGTGATGTAGCACACCTCATCGTAATCGTAAAAAATCACCCGACCGTGACGGGTCACCCCAAAATTCTTGAGCAGCATATCCCCGGGAAAAATATTCGCCGCTGCCATTTGCTTGATGGCATTGCCATAATCCTTGAGCACCGTGGCCCGCTCGTCCTCGCTGCACTCCTCCAGGTAAATATTCAGTGGCGTCATCATGCGCTCGGTATAGCAGTGCTTGATGATGACCTTGTCGTCCTTTAGCGAGACCGTCGAGGGCGCCACTTCCAGCAGATGTTCCAGGCACGCCGGATCGAAATGATCCTTGCGCACGATGAAGTTGGAGAACTCCTGGGTATCCGCCATACGGCCGACCCGGTCGTGCCGTTTGACCAGCCGATACTTCTCGCGCACCACGGCGTGGGTCACGTCTTTGGCCGGATCGAACTTGTCTTTGATGATCTTGAATACCGTACGGAAGGTAGGCAGCACGAACACCGCCATCACCATGCCGCGCACCCCGGGGGCAATGATAAACTGGTCCTCGCGCTTGGCCACCTGCTGATTGAGCGCCCGGAAAAACTCGGTCTTGCCATGCTTGAAAAAACCGATGGCGGCGTAGAGCTCTCCCGCCGGCTTGTGGGGCATCAGCTGTTTCAGGTACTGAACGAACTCCCCTGGTACCGGCACATCCACCTGAAAATAGGCCCGGGTAAACGAGAAGATGATCGAGACTTCATCGGTTTCCGTCAGCACCGTATCCAGATGAAGGCAAGGGTCGCCGCCCTGCTGCTCGCCAAAGCCCTCGCCGTGGAGGATCGGCAACACCAGCGGCACCTGCTCGCCGCCGCCCAGGATACGACCGACCAGATAAGCCCCTTTGTTGCGATAGAACACACTTTTCAAAAGCTCGACCTGAGCATCGTCGGCCTGCCATATCGCCGCGGGCAGTTGGGCTTCCAGTAACGCTGTCCCAAGCTCGACATCCAGTTCCAGATCGGCAAAGGGGTTATCGAACGGAGCTTCTTCCAGCGCCCACCTCAGGGCACTTGGCCAGTCAGCATTCACCGGGCAGCGACGGCACAACTCAATGCCTGAGCGATGCGCGGCATCCTCCCGCGAGCTGTACACGAACATCCATTCATTGCGGATGTGGCGATGCTGGAAAATCGAGCAGAAAAGTGAGTTGAAGAAGGTTTCGGCCAATTCGTAATCGAGCCGCTGGCTGATCAATTCCGCATAGTGGTGACGCGCTTCGCCCCAGGTTTCACAATGAACCAGTACATCTTGAGGGAAAGTACGCCGCAAACGCCCGAGGGTATCTTCCACCTTTTCGCCGTAGAGATTGATACGCGCCGCCGAAGCCTGCTGGGCATCGCGCCATGCCGCCTCGCGAAAGCGGCGGCTGGCGTCGAAGGTAATCTGTTTGAAGCGCGCACGGTACTCGTCAAAGCCGTGCAGAATAGTGGCCGCTAGGCGATACGCGGGAGATAGTTTCACGGCTAGACTCCTGTTCGTTTTGACCAGCTTGGCGTAACCGGATACTACATGCGAGGCGACCTTGGTGTGACTAGCCCTCGGTATCCAGAAGCGCTGTCAGCGGAGCCACCTGATCCGGGTCAGCCAGCGCCTTTGCCAACCTGGCAATGTCTTCCGCAAGCGGTCGATCCTGTTCGAGCGGTGCCGCAAGCTCACGAACCCATTCACACAGGGACCAGGAAGCCAAGCTGAGCGACGACATGTTCTTCAACTCGGCGCCCTGCACCAGCACCAACGCCTCAATCGCCAGCACCTGATAAAGCTGTTCCAGGCTAGTGCTCGCACGCCGCGCGGCAATAGTCCCCAGCGGGACAATATCCTGGTTATCGGCGTTGGTGGGAATCGACTGGATCGAGGCGGGCATAGCCTGGCTGCGTAGCTCGGCAACCAGCGCTGTCGCACTGACCTGAGCTCCCATGAAGCCGCTGTGCAACCCGGTATCCAGCGGCTGCATAAACGCAGGCAACCCTTTATTCGTCAAGGGGTTGGTTATTCTGGCAATGCGCCGCTCACTGTACAGCGCCATCTGGATGATGGCGTTGTTGAGATGATCGCTGGCAAACGCCAACTGCTGACCGAAGAAATTACCGCCATGCAGCACGATATCTTCCTCGGCGAAAAGTAGCGGGTTATCGGTGACGGCCTCCAGTTCGATACGCGTCGTTTGAGCGTGTTGTTCGACCACGTCCCAGACCGCTCCCAAGGCCTGCGGGGCGCAACGCAGTGTATAGGCATCCTGAGGTAACGGGCGATGCTGTTCAATACTGCCGGGCATGTCCGGCAGCAACTCGGGCCTCGGCTGCCAGGGAGTCAAAGCGCCACTGTCTGACGAAAGCGACCATAGCCAGCGATGCAACTGACTCTGGCCCGGGTGGGGACGCAGCTCTCCGATGGCGGGATGAAAAGCCTCACGGTGCCCTGCCAGCAGCTCGGCATAAAGCAGGACCAGCAACGTGCTGAGCTTTAAAGCCCGCTGGGACGCCACGGCATTCATAGCGGCAATACCCGCCGTGGCCGAAGTGCCATTAACCAGAGCAATGGCATCTTTTCCCTGTAGCACTAATGGCTTCCAGCCTAATTGGTTATGGGCATCGCTGCTGGTACCCAGCGTCCACCACGAAGGCTTACACGCCCCTCTCCACTGAGCGCCCGCGCCAAATGCGCCAGCGGAGTCAGGTCACCGCTAGCGCCAACGGTGCCCTGCGCGGGCACCTCAGGCACCATATCGACCTCCAGCCATGCTTGCAGCCGGCCGATGAGCACAGGGTTGGCGCCAGAGTGCCCCTGCACCAAGCTGGTCAATCGCGCCACCATCATTGCCCGCACATGTTGGTGAGATAGCGGCTCGCCCACCCCGCTGCACAGGTGATAAACCAGATTCTGCTGCAACAAGGCAGACTGCCTGGGATCGACGTTGGTGGTGGCTAACGGCCCGTACCCGGTTGTCACGCCGTAGATTCGACGCCGCTGGTCGATAGCCTCGCACAGGAACGCGTGGGCCTTGGCTACCGCGCGCTCTTCCTGTGGCGATATAGCAAGCGACCGACGCCCCAGGGCGATCTTTTCAATCTCTTCAAGCGAGCGACGTCCGTTGTCCATAGTCATATGTCCTGTGATGAAGCCTTTCTGGCGGAATTACCAGTCCCTGGGCTTGCCCATCGCATTGGTGGGTAAGGCATCGCCATAAGTAACAGCCACGGGGCGCTCGGCGGCAGGCCATTGGCTGATGGCCTGGGCGATCTCGGAGGCGGCGTGTTTCTCGTCTTCCACCGGCACCACAAAGGCTTTCAAACGCCGCCTTCCAGAGGACTCCGTAGCGCGAACGGCGCAGTCAGCCACGCTTGCCAGACCGCGCAGACGTCCGGCGACGTGGCCAGGGCTAACGTTGACGCCGCCAATCGCCACGACATCGTCATGGCGTCCCTGCAGCGTGAAGGTGTTATCGTCTAGCCAGCGAGTGTGGTCCAGCAGCGGCGTGGCGGTTTGGCCACCCAGGCGCTGAATGTGGTTGGCATCAAGGCGCTGCCAATGGGCTAGCAACTGGTAGGCGTCTTCCGGATACCAGCGGGTCGCCACTCCGCCAGTTTCGGTGCTGCCGTAGATATCCAGCAGTTCACTTAGCCCGTTTTGGAGCAGCGTCTCGGGGGTCCCGGCAGCCAGCGGCGCGGTGGACGAGACGCCGACAACCGCGTCCGGCCAGGCGCGCCGCGAGACGGCCAGGTAGTCCCAGCGGGGTGGAACGGTAACCACCAGATCGCCAGGCGATAGCGAGGGCAATGCGTTAGCATCAACGCTGATGCGCGGCACACCCACCACCCCCGGCAACGCCACGCCGAGCATGAAACCATAGAGGTGATGCAAGGGCAGCCAGCGAATCACGCGGTTAAGAGCCCCCTGCGAGACAAGGCGCTGCGCCAGGGCATGCGCCTCCGCCTCGATGGCGTCCCAGCGATGTAGATGGGCAGAGGGCGCCCCGGTGCTGCCCGAGGTTCTGAACGTCAGCCCCGAGGTGTCGGAAACAGCCTGGGCCACCAAAGAGGCCCAATCATCTACGTGCTGGGTCATCAGTAGGCGATCTTCAACGCCCGTTTCGTGTAGACAGAAGAATTCATTGACGCAGGCAGCCAGGTGTAGCCGTTCGAGTGAATCAATCGCGGGAGGAGACTGCCAGTCCGGTGCGGGGGAGCCTCGATAGGCAGCCAACTCCGCGCTCAGCAATGATTGCAGGACAGCTTTGCAATCGGCTTCGTTCAGCCACTGAGGCATCTTGAGAATCCTTAACAACGCCAGTAGCGTCCGGTTTGCTTGTTATAAAGCCGCCTGAGCGCTTGACGACATGAAGGCGGCTTTCGGAAGGGTTACAGGCGCTTGACGAAGATCCAGTAAGTGTCGCCTGAAATGGCTTTCTTCATATGCACTTTTACCTTGGTGGGGGTCATCTGGTAATCGAACACGTATTCGAACATGGTGTTCAGGTCACCGTTTTTGACTCCTTCCTTGAAGCGTCCCTGGAATTCTTTGCTTTGCGTGCAGGGCGCCACGTCAGTAAAAAAGTTCTTGCCGATAACGCTTTTGGGGTCGCGACCGGTAATGCCACCTTCTGCGGCGTTGTATTGAATAATCTTGCCGCTGGCATCCAACTGAATGGCGCCGAAGGCTAATTCATCCAGTTTTTTATCATCCATCTTCGCCAGCGAGTTTTCAATATCATCGCCACCAAACCGAACCATTTCCATTGCCATCACTACACCTCCAGATTGAGCGCTTCGAATGTATGTCGATTCACCACGCCCCTACAAAACATATACAAGAATTGTATGCGGAGCCTTGAAGCTAGCAGTATCCGCCACCCAAGGCAATCAACTAATACTATTTAATGACGTCGCCCCCATTTAGTGCTCATCGAGTAATGCCGTCATTTGCGTCACCTGCAAGCAGAAAGGCCCTGCGGTTCGGTCGGCGATCAAGAAGCCCACCTGGGTGAGGTCCGATGGCTTAAGGGATGGCGCGTCGCTTAACCGCGTTCCACGCCGCACGGCTTCAAAGGCGGACCATGGAAAGTGCAGTATCTCGAGGTGGTCCTGAGGCGGCATAAACGTCACCCGGTAAGCTGACGCATCGCCCAGGGAGTTACTTTTAAGGCGCAGTTGATAGGTGCGTCCATCGCCGCGCACGGTTAGCGTTATGCCACGAGCATCCGCCAGCGTTGATTCAAAATCGTGGGGCTCGCGGCGAACGGAGGCAAAACCGCCGCCGTTTTCCAGCGATACCTCGCCATGAAAGCGCCCCTCACCGTCAACAACACTGAACTGACTCCGGGATTTGCCGCCCATCACGCCATCATCGACGGCGTACCAGCGCTGCTGTTCACTGGGATCATTAAAGGTCAGCGTCATACGATCACCTCTCAACGGCTCGTGAGTAAGAAAAAGCCCCTGGCGTCATACCGCCAGGGGCCTTGGTTACAGTAGCTTAATCGCTGGTTTGCTTACAGCTTGGCAGCAGCCACCGGTGCGGGTTCGTCTGCGTCCAGTTCCTCAGGTGATGCGGATACCAGCGCAAATTCCTCCTCCGCGGTTTTCGCGACCAGATGATTTTTACTGTAGAGGAAATAGTAGGCCGCCCCGGCAATGAAGAGCACAATGGTGTAGTTGAACGCGCGGGGATCGAAGGCGTATACGCCAGTGAGCGCCACCAGCGAGAGCACCAATGCAATGCCCGAGGTCACTACGCCGCCAGGGGTTTTATAAGGCCGCGGCAGATCCGGTTGTTTGACTCGCAGCATGATATGGCTCAGCGCCATCAGCGCGTAAGAGATTGTCGCTCCCACCACTGCCATGCCAAGAATCAGATCGCCTTCGCCGCTGAGTGACACCAAAAAGCCAAACACACCGGGCACAATCAGCGCCAGATAGGGCACTTTGCGTTCGCTGGTAAGCGATAGCGGTTTAGGAATATAGCCTGCACGGGAAAGCGCGAATACCAGACGGCTATAGCCGTAGATAATCGAGAAGAAGGAAGCGATCAGACCGGCCAGTCCCAATATGTTAACCAAGGTGGCAAGCATTGGGTTGCCCGCTGCATTCAGGGCATCGACCAGTGGCACCCCGCTTTGGCCGATCATCTCGGCGCCCGCCGCACCGGCGAGCAGCACCACGACCAACAAGGCGGTGAACAGCAGAAACAGCATCGCGCCGATAATACCCTTGGGCATATCCCGAGCGGGGTCTTTGGCTTCCTCCGCTGCCAGCGGCACACCTTCCACCGCCAGGAACAGCCACATGCCGAAGGGCAGCGCCGCCCAGATACCGTACCAGCCAAACGGCATAAAGGTACTCGCGCCCGCCGCATCGGTGGGGGCGATATCAAACAGGTTGGCGGCGTCAAAATTGCCGATCAGCGCCACGGCGGTGGCAATGATGGCGAACACCGCCAAGCCGCTGATCACCATCATGACCTTCAGCGCTTCACCCACCCCGGCCAGGTGAATACCGATAAACACGGCGTAAAACAGCAGATACACCAGCGGACCGTTAATGCCCAGTAATGACTCCACCGCGGCACCGATGAAAATCACGATCGCCGCCGGGGCCAGAGCGTATTCGATCAATACCGCAAGCCCGGTGAGATAACCACCGGCCGGCCCCATGGCCTGGCGGGCAAAGCTGTAACCGCCACCCGCTGCGGGTATCGCGGCGGACATTTCCGCAAGCGATAACACCAGCGCAAGATACATCAACGCCATCAAGCAGGCGGCAATCGCAAAACCACCCCAGCCCGCTTCGCCGATACCGAAGTTCCAGCCTGCAAAGTCACCGGAAATAACATAGGAAACCCCTAACCCCGCCAGCAGCATCCAGCCGGCGGTGCCTTTACGCAGTTGACGTTTTGCCAAATACGCCTGATCAACTGATGGTTGTGTCATCGTTTTGCCCTCATGGTGTGGAACGAAAGTGTCGTCAGCGGCGTGCTTTGCTATGTGCTGCTTACTGCGTTCCATATTGTTATTGGAGAATGATTACGTCGTTGTTGTGATACGTCTGCTGTTATACGGCTGCTGCCGTTCGTCAAGGTCGTTAATCAGCGACCAGAAAGTTGCGTATTGAACCCGATGCGGCGTCACCTTCCAGCACATCGTCTTCACTACGATCTTTCAACTTAACCCCCGACACCTTGAGCTGACGGGCCTCTTTAAAAAGTAGAAAGAAGCGCCGGGCGGCCTCCTCGATCTGCAAACCCGCCGGGCGCACGTTGGAAATACAGTTACGCCGGTCATCTTTTAGTCCCGGTTCCGGCGCCCAGGTCATATACAATCCCAGGCTATCCGGCGAGCTTAACCCTGGCCGTTCACCGATCATCACCAGAACGGCGTCAGCGTTCAGTAGCGCACCAATCTCATCGCCAATCGCCACCCGCCCCTGCTCGACAATGGTCAACGGCGCTAGCTGCCAATCCGCAACATCGCTGTTGAACATCTGATACAGCGTGCTGAGAAACGGCACGCTGTTCTGCTGCACGGCCAGCGCAGAGAGTCCATCGACAATCACTACCGCGAGGTCATAGCGCTGCTGAGAGGCGGCGGTCTGCTGTAATTGCGCACGGGTCTCATCGTTGAGACGGCGGCCATAGTCAGGCCGCTGCAGATACATGGCGCGATCCTGGGCATGGCTATGTAAGCGTATGGGCGCCTCTGACACCTCAGGTGTGGTTGTTAACTCAGTGGCAAGCGCATCAACATCCAGCGGGGTATGAACGGCGTCCTGGGCCTGCGCGTGGGCGAGCTGAAAGGCCAGCAGCTTGCTGGTCGGCAGGCTGACACCCGCGCGCCCCAGTCCAATTCGCGCGTCGGTAAACGCATTCAGGCGCTCCCAGGGGTTGTCGACGACGATGGGCGCTGTCGGCTTATCAACCATGTCGCGGCTCCTGTGGCAGGTGGCGCAGGCTATTGGCAAAGGCGGCAGGCAACTGGTCGTTGAGCCGGTGGGTGCTGACATCCTGGAAAATCTGCATGTCTTCAAGCCAGCGCTCGAACTCCGGCGCCGCTTTTAGCCCCAGCACCCGCCGCGCGTAGAGCGCGTCGTGAAAGGAGGTGGTCTGGTAATTGAGCATAATGTCGTCAGAACCGGGGATGCCCATGATGAAGTTGCAGCCCGCCACGCCGAGCAGCGTGAGCAGGTTATCCATATCGTTCTGGTCGGCCTCGGCGTGGTTGGTATAGCAAACGTCGCAGCCCATGGGCACGCCCAGCAACTTGCCGCAGAAGTGGTCTTCCAACCCCGCCCGGGTGATCTCCTTGCCGTCGAACAGGTATTCAGGGCCGATAAAGCCCACCACGGTATTGACCAACAGCGGATTAAACTTGCGGGCCACCGCGTAGGCGCGGGCCTCGCAGGTTTGCTGGTCGAGCCCGTGATGGGCATCGGCGGAGAGCGAGCTGCCCTGGCCGGTTTCAAAATACATCACGTTGCGCCCCACCGTGCCGCGGTTAAGCGACTGCGCCGCCGCTTCCGCTTCCGCCAGGGTGCTCAAGTCAAAACCAAAGCTGCGGTTAGTCGCCTCGGTGCCGCCTATTGACTGAAACACCAAATCAACCGGGGCACCCTGCTCAATCGCCTCCAGCGTATTGGTGACGTGGGTAAGCACGCAGGATTGGGTAGGGATCTGATATTTCTGAATGACTTCGTCCATCAGGCGCATCAGCTTGACGCTCTGGGCGACGTTATCAGTGGCCGGATTTATGCCGATCACCGCGTCGCCGCTGCCGTAGAGCAGCCCGTCGAGAATACTGGCGGCAATGCCGGTGACATCGTCGGTGGGGTGGTTTGGCTGGAGCCTTGTCGAGAGCCGACCCGGCAGGCCGATGGTGTTACGAAAAGCCGTGGTGACCCGGCACTTTTTGGCGACCAGAATCAGATCCTGGTTGCGCATCAGCTTGCTGACAGCGGCGGCCATTTCAGGAGTAATGCCTGCGCGTACTTCTGTCAGTACCTCACTGGTGGCGTGATCGGAGAGCAGCCAGTTGCGAAAGTCGCCCACGGTCAGGTGACTGATAGGCGCGAAAGCGTCGGCGTTGTGGTCATCGACAATCAGCCGGGTGATTTCGTCCTCTTCATAGGGGACCAACGCCTCGTTCAAAAAGGTGGTGAGTGGCAGCTCGGCCAACACCATTTGGGCAACTACGCGCTCTTCGGCACTCTCCGCCATCACCCCGGCCAAGCGATCACCGGAACGGGGCGGCGTGGCTTTGGCCATCAACTCGGCCAGGCTTGCAAAGCGGTAGCTGCGGCTCCCCACCGTGGAGTGATAGGCTTGTGCCATAAAGCGTTCCTTTTGGCGGAATGAGGCACTATAAAAAAGCGCCAAGGTACAATACTTGCTTGTTTCTACCTTAGCGCTAACCCTTAATGGGAAGTATCGAGTTTTGGCAAACTCACCACACTCTCGATAATCCAAACAAAAACAAACAGGTACGTAAAAAACAGGGCAATTAACGTCCTTAAGCAGCCACAAAGGAGTTGATCATGAACGCGTCTGGCAGCGCTCATGCACCAAAAAGATGCATTCAGGAAGCGTTTGATGCTGATGAGCACGCCAACAACCTGACGCGCTGGCAACAGCAATACGACCAGTTAAGCCCTGGCCGATTCTACGGTCGGCTGGATGAAATCGAGCTGACCGGTATGCAGGTGTTTAAAGAGCACACCGGCCAAGCGCTGCGTCAAGACTGCTGCGTGTGGCCCAACTCGCTGTGGATTGGCATACCGCCATTAACACAAGGATCACGCATTAACGGACAAGCGCTGAATGTCGATGAGGTCATGTGTCGACCAGGCGGCCACGACTTTGAACTCGTCACCCCAGATGCGTTTGATATTTATGGTTTGGTGGTTGACTTGCCCACGCTGAACGCCGCCGCAGCGCAACAGGGTATTAAGCTGGATGAGCGATGGCAGCAAGTACCACGCCGCCATGTGGCGCATGACACGCTGAGTGCCGTTACGTTTTTGCTGGAAAAGTTAGTGGTTAACCCGAAAGGCACCATTGCCGAACGACTGCATCGAGATATTTTTTTGATGGCTCTGCTTGAATTACTGCAGGCGGAAAAGCCTTGCCAGGAAGCACCACCCAGCTATGCGCATCGAAAAGAAGTCGTCGACCGCGTTAAGCGTTACGTCGACGAACATCTGGAAGGACCGGTCACCATGGAGGCACTGTGCGAACTGACCCATGTCAGCAGGCGCACGCTGCAATACAGCTTCACCACCATTCTTGGCATCAGCCCGCTGCAGTTTCTGCGCCTTACCCGGCTCAACCGGGTTCGACGGGCATTGCGGGCCGCAGCCCCTGATCAGTCGGTGACCGAGATTGCCACTTATTGGGGGTTCTGGCATCTGGGTCAGTTCGCCCATGACTACAAGCAACAGTTTGGTGAATGTCCCTCACAAACGCTGAGCGCCCACAAGCCAGCGTTCAGCAAACTGGTCGGCGGGTAGCGGCCGATCAAAATAGTAGCCTTGCGCCTGGGTACACCCCATCGCCAGCAGTGCTTCCGCCTGGGAGGCATGTTCAATACCTTCCGCGATCGTTGCGAGCCCCAAGGTGGTGGCCATGGCAATAATTGTCTCGACTATAACGCGGTCATTGTCGCTGGTGAGCATGTCGCGAACGAATGAAATATCAATCTTGATTTTATCGGCGGCAAAACGCTTTAAATAGGCCAACGACGAATACCCTGTACCAAAGTCATCAATCGCCAATCCCAACCCTTTTCCTTTCAGGGTTTTGGTCATGGCTATGGCCTTTTCGGGATTCACCATGATACCGCTTTCGGTGATTTCCAGGCTGAGCATTGAGGCTTCCACCTGAAACTGCTGGCAGTAGTCCAATAGTGACCTTACCAGATCACCGTCTTCAAACTGGTCGGCCGCAATGTTGATCGCCAACTGCCCCGGTAGCCACAGGCCCTGTTGGTGCCATTGCGCCAGATGCCGACAGGCTTCTTCTATAACCCAGTTGCCCAGCGCCACCATCATGCCGCGGTCTTCGGCAATGGGAATAAACTTGCCAGGTGACACGACACCAAGTTCCTCATCGTGCCAACGGCATAACGCCTCAGCGCCGATTAACTTTCCATTCCGAAGGTCGACCTGTGGCTGAAAATGCAGACGCAGTTGTTTTTCTGTAATGGCATTGGACAGCCGTTTGGCTATCTGCAACTGCTCAGCGACTTCGCACTCCATCCAGGGCTCAAAGACACAAACAGGCAGCTTTTGGCGCTTGGCTTGATACATGGCAATGTCGGCATCCTTCAGAAGATCCAAAGGCGTTGTCGCATGCCGAGGGTAAAGCGAGATACCCACGCTGACCGTGAGTTCGAAGGACTGCTGGTAGATGTTGAAAGGATCCTCGATGCACTCACACAATCGTCGGGCATTTGCCAGTACATCGGCCTCATCGCGGGCAGGGCAGACCACAACAAACTCATCACCGCCCAGCCGCGCCAGATACTCGTTGTCCTTCAATGAGGCCGCCAAGCGACTTGCCACTTCTTGAAGGACGATATCCCCCAAATCGTGCCCGGCAGTGTCGTTGATCTCTTTGAAATGGTTGAGGTCCAGAATTAACAGTGCCATGCCCGGGGCTGAGGCGTCAGTGAGCACATGCTTAAGATGGCGCATGAAAGCCGCTCGGTTGGGTAACTGCGTGCCCGAATCATTAAAAGCCAATTGCCTTATACGGTTTTCGTCTTCCTGACGCTCCAGCTCTGACGCGGCCCGGGCTGCAAATATCTGCAGCACATTACGTACGATATCCACGTCGGCCAGCGGCTCTTTGAACATCACGCCAATAAGCCCCATGGGTTGACCATGGCTATTATCCAACCGCCTCCCTACATACCCATTTACCCAACTCAGCGCCCCGTTCGTTTCACCGGGAAGCATGATGGCGGCGTCTTTATGAACAATGCACTCCTGTTCGACCATCACCTTGTGGCAAGGCACCCCAGGCAGGTAATAGGCAAAATTTTCCTGGAGCTGGCCTTCTACATATAGCGTTAATGTACAAGCGAAATCGGCATCCTGTTCATCCAGCAACGCAATAAACCCGACTTCTGCCGATAATGCCTCGGCCATGTGCACCGTGAGCTGATGAAGAAACGCCTCGCCATTACTGGCGGAAACAGCTGTCGCAATTCTTGTTACCGCATGCTGGATACGCGTTTCTGCTTGTTTTTGACGACGGCTATAGATGCCTAATGATACTTCATCAGCCAGTTCTTCCAGCAACTGCATTTCATCGACGTTCAGCATGCCAGGCTGTCGATGATAAAGCGTCATTACGCCGTACTGCTTATCGGCATACTGAAGCGGCAAGGCAACGACCTGTTCAGCCCCCAACGCGCTTAGGGCCTGATTAACCCCTGAAGGCAACGTTTCATCATTGGGGCGCTCAATGACGATAGAGCGATTATGTTGCAGGGCTCTCTCGGCCAGTCCTTTGCAGTAACGGGAAATAAAAAGCTGGGCGGGGCTCAGCCAGGAAGCGGCCTCGCCATCTTCATCCGCCATCGCCTCTATGGATAACGCCTCGTCTGATCCCATTTCAGGCGTTAATGCGGTAACCCAGGCACCCGCGTATCCGCCGACACTCACCGCCACGCTGCACGCCGCCTGCAGCAACTGCTGCTCGCTACCGGTATGCATTAATAAATCGTGACGCCGATTCATTAGCTGCAGTGCTCTTTTCTTTCTGCGTAACCGTGCTTGAACATTATCCTGGGTGAGTTGGCGGGCAAGTTCGGTTCCCCCCAGTATCGCGATGACTCGCAAGATCTCTTCAGCGTAGGCAGGCAGCACCAGAGGTGACGAGTGCATGATGGCAAGCACCCCCATGCAGGTGCCGTCGGGTGCTTGTAGCGCCATGCCCCAATAGCCTTCCGCCGATAGCTCACCCAGCCGTGCATCATTAGGGAAGTGGTCGCTTACACCCGACAGGGTGCGCCAGCGGGTTAGCATAACGACCTGTTCGCAGGGTGTGTCCTTTACAGCGTACGTATCCAGCTCGCTGGGCGCCCCATGGGTCCAGAAGGCCAAAGGGGTTGCGATACCACGCTCAGAATCAAAGCGTGCCAATAGCACATGGTCAACGCACAGGATGTCCGAGAGCGCTTTTACCAAGTGATAAAAAAAACCGTTTTCACTGACAGAGGTCAAGCTGTCAGCCAACTGCCCAAAAACCACTGGAGCCTTAGTAGAAGACATGATATTAACGCCTTGAAATCCGACAGGTACGCCACGTCTGCTCGCCAAAGGCTGTATAAGGCTGCGGTGTGATCATCCCTGAACCATTCGCTAGTAGAGTAAATAATTTCATGTATTACGTTATAAACCACGACCCGCCGCTTCCAACGGCAGGGCCTACACCCGCTGTGCGTCTAAATCTGCCTTTAATTTGGCATCAGCTAAGGCCCACCTAATCAACTACGTCCATTTATGAAAACGCGAAAATAGCTTCAACTCACCCCTAAAAAACCAACTAAAAACACCCAACTTACTTTTAATTAAATGATCAAAGAAATTAAATTTTTCATCTGCCTATTTCCCCTGCAGACGTTGCTATCAAAAACTCTCTATCCTGCTGTACATCAACCTAAAAAGTTGATATTCAACCCAAACAGTCCTTCATGTCAATAGGTTGATCCTCAACCATTTAGGTCTATACGGAGGGCACTGTGAACAAAACTGAACAGAAACGGCTAGCTAGCAACATTGGCAGAGCAATTGCCAAGCAGCGGATTCGCAGTCAACTTACCCAGGAAGAAGTGGCTGAACGCTTGGGCATTGGCAATGAGGCCGTGTCGCGGATAGAGCGTGGCAGGGTGATCCCCAACATCGTTCGGCTGCTGGAACTGGCAGAAATCTTCAACTGCGAGGCCGCATTGTTATTAGGGCAAGCCAGCTTTCACCTGGACGACCAGTCCAGTCGGGTAAAGCAACTTCTGGCACCACTCGATACAAGTGACCGCCAGCTGTTACTCGATATTCTCGAGAATCTAACCAACCGTTTTAATCATAAAAAATAAATTAAAGCCGATTAAAAATAAGAAAAGCTTCATAAAACTATATTAAAAAAACAAACTGACCATCAGCCTTTAAACAATGACCTCATAAAATTAAAGCAAGATCGAGCCTTCCCGAAGCCCCACCCTTGTTGGTGACCTTTACTCATTCGTGCTATAGATGATTGATCAACGCTGCATGCCAGTGAGGGCATTGATGCTCAACACCACCGTTTGGAACCGTATACGCTATACCGCCTATGCGCCACTATACGATGCCATTGCGAGTCGTGCTTTTCGCAGGCCTCGGCGGGTGGCGCTGGGTCAGGTGGACTGGGAACCTGGAATGCGCGTCTTGCTGGTGGGGGCTGGCACTGGGTTAGACCTTCCTTTTATACCTCGTGAGCTGGAGATTCATTTAACCGACCTGACACCCGCCATGGTCACGCGCGCCAAGACTCGTGCTCATCGCTATCAGCGCGATGTCACTTGCCACGTAATGGATGCTGAAGCGCTAACCTATCCGGACGAGCATTTCGACGTTGTGATCATGCATTTACTGCTCGCTGTCATGCCCAACCCCCAGCAAGGTCTGGCTGAAGCTTACCGCGTACTCAGGCCTGGCGGTCAGTTATGCGTGATGGACAAGTTCCAGCCTGACGGCCAGCCAGCAGGTGCTAGTCGACGTCTTGTCAATATAGTGACGTCTGCACTCGCAACCGATATTACCCGCCAAGCAGAGCCGTTGCTTACCCAGGCCGGATTCCAGATCCGCCACGACGAACCGGTCCTGATGAACGGCTTGTTTCGTGCCCTGTTGGCCGCCAAACCCGAATGACACCTTATATTGCGACGCTATGTCGCCCGGTTGGACTGGTGCCATCCAACACCCTCGCCTACCATACGGGCTGACGCTCTTTTCCAGGTTCTACGCTGGATCGCCATAAAACGCCGCCACTCGTCGCGTGTACGCACTTACATTTTCCCTAAACTCAAAAAGGTATCGCCATGCCCAAAGCTGCCGTCAAACGGTTTCGCCGCCTACCTGACGATGAACAGTCACGCATCATCGAAATGGCCTGGGAAGACCGCACGCCATTTGAAGCCATTGCAACGCTCTATGGTCTTGCCGAACCCGATGTAATCGAGGTAATGCGCCACCAGCTGAAACCGGCTTCATTTCGCCTCTGGCGCAAACGGGTCACCGGCCGCGCGACGAAACATACCGCTCTGCGCTCACCGGATGTCCTACGCGGCTACTGCCCAACGCAATATAAGCGCTGATTGCTGCTCATGAAGAGCTTCATGTAGACGCCAGAGAAACATATCTTTCTGTTGCCACCTCTTTTTTGTTATATTATTACATAACATACTATCATTTAGAGGTGACCTGGTAATGACTGCGCTTTCTCCTTTACCCGTGACAGTGCTCTCGGGTTTTCTGGGTGCTGGCAAAACCACCGTGCTCAATCATATTCTTGCCAACCGTGAAGGTCGCCGTGTGGCGGTCATCGTCAACGATATGAGCGAGGTCAATATCGACGGCGCGCTGGTGCGCGGCGGCCCTGGCCAGTCGACGCTGGATGGCGAGGTGGCGCTTAATCGCAGTGAGGAACGGCTGGTCGAGATGAGCAATGGCTGCATCTGCTGCACCCTGCGTGAAGACTTGCTGGAAGAGGTCAGCCAACTGGCCCGGGAAGGCAAGTTCGATTATCTAGTGATTGAGTCCACCGGCATTTCCGAGCCGTTGCCCGTGGCGGAAACCTTCACGTTCGAAGATGAAAGCGGCCAGAGCCTTTCCCACCTAGCGCGGCTGGATACGCTGGTCACTGTGGTCGACGGGGCAAATTTTCTGGAGCAGTACCGCGAAGCGCAAAGCCTGTCCGAAGCAGGCGAAAGTTTGGGTGAAGAGGATGAGCGCAACGTGGCCGACCTGCTGGTCGATCAAGTTGAGTTTTGCGACGTCTTGCTGATCAGCAAGACCGATCTGATTAGCGACAAAGAGCTGGACGCTCTAAAAGCCATTCTGCGCTCGCTGAACCCCGATGCTGAACTGGTGCCGATTACCCAGGGAGACGTGCCGCTGGATAAGGTGCTCGACACCGACAAGTTTAACTTTGAGCGCGCACAACTGGCACCCGGCTGGCTGAAAGAGATGCGCGGTGAGCACGTGCCCGAAACCGAAGAGTACGGCATCGGCAGCTTTGCCTACCATGCCCGCCGCCCCTTCCATCCCCAAAAATTTCACGACCTGCTGAATCAGGAGTGGTTCGGTAACGGCCTGCTACGCTCGAAAGGCTTCTTCTGGCTGGCGACCCGCCCGCGCTACGCGGGCCAGTGGAGCCAGGCAGGCGGTATCGCCCACCACGGTATGGCCGGCGTATTCTGGAAAGCCATTCCTGAAGACCAATGGCCGGACGACCCAGAAACACGACAGTTTATTATGGACAAGTGGCAAGAACCGTTTGGCGACATGCGCCAGGAACTGGTATTTATCGGCCAGAGTCTGGATCAAGCCAAAATGCGCGCAGCGCTGGATGATTGCCTGCTGAGTGAAGCAGAGTTACTCGAAGGCATGGAAGCGTGGAAGACGCTACCCGACCCCTTCCCTGCTTGGGAATGACATGTCGTTAGTGGTCGGCATTGCCTAAATGCCTTTCAGCCCACTGGCGCACGTCCGGGTAGGGCCGCTGTTCGAAAACCGCGAAGCCGTTAAGGCCACGAGCTTTGAGCGGTGTGAATATCGGCATGGTGAGGCCGCACAGAAAGTGCGCCAGCCGCTGCGCATTAGGCGGCTTACCAAACTGTTCGGTGTGGCGCTCAATCAGCGGCCTGGCATAGCGCGCAAAATCAGCATCGCTTAGCGCGGGCAGCGGCGGCGCATCCGGCAGTCGCACGGGGTGGCCGTAACACACCGAGCAGTGCCCGCAGCGGCCCTGCTCGGTCTCGGGTGGTGCTTCAAAAGTGCTATCGCCAAAGTGTTCGGCCAGCCGCCGCGTAAGGCAACTTTCCGATTCAAACAGCGCCAGCATGGCCTGTAGCCGCTCAATCTCAATTCGTTCCCGATGTCGGCATTCGTCAATTAACTGACTCGCCAGCGCTTCAATGGCAAAATTCGGCTGAAGCACCTCGTACACGTCGGTCATCCGCTTGCCTTCCAGGGTCAGCCAGCCTTTATCCTGAAAGTACTCAAGCGCAGCAATCACGCGGGCACGGGAGGCGTCAATCTGCTGGGCCTGCCCCGCACTGTGCAGGCGCTCAAAATCCACCGTTCCCCAGGTCCGGGCGATGGGGATGTTATCGACAATAAGGCGCACAAAGGCCGCTCGCTCGCCCTCAAAGCGGCTCACCAGTTCCGCGGGTTCGATGTGATAGCGCAGCCGATACTCGGCTAGAAACGCAAAGCGCGGGGCGATAATGCCGTGCATTTCCAACCGCACTAATAGAGTTTTCAATGGCAGCGAACGGATATTGGTGTCGCGGGAAAGCGTGAAAACCAACACTTCCCACTGGCGGTCGGGCTGGCCACCTGCTGCCGCGATCTCTTCCAGCAAGCGGACAATGCCGGCGTATTCGGGGGTATCGCCGTAAACGAAATTTTCCAGCACCCGCAAGCCATCGCGTCCCGCCATGGTGAGGCAGGTGGAAGGCCAGCCGTCGCGCCCCGCCCGGCCGATCTCCTGGCTGTAGTTTTCGATGGATTTGGGCAGGTCATAGTGAACGACGTTGCGGATATTGCCCTTGTCGATGCCCATGCCAAAGGCAATGGTGGCCACGATGCAGGGCGATTCCCCGCGCATGAACTGCCCCTGAATCTCATCCCGCCGCTGCGAATCGAGCCCGGCATGATATGCCTGGGCGGCAATGCCTTGAGCCGTCAGCGCTTTCGCCACCTGCTCTGCAGTTTGCTGCAGGGTGACATAGATAATCGTCGGCGCCTCAAAGCCCGGCTGCATCTGCGGTGTCAGCCACCCAATCAACTGCTGCTGGCGATCCTCCAGGGCAGGTGCCACCAGCAACTCAAGATTGGGACGATAGAAGCCGGTGGTGATGACGTTATCCGGCGCGATGGCAAACTTCTCACGCATATCGGCGATAACGGCGGGCGTTGCCGTGGCGGTGAGCAACAGCACCTGGGGAATGGCAAACTCACGCTGGTAGTCCGGCAGTTTGAGGTAATCGGGGCGGAAGTTATGCCCCCATTCAGAGAGGCAGTGGGCTTCGTCGACCACCATAAGCGAAATACGCACCTGGCGTAGAAAGTGCCGAAAACGCTCGTTCTTGAGCCGCTCCACCGAGACCATGAGGATTTTCAGCTCGCCGCTTTTGGCTCGCTCCATGACGTCACGGGTGGTGTCACGGTCTTGGGTGGAATCAATACTCGCTGCGGCCACACCATGACGGGCCAGAAAGGAAAGCTGATCCTGCATTAGCGCCAGCAGCGGCGACACCACCAGGGTCAAGTGCGGAAGGTGAATCGCTGGCAACTGATAGCAGAGCGATTTCCCTGCACCGGTGGCAAAAATCGCCGCCGTGGAGTACCCATCCAGCACCCTTGACACTACCGCCTGCTGGCCACCGCGAAAGTCGTCAAAGCCGAAGACGTCCTTGAGCGTTTGTTGCGGCGATATCGGGGACATGACCGTTCCTTGGCGGAAAAGTAAAACAGTTGGCCAACAGCCTACCGTAAAACGTACCCATCAGACTATCCGTGGGCGTTACTCCCAGGCCGCACCTTCCAGTGCATCCAGCGGAATTTTCAGGTAGCGCTTGCCGTTGGCCTCTGGTTCCGGGAGGCGACCGCCTTGGGTATTGACCTGTAGCGCGTGGAGAATCAGCTTGGGCATGGGGAGCTCGCTGTCACGCTTTTGGCGCAGCGCAATGTAGTCATCCTGGCTTTTGCCCACCAAGTGCGGGTTGTGCGCCCGCTGTTCGGCGACGCTGCTTTGCCACTGGGGCTCTCGATCATCAGGCATATAATCGTGGCCGGTGAACAAGCGAGTATGGTCGGGCAGGGAGAGAATCTGCTGGATGGAATCCCATAGCGCTTTGGCACTTCCACCGGGAAAGTCCGCCCTGGCGGTACCAAAATCAGGCTGAAAAAGGGTGTCATGAACGAAAGCCGTATCGCCGACCACATAAGTAATCGAGGCCAGTGTGTGGCCTGGCGAATACAGCACGCGGGCGTCCAGCTTACCGATTTTAAACGTGTCGCCTTCCGCAAACAGCGTGTCCCACTGACGGCCGTCGGTGGGCATTTCCGGCCAGTGATAGATATCCTTCCACAGCGCCTGCACTTGAGTGACGTGCTGGCCAATGGCGGTGGGCGCGCCGGTTTTTTCTTGTAAATAGTGGGCCGCCGAGAAGTGGTCAGCGTGGGGATGGGTATCCAGAATCCAGGCGACCGAAAGCCCTGCTTGCTCTATATAAGCCAGTAACTCGTCCGCATTAAAGGTCGCCGTCGCGCCAGACTTCTCATCGTAATCCAGCACCGGGTCAATAATCGCGCACTGCTGGGTAGCAGGGTCGCTCACTACGTACTGAACGCTGAAGGTGCGTGGATCAAAAAAACCGGCGACATCCGGCGTGCCTTCTCCCTTGTGCTGGGAAAGCGCGAAGGTCTTCATGCTTATATCCTCAATGTTGACGCCATTCAATAAAGGTTATAAAGATAGCTGATTAAAGAATATAAGCAATAGCACTCACGAAAACGCTTTTTCCAGCGCAAAACGGGGCTGGGTCTGGCCCTCTTTGCTGACTGTCTCCATAAACATCTCAAGCGGGCGCACCCAGAGACCGTAGTCGCCATACAGGGCACGATACACAACCAGCGGCTCTTCACTTTCGCTGTGCTGGGCAGTCCCGAGCACTTCGTAAAGGCTGCCTTTGTAATGGCGGTAAATACCGGGGACGGGAGCGGTCATAAAGCTTCCTTTTGAGTCGCTGGCTGGTTGGCTTTTTTGGCAAGTCGCTCAAGCACTTTTGAGGCAGCAACAAAACCAAAAGTGCCGGTTAAAAAAGTGGCGGCGCCAAAGCCTGAAGCGCAGTCCAACCGCGTGGCGTCACCGCTACCGGGCTTTTGCAGGCAGACTTCGCCGTCGCCGCTGGGGTAGATGAGCTGTTCATCGGAGTAGACGCATTCCACCGAGAAACGCCGTTTGGGGTTGCGGGAGAAGCCGTAGTCCCGGCGCAGCCGCGAGCGGACCTTTGATAGAAGCGGATCGTGCTCGGTGCGGGTTAAATCCGACACTTGAATGCGTGTCGGGTCGGTTTGCCCACCCGCCGCCCCCGTCACGGTAATCGGAATTTTGCGCCGTTTGCACCAGGCGATGAGCGCGGCCTTGGCGATCACGCTGTCGATGGCATCCACCACATGATCAGCGTCATCGGGGACGCGCTCGGCAAGATTGGCGGGCGTGACGAAGGCGGTATCAGCGACAATCTCAATCTCGGGGGCAATCAGGCGGCAGCGCTCAGCCAGTACGTCGACCTTGGGCTTGCCGATGGTGCCATCCAGCGCGTGAAGCTGCCGGTTGACGTTGGAGACACAGACATCATCCAGGTCGATCAGCGTCAGCTTGCCAATGCCCGAGCGCGCCAGCGCCTCGACTGTCCAGCTACCTACCCCACCGACGCCGACGACCACCACGTGGGCATGGCGAAATACATCCGCGGCACGCTGACCATAGAGGCGGCGAATCCCGCCGAAGCGAAAATCGTAGTCCGCAGACGACATAATATCTCCCAGGCTCATGTTAAAAGGGCGGATGGCGTGCCGACAGGCGGCGTCCGCACGCTGTCCAGGGGCAAGTGGCCAGACCAGCCCAGGTAATCAAGCAGCGTGCTCATGGTGTCATCCAGGGCACAGCTAAGCTGAATGCGCTTGTCGAACAGCGGATGGTCAAACGCCAGATAGGTCGCGGCCAGCAGTAACCGGGGAGCACTTAGCTGTTCGGCAAAAAAGCGATTGTGGACACTTTTGCCATGTTTGGCATCACCAATGATGGGGTAGCCACGCCGCGAAAGATGGCGGCGAATCTGATGGCGCCGCCCGGTCAGTGGCCGCGCCTCGACCAGCGAGTAGCGCGCCACGGGGTAGCGGTCGACCTGGACAGGTAGCTCAGCACTGTCCAGGCGGCGAATATCCGTCATCGCTGGCATCGCGGGCATTTCCGCCTTGGGGCGCGTGCCATCCTCTTCCCGGAGCGGGTAATCCAAGCGCTCACTTTCCGGGGCTTTACCGCGCACCACGGCCAGGTAGCGCTTTTCGACCTGACGTTCGCTAAAGGCGTCGCTGAGCAGAGCAGCGACCTCTGAGGATAAACCAAACACCATCACGCCTGAGGTGGGCCGGTCTAACCGATGCACCGGGTAGACGCGTTTGCCAAGCTGATTACGCAGCCGTTGAAGGAGAAATTCAGTTTCTCCACGCGCCAGCGCCGAACGGTGGACTAAAAGCCCTGACGGCTTATGTACCGCAACCAGATGCTCATCCTGATAGAGGATGTTGAGTGGCGTCATAACGCTCCTGGGTAATCATAACGAGTCACTATGGCAGAGTGCCATTGTCGCGGCTTGGCGCGGCGTTGTCACCCACGCGATGGGAAAAGCGCGGGACGAACGATTGGCAGTTTAGCCCTCATGCAGCTACTTTAAGGAAGTACCTTATCGCGAAATTTCCATGGACAAGGAAAGGAGACATCATCATGCGTCATGCAGCAATAATCGGCGGTCTTTCCGCCTCTCTACTGCTCGTCTCTGCTGCTCAGGCTAACAACAGCATGGATGTAGGAATGCATAAAATCAGCGCCGAAGGCGTCGGCGAGTCCATCGGCAGCATCACGCTGGAAGACACTGAACATGGCCTGCTGTTGACGCCTGACCTCAGCGATCTGGAGGCTGGCCCCCATGGCTTTCATGTACACCAGAACCCAAGCTGCGAGGCTCAGGAAAACGACAGCGGGCACATGACCGCGGGGCTTTATGCCGGGGGCCATTATGACCCGGAAGAAACAGGCAGCCACAAAGGGCCCTACGACGACGGCCACCTGGGCGATTTACCCGTGCTTATCGTCGATGAAGACGGCAACGCCACTCTACCTGTCCTCGCGCCGCGCTTGAGTGTCGAGGATGTAAAAGGCCGCAGCATCATGATTCACGAAGGCGGCGATAACTATTCGGATGACCCTGAAGCACTGGGTGGCGGCGGAAGCCGCGTGGGCTGTGGCATCGTAGAAGCCTCTGACGACAGTGAATAACGCTTAGAGACAGCCAAAAACAAAACGGGCAGCCAATGATGGCTGCCCGTTTTGCGTTGTGCGATTGGCTCAGCTGTTAAGCTGGTTCAACTCAAGCGATTACTCGTCGCCTGCCATCTGCATCTGGCGCTGCATATAATTCTGAATACCCACCTTGTCGATCAAGCCAAGCTCGGTTTCGATGTGGTCGATATGATCTTCTTCGTCGGCGAGCAGGTCGCGCAGCAAATCGCGGGTAACGTAATCTTTAACGCTCTCGCAATAGGTAATGGCTTCGATGTAATCGTTGCGGCCATCGTGCTCGATCTTCAGATCGCTTTCGAGCATCTCTTTGACATTTTCGCCGATATACAGCTTGCCGAGATCCTGCAGGTTGGGAATGCCTTCAAGGAACAGGATACGCTCGATAAGTTTATCGGCGTGCTGCATCTCTTCGATGGATTCGTCGTATTCCCACTTGGCCAGCGCTTGCAGGCCCCAGTCCTTGTACATCTTGGCATGCAAAAAGTACTGATTGATGGCCACCAGCTCGTTGCCAAGTGCAATATTGAGATGCTCAATTACTTTCGGATCACCTTTCATGACGTCACCTTTTTGCTGTAATGCTGATAGTTTAGCAGGCTCTATCAAGCAGTTACGTTAATGGAGGAGTATTGACCATAAAAGGCGTACTCCCAGCCTTACTGGGAGTATAGAGATGAGGACTAAAAATTCAAGCAAATCATATATTTGCTAAAGATAACCCTAACAATAGTGATTCGCGTCAAACGGCATATGCCAAGCCAGCATTGGCTTCCAGGCGCGCCTCATGAACCGCTTCGCGGGTCACCGACTTGGCGAAGCATGCGCACTTGCCGCATTGGGTGGCACAGCCGGTTGCTTCACGGACTTCCTGCCAGCTACGCGCGCCGTCGCTCACCTGCTGGCGGATCTGATGGTCAGTTACTCCCTTGCACACACACACGTACATGGCTGCACCTCATAAAGTTCATAAGGTGAATGTAAATGAGTCGCATACATCTTTGCAAGTAAAAATGCATGTCCTTTAGTATCGATTCGTCTTAAGTAACGTGAGGGTGCATGTAACTGATTGTCGGGAAAGACATTTCATCCACTTGCAAAGAAAAATTAATGCTTGGGCAATTTCACGGTCTGGGTGCCAGAAGCGATGTCTGGCCAGCTGCGGCACTGGCTATCAAACAACACCCACCAGTAACCTATTCCCAGCGCTGCCAGGGAAAGCCAGGCCATGAGGCAGCGCACCAGACTTTGCTTGAGTGAAATGCTCTCTCCATCGAGGGTTTGCACACGCAGCCGCCACGCCTGCATGCCCAGCGTCATGCCTCCGCGCTGCCAGAAGAAAACAAAAAACAGCGTCGTGATCAGCACCAGCAAAAGCCGCAAACTCCAAATATCGACGCCCTGGATGCCAATCTCTTCTGCCTTCTGACCTAGCACGAACCTGAAAAACACCAAGTGAGCGACAGTCACGGCGATCCAGATGGCTGTCACCAACAAGCCATCGTAGAGCATCGCGCCCAGGCGCGATGGCAATCCCGCGGGCCGGGTATTGGCCGGTTGCGGAAAACGTCGCTTGGTCATGGGACTCCTCGGCATCTGGATTAACCGTTGCGCCGCAGGAAATACACTCCCACCACGGCGCACGCCAGCGTCGGGACCAGTACTGCCCAGACAGGGGAGAAACCAAAGAGTGTCGAGGCCGGTGCCAGCAAGTCCTGAACGTATTTAAAGACCAGCCCGGTCACCACGCCGTAAAACACCCGCGTGCCCGCCGCCACGGTGCGCAGCGGACCAAACACGAACGAAGCGGCAATCAAGACCAGCGACCCCATGGTCAGCGGCATTAACATTTTTTGCCAGAAATACAGCAACGGCTGGTCCGCTTGCATACCTTGCTCTTCAAGGAAGCGCGCGTAAGCCCAAAGTTCGCTGGGTGCCTGACTTTCTACCGAACGCAACAGGCGCTCCAACTGAAGCGGGGTGAAGTCGGTTTCCCAGCGCAAGGTTTGAGCTTGCTCAGACTCGGTGTGGTCATCAAAAATCTGCGTGGTGGCGACATCTTCCAGTTGCCACCCGCCATCGTCCCAGATAGCGCGTTGCGCATGGGTCGCTTCGACGAGACGTTCCTCGTCAAACCGGTAACGCGTCAGGTCGAGCACCACATTGTCAGCCCGGATAGCCCCGAAGCGGTAAACACTGTCTCCTTCGACCTGCCAGCCGCTGCGGCTGGTTAACATGGCCCCCTCACCCTGAAGCTGTTCAAGCCGCCACGCTTCGGCATATTGTTCGGTGCGCGGGCTGACATACTCGGCCACCATCAGTACGACCACGACGACGACCAGCACAGGCTTCATCACGCTCCAGACAATACGTCCCAGTGAACGGCCCGCCGCTCGCATCACGGTCAGTTCATTACTTGACGCCATGCTGCCCAGGCCGATCAGCGCACCTATCAGCACCGCGACCGGCGCATATTGGTAAAACCGCCAAGGAGTCCGCATCAGTAGATAGAACAGTGCATCCAGTGCCGAATAGCCTTCCTGCACATCACCCAGATCGTCGATGTAGGCGATGGTGATATCCAATCCGAGCAGAACAAACTGCACCACCACAATGGCCGCCAGCACATTGCGAGCAATATAGCGGTCGAGTCGATCAACGATCATCAGCGCATCCCCTTGCGTTGCGAGTGCCAGATCAGCAAGAGCCCCAAGGCTAGAAACAGCCCATGGACGGGCCATATGCCCACGCTAGTGGACCACGCCCCGCTACCCACCGCATCGACAGCCGCCAGCAATAAGCTCAGGTACGCAACGTATAAAAAGACCGCAGGAAGCAACTTGGCAAACCTCCCCTGTCGGGGGTTAACCCGCGAGAGCGGCTGCGCCATGATCGCCAGAATAAAGACCATCAGCGGCAACCCCGCCCGCCACTGCCATTGGGCCTGGGCACGATCATTGTCATCCTGCCAAAGTGCCAACGTCGTGGCGTACTCCAGCGAATCCAGTTCCTGGCGGTCGCGGCTCAGGCCAAGCCGCAACGTGTAGCGCTCAAACGTCAATCGTTCGGCGTTTCGCTGCCCCGGGGTCACGCCGTAACGCTCACCGTCATTAAGCACCAGAAAGCGGCTACCGGTATCCATCCGCGTTTCCTGATAACCCGACACTGCACGCGTGACATAGTTGTGTTCGGCATCATCACCAGGCTGACGCTGTTCATGAACCAACACATCCTGCATTTCGCTTCCATCATCATTGAAACCGCTGATATAGGCGGTACGCCCACCGCCAAACTCCTGAAAGCGGCCGGGGGCCAGGACTGAAACGTCCAAGCGGCTTTCCTGTTCTTCTATGATGGCAGCGGTCTGGAGGGCCCCCGCCGGTGTCAGCCACAGGCTGCAAACGCCTACCACTATCGCCACCGCCGAAGCGGGCAATAACGTCACCTTGAGAAGCCGCTTGGGGCTCATGCCACAGGCCACCATAACGGTAATTTCGCTGTTCATGTACAACTGGCCATAAGCCAGCAATATGCCCAGAAAAAACGAAAGCGGCAGGATAAGCTCCATGAACCCCGGCAGGTGATAGACCATCAAGCTACCCAGGATATTGACCGGAAAGTCTCCCTCCGCGGCGTCGGAAAAATAGCGGATAAAGCGGCTGCCCATGATCACCAACAACAAAATGCCCGCTACAGCGGACATGGTGACCAGAACTTCTCGTGTTAAATAGCGAAATAAGATCAACGCGCTCTCCGGCTAGTCGTGCAGGATGTTATGCAACACCTGCAGTGCTTGGGTACACTGGGACATTATCCTGAATACCTCGATGCTTGTCTTGTTGGAGACGTCATGGAATTTTCCGTTCAAACGGCTAACCCTGCCAAAATAGAAACGGCCTGCCTGGTCGTTCCTGTTTACAAGGTACCTGACCACAAAAGTAGCGACTTATTACCCGCCGTTGCCAAACTCGACGATGCCAGCGAACAGTTGATCGGCCAGCTTGTCGCCAGTGGCGACATTGATGCCAGCCTCGCAAACGTTCAGCTATTGCCGTATGCCCCAGGTCTGGGTGCCGAGCGCCTGCTGATTGTTGGCCTTGGCGAACGCGAAAAATGTCATGAAACGGCGTATCTGAAGGCGCTGGATGCTGCCATGGCGGCGCTGATCAAACTTCCCATCGATAATGCCAGCGTCATGCTGACCGAAGTGCCGCTTGCCGATCGCGATACGGGCTGGAAAGCGCGCAAAGTGCTCGAAAGTATCGAACGCGCGAACTACCGGTTTGATCAGTTCAAGCG
The DNA here is from genome assembly GCF_015767635.1 of Halomonas sp. A40-4. Taxonomy (GTDB): domain Bacteria; phylum Pseudomonadota; class Gammaproteobacteria; order Pseudomonadales; family Halomonadaceae; genus Vreelandella; species Vreelandella janggokensis. Next base: position 571,641 of record NZ_CP065230.1, on the reverse strand, counting down.
CAACCCGGCGCCAGCGGCAAGCCTGACGCAATTGAACCTGATGATCAGCAATGCCGCCGATGCCGAAGGGGCTCGACAGGGCGCCCACCAGGGTAGCGCCATCGGTCAGGGCATCAACTATACGCGTACGCTAGGCAATCTGCCGGGAAATGTCTGCACGCCGAGCTACTTGGCCGACCAGGCGGAACAGCTTGGACGCGAATCCCAAGGCGCTTTGGCCGTCGATATTCTGGACGAAGAGGCGCTTGCCGAATTGGGCGCGGGCGCCCTGCTATCGGTCGGTCGTGGCAGTCGAGAGCCAAGTCGCCTGATCGTCATGCACTATAAAGGGGCCGACAATGCGGAAGAAGCCCCCCATGTCTTGATCGGCAAGGGTATCACCTTCGACACAGGCGGCATTTCGCTCAAGGCTGGCGAAGGCATGGACGAGATGAAGTTCGACATGGGCGGGGCGGCCAGCGTCTTTGGCACGGTCAAAGCGCTCCTCACGATCAAGCCCAAGCTGAATCTGGTGTTTATCGTCGCCGCAGCGGAAAACATGCCGGACGGCGCCGCCACCAAACCCGGCGATATCATTACCACGCTCAAGGGGCTGACCGTTGAGGTGCTCAATACCGACGCCGAAGGCCGTCTGGTGCTGTGCGACGCGCTGACCTATGCCGAGCGCTTCAAGCCGGCAAGCGTGGTCGATATTGCCACGCTCACAGGTGCAGCCATCATCGCGCTGGGCCATCATGCCACCGGTCTGCTCTCCAATGATGATGACCTCGCCCTTGACCTGCTGGATGCAGGCGAAGGCGCCTGGGATCGTGCCTGGCACCTACCGCTGTGGGATGAATATCAGGAACAGCTCGACTCCAACTTCGCCGACCTGGCCAATATCGGTGGCCGCCCTGCGGGCACGATTACCGCGGCGTGTTTCCTGTCGCGTTTTGCCGACCGTTTCCCCTGGGCACACCTGGACATTGCCGGCACCGCCTGGCACTCCGGCAAGCAGAAAGGTGCCACCGGCCGCCCCGTCGGCCTGCTCACCCAGTACCTTCTGGACCGGGAAAACGACGTCCAGGTTGAAAATGGCGACGACTAGACAACCAGCGGTTGCCTTTAAGCGCCACAACCGTTAAACCTGAACACATCAAGGCGTACTGGGCCTGACTCTGTGCGCCTGTTTTAATACCTCTTACTGATACAGTATTCGCCCGACAAGGCGTATTGCTAGCGGAGACCCACAGCCGTGCCCACTGCAAGTTCTGATACCCGTTTTGATGTGTTGCCGTCCAATCAGCTGACAGACGACGAGATTCGCGACAGCATTCTGGAAAGCCCCGGTTTTGGCCAGTACTTCACCGACCACATGGCCCACGTTCGCTGGACGATCGATGCCGACTGGCACGGTCACCAGGTGCGTCCTTACGGCCCCTTGACGCTTGACCCCGCCGCTTCGGTACTGCACTACGGCCAGGAGATTTTCGAGGGCATCAAGGCTTATCGTCACGCCGACGGCTCGGTCTGGACGTTCCGCCCCGAGAAGAACGCCGAGCGCTTTCGTCGCAGCGCGCGGCGTTTGGCGCTGCCAGAGCTTTCCGACGAGGACTTTATTGGCTCGCTGAAAGCCCTGCTCGCCCAGGATCACGCCTGGGTGCCCACGCCCTCAAGCAATGCCGATGAGTGCAGCCTCTACCTGCGTCCCTTCATGATTGCCACGGAAGCTTTCCTGGGCGTACGCCCTGCCCATGAGGTGGATTACTACGTGATTGCCTCACCGGCCGCCGCCTATTTCAAAGGCGGCATTGAACCCGTTTCCATCTGGCTGTCTTCCCATTACAAGCGCGCCGCGCCCGGCGGCACCGGCTTTGCCAAGTGTGGCGGCAACTACGCGGCCTCACTGGCAGCGCAAAAGGAAGCCGCCGCCAACGGCTGCGGCCAGGTGGCGTTTCTGGATGCCGCAGAAAGCAAGTGGATCGAGGAACTGGGCGGCATGAACCTGTTTTTCGTCTTCAAGGACGGTCGCCTGGTGACGCCTCGCCTGACCGACACCATTCTCGAGGGCGTCACGCGCAACTCGGTGCTCACCCTGGCCAAAGACGAAGGCCTGAGCCCTGAAGAACGTCCTATCAGCATCGACGAGTGGCGTGAGGGGGCGGCCTCAGGCGAGATTACCGAAGTTTTTGCCTGCGGCACGGCGGCGGTAATCACACCGGTGGGCGAGCTGGTCAGCGAAAATGAGCGTATTCGTCTTACGGCTGGCGGCAGCAACGAGGTCGCCAAGCGCATTCGCACCAAACTGCTGGATCTGCAATACGGCCGTAGCGAAGACCAGTACGGCTGGCTCACTAAGCTGGCATAACCCCCAGCCTTATTGCGTCGCCGCGGCATTGCCTGCGGCGGCGCTGCCTTGAGACGCCCTGCCAGGAATCCGCCATGGCGCGTATCGACTTTTATATCCTGCCGGACACCACGCTGGATGCCCGCCTCCAGTTTGCCTGCAAGCTGGCCGAGACCATCTGGCGTAAAGGCTATCGCCTGCATCTGCACTGCGAGGATAAGGCCCTGGCTGAACAGGCCGACGAGGCCCTGTGGGGGTTTCGCGACGACGCCTACCTGCCCCACGCGCTGGAAGACAGCGACATGGCCGCCAGCGTGCCGATCACGCTCGGCTGGCAGCAGTTACCGGTGCCTTCGGCAGAGACCGCCCTGCTGAACCTGCACCCGGATATTCCCGAGGGCATAGAACGCTACACCCGCATTGCCGAAATCATTAACCAGCACCAGCAAGTACTGGTCGCCAAGCGCGCCTGCTGGCAGCGCTATAAAGAACTCGGCCATGAGGTCGTGCCGCATAAGCTGGGATCGTGACCGTGCCCCCATACGGATGAAGCCTCTCTGGACACTGCCATTGAGATCTCCCTTGTGAGCTGAAGCGAAGTAAGTCATGACGATAAGTGAACTTCTTGAGACGGTCGCAGGTGGTGAAGACAGCCGCCACCAGTTCAAGCGTGACGCCACCAACGCGGATGGCTTGGCCGCTGAGCTGGCCGCCTTTTCCAACAGTGGCGGCGGATGGCTGTTTCTGGGCGTTAATGATGACGGTTCGATTGCGGGACTGGATGGCGCGGCGGTTCGACGGTTGAATCAGTTGCTTGGCAACGCTGCTTCCCAGCATGTGCGCCCACCGGTGCATCCGCTGACCGAGAATGTGCAGACGCATCAGGGCATTGTGGTTGTGATAGAAGTGCCCGATGGACTAGCCAAGCCTTACCTCGATAGTCAAGGCCGTATCTGGGTTAAACAAGGTTCGGACAAACGGCATGTAACCTCCCGCGAAGAACTGCAACGCATGTTCCAGCGCTCCGGTCTGGTTTACGCTGATGTAGTACCGGTGACGGGCACCTCAGTAGAAGATATCGATGACAAGACGTTTACCACTTACTTCAATCGTCGCTATGGCGAGAGCAGCGAGTTCTCAGGCCTGACACGGGAGCAGTTGCTGCAGAACCTGGGCCTGGGCGACGGCCAGGCGTTGAATCTGGCAGGGCTGATGTTGTTTGGTCGCAATCCCCAGCGTTGGCGCCCAGCTTTTGAAGTGAAGGCGGTGGCCTTTCCCGGCACGGCTTTGCACGATACCCGTTATTTGGACAGCGAGGACATCAAGGGCACCCTGCTGGATCAGTTCCGGGGCGCTTTCGCGTTTATCAAACGCAACCTGCATCATGTGCAGCATGGCCGGAGTTTCAACACTCTGGGCGAACTGGAGATTCCCGAAACGGCACTTGAGGAGTTGCTGGTCAATGCCTTTATTCACAGGGATTACTTCACCAGCGCTTCCGTTCGCCTTATGATCTTCGCCGACCGTGTGGAGATCGTCAGCCCTGGCCACCTGCCAGATAGACTAAGCCCCAAAGACATTAGCCAAGGAAAGACCATTCGTCGCAATCCCACGCTCACTGAACATGCCTCCCACATTTTGCCTTATCGCGGGATGGGTAGTGGGATTCCGCGAGCGCTTGAGGCTTGGCCCCGGATTGATTTGCAAGATGACCCTTCGGGCAATCAATTCAGTGTCATCGTCTGGAGGCCGGAAGCAGAATGGCAGGGCGACACACCGTCCGTCACCGACCCAGTCACCGACCCAGTCACCGACCCAGTCACCGACCCAGTCAGCCCGGAAGTTGCCCGCTTGCTAGACTCTCTGGAAGGCGAAATGACACGGGCCGAGCTACAGGACATGCTGGGCCTCAAACATCAGCCCCATTTCCGCAATGCCTATTTGCGACCTGCACTGAACGCAGGGTTGATTGAGCAAACGATTCCGGATAAGCCCAATAGCCGCTTTCAGAAATACCGGCTAACGGCCGCTGGTCATGCATGGCAGCAACAACAGAACACTAGGGGGTGATTTGCGAGACCCCGCACGTGGCGGGGTCATCAATGGAGAAGACAGTCTCTATCACTGCGTCTTCGCCTTAGCCTCCCTGCTGTTGCATCTGCTCCTGCATCTGTTGCATCTGCTGCCGCCGCTGGGCCATGGCCTCATCCAGTTGGTCGCGCTGTTCCTGGGTGAACACGTCTTCGATCTGAGACTGCATGATGACGCTGTCAGCGGTCATCTCGGCCGTCAGGTCACCAAGACGCTCAGCATCCGCGCGAATAGCCGCTTCATCGTAATCGGGCTGGACATGCTCGCTGAGTTGCCGTTGCAGCTCTCGGGCTTCCTGCTGCTTGGCACTGCTTTCATCTTGCATCTGGGTCAAAAGGCCGCTGAGTTCTTCCTTTTGCGCGTCATCCAGATCCAGCATTTCATCGAGCTGGTTAACCTGGTCATCGATACTGGGGGTACCACCACCCATTTGCTGGGCCATGGCGGGAGCACTGAACACCAGTGCGGCGACTGCCGGCGCGAAAAGCTTGGCTACCTGCATCAAAAACTCCAATTGCGTACAAAATGAATGACTACCCGACTCAATCCTGACGGGCCTTGTTCTACTCTCGCATTCCGACACTGCTGTTTTCAAAAAATTCGTCGTAACAACGAATTGTTGATTACCATAAGCGGGGCCTGCCACGCCCTGTACACTCCTGGAGACGCAAACGTGCTCACGCGCTACCCGCTTGTTATGATCGTTATTGCCCAACTATTCGGCACCTCGCTGTGGTTCAGCGTTAACGGCGTTGGTTTGGCGCTGCAGGAGTCCGTCGGCCTGAGTGAAGGCGATCTCGGACTCCTCACCATTGCCGTACAGGCCGGGTTTATTACCGGCACCCTGGCCATTGCCACCTCGGGGTTGGCCGACCGCGTTCGCGCCAGCCACCTGTTTGCCATCTCGGCGGTTCTCGGGGCACTGGTTAACGCCGCCTTTATCGGCGTGGCAGATAACGTCACACTCGCCGGGTTCGCGCGTTTCGCGACGGGGCTTTGCCTGGCGGGCATCTACCCGCTGGGCATGAAGCTGGTAGTTAGCTGGACGCCCAGTCACGCCGGGGCGGCGCTCGGCTGGCTCGTGGGCATGTTGACCCTGGGCATTGCCTCGCCGCACCTGCTGCGTGGGCTGACCCTGCACCTGCCCTGGCAATGGCCGTTACTGCTGGCGTCGCTGCTGGCCCTGGCCGCCGCACTGCTGATTTATCGACTGGGCGTTGGCCCGCACCTGCCTGCCAAGGCCACCGGCGGGCGCCCTTGGGCGGGGCTGGCCGCGTTTAAGCACAAAGACTTCCGGGCCGCGGCGCTGGGCTACTTCGGCCACTGCTGGGAACTGTATGCACTGTGGGCGCTGGTGCCGTTTTTGGTCACACGCGAGCTGGAACGCCTTAATGCGGCCACCAGCGCCCAGTCCTGGATCAGCTTTTTGATCATTGCCATCGGCCTGCCCGGCTGCGTGCTGGCCGGCCGCTGGAGCCGCCATTACGGTAGCGCTCGAGTCGCGTTTGTGGCACTTGCCACGTCGGGCGCCTTATGCCTGCTCTATCCGCTGATCGGCGGGGCGCCACCGCTTTTGCTGATCGCCCTTTTACTTCTCTGGGGCTTTAGCGTGATCGCCGATTCTGCACAGTTTTCCGCCCTGGCCAGCGCTACCGCGCCACCCGAGCGGCTAGGCGCGGCGCTCGCCATGATGAACGCCATTGGCTTTGGGCTGACAATACCCTCGATTGCGCTGGTCACCGCCCTATGGTCGGACCAAGGCCTTGCAGTGATCTGGTGGCTGCTGCCGGGGCCGGTACTTGGGTTGATCGCCATGCGCGGACTGAATCGTCACTCGGTCAGGGCCTGACGCCCTACCCTTAATCGCGCTATACTTGACGCCATTTTTTCGATCCCATTTATGAATTCCATGCTTCCCGGCGGGGAGCATCGTTGCGGTGAGCCAATCCATGGAAAAGACCTACCAACCTGAACAGATCGAAACTCGCTGGTACGAGCGTTGGGAAGCCGACAACCGTTTCGCGCCGACCGGCCGCGGAACCCCGTTTTCGATCATGATTCCACCGCCCAATGTGACCGGCAGTCTGCACATGGGCCACGCGTTCCAGGACACCATCATGGATACCCTGACGCGCTGGAAGCGGATGCAGGGCAACAACACCCTGTGGCAGGTAGGCACCGACCACGCCGGTATTGCCACGCAAATGCTGGTGGAACGCAAAATTGCCGCCGAAGAAGGAAAAACCCGCCACGACCTGGGCCGCGAGGCGTTTATCGATAAGGTCTGGGAGTGGAAAGAGGAATCCGGCGACCATATTACCCGCCAGCTGCGCCGCATGGGCGCCAGCGTTGACTGGTCCCGCGAGCGCTTCACCATGGATGACGGCTTCTACAAGGCCGTACAGGAAGTCTTCGTGCGCCTGCATGAAGAAGGCCTGGTTTATCGCGGCAAGCGTCTGGTCAACTGGGATCCCACCCTGCACACGGCGATTTCCGACCTTGAAGTGGAAAACAAGGAGCAGCAGGGCAGCTTCTGGCACTTCCGCTACCCGCTGGCCGACGGCGTCAAAACCGCTGACGGAAAGGGCTACCTTGTGGTCGCCACCACCCGCCCGGAGACCCTGCTGGGGGATACCGGCGTGGCGGTGAATCCGGAAGACACGCGCTATGCTTCGCTGGTCGGCAAGTTTATCGAGCTGCCGCTGGTCGGCCGTCGGATTCCCATCGTCGCCGACGAGCATGCCGACATGGAAAAAGGCTCGGGCTGCGTCAAGATCACCCCGGCACACGACTTCAACGACTACGAAGTCGGCAAGCGCCAGGATCACCTGCTGATCAACGTCTTCAGCCAGGATGCCACCATCCTTGAGCGCGCCGAGATCTATGACCTGAAAGGCCAGCCGCAGCCTGACGAAGACGCCAGCCTGCCCGCCAAATACGCCGGGCTGGACCGCTTTGAAGCGCGCAAGCTGATCGTCGCGGACATGGACGCGCTGGGCCTGCTGGAACAGGTGGAAGCCGTCAACAACACCATGCCCTACGGCGACCGCTCGGGTGACGTGATCGAGCCGCTGCTCACCGACCAATGGTTTGTGGCTGTCGAGTCCCTCGCCAAACCCGCCATCGAGGCGGTGGAAAACGGCGATATCCAGTTCGTGCCCAAGAACTACGAAAACATGTACTTTGCCTGGATGCGCGACCTGCAGGATTGGTGTATTTCCCGCCAGTTGTGGTGGGGTCACCGCATTCCGGCCTGGTACGACGAGGAGGGCAATGTCTACGTAGCCCGCACGGAAGCCGAAGTCCGCGAGAAGCACGGCCTGGGCGATGATATTGAGCTCACCCAGGACGAAGACGTCCTCGACACCTGGTTCAGCTCCGGCCTGTGGACCTTCGGCACCCTGGGGTGGCCGGAACAGACACCGGAGCTTGAAACCTTCCACCCGACCAGCGTGCTGGTCACGGGCTTTGACATCATCTTCTTCTGGGTCGCCCGGATGATCATGATGACGCTCAAGTTCACCGGCGAAGTCCCCTTCAAGACAGTCTATGTACACGGCCTGGTGCGCGACGGCCAGGGTCAGAAGATGTCCAAATCCAAGGGCAACGTGCTGGATCCCATCGACCTGATCGACGGGATCAGCCTGGACGCGCTACTCGAAAAACGTACCGGCAACATGATGCAGCCGCAAAAAGCCAAGGCGATTGCCAAGGCGACCCGCGACGAATTCAAGGACGGCATTGAAGCCCACGGTACCGATGCGCTGCGCTTTACGTTCCTCTCCCAGGCCACTACCGGGCGGGATATCAAGTTCGACATGAACCGCCTGGACGGCTACCGCAACTTCTGCAACAAGTTGTGGAACGCCTCGCGCTACGTGCTGATGAACGCCGAAGGCGAAGACTGCGGCACCTCACTGGAAGGAGAAGGCGTCAACGATGTCGAGCTTTCTCTGGCCGACCGCTGGATTATTTCCCAACTGCAGAAAACCGAGGCCCAGGTCACCAGGGCGATGGAGGAATACCGCTTTGACCACGCCTCCCAGGCGTTGTACGAGTTCGTCTGGAACGAATACTGCGACTGGTACCTGGAGCTATCCAAGCCGGTACTGTGGGACGAAAATGCCAGTGCCGAGGCAAAGCGAGGTACACGCCGTACCTTGGTGCGGGTGCTGGAAACCGTTCTGCGCCTCGCCCACCCGATGATGCCCTACATCACCGAAGAGATCTGGCAACGTGTCGCACCGCTGGCAGGCACTTACGTCGGCGACGACGCGTCCTTAATGCTGCAGGCCTGGCCGCAAGCCGACGACAGCAAAATCGACGAGCAGGCGACCCGCGACATCGAATGGCTGAAAGGCGTGATCATCGCCGTGCGTAACATCCGCGCCGAGATGAACATCGCCCCCGGCAAGCCGCTCGACGTACTACTCACCAAGGGCAAGCCGGAAGATGCCGAGCGGCTTGAAGACTACCGCCACTTCCTCGCCAAGCTTGCCAAGCTGGAAAGCGCCACCTGGCTTGAAAATCCCGATGATGCGCCGCTATCGGCCACACAGCTGGTCGGCGACATGGAAGTACTCGTGCCAATGGCGGACTTGATCGACAAAGACGCTGAGCTCAAACGCCTGGCCAAGGAAATTGAAAAACAGGACAAGCTGATCGGCGGCATCGAGAAGAAACTCGACAACGAAGGCTTTATCGCCAAAGCCCCGGAATCAGTGGTGGAAAAAGAACGCGGCAAGCTCGCCGACTTCCAGGCCGCCAAGCAGCTGCTGGAAGAGCAGCGGGCTAAAATCTCAGCGCTGTAAGCCACGCGGCGCCAGTCAGCTCTTACCGCATGGCGCCCGTGCTACCTTGCCCGGCGACCCGATAGCGCCTATAACTGGGAGATGGACTCGCCCAGCAAAGACAGCGTTTCGGCCCGACACCCCCTGGCGGTGTTGCGTTTTCTTGGTCTGGTACTATTGGGCAGTCTCGTCGGGGGCGTGGCGGCGCTGGTCGCCGTCGGTTTCGTCAATGCGGTGTTATGGCTCAACGACCTGTTGTTGATCTCCCCGCGGGGCCAGATGATGGCGGCTAACACCACGCTTGTGATCCTGGCCACCCTGCTGATACCGACCCTGGGCGGGCTGCTCGTTGGTCAACTACATCGCGGTCTTCCCGGGGGCCGTCCCCACACACCTACTGACGCCATCGCTGCTGTCCAGACCCGCCGGGGTCGCCTGCCTGCCAAGGCGGGTGCGCTATCGGGGTTAAGCAGCCTGGTGTCGTTGGGCGCCGGTGCTTCGGTGGGTCAGTACGGGCCGCTGGTCCATCTCGGCGCGACGCTCGGCTCGCTGATCACACGCTTGCTGCACCTGGGGCGCTCAGAAGACAATATCACGATCGCTTGCGGGGTGGCTGCTGCCATTGCGGCCGCCTTCAATGCGCCCCTGGCAGGCATTGTCTTCGCCCACGAAGTCGTACTTCGCCACTATGCCCTGCGCGCCTTCGCTCCCGTGGCCGCCGCCGCCATCGTCGGCTATGTGCTGGCCACCCAGTTGCTGGATCAAGGGGCGCTGTTCCATATCACCGAGCCTGGCGTACCCCAACCCTGGGAATTCGCTCTTTTCCTGGCCCTGGGTGGCCTGGGCGCCCTGGTGGCGGGCGCCTATATGCATGCCATTCTTGCCATGGGGCAGCTAGCTAAGCGGCTACCGTTACCTGCCAGCCTGCATCCCGCACTGGCCGGGGCTTTGCTCGGCTTAACCGCGCTGTGGGTACCCGATATCCTGGGCATGGGCCAGGAATCCCTGCGCTTCGCCACCTTGCCGGGGGCCTACGGCGGCGGCGAGCTGCTGATGGTCCTGCTGCTCAAGCTGGCCGCGACGGCTTTGTGTCTGGGGCTGGGCTTCGCCGGTGGCGTCTTCAGCCCAGCGCTGGTGATCGGTACTCTTTTTGGCGCCCTGGTCGGAACCCTGGTCGCCGAGCTGGGCGGCGGCCAGGAGACGTTCATCTTCTATGCCGTGTGCGGCATGGTCGCGGTCACCGCTCCGGTACTCGGCGCGCCTCTTACCACTCTGCTGATCGTCTTCGAACTTACCGGCAGCTATGCCTTGACCACCGCCGCCCTGGCCAGCGTCACGCTCGCCAATCCACTGGCCGCCCAGTTGTTCGGCCGCTCGCTCTTCGATATTCAACTGGCCCGCCGTGGCCTGGACCTCTCCGCGGGGCGCAGTCGCGCCGTGCTCCAGGAAACCCGATTGACCGAGTTGATCAGCCACGATGCCGTCACCCTGGCCCCTGCGACCCCACTGGACGCGGCTATCTCGTGCCTGAGCACAGCAGGTCATGGCGAAGCCTACCGGGTGGACGACCGTGGTCGCTATCAAGGCTGCGTGACGTTGGCGAGCCTGGAGACCCTCCGCGCAGGCAGCGAGGCGACAACCCTGGCCGACTGTCCCGAGACGCCTCGCCCCGTGCTGGATCCTCACGCATCACTTTGGGACGCAATGCATCAATTGGAGAAGGTCACCGGTGAGGCCATCGCCGTTGTCGATAACGAACGGCGCTTCCTTGGGGTGGCCTATGAGTCGAGTATTGCTCGAGCCTTCTTGCATCACAGCGACGCCCTGCGACGGGAGGAACACGGTGCTGGCTAGACGATGGATCCCAGGACTCCTGACCGGGCTGCTTGCCCTGACATCTCCCATCCGGGCGGACGTGCCTGACGCCGCCAACCCGCTGACCGTTCTGAGCTGGGGCGGTGCCTACGAGCAAGCCCAGCGCCGCGCCCTCTTCACCCCTTTCACGGAGGCTCACGACGTACCGGTGGCCGTGGATAGCTATAACGGCGGCCTGACGAAACTGCGCCAGGCCGTTGCGGACAACGATGTCCCCTGGGACGTCATCGATATGACCCGCAGCGAGGCCATGGCAGCCTGCGAGGAAGGGCTGCTGGAGCCGCTACCCACCGAACTGGCGGCCCCCGCGCCGGACGGTACCCCGGCACCCCAGGATTTCTTCTCTGGTGCCCTGGGGCACTGTTTTATCAGCCATTCAATTTTTGCCACTGTCGTGGCCTATCGCCGTGATGCGTTCCCCGGAGAGCGCCCCACTCGCATCGCCGATCTCTTCGATCAACAGCGCTTCCCTGGCCCTCGGGCCTTGCAACGCACGCCGGCGGCTAATCTGGAGTGGGCGCTGCTCTCCTACCGGGTCCCCCGGGAAGAACTTTACCGCCTGCTCAGTACCCGCCGTGGCCTGGATCTGGCCTTCGCCCGGCTGCAAGGCATCGACAATATCCACTGGTGGGAAGCCGGCGACACCCCGGTGCGCCTGCTCGAAGAGGGCAAGGTGGTCATGGCGTCAGGCTACAATGGCCGCTTCTTCGCGGCCATGGTGGAGCGCGATCTGCCTATCGAGATTCTCTGGGACGGCCAGCTCCAGGAGCACGAGACATGGGTGATCCCCCGCGGCGCCCCGAACCCCGAGACGGCCCGAGCGTTTATCCGTTTCGCCACCACCAGCGAGCGCCAAGTGGCGCTGGCCCGGCATATTCCCTATGGCCCAGCGCGACACTCTGCCGCGATGCAGGTCACTACCCACCGCGACACTGGACTGGACATGCGCCTGCATATTCCCACCCACCCCATCAACGCCCAAAGGGCAGTGACCAAGGACGAGGCTTGGTATGCGCGTACCCAGAAGCGCGTCGAAGCCCTGTTTCATGAGGCCCTGATGACACAGGAATGAAGGTGATATGCGATTGCAAAATGGGTGGTTATAACGCCCGCCCCCTTGGCGGCACCGAAAAGGGAGCGGTTGGGCTTTTCCCTACCGGTAGCACACAGATTGGACCAGGAACAAAACGCAGCATAACCTGACCAATATCATTGGACCGTTTGTTCCTGCCGCTCAGGACCCTGTCACGGACATTCGCTGAGTGAAGAAAATTCACCCATTGAGGTCACGTCATCATGCGAACACCCTCCGACAAGTTCAGCAACACGCCACCGACCATACCACCGCTCGACCCTGACCGTGTCGCGCTGTTTGAAGAAGCCGGCCTGACGGTCAAACAGCTGGAGCCGCTTGGCGTCGAAATTTACGGTGCTGACGTACGTCACCGACTCCCAGCGCCTGTCATCGAGGCGCTGGAAGTGGAAATGGCGAACCGTGGCTTCATCGTGTTTAAGCACCAGGCAGATCTCTCGGCCGATGAGTTGGTCAACGCGAGCAAATGGTGGGGCGCGGGTGAAATCCACTCCACTCATGGCGTCCACCCGGCGACGCCTGGCATGAACCGGGATATCTTCCGCTGCTCCAATGACAACCGCTACGGCATCCTGGGCGTAGGCCCACAGTGGCATAACGATGGTAGTTTCGAAGCCGCGACGTTTTCCCACTCCGCCTACTACATGGCGCGCGCCCCAGAGCAGGGCGGCGGCACGCACTTTGCCCACCAAGGGGCCACCTTTGATGTTCTGCCCGAGGACAAGCAGGCCTTCTGGGAACGGCTGGTGTCTGTCAACTCGGCATCAGGCGTGAGTCACCCCGTCGTCCACAAACATCCTATTTCTGGGCGCAAGAGCGTATGGCTGCATCTGGGAATGACCGGCGCGGTGCTGGAGCGGCTACCGGAAGACGGTGTCGCCATTGATGAGCTGCAGCAGACACCCGCCTCCACCGAGCAACTTCGCTTGCTCAACGAAGACGAGATGAAGCAGCTTTTCAACGACTATAACGATCTGCTGAATGCGTCATTCGAAAAGGGTTACGGCATACGCTACCACTACGACACAGGCGACCTTCTGTATATTGATAACTGGGCGCTGGCCCATCGGGCAGCGCCTGAAGCGCATATGTCGGCAGAAGAGCAGGGGCTGAGAATCATGGACCGCGTGACGATCAAGGCCAGGCAGAATCTGGCGCCGCACTTCGAATTGCCGCAGTACATCAACTTATCCGGCCCGCACCCCTTCAATCGCGACGGCGTATGGAAAGCTGGTGGCGTCGGCTTTCGCTGGAAAGATGATATTCCCATGCAAAACTAGGGCTGCTGATATTCCACCCGGGCGGCATGACCGCGCCTTTCCGCCGTGCCTGCATCATTTTTAACCATAAACCGTGTAAGGTTGGCGTTAGAACAACCACTTAGTGGCAACGATGACTTGCTCAACACGGATGACGCCATGCCGACACCTTTACAGGCGCGCCTGCAGTCCCTGGAAGCAGTGCTGCAAGAGGCCAATATCAGCTATCAATCGCTATCCCCGATGGCGGATACGGGGCTTGCCCATGATCACGTGTGGCTACACCGTGAGGGGGCGGACTGGGTGGCACGGCTTCCCAAGCAAAGCCAGATGAACCTTGGCCCTGCCGACAATCTGGCTTACGAAGCCGCCTGCTACCAGCGAGCCAGCCAGGGTGGCCATGTACCCGGTTTACATGGCCTTCTGGAAGTAAGCGATCGCTTGCCGCGCGGCGGCCTGCTGGTGGATGCTATCGCAGGTCAGCTGGCCCAACTGCCGCAGGATTTACCCCGCATCGCTGAAACCCTTGCCAGCCTGCACAGACTGCCACTGCCGGACCCGCCTGCCCCACTGCTAGCGCCAGCAGACCCGTGGCGAGCCATGCGCGAGGAAGTGGCTCGCCAGTCTGAATGGCTCGAACAGGCCGACTTGAGCGCTGAAGTCATTGCGCGCATTCGAGATGAACTGGCGGCTCTACCGGTGGCGCTTCCCGATGCCGAACGCTGCCTGATCAGCTTTGATACCCATCCGGGCAACTTTCTGATCGATGCTCAGGGGCGCGCGGTACTGGTGGATTTAGAGAAGTGCCGCTATGGTCTGCCGGGCATCGATCTGGCCCATACCAGCCTCTACACCTCCACTACCTGGGACCTGAATAGCCAGGCGGTGCTGTCATTGGATGAGGTCGTCGGGTTTTACCGTCGCTGGCAGACCGCCATGGGCACATCACCCAGCGCCGAAACCTTAGTTGCCTGCCGGCGAGCGACCTGGCTGTGGTCGCTGACCTGGTGCGCCAAGTGGCGTGCCCAGCACCTGCGCGCCAAGGACGCCCAGCAGCGCGGCGAAGACTGGTCGGCGGAGCTTACCGACAGCGCGGTCATTGATCACGTACGCGATCGAGTCGAACACTACCTGTCACCGCCGATCATCGATCACGTTCAGGACGAACTGCAGCGCCTGCGCGCAACACTTTAATTGACAGCGATTGAGTAATGCCCGCTCATTTTGACAGAGGTACCCCATGCTAAAACGCCGATACTCCCTGATCGCCCCCTTGCTGGCGCTGACACTTCCCGCGGTGGCGGCGCCAGCCCCCAGCGACTGGCCAGCCGTGCTGGATGAAGCTGAAGGCCAAACGGTTTACTGGAACGCCTGGGGCGGTGATTCACGCACCAACCGCTATATCGACTGGGTGGCCGAGCAAATGCAGGCGCAGTTCAATGTTGAAGTGGCTCACGTAAAACTGGATGACACCAGCAGTGCGGTGTCGCGGGTGCTGGCTGAAAAGCAGGCGGGCAACGATGACGAGGGCAGCATCGACCTGATCTGGATTAATGGCGAAAACTTTGCCGCAATGCGCGAGAACGATCTGCTGTTCGGTCCCTTTGCCGAGGCACTGCCCAATTTTGCGCTCACCAACGCCAACGACAACCCCGAAGTGGTGACCGATTTCACCCTGCCCACCGAGGGGTATGAGTCGCCCTGGGGCAAGGCGCAGATCACCTTCTATTACGACAGCGCCCTAACCGATACCCCGCCTCAGAACATGTCGGCACTGCTTGAGTGGGCTAAAGCCAACCCTGGCCAGTTCAGCTATCCACGCATCCCTGACTTCACCGGCAGCACCTTTTTGAAACAGGCACTGATCGAGCTCACAGACCAGGATGATGCCCTCTACCAGCCCGTGGAAGACGCCGATTTCGAGCGTGTGACGGCTCCGTTGTGGGCCTACCTGGATGAGCTGCACCCGCACCTGTGGCGCAGCGGACGTACTTTCCCGGACTCTGGCCCCAACCTGCGCACCCTGATGAGCGATGGCGAGTTGAGTCTGGCATTTTCCTTCTACCCCACCGATGCGGCCGTCGCGGTCATGGAGTACGAACTGCCGGAGAGTGTGCGCAGTTACGTGCTGGAAGGCGGCACTCTGGGCAACGTCCACTTTGTTGCCATTCCCTACAACTCGCCGCACAAGGCCGGCGCCATGGTACTCGCCAACTTCCTGCTATCGCCGGAAGCCCAGGCACAGAAGCAGTCGCTTTCGATGTGGGGGGACCGCAGCGTGCTGGATATCGACCGCTTGGAGGCCGATGCCCAGGCGCTGTTTGAACAGGGCGAGCGGCATCCTTCAGAACTGCCGGCCGATGCGCTGTCCAAGACGCTGCCCGAGCCGCACCCAAGCTGGATGACCGCACTGCAGGACGCTTGGCTTGAGCGTTATGGCGTGAACTAGGCGATGCTGCGCCTGGCCCCGACGCTGCTTATTGCCCTACTGGTCCTGCCCGTTGGGGCAGGCCTGTTGATGGTATTGCTGCCCGCCTTTGGCTATCTGCCTGCATTGGGCGGCAACACCGTGAGCATGGCCCCCTGGCAAAGCCTGTTCGCCCAACCCGGGCTTGGTCGTTCGATAGCGGTGAGCTTTGCCAGCGGATTGCTGAGCACCCTCATGGCACTGGTGGTGGTGGTGCTTTTTCTGGCTGCCAGCCGCGGCACCTGGCTTGATCGCGGCATCCGGCGGCTGGTTTCACCCTTGCTGGCGATCCCTCATGCGGCCGTGGCGTTTGGCCTTGCCTTCCTTATCGCGCCCTCCGGGTTATTGGCACGTTTTCTCTCTCCCGGGCTGACGGGCTGGGAGCGGCCTCCCGACTGGCTCATCGTCAACGACGCCATAGGGCTTACATTGATGGCCGGGCTGGTGCTCAAGGAAGTCCCCTTTCTACTGCTGATGTGTCTTGCCGCACTGCCTCAGCTTCAACCCGATCAGCGTGTCATGCTGTCGCGCTCACTGGGTTACGCCCCGAGTATTGCCTGGCTGAAAAGTGTCTTCCCGGCGCTCTACCCGCTGATTCGGTTGCCCGTTTACGCGGTGATTGCCTACGCCACGTCGGTGGTTGATATGGCCATGATTCTTGGCCCGACCTTACCGCCTACACTGAGCGTCTCGATTCTGAGCTGGTTCAATGACCCCGATCTGAACCGTCGTTTCATGGCGTCTGCCGGCGCCGTGCTTCAGCTTGGCGTCACCCTGGCCGCGCTGTTGACCTGGTGGCTCGGCGAGCAGTGTGTCAAGCGGGTTAGTCAAGGCTGGCTGGTCAATGGCGCAAGAAGTACGGGGTCGGTGGCGATCGCCATGGGTGGCCGACTATTGCTGGCGACCACGACACTCTTGGCCATCAGCGCGATCGGGGGGCTGGTGATCTTTTCAGTGGCCGGTTTCTGGCGTTTTCCTGATGCCTTGCCCGGCACCTTTACGCTCGATCATTGGCAACGTCTTCTCCCCAGCCTGGCAACGCCACTGTTGAATACCTTAAGCGTGGGGCTGGCGGCGACGCTGATTGCCGCTGCGCTGGTGGTGGCTGTCCTTGAGAATGAGGTGCGCCAGCGTCTTCCGGCCAGCCGCTCCCAGTGGCTGCTGTATCTACCGCTGATCATTCCCCAGGCCGCCTTTCTGTTTGGCTTGGTGGTCGCGGCGGAAAGCATTAACGTTCGCCCGCAACGAACGCTAGTGGTGGCCGCCCATTTACTTTTTGTAGCGCCTTACCTCTACCTGTCACTCTCGGAAGCCTATCGACGCCTGGACCCTCGCTGGCTGCAGGTTGCCCATTCGCTGGGGGCCTCGCCTTGGCGGGCTTTTTGGCAGGTACGCCTGCCGCTGCTGCTGGCGCCACTGCTCACCGCCTGCGCGGTCAGTTTGGCCGTGAGTATCGGCCAATACCTACCCACACTGCTACTCGGCGGCGGGCGTGTCCCCACCATTACCACCGAAGCGGTGGCCATGGCATCCGGGGGCAACCGACGGCTGATCGCCGTCCTCGCGCTGCTCCAGGCACTACTCCCCTTTATCGGCTTTAGTCTGGCGCTGCTGATACCGCGCCTGGCCTGGGCCAAACGTCGCCAGATGCGAGGAGTTGCATGACACTGAACCCGACGCTGCACATTCAGCAGGTACAGATCACCCTGAATGGCGAAAGGCTGCTGGCCATCGATCGGACCATTGCCCCCGGCGAGGTGCTCACCGTCATGGGCCCCTCCGGCTCGGGTAAATCAACCCTGCTGGCCTACCTGGCAGGATTCATATCGCCTGCCTTCAAAGCCCAGGGGCAAATCTTTCTGGCCGACACAAGGCTGGACACCCTGCCTGCCGAAAAACGCCGACTCGGGCTGTTATTTCAGGATCCACTGCTGTTTCCTCACCTCAGCGTGGGCGGCAATCTGCACTTTGGCATTCCCCAACACACCGCCAACAAACAGCCGAAGGTGGCCCAGGCGCTTCACCAGGTGGGGCTCGCAGGCTATGAGGAGCGCGACCCGGCAACGCTTTCCGGCGGTCAGCAAGCCCGCGTGGCCTTGATGCGCCTGCTGCTCTCACAGCCACACGCGGTGCTGCTCGACGAACCATTTTCCAAGCTGGATATGGCCCTGCGCCAGGAAATGCGCTCGTTGGTATTCCGCCAGTTGCGCGACGCAGGCCTCCCCGCGCTGCTGGTCACCCACGACCACGCCGATGCCGACGCCGCGGGAGGGCCGATCATTGAACTCGGCTGACCCAACCGCTCGCCTCAGCATCGTCATCCCAGTGCTCAACGAGGAAGCCTCTTTGGCGGACCATTTAACGGCACTGTCATCGCTTGGCGACCAAGGTGTTGAAGTCATCGTCGTCGATGGCGGCAGTAGCGACGCAAGCGTTCACATCGCCCGGCCGCTGGCGAATAGAGTGATAGCCAGTCAACCGGGGCGGGCGCGGCAAATGAATCTCGGCGCACAGCATGCCAGCGCCCCGGCGTTACTGTTCCTGCATGCAGATACTCAACTGCCCGGGAACGCCGTTGAGCAGATAACCCAGGCGCTTGGCCGCCATGCCTGGGGACACTTCGCCATCAACCTCTCAGGCCGCAGCCGCTGGCTGCCCGTGGTAAGCACGATGATGAATCTGCGTTCTCGGCTCACTGGCATCGCCACCGGCGACCAAGGCATTTTTGTGCGCGCGAGCACCTTCACGGCAGTCGGCGGTTTTCCCGATCAGCCGCTGATGGAAGACATTGAGCTGTCTAAACGGCTCAAACAGGTGTCGAATCCTGCCTGTCTACGCAGCAAAGTGATAAGCTCAGGCAGGCGCTGGGACCAACACGGTGCCTGGTCGACCATCCGCCTGATGTGGCGGCTGCGCTATCGCTACTGGCGCGGCGTTAGCGCCACCCAACTGGCCAGGGAGTATCGCGATGCCCGGTGAAACGCTCCACCTGCACCTGCTGGCCAAGGCGCCGCTGCCAGGGCGGGCTAAAACACGCCTGGCGCCGTTGCTCGGCCCAGAGGGTGCCGCGGATGCCCATGCGCAACTGGTCCGCCACTGTGTGGCCAATGCCTGCAAAGCACTACCTGCTGACCACATCACGCTGTGGACGGCACTCGACCATACTCACCCACTGTTTGGCGAGCTTTACGAACACTTTGGCGTGACGCTCGCCCCCCAGCCGGAGGGCAATTTAGGGACACGCATCCGTCACGCACTGAACAGCGCGTCAGGCCCCGCCATGGTGATGGGCAGTGACTGCCCGAGCATCACCAGCGATCTGATCACGGCCTGTGCGCAGCAGCTCCACACGCATGACGTGGTCATGCTGCCCGCCGAGGACGGCGGCTATGGGCTGATCGGCACCCACCGCGACTATCCGGGGCTGTTTGAGTTGATTCCCTGGGGCAATGACAGGGTGCTTAGCGCGACCCGGCAACGGATTGAAGCACTCGGCCTTCACGCCAGTTACCCCGCCACCGTATGGGACGTTGACCGACCGGAAGACTGGCAGCGCTGGCAAGCTACCCGCGCGCCATTGTAAGGAAACACGCTGCACGCCCACTGACCTCTACCCTGAAACGCTTTCCTGGAGATGACCGTGACCCGACAACGTATACTGATGGCAGCCTTACTGATCTTGGCCATCGGGGCTTTCTTTCTGACCGGTGCCCACCAGTGGTTCACCCTCGATACCCTCAAAGCCTACCAGAGCGATTTTCAGGCGGCGTTCAGTCAATCCCCCTGGCAGGTAGCGGGCATCTTTTTCGCCGTGTATGTGGTGATGACCGCGCTGTCGCTGCCCGGGGCAACGCTGCTGACACTACTGGGTGGCACGCTGTTCGGGCTCGGCTGGGGGCTATTGATCATCTCCTTTGCCAGCACATTGGGCGCTACGCTGGCGTTTTTGCTGTCGCGCTTTTTATTCCGCCAGGCGATTGAAAAGCGCTTTCCGCGTCAGTTCGAATCGGTGAACCGCGGGGTCGAGCGGGACGGTGCCCTGTACCTTTTCACCCTGCGTCTGGTGCCAGTGTTCCCGTTTTTCATGATCAACCTGGTGATGGGCCTGACGCGCATCAAGACCGTGACGTTTTATTGGGTGAGCCAGGTCGCCATGCTTCCCGGCACTGCCATTTACGTCAATGCCGGCGGCCAGTTGGGGGAGCTTGAGAGCCTCGGCGGCATTATTTCACCAACGCTGCTGGCGTCCTTTGCACTCCTGGCGATTTTTCCCTGGATCGCGCGGCGCATTGTCCTGCTGGTACAGAAACGAAAAGCCTACAAAGAGTTCAATCGGCCAGCGCATTTTGACTACGACATTGTCGTGATTGGCGGCGGCTCGGCCGGTCTGGTGACCAGCTATATCGCCAGCGCCGTCAACGCCAGGGTGGCATTGGTTGAAAAACACAAGATGGGTGGCGACTGCCTGAATACTGGCTGCGTACCGTCCAAGGCACTGATTCGGGCCGCCCGCGCCGCCCACGAGATTCGCACCGCACCACGCTTTGGCGTGACGTCAAGCGAACCGCAGATTGATTTCGCCAAGGTCATGGGGCATGTGCATCAGGCGATTCGCGATATCGAACCCCACGACAGCGTCGAGCGCTACACCGATCTGGGCGTTGAGGTGTATCAGGACCACGCCACTCTGACGTCGCCCTGGGAAGTTCAAATCGGTGCTCAAACCGTTACTGCCCGCCATATCGTGCTGGCCACCGGCGCCCGCCCCAAGGTGCCGCCGCTACCGGGCATTGAGCACGCGCCCGTACTCACCTCTGAAAACCTATGGTCACTGACAGAACTGCCTAAACGCCTGGTGGTACTCGGTGGCGGCGCTATCGGCTGTGAACTTAGCCAGAGCTTCGCCCGCCTGGGCAGCCAGGTCACGCTGGTAGAAGGCATGCACCAGTTGCTGGGTCGGGAGGACCAGGAGGTCGGCGAAGCCGTCGAAAACACCCTGACGGACGAAGGGGTGACGGTGATGACGGACACCAAGGCACTGGAAGTTCTCAACGACACGTCAGGCTACCAGCTTGCCGTGGAGCATCAGGGAGAGCGCTCGATACTGGCCTTTGACTATCTGCTGGTGAGTGTCGGCCGCCAAGCCAACATTGAAGGGCTGGGCCTTGAGGCACTGGGCGTCTCCACAACCCCTACCGGTACACTGGAGCTTAACGAGCGACTGCAAACCCGACTGCCGAATATCTGGGCCTGCGGGGATCTCGCCGGGCCCTACCAGTTGACTCACGCGGCCGCTCACCAGGCCTGGCACGCAGCGGTAAACGCGCTGTTTGGCGAGTTGAAAAGCTTTGCCGTGGATTACCGCTTTATGCCCGCCGTCACCTACGTCCAGCCCGAAGTGGCGCGAGTCGGCCTCAACGAGAAGGAAGCCAGGGAGAAAAATATCGCCTTCGAGGTAACCCGCTACGCCATGGCAGACAGTGACCGGGCGATTGCCGAAGGCGCCACCCAGGGGTTTATCAAGGTGCTCACCGTGCCGGGCAAAGACAGGATTCTTGGCGCGACCATCGTGGCCGAAAATGCCGGCGAATGGCTGGGTGAGTTCACCCTCGCCATGAAACACGGCCTGGGTCTAAACAAGCTGTTGGGCACCATCCACCCTTACCCGACCCTGGGCGAAGCCGCCAAGGCGACGGCGGGCGTGTGGAAGAACGCCCACAAACCCGAACGGGTGCTCAGTTTGTTAAAGCGCTACTTCAACTGGCGACGCGGTGAGTCGTAGCGGAAGATCGCTCAAGACACCACCTATTTAGTCGGGCTATCTGTCGTTGAATAGGCTTTCGCAAACGTATCCATCACTTCTAGAACGACCTTACGTTGCTCGGAGGGCAAGCGGCGATATAACGCTAATAAGCGCCGCTCTTCGTTGCTGGAAGAGGTCTCCCAAACGCCAGACGGCTCCTTGATGGACGCTTGTCCCCCAGCTCCATAGCGTAATTGGTGAGGATCAATGGCCAGCCAATGCGCCAATACCTGAAGTTTTTCCTGGCTGGGAATGGAATCGCCGCGCAGCCAGCGTCTGACCGCCTGATACGTAATCGGCTTTCCCCAATAGCGCAGGTTGAATTCACGCTCCAGAACAGAGGAGCGTACATCGTACCCGGCAGCTTGCATGGCGTTTTTCAATCGCTCGGCGAACATCTGTTTTTCATTCATGCCGCCAATGTGAAGCGATTATTCAATAATAGTTGAATAACGGTTAACCTTTTGATTGAATCGTTACTTCAATTCCAGCCCATCGTTTCACCCATACCAAGGCACGACCTGGCGGTTAGGGGGGGCACCGTGCTTTAGGAGTCATTCCGTATGAGTGGCGTACCTTCTATACCAGCCAATAAACCAGGCAGTACATACGATGATCTGTGTCTCGCATTGGACCTCATCAGCTCATCGAAAACGCCTCAGGAGCTTTTTGAAAGGCTTACTAAAACGCTCCATGAGTTGGCGGACCACCAACCCATCGCGCTTTACCGACGATTAGATTCAGGAGAGCTTCGCCTGACCTATTGTTACCCCGCAGCCAGTACCATGACGTCTCACGGGCAACTGCTTACCTTTCGCTCACAGGATGAATTACGGACGTCTCACTATCACCATTATGAATTAAAAGGCGAGCATGACGTCTGGGGTTACATAGGACTCCCGACTGCCCCACCGGAAGACGCCTTGCAGTGGGTTACCGTCCTTATCGATATCGCCGCTCAGCGGCTGCACCTGCTGAAGGCAAAACACATGGCCGAGCGTCAGCTTGGGCTCAAAGCTCGCCGCCGTCTACTGTCTCGTGACATAAAACGGCTAACGAGCCTTGCCGATTTTTTACAGCGTCATGGTCACGGCTGGTGTGACATCTTTCAAGCAAGCGGTATCGCCTTGACCCACAAGGGCGAGCTTTATTATTTCGGGGAATGCCCAGATCGCCAGCAGATTTTTCAGCAACTGGGGTACCTGGATACGACAACCGATCAGGACAGCACGATCGAATTAGACGGTGATTGCCAGGGAGGGCTTGCCGCCCCTTTAAACCTGGCCAGTAACCACCTGGGTTGGTTGTTGATTTTCCGACAACACGCCATGGTGACGCCCGGTGACGTCACCTCTATCGCCCAGCTCACTTTCTGGTTGCCGATTGAAGCGTCCATGGTGCTGGAGCTCGCCGATGACCTGGCCGTTGCGATTACGGCCCTGGACGTCGTACACGTTAACCGCCAGTTGCGCAAAACCAATCAGCGACTGGAAAGCCTTGCTCACACCGACCTGCTCACTCGATGCTGGAATCGCTACTATACCGAGTTCGTTATTGAAGAATTGTGCGCTTCCAACGCGACCTGTGCGGTGTTGATGTTTGATATTGATGACTTCAAACGTATCAACGATACCTATGGCCACCCCACGGGAGACGACATACTTCGAGAAATCGCACGTTTAGCGACCCAAACGTTGCGCAGCAACGACCACCTGGGCCGATGGGGCGGAGAAGAGTTTATCGTGATAATTGCTGACGTGACACTGAACGAAGGGATTTGCATCGCCAAACGACTCCGCCGTCATATCGAACAACACTCGTTTGCGATTCCGGATTCCGTGACCATCAGTGCAGGGCTTACGACCATTCGAACAGATGAGAGCCCCCGTCAATTGTTAGAGCGAGTGGATAAGGGCATGTATCTTGCTAAAACAGCGGGTAAAAATCAGGTTATGATCTGTTAAGACAACATATCGTTTCAATACACTCGCGTTTTGAGGGCCATTGGCATGCAGCATCTTTTACTGATCGGTGCGGGGCATGCCCACGCCTTTGTGCTGGAAGCCTTTGCCAAACAGCCAGAAGCCAAGCTCGCCATCACCGTGGTCAGCGACAGTCCGCTGGCGGCCTATTCCGGTAGCGTACCGGCCTGGCTGGCTGGCGAATGTACACTGCGCGAGACACAGATTGACGTGGCAGCACTTTGCCAGCGGGCCGGGGCACGTTTTATCGACTCTCCTGCGGTGACGTTGGACACGTCGGCACGTCAGGTCACCCTGGCCAACGGCGATGTACTGCACTTTGACGTAGCCTCGCTCAATGTGGGGTCGACGCTGACACTCCCCGAGCAGCATGGCCAACACCTACCCCAGCTGCTGGCCATGCGCCCGCTCAGCTCACTCCATTACCGCTGGCAGTCATTGCGCGATGATGTCGAACAGCTGCCCCCCGGCGCAAGCCAGCGGGTGGTATGCGTAGGCGGCGGCGCGGCGGGCTGCGAAACCTTGATGAGCGTGATGGAACAACTCCGCCATCAGCGCCCGGACGTTAGCTGGCAGGGTCATCTGCTCAGCGCGTCGCCAAAGCTGCTCCCCGAGGCTGGGCGCTTGCCACGCTGGCTGATGCAACGGGCGTTAGCCAAGACAGGCATTCGGATTCACTCCCGCGTACGCGGCGAAGCGCTGGTGGACGGCGGCGTAGTGACTCACGAAGGCAAACACATCGAGGCGGATATCGTGCTCTGGGCCACCGGGGCTGTCGGCCACCGCTGGCTTTCTGATACCCGACTGCCGCTGGATACGCAGGGGTTTATTCAGGTGGAAAAGACCCTGGCAGTGGTCGGCCACCCGACCATCTTGGCGGCCGGCGACTGCACCGCCTTTGATCCGCCGTTACCCAACGCGGGCGTTTATGCAGTACGTATGGGATCACGCCTGGCAGGTAACCTGCGTGCGGCATGCCGCGGAGAAACCTTGTCAGCCTGGCAGCCACCCAAACGTGTGCTGGCGCTGATCGGCACCGGTGGTGGCCGGGCTATTGCCAGCCGGGGCGCCATGGGCGTTTCCGGGAGGTGGGTATGGCACTGGAAGAAGCGGATTGATGCGCGCTTTATCGCCCGCTTCAACCCGCCTTTTGAGGACTGATTAAATCAGTTCGATTCGCGCCAGCCGCCCAGCACGCGACTGTCCGGACCGAAAAATACCAGCCGGTCATGGTCGATCAGGTAACGATAAGCGGTCTCCAGCATATCGGTCACCTTCTCTGCATCGCCCATTTGCGGACAGGCCATACGGGTAGTGGCCAGCTCGCTGAACTCGATACGCTGGTTGCCACCCAGTGTGGCTTCACCGGTAAAACGATTGCAGCCATCGTGGCCACGCACGCTACCGTCACGGCTAATTTCAAAGAACGGGGTGTCAGGCATCGACAACCGCTCGTTGGTGCCAACCAGTAGCAGGTTCCAGCGCTGCTCGATGACCGGTCCGGAAAGTGAGTCTCCGCCTGGTTCCGGGTCTGGCGCGGAACTTGGCCCCGGCGCGCTGCTACAGGCACTCAGCAATAGCGCTGCCGAAGCAAGCCATGGCAGTAACCGCCAGTTTTTGATGGTCATGATGATCTGTCCTTATCGCTCAATTACCAGCTGCCGGTATTTTCCATGGAGGCCCAAGGCTCTTGCGGTGCCAGCGCATCGCCTTTTTGCAACAGCTCAACCGAGATACCGTCCGGCGACTTGACGAACGCCATGTGGCCATCGCGGGGCGGGCGATTGATGGTCACCCCATTGTCCTGGAGCTTCTGACAAAGCGCATAGATATCGTCCACACGGTAGGCCAGGTGACCAAAGTTGCGGCCGCCGGTATATTCTTCGGGGTCCCAGTTGTAAGTCAGTTCAATTTCCGGCGCGGTGAGGCGTGAAGAGCGTGCTTCATCCTCCGGCGCGGCAAGAAACACCAGCGTAAAACGGCCCTTATCGTTTTCTTTACGACGGACTTCCTTGAGTCCCAGCAGCTCACAGTAGAAGTGCAGCGATGCGTCAAGATCACTGACGCGTACCATTGTGTGCAGGTATTGCATGCCATCTCTCCTTGTTGCGTCGTGTGACGAAATTAATGCAAACGCACCCAGCTTAGCATTCCAACCGCATTTTTGCGGCTGCCAATGTGCGCTAGGCATAATCCACGAATCAGCGCCATGAATTATACAATATCTATACAGATATTGCTTTTAACAGTACGCTTGTAACACCAACATGATAACGGAGAAACACCCTTGGATTCAGTCACACAGGCAGCGCTGGGTGCAACCGTTGGGGGCGCCGTTTTAGGGCGTCGGCTAGGCTGCAAAGCGGTTATCCTCGGCGCTCTGCTAGGCACCCTGCCCGACCTCGATGTGATGATCGACTACGGCGATGCAGTCGCCAACGTCACCGAGCACCGCGGCTTCAGTCATTCGCTTTTTGTACTCACGGGACTTGCCGGTTTACTGGCACTCGTCAGTGCTCGCGTTGCGCCCGCCAGCGATATACCGCTTGCTCGATGGAGCGCTTTCTTCGGTCTGGTCCTGATCACTCACCCGCTTCTGGATGCCTTGACCACCTATGGTACGCAGCTTTTTTGGCCACTTGAGTCCCCACCGGTGGCCTGGCCGATTGTCTTCATTATTGACCCCTTTTACTCGCTCACTCTGCTCGCCTGCCTTGTCATCGCCCTGCTTACCCGCCGGGTACGGCACTGGTGCGCCTGGGGACTGGGACTATCCTGCATTTACCTGTTACTGGCTTTCAGCGCAAAGCTGACCGTTGAGCATCGGCTTGCCCCCGTACTCGCTGAGCAGGGGCTTGAGGATGCGCCGATCCTGGTACAGCCGACACCGTTCAATATTCTGTTGTGGCGTGCCACTGTGGTTGACGGTGATCGCTACCATGAAAGTCTGGTGAGCGTTTTTGATCGCGCCGCGCCCCCGACACTTGAACCGCTGCGCCGGGGCGCGACGCTGGAAAGCGTTGCGCTTGATAGCCGGGCGGGTCAGCGCCTGGCGTGGTTTGCCGGACCGTTTTTACGCTACGAGATGCGCTCCATAGATGGTCAGCTCACCCTGCTGGCCACCGATCTTCGGTTGGGTTTTCCCGGGTATCATCCGTTCAACTTCAGCCTCGCCACCCGCCAGAACAATGCCTGGCAGCCGGTCGCCATCAGCGTGGAAATTGCCAGCGAGCGAGACCTAGACGCCACAACGCTGTCACGCCTGGCAGCTCGCGCAGTGGGCAATCGCGATGCGCTCTGCGCCACTACCTTTGTCATGCCCAAATGGCAGCCCGAGCCTCTTGCACTGCCTTGCGCGTCATCCAACAACCCTTAGGCTGACGGTGCGATCCCCTGACCACACCCACTGTACTGCTCACCATCCATGGTGAGCGTTACCCGCGCCGGGAAAGGATGACCGCTCATGCCGTCGAAGCAGGCACCGGCTTCAATACGCACCCGGAAAAAGTCGTCGGCATTGGCGTTCTCAAGCACTACACGCCCAGCGTCGTTATCCATCACGCTGACCATGTAGGGCAGCGTTTCAACGTTCTCGCCGTAGTCGGTCGATAGTGTAAGTTTGGGCGCGTCATGGGCAAGTTCGACCGTCCAGCCGGGCTCGTTGCCCTGACCACGGAACATGACACCGGGATGGTCCCTACGGGTCGAAGCCTCCCGTCGGGCGGCCAGGTCACACTTGAGTTGACCGCGCGGCGTTTCTACCAGCGCCTGTTCACCGCGGTTCCAGAAGCTGATCTCGCCATCTTGGTAGCGGGCGCCACTGGCGACAACCGCTTGCGGCAAGCGCCAGGCCCCGTGCAAGGACCAGAGCCGTAGCACGTCACCATCGACCGCCGTGATTAAATGCTGATTCGCCGGGCGACAGTGCCAGGCGTCGAACTGTTCGGCCTGACCGGAAAACAGGGCTGACGGGAACAAGGGGGCTTTGGCATCCCCGCCAGCATTGTCTTTCGTCCTTTCGGCGCTCGTAGGCGACTCCATGGCAGCACAACCGCTGATCGCTACAAAAGCACAACCTAATACAAAAAACCGTGACGGTGTCATCATGACGGTACACTCCTGACGTAACGGATAGATAAATTAGCCGCGTTTAAAGGCATGTAAATCCTGAGGATCAAACTGCTCGACCTGGAGTGGCAAGGCAAGAGCCTCGCGCCGCTCGTTAACTCGCTGGCGTTCGTCGTCATCACTGGGCGCACGACCATTGAACTCGGCCAGTTGCGCCAACCCTTGATGATAAAACGCCAGAATATCCAGCGCCGTGCGGTTATCTTCCTGCATCGCCTGACGTAGTGCCGGCAGATGGCTGTTGATCCGCGACAGGTGCTGCTTGAGCTGCCATACATAGCCTACTTCCTGCATCCACGGCCGGTCGCGCAGCGCTGCAAACATGGCACTGGTGGCCAGCAGCCCCAGTATGCCGCCTAATACGTTCAGCCCTAAACTCTGACCAAAGGTGGCGGTCAGCAGCATGGCAAACAGCAGGCCAAAAATCAGCAGTTGCCCGACCATGATGAAAGTGATCATACGCGCCTTGCGGCGATAGGTATGGGAATCGTAGGGCTCTAGGGTAAACACCATGGCCAACCTCACAAACGGGAAAAGAGTGACATCCACCCATGATACGGGGCTGGCCAGGGCAAACAAGTCATTGTGTTAGGGACCTATGCCAACCGCTCCGCGGCGGTTTTCAGCAGGTGCTCGGTGGTTTCCCAGCCCACACAGGCATCGGTAACCGATACGCCGTAACGCATGGCACCAGGCTTTAACGGCTGCTTGCCTTCAAACAGATGGCTTTCCAGCATGAGCGCGACCAGATTGGCCTCACCCGCTTGGCGCTGGGCGAGCACATCAAGCATGACTTCGCTTTGGCGACGGTGGTCCTTACGCGCATTGGCATGGCTGCAGTCAACCATCAAACGCGGGTTCTGCCTGGCTTCACGCAGTGTGTTAACCGCCTTACGTACATGGTGGGCCTGGTAATTGGGTTCGCCATGGCCGCCACGCAGCACCACATGGGTATGCGGGTTGCCTGCCGTTTGCTGCATGACCGGACGGCCCTCGTCATCAAGGGCAAACCGCTGATGCGAATGCGCTGCCGCCTGCATGGCGTCGATCGCTACCTGGACATCGCCACTCGTGGCGTTCTTGAAGCCGACTGCCGCTGCCAGGTCACTGGCAAGCTCACGGTGCAGCTGCGATTCCGTGGTACGCGCGCCGATGGCAACCCAACTGAGGACATCCTGTAGATAAGGTGCCAGCATGGGCTGGAGCAGTTCCGTCGCGACGGGTAAGCCCCGCCTTGCCACGCCCTGCATCAGCTCACGGGAAAGCGCTAGCCCCTGTGCCATATCGCCTCGGCCATCCAGATGCGGGTCGTACGCCAGCCCTTTCCAGCCGACGGTAGTACGCGGTTTTTCGACATACACCCGCATCACCGGCAGGAGGTAGTCGCTTACCTCGTCACTCAAGGCGGCCAGGCGGTCAGCGTACTCGAGCGCGGCAGCGGGGTCATGCACCGAGCAGGGGCCGACAACCACCAGCAGACGGTCGTCCTGACCGGCAAGAATACGCTGCACAGCGCGGCGCTGGTCGGCAATTTGTTCGTCAAGGGCGCCATCGAGCGGCAGGTCGCGACGTAATTCGAGAGGCGTCGGCAGCATCGCGGCGGACTCGCTTATGGCAGTAGAGGTAGCAGCAGTATTGAGCATCGAGCTTGCAGTGGCGTTCATTGGGTTAACTCTCCGTAGGGGTCTGACATCGACCATGACATCGTGTATCCAGCGCGCCACCTGCCAGGGCACAGTCGGAGGTGGCAGCTGTCACCGACCGCGCGTCGCTAAATCGCCAGCCATAGCGGTAGCCGGGATAGCGGTTCACCATGGTGTGGACAAAATCGCGATAGGTCATGGGTCAGCTCCTTAATGAAATACCTGTGAACAAGAAAGAACGCTCGAAACGCAAGAAGCCCCGGTGGGGTTACCAGCCGGGGCTTCTTTGCAGTCGGCAGGCAACCCTTGGGGTGTGCCTGCAGGCGCGACGTTAGGCGTCGGCCATCGGCACACCGTCGCTAAACCAATAGCCATAACCAAGGACGCCTTGCACGCAGCTTCCACCCGCCATTCCTGGCAGGCGATCAGTCGTTAATGTAGCGCGTGATGATGACATAAAGCGTCCCGATGGAAATATTGGCCGGATGCGGGCCGAATGTTGCAATCTATGAACTTATCTTGCCTGCATGCGCCGCGAATAGCAACTCGTCGCCAAGGGCTATTGGTTGCGCGGTGCGTAGGAGAACACGTCTGAGAACACCCGGTCCTCAGCGAGTCCCTTGCGCTCCAGCACGTCCATGCAGGCATACACCATACCGGGCGAGCCGGAAATATAGACGTCCCATTCGCTGGGCGTCATGGATGCCTGTTCAAGCGCCAGGTCTATACGCCCCTGATGGTGGCTAATGCGCTCGCCGGGGGCCATCGGTTCCGTCAGCGGAAACTCGGTGACGGCCTGAAAGTCGACATTGGGATAACGCTGTGCCCAGTCGCAGGCCAGCACCTCGGCGTACAGATCGCGATGCTCACGCACCGCCCACCACAGAGAGATCCGGCGCTCAGGCTGGGTTTTCAGCGATGCTTCAATGATTGCCTTCATTTGCGCGAAGCCGGTACCTGCCGCAATCAACCATAGCGGGCGCGTGCTTTGGGCATCCAGAACGCAATCCCCACCGGGGAGCCGCACGGTCAGTTGATTGGCGACCTGCAAAAGCTCCCGCAGACGCGCCGAGTTTTCTCGCTCAGGCCAGTGCTGAATGTGCAACTCCAGGATACCGTCGCCACGCTCGGCGCTGGCGATCGAAAAGGGTACCCAGGTCGACTCATCGAGCTTGAGCTCTAAATATTGTCCTGGCGCGTGCTGCATGGCCTCGGCGCGCCCTTCAAGGGTGACACCGAATACGTCGGGATTGAGGTCCTCGACGGCCGTGACCTGGCAAGTCAACATCCTTGCACTCATGAAAGCCTCTTTGGTTAAAAATCAGTCGGGATACTGGCTAAGCGCCGCTGCCTTTGCGCGGTGACGGCAAGGGAATATCGATACCCAGGCTTTCCCAACGCGCATCGACCCGGGCCTTGATATCTTCATCCATCACGATGGGCGTGCCCCACTCACGATCGGTTTCCCCCGGCCACTTGTTGGTGGCGTCCAGGCCCATTTTCGACCCCAGCCCCGACACGGGAGACGCAAAATCGAGATAATCGATCGGGGTGTTTTCCACCATGACGGTATCACGGGCCGGATCCATACGCGTGGTGATGGCCCACATGACATCTTCCCAATTACGCGCGTCCACATCATCATCCAGCACGATAACAAACTTGGTGTACATGAACTGGCGTAAAAAACTCCATACCCCCATCATCACGCGCTTGGCGTGGCCGGGGTACTGTTTCTTCATGGTGACCACCGCCATGCGATAGGAACAGCCTTCAGGGGGCAGGTAGAAGTCGATAATTTCAGGGAATTGCTTGTGCAGAATGGGCACAAACACTTCGTTGAGCGCCACGCCCAGGATGGCGGGCTCGTCCGGTGGCCTGCCGGTGTAGGTCGAATGATAGATTGCGTCACGGCGCATGGTCATGCGCGTCACGGTAAACACCGGGAAGTGGTCGACCTCGTTATAATACCCGGTGTGATCCCCGTAGGGGCCTTCAGGCGCCATATCGTCGGGATAGATGAAGCCTTCGAGGATAATTTCCGCCGAGGCAGGCACGTCCAGTTCGGCGTGACCACATTTCACCAGCTCGGTGCGCGAACCACGCAACAACCCGGCAAAGGCATACTCGGACAGTGTATCGGGTACCGGGGTCACTGCGCCCAGGATGGTCGCCGGGTCGGCGCCGAGGGCGACCGCCACAGGGAACGGCTCGCCCGGGTGCGCCTTTTGAAATTCCTGAAAATCCAGCGCTCCTCCGCGATGGGATAGCCAGCGCATGATCAGGCGATTTTTGGCGATCTTCTGCTGGCGGTAGATCCCCAGGTTCTGGCGCTTTTTATGCGGCCCCTGGGTGATCACCAACGGCCAGGTCACCAGCGGCGCTGCGTCGCCAGGCCAGCAGTGCTGGATGGGCAGACGACCCAGGTCGACCTCATCTCCCTCGAACACAATCTCCTGCACCGGCGCGCGCTTGACCTGCTTGGGGCCCATGCTGAGCACCTGCTTGAAGATGGGCAGCTTGCTCCAGGCGTCTTTAAGTCCCTTGGGTGGGTCGGGCTCTTTCAAAAAGGCCAGCAGCTTGCCAACTTCGCGCAGCGCCTCGACCGACTCCTGCCCCATGCCCAGCGCTACCCGTTTGGGCGTGCCGAACAAGTTGCCCAGCAGCGGCATGTCGTGACCCTTGACGTTTTCGAACAGCAGCGCCGGGCCACCGGCACGCAGCGTGCGGTCGCAGATTTCGGTAATTTCCAGATAGGGATCAACTTCAGCGGTAATTCGCTTCAGTTCGCCTTGGGCCTCAAGAGCCGTGATGAACTCGCGCAAATCATGGTACTTCAATGCACACTCCCTGGCTGGCCATCATGCCGCTAGGCCTGTTTGAGGAAACCTTAGCGGCGCTTCATCGCGTCAAAAAACTCCAGATTGGTCTTGGTATCTTTCAAGCGGTCAATCAGGAACTCGGTGGCAGCGGTGTCCTCCATAGGATTCAACAGCTTGCGCAATATCCACATGCGCTGCATCTCTTCTTCGGAGGCCAGCAGGTCTTCACGACGCGTGCCGCTGCGACGGATATTGATCGCCGGGAAGACGCGTTTTTCAGCCAGTTTACGGTCCAGGTGCGCTTCCATGTTACCGGTGCCCTTGAATTCCTCGAAAATGACTTCGTCCATTTTCGAACCGGTATCTACCAGGGCCGTGGCAATAATCGTCAGGCTGCCGCCCTCTTCGATATTACGCGCCGCACCGAAGAAGCGTTTGGGCTTCTCGAGCGCGTGAGCATCCACACCGCCGGTCAGCACTTTACCCGAGCTTGGCACCACGGTGTTGTAAGCACGCGCCAGGCGGGTGATGGAATCAAGCAGAATCACCACGTCCTTTTTGTGCTCGACCAGCCGCTTGGCTTTCTCGATGACCATCTCGGCCACCTGCACATGTCGGGCGGGCGGCTCATCGAAGGTTGAGGCGACCACTTCGCCACGCACGGTGCGCGACATCTCGGTCACTTCCTCGGGGCGCTCATCGATCAACAGGACGATCAAATGACATTCGGGGTTATTGCGCGTGATCGAGGTGGCGATGTTCTGCAACATCAGTGTCTTACCCGCTTTGGGCGGTGACACCAGCAGGCCACGCTGACCTTTGCCGATCGGCGCTGTCAGGTCGATGATCCGCGAGGTCAGATCCTCGGTGGAACCATTACCGATTTCCATGCGCAGGCGATCGTCCGGAAACAGCGGCGTCAGGTTCTCGAAGAGAATCTTGTGCTTGGCGTTTTCCGGGCGGTCAAAGTTGATCTGGCTGACCTTGAGCAGCGCAAAATAACGCTCGCCCTCTTTGGGCGGCCGGATCTTGCCCGAGATGGAGTCGCCTTTACGCAGATTAAAGCGACGGATTTGCGAGGGCGAGACATAGATATCGTCCGGCCCGGCGAGATAAGAGCTGTCGGCGCTGCGCAAAAAGCCAAAGCCATCCTGAAGAATTTCCAGCACCCCATCGCCGTAGATATCCTCGCCGCTTTTGGCGTGCTTCTTGAGGATGGCGAAGATGATGTCCTGCTTGCGCGAACGGGCCAAGTTATCGATACCCATTTCACGGGCGATATCGAGCAGCTCGGGAACGGTTTTTTGCTTGAGTTCAGTGAGATTCATCGGTGTGATTAGAAAGTTGCTCATGAAAGCTGGGCGCTAAGCGCCTAAATAGGACAGGAGGCGTAGCTCTTGATTATATGGCTAGGCGCCGTGTGATGCGTTCAGACCCCGAAGAAGGCACTCACTCGAATAAAGGGGCTAGACTGAGACTTGTTAACCACATGATCAATGGTGGCTCAGTTCGAGGGTGCTAGTGCTGATAAGTCTGGTCAGCACAGGAACGGCTGGGCCAGCGGGCTATCTGACGACTTGGACATCTGGCCGACATCATTGTACGCGATAGTCAAAAGCTTCACCGCGCAATTGCGCCAGTTACAGCGCTAAATGATGCCTGGGGCGACCTGGGTAATATATGGGTAAATCCGGTCGTATCAAGCCAGTAGCTCGATGTTAGTCAACCCCCGCGTCAAACGCAAGCTTTTGGCAATTGACAATAAATAAAGCCCACCGCAACCTTGGGTCAGTCAACACGAAGGATAGCTCATGCCCAAGGACATTTCGCTCCCCACTGATGCCGCTGACGCAGCGGCCGACAACGGGGCACCACAACGTTTAGCGGCCATCGACATTGGGTCGAACAGCTTTCATCTGCTGGTGGCCAACTACCAGAATGAGCGCCTTCAAGTCGTGGCACGCCTCGGCGAAAAGGTCCAGCTTGCCGCCGGTTTGGATGAGGAGGGCCAGCTCAGTGAGGCCGCCATTCAACGGGCGTTGGATTGTTTGGGACGGTTTGCACCGTTCCTTACCGGTATTACCCAGCAACATTTGCGTATTGTGGGAACCAATGCGCTGCGCGATGCGCATAACAGCCAGGCCTTTATCGAACGCGCCGAGGCCCAGCTTGGTCACCCCATCGAGATAATTGCCGGCCGCGAAGAAGCCCGCCTGATCTACCTGGGTGCTGCCCATGCCCTGGCGGAAAACGGTCGTCGCTTGATTGTCGATATCGGCGGTGGGTCCACCG
This sequence comes from Halomonas sp. A40-4, assembly GCF_015767635.1. Taxonomy (GTDB): domain Bacteria; phylum Pseudomonadota; class Gammaproteobacteria; order Pseudomonadales; family Halomonadaceae; genus Vreelandella; species Vreelandella janggokensis. The sequence continues at coordinate 537,070 of NZ_CP065230.1, read as the reverse complement.
AGTTCATCATCGGCGAGGCCTTTGAGCCCAGAGCGCTGGAGAGTCTGCGCATGGGCTGCGTGACCTTTTCGCGGCGCTTTTTCCCCGAAGGCGAGCTCAGCGAAAAGCGCATGCGCCGTGCCGAGCTGGCGGCACTTTCGGAGCTGGCCAATATTCAGCGACCTTATCAGCGCCTGGGCTGGGACGACCCGGTGGGCTCCAGCGGCACGATCAAGGCAGCGGCCAGCGTGCTCTTCGCCTATGGCGACACGACTCAGGAGGGCCTGATTACCCGCAGCGGCCTGAAAAAGCTGCGCGAACGGCTTATCAAGTGCAAACGGCTCGATAAGGTCGAGCTCGACGGTTTGAAGTCTGACCGCGCCAAGGTGTTTCCTGCCGGGATCGCCATATTGAGCGCTATTTTCGAAGCCTTCGACCTTGAGCAGATGCGCTTTGCCGACGGCGCCCTGCGCGAGGGAGTGCTGTATGACATGGCGGGGCGTAATAGCGCCGAAGATACCCGCTCAAAAAGCCTCGACGTTCTAAAGCGCACCTATGACGTGGATAACCGGCAGGCAGACAACGTGGCGGATACCGCCAGTCGATTATTTGATGCCCTCCAAGGTGACTGGTCGCTGAACGACTCACTCAGGCGTTATTTACGCTGGGCGAGTCACGTACACGAAATTGGCCTGGCCATTTCCCACAGCCAGTTTCACCGCCACGGCGCTTACCTGATTGAACATTCGGATCTGGCCGGCTTTTCCCGCCCGGAACAGCAACTGCTGGCGTTTTTAGTCCGCGCCCACCGGCGCAAATTCCCCCTAAAAGAGTGGCAGGCGATGCCTAAAAGCCAGCAGGCACAAAGCGCCAAGCTGGCGCGCCTACTGCGGCTGGCGGTGTTGTTCAACCATTCACGGCCTGAACACGCCCCGCCGCTCCCCGAGGTAAGCGCCAACGGTGATCAATTGACGATCACGCTGCCTGAAAGCGACGAGCCAACACTGTTGAGCACAGATCTGGAACAGGAACAAGGCTACATGGAGACGGCGGGGTTCAGCCTGCATCTTGTTGAGCACCCCATTAGCCCAACCTGACGCCGTCCGCCCGCCACAAGATGGTGGCGGGCGGCTGAATCACGCCCAGACATTCATCTTCTTGCATCACCATGACTATCCACTCGCGCTGCCAGGGCGGCAAGTGGGCTTCTTGCAACAGCCGCTTTACCGCCCGGCGGCCTCGCTTTGGCAGTCGAATCACCTCGCCTCCCTGGCGCCAGCGCAGCGTCACCGGCTGGTCGGTATCGAGCGTCAGCGCAAGCGGACCCAGCGGCGTGTCGATGCCCGGCTGACCGTTCCAGGTGATTTGCCAGGGTAGCGGGCTCTCTAACGGCGGCATCACAAACAATCGCTCTCGCCACACCCGGGCGTAGGCCCCCGGCCAAGTGACGCGCACCTGAGCGTCGCGCCCGGCCATCAGTTGATCAAGCAGGGTTTCCAGACGCTCTCGCGGCGGCGTGGGCAAGCCCGCCTGCTGACACAATGTGCGCACCAGCAGGCGCTGGCGAGGGCGGTCGCGTGAGCGCAACGCGGTCACGTTCAGACCATCACCCTCTTGCAGGGTTTGCAGTTCTTCACCGGCGTAGGCGGCCAACAAGGCGTCGGCTTCTCCCGCGAGGCGGGCGCTTTGCGATAGCGCCCGGCGTGCTGCAGGCCAGCGCGCTTCAAGTCGCGGCACTACCTGGTGGCGCAGCAGGTTGCGGTCCAGGGCAACGTCGTCGTTGGTCGGGTCGTCGCACCAAGCTAGCTGCATGGCCCTGGCCGTTTCGGCGAGCTGATCACGACCTATATCAAGCCAGGGACGCAACAGGGTGATGCCCTGCCAGTCACGGCGATAGGGCATAGCGGCGAGTCCGCGAACCCCGCTACCACGCATCGCGGCCAGCAGCAGCGTTTCAGCCTGATCGTCCTGATGCTGCGCCAGCCAGAGTGTATCGCCAGGCGGGATATGCTGTCGAAAGGCGGCCAGGCGCGCCCGGCGAGCAGCACCTTCAAGCCCTTCGCCCTGGCGTTCGACCGTTACCCTGGCCACCGTGAGGGGCACGCCGAGCCTGGCACACAACGCCTGGCAGTGCGCTTCAAACGCGTCGGCGGCGGGTTGCAACGCATGATTGACGTGCAGCGCTCGTAGGCGACGTCGGGCCTTTCGGCAGGCGTCCGCGGCCAGTGTCAAAAGTAGCGACGAATCCAGTCCGCCGGAGACGGCCACCCAAATAGATCGCCCCGGTGGGGTTTCCACCAGGGCGTCATTGAGCAGGCCAACCAGCGATTCAGGCGGCTGGGGCGCCATAACTCATCAGGCGGTCATAGCGACGCGCCAGTAGCGCCTCGGTATCCATCTGTTGCAGCCGGTCGATGCTCGCCGTCAATGCTTCCTTGATGCGTTCGGACGTCGTCACCGGATGCCGGTGCGCGCCACCCAACGGCTCCTTGATCAGCGAGTCGACAAAACCCAGCTCTTTCAAGCGCTCGGCGGTAATGCCCATCGCCTGAGCAGCGTCTGAAGCCTTGTCGGCGCTCTTCCACAGAATCGACGCGCAGCCTTCCGGAGAGATCACCGAATAGGTCGAGTACTGCAGCATCTGCAGTTCATCGCACACACCAATCGCCAGTGCGCCGCCGGAACCGCCCTCACCGACCACCGTGGAGATAATTGGCGTCTTCAGGCGCGACATGACCGCCAGGTTGTAGGCAATCGCCTCGGACTGACCGCGCTCTTCGGCGTCGATCCCCGGGTAGGCCCCCGGCGTGTCGATAAAGGTCAGCACCGGCATCTTGAAACGCTCGGCCATTTCCATCAGTCGGCAGGCCTTGCGGTAGCCTTCGGGACGCGGCATACCAAAATTGCGCCGCACCTTTTCCTTCACGTCGCGGCCCTTCTGGTGGCCGATCACCATGACAGGCTTATCATCCAGGCGCGCCACACCGCCGACGAGGGCGGCATCATCGCCGAAATTGCGATCGCCGTGCAGCTCGTCAAAGTCGCTGAAGATATGCTCAAGGTAATCAAGCGTGTAGGGGCGCTGGGGGTGGCGCGACAGCTGGGACACCTGCCAAGGGGTCAAATCCTTGAAAATCGACTCCGTCAGCTTGCGGCTTTTCTCTTCCAGCCGGGCGATTTCGTCGGAAAGATTGACCTGGCTATCGGAACTGACCAGACGCAGCTCTTCAATTTTTGCCTGAAGCTCGGCAATGGGCTGTTCAAAATCGAGATAATTAGGATTCATCGGCTCTGCCTGTTAAAAATAAGCCTTGTCGAAACGCGCATGTATGACGCCATTATCGCACCCTGACCCTATCACGCAAGGCACCACGAAGAACGCGCATTACTTGTACCGTAGCTGGACACCCACCTGCCCCTGGACATCGCGCAGGGTGAGCAGCAAATCATCGCTGGGGGCGACCTTCCATTCATCCGCCAGTTCCAGCCAGCCCACGGCATCGGGGTGTCGATACTGCAGGCGGACAGGCAACCCGGCCTCGTCGCGAAATGGTGACAGGCTGGCGCGCAAGCTCTCGACCAGACGGCCGTTGAGCTGCTGGGCATCCAGTGCCAACTCCACTGCCTGACCAAAGCGGGCGCGAGCCGCCACCATGGGCGTGACATCCTTGCCGCGCAGCTTGAGCCCACCGGAGAAGTCATCGTTGGACACCTCACCTTCGATAATCACCACTTCATCGGCGGCGATTTGCCCACGCAATTGTTCGAACAGCTCGCCAAATAGCGAGGCCTCGATGCGCCCGGTGCGGTCATCCAGGGTGATAAACGCCATGGTATCGCCGCGCTTTGATTTCATGGTGCGCATGGCCACCACCAAACCAGCGATACGCTGGGGCTCCCAGGACGCTTTTAAATCGCTGATCCGCGTCGATACAAAGCGCTTTAATTCACGCTCGTACTCGTCAATCGGGTGGCCTGTCAGATAAAGGCCGAGGGTATCTTTCTCACCGGACAGCCGTTCGCGGTCGGTCCATTCACGGACGTGGCGGTATTCAGCGTAGACATCTACCGCCTCTTCTTCAGCGGCAAACGCCTCGCCGAACATATCCAGCATACCCAGGTTCTGGTTGGTGTGATTTTGCGCGGCGGCCTTGAGAGCGTCTTCCATGGCAGCGGCTAGCACGGCGCGATTCGGTCCCAGATTATCCAGCGCGCCGGAGCGGATCAGCGCTTCCAGCGTGCGCTTGTTCATGCGTTTGGGGTCAATACGCTTGCAGAAATCGAAGAGGTCGCTGAATGCGCCGCCTGCCTCACGAGCATCAACGATGGCGCCAATCGGACCCTCACCAACGCCACGAATCGCCCCCAGTCCGTATACCACGCGGCCCTCAATGTCGACGGTGAACTTGTAGCCGCCCACATTGACGTCCGGTGGGGTCACTGTCAGCTTGAGGTTTCGGCACTCTTCAATCAGCGGCACAACCTTATCCAGATTGTCCATTTCCGTGGACATCACCGCCGCCATGAAGGGCCCCGGGTAGTGCGCCTTGAGCCAGGCGGTCTGGTACGAGACCAGTGCGTAGGCGGCCGAGTGCGACTTGTTGAAGCCGTAACCAGCAAACTTCTCTACCAGATCAAAGATATTGCCCGCCAGGTCTTTATCAATGCCGTTGGCGGCGCAGCCTTCCATGAAGCCGGCGCGCTGCTTGGCCATTTCCTCGGGCTTTTTCTTGCCCATCGCCCGGCGCAGCATGTCGGCCTGGCCGAGCGTGTAGCCCGCCATCACCTGGGCGATCTGCATGACCTGTTCCTGGTACAGGATGATGCCATAAGTGGGAGCCAGCACCGTTTTCAACAGCTCGTGCTGGTAATCAGGGTGTGGATAAGATACTTCCGCGCGGCCGTGCTTGCGGTTGATAAAGTCGTCCACCATGCCCGACTGCAGCGGGCCGGGGCGGAACAGCGCCACCAGGGCGATCATGTCGTCGAGTGAATCGGGCAACAGGCGCTTGATCAGTTCCTTCATGCCGCGGGATTCCAGCTGGAACACCGCCGTGGTCTCGGCACGCTTGAGCATCTCGAAGGTCTTGCCATCGTCCAGGGGAATGGCGTCGATATTGAGCGGCCCCTGGTCGTTGGCTTCGCGCACCTTGTCGACCATTTCCAGCGCCCAGTCGATAATGGTCAGCGTGCGCAGCCCCAGAAAGTCGAACTTCACCAGCCCGGCGTCTTCGATATCGTTTTTATCGAACTGCACCATCAGGCCCGAACCGTCCTCATCGCAGAGCAACGGCGAAAAGTCGGTGAGCTTGGTAGGCGCGATCACCACGCCCCCGGCGTGCTTGCCGGTGCCCCGGGTGGTGCCCTCCAGCTTGAGGGCCATTTCCCAGATTTCTTCAGCTTCTTCATCGCTGTCGATAAATTCTTTCAGCGCCGCTTCCTGCTCGATCGCCTTATCGAGCGTCATGCCCACTTCAAAGGGAATCAGCTTGGAGAGTTTGTCGCCCAGCGAATAGGGCTTGCCCTGGGCGCGAGCGACGTCGCGCACCACCGCCTTGGCGGCCATGGTGCCAAAGGTGACAATCTGCGATACCGCATCACGCCCATAGCGGTCGGCCACGTACTCGATGACGCGGTCGCGCTTCTCCATGCAGAAGTCGACGTCAAAGTCGGGCATGGAAACCCGCTCGGGGTTCAGGAACCGCTCGAAAAGCAGATCGTAACCGATGGGATCAAGGTCGGTGATCTTCTGCGCGTAGGCCACCAGTGAACCCGCACCGGAACCGCGACCGGGCCCTACCGGAACATTGTTGTCCTTGGCCCACTGGATAAAGTCCATCACGATCAGGAAGTAACCGGGAAAGCCCATCTGGATGATGATGTTCAACTCGAAATCGAGCCGCTCACGATAGCGCTGGTCGATTGCCTTGTACTCATCACCGTCGCGCGGGTAACGCTCGGCGGGGTACAAAAAATCCAGCCGGTCCGTGAGACCATCGTGGGAAATCTTGCGGAAAAACTCGTCCTGGGTCATGCCCTCGGGAATTTCGAACTCGGGCAGGAATATCTCACCGAGCCGCACGTCGACGCTGCAGCGCTCGGCGATCATCACGCTGTTTTCCAGCGCCTCGGGAATGTCGGCAAACAGCTCGGCCATCTCGGCAGGGCTTTTGAGATACTGCTCTTCGGTATAGCGACGCTCGCGCCGCGGGTCATCAAGCGCCTTGCCTTCACCGATCGCCACGCGTGTTTCATGGGCCCAATAGTCATCGCGCTCCAGGAAACGCACATCGTTGGTCGCCACCACCGGTGTCTGGGTGTCAATCGCCAGTTTCACGCTGGCATGCACACAGTCTTCTTCCAGGGGCCGCCCGGTGCGGATGAGCTCAAGGTAGAAACGGTCGGGGAACGCCTGCTGCCACTCCTCCAGCAACCCACGTGCTTCGCGCTCGTGGTCGGAAAGCAGGTGGCGGCCTATTTCACCATCGCGCGCCCCAGACAGCGCAATCAGTCCTTCACTTTGTGAAAGCACCCACTGTTTATCCAGAATGGCACGGCCCTGCCGCTGGCCGTCGGTCCAGCCTCTGGAAATCAGTTCGGTCAAATTGCGATAACCGATATCGTTCATCGCCAGCAGCGTCAGCCGGTAGGGGTGCGCCTCGTCGTGGGGATTATGCAGCCACAAGTCGCTGCCGATAATAGGCTTCAGACCAGCGCCCTGGGCAGCCTTATAAAACTTTACCAGACCAAACAGGTTGGCTTCGTCGGTCAGCGCCAGCGCTGGCATCTCGCGCTCAGCGGTCGTGCTGACCAGGGACTTGAGCTTGACCAAGCCATCGACCAGGGAATATTCACTGTGCAAACGTAGATGAACGAACGGAACCGTCATGAGACTCTCGGTAAAAACGCTGAGTAAATAGAAAGGCTACAGCAGTGCTAACTGGCGCTGCACCGGCGCAAAGCTTCGTCGATGGTCGGCTAATGGTCCATGAACCGCAAGCGCTGATAGATGCTCTCGGGTTGGATAGCCCTTGTGGCGCGCAAACCCATACTCAGGATAGCGCATATCCAGGGCAACCATCTGGGCATCCCGGGCAACCTTGGCCAAAATAGACGCCGCCGCTATTGCCGGATGCCGGGCATCGCCTTTGACGACCGCCTGACCGGGTAGCACATGACCCGGCAGCCGATTTCCGTCCACCAGCAAGTACTCAGCCGCCGGAGCGAGACCATCGATGGCCCGTCGCATGGCCAGGTGCGTGGCATGATAAATATTGAGCTGGTCCACCTCGGCGGCGCTGGCCTCGGCCACCGTAAACGCCAGTGCATGCTCGCGAATCAAGTTATCCAGTGCTTCCCGCCTGCGCGCCGTCAGCTTTTTGGAGTCGGTCAGACCATCGATGGGCCTGGCAGGATCAAGGATCACGGCGGCGGCTACCACACTGCCTACCAGCGGCCCCCTGCCCACTTCATCGACCCCTGCCAGGCGCTCACCGGCATAGTCAATCTGCAGTGGTGGAAAATCGATTGCTTTAACACCCATCGATGCTGTCATCCTGTACGGCTAATGGCTGACCGGCGACCAGCGCGTCGATGGCATCTGCCGCTCGGCGGCTGGCATTCCGCTGAAGCGCCTGGTGCATTGAGGCAAAGCGGGCTTCCAATGCGTGCCGACCCGCATCGTCGGTCAATAACGCGCTGAGCTGCTCGGCAATCGCCTCAGGTGAGGCATCGTCCTGTATCAGTTCAGGCACAATCGACTGCTGAGCAATCAGGTTGGGTAATGACACCCAGGATGTCTTGACCAGCCGCTTGGCCAGCCAGTGCGTCACCGGAGCCATTTTGTAGGCCACCACCATGGCGCGGTGGCACAGCATGGCCTCCAGCGCAGCGGTGCCTGACGCCAACAGTACGGCATCGCTTGCTACCATCGCCTCGCGGGCCTGACCATCGAGTAACAACACGCGTTCGCCAAGCGCTGGATAGACGTCCAAGAGCTGATCAATTTCGTCACGTCGCTGTGCGCTGGCCGCCGGAATCACCACCTGGAGTGTGCGATGCTGTTGGCAGAGCGTCTCGGCCGCTTGCAAGAAGGTCGCGCCTAAAAAGCGTATCTCATTGCCCCTTGACCCGGGTAGCAGCGCCAGTACCGGCGCCTGCTCGTCCAGACCAAGTGATTGACGGATGCTTGACCGATCGTTCTCGAGCGGCAGTTCATCGGCTAGCGGGTGACCCACGAAAGCAACCGGCACCTGATGACGGCGATAGAAAGCCGCTTCAAAGGGCAACAGCGTCAGCATGCCGTCCACGGCTTTGGCGATCTTTTTTACCCGGCCTTGCCGCCACGCCCATACCGACGGACTGACATAATGCGCCGTCGTTATGCCCGTTTCGCGAAGCTGCTTCTCAAGGCCGATATTGAAGTCGGGGGCGTCGATGCCGATCATGATATCGGGCTGCCAGGCGATGGCTTCTTCACGTAGCGTCCGGCGTACGCGAAGAAGCTCAGGCAAGTGCTTGATGACTTCCACCAGCCCCATCACTGACAGGGTTTCGAGGGGGAAGCGACTAGTGAGTCCCTGAGCCTCCATGCGCGGGCCGCCGATGCCGCGAAACTCAACACCCGGGTGGCGTGCATTGAGTTCGCGCATCAGCCCCGCGCCGAGGATATCGCCGGAAAGCTCGCCTGCTACCAGGTAAATGCGCTGTGGTTGCATGAAAACCGCCGGTTAGCGGGTAATGCCGCGTGTTGAACGCTCAATGGAATCAGCGAAGTGGGACACTTCAGGAATTGGGAAGCGGCTACGCATTTCGGCAAGTGCCTGCTCAACGGTCAAGCCTTGCCGGTACACCAATTTGTAGGAAGCACTCAGGGCGTTGATGGCTTCGCTGCTGAAACCACGTCGTTTCAAACCCACAAGGTTGAGACCGCGGGCTTCAGCAGGATTGCCGTTGATCATCACATACGCGGGCGTATCCTTGGTGATGATTGAGCCCCCGCCTGCCATGGCATGGTCGCCGAAATAGCAAAACTGATGGATCGCCGCCAATCCGCCCAGAATGGCAAAATTGCCGACTGTCACGTGACCGGCCAATGTGACCTGGTTGGCCAGAATACAGTCATCGCCAATCACGCAATCGTGGCCCACATGCACATACGCCATGATCAGGTTGCGCGACCCGATGGTAGTTTCACCACGGTCCTGAATCGTGCCGCGGTGCAGCGTGGCACCTTCGCGAATGACGTTATCATCACCCATCACCAGGCGCGTTGGCTCGCCTGCGTACTTTTTATCCTGACAATCCTCGCCCACAGAGGCAAACTGGAAAATGCGCGTGCGCTCACCGAGGCTAGTCGGTCCCTTGATCACCACATGGGGACCGACAACCGACCCCGCACCAATGGTGACATCCGGGCCAATCACACTAAAAGGGCCAACCTCAACGTCGTCAGCAAGCTGCGCGGCGGGGTCAACAAGGGCGGTAGGATGTATCAAGCTACTTTCCTCTCAGCACAAATAATCTCTGCTTCGCAGGCCAGTTCACCATCCACCGTTGCACGGCAGGCGAATTTCCAGATGCCCCGTTTGCCACGGATAACATCGGCTTCGAGCATCATCTGGTCGCCAGGCATTACCGGGCGCTTGAAACGTACCTTATCACTACCCACCAGGTAATACACATAGCCATCGGCGGGAAGTTTGTTAACCGTTTTAAACCCTAGAATACCGCAGGCCTGAGCCAACGCTTCTATCACCAGGACACCCGGCATGATGGGATGGTGGGGAAAATGACCGTTAAAAAACGGCTCGTTAATGCTGACGTTTTTATACGCAACGATGGATTCGCCCTTGGTCAACTGCGTTACCCGGTCAACCAGCAAAAACGGGTAGCGGTGCGGCAAGTACTCGCGAATTTCGTTAATATCCATAACCATCGTAGCGACCTCTAAAAAGACAAAACACCTGGTACATCAGGCAAACATCGGCACACAGGCCGATCAAAAGGCAGTGGATTATAACGCGCTGCGGATGAGCCTCAACCGGCCCACTGCCATATTCACACAGTCACGATTGGCCGCGATGATTTTTTTCCAAACGAGACAAACGCTTGGCAATCTCATCAAGCTGTTTGAAACGCACGGCATTTTTTCGCCATTGGGCATTGCCCATGGCGCCGGTGCCGGAAGAATAAACGCCGGGCTCGTGGATAGAGTTGGTCACCAGACTCATTCCGGTCACCTGGACACCATCGCAGATCGTCAGGTGGCCTGAAAGGCCAACGCCTCCACCCAGCATGCAGTGCCGCCCCACATGGGTTGAACCGGCGATACCCACGCAGCCAGCTAGTGCGCTGTGATCGCCGACCGTGACGTTATGGGCAATCTGCACTTGGCTGTCGATCTTCACATCATTACCGATCACGGTATTGCCCAGCGCCCCCCGGTCGATGCTTGAGCAACTACCGACCTCGACGTCATCGCCGAGCACCACACCGCCCAATTGAGCAATCTTGTGCCACTTGCCGCCATCGTGGGCAAAGCCAAACCCATCTCCGCCAATCACACAGCCGCTCTGCAGGATGACACGCTTGCCTATCACGACGCCATGACACACGGTGACGTTGGCATGTAAACGCGTCCCCTCGCCGATAATACTGTCGGCGCCCACCAGACTGCCCGCACCAATGACCACGTCGTCACCCAGCACCACCCCTTCCTCGATGACCGCATTGGCCTGCACACTGACGCCATCCCCGAGCAAAACGCTTTCAGCAACAACCGCACTTGGGTGTATTCCCGGCACATCACGGGCAGGTAACGGGTCAAAAAGCTGGGAGAGTGTGGCATAACCCAAATATGGATTATCGATTTCCAGGCGTGGCACCGGGCAGCTTTTGCCATGCTCAGGGTGGAGCAGAACCGCCCCTGCCTGCGTCATGGCCAGATCTTTCAGGTAGGCGCGATTAGCCAGAAAAGCCACCTGATCTGCCTGGGCGTCTTTAAGCGTCGCCAAGCCTCTGATGGGCTGGCTCCCGTCACCCTCGAAGGTAACATTCAAATGGCGGGCAATATCCGCAAGGGTCAGGTCGTGAGAAGCGTGGGTCATGGGCGGCCAAGGAACCTTTGGTGCGGCTGAGCCGCACCGAGCATTATGGGTATTTTAGTTGAGCGAGTTAAAAATCTGCGTGACTTCATCCGTCACGTTGGGTAAATCTCTGGATGAATGCAGCACGCCTTGGGGCTCAACCAAGACTTCAATACCATGTCGATCAATCACTTGTTCAACCGCCTGTTCCAGTTTGGCTTCGGCGCCCTCAAGAAACTGTTGCTCTGAGCGTTGCTGCGCCTGACCAATTTGCTGGCGTAACTGCTCAAATCGACGACCTTTTTCCTGCAATTCAGCAATCAGCGACTCGCGTTGTGCCTCGGACATCGTCTCGCCCTCGGTCTGCAAGCGTTCCTGTAAGCCCTGCAATTCGCTGCCCAGGCTTTCAGCTTCACGCTGCTGGTTACCAATCTCGCTTTCCAGTCGGCTGATCGATGATTGAGCGGAATCGCTGTTCATCAATGCCGCACGCCAGTCAAGAACAGCCACTTCGTCTGCCTGAGCCTGAGCAGATAACACCATGGCACCCAATAGACAAACGACCCTAGTGAGCTTAAGCATGGTCATAACTCCTTTTTGTAAAACGGATGCGCCTGACGGCGCATCTCAACACGTTAGAATGACTGGCCTAACGAGAACTGGAAGAACTGGGTGTCATCGCCACTCTCTTCATTGAGAGGCTCAGCCACCGCAAAGGTCAACGGACCTACCGGCGTCAGCCAAGATAGCCCCACCCCGGCGCTGTAGCGTAGATCGCCAAGATCAACCCCTGAATTACAGCGTTGGCGGCTGGCATCTTCATCGAGCACGTCATAGCAGGATGACAGAAACGTATTACCCGCATCTAAGAACAGCGATGTCTGCAAAGAGTTCTGATTTTCCACAAACGGAAGCGGGAAAATAATTTCGGCACTACCTTCGACGAGCACGTTACCGCCCAGGGTACGATCTCGCCCACCTTCTCGCGCCGGCGTCGTCCGCTGCCCGAGGGTGTTGGAGGTAAACCCGCGCACGGACCCCAGACCCCCGGCGTAGAAGTTTTCGTAGAACGGATACGGGTCATCGCCTATCGTATCGGCGTAGCCAAGATCACCGGTAAATTTCAACGACCATGCATCGTTGAGCGCGAATAACTGCTGTGCTCGGGCACTGGCTTTGTAGTATTGCGTGTCGCTGCCAGGTGCACCGGTTTCGATGGCGACACGCTGGTAGCTTCCCGCCGTGGGCATGATACCGCGATTAAGGTTATTGCGCGTCCAGTTGGCGTTCAGCTTCAGGGTTTGCGCATCCTTTCCCTCATCCTGAACATAACGACGAATTTCAGAGGCGGTATCAAAGTAGGTTTTTACCGTTAAGTCTTCGGCGCTGGCGCCAAAGTTCAGCCGCGATAGCTCACTGACCGGATAGCCGAAGTTGATACCGGCACCATACGCATCCGTGGAGTAGGTCGAGATATCGGAATCTTCGTAGTCGGTTTCACGGTAGAAGACGTTATAGCCTCGTGAAATACCGTCAAGCGTCCAGTAAGGGTCGGTGAAACCGAAGTTCACGCTGGTGAAGGTGTCACTCCGCTGAGCGCCAATGTTGACTCGGTTACCGGTACCCAGGAAATTATTCTGCGACAGCGACGCCCCGTATATCACCCCAGCGCTTTGCGAAAAGCCGACGCTGGCTGACACAGAGCCCGACGGTTGCTCTTCAACGTTGTAGGTGACGTCCAGCTTGTCGGGCTCGCCCGGGACCCGCTCGGTATCGACTTCAACCTGACTGAAAAAGCCTAATCGCTCGAGGCGTTGACGTGACTGGGTAATCGACTCCGTGGAAGCAGGAGCGCCTTCCATCTGGATCATTTCCCGGCGCAACACTTCATCATCGGTGGTCGTATTACCGACAAACTCGATACGTCGTACATAGGCACGCTGTCCCGGATCGACGTTAATCACCAGATCGACCGTCTCACCGTCACCGGCCACCTCAGGCACGCCCTGAACATCAGCAAAGGCAAAACCTTCTGCGCCAAGGCGTTGACGTAGCGCCTCGGTCGAGGCATTGAGGTCCTGACGCGAGAATATCTCGCCACGCTCAATGGTGAGTAGGTCCCGAGCCTCCTGCTCCCTGATTTCCAGGTCACCTCTGAAACTCACATCGCCGACGCGGTACTGTTGGCCTTCGTTGACATTGAGCGTTATGAATATCTCTGACTTGTCGGCCCCGATCGATACTTGTGTAGAGGTCACGTCGAAGTTGACATAGCCGCGATCCAGGTAATAAGACCGCAGACGTTCGATATCGCCTGACAACGCTTCACGGGAGTACTCATCGCTGGAAAACCAGCCAAACCAGAAGCCAGGGCGATCTTCGAGCTCGAAAAGATCCAGCAGCGTTTCATCGTCGAAAGCCTCGTTGCCGACGATGTTTATCTGGCGGATCTTGGCGACTTCGCCTTCGTTGATATTGATATTGACACGCACGCGCCCTTCATCGATTTCCTCGACCTCAGTGTCGATACCTGCACTATAACGGCCCTGGGATTGGTAAACACCTTCCAGCTCACGCTCCATTTCCTCGAGCGTCGAGAGTTGAAGCACCTCGCCTTCCGCCAGACCTGCTTCCGTCAGCCCACGCCGCAGGTCATCTTCCGAAATTTGCTCGTTACCGCTGATGTTCAACTGGGTAATGGTGGGGCGCTCGACAACCTGTATCACGAGCACATCGCCTTCCCGGGCGAGCGATACGTCTTCAAACAACCCGGTTTCGAAAAGTTGCCGCGCCGCCGCTGCCAGTTCGCTTTCGCTCACCTGGTCATTGGCGCTGACAGGAAACGCATTAAAGACCGAGGCGGCGGAAACCCGCTGCAGTCCTTCCACACGAATGTCCGAAACATCAAAGGATTGTGCCTGGGCACCGCTGGCGCCCGCCAGCAAGAGTACCGCCATTCCAAAGGTCTTGATTTTCATGCAGTCATTTCGCTCGCGTTGGTCTGCCTATGCATTCAAACAGGCACCATATACATTTGTGCAGGCAGATGACAAGGCATCCTAGGCACTACACGCGTCGTTACCAAAGGCGCATCAGATCAAAGTACAGAGCCATCAGCATCAGGGTGCCCACCATGGCAAGCCCGATACGTAAGCCGATGGCTTGGGTTTGCTCGGAGACCGGCCGCCCGCGCACGATCTCCAGAAAATAATAAAGCAGATGCCCCCCATCCAGCACAGGGATAGGCAGCAAGTTCAATACCCCGAGGCTGATGGAAAGATACGCCAGAAAGCTGACAAATGCTTCCAGCCCCGCCCGTGCGGAATCCCCTGAAATCTGGGCAATTGTCACAGGACCAGACAGATTGGACGGCGATATCAGCCCTACCAGCATCTTGCGAATGGCATCAACGGTCAACAATGTCATGTCTGCTGTGCGCGACAGTGACTGCCCTACAGCTTCCAATGGGCCATAGCGTATCTCGCGCTGATACTCTTCAGGCCATTCGACAGGCTCGGCACCCGCACCAATGTACCCAATTTCAACGCCGGTCTCCAGACTGTTGCGACTGGGGGTCAAAGTGGTGGTTAGCCGTTGGCCGTCTCGTTCAACGGCAACCGTCAATGCCTCATCGGGGCTACCACGGATGACGTTGACGAAATCCATCCAGTCCGCAATGGGCTGTTCATCCACCGCGATAATGCGGTCACCCACCTGTAAACCCGCCTCGGCGGCCGCCTCGCCCTCAATTACCTGGCCAAGCGTGGCCGGGACATCGGGCTGCCAGGGGGTCAAACCCAGTGTTTCCAGTGGTTGCGGCGGATCCTGACGGGTCATGTAATCGCGTAGCGAAAGTTGGTAAGCCACCGCGTTGCTCTCACCCTGAGGCCGAGCTTCAATGGTTAGCTCTCCAGTGAAGCCGATCATCGACACCAGTTTCAGGTTGACCGCCTCCCAGTTGCTGACGGCTTCACCCTGAATCGCGGTAATCTCGTCCCCGTGGGCCAGCCCCGCTTCGGCGGCAGGGGAGTTCGGCACGGTTTCCCCGACCATCGGCGCAACGGCGGTTGTGCCCGCCACAAACAACGCCCAATAGGCGACAATCGCCAGCAGGAAGTTGGCAACAGGCCCCGCCGCCACTACTGCAATACGCTGCCAGACACTTTTACGGTTAAATGCCTGATCGAGCTGTTCGTCAGGTACCGGTGCCTCGCGTTCGTCGAGCATCTTGACGTACCCGCCAAGCGGGATGGCGGCAATCGCAAACTCGGTACCGTGGCGGTCAACCCGCGACCACAGAGGCTTGCCAAACCCAACCGAAAAGCGCAGTACTTTGACCCCGCAGCGACGCGCCACCCAAAAGTGACCAAATTCGTGGAAGGTCACCAGCAGCCCCAATACCACGATCACCGCTAAAATGTTTTGTATCAGGCCCACAGGGTACTCCTCGATATGCGCCTCAGCCGGGCTAAGACTAGGCGGACCAACGTGCCAGCCATCCAGCTGCACGCTGACGTGCGCGTTGATCGGCCCATAAAATACTCTCAAGGCAATCGGCAGACCCATCGATAGGCGAGGACAACGCCTCTTCGACCAGCTGACCGATGCCCAGAAAACCCAATCGGTGATTCAAGAAAGCTTCGACCGCCACTTCATTGGCGGCATTAAGCACGACAGGCGCCAAACCACCACTGCGCATCGCTTCGCGGGCCAGTGGCAGGCACGGAAAGCGCGCTTCATCCGCTGTTTCAAAATCGAGCCGCGCCACCTGAAAAAGGTCCAGCGCTTCAACGCCCGCCTCGATTCTGTCTGGCCACGCCAGTCCATACGCGATGGGGGTACGCATATCGGGATTGCCCAACTGCGCAAGCACGGAGCCGTCCTGATAAGCCGCCATCGAATGAATGACACTTTGCGGGTGCACGACAACCTGAATTTGGTCAGGGCGGGCATCAAACAGCCAGCAGGCCTCAATCAGCTCCAGCCCTTTATTCATCAAGGTGGCGCTGTCCACCGATATCTTACGCCCCATCGACCAGTTGGGATGCGCACAGGCCTGTTCGGGCGTGACCTGAGCAATTGCCGCCTCACTCCAGGTCCGGAAAGGCCCACCTGAGGCCGTCAGCAGCAATTGCGATACACCGTGGCGCGAAAGGCCTCCACGATGCTCTGGAGGTAGACACTGATAGATCGCATTATGTTCGGAATCAATGGGTAATAGCGTGGCCCCGGAGCGAGCGACCGCCTTCATGAAGAGCGCTCCACTCATCACCAACGCTTCCTTATTGGCCAGTAGCACCCGCTTACCCGCTTCTGCCGCCGCAAGCGAGGGCAACAAGCCTGCCGCACCAACAATCGCTGCCATGACAATATCGACACTGGCATCACGAGCCACATCGCATAGCGCTTCCGGCCCCACCATGACCTCGGTGGATTGGCTTGCCCGGCGCAA
Organism: Halomonas sp. A40-4; assembly: GCF_015767635.1. Lineage (GTDB taxonomy): Bacteria > Pseudomonadota > Gammaproteobacteria > Pseudomonadales > Halomonadaceae > Vreelandella > Vreelandella janggokensis. Next base: position 520,552 of record NZ_CP065230.1, on the reverse strand, counting down.
CTCAGCGCGCAGCCAACGAGCATCCGCCTCATTGGCAAGTACCGCAACGGTAGGGCGAAAGCGAAGGCACTGGCTGAGCAGCGTTTCTTTTGAGGTATGTGCGGTTAACGCATGCACCTGATAACGATCAGGGTGACGGGCGATGACATCGAGCGTACTGGTACCGATGGAGCCGGTGGAGCCCAGCACCGTTACACGCCGTGTGGTTATCGAGGTCATAGGCCCAGCACCTGTAGATAGAGCAGCGCAAACAGCGGAATCGCCGCCGTCAGGCTGTCAATGCGGTCCAGCACGCCGCCATGTCCCGGCAGCAGCTGGCTTGAATCTTTCACGTCGCGGTAGCGCTTGAGCATGCTCTCCAGTAAATCGCCCAACACAGAGATTAACGTGACCAGCAGCGTAACCGCCACCAGGGCCACACCTTCGGCCAATCCCAGCGACAGCGTGAACGCGAATCCAATCGCCAAAAGGGCCGTGGCCGCCATACCGCCCATCACGCCTTCCCACGATTTACCGGGGCTGACCCGGGGTGCCAGCTTGCGCTTTCCCCATCGGCGCCCCGCGAAGTAAGCGCCAATATCCGCCGACCAGACAAGCAGCAGTACGAACAGCAGCCACACGGCCCCGGTCTCGCGCAGAATATTGAACCCTACCCAACACGGCAACAGCACCCAAAGCCCCATCAATAGACGGCCTGGAGTAGAATGCCACTGTGCCGCCAGACCTGGGTAGCGGGTGACCCATACCAGATTGAGAAGCCAGCCTGCCGCGGCAAGCCATAGCGGCCATTGGGCATGGGTGGCGCCACTGATCCACATCACCAGCATCAGGACGGCACAACCGGCGACCAGTGCGGCACGCCTCAACGGTTGAGTCACGCCGGCGAGATTGGTCCACTCCCATGCACCCAGCAGCATGACGAAGGCCGTGAAAAGGGCATAGCTTTCACCCTGCAGACCGAACAGGCCGACCAGCACCACAGGTGCTAGCCAGACCGCGGTTATCACTCGTTGCTTAAGCACCCTGGGCCTCTAACTGCTCGTCGGTCATGCCGAAGCGACGCTGCCGGCGACAGAAATCAGCCAGGGCATCATCAAAGGCCTGGGCATGGAAATCGGGCCAGAGTAACGGCGAAAAGTGCAGCTCGGCGTAAGCCAGTTGCCAGAGCATGAAATTCGAAAGCCGTTGTTCACCGCTGGTTCGAATACACAAGTCGATAGGTGGAACATAAGCCCCCTCACCCATCGCCTGGTCCACCTGGACTTCGTCGATAGCGGATGGGGAAATCTCCCCTGCAACCGCCTGTTCAGCCAGTCGGCGGGCCGCCTGAGCAATATCCCATTGGCCGCCATAATTCGCGGCAATCACCAGATGCATACCGGTATTGTTGGCGGTCAACGATTCGGCACGCTGAATATGCTTCTGAATCGCATGGGAAAAACCACGCTGCTCGCCGATAATCGACAGGCGGATATTACGCTCATGCAGCTTCTTGACCTCTCGCTTGAGGGCCATCAGAAAAAGCTCCATCAGCGCATTGACTTCCGTTGCTGGCCGCTTCCAGTTCTCGCTCGAGAAAGCGAACAGGCTAAGCGTTTGCACCCCACGCTCGGCGGCACGCTGAATAACCGCCCTGACGGCCTCTACGCCTGCGCGATGCCCGCGCGCGCCTGACAGACCTCGCGCACGCGCCCAGCGATTATTACCGTCCATAATAATCGCCACATGGGACGGCAACGAATCCTGCTCCACCTCCATCGCGTTGGCATCGTCCGGTCGTTGTCCGGGGAGCTGCGGTGACGTCATGAATGCTTGCACCAAAGATCAATCATAGAAAAGCCACTCAAAGATGGCTGAGCGGGCAGCCCTGCTGCCCGCGGCGTGAACATCCGCTTCTTACACCTGCATCAGGTCGTGCTCTTTCGCAGCAAGTGCCTGGTCGATCTCAGCGATATACTTGTCGGTCAGCTTTTGAATCGCATCTTCGCCTTCACGTTGATCGTCTTCGGTAATTTCTTTATCTTTTAGCAATGACTTGAAATCACCGTTGGCATCGCGGCGTACGTTGCGCACCGCAACACGGGCGTGCTCTGCCTCGCTGCGAGCCTGCTTGATATAGCCCTTGCGCGTCTCTTCGGTGAGCATCGGCATCGGCACGCGAATCACGTTGCCCGCACTGGCCGGGTTGAGACCCAGATCGGCGGTCATGATGGCCTTTTCGATTTTCTGCACCATGCTCTGCTCCCAGGGGGAGATCGTCAGTGTACGCGCGTCTTCAACGTTGACCGAGGCCACTTGGTTCAGCGGCACCTGACTACCGTAGTATTCCACGGTCACCGCATCCAGAATGCTCGGATGGGCACGCCCGGTACGAATCTTGTTAAAGTTGCTGTGCAGTGCCTCGACACTTTTTTTCATGCGCGCCGCGGCATCTTTCTGAATGTCATTAATCACGTGGATAACCTCTGTCTATCAGCGTACCTTCCCTGCCCCCAACTACTAAATTTAGCAGGGCACCAGGCTTGTTCATATCAAACACCCGCACTGGCATGTCATGGTCACGTACCAGGCAGATAGCGGTCAAATCCATGACGCCGAGCTTTTGATCAAGCGCATCATCGTAGGTGAGTTGTTCATATTTGACGGCGTCGGGGTGCTTCACCGGGTCTTTATCGTAGACACCGTCGACCTTGGTCGCTTTGATCACCACATCGACATCGACCTCAATACCCCGCAGGCAAGCAGCCGAGTCAGTGGTAAAGAAAGGGTTGCCGGTCCCGGCTGAAAACAACACCACGTCACCGGACGTCAAATAGCGAATCGCCGTACGCCGATCATAGTGCTCGACCACCCCGCTCATGGGGATCGCCGACATCACTCGCGAGCGAATATTGGAACGTTCCAGCGCATCACGCATCGCCAGGGCATTCATCACCGTTGCCAGCATGCCCATATGATCACCGGTGACGCGATCCATACCGGCTTCATTCAGCGCCGCACCGCGAAACAAATTGCCACCACCGATGACGATACCCACTTGAACGCCAATACCCACTAGCTGGCCAATTTCCAGTGCCATTCGATCCAGCACCTTCGGGTCAATGCCAAAATCATGCTCTCCCATCAGCGCTTCACCCGACAGCTTGAGCAAAATACGTTTGTATTTCGACTTGGAACCGTCGGTTTTCGATTTGCTAGACAGGGAGGTAAGCGGTTCTTGAACATCACGCGACATGGCAATTCTCCTAGGGCAGACCTTGGCGCCGACAAGCGGCATCACCCCTTGTATTATGCAGGGGCCGGATACGCGAAGGCGTGCGCTCGCGCGCACGCCAACCTACAGCTGGAACATCAGACCTTAGCGACGGCCAGCCTGTTCCATAACTTCTTTCGCGAAGTCGACTTCTTCTTTCTCGATGCCTTCGCCTACGCCAAAGCGGGTAAAGCCAATCACTTCACCGCCTGCCGCTTTGACATACTCAGCCACCGTCTGGTTCTGGTCTTTCACAAACGGCTGCTCGGTCAGGCTGTTTTCTGCCAGGTACTTCTTCAAGCGACCTTGCACCATTTTTTCAGCGATCTGTTCCGGTTTACCGGCCATATCAGGCTGAGCAAGGATAATCGCTTTTTCGGCGTCCAGCTCTTCCTGAGGCATGTTCTCCGGATGCGCAACCGACGGGTTGATGGCGGCAACGTGCATCGCCACGTCTTTCGCCACCTGGGCATTGCCGCCTTTAAGGACGGTCAGCACACCAATACGGCCACCGTGAACATATTCACCGACCACGCCACCGTCAACAGCGTCGACAACAACGGCACGGCGCACGCCAATGTTTTCGCCGATTTTCTGCACCAACTGCTCACGAGCGGTTTCCAGCTCACCGTCCATCACGGCGGCAACGTCTTCGCTTTTCGCGGCAAAGAAGGCGTCAGCAATTTTGTTGGTGAAGTCGATGAAGTTGTCATCGCGAGCCACAAAATCGGTTTCGGAGTTGATTTCCACCATAACGCCGTAGCTGCCATCGTCGGCAACGCGGGTTACAACGGCGCCTTCCGCAGCGGTGCGGCCGGCTTTTTTTGCGGCTTTCAAGCCGGAGCTTTTACGCAGGTTCTCGATGGCAACGTCGATGTCGCCACCCGCTTCGGTGAGTGCTTTTTTACACTCCATCATGCCCAAGCCGGTGCGTTCGCGAAGATCTTTAACCTGAGAGGCGCTGATAGCGGCCATGAGATTTCACCTCTGAAATGGTTCTAGCTGAGAGTTAGTTAAACGCCTTGCCGAGTGTCGCAACGGTTCATGACCGAATGATCTCACTCTGCATGGCGCTGCCAACATTGATGTCGGCCCAAGACTGCCCACTCCAAGCCTTAACCCAAAGCGGGAAAAAGGGGGCTCAGGCCCCCTCTTAACATGATGCGGCACCCGTGACGACGCCGCATCGACCACCGGTTTACTCGGCGGCAGCGCTGCTGTCGGCGTCAGCGGCTTCTTCGGTGTCAGTCACTTCGACGAACTCGTCGGGGCGACCTTCCTTGGAACGCGCGCAGGCATCGGCAATCGCTTTTACGTAAATCTGGATAGCGCGGATGGAATCATCGTTGCCCGGAATCACGTAGTCCACACCATCGGGGTTGGAGTTGGTATCCACCACGCCGATGACCGGTATACCCAGCTTGTTGGCTTCGTTGATCGCGATACGCTCGTGGTCAACGTCAATCACGAACAGTGCGTCCGGAAGGCCGCCCATGTTCTTGATACCGCCTACGGAGCGCTCGAGCTTGTCCTGCTCGCGGGTTGCCATCAGAACTTCTTTCTTGGTCAACTTCTCGAACGTGCCGTCTTCGTGCATCGCTTCAAGTTCGCGCAGACGCTTGATGGACACGCGAATGGTCTTGAAGTTGGTCAGCATGCCGCCCAACCAGCGATGGTTGACGAACGGCTGGCTTACGCGGTTGGCTTCTTCCTTAATGATCTTGCTGGCGCTGCGCTTGGTGCCAACAAACAAAATCTTGTTGTTGGATGCCGCCATCTTCTCGACCACGTCGATCGCTTCGTTCAGCGCCGGCAGTGTATGCTCGAGGTTGATGATGTGAATCTTGTTGCGCGCGCCGAAGATGAATTTGCTCATCTTCGGATTCCAGTACTTGGTCTGGTGACCGAAGTGAGCGCCTGCTTTAAGCAGGTCACGCATATTGACGTGAGACATGGTAAAACTCCTGAAACTCGGGTTAGGCCTCCACGCACCCCATGGATCCGACCATTGGCATCGTCAGACGCTGCCAGCGGCACCCGGGACCATGTGCCGGTGCATGTGTGTTTTCAAGGCTTGCTGTTCAATACCGCATCGTTCAACCGCCCGTAAGCGACGAAACCTGCGATGCCGTGATAACGCTTTGATGCTCCATCGTCCCCGACAGCAGAAAGCTTGCAGCGGATGACGATTGCAGGAAAGCGCGCGGCTTTATACCATAGATCATCGTTAAGATGAAGCCGTCATCCGTTCAGCGGGCCTTTTATTGCCGCTCAACTTGCCATTCTGAGTCAACATCGAGAATCCATGAACGCTCCCATTAAAACGCCTTCTGAAATCGACAACATGCGCGAAGCTGGACGCCAGGCAGCCAGCGTCATCGAGATGATCACCCCTCACGTCCAGGCGGGCATCAGCACCGGTGAAATCGACCGCCTGTGCCACGAGTACATCGTCAACGAGCTGGGGTCGACGCCTGCGCCACTCAATTACCACGGCTTCCCCAAGGCGACCTGCACCTCGATCAACCATGTGGTCTGCCACGGGATTCCCGACGACGCCAAAAAGCTCAAGAACGGCGACATCATGAACCTGGATATCACCGTGCGCACAGCCGCTGGCTACCACGGCGATTCCAGCGTGATGTTCGTGGTCGGCGAGACCATCCAGGGCGAGCGCCTGTGCCGCATTACCCAGGAATGCCTGTATAAAAGTATTGAGCAGGTCAAACCCGGTGTGCGCCTTTCTGAACTCGCCCGCGTGATTCAGAAACACGCTGAAGCCAATGGCTACTCGGTTGTTCGCGACTTTTGCGGTCACGGCATCGGCGCTGAATTTCACGAAGACCCCCAGTTCCTGCATTACGATGGCTATGCACCCAGCGCTGACATCAGCCTGGAAGCGGGCATGTGTTTCACCATCGAGCCCATGATCAATGTCGGGGGCTACAAAACCAAGGTGTTACGCGACGGCTGGACGGCAATCACCAAGGACCGCAGCCTGTCGGCGCAATGGGAGCACACCCTGCTGGTCACCGACACCGGCGTTGACGTGCTGACCGCACGCGGCGACGAAGACTTCAGCTTCTTGAATCATTGATGCTTTTACACCACTACCGGTTCGAACCCGACACCACGCTGTTCGATCTTGAGTTGTTCCGCACCGAGCTTGCGGGGTCACGCTCCCCCATCGCGCCGTTCAAGGCAGCGCTTGGTGAAATCCAGACGCGCCTGGACGAACGCTTTCGCGCCGGCGCCGATATCCGCGATCTGGTCCGGGGCCGCGCGTGGTATCTGGATCAACTGCTGGCTATCGCCTGGGAACAGCATGCCTGGCCCGACGACGGCGTTGCCCTTGTGGCCGTGGGCGGCTACGGGCGCGGTGAACTGCACCCGCATTCGGACATCGACCTGCTGTTGTTGCTGGAACACGACGACGACAGTCCCTACCGGGAGCCGCTGACCGCCTTCATCACTTTCTTGTGGGACATCGGTCTGGAAATCGGCCATAGCGTGCGCTCGCTCAACGACTGCGAGCGCGAAGCGGCCGCCGATGTCACGGTGATCACCAACCTGCTTGAGTCCCGTCTGGTTGCCGGCCCTGAGTCGCTACGCCACAAGATGCGCGAACGGCTCAGCGCCGAGCATGTATGGCCGGCCGACCGCTTTTTCGAAGCCAAGTGGCAGGAGCAGATTGCCCGTCACTACCGTTACAACAACTCCGAGTACCATCTCGAACCGAACCTCAAAAGCTCGCCCGGTGGGCTGCGCGATATCCAGATGATCGGCTGGGTCGCCAAGCGCCATTTCGGAACCGAGCAGTACGCTGATATCGTCGCCAACGGCTTCATGAACGATGCCGAACTGCGCATCTTGAGCCAGGGGCAGGCGTTTCTGTGGCAGGTCCGCTACGCCCTGCACATGCTCACCGACCGTGCCGAAGACCGCCTGCTGTTTGACCATCAGCGCACCATTGCCGAGATGTTCGGCTTTCGCGACACCCCCGAAGGCCTGGCGGTCGAGCAGTTCATGAAACGCTATTATCGGCACGTAACCGCCCTGGCCGGGCTTAACGACATGCTGCTGCAGCACTTCGATGAAGTCATCCTGCGCGGCAAGGAAGCACTGGAGACGGTCAAGCTCAACGAACGTTTTGAAACCAAGGGCGGTTATATTCAGGTGCGTTCGCGCAACCTGTTCCGGGAACAGCCTTCGGCCATGCTGGAGCTGTTTTTGCTGATGGCCAAGCACCCTGAAATAGAAGGCGTCCGCGCCGACACCATCCGCCTGATCCGCGACCATCGCCACCAGATCGACGATCACTACCGCGAAGACCCTCGCCACCAACGGCTTTTCATGGCCATCATGCGCGCGCCTGGCAATGTTCCACGCCAACTGCGGCGCATGAACCGCTACGGCATTCTGGGCAAGTACCTGCCCGAATTTGGCCGCGCGGTGGGTCTGATGCAGCATGACCTGTTTCATATTTATACCGTGGATGCTCACACGCTGCGGCTACTCAAGTTCCTGCACGGCTTCCGCAAGCCGGAGGCCAAGGACGATTTCCCGGTCGCCGCCACCCTGATGCAGCAGTTACCCAAGCTGGACCTGCTCTGGATCGCTGGCCTGTTTCACGATATCGGCAAGGGACGCGGTGGTGATCACTCGGAAATCGGCGCCCGGGACGTCGAACAGTTCTGCCAGCGCCATCATGTGCCACAACACGACACCAACCTGGTCAGCTGGTTGGTCGAGCACCATCTACTGATGTCCATGACCGCGCAAAAGCGCGACATCAGCGACCCGGATGTGATTCGCGATTTTGCCATGGAAGTGCGCAACGAGACGCGGCTGGACTATCTTTATGTGCTGACCGTTGCGGACATCAATGCGACCAATCCGACGCTATGGAACGGCTGGCGGGCGTCGCTGTTGCGCCAGTTGCATGCCGAAACCAAGCGCGCCCTGCGGCGCGGGCTGAACAACCCGCCCGACCGCGACGACTGGGTACGCGAAACGCGCACCGAAGCCCGTTCACTACTGCAAACGATTGGCGTTGATGAAACCGATATCGACCGGTTATGGGAATCGCTGGGCGAAGACTATTTCCTGCAGTACGCGCCCAGCGAAATCGTCTGGCAGACCCAGGGAATTCTTGCCCATCAACCATCGCCGTTGCCGCTGGTATTAATCAGCGCGCCCACGGCTGACATGGCCGAAGGGGGCACCAAGGTGTTCATCCACACCCGCTCGGTGGACGACCTGTTCGCCGCCACTGCCGCCGCCATGGAACAGCTGGGACTGTCGATCCACGACGCACGTATCGCGACGTCCAACAACGACTGGACACTCAATACCTTCATCGTGCTGGACAATCAGGGCCAGCCAATCCGCGACTCAGCGCGTATCGAAGAAATGCGCCAGCACCTGGTGGAAGAACTCGACGATCCCGACGACTATCCCGACATCGTCACGCGGCACACGCCACGCCAGCTCAAGCACTTCCGGGTCGCCACCGAGGTGCTGATCGAACAGGATCCCGCCAACGACCGCACACTGCTGGAGCTCAGCGCCCCTGACCGGCCGGGGCTTCTGGCCCGCGTCGGGCGCATCTTCATGGAGCAGGACATTGCGCTCTCCGCGGCGAAAATCGCCACCCTGGGTGAACGCGTTGAAGACGTGTTCTTTATCACCACCAAGGCTGGCGAGCCGCTGACCGATCCGGACCGCCAACAACAGCTGCGTGAACGCCTGATTGAGGTGCTGGGGGTTTAATTGTCTTATCGCCCCGGTGGATTTGAGCCGACAGCGGGGCTTGCCTATAATCGTCGGCTACTTTTCGCGACACTACGCCTACAACGACGCCAGCACGGCGTTCTGGATACTCATGAACCCTGATCTCGACGCCCTGCATCCGTATCCGTTCGAAAAGCTCGCGGCGCTCAAGGCGGACCTGACCCCGCCCGAATCGCTTGCGCACATCCCGCTGACTATCGGCGAACCCCAGCATGCGCCCTACCCTGGGGCACTGGCCGCACTGGTGGCGCATCAGGCTGAGATGGCCCGTTACCCAGCCACCAACGGGCTGCCCGCCCTGCGCGAGACTATTGCCGCCTGGGCCTGCCAGCGTTTCGCGCTAGCAGACCTCGATATCGAGCGTCAGGTCCTGCCGGTCAACGGCACGCGCGAAGCCATTTTTGCCTTCGTTCAAGCCGCCCTTGACCGGAGCCGCCCGTCCAAAGTGGCGGTGCCCAATCCCTTCTACCAGATCTATGAAGGCGCCGCTCTGCTTGCCGGCGGGGAACCACTGTATCTCGACTGCACCGCCGACAACGGCTTTCGTCCGGATTTCTCCGCCGTAAGCGCCGACACCTGGCGTGATGTGCAAATCGTCTTTATCTGCTCGCCGGGTAACCCCACCGGCGCGGTCACGCCCCTCGCCGACTTCAAGCAACTGATTGCGCTCGCTGATGAACACGATTTCATCATTGCCTCCGATGAGTGTTACTCGGAGCTCTACCTCGACGAAGCTGCACCGCCGCCTGGGCTCCTGCAAGCCTGCGCCGAGCTGGGCCGCGATGATTATCGGCGCTGCGTGGTGTTTCACTCGCTCTCCAAGCGCTCCAATTTGCCAGGGCTACGTTCAGGGTTTATCGCAGGCGATGCTGACCTGATAATGCCCTTCAAGCGCTATCGCACCTACCACGGCTGCGCCATGTCACTGCCCATGCAGCACGCTTCCATTGCCGCCTGGCAGGATGAAAACCACGTATTCGCCAATCGCGAGGCTTATCGTGAAAAGTTTGGCGCCGTGACAGAGCTACTCGCCCCGGTAATGGATTTCCCCACGCCCGAGGCGAGTTTTTACCTGTGGCCCGCCGTGCCTGGTGGCGACGATATCGCTTTTACCCAGCGGCTATTTGTCGAGCAGCATGTCAGCGTGCTGCCCGGTAGTTTGATGGGCCGTCCCGGGCGCGAAGGCCGTAATCCAGGAAGTGGTCGACTACGCTTGGCATTGGTGGCAGAGCTTGCCCCCACGCTTGAAGCCGCCGAGCGGCTACGCCAACTTATCGAGCGCGGCTAACGCAAACGTTGACGGCATGACGACATTGTAGGAGGTCATACATGCTAACGCTTTATATCATCAGCAACTGCGACACCTGCCGCAAAGCGGCCAAGGCACTGGACGAAAAGGGCATTCCCTTTAAAACCTACGACCTGCGCAAGGACGGTCTGTCAGCACCACTGCTGGAGCATATCCTGCACCGCGTCCCGTTGGTCAAGGCGATCAACAAGCAAAGCAAAACCTGGCGCGAGCTATCGGATGAAGAAAAAGATTTTGATGCCAACTCGGGCCGCGAGCTGCTCTTGAAACACCCCACATTGTTAAAGCGCCCTCTACTGGAAGTCGACGACGAAACCATCCTGGTCGGCTACAAAGATGGCGACTACGACAAACTTTAAGACGAAACACTGACCTAAAGGAACGCAGTTATGCTGAGCTTTGCGCTTGGAATCGGCACCCAAAATACCCAGGGCGACTGGCTGGAAATCTACTACCCGGCACCGCTGATCAACCCACCGGAAAGCCTGGTGAGTGCTGCCAAGGACGTTGTCGACGCGCCCCAGGGTAATGCGGCCATCAGCTTCCTGCCGGAAGACTGCACGCGCCTGGCCAAGGCCCTTCAGGAAGCGGGCCATCCCGAACAGGCGGAGCTTGCTGAATCTTTCGCGTCCAGCCAGCGCCCCCTGGTCGCCATGTTCCTGGAAACCGACCAGCCGCCGCAAACCGCACCTGAGGTCTACCTCAAGCTGCACCTGCTCTCCCATCGCCTGGTAAAACCCCACGGACTGGATCTGACCGGCATGTTCGGTCTGCTGCGCAACATTGCCTGGACCAACGAAGGCCCGATCGACATTGAAGAGCTTGCCGCCCGCCGCCTCAAGGCACGCCTGGCAGGCCGTGCACTGTCGGTGGACTGCGTCGACAAATTCCCCAAGATGACCGACTACGTCGTTCCCCAAGGCATCCGCATTGGCGACACCGCTCGGGTCCGTCTGGGCGCCTATCTGGGCGAAGGCACAACGGTCATGCACGAAGGCTTCGTCAACTTCAACGCGGGCACCGAAGGTCCCGGCATGGTCGAGGGACGTATTGCGGCAGGGGTCATGGTGGGCAAGGGCTCCGACCTGGGCGGCGGTTGCTCCACCATGGGCACGCTTTCCGGCGGCGGCAATATGGTAATCAAAGTTGGCGAGGGCTGCCTGATCGGCGCCAACGCGGGCATCGGCATTCCGCTTGGCGACCGCTGCACTGTCGAAGCGGGCCTGTACATTACCGCAGGGGCGAAAGTGACGCTGCTGGATGATCAGGGCCAGGAGGTCAACACCGTCGCCGCACGCGAGCTGGCAGGCCAGGACGATCTGTTGCTGCGCCGTCACTCACAAAGCGGCCGTATTGAGTGCCTGACCAATAAAAGCGCCATCGCACTCAACGAGGCGCTGCATGCCCATAACTGAGCCAGAAGGTTTATCACCGACGCTGCAGCTGGCGTTTGACCTGCTCAGCCGGGCATCGGTGACGCCAGATGACGAGGGCTGCCAGGACCTGATGATCGAGCGCCTCGTGGCGCTCGGCTTTCATATCGAGCAACTGCCGTTTGGCGATGTAAAGAATTTCTGGGCCGTGCGCGGCCATCATGGCCCGGTGCTGGCTTTTGCTGGCCACACCGATGTGGTGCCCAGCGGGCCTCATACCAATTGGGAGTATCCCCCCTTCACTCCCTGCATCAACGACGAGGGCATGCTGTGCGGGCGTGGTGCTTCCGACATGAAAGGCAGCCTCGCGGCAATGCTCACGGCTGTCGAGCGGTTTGTGACCGCGCACCCCGATCACGATGGCCGTATTGCTTTTCTGATCACCTCCGATGAAGAGGGCCCCGCCGTCGACGGTACTCGCGCGGTGGTCGAGCATTTGCGCGAGCGCAATGAACGCCTCGACTACTGCATCGTCGGTGAGCCTTCCTCCACGTCACGCCTGGGGGATGCGATCAAAAACGGCCGACGCGGCTCTCTGGGAGGCGTGCTGCATATAAAAGGGGTGCAGGGCCACGTGGCTTACCCGCACCTGGCGTGCAACCCGATCCACCAGGCAATGCCTGCGCTGGATGCACTCGTCAACGAACACTGGGATGCGGGCAATGATTTTTTCCCGGCTACCAGCTTTCAGGTTTCCAACTTTCGTGCGGGGACGGGCGCCACCAACGTGATTCCCGGTGAGGTCGAAGTCGTCTTCAACTTCCGCTACTCAACGGAAGTCACCCATGAAACCCTCAAGGCACGCAGCGAAGCGATCCTGGATCAGCACGGCCTTGAGTACCACATTGACTGGATGCTCAACGGCGAGCCGTTCTTGACCGCCGAAGGCGAGCTGGTCGATGCCACCATGCGCGGCGTTGAAGCCATCACTGGCGAGCGTCCCGCGCTATCCACCAGCGGGGGCACCTCGGATGGACGTTTTATCGCCACCCTGGGCGCCCAGGTGGTCGAACTGGGGCCGCTCAACGACACGATCCACAAGATCGATGAACGCGTGCGTGCAAACGACCTGGACGACTTAAGCCGGATCTACGAAGCCACCCTGCAAGCGCTGTTCATCGCCGACAAGGTACGCGCATAATGGAATCTTACCCGGATATTGAGATTTACCTTGCCGATGTCGTCCATCCGGCGCTAAACGAATGGCTCGCCGACGCTCTGGAGGCACCGCCGCTTGCATCGGCAGGTAAAGGCAAATGGCGCACTCAGGGCAGCTACCAGGGGCACGTCGTCCCCGTGTTATTGGTGGAAAAAGCCGCCGACGGCTTTGCCAGCCTATGGCTGGACAGCAGCCATAGCCCCTGGCAGACCGACCAGGAAGCCGCACAGCACGCGGCTGAAGCCTTGCAGACCGAAATTCGCTGCTCGCTGGGCGGCTGGCATCCCGGTGATGACCCCGATCGTTTTTGGCAGGTGCTACCCGACGGCCGCGAAGGGCCCATACAATGGCCCGATTCAGGTCGCTAACCGATCAACCTAAAGAACTTGACCCCGCCGAGGCGGGGTCAAGAGATCATGCTAGCCAATAACACCCTGGCTGATGACTACTCGATAATACTCACATCGTCAGCCTGCAAACCACGCTCATTTTTAATCACGTGGTAGCGCACAATCTGGCCTTCCGCGAGCATGCGCGGACCACGACCACGAATTGCCCGAAAATGGACAAACACATCGTCGCCGTTATCGCGGGTAATAAAGCCGTAACCTTTATTGGTATTAAACCATTTCACCTCACCCTCTTCGCGGCCGTCGTTAGGGTCGATGAGATCCTCATCATCGTCCGCCGCCGGGGCTTGAGACTGACGCGGTGCTGGCTTGGAACGAACGGCCACATCAGGCGACACCACGACAGGCGGTGCGAGCGCAGCGGTTGCCAAGGTGGCAATGCAAAGCACAATGAAACTTCCGATGGCAACGGCAATATAGATGCCGCCAGCGCCTGTCACGGCAAGCTCGGCCAGCCACTGCTCAGCCAGGGGTGCGTCGGTTAAATGAACAATCCCCGCCAGCAATAGCGGCGTGGGGGCGGCAAGTAAAATACTGATCAAGATACTGCGAAACACAACTTTTGGGTTCATGGATAAAAAAAGCTCTCTTGTTGTATGGGTAACAGAAGAAGGACAATACTCAATTCAACGGGTTTTGACGACCCAATGTATCGAGCTACTACACAAGGTTGCAATGTTACCATGACATCTACGTTATCGCCCGCTGAGCTCACTCAACAGCTTGAATCTTTAGAAAGCCGCCTGGCCTATCAAGAACACTGGCTCGATACCCTGGATCAAGCCGTCGCCCAACAGGAACGCCGACTAGCGACACTGGAGCAACTCAGTGCGCTGATGCACGAACGGATTCGCGAACAGCACCAGGCACGCCATATGGATGACGCCCCCGATGCCAGCCGACCCGAGGACGACATACCGCCCCACTACTGATGAATGATAATGCCCCAACAGCGACCTATCGATTCACCGCGTCTGCGGGGTCAACACTTTCCAGATCAAACGCCTCAGCCACCGCCGCGTAGGTCACCTGTCCATTGTGGACGTTAAGCCCTGGCAAGAAGTGCCGGTTATCGCGTAACGCCTGTTGCCATCCTTTATCGGCCAACGCCAGCACGAATGGCAGCGTGGCATTGGTCAGCCCCAGCGTGGAGGTCCGCGCCACCGCCCCCGGCATGTTGGCAACGCAGTAATGGACAATGCCATCGACGATATAGGTCGGCTCGGCATGGGTAGTGGGTCGGCTGGTTTCGAAACAACCGCCCTGATCGATCGCCACATCCACCAGCACGCTACCGGGCTGCATATCCGCCAGCATGGCACGGGTAATCAGCTTAGGTGCCGCTGCCCCCGGGATGAGTACCGCACCGATGATCATATCAGCCGTTTTGGCGGCTTCATCGAGCGCATCCGCCGTTGAGTAGACGGTTTTGATCCGGCCTTGATAGCGGTCGTCCAGCACTTCCAGGCGATCAATGGATTTGTCCAGAATGGTGACGTCTGCGCCTAACCCCAGGGCCATACGCGCGGCGTTTTCACCGACCACACCGCCACCGATGACGGTCACTTTCCCTGGCGCCACTCCCGGCACGCCCGGCAACAGCACGCCCGCACCCCCCTGGGCTTTTTCAAGACTATGGGCGCCCGCCTGCACGGCCATGCGTCCCGCCACCGTGCTCATCGGCGCGAGCAACGGCAAGCCGCCCTTGGCGTCGGTAACCGTTTCATAAGCGATGCAGGTCGCGCCGCTTTCCATCAACCCCTTGGTGAGGGTCTTCTCGGCAGCCAGATGCAGGTAGGTAAACAGGGTATGCTGTGGCGTCAGCCGTGCGACTTCTTCTGCCTGAGGCTCCTTCACTTTCAAAATCAGCTCGGCGTTTTGCCAAAGCATCGCGACATCCGCCTCGACGCTTGCCCCCGCTGCTTCGTAGTCGCGGTCATGAAAACCGGCACCTTCACCCGCGCCCGCTTGAACCGTTACCTGATGACCCCGCCCGGTCAATTCGCGCGCGCCAGTGGGCGTCAAGGCCACCCGGTATTCATGGTTTTTGATCTCTTTAGGGACAGCGATGCGCATAGTTGGCTCCTCGTGATTGAGCGAGAAATTCGTCAATATTGATGCCATTACAGCACAGCTTTTACTCGCCTCCATCCCCCGGCATATAAAACAAAAAAAACGCCGGTTAAGGCGTTTATCAGGAGAAAAATCTAGCGGCTAGCGGCTTTTGGCAAAAAAATCATCGTTATTCAACAACCACCGCATCACCGTAAAGTCGCCGATACTCGTCGGGCAGACGCATGGGCCGCCCGCTGGATAGCGCCACGCAGGCAAAGCGGGTACGGGCCCTGAGCAAGGTTTTAGAGTCGTGCTTGCGCTTCAACTGGAAGCGACGGGTCAAGCTAAAGCGTCCGTCACAGGCCACGATCCAGGTCGCCAACTGAAGCCGGTCACCCTCATAGCTTGGCGCCAGGTAGTCCAACTCGTGGCGGTGCACGACCATGGCGCGGTCAAGCTCTCGGTAGCGCTCGAGCGTAAGCCCCAGCGCTTCTGAATGCGCCCAGCTGATTTGCTCAACCCAGCGCAGGTATTCACTGTTGTTGACGTGCCGGTAGGCGTCGATGGCCTCATCCGTCACGTCGATCTCCATCACAAAAGGCTCGGGTAGCGCCCACTCCATTGTCTTGGCTCCTTCACCGGTTGCTTGACGACCTAGTCGCGGAACACGCGCACGCCCAGCGCCTTCAGGTAGGACGTCTCGGGGATCGCCGGATGTACCGGGTGGTCCGGCCCCTGGTGACCCTGGAAGATCACCTGAGCGTGGCGGTCCTGATGGCGCGCCGCGCCGCGTACCACATCTACCAGACGCTCCGGCGCCAGGTGCATGGAGCAAGACGCCGACATCAGCAAGCCGTCACGCCCCAGCAAGCGCATTGCTTCGCGGTTCAGACGGTTGTAGGCACGTTCGCCATTGGGGATATCCTTGCGTTTCTTGATAAACGCGGGCGGATCCAGAATTACCACGTCGAATTGTTCGCCGTCGGCTTTAAGCGCCGCCAGCGCCTCGAACGCATCGCCTTCACCAATGGCGACCTGTTCCTGTAAGCCGTTGAGTTCGGCGTTGCGGGCCACTTGCTCAAGCGCAGGGCCAGATGAATCGACACACAATACCTCAGAGGCACCGCTGGCGGCAGCCTGCACCCCCCAACCGCCGACATAGCTGAATACGTCCAGCACCCGCTTACCGGCAACCTGAGTATTGAGCCAGGAACGGTTGACCCGATGATCGAAGAACCAGCCGGTTTTCTGACCATCGATGACCGGCACCACAAAACGCACGCCGTTCTCTTCCAGCACGACTTCGTCGGGCAATGTGCCCTTGACCACTTCCACCTGGGCATCCAGGCCTTCCTGGCGACGCCCGCCGGTGTCATTGCGGAACACAATCGCGCTGGGCTTGAGGACTTTCTCCAGGGCATCGACGATTTCTTCGGCCAGCGTCTGCATACCCGCAGTGTTCAATTGCACCACCACCACATCGCCGAAGCGGTCGATCACCAGCCCCGGCAACAGGTCACCTTCCCCGTGAACCAGACGGTAAAACGGTTGTTCAAACAGGCGCTGACGCAAGGCAAGCGCCTGGTTAAAGCGATGCACGAACAACGAACGATCCAGGCGCATCTCGGGATCACGTGACATCACCCGCGCCGCAATCAGCGAATGCGGGTTCACATAGGCGACCCCGAGGGTTCTACCGTTGGATGCCTCGACCAGGGCAGCTTCACCCGCGGTAAAGTTCTTCAGCGGGGTTTCCTTGATATCGACTTCGTTGGAATAGATCCACAGGTGACCCGCTTTGAGGCGGCGGTCAGCGTTTTTATTCAGGCGCAGGCGTTGGGTCACAACAATCTCCAAAACAGCTTTGGCTTCAAAAGCTCGGTTTCTAACACCAGTATTCAGGCAGCAGGGCTTAAAACGTGGGCTCAAACCTGGGCTTAAAAATTTAGAAAAACAAAAAAGTGTGGCGCCCCGATTAGCGCTGGCAGCCAGGGCAGAACACGCTGGCTCGCTGGCCAAGCGTAATACGGCGCAGCTCCACCCCACAGCGCATGCAGGGTTGACCGTGCCGACCATAAACATTCAGCCGCTGAGCAAAATAGCCAGGCTCGCCCTGGCCGCTGACGAAATCACGCAGCGTGGTACCGCCCTGGATAATGGCAGCCGCCAGCACTTCCTTCACGGCAGCCGCCAACTTCTCGTAACGGGCCAGAGAAATACGCCCTGCCGCCCGCCGGGGATCAATCCCCGCCATGAATAACGCTTCAGCGGCGTAGATGTTGCCAGCACCGACGACCACACGGTTATCCATCAAAAAGGGCTTTACGGATACCCGCTTATTGCGTGAGATGCGATACAGCCATCGCCCGTTAAAGGCATCATCCAGAGGCTCGGGGCCCAGATGCATCAGGCGCCTGTCAGCGCTGCCGTCTCCCTGCTGCCAATCGACAAAGCCAAACCGCCGCGGATCATGGTAGCGCAACACATCGCCGCTTTGGGTCACCACATCCACGTGATCATGCTTTTTAGGCAAGTCACCCACACGCGCAATCCGCAAGCTGCCCGACATCCCCAAATGCCACAGCAGCGTCGCCTCTCCCTCAGCGGTAGCCAGTGGAACCTGGAGGTACTTGGCTCGGCGTGCCAACTCACCGATACGAGACCCCACGAGCCGTTCGGCGAAATCGTCCGGTACCGGCACGCGCAAACGGGGCTGGCGCACCAATACCTCGGTGATTTCCTGACCTTCCAGATAAGGTGCAATACCCCGCCGAGTGGTTTCAACTTCGGGCAGCTCGGGCATGATGAGAGCCTTTGATGACAGAGTGGTGACGATCGTTGACGCTTGCGGTGTTCACGCTTGCATGCGCTGAACACCCAGGCATGCAAAAACCCGGCTTGGGGCCGGGTTTTTGACAGGCGCTCGCCTGCAGTGAAAGCCAGTCATCGTAACCGTAGTTACTTGATTTTGGCTTCCTTGTACATGACGTGCTTACGGACCACCGGGTCGTATTTCTTGAATTCGAACTTGTCCGGGGTATTCCGCTTGTTTTTATCAGTGGTGTAGAAGTGGCCTGTACCGGCACTGGACACCAGCTTGATCTTATCGCGCATGGTTTAACTCTCCCAATTTTTGGCCAAGAATGGTTAGCCAAACAAATAGCTTAGATGGCGTCGCCGCGCTTGCGGATATCGGCCAGAACCGTCTCGATGCCTTTCTTGTCAATGATGCGCATACCCTTGGAGGAAACGCGCAGCTTGACGAAGCGGCTTTCAGCTTCAACCCAAAAACGATGGGTGTGCAGGTTCGGCAAGAAACGACGACGTGTCTTGCGCTGGGAGTGTGAAACGTTGTTACCAGTTACCGGACGCTTGCCGGTAACCTGACATACTTTGGACATGAGAGCCTCCAACCGCTTGGCCAGGATATAATAACCTGAGTGTTCAAAACTGTCGGGCAAACCGGAGCAGGGAAGGAGTCGACGTATTTAACCGCCAAGCTTTAACCAAATCCGTTATTCAACCCAAGTTTAAAGGTGGCACTTTATACCAGAGCACCTGGCGATCAGCAAGAAAAACCGTTGCAGAAGGGCGAAAAAACCGCTTTTTGCTCATTTTACTTACGTTAATCACTGATTACCGGGCCAGCACCGCTATAGCCAGCCGCGCTCGGCAAATGACACCACGTCTCCGTCCCCCACCACGAAATGATCCAGCACCCGCACGTCAAACAGGGCGAGCGCTTCTTTCAGGCGATCTGTAATGCGTCGATCAGCATCGCTGGGCTCAGCAACCCCCGAAGGATGGTTGTGGGCCAGGATAACAGCGCCAGCGTTGTGCACCAGGGCACGCTTGGCAACTTCGCGGGGATAAACGGATGCGCTGTCTAGGGTACCGCGAAACAGGGATTCATAGCGAATAATTCGGTGCTGTGTATCCAAAAAAAGCACCGCAAATTCTTCGTGGCCCAAATGGCGCAGCTGTGCACTCAAATAATGGCGCACCAGGGTGGGCGATGTCAGCGCTTCACCGCGGGCAAGCTGGGAAGCCAGATGCCGCCTTGAAAGCTCAAGCGTCGCTTGCAACTGAGCGAACTTGGCACTACCCAGCCCGCGCGCGTTACAAAAGCTATCCTGGTCGGCCTCCAGCAGTTGACGCAGGCCACCAAAACTAGCAAGCAGATCTCGCGCCAGGTCGACCGCTGAACGCCCCTGAACGCCGACACGCAGAAAAATAGCCAGCAGCTCGGCATCGGATAGCGCTTGCGCGCCCAGATTCAATAGCTTTTCTCTTGGCCGCTCGCCTTCCGGCCAGTGGTTAATGCCCATCATCGCCTCCCTGCGCGGTGTTTCACCTGTCCCTATGCGTGAATGCAGCATGCCAAATTGTGCGGACGAATGGTATGGTAAGCCTCCTAAAGAACGCTCAATATGGATCCTCTGCCATGACGTCCGTGACTTCGACCACAATGCCAATTGCTAACGGTAAGCGCGTGCTGCTGGGCATCAGTGCCGGTATCGCCGCATATAAAAGCGCGCTGATCGTGCGACTGTTGAAACAGGCGGGCTGCGAGGTTCGCGTCGTCATGACCGATGGTGCCCAGGCATTCATTACCCCGCTGACGCTACAGGCGCTGTCGGGTGAACCGGTAAGAACCTCGCTGCTCGACCCTGAAGCCGAGGCGGGCATGGGCCACATTGAGCTTGCCCGTTGGGCCGATGTCTTGTTGATTGCCCCGGCGACCGCTGACCTTATTGCTCGTCTGGTCCATGGCATGGCCGATGACCTGCTGACCACGCTCTGCCTGGCCTCGGAGGCGCCCAGGTTGATCGCTCCGGCCATGAACCAGGCCATGTGGCGCCACCCCGCCACCCAGCGCAACGTGGAACGGCTCGCTTGCGATGGCTGGCAGTTGATAGGCCCTGCCGCTGGCGACCAGGCCTGCGGCGACGTTGGCCCAGGCCGCATGAGCGAACCCGAAACGGTTGTTGACGCGCTATTGCGCCAGTTTTCGCCCCTGAGCAGCGCGACGCCGAAAGCGTCAGCGCCGCATGTCGTGATTACTGCAGGCCCCACCCGGGAAGCCCTCGACCCGGTGCGCTACCTCTCCAATCACAGCTCGGGAAAGATGGGCTACGCCCTGGCCGCCGCGGCCGCCGCTCAGGGTGCCAGGGTCACGTTGATCAGCGGCCCGGTGACGCTGGCAACGCCTGCAGGCGTCACACGCATTGACGTTGAAACCGCCGAGCAGATGCACCAGGAATCGCTGCAACTGGCCCCTAAGGCAGCGCTGTTTATCGGCTGTGCCGCCGTCGCTGATTACCGCGCGGCAAGTGCCGCCGAGCATAAGCTGAAAAAGACCGATGACAGCGACAATTTGACGCTGACCCTGATCAAAAACCCCGACATTATTGCCTCGGTGGCAGCACTTCCACCTGCCAGTCGCCCTGTGGTGGTCGGCTTTGCCGCCGAAACCCAGGACGTTGAACGCTATGCAGCGGACAAGCTGACCCGCAAGCGCCTCGACATGATCGTCGCCAACGACGTTAGCCAGCAAGGCATGGGCTTTGGCAGCGACGACAACGCGGCGCTTCTGCTATGGCGCTCCCCCCAGGGTATCGAGCGTCGGATGGAAGTCCCCCAGCCCAAAACACAGTTAGCGGAGCGCGTGATCCAACAAGCCCTGACGCTACTCCCCTCGCCTAACGGAGCAACCTTATGAGCCCCCGTCCTCGCCTGCAGTGCAAAATGCTGGATGAACGACTGCGTGACTATTTACCCCATTATGCGACCAACGGGTCAGCGGGCATGGATCTACGTGCGCTGCTTGACGAGCCGCTTACCCTGAACCCGGGCGACACCCAGCTCGTACGAACGGGCCTGGCGATCTATATTGAAGACCCCGGCCTTGCCGGCATGATTTTGCCGCGCTCCGGTTTGGGGCATAAGCACGGCATCGTGCTGGGCAATCTGGTGGGGTTGATCGATGCCGACTACCAGGGCGAGTTGATGATTTCCGTTTGGAATCGAGGGCAAAGCGCTTTCACGATTGCCCCCTTTGAGCGATTGGCACAGTACGTGCTTGTTCCGGTGGTACAGGCTGAACTTGATCTGGTCGATCAATTTAGCGATTCCACCCGCGGCAGCGGCGGCTTCGGCAGCACTGGCCGTCATTAATCGGCACTGGCCATTTTCGTAAGGATATTCCCATGACGACACCCGCAATTCCTGCTTCGATTTTTCGCGCTTACGACATCCGCGGCATTGTCGACGACACCCTTACCGAAGACACAGTGGAATGGATTGGCCGCGCTATCGGCTCTGAAGCCGCCGCACGGGGCGAGTCCACCGTGGTAGTGGCCCGCGATGGCAGGCTCTCGGGCCCTCGTCTACAGACCGCGTTAATGCGCGGCCTGAACGCGGCCGGGCGTGACGTGATTGATATCGGCATGGTGCCCACCCCGGTCCTGTATTTCGCCACCCATATTCTCGACGGCACCCGCTCGGGCGTCATGGTCACCGGCAGCCATAACCCACCCGATTACAATGGCTTTAAAATCGTGCTCGACGGCGAGACGCTCTCCGGCGACGCCATCACCGCGCTTTATGAGCGTCTCGAGTCGGGCGCACTGGAAAGTGGGAGCGGCAGCATCCGCCAAGAGGACGTGCGCGACATTTATATGCAGCGCATCCTCGATGATGTTAGCGTCAGCCGCCCCCTCAAGGCAGTGGTCGACTGCGGCAACGGCGTGGCGGGCGAGCTTGGCCCGCAATTGATCGAGCGCCTGGGCGTTGAAACGATACCACTGTTTGACGAGATAGATGGCACCTTCCCGAACCACCACCCTGACCCCGGCAAGCCCGAAAACCTCAAGGACCTGATTCGCACGGTCCAGGAAACGAACGCCGATATCGGTCTGGCCTTCGACGGCGATGGCGACCGGCTTGGCGTGATTACCCCAAGCGGCCGGTTGATCTACCCGGACCATCTGCTAATGGCGTTCGCCACTGACATGCTAAGCCGCAACCCTGGTGCCAAGGTGATTTTTGACGTCAAATGCACCGGCAACCTGACCCAGGTGATCAGTGACGCAGGCGGCGAACCGGAAATGTGGCGTACAGGCCACTCGCTGATCAAGGCACGCATGAAAGAAACCGGCGCCCAGCTGGCCGGTGAAATGAGCGGTCATATTTTCTTCAAGGAGCGTTGGTACGGCTTTGACGACGGTATTTATGCCGCCGCACGACTTGTCGAGATTCTGGCCAACTACCCAGGCGATGCCGATGCCTATTTTGATAGCTTCCCCCAGGACATCGGCACACCGGAAATCAACATTGCCGTCACCGACAGCAACAAATTCACCCTGGTGGATAAACTTGCTCGGGAGGGCGACTTCGGCGATGGTATTAAGACCACGCTGGATGGCATTCGGGTCGACTACCCGGACGGCTGGGGTCTTTGCCGTGCCTCAAACACCACGCCCGTGTTAGTACTACGTTTTGAAGGAAAAAACGAGGCAGCCTTGACGCGTATTAAAGCGCAGTTTGCCAACGCACTGAAAGGCGTCGACCCCGCCTTGACGCTACCCCAGGTTTGACCTGGAACGCCATCATGCTGCGGGACCGAGCCCAATAGAAGGCACGGCCCGACATGAGCGTCACAGTGCGCTGAATACCCATAAGTTAGCCACATCATTTTCAAGGGACAACGTCATGAGTTCAGCCAGTCGCGACCCCCAGGTCGTTGTGGAGGTGCTTTCCGAAGCCCTCCCCTATATTCAGCAGTTTTCCGGCAAAACGGTGGTCGTCAAATATGGCGGCAACGCAATGACGGAAACCACCCTGATCGACTCCTTTGCCCGCAACATCGTGTTAATGAAGGAAGTGGGCATCAATCCGGTGGTCGTTCATGGCGGCGGCCCCCAGATTGGCGACTTGCTGGCCAAACTCAATATCGAATCGCGCTTCGTCAACGGCATGCGCGTCACCGACTCGCAGACCATGGACGTGGTGGAAATGGTGCTCGGCGGGCTCGTCAACAAGAGCATCGTCAACCTCATCAACCAGAGTGGTGGCAAGGCGATTGGCCTGACCGGCAAGGACGGCGCGCAGATTCGTGCCCGCCAGTTGAAGGTCGAGCATCAAAGTCCTGAAATGACCGCCCCGGAAATCATCGATATTGGTCATGTGGGCGAAGTCGAGTCGATCTCCACCGACTTGATTGAAATGCTCGCAAAGCGCGACTTCATCCCTGTGATAGCGCCGATTGGCGTGGACGGCGAAGGTCACAGCTACAACATCAACGCGGATCTGGTGGCCGGCAAGATTGCCGAGGCTCTCAACGCCGAAAAGCTCATGCTGCTGACCAACGTGGCAGGCCTGATGAATGCCAAGAGCGAGGTACTCACCGGCTTGACCACGGCTCAAGTTGACGCCCTGATTGCCGATGGGACTATTCATGGTGGCATGCTGCCTAAAATTCAGTGCGCATTGGATGCAGTGAAAGGCGGCGTCAACAGTGCTCACATCATCGATGGCCGCGTACCGCATGCCGTGCTGTTGGAGATCTTCACCAACGCCGGGGTCGGCACGCTGATCACCGACACTCACTAACCGCGACGGAGAGCAACATCATGAGCGATGAACGCAAGCCTCGCCGCCGCGAGCAGATCCTTCAGGCCCTTGCCCTGATGCTTGAAGAAGACAGTGGCAAGCGGATCACCACTGCGGCACTAGCCCGCCAGGTAGGCGTCTCGGAAGCCGCTCTGTATCGCCACTTCCCGAGCAAGGCGCGCATGTTCGAAGGGCTGATCGATTTTATCGAAGAAAGCATCTTTGCCCGCATTACCCGGATCATGGACGAGGTCCCCGACGCCACTAACCGCTGTGGCACTATCTTGTCACTGGTACTCGGTTTTGCCGAGAAGAACCCGGGCCTTGCACGCGTCATGGGTGGCGACGTATTGACCGGCGAAACTGCGCGCCTACGGCATCGGATCCACCAGCTGTTCGAACGGCTGGAAGCCCAGTTCAAGCAAATCCTCCGCGAAGCCGAACTGCGTGAAGGGCGTCGCCCGAGCATCCCCGCCTCGGCGGCGGCGAACCTGCTGATCGCCCACGCCGAGGGGCGTATCTCCCAGTATGTACGCAGCGATTTCAAACGTTTGCCCACGGACTACTGGGATGATCAGTGGATCCTGCTGTCGGGCCAGCTGCTGCGCGAAGCGGTGCAGCCCGCTTAGCGGCAAATCGGGCAGGCTACAGTTCAGTCCTCCATAAAAAACGGCACCCCTTGGGGTGCCGTTTTTATTAGGTCGAACCTGCTCGCTTACTTAAGCCGCGATGGCATCGCCCATTTTCTGGCGCAACTTCTTCATGGCATTTTTTTCGAGCTGGCGAATACGTTCGGCGCTAACGCCGTACACGTCGGCCAGGTCGTGTAACGTCGCCTTGTCCTCGACCAGCCAGCGACGCTGGAGAATATCCCGAGAACGCTCATCCAGCTCTTCAAGCGCCAGCTGTAGACGGCGCGTCGAGTCTTCCTCGAAATCGCTGTCTTCAAGCTGCGTTGCCGGATCAGCCGCCATGTCATCCAGGAAGTTGACCGGCGCCTGGTAGGCGCTGTCTTCATCGTCGCTTGGCGAGGCATCGAAACCGGCATCGTAGGACGACAGCCGTCCTTCCATATCACGCACAACGCCAGGTTTGACATTAAGGTCTTTGGCGATGGCGTCGACTTCATCATTATTGAGCCAGGCCAGGCGTTTCTTCGCGCTGCGCAGGTTGAAAAACAGCTTGCGTTGCGCCTTGGTGGTCGCAATTTTGACAATACGCCAGTTACGCAGCACAAACTCGTGGATCTCGGCCTTGATCCAGTGCACCGCAAATGAAACCAGGCGAACGCCCTGATTGGGGTCAAAGCGCTTGACGGCTTTCATCAGACCCACGTTGCCTTCCTGAATCAAGTCGGCTTGCGCCAGGCCATACCCCGAATAACTACGGGCGATGTGCACAACAAAGCGCAAATGCGATAGTACCAAGCGTCGCGCTGCTTCCAGGTCGCCTTCATCGTGCAGGCGGAACGCAAGCTCACGCTCTTCTTCGGCACTCAGAACCGCAATGCCGTTGACCGCTTTGATATAGCCGCCCAGGTCATTGCCTGGTGATAGCTGTCCCACCGGTAGAAGACTAGTGCTCATGTGCAGGTGGTCTCCCTTGTAACCCTTACGTGGTTAGTGTGTCTCTATGACCTTGCCGTGTAGACAAGGTTCCCTCGCCGTCGCCTGATGAGCAACGCGGGCCGTTCAGCGCGGACGGATACTGGCAAGATGCCGGGACACGGCAAGCCATGCGCCCAGCCAGCCAAGTAGTGTACTGCAAGATAGCAAAATTGTGGAGCCTGTGAAGTCCAATCGGGGCAACGAAAAGCTGGCGCCGTAACTTTCCGCCAAGGCGGCCACCGGCATTGATAACCAGTGGTTACCCAACGACAGAAGCCCCAGTGCCAGTACACCGCCACCAACGCCGTACCAGGCGCCGCTGTAAAGGAAGGGACGCCTGACAAACGCATGGGTCGCGCCTATCAGCATCACCACTTCAATTTCACGGCGCCGGCTCTCCACCGATAGCCGGATGGTATTGCCCACTACCAACAAAACCCCGAGGCCAAACAGGACCCCCAGTGCGAGCGCAACGCGCGTTCCCAACGCCGCCAAGTGGCGCAGGCGCTCCACCCAGGCCAGATCGAGGCGCACTTCGTCGACACCCGTCATGTCGCCTAACCGCTCAGCCAGTGTCTGCATAAGTTCAGGATCAACGCTACCCGGGCGCACCACGATACTGTGCGGCAGAGGGTTATCATCAAGCCCCGATAGCGCATCCTCAACGCCCAGCGATTGCTGAAAATCAGCCATGCCCTGCTCAGCACTGACATACCGAGTGCTATGCACATCGTCATCAGCGCTGACGGCCTGCTCGATGCGTTCGGCCTCTGGCGTCTCAACGCCGGTTTCAAGGTAAACGGTGAGGGTGGCGCTTTCGTCCAGCTCAGCATCCAGCAGCCGGGCACTGTCCAGGGTTAACCACAGCGCGGCGGGGAGCACCAGCGCGATGGCGATTGCCAGCATGGTCAGTAAATTGCCCAGCGGGTAGCGAATCAGTCGCTGGAGGCTGTCGAGCGCCATTGCCCGGTGGTGCCTACCCCAGGCGCGCAGGCGGCTAGAACGGCGCGGCTGCTGAGATCGCGCGCCCTGTTTTTGAGGGCGCTGGGCTTCCTTGGTCGCCGCACGGGGACGCCCCGAGCGAGGCGCGGCGCCTTTGGGTTTGATACCGGTGGGTCGTTTCATGCGGCCCCCTCGTCCGCTACCAGACGGCCATCGCGCAGGCGTATGATCCGATGCTGCAATCCCGCGATCAACGCCAGATCGTGACTGGCAATCATGACGGTCGTACCAATCCGGTTAAAGTCTTCAAACAATCCCATGATGTCAGCGGACAGTTGGGGGTCCAGGTTGCCCGTCGGCTCATCGGCGAGCAGCAGGGCCGGCTTGTTGACGACGGCGCGGGCAATACCCACGCGCTGCTGCTCACCGCCGGAAAGCTCAATGGGTAACGCTTTCTCACGGTGCAACAGCCCGACTTTATCCAGGGCTGCACGCACGCGACGGGCCGACTCGCGGGGTTCGATGCCCTGGATATCCAGGGGTAGCGAGACGTTGTGAAACACGCTGCGGTCAAACAGTAACTGGTGATCCTGGAAGACCACACCAATCTGGCGCCGGTAAAACGGCACCTGGCTGGCATGCAACTGGGCAATATCGTGCCCTGCCACCACCACGCGCCCCCGACTCGGCTTCTCTAGGCGCATGACCAAGCGCAACAGCGAACTCTTGCCCGCGCCGGAGTGGCCGGTAAGAAACACCATCTCGCCCCGCGCTACGCGAAAGTTAAGGTGCGATAGCGCCTCGAAGCGCCCTCCGTAGCGTTTACCCACATGCTCAAAGGCGATCATGGGTTGGCATCGTCTCCCTGGCGGTCAAACAGCGCGTTGACAAAGTCTTTCGATTCGAAGGGCCGCAGATCATCCAGCCCTTCGCCGACACCGATAAAGCGGATCGGCGTATTGAGCTGCTTCGCCAGGGCGAAAATAATCCCGCCCTTGGCGGTGCCGTCCAGCTTGGTCAGCGTAATACCGCTGACCGGCACGGCCTCGTTGAAGGTACTGGCCTGGGAAATGGCGTTTTGCCCGGTGCCCGCATCCAGCACCAGCATCACTTCGTGAGGCGCAGACTCATCGATCTTTTTCATCACCCGGTGGACTTTTTTCAGCTCTTCCATCAGGTGGCCCTTGTTGTGCAGACGACCTGCCGTATCCGCGATCAACACATCAACACCGCGCGACTTGGCCGCCGCCACCGCGTCATAAATCACCGAGGCACTGTCGGCCCCTGTGTGCTGGGCAATGACCGGTACGCTATTGCGCTCTCCCCATACCTTGAGCTGCTCCACGGCGGCGGCACGGAAGGTGTCCCCGGCCGCCAGCATGACGCTTTTGCCTTCACGCTGAAAACGCTGGGTAAGTTTACCGATCGTGGTGGTCTTGCCCACACCGTTGACGCCAACGACCAATATCACGAAGGGACCGTCGCTGGCTTTTTCAAAGCTCAGCGGTATGGTGACCGGCTCAAGCATGGCCGCCAGCTCTTCCTGCAGACCACGGTAAAGGGCCTCGGGATCCTTCAGCTCTTTGCGCGAGACCCGGGCTTCAAGCCGCTCGATAATCTCGCTGGTCGCTTCAATGCCCACGTCGGCCATCAGCAACTGGGTTTCAAGATCTTCTAGCAGCTCGTCGTCGATCTGCTTTTTGCCCAGGAACAGATCGGCAATGCCGTCGGTCAGGTTCGCGCGGGTTTTGCCGAGGCCTGACTTGATACGCGACAGCCAGCCTTTTTTCCCGCCTTTGTCAGCAGACGGTTTCTCCTGCAGCGCCGGTTTTTCAACTGACGCAGGCTCTGGCTCTGGCTCTGGCTCTGGCTCTGGCTCTGGCTCTGGCTCTGGCTCTGGCTCTGGCTCTGGCTCTGGCTCTGGCTCTGGCTCTGGCTCTGGCTCTGGCTCTGGCTCTGGCTCTGGCTCTGGCTCTGGCTCTGGCTCTGGCTCTGGCTCTGGCTCTGGCTCTGGCTCTGGCTCTGGCTCTGGCTCTGGCTCTGGCTCTGGCTCTGGCTCTGGCTCTGGCACAGAGTCAGGCGCAGACGGACGCTCGTCAACGTCGACTTCCTCGCGGCGGGCATGTTCGGGTGCCTGATCATCGTCTTTCGGCTCATCAGTCGCCTGCTCCTGGGAGGGGTCGACCTGAGACTCGTCCTGCGCTTCCTGCTGGGAATCCTGCTTTTGTTTACGCTTAAAAAAACCAAACATGGATGTCATCCGACTGAAAAAGGTAAAGAATGGGATTATCCTACCACCGCCAACCAAGACTTTGGATAACTAGCCCGCTACAATCCGCGTTATGACTCGAAACCGCTCCACTCGCCCACCCTCGTCGCGCCGTTCGGCTGCCAAGCCGCTGGGTAAGCTACGCATTATCGGCGGTGATTTCCGCCGCCGCCAACTGCCGGTCCTCGACAAGCCAGGCCTGCGGCCCACCCCGGACCGCGTGCGTGAAACGCTGTTCAACTGGCTTGGCCAGGCGCTTTACGGAAAAAAGGTACTCGACCTTTTCGCCGGCACCGGCGCGCTTGGGATTGAAGCCATCTCACGCGGGGCGGCCCAGGTCACCTTCGTCGAAAGTGACCGCCAGGTGGCCGCCCACATTACCCGCAACCTTGAAACACTCAAAACCCACCAAGGTGATGTCGTTGTTAGGGATGCCCAGGCCTTTCTCATGCAACCGGCCCAGTATTTCGATATCGTCTTTCTGGATCCACCGTTTTATCAGGGCTGGGTAGCCGAGTGCTGCGCTACCCTTGAAGCTGGCCATTGGCTCGCACCGGAGGCCATGGTTTACCTGGAGACCGAGCGCGACCTGATACCGGACGTACCCACGCACTGGGTGCTGCACCGCGAGACCCAGGCGGGGGAAAGCACCGCCAGGCTATATCAACGCCGCGCCCCATAATCAGCGCTTGCGGCTTTGCAGTTCGGGCGTTACGCTCGCCCCATTATTTTTAACCGTTTGTTTTACAGGCAAGCATGTCGCTTGTTTTGATCTGGAGGTGGGCATGAGCCTAGAGTTATTCAATCAGCTTGAGCAGCGCGTTACCGATACCGTCGAGGCGCTGGAAATGATGAAGCTGGAAAACGAGACACTACGTAATGAAAACACCCAGCTCAAGCAGGAACACGAAGAATGGGAGCGTCGCCTGAGCGCCCTGCTGACTAAATTTGATGACGACCCATCCTGAGGCAATATCAGCCCTGAGCAGAGCGTGACATCAACAGCGCACTCTCACGCCCGGCAGCCCCTTCGGCTGCCGGGTAGTAGTCTCGCCGATAGCCGTCCTGCTGAAAGCCAGCGCCTTGATACAGCCGAATCGCCGCTGCGTTGCTTTCACGCACTTCCAGCAGCACCCGCTCACTTTGCCAGCGAGCGGCGACGGCGAATACGGCCTTGAGCAACTGACCGCCGATGCCGTGCCCACGCTGCTCCGGCAGCACACCAATGGCTTGCAGTTCGGCGTCGAAGGGTAATCGGGCCAGCAGCGCGTAGCCTGTCAACTGGCTTTCCTGCCAGTCGCCCAGCACGCAGGCCGTATCCGCCACCAAGGCCTCCCTAAGCAACGCGATACTGACGCCACTCAGGGCGCGCGTTTCAAGCGCTGCCAGTAACTGGAAGTCACGTTGACTCAGCTCAGTGATCATCTCGATCCGGTACCGGCCAATCTTGCGCCAGAGCATGCAACGCAGGCCATAAGTTGCGCTTGGCATCGGCACTGTGCAGCAGCGTGGCCAACGACGGTGCCTGCCATACCGGCAGCTCCAGCGTGCGGCTTTGCTGGTTATCAACGTCGAGCACCTTGGCAAGCGAGGCGCTATCCGGGTCGGTGGCGTCAGCCCCCCACAAAAGAATTTTTTCCAGTTGCCATTGTTGGCGGATGGCCGCCCCGCTGATAAACGCATTCACCCCCTCGCGCGCTTCTTCGAGGGGGTCTTCTGGTTCAAAGGCGTTGGCCATGGGCGGCCACTTGAAGAACATCACCTCCGGCAGCGACCCACCGGCAAGCCCCACCGCCTGGCATATATTGGCGAGCAGGCGCTGCTCAGAAGCATCGATCTCACCCGCATGGATGCTTAGCCAGCGCCTGCCGATACACACACACGACACGCCAAACTGCAGCGGTTCCTTGGCCACCGGCGCTTCGCTGGGCGTGGGTACGGCGGCGGGGGCTGCTGCTTCTGGCTTACTGAGAGGGGCCTGGTGCTCTTCCAACAGGGCACGCACGGCCGCCGGCGATGCCGTCACTTCGTCTGAGGCGGTCTGCGCTTCCGCAGGCGCCGAGCGAGGCGCGGGCACATCATCCAAAAGGGCCTGAAGACGCTCGCGCGGCGGCGTGGGCGTTGCAGGGGTGTCATCCCACTCACAGGTTTCCGTGGGCCGCGCGTTAGGCAACTGATAGCGCGATGCCCAAGCGGTAATCCCCATCGCCTCGAGGTAATGTCGGCGGACAACCTCTGGGGTCACTGCCCGCCCCCTCGGCAGTTGGGCGAGTCAGGGCGCTGACCGCCGCGCACTTCCCATTCATGAGGGGTATACAGGTGAAGGGCTAGCGCGTGCACCGGGCCGGATAGCTCGTCGGCCAGCAGCGCATAGATTTTCTGGTGGCGCTTGACGGGCATCAGGCCGTCGAAGGTGTCGCTCACCAACGTCACCTTGAAATGCGTTTCAGAATTCGCGGGGACGTTGTGCATATGGCTTTCATTTTCTACCTGCAGCACGTCGGGCGCTAGCGCCGCTAACTTCTGCTCTATCTGTGCCTGCAGCGTCATGGAGGCTCTCCTTAGGTCGGAAACCCTTCCATTGTACGCGCTTACTGGCCGCCAGACGATGCCCGACGCGCAACCAGCGCTCGCCGCGCCAGCGACACCCGCGAAAGGCTCGCCAGCAGCGCCAACAATGTGGTGGCAGCCCCCAGCCATAACGTGACCTGCACGGGAGCACCCAGTGCCAGCGCAGCGCCCACCAGCGCAACCCCCACCGACTGCCCCACCGTTCGCGTGGTACTCATCACACCCGATACATTGGCGCTGCGTTCGGGCGGCAGGCTACTCATCATTTCGCGGTTATTGGGCGGCTGGAAGAGGCCAAATCCGATGCCGCACAGCGCCGTACGCCATAAACTGCCCGTCACACCGGTCGATTCATCGACGAATGCCAGGGCAATCAGGCCGACAATCAACAGCACCAGCCCCGTGCTGGAAAGCAGGCTGGGGTTAATTCGGTCGGCCAGCCGCCCGGCTAGTGGCCCGACGACCATGATGGCCAGCGGCCAGGGGGTGAATAGCCAGGCCGTTTCCAGCGGTGTAAAGCCCATCTGCTCCTGGTAGAAAAACGAAAGCGCGACGAATGTCAGCCCCTGACCGATAAATGCCAGCCCCGAGGCCGACACGGCCAGCGTGAAGCGCTTTTCTGCAAACACGCTTAGCGGTAATAACGGATAGGGAGCGCGCCGCTGGCGGGCAATAAACAAGCCACCGGCGATCACCGCTAGCAGGCCCCAACCCGCACTCTGCCACAGAGGAGCCGCGTGACCCACGGCATCCATGGCCAGGAAAAAGCTCGCCAGCATCAACATCGAGAGCAGCGCGCCCAGGATATCGAAACTCCCCTGGCGCGGTGTTTCCCTGGGCAGCGCTCGGCTTGCCAGCCACAATGAACACACCCCCAGTGGCACATTCAGCGCGAACAGCCAGGGCCAGTCGGCAAACGACAAGATCACACCGCTTAGGGTGGGGCCCGCGGCATAGCCACCGGCCACCACCAGGGCGCTCAACCCAAGCGCACTTCCCAGCAACCGCGACGGAAAAATCGCCCGATAAAGCGATGGGCCAATGGACAGCGTCGCCGCCGCTCCCAGGCCCTGCAGCGCACGAAACACCAGCAGCGTTTCCAGGCTCCGCGACAGGGCGGCCCCCAGCGCGGCGATGACAAAGGTTGTCAAGCCAAACAGGTACAGCCGCCGACGCGTCACCAGTTCGCTGATACCGGCAAACACCAGCAGAAAAGCCGCACAGACCACCTGGAACACATTGGTGATCCACACCGATCGGGAGGCTGACACATCAAGGTCTGCCGCAATGGTCGGCAGGGCCAGGTTGATCATGGTGGTATCGACAACCGCCATCAAGGTACCGGTCACCAATGCCAGGACAGCCAAGGCGCGCTCGCCCCCTGGCAGGCCATCGTCACCGGGTCGGGTTTCAAACAGTCGCATGGTGTTCCGTTCCTGAACAGCCCTTTGGAAACAACAAAACCGGCCAAAAGCCGGTTTTACAAGAAACTTGAATAACAATCACAGCGCACTAATCAAGTTCGTTATCAAGCAGCAAGGCGTCATCAACATCGGATATTTCCAGGGCCGTGTCGTCGTCAAGATCGATGGCGAGGTAGCTATGCTCGATGCGCAGGAAGGTTTGAAACAGCGACCAGTCAAGCGTGTCGGGCCACTGGCGTTCGTCCTCTTCCCAGGCACGCAGTTCGGTTTCCAGAATTTCCGAGTAGCGTTCACGAACAAAGGCTTCGAGCGCCTCGGGCGTATCCATCTCGGGGATCAGATACACCGTGCTTTCACGTTCGACGTCGTCCAGGGTCAGGTCGTCGTCTCCCATGGTGGGTTCGAGCGCATTGATCCAGTCCACAAAGGGCTGGGTCGGCCTGACGCTCAGAGCGGAGCGATTTAGCAGTTTCATGGGATTCTCCTCGCCGTCGAAACGTGGTCATTATGGGCGCTTAATCGCGCCCTTACCAACTTTTCGTCCACAATCGCACAGTTAGCTGGCGTTAATCCGCCTCTGGGCGCATCGCCGGGAATAGCAGAACGTCGCGAATCGAAGGACTGTCAGTAAACAGCATCACCAGACGGTCGATGCCGATGCCTTCGCCAGCCGTTGGCGGCAGGCCATACTCCAGCGCACGCACGTAATCCGCGTCGTAGTACATGGCCTCAAGGTCGCCGGCGTCTTTTTCCGCTGACTGCTCGCGGAAGCGCTCAGCCTGGTCTTCGGCGTCATTAAGCTCCGAGAAACCGTTGGCGATCTCGCGCCCCCCCACAAAGAACTCAAAGCGATCCGTCACAAACGGGTTGGCATCGTTACGCCGCGCCAAGGGGCTGACCTCGGCCGGATATTCGGTGATAAAGGTCGGCTGGTCGAGCTTGTGTTCGGCCACTTCTTCAAAGATTTCCGTCTGGACCTTACCCAGCCCCCAGCTCTCCTTGACCTTGATGCCCAGTTTTTCGGCTAAGGCACGGGCAGCGTCCAATGTATCCAGGTCCGCATCGATGATGCCATCACCGTGGTCAAGAATTGCCTGGCGCAGCGTCAAGCGGGCAAAGGGCTTGCCGAAGTCGTAACGGGCACCCTGGTAGTCAATGGTGGTGGTACCCAGCACTTCCTGAGCCGCCGTGCGCAGCATGGCTTCGGTCATATCCAGCAGGTCGTGGTAATCCGCATAGGCCCAGTAGAACTCGACCATGGTGAACTCTGGATTATGCCGTGTCGAAAGCCCTTCGTTGCGGAAATTACGGTTGATTTCGAAGACTTTCTCAAAGCCGCCCACCACCAGGCGCTTGAGATAAAGCTCCGGGGCAATACGCAGATACATGTCGATATCCAACGCATTATGGTGGGTGATAAACGGACGCGCCGCCGCACCGCCAGGAATCGGCTGTAGCATCGGCGTTTCGACTTCCATGAAGCCGCGCGCTTCGAAGAAACGGCGCATGGAGCTGATCACCGCCGCGCGGGTCTCGAATACCTTGCGCGATTGCGGGTTCATGATCAGATCGACATAGCGCTGGCGGTAGCGGGCTTCCTGGTCGGTCAGGCCGTGGAATTTATCCGGCAACGGACGCAGGCTTTTGGTGAGCAGCTGCGCTTCTTTCATCATCACGTACAGATCGCCCTTGCCGGACTTGTGCACGGGGCCGTGGCCAGCGACGATGTCACCGATGTCCCAGCTTTTAACGTCTTCCAGCACCTCGGCAGGCAGGCCTTTTTTATCAACGTAGAGCTGGATCTGCCCGGCCACGTCCTGAATAACAATGAAGGGGCCTCGTTGGCGCATTACGCGACCCGCTACTGACGCGTGGTGATCCAGCTGTTCAAGCTCGGCCTTGTCTTTATCGCCAAAGGCGTTTTGCAGCTCAACGGTTAAGCTATCGCGGCGGAAATCGTTCGGGAAAGCGCTCTTGCCCTGCTCAGCCGCCTGCTCACGGCGGGCCGCGAGCTTGGCCCGGCGCTCCGCAATCAGGTGGTTTTCGTTATCGAGAGAAGACGCGTCTTGATTAGCCATCGGGCACCCTATTAATGATCAAACCCTGAAAATTACAAACCCTGCTTGAGACTGGCGACGATAAACTGGTCCAGATCGCCATCGAGCACTTTTTCA
Source organism: Halomonas sp. A40-4 (assembly GCF_015767635.1). Taxonomy (GTDB): domain Bacteria; phylum Pseudomonadota; class Gammaproteobacteria; order Pseudomonadales; family Halomonadaceae; genus Vreelandella; species Vreelandella janggokensis. Next base: position 485,540 of record NZ_CP065230.1, on the reverse strand, counting down.
CAGTTGCTGGACTGGACGTTGGTACGCAAATCCTTGATGCGCTGGTCGTCAAGCACATAGGAGCGAATCTGACTGCCCCAGCCAATGTCGGATTTGGCGTCTTCCGCCTGCTGCTTGGCCTCATTACGCCGCTGCATCTCGTGTTCCCACAGCTTCGCCTTCAACTGTTTCATGGCGAAGTCGCGGTTGGCGTGCTGGCTACGCTGGCTCTGGCATGCCACCACAATGCCGCTGGGCTCGTGGGTGATGCGCACCGCTGAGTCGGTGGTGTTAACGTGCTGACCGCCCGCACCGCTTGAACGGTAGGTATCCACGCGAATATCCGACGGGTTGATATCCACTTCGAAGCTGTCATCAATTTCCGGGGACAGAAACACTGACGCAAAGGAGGTATGGCGGCGACCGCCAGAGTCAAACGGGCTTTTGCGCACCAGGCGATGAACGCCGGTTTCGGTACGCAGCCAGCCGAAGGCGTACTCCCCCTGGATATGCAGCGACGCCGATTTTATGCCGGCCACATCGCCGGCTGAAATCTCGATGATATCCGTCTTGAAACCGTGGCTTTCTGCCCAACGCAGGTACATGCGGAGCAGGATATTCGCCCAATCCTGGGCTTCCGTACCACCCGACCCCGACTGAATATCCAGGTAGGCGTTGTTCTCGTCCATTTCGCCGGAAAACATACGGCGAAACTCGAGCTTTTCAAGGCTGGCCTGCAGGTTATCCAGCTCTTTGCGCACCTCGTCGACGGTGCCTTCGTCATCTTCCATTTCGGCAAGCTCGAGCAGGTCCCGGCTATCGCCCAGCCCCTGCTCAAGGTCGTCAATGGTGGCCACGATCGCCTCGAGGGACGCACGCTCTTTACCGAGCTTCTGCGCGTAGTCCGGGTCGCTCCAGACATTGGGGTCCTCCAGCTCGCGGGTGACCTCTTCTAGCCGATCCTGCTTCTCGGCGTAGTCAAAGATACCCCCTAAGAACCTCTGTCCGTTCAGACAGGTCCTTGATCTGGAGGTGAATCGGGTTAGTTTCCAACATGGAATACCTTGGTATTGGTCAGTAAAAGATCAGGTCAGTGAAAAGGTTCACAAGAAAGAAGCGCATTGTAACGAAACCCAGCGCTTACCGCATCCATCCTCAACATCGACCCTACGCAAAAAACCCGGCCGAGGCCGGGTTGGGGTCGCTGCTATTGACTAACGCATTAGAAGCGGTAGGTCAGCTGAGCACCGAAGCCATGGGCTTCATTTTTGTAGTCGGCGGAGTAAGTGGCGCCACCAACCGGCTGGCCACCTGTCTGCTGGCTAGCTAACAAATCCTGGCGATCTTGTTCAACAAAGGTGCCACGCTCGGACAGGTACGAGTAGGCCACATCGATGGTCAAATCATCGGTTGGGGTCCAGCCTGCACCCAACGAGAAGATACGGCGATCATCGGAAGGAATACGTACGCTTCGATCGTCATCATTGGTCGGCGTCATGTCCAGGGTTACCCCTGCACGCAGCGCCAAGGTGGGCGTCAGTTGGTACTCGCCACCGGTGGCAAACGCCCAGGCGTTGGAGTAATTCTGCTCCTCATTGGTAATCAGGCCGCCCTGATCATCCACGACGCGGATTTCCTCGAACTGGCTCCAGCGCACCCAGGAGGCGCCGAACATCAATTTCAAACGATCAGTCATCTGTTGCGTCAGGGAGAAGTTGACCGTTTCAGGCGTCGTCAGATCCAGGTTGGCGGCGCTTGAGCGAACCACATTACCCGCTGGGGCAGTAGCACTAAAGTCGCCTTCCAGCTCATAGTCCACCTTCGAGCGATAGGTTAAACCTAGAGTCGTTTCAGGCACCGGTTGATAGATCACCCCGAGGTTGTAGCCCCAGGCTTCATCTTCACCGTCAACACGGGAGTCGATATCAGCGTTGGGGTTAAAAGTTGCCTCAGAGGGAAGCTGACGACGAAGCTCCCCCTCCACTTGGTTATAAGTAATCCCGGCACCCACCGACCACTGATCATTAAACCGATAAGAAACCGTTGGTTGAGCACTTATGACAGTGACTTCGGTGTAGTCACCAAAATAACGACCTTGGAAATCATCTTCGTAATCAGTCTTGGAGCCAAAGGGTGCGTAAACACCAAAACCAAAGGCCAGTTTGTCATTGACCGGATGGGCATAAAACGCATAGGGAATGGCGGTGCCAGGCACCATATCGCCCTCGTTACCCCCAGGGATGCTGCCTACTGGAATTTGGTTGCCCGTAGGGGCTCCGCCTTGGGCGACGCCTGCATCCAAGGTGCGATTAGCTTCTACATTAGAAAGCTCACTATCAACGTTTAGATACGTTCCCCCCACTGAAATTTGCGCGCGATCCAGAAACGACATACCGGCAGGGTTGCCGAACACGATGGTCGCATCTTCGACATTGGAGCTGCGTCCCGCGTGGCCGTAGCCCTGGCCGCTGACACTCTGCTCGTTGATTTGATAGCCACCCGCCTGGGCTTGGCTGGCAAAGGCGGCAGTGGCAACGGCGACTGCCAGGGTGAGCTTGTTAAATTTATTGTGCATAGAGGGCCTCTTTTCCCAATGATCCGACGCGATGTTGCTCATCCGTCATACTTTTTTTGTACACGTCAGTTTTGGCCCAAAAGCCCGGTTGGTTCAAGGGCAAACGAGCGTTTTATTTTATTTTTGCCTTATACATTAGTCGCACGTACGTTTTAAATCATTGTTTTAACCGTTTCAGGCTATTTTCTCGCCTGGCCTTGACCTTTGTGTTACCCACAGGTTTTAGACTTATCACTAGTCATCAACACTTTCCACGGGAGCGCACAATGAAGGTCAGCGAGCTGGCAAAACGCGGTGGCGTCACCGCCGAAACGGTGCGTCATTACACACGGGAGCAATTGCTTGCACCCAAGCGACATCCCGATAACGGCTATCAGCTTTACTCCGCGACGGACCTCGAACGGCTGCTGTTTATTCAGCGGGCGCGCAAGCTCGGGTTCAGCGTGGCTGAAATTCGCGACATCCTCGCTCACGCCGACCAGGGTGACTCTCCCTGCCCATTGGTGCGCGACCTGCTGGCCAACCGGCTGCCGCAAATTCGTGCGCAGATCCAGGAGCTTGAAGCGCTTGCCCAGCGCATGGAGCAAGCTCTGGAAAGCTGGCAGCATATGCCTGACGGTACGCCGGACGGCCACAGCCTTTGCCGCTTGATCGAAAGCTTCCCTGAGAAGCAGGAGGTAAAATGAGCCAGCACATTCTGATACGCACAGTGCCCGGCATGAACTGCCAGGGATGCGTGTCGCGCATGCGTGAGGCGATTCAGCAACAGGACAGCGATGCTGACGTGGTAGGCGCACCAGGTGAAAAACGCCTTGAGGTCACCACCACGCTGGACGACACCCGCCTCGACCAGACGCTGCGCCAAGCAGGCTACCCGCCCGGTACGGCCGAGACGCCGGACGAGCAACGAGACCAGACGACTGACGCCATGCCCGCCAAAAGTGCGCCTCAGGGCAGCCAGCATCAAACCCGCCTGGCGATCAGCGGCATGACCTGTGCCAGCTGCGTGAAAAGCGTTCAGAAAGCGCTGGAGCGTACCGAGGGTGTCGACAACGCAAGCGTGAACTTTGGCACGCATACCGCGCAGATTTTTGGCGCTGCCGATCAGCAGTCCCTGATAGCGGCCGTGGAATCGGTGGGTTACGGCGCTGAGCCCATTGTCGATATGCGTGAAGCGGAAAGAACACGCTCAGAACAGGAAGCCCATGACTACAAGCGCCGCTTGAAAGGCAGCGCCTGGTCGCTGGCGCTTGCCGTTCCGCTGATGCTCAGCATGTTCGTCTATCACCCACATCCAATGGGCACCGGGCGGCTGTTCTGGCTGGTGGTCGGGCTGCTGACACTGGCTATACTCGCGTTTCCAGGTCGTCACTTTTTTGTCAACGCCTGGAAAAACCTCAAGCACCATCAAGCCAACATGGACACGCTGGTGGCCATGGGCACCGGTACCGCCTGGCTCTACTCGATGGTGGTCGTGCTGTTTGCCCCGTGGCTACCCGAGGTCGCCCGCGGCATCTATTTTGAAGCCTCTGCCATGGTGATCGGCCTGATTCTGCTGGGCAACGCCATGGAGCTTAAAGCACGCGGGCGAACCAGCGATGCGCTAAAACGGCTGCTCGACCTGCAAAGCCGCACCGCAAGGGTGATCCGGGACGGCGAAGAACGTGAGGTGGACATCGATGCGGTACGCGAAGGCGATCAGATCCGCGTTCGCCCCGGCGAGCGGCTGCCGGTGGATGGCGACGTCGTGGAAGGCGCCAGCCACATCGACGAATCCATGCTCACCGGCGAACCCGAACCGGTGAAAAAGGGCCAGGGAGATGAGGTCAGCGCCGGGACGGTGAATGGCAAAGGAGGCTTGGTGTACCGCGCCACAAGAGTGGGCGCCGACACCCGTTTGGGCCAGATCACCGAACAGGTCGCCAGCGCACAAAACTCGCGCCCGCCGATCGGCGAGCTGGCCGATAAAGTGTCGAGTATTTTCGTCCCCTCGGTGATGATCATCGCCGTGCTTACCGCACTGATATGGTTCAATGTCGGCGCCGAGCCGCGGGTCATTCACATGCTGGTGACGGCCACCACCGTGCTGATTATCGCCTGCCCCTGCGCGTTGGGCCTGGCCACGCCGATTTCTACCATGATTGGCGTGGGCAAGGCTGCTGAACACGGCGTGCTGGTGAGAAACGGCGACGCCCTGCAGACCGCCAGCAAACTGACCACGCTGGTCGTGGACAAGACCGGCACGCTCACCGAAGGCAAGCCCCGTGTCACAGAGGCGGAATTGCTGGGCGAAGAGACGGCCAAAACGCTTGGCTATATCGCTGCCCTGGAACGCGGCTCCGAGCATCCACTGGCAGCGGCATTGATGGCCTATGCCGACGAGCATGACGCTGAAGCTGCCGGGATTCAGGACTTCGACAGCGTCACCGGGGGCGGTGTCAAAGCGCAAACCACCGACGGGAAGTCACTGCTGCTCGGCAACGCACGCCTGATGGAAAATGCCGGGGTCGACCTTTCCGCACGTCAGGAAAACGCCCGCGAACTGGAAGAGAAAGCTCGCACGCTGGTGTATTTTGCTCTGGACGGGCAATTGACGGCGCTCTTCGGCATCAGCGACCCGCTGCGTGACGATGCCGTTGCCGCCGTCAAACGGCTGCAGGATGACGGTTTGAACGTGGTCATGCTGACCGGCGACAACCCCCACACGGCTGCCGCCATTGCCCGCCAGGTCGGCATCGACGATTATCGCGCCGGGTTGCTGCCCGAAGACAAGCACGCCGACATCGAGCGGCGCCAAAAGGCAGGTGAAGTGGTCGGCATGGTCGGCGACGGAATTAACGACGCTCCGGCGCTTGCGCGTGCCCATGTCGGCTTCGCGATTGGCCAGGGCACCGATGTCGCCATCGAAAGCGCCGGCATGACGCTGATGCGAGGCTCGCTGCATGGCGTCGCCGACGCCATCGAAATCAGCCGCGCCACCCTGCGCAACATCAAACAGAACCTGATCGGTGCCTTTGGCTACAACGTGCTGTGTATTCCGATTGCCGCCGGGGTGCTTTACCCGCTGACCGGTACGCTGCTTTCACCGATGATCGCGGGCGCGGCCATGTCGCTGTCGTCCATCACCGTGGTCAGTAACGCCAACCGCCTGCGGCTATGGGAAACCAGCGCCACTCAATCCAAAGGAGACACTGCATGAGCCTAATGATCAACCTTGCCGGGGTCGGCCTGATCGCGCTGATTGTTTGGTGGTTCTGGCTCAGCTAGACGTTTCTAGCTCACCCCAATATAACGCCCTGGCTTGTGGTTCAGGGCGATGATCAAGTTGAGCGTCAGCGCACCCAGCACCGAGTAGGCCACGCGGTCCAGCGGCAGTTGGGTGAGTGCTACCAGCAGGATCACCCCGTCGATACCCAGTTGCACGTAGCCTGCGCGCAGACCGTGTTTCTCCTGGAGGTAAAGCGCCAGGATATTGATGCCGCCAAGGCTGGTGCGGTGGCGAAACAGCATCAGCATGCCGATGCCCATCAGCGCACCGCCCATCAGAGCGGCATACATCGACGGCACGGCAGCAAACTGGACCCAGCCCTGGGTGAGCTCCGAAAACAGCGACACCAGGCCGATAGCCAGGAAGGTGCGTAGCGTAAAGCTCCAGCCCATGCGTTTGATGGCCAGATAATAGAACGGCAGGTTAATGGCAAAAAACCACACCCCGAAACCCCAACCGGTGATGTAATTTAACAGCAGCGCCAACCCAGCAGTGCTGCCCGTCAACAACACCGCATGGGTATAAAACGTCACCCCAAGCGCCACAAAGAAGGTGCCCAACAGCATCGCCATGACATCTTCATAGGGGCGATGCGGGTCCTTGGGAAGGTCTTCAACACGCATGGAAGCGTCCTTATTGAGGCCGTGGGTTATAGAGTGATGAGGTTAGACAGGGCTGGCGTGCTCGACCATCAACTGCAGCGTCTCACGCCCACGCCAGCGGTTACGGTTAAGCTTGTAAGCACAATGGAGCGTATCGCCGACGCTGAATGCGGGCAGCTCCCCGGGGGTCAGCGCACGAAACCAGATGGCCTTGCAGGTCACGGGGCCCATGGAAAGCTCCATCATCAGGTGCGCGCCTTCCGCACCCACCGGGCGCAGCGCTTCGACAATAAAGCGCCCTTCAAACAGTGGCGGGTCGAACTCGCGTCCGTAGGGGCCCAGTGCCTCGATATCGCCAAGCGTTGCCAGTGAGAGCTGCGTCGTGGATAGCTCGCCGTCGGTCCACAGACGCGGATAAAGTTCCTGGCCTGCCAACTGCTCTTCCACCGCCTGTAGAAACGCGGCTTTAAAGGCCTCCAACTGCCCTCGAGGAACACCCACGCCTGCTGCTCCGCTATGGCCACCAAAGCGCGGCAGCGCCTCGGGGGCTAGTTCAAAGGTGCGTTGCAAAGCGTCGCGCAGGTGCAGGCCGTCAATCGAGCGGCCGGAACCAGTGAGCATATCGGGGGCGGCCGCTCGGGTAAGTACCAGCGCCGGACGCCCATAGGCCTGCACCAGCCGCGAGGCGACAATGCCCTGCACGCCTGGGTGACCATCTTCCAGCAACACGACAACCGCCGGCTCGTTCGCCTCCAACGCGGACATGGCCAAGGCACGGGCCTCTTCCGCCATGTCGGCCTCAATGGCCTTGCGCGACTGGTTATCCTGGTCAAGCACCTCAAGCTGGCGATTGGCCACGCCTTCAGTTTCCGCGAGCATGAAGTGCAGCGCCGCGTAAGGATCGTCCAGCCGCGAGCGGGCATTGATGCGCGGCCCCATCTGGAAGGCAAGTGTTTCGGCATTGAACGGTACACTATCGGCACCCAAGCGTGTGGCCATGGCCCGCCAGCAGGCGGCCTCCATGCGGTTGATCAACGTCAGGCCATGGCTGACCACCGCCCGGTTGGCGGGGCTTCCGCCCAGCGACACGCAATCCGCTACCGTGCCCAGCGCTACGTAAGAGAGCCAGGGCGACAGCTTAGGGGTGGAGGCTGACAAGGCACCCCACTCGATCAGCACACCGCGCGCAAGCGACATCGTCAGCCACGCCACCATGCAACCGGCGATGGTTTTATCCGGGTAGTCGCAGTCATCACGGGTAGGATTGACGCAGGCGTAGGCCGAGGGGGGCGGGCCTTCCAGCGGTAACGCATGATGGTCGCTGACCACCACGTCGATACCCGCGGCTTTCAGACGGGCAATACGCGGCTCGTCCGAGCTGCCGCAGTCGGCGGTGATCACCAGGGTCGGCAGCGGCTCGAGCGCCAGAGTGCGCTCCACCAGGGGGAGGCTGATCCCGTAACCGTCGTGAATACGGTGGCCAATCAGGCTATGCAGCTTATGTTCCGGCACGCCAAATAACTCGACCAACGTACGACGGATCACCACGTGGGAGGTGATGCCGTCCACATCGTAGTCGGTGAGGATCCCGATCGGTTCGCCTTCGGCAACCGCCTGAGCAATGCGCTCGGCGGCTCGGCGACCATCAGCAAGTTTCTCAGGGTGCGCCAGATAGCGCAGACTGGGCGATACCAGCGGGGCCAGCTCGCCTTGATAGCCCGGCAGCCGTGACGCTAGCAGGCGCGCCTGCAGCTCATTCAGGCCTTCCGCCTGAGCACGTGCGTAAACGGCCTCGTCCAGCGGACGAGGCTCAAGGCGGGGACGGCTGGCAAGCTGCAGCCGCTCACCACGCTGTGCGAGAGGCGACGCGTCGATCACATCGGCCATAAGCGCTAGCGCCGGTTGTCAGCGACGAACTGCTGAACCACGCTAAGTTCGGCGGGCAACACGGTATAGCGCTCTTCACGCTCCAGCAGGTCATCCATGTGGGTAGGTAGCGGTACTCCCTGAAACCCCGCTTTCACCACCGCTTCGGCAAACTTGGCCGGATGCGCCGTGGCCAGGGTAATCACCGGTGTGGTCTTGTCGGCGCGGGCCCGCTCGGCCGCCCGGTAGCCAGTGGCCGTATGCGGGTCGAGAAGCTCGCCGGTGCGGTGATGCGCTTCGCGGATGACTTCCAGGATTGTCGCGTCGTCGACGCTGTGGCTTGCGAACTTTTCACGCAGCTTGGCCAGCGGTGCATCGGCCAGCGCCGTGGGCTCCTGCTGAAAACGTTCCAGTAGCGCCGCCACCGCAGCACCATCCTGGTCGTAGGCATCAAACAGCAGACGCTCGAAGTTCGACGACACCACGATATCCATTGACGGGGCGAGGGTTGCGGCCAGTTCTTTCTTGGAGAAATCATTGGCGGCAAGTGTGCGGTGCAGGATGTCGTTGGCGTTGGTGGCGATGATGAACTGCTTCACCGGCAGGCCCATCTTGTAGGCCATATACCCGGCAAAGACATTTCCAAAGTTGGCCGAGGGGACGCAGAAACTCACTTCGCGCTTGGGTGCCCCCAATGCCACGCCCGCGGCAACGTAATAGACGATCTGGGCCATGATGCGCGCCCAATTGATCGAATTCACCGCCACCAGTCGTGTGCCGTTCAGGAAGTCCTGATTGGCGAAGCTGGCCTTGACCATTGCCTGGGCGTCATCAAAGTTGCCTTCGATGGCAATGTTGAACACGTTATTGGCCAGCACCGATGTCATCTGACGACGCTGCACTTCCGAGACCCGGTTGTGAGGGTGCAGGATAAAGATATCCAGGTTGTCACAGTGACGGCAGCCCTCAATGGCCGCCGATCCGGTATCACCGGAGGTGGCGCCCATGATCACGGCGCGTTCACCGCGCTTCTGCAGGAAGTGGTCGAGCAGGCGGCCCAGAAGCTGCAGGGCGACGTCCTTGAACGCCAGAGTCGGGCCATGGAACTGTTCGAGCAGGAAGTGACTGGCATCCAGCTGCTTGAGCGGCAGCACTGCATCGTGATTGAACGTCGCGTAGGCATCCGTCACGATCTGGCGGAAGGTGTCATCGTCGATCTCACCGTTGACGAACGGCTTCATGACACGAAACGCGATCTCCGCGTAAGACAAGCCAGCCATCGCTTCCAGGTCGTCCTGTGAGAACGACGGCAGCGTTTCCGGCACGTAAAGCCCGCCGTCGCTGGCCATGCCGGTCAACACCACCTCTTCAAAGGAGAGCGCGGGCGCTTGCCCGCGCGTGCTGATATAGCGCATGTAATGGGTTACTCCCCTTCGTCCAGGCTTTCCACGCGGATACGAGTGACAGGGCCCGCAATATCCGCCATGGCTTCGATTTCACGGATCGCTTCGTTCATCTGCTTCTCTTTGGTGCGATGGGTCAGCAGGATGATGGGCACCAGTTCGCCTTCGGTCGCCTCTTTCTGGATCAGCGCCTCGATGGACATGCCCTGCTCGGCAAGGATGGTCGCCACGCGCGCAAGGACACCGGGACGGTCGACGGCCAGCAGGCGCAGGTAATACGCCGTGGTAATGTCTTCCATCGGCATGATGGGCAGTTGGCTGACGTCTTCGTCAATACCGCTGAACGCCAGGTAAGGCACGCGATAGTGGTGGTCGGTGGCAATATCCCGCGCCACGTCGAGTATGTCCGCCACCACGGCCGAGGCGGTCGGCTCAGCCCCGGCGCCAGCGCCGTAGTAAAGGGTTGGCCCCACGGCGTCGCCCATCACCGCAATGGCATTCTTGACGCCGTGCACATTGGCGAGCAGGCGCTCTTTGGGGATCAGCGTGGGGTGTACCCGCAGCTCAAGCCCATGATCGGTGCGCTTGGAGATGCCAAGATGCTTGATGACGTAGCCAAGGTTATCAGCCTGTTCGACGTCTTCGGCGGTAATCCGCGAAATCCCTTCGGTAAACGCTTTCTCGAACTGAAGCGGCACGCCATAGGCGATCGAGGCCAGAATGGTCAACTTGTGCGCCGCGTCGATGCCTTCAACGTCAAAGGTCGGGTCGGATTCGGCGTAGCCCAGCGCCTGGGCTTCGGCAAGCACGTCTTCAAAGGCGCGGCCTTCATCGCGCATATGGGTCAGGATATAGTTGCCGGTACCGTTGATGATGCCCGCTACCCACTCGATGCGGTTGGCACCCAGGCCTTCGCGCAACGATTTGATCACCGGGATCCCCCCCGCGACGGCGGCTTCGAATGCCACGATCACACCTTTTTCGTGGGCCGCCTTGAAGATTTCGTTGCCGTGGACGGCGATCAGCGCCTTGTTGGCAGTGACCACGTGCTTGCCGTTTTCAATCGCGGTAAGTACCAGTTCGCGGGCAACGTCGTAACCGCCAATCAGCTCAACCAGAACATCCACGTTGGGGTTGGTGGCCACTTCAAAAACATCCGTGGTGGCATTGATACCGGTAATGTCGCAATCGGGGTGAATACTGCGATGGCCCACCTGCTCGATCACGATCGGACGCCCTGCACGGCGTGCAATATCGTCAGCGTTGCGCGTCAGCACATTAAAGGTACCACCACCGACGGTACCCAGCCCACAAATGCCTACTCTTACCGGTTTCAAAATACTTCCCCTTTCATGTTGTGCACTCAGAGGTGCAGTGTCTCAGCGTGATAATAGTTGATCAATTGGCTCATTAGCTGTTGATTCTAAGCGTCATCCAGTTCCAGCATTTCCATCATGCGGTCCGGCGGCACAAACCCTGGCACCATCTGTCCATCAGGCAGGATAATGGCGGGTGTCCCCTGGACGCCTAACGTGCGGCCCAGCTCGTACTGCTCGGCGACCGGGTTGTCGCAGCTGGCCGAACTGGAAAGCGTTTCGCCTTGCTTGGCACGCGACATGGCTTCGCTGGGGTTATCCGAACACCAGACCTGCTTCAGCGTTCTCCCCGCGTTGGCGTTAACGCCACTACGCGGAAAGGCCAGATAGTGTACCGCAATACCTCGCTCGTTGAGCTCAGGCACGGTTTCATGCAGCTTTACGCAATAAGGACAGGTTGGGTCGGTAAACACAACGATCGTCGCCTTGGGAGGCTCTTCACCACGAAACACTACCCGGTCACTTTCCGGTATCGCCGCAATGGCGTCCGCACGTTCCTGGTTGCGCGCCTGCTCGGTCAGGTTCACCAGCCCGCTGTCGGCATTCTCGTAGAGGTCGCCGACCAGAAAATGACTGCCGTCAGCATTCGAATAAAAGGATTCGCCGTTTTCCAGCCGGACATGATAAATCCCTTCCATCGGCGTTTCACGCACCTCGTCGACCGGCATTGCCTGTCCGTTGACACTCAAGGTGTCGCGGAGCGCATCGGTCGCGCTATTCGCCTGCGCTGTCATGGGTAACAACGCTCCCACCATCAGCCAGCCTATCAGCCTACGCGGCTTGCCTTGTGACGTCGTGAGTTCTGTACTTCGGCGCATCATGCAATTCAACCTCTTGGGTGATGTTCAGCATGCAGGCTTTCCAGGCGGGCCTGGGCCACATGCGTATAAATTTGCGTGGTGGATAGATCGCTATGACCTAGCAACAGCTGTACGACCCGTAAATTCGCCCCATGATTCAATAAATGGGTCGCAAACGCATGGCGAAGCGTATGTGGCGACAGGGGGCGCGTTATACCCGCCGTGATGGCGTGCACCTTGATGCGATGCCAGAAGGTCTGCCGCGTCATCGTTTTATCGCCACGGCCTGGAAACAGAGCCGGGCGCGTAGGATCCTGCATCAACATGGGGCGCGTCGCTTTCATGTACTGAGCCAGCCAGTCGGCGGCCTCCTCTCCCATCGGTATCAGGCGGTCCTTGTCGCCTTTGCCACGCACCCGGACCACCCCCTGGCGCAAATTGACCGCGTCACTGGTCAACCCCACCAGTTCCGAGACACGCAGTCCGCAGGCGTAGAGCAATTCCAGCATCGTGCGGTCACGAACGCCCAGTGGGGTATCCAGTTCCGGTGCCTGAAGCAAGCGCTCCACTTCGTCTTCTTCCAGCGTATTGGGCAGGCCGGGCTGTACACGCGGCAGGCGCACCTCAGCCAGCGGATCACTTGAAACGTGGCCATGGACGCGCGCCCAACGGTAAAAGCTGCGCAGACTCGACAGCACTCGGGCATTGCTGCGTACCTGATAGCCCGCTTCACGACGGCTGGCAAACCACGCATCCAGGCGTTCAGGCGAAGGTGACAATAATGATTCGCCATGTTCCTCCAGGTGCTGCTGCCAGGCGTTCAGGTCGCGCCGATAAGCCGCTAGCGTATGCTCACTGGCCCCGCGCTCCAGCCACAGGGCATCCAAAAAAGCATCAATGACACGCATACGCAAGCCGCCCGTAAGGATTCACATCGAATAGATAAACAAAACCCCGCCCCGCAGAGCGGTGACGGGGTTTTGGTACCCAGGCGCAAGCGCCTGCGGAAACGACTCGCCTTAGGCCAGCTTTTCCTTGATACGTGCCGATTTACCGCTGCGCTCGCGCAGGTAGTAAAGCTTGGCTTGACGCACATCACCGCGGCGCTTGACTTCAAGAGAGTCAACCAGCGGGCTGTAGGTCTGGAAGGTACGCTCAACGCCAACGCCGTGAGAAATCTTGCGCACGGTGAACGCGGAGTTCAGGCCACGGTTACGCTTACCGATAACCACACCTTCAAACGCCTGCAGACGCTCACGGTTGCCTTCTTTGACTTTCACCTGAACGACGATGGTGTCGCCCGGTGCAAAGTTCGGCACCTCTTTGGACATTTGCTCGTTTTCGAGCGCCTGGATCACCTTGTTTTTACTGCTCATCATCATGCTCCTAAATAACGTGGTGGCGAAACCGCTCAGTCATGGAAGGCGGTCGCCGTGATCCCGGCGCTCAATAACAAGCGACGCGGGAGTCGTTATGGGTGACACAGGTGCGTTGGCTACTCGCCATTACCGCCCTGCACCGCCGCTCATGCCAGCTCAGTCAAGACTTCCTAGTCAGTCTTGGCTGACGAACCGGAAAGAGCGTATTCCTCGATAAACTCGTTCAACAGCTTGCGCTGTTCGGCATCCAGCGGTCGCCCTTCCAACAAATCAGGTCGACGCTGCCAAGTGCGACCCAGGGACTGCTTCAACCGCCAGCGCTTGATCGCGGCGTGATTACCGCTCAGCAGCACATCCGGCACCTGTCGCCCGTCGATCACCTCGGGACGGGTGTAGTGCGGACAGTCTAGCAAACCGTCATTAAACGAGTCTTCGATGGCGGAATCCTGATGCCCCAACACACCGGGAATCAGCCTTGCCGCCGCGTCAATCAACACCATGGCCGGCAGCTCACCGCCGCTTAGCACATAGTCGCCAATTGACCATTCTTCATCGATGTCACTTTCCACCACCCGCTCGTCAATGCCCTCATAGCGCCCTGCGACAACAACCAACGGGCCTTTAGACGCCAGCGACGTCACGCCCTGCTGATCCAGCTTGCGACCCTGGGGTGATAGATAAATCACCGTGGGCGTCTGGCCGGTCGCATCATGCGCCTGCTGCCGGGCGTCATGAATGGCTGCGCGTAAGGTGTCGACTTTCATCAACATCCCGGGGCCCCCGCCATAGGGTCGATCATCAACGCTACGATGGCGGTCAGTGGCGTAATCACGCGGATTCCAGAACGCGAGCTCTATATGCCGTTTTTCGATCGCTCTACCGACCACGCCTTGCTGGGTGAGCGCATCGAACATCTCCGGAAACAGCGATACCACACCTATCCACATCGCGGGGTGTGAAACCTCGTTTCCAGCGCCCGACTGTTGTTCACTGTTCAAAACTCAGGATCCCAATCAACGACCATCCGGCCGTCTTCAAGACTGACTTCAACAATGACGTCGCCCGGCAAAAACGGCAGCAGGCGCTCACGCTTGTCGATCGCCTCGACATCGCCACGAACGACCATGACATCGTTGGCACCGGTTTCGAACAGGTAACTGACCTGCCCTAACCGTTCGCCGGCTTGAGTGAAAACCGCCAGGCCTTCAAGCTCATGCCAATAATACTCATCGTCGGAAAGCTCAGGAAGGTCCGCTTTGGGCATCAATATGTCCGCCTGGGCCAATGCATCGGCCGCATCGCGGTCATCAATCCCTTTAAGCTGAACCACAAGGCCTTTACCTTGCCGACGGCCCTGAACAATGGACATGTGCGTGAGGCTGTCGCCTTGGCGCACCCACCATCCGGGGTAGTCCAGAATGCTGTCCATGGGGCTGGTATAGGAATATACCTTCAGCCAGCCTTTCACTCCGTGGGAGCTTGTCAGCTTGCCGAGCACCACATGCGTGTCGTCAGTATGGCTTGTTTCAAAACGCGTCATTGACGACCTCAACGTACAACAGCACTTGCCACATCGCGAACAGGTTTAGGCCTGTTTACGCGCTTCTTTTACCAACTCAGCAACACGACCTGAAAGCTGGGCACCCTGGCTCTGCCAGTGTACGACACGGTCCAGGTCAACGCGCAGGCGTTCTTCCTGTCCACGTGCAACAGGGTTGAAGAAACCGATACGCTCAATGAAACGGCCATCACGGGCGTTACGTGAGTCAGTAACAGTCAGGTGGTAAAAGGGACGCTTCTTGGCGCCACCACGTGCCAAACGAATGGTAACCATACGATAACTATCCTTCGGTTGAGGTTACGAGAGTGCGCCTTCGCGGCGTTCGCTACCGGAAACACTCTTCATACTATAAAAGCCTTCAGCGTAGAGTATCGTCACTGCATGACCAACACCCACACAAGAAGACGCCGCATTCTACGCAAATGCGCTCGGCTTGGAAAGCCTGATAGCCAGAAAACTATCAGCCCGTCAAGCATACCACCTGGCGGCAACGGCTAGCGGCGAGGGAATCCACCCGGACCACCCATGCCGCCAGGGCCACCCATGCCACCGGGACCGCCTGGGCCGCCACCGCCGCCCATCATGCCGGACATGCCACGCATCATTTTTTCCATGCCGCCTTTTTTGCCGGCTTTCTTCATCATCTTCTGCATCTGCTTGTGCTGCTTGAGCAGACGGTTCAAGTCCGGCACCTGAAGTCCCGCACCCGCTGCAATACGGCGCTTGCGTGAGCCGTTGATGATTTCAGGCTTGTGGCGCTCTTTGGGGGTCATGGAGTTGATCAACGCCTCCAGCTTGCCGAGCTCTTTTTCGGGACCAGGCCCTTGGGCCATATCCGCCATCTGCCCCATACCCGGCAATTTGCCGAGCAAACCACCCATGCCCCCCATTTTCTTGAGTTGCTGCAGTTGCTCGCGAAAGTCTTCCAAGTCGAAGCCGTCGCCTTTCTTGACCTTTTTGGCCAATTGGTCGGCTTTGGATTTATCAACCGTGCGCTCGGCTTCCTCGATCAGCGAGAGCATGTCCCCCATGCCCAGAATCCGCGAGGCGACCCGGTCAGGGTGGAAGGGTTCCAAGGCGTCGACTTTTTCACCCACGCCCATGAACTTGATCGGCTTGCCGGTGACATGGCGCACAGAGAGCGCAGCACCGCCCCGCGCGTCACCGTCGGCTTTGGTCAGCACCACCCCGGTGAGCGGCAGAGCGTCATGGAACGCTTTTGCGGTATTGACCGCATCCTGGCCGGTCATGGCATCGACGACAAACAGGGTTTCATCCGGCGTGACGGCTTTATGCAACGCCTGAATTTCCGACATCATGGCTTCATCGATAGCCAGACGGCCTGCGGTATCGATCAATACGACGTCGTGAAACTGGATTTTGGCGTGCTTGATGGCCGCTTCGGCAATCGCCACTGGCGCCTGATCCGAGCGGGAGGGAAAGAAGTCGACTTCCACCTCTTTGGCCAGGGTTTCCAATTGATCAATCGCCGCGGGGCGGTAGACATCGGCCGAAACCACCAGGACCTTTTTCTTTTCACGTTCCCGCAGGTAACGCGCAAGTTTCGCTACCGAGGTGGTTTTACCCGCGCCCTGCAAACCCGCCATCAGCACTACGGACGGGGAGCTCTTTAATGTCAGTCCCTCGTTCGCTTCGCCCATGGTGGCTTCCAGCTCTTGCTGGACAATCTTGACGAACTGCTGACCGGGCGAAAGACTTTTGGATACCTCTTGCCCCACGGCTCGTTCGCGCACCCGCTCGACGAAGTCCTTGACCACGGGCAGCGCCACGTCTGCCTCAAGCAGCGCACGACGAACTTCTCGCAGGGTATCTTTAATATTGTCTTCGGTCAGGCGTGCCTGACCTTTGATCGATTTTAACGTCTGGGAAAGACGCTCACTAAGAGTCGAAAACATGGGGCCTCTCTGCCTCCGTCGCTGTCGCCGGGCTTGACCGGCCCTAGGCTAATGGAAGGGATTATACGCGCTCGCAGCGTGAGTCTCCATGGGCGCAAGATATAGATGGCTGTGCGTCACTGTAAGGATTCGTTATAGTAGTGACTTATCAATTCGATTTGTTTCATTACGACGCGCTGCAAGGCGCACGGATAGCATCATGCAGGCGCTCCCTTTCGCCACCATCGCCTTTATTCTCTATATAGCCGCTGCCATCTGGCAGGGTATGGCGCTGTTCCGGCGCGTGCCCCCTCGCCAGGTCATCGTGCGACTTTTAGCCGCGTTAGGCCTGTTGCTACATATCCCGGTGGTGGTTCAGCTAGTCGGGCAAACGCCAGGTTTGCTGCCAGGCTTCACCACCAGCGCCACCCTGCTGATGGCGGTCGCCGTGAACGTGGTCCTGATAGCAAGCCTGTTCAAACCCGTGCTCAACGCCGGTATTGCGCTCTTCCCGCTAGCCGGCATCGCACTAATGGCCGCCACCTGGCTACCCAGTCAAAGCGGCCACAGTGGGCTGACGCCGGGTATTTTGATGCACGCCATCAGCTCCGCGCTGGCCTTTGCGGTGCTGGCGATTGCCGCCGCACAAGCGGTGCTGGTAGGCTTGCAGAATCAGGCGTTGCGCCACCATCACATCCGCGGCATTGTCCAGTCACTCCCTCCGCTTACCACAATGGAGCGGGTGCTCTTCGAGCTAGTGTGGGTCGGCATTATATTGCTGACGCTATCAATTATCAGCGGCTTGCTGTTTCTGGATAACTTCTTTGCCCAGCACCTTGCCCACAAGACGGTACTATCGCTTCTGGCCTGGGTGATTTTCACCGCGCTCTTGATTGGCCGTTACCGGTTTGGTTGGCGCGGTATGCGTGCGGTGCGCTGGACGCTCGGCGGCTGCGCGATCCTGGTATTAGCCTATTTTGGCAGCAAGTTCGTGCTGGAAGTGGTACTTAACCGCTAACCTTGCAAGCACTGTGTGTATTGACACCTCTGTTGCAACCTCTTACAAATCGAGCTGAACACGGCATAAAGGAAATTCTGACTTGAGTGATGACTTCCCGCTGGGATTACTCTTTGGCTTGCTGGCCCTTCTCATTGCCCTCTCCGCTTTTTTCTCAAGCTCTGAAACCGGCATGATGTCGATCAACCGCTATCGGCTCAGCCACAACGCCAATAGCGGCGACCGTCGCGCCAAGCGCGTCATGCGTCTGCTGGCGCGCCCCGACCGGCTGATTGGCGTTATCCTGATCGGCAATAACTTCGTCAATAACCTTGCCGCCTCCATTGCCACGATTATTGCCATCCACTTTTTCGGCGATGTGTCAGGCCCCGCCATTTCTACTGCCCTGCTGACCATCACCATTCTGATTTTTTCCGAGGTGACGCCCAAGACCTATGCGGCCATCAAGCCCGAGCGCATTGCCTATCCAAGCTCGTACGCGCTTGAACCGCTACTCAAACTTCTCTACCCACTGGTATGGCTGGTTAACGCTGTTTCCAACGGACTGCTGCGCCTGATCGGCGTCAAGAGCGTCGAAAACGGTGGCGACAACCTCACGCGGGATGAATTGCGCACCGTGGTTCACGAAGCCGGCACGCTGATTCCCTATCGACACCGCGCCATGCTGCTATCGATTCTCGATCTGGAAAACGTCACCGTCAATGACATCATGGTGCCCCGCCATGAAGTGCTGGGCATTGATCTGGACGACTCGCTCGACGACATCCTGGCGCAGATCCGCACCAGCCAGCACACGCGGCTGCCGGTTTACAAAGGCGATATCAATAACATTATCGGCATGCTGCACTTACGCAATGCGGCACGCTTTTTATCGCGCAGCGAAGTCACCAAGGCAGCGATTGTGCAGGAAGCCCGCGAGCCCTACTTCATTCCGGAATCCACGCCGCTCCACACCCAGTTGCTCAACTTCCAGAAACAAAAGCGCCGTATCGGCATCGTGGTCGACGAGTACGGCGATGTTGAAGGACTTGTCACCCTTGAGGACATCCTTGAAGAGATTGTCGGTGAATTCACCACCGACGTCTCGGAAGACGATGAGATACATCAACAGGATGACGGCAGCCATGTCATTGAAGGCACCGCGACCATACGAGACATCAACAAGATGCTTGGCTGGCAGTTACCCACCGACGGGCCCAAAACCCTCAACGGGTTAATTCTCGAGCACTTGGAAGGATTTCCTGAAGGACCTGCCTGCCTGCAGGTCGGGGCAACACGGATGGAAATTCTGGCGATTCGAGACAACCTGATCACCTCAGCCCGCTGCTGGAAGGCGACGCGAAGCGGGCTCGGTCAATAGAACTGACTGGCACCATGTCACTGGCGTGGCACGATATCCTGGTCCGCCTCGACTTTCAGCTGCCTCACCTGCTGCTCAAGGTAGCGGCGTAGCGCCAGCTCCCCTGTATTGCTCGGATCAACAGGGTCGCCAAAGTGGAGGCTCACCGGCGCCCGAAAACGCCTGGGCCATTTCTTTAACGCCTTACCGTCGTAGTGAGATGTCCACGACCCCCAGAGTCCCGCAAGCGCGGCGGGCACCACCGGCACACAATCTCGCATTACAATCGCCTCAAGCCCGCGACGAAAGGGGTGAATGTCGCCGTCGGGCGTTAGTCGCCCTTCGGGAAACACCATCACCACTTCCCCCTGGCGCAATGCCTGGCTGACTTCCTCCAGTGCGCGACGCAACGCGCCTGGACTGCGACGCTCGGACTCGATGGGAATGGCGCCGACCAGTTGAAACCACCATCTAAGCCAGGGGGAGTCAAAGATTGGCTGATCCATGACAAAACGCAACGGGCGGGGGCTGCCGCCGCCCAGCACCAACGCATCCATAAAGCTGACGTGGTTACACACCACCAGCGCTGGCCCCTGCTTGGGAATATGGCAACGCCCCCGAACATGCAGGCGATAGCAAAGCCGCATGGCCAGAAAGATACCGCCGCGCAGCAAGTGGCGCACTGGCTTAACCAATCCCATTACTCGGATTGCTCTCGGTTGCGCAGCCCGGCAAGAACGGTACTCAACAGCTGATCAAGCAGTTCATCCACCTTGAGCTGATGCCCCTGCCAATAACCGAGGCGTTCATTCAACCCCAGTTGAACCAGCCCGTGCACACTGCCCCATAAGGTGCGTCCCAGGCGTCGCGCCTCGGCATCATCCAGCAGGGGCTGATACTGTTTGAGCGATGTTTCAACCTGGGTAAACAACGCCTCGATCAACTGGCTCTGACGCTGGTCCAACTCCCCTTCCTGCGCCAACGGATGGTCAAACAACAGTTGCCATCGGTAACAATCCTTTTCGGCAAATCGCCAATAGGCATTGGCCAGCGCACGCAGCCAGGGTTCGGGCTCATCCGACGAAAGGCTGGTAATAGTGGACTGCAAACGCGCCAGGGTTTCGACGTTGACGTACTGCAACAGAACATTAAAGCTGCCATACAGCTTGAGCAATGTACTGGGGGCGCAGCCGACCTCTCTGGCCAGGGCACGCAGCGATAAACCATGAATGGACTGTTGAGCCAACCATTCATCGCAAGCGTGCATAACCTGCGCGTGTAGTGCATCGGGCGCGTGCTGTCTGGGGCGAGCCATGGCGATCTCTTAAGGTGAACGGCAAACAGGAAGAATGCCTTATCGCGCTTTAGCGTGAACAAGGGATGCTATAGGATACCCCACATCGAACACTGTTTTCGACTCCAAACCTCGACATTTCATGCTTAATACCCTCTAAACGGGTACTGACAACGCGTTAGCGTAAAAGGAGACCTGCATGGCCGGGCGCTTACACGTGCAGCAACTGCCTCTTGCCCGCCTACTCCCAAGCCTGAAGATGGCCGAACCCTTGATTGAATCACCCAATGTGGCACCGCGACAGCCGGTATCGGCTATCCGCAAGGTTGAGGGCCAACTCTGTTTACAGTCGTTATTCTGGGGGCTGACACCGCCGTGGTTAAAAGTCCTGGATAATGCGCCCCACTGCGCTCGAGCGGAAACCCTGAACCAACGAGGAATGTTTCAGGAAGCCTATCGCTCGCGCCGCTGCCTGGTACCGGTTAGCGGCTTTTACATCTGGAAACGACTACCCCGTGCCAAGCAACCCTACCTGGTCACGCAGGTCAATCGCGGACCGCTATTATTAGCTGGACTGTGGTGTCGTTACCACACCACACTCACTACCTACAACGACTCCACCGCTCTGGTAACCGTCCCCGCAAACGCTTGTTTGTCGCACCTGACTGACCGGCTGCCTGCGGTGATCGACCCGCGGGACGCGGACGAATGGTTAAACCCCGACACGGCCCACACTCGCCTTGACCGTTTATTGACGCCCGCACCACTGGAACTGTTGGGCGCTTTTCCGGTATCAAAACAGATTAACTTTCCTACCTACCAGTCGCCGGCCTGCGCTCACCCCATCGGGCCGATGATACGCTGGACCACGTCATAGGAGCTTACATGCGTCAACTTATTGGTTTAAAACGCTTTGCACGTTGGAATATGGCGTTGCCTGGAGGCGCTCTGCTGGGCATGGCCATGGGCAGCCTTTGGTTTGCGCCCACGGCACTGGCTGCCGACGAAGAGGACATCAAGGACGTCATCACACCTCACGTCAGCCCGTATGACGAGCGCGACTACCGCGTGCTCGAACTGGAAAACGGATTGAATGTGCTACTCGTCAGCGATGACGAGGCAGATAAAGCGGCGGCGTCGATGAACGTACGGGTCGGCAGCGCCCAGGACCCTGATGACTTACAGGGACTCGCCCACTTCCTCGAGCACATGCTGTTTTTGGGCACCGAAGCTTACCCAGAGGCTGACGCCTATCAGCGCTACCTATCGCGCAACGCAGGCTCGCACAACGCCTTTACCGCCTCTCAGGATACCAATTACTTTTTCAGCATTGAGCCTTCAGCCTTCGAGGGCGCACTGGACAGATTCAGCGCTTTTTTTGTTTCACCGCTGTTTAATGCCGACAAGCTTGAAAGTGAACGTAATGTGGTGCATTCAGAGTACGTTTCACGCCGTCGGGATGAAGGAAGGCGCGAAAACGCGGTACTCAACCAGTTGCTGAACCCGGAGAACCCAACCACCCAGTTTGCCGTGGGTAACCGCGAGACGCTGGCCAATCCCCCGGAAGGTGAAGCCACCCTTCGCGAACGGGTGATGGCGTTTTATCAGCGCCACTACGACGCCAATGTGATGAACCTGGCCGTCGTGGCACCTCAGTCGCTGGATACCCTGGAAGACTGGGTGGTCGAGCGCTTTGCCGAGATTCCCGACAACGATCGGGAAGCCCCCAGCATCGACACCCCCCTCGTGGATCGCGACACGTTACCCCGTTATGTAGCACGTCATTCAATTGAAGATCGCCATCAACTACGTTTTTACTTTCCCATTGCCGACCCCACCGATGCTTATCGCCAGAAACCCACTCAACTGATTTCCCACCTGTTGGGCGATGAAAGCGATGGAAGCCTGTTCGCTGTCCTCAAGGACAGCGGACTTGCCGACGCGTTGTCGACAGGGATCAGTCGCGCCGATGGTCAGCATGCGCTTTTCACTGTCTCCATCAGCCTTACCGAGGACGGCGCGCAGCGCCTGGACGATATTGAAGCCACATTGTTTGCCGCTATCGAGCGTATTCGCCAGGGCGGTCTTGAAGAGTGGCGCTACACCGAGCAAGCCGACCTCAACGAACAGGCCTTCCGCTTTCAACAGCAGGGCGAACCCCAGCAGGAAGCGATACGGCTCTCGATGAATCTGTCTCGCTACCCGGTGGAGGACGTCCAGTATGCCGCGTACCGGATGGATGAGTTCGATGCCGAGCAACATCGGCGCTACCTGGATGCGCTGACCCAGGACAACATGCTGCGTATTTACTCAGCTCCCGACATCGAGAGCGACAAGGTGACGCCCTGGTTCGACACCGCCTGGCGGGAACAGACGCCCAGTGAAAGTGGCCAAGCCTTGAGCGGGCTGACATTACCGGCACCCAACCCTTTTATCGCCAACGACCTTAGCCTACTGGAAGGCCAGGACGAACGCCCCACCACGCTGATCGACGCGCCCTCGTTTACTGCCTGGCATATGCAGGACGCCCAGTTCAACACCCCCAAGGTGGAGTGGCGGCTAAGCTTGCAACACCCCAGTACCAGCTATTCCGCCGAGGAAGCAGTGCTCACCCGGCTGCTGGCCAACTGGCTGAACGACAGCCTCAACGAAGCGCTTTATCCTGCCTGGCTGGCAGGCCAGTCGTTCAGCGCCTATGCCCATTCACGGGGTATGACGCTGTCGTTTTCCGGCTGGCGGGACGGTCAGACCCCACTGATCGAGCAAGCACTCGACCAACTCAGCAACGCCGACATCCGTCAGCGTGACTTCGAGCGGGTGCTCAACCGTTTACAGCGTGAATGGCGCAACGCCCCCCAAGCCTCCCTGTACGCCCAAGCCAGCGGCACCCTGGGCGAAGCCCTGCTAACCCCCCAATGGTCGACCCAAGCGCTGCTTGAGGCCAGCCAGCGTCTGGCGCATGGTCACCTGATCGACTTCCGCCAACGTTTCCTTGACGGCCTCTACGTGGATGCCATGGCGGTCGGCAACCTGGGGCCTGAACGTGCCAGAGAGCAGGCAAACCTGATGCGCGGCAAGCTCACTCCCCGGCTGACGCGCGACGATATACGCAATCTCACGCCGCTCGCCGTCAACGGCGACGATACGGTCCTGCACCCCAATAGCCAGCGTGAAGAATCCATCGTACTGCGCTATCTGCAAGGGCGTGATCAAACACTGCGCGAGCAAGCCGCGACCCAGGTTCTCGCTCAGTGGCTGGAAACGCCTTTCTACCAGCAACTACGCACTGAGGAGCAGCTTGGTTACATCGTCAATGCGGGTTACTCACCGCTGCTGGACGCCCCCGGTATTGCCATGGTTGTGCAGTCACCCGACGCCGATAGCGACACAATCGCCAGGCGTATGGATGCGTTTCTGGAGGAGGCCGGCGAGCGACTTGAGCAGCTGGACGACGATGAACTGGATGCTTACCGCCAAGCAGTGAACAGCCGCTTGAGCCAACGCGACACGCGTCTGGCGCAGATGACCAACCGCTACTGGCAGGCAACCGCGCGGGAGGAGGTGCGTTTCGACCGTCGTGAGCAGCTCGCCGAGCTGGCCATGGAAGTGACGCTAGACGACCTGCAAGCTCTGTGGCCAGCGCTGCGTGAACACCAACTGGACGTGCGCTTCAACCCAGGCGACGAACCCAGCAATGTAGCGGAGATCCGCCAGCAGCTCACGCCGCTACCAGAACAGGCGAGCAAGTAACTGACAGACCAGTGGTCTTAGCCATACCGGCTCAGGCGTCAAACGCCTGTGCCGGTAACATGGCTTCAACATAGAGCACGAGCTCCTCAAGAATCTGGCGCTGGTGGTCAGTCAGCGTCTGCTGGTTATAGTTTTCGATCTCCCGGGCGAAAGCTTTCAAGGTGAAACCTGACAGCGTGGCATCGTTCAGACGTGTCCAGCGAAACGCCTCCCACTGCTCAAGTTCGTCTCCCTCGAGTGTTTCCGGGTAGCTTCGCGCACGAAAGCGGAACAGCATTTCTTCGAGTCGCGGGTCCTGAAAGGCAAACCGCTCGCCCACCAGATCCCAAGGGTCCATGGCCCTGACTCGCTCCATCTGCTTGCGGTCGGCGGCCGAGAAAAAGGCACCGGCATAGAGCATCAGGTCGGGATCCTGCGGCGCATCGTCGTAGCCTGCGCTGAAGACCTCAGCAACTTTCTGGGACACCCCAGACGCCTCGCGGAGCATTTTCCAATGACGGCGACAGGCGTTCATATCCAGTCCCAACCGGGCCACGATATCGCCATACTCGCCTTTCTGCGGGCCCTCCACGTCTTTCAACACAGTGGTGGGAAAGACCACAGGGCAGCGATTGATGTGAATGACCTTGAGCGGAATGCGGGTTTCGCCCTCCGTCAGATCCTGCTGACTGACAAAGACCCGCTCACGAATTTGCGATGCCGACATGGTCAGTAACTCGCTGGGGTCAACGCTCAGGTCATAGACGATGACCCCGTTGGGGTTGCTCGGATGCTCGGCCAGCGGCATCACAAGCGCACTACACGCCCGACTTGCCGGGTAGCGACGCGAAATATGCAAAATCGGTTTGGCGCTGGGCAGGTCGATCTGGTTGGCCACCTGCCGCTTGCCGCGAAGGCCGAGCAAATAGTCAAACAGCTTGGCATTGCGCGACTTCAGCAAGCGCGCCAGCGCAATCGTCGCACGCACGTCGGCCACCGCATCGTGGGCCCCTTCATGGGCGATACCATTGGCCGCCGTCAGGTCTTCCAGCTTGAAGCTCGGCGCACCATCGTCGCGCAGTGGCCATTCGATGCCCTCGGGCCTCAAGGCGTAAAAGGCTCTGACCACATCGATAAGATCCCAGCGCGAATTGCCGTTTTGCCACTCACGGGCGTAAGGATCGAGAAGATTACGGTAGAACAGGTGGCGCGACACTTCGTCATCGAAGCGCAGGCTGTTATACCCGACCACGCAGGTGCCCGGCTCACTCATATGGCGCTGCACTTCAGCGGCGAATTCGGCTTCGGGGAGACCGTGGCGTTGTGCCTTTTGGGGGGTAATACCGGTAATCAAGCAGGCAGCGGGATGGGGCAGATAATCGTCAGCGGGGCGACAGAACAGCTCGATCGGTTCGCCGATTTCGTTTAACTCCGCATCGGTGCGCAGAGCGGCGAACTGAGCGGGCCGATCACGACGCGGATCAGCCCCAAAGGTTTCATAGTCATGCCATAAAAAGCTGGCGGGGGCAGCATTGGGTGACGCCATGGACAAGCACTCCGCTGGGCAATGAAAAGCCCAAGCCTAGCATATCCACATCAGGTTTCGCCGCGTATTCAGAAAACCTCAGCAACCCTGGTTTCAAAAAAGCGCGGGTCAACTTTTAGGGAGCGTCACGTTCAACTCCAATACCGAGCAGTTATCCTCGCTATCCAGTGAGATCTGGATCGCATCGTCGTCCACGTGAACGTAGCGGCGAATGACCTCCAGCAACTCGCGTTCCAGCATCGGCATGTAATCGGGTTGCCCCCGTTGGCTTCGTTGATGCGCCACGATAATTTGCAGGCGTTCTTTGGCCACCGAGGCAGACTTCTTGCGCTCACGCTTCAAGAACTCCAGCAGTTTCATCGCCGACCTCCACCAAACATGCGGCTGAGCAAGCCTTTACGCTGCATTTCGTGAAAGCGCAGAGGCATGTCTTCACCGAGCAGACGCGAGACGGTATCGCTATAAGCTTGGCCCGCGTCGCTTGAAATATCGTGGGTAACCGGCACGCCCTGGTTAGAGGCCCGCAGCACTGCTTCGGACTCGGGAATCAGGCCAAGCAGATTAATCGCCAAAATTTCACGGATATCGTCCAGCGTCAGCATGTCGCCCGACGTGACGCGCTCAGGGTTGTAGCGCGTGACCAGCAGGTGCTCTTTAATCGGGTCGCTACTCTCCTCGGCACGACGTGTCTTGGATGCCAGCAGGCCAAGAATCCGATCAGAATCGCGCACAGAGGATACTTCCGGGTTCGTCACCACGATCGCCTCATCGGCAAAGTACATGGCCAACTGAGCGCCACGTTCGATACCGGCAGGCGAATCACACATGATGAAGTCGAAGTCCTCTTTCAACTTGTCGAGCACTTCGGCAACGCCTTCCTGTGTCAAGGCGTCCTTGTCGCGGGTTTGTGAGGCCGGCAGAATAAACAGGTTCTCAACCCGCTTGTCGCGGATCAGTGCTTGATTGAGCCCCGCCTCACCTTGAATCACGTTTACCAGGTCGTACACCACGCGGCGCTCGCAGCCCATGATCAGGTCAAGGTTGCGCAAGCCCACATCGAAATCGATCACCACCGTTTTCTTTCCGCGTAGCGCTAAGCCTGTCGAAATAGCGGCGGCACTGGTGGTTTTACCGACCCCCCCTTTACCCGAGGTCACTACAATAATTTTGGCCAAGAGTTACTTCCTTCTTGAAGTCGTTCATCGCAAGTGCGCCGTTAGCGCACTACGTACAACGGGAACGTCTATGTCATCTAAACCACGCGGTGACTCCGCGTGGCTGGCATTCTCAACGATTTACGCGCTCGGCGCTAATTAAGCGGCTTAATTTCCAATTGTTGTTGCGTAAAGTGCACCTCAGCAGGGGCACCCAATAGTTGAGAATCGATATCTTCCAGACGCTTGTAATTACCCGCCACTGACAGTAATTCAGCGGCCAGCTCGCGACAATAGATACCCGCCTGGGTATTGCCATGAATACCTGCTAATGCCCGTCCGCGCAATGCGCCATAAACATGAATACTGCCGGCGGCCAGAACTTCCGCTCCCGCATTGACCGCACCGATGACGACCAAATCACCTCCCGAAGCGCTCACCTGCTGCCCGGAACGCACTGTACCGCGGTAGAGACGAGTGGTTTCCGTACCGTTGCTTTCCTGCGCATCGGCTGCCTCTTTTTCGGTGTTTGCATCCGCCACGGCAACGGGGGCTGCACTTTCGCTATCACTGCCGACACTCTTGAGCATTTGCGCACGGCTTTCGTCGACCGGCGCGAACCAGCCAAGGCCGAGCGCCCACGCCGATTGACGCACCGGCTCAGTGCCCCCCCTCACTGCCACCGGGAGCAGCTTGTGGTCCCTGCAGACAGCGCAAATGCGCTCCAGCGAAAGATGGGGCTCATCAAGCTTTTCCACGCTAAGCACAACCGGTGTATGCTGAAAGAACGCAGGTGATTGAGACAGTTTGCCTGCCAGTTGACGTCGGATATGCTCTGGGTCAGCGCTGCTTAGCTCCATGACGGTCATCGGCAGCATGCCGCCTTTAAAGGTAAAGGCCACGTCGGCACTATCCACATTGAGGCTCATGGCCGAACTCCATGTCATGTTCAGGTAAGATATTAAGGTAGCGCATTTGAGCGCTTTTGGGCGGTGAGAATTAACCCTCATCGAACCCACATTATAAGTCAACGCTAAGCGACAGCGCCGACAACTGCAACCTTCTTAGGGTCGACGTCTGATTTTTTTCACGCAAAGCGCCTCACAGCAGGATGATCCATGCACGGACTGTTAAGACGCCTGTTCGCACCTCGCTGGCAACACCCCAATGCCGAGGTACGCCGCCAGGCTCTCCACCGCCTTGATCCTGACCATCGCGAACAGCGCCAGGCGCTCGCTTCGCTTGCGCAGGATCCGGATAGCGACATACAGCTTGCCGCATTACTTGCTCTTGATGACCTTGAAGGGCTCATGGCGGCTTACCCGGCCCACCAGAACGACATGGCTTGGCAAGAGGCGCTATGCCAGCGGCTCAGCGGCCAGCAAGGGCAAACGGGGCTTGGCCAGCGTGAGGCACTTGCCGAGCGTATCGACGATACCAAGATACTCAACGCTCTTGTGCATAAGGGTGACAACCTCAATTTACGGCTTACTGCGCTCGCCCGTTTGACCGATGAACGCGACTTGATCGAACACGCCTGCCATAACGGCGTCGCCGCCGTTCGTCACCAGGCAGCGGATCGCATCGTCAGTCAAGAGGGCCTGAAGCAGCTGTTGAAGCAAGCCCGCCGGGACCGCCAGGTCGTACGCATGGCCAAAGATCGGCTACAAGAACGGCGTGCCGACGCCGAGTGGAAAGAAGCCCAACAGCAAAAGCGCGAGACGCTTCTGCAGCAATTGGAACGTCACGCCCAATCCACCTGGGAACCCCTCTACGGCGGCCGGCTGCGTCATCTGCAGCGTGAATGGGATCAACTCAGCCAATCGCCTGACCCCGACCAGGAGGCACGTTACCATCAAGCCGTTCTCGCTTGCCGCAAAACGCTGCACGATCATGAAACTCACGAACAGGCGCGTCAGCAGAACAACCAGCAACGCGAAGCCACCGACCAGACCCGAGAACAGTTACTGGAAGGCCTGGAAGAAACTCTGGAAGGCCTGCGGCTTGGCAGTGGATTGACGTCTCAGGATATCGACAGCCTTCGCGCCCAGCGTCAGTTGCTTGGCCAGCGCTGGCAGCAACTGTCCGATGTGCACCCGCCCAGCGACTCGATACGCCAACGCTACACCCAGGCCCTGAAAGAGTACGAGGCCTGTATCGAAGCCTGGCAGCGCTGGCAACGCATTAGCGCTGAGCTTGAGCAAGCACTGGCCGACGCCGACCACTCCGCCATTTCATCACTGCTCGACCAATGCCGCTGGCCTGATACTCTGACCATGCCCACGCTTGCTCGCCAAGCACAGGAGGCGCTTGATGCCACCCATGAAACCGCCGATACGCAGACCGATGCCCAATCCCTCAGCGCTTACAGCAACGACCTGGACACCTTCGAACAGTTGCTTGAACGTGGTGCTTTCAAAAGCGCCAGCCGCCTACACCAACGGCTGAAGCCGCGCATTGAGGCGCTCAAGGATGACGATGCCCGACCGCTCAAAGCGAGGCTGAAACAGCTTGGCGCGCAACTCGCCGAACTACGCGACTGGCGAGGGTTTGTCGCAGGCCCCAAACGTGAACAACTGTGCGCTTCCATTGAGGTGCTTGCCGACGATCAGCACATGGCAGAACCGGCACTCGACCGGCACCACCGCCAGCTCGTCAAAGAATGGAAATCCCTTGGGGATGCAGCGGCTGACCGAGAGTTGTCCGCACGCTTTCGTGCTGCTTCGGACCGTATCCACGAGCGCCTAGCCCCCTGGCGAGAGCGGCTAACCCAACAGCGGGAGGCTAACTTGCGTGCCCGCGAAGCACTCTGTGAGCAGCTCGAGACCCTGCTGGCCCAGCCAGCACAGGACGCCGACCCGGATGTACTGCGCGAAATTCGCGATAAAGCACGCCAACAGTGGCGCCACCACTCTCCCGTACCGCGCGAACAGGCAGAAGCCATTGGTCGCCGGTTTGGCCGCGCTCGCCATCAGCTACAAAGCTTGATCGATACCCGTGCCGAGCATATTGCCGACCAGAAGAAAGCCCTGATCAGCAGTGTTCAGGCGCTTCACCAGGACGAACGTCCGCTCGCCGAGCGCATTGAAGATGCCAAGCAGCTACAGCAGCAGTGGCGTCAATTGGGGCGGGCGCCTAAAGGGGAAGAACAAACGCTCTGGAAGGCCTTCCGCCACGAATGCGACCAGTTGTTCGCCAGACGCGACGCGCATAAACAAGAGCAGCTTGCCCAGCAGCAACGCCAGCTCGACAGCCTGCAAGCACTGGTCGACGAAATGGACAGCTGGCAACCTCAAGATGCCAGCGACCACGCCAAGCTGGACGCCTTCATTGAACAGGCAACGCGTTTGGAACCCCTGCCACGTAGCCGCCGAAGCGAAGGCATGCAGCGGCGTCTAAGCGGCATTATTCGTGCCCGGCGTGAGCGTCTTAACCGCCTTGAAGTCGCGGGCACGGTCACCGCCTGGCAGCAGCTGACGCCGCTTATCGAAGCTCACTTGCGCGCAGACCAACGCAGGCTTGTCGACGAACAGGCAGACACGGTAGACGCACAAGCGGTGCTGGGCGAAACGAGCTTGAAAGCGCCTTTTGAGCAGGCCCACCATCAGCGCAATCAACGACGCATGGAGGGGCTCCCCAACGCCCACGAAGCCAACCTGAAGGATCAGCTTGCCCGGCTTCGCGTTCACTTATCACTGCTGGCCATGGGGCGTGTACATCAGCAAGATGAACCCCTGCGGCTGGCCATCCAGGTGGAACGCCTCAACGAGGGGCTTCAAAAAGAGCGTAGCCGCGCGCAGGAGGTTAGCGAGGTGCTTGCAGATCTCATTGCCCTTGGGCCCATGCCCAGATCGCTGTGGGATCAAGAAGTCGACGAGCTGGATGAACTGCTTACCCGGCTCGCTCAAACACCTACGCCTTGAGCCATCACAAAAGCCAGCGAGGGATACTCGCTGGCTTTTTGATCAATGAGCAAAATGAACGACGAGATCAGCCCATGAACTGACCACCATTGATGTCGAAGTTCGCCCCAGTAATGAACCCGGACTCCTCATCGGCGATGAAGGTCACGAGCCGGCCAATTTCCTCTGGCGTACCATAGCGCTTGACGGGGATCGTCTCACGGATCGCCTCGCGCACCTTTTCTGGAATGTTCATGATCATGTCGGTGGCAATGTAGCCGGGCGACACAGTGTTCACGGTAATGCCCTTCGTGGCGGTTTCCTGGGCAAGCGACATGGTCAACCCGTGCATCCCCGCTTTTGCCGCCGCGTAGTTCGCTTGGCCGAACTGCCCTTTGCGACCGTTGATGGATGAAATATTGATAATCCGCCCATAACCGTGTTCAAGCATCATTTCAATCACACTGCGGCAGGTATTGAAGACACTGTTCAGGTTGGTATCGATCACCTCATACCATTGCTCGTATGACATTTTCTTCATGGTGCCGTCACGGGTGATCCCTGCACAGTTAACCAACACACTGATGGGACCATGCTGCTCCTGAATTTGCTGGGCACCTTTTAGGCAGGCCTGATGGTCGGCAAGGTCGACACCGGACAGCGCAATGTTGTTATAGCCATCGGCTTGCTGCGATGCCAGCCAGGTTTTGGCCTTTTCGGGGTTGTGATAACCCGCTACGACCAGATAACCCGCATCCGCCAGCGAACGACAAATCGCCGTGCCGATACCACCAGTTCCACCAGTTACCCAGGCGACGGGGGCTTGATTGGCCATTGACTACCTCCCTGATATGACGAATGGCTTGGGCGTTGCAGAATTGACACCGCAAGCCATTGTGAAAAGCGCCTTGGCGCTTAAGTACCAACGGCAAATCGCAATACAGATGCGCGACTTACCGAGAGTCAGCATTGTTCTTGTTGCACTAACCTCAGCATAGCGCTACTCGGCTCATGTTGCAGCACGAAGCCCACCAACGGCTATAGGGAAAACGTTTTAAAACGCCTATTGACGAAACGTAAAAAAAGCGTAGAATACGCCACACGTTGATGCGGGGTGGAGCAGTCTGGTAGCTCGTCGGGCTCATAACCCGAAGGTCATCGGTTCAAATCCGGTCCCCGCTACCAATATTTCGAGAGGCAGATCAGTAACTTACTGGTCTGCCTTTTTTTGTGCTTACCGTTCACAATAGCCTTGGGCCCAGGCTGGGCGCAAACTGCATTTCTGCTTTCCCCCCAAAACACAAGTTATTGTTAGGCTCCAGACACGCCTTTCATCGACTCAGCGACTTCAACGCGTACTAGAGATGTCAGACGGCAACTGCTGGGGCCAGGGATTCTGGTTCAGCCACGCGATCCCCGCCCATGAATTCGAACAGCGGCTGAGCAAGCAGTCTGAGGCGTGATTGAACCTGGATCGTGCCGGGTTATATAAAAACCGCAAATTCAGCCTATTTCGCATCGTCATGCCAATTCCCGATAATCACGCCATCCTTTTGATAAGCTGAACCCCTCCATACAGGCAAGCAGGAGCGATGCCTCCTGACGGACCATGCCCTGGCCATTATTCATTTTTATAATAAGGAGGCTGCGCTTGGAAATACTTCAATATGCCCTGGGCAGTGCGGGCCTGCTGCTGTCGCGAACGTTAGAGCACATTGCCCTTGTCGGTGTTGCCGTGGGCATAGCGACATTGACGGGCGTGCCGATCGGCATCGCGATCACCAAAAACGAGCGCTTGGCTCAAGGGGTGCTGTATCTGGCCTCGATTATCGTCACCATCCCTTCAATCGCACTGTTTGGCATCATGATTCCGGTGCTATCGCTGATTGGGCACGGCATCGGCTACGTACCTGCCGTTATTGCGGTACTGCTCTATTCCCAGTTGCCCATCATTCGTAATACCTACACAGCGATAAACAACGTGAACCCCGCGTTGCGGGAAGCGGCCAGAGGCATCGGCATGAGCCCCAATCAACGCCTCCGTTTAGTCGAGATCCCGCTCGCCATACCGGTCATCATGGCCGGGGTTCGTACGGCCGTGGTGCTTAATATCGGCGTGATGGCGATTGCGGCCTATATTGGCGCAGGTGGCTTGGGCACCTTCATCAGCCGTGGCATTTCACAGTCAGACCCCCGTCAGCTGATCGTCGGCGCGGTTGCCGTCAGCGTACTGGCGATTATCGTTGACTATTCACTGTTGTATGTCCAAAAGCGCCTGACGCCCAAGGGAATGAGCCGCCAGGCCGACGCGACCTGAGGCCGCTTTTCTGATGTCATTTCTACTATAAGAGACACCCCTATGATTCGACTTGACAGCCTGACCAAGGTGTTCGATACGCCAAAAGGCGCGGTGGTGGCCGCTGACCATATCGATATGGAAGTGCCTGAGGGCGAAATATGCGTCCTGTTGGGGCCATCGGGCTGCGGCAAGACCACGACACTGAAAATGATCAACCGGATCGTAAAACCCACTTCTGGAAAAGTGTTTATCAATGGCGACGATACGACCGGCCTCGATACCCAGACACTGCGACGCAATATCGGCTACGTGATCCAGCAGATCGGCCTGTTTCCCAACATGACCATTGAGGAAAACATCACCATCGTGCCCAAGCTGCTGGGCTGGGACAAGGCCAAATACAAGGCGCGTGCCCGCGAGATGATGGCAATGATCGCGCTGGAACCCGATGCCTTTCTGAAACGCTTCCCAAGTGAGTTGTCGGGTGGCCAGCAGCAACGCATTGGTGTCGCCCGCGCGCTGGCCGCTGACCCGCCGGTCATGTTGATGGACGAGCCGTTTGGGGCCATCGACCCGATCAACCGGGCCGTCATTCAAGACGAGTTCCTGAAGATGCAACAAGAACTCAACAAGACCATCATGTTCGTTAGTCACGATATTGATGAAGCCATCAAAATGGGTGACCGCGTGGCGGTCTTCCGGGAAGGGAAGCTGGTTCAGTACTCCACGCCCGATGATTTGCTGGCAGCGCCCAAAAACACCTTTGTGGAATCGTTCCTGGGCGAAGACCGGGCGCTCAAGCGTTTGAACCTGGTTAAAGTGCGCGAGATTGTCACCGACGAAATCGGCACGGTATCGCCCGGTGATACGCTGGAAGCCGCGCTGGCCAAAATCGACAACTATGGCTACCAAAACGCCATTCTGATGGTCAATGACCGCAAGCAGCCCGCCGGGATTGTCAGCCGCTCCGTCGCGCGCACCACAAAGGGCTACTGCCGTGATCATTTCCAGGCCGTCCCGGCCGTTGTGGGTCTCGACGACGACCTGCGTAAAGCCGCATCCCTGATGTTTGCCCACGACCAGACCTGGCTCCCCTGTGTCAACGACGAAGGGACGGTGTGCGGGCAAATTACCCAGCGCGCCATGACCAGCCACTTAGGCGCGAGATATCGCGCTCGCCAGGGGGATGACCGCACGCCATCGCCGGCCATCAAGGAGTAACCATGCCGATTCGATCCATGAAAGGGGCGCTTAAGGCACTGGTGCTGGTGGCTATTTTTTTCGCCGGTGTATGGAGTCAGTCCAGTGGCGTCATCGATGACTTTATCTGGTATCTGCCCGATGTTCAGTATCTGGCGGTTCAGCACATCTGGCTGACGGCCATGTCAGGCAGTCTGGCCATTCTCGTTGCCATCCCGCTCGGTATTGTGCTCTCTCGCCCGAGTATGGCCCGAGTGGCCGAATCATTGATGCAGATACTCAACGTGGGCACCACGATCCCTACCCTGGCCGTCCTTGCGCTATCGATGAGCTTTCTGGGCATTGGCACAGTGCCAGCCGTTTTTGGTCTGTTTGTGGCCACGCTGCTGCCGATAACCCGGAATACTTATGCCGGCTTAAAGGGCGTTAACCCGGCACTGATGGAAGCGGCGGCAGGCATTGGCATGTCCCCCATGCAACGGCTTTTCAAAGTCGAACTACCCAATGCTCTCTACGTCATTTTTGCCGGCATGCGCACCGCACTCACCATCAATGTGGGCACGGTGCCACTGGCGTTCCTGATTGGCGCGGGCGGCCTTGGCGAGCTGATCTTTACCGGCATTGATCTGTACGACCCGGTCATGATGCTGTCGGGCGCCATTCCGACCGCGCTATTGGCGATCGTGGTCGATGCGCTGATTGCGATCATTGCCTTCCTCGTTGTCCCCCGCGGGGTCAACCCCGGCCGCGCTTGATGATCACCGTGACTGACGCTTCACTAACAAAAGAAGGAATCGATGATGAAAACATTAACTACCGCACTGACCAGTATTGCCCTTGCCAGCGGCATCTCGCTGGCTAATGCCAACGAAATCAGCGTTGGCGGCAAGAACTTTACCGAGCAGCAGATTCTCTCCACCATGACGACCCAGTACCTGAATAACTTGGGCTACGACGTCGATAACCGCTCCGGCATGGGCTCCGCCGTTTTGCGTCAAGCACAGGAAAACGGCCAGATCGATCTTTACTGGGAATACACCGGCACGTCCCTGATCAACTATAACGACATCACTGAAAGCCTGAGCCCTGAAGATACCTACCAGCGGGTGAAAGAACTCGATGCCGAAAAAGGCCTGACCTGGCTTGAACCGTCGGATGCCAATAACACCTATGCGCTCGCTATGCGCGAGGATGACGCCGAAGAACGCGGCATCGAAACGCTCTCCGACCTGGCCGACGCCGTCAACAATGAAGAAGGCCTGACCTTTGCGCTTAACGCCGAGTTCTACGCCCGTGAAGACGGCTGGCGGCCGCTCATGGAAGCCTATGACTTTCGCGTGGGTCGCAGCGACGTGAGCCGCATGGATACCGGTTTGGTCTATCAAGCGCTGCGCGATGAAGAAGTCGACGTCGGCCTCGTATTCGCCACCGACGGGCGTATCCCCGCCTTTAACTTTCACGTCCTCAAAGACGACCAGGGCTTCTTCCCGGCCTACGCCCTTGCCCCGGTGGTACGCACCGAAACCCTTGAAGCGAACCCTGAACTAGCCGACCAGATGAACCGCCTGTCGGCGCTGTTAAACGACGCCACCATGGCCGAGCTGAACGCCCGTGTCGATGTCGAGCGCGTGTCGATTGAAGACGTGGCAGAAAGCTTTCTCGAAGAGAATGATCTGCTCTAGTCGCTCGTGGGTAGCATTGGCATAATGCCGATTGCCATTACAGCAAAGCCGCTCCTATGGAGCGGCTTTTTCAATGGGGAAGCCCAATGCATTATCAAAACACCCTTCGCGTCGGCGCCGCCCAGATCAATACCACGCTTGGCGAGGTGAATGACAACCTTGAGCGCCATTTGGCACTGATTGCCGACGCCCAGCACGACGATGTCGAACTGCTGGTGTTTCCCGAGCTTTCACTGACGGGCTATCGCCTGGCAAACCACGTGATGCAGGTGGCAATGCCGCTGGAAGACCCGCGCCTGCAAACACTGGCCCGCGCCTGCGGCCCGATGCAGGTCGTCGTCGGTTTCGTGGAAGAGGCAAGCCCCGGTGAATATTACAACGCGCTGGCCATCTTTCAGCATGGCCAGCTTATCGCCGTGCACCGCAAACTGAACCTGCCCACCTATGGCGGACTTGAGGAAGGCAAATGGTTCACCCATGGGAGTGAACTCACTCACACGGATATCTGCCCGGGTTGGTCAGCCACCCAGCTGATTTGCGCCGACTTATGGAACCCGGCGCTTGTGCATGCAGCCCTGCTCGCCCGCCCCACGGTGCTTTGTGCGCCGATCAACTCCGCCAGCGGCATCGTCAGCGACGACTTTTCCAACGAAGAAAACTGGGCGCTGAATACACGCTTTTATGCCATGACGTACGGCACGCCCGTGATCATGGCGAACCGCTTCGGGCCGGAAGGCGACAGCCACTTCTGGGGCGGCTCGCGCATTCTCGGGCCAAGTGGCGAGACACTGGTACAGGCCGATGATGAAGAAGCGCTGATTGTCGCGGATCTATCACGCACCGCGATTGCCAAGGCGCGCTTTGAACTGCCCACCCACCGCGACGCCGACACACCGCTGGTGAGAGAGTTGATGGCGGGATACCGCTAGCGACGTTGAGGCGTCGCCAGCGGCTGGATCAAGCGACTACACTTCTCGGTTCAACAACACGTCGTTAAACGGATAGCGGGAAAGCCGCTCAATGCCGGTCTCGGTGATCAGCACCTCTTCTTCCAGCTTGACGCCGTCGGCTGCCCCGACTTCGCCAATATAGCTTTCTACCGACACCACCATGCCAGGCTCCAGGATACCGTCCTTGGAGAAACGGTCGAAATCCATGTGGTGGGCGACCAGCGGCGTCTCGCCGTGCATGCCTACCCCGTGAATGATCGACGGGTAACGGCGGTCGATAAAGCGCTCGGGGATTTTCCATGCCTGCTCGGCAATTTCCCGGTAGCTGATACCCGGCTTGAGCAAGCCCATATTATGTTGCACCTGGTCGTAGGCCATACCATAAAGCTCGCGCTGATAGGCCGTCGGCTTGCCGGGCCCGACATGGAAAGTGCGCGAAAAATCCGAGTAGTAGCCATGGCAACCGATGGTGTCCGTATCCAGCGCCACCAATTCACCCGGGCGAATCTTGCGGTCGCTGGCTTCGTTAAACCAGGGGTTCGTGCGCGGCCCTGAGGAAAGCAGACGGGTCTCGATAAACTCACCGCCGCCTCTGATCACCTCGCCGTACATGATCGCGAACAGCTCGTTTTCGGTAACCCCCGGTTTAATCGCCGCTTCGACTTCGGCGACAGCGGCTTCACTGGCGGCCATCGATTGCGCCAGGCAGGCGATTTCCTCGGGCGTTTTGATGCGTCGACAGTGCAGTGTGTCCTGCATACAGTCATACACATCGAGCCCTTGGGCTTCCAATGCCCGCGCCAGATTCAATGCACAGCGATCCAGACCGACCTTTTTGTTGCCTTTGCCATGCTCTTCAATCAGCTCAGCAATCTCCACCCCAAAGGGGTCGGATGACATACCATCACGCTGGTTCACCGCCGACCATACTACCTTGGAGGTTCGCGCCTCATCGATGGTTTCAAGCCAGGTGGATACATGCGCGCTGCCAGGATATTCGAACAGAATAATGGGCCCTTCCAGCGGCACGTAGACGTAACGCGTGGAGTTGCGCAAAAAGTAACCAAACATATTGCGCGATCCCGTCGCATAACGCTGGTTGTTCGGGTCAAACAGTACCAGCGCTGCATACCCTTCTTCCGCCATCATGGCGCGCAAGCGCTCAAGACGTCCGGCGCGCAGCTGCTTGGGGTCAAACGCCGTGGGGATACTGTCGCCGTTGGCCATGGGCGCCGAAGGCACGACGGGAATGTGGTCCGGCTCGTTATCAGTCAGACTTTCGCTTTCGACAATGCTCATGAATATCTCGCGTTGGGAGTGGTATCAGGAACGGAATGAGCGCCGGGCGGCCTTAATCCGCCAGGCTATCGCTGCGCTGCATGCCGTCTTTAAGAATCTGCTCATGGACCGGCGCCATGCGGCCGAAGATGCGCTGTGCACGTTCGGGACGACCCACGAAACCAGGCTCCTTGGCATAGGCGAAAATCACCGTATGGCGCTCTTTGTCACCCACCACGGGTGTCACCCTGTGGAGCGAATAGCGGCCAAAGAAAATCTGCAAATCACCAGGCTGAAGATCCAGCGCTTTCAAGCGTGAGCGATCACCATCGATCACCTTTTCCACCTCAGCAAAGTTTTCACCCTCGGGGTTGCGAATCCCCGGCGCATATTCAAAGCGCCCACCGCTGTGGGACTGCCGCGTCATCATGGTGACGATGAACTCATTGGTGTCGTAGTGCCAGGGGTGCTGACAGCCTTCGCGCAACACGTTCACCACCAGATCGGCCAGGGGATCGGCGTATTGGTGGATCTCATCGATACCCACAACCGCACCAATAAACCGCTGAAATTCGGGATTCTCGTACACCTGGCGGATAATGGTGTCATGGTCGATGCGGTCGCCGGCGACAAAGCCGTTAGTCCGATCATCAAAGCGGTTTTTGGGGTGTGTGTCAGGTAGCGATGCGTCACCGTCGCTGTTGTACGGATTGGTCTCGGTCTGGTTGTAGTGGGCGTCTGGCGATAGTCGTTCAGTTTCACGCTCAAGCCGAGCTAATGCGGCTTCAGGAACAAAGTTTTTAAGCACCACACAGCCATCTTCTTCGAGTTGGCGACGGCAATCGGCGATAAACGTTTTTCCTGCCGGCGATGACAACTCATTGAGCGGGTAGCGCTCAAGGTCGATCAGCCCTTCGAGGGCATTCACGGGTTGTTTAGCGGCGGTTATTGTCATGGGGTCACGCTCCTGTCGCGTTGGAAGCTTATCTGGACAGGCTAGTGAAGGCTCTTCCATAATAGAAATGAATAGTTAAGATAACACCCATTTAAATGGCTCATTCATCATGGACACAGACTTACTACGTGCGTTTGTCACCGTCGCCGAATGCCAAGGGTTTAGCGCAGCAGGGAAGGTGCTGCATCGAACTCAATCGGCGATGAGCCTGCAAATCAAGCGGCTTGAAGACCAGATGCATCAAGCGCTTTTTGAGCGCACCAGCCGCAGCGTTCTGTTGACGGCCGCCGGGGAACACCTGCTTCCCTATGCGCGCCATATGCTCAAGCTCGAAGATGAGGCCAAGGATCTTTTGAAGGGCGGAATGCATGGCGAGCTTATTCGGCTGGGCACTTCGGAAGAACAGGCCGCTACCTACCTGCCCGACTTGCTGCCACGCTTTGCGGCCCAGTTTCCGCAAATTCAGTTAGAAGTGCATTGCGATATCAGCGACACCCTGGTCAAGCGGTTTCAGGAAGGGCTGTTAGACGTGGTGCTCTCGGTAAGGCACAAGCCCACTCAATCCGGTCACTTGCTTGGCTGGGAGCCGATGGTGTGGGTCATGGCCGACCACGTCTCACTTTCGCAATGGCAAACACTGCCGTTGGCCCTTAATCCCGAGGGCTGCATTTTCAGGGCGCATGCGTTATCTGCGCTGGGCCGCGATGAGACCCGTTGGGAGCTTCGCTACGTCAGCCAATCCCCGACAGGTATCAACGTGCCGGTGCAAAATGGACTGGCGATAACCGTTAAAACCCCACGCAGCGTGCCGCCAGGCTGCCGGATAGTGACCGAAGAAGAAGGCCTCCCCAACCTGGGACATGTCGAAATTGAACTCCACCAACGCCCCGGACACTCCAGCGAGGCGTTTCAAGCGTTATGCAAATCCCTTGAAAGCGTGGTCGCCGAACACGAGTCGATTGCCTGCCTTGGGGGCAGGGAAGCACCTTAGTACGTCGCTGGTTTTTATTGACCTGGATATCAAGTTACGCACAGCGGCTTGAGCAAATGAGCTGAGATTGATTGGGCCTGGT
This sequence comes from Halomonas sp. A40-4, assembly GCF_015767635.1. Classification (GTDB taxonomy): domain Bacteria; phylum Pseudomonadota; class Gammaproteobacteria; order Pseudomonadales; family Halomonadaceae; genus Vreelandella; species Vreelandella janggokensis. The sequence goes on along the minus strand of NZ_CP065230.1, from coordinate 445,417 downwards.
ATAGAGCCAGCCGCGCAATTCGGTGTGACAAAGATATAAAGTCACTGCTGGCTCTAAACCTGGGTGCTACTGAAGATGGAATGATGTCGGTCCAAGGGGAACTGGACCTTGGTATGCCCCCATTAATTCCACTTTTTATATCGCTTGAATAAATAGCTTGGTAAAGCAGGCGCCTTTAGCTCAATGATGGAAACCTGCTTTCTCCTCGCTTTTCGGAGAAGACAAAGCAAACCTGATCGGCGTTAATTTTTTCGCTTCAGACGAGGAAGAAAACATCATCCACACAGCGGGGATCATGACGACTATGACCACGCCAATTGGCACTAGCCCCAAAAAACTACCGATGCCGATTAAGAAGGCGGCTAAACCTGCCAACATCACCCTTGTGGAACCTCTGCTCGTGACCTTCTCGACATTGTCTAAATGAGCCGCAAGAGTCGTGTGCTGTTCTTCGCTTAACTCCCCCTGATGGTTGCACTGGGGGCAAGCCGACAAGCGTTCATCTTGAATTGCTTTGGCCTTTTTCCAATTAGCCGACCATTGATGGCCACATTGCTCACACGTTAGAACGGCCATCGTGTCCAACGGCCACTTTTCCTTTTGCATCATGATGTCCTTATCTGGGTTCGCTTATGGCTCATGTCAGTCGTGCGTTTTATCTAAAGGGCAGAGTGGGGTAAGACGCATGAGGTGCCTTAGGCACGTCTACCCCAAAGCGTTTCTCGATATCCCCCATCTCCACAAACTTTTCGCCGCGCTGGTAAGCGGCGCGCAAGTGCTCGCTCAGTTCAGTCACGGCTTGGGAAGGCTTAGCCCATTGGGATTTGGGTAAGGGCTTCGACCACTCAGCTAGCCAGTCACGGGGCACGGCTTTAGGCAGGATGTGCTTCATGCGGTACTCGGTGTACCAGTGGGCGAAGCGAGCATGCTCCCATAGCCGCTTGCGCCGAAAGCGCCGCCAGCGGGCGCTGTCATTCGTACGCTCGCATTCGGCTTTTTCACGGGCCACGTAGGCGTCGTACCACTCCACGCCCCACTCCCGGGCGGCAGTAGTGGTGGCATCGACGCCTTCTTCCATAAAGCGGCGAATATACTCCCACTGGGACAACGCCCCCGGCAGCCCGCCCACGCTGACGATGATGCCCGCCCCTGGCAAGGTGTAGCCGGGGCGCTCTGGGTCAGGCGGCAGCAGCGCGAAATTCCAGCCAAAACCGGTAATCGCCCCCGGCCCCAGGCTAGGGTTGAAACCACACACAGCTACCACGTCTTCCCAGGGCACCAGCACCGTGCGGCGCTCGCGCTTGCAGAGTCGGCAGATGAGATCGTAAAGAGGGGGATAAACGAAGAAAAAGGCAAACCCACCCACGTGCATCAGCAAAAAGCCGACGGGAAAACTCTCGCGAGCACCGCGAAGCCACTCGCCTATTTCAATGAGCCCCATGAATCCAGAAGCACTTAAAGCAAGCCCAACAGTAGAAATCAGCCAAAGGTTGTGAGGGACGGGCAACCAAAAGCGACCTGGGGGATCGACCACAAAGGCCACTTCACGTCGCTGGCGGTGCAACCGAATAGGCGGCATGCGTTGTAATACTGAGTTAACCGCGACGATACCAGCGACAAACGTAAAAAGAACGACGAAATAGAGCCCCCCCCATGCGGCTGCTAACTGCGGGTCAGGAGGGAATCCCCCGATACCTACCCATACAACAAGGAAAAAAGCCATCATGGCTACGACGCCTACGCTCAGCATATGCCCCGCCGTCATCATGCTATCCGGACTGGCACCCTGGCGAATATCCATGGTGACGTCATCGTGACGCACATCGATATGGGCCAAATCCACTGCGTATTCGCTGTCTGTAGGCAGTGGTAAGGGGCTTAAACAGTACTGTTCGCCCCCGGCGCGGCTTTCCCGCCCGTCTGCGCGCATGGGCGGTAGCGCGTTTTGGGGAGTCGTTTTAAACATACGGCGATTATGCCCGTTCCGCCTTCGACCGGAACGGATATGACGGATAAGGGGCCTGTACGGCAGTTGGGGCCGCTACCCCAAAGCGTTTCTCGATATCCCCCATCTCCACGAACTTTTCGCCGCGCTGGTAAGCGGCACGGAGGTGCTCGCTCAGTTCAGTCACTGCCTGGGAAGGCTTAGCCCATTGGGATTTGGGTAAGGGCTTCGACCACTCAGCTAGCCAGTCACGGGGCACGGCTTTAGGCAGGATGTGCTTCATGCGGTACTCGGTGTACCAGTGGGCGAAGCGAGCATGCTCCCATAGCCGCTTGCGCCGAAAGCGCCGCCATCGGGCGCTGTCATTCGTACGCTCGCATTCGGCTTTTTCACGGGCCACGTAGGCGTCGTACCACTCCACGCCCCACTCCCGGGCGGCAGTAGTGGTGGCATCGACGCCTTCTTCCATAAAGCGGCGAATATACTCCCACTGGGCCAACGCCCCCGGCAGCCCGCCCACACTGACGATAATGCCCGCCCCAGGCAGAGTGTAGCCAGGGCGCTCCGGGTCGGGCGGCAGCAGCGCAAAGTTCCAGCCAAAGCCAGTGACCGCCCCAGGCCCCAGGTTGGGGTTAAACCCACAGACTGCGACGACATCTTCCCAAGGCACCAGCACCGTGCGCCGCTCGCGCTTGCAGAGTCGGCAGATGAGATCGTAAAGAGGGGGATAAACGAAGAAAAAGGCAAACCCACCCACATGCATCAGCAAAAAGCCAAAGGGAAAACTCTCGCGAGCACCGCGCAGCCACTCGCCTATTTCGATGGAGCCCATTAACCCAGAGGCAGTCACTGCCAGACTAGCCGTCGAGGCGAGCCAAAGATTGTGGGGGGCAGGCAGCCAGAAGCGACCTAGTGGATCTACTACAAAAGCCACTTCCCGGCGCTGGCGATTAAAGCGAATGGGGGGCATTCGCTTGATTAACGTATTGAGCCAGAGAATTGCCAGTGTAAATACAAATAGAAATCCTGCATAAAGCCCCCCTCCCCATGCGGCTGCAAACTGGGGATCGGGAGGGAACCCACCGATGCCCACCCAGATGATAAGAAACATGATCATTATAGCGGTGACACCTACACTCAGCATGTGCCCTGCTGTCATCATGCTATCTGGGCTAGCGCCCTGGCGAATATCCAGGGTGGCTTCATCGTGGCGCACATCAATATGGGCTACATCGACGGCGCACTCGCTATTTACCGGTAACGGCAATGGGCTCAGGCAGTACTGCTCGCCCCCGGCGCGGCTTTCCCGTTCACCCGCGCGCATGGGGGGAAGCGCTTTGTTGGGCGTAGTTTTAAACATGCTCCATCCTTGTTCAGGGTGACCAGGGGGTCAGCGGCATGCTGGGCCAGGTACCTAATTTAACGCTACTGAAAAAACCGTCCGTCAGGGCTTCCACGCGATGCCAATCGCTGGAAATGGAACGGCCACGGCGATGCAACTCGTAAACCTGGGTGGAGGATTCGCCGTTGAGCCGTAAGCGCACCACCAGCCGCACAAAGTAAAACTGGCTCAGTGCTTCGGGCGCAAAGTGATAAGTGCCCCCTGCACCTTCCTTTTCAGAAGCCTGATGGGAATAGGACAAAACATCCTGAGTAAGTTCTTCATGATCACCGCTCATGGGTACGCCCCAAAGGCCAAACGAGAAATTTTCCTCATCGGGCAGTTGGCCGCCCGGCAGGGTCACCCGAAATGCGAGATCGCTGGGGGCGGGGCCAGGCCCCGGGCCTGCATGGGCTGCGGCTACTCCTTGACGCTCTACCACGGGATCACTACCGCTCAGTTTGCCCAGCGCCTGCTCATGTTCTTCCAAGCTTGCATATTCGCTGCTCAACCCCCAGTAGGAGCGCTGGCACCATTGCTGCACCGGGCTCAACGAGAAGCGGCTGGCCAATAAATCCCCCACCACCAGCAGCAAAGTGCTGGCCGCAACGAACCAGCCAACAGGCCCGGCAAACTTCAGCAATAACAGCCGCCACTGTGCCGCAGGGGCACCCAATATTTTGCCAACAAGCCCCATACCGCCCAAGAAGGTGCCACCTAAGGCTGTCCCTGACGCTCCTACCAGCGCTACTTGAGAGGCTAAGCGCTCGGCCTGCGTCTCGGCGCGGCCCACCTTTTGAGCCTGCCTAATAGCTTCAAACAACCCAGCAAAGCCCCCTAACCAAGCAACAGCCCCCATAGCCTTGTTGGCCACTCGCGCCCACCGTTCTAACTGCGCAGGACTACCCGCTGTCGCCCTCAGTTCAGTCTGGGCAACTTGCTGGAAGGCACGCCCTTCATAGAGTTTGCGATGGCGGGCATCGACTAGCATTTCCCTCATTGCCATCATGGCCGCTGCAGTAGCAAAGCCTTGAGAAACAGTATTACCAAGATACTCTAGAAACCGATCATGGCCGCGGCCTGCTTCAATCAATTCTTTCATCGCCACACATGCCGCGATAGCGCCTAAAGCTGACAAACTACCATTCACCAAGACACCCATCGCACGGGCTACCGATACGTCGTTCTGCTCGTTACGTATCAGGGTATCCAGCGTGCTGCGCATCGTCTCACGGGGCTGGTTGGTTATCTCTTTGAAAGCAGTGCGCTCGGCCAGCGCGGCTCGCGTCGCCGCCTGACTCAAACCGCCCACTTTTAGCGCATGCGAACCGTTTTCACTGGCAGGAAAACTATGTTCTGCCAGGTCATCCAACGCCTCGCTGACCAACTGCTTTTGCTGTTTGATTTCCGAGGCTTTGTTGCGGATATTGTTGGCGTGGTATTGATCAGCAGCGCGGCGATGGCTTTGGCTTGTTCCTCGCCTGGAAGCTTGTTTTATCTCTGCCTCCCGCTCCTGGTAATAGCGCTCCAATTCCTGCTCCAACCGCCGAAGCTGTGATAAGGAGCGTTCTGCCTTGGTGATGGCTTGCTGTAACTTCCCTAGCACCGTTTGGTCGGGTATGTCCCAGCCCATTTCCAGCAGCCCCAGGCGCTCAACAAACATCAGCCGCTGGCCTTCGGGTAACATGCCGGCCATATTGGCAAAGCGTTGTGGTAGTTCCATTTGCTGCGCATCATCCAGCAATGTCTTGATCACCGCTTCACCGAGCATCTTTTCTTTGAAATAGACCTCTCCGGCAATATCTGCAGCGACTTCGTCGCTAAGACCCGCGATGCTACGAAAACGCAGACCTGTTTGCTGCTCGATAGTGCCCTGCCATGCTTGGTAGTTTCCTAACGCGCCAGCGGCGGCCATCAGTGCCGCCGCCTGCGTTAAGGCTTTTTGCGGGCCTCCCAGCTCAGTCAGAAAGGTCTCAATAAAGGTGTCAGTCGGCTGAAAGTGGAGCAGATGGGCCGTGGTGGGAACATCCCCCATATAGTGTTGAGACAGGAAGTCTCCTTGCCCACACAGGGCCAGGGTTTCCACCGCGCAATGTTCCAGCTTACTGGTGAAGCTGATGTGTAATTCGTCTTCTCGATCCAGCAGCAGTGCATAGTTGTGCCATACAGGTAATAAGCCAGCCAAATCCTGCCCTATCTCCCGATAAGCGGTTTGCCAACCCTCTTCAAGCCCGTTGGCATACGTTAGAAAGTCTTGCAATTCCTGCTGACGAATAACATCGACAATGCCATTGGGGGCTAAAGCGTAGTTTCCGCCAATCACTTCGTTAAAGTGGGCCTGTTCGCTTTGCTCGACAAACGCTTTTACCGCTTCAGACTCCGTGCCAAGCCGTTCGGCAAGGTGTTCGCTCAGGGCATCAATATCTTCGTCAATAGGTTGTAATGCGCCCCCGATAAAACCGGGGTGCCCGCCCGAACTTGCAGCAACTTCTTCTTCCCTTTCACGGCGCTTTTCATATAGATCTGCCAATTCGCGTAGATCAGCTTGGTCATCATTCTCGGCATTGCCTAACCATTCAGGAATATTGCCTTGGCCCGCATTAGCGGCATGTGGAGAAAAATCCAGGCGCATAAAACCATCAATCGTGCGCGCAGCAAAGTTTTCGGTTTGGTAGTTATCATGCCAGTTCCCTTGCTGCTCGGCATGGCATGCCCACGCCTGCGATAAATCTTTTAACCGCCCGGGGATATCTTCAACGATTAAACAAGCGCTATCTTGCTTATACTCGCTCGTTATAGCCTCCACTATGCTACTGGCCCCTGCAAGCTGCCATTCTTTATCGCTTCCCTCAGCCTCGCACCATGCATAGCTACCTGTATCCAACTGGTTTTGCTCACCTGATGGCTCGGGGGCCTCCGGGGTACGTCGATGGTCGCCGACGTCATCGGCTAAAGCACTCGCTATATCGTCAGGGTTGAGTAGGTGTGACGTACCATTCCCTGGGCAATAAGCGCCCACATTTACGCGGGTCATGACCAAGTCGCGAAATGCCTCCTGGCGCAACATGGAAACATGCAGAGGTGTCAGTTCAAGAGGGCTATAGAGCACCTGTACCGAGCCTTCTCGCTTGATGACGACGGGGTCGCCACTTCCGTCTGGCTCTACCTTGAACACCTGTACTTCATCGGGCATTAGGCTGTGGACAAGATAAAGCCAGCCACTGCGAATGGGTCGAATACCTGAGCGGCGAAACGTACCCTCATGGGTTGGAGAAAACCCTGGTAGCGCAGCCGCAAGATCCGCTTCATCGGCTTCGGCAATCGCGTATCGCACAGGTACCAATTGAAGATCGGTGCGCGTTAATGGACATTGCCCCTGCGCCTGGCCTGGATCATTGTCTGGCTGGCTTTCCGCAACGCGCTGCGCTTCCGTCATGGAGTCGCTCATACTTGTTTCTCCGTATTCATGAGCCGCGAAGACGCCTCCGCTGCGGCTTTCAATCGTTCCATTGGCGCTCGTTGGTCAGGTCGTTGAAGTAAGGCCGCCATATCAGGCATGACATGATCATCCAGTGCCTGCTCTCCATGCGCGCCCAGAATATTGGCCATGTAGTAATGTGCTCGCCGACCCGTAAATCCCAATTCTCTCGTCAGGTGGATAACTCTTTCTGCGGCAAGGTGGGAGCCACCATGCGCACTCAAAAACACGCCAGAGGAAAAAAAGGTGTCGAGGTGAGTAGACAGCTCTTCAGCAAAGCGCTCCCAAGCAATGTGGCTTAGCGCATCTAGGTGTGCCTGCTGCAGTTGAAAGCTTGCCTCGCGCTGAGAACGCTCCGTACGCTCATTGGCAACCTCATACCAGCTCACCTCGCCATGCTTATTCACCGGGAACCAAGCGGTTTCCATATCTCCCAGTAATTCACTTTGCTGGGGTGACATTTCCGCACTGAGAAGAAGCCTCATGACATCCGCCGACGCCACTCGCAGGATTTTTTCCCCTTCCAATGGGTGTTCAACGAAGAGTAACCATCGTAAGTGCTGTAGCAGCTCGTCAAACCCGGCTGAGCTTGCGAACCCCCATCCCCACTTTCCCTCCACGCCACTCTCCAGAAAGCGCTTCCAGAGAGGATCGTTATCCTGAAGTTGAACCAAACACGGCGAAATGCCCCGGCACCCCTCCAGCGGCGTACCCAAATAAAGCGGTTCGTAAGTAGGGGACTCAACCTGCTCATAAAGCCATCTTTCCAACGGCTCCAGCTGGAGGCCGTCCAGTACCAGATAACGATTTAGCCAGTGATCGTTGACATGCACTGGAGACGAAATGGCCCGCAACCCTTCCATGCCTTACTCCTGGTTATCCAGAGGCGTGCAGGGCTGAGTTAATGCCATTTCCTGTCTAAGTGCGGCGTCCTGTCGTGGCGGCTCAACTCTGGTGAACTGAGGAGCGGCCTCCACCTCCTCCGGCAACCGCGGCCCCTGCGCAGCTTGCCCGCTACCACTGCCTGGGCTGCCGCCGGAGTTGATCTTGACCTGTGGACCTACAATGGTGACGCCGCTGGGGTCGATTTTCAGAAAGCTGCCGCCGGCTTTGAGGGTGATTTCCGCGCCTGCTTCGATCACTACCTTCATGCCTGCCTTGTGGTGCACTTCCTGCCCGGCTTCCATCAGGTGCGCTCGGCCGATCTTTTCGTGGCGGGTGCCGTCGATCATCAGGTGGTCGTCGCCGTCGACCTTCGTATGGCGGTTGTTATGCACCGTGTGGTGATCGTCGTTATCGATCTCGCTGATGCGGTCGTTGTGCACCTTGAGGTGGCTGTCGCGGCGGATTTCTTCGGTGCGATCATTGAGCGTCAGTAGCTCCAGGTCTTTCTGGGCGTGGAGCCAGATCTGCTCTTCGCCCGCTTCGTCTTCAAAGCGCAGCTCGTTGAAGCCTTCTGCCTTGTGGCTTTGGGTGCGCAGCACCGTGCGGGTCTTGTGCTCGGGGAGTGGGTACGGCGCGGTATTGACCGCGTGGTAGGTGCGTCCGGTGACCAGCGGCTGGTCGGGGTCGCCTTCCAGGAAGGAGACAATCACTTCGTGGCCGATGCGCGGAATGGCAATACTGCCGTAGCCGCCGCCTGCCCAGCCCTGAGCGACCCGTACCCAACAGCTTGCCGTTTCATTGGGTTCAGCGTAGCGATCCCAGGGGAACTGGACCTTGACCCGGCCGTGTTCGTCGCAGTGAATCTCTTCGCCGTCGGGGCCGACCACAAAGGCGACCTGAGGGCCATCGACGCGGGGTTTGGGGTTGGGGGTGGCCCGCCAGGGCGCATCGCCGGGGATCAGCGTTACCTGATTATGGTAGCGGGTCATACCGGCAGCGTCACCCTGGGTGATGCCATCTTCTTCCAGCGCCTGGGGCTGTTCGCCGTGGTGAAGAACACTGATGGCCTGCCAGTCGCGGTTGAGGCTATCAGTATCGTGATCCGTCAGCGTAAAGCGCAGGCCGGGGGCGAGTTCGGACAGGTCACTTTCGGCGCTAGCGGTGATGGATTCCCGGCGTAGCTGTTCCAGGCGGATACGGGTAAAGGGCTCGCCGGAGGCGTCCTGCTTGTAGCGGCCGGGGTAGTCGTAGTGTTCGTAATCCACTTGCTGGCCGTGCTGCTCGACGTCCCGCCCCAGGTGGTCGTGCAATTGAGCGTAGGCGGGATTTTTAAAGCTGTAATCCTTGAGCGTGGCGGACGAACTCGCCACCCGGGCGGTGTGGCTAAGCTTGCGTACATGGCGCGTGGGCGCAGTGCCCCCGGCACGGCTGTGGTACGTGCGCTCGCCGAGATGGGTCAGTACCTGCGGGTCATCGGCAAACACCAGCCGATGGGCGCCGTTGGCACTATCTTCGAACTCATGAAAGTAAAACAGGCCTTCTTCGGCGGCCAGGCGCTCGATAAAGGCAAGGTCGGTCTCACGGTACTGCACGCAGTACTCGCGCTCGGCAAGCTCGCGGGTGACCGCAAAGACCACGCCGCGAATGCCTCGCTCATCGCAAAGGGTATTGATGATGGTGAGCGGGTCGACTTTCTGGAAGATGCGCGAGTTGTGGCGCAGTGAAAGCCGCCAAAGAGCGGGGCGCAGTACCAGGGAGTAGAAGGTACGCCGGTGGCCGCGGTCACCCCGGCCAAACTCGCTGACGATACCGTGCACCCGGCGTAGCGGTTCGCCGTCCTGCCAGATGGTCAGGGTGGCTTCGCGATCCAGGAGGTCGGCGGCATCCAGGCTGCCATCGCGGCTGGCCAGGTTGAGCGCCAGCTCGAAAGGCTGGGAGAGCGCTTCGCGGTGGGTAAAGTCAATCACCGCGATGTCGTCAACACCGGGGAGCGTTAGGGTGAATTGCAGACCTGTGCTTGTCATATCAACTGCCCTCCCCTGAGCCAGAGCCAATCACCACGCCGCCGCAATCCACCGCGTGGCCCGTCAGTGAAGCCGGTTTGCCATCGATTAAAATAGTGCTTGAACCCTGTGCGATGGCCCGTGGGTGTGGCGGATGGTCGGGTTTGTCATGTGGTGCCAGAGGGTCACCCACGCGGGCGATTGGTTTGCCGTCCATCACCACCGTGCCACTGCCTGCAGTGACCGGTGTCGGTGGAAAGCCATCGTGGTCGGTCCCCATGTCACCGACGAGTACAAATTTCTGGCCCATTGCGCTACTCCTTTTGCAATCCTGCTTATTCGTGCTTGGTCGCCCTGCTCATTTATCCCGCTCATTCATCCCACATGGCAGGCGCTTCATAGCTGGCGACGTCGAAGGCATCTACGTATTGGCGGCTGAACCCCGCTGCCTCGAGGCTATCGATGGCCGAGTGGCAAGAAACCGGCAGGCGTGTTTGCAGCGGTACGCCATTCAAGCTGCGGCGTACGGCTCTCAATAGCCGCGTGCCATGACCACTGCCTTTCCACTCCTGGCTGATGTAGAAAAACCGCAGCTGCCAAGCGGCCTCATCATCGGGCCGGCAGGCAAGTACCATACCCAGCGGGGGGCCCTCGCCAAGATGCAGTGCTAGCAGGCGCCCCTGCCAATGCACCACTTGGCCCTCCACTTGCTGGAGCCATAGGCCACGGTGAACGGTGAATTCCAGTGCGCGGCGCAATGTTTCAAGCACGCTGTTATCACGTAGCACCCAGGGCGAATGCCCCTTGGCATCTGCCTGGTAGACCGCTTCGAGAAACTTATCGATATCCTCATCGCGCGCCGACTCTAACGGGCGGGCACGCTTCACACCTTGACGCGCAGGGTGCGAAGCGGGCCGGGTATTACCCGAGGTAAACAGCTGCTTAAGTTGCTTAAGCATCGTTATCTCGCTCCGCATAGAGTGCTGACGGCAGTTGGAAGCCTGTCACCTGTGAGCGCGTAAAGGGATTGGGCGCCCCGTTGGCAAACAGGCGATAGCGCATCGTGCCGCCGTCAACGTTGAAGCGCAGTTCCAGCTCTCGCTCGCCAACGTTGGTGATATCGGCCTGTTCCAGCAGGCGGAACCATGCCCAGGCGCCATCCCGTGTCATGCTGCGAGGCGAGCGGTTGACCTCACTGGGCACCATCGTGACACGGCTCTCCGTTCCACCCCGCAGCGAGTTGGGCCATACCATCGACACGCGCTGGCTGGGGCTATGGGCATACTCGATCAGTTGGCCATCCACGCTAATCACGCTTCGCCGTTTATCGGGGCTCAGGCTGATGGGTTCGAGGGCAAACTCAACGTCCAGGGCACCATCCCGGCTGAAGTAAGCACGCCGAATCTGCTCGGCCTGGTCAACCGCGCTATGCACGCTGTCACGCAGTATCGAATTACCCTGGGCGTCCACTAGATGCTCGGGGGCGCCCTCAATGAAAGGCTTGAGGTTATCTTGATAGAACGCATCCAAGGTGCCGTCGGGCGCAAAGAAGTCCTCGAAATCGCTCAGCGACACGTCCCGGCTTGCATTGGGTACCAGGGGATAACGCCCGGCCAGGCGCTCCTGGTAGGGTGCCACGACATCATCAAGCCATTGGCGTTCGAGGTGGCGAGTGGCGCTGGCCATCAATAGCTGCCAGCTTTGGTCGGCCAAATCTTGCAGCATGCCACCCACCGGCTGAGGCGTGTTTTCGGCTATTTTTTCCAGGTTATTGATGGGGTCATCACCACGCAGCGATAGACGATCACGCACGTTCACAAAGGCAGCACGACCGGCGTCACCGGATTCTTCAATATCCAGCAGATAGTCGCGTAGCTCAGTGACCGCCGCCTTGATTTCCTCTAGTGAAGACGGATTATCATCGCGGGCTTCGCTGAGTTGATTGATGGGTGTGAAAGGCTGTTCAATCTGGGCAGCGAGTTCATAGCGCGGGGAGTGCCTTAATGCCTCACGCGCTTTTTCATCGTCTTCTGGAAGCTCTGGATAAAGGCTTGTGTTGTGCTCAACGGCCGATAGCAAACGATCCAGTGGACGCTTGGCACCCACCAGGGCGTCGGCCACCACAATGGCTTGATGAATATCCGGCAGGGGAACCAGTTGGGTATCGCGCAGAGCATCGCGCCAGCTGACATGGTAGTCACTGACATAGTGCTCACGCAGGGCGGTTTTCAACTGCTGTTTATCAGCGTCGCTGAAGTTGATGTCGTCCCGCTGACCCAGCGTCCACGCATCGATGAGCGCTAACTCAGTCGCATGCTCCAACTCTTGTAAAAAGTAGTTCTCAAAACCCTCACGCGTGAGCAAATACGGTAGCGTCACATGGTCCGGGTTGTCGTTGCGAGCCATGAAAACGGTATCAAACAGCGTGCCCACACGCCGCCGTAGATCCAAGGGGTCACCTTCACGACTTCCCGCTGTTTTCAATGCCTCATACACGCGCTCATCGATCGGCTGGCGTGACAGTTCCTCCTGAGCGGCGACCAGGCTGCCCCTGAGTGGCTCCATCGCCTGCTTGGCTCGCTGGCTGCCATCCGCGATATGCCCTTCCAGATCGGTATGGGCCATGGCGAAGTCAAGGTGATCAAGGAGGCGCTCCTGGATCGCACCCTGCTGGGGGAAGTCGCCTTGCCAGCGCCGCGCCATGAAACGCATCACCCGGTCTGGCTGACGACCGCTGGCGTCGGACATCATGCGCAGCACGCGCAGCAGGGCGAGTTTTTCATTGCTGCCTGCCTCGGCGCGGTTCATGTCATCCATGATGCCGATCATCAAGGCGGGCAGGAATTGATGCTCAAGCATCGCCACGTAGGCACGCTCTACCTGAGCACCGATGACATGCCCCTGATACAGCCCCATGTCTGCCAGGTACGGGGTATGGGTACGGTATTCATCGAAGGTTTCCAGCGCGCTGCGTAAACGATCAAGCGGCTCCAGCAGTTCATAACCGGTGGGATCATCACTTCTGAAAGCCTCAGGATCAGTGGCCAGAAAGGTTTCGGCACGGGCTTCCACGGCAGATAAGGAGACGCTGTTTTTCTGATAAAAATGCGTCCAGCCCCCCACCAGGACCACGCCCATGATCAGGCAGGCCGCCAGGCTTATATTGCGCGTGCGGCGACGCTGCCGGGTCACGCGGGCATTGTCACCCGCCAGCCCCGCTTCGGGATAAATGATATTTTCGAACAGTTCCTCGGTAAAATAGAGGGCGCTGCGCGTCGCCCGGTGAGCGGGCTGAACGCTTTCATCCATGCCATAGCGGCGAGCAGCGGCACCCACGAAGGGGTCTTCGGGCACTCCCTGCTGATAGACCGAGGTAAAGTAGGTACCGCGCACCATGGCGGCCGTCGAGAAACGATCGCTGGAAAGCGACTCGGTCAAAAAGCCCAGCAGCACATCGCGAAGCCCGGCCAGTTGACGCACGAAACGGAATACGGACTCGCGCTCTTCCCGGTCTCGGCATTCCGACAACATGGTGGGCAGTTGCTTGTTCAGACGCGCAAGCATTTCGTCGTACTCGGCTTCGAATTCGGCTTCCCACTTCCCTTGGGTTTCCATTGAGGCAGGGGTAAACGTAAAACCCAGCGGAGCTTTGCGGGCGGCGCGGGAGTAATGCCGGAAAAAGTCGTCAAAACCATGCAGCAAATCCATTTTACTGAAGGTGACATACACCGGCAGTCGCGTGCCGTGACGTTCCATGAGTTCACGCAGCCGGGTGCGCAACAGTGCCGCATAGGCCTTGCGCACGGCGACCTGGGCATGGCTTAAACGAGCGAGATCGAGCACCAGAACAACGCCATCGAGTGGCCGCTGGGCACGATTACGTTCCAACCACTCCACAAAGTGGTCCCACAACCGACTCTGAAGCGCTTGGGGCTCGCCGCCTTCCATCGCGCCCTGGGTGAGCAATTCACCGTCAGGATCGATCAGTACGGCTTGGTCACCGATCCACCAGTCAAAGCCAAGATGCCCTTGTTTGGTGCTTTGACCCGAGGCTTTCATCACATGGGTCAACGCAAAGTTCTGGCCAGAGCGGTTGATAAGGCTGGTTTTGCCGGCATTCTCTACCCCCATGACCAGATACCAGGGCAAGCGGTATCGGCTACTGTCACCCCCGCCCAGGTTGGCGGTAATTTCACTCAGAACGTTGTTGAGTGCCGTTTCCTGACGCTCCACCTGGAGCATCACCGGGTCTTGCTGGCGAGCCTCTTCCTGCTCACGCTCGTCATTCAACGAGCGTAACCGCCGTGCAAGGCGTACCCCCCAGATCACGACGACCACGGTGACGATGGCCAACGTCGCCAGCAAGCGGTTGGTCAGCGGGGCCAGGGGCGTTACGCCAAAGACCTCCCAGCGTGGCCCCAGCCACCAAATGGCAATCAATAACGCCACCACCAGCAGCGCCCAAAGCAGCGTTGAAAGCCGTAACAGTCCTTTTGCCTTGTTGCTCTTGGCCTTGGCACTATTGTGCGCGGTCTGTGCTCTCGATAGGCCCGGCACCCAGCGGCCCAGCTTTGATTTTAACGTTGACCACATTAGCCTTTATCCCTCGTCCCTTGTATTAACGATATCGTCAGTGCGATGCATTGAGTGCGGCTTCCAGCCGCGAGACCAATGTCGGCTCCCACTGCTCTAGCGCCAGCGCCGTGACTGTTTGGTGAAGCGTTCGGTAGTGCTGCTGAGCCAGACTTTCCAGTCCCGCTTCATGTAACAAATCTGCGCTTGCCAAACGCCAATAGGCGCTATCACGTGGCGAGCGGGCACGACTCAATCCTTGATCAAGCACTTTTAACGCGGCTCCGACATTGCCATCCGCCATGGCATCGCGAGCCTCTTGCAAGCCTGCCTGCCAAGCTTCCCCACCGTCGCTCGATGATCCCGCACCCTGCGAACTGCTGAACAACCACCGTTTTGTTTCATCATCAATAAATGCCACCCCGTTATTAAAGGCCAGGGTGTCGATACCCGATAACCGCTCCAAAAAGCGCTGGGCTTCCTCACGAATCGCCTCGGCGCAGCGGGGGTGCCCTAACTGTTTCGCAACCCCTGCGCTCAAGCGATGGCCTTCCAGCCAATAAGGGCTCAACGTCAGACTGTTCTCAATGCGCTCCCACAGGTCGTGATCGCTTCCCCGCGCAATCGCGTCGCGGTAATCGGCAACCCGGTCAGCTGAAACAGGCGCCAGTTCGGTTTTACCGTCCTCCCTGGCATTGGGAAGTGCCTGAATCGCGCCCCAGATCGCGAAACGACGCAATCGATAGGCCAAAGGTTCACCAGGGGTTTGCTCGAGCAGGAAATCGGCCATCTTCAACAAGCTTTGGCGATTCGAGCGCTCGTTTCCGGCTTCCATGCGCAGCTCAGGCGCTTTGGCTGAAGAGGGCTGCGTTGTCGTAGCCGACTGTCTATTCGCATCAGGCTGGTCAGGCAGCGTGTTGTCCGACGGCGTTGTCTCGGCAGCGGACGTTGATGCTGTCGGCCGTTGGGCAAGCAATTGTCGGCTCAGCTCATCCAGATTCTGCCCGGGCAACGCGTTCGCTTCTGCTTGCTGCTGGAGCTCTTCAAGCGATGCCCGACAGGCCTCAAATTCATCCTCTGCGTTGTGAAAATCGAGGCTCGACACCAACTTCACGCTGCGCTGGGTGAACTGCTGAAATAAACGGGTACGTAGCTTGGCACCCCGGCTGCCCGAGAACGGGTAAGCCTGTGACCACCAGGGCTGGTCAACGCTGCGGGCAAGCAGCCGCAGCGAAAGCGCAAATCGCACGCCATTCCCGCCGTGCTGCAGGCAATGCACTAAGTGCCCCAACACCTTTAGGTCCTTGCCTTTGTCGCTCAGCATCCGCACGGCAAGGGTTTCAGCGGTGTCCCAGTCAACGTGGGCATGCTGCAATGAGCCTACCTTCATCATTTCTTCATCGAGCGCCAGATAGTCATTGGTGTCTTCCAGCGGCTCGCCGACGGGGTGCCCTTCATCGTTAACGTCCAGCGGAGCCAATACGGGCGTTAGATGATCTTCAACGGTGATGCGCATTGAGTGACTCCTTTACCAGCGACACGCATTGCGCAGTGGTTGAATATCCTCACGAAGGCCTGATACATCAAAGCGCAGCCCGTCCAAGGCACTCTCATCACTGCGTAATGTCAGTTCCTCTGCACTAAGTAATTGGCGAAGGGTATCGATGGCAGGCAAACCGCGGCCGCCGCTAATCACCTGCCCACCGTCACGAACCCGCCACTGCTGCTCAATAACGCCTCCATGACCGGTAAGCTCAAGCGTCACTCGGGCGCTATCTATGGCTACCGGCATATGCAGTTGAAACCGGGTAATCAGCTTTTCACAGGCCATCACCATGATGGGCCTGGGCGGTGTGGTGCCTAATGCGGGCACACTGATCAGCACGTCGCTGCCCGCTTCGCGTATGATCAACCCCATGTCGTCGCCGGCGCGCGCCGCCTCCTGGCGTTCAATGGCGTGCCATAACGCGGGCAATTCGCTGGTGTCGACGCTTGGCGTTGGCGTTTTAAACAGCGCGTCGTAGCAGTTCAGGCGCTCTAAACGGGAGGACTCCTCGGCGCATGCCCGAGCATTTTCCAGCAACGCTGTGGACCCTTCCGCGCGGGAGGGGTGGCTTAATAGCGTCAATAGCAAAAGCAAACCACCGGCTAAGACGTGGCGGTTTAACAACATCGTGTTCATTTGGTATCCAGTTCTAATAGCTGGCATTTATGGGCCAGGGTTCGCTTGGGTAAACCGAGGCTTTCTGCTACCTGGGCACGATTGCCCCCGAACCGCCGCAAGCGTTGACGGATAATGGCGGACTCGACATCGCGCAGGGCTTGGCGCAGGTCATCAATGTCATCAGGTAGTGCGAACCCAGCGTCTTCCGTCACCTCCGATGCCGATGAGGTTTGATCGCTTTGTTCACCCGGCAACAGGTAAGCGTCGATATCGGCCCCCTGAGGCGTCATGGCGCAGGCATAATCAATCACGTTTTTTAGTTCGCGGACGTTGCCCGGGTAATCGCGGCGATACAGCAGGCGCAGTGCGGCGGGGGTAATGCCCATTTCGTCCCGTCCTTCGCGTTCACAAAAGTCGCGAATAAAGGACTGGGCTAACGTGGCAATATCGTCGCGCCGTTCGCAAAGTGGTGGCAATTCAAGAGGGAACTGGCCTAACCGGTAGTAAAGGTCTGCGCGAAACCGCTGCTCACGAATCTGTTCACGCAGCGGTTGATGCGTGGCCGCCACCAGGCGCAAATTCGCGCAGCGTTCCTCACTGGCCCCGAGCGGTCGGTAGCGGCCGCTTTCCAGCACACGCAACAGTTTGGCTTGCAGGGCTAACGGCATATCACCAATTTCATCAAGGAATAACGTGCCTCCATCCGCTTGGCTGATGAGTCCTTCGCGGGCCTGGTCGGCCCCGGAAAAAGCCCCCTTGGCATGGCCAAAAAGCTCTGACTCAAGCAGCGCTTCGGGAATGGCGGCACAGTTAATCGCCATGAAGGGACCTTTTGACCGTCCTGAAAGCTGATGGATAGCCCGAGCCACCCGGTCTTTGCCCGTGCCAGTTTCACCCTGGAGGAGGACTGCCAGATTTGTTTCGGCCGCACGCACCACATGCCGGCGCAGTGCTTGCATGGCTGACGACTGACCCAGCAGGTCGTCGGCGAGCTGATCAGCCAGTGCCTGGCGACGGGCACCATCGTTCAGTTTGGCAAGCGAATCTTGCAGCAAGCGTGAGCGCTGACGCTCCCCCTGCTCCCGGGCCAATCGGGCCCATACACGGCACAACAAGGCATCAAACGCCACCATGCCGGGGTCTTCCGTCAGGCTGCGTACCCTTGACTGGGTGCCTACCAATACCATCACCCCCAGCCATTCGCGGCCTTTGTCCGCCGCCCGCAGGGGGCGGATGTGCAGGTACGAGCCTGCGCCAAGTGCGGCCACCTGTTGCTGGAAAGTGGCATCATCCAGGCGTGTGCGTGCATCGGCGACGCTAAGGGTCAACGCTTTGCCGCTGCGAATGACGTGGGCATAGGGGTGATTGAAATCGCTGCAATCAAACTGCCCCTCATCGCCATCTCGCCCCAGCCAGCGGCCGCTGCCATCGATATACAGGCATTCGGCCGATGCCAGCCCCAGTTGGTCTTGCAGCAGTTGGGCTGCTCGCTGGCGCAACATCGACGTTGAGCGACTTTCCACCAGCATCAATGCCAATGGCATAGCCGCCAGTTCAGCTGATAACGCACTCTTGGCAGTGGATGTGGCATCGGCAGCAGACGTCATGGTGTCAGGCTACCTCCGCCGTAAAGCTGCCGTGATCAGGATCGACTCCCAACACAACGCTAGCCACGCTTTCACGACGCGCCATCCGCTCAAGCAGTGCACGGGAAAGCGGCGGTAACAACTCGCCGTCGATCACCGACTCCAGCATGCGGGCCCCATTTTCACTGCGCGTTGCCCGAGCACAGATCGCCTCGACCAGCGCATCATCCAGTGTCACGTCTGCCTGACGGTGGCGTTCGCGGATGCGCGCCGCCAGGGTGGCAAGCTTGGCATTGACGATAGCACGGAGGGTATCGCCCTCTAGTGGTAAGTAAGTCACCACTTCCATACGTGCCAGCAAGGCCGGCTTGAAGAAGTCGGCCAGCTGCGGATAGAGCGCATCGTCGAGTGCCGTGGGGTTATCACGGTGAGCGACGATGGTTTCATAACCCAGATTGGACGTGAGGAAGAAAAGCACGTTCTTACAGTCGATCAACCGGCCTTCCCCATCCGCCAGCTCGCCTTTATCAAACGCCTGGTAAAACAGATTGAGCACATCAGGGTGGGCTTTTTCCACTTCGTCCAGCAGAACGACCGAATAAGGGCGCTGACGAATCGCCTCTGTCAGCAGCCCACCTTCACCAAAACCGACATAACCGGGCGGCGAACCAATAAGGCGGGATACTGTGTGCTTTTCCTGGTACTCGGACATGTTGATCGTCGTAAGAAACTGGCGACCGCCATACAGCTGGTCGGCGATCTGTACCACGGTTTCGGTCTTGCCGACCCCGCTGGGGCCAACGAGCAGGAAAGCACCCAGCGGCCGCCCAGGGCGACGCAGGTCGGCACGCGCGGTCAGTAGATGACGGTGGATACGTTCAATGGCAGCGTCTTGCCCCTGAATCATGTCACCAAGGTAGGCAGGTAGCGCGGTCAAACGCGTTAATTCATCGCTTGTCATCCGCTCAACCGGCACGCCGGTCCAGTCGCCAATCACCTGGGCAACTTGCGCTTCTTCAACGCTCGGGTTGACCAGGGTAAAGGTCTGCTGCAATTGGGCTAGCTGCTGTTCACGCGCCGCCAGCTCGGCGTGCAGGGAAGAGGAAAGCGGGTCTTCAGCATGACTGCCGTCATCGAGTAGTTGGCGGTGCAAGGCGACGATGGCATCGACACATTCACGCTGCTCGCCCCAGGCCGCTTCCAGCGTCGCCAGTTCATCGTCGAGGTTGGCTAAACGCTCGTCGAGTTCCTGACGGCGTGATACGTCGACGTCTCGGCCCAGCAGCGTTTCACGGGCTAGCTGATCACGTTCGCGCAGCGCTGCGGTATGCTCGCTTTGCAAATGGCTAAGCTTTCGCGGCGGTGTATCAAGCGTTTGTGCCAGGCGCGTGCAGGCAGTATCCAGCACGTCGATCGCCTTATCCGGCAATTGCCGACCGGCCAGGTAGCGAGCGGACAGGGCCGCTGCCGCTCTTAGGCCACTGTCGCCAATCAGTACGCCGTGGGCCTGTTCATAGACATCCCGTAAGCCCCGCAGAATCACCAGGGCTTGATCGACGCTGGGCTCAGACAGCGTAACGGGTTGAAAGCGCCGCGAGAGCGCCGGGTCTTTTTCAAAGTATTTCTTGTACTCCCGCCAGGTAGTGGCGGCGATGGTGCGCAGCACCCCTCGCGCCAGCGCTGGCTTGAGCAAATTGGCCGCATCACCACCGCCTTCCTGGTTACCCGCACCAATCAGGGTATGCGCCTCATCAATAAACAACAGCGTGGGGCGCGCCGCGTTCTTAACCTCGTCAATGACAGCTTTAAGCCGTTTTTCAAACTCACCTTTGACAGCCGCCCCTGCTTGCAGGGCCCCAAGGTCGAGCGTGAGCAGCTCGACATCGGCAAGCGCCGCAGGCACCTGGCCGGCCACAATGCGCGACGCGAGACCTTCAACGACAGCACTTTTGCCGACCCCGGCATCGCCAATTACGATGGGGTTGTTTTTGCGTCGACGCCCCAGGATATCGAGCATCTGGTCGATCTCAGGGTCGCGCCCCAATACAGGGTCGAGCGTGCCTTGTCGCGCCTGCTCGGTGAGTGAGGTAGCGAAGCGTGCCAGCGCACTGTCGTCAGCGTCAGCGGGTACTTGGCGTGGAAACCCCGTTGCCTCGTCCTGGGGAGCTTCGGCTGAATCCGCGGTTATCGGATCCAGGTGGCGGCGCAGGTTTTCCCGGTTGATGTCAGCCAGCAGCCTTACCGCACCTGCTCCCAGGTAGCGTTCCGGGTTATGCAGCAGCGCGGTAAATACAGCGCCGCTTCGCAGGGTTGGGTGCTGATACTCGGTGGAGGCAAGTAACCAGGCATCTTGAAGCAGCTCGACCAAAAGCGGTGAAAAGCTCGGCGTTGCCACCTCTACCTCGCGGGGTGGGCGTGTTTCTTCCGCCAACTGCGCACGTAACGGTGCGATATCCATATCCAGGTGTTCACATATGATGCGCACATCGCACAGCGGCTGATCCAGCATGGCTTGCAACAAATGCCCCACCGTCACCTCGGGCGCCTGCTGTTGCGCACACAGCAACGCGGCTTGCTCTAGCCCTTGGCGAGCAATCGTATTAAGACGGCCAATGAGCGCTGGTAGCTCTACCCTGAGCATGGTTTCTCCTAACGGTAAAGTTGATTAAGTAGCGAGGTAATTTGTGCCGCCTGTTGGTCCAGCGACCAGGAAAAGCCCCAATAAACGCCGACCATGGCGATACCAAACAACGCAAAGATGCCCCAGGTAGGGAAATGCGTTGAACGGCGTTGATGCCCCTGCACGACATTATCGAGGGGGTGAGTTAGCGCTTCTTCACCTGGCTCCTCGAGGCTGTTTAGCTGGTCACCCAAGGCCCTGACAACTTGCTCGTACTCTTCACGACCGTGAGACATCACCCGGTATCGACCTTCAAAGCCAAGGCACAGGCACAGGTAAATGAACGCCAGCATGTCTCGGTAGCGTTGGGGTTCTTGCTGGAGGCGGGCAAGAATCGAAAACACTTTTTCACCGCCCCAGGTTTCGTTATGAAAGCGGGTCAACAGCGAGTGTTCGGCCCATTTACTTTGCCGCCCCCAGGGCATGCCCATCACGGCCTCATCGATAAACGAACACAGCACGTAGCGATAGGCGAGCAGCGTGGCTCGGTCATAACCCTGCTCGGTCAGCTCGATTTCAATGGCAGCGATTTCATCGACAACCTGACGGTAAAGGCGCTCAATATCGCCCGCTTCATCCAGTTGCCGCACCCTGACCACCATGCCCAGCAGGCTGCTGGCCGCATCAACCAAAGGATTCAGGTTATGCCCGCGCAAGCGGAACCAATAATCCTCATCGGCATCAAGCTGCTCGGCGTGGCTATGAATCAAATGCTCCAAACCACGCTCGTTAATTAGATCCTCATGACGCACGCTGTCATTAGGTGCCTGGGAACGGCTCAAGCTGTGCGAATCGGTGGCAAGCTGCTGCATGGTTTAACTCCTGATAGCCCAGAACTGCATTTCCAGCCCTGGAAATTCACCGGCGACGTGAAAAGCAAAGCCGCTGGCACCGTTGAGCATGCCCCACGCCTCGCTTTGGCGGTCGAGCTGGAAATAGCTATAGCCAGCGTGATAGGGCAGTTCGCGGGGAGCCACCGGTAACGGCTCAAGCGGAATGCCGGGTAGCTGAAGGCTGATGAGATCGCGGATTCGCTCGACGCTCGCCACCTTGGTTTGCTGTAAAAACAGCTTGCGTAGCCGTTCATTGGGCATGTCGGCGCGCACGGCGAGGATGAATTCCGCAGATTCGATCAGGCTAAGGTCAGACAGCGGCGCCACTAGCAGGCCATAGCGTCGTGTCTGCAGCTGGATAGCCACGGCACGGGGTTCGAGCACCGTCGACAGCGCCTGGCGAAGCATTTTCATCAACGGATGAAAGGCGCCTTCCGGGTGATCGTGGTCGTAGGCAGGACACTCTGGGGGCAGCCGTGATTCGTCAGTGAAGGTGACAAGTTCACAGGCCACTTCATGCATGGTGTCGTAAAGTCGCTCAGGGTGCAGTTGACCCAACCGAGCGAGGTGCTGAAAACGCGGCTGGGCGCGGTTAAGCAGTTGCAGCAACATAAAATCGGAGACGTCAGCGACGCCCGCCTGATGCGGGGTTGACAGGCGCTGGGCAATGTTACGCGCGCGCTCACGCATCAACCCGGCCATCTCGCCCACAAAGCGCTGCAACCCAGGTGCCGCTTGCACATTGAGCAGCGTTGGCAAGAACTGCTCATCAAGCACCAGGCTGCCGTCAGGGCGACGCTCTACAATGCGCGCAACGGCGAGGCAGGCGTAGCCGCTACGGTCATCGCGTTCGAGCAGCAAGCGGGGCGACACCCGAGCGACATTGATATCGGTGGACACGCCCTCCTGTGAGTGAAGATCACGCACGCTGCGCGACAATAACCGGTAGCGCGCCGGCAAGTTGTCTTCAGGCCAACGCACTTCGCCAATACCATCGGTTGCCAGCGGCAAGCCTAGGTACACGACCTGATTGGTAATACTGGCGTCACTAATTTCCAGCGGCGCGGGCTCAACGTCATCGCCTGGCAGGTGAAACGCCACGCCGTCGGGCATGACGCCACTTGCCCGACTGATGGCGATGCGGCCAAAACTGAGGAATTCATTATTGAGTTCCAGCGAGAGAAAGCCGTATAAATAATGGCTTACCCCCTTTAAGCGCGTATCCAACATCCCTTCCAGGCTGCGCTGCTGTTGCTGGAAGTGCTGAGGCTTAATGAATAAGCCCTCGCTCCACACCACACGATTCCGGCTGGCCATTATCCCTCCTTCCTTAACTCAACTTCGCTGTCACGGAGGTGAACCAGCAGGTGATAGTGCTCGCCACGGCTTTTCACCTTGACGACCTTCTTCCATTCCGCCTCATTGGGGGAGGCGTAATACGCAATCAGCCCGATATAGCGAGTGTTTTCATCAACCTCGAAGGGCGCGTAGAACTTCCACTGCTCCGGCAGCAACGTAAAGTCGTCGTGGGCCAGGTAATTCGTGCCAAGGGTTTCTTCCAGGTCGCTTTCCAGTTGACCTAAATCCGCTGCCATTAGCATTGAATCATCTTTCAACTGCAGGACTTGAAAGCGAAGCGGTGTCCCCTCGCCTTCCACGTTAGGGTTCACGTCAGGTTCCGCCAGCATGCTGAGGTCAACCTTGGTAGGCTGATCACCGGGATAACCCACCGGGATGTCGGGGTCCTTCATGACCTGCCAGGCTTTACTGGTAGCTTCCCGAGTCGACGCGCAGCTTGTCAGCAGCAAGGTGAGGCAGAGCAGTCCGACAAGCCTTGCGATACCAGGCGCAATCATGCGTCCTCCCGCTGCTGGCGACGCACAGACTGGTCGTAGGCTTGCTCAAACACCTCCCAAAACAGCTTTTGAAACCCTTGCTGCCGGTCAGAATTCAGTTCTCGGTAATAGTGGTCATACATTTCCCACGCCCAGCCACTTTCGTTATCGATACGATTTCCGGCGCCGCGATAGGCATGAAAGCGTTTAAGCAACGCCTCGGGGGAAAAGGCGTCCAGAATGGCGCTCAATGCGTGGCCAATGGCGTCTTCGACCGCCGCTTGATGCTGGCCTTGGTGACGCAGACTCTCGGCCACGGCTTCCGGAGCTGATAGGTGTACTGGACTGCGGGACGCCGACAGCATGGTTTCAGCCGTTTCCTCGAATGACTGCCCTAATCGCAGCGGATTGTCTTCGATCGGTTGCAGGCGCCGGTCACGTAGCGGGTACTTACTGTCATTTTGGGTCTGTTGTAATACCCGCAGCCCGTCGATGGCAGCACGCAGGGTTTGGCCGGCTTCTTCCAGGAAAGCTTGTTGCTCTTCACTGTCCCGAAAAGGCAGGTCAATCCCCAATCCCCGCAGCAATGGGTCAGCACCAACATGGCTTAGCGAGCGCGTCGTCGGTTTTTGCCAACGGTCTTCCAATTGCTCACCCACCGAGCGTTCCAGGTCATCTAATTGCCGCTCATCCATGTTATTGCTCCTGTGCGTTTTTTGGCCGTTAAGAGAGGGTATGTCTGGCAGGCTCACCGCTTCGTGGCGGCGCTCTTGTTGAGCCCATTGCTGATATTCATGGCGCTGGGAAACGGGCAGTGTATCGACCGATTCCAACATGGCCGGTCTGGGAGCATCGTCTTCCAGTGCCACCATCGGGTCGTGCTGCAACGATCCAGGGATGACACCGCCCAGCGCTTCAATAGGATCTTCGCGCTGTGGTTGCTCACGACTGGGACCGTGGCTCCCCACCGGCGACGCATACCCATGGACGGTGACGTCTTCGTGCTCCTCGTCAACCAGAGTCGCGAGCGAGTGCGCGCCAGGCTGCCAGGACTGACGATCGCCAAGATGCACTTTCAAGCGGTACTCACCGATCAGCAGCTCGTCACCGTCACGCAGTGCTGCTTTCCGGCCACGCCCCAAAGGCAAGGTCGAGCGGTTGATGAAGGTTTGCCCACTGCTATCGATGAGGCAAAATTTCCCGTCAATTCTGGTAATGTCGGCGTGGCCGGGCCGAATACGCCCTCTATGGTCTTGCAGTAGCCAGTTATCGTGCGTGCCGCTGCCCAAGGTGCCACCGCCGCCACGGAAGACGAAACTGCTCGTCGAGCGCCCTTCGAGCGCTTCACTGTTGACAACCACCAAGGTGATGGCATCGGTCTGAATGGCATTCATGGTTTAACTCGTCATTTGGATGCGCACGCGGCGACGACTTGGGTTATCAACGCTTTCTGGGTCGACAAAGGTGGTCCAGCCAAGCTGACACGAACCACCATCCCCCAGACGCATGGGTTTGACAGCGCTGGGCAACAGTTCAAGTTCAAGGTCATAGGCCAGCGGCTCACGCAGCACAAAACTCACCAGTGTTTTCAATGAATTATGCTCCTCACCATCGGGCAAAAAGTCTCTAAAACGAGAGAGGCTCAAGCCCCGCAAGCAAAGCGCGAATTTGCCCTTGACGTCGGCAACACGCTCCCCGGCCACCACGTCCTCGCCCAAGGTCATACCGGCAAGGCCCGCGCGGCTTCGTTGGTCGGGGGGTATGTCGACCCAACGCAACACCCACTCATCAACCTCTACCTGATCCAGGTCAAAACAATGACCGACAATGCCGCATACCACGTCGGGAGAGCGCGAGCGGCCCGCCAGCAGACCTGCGTAGGCCAGCATCTTGCTCCAGTTGATCGGCGTCTCGCCGCGCAGATCACCGTCGGCTAGTCCCACCAACGCAAAAATCGCCGCTGAAAACCCGTCCTTGGCATCATCCTGGTAACGCACGTAGTGGCGGTATTTACGCCAATTACGGTGCATCAGGGTCAGCAGGCGATGATTAAAAAAATCCAGAAAATCGCCTGCCGCCCCTTCCTGATGCGCTGACTCATGGGCCAGCGCTTCAAGGTAATAGCTCGGGAGCGGCGACTGGGCGCCCTGCAGCCCCATAAAGCTGACCTTCATCTCGTACTGGCCACTTTCGTTCATCGCCAGGGTCAGCACATCGCTACCGGGGAAGCCCAGTGAAGCCGATGCCTTGAAGCGGACGCGCTGCAGTGAGGGCACGCTACCGCCAGGCCCCTGCTCTAAATCATCGCCATGATGACGGTGCAGGAGCTCAACCAACTGGAAAAACTCGTAACGTCTTGCCTCCTTAATGAGAGGCGTTAGCGCTACATCAGGGGCTGCTGCCCCGCCTGTAAACTCCATGTGTAGCGCTCTTGGTTATGTCGATTAACAACATGCAACTCATGAAAAGAGTTGATGCTGGCGTAAAGAGAGAAAAACCGCGCCAGCACACTGCCAAACAGGTACAAACTGCCTTCATCACCAAAGGCGTCCTGGTCCAACGTCATCACTGAGCGAAGGCCACGTATGGGCATGCCTTTGCGCAGTCGATCAACCGACTGTGTTTCGATATCCACGATGCCTGCCCATCTTTTTTGCGCGATGCGTTCTGCTTGACGATCGACAAGCGCGCGAAAGTCATAAGCTCGCAGCACTGAACACAGGGCATCACGCTCCAGTAACGAGAGGTAGTTGAGGGACAGGTTGGAGATCAGCATCCAGAGCAGCCCATCATCCAGTGCGGGTCGCAGCACGGGCGTCGGCCGGGTGATATTGCGAAAGTCGGCATAGGCAGGGCTGTTCTCAGTTGGCACGCAAACATCACCCACCGTCAGTTGCTCTGGCAATTCACGATTGCTGCAAGTCAGCTGCAATGAGATTGTTTCACGGCTTTCAAGGTGTGCCTGCTCGTCGCCCCGCATAAAGGCAATATCGTGGTCAAAGCCATCACTACGCAGGCTGTCACGCACTCGTAAACGGTAATAGAGGGCTTCACGCCCCCGGTCGCGCTCCATTTGATGCTGAAAACTTTCAAAGGGAACGTAACGCCGAGGCTCGCCCTGCCGGTCTGTCTCTGCTCGCCCTACCCAACCGTGAACATTGTCGACGCTGAACACTTCATAATGTGACGGTGAGCGTGTACTGGGCCGCAGGCGATACTCGCTACGCTCACCGCTCAGGTCGATCGGCTCGGCATCGTGGCTTAACAAGTTAATCGCGGGCGTGCAATAAAGCGCCAGGTGCTCATCCTGAACCCGCACATCCGTCGGCAGAGTGCGAGAAAACTCAAAGCGCAACGTGACCCTTTCCGCGGGTTTTGACGGTAAGTACTGGTTCAGCCTTGTGACATCGAAGAAATGAAACGCCTCGGGAAAGCAGAGGTACTCTTGTAAAATTCGGTAGCCCTGATGCACATTACGGGGGTAAGGCAATAGCGCCTGATCGCGCTCAAAACCTACCGCTTGAAGTGCATTGGTGGGCAGGGATTGCTGCCAGCCGTCAACGTCCAGCTCGACGCGGGTCAGGTAGTGATTAAGCCATAGGTACAACGTTCTTGCCGTATAGGCATCGCCGCCCAGATGCAGCCGCAACGACTCAATCCCCATGGCGTCCATCGGCTGGTCGCTATGCACATCCATCGCCAGCTCGACCACCGAGGTTTCACGGGTATGGCGCGCGCTCACACCACTATGAGCTAGCGGGTATAGCGTTACATCGTGACAAGTGCGGAATAAACAGGCGGTCTTTTCCACGGGCGTACTGGCAAGTGATGTGCCTCTTGCAACGGGCTGCTGATGGCTTAACGCATGCCACGCTGGGGTAAATTGCACGACCGTCATGCTGGGTACGGGCCGCAGGTAGTTCGGCCACAGCATGCTGATAAGCGAATGGGTGAGCTCAGGAAACTCGTCTTCCACTTTCTCACGCATACGACCGGTTAAAAAGGCAAACCCTTCCAGCAGGCGCTCGACATCCGGGTCGGTACTGCGCTCAGATAGGAAGCGACTCAGGCCTGGATTTGCTTGTGCAAACTCCCGTCCCTGACGCTTCAGAAAGTTGAGTTCATCTCGATAATAGCGATTGAGCATGCGTGCCCCTCAGCCCATCAGTTGAGACACTGATAACGCTTGTTGTTAAGCAACAGATCGATGGTGGTTTGGGCACTCGCCTTCCCAAGCGCAACGGTGGCATGGACTTGAAAACGCAGTTGCAATGGATCGCCTGCACTGGGCAACGCCTCAACATCCACGCGCTTTACCCGCGGTTCAAAGTGCTCAATGCATTGCCGGATCGCCTGCTGGACGCTGAGCTCCAGATCGAGTACGCCGATCGTGGCATCGTTAAAATCCAGCAGCCCCAATTCCGGTGCGCAGGTGCAGTTTCCAGGATGACTGTTCAGCAACTCCACCAGATGGCGCTTGATCGACTCAACGACATCTTCAAGCCGATCATTTTCTTCTTGCCTCACCGGTTGATGAGGTGCAGCAAGGCGCTCGAACAAGCGAGTGCCTAATACCCCGTTGCTGTTAGCTGCCATCGACCTGCCGTCCCTATTATTCCTTGTCGAGACGCCCGACGAGTGATAGCTCGAAGTTAGCTCCCATGTATTTAAAATGCGGCCGAACCGCCATTGAGACCTGATACCAGCCCGGATCGCCCTCTACATCTGACACCTGAATAGAGGCCGCACGGAGCGGGCGCCGACTACGCACATCAGCCGGCGGGTTCTCTTGGTCAGCGACGTACTGGCGAATCCAGGTGTTGAGCTCACGCTCAAGGTCCTGACGCTCTTTCCAGGAGCCGATCTGCTCGCGCTGAAGCACCTTCACGTAGTGTGCCAGGCGGTTGATAATGAACATGTAAGGCAGCTGAGTGCCTAACTTGAAGTTGGTTTCTGCCTCTTTGCCTTCGGCGGTATTAGGGAACACCTTGGGCTTTTGCACAGAATTCGCCGAGAAGAAAGCTGCATTGTCGCTACCTTTTCGCATGGTCAGCGAAATAAAACCCTCTTCAGCCATTTCAAATTCACGCCGATCCGTGATCAGCACTTCCGTGGGGATTTTGGCCTGCAGTTGACCAAATGCTTCATAGGTGTGAACCGGGAGGTTTTCGACGGCTCCTCCACTTTGCGGGCCAATGATATTGGGGCACCAACGGTATTTAGCGAAGCTGTCAGTCAAGCGCTCGGCAAGTAGGTAGGCGGTATTACCCCACAGGTAATGATCATGGTCTTCACTTACCGTTTCCCGGTAATTAAATGTTTTAACAGGGTTTTCAACGGGATCGTAAGGCGTACGCAACAGGAAGCGTGGCGCCGTCAACCCTAGATACCGCGCATCTTCAGACTCACGCAAGCTGCGCCAGCGCGCATATTTGGGGCCTTCAAAGATGGCTTTGAAATCTTTAATGTTCGGCAGTTCTTCAAAGCTTTCAATACCGAAGAATGACGGTGCCACCGATGACATAAAGGGGGCGTGCGCCATGGCACCCACCGCGGCAGTGTGCTGCAGCAACTTCATGTCAGGGGTGGACGGCGAAAAATCGTAATGCCCGATAATCCCCGCTACCGGCTCGCCACCAAACTGGCCATAACCGGCGTTGTACACATGGTGGTAGAGGCCGCTCTGACTGATTTCGGGCGCGAACTCGAAGTCTTCCAGCAGCTCTTGCTTGGTGGCGTGCAACACATCAAGCTTAATGTTTTCACGAAAGTCAGTCCGGTCAACAAGCAGTTTCAGGCCGCGCCACGCCGATTCCAACTGCTGGAATCCAGGCTCATGCAAAATTTCATCAACTTGATGGCTGATCTTGCGATCCAGCTCAACGATCATGTTATCGACCAGCGACTTATTGACACTGGGTGTTGTTTCACTGCCTTTAAGCAACTCTGATATAAACGCTGCAACACCCTGCTTGGCGACGTCATACCCCTCATCGGCTGGCGCCATGCGGGTTTGGGCCATCACCTGATCGAGAAGCGAAACATCCTCTGACTCTGTCTCTGCCGTCGTTGTCTGCTGCTTTGCTGCTTTACTCATCATTCCGCCCCGAATTCGCTGAAACGCACGCTTGAAAAATCCACCTGACTAATGCGCTACTCACCCTTGCCCTGGGTATCGAGCAGCGCCAGCTCATCCAGCAGTTGCTGTCGGGCCTCATCGCTTTCCAACAACTTTTGCAAACGATCACGGAAGGCGGGGACATTGCCCAGCGGCCCTTTCAAGGCCACCAGAGCTTCACGCAACTCGACCAGCTGGCGCAATTCAGGCACCTGCTTGGCGATCGAGTCAGGGGAGAAATCGCTGAGCGATTTGAAGGACAGGTCCACCGCCATGTCGCCCGGCTCTTCGCTCTCTTCGGCGAGACGGTTAGGCACCGACGCCTGCAAGGTGAGTCCCGCTTCGCGCATGACTGACTGAAAGTTGTTTTTATCAACAGAAACGGCTTGACGCTCTTCTATCGGCGCTTCTTCCTCGTTGCCTTTAAAATCGCCCACAACCAGCAGCTTAAGCGGCAACTCAGTCTCCGCCTGCTGATCACCTGTCGCCGGTACATACTTGATATTGATGCGCTCTTTTGGCGCGACGGTGCCTTGTTTAGCCATGGTGGTTCGCTCTGCCCCGAAGCCCAGCAAAAGGCTTCCTACAACTGTGAATGGTTATCAATCCCGGGAATGTAGCGAACTTAGCAACTACCCGCCAACCCGGGGACCAGGTAACGACAAGCCACCTTTGCTTAGCAGGATTACAAACATTGATTGTTTTTACCGAACTTCGACGCTTTTAGCCTCTAATTTGACTTTAAAACACCAAGCCGAAATTTCCATGTAAGAAATATCTTACAAACGAATCGGCAATCTCTTATAAAAATGAACCGCTTTTTCTTACAAACCAACTTATCTTTTATCGCGTAAAGCTCAATCTGATCGCTAATTAGAAACAAACAACACAACAAAAAAGCACCAAGGAAAGACCGAGCAAGATACCGCCAGAGGAAGCAAAGACTTGCTTAAAACCAGGCAAAAAATTGCCTAATTTAAAATAGCCTTACATATAGATTAAAATAAATATATGAAATATAACAAAAATATAGTTTAGGCACGATAGTTGCTGCCTTATAGCACCCACACTGGGTTTTTCTTTTATTTATTCCGTCTAGGAGCAGTTTTATGCCAACTCCATGTTATATCAGCATCGAAGGACAGTCTCAGGGCAACATTACGGCAGGCGCATTCACACCGGACTCGGTCGGCAACATTTATGTCGAGGGTCACGAAGATGAAATGCTGGTGCAGGAATTCAAGCATGTGGTAACGGTTCCCACCGATCCACAATCTGGCCAGCCTTCCGGTCAGCGCGCCCACAAACCCTTTGTGTTTACCGTGGCGCTGAACAAGGCCGTTCCGTTGATGTATAACGCGCTGGCATCAGGCGAAATGCTGCCCAACGTCGAGCTCAAGTGGTACCGCACGTCGGTTGAAGGCAAGCAAGAGCATTTCTTTACTACGGCACTAACCGACGCCACCATTGTGGATATCAATCTGCGCATGCCGCACGCCCAAGACGTTACCAAGTCTGAGTTTACTCAGTTGATGGACGTATCCCTGTCTTACCGCAAGATTGATTGGGAGCATACCGTCGCAGGCACATCAGGCTCTGACGACTGGCGCGCACCCATCGAGAGTTAATCTCTTCACCATGCGTCGCCTTCAGGCGACGCATGGGTTCATATCGATAGCTCAACCGCCTCAGTGAGCCTCATCCCAGTTGTTACCGCTTTCGGCTTCCACAATGAGGGGCACACTCAGTTTGACGGCGCCCTGCATGCGCGTCTGCACCTCTTCAATGAAGGCCTTCACCTGGTCCTCGGCGACTTCAAACACCAGCTCGTCGTGCACCTGCATGACCATTAGCGCGTCAAACTCGCCCTCTGCCAGCCAGGCATCCACATCGATCATCGCCTGCTTGATGATATCTGCCGCGGTGCCCTGCATGGGCGCGTTGATCGCGGTACGCTCGGCCCCCTGCCGACGGTTACGGTTTTGCGAGTGGATTTCCGGTAAGTAGAGACGGCGCCCTCTTACGGTTTCCACATAGCCGTCCTCTGCCGCCTGACTGCGAATACGATCCATGTAGCGCGCCACCCCTGGGTAGCGATCAAAGTAGCGGTCGATATAGGTTTGCGCCTGGTTACGCTCGATGTGCAGCTGGCGCGACAGGCCCCAGGCGCTCATGCCGTAGATCAAGCCAAAGTTGATGGCCTTGGCACTACGCCGCTGATCGCCGGAGACGTTCTCAAGCGACGTACCAAACACCTCCGCCGCGGTGGCCGTGTGGATATCGCGCCCTTCGGCAAAGGCTTCAAGCAGGCCCTTGTCTTCCGACAGGTGCGCCATGATGCGCAGCTCGATCTGTGAGTAGTCGGCCGCCACAATACGGTAACCGGGACGAGCCACAAACGCCTGGCGAATCTTGCGGCCTTCTTCGGTGCGGATGGGGATGTTCTGCAGGTTGGGGTCGGACGATGACAGCCGACCCGTAGCCGTGACCGCCTGATGGTAGCTAGTGTGAACGCGTCCGGTGGCTTTGTTCAAAAGACGCGGTAGCTTGTCGGTGTAAGTGGACTTCAGCTTGGCAAGCCCACGGTGCTGCATAATCACCTTGGGCAGCGGGTAATCCAGCGCCAGCTCTTCCAGCACCGCTTCTGCGGTCGAAGGAGCACCTTTGGGGGTCTTTTTGAGGACCGGAATTTTCTGTTCTTCAAACAGAATCTGCCCCAACTGCTTGGGTGAACCCAGATTGAATTCGCGCCCAGCCAGTTCATACGCCTGGCTTTCCAGCTCACGGATGCGGGTTTCCAACTGCTGGCTGTGCTCATGAAGGCGTTCTGCATCCAACGCCACGCCATTGCGTTCGATGCGCGATAGCACGCTCACCAGCGGTAGCTCCAGATGATCCAGTACCTCAGCGAGGCGGCCTTCGCGCTCGACCTGAGGGCGCAGGGTTTCCTGCAACCGCAGGGTAATATCCACGTCTTCACAGGCGTACGGGGCCGCCTGCTCCAGAGCGACTTGATTGAAGGTCAACTGTTTGGCGCCTTTACCAGCGATGTCTTCAAACGAAATGGTGCTTTCACCCAGATACTTCAGCGCCAGGGAGTCCATGTCGTGTCGCGTGGCGGTAGAATTCAGCACGTAGGAGGCCAGCATGGTGTCAGCCAGCGGTCCCGCCACGGCAATATCATAGTTGGCCAGCACGGAAATATCGTACTTGAGGTTCTGGCCAATTTTGGTTTTATGGATGTCTTCCAACAGCGGTTTCAGCGCGGTCAATACCGCTTTGCGGTCAAGCTGCGCCGGGGCATCCAGGTAATCATGGGCCACCGGAATATAGGCGGCTTCACCAGCCTCAAGCGCCAGGCCAATGCCGACAATTTCGGCGTCCATGTAGTTGAGGCTGGTGGTTTCCAGGTCGAAGCAGAAGCGCTCAGCGTTATGCAAGCGTTCCAGCCACGCATCCAGCTCACTTTGCTCTACGATCACATGATCGCGTCGCTCGCTGGGGGCGGCAACGCTATCATCGGCGGCGCTTGCGGGCGCGGGCTCGCCGCTCTTGACGTCATCAACGCCTTCGTCCTGGCCTTCAAGAAGCTCACCCAGCCACTGCTTGAACTCCATCTCTTTGTAGAGCTCTACCAGCGCTTCACGATCTGGGTGTGCGATGTCCAGGTCGTCCAGCCCCACGGGCAACTCACAATCGATCTTGATGGTAGCAAGTTGATAAGAAAGAAACGCCTGCTCACGGTGTTCTTCCAGTTTTTTGGGCAACGTTTTGGCACCCCGGAATGACAAGGTTTTAACCCGGTCCAGATCTCCATAAATGGTATCCAACCCCCCGCCCATGCCCTGAAGCAAGCCAATGGCAGTTTTTTCCCCGACCCCTGGCACGCCGGGAATGTTATCGACCTTGTCGCCCATCAAGGCGAGAAAATCGATGACCAATGCGGGCGGCAGACCGAATTTCTGCTCAACGCCTGCCTCATCCAGCGTCTCATCCTTCATGGTATTGACCAGCGTGATATGGGCATTGACCAGTTGCGCCATGTCCTTATCGCCAGTAGAGATCACCGCGTCGCGCCCTGCCTGAGTGGCATGGTGGGCCAGGGTGCCAATCACGTCGTCAGCTTCAACACCTTCAATACACAGCAGCGGCAGGCCGAGAGCTTTCACGCACTCGTGCAGTGGCTTGACCTGACTCCGCAGGTCGTCGGGCATCGGCGGCCGATGGGCCTTGTAGTCGCTGTACAGGTCATCGCGAAAGGTCTTACCCGGCGCGTCAAAAACGACGGCCATGGGGCTTTCGGGATAATCCTTGATCAGCCGTTTGAGCATGTTCAGCACCCCCTTCACGGCGCCCGTAGGCTGGCCATTGGAGGTGGTTAGCGGCGGCAGCGCATGAAACGCGCGGTACAGGTAAGAGGAGCCATCGACAAGCACGATCGGAGCACGGGCCATAACCAAATTCCATTGTTGGCAAACAGTAAGACATCAACTTTCCATGATACGCGTTCGGCGCCAACACTGCAGACCCAAGATGATGGCATGTGTTATTCAACATGACACAACGCTGCCAACTGATGCATCAAGCCGCTACAATAATGGGCTTAGCAACCTGGGCGAGATTCTCATGGCTGTATTCACTCCGCTTAGCGACGCACAGGTCGCTACGTTTTTAGAAAAATTTGATGTTGGCAGCTTCGTTTCCCTTCAGGGCGTCGCGGCGGGCACAGAAAATTCGACGTTCTTTGTGACCACCGACCATCGCGAACTGGTATTGACCCTGTTCGAACAGGGCGAGCATGCCGAGCTGCCGTTTTTTGTCGAGTTATTGGACTACCTGGATGAGCACCGTCTGCCCGTCCCCGGCACCGTTCACGACCGCGATGGCGTTGCGCTTCACAGCTTGGCCGGCAAGCCCGCGCTAATGTTTCCGCGCTTGCGGGGTCGTCACCCAGAGGCACCCAATCTGGCCCAATGCCATGCGCTGGGCGATACCCTTGGGCGAATGCACGTGGTGTCAAAGCACTTTCCCGGGCATCGCCCCAATCCGCGGGACCTGCATTGGCTACATGCCATGCATCACAGGGTGCTGACTTACCTGAGTCCTGATGACCAGACGCTGATGAAAGACGAGGTCGATGACTTCGAAAGTGCCTTCGCCCAACACGATGAGTTGCCCCAGGGCGCGCTTCATGGCGACCTTTTCCGCGACAACACGCTGTTTGAAGGCGACGAGCTTGGCGGCATTATCGACTTTTACAATGGCTGCACCGGTGACTTGCTGTTTGACCTCGCCATTGTCATTAACGACTGGGCTTCCAATGGGGACGGTACGCTGAACAGCGAACGCTATGCGGCCATCCTTAGTGCGTATCAGGCCCGCCGTCCATTAACGGCGGATGAGCAAGCACTGTGGCCGACCATGCTGCGCATGACAGCGCTGCGCTACTGGCTCTCGCGCCTGCTGGTGGTTTACGTGGACCCACCCGCCCACGACTTGACCCCCCATGACCCCGACCGTTTCCGAACCATCCTGAAAGCGCGCATCACCCATGGTGCATTACCACTACCCGAGGCATCTTCATGAGCGAAGCGTCCACCACCCGTTCAGCCCAGCGTGCTCGTCGCACCTGGAACATTGACCAGTGGGGGAGTGGCTACTTCGATGTGGATGACCAGGGCCAGGCACTGGTGAGGCCATTAGGCAACGCGGCCGAGGGGCCGGCACTGCCGCTGAGCAGCCTCGTGCGCCAACTTCAGAAAACCGGGTTACGCCTACCGGTACTGGTGCGTTTCAGCGACATCCTTCACGATCGCGTTGAGCAACTTTGCGGCGCTTTTGACGTCGCCATGCAAGAGCTCGACTATGCGGGCGGCTATACGGCGGTTTACCCTATCAAGGTCAACCAGCAACGACGCGTGGTGGAGGAAATCCTGGCCACCGCCGAACGCGGCCGCGGTCGTGTCGGCCTGGAAGCCGGCAGCAAGCCCGAATTGCTGGCAGTGCTTGCCCTCTCGGAGGGCGGCTCTTCGCTGATCGTGTGTAACGGCTATAAAGATCGTGAGTACATCCGACTGGCATTGCTGGGCGAGAAACTCGGCCACCGGGTTTACCTGGTAGTCGAAAAACTCTCAGAGCTCGACGTCATTCTTGAAGAGGCTCGTGAGCTGGACGTGACGCCGCGTATCGGCTTGCGCGCTCGGCTTGCTTCCGTCGGCAAAGGCAAGTGGCAAAATACCGGCGGCGAAAAATCCAAGTTTGGCCTTACCGCCAGCCAGATTCTGTCCGTCGTGGAGACTCTGCGTACTCAGAAAGCCCTCGATAGCCTGCAGCTTGTGCACTTCCATCTGGGTTCGCAGATTGCCAATATCCGCGATATTCAGCGTGGTCTGCGTGAGTGTGCCCGCTTCTATCAAAACCTGATTACCCTGGGTGCCCCGATTGATACCGTCGATGTGGGCGGTGGCCTGGGTATCGATTATGAAGGCACCCGGTCGCGCAGCGACTGCTCGGCCAACTATTCAATGCGCGAGTATGCCCGCAACGTGGTCAGTGCCTTTGCCCAGCTCTGCCAGGATGCCAAGCTGCCCCAGCCGCACCTGATCAGCGAGTCCGGCCGGGCACTAACCGCCCATCATGCCGTGCTGATTACCAATGTGATTGGCGATGAGCGTATCGACGACACGCCGCCCGAGCGTTCCCAACAGGATGATCTGCAAGTAGCCGCGTTATGGCGCGTCTTTGAGCAGTTGGCAGAACCCCAGGAACCTCGCGTGCTGGTCGAGGCGTGGCATGATTTGTTCCAGGCGGTCAGCGAATTACAGGACCGCTTCGTGCTGGGGCTCAGCGATATCAATGCCCGCGCCGAAGGCGAGCGCCTGTATATGGCCGCGTGCGCAAGACTGCGCAGCCAACTGGATACGCGCAACCGGGCGCATCGCGACATCATGGATGAGCTCGCGGAGAAGCTGGCCGACAAGCTCTTCGTCAACTTCTCGCTGTTCCAGTCAGTGCCCGATGTCTGGGGCATCGAGCAGATTTTCCCGGTACTGCCGTTAAGCGGGCTGGATCAACCTCCGACGCGTCGAGCGATTATCCAGGACATCACCTGCGACTCCGATGGCCGCATCGATAGCTATGTGGACGGCCAGGGCGTTGAAAGCACCTTGCCGATTCCTGAGTGGGCAACCGAGGATGAGCGCTGGCTGGGCTTTTTCCTGGTGGGGGCTTATCAGGAAATTCTCGGTGACTTGCACAACCTTTTCGGCGATACCGACTCAGTGGATGCGGCTCTGGGCCCCGACGGTGAGTGGCAGCTGTCCAATGCTCAGGCCGGGGATACGGTGGCGGAGGTGCTCGCCTACGTGAACTTCGATGCCCGGGTATTGAAGCAAAAGCTCACTGAACAGTTGGCTACCAGTGGTTTTTCCGCCAGCGAGCAGGCACGTTTTGCCGCCAGCTTGAGCGACGGATTGGAAGGCTACACCTACCTGGAATAGCGTTGGCTTACCCGCCTTTGTCAAAACTAAGGCCACCGACGCTGTCGGTGGCCTTTTACTGTCAGCGGCTCACTCAACCACGCTGGTGGTAATATCCAAACCACCGGTCAGCGTCATGTGCAGCGTGGCGCCACGTGGCAGCTCACCCACTCCCGAGGGCGTCCCGGTTAAAATGACGTCTCCTGCTTCCAGGGTGAAATGACGGCTCATCTCTGCGACCAGGGTAGGGATGGTGAAAATCATGTCCGCCCCCTCACCGTGCTGGCGTTCTTCACCGTCAATCTCCAGCTTGAAGGACAGCGCGTTCCAATTTGGTTCGCGGCTCAATGGTAGAAACGGCGACAGCGGGCAGGCACCGTCAAATGCCTTGGCAACCTCCCAGGGATGTCCTTTGTCTTTCAGTTCGGTTTGAACATCGCGCAGCGTTAAATCAAGCGCCAGCCCCAGCCCGACAATCGCTGCACTGGCTTCATCCGGCGTCGCATCACTGATGGTTTTGCCGACTAACAGGGCCAGTTCAGTCTCGTAGTGAACATCGCCACGTTGAAAGGGAGGTGACAACGGCTGCTGAATATCCACGACGCTGGTCGCCGGTTTGATAAACAGCAGTGGCTGGGTGGGAACCGGATTATCCAGCTCTTTAGCGTGGTCAGCATAGTTGCGCCCAACACACACAACCTTGCCCAGCTCGTAGGGAAACGCTTGACCATCGGTAAATTGGGGAACAAAACGCATGATGGGGTGACTCCTTATGATGCACACACAGTAGCAAGCGCACCAGTCTACCCCAGCCATGCGATTGTTCCACACCTGAGTGGTTACCGGGTTAATTTACCGGGATGGCGCTGTTAACGACTGGACGTCGTCATCAGGTTCGTGGGCAAGAAAGCCAGGACGCGATGCTGGTGCTGCATAAGGCTCGCGGCAACGGTTATCCGGACGGTTAAACACAAAAAAAACGTTGCTGCGCGGATCTGGCGACAGGTTGGCATTGGAAGCATGCAGCGTGTTGCAGTCAAACAGCAACAGGCCACCTGCCTGACCCTTGGGCGCCTCAATACCATGCTCGGCGACCAGTTCCGTCAGTGCTTCTTTGCTTGGCACGCCAACTTCCTGCGCTTTAAGTGAGCTTTTGTAGTTGTCTCCTGGCGTTTCCCCCAGACACGGCACGAATTTCTTGTGCGACCCTGGGATCAACATCAAAGGGCCATTAAATTCGTGGTTTTCTGTCAGAATCAGTGAGGCGCTCACGGCATGCATGTTGGGCATCCCGTCTTCAGCGTGCCAGGTTTCAAAGTCGGAGTGCCAGTTGAAACCTTTGCCGGCAAACCCAGGCTTATAATTGATGCGCGACTGATGCACATAGGGCTCGGCGCCGATCAGTTGCCGCGCAGCCCCCGCCAGGCGCTCATCCCGGGCGAGCTCACCCATGCGCTGCGAGAGAAGATGCACGGCAAACAGCGAACGGATCTCCTGACTTTCCGGCTCGGTAACGCTATACGGTTTATCCCGATAGGCATCATGATTCATTAGTGCCCGCAACTCCCGACGCAGCTCATCAAGCTCTGAACCGACGATCAGGTCAGGGATAAACAGAAACCCTTTGCGTTCGAACTCGTCGAGTTGCGCCTGGCTGAGAGGGCCAGACAAGTGCCGACCTTTCACCACTGACTCCTGGCGCGGTTGCCAGAGTGACGCTGGGGCGTTAGCCAGCCGCGATGGATAGGGATCCTTGACCATCGAAAACTGAGCAGACGGCATGTCTGTCATTTCGCTATATTGCTTGTGTGTGTTAACAACATTGAGAGGTGTGTTGCTGACTGTCATCTAATCCACTCCTTGTATGATTAAATTTCAGATCAATTTCAGGTAACTCATCTTGCAGTGCACAAGGTAGACAACCTCAGCTTCCCTGCAAGTCGTACATGCGCACCCCATAACATGGGTTACGTGAAAAAAATTCACTCTTTTGCGCCTGTACATCCAGGGAAGGTCTTACAGTGTATACAGTCCGATTCAGCCCATTCAAGACAGTACCTACCACCCCCACACGCACCGGTAGTTTTCAGCCTATCCATTACAAAATCGATACAATATAAACTACAAGTAAAATATCTGTATACTTTATAACCCATCGTTTTGCGGGCAACAGGAGACCCCATGCTGGTCCTGCATCAGGTACACAAAACCTTCAGCACCCCGCAGGGGACATTGCCAGTCCTCAACGGTATCAACCTGACGCTCCAACAGGGCGATAGCCTGGCCTTGATGGGCGAATCGGGCAGTGGCAAATCCACGCTGCTGCATTTGGCGGCAGGCCTGGATTTGCCCAGTGACGGCGAGATCTGCATTGACGGTCATGCGCTCTCCTCCCTGGATGAGCCTGCTCGCGCCAGACTGCGTCGCCAGTCGCTGGGGCTCGTGTTTCAGCAGTTCCATCTGGTGCCCAGCCTGAGCGTCATCGATAACCTGCGACTCCAGGCGCGCCTGGCAGACCGCGAGGACGCAGAATGGACTGCCCACCTGATGGCGCGTCTGGGGCTTTCCGGTCGCGAGGCCTACTATCCCGAGCAGCTGTCGGGTGGCCAACAGCAGCGTCTGGCGATTGGTCGCGCGCTGGCCGCTCGTCCCCGCCTGTTGCTAGCGGATGAGCCCACCGGCAACCTGGACGAGCAAAGCGCGGATACGGTCCTCGGGCTATTGCTCGATCTGGTGAAAGAGACGCGCTGTGCGTTATTGATGGTGACGCACAGCGCTCGCGTCGCAGCACCGCTCGACCGCCTGGTACACCTCCACCTGGGGCGCCTGGAGGATAACGCTTCATGATCCTGCGCGTGCTGGCGACATTACTGGCCCACTACCGGCGCCATCCAGGGCAGCTAGCCATGCTATTGCTGGGTCTGTGGGTCGCAAGCGCCCTGTGGAGCAGCGTCCAGGCCGTTAACGCCACCGCCAAGGACAGCTATGCCCGTGCCAATGCACTGTTCAGTGCCAACCTTGACGAGCTGTCGCGGCGCGATGGCCAACCACTCACCCGCGAGGACTACCTGAGACTGCGTCGAGAAGGCTTCCCCGTCTCTCCGATACTGGAAGGCACCCTGGAAATCGATGGGGAACGCCTGACCATCGTCGGCATTGAGCCGCTCACCTTGCCAAGCAGCAACACGCTGGGCGCCAGCGGTGCCGCGTTAACGGCCTTTATCACGCCACCCTGGCAAACCCGGCTCGCTCCCGACACGCTCGACTTGCTGGGGCTTTCTCGACAGCAGGCGCCAGGCATGACACCTGCTGTCGATAGTGCTGGAGACAGAGCTGGAGATAGTGCTGAAGACAGAGCTGGAGATAGTATTGAAGATAGCGGCCAGCGCCTTCCGCCACTGGCGCTGCGCACCGACCTTCCGCCGAACACCCTGGTGATGGACATCGCCGCAGCCGCCCTCTTGCTAGACCGCGATAACACCTTGAGCCAACTGGTCACCGCCCCGGGTGCGCTATCCACAGCGCCCGAAGGCTATCGGCTCACCCGCGCCGCTACACTGGCATCCCCAGAGCAGCTCACCGAAAGCTTCCATCTCAACCTCACCGCCCTGGCACTGCTGTCATTAGTCGTCGGCCTGTTTATCGTCCAGGCCGCACTGGGACTTGCCATGGAACAGCGCCTCACCACACTAAGAACGCTGCGCGCCCTGGGCGTCCCCGCCGCCACGCTCGTCATGGCCATTCTGCTTGAATTGCTGGTATTCGGCGTCCTGGGCGCAGCGCTTGGGCTCGCCAGCGGCATTTGGCTGGCAGGCCAGCTACTCCCTGATGTCGCCACGACGCTGTCGTCACTTTATCAAGCCGACGTCAATCGCAGCCTGGTGCTGCCGTGGCACTACTGGGTGGGCAGCCTGGCGATTACCTTCGGCGGCCTGCTGCTGGCGGGCAGCGGTGTGCTTTGGCGGGCGGCTCGCCTCAATGTGTTGGCACTGGGCCAATCCCAGGCATGGCGACTAGCCTACCAGCGCCAGCTAAACCGCATGACACTGGGTGCCG
The DNA here is from genome assembly GCF_015767635.1 of Halomonas sp. A40-4. GTDB lineage: Bacteria > Pseudomonadota > Gammaproteobacteria > Pseudomonadales > Halomonadaceae > Vreelandella > Vreelandella janggokensis. The sequence goes on along the minus strand of NZ_CP065230.1, from coordinate 404,403 downwards.
CCGCGGTGGCCGTTCTCGCCTTGGGGTTAGTACTGTGGCTTAGTCTACTGCCGCCCGGCCAGGGTGTGCTGATAAGCTTTGGGTTTGTTGCCGCGCTACTGCTGAGCAGCGCGCTATGCCTGCCGCCGCTGATAAATGGGGTGCTCCATCTCCTGCAGCGATGGCTCCGCCGTCACCCGCTTGCCCACTGGGCGGTCGCCGATATTCAGCTACAGCTGCCGCGACTTTCCCTGGCCATGATGGCGTTGCTGATTGCGCTTGCCACCAACCTGGGCGTCAGCAGCATGGTCGGTGGCTTTCGCCTTACCTTCCTGGACTGGCTGGACCAACGGTTGGCCGCCCCGTTATATGTCAATGCCTCGCCATCGACCTTGGCACCCATGCTGGATTGGCTCGATGCGCGACCTGACGTTGCTGAAACACTGCCCACCGCTCGCGGCAGCGTCGACCTGCTGGCGATGGACGACGCACAAGAACAGGGTACCCGCAAGCGCATTGCGCTGTTCGGCATTACCCCTGCACCCACCATCACCGACCGCTGGCCGCTGCTTGATACAACCGAAGGAAGACCCACTGCATGGGCAGCGTTATCGGCGAATAGCGTGTTTATCAACGAGCAGATGGCCGTGGCACAACAACTCGTACCGGGTGACGCGGTCACGCTGGATACCCCGCAAGGGGCGAGGCCATTTGAGATTGCCGCGGTTTACCCTGACTACGGCAACCCACGCCAGCAGATCCTGGTACCCACCGAAGTGCTGATTCAACGCTTCGGCGGCGAAGTTGCCTCGATAGGGCTGGTGGTCAACGACCGCGCCGACCGCCAGGCATTGCGACAGGCAATGACTGATCGCTTTGACGTATCCACGGAGGCGATGGTCGATCAACAGGAAATCAAACGGCTGGCGACGCAAATTTTCGAACGCACCTTTACCATCACCCGCGCATTGAATGGTCTCACCCTGGGCGTGGCGGCATTAGCGCTGCTCGCCACGTTGCTGGCCCAGGCGCGAGAACGACGGCGCCAGCTGGCTTCGCTATGGGCACTCGGCGTGCCGCGCAAAACGCTGACCTTCCTGCCGCTTTTTCAACTCGGCGGGCTGGCACTGTTTACCGGGGTGGTGGCGATTCCGCTGGGCATTGCCATCACCTGGACGCTCGTGGCAATCATCAACGTTGCGGCATTTGGCTGGCGGCTACCGCTCTACCTTTTCCCATGGGACATACTCATCACGCTGATCACCGCGTTGGGCGTGGCCTTGGCCGCCGCCGCCCTGCCATCAATTCAGCTGTGGCGTACCTCTCCCCAGGCGATGCTAAACCAGGGGGCCACATGAATTATTTCCGGTTATCGACTGCGCTCGTGGCGATGGCATGTGCCACCCTCATCGGCTGCCAGGAATCCCCTTCCGATGCGGCGCCCCAGGGGTTTGCGGGTCTGGGTGAAAACGCGGAGGAATTTGCTCAGGCGGATGCGTCCACGCCATTGAGCTTCCCCCGGGATCACGGGTCGCACCCCGACTACCGCATCGAATGGTGGTACCTGACCGCCAATCTTGAAGACGACAAGGGCGAGCCGCTCGGCCTTCAATGGACGCTGTTTCGCCAAGCGCTGACACCCCCTGACGAGCGCCCTGCGCCGTCGCCATGGGCAGCCGACCAGGTATGGATGGCGCACCTGGGGATTTCCCGGGGAGAAACGCACGTTGCCGCCGAGCGCTTTGCGCGCAGCCACAGTGAACACACCAATGGGCAGGCAGGCGCCGAAGCTGCGCCGTTTCAGGCCTGGATTGATGACTGGTTACTCGAAAGCCCGCCCGGCGCCAACTTCGAGGATTTTACGCTACAAGCCTACAGCGGTGAGGGCGCAGACCGGTTCGGTTACACGCTTACCCTCAGCGCTCAAGGCCCATTGGTCTGGCACGGAGAAAATGGGTTTAATGCGAAAACCGTCGAGGGTCAGGGATCACGCTACTACAGCCAGCCGTTTTTAAGCATCACCGGCCGTGTCACGCTCAGCGGCGAAACCCGCGAGGTCAGCGGCCAAGGCTGGCTGGACCGCGAATGGAGCAGCCAATTGCTCTCCCAGGAACAAACCGGCTGGGACTGGTTTTCGCTGCACCTGGACGATGGGCGCAAGCTGATGGCCTATCGGTTAAGAGGCGGCGGCGAAGCCGGGGGCGACTATGTCTTTGCCCATTTAATCTCGGTGGATGGGCAGACCCAGCTCATCGGCGCCGACCGCGTCACGCTGACGCCGCTGGAAACCCAGACCGTAGCCAACCGAGACATCCCTACGCGCTGGTCGCTCACGCTGCCCGATGCTGGGTTACAACTTATCGTAGAGGCACGCCACCCCAATCGCTGGATGCCCACTTCGGTACCCTACTGGGAAGGCGATGTCGTGGTTCGCCAGGCAGAAACGCAGGAAAATGTCGGGGTTGGCTATCTGGAGATGACGGGGTATTGATCACACCAACGGGCGGATGAAACAAGCCGCCAAGCCATCCCATTGGCAATGTCTACGCTGTGGACACTTTGTAGACACCCACAAAAAAACCGCCCTAGAAGGCGGCCTTTTAAAATTCTTTAACGTGCTGTTTCTAAACCACTTTTTAGTGGTGCCGACACCAGGAGTCGAACCCGGGACCTACTGATTACAAGATTCTTAAATAATGTACCAATACGGCATAAAAATTGCTAAATCAAATAGTTACCCGCAACTTAAAATCTATTCTGGCATGTTTTGGCATACTTCCGTGGACAGTTTTCTCAACCCCAATTTTCCATTATTATGATTGTTATGCACCCTTAAATAATATTTGAAATAAAATATATTCTCTTTGATTCCTTAAGCAATACTTCGTCTTAACGTAGATAACCTCAAGAGTAAATTCGCTCATCTTTTCCTTTTGTATTTTTTTAATAAGTCAACGCAGCAAATATTACCAAAAAATTAAATCAAAAGTTAAAGCAACCCTTGACTTAATAATCATTCTAAAAAAACCTGCTTACTCATGTAATAGACCTCCCTCCTAAACAAACCTTTTCTTATATCCTTTTCGAAGCATGATAATTTTTTTCCATTCGCCTCTTTTCTAACAAAACTTCCGTCTACATCTATGTATAAAAAAATATCACCAACACCAAATATAACACTACTTCTTAGATCATGCTTCAAATAAAAAATCTTCATGAATTTAAATGGTTTCATAATAACGCTCGAATGTTCAAACCTAACTTCTAAACCACTCAGAACGACTAACTTTTTAAAAAAATCATCAAAGCTATCTATAGTTATCAATCTATTTACGTCAATAGATCTAAATTCATTATGAAGCATGAGGACATCAAATATCTGCGCATTGCTTGATTCATCAAAATACCTTTTTAACTTCACCTCTGCATCCAAATCTCTATCTTCAAACTTATTGTTATAATTAAATCTTACATTATATATACAATTCTCCAACTCCCTTTTTAAGCTATCGAATATATTGTAATAAAAAGCTGGATAACCGCCTGAAAATTTCATGTACTTCTCTAAAAGGTTTTTTGATTTGTAATTGCTTTTTCTAATATTGGAAAAGCCAGCTTTCTTATCTTTTATAAAATAACCTAAAGGTCCATATGGCATTTCCTCTTCCTCATCCTGCTCAAAGCTCCCGCCGTAATTTACCACTTCTTGAATTTGCTCTATGTAACAGTTTTCATCAAAGTTTCCTTTTCTAAAATCATAGAAATTTGATTTACAAGATATCAATGAATTATAAAACCTTTCCATGTAATGGATTTTTTCTTTGTCAAACTTTTCGGCTTTCCATTTATTTATTGCGTTTAAACCAGCAAAAGCTGCTATCAAAACAGATAAAGAACTAATGAGCTTAACAATCTCATTCATATAAACCCCTTGTTAAAAAATAAAATTTACCATATATAAATATCACTTTCGTTTATTTTTCCACTTTTTAATCAATTTACTTTCAACCCATACATAAAAAATGGCCACCCCACCAAACAGGATCGCCATTTTCAAAATCTGGTGAAATGCTTCTCTCGCTTCTTCCACAGCCCTTGCTCCCTATTCCCCTTATCCACAATGCCTTCCTCCCTGGAACCATTTATACACAGCCCGTTGGGCTAGTCGGTATCCGTCCCTGTTTTCTTCAACGTCCGGCGTGCCTTCTCTAACTCGGGGCTTACCTGGCCACACGTCTCATCCGTCTGACCAGTCATCAGCCAAAGCGTGTACTTCGGCCATTGCTGGCAAATGGCTTGCAGCATTTCCCCTTTGGGGGCACGTCCAGCCTGCTCGATACTCTCAACTGTTTTTTTATTAAAACCAATAAGTTGCGCGAATTCTGCGCGGCCAGATGTTTCGACCTCACGAATTTCTCGCATTTTTTGGGCTAGATCACTGGACATATACCAACTTCTTCGTATACTAATTACATAGGCTACCAATTAATTGGTACACCGGCTCAGCAATCAATCTACACCGCTTTGATTTTCAAGATTGCTGGTTTTGAAGATACCACAACATGCCACAGCGAGCAGGTACAGCATGGAAACGAGCAATTCGCCCCACGTCCCCGCACCCCAGGTGCCCGTTATGACGGTCGAGCGTTTCTCCGAGCTATCCGGCCTTACCCCCGACACCGTCCGGGGCCAGCTCAACCAGGGAAACCTCCCGCTTATCAAGGTCGGCCGTCGTCGTCTCGTCAACGTCGCGCTCTTTACCGCTGAGTGCCTTCAATCGGAGGACTGGCACTAATGAACGCAATCGCTCCCCTATCGCCTGCTGTTACCCTCACAGCGCCTGACACGCTCCTGGACACCAATACCTTCGCTATCAAGGTACAAGAGCTCCTGATGGACGATCAGCGCGCTCCTGGCGTGGTGTTGCTTCACCAGCATGTTGTTAAAGATGTTGAAGGTGGCGGGTTCAACTTCATCAACGTCCCAGCGGCTCACATGCTCGCCCTCGATCTCGACGACGCCACCATCCTACGCACGGCCGACATCGACAACGGCCAGCGTTACAGCATCGTTTTCGACACCTACCAGCAAGCGCTGGCCTATCTCGCCAAGCACTACGGCCTTGCCCTGGCCGACGTACCTGCGCCCACACCGGTCGACGCCTCCCCTTGTCCCTCGGCGATTGTGGTACCGGCGCATCTATCCACACCCCCACGGCTAACCCGCCGTCCGTTATCCACAACGGCCTTTAGCCCTTTTGGAGTTATGCACATGAGTAAAAAACAGCCTATTCGGGTCTTCCTCGACCAGGAGATCCACAGTCGGTACTTGATCCAGGCAGGCACCAACGGCCTCACCCCCTCCGCCCTGGGGGAACGCCTGATTCAAAGCGGCCTTACCCAACTGGAACGCGGCGACAAGGCACCGCTGGATGCACCGGCCGGTGATGCCTCCCCCGCTCCCCACGGCAACGGGGCCTGATCCCATGTCCCCTGCCCGTCATCCGTCGCCCGTCGGTCGCACGGCTTCCCGAGTCCGCACCGGCGCGGCTGTCACACCCGAGGCACGAGCGGTTGACAGCCGTGCCGGTGTGGACTGCCGTGCATTTCGACCAGAGGGCCACGGAGGGCGGGCAGGGGACTCCCCCTGCCTCGATTCCCGAGCTCTGAGGGAGCGGGGCCAGCGGTGCCTGCATGGCCGAGATTATGCACGCGCCGCGACGTACTACGCCCAGGCCGAACACCTGACGTTACTACTGGACGGTGTGACCCCTGATACCACTGAGCTAGCCATTCTCGCGGACTACTGCCTAACCCAAGCCGCCAGAACCCAACGCTAACGAAAAGGAACCCTAACCATGATCAACACCATTCAAGCCCACGTCATCGGCGCATCACGCTACAGCATGGACAACGGCGTCAAAGGCGCAAAAGTCACCATCATGCAGCCCTCGGCACCCGACAACGAAAACCAGTTGGGCAACCAGGTCAGCACCATGTCAGCGCCCTATGAAATTCTCGACCAGCTGCACGCCTATGCCCCGCATATGCCGTGCCCCCTGGAACTCGATATCGAATTTCGTTCATCAGGTGGCAAAGCCACGATGCACGTCCTCGCCGCCCGCAAACCCAGCGGCACCGGCAGCCAGCCACAACCCGCCGCCAGCGGCGACAAAAAATAGGATTTCGAGCCATGGACACTAGCGAAATCTCCGGTCTGTGGCTCCTGGTTTATTGCGTCGGCCTCGTTCTGACGTTCGGGATCGGCGCGATAAATGGGGGCCAACGATGAACGAACCAAGCCTAACGTTTGTTGTTGGTTCCCTTTTCACGTCCTACGCCCTCGGGTGGGCGTTTGGACACATCATTCTGACGGTAAAACGCTTTATGGAGTCTGTCTCATGACCTTTAAAACCATCGCACAACACGTAAAACAAGCCGCCACTGACACACGCGGCAAAGTCGCTGGCGGTGCTGCCCTTCTGGTCGCTTCAGCCGCTGCCCATGCACAAACAGCCCCTACCGGCGCAGAAGCGGCCTTTAGTGAGGTGCAATCCGCCGGTGCGGATATGGCCGGTTACGCCTGGCCGGTCGTCGCCTCCATCACCGCCGCATTAATCGGCATCAAGCTGTTCAAGAAGTTCGCTAACCGCGCTTCTTAAGCCGGTGCCTCATGGAATCAACAAGGGGCGGAAACGCCCCTTTTTCAATAGCGAGGGGAACATGATTAAAAAAGCCGTTTTACCACTTCTTTTAGCGCCTTTTTTAATGGTGTTTTCTTTGCATGCTTTTGCGGGTAAAACCTATTACCTTACTTCTGCCTCTAAGCATTCTTCTCCTGCTGGTGCCTGCTCTGCTTATGACTTTTCGGATAGCATATCTTTTGGTTATGTGTCTTCTGATGGTCCTGGCGGTTTTATTTGTATGGGAAGAGTTCAAACATCGCCAAATGGCTATATTAATAATGCCAATTTAAAAGAAGGTTCCATCAGCACTTGTTCTTCTGATGAAGATTGGTGTAATAATGATGATCAATATAATAGTTTTGTTTTATCGAATCCTAATGCCCTGCCTAAAGTTGATGATGAGAAGTGTCAGTCTTCTAATGGCTCAACCATTCGCGTCTCATCTGGTGCTGCTAACGCCCTGAATGCAGGCGGTTCTTTTAAGACTCATGGCGGCGCTTGCTCTGTATCATCAACAGGGGGCGTTGAAGCCTGCGATGCTTCCGGCGAATGCATTGTATCGGTTGAATCCATTTCGACTGATGAATATGGCACCTGGTCGCAAGACTCCTCTTTAAACGGTGCCTGGCCTGGTGGGGATTCAGAAGGTACTTACTCTGAGATTGATCTTAACGTTCCTGACTATTTAACCCCACTTGGCGAGTCTTCCTGCACTGACAATTCTTCCTGCGTCACGATCGGCGATACCGACTACATGGTTGATTGGGACTCAGCGCCTGATTACTTCGAGTACGTTGGCTCCGATGGCAATACCTATAGCAACCCTAATTCGGGCGGTGGTTCTGGTGGTGGCGATGGTAACGATAGCGGCGATACTGGCGGCTCCGATCCCACCGATCCCGATAACCCTGGAGATGATGGGGGTAGTGGTTCCGGTGGTGATGACGGTGGCTCTAACGACGACGATGACAACGATAACGGCGGCGGTTCCGATGGTGGCTCTGGTGGCGGTTCCGATGGCGGCTCTAGCGTGCCGGATTTTGAATTTGATGAATCCGGCATCATTGAGGCGGTGGGATCTGCTGGCCAAGCCAACCAGTCCGCCATTGATGCTATGTCCGGCGACATTACCGGCGCGATTAACGGTCAAACCGATACTCTCTCCGACATCATAGACGGGGCAGCCGATGGCCTCTTAGAGGGTATCACCGACGCCTTGGATGGCTTTGTCGATGATCTGGCCGACACCTTCACCGAAGACCTGGGCAGCGGTGATGATCTGTTCGATTCCTCCGGCATGGATGAAACCCTGGACGGTGTTAGCCAGGAAGAAGCCGAGTACGGCGATGAAGTACGCGGCCTGATGGGTCAAATCGGCGAAGACGAGTCCTCAAGCATTGCAGAACAGGTCACCTCCCGCTTGCCTTCGCTCCCCTCCGGCAGCTGCACCCCCATGCAGTTTGGCCCCATGGAAATTTCCTGTCGTGCGTTCACCACCATTCAGCAATGGCTGACCTGGATCGTCTATTTCTGGACGGTCGTTAGCGTCGTGGACACCTTCTTCCGCTCCAGTCAGAGGACCGCATAAATGGCTTTGCCTGCATTACTTGGCATGGGCGCGATTATCGGCTTTTTCTCCCGCGTCCTGGAATGGTTCATCACCCGCATCGCCGCCCGCTTTACCAACCGTCTCGCGGGGATGCTGGTCTGGACAACACTCTATATCACGCTCCTGGTCGCCTTGGGGGGCACCCTGGCCGCGATTATCAACGGCCTGAGTGCGACCCTTCCGTCAGCGCTTGCCCAGGGCATCGGGGCGATAAAACCCAGCAACTTTGAAGCCTGCATGGCCGCGATTTACAGCAGCAAGATCGCCGTGTGGGTCTTCCAGCAGAAAAAGCAGCTGATCGACTGGGAGCAAGGGAGGCCCGTTCTCTAATGGCTGTCTACGTCGTCACTGGCAAACTCGGTGCCGGTAAAACCCTGGTCGCCGTCGGCAAGATCAAGGACAAACTGGTCCAGGGCTGCAAGGTGGCCACCAACCTGGACTTGAACCTGGATCAGCTGATTGGCGAGAAGGCCAAGCAAACCCGCTGCTTTCGCATCCCTGATAAACCGGTCCTGGCCGACTTGAAGGCTATCGGCACCGGTACCGAGGATTACGACGAAAGCAACAACGGTCTCTTGGTCCTGGATGAATGCGGCACCTGGTTCAACGCCCGATCCTGGAACGATAAAAGCCGCCAGGACGTGATTAATTGGTTCCTGCATGCCCGAAAACTCGGTTGGGACATCATTTTTCTGATCCAGGACTTATCGATCATGGACAAGCAGGCCCGAGTGGCCCTTGCCGAACACGTGGTGTACTGCCGTCGCCTGGATCGCGTCACCGTTCCCTTTGTCGGCGCGCTTTACTCCCTATTCATGGGCAAAAAAATGCCGCTGCCCAAGGTCCACCTTGGCATCGTCAAATACGGCGACTCGCCGCAAAGCCTCACCGTGGAACGCTGGACCTACACCGGCCGCGCCCTCTACCCCGCTTACGACACCAAACAAGCCTTCTCCGACAACTACCCCCACGGCACGTATTCGATGCTGCCGCCCTGGTACACCCACGGCATGTTTCGCGTGCCTCGGGATGCGAGGTTCTACATGAAGATGACGCACATCTACTGGAAGCGCTTTAACCGTCCGGTTCTTTCCCTGGCGTCGTTTGCCCTGGGCGCATTCCTTACCGTCTCGGTCCTGGTGGCCGACCGCGTTAACGCCCGTTCCCAGGACGACACGCCACCGCCTGAGTTGCCCGATCTGAGCAACACCCGTATCGCCAGTTTTACCCAGCTTGGCGATCAAATTACCTACCGCCTCATTGATAGCGACCAGCAGTCCCTAACCACCGACGATCTCGCCCGCCAAGGCTTTCGCATCGTCCCCGTTAGCGCCTGCCTTGTTCGCGTAGAAAATGGAGTCTCCCATGCTGAAATTCGCTGCTAACACCGTCGCCGGGTTCACCCTTGCCACCCTCTCGATCACCGCTCACGCCACGCCTGTGCAAATGCAGGACACCGATATTCGGGAATTTGTGCGCTGGTACGTCGAGCAAACCGATACCCCGCTTGCCATTCATCCCAAGGCCACCGGCACCTTGACCGTTTACGCCCCTGACGTAGCGGACCATCAACTGGATGAGTTCTTCCAGGGCGTCCTCTCAAGCCACGGTTACACCATCCTGCCAGGCAATCCGCCCACGGTAGCCCCCAGCAACCAGGCATCCACGTCTCAACGCGCTGACAACCCGACCGATCCCCGCGACGTAATCGCCTCACCGCCCACGTTAGAAAAACCAACCGAACCCCAGGCCACGCACCTGTTCCCGTTTGATAACGTGCGCGCCGACGATATCGCCCCCTTGATCACCCGCTTTTTAACCCAGCAAGGGGACGGTACCCAGCCGCGTGTCCAAGTGCTGCACGCCTCCAATGCCATCCTGGCAAAAGGCCCAGAGAAGCAACTGGCCCAGCTGCAAGACCTAATCCCCGATATCGACGTGTCACACCCCCAAATCTTGATTCAAGCGGTGATTTTCGAAACCACCGACGGCGACACCTTCGATTTAGGCGTGTCGCTTGGCAAGGCCACGGGTGGCGATGTGGCAGGCGGCTTCAACACCGATAACCTCGGCACCTCATTAAGCGGTACCGGCGGCACCTTCGGGATCTTCGACGGCAATATACTGGCGTTTGCGATTAACGCCTTGCAGCGTGATTCCACCTCCAAGGTGTTATCCACACCGCAAATTCTGACGCTGTCCGGCAAACGCGGCATTATCTCCATCGGTCAGAATGTCCCCTTCGTCACCGGTCGCGTCACGGGCGAATCGGCCAGCGTCGATAACCCCTTCCAGACCATCGAGCGCCGTGATGTGGGGATCCGTCTCAACGTACTGCCGGTGGTCACGGCCTCGGGCCTCGTGATCATGGATATCACCACGTCGGCCGATTCGCTTACCGATTCCCTGTTAGCGTCTGATATCATTACCAATCAACGGCAAATCAATACCACCGTTCAAATCCGATCCGGCCAAACCCTCTTACTAGGCGGCCTCTCGTCACAGGACGACCGATCACAGGTCTCCGGCGTTCCAGGCTTATCAGAGGTCCCCCTCGCCGGTCGGTTGTTTAAGAACGAATCCACAAGCGCCCAACGCACCAATCTCCATGTGCTGTTACAGGCCACGGTGCTCCCTCGTTTTGATGCCAAACAGCGCGTCACCGACCAAAACGCCACCCAATCCGTGGCCGGTCTTGTGACAACTCGCTGGTATCAAGAGGTCGAGACCCGCCCTGTAACACGTCTCGCAGAGTGACAACCAAACCCGAGTTATTGGCTCACTACAGCACGTTTCAGCATTTTGAAATTTAAGGAATGAAGCTCATGGAGCGTTGGAACCGTTATTCGATTGCTTCCCTTCAGAAAGGCGAGCAAGACCCGTTCGGAAAACTGTTGATCAGCTCGGCGGGTCAGCGTGAGTTGGGCGATATTCGCTTACTGAACGCAGGCGTGGACACGGTACGTCAGCTGTACCAGGGCAAGCCTTGCCTGTACCAGTTTGATGAGATCATCAGGGTCTACAACGAAGGCAAAGGCGCCACCATGGAGTTGTTCGACGTCACCTGGTCAGTGGGGGCCGGCGCAGCCGGTTCAGGCTTCCGCTACCGTCTCCAGAACAACGAGCTCGGCGTGATCATCTTTTTCCAGGCACGGCACACCAAGGTGGAGAACATCGGCACCCACCTGAAAATTGAGCTCTCCCCGCACTTCATCCAGGAGCGCAGCCCGCAGCAGTGCCAAGACTTCATGTACAACATCGCCGCTCAAATGCTCGCCTACGTCGAGCCGGTTGGCTGTGCCATTCACCTCGCCTTGGACGTCCAGGGCTGGGAACCCCCGACCGACTTTATGCAGCGCTTCGTGACCCGTTCCAAAAAGATCATGCGCATTGACGGCATCGAAGACCTGGAGTTTGCCCACGGCAGCATTGCCACCACCTACGGCCGCGGCGAAACCTACATGTTCGGAACGGCAGGGGCGCTGCAATGCGCGATTTACAACAAGACCCTGGAAGCCAAACACCGCGATAAGATGCACTTCTGGGAAGGCATCTGGAAACACGCCGTTAACGATGACCTGAGTCCCGCCTACGATCCCGACGATACCGTCTGGCGTATCGAGCTACGTTTTCACCAATCCGTGCTGCGGGAATTTGCCCAGGGGGTGCCCTGCAACGTCGATACCGGCGAGGTCCTGGACGCCTCCCACGGCTTTAACCGCTTCATTGAAGTGGTGCCCCACCTCTCCGGTCTCTGGCGAACCGCCATGCAGTCTTACCGCCTGGATGCTCGCCGGAACCTGATCGATCCCGCCTGGCAGGTCATGCAGGAAGACGCCCGCTTCTACTGCCACGAACCGTCATTCATGTACAAACGCGCGCGCAAAGCCCCAGGCATCGGCAACGAAAAGAACGTCACCCTGGCCTTTGGCAACCTCATCAGCATTTACGCCCGCCAAGGCTTCCGCACCCACGAAGCCGTCCGCTACCTCCAACGCTCCGGCATGTGGGAAGACCTCGCTGAATACTACCGCCGACGAGGGGTCGACTCGGGGCAATTCAGGCAGATCGTAGAACAGAAACTGATCGAGCGACGACTGGTAGGGAAAGCGGCGTGAGTATTAAGAAAGTCAAAGGTGGCTGGCAAGTCGATATTCGCCCCAAAGGTGCCTATGGGAAACGCGTCCGTAAGGTCTTGCCTTCTAAAGCGCGTGCGCTCAGCTTCGAGCGCAAAGTTTTGGGTTCCCCCGACGAATATATAACGCACTCAACGGATAAACGTCGCCTGCTCGACCTGGTAGAACTCTGGTACGTGCATCATGGCCAAACGCTTAAGAGTGCCCGGGATCGCGTCCGTGCCCTGCGTAAACTCGCTGACGCTTTGGGTAATCCGGTTGCCAAAAAATTCACTGCCCAGGACTGGGTAGAGTACCGAACCAAGCGGCTCAAGGAAGTGAAGCCCAATACCATCAATCATGAGCATACCTACCTGAAAGCGGTGTTCTCTGAGCTCGAGCGCCTTTCCCTATGGCCGCACGGCAACCCCATGCAGAAAGTCCGCAAGGTGCGCATCGATGAAACGGAAAAAGGGTACCTCGACCAGCTTCAAATACAGCGCTTGCTCGACTACCTCCAGGAGCAACCTACACAAGATTGCTACTTCATCACCCGCATTTGCCTCACGACCGGCGCACGCTGGAGCGAAGCGGAAACCCTCAGAGCTGAAAACGTCCGCGCTGACCGGATCGTCTTCATTGGCACCAAGTCCGGCAAGACCCGAACGGTGCCGATAGATCGGCAGCTTTCACAGCAACTTCGCGAACGACGCAAGATAGGCCGCCTATTCAGCAACCGCTATAAAGCCTTTGCCCAGGCCATCAAAGAACTAAACATTCAACTACCGGAAGGACAGCTAACCCACGTGCTTCGTCACACGTTCGCCAGCCACTTTATGATGAACGGGGGGAACATTCTGGTGCTACAGCAGATACTCGGTCACCAGTCGATCACTATGACCATGCGCTATGCGCATTTCGCACCAGACCACCTGGAAGAAGCGGTGAAATTGAACCCACTCGCTGCTACAAATCCATAGCCTTGGCGGGATATGAGTGTCCAACGGTTGGACACTTTGTGGACACCCACAAAAAAGCCGCCCTAGAAGGCGGCCTTTTAAAATTCTTTAACGTGCTGTTTCTAAACCACTTTTAGTGGTGCCGACACCAGGAGTCGAACCCGGGACCTACTGATTACAAGTCAGTTGCTCTACCAACTGAGCTATGTCGGCTACACGTAAAGTCGGCAATGGCTGGGGTACCAGGATTCGAACCTGGGAATGCCGCTACCAAAAAGCGGTGCCTTACCACTTGGCGATACCCCAGCAGTGTGGTGGCCAGAGACGGAATCGAACCGCCGACACGGGGATTTTCAATCCCCTGCTCTACCGACTGAGCTATCTGGCCGCTGCCAACGGTGCGTATTAAACAAGAATCTCGGCTTTTCGTCAACTCCTTTATAAAACTTTCCGTTTTGTCGGCAAGTTATGTGGCTTGTGTCGGCGGCACGTAACCTTCGGCCTGGTCGGTTTCCTGGTTATCGAAAAAGCGCTGCATCTGCTCCATCAGGTAGGCGCGAGCCTCGGGGTCTAACATGTTGAGGTGTTTTTCATTGATCAAGCGCGTTTGCAATGCCTGCCAGTCTTCCCAGGCCTGCTTGGAAACGGTTGCCTGGATTTCCTGGCCCTGCTTCCCCGGCAGGGGTGGAAATGGCAGGGCTTCCAGCTCTTGTTGATACTTGCGGCAAAATACGGTCTGCGGCATGAGATGGCTCCTAGACTTAGCGGCTACTCAGGGTCAAGCGTGCCCTGGCGTCGACGTCAGTGTGAAAGGGGTAAGTTGATTGATCAGCGACTTTACAGGGGCGGCCAGGCCGAGCTCAGCCGGTTGGCTGGGGTCGTACCAGACACCTCCTTCGCGCACGCCCTTCAGCCTATCGCAACTGACTGGCTGCGGGGTAATCGCCAGACGAAAATGACTGAAGGTATGCTGAAAACAGGCCAGAGGTGGCAAACGCTCAGGCCCCAGCACATGGTCATCCAACCATGAGGCCAGTTGGCTTTGGCTGTCAAACTGCGGCAGGCTCCAAAGCCCACCCCAAAGCCCGCTTGCCGGACGTTGCTCAAGCCACACCCGTCCGTCTGGGTCGTAAAGCATCAACATGATGGTTTCCCGCGTGGGCAAGGGTTTCTTGGGCTTGGATTCAGGATAGCGCTTGGTCTCGCCTTGCGCGTAGGCCAGGCAGACATCATTGAAAGGACAATGCCCGCAAAGCGGGGTACTGCGCTTACATAGCGTGGCACCAAAATCCATCATGGCCTGGGTGTAATCCGCCACGCGGGAATCGGGCGTGTAGTAGTCAGCGAGGGCCCACAGTTTGCGTTCGACGGCAGGTTTACCCGGCCAGCCCGCCACCGCATGCAAGCGCGTCAGCGAACGCTTGACGTTGCCATCCAGGATAGCAGCACGCCGCCCGGTGCTCTGGGCGATAATCGCTCCCGCCGTCGAACGGCCGATGCCAGGCAGCGCCATGAGCCCCTCGACGCTGTCGGTGGGTAGTTCCCCGTTGTGGGCCTCAAGCGCCACTTGCGCGGCTTTATGCAGATTACGCGCTCGGGCGTAGTAACCTAGCCCGGTCCACAGGTATAGCACTTCATCCTGAGGCGCCTCGGCCAGTGCCTCCAGCGTCGGAAAACGCGCCATAAAGCGCTCAAAATAGGCAATGACCGTGGCCACCTGGGTCTGTTGCAGCATGATTTCAGAGACCCAAACGCGGTAGGCGCTGCGCGGTGATTGCCAGGGCAGATCATGGCGACCGTAGCGGTCAAACCAGTCTAGCAAACGCTGTTGAAACACCTCAGCGGCCAGCCGCGGCGCGGGCATGTCCGTCATGCAAACTCCTTAATCAAGCATTGCGCTAATATAAAAAAACAGCGCCGATTCAAGACCGGCGCTGTTCGGGCTGATGGCCACTAATCAAATAAACGCTGCAGCCCCTCACGCAAGGCATTGCCACTGCCTTCACCCAGACGTTCGTCAAGTGAATCAAGCGATTCGCCCAGGCGTTCCTCAAGGGCTTTGCTTACCTGCCCACCGGCTTCTTCCTGAATGAGCTCGACAACAGCACCCTGAAAAGCATCACGATCAAAACGACACCACTCGCCACGGGCGTCGCTGATATGGCCCTCGCAACGCAATGGCAACGGCAGTGCTTCAAGACGGGGATTCACATCGCACGCGGCATCTGCGGTATCCACAAGCCCGGCATTGGCATGCGTATCAAACCGTTGGCTGGTGAGGTCGTATTCGCCCTCGCCCTTTACCTCGATCCCCGGCACGGTGATGATCAAATCGTCGCTGCGCACCACGCCGTCTCGAATCTGCAGCGTTGCGGCAAACTCATCGAAGGCGGTATCGCTTGACCAGTCACGCTGGACTTCCTCGCCTTCCAGCCGGGCAGCAAGCTCGCACATCTCTTGAGAGACATTAATGTCGAGAATGGCGCCCTCCGTTAACCGGGCCTTCAGGTCGCCATTCAGGTGGCGCAGCAATGCCTCGCGCTGATTACCGCGCGTTGTGAGATCTCCGCTCAGATTAAGTCGCCCCCTCAGCGGAGACGCCTCATCACCCTCGCTCAACGTCTCGATAAGCGGCGCTACCTGAACATTTTGCATGGTGGGTGAAAGCGCCCACTGCAGTTCATCCTGAGTGGCGTCTATGCGCCCGCTCGCGGTCAATTCGCCTTCGTAAAAGCCCGCTTCAAAATTGCTTAGCTGATGCAGCCCCTGATCGCCCTGCATCTGGAGGCGCGCATCGCTGAACGCCATGCCCGCCAGCTCAAGCGACTCGATATTCAGGCTGCCATTCACGCTTGACGACGCCAACCACGCCTGGGGCAGGAGCTCAGCCGGGCCGTCGGCAACGGCGGCCTTGATAACCTCCAAGCTTGCTTGCTGTTCGGTTTCTTGGCGCGGCAGATAACGGTCCAGGTTGAGCACGTCACCTTGAAGGTCAAAGTCGACACGCGACCCGTCCAGTCGCGACGCGATATTGCCAGTAAAAGTACTGTCATCCACTACCAGCGAGAGGCTGGGTAGCGATACTTTCTGCAAGTCCCCTTCAATGGGGCTGGTCATGGCAACATCGCTGAGTGCCGCTTCACTTGCCGTCTCAAGCACCACACCCGACCGAGCCAACCACGGGCGCAAGGTGAATGGCGCGACGGTTAACTGACCTTGGTATTCCGGCGCATCGCGGAATTGCGACACGTTAAGGTGACCGCTGACACGCAGGTTATCAGGCCCGGTCAGTTGCAGTTCTTTTAACCGTGCGGTTTGCGCCTGCCAGTCTCCATCCAGACCAAACGCAAGCGCCAGCGCCAGCCCACCATCCCAGTTTTCCGGATGGCGAAGAGTGGTTTCCAGCTTTCCATCGCGAATGCTCAGTTGCTGCTCAGCGAGCCGGACAATGGCTTCAGTCGCTGATACGTCGAACTGCTGCGGTTCGCCTTCAGCCTCAAACCGTGTGCGCGTACTAAGTTGGGTGTTTTCCAGCACAAACTTCTGTTCTGACAAGCCAAGTTGCATGCGTGTTTCAAGGCCGATATCGCTTGATATATTGGGCGCTCGCTCCAATGCCTCAGCGTCCAGGTTATTGTGCTTTGTCAAGGTGAACATGGCCTTAAGCGGAAAGGCACGAACAGGATTGACGTTACTACCAGAGACATTCAGGTCTCGCACATGCCACAGCGCTTGGGCCTGCTCATCCCGGAAACGGATATTGGCCCCGCTGATATTGACATTGGCAATACTCAACACGACTTCCAGGCTGCCAGCATCCACGTTGGGACCCGCACTCGCTGGCGCCAGCACGGTTTCGGCTTCTTCGCTTTGCTCTACAAGCCTGTCCAGAAGCGGCTCCCAGTTGCCCTCGCCGTCGGCATTGCGCTGCAGATTTAAACGCACGCCGTTCAGGGTCAAGCCATCAACGGCTATTTCACCGCGTAACAAGGGCGCAAAAGCGACGCTGACCTCGGCACGGTCGACCGCCGCAAACGCCGTGTCTTCTTCATCTTGACTGGGAAGCCTGGCATTGGCCGTCTCTACGCTGACGCCAATACGCGGATAAAACGACCAGTTGATCGGTCCATCCAGATCCAGGTTCAGTCCTGTTTGTTCTTCGACCACGGCAGTGAGGCGAGGCTTAAAGTCCTCCGGGTCTAAAAATGTCGTTACGTACACGACAGCCGCGACAGCCACAATCGCCAAAATACCAATTGCAGCGAGTACAATGCGTAATAATTGTCTCATTACCCTTTCCTTGTGGGTTTAATTCAACGAGGGTCTAATTCAACAAAATCGCTGGTTACCGGGGCCTCTAAAGACGGCTTTTCAGTATTTGCGACAGGCCGGTACCCCAGTTTTGACAACAAGACGCGGTCGGCCAACGGTAGCGACGACGTGGCGATGCGCAAGACACGCCCATCCTGCTTGGCTTTTTCACCGAGTAACGCCATCAAACGGGACCCTACGCCCCGGCGCCGGGTAGTCTTGCGAACACACAAATCTGATAGCCACCAGGCACCGTCTTGACCCTGTTTGATCGCGACAGCCCCCAATAAGCGGTCATTGAAATGGGCGCAGCCGAAAAAATGCTGCTGCAAATGCTGCTCGATAAAAGGCTCGACCGTTTGGCTGGGCATTCGGTCCTGTGGCGCATCATAATAGATGCGTATCAGATCAAGGCGCACTTGCTCATCGGCTTGCCACCGGGCTTGGTCGACGTAATGCAGTGTCACCGGCATGGAGTATTCCTCTTCACCAACGCAGCAAGGCTGCTTTTTCTTCACAATGGAAGGCGGTTACCTTTTAAGCATTGTAGCGGATGGGGGCACCGATTCACTATAATGGCCGCTTTGCAGAAGGCTTTATCCTTCTCGCTCGGTGGTATGTTCATTTGGGCCATCGGCTTTCTTCTAGAGTGCGCAACAGCGCAGGAGTTGCATGATGTCAGCGCGAATCGCCACGGTAAGCCGTGACACCAACGAAACGCAGATCAGCGTCAGCGTCAACCTTGACGGCGAAGGTCACCTGTCTGGACAGTCCGGCGTACCGTTTCTCGATCACATGCTCGACCAGATAGCACGTCATGGCATGATAGACCTCGACATCAATGCCAAGGGCGACCTGCACATCGATGACCACCACACCGTTGAGGATTTGGGCATCACGCTTGGCCAGGCATTTGCCGAAGCCGTGGGCGACAAGCGCGGCATTTATCGCTACGGCCATGCCTATGTCCCGCTGGATGAAGCATTATCCCGTGTCGTGGTGGATTTCTCGGGTCGCCCCGGTTTGTATATGAAGGCAGACTTTACACGCGACACCATCGGCCACTTCGAAACCCAACTGGTTGCCGAGTTTTTCCAAGGATTCGTCAATCATGCACGTGTTACGTTGCACATCGATAACCTGAAGGGCCTGAACGCTCACCACCAGGTCGAGACCATTTTCAAAGCCTTCGGCCGGGCACTGCGCATGGCGGTTAGCGAAGATCCGCGCATGGCGGGGCAAATGCCCTCGACCAAGGGAAGCTTATAAGGAGCGCTTAATGACCATCGCTGTCATCGACTATGGCATGGGTAATCTGCACTCGGTCGCCAAGGCACTCGAGCATGTTACTCATGAAAACGTGGTCATTACCCGTGACCCACGACGCATTTTAGGGGCCACCCGGCTGGTCTTGCCTGGCCAGGGGGCGATCCGCGATTGCGTCGGCGAACTGGAGCGGACTGAACTACGCGGATTGGTCGACGACATCCTGACGCGCCAGGCCAAGCCGCTTTTGGGTATCTGCGTAGGCCAGCAGATGCTGTTGGAACGCAGTGACGAAAACGGTGGCGTTGATTGTCTGGGCTTTTTCCCTGGCAACGTGAAGCGCTTTCCCGCCACCATGCGCGACCAGCACGACCAGCACGACCAGCGCTTGAAAGTGCCACATATGGGCTGGAACTTGTTACATCAGCGTCAGCCACACCCGCTATGGGAAGGCATCGAGCAGCATGAACATTTCTACTTTGTGCATAGCTACTATGTAGAAGCGGCGGATGACGCTCACGTATTCGGTACAACGGACTATGGCAGTGTGAATGCTCATGTCGCCATCGGCCGCGACAGCACCTTCGCCGTGCAGTTTCACCCCGAGAAAAGTGCCCGCGCGGGTCTACGCCTGCTGGAAAACTTTGTCACCTGGACGCCTTAAGAGGTTTGGTTATGTTGGTAATTCCCGCGATTGATCTCAAAGACGGCCAGTGTGTCCGTTTGAAGCAAGGCCGAATGGACGATGCCACCTCCTATGGCGATGACCCCGTTGCCATGGCCGCCCGTTGGGTGGAAGCGGGGGCACGCCGCCTGCATCTGGTGGATTTGAACGGTGCGTTTGAAGGCAAGCCGGTCAATGGCGACGCAGTGACGGCCATTGCGCGGGCTTATCCGGACCTCCCCATTCAGATTGGCGGCGGCATCCGCTCGGCCGAGACCATTGAGCACTACCTCAAGGCAGGCGTTTCTTATGTCATCATCGGCACCAAAGCGGTGAAAGAGCCGGATTTCGTCACTGATATGTGCCGCGCTTTCCCGGGCCATATCATTGTCGGTCTCGATGCAAAGGAAGGCTTTGTGGCCACCGACGGCTGGGCAGAGGTCTCCACGCTCAAGGCCACCGATCTGGCCAAACGCTTCGCCGACGACGGTGTATCGAGCATTGTTTACACCGACATCGCCCGAGACGGCATGATGCAAGGCGTCAATATCGAGGCGACTGCGGAGCTTGCCCGAGAAGGCGGCCTACCGGTCATCGCCTCAGGTGGTGTGACTAATCTTGACGATATCCAAGCCCTTTGCAAGGTCGCTGATAGCGGCATCCTGGGCGCCATCACCGGACGCGCTATTTATGAAGGCAGCCTGGACCTTGCCGACGCCCAGCGCCTGAGCGATCAACTGACGGGAGGCCGTAAATGAGTCTCGCCAAACGCATTATTCCCTGCCTGGATGTCGATGCAGGCAGGGTGGTCAAAGGCGTGAATTTCGTGGGTATCCGCGATGCCGGTGACCCGGTGGAAATCGCCAAGCGCTACAACCAGCAGGGCGCCGATGAGATCACCTTTCTGGACATCACCGCGAGCCATGAAGACCGCGCCACCACGGTGGAAATGGTGGAGCGTATTGCGGGAGAAGTGTTTATTCCGCTTACCGTGGGCGGCGGTATCCGCAGCTGCGACGATATTCGCACCATGCTGAATGCCGGCGCCGATAAAGTCTCCATCAACACGGCAGCGGTCACCAACCCCGACTTCGTCTTTGAGGCGGCTGAGCGCTTCGGCAGTCAATGCATTGTGGTGGCCATTGATGCCAAAAAGGTATCCGGCGAGGGTGAACCGCCACGCTGGGAGATTTTCACCCACGGTGGACGCCGCCCGACAGGGCTGGATGCCATCGAGTGGGCAAAAAAGATGGTGGACCTCGGTGCAGGCGAGCTACTCCTCACCAGCATGGACCGCGACGGCACCAAGTCAGGCTTTGACCTGGGGGTGACCCACGCGATTGCAGAAGCGGTCAGCGTGCCGGTGATTGCGTCGGGCGGGGTAGGCAACTTGGACCACCTCGTTGACGGGGTACTGAAAGGCGGCGCTGACGCCGTCTTGGCCGCCAGCATTTTCCACTTCGGTGAATACACCATTCCTGAAGCGAAGCGTTACATGGCCGAACGCGGTATCGACATGCGCTTGTGACCCGCTCAAAGCCGTCGACTTGTCCGGCGGCGGCCAGCGTTATGCCTCGTCCAGCGATAATCCCAGGTTACTGACGCCGCCATTACGGCCAAGCTGGCGAATATCTTTCAGGGTGTCTTTGGTCAGCGGCTGCGACACTTCTTCTAAAACAGCGTCCTGGAAGTTATTTTCGTCTTCCGTCAATGGATGGTCACGGATGAGGAGCGCCAGCGCGTTGGCGTCTTCTTCGCCTTCGGTCAGCTCGATAAAGGCGCGTACCCCGGCGCGTGAGGTGCGGCTGACATCCAGCACGGCTTCCGGCGACTCGCCCTGCAGCGTATCCAGCAATGCCGATATCGACACGACCGCATCCAGAGCCCGACGCGCGCCAAAGCTTTCGTCGCCTTCGGGCGGCTCACATTCGGCCAGTTTTTCTGCCTGACGGGCAAAATCGATGCTCGCGCCGGGCACGCTGAGGCGCTCCCAGACCAGGTTGAGCACCGCCCGCAGCGTATGCCCATCGCCATGCCCGGTGGTCTGTTCATAAAGCGCATAGTTGGGCAGTAGTCGCTCACAGAGTGCGGCCATAAATGCTTGCTGAGCGGCTAGCGGCAACTGTTGTAGCCGTTGATAAAAGCCGGGGGGATTGGTGGACGCCATACGCTATTCCTGGATTGAGTAACTCAAGTTATTGGTGAACGCCGGACAATACGTTATCGTCGCCATCGTGTCGGCAGCCTCTGTTGGCAAATTGCCGCAAGGCCGGCGAGGAGATTACCATGCATATTCATCTGCTACAGCACGGCCCTGACCATGGACCCGCCCGATTAACCGACTGGCTAACCAGTATGGGGCACAGCTTCACCATTTTTCATCTCTATGATCATGAGTTGGTCCCACGCGCCAGCGATAGTGACGCCCTTATCGTTCTGGACGGGCCAGACCGCTTCATCGAACAGCCACCGGCCTGGTTCAAGGCCGAAAACAAGCTGATTAATCGCTATCTGGATGGCCAGAAGCCTTTACTGGGTATTGGCCTGGGAGCGTTATGGATCGCCGACGCGCTCGGCAGCGTGGTCGCCCTCGGCACCTACCCCGAATCAGGCTGGCACACCATCCACCTGGCACCGGAAAGTCCCATCGACCTGCCCGAGCAGTTCGATGCCTTCATGTGGCATCGCTATGTCTTCAGCCTGCCCGATGATGCCTTACCCTGTGGGGGGAGCGAAGCGGCACCGCTTCAGGGCTTCAGTTGGGACGCAGGCCGCGTGGTCGGGCTGCTATGCCACCTTGAAGTCACTCAAGAAAGTATCGAGCCGCTATTGGCGCGCCATCCTCTCGAGGCAGAACGCCGCGACTTCCTGCAGACCGAGGCGGATATACGCCAGAGCCCCAAGCGCTTTGACACACTGGCGGCACTGCTTGACCGCTTGCTGAGTCAGTGGCTTCGCCCCGCATCGCTCTAACCATCTCGATTGCTTAGCGAGCAGTTGTCTGGTCGAGGCTCCATTGGCGGGCCGCCGCCAGGCAGCTTTCCCAGTCCCCCGCGTGGTATTCAGGTACACCAGCGTCACGCTGGCGTTCCAGATGATAGCGATACATGGGGTCGTAATATTCCGTGAGCAGCGGGGCTAGCCAAGCCTCGTGCGCTTGTGTATTGCCCTGCTCATGCGCCGTAAAAGCCAGTGCTTGCAGCCTCTGCAACCGCTGCAACCTCGCGTTGCCCAGTCGCTTCTTCAACCGCAACAAGGCGTTACTTAGCTGCCGACACATTCGCTGCCACCCTTCTTCAGGCCCGTAACGGAGCCGGTAGGCGTGCTCGAGATCGAGAATATAGTCGCGCCGCAGCTGCTCCAGACGCCAGTCCAGGGGCATCTCGACGCGTAAACGCGGCGCGTGTTCCATCGCACCCCAAAAGCTTAACGGCACATTCACTTCACCTATTTGCCGCGACTCGTCTTCCACCACCAGAGGACCGGGAAGCGCAAGCAAGCGCTTTGACAATCGGTGTTCAAAGTCGATCTGGCAAGGTGGAGGCTCAGGCGAACGACCAAAGGCGGAGCCTTTGTGCTTGGCAAAGCCTTCCAGATCGACGCCATTGGCTAAGCGATTGACCAGCACCGTTTTAGCGCAGCCCGTCAAACCGCCCACTATCAGCAGTGGCTGTTGAGCCGCCACGTCTATATGGGCGATCAGGCGTTGGCGCAGCGCTTTCCAGCCTCCCTCGATACGTGGCCTGACCACGCCTGACTCGGCAAGCCACTGCTGAACAATTTGCGAGCGCAAGCCACCTCGAAAACAGTAAATCACGGCTTCGGGGTGACGGGTCAAATAATCCCGCCAAGCTGCCATACGGGCCTCCTTGACGGCCCCGCTGACCAGCTCGTTGCCCAGTGCAATCGCCGCTTGCTGGCCCTGTTCCTTGTACGCAATGCCGACGCGGCGGCGTTCTTCATCTTCCATCAGTGGCAAGTTGACAGCACCGGGCAAGGCCCCCTTGGCAAACTCAACAGGCGCGCGTACATCAATCAATGGATGGCCCTGACGAATAAGCTGAAGATCGGCAGACACCGTTGGCAATATCACCCGATAACCTCAATCAGTGACTCGCCCTGGGGCTTTTTGAGCTTCCCAAACGGCTGCAACGTCAGCCCGAACGTACGTCCAATGCGTTCGACATCGTCTTCCCACGCCGGATCGACCGCCAGCAGCAAGCCACCTGAGGTTTGTGGATCACACAGCCATTGCCAGTGGGCTTCATCCATATCGGGTAGCGCACTGCCCAGCGCATCGCGATTGCGTTGCGTACCACCAGGCACTGCCCCTTGCCGACGATAGCTTTCCGCTTCAGCCAGGCGCGGCAAGCGACGAAAATCAATTTGTGCCATGACACCACTGGCTCGGCACATCTCGGACAGATGGCCAGCCAAGCCGAACCCGGTGACATCCGTCATGGCATTCACGCCTTTTATCTCAGCCAGCGGCACCCCAATACGATTCGATTGCAGCATGGTTTCGCGTGCCAACCCATGATGGCCCGCGGCTAGCAGGCCACGTTTTTCCGCCGTCGTGAGCATGCCAACGCCAATCGGTTTGGTAAGGAACAGCAGGTCACCGGGCTTGGCATGGGAATTTAGCTTCAATTTATCAAGCTCCACCAGGCCATTCACCGACAGCCCAAATATCGGCTCGGGCGCGTCGATGGAATGGCCTCCCGCCAGAGACACGCCAAGTTCACGACAGACGGCCTGGGCCCCGGCCACCACATCACCGGCGACGTCGGCACTTAATTTATCCAGGGGCCAGCCCAGAATCCCCAACGCCATGACCGGGGTGCCGCCCATGGCGTAGACGTCGCTGATCGCATTGGTGGCGGCAATACGCCCAAAATCAAACGGATCGTCGACAATGGGCATAAAGAAATCAGTGGTGGCAATCATGCCGCGACCGTCACCCAGGTCATAAACAGCCGCGTCTTCACGCCCCTGATTACCGACGACAAGCCGCTTATTCTTGGCCGCAGGGCCTGCCTTGGCAAGAATATGATCCAAGACATCGGGCGCA
Source organism: Halomonas sp. A40-4 (assembly GCF_015767635.1). Taxonomy (GTDB): domain Bacteria; phylum Pseudomonadota; class Gammaproteobacteria; order Pseudomonadales; family Halomonadaceae; genus Vreelandella; species Vreelandella janggokensis. Next base: position 379,744 of record NZ_CP065230.1, on the reverse strand, counting down.
ATTTTGCAGCCACAGCCAGCACCATGACTGTATTGCGTTAATCGAATGGAACTCATGGTGTCTCTCCTTGGCTCATTGATATCAATTCAGTGTAACCCAATCGCAACCGGTTAGAGGGCATCGAGCGCATCGCTCAATTTATCCACGGCGATGACCTCCATCCCCTTTGGTGGCTGTTTCGGGGCGTTGGCGCGTGGCACAATGGCTCGCTGAAAGCCATGCTTTGCCGCCTCGGTAATCCGCTCCTGCCCGCTCGGCACCGGACGTATTTCGCCCGACAGGCCGACTTCACCAAACACCACCAGTTCTCGTGGTAAAGCACGGTTTTGCAGGCTGGAAACAACTGCCAAAAGCACGGCCAGGTCCGCGCTGGTTTCGAGTACCTTGACGCCCCCCACGACGTTTAAAAACACGTCCTGGTCGCCGGTAAACAAACCGCCATGGCGGTTAAGAACAGCCAATAGCATGGCGAGGCGGTTCTGATCCACGCCCACCGCCACCCGCCGTGGATTACCCAGCGCCGACTCATCCACCAGCGCCTGCACTTCTACCAATATAGGCCGCGTGCCTTCCCAGACCACCATTACCAGGCTGCCCGGCGCTTGCTCTTCCTGCCGGGACAAGAAAATCGCACTGGGATTTTTGACCTCTTTCAAGCCCTGCTCGAGCATGGCGAACACGCCCAGTTCGTTGACAGCGCCAAAGCGGTTTTTCTGGCCGCGCAGGGTACGAAAACGGGAGTCGGCCCCACCTTCAAGTAACAGCGAGGCATCAATCATATGCTCAAGTACTTTCGGCCCTGCCAGCGTGCCATCTTTGGTGACATGCCCCACCAATAGCAGAACGGTATTCGTTTGCTTGGCAAAACGTGTGAGAGCCGCGGCCGACTCACGTACCTGGGCAACCCCACCCGGTGCCGAGGCGATATCTTCAAGGTGCATGGTCTGAATCGAATCGATCACCAGAACCTCGGGGTTTTCCCGTTCGGCTACTGCCAGAATGGTCTCCACACTGGTTTCCGCCAGCATCTTCAAGCCTTGGGTGGGGAGCTGCAGTCGATGGGCACGCATGGCCACCTGAGAAAGCGACTCCTCTCCCGTCACGTAGACGATACGTCGTTGCTGGGCCAGCTTGCAGGCGGTTTGCAGCAGTAGCGTCGACTTCCCTGCTCCAGGGTTACCACCCAACAACACCGCAGAACCTGGCACTAGGCCACCGCCCAGCACACGGTCAAATTCGGCAAAGGTCGACGTTAGCCTCGGGACTTCGCTGAGATCAACCTGGCCAAGGTCTACAATCTGTCGAGAGTGATCCCCCGCATAGCCTGCCCGCCCGGTGCCACCAGCTCCACTGCCGGGGCGGGCACTTGCCAGACGCACCTCGCTTAGCGTGTTCCATTCCTGGCAACTGGAACATTGCCCCTGCCATTTCCGGTATTCCGCACCGCATTCGGTGCAAACGAAAGCGCTTTTGGCTTTTGCCACCGCAGTGAGCCTCCATTTCATTCATTACATACACAAAAGGCGGCCAATGGCCGCCTTTACATGTGCAACATGTGCCGTTACTGGCGGGTAAGCTGCAGCGTTTCACCATTTTCAAAGCGACGACGCTCGGGGTCGATCAACTCCAAGGTGCTTTCATCGATGCGTAAAAAGTAATAGATCTGGCCATCGCCGTTAGGCGTCAGCTCGTAAACAGTGGCATCGGGATTCGATGGTGTTCCACTGAGAACTTCCCAATTACCTTGATAGTTTTCATCCGGTGGATTTTGCGGATGGTTGCGATAGGACGCATTCAGCGTGAAGGTGCGTTCTTCTGCAGCACTCATTTCTTCACCCATCATGGTGACATCCAGATCGATACCGTCGCAGTTACGGCAAGGCAGTGAGCCCTGATAAGTCGCCTGTGCGGTCGCTTCCTCTTCTTGCGGCTGTTCCATTGGGCCGCTCGCGCAGCCAGCTAGAAGTGCCAACATAGCCGAACCGGCTAGCAAACTCCTGAGTTGCATTGGGTCTCTCCTTATCGTGTTGGACATTTTCTTTGTTACGCGCACTTGTGACAGCATAACGCCTACAAGGTGCGACGCCCACCCCTGAGAGCTGAATGCTTGCGCTCAGTTAGCCTTCAAGCGACCATGGGCTATCTTGCAAGGATAATCAGGTTACCCCCATGAGCCAATACTGGAGTCCGGCCGTTCGCGAACTTACGCCATACGTGCCCGGTGAGCAGCCACGTGAGCAGCTTGTAAAGCTCAATACCAATGAAAACCCTTACCCGCCTGCCCCTGGTGTCGGCAACGCGCTCCGCGATTATGCAACCGATCATCTGCGTCTCTATCCGGACCCAACCTCTACAGCGCTGCGTGAGGCGCTCGCGGAGACGTTTAAGGTAGCCAGCAGCCAGGTGTTTGTCGGTAATGGTTCCGATGAAGTGCTCGCGCTTGCCTTTCAGGCGTTTTTCCGCCATGGCGCGCCGCTAGACGTTCCCTCGATTACCTACAGCTTCTATCCCGTTTACGCCAATCTTTATGGCATTGAGTTGCGTAAGCACCCACTCAATAAGCAGTGGGAAGTCGATATCGATGCGTTGACGGCGGAAACTCATCGAAGCGGCGTTATCTTTGCCAACCCGAATGCACCTACCGGCCACGCACACTCGCTGGAGGTCATTGAGTCGCTGCTTAACCGGGTCACGGATCGTGTGGTATTGGTGGATGAAGCCTATGTCGATTTCGGCGCTGAGAGCGCTGTAGCGTTGATTGACCGCTACCCCAACCTGCTCGTTACCGGGACATTCTCCAAATCCCGCAGCCTGGCAGGCCTGCGCCTTGGCTATGCGGTAGGTTCGGAGGAATTGATTGATGGCTTGCTGCGGGTAAAGGATTCCTTTAACTCTTATCCCGTGGATAGTCTGGCCAGCCTGGTGGGCATCGCCGCACTGAAGGATGTCGAGCATTTTGAAGCCTGTCGCGAGCATGTGATTACCACCCGTGAGCGTACCCGTCAGCGCCTTGAAGTGCTGGGATTTGAGGTATTGCCCTCCAAGGCTAACTTTGTGCTTGCCCAGCACCCTGATTATGCAGGGGCTCAGATATTTGCTGACTTACGTGAACGCGGCATCCTGGTCCGTCATTTCAATACCCCGGAACTCAACAACTTCCTGCGCATCACCATCGGCACCGATGACGAGATGGACAGCTTGATTGAAGCGCTGGAAGTGATCTGCGGTTAATGACCAGCATCGTTTTTAAGGGCGGCGCAAGCCGCCTTTTCAATAGCGGTTTTCTTCCACGCACACAAAAACCCCCGAGCACGATGTGCTCGGGGGTTTCTGCGGTATAGGTGCCTGACGATGTTCGGGGCGGCCTTCCGACGGTCGGCGCTCCGATACGCTTCATGGGGAGACCCCTAAAAACAAAGCCCCGACCAAATGGCCGGGGCTTCGTTAAATAAGTGCCTGACGATGACCTACTCTCGCATGGGGAGACCCCACACTACCATCGGCGCGAAGCGGTTTCACTGCTGAGTTCGGCAAGGGATCAGGTGGTTCACGCTTGCTATGGTCGTCAGGCGTAACTTTAAATGCATATCATGCTGTGTTTTGTGTGCGTCTCCTACCAAGCCCTGTGTCATCACCACTTGGCTCAGTACGCGTATCCGGTTCTCTGCGTGTCTTCACACGCGTCGTTATCATCACGACCAGACCCCTTGGGTGTTATAGGGTCAAGCCTCACGGGCCATTAGTACACGTTAGCTCAACGCCTTGCAGCGCGTCCACACCGTGCCTATCAACCAGCTGGTCTCGCTGGGCCCTTCAGGAGGCTCTAGGCCTCAGGGATGTCTCATCTTGAAGGGGGCTTCCCGCTTAGATGCTTTCAGCGGTTATCCCGTCCGCACATAGCTACCCGGCAATGCCACTGGCGTGACAACCGGAACACCAGAGGTGCGTCCACTCCGGTCCTCTCGTACTAGGAGCAGCCCTTCTCAAACATCCAACGCCCACGGCAGATAGGGACCGAACTGTCTCACGACGTTCTAAACCCAGCTCGCGTACCACTTTAAATGGCGAACAGCCATACCCTTGGGACCGACTTCAGCCCCAGGATGTGATGAGCCGACATCGAGGTGCCAAACACCGCCGTCGATGTGAACTCTTGGGCGGTATCAGCCTGTTATCCCCGGAGTACCTTTTATCCGTTGAGCGATGGCCCTTCCATACAGAACCACCGGATCACTAGAACCTGCTTTCGCACCTGCTCGACGTGTCTGTCTCGCAGTCAAGCACCCTTATGCTCTTGCACTCATTGCACGATGTCCGACCGTGCTGAGGGTACCTTCGTGCTCCTCCGTTACGCTTTGGGAGGAGACCGCCCCAGTCAAACTACCCACCACACACTGTCCTCGATCCGGATAACGGACCTGAGTGAGAACGCCAATGATGCCAGGCTGGTATTTCAAGGCTGGCTCCACCCGAACTGGCGTCCGGGTTTCTAAGCCTCCCAGCTATCCTACACAGGCAACATCAGCGTCCAGTGTGAAGCTATAGTAAAGGTTCACGGGGTCTTTCCGTCTAGCCGCGGGTACACCGCATCTTCACGGCGATTTCAATTTCACTGAGTCTCGGGTGGAGACAGCGTGGCCATCATTACGCCATTCGTGCAGGTCGGAACTTACCCGACAAGGAATTTCGCTACCTTAGGACCGTTATAGTTACGGCCGCCGTTTACCGGGGCTTCGATCAAGAGCTTCGCCTTGCGGCTAACACCATCACTTAACCTTCCGGCACCGGGCAGGCGTCACACCCTATACGTCCGCTTACGCGTTAGCAGAGTGCTGTGTTTTTACTAAACAGTTGCAGCCACCTGGTATCTTCGACCGGTTCTCGCTGAAGCCGCGAGGGCTCTCACAATACGCCGGCGTGCCTTCTCCCGAAGTTACGGCACCATTTTGCCTAGTTCCTTCACCCGAGTTCTCTCAAGCGCCTTGGGATTCTCACCCTGACCACCTGTGTCGGTTTGGGGTACGGTCGCACATGATCTGAAGCTTAGAGGCTTTTCCTGGAAGCGTGGCATCGATGACTTCAACACCGTGGTGTCTTCGTCTCGTCTCTCGGCCTTGAGCGCCCGGATTTACCTGAGCCCTCAGCCTACCGACTTTCACCAGGACTACCAACGCCTGGCTCACCTAGCCTTCTTCGTCCCCCCATCGCAATCATGTCCGGTACGGGAATATTGACCCGTTTCCCATCGACTACGCCTTTCGGCCTCGCCTTAGGGGCCGACTCACTCTGCTCCGATTAGCGTCGAACAGAAACCCTTGGTCTTCCGGCGAGGGAGTTTTTCACTCCCTTTATCGTTACTCATGTCAGCATTCGCACTCGTGATACCTCCAGCGAACTTCTCAATTCACCTTCATCGGCGTACACGACGCTCCTCTACCGCTCACACCTAAGTGTGAACCCGTAGCTTCGGTACCTGGTTTAGCCCCGTTACATCTTCCGCGCAGGCCGACTCGACTAGTGAGCTATTACGCTTTCTTTAAAGGATGGCTGCTTCTAAGCCAACCTCCTAGCTGTCTGAGCCTTCCCACATCGTTTCCCACTTAACCAGGATTTCGGGACCTTAGCTGACGGTCTGGGTTGTTTCCCTTTTCACAACGGACGTTAGCACCCGCTGTGTGTCTCCCACGCTCGCACTCACCGGTATTCGGAGTTTGCCTCGGGTTGGTAAGTCGGGATGACCCCCTAGCCGAAACAGTGCTCTACCCCCGGCGGTGATACGTGAGGCGCTACCTAAATAGCTTTCGAGGAGAACCAGCTATCTCCGAGCTTGATTAGCCTTTCACTCCGATCCACAAGTCATCCAAATCTTTTTCAACAGATCCTGGTTCGGTCCTCCAATTGATGTTACTCAATCTTCAACCTGCTCATGGATAGATCGCTCGGTTTCGGGTCTATATCCAGCGACTGTGTCGCCCAGTTAAGACTCGGTTTCCCTACGGCTCCCCTATACGGTTAACCTCGCCACTGAATATAAGTCGCTGACCCATTATACAAAAGGTACGCAGTCACAGAACAAGTCTGCTCCTACTGCTTGTACGCACACGGTTTCAGGATCTATTTCACTCCCCTCTCGGGGTTCTTTTCGCCTTTCCCTCACGGTACTGGTTCACTATCGGTCAGCCAGGAGTATTTAGCCTTGGAGGATGGTCCCCCCGTCTTCAGTCAAGGTTTCTCGTGCCCCGACCTACTCGATTTCACATGATCAGACTTTCGACTACGGGGCTATCACCCGCTACGGCCACGCTTCCCAACGTGTTCGGCTAGTCAGTCTCATGCTTAAGGGCTGGTCCCCGTTCGCTCGCCGCTACTGGGGGAATCTCGGTTGATTTCTTTTCCTCAGGGTACTTAGATGTTTCAGTTCCCCTGGTTCGCCTCCCCCACCTATATATTCAGTGGGGGATACTCATCTGATGATGAGTGGGTTTCCCCATTCAGAAATGCCCGGGTCACAGGTTGTTTGCCACCTCGCCGAGCCTTATCGCAGGCTTCCACGTCTTTCATCGCCTCTGGCTGCCTAGGCATCCACCGTGTGCGCTTCATTGCTTGACCCTATAACCCGAAGGGGTCTGGTGTCTCGCAATGATAACGATTGCCGGATACGCTTGAGACGTATCACAAAACAATTACGTATGAACGTCTTAAAAAAACGTTCATGTCAGCATGATATACATTGTTAAAGAGCGACTGCTATGCGCAGTGATAAGCGGATGCTTTGCTCACATTAAAAGGAAAAAAAGGTCTTTTCTCTTTTTTAACGTGAAGAAAACGCTTATCACTGCGTATCGACAGCTATCTGATCAGGTAATTCATTGTGAGCGCTTACCGCGAGGATGATGCATCGTTTAAGGAGGTGATCCAGCCGCAGGTTCCCCTACGGCTACCTTGTTACGACTTCACCCCAGTCATGAACCACACCGTGGTGATCGCCCTCCAACGTTAGGCTAACCACTTCTGGTGCAGTCCACTCCCATGGTGTGACGGGCGGTGTGTACAAGGCCCGGGAACGTATTCACCGTGCCATTCTGATGCACGATTACTAGCGATTCCGACTTCACGGAGTCGAGTTGCAGACTCCGATCCGGACTGAGACCGGCTTTAAGGGATTCGCTGACTCTCACGAGCTCGCAGCCCTTTGTACCGGCCATTGTAGCACGTGTGTAGCCCTACCCGTAAGGGCCATGATGACTTGACGTCGTCCCCACCTTCCTCCGGTTTGTCACCGGCAGTCTCCCTAGAGTTCCCGACCGAATCGCTGGCAAATAGGGACAAGGGTTGCGCTCGTTACGGGACTTAACCCAACATTTCACAACACGAGCTGACGACAGCCATGCAGCACCTGTCTCTGCGCTCCCGAAGGCACCAAGTGATCTCTCACAAGTTCGCAGGATGTCAAGGGTAGGTAAGGTTCTTCGCGTTGCATCGAATTAAACCACATGCTCCACCGCTTGTGCGGGCCCCCGTCAATTCATTTGAGTTTTAACCTTGCGGCCGTACTCCCCAGGCGGTCGACTTATCGCGTTAACTTCGCCACAAAGTGCGCTAGGCACCCAACGGCTGGTCGACATCGTTTACGGCGTGGACTACCAGGGTATCTAATCCTGTTTGCTACCCACGCTTTCGCACCTCAGTGTCAGTGTCAGTCCAGAAGGCCGCCTTCGCCACTGGTATTCCTCCCGATCTCTACGCATTTCACCGCTACACCGGGAATTCTACCTTCCTCTCCTGCACTCTAGCCTAATAGTTCCGGATGCCGTTCCCAGGTTGAGCCCGGGGCTTTCACAACCGGCTTATCAAGCCACCTACGCGCGCTTTACGCCCAGTAATTCCGATTAACGCTTGCACCCTCCGTATTACCGCGGCTGCTGGCACGGAGTTAGCCGGTGCTTCTTCTGCGAGTGATGTCTTTCCTGCCGGGTATTAACCGACAGGCGTTCTTCCTCGCTGAAAGTGCTTTACAACCCGAGGGCCTTCTTCACACACGCGGCATGGCTGGATCAGGGTTGCCCCCATTGTCCAATATTCCCCACTGCTGCCTCCCGTAGGAGTTCGGGCCGTGTCTCAGTCCCGATGTGGCTGATCATCCTCTCAGACCAGCTACGGATCGTCGCCTTGGTGAGCCATTACCTCACCAACCAGCTAATCCGGCATAGGCTCATCCAATAGCGGGAGCCGAAGCCCCCTTTCTCCCGTAGGACGTATGCGGTATTAGCCTGGGTTTCCCCAGGTTATCCCCCACTACCGGGTAGATTCCTATGCGTTACTCACCCGTCCGCCGCTCGTCAGCATCCAGCAAGCTGGACCTGTTACCGCTCGACTTGCATGTGTTAGGCCTGCCGCCAGCGTTCAATCTGAGCCATGATCAAACTCTTCAGTTTACAATCATTGTGATCCTTACTTGTCACTCGAAAGTAACAAAAGCGGATCAAACTTGGCTCAAGGTTTTCAAACGTTCTCTCAAGATCCGAAGACCTTGGACGAGTCGCTTGCCTTGATAATTGGTGATTTATCACCCTCATCGGCAAGCGCCCACATGAATTACCTGATCACATTATTAAAGAGCGTTTCGCTTGCGGGCCTCAAAACCTGACGTGGCCGCTGCTAAGCGAGGAAGGCGTATTCTACGCACTTTCCAATGTTTGTCAACGACTGTTTGGCAGAAGCGAAGGAAATGTTTAACTCAACTTTCCTTCCTGCTATTTGCCTAACCTACTGACAAACCAAGGTTTTTACACCTCATTCACCGCTGGCAACGCTGGGCGTCCCCGGCAGCGGATGCGTACTTTACGGCTTTGCTGACGAGGACGCAAGGGGTGTGCGGAAAAATTCTACTTAAACCACCCCGACTACTTGACCCCGTTCATTTGAAGCACTGACAAAGGCGCCCTGTCCTGCCTGGCAGCTTGAGTTCATTACGTGACAACCCTATCATTGGTCTTACCAATTTAGAGAGCCATTCAATGAACTACCCTCCGCTACGCCAGCAGCGATTAGCCGATGTGATCACCGAGCGCCTGGAGGCCATGATACTAGAAGGTAGCTTGAAACCCGGGCAGCGCCTACCGCCCGAGCGAGAGCTTGCTGAAAGATTTGGTGTGTCACGGCCTTCCTTAAGAGAAGCGATACAGAAACTATCGGCTCGCGGCTTGTTAACGAGCCGTCAAGGCGGAGGCACCTTTGTCGAAGAGTCGCTTAATAGCGGGTACACCGACCCGTTGCTGGAGATGCTTTCCCGGCATAAAGAGTTTCATCTGGATCTCCTTGAGTTTCGCGACGCCATGGAGGGCATTTCTGCTTATTACGCGGCATTGCGCTCTACGCCAGCCGATAAAGCCGTTCTTATACAACGCTTTGAAGAACTTGACGGCGGATTTGTCGGTGCCAACCCTGCCCAGGAAGCAAAGTTGGATGCGGCCTTTCACCTGGCCATTGCAGAAGCCGCCCATAATGTTCTGCTGTTACATACGATTCGCGGTATTTTTCATCTACTTGAACAAAGTATCGTGGATAATTTAGCCCACCTCTTTGCCAAACCGGATTCACGCAGCCAACTGATGCAGCAACACCGGTCACTGCTGGATGCCATCATTGAGGGACGGCCCGAAGACGCACGTACACGCGCTCACGAACACCTGGTATTTGTCGAGGACGGTTTGCTGGAAGTAGCTCGAGCTGAAACGCGCGCGCAGCGTGCCTTGCGCCGTGCCCAAGGCACGAGTTCGGCACCCTCATGAACATTCCTTTATTCCGCTGGCGGTATCTATGGTTGATCGCTGTAACGCTAGGGCTTTTCTTGTGCATGTGGCAAGCATCGCTCCTGGCCCGCGAACAGGCACTTAATAACCTTCAGCAAGAGGCGGAAAACGAACTTCGCCTGTCCGCCGCTAACCTCAATGGCTACCTGTTACGTTACGACTATCTCCCCCAGATGCTTGCCACGCGCGAAGGTGTACAGCGTTTTCTCGCCTCGCCGGACAGCCAGGACCCGATGCCCCTCAACTTATTGCTGGATCGGTTTCGCTTCACCTCTGGCGTTTCTGACGTTTATCTATTGGACCGCAATGCTGACACAATCGCGGCCAGCAACTGGCACCGTCCAAACACCTTCATCGGACAAAATTACGCGTTTCGCAGCTATTACCAAGATGCAATCGCCGGTGGACAGGGGCGCTTTTACGGACTCGGCCTGCAGTCGCAGGAACGTGGTTATTACTTCTCGTCCCCGGTATGGCTCGATGACACCTCACCCGACGCGCGTCCCGATGGCGTCCTGGTCATTAAAGTATTGCTAAACGACGTGGAAGAAAGTTGGGCCGAACAGGAATCCACTCTGTTCGTTACCGACGACGACAATATCATTTTCCTCGCCAGCCAACCCGAATTGCGCATGAGTGCACTTTATCCACTGACCGACGGACAGCGGCAATCACTGCATGCAACAAAGCGCTACGGCCAAGAACCCTTACCCTCCTCGGGCATTCAGGTGGAAGATATCTTGAATGTACATAGTCGCGTCGTGACGTTTAAAGAAGGCCCGCTCAGTGACGAGCACTATCTGAACCTGACCCGAGAAATCCCTGAGTTTAACTGGCAAATGCATATACTCAAGCCGCTAAGCCCCGTCGTAAACGCCCAATGGATGGCCGCCTTAATGGCCGGCGGCCTCTATGGAATCGTCGCTCTGGCCGCAGGTATCGGCTGGCAGCGGCTTCGGCTTCGCCGTGAGCGCGAGACATTCGCCGAGCGCGAGCGACAGACGCTGGCCCGCGTACGGGATGAGCTGGAGATAAGCGTTGAGAGACGCACCCGCGATCTGGTTGCCAGCAACCAGCGCCTTTCTGATGAAATAGATGAACGTCGCCGTGCAGAGGCCAACCTACGTCAAACCCAGGACGAACTCATCCAGGCCGCCAAGCTCGCGGTATTAGGCCAGCTCGCCGCCGGCATTAACCACGAGCTTAACCAGCCACTAGCGGCTATTCGCGCCTACAGCGAAAACGCCCGACGCTTTATCGAACTGTCCCGGGTAGAACAGGCAGATGCTAATCTGGAGCAGATTATCGAGCTCACCCACCGGATGGCCGACATTAGCGCCCAGCTACGCCAGTTTTCCCGTAAAAGCAGCGACCACCCAGAGACTGTTTCCGTTCAGGCGTGTGCCGATTACGCCTTGCGCCTCTTCCAGAGCCGACTTCGTGATGATCGTATTGACGTTGAACAGCAGTGGCCCGAGGACACGCTTTGGGTAAAAGCCGATCTGGTACGCCTGGAACAGGTACTGGTCAATTTAATCGGCAATGCCCTCCAGGCCATGAAAGAGACGCCTTCACCGCAGCTTATGCTTAGCGCTCAAGCCAACCATCAGCAGGTGATTATCCGGGTTGTTGATAACGGTCCTGGCATTCCGTCCCAATACCTTGAACAGGTTTTCGAGCCGTTTTTCACTACCAAAGCCCCGGGTAGCGGGCTAGGATTAGGGCTTTCCATTTCATCGCGTATCATGGACGATCTAGGCGGCAAGTTGCAGGCAGCCAACCTGCCTGACGGCGGCGCCTGCTTTACCATTACACTCCCTCTCGCTCCCGCTCCGCGGTCTACCCAGGAGACTCCTTCCGATGCATGAGCCGTCGACGCTGCCGGTCATGGTGATTGACGACGAACCGCATCTGCGCATCACCGCCAGCCAGACCCTTGAACTTGCCGGGTATACGCCCCACTGCTTTGAATCCGCCGAAGCGGCGCTGGCCGCACTACCCACCAACTTTCCGGGTGTCATTGTCAGCGACATTCGCATGCCGGGTATGGATGGCATGACGTTGCTGCACGAACTGCATCGTCGCGACAGCACCCTGCCAATCATTTTGATTACCGGCCACGGTGATATTTCAACGGCCGTCGAGGCCATGCGCGCCGGGGCGTGGGATTTTCTGGAAAAGCCTTTTGCCGGTGACGAATTGCTCGACGTGGTGCGCCGGGGTATCGAAAAACGCCAGCTCAGCCTGGAAAATAATCGGCTAAAAGCGGAACTTGAAGCTCAACAAGCGGCACTCGGCCCACGCCTGGTGGGTAGAACGCCGGTGATCTCCCGCTTGGCCGCGATGATTCAGCGCATCAGCCAAGTCGAAGCTGACGTACTGCTGTTCGGCGAAACCGGTACCGGCAAAGACCTGGTGGCCCGAGCCATTCACGAGCGCAGCGCAAGGCGCAACCACCCTTTCATGGCGATTAACTGTGGCGCCGTGCCTGAACACACCATCGAGTCTGAACTGTTTGGCCATGAAAAAGGCGCCTTTACCGGTGCGGTTGAACGGCGAATCGGCAAGTTTGAGCACGCTAACGGCGGCACCGTCTTTTTGGATGAAATTGAATCCATGCCCCTTGCCCTGCAGGTCAAACTGTTACGCGTACTCCAAGAACGACATATTGAGCGGCTGGGTGCCAACGATGTGATACCTCTCGATATCCGTGTGATTGCTGCCACAAAAATCGACCTCAAAGCCGCCGCCGAGGAGGGTCGCTTTCGCGAAGATCTCTATTACCGGCTCAACGTGGTCACCTTACCGCTACCAGCGCTGCGCGAAAGGCGTGAGGATATACCGCTACTTTTCCAGCATTTTGCCGTCGTGGCTGCCAACCGCAGCGGTCTGGAAGCGCCCACCATCGACAGCCATGGCATTGCCAGTCTACTTGCCCACGACTGGCCAGGTAACGTACGTGAATTGCGCAACCTGGCCGAGCGCTACGTATTGCTTGGCGCGGCCTTTGACTACCGGCTGGATGCTCTGCTTGAAGGCGCTCAGGCAGATACTGAAGAGCCAACGCTTCCCCGCCAGGTCGAGCTGTTTGAAAAAAGCCTGATCAGCCAGTCACTTTCCCGCCATCATGGACGCGTCACCGAGGTCTGCCACCATCTTGGCATTCCGCGCAAAACGTTCTACGACAAGCTGAAAAAACATGGGTTACACGCTGACGACTACCGCCATAGCAGCGATCCTTGATTGATCAGTTCGCCCAACACCCCCCAGGGAGGCAGGCAGGGCCAGAGGGGCAACAAGGCAATCAGCATCAACATATTCGACAGCGGGCGGCGACAATCGCCAAACTTCAGCGCCGTACCGAAGGACCGCTTGAGCCGAGCGCCTTCCAAGTCGACGCTGTAGATTTCGTCCAACAGCAAGTGAATAACAAACCCGATCCATACCGCCGCCCCATGCGACCAGGCCAGCCACGCTGGCTGGGAAAGCAGTTGAAAGCTCACGGCCGTTGTCAGCAGCGCGCATAAAAGGCTCGCCAGCAGTGAATGCCAGATACCACGGTGTACCGTAAAACGTGAAAACGTGATCCCCGCGAGATAGCGCACCGCAAGGTAGACGCCACCGCAGGCCATTAACAACTGCCCAGAGGACAGCCAAGGCTGCAATATAAGTACGCCCAGCACCAGTGCCGGTACGGAAAGGATATTGAAAATAAGCCGGATCGAATGCGACCGGTCAGCATCGATATCGGGCAAAATACCGCCAAACGCGGTCAAGATCACCATCAATAACGCCTGGGAAGGTGCCCACCACTGCAGTTGCCAGCCAGCATAAGCCAGCAGCATACCGCCTGTAGAAGCCACCGTGATATGGGTGCGAAAATTCGCCATGTCGTGCTCGACCGGAAAACTGTATAAATTAACAGATTTCCAGTCGATACAATACGACTTTCCAACAAAAAAAGAGGGGAATGAATCGCTTAAGTGTCACTTGATTCGGCAAGGAAGCGATCTTTCAATTTGACGTAATTACCCGCGGTGTAAGCAAAGAAAGCGCGCTCCTTATCTTTTAGAGGACGCAATGCCTTGGCCGGGTTACCCGCATAAACATGGCCGCTTTCCAGATGCTTGCCCGGCGTCACGACCGCCCCGGCGGCAATGATGACTTCATCGTCCACCACGGCACCATCCATGACAATCGCCCCCATGCCAACCAGAATACGGCTTCCCAGTGTACAGCCATGAAGGATCGCTTTATGGCCGATGGTAACGTCGTCACCCACGGTAAGCGGGAACCCCTCGGGATTGTAGTCACTGGCATGGGTGATATGCAGCACGCTGCCATCCTGGACGCTAGTGCGGGCACCGATACGGATACGATGCATATCACCCCGTATCACTGTCATCGGCCACACCGAGCTGTCGTCACCCAGTTCGACGTCACCAATCACGACGCTGGCCGAGTCAATATACACCCGCTCGCCCAGACGCGGCGTCATGCTACTGAAGCTTCTCAACGCACTGCTCATTGCATGCTCCTCACTTTAGATGCAGATGGTGGCCCACTATAGCAACCCGCTAAGCAGAACCATAAGCGTCAGCGGTATCGACACCCAGCGAACCACATTGCGCCAGCATAGATAACCGCGCTCACCCACGCCCAATGCGGCTGCGGCCGCACTGCGAGGCAGCACCCAGGCGGCAAAGATCGCGATCAACAGGCCGCCTAACGGCAGGAAAATATCCGGTGGAATACTGCTTACCAATTCGAATACGTTACGCCCTAACAGCGGACGAAAGTCAGCGAGCGTAGAGAACGACAACGCCGATAGCAGACCAATCGACCACACGCTAAGCGCCACGACGGCCGTTGAGACGCTCCGCCGCCAGCCAAACCCTTGTAATGTGGCCACCATGGGCTCGGCCAGGTTGATCGCCGATGTCCAGGTCGCTAACAGTAGCAGTAGAAAGAACACACTCAGCCATAGCGACCCCCAGGGTAGCTCTGAAAAAGCGATCGGCAGTGTCACAAACATGAGCCCTGGACCATCGGCAGGATCCATGCCCTGGGAAAACACTACCGAAAATATCGCAATACCGGCAAGTAGCGCCACGCTGATGTCCAATACTGCAACCGCCACGGCAGCCCGTGGCAGGCTCTGCTCGTCAGGCATATAGGCACCATAAGCCATCAATGCACACGCCCCCACTGCCAGGGTAAAAAAGGCATGCCCCATGGCATGCAATACAACGGAGGGCGTTAGCGCTTCCAAGGAAGGTAAAAATAGCCAGGACAGGGCTGTACCAAAACCGCTGGTCGTGGCCGCATAGGCCGCCAGCAACAGCAATAGGCCATACAGAAGAGGCATTAACAGATTATTTAATCGTTCCAGGCCTTTGGCAACGCCCGCCGCGACAACCACCATGGTCATCAACAGAAACAGCGTATGATTAAAGATCAGCAGGCCTGGATTCGCCAGAAAGGCATCAAAACCAGCACCAATTTCAGCAGCACTGGCGCCCCTGAAGTTGCCGTTGATGGATGCCACCAAAAACTCGATGGACCAGCCAGATACCACCGAGTAAAACGACAGGATACAAAACACCGTGAAAGCACCGAAAAGGCCCAGCCAACGCCAGTGTCGTGAGGCACCCGCTTCCGCCGCCAGAGCCCCCAGTGCCTGCATGGGCCCTCGGCGTCCGGCGCGGCCAATTAAAATCTCTGCCATCATCACGGGTATACCGAGTAATATTACAAAGGCCACGTAAATCAATAAAAACGCCGCGCCGCCATTCTCTCCAGCCACATAAGGGAAGCGCCAAATATTACCCAGCCCCACCGCAGCACCCGTTACCGCCAGGATAAAGGCCCGTTTTGACCCCCAGCGTTCTAGCGTTTTACTCATTGATGATTCCCGCCTTGGTGCCCTTAAAAGCCCGCAAGACTAACAGGCACTGGGCTGAAGGCAAGTCAAGGTAGTGCCCCAGCATTGAAACAACCCACGTTCGCCCGCACTCTAACGACATGACAGCGCTTGTCGCGCTCCCACGATACCCCAAGAGGTGACTATGTCCCGCAATCCGCTGCTCGAGATTCACTCGCTGCCCCCCTTCACAGATATTCGCGCTGAGCATGTGGTCCCAGCAGTTGAAACCCTGATCAGCGAAAGTCGTGACACAATTGATCGCCTTGCTCAGCAGGCCGCTGAAACAACCCCTACATGGGAAACGTTTGCCGAGCCTACTGAGGCCGTTAACGACCGGCTCACCCAGGCGTGGTCCCCGGTCTCGCATCTCAACGGCACCATGAATACGCCTGAGCTTCGCGACGCCTACCAAACTTGCCTGGAACAGCTTTCCGAGTTCAGTACCTGGGTGGGGCAACATGAAGGCCTTTTTCATGGCTGGCAAGCGCTCAAGGCGGGGTCTGCCTGGACTCAGTTAAGCCCGGCCCAGCAGCGCACTGTCGATAACGCGCTACGCGATTTCCGCTTGGCGGGCGTCGACCTGCCCGCCGATAAAAAAGCCCGTTACGGCGACATTCAGGCGCGCCTTTCGATGCTATCCAACCAATTTTCCAATAACGTGCTCGATGCCACACAGGCCTGGCACAAAGATATCAAACATGCAGACACGCTGGCGGGCTTGCCGCAAAGCGCGCTAGACACGCTGAAGGCGACAGCGGAATCCAAGGGCATCGATGGATTCCGTATCACCCTCGACTTTCCCAGTTTCTTTCCAGTGGTGAGTTATGCCGATAACCGGGAACTGCGCCGCGAAGTCTATACCGCTTTCGTCACCCGCGCGTCCGACCAAGGGCCAGACGCCGATAAGTTCGACAATGCGCCCATTCTCGAAGAAATTCTGACGCTGCGCCAAGAGCTCGCTCACCTGCTGGGCTTTGATACCTACGCCGACTATTCGCTGGTCACCAAGATGGCCGACTCGCCTGAGCAAGTGCTTACGTTTCTGACCGATCTGGCGAACCGCGCCGTACCTCAAGCCAGGCAGGAAGTTACCGAACTCAGCGAATTTGCGCGTAATGAGCTGGGTATCGAGACGCTTGAACCCTGGGACGTAGCTTATGCCAGCGAAAAACTGCGCGAAGCACGCTATGCGATTTCGCAAGAACAGCTGCGCCCTTATTTTCCTGCACCACAAGTCGTCGATGGGCTGTTTCAGGTGGTTGAGCGGCTCTATGGCGTACGCTTTGCAGAAGATACTGACGTTGCGCACTACCACGACGACGTGCACTTCTACTGGATCACCGACAATGATCAGCCGATTGCCGGCTTCTACCTTGACCTGTATGCCCGCGAAGGCAAGCGTGGCGGTGCCTGGATGGCGGATTGCCGGGTACGCCGCCAGACGCATGATGGTTTGCAGCTTCCCGTCGCTTTTCTTACCTGCAACTTCACCCCGCCAGTCGGCAACAAGCCCGCGCTGCTGACCCACGATGAAGTCACCACGCTGTTCCATGAGTTTGGCCATGGTTTGCACCATATGCTGACCAAGCAAACCATTGCTGACATCTCAGGCATTAACGGCGTCGCCTGGGATGCCGTCGAACTGCCGAGCCAGTTCATGGAAAACTATTGCTGGGAACGCGAAGGGCTCGACCTGATAGCCGGCCACGTCGACAGCGGCGACCCACTTCCAGAGGCTCTTCTAGAGCGCTTGCAGGCCGCCAAAAACTTCCAGTCAGCCATGGGCATGGCGCGTCAGATTGAGTTCTCGCTGTTCGACCTGCGCTTGCACCACGAGCTCGATTCTCCCTGCGCCAGCGATGTCCAGGCGCTACTCGACGAGGTACGCCAGAGCGTTTCCGTGGTCCCCACTGTGTCCTTCAACCGCTTTCAAAACAGCTTCGGGCACATTTTTGCAGGCGGCTACGCGGCGGGTTACTACAGCTACAAATGGGCAGAAGTGTTATCGGCCGATGCCTGGAGCGCGTTTGAAGAAGCCGGTATCTTTGACCCCACTACCGGCCAGCGCTTCCGGCAAGAGATTCTCGAGCAAGGCGGCGCACGCGATGCTGCTGACATATTCCGAGCCTTTCGCGGCCGCGAACCCAGCGTCGACCCGTTATTACGTCATAGCGGGATCCGTGCCGCTTAAACCCGCCCCCTACCTGAGCGCGCCCTCCTTTGAGGGCGCGCCATTGGAGCCTGATGATGTCGAGCGTAAAACGTTTTATTGCAGGCGTGACCTGCCCGCGCTGTGCGGCCATGGATCGCATTCGTGCCTGGGAGCAGAACGGTATTCGTTACCGGGAGTGCGTCAGCTGTGATTTTTTCGAACAGCTACCCATTGAGGATGAAGCACCTAGCGAGCTGACCACCCGCGTCAATCAAGCCCGTCCGGAGCCCGCCCAGAATGAGATACAGCCTGTGCGGATCATGGATCCAGACCACAAATCGTCCGACTCATAGCGATTGAAAGATCGCTGTCCTACTTTCACGACGCCTTCATGTGTGCGGATTAACGCACACAAAACCATGCGTACCGTGCGCAACCCCAGACACTTTGTTCTTGCCTCTATACGACTAACGTTGAAAACAAAAATTCTAAGCCTCTGTTTTTAAAAACAAAATCCTTTTTTGGCACGACAATCGCTCTAGTTTATAGCTCACCGCTGGTGGCGTTGCCTCACTCGCATACCGCCGGCGTGTTAATAACCTCAATAAACAACTAGGGAAATTCGCCATGCGCAATTTTAAACCGACCACATTGGCATTACTGACCAGCAGCGCGATTCTGGCGGCCGGTAGCGTCCATGCCGACCGCGAAGACTGGCCGGACAACTTCACCGTTGGCACGGCTAGCCAGGGCGGTACTTACTTCGTTTATGGCTCCGGCTGGGCCAACTTTATCGCTGATGAGTTAGACATCTCAGGCGGTGGCGAGGTGACCGGCGGCCCTACCCAGAACCTGGCACTGGTGCATAACGGCGATGCCGCCTTTGGTCTGGCCACCATGGGCCCGGCTGCCGATGCGGTGAACGGCAAAAGCCCCCTCGCCCCGGGACTGGAAATGGACAACGTCTGCGCGATGTTCCCGATGTACGAAACCCCGTTCTCAATCACCGTGCTCTCCGACAGCGGCATTGAATCAATTTCCGATATTCCCGATGGCGCACGTATCGGCTTTGGCCCATCGGCGTCCACGTCTGACACCTACTTCCCGGCAATGCTGGAAGAGCTAGGCGTCAACTTTGAACGCCGGAATGGCGGTTGGTCCGACCTGGGTGGTCAGCTGCAGGACGGCTTGCTGGACGTCATCGCCTTTGCCGCTGGCATCCCCATCCCGGCCGTCAGCCAACTCGAAGTCCAAACCGATGTAAACATCATCGAGTTCAATGAAGAAGAGTTGGAAACGGTGATGAACGCTTTCCCTGTGGCGGAATTCTCCATCCCGGCTAGCACTTATGAAACGCTGGAAGAAGACGCCCGCGCCGTTTCCATGTGGAACTTTGCCATCGCCGGTTGCGACCTGCCTGAAGACTTTGTTTACGAAGTCACCAAAGCCACTATGGAAAACAACGACCGCATGATGTCGGTCCACCGCAGTGCAGCTACCACCATTCCGGAAAACATCAAGCACAACACTGTGCTGCCTTTCCATCCCGGTGCCGCTCGCTGGTATGAAGAGAACGGCTACGAGATCGACGAAGACATGATCAAGTAAGCAACACTTGTTGTCGCCTGCCCCGGCCAATCAAGATTGGCTGGGGCAGTTTTCGCTAATGCCCCTTTGTTTGCTGTGAGGGTGAACTCTAATGAGTCACAAAACCGACCAAGAACCCAACGGCCTCAAGGATGATGCCCAGGATGCTGAATCTGCCCCTGAGTCTATTGTCGAGGGTGTCGATGAAGAGATTGTTGAATCCAACCGCCGTCTTTTTACCGGCTGGCAGTTTTTCTTGTTTGCGGCGTTAGCCATTGCCTATTCAAGTTTCCACCTGATTTCACTTAACGTGTTTCCTTTGGAAACTTGGTCGTTTCGTATCTTGCACATAGCCGGTGCGCTTATTCTCGGTTACGGGTTATTTGCAGGTGCTCGTTTTGCCGAAGACGACCACCAGGCATCTGGCGCTGCCTTGAAGTGGGCAAGTTACGCGCTGCTTGTTCCCGCCACCTATACACTTGTGCAAGTGTTCCTGATGCACCAGACCCTCAGTGGCGAAGCAATGCGTATCGACCCCAGCGTCGAGAACTGGCATTACGGTTATCCGCTCATGGCGACCACCGCCGGTGCCATTGTACTGTCATGGTTTTATCGTCAGGCCCGCCATCGCTTTAATCCGGCAGATCTGGTGCTCATGGTGTGCGCGGCCGCCAGTGCAGGCTATCTGCTGGTGGCGTTCAACACCAACATACGCATGTCGACCGGCACGTCCTTTGCCCCGTCAGGTATTTCCTGGGCGGCAATTGCAGGCTCCATGCTGATTCTGGAGTTGACCCGCCGCGTCGCCGGGTTGGCGTTGGTGGTCATCTCAGCGGTATTCTTGACCTATGTTTTTGCAGGTCCTGCGTTGCCCGGCTTTCTGGGCTACCCCGGCCTTTCGCTGCAGCGGTTCTTCAGCCAGGTATATACCGATACGGGCATTCTCGGGCCCACCACTGCCGTATCGTCGACCTACATTATTCTGTTCATTATTTTCGCTGCCTTTCTGCAGGCCTCCAAAGTGGGCGATTATTTCGTCAATTTCGCCTTTGCGGCGGCTGGGCGAGCTCGCGGTGGCCCGGCCAAGGTGTCTATCTTCGCGTCGGGCCTGATGGGCATGATCAACGGCACATCCGCCGGTAACGTCGTATCGACCGGCTCGCTGACGATCCCGCTGATGAAAAAGGTCGGTTACCCCGCGCGAAGTGCGGGCGCGATTGAAGCGGCCGCCTCTACCGGCGGGCAGATCATGCCCCCGATCATGGGCGCGGGCGCCTTCATCATGGCCGAAGTAACCGGTATTCCGTATACCGAGATTGCCATTGCCGCCATTATTCCTGCCGTTCTCTACTTTGCATCCGTCTACTTCATGGTCGACTTTGAAGCGGCCCGTAAAGGCATGCGCGGCATGCGCAAAGAAGAGATTCCGCTATTCTCCCGGCTGATCAAGCAGGTCTATCTGTTTGCCCCCATTATCATCCTGATCGTTGCTCTGTTCATGGGTTATTCGGTGA
The DNA here is from genome assembly GCF_015767635.1 of Halomonas sp. A40-4. Lineage (GTDB taxonomy): Bacteria > Pseudomonadota > Gammaproteobacteria > Pseudomonadales > Halomonadaceae > Vreelandella > Vreelandella janggokensis. The sequence continues at coordinate 358,753 of NZ_CP065230.1, read as the reverse complement.
TTCGTGCGGGGACTCTGGCGACGGCATCAGCAGCGGTTGTCAGTTGGATTTCACCTAACAAAATGGGCCTTCGTGCCATTCTGAAAGCGCTCCAACTGGCCGGCACCATGTCAATTCAGATCATCGCTGTGTGTGCCTGTGCGGGTTTGATCGTTGGTGTTATCTCGCTGACCGGCGTGGGGGCACGTTTCTCGTCGCTGCTGCTCGGTCTGGCAGGCGTCAGCCAGCTTCTGGCTCTGGTATTCGCCATGCTGATCAGTATTCTGCTGGGGATGGGCATGCCCACCACGGCGGCATATGCCGTGGCGGCTTCGGTCGTCGCGCCTGGCTTGATCAACATTGGCATTGAACCTCTGGTTGCCCACTTCTTCGTGTTCTACTTTGCGGTGGTCTCCGCCATTACCCCACCGGTGGCACTTGCCTCCTACGCGGCAGCGGGTATTTCCGGCGACAACCCCATGGGCACCTCGGTGGCGTCTTTCAAGATCGGGTTAGCCGCTTTCATCGTGCCGTTCATGTTCTTCTACAGCCCGGCCATGTTGATGGAAGGCTCTGCCATGCAGATTCTGCGCGTCGGGGTTACCGCAACACTGGGTATCGTATTGCTATCGGGCATGGTCCAGAAATGGTTCTTCGGTCCAGTGAATACACTCCAGCGTATCGTCATGCTGGTAGGTGCGATCTTCATGATTTACGGCGGTATTTATACCGATGTAGCAGGCCTGGTCATTGGTGCCATCCTGTTTATCATGCAGCGTAAACAGCACGGCGGTGGCAACAAGACGCCGCAAACGGGCTAATTGACTCAAGTCGCTAAACGCGAAGCCTAAAAAACCCCGCTCAAAGTTAACTGAGCGGGGTTTTTGTATTTCGGGTTCATCTATCGGCCTAGCCGCTCAGGTTATCAACAACCTTCAACACCGGCTTGGACTGATTAAGGGTATAGAAGTGCAAGCCCGGTGCCCCGCCATCCAGCAAACGCTGGCAGAGTCGACTGACGACATCGGTGCCAAAATCGGCAATGGCTTCGCTGTCGTCGCCGTAGGATTCCAGCTGCTTGCGAATCCAGCGGGGGATTTCCGCGCCACAGGCGTCGGAAAAGCGCGCCAGCTTGGTGTAGTTGGTAATCGGCATGATGCCCGGAATAATCGGCTGCTCAACGCCCAATGCGCGGGCTTTATCAACAAAGTGGAAATAGGCATCCGCGGTAAAGAAGTATTGGGTAATCGCCATGTTGGCTCCCGCCTTCATTTTACGCGCAAAGTTTTCCACATCCCTGTCTAGATTCGGGGCCTGTGGATGAGATTCTGGATACGCAGCAACGGCAATATCAAAATGATCGCCTGTTTCATCGCGAATGAACTCGACCAGCTCATTGGCGTAGCGCAGCTCACCGATGCTGGCCATACCGGATGGCATGTCGCCACGCAGGGCCACCAGGCTGTCGACGCCTTCTTCTCGGTACTGGGTCAACAGATCGCGCAGTTGGGCTTTTTCGCTCCCAATACAGGACAGGTGCGGGGCAGTCGTAACACCGCTCTGACTCACCTTGCGAACAATCTCACGAGTACGCGCCTGAGTCGAACCACCGGCACCGTAGGTAACCGAGAAAAACCGCGGATTGCGGGCGGCCAGTTCATCGCGTGTCTGGATTAGCTTGTCGCGCCCGGCATCAGTGCCCGGAGGAAAGAATTCAAAGCTAATACCTAGCGGATGCTCGTGGCGGCTCATGGGATTTCCTCATAATGTGACAATAGTCATGATATTTTGGGGTATTCTCGCTGTTCCGTTGCGCTGAGGCTAATGAAAGATTCCACGCTCGGCCTTTAATTCGGCTCATGTTGATCAGTGACTACTCTTATTACCGGAGGGTAAATGGACCTTACACCTGGGGCATTGGTTGGGCCGCTACTCATGTTACTCGGCTATGTGGGGTTAGGCTGGCTAGCCGCCCAACGGCTCAAGCTCGACCCTCGCCCGATTGCCACGCTGCTAGTTTATCTGATCGCTCCCTTTACCATTTTTCGCGCGCTGATGAACGGCGGTCCAACGCCTGACTACTTACTACTCACATTAGCGCTGTTCATTGTCGCGAGCCTGATGGCACTGTTGGTACAACGCGTCACGCGCCACCGCTTTGGCGAACAGGAAGCCGCCCTGCTGGCATTTTCCTCGGGAACCGGCAATACCGGCTACTTTGGCTTGCCGATTGCGTTGATATTGCTACCCCCCGAGGGCGTTACCCTTTACCTGTTCTGCATGCTGGGGATTAATATCTATGAATTTACCGTGGGCTTTTACCTCAGCGCCCGCGGTCGCTTTTCGATACGCGAGAGCTTGATCAAGATTTCTCGTTTACCGCTTATCTACGCTTTCCTGTTAGCGTTACTGCTTAGCGCCCTTGAGATCAACGTCCCCGCCACGGTCATGAGTTCCCTGCAAGTGTTCCCCGCCACCTACACGTTGCTGGGGATGATGATTATCGGCATGACCCTAAGCCAAGTGACGCTTGCCGCCTGGGATACGCGCTTTGTCGCTTCCTGCTTGGGACTGCGCTACCTGATGTGGCCATTGGTCATGCTAGCGGCCGTTTTAATACTGCAGTGGGTGGCGCCACTTTCCACGGAACTGGCCTTGGCACTGTTGTTAATGGGCGTGGTACCCATGGCCGCCAATGTCGTGGTGGTGGCCATGGAACTGGGCATCCAGCCCCAAAAAGGCGCCTTAGCAGTGCTGGTCACGACACTGCTTGCGCCGCTGCTAATTCCGCTCTATCTCGGTTTAATGCTACGCATGACGGGGCTGGGGTAGACGCTTTAATCCGCCGACCACCCAATGGGTTAAAAACCCTCAACCCCTATTTCGTTTAACTGCGCTGCCATCTGCTGCACGTCGGGATGGCTAAAGAACGCCACCAGCGCTTCGGCACGCACCGGGCCAACACCCGGCTGGGCCTGCCACTCGGAAGGCGTCAGGCCCGCCAGGATAGACCAGTCGCCCAAGCGAGCACTACCGCCGGGCGGCATCCCCAGCGCTTCAAGCCAAGTGGCGTAAGGGGCGAAGCGCGCGGCTTGAAACTGCTCCATCAACGAAGCGGCGGTAGTATTGCCAATACCGTAAGCCTGCTCAAGCTCGGCTGGCTCAAGGCTCAGCCAGCCCAATAAGCGGGTGACCACGCCCGCCTCCATCAGCGCTTGCCAGGTCCCCTCACCAATCCCTTGCATCTTCAACTGATCGCCAAGGTAAGTGAGCCGCGACAGCAGCTGGCTTTCGCAGCCGGGGGTTAACTCAAAACAGCTCAGCGGGTGAAAGCGCTGCGGTGATGGCGGCGTGAGCGGTGAACGCTCCTGGGTATGCCATACCACCTCGGTCATCTGTGGAATCGTCAGTCCGCCCAGGGTGACCGCCACCTGGTCGCCGGGGCGAACATCCAGTGATTCCCAGCGCTCCAGGGAGCCTAATGAAACACGGCTAATGCGCCGCCCTTCCAACAGTACTGGATTGAGCCATACCAGCGGCGTCACTTGCCCGGTGCGCCCGACGCGAAACTCAATGCCGCGCACTTCTGCCAGCGCCTGCTTAGCGGGGTATTTCCAGGCCACCGCCCACTCCGGTGGCGACGATGACCAGCGGCGTACGCCGGGGCGCTCGGCCTGCTTGAGGACGACGCCGTCAGTGGCAAACGGTAACGGCCCGTTAAACCATTTATCCCGCCAATAAGCCGCATCACGGCGATCATCAAGTCGGTGGGTATAGTCGGCAGTATCAAACCCTAAAGCACTTAGCTGTGCGAGACGATCAGCCATATTCTCGGGGCCATCAGGCCACCCCCAGATAAACAGTCCCACTTGCTCTCGGGTTTGCGGCGTCGGCGCTTGCTGGGCCATCGCGCCGGCGACATTCCCCCGCGCCCCCGTGGCAGGGTTTCGTGATTGGACATGATCCATCAAACGCCAATACAGCTCGCCCTGCAGAACGCCGGAAAGCGGCGTGGATAACCTATTGGGCACAGCAGGCAACTCACGGACACGGGCCGTCCAATCCTGGCCGCGCTCGCCATCACCACGACTCACCGCTTCTACCAGTTCCCCCTCCTGGTAGCGTAACGTGACCGCCACACCATCGACCTTGGGTTGTATCCAAAGGTTATTCCGGCGGCTGCTAAAGCGTTTCACCCCTTCGCTATCGGTTTTTTCAAGGCCGGTTTGCGCGTAAGGATGAGCGCGAGTGTCGCGGGTACTGGTGATGCGGGTCAACGGTTGGTGACTGGGAACCTTACCCAGGCACCTCTGCCATTCAGCCAAACGTGCCACGGCTTGATCGTAGAGCGCGTCGTCAATCAACGATACGCCCTGATCATGGTAGGCACGATCCCAAACGGCTACCTGCGCCGACAGCGCCCGGCTCTCGCGTGTCAGCCGTTCAGTGCTCCAGCCGGGACACTCGTTTGCCTGCACCGTTAGGGAGACGGCCATCAGCCACCCCACCAGCCATCCCTGCCTATAGCGTTTCATCACCACCAGCCTCCGCCAATTGTCCATTAATGACGTTAGCCTAGCGCACTGCGCATAAAAAACGTCCCCGGCATGCGCCAAAGGGACGTTTTCTTACAACACAGCGAGCAAATATCTTACAAAGCTGCTGCCTGACGGAGCGTATCGGCCTTGTCGGTGCGCTCCCAAGGGAAGGCGATGAACGTCTCTTGTTGGGTATGGCCTTTATCATCGACCCAATGGTAGCTGTGCTCAAACGGCTCGCGGCCAAAGTGTCCGTATGCGGCGGTCAGCTGGTACATCGGATGAAGCAGGTCGAGCATTCGGGTAATCGCGAAAGGACGCAGATCAAAATGCTCACGCACCAGTTTGACGATCTGGGCATCACTCACCTTGCCGGTACCGAAGGTATCGATGGACACGGAGGTCGGCTCGGCCACGCCGATCGCGTAGGAAATCTGGATTTCACACTTGTCGGCGAGGCCCGCCGCCACGATGTTTTTGGCCACATAGCGACCGGCATAAGCCGCGCTGCGATCAACCTTGGACGGATCCTTGCCCGAGAAGGCACCGCCGCCGTGGCGTGCCATGCCGCCGTAGGTATCGACAATGATCTTGCGGCCGGTCAAGCCACAGTCGCCCACCGGGCCGCCAATCACGAATTTACCGGTGGGGTTGATGTGGTATTGGGTATCATCATCGAGCCATTCAGCGGGGATCACCTGTTCAATAATTTCCCGCTTGACCATTTTACGCAGGTCTTGCTGGTCGATATCCGGATCGTGCTGGGTGGAAAGCACCACGGCATCGACGCCGCAGGGTTGGCCTTCTTCATTATAGCGGAAGGTCACCTGGCTCTTGGCATCCGGGCGCAACCATGGCAGCAGGCCGTTCTTGCGCAGCTCCGCCTGGCGCTCCACCAGACGATGCGAGTAATGGATCGGCGCCGGCATGAAGGAGTCGGTCTCGTTGGTGGCGTAGCCAAACATCAACCCCTGATCGCCCGCGCCCTGATCTTCCGGCTTGCTACGATCAACGCCCTGGGCAATATCGACGCTCTGTTTACCGATCAGATTGACCACGCCACAGGTGGCGCCATCGAAGCCCACATCCGATGAGGTATAGCCAATCTCAGTAATCACTTCACGTACCAGGGTCTCAAGGTCCACCCAGGCATTCGTGCTGATTTCACCGGCGATGATCGCGACACCGGTCTTGACCATGGTTTCACAGGCAACGCGCGCCTGCTTGTCACGGGCAATAATGGCATCCAGCACCGCATCGGAAATCTGGTCGGCAATTTTATCAGGATGACCTTCGGAGACGGACTCGGAGGTAAACAGGGAATATTCGCTCATCGCGCACTCTACCCTCGGTGTGACGGCGGCAAGTCACCGCAGCATCAGCAGGAAATCATGGCAGGAAGTTGCCCTGCCCACCTATTAAAGAAGCAACACTGCGCTTCGGGGGCCAAAGTTTACACGCTGTTGGAAGTTCTTCCCAGAACGAGCCCATAGAATTTGCCGACGCCCGGGAAGTCAGCGACAATAGCGCTTTATTATTCACGTTTTCAAGCGAGGAGCACCCCATGCCGTCCCGTTTTGAGCTGGCCAATGCCATTCGCGCCCTTTCCATGGATGCCGTCCAGAAGGCCAAGTCCGGCCATCCGGGCGCGCCCATGGGGATGGCGGATATTGCCGAAGTGCTGTGGAATGACCACCTCAAGCACAACCCCGAAGACCCGAAATGGGCCGATCGTGATCGGTTCGTGCTGTCCAACGGACACGGCTCCATGCTGCTCTATTCGCTGCTGCACCTGACCGGTTATGAGCTCAGCCTGGAACAACTGCAGAATTTCCGCCAGTTGCACTCGCCGACCGCCGGGCACCCGGAATACGGCTACGCACCGGGCATTGAAACCACCACTGGCCCGTTGGGGCAGGGCTTTGCCAACGCCGTGGGCTTTGCCATCGCCGAAAAAACCCTGGCGGCGCAGTTCAACCGCCCTGGCCACACCATCGTCGACCACCACACCTGGTGCTTCCTGGGTGACGGCTGCCTGATGGAGGGCATTTCCCACGAAGCGGCGTCGCTGGCGGGCACCCAGCAGCTCGGCAAACTGATTGCGGTGTATGACGATAACGGCATCTCCATCGACGGCGAAGTGAAAGGCTGGTTTACCGACGATACGGCGAAACGTTTTGAGGCGTACGGCTGGCACGTGGTGCCGACGGTTGACGGCCACAACCCGGACGAGGTCAACGCGGCCATTGAACTGGCCAAAAGCCACGATGACAAACCCAGCCTGATTATCTGCAAAACCATCATCGGCTTTGGTGCCCCTAACAAGCAGGGCAAGGAAGAAGCCCATGGGGCGGCATTGGGGGATGACGAAGTGGCGGCCGCCCGCGAGCAACTGGGCTGGCCCCATGCACCCTTCCATGTTCCAGAGCCAATCTATTCAGCCTGGGATGCCCGCGAAGCCGGCCGCGCGCACCAGCAGGCATGGAATGCCCGGTTTGACCGCTATGCGGAGGCGTTCCCCGCCGAAGCACGCGAGTTCCAGCGCCGTATGAAGGCGCAGCTGCCTGCGGAGCTGCCCACCGAAGCGCTGCTTGAGCAAGCCCAGGAAAAGGGCGACAGCATTGCCTCACGCAAGGCCTCCTTTGAAACGTTGAACGTAATTGGCCCGCAGATGCCGGAGCTATTGGGCGGCAGTGCCGACCTGGCCCCATCGAACCTGACGTTCTGGAACGGCGCCAAAGCGATCACGCCGGAAGACGCCAGTGGCAACTACCTGCACTATGGCGTGCGCGAGTTTGGCATGGGCGCGGTCATGAACGGGATTGGCCTGCACGGCGGCTTTGTGCCGTTCGGGGCGACCTTCCTGATTTTCATGGAGTACATGCGTAATTCAGTGCGCATGGCATCGCTGATGGGGCAACAGGCGATTTACGTCTTCACCCATGACTCCATCGGCCTTGGCGAAGATGGCCCGACCCACCAACCGATCGAGCAGCTGACCAGCCTGCGCACCACGCCCAACCTGAACACCTGGCGCCCTTGCGATGCGGTGGAAACCGTGGCGGCCTGGGACGCCGCCCTCAAACGCCACTCCGGCCCCACCGCGCTGGTTCTCTCGCGTCAGGGCCTGCCCCATCAGCAGCGCACCAAGGCACAGCTGGCGTCGATTCAAAACGGGGCGTACGTGCTTAAAGACCCTGTTCTCAAGGACAGTGAAGGCACGCCCGTAACGCCCGAGCTGATTCTGATTGCCACCGGCTCAGAAGTGTCGTTGGCGATGGACGCCGCCGCTGAGCTCGAGCAGCAGGGCAGGGCCGTCCGTGTGGTGTCCATGCCCTCGGCCTACCGTTTTAACGGCCAGGATGCCGAATACCGTGAAAGCGTACTGCCCAAGGCGGTCACCAAGCGTATCGCCATCGAAGCCGGGCATGCGGACTACTGGTACAAGTACGTGGGCCTGGATGGCCGGGTGATCGGCATGACCACCTACGGAGAATCGGCCCCGGCGGGCGACCTATTCAAGCATTTCGGTTTTACCGTCGAAAACGTCGTCAAACAGGCCAATGAGCTACTCGGATAAGCAAGCGAGGTAGGCCATGCCAGCGTTGAGTGGCCTGTTATGGCTGATTGGCTACTGGTTGCTCGGAGAAGTGGTTATCCACTTTTCCGGCTTGCCCATCTCGTCAGGCGTGGTGGGCATGCTGCTGATGTGCGCCACTCTGGTAGTCATCGGCCGCGTACCATCCAGTATCGCAGCCGCGGCTCAGCCGCTGATTGGTCTGCTCGCCATGCTCATCATGCCCGGTGTTGTGGGCGTCTTCTTTATTCTCGATGAACTGGCGGGCCAGTGGCTTGCCATCCTGGCGGCGCTGCTACTCGGAACGCTGCTAAGTGTCATTACCACACTCTGGTTGCTGAAACGGCTCATGGGGCATCATGCCCATTGACGTATTGGCGACGCTCACTGCGACGCCACTGTTTGCCGTCGGGCTGACAATCGCGGCGTACTTGTTGGGCAGCGAGCTCTTTAATCGCCTGAAAAAGCCCGCCTGGCTTCCCGCCATCCTGGTTGCCGCGTTACTCCTCGCCGGGGCGTTAGCGCTGATAGGCATGCCTTATGCAACCTACCGTCAGGGCGCCGATTGGCTGACGGTCCTGTTAGGACCGGCAACGGTTGCCTTGGGGATGCCGCTTTACCAACAGTTACCACGTATCCGCGCACTCTGGCGCCCGTTAGCGATATGCCTGCCGATCTCGGCAGCACTGGCAGCTTGCTATGCGTTGGGTATTGCCTGGTTAATGGGCAGCTCCGGTCAGATATTGGCCTCCATCGCCGCCAAATCCGTCACTGCGCCGATCGCCATTGGCATTACCGAACAGTTGGGTGGCAACGTGGCTCTATTGATGGGGGCCTTACTGATGACGGGGGTCGTCACCATTCCGTTTGTCAGCCTTTGCGCAAGGGTTTTACACATCGACGACGAACGCATTATCGGCTTTGCACTGGGTCTGAATGGTCATGCGATTGGCACCGTGCGAGCCTTTGAGCTAAGCCCCACCGCCGGCGCCTTTGCCTCATTGGGAATGAGTCTGACCGGCATTTTTACCGCGCTATTGCTACCACTGGCCTGGGAGTTGGTAGGTGTGGGCTAAGCATCGCCAGCTGAAATACGTTATCATCGCGTCTACTTTCATGCCCACCGTGGCCCCTGCTCCACTTTCAAGAGCCGCTTCGCGACATGGCTAATTCCAAAAGGTATCGCATCGCCATTAATGGCTACGGACGCATTGGCCAATGCATCCTGCGCGCGCTGGTTGAGCGAGGCCACCCCGATATTGAAGTGGTGGCAATCAACGAGCTTTCCGACCTGGCGACCATTACCTATCTCACCCGTTACGATACCACTCACGGCCGTTTTCCAGGTGAGGTGGATAACGATGGCGAAGCGCTGCTGATTAACGGGGAGCGCATTCATGTCCTCTGCGAACAAGATCCACGGTCACTTCCCTGGGCCGCTCTGGATATTGATCTGGTACTGGAGTGCTCGGGCAGCTTCAAGGATCGCGCCACCGCCGAGCAGCACCTTGAAGCCGGGGCCAAGCGCCTGCTGTTTTCTCAACCCGCTGAAAGCGATGTCGATGCCACCGTTGTATGGGGCATTAACCAGAACGAGCTGACACGCTCGCAGCGCATTATCTCGGCGGCGTCGTGTACCACCAATTGCCTGGTACCCTTACTGACCGTTCTGGACAACGCACTGGGACTGGAGCATGGCGTAACCACCACGATTCATTCGGCCATGAATGATCAGCCGGTCATTGACGCCTACCATCAGACCGATCTGCGCCTGACGCGTTCAGCGATGCAATCCATCGTACCGGTGGACACCGGCTTGGCGTTGGGCATCAGCCGCTTGATGCCGCGTCTTGCCGGTCGTTTTGAGTGCCTGCATATGCGCGTCCCCACCATTAACGTATCCGCCATGGATGCAGCGCTGACGGTGCACCAGGACACCGATGCCGACCAGGTGAATGCACTGCTACGGGAAGCCAGCCAACAGCAATTGGCGGGGGTATTAGGCTATACCGAAGCCCCCATGGCCTCGATCGATTTTAATCACGACCCGCGCTCTGGCATCCTAGACGCCACACAGACACGGGTGGCCGGTAAACGCCTGGTCAAGCTGCTGTGCTGGTTTGATAACGAATGGGGGTTTGCCAATCGCATGCTGGACATCACCCAACGCTTGGCCACACTGGCGGAAGGCAGCACACGCTGACTCGCAGGGCTCCACCATGACTTTTCACCCGCTTGAACACGAGGAAATACTCGCATGAACGTGCAAAAAATGACCGACCTGTCCTTGAAAGGACAGCGCGTACTGATTCGTGAAGACCTCAACGTACCGATCAAGCACGGGCGTGTGTCCAGCGATGCACGTCTTCGTGCGGCGCTTCCGACGATCCAGGCAGCTGCCAAGGCCGGTGCCAAAGTCCTGCTGATGAGCCACCTGGGCCGCCCGACGGAAGGCGAGTCAGCCGACGAATTTTCACTGGCACCCGTCGCTGCACACCTGGGTGAATTGCTGGGCCACCCTGTTAAACTGATTACCGACTATCTTGATCGTGCACCGACATTGGCCGACGGCGACGTTGCGCTGCTGGAAAACGTGCGCTTCAACACTGGCGAGAAGAAGGACGATGAGCACCTTGCCAAACAGTATGCCAGCCTGTGCGATATCTTCGTGATGGATGCCTTCGGCACCGCCCACCGTGCGCAGGCGTCGACCCATGGCGTTGCGCGCTTTGCCCCGACGGCCTGTGCAGGCCCTCTGATCGCCCAGGAACTTGATGCGCTGGAAAAGGCCCTGGCTCATCCCGCTCGCCCCATGGCGGCGATTGTTGGTGGCTCCAAAGTGTCGACCAAACTAGACGTGCTGACCGCGCTTTCCGACAAGTGCGACCAACTGATTGTTGGCGGCGGCATCGCCAATACGTTCATTGCCGCCGCAGGCTACAATGTCGGCAAATCGCTTCATGAAGCGGATTTAATCGGCCAGGCAAAAGCGCTGATGGAAAAAGTCACTATACCGCTACCCACTGATGTGGTGGTGGCGACCGAATTCTCCGAATCTGCCGACGCGGTGGTCAAGCCGGTAGATCAGGTTGGCGATGACGAAATGATCCTGGACATCGGGCCCGATACTGCTGCGCATCTGGCCAGCCTGTTGAAAAACGCCGGCACCATTTTATGGAATGGCCCGGTTGGTGTGTTTGAAATTGATCAGTTTGGCAAAGGCACCGAGGTGATCGCCCACGCCATTGCCGCAAGCAGCGCTTTCTCAATCGCCGGTGGTGGAGATACCTTGGCGGCCATCGATAAATACGCCATTGAAGATCATGTATCCTACATCTCAACTGGCGGTGGTGCGTTTCTTGAATACGTCGAAGGCAAACAGTTACCTGCCGTCGCTGCGCTCGAAGCCGCCGCCCAACGCGGATAACCGTTAACATTTCAGCGGGCGCTCGCTGCGCCCGTTGACTCCGATACCAGCATTAACCTCACAGATAAGGTGACTCAATGGCTCTGATCAGCATGCGCCAAATGCTAGACCATGCCGCCGAATACGGCTACGGCGTCCCGGCGTTCAACGTTAATAACCTGGAACAGATGCGCGCCATTATGGAAGCCGCCGATGCGACCGACTCACCGGTCATCGTGCAAGCGTCCGCCGGTGCCCGTAAGTATGCGGGCGCCCCATTTCTGCGCCACTTGATTCTGGCGGCTGTTGAAGAGTTCCCGCATATTCCGGTGGCCATGCACCAGGATCATGGGACCAGCCCGGCCGTTTGCCAACGCTCTATCCAGCTCGGCTTCTCATCCGTCATGATGGATGGTTCACTGGGCGAAGACGGCAAGACCCCCACAGATTACGCGTACAACGTTGATGTGACGCGCCGCGCCGTCGACATGGCGCATGCCTGCGGCGTTTCCGTCGAGGGCGAACTGGGCTGCCTGGGCAGTCTGGAAACCGGTATGGCCGGTGAAGAAGACGGTATCGGTGCCGAAGGCAAGCTCGACATGGAGCAACTGCTCACCGACCCGGAAGAAGCGGCTGAGTTTGTCAAAGCTACCCATGTGGATGCGCTTGCGATTGCCATTGGCACCAGCCACGGTGCTTACAAGTTCACCAAGCCACCCACGGGTGACACGCTATCGATCCAGCGCATCAAGGAAATCCATGCGCGCATCCCTGACACGCATCTGGTCATGCACGGTTCATCGTCTGTGCCCCAGGAATGGCTCGATGTCATCAACCAATATGGCGGCGAGATTCCCGAAACCTACGGGGTGCCTGTCGAAGAAATTGTGGAAGGCATCAAGCATGGCGTGCGCAAGGTGAACGTGGATACCGACTTACGTTTGGCATCTACCGGGGCAGTGCGTCGCTTCTTGGCTGAAAATCCGTCTGAATTTGATCCGCGCAAATTCCTCAAAGAAACCGTCTCGGCCATGCGCGAGCTTTGCATTGCGCGTTATGAAGCCTTTGGTACGGCAGGTAATGCCAGCAAGATAAACCCCATCAGCCTGGAAGACATGTATCAGCGCTACGAGCGTGGCGAACTGGCCCCCAAGGTAAAGTAACGCCAACAGCATCATGTCTGGCAGTAGCCACCAAAAAAGACGGCCAACTTGGCCGTCTTTTTAATGGACACTTATTGAATGGAGTACTTACTCTTCGTCTTCGGAGTCGCTTTCGCTGTCATCACTTTCTCCGTTATCCGCATTCGCATCGCCAGAGCCGCCAGTACCCGCTGAGGTTTCTTCATCTTCTGCCGCTTCTTCCTCAGCACCATTGTTCTCGGCGTCAGAGGTATCGCTGCTACGGTCTTCAGCGTCCCGCTTAACGGCACCTGCTTTAATACCATATTCTTCCTCGAGCGCTGCATCGTCGAGAGGCTCATGCTCATGTTCGTCAGCGGTTGCCGCACTAGTGGCGGCCAGCATGGCGGCAGCAAACGCCAACGGCATGATCCAGGGGGTTAGTCGCATCGTCACGGTCTCCTTATTGTGGTAGTACAGCTTAGCACGTCATTTCGTGCCTCGCGCCTTAACTATAAACCGTAAAAATGCCGCTCAATAAACGGTCAAATTTGGCATGCTAGTCACACGTTTTTGGTCAATCTGAATCAGCTCAACCGGTCAGGCAAGCAAAAAATTACAGAACACTGTTCACAAATACGCTAAAATCTCGTTCAATGGTCTTATGATTAATTTTTCTGTTTGTCACTGCAGCTGCTGAGTCTCTGCTAGGAAATCTCCCATGCCGCTTCCCCTGTTATTATTTGATTGCGATGGCACCTTGGTTGATAGTGAGCCTCTTCTTGCCGAAGAGATGTCGACAGGGCTGAATAGTGTGGGACTTCCTTTCTTACCGTCTGACTATTTGGGTGAATTTAGAGGCTCGCGCTTTCGTAATATCGTTGCCCAGCTACAGTTACGCCATGGCAATGTCTGCAATGATCAGTTGAACAGCATGGAAAACGCCATGCGTGCCAACCTGGCTAAACGGCTCGCCAATGAACTCACCACGATTCCCGGCGCGAAAGAAGCCCTTGAGCGGTTATCCGCTTACCCGAGTGCAGTGGTCTCTAACGGCCCCGAAGGCAAAATTCGCACTGCGCTCAAGGCAACAGGGCTCGATGGCTATTTCGCGGAACGCCTTTTCAGTGGCTATACCGCCAACTGCTGGAAACCAGAACCCTGTTTACATCTCTATGCCGCGAGTATCATGGGATTCAACGCAGCTAACTGTATCGCCATTGATGATGCGTTAGTCGGCGTACGGGCTGCCCTTGAAGCTGGCATGAAGGTCATTCATTTGAATCGCTTTCCCGACGCTGAAACCACGCCGGAAAATGCCATCATGATCAGCAACATGTTTCAGCTACCTGCCGTGGTCAGGCAGTTAAGCCAGGAAATGAGCGAGGCAGCCGAGCCTTATTACTCTGAAGGAAAATAACGCGATGGCCTCATTACGCGACCAGCTTGGTGGGCTGGTATATTCCACCGAAAAAGGCAACACCTGCCCCTCTTGCCGTGAACCTCTCGAATCCTGTCGCTGTGATGCCGATAGCGAACAAGCGCGTATTGCCGCCCTTGACGGTGTCGTCCGTATTCGTCGTGAAACCAGTGGCCGTAAAGGCAAAGGGGTCACGACGATTAGCGGCATACCGCTAACAACCGCAGAGCTCAAAGACCTCGCCAAAGCGCTTAAAAAACGCTGTGGCACAGGCGGTGCTGTTAAAGATGGCATCATTGAAATTCAAGGTGATCACCGTGATAGCCTGAAGCAGGAGTTAACTGCACGCGGCTATCAAGTCAAACTGGCTGGTGGCTAATCCATGCGTCTCAGGACGGACCGTCACTGTGCAGTCACATCGCACTAGGACTTTGCAATGACCTGGCTAGAATATTTGCTCCCGCTGATTTTTCTCTTTCCCATGGCGGCGATGGCCAGCATTGTTTTGGCACTCCGTAGCCTGCATGACGCTCGTGTTCAATCTCCCTTCGACACCCCGCTACGCGAGCCCGGCCAGGCTTTGCGCTACCGGTTGGATCAAGCGTTCTCAAGCCTGTTCCTCAACGGCGCATTAGGCCCTTTGATCAGTCTTTCGCCATTGGTCTATGGTATGGGGCGAATGCTTTTTGCCGATAAACAGGACTGGGTGGAATGGGCGCTGTATGGCCTGCTTAGTACACTGCTTGTCCTGGCATTTTCATTGCTTTTAGTCCGCGACTACCAACGCATTCGGCGATTGAAGCTGGGACTGGCCTGCGAGCTTGCTGTCGGCCAGGAACTTGAGCGGCTTATCCGCCCCGATGCACACCCTTACTACGTTTTCCACGACGTGCCGACGGATAATTTTACGATTGATCATGTGGTGGTGACCCCGCACGGCGTTTTCGTGGTCGAAACCCGCGCACGCGCTGTCCCCATCAGTAATGCAGGGCGTGGGCAAAATACGGTTGCCGTCGAGCGCGAGCGACTTCGCTTTCCCTATTGGCAAGAACGGCGTCCACTGCATAAAACGCGTCAAGGGGTCGATTGGCTACGCCAATGGCTGGAACAGCGCTGTGGTGTTTCGGTGCCCGTGAGAGGTGTGCTGGTCTTACCCGGCTGGCACATTGACACCGATGACGCGGCACCTGACATTTTAGTCGTAAGTGGCGATATGCTGGCAAGCCAACTGACCGCGCTCACCCCCGGCCAGATCAGCGACCCCATTCACGATAAGATCATCAATATTTTGCTGGAACGCGCCAAGCTCATGGAGCTGACGCATCTTCGCCAACCTTCGGTATGATGAAGCCTAATCGCCTCGCAAACGCCCGCCCATTTCCTGGGCCAGGTCGACGGCATAGTGATCTGTCATACCGCCGATAAAATCCAGCATTCGCCGGTAGCTTTCGTAGAGCGGCCAGGACGCCAGCGGCGTGTTCTCGCCTATCAAGGCGAGAACACGCTGATGCTTGAACGAGCTACGCCCGGTGTGGTGCAACTCGTGTGCAGCACCAATAAACGCTTCAAGCAAAATGCCCAGCGTTGTATAGGCGCCAATTTCCAGTTTTGCCTTCCGCTCATTTTGGAAAATGCGCTCCCGGGCCAACTGCTTTGCCGCCTGAACGCCCCATCCCAGATCTGGGTGGCACAGTTCCAGAAGGTCATCGCTGAGCGTTCCACTCAGCAGGGCCTGTTCATGTTGCACAAACACCGCGCCAACATCATTGACCGCACGCTCCATCGCTGCGCCACGAAGCAGTGCAATTCGCCGACGTTGTGACACATTGCGGGCTTGCATCTCGGCATACTCAGGTGGAAATTCTCCCGCTATCTGACGCAAGACCTCGACAACTTCTTCATAACGCAGAATCCCCATTTCCAAACCATCTTCGAGATCCAGTAGTGCATAGCAGATGTCATCCGCCGCTTCGACCAGCCAGGCTAACGGATGTCGACACCAGCGCTGCTCACCCTTGGGCAGTAGACCCACTGCTTCAGCGACCTCTTTGAGCAATGCCTGCTCTGACTGATATGCGCCAAACTTCCCCGCGCGCCCACTGTAACGGACCGTCCAAGGGTATTTAAGTAACGCACCCAGTGTCGCCGCAGAAAGTCGCATACCGCCATTGAACTGGTTATATTCGATCTGGGTAATCACTCGAAACCCCTGGGCGTTGCCCTCGTAGGTCAACAAATCCTCGCGCTCAGCCTCTGACAGACCTTCTAACAGGCCGCTGCTCTGAGCACGCTGAAACCAATCACGAATGGCATACTCACCGGCGTGCCCAAAAGGAGGGTTACCAATATCATGACCCAGGCATGCCGTTTGAACGATCACTCCCAAATCAGCAGGTGTTATCCATTTCGGCAACCTCTCGCGTAACAGCTCGCCCACAATCATGCCCAAAGAGCGTCCCACACAGCCGACTTCCAACGAGTGGGTCAAGCGGGTGTGGATATGATCGTTTTCAGTCAGGGGGTGGACCTGCGTTTTACGTCCAAGGCGCCTGAAAGAACCGGAAAAGACAATGCGGTCGTGATCTTTGTGAAACGGACTACGCCCTATTTCGCGGGTACTGGTCGAGCGTTGGTCGTGGAGCCGTTTAGGGGAAAGTAACTCTTCCCAGCGCATTTGTGTCATGACATTCCTCCTTGGGGGCAGTATTTTGACACAAAAGCTAGCCAGATAAACAAACACCCCCGACCATAATGCGGTTAACTAGAGCGGCATAAAAAATCCCCCAGCCTCTTCGAGGCTGGGGGATTTTTTCGAATAAGTGTCTGACGATGATCCGGCCGGCGCTCCGGGGGGCGGCCTTCCGCCGGCCGGCGCTCCGGGGGCAGGCCATCCTGAGGCCGACCATTCAGGACTCTCCATGGGAAGCCCCGTAAACAAAAACCCCCGAGCACAATATGCTCGGGGGTTTCTGCGGTATAGGTGCCTGACGATGACCTACTCTCGCATGGGGAGACCCCACACTACCATCGGCGCGAAGCGGTTTCACTGCTGAGTTCGGCAAGGGATCAGGTGGTTCACGCTTGCTATGGTCGTCAGGCGTAACTTTAAATGCATATCATGCTGTGCTTTGTGTGCGTCTCCTACCAAGCCCTGTGTCATCACCACTTGGCTCAGTACGCGTATCCGGTTTGTCTCGTTATCATCACGACCAGACCCCTTGGGTGTTATAGGGTCAAGCCTCACGGGCCATTAGTACACGTTAGCTCAACGCCTTGCAGCGCGTCCACACCGTGCCTATCAACCAGCTGGTCTCGCTGGGCCCTTCAGGAGGCTCTAGGCCTCAGGGATGTCTCATCTTGAAGGGGGCTTCCCGCTTAGATGCTTTCAGCGGTTATCCCGTCCGCACATAGCTACCCGGCAATGCCACTGGCGTGACAACCGGAACACCAGAGGTGCGTCCACTCCGGTCCTCTCGTACTAGGAGCAGCCCTTCTCAAACATCCAACGCCCACGGCAGATAGGGACCGAACTGTCTCACGACGTTCTAAACCCAGCTCGCGTACCACTTTAAATGGCGAACAGCCATACCCTTGGGACCGACTTCAGCCCCAGGATGTGATGAGCCGACATCGAGGTGCCAAACACCGCCGTCGATGTGAACTCTTGGGCGGTATCAGCCTGTTATCCCCGGAGTACCTTTTATCCGTTGAGCGATGGCCCTTCCATACAGAACCACCGGATCACTAGAACCTGCTTTCGCACCTGCTCGACGTGTCTGTCTCGCAGTCAAGCACCCTTATGCTCTTGCACTCATTGCACGATGTCCGACCGTGCTGAGGGTACCTTCGTGCTCCTCCGTTACGCTTTGGGAGGAGACCGCCCCAGTCAAACTACCCACCACACACTGTCCTCGATCCGGATAACGGACCTGAGTGAGAACGCCAATGATGCCAGGCTGGTATTTCAAGGCTGGCTCCACCCGAACTGGCGTCCGGGTTTCTAAGCCTCCCAGCTATCCTACACAGGCAACATCAGCGTCCAGTGTGAAGCTATAGTAAAGGTTCACGGGGTCTTTCCGTCTAGCCGCGGGTACACCGCATCTTCACGGCGATTTCAATTTCACTGAGTCTCGGGTGGAGACAGCGTGGCCATCATTACGCCATTCGTGCAGGTCGGAACTTACCCGACAAGGAATTTCGCTACCTTAGGACCGTTATAGTTACGGCCGCCGTTTACCGGGGCTTCGATCAAGAGCTTCGCCTTACGGCTAACACCATCACTTAACCTTCCGGCACCGGGCAGGCGTCACACCCTATACGTCCGCTTACGCGTTAGCAGAGTGCTGTGTTTTTACTAAACAGTTGCAGCCACCTGGTATCTTCGACCGGTTCTCGCTGAAGCCGCGAGGGCTCTCACAATACGCCGGCGTGCCTTCTCCCGAAGTTACGGCACCATTTTGCCTAGTTCCTTCACCCGAGTTCTCTCAAGCGCCTTGGGATTCTCACCCTGACCACCTGTGTCGGTTTGGGGTACGGTCGCACATGATCTGAAGCTTAGAGGCTTTTCCTGGAAGCGTGGCATCGATGACTTCAACACCGTGGTGTCTTCGTCTCGTCTCTCGGCCTTGAGCGCCCGGATTTACCTGAGCCCTCAGCCTACCGACTTTCACCAGGACTACCAACGCCTGGCTCACCTAGCCTTCTTCGTCCCCCCATCGCAATCATGTCCGGTACGGGAATATTGACCCGTTTCCCATCGACTACGCCTTTCGGCCTCGCCTTAGGGGCCGACTCACTCTGCTCCGATTAGCGTCGAACAGAAACCCTTGGTCTTCCGGCGAGGGAGTTTTTCACTCCCTTTATCGTTACTCATGTCAGCATTCGCACTCGTGATACCTCCAGCGAACTTCTCAATTCCCCTTCATCGGCGTACACGACGCTCCTCTACCGCTCACACCTAAGTGTGAACCCGTAGCTTCGGTACCTGGTTTAGCCCCGTTACATCTTCCGCGCAGGCCGACTCGACTAGTGAGCTATTACGCTTTCTTTAAAGGATGGCTGCTTCTAAGCCAACCTCCTAGCTGTCTGAGCCTTCCCACATCGTTTCCCACTTAACCAGGATTTCGGGACCTTAGCTGACGGTCTGGGTTGTTTCCCTTTTCACAACGGACGTTAGCACCCGCTGTGTGTCTCCCACGCTCGCACTCACCGGTATTCGGAGTTTGCCTCGGGTTGGTAAGTCGGGATGACCCCCTAGCCGAAACAGTGCTCTACCCCGGCGGTGATACGTGAGGCGCTACCTAAATAGCTTTCGAGGAGAACCAGCTATCTCCGAGCTTGATTAGCCTTTCACTCCGATCCACAAGTCATCCAAATCTTTTTCAACAGATCCTGGTTCGGTCCTCCAATTGATGTTACTCAATCTTCAACCTGCTCATGGATAGATCGCTCGGTTTCGGGTCTATATCCAGCGACTGTGTCGCCCAGTTAAGACTCGGTTTCCCTACGGCTCCCCTATACGGTTAACCTCGCCACTGAATATAAGTCGCTGACCCATTATACAAAAGGTACGCAGTCACAGAACAAGTCTGCTCCTACTGCTTGTACGCACACGGTTTCAGGATCTATTTCACTCCCCTCTCCGGGGTTCTTTTCGCCTTTCCCTCACGGTACTGGTTCACTATCGGTCAGCCAGGAGTATTTAGCCTTGGAGGATGGTCCCCCCGTCTTCAGTCAAGGTTTCTCGTGCCCCGACCTACTCGATTTCACATGATCAGACTTTCGACTACGGGGCTATCACCCGCTACGGCCACGCTTCCCAACGTGTTCGGCTAGTCAGTCTCATGCTTAAGGGCTGGTCCCCGTTCGCTCGCCGCTACTGGGGGAATCTCGGTTGATTTCTTTTCCTCAGGGTACTTAGATGTTTCAGTTCCCCTGGTTCGCCTCCCCCACCTATATATTCAGTGGGGGATACTCATCTGATGATGAGTGGGTTTCCCCATTCAGAAATGCCCGGGTCACAGGTTGTTTGCCACCTCGCCGAGCCTTATCGCAGGCTTCCACGTCTTTCATCGCCTCTGGCTGCCTAGGCATCCACCGTGTGCGCTTCATTGCTTGACCCTATAACCCGAAGGGGTCTGGTGTCTCGCAATGATAACGATTGCCGGATACGCTTGAGACGTATCACAAAACAATTACGTATGAACGTCTTAAAAAACGTTCATGTCAGCATGATATACATTGTTAAAGAGCGACTGTTCGATGAACAGTGATAAGGCAACGCAGTGAGTGCGTCTTGGCTTATCAATGGTCACAAAACATGAGTAAACGGGTAGTAAACTAAAAGTAATGGTGGAGCCAAGCGGGATCGAACCGCTGACCTCCTGCGTGCAAGGCAGGCGCTCTCCCAGCTGAGCTATGGCCCCATCTAACAACACTCACCTCTGGGTAATTTTATTCAGAACAAGGCGTTTTATGGCGTCGCATAGCCTGCTATGCAAGTCACAAAATAACGCATGACTGGATAAAATGTAATTTGTGTGAGACTAGGCGCTTCAGTGCGACGCATAGCCTGCTATGCGAGGAGTGAAGCAACGACGTATCACGCAAATTTGGTGGGTCTGGGCAGACTTGAACTGCCGACCTCACCCTTATCAGGGGTGCGCTCTAACCAACTGAGCTACAGACCCAAGAGGGTTCGTGCTTAAACCGTTTGCTCTATCACGTGATCAGGTAATTCATTGTGAGCGCTTACCGCGAGGATGATGCATCGTTTAAGGAGGTGATCCAGCCGCAGGTTCCCCTACGGCTACCTTGTTACGACTTCACCCCAGTCATGAACCACACCGTGGTGATCGCCCTCCAACGTTAGGCTAACCACTTCTGGTGCAGTCCACTCCCATGGTGTGACGGGCGGTGTGTACAAGGCCCGGGAACGTATTCACCGTGCCATTCTGATGCACGATTACTAGCGATTCCGACTTCACGGAGTCGAGTTGCAGACTCCGATCCGGACTGAGACCGGCTTTAAGGGATTCGCTGACTCTCGCGAGCTCGCAGCCCTTTGTACCGGCCATTGTAGCACGTGTGTAGCCCTACCCGTAAGGGCCATGATGACTTGACGTCGTCCCCACCTTCCTCCGGTTTGTCACCGGCAGTCTCCCTAGAGTTCCCGACCGAATCGCTGGCAAATAGGGACAAGGGTTGCGCTCGTTACGGGACTTAACCCAACATTTCACAACACGAGCTGACGACAGCCATGCAGCACCTGTCTCTGCGCTCCCGAAGGCACCAAGTGATCTCTCACAAGTTCGCAGGATGTCAAGGGTAGGTAAGGTTCTTCGCGTTGCATCGAATTAAACCACATGCTCCACCGCTTGTGCGGGCCCCCGTCAATTCATTTGAGTTTTAACCTTGCGGCCGTACTCCCCAGGCGGTCGACTTATCGCGTTAACTTCGCCACAAAGTGCGCTAGGCACCCAACGGCTGGTCGACATCGTTTACGGCGTGGACTACCAGGGTATCTAATCCTGTTTGCTACCCACGCTTTCGCACCTCAGTGTCAGTGTCAGTCCAGAAGGCCGCCTTCGCCACTGGTATTCCTCCCGATCTCTACGCATTTCACCGCTACACCGGGAATTCTACCTTCCTCTCCTGCACTCTAGCCTAATAGTTCCGGATGCCGTTCCCAGGTTGAGCCCGGGGCTTTCACAACCGGCTTATCAAGCCACCTACGCGCGCTTTACGCCCAGTAATTCCGATTAACGCTTGCACCCTCCGTATTACCGCGGCTGCTGGCACGGAGTTAGCCGGTGCTTCTTCTGCGAGTGATGTCTTTCCTGCCGGGTATTAACCGACAGGCGTTCTTCCTCGCTGAAAGTGCTTTACAACCCGAGGGCCTTCTTCACACACGCGGCATGGCTGGATCAGGGTTGCCCCCATTGTCCAATATTCCCCACTGCTGCCTCCCGTAGGAGTTCGGGCCGTGTCTCAGTCCCGATGTGGCTGATCATCCTCTCAGACCAGCTACGGATCGTCGCCTTGGTGAGCCATTACCTCACCAACCAGCTAATCCGGCATAGGCTCATCCAATAGCGGGAGCCGAAGCCCCCTTTCTCCCGTAGGACGTATGCGGTATTAGCCTGGGTTTCCCCAGGTTATCCCCCACTACCGGGTAGATTCCTATGCGTTACTCACCCGTCCGCCGCTCGTCAGCATCCAGCAAGCTGGACCTGTTACCGCTCGACTTGCATGTGTTAGGCCTGCCGCCAGCGTTCAATCTGAGCCATGATCAAACTCTTCAGTTTACAATCATTGTGATCCTTACTTGTCACTCGAAAGTAACAAAAGCGGATCAAACTTGGCTCAAGGTTTTCAAACGTTCTCTCAAGGTCCGAAGACCTTGGACGAGTCGCTTGCCTTGATAGTTGGTGATTTATCACCCTCATCGGCAAGCGCCCACATGAATTACCTGATCACATTATTAAAGAGCGTTTCGCTTGCGGGCCTCAAAACCTGACGTGGCCGCTGCTAAGCGAGGAAGGCGTATTCTACGCACTTTCCAATGTTTGTCAACGGCTGTTTGGCAGAAGCGAAGGAAATGTTTGACTCAACTTCCCTTCCTGCTATTTGCCTAACCTACTGACAAACCGAGGTTTTTACACCTCATTCACCGCTGGCAACGCTGGGCGTCCCCGGCAGCGGATGCGTACTTTACGGCTTTGCTGACGAGGACGCAAGGGGTGTGCGGAAAAAATTAGCGCAGTGTCACACGGGCGTAACGTTTCTTGCCTGCCTGGATAACGTAAGCCTTGCCGGTGGACAGCATGGCGTCTTGCGCCACAACCTCGCCATCTACTTTGACGCTGCCATTTTTCAGCATGTCTTTGGCCTGGGCACTGTTCTTGGTTAACTCCGAACGGTTTAGCACAGCGGCAATCGGCGCATCGTCAATGCCTTCAAAATCAACCTCAACCTCGGGAAGATCTTCGGGCAACTCACCATCCGCCAACTGGTTGCCGGCAGATTTATGTGCATTGGCCGCGGCTTCATCTCCGTGGTAGCGCGCTATCAGCTCACGCGCCAACGCCATTTTGACATCGCGTGGGTTGGCACCCTGCTCAACGCTTTGCTTAAGCGCTTCGATTTCTTCGTTGGACTTCAGCGACAGTAAATCAAAATAGCGCCAGATCAAGGTATCCGGCATGGAAACCAGCTTATTGAACATGGAGCCGGGTGTTTCATCGACGCCAACATAATTACCCAGCGATTTGGACATCTTCTGCACACCGTCCAAACCTTCAAGTAGTGGCATGGTGATCACCACCTGCGGCTCCTGACCGAAATGCTTTTGGATCTCTCGCCCCATCAGCAGGTTGAACTTCTGGTCAGTACCGCCTAATTCGACATCCGCGTCTAACGCGACCGAGTCATAGCCCTGTACCAGCGGGTAGAGAAATTCGTGGATGGCGATCGACTGGTTGGCTTTGTAGCGTTTTTCAAAGTCATCGCGCTCGAGCATACGCGCAACAGTACTTTGCGCTGCCAGCTCGATCATCTTGGCGGCGGTTAGATCGCCAAACCATTCAGCGTTGAAGCGTACCTCGGTTTTATCGGGATCAAGGATTTTAAATACCTGCTCCCTGTAGGTATCGGCATTGGCTTTAACGTCAGCTTCGGTCAGCGGTTTGCGAGTCACGTTTTTACCGGTGGGATCACCAATACGACCGGTGAAATCCCCGATGAGGAAGATAACGGTGTGCCCCAGATCCTGGAACTGGCGCATCTTGGTCAGCAGGACGCTGTGCCCTAGGTGTAGATCGGGGGCTGTAGGATCGAAACCTGCCTTGATACGCAGTGTACGGCCAGAGGCCAGCTTTTCGCGCAGCTCCTCCTCCAGCAGGATTTCGTGCGTCCCCCGCGACAGCAACGCTAGCGCCTGATCCACCTCACTCATTGCTTTATCTCCACGTAAGCATCGCCTTGTTGGCGTTCGAATAATAAATAGTGGGCGATGTTATCATGCTCACGGATATTGGTTGAGCCTTAACGCGCTTTGTATGGGTCGTCTTATGAAATCTGCACCACATTATTATATTGGCCTGATGTCGGGCACTAGCCTTGACGGCATCGATGCCGCTCTGGTGGCGATTGGCCGCGATACACCGCCACAACTGCTGGGCACCCTGGCTGCCGAAATGCCTGACACGCTGCATCAACAGCTGCTGCATCTTTGTCATGCACAAGAAGTGAGCTTTGCCGAGCTGGCCGCCGCGGAGGACGCCTTTTGCCGACTGCAAGCCGAGGCGGTGAAAGCCCTGCTAACCGCACAGCAACTTTCGCCTGAACAGATCCAGGCGGTAGGCAGCCATGGGCAGACCGTTGAGCACGCTCCAGACGGCCATAATGGCGGCCCGGCTTACACACTGCAATTGGATAACCCTAGCCTGCTGGCTGAGTTGACCGGCTGCACCGTTGTGGCTGATTTTCGACGACGCGATCTGGCAGCAGGCGGGCAGGCGGCACCGCTGGCACCAGCCTTTCATCAGGCGCTGTTTGGGCGCCAGGAAGGCGAACAGCTCATCTTGAATCTGGGCGGTTTTGCCAACCTGACGTGGCTGCCCAGCAACTCGAAAACGCCTGTGACCGGTTTCGATACGGGGCCTGCGAATGTGTTGCTGGATGCCTGGTTCTCAAAACACCAGGGCGGCCGTTTTGATCAGAATGGGGCCTGGGCTGCCAGCGGCAATGTGGACCCTGAGTTACTGGAACGGCTACTGGATGCCCCCTTTTTTCAACAGCCGCCACCGCGTAGCACGGGTCGAGAGCTATTTCATCTGCCATGGCTGGAACGTCATCTGGCCGGTCACGAAGCGCCTGATGATGTCCAGGCCACACTTGCCGAACTCACTGCGGTCAGTGTTGCACAAGGCATCCAGCAGTTGCCTTTCTCTCATCAGGGCGTCACGTTGATTACTTGCGGGGGTGGTGCGCATAACGCTGATCTGATGGCCAGGCTGGCCGCTCACTTGCCGTTTGCCACCTTTGCGTCACCGTCAAGCTACGGATGGCCTGAAGACTGGATCGAGGCAGGCGCCTTTGCCTGGCTGGCCCACCAGCGCCTGCACCAGCTACCCGGCAATCTGCCCTCGGTGACCGGTGCCAGAGGACCGCGCGTCCTTGGCGGCGTCTACGCGCCCTAGGACATCAGCGTCACCATGCATCGTCGCGGTCGCGCAGATCCCAATGACTTGGAGCACGCTCATCCAGCGAACGCGACGTCGCCTCCCCTTGCAGCTTCAGCATGAGTCGCAAGTCATTGGCGGAGTCCGCGTGGGCAAGCGCTACCTCATGACTAATCTGTGATGCCTGGCAAAGATCGAAGAGTGCTTGATCAAACGTCTGCATGCCGTCATCACGCGACGCCGCCATGGCGGCTTTAATCTCGGCGACCCTGCCTTTACGAATCAGGTCGGCAATCCGTGACGACGGCAGCATGACTTCAACCGCCGCACAACGACCACCGTTCAGCCTGGGCAACAGCTGTTGAGCCACCACCGCGCGGAGATTGAGGGAGAGGTCCATCCATATCTGCTCATGACGCTCATGAGGAAAGAAGTGAATGATACGCTCCAACGCCTGATTGGCGTTGTTGGCGTGCAAGGTGGCCAGACAGAGATGCCCTGTTTCAGCGAACGTCAACGCATGTTCCATGGTTTCACGGCTGCGTATCTCACCGATCAAGATCACATCAGGGGCTTGGCGCAGGGTGTTCTTGAGCGCTACTTCAAATGACTCGGTATCAATCCCCACTTCACGCTGGTTAACGATGGCGCGCTTGTGCGGGTGCAGGTACTCGATCGGATCTTCAATGCTGATGATGTGCCCACCGATCGTTTCATTGCGCTCCTGCACCATCGACGCCAGGGTGGTGGATTTCCCGGTCCCCGTGCCCCCTACCACCAATACCAGCCCCCGTTTGGCATGGGCGAGCGAGGCAAGCACCGTGGGCACACCCAGGGTTTCCAGGGTGGGAATGTGCTGCTCAATACGGCGAATCACCATGGCGGGCTGATTTCGCTGCTGGAAGGCGCTAACGCGAAAGCGCCCTTTGTCTTCAAAACCCAGCGCAAAATTCGCCTCGCGCTGTTGGCTAAAACGCTCGCGCAGCCCTTCAGGCACGGTGTGCGTTACCAGCTCACTTACCTGATGTTCACTCAAGGGCCGTTGGCCAAGAGGAACCAGCCCGCTGGGCATCTTGAGGCTGGGTGGTGCCCCCGTTGAAATGAGTAGGTCTGAGGCTTGCTGCGTCACCATGATGTCCAACAGCTGATGCAACCACTGGCCAGGCGTCAGCGTTGAGGCGTCGTTGTTCGTCATCGATTACGCCTCCCGCGAAGAGAGGGTGCCCTTGGCCAGCGCCTGGGCATCTTCCATGCCGACATGACCGTCGTTGACCAGTTGCATCAGTGCGGCGTCCAACGTTTGCATACCCAGATTGCCGCCGGTTTGAATCGCCGAGAATATCTGCGCCACTTTGTCTTCACGAATCAGATTGCGCACCGCCGAGGTCGCGATCAGAATTTCATGGGCCGCCACACGGCCGCCCCCCTGGCGTTTCAACAGCGCCTGGGATACCACGGCCTGTAGCGACTCCGACAGCATCGAACGCACCATGGCCTTCTCTTCGCCGGGGAAGACATCAATAATCCGGTCAATGGTCTTGGCCGCTGAGGTGGTATGCAGCGTCCCGAGCACCAGGTGTCCGGTCTCTGCCGCTGTTAACGCCAGGCGGATGGTTTCCTGATCGCGCAGCTCTCCCACCAGAATCACATCCGGGTCTTCGCGCAGCGCACTGCGCAATGCCTCCGCAAAGCCATGCGTGTCACGATGGACTTCCCGCTGATTAATCAGGCAACGCTTGCTGGCATGCACAAACTCAACCGGGTCTTCGATGGTTAAAATGTGTTCAAAGCGATGATCGTTGATGTAATCGATCATGGCCGCGAGTGTGGTACTTTTTCCCGAACCGGTTGGCCCGGTCACCAACACCAGACCGCGCGGCAGCATTGAAAGGCGCTCGAACACTTCCCCCAGCCCCAGGGTCTTCATCGATAGCACCTGGTTGGGAATGGTGCGAAATACCGCTCCCGCACCGCGTGCCTGATTAAAGGCATTGACCCGAAAACGCGCCACGCCCGGCACTTCGAAAGAAAAGTCGACTTCAAGGTGTTCTTCGTAGTCGCGACGCTGGCGATCGTTCATGATGTCGTGAATCAACCGACGGACCTCACTGTTATCCATGGCGGGCACATTCAGCCGACGGATATCGCCATCAACCCGTATCATGGGCGGCAAGCCCGCGGATAAGTGGAGGTCTGAAGCATTCTGCTTTGCCGAGAATGCCAGCAGTTCGGTAATATCCATCTTTCTTCCCCAGCTGCGGTAAGGTGCTTGAGTATGACAGATAACGCGCTTCCAGCGTCACTAGCCCGCGCGCGTGAGCGACTAGAACGCGCGCTCATTGACGCTGACCGCCCCCTTGATGATGCCTCGCTGCTGGCCGTAAGCAAAACCAAACCGGCCTCGATGATTCGCCAGGCAAGCGCGCTGGGTCAGCGCGAGTTTGGTGAAAACTATCTGCAGGAGGCGTTGGACAAACAGGAAGAACTGGCCGACCTGGACGACCTTGTGTGGCATTTTATTGGCCCTCTGCAATCGAATAAAACACGCGCTGTTGCGGAAAATTTCGCCTGGCTGCACACCATTGACCGCCTGAAAATTGCCAAGCGGCTTAGCGAACAACGACCCACCCACCTAGCCCCACTCAACGTTTGCTTACAGGTCAACATCAGCCGCGAGCCCTCAAAATCAGGCGTCATGCCAGAGGACGTGGAAGCCCTTGCCAAAGAGGTCGCAGCACTACCTGGCCTCAAGCTGCGAGGCCTGATGGCAATCCCTGCTCCGGCAGAAAGCCTGTCGGCCCAGCGTCAGCCTCTGAGCGAGATGCGCGAGCTTTTGTCGGCGTTGCAGAAGGCTCTGCCCGATGCGCCTCTCGATACGCTTTCCATGGGCATGAGCGACGATCTGGAAGCGGCTGTGCTGGAAGGTGCCACACTGGTACGTTTAGGGACGGCGATCTTTGGCGCGCGGGATACGACCTGAGAACCAACGAACTAAGCGGGAATGCCTTACCCCGACGAGTGACATAACACGGCTCAACGCCGCCTTTTTCAACAGAGGATACCCCCATGACGAACAAGATCACCTTCATTGGCGCAGGCAACATGGCAAGCGCCATCATTGGCGGCCTGATCGACAGCGGTGTCACGCCTGCCGACATCACTGCCACCGCGCCACGGGAAAGCGAACTGGACACGATTCGCACACGCCTCAATATTCAGACGCAAACCGATAACAACGCCGCCGCGAGTCAGGCCGACGTTCTGGTGCTGGCCGTTAAACCACAGATCATGCGCGACGTATGCGAAGCGCTTAGCGACACGGTTAAACAACGCAACCCTCTGGTCATTTCCATCGCCGCCGGCCTTGACGCGGCCACCATTGACCAATGGTTGGGCGGGGATAGCGCTGTGGTTCGCTGCATGCCGAATACACCGTCTTTGGTAGGACGCGGTGCCAGTGGCCTGTATGCTAATGCGCGGGTCAGCGATGCCCAGCGCGATGTCGCGACTCACCTAATGGAAGCGGTGGGTATCGTCGAATGGGTCGAGGAAGAAGCCTTGCTGGACGCGGTGACAGCGGTCTCCGGTAGCGCGCCGGCGTATTTTTTCCTGATGCTGGAAGCCATGGAAGACGCCGCCGTCAAGCTCGGCCTTCCCGCTGATACAGCGCGCCGCCTGGCGATTCAAACCGCGCTGGGTGCCGCCACCATGGCACAACAAAGCGATAAAGACCCGGCAACACTTAAACAGAATGTCATGTCGCCCGGTGGAACGACCGAACAAGCGATTCAACACATGGAAGATGCCCAGCTAAGGACGACAATCGCTGATGCGATGCAGGCCTGCGCCAAGCGCGCCCAAGCCATGTCCAAGGAACTGAGCGGCCACTAAACCAAGCGGATTTTATAGGAGAAACAGCCATGGGCAACGAATTGGGCAGCGCCGGGTTAATGCTGGTTAACTCGCTGATTAACATTTATCTGTTTTTACTCATGCTGCGATTTTTATTGCAGGCATCAAGGGCCGACTATTACAACCCCATGAGCCAGACAGTGGTCAAGATTACCCAGCCGGTCGTGGGCCTGTTCCAGGGCTTTCTAGGGCCGGTCGCCGGTCGCTTTGATCTTGCGACACTGGCGGCAGGGTTTGTCCTCAAGGTCCTCAGCATTATCGCCATTTTCATGGTCATCGGCGTTGGCATGCCGCCTGTTACAGGCCTGTTGATCGCTGGCATCGCCGCGCTGGCCAACGCCATCCTGAAGATTTACTTCTTCGCCTTGATCGTGATGATCATCCTAAGTTGGGTCGCCCCCAACGCTAGCCACCCAGGCGCGCTCTTGGTCATGCAGCTGGTGGAGCCCATCATGGCGCCGGTACGCAAAGTCATCCCGCCGCTAGGCATGATTGATTTATCTCCCATTGTGGTATTTATCGCCATTAATCTGGTGGATGGGCTACTGGTTGGCTCACTGATTCGCGCGGCCGGCATTTCCGGCGCCCTGGTCGGCCTGTAATCACTCGCAATGGCTTATTTACGACGACTGACTCAGCAGGACTAACGCTTTCGATGCCCGATTCAGACACGCTTGCTTTTGAAGACCGGCCGACGAATTCCGTCGGGCTGGTCACTCCGAATGTCGCCAAGTTCGACACACCGCTTTCGCTCGCCTGCGGCAAGGTACTGCCCGAGTATGAGTTGATTTACGAGACATACGGCACCCTTAACGCCGAACGAAGCAACGCGGTACTGATCTGTCATGCCCTGTCCGGCCACCATCATGCGGCGGGTTATCACAGTCAGGAAGACCGCAAACCCGGCTGGTGGGATGCCCACATCGGCCCCGGCAAACCTATCGACACCAACCGCTTTTTCGTCGTGTCCCTGAACAACCTGGGCGGCTGCCATGGCAGCACCGGTCCGGTGAGCCACAATCCCGACACCGGACGCCAGTGGGGACCCGACTTCCCCATGGTCACGGTGAGTGACTGGGTGGCCAGCCAGGCTCGCCTGGCCGATCAGTTGGGGATCGAGCGCTGGGCGGCAGCTGTGGGTGGCAGCCTGGGGGGTATGCAGGTGCTGGAATGGACAATGACCTACCCTGACCGGGTTGCCAATGCGGTGGTCATCGCCGCGACGCCACGCCTGTCAGCGCAGAACATCGCCTTCAATGAAGTCGCGCGACAGGCGATTCGCTCCGACCCGGATTTTTTTGACGGCTGGTACGCCGAACATAATACCGTGCCCAAGCGTGGGCTGAAGCTGGCTCGTATGGTGGGCCATATCACCTATCTTTCCGAAGACGCCATGGGCAGCAAGTTCGGCCGTGACCTGCGCAGCAACGACTTGAACTTCGGCTTCGGCGTCGAATTCCAGGTGGAGTCCTACCTGCGCTACCAGGGTGATACGTTTTCCACCGCTTTTGACGCCAATACCTACCTGCTGATGACCAAGGCACTGGATTACTTCGACCCGGCGGCCACGCAGGGCGGAGACCTCGCCAACGCCCTCTCCCCGGCTCAGTGTCCGTTCCTGATTGTCAGCTTCACGACTGACTGGCGCTTTCCGCCGCCACGCTCTCGGGAGTTGGTCGACGCCCTCACTCGTGCGGGCAAACCGGTGAGCTACGCCAATATCGACTCGCCCCATGGCCACGACGCTTTCTTGTTACCCGAACCACGCTACGAAGCAGTATTCGGCGCCTTCATGAAACGCGCGGCCCGCGAGCTTAACCTCGCTCATCCGGATGCAGAGGAGACACCATGATGCGCGCTGATCTGGAACTGATTTATGACTGGGTCCCCGAAGGCGCGCACGTGCTGGACCTGGCCTGCGGTGATGGCGTACTGCTCGAAGCGCTGGCCCAGCACAAAGGCGTGACCGGCTATGGGCTCGAAATCGATCACGACGGCATTACCGGCTGCGTAGCCCGCGGCGTCAACGTCATCGAGCATAACCTTGACGATGGCCTGGGTAGCTTCTGCGACAACAGCTACGATCAGGTGATCATGACCCAGGCCCTGCAGGCCTTGCGTCGCCCCGATAAAATGCTCGATGAAATGCTGCGCGTTGCCGAAGAGGGCATCATCACGTTTCCCAACTTTGCCTATTGGCGTCACCGCATTCATCTGGGCCTGCGAGGCTACATGCCGGTCTCGAAGTCGCTGCCTCACGCCTGGTACGACACCCCCAATATTCATCTCTCCACCTTCAACGACTTTGAGCACCTGTGCCGTGAAAAAGGCATGGTGATTGTGGATCGCGCCGTGGGCGTGGGTGACCACCGTGGGCATTGGACTTCCCGGCTATGGCCCAACCTGTTCGGTGAAATCGCCATTTTCCGCGTTCGCCGTCGCTAGCGAATCTGGCCAGCGTATCGGCAAGGGCCGCGATAAACGCACGAACGCGGGGCTTGCCGCAGCCCGCTGCACCTCAATCCCGTACGCCAACACCTCAACCCCTGCTTGCGCCGCCTCACCCAGCGCCGCGGCATAAGCAGGGTCGATATGCGCCGCGGGCGCCACGTCACCGATGCCTTCATGGGCGACACAAAACAGCAGCATCGCCCGCTCGCCCTGCTCGGCCAGCGCCTGTAGCGCACGCAGATGCCGGGTGCCTCGTACGCTGACCGAGTCGGGGAAATAGCCATGGCCATCAGACTCTCTCAGCGTCACCTGCTTTACTTCGATGTAAGCATTACCAAGCTCAGGGTCATCCAGGCGAAAGTCGAGCCGTGCATCGGTTATTTTCACCTCGCGCTTGAGGGTTTGATAGCCCGCCAGCGGCGCGATATCGCCCGCCTCGATGGCCGCCTCCACAATGCGGTTGGCACGCCCGGTATGCACCGAAGCCAGTGCCACCGTGCCATCCGGCTGCGGCAGCTCGATCCACTCCCAGGTCCAGGCCAGCTTGCGTTTCGGGTTATCGCTTGGCGACAGCCATACGCGGCAACCGGGCACATTGACCGCCTTCATCGAGCCTGTGTTGGGACAATGGGCGACGACGTCCCGGCCATCATCCAGGCGCACATCGGCCAGAAAGCGCTTGTAGCGCCGCAGCAAGGTACCGGGCACCAAGCCCTGGCAGGCAAGGCTCATAGACGGCTCACAAAGCGGGTGATGCGCTCCACGGCGTCTTCCAGCCGCTCGACGTCGTTGGTAAAGGCAATACGCACATGATGCTCGCCGCCCTGAACGGCAAAGTCGATACCCGGGGTGATCGCCACGTTCTCCTCACGCAGAAGCCGTTCGCAAAAATCCTGGCTGTCACGACTATAGCGGGAGATGTCCAGCCACAGATAAAACGCCCCCTGGGGCGGCAAATCCGGCGCCAGCCCTAATTGCGCCAGGCCCTCAAGCAATACCTGACGGCGCTGCTTGAGCGTCGTCCGCCGAGTCTCGAGAATATCGCGACACTCGGGGGTAAAGGCAGCCAATGCCGCGTGCTGGGAAAGCGTGGGGGCGGCAAGAAACACGTTCTGGGCAAGCCTGGTGAGCGGCTCGATCGCGTGTTCAGGGGCCACCAGCCAGCCCAGGCGCCAGCCTGTCATGCCGAAGTATTTGGAAAAGCTGTTGACCACAAAGGCGTCGCTAGACAACGACGTTGCCGAAAGAGGCGCGTCGTCGTAATTCAGCCCCTGATAGATCTCGTCGACCAGCACCTCGCCGCCACGCTCGGACACCGCCTTGAATACCGATTGCAAGGCATCGGCACTCAACGTATGACCGGTCGGATTGGAGGGGGATGCCAACATCGCCAGCCGCGTATTGGTTTGCCAGTGCCGCTTGACCAGCGCAGCGTCCAACTGCCAGCCGCTTTCACGACCAACCGGGATAGCATCGACGTCGGCACCGGCCAGGGCCATGAAATGGCGATTACACGGATAGTTGGGATCGGCCATCATTACCCGGTCGCCTGTCTCGACCAATAGTTGACTGGCCAACAACAATGCCCCCGATGCGCCAGGGGTGACCAGAATCCGCGCGGGGTCCACCGAGGCATTGAAGTGCTCCGCGTAATGACCGGCAATGGCCTCGCGCAATGCGGGCAGGCCAGCGGCAGGCGTGTAGCGGGTTTTGCCAGTCGCCAATGCTTGCTGGCCCGCGGCCACCACCGGCGCAGGGGTAGCGAAATCCGGCTCCCCTACTTCAAGGTGAATCACATCATGGCCCGCTGCCTCACGCGCCTGAGCCATTTCCAGTAGATGCATCACACGAAAAGGTGCGACATGATTCACGCGTGAATTCCAGGCCATAGTGGCTCCTTACCTAGCGGTAGTAAAAACATGAGCTTGGTCGCACTGAAGGCAAGTTCATGATAGAAAGCACCCTATTATGCTTGCAACGCAGCCAATTTTCAGCTAAACAAGCATCCCTTTGGCGTGAGATCGTGACACACGCTCATGGTCGATCAGTAGTCACATACGTAGGGGGCACTCCCATGCCAGTAGCGGAAAAAAAACCGGAAGCGTCCAAGCCCTTCACACCGTATGAGCCGGCAACGGGTGAAGAATATATGAATGACCAACAGCTGGCGCACTTCCGCCAGCTGCTGTTGGATTGGAAACAGGACCTCATGGAAGAGGTGGACCGTACCGTACGCCACCTGCAGGAAGATGCTAACAACTACGCCGATCCGGCTGATCGGGCGACCCAGGAAGAAGGCTTCAGCCTTGAGCTGCGCACTCGGGATCGCGAACGTAAGCTGCTCAAGAAAATTAACGAAACCATCGAAAAGATCGACGAAGACGATTACGGCTTCTGCGAAGCCTGCGGCGTCGAGATTGGTATTCGCCGTCTTGAAGCGCGCCCGACCGCCACGCTATGCGTCGACTGCAAGACCCTGGCCGAGCTCAAGGAGAAGCAACTCGGCGGTTAAGCCAGGAACAATCGACCTGTATGCTATTGTGGAATGCGGGCACCCTGTGGTGCCCGTTTTGGTTTCTGGAAGACGTTGATGACGCAACCACTTCGCTACCGAGGACGTTTTGCCCCCACGCCGTCAGGGCCGCTACACTTCGGCTCGCTGGTGGCGGCCCTGGGCAGTTACCTGGACGCCCGCGCGGCGGGCGGCGATTGGCTGGTACGCATTGAAGATATCGACCCACCCCGCTGCCCACCAGGCACTGACAGCACCATTCTGCACCAGTTGGAAACGTTTGGGCTTCATTGGGACGAGACCGTTCGCTGGCAGCATGACCGCCACGCTGCCTATCAGCAGGCGCTCGATACGCTGGCCGATCAGGGGCTGGCCTACCCTTGCAGCTGTTCGCGCAAACAATGGCAGGCATATCCGGTATACCCCGGCTGGTGTCGCACAGGGCTGAGTGACCCCGCCCAGCCGGTCGCCTGGCGGCTGCGCAGCGATCTGGGCAAGCGCCCGATCCAATGGCACGACCGCCTGTTTGGCTGGCAGCAATTAGACCCTGAAACCCTGGGGGACGTCATCCTCAAGCGCAAAGATGCTCTCTGGGCATATCAACTGGCGGTGGTGGTCGACGACGCCGAGCAGGGCATAACGGACGTTGTCAGAGGCTTTGACCTGCTCGACAACACACCCTGGCAGCGCCAGCTGCAAGTGGCACTGGCATTTCCCGAGCCACGTTACCTGCATTTGCCGTTGGTGGTGACATCGCAGGGCCAGAAGCTTTCCAAGCAGAACCTTGCACCTGCGCTGGCCGACGAGCCGCACGCCGTACGCCAGCAGCTGTTTCGGGCGCTGCAGGCACTTGACCAGGCGCCGCCCGATGACCTTTCCCAAGCACCGGTGACAACGCAGTTAGACTGGGCGGTGACGCATTGGTCGGTCGAACAACTGTCACCGTCAGCGCAGCGCGAACTGCCACAGGAGCCCTGACATGTACGTTTACCGCATCATGCTGTTTCTGGTGTTTGGCGGCTATCTGCTCTCCCCATTGCTGATGGATGGCTGGAGCGACCCGAGCGTGTCCTGGTATCGGCCCTTTGTTATCTGGGGTGGGCTGATCGCCCTGACGCTGTGGCTCGATCAGAAGAGGAAACTGGATGAGCGTTGAGGTTCTTGGCGCGCTGTTTCTCGGCCTGGGCTATCTCGCCCTTCTGCTGGGCTGTGCCCTGGCGGTGGAACGGGGCTGGATACCGTTGCGCATCAGCCGTCACCCTGCCGTCTACACCCTGGCACTGGGCGTTTATGCCAGCGCCTGGGCAATTTATGGCAGCGTCGAACTAGCGGCTAATGTCGGCTTTGGCTATCTCGCCTACTACCTGGGGGCCGCCGGTGCCTTTCTGCTTGCCCCGGTGTTGTTGGTCCCCATTCAGCGGATCACTCGCACCTACCAACTCGCCTCCCTGGCGGACCTGTTCGCCTTTCGTTTTCGCTCCCGCTGGGCGGGCACCCTGGTAACCTTGGTCAGCCTGCTCGCGGTATTGCCCTTACTGGGCATTCAGGTCAAAACCATGAGCGAGGCGGTCAATCTTTTCACCCAGAGCCAGGCTGGTCCTGTCGTGGCACTGGCATTTTGCACGGCCATCGCCGCTTTAGCGGTGATGCTAGGGGCGCGACATAGTCATGTGCATAGCCGTCACAACAGCCTGTTGAGCACCATTGCGATCGAGTCGGTCGTCAAACTGCTGGCCATGCTGGGGCTGGGTGCCGTGGCATTGTGGCTGGTGTTCAGCGGCCCTGGCGACTTGCAGGCATGGCTCGAAGGCCCCGGCTACCTTGCCCAGGCACACACAGCGCGTTTTGATCCCGCCCAATGGCGCACCCTGCTGCTGTTGTTTTTTGCCGCCGCCTTCATGATGCCGCACTTGTTTCATATCACCTTTGCGGAAAGCCTGTCACCGCAAACCCTGCTGCAGGCAAGCTGGACCTTGCCGTTATTTTTACTGCTGATGGCGTTGCCTGTCCCCCTTATCTGGTGGGCTGCGCAGTCGGTCAACGAGACACTCCCCATCACCGCCTACGCCGCCTATGCATTGAGCGAGCACTGGTGGGTCGGTGCGCTGGCGTTTATCGGCGGCTTGGCTGCCGCCAGCGGCACCATGATGCTGATCGCGCTGGCACTCTCGGGCATGGTGCTTAACCACATCGTATTGGTGGCAAGGCCCCCCGAAGCACGTAGCGACTTGTATGGCTGGCTGCTATGGCTGCGCCGGGGGCTGGTGATCGGGGTTATTTTAAGCGGTTGGCTGTTTTATCAGTGGGTTGGCCGTCATCACCCGCTGACCAGCCTGGGGCTCGCCGCCTTCATCGGCATGGCCCAGTGTTTGCCAGGCATGCTGGCACTGCTCTACTGGCCGGGTGCCAACCGCAAGGGCATGGTGGCTGGCCTGATCGGTGGCGTTGGCGTCTGGCTCTGGGGGCTATGGCTGCCCCTGGTGGCGGGCTATACCCCACCCACCCTGCCATTGACACCGCTGACACCCACGGATGCACCCATCTGGTATAGCGTCACCTTGCTGTCTCAATCGCTCAACATCCTGCTGCTGATTGTCGTTTCGCTGTTCACTCGCACCTCGGAAGGTGAAAAATCGGCGGCCGAAGCCTGCTCGGTGGATGCGGTCATTCGCTCGAAACGCCTGCCGCTGGAAGCCGCCACAGCGAGTGACTTCTCCGCCCACCTGGCCCAGGCACTGGGCGATGACGCCGCCCACCGTGAAGTCGACCGCGCGCTCAAGGCACTCAACCTGACTCACCAGGAACGCCGCCCCTACGCACTGCGCCGCCTTCGCGACCGTATCCAGGCAAACCTTTCCGGCTTGATGGGTCCTTCAGTGGCGCGCGACATCGTCGACCGTTACCTGCCCTACCGGCACGACGATGCGCCGATTACCGATGACATCCATTTCGTGGAAAGCCGCCTGGAAGCCTATCGCTCGCGGCTCACGGGGCTGGCCCGGGAACTCGACGGCCTGCGCCGCCACCATCGTCAAACGCTGGCTTACCTGCCCGTCGGGCTTTGCGTCCTCGGCGACGACGAAGAGCTGGTCATGTGGAATCAAGCGCTTTCCCAGCTGTCCGGCATCAGCGGTGAAAGCGTGATCGGCTCGCGCCGGGACAGCTTGCCCGCCCCCTGGCCATGGCTCCTGGGTAGCGTGCTCAACGAGGGGCCGTCACCGTTGTATAAACAAGCGGTAAGGCTCCATGATAAAGACTACTTCCTGACCCTGCATAAAGCCGACCTGAGCGGTAATGACAGCCGTGGTGGCAGCGTCATCCTGGTGGAAGATCACACCGAGATGAAGTGGCTGGAGGATGAACTGGTTCACGCCGCCCGCCTCGCCTCCATCGGCCAATTGGCAGCGGGTGTTGCCCATGAGATAGGCAACCCGATCACCGGCATCTCGTCGTTGGCGCAAAACCTGCGTTATGACACTCAGGATCCCGCCTTGCTGGAAACCGCCGACCATATTCAGCAGTTGACCGAACGGGTGACCAAGATCGTCAATTCGCTGGTCGGCTTTGCCCATGCCGGGCGCGACTCGCCCGGCATGCCGCGCTCGCCTGTCGTGCTTAGAACGATCACCGACGATGCCTTGCACTTGATCCACCTGGCCCGCTCGGGCGAGGATGTCATCTTTACCAATGCGTGTGCGGAAGAGCTGGTGGTGCAAGGTGATGCCCAGCGCTTGACCCAGGTGATGGTGAATCTAATGGGCAACGCACGGGATGCCTGCAGCCCCGAGGGCAGCGTGCACATTACGGCCGACAGGCAGGATGATCAGGCATGGTGGTGTATTACCGACGATGGTCTGGGTATTGACCCCAAGGTACGTGACCACCTGTTCGAGCCCTTCACTACCACCAAAGCGGCCGGTGAAGGCACCGGTCTTGGGTTATCACTGGCCTACCAGATTATCAATGAGCATCACGGCAGAATAGAGGTGGCGTCGCCACCGCCCGGAACATCTCGCGGCACGGCCATTACCTTGTGGCTACCGCTTTTCCAACAGGATGATCAGCTGCCCCATGTCTAGGATTCTGATTGTTGAAGATGAAGCCATTATCCGCAGTGCGCTCAGGCGTCTGCTCGAGCGTCACGACTACGAGGTCAGCGAAGCGGGCAGTGCTGAAGAGGCCGAGACGTTTGAGCTGGTCGGCTTTGATCTGATTATCAGCGACCTGCGCCTGCCCGGTGAGCCGGGCACCCGCCTGATCCAGGCCGCCGCCCCGGCGCCGGTCCTGATCATGACCAGCTATGCCAGCATGCGCTCAGCGGTCGACTCCCTCAAACAGGGCGCTGTGGATTACGTTGCTAAACCGTTTGACCACGCAGAGCTTTTGGAAACCGTTGCACGGATTCTGCACCAGCAGTCAATGCAACACAGCCCGCCCCCCGCCATCACCGATGACGGAGGTGGCCGCCAAACCATGATCGGCAACTGCGTGGCCATGCAGCAGGTCTATACCCGCATTCGCAAAACCGCCCCCGCCGATGTCACGGTGCTCATTCTGGGGGAGTCCGGCACCGGCAAGGAACTCGTCGCCCGGGCCCTGCACCAACAAAGCAAACGGGCCAAGGCCCCACTGATATGCGTCAACTGCGCGGCTATCCCGGAGACGCTGATCGAGTCAGAACTGTTTGGTCATGAGAAAGGGGCCTTTACCGGCGCCAGCGCCGCGCGTACCGGGCTGGTCGAAGCCGCCGACGGCGGCACGTTATTTCTGGACGAAATTGGCGAGCTACCCCTCGACGCTCAAGCACGGCTGCTGCGCGTACTCCAGGAAGGCGAAATTCGCAAAATCGGATCGGTGGAAACCCGCCATGTCGATGTCCGCCTGATCGCCGCGACCCATCGCGACCTTCGTGCGCTCTCCAAGAGTGGCGAATTTCGCCTGGACCTGTATTACCGACTGAACGTCATGCAGATAGAGCTGCCGCCGTTGCGTGAGCGTGAGGACGATGTGCTGGAAATCGCCGACATCCTGCTCGACAAGGCCTGCAAGCGCCACGAACGCCAAGGGCTGCGCTTATCCCGGGCGGCGCGCCATGAGCTGCGTGACTACCCCTGGCCCGGCAACGTGCGTGAGCTGGAAAATGCCCTGGAACGCGGCGTCATTCTGGCCGAAGGCCATTTGATCCACCCCGATGACCTGGGACTGGCCCCCGTTTCGCATCGCCCGACACCAGCGGCTAGCCCCCCTCCGTCAGCCGCCAGCGCCGACACGATTCAATCCGGCACCGAAGAAGATGACCTGTCATTGGAAGACTATTTCCAACACTTTGTACTTGAGCATCAGGACCAGATGAGCGAGACCGAGCTGGCACAGAAGTTGGGGATCAGCCGCAAAAACCTATGGGAGCGACGCCAGCGGCTGGGCATACCGCGCAAGAAGACGGCACGCCGCCCTACCTGAACAGCTCAACCGCACCTACAACTAACGTCTAATACACTGATTTACCAAAGAAATATCCACGAAATTCGTTACCCGCATACTGTTACCTTCCCACACGAAAGACCGCTCAAAGCGGGTAACACTTATTTCTCACGATCGTTCCCTGGCATAGCGGAAAATTTCAACTGACTGAATTTTCGGAATTATTCTACGAGTGGCACGGCGAGTGCAATATAACTGGGTAAGAAAAACAAACTGGGCAACGCGGTAAGTCGTCAACAAAAACAACATGACACCGCCCAGACCTGAGCCAAAACAAAAACAACACGGCCAGGCAGAGATAACGGTACTAACAAAAACAACAGGCTTGTATCTCGTTACTTGCTTGCGCTAAGAAAAATAAGCGCTAGACACAACAACAACATACGGCAAGTGCCCAAAAATGGACGCGACGTACACCTGAAAGACTGCGCCCTAACAAGAACAACAGTAGTCAGTGTGTACACCCCGGACCCAACAACAACTCGCCGGGGGGATGAAAAGTTCGCGGTTGGATTATTGTTTTGAATACGAGGCGGTCGGAATCCACGTGATTGCCACGCCTACCGACTGCGGTGCGTATTCAGGGCGATGTGCCATCATGAAGAAAAACAGCAGCAACGGACGCTGATTGTCGCTTTTACAGGGGAGGCCTTATTAGCCTCCCCTTTCTGCGTTTAGCGGTCTGCGTTTAGCGGTTTTGCTCATGCCACAACCCTGCCAAGGCTTTGCAAGCCTCTAGCGGTCGGCTACACTCAGCGACTCGTCGCTTACATTAGGGCCATTTTTTCGATATCCTGCGAGTCGATTCCGCCGCATGCTTAAAGGATTTACCCGTTTATTACTCAGTCCGGGAGAGCAATTGAAATCTCTGCTCGAACCCCAACAGGGCGCGTCAGGCGCGCTTAGCCCACGCATTATACCTCGCTCCGAGCACCCCGTTTCTCGTCAGCAGATCAGTGATGCTGCCCTGAAGGTGCTGTACCGCCTCAATGGCGCCGGTTTTGAGGCCTATCTGGTGGGCGGCTGCATTCGCGACGCCCTGCTTGGCAAGATGCCCAAGGATTTCGACGTTGCTACCAATGCAACACCCGAGCAGGTGCGCGATCTTTTTCGCAATTCGCGCCTGATCGGGCGACGTTTTCGTATTGTGCACGTGCGCTTTGGTCGAGAAGTTATCGAGGTCACGACCTTCCGCGGCAAACCCCAGGACGAGCACGGCGACCATATCGCCCAGCAATCTGACGACGGCCTTCTGCTGCGTGACAATGTATGGGGCAATATCGAAGAAGATGCCCTGCGGCGCGATTTCACCGTGAATGCGCTGTATTACAACATCGCCGACTTCACCATCCATGACTTTGCCAACGGGGCCAAGGATATTGAGGCGCGGACGCTTCGCTTGATTGGAGACCCCGCCACGCGCTACCGCGAGGATCCTGTTCGCATGCTGCGGGCAGTGCGGTTTGCCGCCAAGCTCGGCTTTACGATTGATGCCGACACCGAAACGCCCATGTACGATCTGGCGCCGCTGCTGTTGAGCATTCCCCCGGCACGGCTGTTCGATGAAGCGCTCAAGCTCTTCATGTCGGGTCACGGACTAGTGACCTTCAGGATGCTAAGCCATTATGGGTTGTTTGGCATGCTGTTCCCCGAGGCCGAAGAAGCCATGGCGGATGCGGCATGGGCAGAAGATTTGATTGAAAAGGCGCTTGCCAACACCGACAAGCGTATTGCCGAAGACCGCCCCGTTACACCCGCTTTCTTGCTGGCGGCGTTCTTATGGGCCCCGGTTGCCCACCGCCAGGCAGAGCTTGAAAGTGAAGGCATGCCGTCCATTCCCGCGCTACAAGCGGCCGCTCAGCAGGTCGTGACTCGACAGCTACAGCACATCTCCATCCCCAAACGTTTTGGCATGCCGATGCGCGATATCTGGGAGCTTCAGGGGCGCTTACCCCTGCGCCGGGGTAAAAAAGCGTTCCAGACCCGCGAAC
The DNA here is from genome assembly GCF_015767635.1 of Halomonas sp. A40-4. Taxonomy (GTDB): domain Bacteria; phylum Pseudomonadota; class Gammaproteobacteria; order Pseudomonadales; family Halomonadaceae; genus Vreelandella; species Vreelandella janggokensis. The sequence goes on along the minus strand of NZ_CP065230.1, from coordinate 317,182 downwards.
ACCCCCGCTTCCGTGCCGCTTATGACCTGCTGCTGCTGCGCGAACAGGCAGGGGAAATCCCGAGTGGGCTGGGCGAATGGTGGAACGCCTTCCAGACTGGCGACGAGCACGATCAACGCCGACTATTGCAGAAGGTGGGCGGCGATCCTGCCAGCCAGGGCGACCGCCGCCGCAAACGGCGACGCAAACCGCGTAAAAGCGAAGAGTAACACACATGTCGTTTGCCTATATCGGCCTGGGAAGCAATCTGGATAACCCCACCGACCAGATTCGCCAGGCGCTTGGCGAGCTTGCCCGTCTACCGCTAAGCGACATGGTCGGTGCCTCTTCGCTGTATGCCACTCCCCCTCTGGGCCCCCAGGATCAACCCGATTTTATTAACGCCGTCGCCGCGCTTCAAACATCACTGTCGCCACTTGCGCTCCTTGACCAACTGCAGGCACTGGAACAGCATCATCGCCGCCAGAGGCGTCGTCACTGGGGGCCTCGTACCCTCGATCTAGACCTGCTGCTTTATGACCAGTTAGCACTCGACACCCCCCGCCTCAAGCTGCCCCACTTGCATATGCACGTACGCGCCTTTGTCCTTGTACCGCTCTACGAGCTAGCCCCCGGGTTAAGTCTTCATCAGCGTCCACTTGGCGACTGGCTTGCCAAGCTCGATAGCGCACCGATACGCCGACTCGTGGATACCGATGTCACCCCGACTGCTGCCATCTGACACAAATCTCGACACCAAGGCCGCATTCAGGTAACAATTGCCGGTTACGCCACTCAGCGTCCGCCGTCAGGCGGCGTTAACACTGGCCGAACGCCAATGTCGCGTCGGCCTCACGTAGAAACATGAGAGCACGCCATGAAAACCGTCACCCTGAGCACGCTACAGGCGCACAAGCGCGCCGGTGAGACGTTCAGTTGCCTGACCGCTTATGATGCCTCCTTTGCCCACGCCGCCAGCCACGCAGGTATTGACGTGTTATTGGTGGGCGATTCGCTGGGCATGGTCCTGCAGGGCCATAACAGCACCCTGCCGGTGACCATTGACGACATCTGTTACCACACCCGCTGCACGGCCCGTGGCAAAGGCCATAGCCTGCTGATGGTCGACCTGCCCTTCATGAGCAATGCCACCACCGAGCGCTTGCTGGAAGACGCCGCCGCCTTGATGCGCGCCGGTGCCGAGCTCGTCAAGGTAGAGGGCGAAGCCTGGATGGCCGACGGCATACGCGAGCTGACTCGCCGCGGTGTCCCTGTCTGCGCGCATCTGGGGCTGACACCGCAGACGGTCTATCAACTTGGCGGCTATAAGGTACAAGGCCGCGAAGCCGCCCAGGCAGAACAGATCATTAATGATGCCAAAATCCTCGTTGAGGCGGGCGCATCGATCATTTTACTGGAGTGCGTGCCCGCGAGTCTGGGCAAGGCGGTGACGGAAGCGCTGGATGTGCCGGTGATCGGTATTGGCGCTGGTCCGGATACCGACGGCCAGATCCTGGTGATGCACGACGTTCTCGGCGTTACCCATGGCCGCACGCCACGCTTCGTGAAAAATTTCATGACCGACGCTGACAGCATTCAGTCGGCGTTTCAGCACTACCACGAGGCGGTCAAAACCCGGACGTTCCCCGCGCCGGAACACTGCTTCTAAACGATGTTCCAATGGGAACGTATTAGCACAATGCCCGTGAACGACGACAAGACTGCTATGCATACTTTGCGAGACATCTCCGAGCTACGCCATACGCTGCGTGAGCACCGATTACGCGGCCAACGGATTGCCCTGGTACCCACCATGGGCAACCTGCATGCCGGGCACCTGGCCCTGGTGGCCCGCGCCCGAGCGAACGCCGACGTGGTGGTCGCCAGTCTGTTCGTCAACCCGATGCAGTTTGGCCCCGGCGAAGACCTGGACGCCTACCCCCGTACCTTCGAGGCGGACCAGGCACAGCTGACCGAGGCAGGCTGCGATGTGCTGTTCAGCCCGACCATCAGCGCGCTGTACCCTAATGGTTTAACCGCCCAGACCCGTGTGCATGTGCCCGAGATGGGAGAAGGCCTGTGTGGCAGCTCCCGGCCTGGGCACTTTGACGGCGTTTCGACCGTGGTCAGCATGCTGTTTAACCTGGTGCAGCCCGATGTAGCCTTTTTTGGCCAAAAGGACTACCAGCAGCTTGCGGTGATTCGTAAGCTGGCCAGCGACCTGCACATGCCCATCGAGATTATCGGCGTGCCCATTGTGCGCGCTGAGGATGGACTTGCGTTGTCCTCTCGTAACGGTTATTTGAGCCAGGAGGAGCGGGCGATTGCCCCCGCGCTCTACCAAACCCTCTGCAAGTTGCGCGATGCATTAGAGGGCGGCGAATCTGTCGAACGAGTACTACACGGAGGTCACACGGCCCTGTATGATGCGGGTTTTACGCCGGACTACCTGGAGCTGCGTGACACCATGCTTGGCCCAGTAACCCCCTCGACACGCCACGCCGTTCTGCTAGCCGCCGCCCATCTCGGCCCGGCTCGGCTTATCGACAACCTCAGCGTCCAATTGCCGGCTGCAACTGACGCTGGCCGCTAGCTTTGTTATCTAGGAGTTTCCATGCACACGATTATGCTCAAAGCCAAATTGCATATGGCCCGCGTGACCCACGCGGTACTCAACTACGAAGGCTCCTGTGCCATCGACGGCGATCTGCTGGACATGGCGGGCATCCGCGAGAACGAACAGATCCAGATCTATAACGTGGAAAATGGCGAACGCTTCACCACTTACGCCATCCGCGGTGAAGAGGGCTCCCGATTGATCTCGATCAACGGCGCCGCCGCCCATCTTGCCGCTCCGGGGCATCGCATCATCATCTGCAGCTATGCGCATTACTCGGAAGCCGAGCTGGATAACCATCAGCCCGCGCTGGTGTATCTTCAGGAAGGCAACCACGTCAGCCACACCAGCAATGCGATTCCCGTCCAGCTTGCCTAGCAGAAACGATGATTGACGGGCCACAAGTTGGCCCGTTTTCATTTGGATCAAAAAGCGTATTGCCGCCAGCCACATCCTTCCCCTATGCTGAGACAAGACCTTCGCTGAGACGATAACGGTTACAACAACGCTCAATACAAACGCTGGCGTTTTTTCAACGGCGTTACTTAGACCAGGAGTCTGTTATGCAAGAAGTAGTCATTGTGGCGGCACGCCGCACCGCTGTAGGCGCTTTTGGAGGGTCTCTCGCCGGTATTCCCGCGAGTGACCTGGGCGCACTCGTCATCAAAGACATTCTTTCATCAACGGGCGTTGCCGCCGACCAGGTCGATGAAGTCCTGCTCGGTCAAGTGCTAACTGCCGGTGTGGGCCAAAACCCTGCCCGTCAGGCGTCGATCAAGGCCGGTCTTCCCGAGGCTGTACCGGCCATGACCATCAACAAGGTCTGCGGTTCGGGCCTTAAAGCCCTGCACCTCGCCACTCAGGCCATTCGCTGCGGTGATGCCGAGCTGATTCTGGCCGGTGGCCAGGAAAACATGTCGGCGTCTCCCCACGTGCTGCCCAACTCGCGCAACGGACAGCGCATGGGTGACTGGAAAGCGATTGACTCCATGGTGCATGACGGCCTGTGGGATGCCTTCAACAACTACCATATGGGCATCACCGCCGAAAACCTGGCCGAGAAGTACGGCATTACCCGTGAAGCCATGGATGAATTCGCCGCCGCGTCGCAGCAGAAAGCCGCGGCCGCCATTAAAGAGGGCAGGTTCAAAAGCCAGATCGTGCCGGTGGAAGTTCCCCAGCGCAAAGGCGACCCGATGGTGTTTGATACCGACGAAAACCCACGCGAAGTCACCGCCGAGAAACTGGGCGGCATGCGCCCCGCGTTCAAGAAAGACGGCACCGTGACAGCAGGCAACGCCTCGGCGCTCAACGACGGCGCGGCGGTGGTGATGATCTGCTCGGCGGAAAAAGCCAAGCAGCTCGGCCTGGAGCCGCTCGCCCGGATCGCCGGTTACGCCAATGCCGGTGTCGACCCGGCAATCATGGGTATCGGCCCGGCACCGGCCACCCGCCGCTGTCTGGAGAAAGCCGGTTGGAGCCTCGACGACCTGGATCTGGTGGAAGCCAACGAAGCCTTTGCTGCACAGGCACTTTCGGTCAACAAGGAACTCGGTTGGGACACCAACAAGGTCAACGTCAATGGCGGCGCAATTGCCCTGGGCCACCCCATCGGCGCCTCCGGCTGCCGCGTTTTCGTGACGCTGCTCCACGAGATGATCGCCCGCGACTCGAAAAAAGGCTTGGCGACGCTGTGTATCGGCGGCGGTCAGGGGGTTGCGCTGGCAATTGAGCGAAGCTAGCTAGCGAGAATTGCCTAAGCGACAGACGTATCGCCTCTCATGCCCCCGCATCAGCGGGGGCATTTTTTTGCCTCAGCGATGCTTCACTCCCACAACCCGCGACGGCGTTAGCCATACCAGCAGCGTGCCCAGTAAAAACAATCCCGAGGCAGCCCACATGGCGACCGGCAGACTGGTGCCATCGACAATGCGGCCGCCCACCATGGCGCCAAAGCCAATGGACAAATTAAAGGTGAAGGCCATCAGTGCGGTAGCCGCTTCGGTGTTGGGCGCCGTCCGCAAAATCCAGGTTTGAATGCTCACCGAGACGCTGCCGAATACCGCACCCCATACCATGAGCAGCATCACACCACTGCTTGGCTGCACACCCAGCACCGGGAAGCTGGCCACGACAAGGAGCAGCAGACTGGGAATCGCCAGCACCGCTCGGTAAGGATGGCGCCCGGCGAACATGCCTGCCGCGATGTTGCCGAGGATGCCTGCCGCCCCGTATAGCAGCAGTAGGCTGCCTACGTGGCGCTGGGCAATACCGCTGATGTCCTGTAGGACGGGACTGATAAAGGTATAGGCCGCAAAGTGCCCCACCACCACCAAGCCGGTGGTCAGCACGGCCACCCTGACCCCACGGTTCTTGAACTGTTGCGCCAGTATCCTCAGACGAACCGGCTCGCTGGGTGGCAATGGCGGCAGCCAATACCACAGCGCCATCGCTGTTAACAGGCTTAACCCGCCCAGCGCCCCAAAGGCAACCCGCCAGCTACTGAACTCGCCCAACAGGGTTCCTAGCGGGACCCCAAGGACCGACGCCGCCGCGACACCACCAAAGATCACCGTCATCGCTTTGGAAACCTGGGCCTCGGGCACCAGACGCGGGGCAATACTCCCTGCCACCGCCCAGAAACCGCCAATACTGAGCCCTACCAGCACCCGAGAGGCCAATAGCAATACGAAGCTGCTGGCCATTGACGTCAGCAGGCTACCGACCACCATAACGCCCATCAGTGATGTCAACATGATACGGCGATCAAGACGCCCCACCGCGACCGGTAGAAGCGGCGCTGAAAAGGCCGCCACGACCCCAGGCACTGTCACCATCAAGCCGGCCATGCCCGGGGTAACGTCCATAGAAAACGCCACCTGCGGCAGCAGACCAATCGGTAACTGCTCGGCAGTTACCAACAGGAAAATCCCCATCATGACGGCGACCACTGCCCACCAACGCGGCGCCATTTGCTGTTCCATCGCATGCTCCTTTCCTAAGCCCCCAAACACTACCGCCCCCGCAACGAGACGCTGCGAGGGCGGTGATGTCGACGCTGCCGCTGGATTAATCAGCGATTTCCGCGTCGTCGGCTTCGAAGGCCGCCTTCTCTTCTTCGGTGATCTCCTTGATCGAGAGCTTCACCCGGTTGCGGTTATCAATATCGAGGACTTTAACGAGCACATCGTCGCCTTCGTTCAGGAAATCGCGGACGTTGTTAACCCGCTCCTGAACAATTTGCGAAATATGCACGAGACCATCGGTACCTGGCATGATATTCACGAAAGCCCCGAAGTCGGCGATACGTACCACTTTACCCATGTACAGCTTGCCGATTTCCGCTTCTGCCGTAATGGCCAACACGGTATCAATGGCTTTTTTCGCGGCGGCTTTATCTTCCGCGTAGATACGCACGGTGCCGTCATCGTCCAGATCGACCGATGCGCCGGTATCTTCGCAGATCTTGCGGATCGTGGCGCCGCCCTTGCCGATCACATCGCGGATCTTGTCCGGCGCGATTTTGATCGTCGCCATGGACGGAGCATTTTCAGACACTTCGGCACGGCTCTGGGCGATCACGGCATTCATCTGCTCAAGAATACCCAGGCGTGCTTTCAAAGCCTGCTGCAGGGCCGTTTCCATGATCTCTTCGTTGATACCTTCGATCTTGATGTCCATCTGCAGGGCGGTCACGCCCTCTTCAGAACCAGCCACCTTGAAGTCCATATCACCAAGATGATCTTCGTCACCCAGGATATCGGTCAATACCGCAAAACCGTCTTCGTCTTTCACCAGACCCATGGCAATACCGGCCACCGGCGCCTTGAGCGGTACACCGGCGTCCATCAGGGCCAGCGACGAGCCGCAGACTGAGGCCATCGAGCTTGAGCCGTTGGACTCGGTAATTTCCGACACCACACGAATGGTATAGGGAAACGCATCTTCAGCCGGCAGCATGGCCTGTACACCCCGGCGAGCGAGGCGACCATGGCCGATTTCACGGCGCTTCGGTCCACCGAAAAAGCCCGCTTCACCGACGCTGTAGGGAGGGAAATTATAGTGCAGCATAAAGCGGTCTTTACGCTCGCCTTCCAACGACTCAATGAGCTGCGAATCGCGCAATGTGCCCAGGGTCGCAATGGCTATCGCCTGGGTCTCACCACGAGTAAACACAGCGGAACCATGGGTCTTGGGCAGCGTACCGACCTCGATGTCCAACGGACGTACCGTGGTATTGTCACGGCCGTCAATACGCGGCTCGCCCTTGACAACACGAGAGCGTACGACACGCTTTTCAAGACCCGCGAAGGCACCTTTGACGTCGTCCTTGCTGAACTTGCCTTCTGTCTCTTCGCCTTCGGCAGCAGCAAGCTGGTCGACTGCTTCGTCTTTCAAGGCCGAAAGGGCATCCTGACGCGCCATTTTATCGGTAATTCGATAGGCCTCGCCGACCTTGGCTTCGAAGGCGTCGGCCATGGCCGCTTTCAGCGCCATGTTCTCTTCGGGCGGCTGCCAATCCCAGCGCGGCTTACCGGCCTCTGCAACCAGTTCATTGATCGCACTGATAGCAACCTGCATTTCCTGATGACCGAACAGCACGGCACCCAGCATTTCGTCTTCAAGCAGCTCTTTGGCTTCAGACTCGACCATCAGCACGGCTTTTTCAGTACCGGCGACGACCATATCCAGTTCCGAGCTGGCAAGCTCTTCAACGGTGGGATTCAGGAAGTAGCCCTGCTCTTCGTTAAAGCCGACTCGGGCACAGCCAATCGGGCCGCTAAACGGCACACCTGAAATCGACAGCGCCGCTGAAGTACCGATCATTGCCGCGATATCCGGATCGTGATTGCGATCGGTGGAGAGAACGGTACAGATCACCTGCACTTCGTTCATGAACCCCTTGGGGAACAGCGGACGGATAGGGCGGTCGATCAAACGCGAGGTGAGCGTCTCTTTTTCGGTGGGACGACCTTCGCGTTTGAAAAAGCCGCCAGGAATCTTGCCTACCGCGTAGGTTTTCTCCTGGTAATGAACCGAAAGAGGGAAGAAGGGTTGGTTGGGATTTGCTTCTTTCTTTGCCACTACCGTACACAGCACCACGGTGTCATCCATGGTGACCATAACGGCGCCGGTGGCCTGACGAGCAATGCGCCCAGTTTCTAGCGTGACGGTGCTACGACCGTATTGGAACGTTTTTTTTACCGGATTCACGGCGACTTCCTTTAACATTAATAGCTACTTGTCTTTTCGTTTGGGTCGTTTGGACTCGCCACCATTCTAGGCGTTGCCGCGCAATAGGGCTACCACAAACAAGAAAACGGGCAGCCCCTGAGGAGCTGCCCGTTTCTCGACCTTCGCCAACAATAACTTAGCGGCGGATGCCCAAGCTCTGAATCAGAGACTGATAGCGCTCGAAATCTTTACGCTTCAGGTAATCCAGCAGCTTACGACGCTGGTTTACCATGCGGATCAGACCACGACGCGAGTGGTGATCCTGCTTGTTGGTTTTGAAGTGATCCTGCAGGCCGTTGATGTTGGCGCTCAGCAGTGCAACCTGCACTTCAGGTGATCCGGTGTCGTTCTCGCCGCGGCCGTATTCGTTGACGATTTCGGCCTTCTTTTCAGCGGTTAATGCCATCTGTCTCTCCAGTAAGCAATATGCCTAACAATGAATGGGTGAGACCACGCATATTTGCAGTCTCAATCTACTACTCTAGGTCTACAATTTTCGCGCAAATCGCCGCATTGATGCAACGCTTTACGAGATAGCGACCGTACTTAACAGCCGCTTGGGTGCCACTTCCTGGCCCTCTTTTACAACGCCAAGGCCAATGAACGCCTCCGCGTAATAAAGTCTTGCCAGCGCCTCGGGTGGCAGTGATTTACCAGACACCACATTGGCCGACTGGCCGTGAGCCAAGCGCCCATAAGCCGGTTCGTCCAATGTAAGCGACGGCAAATGATCTACCAGCACGTCAACCGGCATCAGCTCGGCTTCGCGGGCCGCTTGATCGGCTAACGCCTCAAGCGCTTCCAGCGTCCACATGGCATCGCCGTTGAAAGGGCCGGTCTTGAGCCTTCTCAGCTGACTGATGTGGCCGCCACAGCCCAGTGCCTTGCCAATGTCTTCAGCCAGGGTACGGATGTAGGTCCCTTTGCTGCAGCTGACTTCCAGTTCGAAGGCCGTGCCTTCAAATGACAGCAGGCGGGCATCATACACGCTTACCCGCCGCGCTGCACGCTCAACCTGCTTCCCTTCGCGGGCCAGCTCGTAGAGTTTTTTACCTTCGTGCTTCAGCGCCGAGTACATCGGCGGCACCTGGTCGATCTCACCGCGAAAGCCGGATAATACCGACTCAATATCGTCGACCGTCAGGCTTGGCACATCATGTTGCTCAATGACCGCGCCTTCTGCATCCCCCGTGTCGGTTATCGTCCCCAGTTCTACCCGGGTGCGATACACCTTGTCGGCTTCCAGCAGGTGCGATGAAAACTTGGTGGCCTCACCCAGGCAGATGGGCAGCAAGCCGGTAGCCATCGGATCCAGCGTGCCGGTGTGGCCCGCTTTTTGTGCCTCGAAAAGACGACGCACCCGCTGCAAGGCATGGTTGCTGGAAAGCCCTTTCGGTTTATCCAGCAGAACAATACCATTCACCGGCAACCCCCGGCGGCGACGCGCCATTAACGCGTCTCCCCGCCTGGCTCATCCGCGCCTTCATCATCCTGTTCCTGACGGGCACGGTCGGTTGAAACCGCTTCGTCAATCAGCGACGACAGCTGTTGGCCACGCACCACGCTTTCATCGAAATGAAAGCGCAATTCGGGAACGTGGCGCAGTTTAATGCGCTTGGCAATCTGGCTTCTCAAGAAACCTGCCGCCCGTTTCAGCACCTTCAGGTTTTCCTTGATACGCTCGGGATCCTGCTCACCCAACAGGGTGACGTAGATATCAGCATAACCCAGGTCGCGGCTCACGGTGACACCGCTGACCGTGACCATGCCGAGGCGTGGGTCTTTCACTTCGCGCTGGATCAGCACCGCCAGCTCCTTCTGGAGCTGGTCGGCTACCCGGTCGGTACGCTTGAATTCGCGCATGCTTGCTCCTCAGCCCTACAGGCTGCGCTCGACCTTCACTTGGTCAAAGACTTCGATCTTGTCGCCGACCTGAACATCGTTGTAGTTCTTCACGCCGATGCCACACTCGACGCCGCTACGTACTTCCTGAACGTCGTCCTTATAGCGGCGCAGCGATTCGAGCTCGCCTTCGTAGATCACCACGTCATCACGCAGCACGCGAATCTTCTTGTTCCGGTGCACGGTGCCTTCAACCACCATACAGCCGGCGATCGCGCCGATCTTCGGCGCGCGGAAGACATCGCGTACTTCGGCAATACCGACGATTTCTTCTTTCCACTCCGGCGCAAGCATACCGCTCATCGCCTGCTTGACCTCGTCGATCAGCTGGTAGATGACGCTGTAATAGCGCAGATCCAGGCCTTCACGTTCGATGATCTCGCGGGCGGCAGCATCGGCACGCACGTTAAAGCCGACCACGATGGCTTCGGAGGCGAGCGCCAGGTTGGCATCGGTACCGGTGATACCGCCCACACCCGAGGACACAACCGCCACTTCGACTTCGTCGGTGGAGAGCTCTTCCAACGCGCCCTTGATGGCTTCCAGCGAGCCCTGGACATCGACTTTCAAGACGATGTTGACCTTGGCCACTTCGTCCTGGCCCATCTGGCTGAACATGTTCTCCAGTTTGGCCTTTTGCTGACGCGCCAGGCGTACTTCGCGGTACTTGCCTTGACGGAAGTTGGCCACTTCGCGGGCTTTCTTCTCGTCGGCAACCACCATGAAGTCGTCACCGGCGTCCGGCGTACCGTCCAGGCCCTGGATCTCGACCGGCATGGCCGGGCCCACCTCGTCCACTTGCTTGGCAAGTTCGTTGGTTAGCGCCCGCACGCGACCGTAGTGCAGCCCGGCCAGGACGATATCGCCTTTCTTGAGCGTACCGTTCTGAACCAGCACGGTCGCCACGGGGCCACGGCCTTTATCCAGGCGCGACTCAACCACGACACCTTTACCCGGTGCTTCAGGCACGGCTTTAAGCTCGAGCACTTCAGAGACCAGCTGGATCGCTTCCAGCAGCTCCTCAATGCCATCACCGCTCTTGGCAGACACGTGGACGAACTGGGTATCGCCGCCCCACTCTTCCGAGATCACGCCGTGCTGCGATAGCTCGTTACGAATGCGGTCGAAGTCAGCACCCTCTTTGTCGATCTTGTTGACCGCCACTACCATCGGCACACCCGCCGCTTTGGAGTGCTCGATCGCCTCAACCGTCTGGGGCATCACACCGTCATCCGCCGCCACGACCAGAATGACAACGTCGGTCGCCTGGGCGCCGCGGGCACGCATGGCGGTAAACGCCGCGTGGCCTGGCGTATCCAGGAAGGTAACGCCGCCATGTTCGTCTTCCACATGGTAGGCACCGATATGCTGGGTAATACCACCCGCTTCGCCGGTCGCCACCTTGGCCTTACGGATATAATCGAGAAGCGACGTCTTACCATGATCAACGTGGCCCATCACGGTCACGACCGGGGAACGGGTGATCTCGTCGCCTTCATAGGAGATGCCTTCGAGCATTTCCGTTTCCAGCGCGTCGTCCTTCACCAGCTTGACCTTGTGACCCATCTCCTCGACGACGATGGCCGCCGTATCCTGATCGATGGTCTGGTTGATGGTGACCGCCGCGCCCATGTTGAACATCGCCTTGATGACTTCATTGGCCTTGATCGACATCTTGTCGGCCAGATCCGCCACGCTGATGGACTCGGGGATCGAGACCTCGCGCACGATCGGCTGGGTCGGCTTCTGGAAGCCATGCTTGCCGTTACCACCGCTTGAACTACCACCACGACGACCGCCGCGGCGTTCGGCACGCTTGGCTTTCTTGCCACCAGCGCCGCGCTTGCGCTCTTCGCGATCACCGCGATCTTCCTCGTCATCACGACGGCCTTTCTTCTTGGCCGCTGATTTCTTGGGCGGTGCTGTGCGGCGATCGGTGCGGCCTTCTTTCGGCGGTGCCGGCGGCATTTCTTCAGGTGCCGGGGTATCGTCGATCTGCAGCTCAGGCACTTGAGCGTCAGATGCTTTCTGTGCCTCGACCTGAGCTGCTTGTTCGGCTTCTTTACGCGCCGCTTCTTCAGCCGCCTTGGCTTTTTCTGCAGCGGCTTTTTCTTCCGCTTCACGCGCCTCGCGTGCCTTGCTTTCAGCCTCAGCTTCCGCCATGTCACCGACTAACTGACGCGGGCCAGCATGCTTGGGCTCAGGCGCTTTCGGCTTATTCTCTTCTTCAGAGCGCTTGACGTACGTCTTCTTCTTGCGCACCTGAACTTCAATCGTTTTGCCGCGCTCGCCTGTCTTGATACGGCTGCGGGTTTTGCGCGTCAGTGTAATACGGCTCTTGCCGCTATCACTTTCATCGCCATCGCCGCCGTGACTTTTCTTCAGAAAGTTAAGCAAGGTGCGCTTATCTTCTTCTGATACGGCATCGGTTTCCGAGGCGTGCTGCAAACCCGCTTCTTTCATCTGTTCTAGCAGGCGAGGCACATCGCGGCCTACCTTTACTGCAAAATCTTTAACTGTCATATCTGACATATTGACCCTCCTCAGCCCGTGACCTGTTTACTGTGTGTTTGAATCCGACGCGTCATCGTCTTCAAACCAGGGCGCACGGGCAGTCATGATCAGTGCCGCTGCGCGCGCTTCGTCCAACTCCTCGATATCGACCAGATCGTCAACAGACTGCTCGGCGAGATCTTCCATGGTAACAATGCCGCGGCTGGCAAAAATGAAGGCCAGATGGCGCTCCATGCCGTCCATCGCCAGCAGATCGTCTGCCGGCTGGGCACCGTCTAACGCTTCTTCCGAGGCAATGGCCATCGTCAGCAGCTCGTCTTTCGCTCGTGCACGCAGCTCTTCAACCAGATCCTCGTCGAATTCTTCGATTTCAAGCATCTCTTCAAGCGGCACATAGGCGACTTCTTCAAGGGTTGTGAACCCTTCTTCCACTAACAGGCGGGCAACATCTTCATCGACCTGGAGATGGCTGACGAAAGAATCTACCAGACTATCAATTTCCTGGTCGCGCTTGGCTTCCGCTTCATCTTCGGTCATGACGTTAATGCGCCATCCGGTCAGATCAGAAGCCAGACGCACATTCTGGCCGCTTCGGCCTATGGCCTGGGCCAGGTTGTCCTGGGCAACGGCAACGTCCATCGCATGGGCATCTTCGTCAACAAGGATAGACGCCACGTCGGCGGGTGCCATGGCATTAATCACCAACTGTGCTGGATTGTCATCCCATAGCACGATATCGACACGTTCGTTTTGTAGCTCGGTCGATACTGCTTGAACGCGAGAGCCACGCATGCCGACACAGGCACCGACTGGGTCAATACGACGGTCATTGGTCTTCACGGCAATCTTGGCGCGTGAACCGGGATCCCTTGCCGCCCCTTTGATCTCGATTAGCTGCTCGGCGATTTCCGGCACTTCAATCTTGAACAGCTCGATAATCAACTCGGGGCAGGTGCGCGATAGCTGTAGCTGGGCACCGCGGGCGTCTGGATCCACCTTGACCAGCAGCGCGCGCACACGCTCGTTCATGCGGTAGCGCTCACCGTGGATCATTTCGTTGCGCGGCAGAAACGCTTCTGCATTGTCGCCCAGGTCAATGATCAAGCCGTCGCGCGTGGTCTTTTTGACAATACCGGCGACCAACTCCCCTTCACGGTCGGTGTATTGACGTACGACCTCGGCACGCTCGGCTTCGCGAACTTTTTGCACGATGACTTGCTTGGCCGTTTGTGCAGCAATACGACCAAACACGGCGTTTTCGATTTTCTGCTCGACGACATCGCCCAGCTTCAGCGGCGGATCGCGCTGTTCAGCGATGGTCTGCTTAATTTCGTAGTCTGGCGTTTCGAATTCGTCGTCCTCGACCACCGTCCAGTAGCGAAACGTCTCGTAATCCCCCGTACGGCGGTCAATGTGCACCCGCACGCTGGCTTCTTCATTGTCAAAACGCTTGCGTGACGCGCTCGCAAGAGCAGATTCCACCGCTTCAAAAATAACGTCGCGGGGAACACCTTTTTCGTTAGAGATCGCGTCAACGACCATTAATATTTCTTTACTCATGCGTTTGCCTCGCCAGAAAACCTGTCCTTATGTGCATCGTGCCAGCTGCCTGCCGGCCACCACGCCACCTGGTTAATCGTCAAACTGCGGTACAATGTGCGCAGAATCAATGCCTTCTATGGGAAAACAATACTCTTCGCCATCCATCTGCAGCAGTATTTCGTCGCCCTCGACACCTGCCAGCAATCCTTGGAACTTGCGACGCCCGTCAAAAGGGGCGCGCAGTTTTAATGCGACATGATGACCTTGAAAACGGGAAAAATGATCCAGGGTATACAGCGGGCGTGCCATGCCCGGCGAAGACACTTCGAGCCGATACTCCCCCGGAATAGGATCTTCGACGTCTAATATCGCACTGACTTGACGACTGATATCGGCGCAGTCTTCAACATTGACGCCGCTTTCGCGTTCGATATAAATCACCAACCGCGAATGCTTACCCTGCGAAAGATGGTCGATGCCCCATAGTTCAAAGCCCATGGCAGCAACAACAGGTTCTATCAGCGCGTGCAGCGCCGCATGTTTTGTGGCCACAGACATTGCTCCTATAGCCGTTGCATCAGGCACCTGGCCAGGAGACATATGAAAAGCTAGGTGGCTGATTGGCGTTACCCGGAAATGTGCCTCCGGCAAGCCGATGGGCATCCGCCCTTGAGACACGCTTGTTAACGAAAAGCTGCTAACAAAAAGCCCCTTCACAGGAAGGGGCTTTTTGAAAGAAACCTGTTACACCAACATGACGGTAAGCATTGGGAAAGCCCTTAACGATGGCGCCGCCTCTTATGACATGAAACGCTCGCACATGTTTGCTTATCGCCAGAAAGTGGTAGCGGGGACCGGATTTGAACCGATGACCTTCGGGTTATGAGCCCGACGAGCTACCAGACTGCTCCACCCCGCATCAATCTAGGTCGCAGATAATAGACGCTCAAGCTTATTTCGTCAAGCTGTCTTTTACCCTTACACGCTCCAACCAAGTAGCGTTTATTACGTCTGGGGAGCTGGAGAACCAGCGCAACAGATGGTGCCGAAGGCGGGACTTGAACCCGCACGACCGTAAGGTCACTACCCCCTCAAGATAGCGTGTCTACCAATTCCACCACTTCGGCATCAGGGGAGGCTCAAGGAAGCAACATCAATCAGTTACTCGCTGCTTTCCTCTAGCACTGGCGCGGCATTATCCGCACTTTCGCCACCTTCGTCAAGCATTGGTGCACTTTGCTGTTGCTCGATCAGGTTGGCATCAGGAATACCTGCTTCCGGTGCCTGCCCTGCCTGAGTGGCAAAGTAAGCCAGCGCCATCGATGTGACGAAAAAGCCTGCGGCAAGGATGGCCGTGAAACGAGACAGAAAATTACCGCTGCCGCGTGAACCAAATACCGTTTGCGACGCACCGCCACCAAAGGCGGCACCTGCTTCGGCACCTTTACCCTGCTGAAGCAGGATGAGCACAACCAGGGCGATCGCAATCACCACGTGGACCATTAGAATTGCAACTTGCATGGCGTTATCCTGCTGACTGACAAATGGCGTAAAATTCGTCGGTTTTGAGCGAAGCACCGCCCACCAAACCGCCGTCGATGTCCGGCTGAGCAAGCAGCTCAGCCGCATTGCTTGCATTCATGCTGCCGCCGTACAACAGCTTGAGCTGTTCGGCAAGCACCGCGTCGAAGGACGCCTGGTAAGACCGAATACCGGCCATTACCTCTTGAGCTTGTTCAGGCGTTGCTGTTCGTCCTGTGCCAATCGCCCAAACCGGCTCATAGGCGATGACCACCTCAGAACGCTGAGCGGGCTCCAGGCGAGACATTACGTACCCGACCTGGCGCAGCACGACATCCATGGTGCGATCCGCATCGCGCTCTTCCAGGGTTTCCCCGACACAGAGAATCGGGGTAAGTCCTGACGCCAGGGCTGCCATCAGACGATCAAATACCTGCTCGTCATTTTCCTGATAAAGCTGACGCCGCTCTGAATGGCCAGCCAGTACGTAGGCGACATCAAACTCCTGAAGCATACTGCCACTGACTTCGCCGGTATGAGCGCCTGAGGACTGAGGATTGAGCGTCTGCGCACCCAGTTTTAGCGACGTCTTTTTGAAGGCCTGCCGCGCCATCTCCAGATAAGGAAAAGGCGGAATCACGACCACATCAACGCCAGCAGGCAATTTGGCGGCCGCAAAAGCATCGCCAAATGCTTTCACCAGAGCCGTCGAACCGTTCATTTTCCAGTTACCGGCAATTAATGGCCTACGCATGGAATCTCCTCACACTCAAGGTGGAGCGAAATGGTATAGGAGCGGACTTGTCAAGACAACCGCTGTTGTCAGCAGAGGCTATTTAAGCAGCGCTTGCACCTGTTCAGCCAAACGATTGGCCAACTTATCGACATCCAGATGCGCGCGCCCCTCCACCATGACACGAATTAACGGCTCAGTGCCCGAGGCCCTGAGCAATACACGACCTTCATCACCCAACTCCTTTTCGAGAGCGGACACTGCCTTCTGAAGCGGCTCCGAGGCCATCACGTCCTTGGCATTTGTCCCTGCAGGCAACCTGACGTTCACCAGCGCCTGCGGGACTTTTTCCAACCCTCTTAACAAGGCGGGGAGCGGTTGCTGCTCACGCATCATCAGCGCCAACACCTGCAACGCTGACACGATGCCATCTCCGGTGGTCTGGACATGGCTGCACAAGATATGGCCCGACGATTCGCCACCCAACTCCCACTGATTGGCCGCCATACGCTCCATCACGAAACGGTCACCGACCTTGGCGCGCTCAAACGGAATACCCATTTTTTCCAGCGCCATCGCCAGCCCCAAGTTACTCATGAGCGTCCCTACCACACCGCCATCCAGCAAACCACGCTCGTGACGATCCCGGGCAATCAGATAAAGAATATCGTCGCCGTCGACTTCACGACCATCGGAATCGACGAGTAATACACGATCGCCGTCGCCGTCAAAGGCGATCCCCAGGTCGGCGCCTTGCTGGATAACCGCCGCGCGCAACGCTGCTGGGTGCGTCGAGCCCACGTTCTGGTTGATATTCAAACCATCTGGCGTCCCGCCAATGATGCTGACCTCGGCCCCCAGTTCACGAAACACACTCGGCGCGATGTGATAAGTGGCACCATGAGCGCAGTCGAGCACAATGGTCAAGCCATGCAGGCTAAGGCGATCCGGCAGGGTCGATTTGCAAAACTCGATATAGCGACCGGCCGCATCATCAATCCGCATGGCTTTGCCCAGCTGGGCGGCCCCTGCGGTGGTTAACGGCGCATCCAGCATGGTCTCGATTTGGTCTTCAATAGCGTCCGGGAGTTTCTTACCCTCCGCCGAAAAAAACTTGATGCCGTTATCGTCGAATGGATTGTGGGAGGCTGAAATCACGATCCCGGCATCGGCCCGAAAGGTGCGCGTCAAATAGGCAATACCGGGGGTAGGCATTGGCCCCAGCAGCGCCACATCGGCGCCCGCTGCAGACAGCCCCGATTCAAGCGCAGACTCGAACATGTAACCAGAGATACGGGTATCCTTGCCGATCAACACCCGGGTGCGACCTTTCTCCCGGCGTAAGACCTGCCCCGCGGCCCAGCCCAGCTTGAGCATAAAATCGGCGGTAATGGGTGACTGGCCGACCGTTCCGCGAATACCGTCCGTGCCAAAATAGCGTCTTGTCATGCGTTATTCTCCTTCTTGGTAGCGGCCTCACAGCCTTCCTGACACACAGCCCACGCCATATTGATGGCGTCGACCGTCGGCCCCACATCATGGACGCGAACGATACTCGCCCCGCGTTCAACCGCCATGGCCGCCAACGCAAGCCCGCCTGGCAGCCGTTCGTCTATGGGTCGACCCAACACTTTACCGATCATGCTCTTGCGCGACATGCCGACGAGCACCGGCAGACCTAATGATCGAAGGGCATCCATGCGATTCAGCAAGCGCAAATTGTGCTCAACCGTCTTGCCAAAGCCAAAGCCCGGATCCACGAGCAGACGATGACGGCGCAGCCCTGCGGCTTCGCACTCGGCAACTCGGGCCGCCAGATAGTCGACCACCACTTCTTCGATGGGTTGAGTATAGGCAGGTGCCTGCTGCATATCCTGCGGCTCACCCTGACGGTGCATCAAGCACACCGGCAATCCGCTGCCCGTGGCGGCTGCCAAGGCCCCATCCCGCTCAAGTGCCCGCACGTCATTGATCATGCCGGCCCCCAGCGTGCTCGCCTCGTGCATCACGGCAGGGCAACTGGTGTCCATCGAAACAAGCGCATCCAGCTCGCGTACCAGTGCTTCCACGACCGGCGCAACACGATCAAGCTCCTGCTGCTCGCCGACGGGGGAGGCACCAGGGCGAGTCGATTCCCCCCCCACATCAATCATGGCGGCGCCTTCCGCCAGCATTTGCTCGGCGCGGCGTAACGCATCGTCCAATGCCACGTGCTGGCCACCGTCAGAGAAAGAATCCGGCGTGACGTTCAAAACGCCCATGACGCGAGGAAAGGAAAGGTCAAGTAAATGCCGGCCGCAACGCAATTGCGCTGAAAGCTGCGCCTGCGGAGCCGACGGGGTGGGACGTGCCGTAGAAGTCATGCTGTCGCCTGGTCGAAAAAACATATCGGTATTATAGGTGCACAGCATAACAAAAAGGCGTCCCGTTTGGGGACGCCTTAATGTTAGCTCAATGACCGGACTTGGAGCCTAAGGGCCGGCAGGGCCACCTAGGGGGTCAGAGGGTCGACGGCTAGGCTCTTCGTCATCTGAATCACCATCGCCACTTGCCTCATCACCATTACGCGTATCGCTGGGGGACGCGCTGGACTGATCGCTTGATGCAGGCGTTCCACCACCGGATGAATCGCCGTCATTCCAGCCTTCCGGCGGACGCGGGTCGCGGCCGTCCATAATATCTTTTAGCTGGTCGGCATCAATGGTTTCGTACTTCATCAGCGCTTCCGCCATCGCGTCGAGTTTATCGCGATTGTCGGTCAGAATGCGGCGCGCTTCCTCGTAGCAATCATCGATAATCTTGCGGACTTCCTTATCGAGCCGTGTGGTGGTTTCACCCGACTTCATCTTGGAGCCACCCTGACCAGGACCGCCGAGGAACTGGTGGGACTCGTCCTCGTCATACATGATCGGACCCATTTCATCCGACAGCCCCCACTTGGCGACCATGTTATGGGCAAGCTCAGTGGCACGCTTGATATCGTTGGATGCCCCGGTGGTGACACCGTTAGGCCCAAGCGTCATCTCCTCGGCAATACGACCACCGAACAGCGAGCAGATCTGACTCAGAATTTGCTGACGCGACAGGCTGTAACGATCCTCTTCAGGCAGGAACATGGTCACACCCAGCGCCCGTCCCCGAGGAATGATCGTTACCTTATAAACCGGGTCGTGGCTGGGCGCCACCAGGCCGATAATTGCGTGGCCCGACTCGTGGTAAGCCGTATTTAGCTTTTCCTTGTCGGTCATGACCATGGACTTGCGCTCAGCGCCCATCATGATCTTGTCCTTGGCCAAGTCGAGCTCTTCCATGCTGACCAGCCGCTTGTTACGACGGGCAGCGAAGAGGGCAGCCTCGTTGACCAGGTTGGCCAGATCGGCCCCTGAAAAGCCGGGTGTACCGCGTGCAATCAGCTGCGGTTTGACATCGTCAGCCAGCGGCACCTTGCGCAAGTGCACGCCGAGGATATGCTCACGGCCACGGATATCAGGCAAGGCAACGGTTACCTGACGATCAAAGCGTCCAGGACGCAGCAGTGCGGGGTCAAGCACGTCAGGACGGTTAGTAGCCGCAATGACGATGACGCCTTCATTGGCCTCGAAGCCGTCCATCTCAACCAGTAGCTGGTTCAGGGTCTGCTCACGCTCGTCGTTACCGCCACCCATGCCAGCACCACGCGAGCGGCCTACCGCATCAATCTCATCAATAAAGATGATGCACGGCGCCTGCTTCTTGGCCTGCTCGAACATATCGCGTACACGGGACGCACCGACACCGACAAACATTTCAACGAAGTCAGAGCCGGAGATGGAGAAGAACGGTACCTTGGCTTCGCCGGCAATCGATTTCGCCAGCAGCGTTTTACCGGTACCCGGCGGCCCCACCATCAGAACACCACGCGGAATTGTGCCGCCCAGGCGCTGGAACTTGGTCGGGTCGCGCAAAAAGTCAACAAGCTCTTCGACTTCTTCCTTGGCTTCATCGCAACCGGCAACGTCCGAGAACGTCGTCTTGACCTGATCATGAGAGAGCAGCTTGGCTTTGGACTTGCCAAAGCTCATCGGGCCGCCTTTACCTCCGCCGGCACCGCCCTGCATCTGGCGCATGAAAAACATGAAAATGGCCAGGATCAGCAGAATCGGGAAGCTGGCAATCAGCAGACGCGTCCAGATACTTTGTTGCTCCGGTTCTTTACCGATAACCGTCACGTCGTTGCTCAGCAGATCATCCATCAGCTTGGGATCTTCTGCCGCAGGACGAATTGTCTGAAACTGTGAACCATCGGTCCGCTCACCGGAGATGGTATAGCCATCAATAGTGACGCTGCGTACTTCCTGGTCCTGCACCTGCTCAACGAACTGGGTGTAGTTCATTGTCTGAGGTGCGCTCTCGGTACTGAAATTATTGAACACTGTCAGTAGAACGGCCGCGATGACCAACCACAGAATCAGGTTCTTTGCCATATCGTTCAAGGGGCTACCCTCATTACAAGAATCCGTCAGTTAAACCTATCAATGAGACCTTACACCAGCCTCGAGGGTTCAACCATTGCCAAGGCGTCTAATACCTTGGGCCATCTGTGCCACGATCACCTTTAAGGCTCAATATGACACACTTTGCAACTGTCTGTCTGGCTATCGCGGTGATAAATCCTGTCGATAGTCCTAGCGCTGATCATGCCCCCCGAAAGCCCTCCGCCAGCAGATAGACTTCACGGGATCGCGCCCGAGAAG
Organism: Halomonas sp. A40-4; assembly: GCF_015767635.1. Lineage (GTDB taxonomy): Bacteria > Pseudomonadota > Gammaproteobacteria > Pseudomonadales > Halomonadaceae > Vreelandella > Vreelandella janggokensis. The sequence goes on along the minus strand of NZ_CP065230.1, from coordinate 296,406 downwards.
CACCGGGTTTACGTGTCACCACCCGCTTGAAGCTTTCGCGAAGCTCTTTTAGATAACTGTCAAAGCCTTCGCCCTGAAAGACCTTTACCAGCAACTGACCACCCGGAGAGAGCGTTTCACGTGCCAACTCCAGCGCCAGCTCCACCAGATACATGGCTTGAGGCTGGTCAATCGCCGCCATGCCACTCATATTGGGGGCCATATCCGACATCACAAGGTCTACCGGACGATTTTCCAACCGCTCAAGAATCGCATTGAGCACCGCTTCCTCGGTAAAGTCCCCCTGAACAAAGGACACATCGGCCAGCCCATCCATATCGAGAATATCGGAAGCGATGACCATGCCCTGCGGACCGACTTTCTCGGCGGCGATTTGACTCCACCCCCCTGGCGCAGCACCAAGGTCAATGACGGTCATCCCAGGACGCAACAGCTTGTCCTTTTCGTCAATCTCGAGCAATTTATAGCTCGCCCGCGAGCGATAGCCATCCTGCCAACTCTGCTTGACGTAAGGATCGTCAAAATGCTCTTTCATCCAGCTTGCGCTGGTTTTACTTGATGGCCGCTTACGGCCTGGGGGCGTGTGCTGCATGAGAAAATCTAACACTGGAAGAGGCGACGGCACGCTTTAACACCATGTCTTTCACTCGGTGGCGTTTCACCGTAAGATGGAACGTTAAGCGCAAACTGGGATACCGCAAGATACCATGAGCTTGTCACAGGCACAAAAGAAAGCATTTCGTAGCATTGGTCACCACTTGAATCCGGTCGTCACCGTTTCAGAAAACGGCGTTTCCGACAATTTACTGGCTGAACTCGACCGTGCGCTCAACGACCACGAACTGATCAAGGTAAAGCTGGCATTACCGGAGCGCGATGAGCGCGCCGCCATGCTCGAGGAGCTGATCAACCACAGCCAATCAGAGCCGGTTCAGACCATTGGCAAAATGGCGCTGCTCTATCGCCGCAATCCGCAAGTGAACCCCAAGCTTTCGAACATCAAACGCTTCGAAAACCACCACGGTCGTCACTAACGCCTCGCACGAGCCAGAAGCTACCGCCAGGCCAGCATGCCGCACCCGCCGTCAGACAAAACGCCCCCGCAGCCATGGTTGCGGGGGCGTTTTGTTTCAGGCTTCGCTCAAGCTTGAATCAGAGGTGCTCAACACTCTCGATCTCGTACTCGACGTCGCCACCCGGGGTCGTCACCACGACCACATCGCCTTCCTCTTTACCGATAAGTGCACGGGCAATCGGCGAGGTCACGGAGATGAGTCCTGACTTAATATTGGCTTCGTCTTCACCCACAATCCGGTACGTCACCTGAGCGTCGGTATCCAGATTGAGCAGTGATACCGTCACGCCAAAAATCACCTTCCCGGTCTTTGGCAGCTTGGTGACATCGATTACCTGGGCGCCTGACAGCTTGCTTTCGATTTCCTGGATACGCCCTTCGATAAACCCTTGCTGTTCACGCGCAGCATGATACTCGGCGTTTTCCTTAAGGTCGCCGTGCTCGCGCGCTTCAGCGATAGCCGCAATCACCTGGGGACGAGCTTCGCTCTTGAGGTGATTGAGTTCATCACGAAGACTTTTTTCGCCCGCTATCGTCATCGGGACCTTGTTCATTGACTTGCTCCTGCATGCAGATCCTGAAGGCGCCGCACCGTAATCTCCCTACCGTACTCAAGCGCCATGCAAACGGCATTAGCGCCCGCCAAGGTGGTCGCATAGGGCACCTTGCGCGCGAGAGCAGTACGGCGAATGACCGAAGAGTCGTTAATAGCCTGGCGACCTTCGGTAGTGTTCACGATGTAGGCGATTTCGTCGTTCTTCAACAGATCGACGATGTGGGGACGACCTTCGTAGACTTTATTGACGTGCTCCACTGACAGACCAGCCGCTTCCAGGGCAGCTGCCGTGCCACGCGTTGCACAGAGAGTAAAGCCCAATGTTAGCAGAGAACGAGCCACTTCGATAATCCCCTGCTTGTCCGGCTCACGTACGGACAGAAATGCCTTGCGCTCGCCGGTGAGCGCAGGAATCGCCTCCCCCGCCCCCAGTTGCGCTTTGAAGAAGGCTTCAGCAAAGGTCTCGCCCGACCCCATTACTTCGCCGGTGGACTTCATTTCCGGCGACAGAATCGGATCGACACCGGGGAATTTATTGAACGGGAAAACCGCCTCTTTAACACTATAGAAGTGCGGCACGATTTCATGATCGAAGCCCTGCTCAGCAAGGGTCTGACCGGCCATGCAGCGCGCCGCGACCTGGGCCAGCGAGGTACCAATGCACTTGGAGACAAACGGCACGGTACGCGATGCACGCGGATTGACCTCGATCACGTAGATCTCGCCGTCCTGCCAGGCAAGCTGGACGTTCATCAGGCCCTTGACGCCCAGCTCCACGGCCATCTGCTTGACCTGATCGCGCATTTCATCCTGCACGGCGGCGGGTAGCGAGTAAGGCGGCAACGAACAGGCCGAGTCGCCGGAGTGAACGCCCGCTTGCTCCACGTGCTGCATGATACCGCCAATCACTACCTGCTGACCGTCGGAAACCGCATCGATATCGATCTCGATCGCCGCGCTCAAAAAGTGATCCAACAGGACCGGTGAGTCGTTGGAGACTTTCACCGCGTTGGTCATGTAGTTCTCGAGCTCGGAAGCATCGTAGACGATTTCCATCGCCCGACCGCCGAGGACGTAACTGGGCCGCACCACCAACGGATAGCCAATGGCATCAGCTTTGGAAAAGGCTTCGTCAAAGCTGCGCGCAGTGGCGTTGGGCGGCTGTTTGAGGCCCAGCTTGTCGATCATCTGCTGGAAACGCTCGCGGTCTTCGGCGCGGTCGATGGCGTCCGGCGTGGTGCCGATAATCGGCACACCAGCGGCTTCAAGCTCGCGGGCGAGCTTCAATGGGGTTTGGCCACCGAACTGGACGATCACGCCCACCGGCTTCTCTTTGTCGGCGATTTCGAGCACGTCTTCCAGTGTCACTGGCTCAAAATATAGCCGGTCAGAGGTATCGTAGTCGGTCGAGACGGTTTCCGGATTGCAGTTGACCATGATGGTTTCATAGCCATCGTCGTGCATGGCAAACGCCGCGTGCACACAGCAGTAGTCGAACTCAATCCCCTGACCAATCCGGTTGGGGCCGCCGCCCAGCACCATGATTTTCTGACGGTCAGAGACGTCTGCTTCGCACTCTTCTTCGTAGGTGGAGTACATGTAGGCGGTATCCGAGGCGAACTCCGCCGCACAGGTATCCACCCGCTTGTAGACCGGGCGAATGCCGGCGGCCTGGCGCGTTTTGCGGAAATCTTTCTCTGCCACGCCCAACAGCTTGGCCAACCGGGCATCCGAGAAGCCCTTACGCTTGAGCTGGTAAAGCTCACGGGCGGAAAGCTCGCTAAGAGAACGCCGTTGCACAGCGGCTTCGCTCAGCACGAGATCTTCCAACTGCACCAGGAACCAGCGGTCGATATTGGTGAGCGCAAACACCTCCTCGACGCTCATCCCGGCACGCAGGGCGTCAGCGACAAAGAAGATGCGCTCGGCACCGGCGGCCTGAAGCTCGCCTTGAATCACCGCCATATTGTCAGACGTGAAATCGGTAATGATGGGATCAAGGCCGTCGTTACCGGTTTCCATGCCGCGCAACGCTTTTTGCAGCGACTCCTGGAAGGTACGGCCGATCGCCATCACTTCGCCCACCGATTTCATCTGGGTGGTCAGGCGGTCGTTGGCCTGCGGGAATTTCTCGAAGGTGAAACGTGGAATCTTGGTCACCACGTAATCGATAGACGGCTCGAACGACGCCGGTGTACGCCCACCGGTAATATCGTTTTGCAGCTCATCCAGGGTATAACCCACCGCCAGCTTGGCGGCGATCTTGGCAATCGGAAAGCCAGTGGCTTTTGAGGCCAGCGCCGAGGAACGCGACACCCGCGGGTTCATCTCGATCACCACCAGGCGGCCGGTCTTGGGGTCCATACCGAACTGGACGTTGGAGCCACCGGTTTCCACGCCAATCTCGCGCAGGACCGCGAGGCTGGCGTCACGCATGATCTGATACTCTTTATCGGTCAGCGTTTGCGCCGGCGCCACGGTGATGGAGTCGCCGGTATGCACCCCCATGGGGTCGAAATTTTCGATCGCGCAGACGATGATGCAGTTGTCGTTTTTGTCACGCACAACTTCCATCTCGTACTCTTTCCAACCCAGCAGCGACTCGTCGATCAACAGCTCGTGGTTGTTGGAAAGCTCAAACCCGCGGATACAGATCTCTTCGAACTCTTCCTTGTTGTACGCCACGCCGCCGCCGGAGCCGCCCATGGTATAGGAAGGGCGAATAATCGTCGGGAAGCCGAGCTCGGCCTGGATCTCCCAGGCTTCTTCCATGGTATGGGCGACTTTCGCTTTCGGGCATTCCAGACCGATCCGCTTCATGGCCTGATCGAACAGGTCACGGTCTTCGGCCATGTTGATCGCATCGGCGTTAGCGCCGATCATCTCGACGCCGTGCTTTGCCAGCACACCGTGCTTTTCCAGATCGAGGGCACAGTTCAGCGCGGTCTGCCCCCCCATGGTGGGCAGAACGGCATCCGGCTGCTCGGCTTCAATAATTTTTTCAACCGCCTGCCAGGTGATTGGCTCGATGTAGGTGGCATCGGCCATGACCGGGTCGGTCATGATGGTCGCCGGGTTGGAGTTGACCAGAATCACCCGGAAGCCTTCCTCACGTAGCGCCTTGCACGCCTGGGCGCCGGAGTAGTCGAATTCGCAGGCCTGGCCGATAACGATCGGGCCAGCGCCAATGATAAGTATGCTGTTGATATCGGTACGCTTGGGCATAACGGTTCCCGCAAAAATGGTGACGATGGACGACAAAAGACGGCGATAAATGGCGGCAACAAACGATTGCGTTAGCGTCGCGCCTGCATCATGGCGATGAAGCGATCAAACAACGGCGCCACGTCGCGGGGGCCAGGACTGGCCTCCGGGTGCCCCTGGAAGCTGAAGGCCGGACGATCGGTGCGCTCAACCCCCTGCAAGGTGCCGTCGAACAGTGAACGGTGCGTAGCACGCAGGTTAGCGGGCAAGCTATCTTCGTCCGCCGCAAAACCGTGGTTCTGACTGGTGATCATCACCGTGCCGGTATCCAGATCCTGCACGGGATGGTTGGCACCGTGATGGCCGTGGCTCATCTTGATGGTTTTTGCCCCCGAGGCGAGCGCCAACAGCTGGTGACCCAGGCAAATACCAAACACCGGCGTATCGGTTTCCAGTACGTCCTGGATCGCTTTGATGGCATAGTCGCAGGGTTCCGGGTCGCCGGGGCCGTTGGCCAAAAAGACGCCATCGGGTTTCATTGCCAACACATCGGCGGCGCTGGTTTGCGCTGGCACCACCGTCAGACGACAGCCGCGTGACGCCAGCATGCGCAGAATGTTGAATTTCACACCGTAGTCATACGCCACTACATGGTAGGGGCGCTCACCTTGCGTCGCATCTGCATAACCTTCACCTAGCGCCCACTCGCCTTCCGACCACTCATAGACCGCCTTACAGGACACCTCTTTGGCCAGATCCATGCCCTTCAACCCCGGAAACGCGCGGGCGGCTTCCAGCGCTCGTTCCACCGCATCGTCGCCTTCTGCATCAGCGCCTGCCAGAATCGCCCCGTTCTGAGCCCCCTTATCACGCAAAATGCGCGTCAGGCGACGGGTATCGATGTCGGCAATCCCCAGCACGTTCTGGCTTTTCAGGTAGTCTGAAAGCGTCTGCTCGGAACGGAAATTGCTGGCCAGCAGCGGGAGGTCGCGAATCACCAGCCCAGCAGCGGCAATCGAGGCAGATTCCACGTCTTCACTGTTAGTGCCGGTATTGCCGATATGGGGATACGTGAGGGTAACGATCTGGCGGGTATAGGAAGGGTCGGTGAGGATTTCCTGGTAGCCGGTCATGGCTGTATTGAACACCACCTCACCGCTTGTGGCGCCATCCGCGCCAATGGCGGTTCCGTGGAAGACACTGCCATCCTCCAGAGCCAATATTGCGGGTTTGCTCAATGCGGTGTTATTCAAAACAAGATCCTCCCAGGCTGATGGGAGCCTGTGGGCGCAGGCTCAGCAATTTCTTCGTTATTCACGACGCTCATTAGTGAAACTATCTTCATTAAACTGGGGCCGTAAAAAAGCGGGATGACGCCGATTAAAAATCGGTTTCATCCCGCTTGTTGTTCTCATCCATGGCTAACCGTCATGGCGCAGCGATTAGCTATTTCTCTCTAACCTGAGGCCAGTGCAACAAGCGCGGTGCTTTCGCTGCAGACATTTCGCTGCCTGTAGGCAGCCACTCGGCCAAAATTTTTGGAATGTTACAGGAATTTCTGACCCAAGACTACCCCCTAGAGACCGAACTGTCATATCGCAGACGCGCCCTTTATCTATTTCAACGCCAGCACATCCTGCATATCGTAGCGGCCGCTCTCCTTACCCGCGACCCAGCGCGCCGCGCGCACCGCGCCTTTGGCAAAGGTCATGCGGCTGGAGGCCTTGTGGGTGATTTCGATGCGCTCGCCTTCGGTGGCGAACATCACCGTATGCTCACCGACGATATCGCCCGCGCGAACGGTGGCAAAGCCGATTTCTTTATCGGTGCGCGGGCCGCACTGCCCCACCCGCTCGAACACGCCGTGCTCTTTCAGCGTGCGGTCCAGGCTTTTCGCGACCACTTCGCCCATCTTGATCGCGGTGCCCGACGGCGAATCCACCTTGTGACGATGGTGGGACTCGATAACTTCAATATCGTAGCCTTCATCGCCCAGCGCTTTGGCGGCGGTTTCCAATAGTTTCAGGGTAAGGTTGACCCCCACGCTCATATTGGGTGCAAACACCATCCCGACGTCATCACGGTAGCTATCCAACTGGGCCAGTTGATCATCGTTCATGCCCGTGGTGCCAATCACGATACGCTTGCCATGCTTGGCACAGAACGCCAGGTTAGCCAGGGTCACCTGCGGCGCAGTGAAATCGATCAGCACATCGAAATCGTCCACGATGGCCTCCAGCGAATCCACCGCCTTCACACCACGCTTGCCAACACCTGCCAGTTCGCCAATATCCGCACCGGTCAGGGAACTGCCAGGCTCGACAATGCCACCGGCCAGCGTGGCGCCTGCCTCCTGTTCAACAGCGTTTACCAGTGTGCGGCCCATCCGGCCAGCGACGCCAACAATGGCAACTCGGGTCATGGAAACTCCTGCGCTAAGTGGTCTAGTGCATCAACATAGAGGAAATAAAAGAAAGTGATTATAACAGACCCACTATCCTGTTCGACGTCGGGTCTCGCTCAATTTTCCCAAATGATGACCAGCGCTTCATCACCGGCCATACGCACCAGGTGCCGCTCCACTACTCCTTCCAATTCGTCCAGATGGCCTTCCTCCAGTGTCTCGAGCGCCACTATCAAGGTTTCGTCATCGGCCCTCATCAGGCAGGTACCGGAACCAAAAACGATTTTTGCCTCTTGATCAGAGTGCTCAACCTCAAGCTCGTGCGCCCAGTGCTTGCACAAGCGATTCATTAAGCGCTCGCCAGAGGGCGTCGCGATTTCAGCACGAGATAGCGGCATGCTGCTTTCTCCAAAAGAAGTGGCAAGTGAGTACCTACTAGCCTAATCCGCGCAGCCATAAGTGCCAAGCAGCGTTTTCACCCTTGGCGTGACGCGGCGTTTACGGGGTTACCCCTCTCGACAGCCAGGGTCGTTTCCACGATAATGATCTCTGTTGCAAATAGGAATTAAACGCAGGACATAGTTGAATCATTCACGCTCCGTTGGCGAGCATTGCGACTCCCCCCACTGGCTCACTTTATCGACTGGTAATAAAAATGCGTATAGCTACCCACTTTTCAAAATGGCTGTTTGGTGCACTGTCTGCATTGAGCTGCGTCGCTTCAGCTGACGAGATTACCGTGACCGATGTTGCCGGTCGCAACGTCACCCTAGAAGCGCCGGCCGAGCGGGTTATTCTAGGCGAAGGCAGGCAAATCTATTTGGTGGGCATACTGGAACCGGAGGACCCCTTTGCGCATGTAGTGGGCTGGCGCGAGGATTTTTCCCAAGCTGACCCCGACAACTACGCACGCTATCTTGAGCGTTTTCCTGAGATTGAAGCGATCCCGACTTTTGGCGGCTTTAAAGACGGCACCTTCGATGTTGAACAGGCTGCATCGCTTACCCCAGACGTGGTGATGATGAACATTGAAGCCAAAACCGCCACCGAGGATGCTGGCTACGACGACAAACTGGCCGAGCTGGACATCCCTATCGTCTATGTGGATTTCCGCGAAGACCCCATCAAAAACACCATTCCTTCTATGCGAATCATCGGCAAGCTGTTTGGCGATGAAGCCGCCGCCGAAGAGTTCATCACCTTCGCCGAGGAACAGCTTGCACGGGTCACGGATGTCATCGAGCAGGCCGACCCCGAGCGACCCAGCGTCTTTATTGACCGAGCGGGCGGCTACTCAGACGAATGCTGCATGAGCTTTGGCCCTGCCAACTTTGGCGAATACGTCGCCCTGGCCGGTGGCACCAACATTGCCGCGGACATTATCCCCAACACCTTCGGCACCTTGAATCCCGAGCAGATTATCGCTGCTGACCCAGACCACATGGTAGTGACTGGCGGCAGTTGGGATGCCTACGTGCCAGGCGGCGACTGGGTCGGCGTCGGGCCTGGCGCTGACATGGAGAAGGCGCAGGCCAAGCTCGAGGCCCTCACCGAACGCACCGCCATGACCGGTATTCAGGCGGTCGAGTCAGATAATGTCCACGCCATTTGGCACCAGTTCTATAACAGCCCCTACTATTTTGTCGCTATCCAGCGATTGGCGAAATGGCTGCACCCCGACCTGTTTGCGGACCTGGACCCGGAAGCCACCATGGCGGAACTGCACGATCGCTTTTTACCCATCGATTATGAACCCGGCTACTGGTTATCCTTGAATGACGACTGAGAGCATCGCGACAACGCCCAACGCGCAGGATTCACAGGGGCGCGCCTTTTATCGCAGCCAAGTGTTTCGCCGCCAGATGATTCTGGCGGCGCTGGTCGTCGCGCTCTTCTTCAGCCTGTGCGTCGATCTTGCCCTCGGCCCTGCGCGCTATAGCCTGGGCGAGGTCATGGCCGCGCTGTTCACCCCCGACAGCGTCAGCCAGCAGGCCCGGGTGATCCTCTGGGAAATCCGCATGCCAGTAGCCCTGATGGCGCTGGTGGTGGGCGCGAGCCTTTCCATCGCCGGGGCGCAGATGCAAACCATCCTGAGCAACCCGCTGGCCAGCCCCTTCACATTGGGCATTTCGGCGGGCGCAAGTTTTGGTGCCGCTCTGGGCCTAGCCTTTGGCGTCGCGATTATCCCGGCGGCCATCGAATACGTGGTGCCTATCAATGCGTTTCTGATGGCCATGGTCACCGCCTTTCTCATCCATGCGCTCAGCCTCAAGCGCGGCGTGACGGTGGAAACCATCGTGCTGCTGGGCATTGCGATGGTATTTATCTTCAATTCCCTCATGGCGCTGATTCAGTTTTTTGCCAGCCAGCAGGCCGTAGCCGCAGTGGTGTTCTGGACCATGGGCAGCCTCACCAAAGCCACCTGGCCAAAATTCTGGATCGCGCTGAGCATTTTGACCATGGTGATGCCGCTACTGGCACGTCACGGCTGGGCGCTCACCGCCATGCGACTGGGCGATGCCAAGGCCGAAAGCATGGGCGTGAATCCTCGCGCGCTGCGACTGGAAGTGCTGGTACTGGTATCGCTACTGGCCGCGATTGCAGTGGCGTTTGTGGGCACCATCGGCTTTATTGGCCTGGTCGGGCCGCACATTGCACGCATCCTTCTAGGCGAAGACCAGCGCTTCTTCCTGCCCGGCTCGGCGCTGTGTGGCGCGCTGATTCTTTCCGTCGGGTCCGTGATTTCCAAAATCATCATCCCCGGCACCATCATCCCCATTGGTATCATTACCTCACTGGTGGGCATTCCCTTCTTTCTATTTCTCGTGCTTAACCACAAGAAGGCGTCATGGTAACCCTACAGCTGACTCATGTTTCCGCCCGCTACGGGCGTACTCCCATTATCCAGGACATTACGACACCAGCCTTTCAGGGTGGGCAGATGGTCGCCCTGCTGGGGCCTAACGCAGCCGGTAAATCGACCCTTTTTCGCCGCATCCTGGGCCTATTGAAAGGTGACGGCGAGGTCACTATCAGCGGTACCAGTGCCGAGCGGCCCGTGGCCTATATGCCCCAGGACACGGGGGCAAGAGCTGTACTGACGGTGTATGAGTCGGTACTGTTAGCGCGCATGCAGGGACGCAGCCTGAAAGTGCAAAACGAGGACCTGGCCCAGGTTGATCGCGCCCTTGATGAGCTGAACATTGCCGTGCTTGGCGAGCGTGATATCGGCGACCTGAGCGGTGGGCAGCGCCAACTGGTCAGTGCCGCCCAGGCGCTGGTCCAGGAGCCCGAGATTCTGATGCTCGACGAGCCCACCTCGGCGCTCGACCTTAACCGCCAGATTAGCCTGCTGGGTGTGCTAAGGCGGCTGGCCAATGAGCGCCAGATGCTCATTCTGGTGGCGTTGCATGACCTGGGCCATGCGCTGCGCTTCAGCGATGCCGCCATGGTCCTCGAACATGGCCGCCTGATTGCCTGCGGTCCCACGGAGGACGTCATCACGCCCTCGCTGCTGCAATCCGTTTATCGGGTCAATGCGCGGATCGAGCCCTGCTCAAAAGGCAGCCCGCAGCTTATCGTCGAAGAGGCCATCTAAGCCGCCGCCCTTCCATGGCGGCCAGCGCCACCCCGCTCAGCATCAGCGGCAGTGCCAGCAGAAAGGCACTCGAGACAGGTATTCCGAACAACATCCAATCCGCCAATACGGGCCAAACCAGGGCAATATACTCAAAGGGTGCCAGACGTGACGCTTCCGCGTAGCGTAATGCCAGCGTCATCGCGATATGCGCCGCCCCGCCAAACAGGCCCGAGAGCACCAGCAACCCAAACTCGACCGGGCTAAGCGCCGCCCAGCCCCATGGCAGGGTTGCAAGGCCTGCCAACGACGACACCAGAATAAAATAGAACGCGATGGAACCCGCCGTTTCCGTGCGTGAAATCCGCCGAACGGTCAACAGCGCCCCTGCCGTTAACAAGGCGCTAAGCGCGCCCAGCGCATAGCCGGCCACCTGGCCATGCGCCCCATCCTTGCCCAACCCAGGCAGCACCAATACCGCCATTCCGCTGAGCGCTAATACAATCGCCCCTGCTCGATAGAGCGAAAACCGCTCACCCAGCAGCAATATCCCGCCTACCGCCATGAACACTGGTGTCAGTTGAGCGAGCAGCGTGGCCTCGGCAACCGGCAATATCGCGACCGCCGCAAAGGAGGCGAACATGGCCGCCGCTCCCAACCCCGAGCGCAGAGCATGACCCAGCGGACGACGCGTTGCCAGGCCACGAGGGAATTCATGGCGCAAGGCCAGAAACACCACGATCGGCAACAACGCAAACAGCGAGCGAAAAAACACCGACTGGCCGACCGGCACAGCATCGCTGACCGCCTTGATGCTTACCAGCATGCCGGTAAACAGAAGACCTGACAGGACCCTGAGCAAAATCCCTGTTACGGGCCTATCCTGAAGGTTATCCATGATGCGCAGCACTCCCCATACAGCAAAAACCCCCGGCGGACCGAGGGTTTTTGCGCTTAACAGCCGACGGTTGGCTATCTCCCCAACATTACGGCTTCATCTCTTCAAAAAACTTCTTCACGCTGTCGAAGAAGCCGGTTTTCTTGGGTGAATGGTGGCTGTTGCTGCCGTCCAGGCTTTCCTGGAACTGGCGCAGCAGGTTCTTTTGTTCCTCGCTGAGCTTGACGGGCGTTTCCACCACGACTTTGCACAGCAGGTCGCCAGGGACGCCGCCGCGAACCGGCTTGACGCCCTTGCCCTTGAGCCGGAACATCTTGCCGGTTTGGGTTTCCGGCGGAATCTTCAGCTTCACTCGACCATCGAGTGTCGGCACTTCCAGCTCACCGCCCAATGCTGCATCGACGAAATTGATCGGCACGTCACATTGCAGGTGCTTGCCATCACGCTGGAAGATATGGTGCGGCTTGATGGCCACCTGGACGTACAGGTCGCCTGGCGGGCCGCCATTGATGCCGCTTTCGCCTTCCGCGTTCAGGCGGATACGGTCGCCGGTATCCACACCCGGCGGGATTTTCACCGACAGTGTCCGGGTCTCGCGCACGCGCCCTTCGCCGTTACACTTGTGACACGGCACCTTGATGTGCTGGCCTGAGCCATGGCAGGTCGGGCAGGTTTGCTGAACCGCAAAAAAGCCCTGCTGCATACGCACCTGGCCGTGGCCATGGCAGGTGGGGCAGGTATCTTTGCTTGACCCCGGTTCAGCACCGCCGCCGTCACAACGGTCACATTCAATATGGCGCGGCACACGGATATCAACCGTGGTACCGGAGACCGCATTTTCCAGGTCCAACTCCAGGTTATAGCGCAGGTCAGAACCGCGCGCCGGGGCATTGGGACCACGACGACGCCCGCCGCCACCGCCGAAAATATCGCCAAACACATCGCCGAAAATGTCGCTGAAATCGCCAGCGCCACCGCCGCCGAAACCACCGCCACCAAAGCCACCGCCCTGGCCATCGACACCGGCATGACCAAACTGGTCGTAGGCCGCACGTTTTTCGCTATCGGTCAGGACTTCGTAGGCTTCTGACACTTCGCGGAATTTTTCCGCGGCAGTATCGTCTTCCGGGTTGCGGTCGGGGTGATATTTTTGCGCAAGGCGACGGTAGGCCTTCTTGATCTCTTTCTGATCGGCCCCTTTGTCGACACCCAGGATTTCATAATAATCGCGTTGGGACATGGGTCCTACGCCTCTTGGTTAGCTACGCATTCAACTGCACATTTAACTATGTGTTAACGACAGAGTATTTAAGACACAGTATTTAACGACACATTAAGCTTTTTGCGTCTTTGACGTGGAAACAGCAACGCGGGAGTTGCCCCCCGCGTCGCCGCCTACCTCGTCAGAAAGAGCGCTTACTGCTTTTTCTGATCGTCGTTGACTTCTTCATACTCGGCGTCGACCACGTCTTCATCGGGCTTGGCGTTGCCCTGCTCGGCACCTTCCTCACCCGGCTGCTCGGCGCCTTCAGCCTGCTCGGCGTACATCTTCTGTGCCAGCTGGCCAGACGCTTCAGTGAGTGCGTCGAGTTTCTGCTGGATCAGCTCCTGGTCATCGCCTTTGGTAGCTTCTTCCAGCTCGGTGATCGCGGTTTCGATGGATTGCTTCTCGTCATCGGTCGCCTTGTCACCAGCTTCTTCCAGCGTCTTGCGGGTGGCGTGGATCATGCCGTCCGCCTGATTACGCAACTGCACCAGCGCCTCGAACTTCTTGTCTTCGTCGGCGTGGGCTTCGGCGTCGCGTACCATCTGCTCGATCTCGTCTTCGGTCAGGCCGCTGGACGCCTTGATGACGATCGACTGTTCTTTGCCGGTCGCCTTGTCTTTCGCGGAGACGTTCAGGATACCGTTGGCATCCAGGTCGAAGGCCACTTCGATCTGCGGCACGCCGCGCGGCGCCGGCGGAATATCGGCAAGGTCGAAGCGACCCAGCGACTTGTTCTGCGACACTTGCTTGCGCTCACCCTGGACGGCGTGGATGGTCACTGCCGTCTGGTTGTCATCCGCCGTGGAGAAGGTTTGCGTCTTCTTGGTCGGGATGGTGGTGTTTTTCTCGATCAGCGGCGTCATCACGCCACCCAGGGTTTCGATGCCCAGGGTCAGCGGCGTTACATCGAGGAGCAGCACGTCTTTCACGTCGCCACCCAGAACGCCGCCCTGAATTGCGGCACCCACGGCCACGGCTTCGTCCGGGTTGACGTCTTTACGTGCATCCTTGCCGAAGAACTCAGCGGCTTTTTGCTGAACCAGCGGCATGCGCGTCTGACCACCGACCAGGATAACGTCGTCGATCTCGGAGGCCGACAGGCCGGCATCTTTCAGCGCCATCTTGCAGGGTTCCATCGAGCGCTGCACCAGATCGTCTACCAGCGACTCCAGCTTGGCGCGGGTCACTTTCACGTTCAGGTGCTTCGGACCGGTGTTATCGGCCGTGATATAGGGCAGATTGACATCAGTCTGCTGGGCGCTGGAAAGTTCGATTTTGGCCTTCTCGGCGGCTTCTTTCAGACGCTGCATGGCCAGGTTATCGCCTGACAGGTCAATACCGCTGTCCGACTTGAACTGGTCAACCAGATAGTTGATCAGCGCCAGATCGAAGTCTTCACCACCCAGGAAGGTGTCACCGTTGGTGGCCAACACTTCAAACTGGGTTTCGCCGTCGACATCGGCGACTTCGATGATCGAAATATCAAAGGTACCGCCGCCCAGGTCGTATACCGCGATGGTTTTATCACCGCGTGACTTGTCCATGCCATAGGCAAGCGCCGCTGCGGTCGGCTCGTTGATGATACGCTTGACATCCAGACCGGCGATGCGCCCTGCATCTTTAGTGGCTTGGCGCTGGCTGTCATTGAAGTAAGCCGGCACGGTGATGACCGCTTCGGTGACGGTTTCACCAAGGTAGTCTTCTGCCGTCTTCTTCATTTTCTTGAGCACTTCCGCGCTCACCTGCGGCGGTGCCATTTTCTGGCCTTTCACTTCTACCCAGGCATCACCGTTATCGGCTTCGGTGATCTTGTACGGCACCATCTTGATATCTTTCTGAACAACGTCGTCTTTGAAACGACGGCCAATCAGGCGCTTGATAGCGTAAAGCGTATTTTCAGGATTGGTCACCGCCTGGCGCTTGGCGGCCTGACCGACGAGCGTCTCACCGTCTTCGGTGTACGCAATGATGGACGGCGTCGTACGGCCGCCTTCTGCGTTTTCAATGACTTTTGCACTGTCGCCATCGAGCACCGATACACAGGAGTTTGTGGTGCCCAAATCAATACCAATAATGCGTCCCATAATAAGAACCTCGTATTCGGTTGTTTCAATACATCAAACTGGTTGCGGGATTTCCCGCGGGGTTGCCCCTTTATCTGGGGGCCACCTGAGACTTTTCAAGGCCCTTTTTAGGCCTTTACTGCGTTATGACTCACTCGCTTTCTGACTGACCACGACCATGGCCGGGCGGACCAGGCGTCCATTCAGCAAGTAACCCTTCTGCATGACCTCCATGACCGTATTTGGCTCCTGCTCAGGGTTCGGCACCATCGCCATGGCTTCGTGGACCTGTGGGTCAAACGGCTCGCCCTGGGGATCGATGCTTTCAACGCCAAACTTGCTCAGCACATCCAGCTGCATCTTCAGGGTCATCGAGACCCCTTCGCGATGAACCTCGGAGGCGTCTTCCTGCATCGACTCAAGCGCTTTTTCCAGGCTGTCGATGACCGGCAGAAGCTCTTTAACAAACTTCTCCAAGGCGAATTTGCGCGCCTTTTCAGCCTCATGCTCCGCCCGGCGGCGCACGTTTTGCGCTTCGGCGGCTTCTCTTAGCGACTGATCCTGGGCTTCTGCCAGACGCTGCTCCAGATCCTGCACCTTGGCGGCCAGCGCATCGACTTCAGCCTCATCCTCGACACGATCGACGACGGTTTCATCGTCATTGACAAGGCCTTCCAGTTCGCCTTCAACCAGGCGATCTTCAGCTTCTTGCTCCGGCGTCTCTGCTTCCTGCTCGTGGCGAGCCAGCTCGTCGTCCATCGGGGTTTGCGGTTCTTTTGCCATGCCTAGCTCCTGCAACGTTCGAGAGGCGTGCGATACGCCCAAATAATAAATAGCAACGTAAATTGGCTCTGCACCGTATATGGGGACCATAAAAGCCATCTCAAGTGGGCATTGAAGCGTGATTTCGACTACTGTATAAAACAACAATATTCAGACGCATTGACTACGCTCGTTCCGCTGCGCCTCAGGAGGCCCTCATGTTGACTCAGCTTGCCATTCGAGATTACGCGATCGTTGAGCACCTGGAACTCGACCTGACCCATGGCATGACCGCCATTACCGGCGAGACCGGGGCCGGCAAATCGATTCTGCTCGGCGCACTGGGCCTTTGCCTGGGCGAACGCGCCGACGCAGGCAGCGTGCGCCATGGCAGCGAACGCACTGACCTCTCAGCGCGTTTTGATATTCAGCATTTGCCCGCGGCAAGCGAGTGGCTTAGCAGCCGCGAACTGCCCAGTGACGAATGCCTGTTAAGGCGGGTGGTAACGGCAAGCGGGCGCTCCAAAGCATGGATCAACGGACAACCGGCCACGATCAGCGACCTCAAAGCGCTTGGGGAACACCTGGTGCAGATTCACGGCCAGCACGCCCACCAGGCGCTGATGCGCGAAGAAACCCATCTCGCACTACTCGACGATTATGCGGGCCTTCGCGACACCGCCCAGCAGCTGGCCGAGACGTACCGTGACTGGCGCAGCGCCAACCGTCGCCTCAAGCAGCGCAAGGAAGCCGGCAGCAAGGTAGAAGCCAAGCGACAGCTGCTGCGCTATCAGGTGGAGGAGCTCGATCAGTTGGGCCTTGCTGAAGGCGAACTGCAAACCCTTGAAGAAGAACAACACTCCCTGGCCCACGCCGATGAAACACTCCGCGAAACGCAGTTTGCTGCTGACTGCTGCGCCAGCGACGAGGGCGGGGCACTATCGTTGCTCAACCAGGCTTATACACATTTAAGCGCCTTGCCGGGCAGCGATAAGGGCACGTTATTTAACACTCTGGCGATGCTCAGCGACGCGCGCATTCAGGTCGAAGAGGCCGCCAGCGAGCTCAACCGCCTCGCCAGCACCACCGAACTCGACCCCGAGCGCCTGGCGTGGGTGGAAGAGCGTTTAGCGGACGTGCACCGTATTGCCCGCAAGCACCATGTGGCACCCGAAGAGGTTTGTGCACTGCATGCGGAGTTGAGCCGGGAAGTGGCCGAACTGGATAACAGCGAGAACGACATCGAGGCCTTGGGTGCCCAGGTAGCGGAACTTCGCGAGCGCTATCGACGTGACGCCAAGCACCTGAGCGAGGGACGCCAGAAAGCCGCCGTCCGTTTGGGGAAGGAGGTCCAGCAGCAGCTAAGTTTCCTGGCCATGGGCAAGGCACGCTTTGAAGTGGAGGTCACGCCCAGGGATACACCGGCGGCGGAAGGCGTCGATCAGGTTCACTTTTTAATCAGCGCCAACCCCGGACAGCCCGCCAGACCGCTCACCAAAGTTGCCTCTGGCGGTGAGCTTTCGCGCATCAGCCTGGCTATCCAGGTCGTCGCCGCGTCTCACTCAACCATACCAAGCCTAGTGTTTGATGAAGTCGACGTCGGGGTTTCCGGTGCCACTGCAGAGATTGTCGGCCAGCTGCTCCGCAAGCTGGGTGAAAACGGCCAGGTAATGACGGTCACCCACCTGCCTCAGGTGGCCGCCCAGGCTCACCAGCACCTGCACATTGAGAAACACGCCCGGCGCGATACCACCCTGACGCACATGGCCCTGCTGGATGAACAGGGCAGGGTCAGCGAGCTGGCCCGCATGCTGGGCGGCGTCAAACTCTCGGACCAAACCCTGGCCCATGCCCGTGAAATGCTCAATGCCAGCCAGCGCCAGCCCCACTGACGATGGCGGGTCGAAGGGCTGCTGGGCAACCGTGTATTTCAAGCGCGCAATAAAACGCCCCTAGGCCGCCTGGTATTTAAGCCAGGCAGCCTAGAGGCATTAGGGCGTGCATCAAAGCCTGAGCTAGGGTTAGCCCCTATTTCTTATTAGTCGGCCCGCTGTCCTGGCGTGTTACGTCCGATCCTCGGGGGCGCACGTACAACACCAACGCATGGTCAACTAATTCATAGCCGTGCTCTTCAGCGATTTCTTGCTGGCGTCGCTCAATGATCTCGTCAACGAACTCGACGATTTCACCGCTTTCCAGACACACCATATGGTCATGGTGGTCTTCTTGCGTCATCTCGAATACCGCGTGGCCGCCATCGAAATTATGACGAATCACGAGGCCCGCCGACTCGAACTGAGTCAGCACACGGTAGACAGTTGCCAGCCCCACATCTTCGCCCGCATCTATCAGTGTTTTATACACTTCTTCTGCGCTAAGGTGGTGCTGACCCGATGCAGTTTCGAGAATCTGCAGGATTTTGACGCGCGGCAGGGTCACTTTCAGCCCGGCTTTACGTAATTCATGGTTCTTATCGGCCATGGTTGCTCTTCGCAGTAACAGGTTAGGTCGGGTATGATCGACCGAAACCACGATAGTGAAGAATAGGCTCAAATGCAAAAATTGACTCGAATCATTACGCTTTCCGTCTCCATTGCCGTGATCAGCGGCTGTAGCTACGTTGGCGTGTATAAACGCGACATCCCGCAAGGCAACCTGGTCACCGAGGAAATGGTCGACCAACTGCAACCGGGGATGACCCAGGAACAGGTGACCTATGTGATGGGCCGCCCACTGCTTGAAGCGCCCTTTGATGCTCGCGAGTGGGATTACGTGTTCCGGCTCGACAAAGCTTACGCAGGGGTTGAACAGCGGCGTGTCACGCTGACATTTGATGACCAGGGGCGGCTTGCCAATATCGATCAGGAAGGCGATTTATCTGAGGACCTCCCTCTGGAGGCCGACACCACTAGCGGGCCGGCACCGGACATCACCGATCCCACTGAAGCGATCCCTAACGAGCCGAGGCAAAACACAACGCCCAATACCACCAATTGATGACGCGAGTCGTCGTCTTAATCGGCGCTCCCGCTCGCCTGGCGTTTTGCACGTTCACGGCGAGCGGCCTTGGGGTCAATCAGCAATGGCCGGTAAACCTCAACCCGATCGCCAGGGGCGACTTCATACCGCGATGGATCGCGTAGCGCCTGACCGAAGATGCCCAACGGCGCGTTTGCAAACGTTTCAGGGGCCAGCTCGGGGAACAGGTGGGGCAAATCTGCCAGGGCGACAGCTTCACGCGCCGTCGTCCCCGGCGGCACGCTCAGTGCAACCAGGCGCTGCTTGTGCGGAAGACCAAACGCCACCTCGATGGCAACGGCGTCATCGGCCATGGATCTCGTCGGCGCGGCGGGTAAAAGCCTCCACTAACTGCCCGGCAATCTGCTGGAACAACCTGCCGAATGCCATGCCCAGCAGTCGGTTAGCAAATTCGAATTCCATGTCCAGGCTCACCTTGCACGCACCATCACCCATCGGAATGAATTGCCAGCGCCCTTTCAAACGTTTGAAAGGACCGCTAACCAAGGACATTTCAATACGTTCGGGAGCAAATAGGTCGTTGCGGGTAGTGATCGATTGCTCAACGCCGGCGCGCCCCAGGGTCATTTCGCCGATCAAATGATCGGCGTCGTGCTCGAGCAGACGCGCACGCCGACAACCCGGCAAGAACTCTGGATAGCGTTCGAAGTCGTTGACCAGATCGAACATTTGTTTCGGGGTGTGCCGCACCAAGGCGGAACGATTGACGGTTGGCATTGACCTCTCCGCTGACTTCACAGTGCCCAAGGCGTATCATGGGATCATAGTTAAGACCTTGAATGGTATCATGCCTCCCCACATAACGAAGGGGGTGTCACAGACAGATCGAATATGAGGTTTCATGGCCACGAAAAAAGGTAAGAGCAAAGGCCCTACCAGCAACGTTATTGCCCAGAACAAGAAGGCACGCTTTGAGTATCATATCAATGAAACCTTCGAAGCGGGTTTATCGCTGGCAGGATGGGAAGTCAAAAGCCTTCGCGCAGGCAAAGGACAGTTAACAGACACGTATATTTTAATTCGCAATGGCGAAGCGTGGCTGCTGGGTAGCCATATCATGCCGCTGAACACCGCGAGCACCCATGAAATCGCCGACCCTACGCGGACGCGAAAATTGCTCCTGCATCGCAAAGAAATCGCCAAGATATTCTCTGTGACTCAGGATAAGGGCCACACCTGCGTCCCCCTGAAGCTTTACTGGAAGCGCAACAAGGTGAAGTGCGAACTCGCCCTGGTCACCGGCAAGAAAATCCACGACAAGCGGGCCACCGAGAAGGACCGCGACTGGAATCGTCAAAAAGGTAGAATCATGCGGGAACATAACAAGGCATAGCTGGTCAATTTCGGGTGAGCACGTTAGAATGCTCAGGTAACTAAGGGGGCGACATGGTTTC
Source organism: Halomonas sp. A40-4 (assembly GCF_015767635.1). Classification (GTDB taxonomy): domain Bacteria; phylum Pseudomonadota; class Gammaproteobacteria; order Pseudomonadales; family Halomonadaceae; genus Vreelandella; species Vreelandella janggokensis. The sequence goes on along the minus strand of NZ_CP065230.1, from coordinate 276,167 downwards.
GACGCCGGTGACAAACCCTGCGGTGCATGCCGAGAGTGTGATGTATCTCGTAAATACCACATCACGAAAAATAGTCGCAAACGACGAAAACTATGCTCAGGGCGCGCTAGCAGCGTAAGCTGGTAGCTTCTTGTCCGGCCCCAAGGCGATGTGCCTATCCATCGCTGAGGGGATACGAGCTAAAGCTGATAGGACCGCGGTTGGCGGTGTCTTCTCGTCAATCGTTAAACTTTAGAAGACTCGCAAGGCTGAATCCTGATCGTCGGAGTCAGCCGAGTTAAAGCAAAAGACGAAATCTAAGCATGTAGAGCCAATGGGCGAGTGCTGGCGGACGCGGGTTCAATTCCCGCCGCCTCCACCAGACACCCCTTCAAATCAAGCACCTACGGGTGCTTTTTTTGTGTCTGTACGCCTTGCATCACATCAACCCGTGTCATTAGCGTGGGCAGCTCAAGTCGCCTTCTTCGCAATGCGCATGCTCCCGTAGCCTCTCCGTGCGCCGCTTTGTCAGCGTGGCAAGGCATCCGTTACGGACCATGGGTTGTGCGCTGCCACCTTCTACGCCGCTGCTCTCGAGCGCGCATTCGGCATCGCGAAAGCTGATCCAGGCCCGCTGGGCTTTTCGCAGTTGTTCGAGCGTTGCTGGACTTGCCTCCAGTTTGCGGACAAGCGACTGATACGCGTCGTTAAGCTCATCATCGGCTGATTGATACGCCTGCGCAGAACATTCCGTTAGTGCTAACTGGGTGCTCGCGTTGTCGCACCCCGTATCTGCGGTTACCACACTGCTCGAGACCAAAAGCCCGATCCCCAGCAAACGTGCAAATGAAGGTATTGCGCTTGATAAAGACCAATAGGGCGTCATGGGTCGACTCTTCACTGTTTTGTTTCACCCCATACAAGCAAAGCGCCGGCATTTCTGCCAGCGCTTTTTCACAATGCCGAACCTACCAGAAGGCAGGAGGTCCGTCTCGACCATCAATATCAGTGCGCCAGCATTTCATCGACGATCTCATCACCATCCAGCGCCGAAGGATAGTACGTCGGCCAGTTAGTGACCTCTTCCAGCAGCGCTTCGCGATCGTCGCCCCAGTAGAGGTGGAAATGGGACGCATCGGTGGGATAGATGCTGTGATCGCTAAACTGGATATATTGCGGCAGGTCATCAGATGGCTCTTCCAGCTCGAAGATAAAGCGGACACCCCGGTTGCCGGCCTCGTAGGTCAATATCTCATAGCCATCATATTGATATTCTCCCGTACGCTGCTCTCCGTCCTCATGGAAAGTGACGTTTTGCCCGTCGATCACGATACGGTTCACGTCCGTTTGATACCCCGTCTCATAATACGCCTTGTACTCTTCAGCCGTTTTATCGCCTTCCGAGGCTTTATAAGCAAATACCTCGTCCAACGTACCGTCTTCCAGGTATGGGTAGACGGACTGCCAGTCACCCTCCCAGTCTGAAAGAGGGCGAGCCTTTACTTGCTCGTCGTCAAAGTAGCCTGCATAGATATCGCTGTCATGGCTGTGGTCGTGGTCGTGGTCGTGGTCGTGGTCGTGGTCGTGGTCGTGGTCGTGAGCATGGTCATGATCGTGCGAATGGTCATGGTCATTGGCCTGCACACTTTGAACACCCGTAATCAGCAAAGCACTTAGCGCAACGGCACTCGCTTTTTGACGATATGTCATCAACATGTCGATATATTTCCTCTGCAAAATCACAAGACTGGAATGTCGAAAAAAGATAAGTTATAACATAACAAACGTCAATGACCCGTACGACCTTGTCGCCCTCAAAAATGCTAGGCGGAAACCGATACTCTCCGCTATGTTATGCCAACGCCTGATGCTTGCGGGCCAACACCGAAGGGAAAACGCAACATGCTACATGCTTTAAGCTTATTGGTGGGTATAGGCTTTTTGACCCTGGGCGGAGAAGCCTTGATACGCGGTGCCGTGGCAGGCGCGCGACGAGTAGGCGTCTCTCCCCTTTTGACCGGGTTGGTGGTCGTGGGGTTTGGCACCTCAGCTCCCGAGTTGGTGGTATCGATACACGCGGCCATCAACCAACAGCCCGATATTGCCGTGGGCAATATCGTCGGCAGCAATATCGGTAATATCTTATTGATTCTGGGTTTATGTGCTGTCATTTGCCCGATGACCGTTCAACCCAAGGCGCTTAGCCGAGACGGGGTCGTAATGGTCGCGGCGAGCGTGTTGTTTATTGGCTTGGCGTGGGGGGGTGCCCTGGGACGCTTTGATGCCGCCCTTTTCCTGGCTGGATTGATCAGCTATCTCGTTTGGGCATACCTCAGCGAACGACAGCAGACAATTCCTGCTGCCCAGATGCACGCCTCAGAAGCGGATGAGCTGAACGCACTGCCCAGAACGTCTTTAGGGATTATCATTGCACTGATGCTGGGTCTTGGCTTACTGATCGGCGGTTCCCAGTTATTACTCTATGGTGCGATTGGGCTGGCCAACGCCATGGGCATTTCAGAAGCGGTGATTGGCTTGACCATTGTGGCCGTAGGCACATCGCTACCGGAAATGGCCGTGTCGGTTATCGCCGCTTTACGGCGTCATGCCGATGTTGCCGTAGGCAACATTCTGGGCAGCAATATCTTTAATATTCTCGGTATTTTAGGTATTTCGGCGTTTTTACAACCTCTGCCCATCGCAGCACGCGTGACCATGTTCGATCAGTGGGTGATGCTGGGCGCTGCGGGCTTATTGGTGTTTTTTCTGTATACCGGTATGCGGCTATCGCGTCTTGAGGGTGCTTTATTATTAGCAGGCTACATTATATATTTGGCTTTAAGCTTTACAATAATCAATGCTGTCTAATAAGCAAGATTCACCAAATGACCATTACCTAAAAGGTTAATTTGCTAAAAAATGATCTTTAACGGTTAAGCACCGTAATATTCATTCGCTTTTATTACATATTGCAATGCAGTACAGGCTGATAGACTAACGCGGCTTACAAATCCTCCTATAATCCTAATGAAAGGAAACGCGTCGTCATGCCTTTTTTTCGCCCCTCCTGCCAGCCACGATTCGATCGTCGCTGGCTTTTTTTGTTGGCAGCCCTGCTGCTGGTTTTTAGCCCCGCCGTTCTAGCCGTTACGGGTGAGCTGGACCTGACCCAATCGGTGGTCGGCTTTTTTGCATTGGGTATTTTTGTCCTGGCCTATGCATTGGTCATGGCAGAAGAAAAGATACACATGCGCAAGTCCAAACCCGTGCTGGTCGCCGCCGGTATTATCTGGAGCCTCATCGGCTGGGTGTATGTCCAAAACGGCATGTCGGAGGCATCTGAGCACGCCTTCCGCGTGACGCTCTTGGAGTTCACCGAGCTGATGCTGTTCTTGCTGGTGGCCATGACGTATATCAACGCCCTGGAAGAACGCCGGGTATTTGATGCGCTACGTTCCTGGATGCTGCGCAAAGGGTTCAATTACCGTTCGCTCTTCTGGTTAACGGGTGGACTTGCCTTCATTCTATCGCCGATTGCCGACAACCTGACCACGGCCCTGCTGATGTGTGCGGTGGTTACCAAAGTCGCCGAGGGTGATAAGCGCTTTATCAACGTTGCGTGTATCAATATCGTGGTGGCCGCCAACGCGGGGGGTGCCTTCAGTCCTTTCGGTGATATTACGACGCTGATGGTCTGGCAAGCGGGTATTGTGCCGTTCCAGGACTTCTTTATTCTGTTCGTTCCGGCGCTGGTCAATTTCCTGATTCCTGCCGTGATCATGAGTTTTTTCATTCCCAACAAGAAGCCGGAAAGCGTACAAGAAGACGTCTGGATGAAGCGCGGTGCCCGGCGCATTGTGGCGCTTTTCTTACTGACGATCACCACCGCCGTACTTTGCCATACGCTACTGCACCTGCCACCGGTGCTGGGCATGATGACGGGTCTCGGCTATCTGCAGTTCTTTGGCTATTACCTGCGCCGCAGCCTGCCGCGCTCATTGGAGCGAAAGCGCGAGCGCTACAGCCGTCGTGGCGACAACAAGAAGCTGGAGCAGCTAGGTAGCGTCGTGCCGTTCGATGTCTTCAACCGCGTGGCGCGCGCCGAGTGGGATACGCTGCTGTTTTTCTACGGCGTGGTGATGTGTGTTGGCGGGCTGGGCTTTATGGGCTACCTCGGCTTGCTCTCGGAAGCGCTATATCTCGGCTGGAACCCCACAGCGGCCAATATTGTGCTCGGCATCGTCTCCGCCGTGGTCGATAATATTCCCGTGATGTTTGCCGTCCTGACCATGGAACCCGATATGTCACATGGGCACTGGTTGCTCATCACCCTCACCGCCGGGGTCGGCGGCAGCTTGTTATCGATTGGTTCCGCGGCAGGTGTGGCGGTCATGGGCCAGGCACGTGGCGCCTATACCTTCCTGGGCCACTTGAAGTGGTCGCCGGTCATTCTGCTGGGTTACGCTGCCAGTATCCTGGTTCATATGTGGCTGAATGCGGAGAGCTTTGCCTTGTTTGGCTAGCCCTACCAGGCGTTTTTGATTCATGCCCTGCCGCTCTTAGCGGCGGGGCTTTTTTTCATCAAACAGGTCATCAATGGGCTTGGGATGATCCAGCAAATAGCCTTGATAGCGATAGCAGCCATGGCCTTTTAACCAATCCAACTGGGCCTGGGTTTCCACGCCTTCGGCCACTACCACCAACCCCAAGCTGACAGCCAGAAGAATGATCGTATCGACAATCGCGGCGTCGGCCTTATCCGTCAGCAACTCACGGATAAACGATTGATCGATCTTGAGCTCATCGAGAGGCAGCCGCTTTAGATAGCTAAGGGACGAATACCCAGTACCAAAATCATCCAAGGCAAAGCGAACGCCCTGTTCTCGCAACTTGAGCATGGTGTGACGCACACGGGTCGGCTCGCGCATCAGTAGACTTTCGGTGACTTCCAACACCAATCGATTAGCAGGTGCTTGCGTCTGCTTGAGGCGATTTTCCACGAGATTGATAAAGTCGGGCTGCTGGAACTGAACCGAACTGACGTTGACCGAAATCGTCAGCGGTGCGTAGGCGGTTTGCCGCGACCACCGGGCAAGTTGCTGGCAAGCCTGGGTCAACACCCAGTCGCCAATCGGAATAATCAGGCCGCTTTCTTCAGCTAGCGGAATGAATTCGGCGGGCGAAACCCAGCCACGTGTCGGGTGATACCAGCGCAGTAACGCTTCGACGCCGGTCGTGACGCCCTTGTGGTTCACCTGAATCTGGTAATGCAGCTGTAGCTCATGGCGAGCCAGGGCATGGTGGAGATCGGCTTCCAGGTTCGCCCGCTCCAGCACGCTGGCCTGCATATCGGGGTTGAAAAAGCGCAGCGTATTGCCGCCCGACGCCTTGGCCTGCTGAAGCGCCATGTCCGCCTGCTGAAGGACGGCATCAAGCGAACTCGATTCGCCGCTAAAAAGTGCCAACCCTACGCTTGCGCTAATGGGCAATGAGCGGCTATTGCGTAATTCGTGAACTTTCATCATCAGCTGTCGCGCGATGCGCTCGGCCTTGGCGGCAGCCTCCTCCTGCTGGGGGTCCAACTGGTTGACCAGCACCACGAATTCATCACTACTGAAGCGCGCCAAAATGGCATCTTTTTCCAACGCCTGGCGGAGTTGTTCAGCCACATTGATCAACAGCTGGTCGCCGCTGGCGTGCCCTTGCAGATCGTTGACCAACCGGAAATTATCGAGGTCAACGACCATCAGCACACCGAACTGCTTGCTCTGCCCGTCTTCCTCTATGGTAGTGGCCAGGGACTCCATCAGCAGACGTCGATTAGGCAGGCCCGTCAAGGCATCGTAATACGCCAGATAATGCGTATGGGACTGCATCTCCAGATACTCGGTCAATTCGGTCGAGATCCCACACAAGGAAGGTGGCTTACCCGGCGTTAACGTCAGCGGCATCTTGATCGACAAGAAGGTTCTTACCCGGTCGTCGTGCCTGAGGACATTGCTTTCTTCCAAGGTGACTTTTTCACCCGACGCCAATACGCGGCGGTCCACCTGGACAATTTCGGCAGCCGTCGCAGGGTCAAAAAAAACGTCGTCGCGCTGCCCTATCACTGCCTCTGCGGGACGACCAAAAAGCTCGCAAATGCGATGATTGACATACTGGTATGTCAGGTCAGGCGATTTGATGTAGATATACGCATCCACGGTATCCAGAATCGTGCTCAGCATGGCCTCATTGGTTGCCAGCCGTACCCGCTGCCTGGCCACACGCCGTTTCAGTAAAAGGTTCACCAGCAGCGCCACGACCAGTGACCCAATCAATGCTGCCACTCCCCAGCTCAGCCACTTGGAGGTCTCGGGTGGACTGGGTGCTCCCGCCTGCCAGGCTTGAAGCGTGGCAAAATAAAACGAATCTGTATCCGCTTTCCAGCGCATCAGATAGTCATCAAGGCGCTCAATTACCGTTTGGGGAAGCGATGGTGACGCTGCAAAATAAAGCTGGACGGGCTGAAACATCAATGGGGTATCAACAAGTCCAGCCTCAGCCGCGCGCCACTCGCCAAACTGACGATTCGCTGCAGCGGCGTCAGCCTCACCGCTGGCAACCTTTGCAAAGCCTTCTTCAAAATTCGGAACGTTGATCCAGTCAACCGGTATATCAAAGCGTTGGGTAAGCGCTAATAGATGGTCTTGTTGAATTGACCCATCGACCACCGTCACGCGCTGTTCGGCTAAATCCACCACCGCCTCTATCGATAGCCCTTCCCGCTGGTAAATTTGTGACCAGCTGTGCAGTGCGGGTTCGCTATGAAAACTGAATCGTTCGGCCCTTGCCTCGCTCCATGCCACATCGGGTAACAGATCGATATCACCGCGTTCAAGAAGCGACAGGCAACGTTGCCATTCACAAGCAACCGGCTCGACCTGCCAGGCTTCACGCTCGGCAATGGCCGATAGCAGATCGCCAAAAATACCATCCAGGTCCTGCTGGTCATTCAGAAACAGTTTAGGCGGGTTGTGATAAACACCGACACGCAGAGACTCATCTGCCATTAGCGCAGAGGTTATCAGCAAGCTGCTAAGCGCGAGGACCGCTCGGCCGATGCAATAATCTCGTAACAGGCTCACGTTGGGGCCTAACCGGGTTGCCGTCAACGTTACCATGATGTTGCTTACGCCCCGGGCATGGTGAGCGGGCCTGCGCGCTCAACAACACGCTGCCAGGCTGAGTCAGCTTCAACGCGCTCGACGAAGCGTGCAATTGCCGGGTACGTCGACAAGGAATGTGTTGCTGCTACCGCCTGAAGGGGGAAGCTCATCTGCACATCCGCCCCACTCGGCCACGGGCTTGCAAAATGCTCGTGTGACGCCAGGTAGTCATCAATAAAGCGCAGGTGCTGATTGATTTGCGGATGCAAGAAAGTGCGGTTAACCGTCTGAGTAATGCCATTGGCGACCGGCTTGACCAACCATGGCGCGCGCTTGGGAAGTTGTCCGAACACCAATTGCATGACCAGCAGTGGCATCAAGGAGCCTTCTGCATAGTGCAACCAGTAACGATAATCGACCCAGTCATTGGCATTATCGCTATTTGGCTGGCAGCGGCCGTTGCCATAGCGCTGTAATAGATAATCGATGATCGCACCGGACTCGGCAACCGTCAGCTCACCGTCTGTGATCACCGGCGACTTACCCAGCGGATGTACTTCCTTGAGCGATGCGGGGGCCTGCTGAGTGGAAGCGTCACGTTGATAAACGATGATCTCGTAGTCCAACCCAAGCGTTTCAAGAAGCCACAAAATGCGGTGTGAGCGGGACTTTTCCAGATGGTGAACGTGGATCATAGTCACTCCATGGGCAATTGAGCACGCCAGCCATGAACTGGCGCCCGTCTTCCTTTCACTGTGCCCATTCAGCATAGCAGCGTTGGCCGCGTAGAAGAAAACCTCTCCATGACCCGGCAGCCAACGCTAACGTTAACTTAGGTAGTTCGTTCAGAAAGGCGCCGCAGGAGAACGTCCAATGGTGACACCTTACCTTCAAGCCAAGGCGCCAATAACCGCATCGAGAGTGGAATAAATACGAACACCATGATCGGCGTCAGCATCAGCGTGCTGACCATAACCCGTGGAAACATCGACCAACTGGCGAACGTACTACCGAATAGCCAATGGAAAAGCAGCGACACAGGAAAAAAGGCGAGCCACACGGCCACGGCCTGCTTCCAGCGGGGTGGCGCTGGCGAGTTTGCCTGGAACCAGGCATCGAGACCAACAGCGCGATGCTCATGCGGGGCATCAAACAGGCCCTGGCCACGGGCCAGCCAGGCACGCCGGGAAGCCGAATGCTCCCAGGCAGCCAGTGTCTCGGCACTGCTGAAACGAAATATAATCTGATATTCATCATCGTCGGCGGGCGGTGCCAACACCCCGGACCCCAGATAACCGGGGAAGTCCGCGGCCAGATGGCGGCCTTCATTCAACCAGCGGGTGAAATGCGGATAACGCTCTTTGGCGACGCGACGCGCCACCATCAAGGTGACTGGTGAGGCAGACATGGTATATCTCCTGATAGCTCAGCAGCCGTCGCCGGATAGGCAGGCTGCCAACGTTCCCGGCGGGTAAGCCCGGACGTTCATTGAAGCGATCAGTATAGCCTAGTCTGTGGCCTTTTGGTGGCCGGGACCCGCGGGGCGAACTTAACGGCTCGCCAGAGGGTGACGGCGTTCACCCCGCTGATACGCCCGCACATGCTGATAAATGTCAATGGCACTGCGCAACGCCTGTGCTTCATTGCGGTCAAGCTTCACCATCGAAGCTCCTTCACGGCCGTCGGTGCTCACCAGAGCCGCTACGTCCTCGCGGTGGCGCGTCAACAAATGTTCAAGGTGCATGCGCACAAGACGGACTTCCAGACGGAAAGCGTCCTGCTGTTCTTTGCGCCGCATAATCTCCAATGGATCAGTGGCGGCCTCCATGATGCTTTCCAGGGTATTGTTGACCAGCTTTTCGGCCATATTGAGGTTGGGAACCACCTCGTAGACGACCTCATGTAGTGACACGTCAGATTTAGTATCGGGCATATGAACTCAACAGATACCAAGCGGATGAATACTGATAAATCGGCCTGTCTCAGAAAACTTTAGTCGATAGTGACCGTAAACGCCGTCGTGGGTCATGACACGACGCAGCGCTTCTGCCGGGAACACCACCCGTCGGCCGTCAAGGCTGTACGTATAGACCTGGGCTATGCGCCCCTCGTAGTGCGCCAGGCACGCCTCATAGGAGAGGTTAATCACCACATCAATCGTCTGCATCGCCTGTTTTCCTCGCCTCTGAGGCTCACTCGTCCAACGTTAACTTGCACGACCGACTTGCCTCACCGATACTTTACGATACTTCTTTATTTTCATGGAGCGCTTGCCATGACAATCGCCGTGCTGGGAGCTGCCTCTCTGTCCGCTTGGGCATCACCCACGTTTAATGCAGGTTCGGCCAAGGTCACAACGGCTGAGCCCAAAGCAGCTAACGCGTCATCTGCAGAGCCGGAAGCCTCATCCGACGAAGTCTCATCCGACAATGCGACCCGCGGCGAGTCTGCGGGCCCAAAGCGCGCCGACGGTACGCCGATGGCCCCAGAAGAAATTGAACAGTTGGAGCAGCTCAAGCAGACCGACCGTGAAGTCAGACAACACGAGATGGCTCACCAGACGGTTGGCGGTGCTTATGCGGGCGGGGCAAGCTACGATTACGAGGTAGGCCCTGACGGCCAGCGCTACGCTGTTGCTGGCGAGGTATCGATCAATTACGGCCCGGTGCCCAACGACCCCAAGGCCACCATCGAGAAAATGCAAACCGTGATTGCCGCCGCGCTGGCTCCCGCCGATCCTTCGCCAAAGGATTATCAGGTCGCCGCCCAGGCCAGGCAATACCTGCTTGAAGCCAAGCTTGAAGCGGCCATGCAGACAAGCGAAATGGCCCAGGCACGCGCCAGCGCCGAAGGTAAATCACCGACCAGCGATGCAATGACTGACAGTGCACTGAACCCCAGTAATGCGCCAAGCGCCGCTTAAGCCCTACGCCTGACTGTTAATGTATCTTTCCAAGCGCGTTCCAATCGGCTCGTCTCGGCCACGCGGCTAGCCATTGTGGCAGTTCATTAGCAGGCATGGGGCGTGCGATACCGTAACCTTGTGCCAACTCACAGCCCAGGGCGATCAGCGCTTTTGCATGCCCCAGCGTCTCAACCCCTTCCGCCAGCATCGGCCGCTGAAAGCGATTTGCCATATAGATCACGCTTTCCACAATCGCCATGTCGTCCGCATCGCTTAACATATCGCGGACAAAGCTCTGGTCGATCTTGATCAGGTTCACCGGCAGTTGGCGCAAGTGGGTTAGTGATGAGAAGCCGGTACCAAAATCATCAATCGCAAAGTTGACCCCCAAGGCCTGGCATTTCGCCATGGTGTTCAACGCCGCTTGAATGTCATGCATCGCCGCGCTTTCCAGCACTTCGAGCTTGAGCATGGCCGGTGGCACACTGGGGTAACACGCTAACAACTCACCAAGGCGCTGGCTGAAGTTGTCCAGAAGCAAGTGCGAGGGGCTGATATTGACGTTGACGGGCAGCGAAATTCCCGCCGCTTTCCACTTCACCAGTTGTCGCATCGCCTCTTTCAACACCCACTCACCCAGGTCAACCTCAAGCGGCGTCGCCTCAATAATGGGCAGAAACTGGCTGGGTGCCAGCAGTCCTCTTTCGGGATGCTGCCATCGAATCAGGGCTTCCACCCCCACGACCTGCCCGGAACGCATATCGACTTGCGGCTGGTAATAAAGCCGCAGCTCATCGTTTGCCAATGCGTCCACAAAGCGCTGGCGTTGCTCGTGGCGGACCTGCAGCAGACGGTCATGGTTCGGATCAAAGACATGGAAGTTATCACGCCCCCGCTGCTTGGCCCGGTACATCGCCTGATGGGCATGGCGTAACAAGCCATCGCCCTGCGCCGGGTCGTTAGGATAAAACGTCACCCCCAGACTGACCGTCAGGTGGACCGTGTGTCCTTCAATGAAAAGCGGTCTCCGAATGGAGGCCAGCAGCTTTTCGAGGAATACGTCGTCCACACCATGATGGAGCAGCAGCACAAACTCATCACCGCCTACCCGAGCCAGCACATCGTCGCCAAACAGCAGATGACTGATACGCTGCGCAAAGCTCGAGAGCAGCGCGTCGCCCACGCTGGAGCCAAGACGGTCGTTGATGGCTTTAAAAAGGTCGATATCCAGGGAACATACCGCCAGCGACTGCTGCTTGTTTTCAGCGTGCTGTATGGATTCCTGGATAAGCTGTGTCAGCAGTTGCAGGTTGGGCAGTCCCGTCAATGCATCAAAGTACACTTCCCGGTTAAGATGCCGCGCATGGGCAGGAATCGCGGATAGATCCGCCAGTACGATCACATGGTGATCAACGTTACCCTCGGCGTCGCGCACCCGATTGATCGACATCATGCCGGGATAAAACTGACCGTCGTGGCTACAGTAACTCACCTGACTTTTACTACGATCACGAAGATGAAGCTCTTCACGCATCAACCGGGTGGTGCGGCTATCGTCCAACGGCAGAATACTGAATGCCTCTGGCGTCTTGCCCTCCACAGCGTCCAGCATGCAGCCGGTCAGTTCACTGAAGGCCGGATTGACATCGATCACGCGGTTTTCTGCGTCGGTTATAATTATGGCCTCGTTGGCATGCAGGAAAGCCGCTTGGGCGGGTCCTAGGGCGGGCAGGCGAGTAGCGTCCGAGTCGTCGGGCTCATCGGCTTCGCCTGGGGATAGCGATAAAGCATGGGAATGAGGCAAAGACTGCGCCTTTGGCGTCGTGAAAGACTGGCTCATACGTCCCAGCGCTCCTCAATTTATAATAGTCGTCAATGTATTTTTAGCTGCGTCAGAGGCCTCCCCATACACAGCAGGTTCATTATATCATCACCTACTGTTAAACCCTGCGCGACACGACAATCGTCGCTAATCAACGCATTACAAAACGCCAGGCACTGTCCTTCAGTCACAGTTCATATCAAGAGGGCGCTCCAGTCAGCGCCCTCTATGGTTTATATCGGCCTAACTAAGCATAACTTGATGGCTGTCGCGCACCTGATACGTATTCATTCTTCGGGTCATATCATCAGCCTGCTCATCCAGCGAACGACTGGCCGCCGCGACTTCTTCCACCAAGGAAGCATTTTGCTGAGTGACGTCCTCCAGCTGAACCATGGCCCGATTAATTTCCTCAATGCCCGATGATTGCTCATGGGTCGCCGAGGCCATCTCATCCATCAAGCCCGCCATCTGCTTAACGCGCTGGGCGATACGTTCCAGCGTATTGTTGGTCGATGTTACCAGGGTTTCGCCCTCGGCAATCTTGTTCACGTTGTTATCGACCAGTTGACGAATCTGGCTCGCTTCGTCAGCGCTCCGGCTGGCCAGCTTGCGTACTTCATCGGCCACCACCGCGAAACCACGCCCATGTTCACCCGCTCGCGCGGCCTCAACCGAGGCATTCAGCGCCAGCAAGTTGGTCTGGAAAGCAATATTGTCAATCGTCGCGACAATGCTGGTGACTTGTTCATTGGCTTGCTGAATGAGCTGCATGGCTTGCTGGGCTTGCGACGCCACATGAGTCGCCTCTTTGGCTTCCTCGGCCACTTCGCCAGTCATCTTCTGAGCCTGTTGGGCGTTGTCAGAGCTCTGGCGGACCGTCGCTGTGATCTGCTCCATACTCGACGCGGTCTGTACCAGCGAAGCAGACTGCTCTTCCGTCCGCTGAGCAAGGTCCTGGTTTCCTTGCGCGATCTGATTGCTGGCCACCGCCACCGACTGTGCGTTGTGTTTGATCTCAGCCACCAGGTTCTCAGTTACCGCCGACGATTCATTGAAGGCGCGATACAGCTGCGATAATTCATCGCTACCCGGCACTTTCAAACGCTGGGTCAGATCGTTACCGCGCGTCTCAATGCTGGACAGTGCCAGATGCAGCGGTTGCGTAATTGCCCGTACAATCAATGCGGCAACGCCTATCGCCACCATACTGGCCACCAGCGCAATCCCCGCATATTGCCAGAGCGCCTGCTGAGCTTCCTGACGCAACGCGGCTGTTTGAGTCACTATCGAATCCGCCACCTGGTCTTCTAATGCCTTCAAACGGCCGATCTTCACTGTCTGCCATTCGAACCATTCCTCTGGGTCCACGCCGTAGCCGCCCTCGCTGGCTTGGCTGATGGCAAGTTCGCGCCGCTCCAGAAGTCGCTCGATCTCCGCACCGCTTAGCGCTTGAGCAAGCTGTTCGCGACTTGCTTCACTGGTCAGGACCCGAAAGCTATCCAAAAAGGCCTGTTCCTCGCCGAGCAGTGATAAAAAGCGTCGCAACATCTCGGCTGACATGCCATCCGCAGCAAACGCATTCGACAGCAGCGCCCGTTCGATACCGGCCAGATCCTTGGCTTCCAATAGCTGATAATAAGCGCTCAGTTGGCGGGTGATATCACCTTCCTGAGTGAGATGCGCCAACGTACCTACAAACGCCATCAGTTGGCCGTTAATGCCGGTATAGTGACCAAGCGCCTCCCCCATCGTCACCTCCAGGTCATCAACGCGATCGCGAAGCGCCGGCTGGCGTTGCCAACGTTCATCAATCTCGCGCAGTTGCTGCTGGACGGAGGGCGTCAGCTGCGATTGATCCAGGGAAGCCCGCTCGTTATGAAACGCCTCGGCGGCCTCATCGGTGTTGGGTCGCTGCTGGCGAAGCCGGTTGCCAAACGCGTCACCCTCGCTGCCTAAAAATCCAGCCGTCATCCCACGCTCTAACTGCATCTGATGAACAACATCACCGGCACGCTGAGCAAGCTCAGTCATTGCATGGAGGCGGTCAAACTCCTGCAGCGAAGTACGACGTTCCATGATCCCCTGAATGGCAAACCAGGCCAACGCGAGCAACGGCAATAGCAACACGCAGGCGAATTTGAGCCGCATCGGCATGCGGTTAACGATAGTTTTCATTGCTTAGCCTCAAACTGATAGCGTCGTTAGTGAGGTAAGCGGCATGCTCGCGTTTTTGTTATCGCGTCGTGTAACGCTTTGAACTGAGTGTGCCGCATCATGTCACGTAGTTAAATACGCTTAATGCTCATGGATTAGGTAGGAAGTCAAAACGAAGCATATTATAGGGAGCTGGAATGCACGCTAATTGACCCAGGTCATGAAACCAAAGAGTTATTAGACACGTTCAAACCTATCGTGGGGCGCTCACGGAGCGGGGCTTGCGGCCCCCAGAAAGCGCTGCTGCCAGTAGTCGATATCCAGCGGCACACTCACCACTTCACGGCCGCTGCCGGGGGCGTGAATCATCTGCCCCTGCCCGCGGTAAATGCCCACGTGAGTGGCTTTCTGGCGTGAACCAAAAAACAGCAGATCACCCGGGCGCGGAGCATTCGCCGTTGGCAGTTGGCGAAACTGCTGGTCGGCGGTACGAGGCACACGGATCCCCGCCGCTTGATAGACCATCTCGACCAGTCCGGAGCAGTCCAGACCGTCGGGCGAGTTACCGCCGAAGCGGTAGGGAGTGCCCAGCGCTTGCTGGGCATGGGAAAGAATCAACGCACGCTCCATGGACAAGCCCTCAGCCTCGTCAAGGCGTTCATTCAGGTCTGTCTTGTGACTGGCGCAGCCTGACACCATCATGAGGATTAACAAACCTACAATAGGCAAGCTGCGCGCGAAGGGCATGGAGGCATCTCTACTTTGACCGGTTAGTCTATAGCATGGCGCAAAGATCGAGACGCTGCCAAATCGATTAGATAATCGCGTGGCGTACCCGGGCGGATATCCACTCCGACACCAGTACGGTGGCAAAGATCATGACGAAAATCACGCTGACCTGATCCCAGGCAAGGCTGTTGATCGAAGCGTTCAACTGCAAACCGATACCGCCCGCCCCCACCAGGCCCAGCACAGTCGATTCGCGGATATTGATATCCCAACGGTAAACGCTGATACCGGCAAATGCTGGCATGACCTGGGGCAACACACCATAGTTCATTACCTGCATACGGCTCGCACCGGTCGCGCTGATCGCCTCGACCGGCGTGGGATGAATCTCTTCGATGGATTCGTAGAGCAGCTTACCCACAAAGCCGATGGAACGCAGAGCGATGGCAATAATCCCTGCCAGCACGCCGGGACCCAGGATGGTGACCAGCAACATTGCCCAGATCAGCGAGTTGATCGAGCGTGACGACACAATCACCACCAACGCGGCGCTGCGTATAAGCGGATGCGGTGTCGTATTGCGAGCCGCCAGAAACGCCACTGGAAAGGCCATGACAATGCCCAGCGCCGTGCCCAGGGTGGCAATGTTCAGGGTGTCCCACATGGGCTTCCATAGCACATTGGCATAGCCCCACTCGGGTGGGGTCATGCGGCTGATCAGATCGGCTCCCTGGCGGCCAGCGTCGTCGACGAACACCCACATGGTATTGTCGGAAATCAGCTTCCAGCAGAGCAGAAACAGGCTGACCCCTGCCAGCCAGGCCAGGTACTGGAGCCATTGCGCGCGGGTCGTACGCCGCCGCCAGACCGGCTGACCCTGAGATGAGGTGGAAACGGGCATTCAACTACTCCACAAAGTATCGATTCAGAAAAGACTGATTCAGGGGTTACTGGGTCCAGCGACGGACATGACTCGAGGCGTACTCGCACAGCAATACGATGGCGATGATGATCAGCAGGATCGCCGCTGAGGTATCGTATTCGTAGCGGCTCAGCGAGGTGTTCAAGGTGGCGCCGATACCGCCTGCCCCGACAATCCCGATTACCGAAGATTCGCGGAAGTTGATATCCAGGCGGTACATTGAAAGCCCGATCAAACGCGGCATGACCTGGGGTTGAATCGCGTGATTCATGGTTTGCCACCAGCTGGCACCCGTGGCGCGCACTGCCTCAACCTGACGCCAGTCCAGGTCCTCGATGTCTTCGGCCAGCAGCTTGGCCATGAAACCAATCGTCGCAAACGCCAGGGTGATCATGCCGGCAAAAGGCCCAAAGCCGAACATCACCACGAACAGGATGGCGATGATGACCTCCTGAAAAGTGCGCGACACCGCAATGATCGCCCGGCAGGCTGTGTAAATCGGCAATGGCGCAATATTGCGCGCGCCCCCCAACCCGACGGGTATCGCCAGCAGCACCCCAATCACCGTGGAGGTCAGCGTCATGGTCAAGCTTTCCAGCAAACCCGCAACGATATCGTCGTAACGGCTGACAAAATCGGGCTGCATAAACGCGCCCAGAAAATTCACCGCACGGCCCGCCCCCTCAGCCACGCGCTCCCAGTCCACCTCTACCGAGGCGAGCGCCAACACAAGATACACCCCCACTCCGAGGACAATGCCCCAGCGCAATCGCGGGCTTGCGATCAGTGGAAGCCGGCGCCACTCGCCGCGGTGTGCCGCTTGCTGGCGCGCCGTCAACATCTCGGCCTGCTCGCTCATCGTGCGCCTCCGACGGCCATTGCGGGGGCCGCGCTGTACGAGGCTGTATCGCGCGGGTCATCGCTAACCTCGTCATCCATTGGTTCGGGCGTGGTATCCCAGTCCTCCTCGCCGTAGATCGTAGTGAGAATCTCGCTGGTGAGCTCACTGGGGTCACCGTCAAAGACGATTTCCCCCGCCCGCAGTCCGACGATGCGGTCGGCAAACTGCTTCGCCAGCGCCACATCATGGATATTGATAATCGCCGCCAGGTCACGCTCGGCACACAGCTCACGAATCAAGCGCATGATTTGGCGAGAGGTTTTCGGGTCAAGGCTGGCGGTGGGTTCATCGACCAACAGCAGCTTGGGGCTCTGCAACAGGGCCCGGGCGATCCCCACACGCTGACGCTGACCGCCCGATAGCGCATCGGCACGCTTATCGATGGCGTGCGTCAAGCCAACCCGCTCCAACAGCCGAAACGCTTCCACGACCGCTTCCTGAGGGTAGCGGCGCAGAAAGCTGCGCCAGAAACCCACGTAACCCAACTGACCTGAGAGCACGTTTTCCATCACGGTGAGTCGATCAACCAGGGCATACTCCTGGAAAATCATGCCCATGGAACGCCGTGCATGGCGCAGCTTGTGGCCGGAAAGCTTGGTAATTTCGGTATTTTCCAGGCGAATGCTGCCCTGGGTAGGCTCAACCAGCCGGTTCACACAACGAATCAGGGTGCTTTTACCGGCGCCGGATGGCCCGATCAGCGCCATCACCTGTCCCTTGGGCAGGGTTAACTCTATATTGGCCAGCGCCCGATCGCCGGTGGGGTAGCGCTTGGCTACGCCGCTTAGTGTCAACATTTTCCACCTCAAACATATAAAGAAACGGCCAGAAAGGGGAGCCTTCCTGGCCGGTTAACAACGTCTACCTGGCGATCAGTCGCAGTCGTAGGTCACCCCATTGGCATCAGCGATGGTGCGAATCACTTCCCAGTTATCCTGATAGGTAATGGGGATAAACTGGGCTTCGCCGGAGTTGGAGAATTCTTCCTCCAGGGCGGTGCCTTCCCAGTCATAGCTGAAGAAGGCGTCCTGAATGTCCTGCGCCAGTTCGGGTGCCAGGTTATGGGCCGTACCGTAGGCAGTGGTCGGGAACGTTTGCGAGGTATAAATGACATCGTAATCACCTTCTTCCACGACGCCACGCGACAGCATCCGACGCGCTACCGAGTTGGCGATGGCCGCGGCCTCATAGTCTTCGTTGACCACGCCTAGAACAGAGTTGTCATGTGAACCCGAGAACGCTGTCTCAAAATCTTCTCCCGCTTCCATGCCGTATTCGGAACGCAGTAGCGCTGAAGGCGCACGGAAGCCCGAGTTGGACGTCTCGGAGGTGAATGCCAGTTGGCGGCCCTGCAAATCTTCAACGGACTCAATACCGCTACCCGGGTAGGTGATAATTTCCATTTCATAGCCAAAGCTGCCGTCCTCGGCGGCCATCATGGCAAACGGACGGAAACCACCGCAGTTGACCGCTACTGGCACACCACCCGTATTAAAACCGGCGACGTGCAAACGGCCCGCACGCATGGCTTCCTGCTGGGCAGCGTTGGACTGTACCGGGAAGAACTGCACCTCTTTACCTGTGGCGTCACTCAAATGATCCAGGAAGTCAGACCAGACATCGGCATAGACAGCGGGATCTTCGACCGGCGTATAGGCAAACACCAGCGTGTCCGGGTCTACCCACTGGGCGTCATCGCTGGGGACATCTGCCATCAGATCGCCGTCCGCATCCTGATAGCGGCTGGAAAGATCGGCCTGAACCGCCACGGCTGAAAAGGCAAAGGCACTGGCAACGGCGGCGCTAATGAGGGTACGAGGAAGAGATAACGTCTGCATGGATCACCTGATGCGTTGTTAGAAGACACAACGATACTGACGCGCTCAGATGACAGGGGCGGGACATTCAGATGACCCATTGGTGACGTTTTGACGACCGTAATGTGTCATTACGCTTTCAAGCTGGCAGCGTTGCGGCTACGTCGCTCGACAAACAGGCTGTTGCCAGGAATTTTTTTGGCCTGTTGCTTTAACTCCGAGAGTTCGGCAGCGACATCCAGGGCCTTACAGTCGGCGACGGGTGGAATCGGCTTGACGGCAATCGAGACGCTGACAAACGGAAAGAAGCTGATTGTCCCCTGCCGGTTTTCGATGTGGATTCCGCCACGCTTGCGGTCGTCCTCTTCATAAAATCCCGGCGCCATCAGCTCCATATGATGCAGGATCTGCTGGCAGGCTTTTTCCCAATGCGCCAACGGCAGTAGCAGCATGAAATCATCCCCGCCGATATGGCCGATGAAGCCACCGACGCTATCGGCCTGAGCCTCCAGCAGCCGGGATAACGCAATGATCATGTGATCGCCCCGGGCATAGCCGTAGGCGTCGTTAAAAGCCTTGAAATTATCCAGGTCGACGTAAGCAGCGGCCACCCCCTCACCGGCATTCAGGTAGCGGCCAAGGGTTTCATTGATCAGTATATTGCCCGGCAACCCGGTAAGCGGGTTGGCATGGCGCGCCTGGCGAACCTGGATGGCAGTAATTTCACGCAGCAAGTCGACAATATTGCCCATGCCCAGGTAGTGGCTATTTTCATCGACAATCACAAAGTCTTCCTGCTCGATATCGCGGCTATCCGTCAGTTGCTGACTCAATATATCCAGCGGGGTACTGGCATTAGTGATCAATGACTTGGTATCGGCGACATCCAGCACGCACCGCTTGGCATAAAGCGCATGGCTGTAGGGGTTGGTAAACAAGGTGAGAAACGCATTACGGCGCACCACGGCCACTGGCCTGCCGTCATCGACCACCGCTACGCAGCGAAGACTCGACTGCTGTCGAAAGCGCTCGGCCAGCGTAAGAACAGCACAGCTAGGGGTGACCGCTTCAATCGCCTGACAGATCGAACGGGCCGTTCGTCCCGCTGGGTTTGCCAGCGGTTTAGCGGCAGGCAGCCGCATATGCAGCTGAAGCGGAGGCTCCGCGCTGGGTCTGGCAAAATAAAACCCTTGCAGCAAGGCCAGGCCACGATCGAGCTCCCACAGGCACAGGTGCTCAGCGGCGGTTTCAACGCCCTCCGCTATCAATTGGCAGTCCAGACTACGCGCAACATCCAGAATAGAGCGTAGAAACTCGCGCTTGGCGGGCTCCTGATCGATGCCCGAAATAAAGTGGCGATCCAGTTTGACGAAGTCCGGGCGCAGTTCCGACCAGTGGCGCAGGCTTGAGTGGCCCGCGCCGAGATCATCCAAGGCCACTTGAAAGCCCATGTCGCGATAGTGATCCACTGCCTGGCGCATCAACTGGTAATCATGAATGGGCACGTGCTCGGTGAGTTCGATCACTACGCGCTCTGGAGGAAGGCCGCTTTCGCGAATAAAGCCTAGCGTCAATCCTTCGCGAAAATCACGTTCCAGGATGGTGAGCGGCATGACGTTCAGAAATAGTAGACTAGGCAGCTCGAGTTCGGCAAAGCGTCGTATGGCCAAGCGACGGCAAAGCAGGTCCAACTCAACCAGAAGCCCTGCCTGAGTGGCGACTTCAAACAACCGCAGCGGCGAATAAAGCGGAGAAGAGCGAGGCCCTCGAACCAGTGCCTCGTACCCATAGATGGCTTGCTGGCTGGCATCCACAATGGGCTGAAAAAGGACCTGCAAGTCTTCTGTATGAATGATGCGATTGAGCCATTGCGCTTCTTGTGCGGTCATTGCCTGTTCGTCACATTAAATAACAATCGGATATCCCTAGCGTTTTTATCCATGAGATAAGCTTGGGCCAATACCGTGACGAAATGATGACAGACGCTATAACTCCTAACGCGCCGGTATATCGGGCGGTGGAAAACAGGCTTCTCCTCCGCTGGCGTCCAACTGGCGAATGTCGACCGGGCAGCCGTGTTCGTCGAGGGTCACCAGCCCGATACCGCTGGCGTTCCAGAGGCGTTCGCCAGCACTTGCACGGTCGGGATCACGGGGGTGAACACTCAGCTTGCGGCGCTTGGTAAACCAGTTGAGCGGTGACCAGGGGGCATACAGCCAGCGATTGAGCCGGTCAAAGGTGTCCAACAGCGAATCAGGAAAGGTATTTTTGACCCCGCTGGAAGTGATCTGCCATAGCCTGGGCGCATGCTTGCGGTGACGCACCACGATGTCGTAGGCAAAGGAGTAGTGCACATCGCCGGACAGGATCACGTAGTTGCCGGGCGTTTTGGAATGCTGCCAAATCTGCAATAGCACGTTCGCAGCCCCGCGATGCGCCATCCAGTTTTCGGCGTCGACCATCAGCGGTTTGCCAGCCAGGGTAAACAGCTTCTGGATACCTTCGATCAGCTTGACGCCAAACATCGGCGCGGGTGAAATGATCACTGCGCTGGGCGCCCCGATCAACGCCTGCTGCATTTCAATCAACGCCTCCCAGTCCATCAACCCGGAAGGACGCTGCGGGTGTCGCTCGTTACGCCAGCGGCGCGTACGGGTGTCCAGCACGATCAATGGCGGTTCGCCGGAGACCTGAAACGCCCACCCCTGAAACGCCAGCAGGCGGTCAATCAGGCCGTCTTGCGCCACGTTGGCGAGATAGCCGGTGCTGTCTACCGACTCGAGCATCGCCTTGGTCTCGTCAATCAGCGGGTTGAGCTTTTCAGGCGCGTTACCCCACCCCTGACAAAGCAGGTAAGCGATCAAGGCATTGCCGATAATCTGCTTCGAGAACGGGTGACCGTAGGCACTTTGCTCCCATTCAGCGGTCAGATTCCAGTCGTCGGTTACATCATGATCGTCGAAGATCATCAGACTGGGCAAATGCGCCATGGCGCGCGCGCACTGAGGCAAACCCGCCACAAACGCCTCGATCACGGCCTGCTCCTGCTGATAAAGCGCGGCGTCCTTGTCACCCAGTGACGGCTGAGAGGGCGCAATAACCTGCCATGCCACGGGCGACCAAACCAGGCAATACATGGCCAACATTTCGCCCAGCGTCATCAGATGATTCTGCGCATTGGCCGAGGTAAAGACGGGCTTTTTCACGCCGCCAAAAAAGCGTTCGCGAAGCGCCACGTTGCTGGTGGTATCCGGTAGTAACTGGCTGCGCTGATAGTAGCTGTCGGGGGACGTATAGAGCGCCTGGCTGTCACTGATGGTCGCCCCTTCCAGATACTCATCGACCAACCCCAGGCGTTCCGTCAGGGCATGAATCGCGCGCAGCATCGGCCCTGCCACGTCATCCACATACACCTGATCGCCGGTCATCAGCAGCCAAGCGGGCCATTCACCTGGCGTCGTCTGACGCTCGGCCAACCATTGGTCAGCACGCACCAGACCGTCGGCGCTATCATGGTGGGGCTTGCGGCAGGAGCCGTGCATCAAGCGATGATGGCGCGAGGCAATCACAAACCCCGGGTAGTCCTGGCCGTCGTAGCATAACCACGGCGCCCACTCAGGAAGTGACTGGTAACCACCATCGCGCTGCTGCACTTTCAGGTCATAGGCAATGCGCTCATCGCGGGGCAAGGGGCTCGCCAACGGCACGTCGATCAAATGGATAAACGCATGTTGCCCGACAGGCAGGCATTGCTGATAAGCCGCGAGCGGATACGTCTGTGCTCGCGGCCCGTCGGGATGCAGCACCAGGGACATGGTGAGCGGCCGTGACGTCAGGCACCACATCACCCACCGTGAAGGGGTGATGCGGCGCAGAATGGGGCCAACCAATACATCCGGGAGGACTGCCGCGTGGTGGTTCATTGATCGCTCCTTGCCTGTTCGGTGTTCGTGACGCGTTTTCAGCGCCTATCCGGGCGACGAATCACGACGACGGGTAGCGTGATGGTGACCGCCAACCCGCCCAAAGCGGCCCGCTCAAGTTGCATATCGCCACGATACAGAGCGACCAGATCAGCAACGATAGAAAGCCCCAAACCACTTCCCGAACGTTTCTCATCCAGCCGTTTGCCCCGCTGCAGCGCTGCCTGGCAATCAGCAGGGGACATTCCGGGGCCATCGTCGCTGACACACAGCTGGAGGTGTTCGCCATGTGCCTCCAGGGTCAGAATAACCTCGCCCTTCGCCCAACGCAGAGCGTTATCCAGAATATTGCCGACAATCTCCTGGGCATCCTGGGCATCCATGTGCGCTTGCATATCGCGCGGCAGGGTATGCTCAAGGTGGATATCGCGGCGCTGGGCCAGCCTTGCCAGTCCGTTTATCAGCGGCGCCAGGGCTTCATTGAGCGACACGGGCGCCACCCTGCCGCCCTCACCGGCCGCCGAGGCGCGTGCCAGATGGTGGCGCACGGCGTTGTCGATGCGCGTCAGCTCCGCTTCCCAGGCGCTCTGCTGCTCGGCCGGTGCCTGACGGGCCAGCAGACGCATCACACTGAGCGGCGTCTTCAGCGCGTGGGCCAGATTGCCAGCGGCATGGCGACCACGTTCTATCAAGCGTTGGTCACGGGCCAGTACGGCGTTCATGGTGGTGGCCAGGCCGGCCAACTCATCGGGCAGCCGGGTATCCAGTTGCTTGGCCTCGCCGTTTTCCACCTCGCGCAGGTTGGCTCGCATACGCCGCAACGGCGCCAACCCCCAGCGAATCTGTAACGCCAGCACCGTCAACAGCAGCGTGCCCAAGCCGGCCAAACCGCCCCATAACCACTGCTGAAACTGGCGCACATTGTCCATCAATGCCTGGTCTTCAGCTGCAACGCTGATATGCAGCGGCTGCTCGAGCGGTGCCAGCTGTATATCGCGCTCGACCAGGCGCAGCGAACTTGCCCGGGGACCGTTCACGGTTCGGGCAATGAGCGTGTTGCCGTCATGGGTCGGCAGGCGCTGATCCCATAGCGAGCGCGAGGTGAGCGTGTGCTGCTGACCGTCGGTCATCTGCCAATACCAGCCGGAGTAAACCTGATCGAAACGCGGATCACCCAGATCGCGATCAAAGATCAGTCGCTGCTCGACACGGTCAAAGGCGACCCCGGCGATGACCACATTGAGCAAGGCTTCCAGGCGATCATCGAAGGCCTGCGTCGCCGACTCACGGTAGTGATGGGACAGCAAGAACCCCGCTAAAGGCAGCCCGACGATGACGATCACCAGGGTCGCCACTAATAGACGGCTGGCGATTGAGCGACGCGCAATGCGGCCCTGCCAAGATGGCCAGGGCATCATCCCGCCGCCGGCTGCTCGGCCAACAGGCGGTAGCCCTGGCCGCGCTGGGTGACAATACGCCATGCGCCCAACTTGCGTCGTAATCGGCTGACCTGAACATCAATGACGTTGGAATCGGGTTCATGGTCACGGTCGTAGACATGTTCGGACAGCTCGGTGCGGCTCACCACCCGGGGCGCGGCGTGCATCAAATAGCTCAACAGTCGCGTTTCCTGGGCGGTCAGCGATACGGGGCGGCCCGCTAGCGCCACGTGCTGGGTATGGGTATCCAGGCTTAACTCTCCCATCCTGAGCACCGGGTGCGCGTGCCCGTGGCTGCGACGAACCAGCGCACGCAGGCGAAACAGGACCTCAGCGGATTCAAACGGCTTGGTGACATAGTCGTCGGCGCCAGCGGAAAAACCGGCCGCTTTATCGGCCCAACGTTCACGCGCGGTTAAAATCAGTATCGGCAGATCAATGCCGTCTTCGCGCCATGCCGCCAGCCAACGGATGCCGTCACCGTCGGGCAGTCCAACGTCCAGAATCAAGCTGTCGTACGCTTCGGTGCGCACCAGAAAGTCGGCTTCCTGACCGTTGAACGCATGCTCTACCAGCCAGTCACCATCGCGTAATGCCTGGCCAAGTTCGCGGGCTAACGCCTGGTCATCCTCTACCAACAAACACTTCATCGGCTCACCACTGTTTCTGCCTTCTATTCCGTGCGGCGCATGTCGTTGATCCTGACGCCTTCCATCTCCATAAGCTGCCCGGTCTGACCATCAAATTCAAACTCTACCACCTGGTTTTGCGGACCCAGCAGCTTGATTTCATACTCGACGTAGCTACCTTCACGCTCGACCTCAACTTCCAGTACCTCGCCGATATAATGAGCCTCCAACCAATCGAGAATGGTTTCCAGAGATACCACCTCACCCTCGCTGACCTCCCCGTGAAGCGTCTCCCACGAGGAATCAGAAGACGCCTGCCCCGTGACCAGGCCAAGCACCATTATCCCCACCAGCATCATGCGGCGCAGTGCAGGCGGCGTATCACGGCATGGCCGCGTTGTCAGGAGGGAGGTCACATGTTTCATTGTCACACCATGCCAAAGTCAACATGAACGCTAGATGAACCGCTTTGTCAGCTTAAGGAAAGCATAGTGGGGGTATAACGTCACTGTCGCATTCGCCGAATGCCGTTTACCACCTCGAATGGAAAGAAGGAATTAACCATGAATACGATGAAAAAAATGCTGATCATCCCGGGCTCTGCGTTACTGCTTACAGCAGCGGTGGGCACGGCCCAGGCGGACTCTCTGGCGATGGACCGGATTGACGATGTGCTGACCCACGCCAATGATTATGGCTTTACGCATTTTGAAGAAGTCAGCATCAATAGTCGTGGCCGCGCAGAAGTCGAAGGCTGGCTCGACGATGAGTGGTTCGCCGATGTCAGCTTTTCAATCGATGACGGCGAAACGCTGGAAGAAAAACGCGAACGGCTAATTACCGGTGCCTGGGGCATGAGCGAAGACGATATTCGCCAGGCGCTGAACGTCGCCAGCCAGGAAGGTATGGTCGAGTTTGAAGACATGGATATCGACGAAAGCGGCGTTATCGAGATTGAAGGGCGCGATGAAAACGGTCGTGAACTGGAAATCAGCGTCCGCCAGGGTTCCTACGATATCACCCAGATGGACCGCGACTGATCGTTAACTGTGTCGCTTCACGGGCTTCCAGCGGGGAGCCCGTTTGCGTTCTAGGCCCCTGCCACAGATTAATGCCTGATGACATACCTGCAGAGACGGCCTCTTCCATATCAGCAGTAAGCGTGTTACCAACAGCCGTGATAATGACGCTTTATACCCCCGCTTGCCCTGGGAATTCTGCCATGATCAGCCATTGCCTGAACGCCAGACCACGCCGACCCGAGAACAACGCTTGAAGCCGCCTAACTACCTGGAAGGTGTGACGTCGGCACATCATGAAGCAATATTGCGTGACCTCGCCTGGCTGGTCGTGACACCGGATATCGTGGCGTTCCCGCCCTCCAGTCCATTTTCAGGCCGCCCTAGCCAGTCCGAGCTGGGGCTGAGTGACGCCCTGGAAGCCTGGCTGAATGGTTTGGCAATCCCTGAGCTGGCCCGCCATGGTCGCCAGTCGAGCCGCATGGGGCACTATCACGAAAAGCTATGGCATTGGCTGCTGGACCGCGCGCCCAATACGCGCCTGCTGGCTCATAACGTGCGGATTACCCGCAAGCGCATTACCTTGGGCGAGCTGGACATGCTCTACCGCAGGCGGGATCAACCTGCTCCGGTGCATCTGGAAGTGGCGATCAAGTTTTATCTCGGGTTACCTGAAGGGCCTGGAGAAGCCACCAGCCAGAGCCGCTGGATAGGCCCGGGCGGTCTGGACAGCCTGGCTCTGAAATACTGCCATTTGCAGCGTCATCAGTTGCCACTTTCTTCCACAATACCCGCACAGGAAACACTCGGCCATTGGCTAGCCCCTCGGGATACAGGATATACAGAAACAGGCCTGGGCGGGCAGCTCACCCAACGGCTGGCCATGCCGGGCGTGCTGTTTTATCCATGGCACGCGCCCATGCCATCGCCTGAGGGTGCCACTACTGCACACCGCAGAGGACGCTGGTGCCACGTCAGCGACTGGCCAGCGCTTGCCTCTACCCTACCCGCTGATTTTCTGGTGACCTGGCTCGAAAAACCGCACTGGTTGGCGCCGCCAACCTTTGACGCCTTCAAACCAGCGTCAGAATCACTGATACCGCTATTGGCGATGGCCCGGTATCAGCCGCAGCAGGTCATGATGTATCTGCCCTCAACCCAGCGCTGCGAGCGGCTGTTTATCGTGCCCGACAACTGGCCGCGTCAGGTACCTTTGCCACCGCGTTTGCAACCGCGTTAAACCACCACCAGATTATCGCGGTGAATCAACTCGTGAGCCTCCACGTAGCCAAGGATGGCTTCAATTTGATGGCTTGGTTTACCCGCTAGCTGACGGGCTTCGTCGGCTCCGTAGTTGACCAAGCCTTTCGCCACGGTTGTGCCTTGCTCATCGACACAGGCCACCATATCGCCGCGCTTGAAGCTGCCCTGGACGGTACGCACGCCAACGGCCAGCAGGCTGGAGCCTTTATCGCGCAGTACCTTGACGGCGCCAGGGTCCAGCACCAGCGTGCCGCGCACCTGGAGTTGTCCCGCCAACCAGCGTTTACGTGCTGCGATGGGGGCTTGCTCCGGGCGCAGCAACGTGCCCAGCGCCTCGCCCGCCATAACCCGGGTGATGACATCGGGCTGCCGACCACTGGCGATTACCGTGACCGCACCGGAGCGGGCCGCCAATTGAGCGGCGCGCACCTTGGTGGTCATGCCGCCCCGCCCCAGCGACCCGCCACTACCCGCAACGGCCGCCAGGCGCGGGTCGTCGGCCCGGGCCTCGCCAATCAGCTGTGCGGTGGGGACGTGGCGGGGATCAGCGTCGAACAAGCCTTCCTGGTCAGTCAGCAGCAGCAGGGCGTCGGCTTCGAGCAGGTTGGCAACCAGGGCGCCCAGGGTGTCGTTATCGCCAAAGCGAATCTCATCGGTGACCACGGTGTCGTTTTCGTTCACCACCGGGACGACGCGCATTTCCACCAGAGTACGCAATGCAGAAAGCGCGTTAAGGTAGCGCTTGCGGTTGGAAAGGTCGTCGTGGGTCAGCAGGATCTGCGCGGTCAGCACACCGTGGCGGGCGAAGTGCTGCTCGTAACACTGGGTCAGACCGTTTTGCCCCACCGCCGCCGCGGCCTGGAGTTCGTGCACCGCGCTGGGGCGGGCCTGCCAGCCAAGGCGCACCATGCCCGCCGCGACGGCACCCGATGACACCAGGACGACCTCGATGCCCCGCTGGTGCAGGGCCGCAACTTGATCGACCCAACGGCCAATCGCCACTTCATCCAGGCCACGACCGTCATTGGTCAGCAGCGCGCTGCCCAGCTTGACCACGACGCGGCGAGCCCTGCTCAACGCCGCTCTACCCAGCACCGACTCATTGCTTGCCACGTCGCTCTTCTCCCTTTTGGCCAACCCTGCGCCTTTAGCCCTCAAGGCGCGTATTCGACATCCACATCGTAATCATCATCATCGAAGTCGTCGTCATCTTCGTCGTCGCGTTTGCGCTTGCGGCCGAGTCGCGCTTCGGTGCGGGCCACGGACTCTTCCTCCATGCGCCGACGCATTTCCTGCTCCCGGGAATGGGCTTCCTCGTCTTCGTGTTCCAGGCGCTGCTGTTCGGTGAGCCAACGATAGGCCGCCTGCACCAGTTTGTCGGTGCCGTCGCTGCTGATCGCCGAAATGCGGAACACCGGCCCTTGCCAGTTCAGCGCATCGATAATCGCCTGGGCGCGCGCCTCGCGCTCTTCTTCATGCAGCAGGTCGAACTTGTTCAGGACCAGCCAGCGGGGGCGCTCGGAAAGCGCCGGTGAGAACTGGCCCAGTTCGTGTACGATCGCTTTGGCCGCCTCGACCGGGTCAGATTCATCGAACGGCGCCACGTCGACCACATGAAACAGCAGCCGCGTACGGGTCAGGTGCTTCAAAAAGCGCAACCCAAGCCCCGCGCCATCGGACGCGCCTTCGATCAGGCCCGGCACGTCGGCCATGACGAAGTGCTCGTGCATGCCCAGCTTCACCACGCCCAGGTTGGGCACCAGGGTGGTAAAGGGGTAGTTGGCCACCTTGGGCTTGGCCGCCGATACGGAGCGAATCAGCGTCGACTTGCCCGCATTGGGCATGCCCAGCAACCCCACATCCGCCATGACTTTCATTTCAAAGCGCAGGTTGCGGCGATCCCCCTCGGTGCCCGGTGTGGTCCGCCGGGGCGCACGGTTGGTGGACGACTTGAAGTGGATATTACCCAACCCACGGCGACCGCCTTCGGCGACCAGCACGACCTGACCGATCTCGGTCACATCGGCAATCACTTCGAGGGTATCCTCGTCGATCACCGTCGTTCCCACGGGCACTTTGACGTGCAGGTCTTCACCGGCCTTGCCGCTCATCTGGCGGCCCATACCGCCCTGACCGTTTTCGGCTTTGTAGAAGCGCTGGTACTTGAAGTCGATCAGCGTATTCAGCGCATCGTCACCAATCAGGTAAACGCTGCCGCCGTGGCCGCCGTCGCCCCCATCAGGGCCGCCTTTGGGCACGTATTTTTCGCGGCGAAAGCTGAGACAGCCATTGCCGCCTTTTCCCGCCTCAACAATGATGGAGGCTTCATCGACGAACTGCATTGGTTTCTCCCGGCCGCTTTCGCCGCCCTCATATGCGTTACGTTTTCCAACCTTTGATTCCACCAACATGATGGAAAAGTGTATTGGAAAAGGGGTTAACCGACAAAAAAGCCCCGCCATGGCGGGGCTTTTTTCTCGCAACGCTTTGTCGACGTTACGAGCGCAACGCTAGCCGTTTACTCAGAAACGATGCTAACAAACTTGCGGTTGTGCGGACCCTTGGTCTCGAACTTCACAAAGCCTTCGTTCAGAGCGAAGAGCGTGTGGTCACGACCCAGGCCAACGCCGGTGCCGGCGTGGAAACGCGTGCCGCGCTGACGAACGATGATGCTGCCTGCGCTCGCTGCCTGGCCACCAAAGAGTTTCACACCTAAGCGTTTGGACTCGGAATCGCGACCGTTACGCGTGGAGCCGGCTGCCTTTTTATGTGCCATTGCAAAATCCTCCTAAAGGGGAATTGGCCGCTTACGCGGAAATTCCGGTAATTTTGACTTCAGTAAACCACTGGCGGTGGCCCTGGCGCTTCATGCTGTGCTTACGGCGACGGAACTTGATGATCGTCACCTTATCACCGCGGCCGTGGGAAACCACCTCGGCAGACACTTTCGCACCGCCAACCAGCGGTGCGCCGACATTAACGTCGTCACCGTCGGCTACCAGCAGCACTTGGTCAAACTCGATCGTCTCGCCAGTGGCGACTTCGATCTTTTCAAGCTTGAGGGTCTGGCCTTCCTGAACGCGGTACTGCTTGCCACCGCTTTTAATAACTGCGTACATGTCTCTCTCCGGACGTCAATATTGCCGCTTTGATCACCGAAAACGGCGCTCATCAAAAATCGCTCTTGTCGACCTGCGGCGAGTGGCGCCCCTTTTGGCAGCCATCTGACAGGGAGCATGATGAGTGGGTCGCGGATTATAACGATGATTGCGTTTTGCTACAAGGCCTATTGCACCATTACAGATGATAGGGTATCACACACCCGCAGGCGCCTTGACGCCTAACGGAGAGCCCCATAGCATGGCCTCAACTTAGCGCGGCATATGCCGCCTCCATCTGCCGCGACGAACATTCCATGACCGCTAACGTCTCATCAGTCCAGCCTGCCAGCTCCACGCCCTCACCGCTGCACGCCGTGGTGGCGGATGACTTCGATGCCGTTAACCGGACCATCGTCGCCCAGCTCAATTCCAAGGTGCCGCTGGTCGAAACCATCGGCCAGTACATCACCGAGAGTGGCGGCAAGCGCTTGCGGCCACTGCTGGCGTTGCTGGCGGCACGTTCACTGGGTTACACCGGCGATAAGCATATCCCGCTGGCCACGCTGATCGAGTTCATGCACACCTCGACGCTGCTGCACGACGACGTGGTCGATGAGTCTCACATGCGGCGGGGCAAGAAAACCGCCAACGACGCCTGGGGCAATGCGCCATCCGTACTAGTTGGCGACTTCCTATACGCGCGCTCGTTTCAGATGATGGTCGATGTCGGCTCGATGCGCATCATGGCGATTCTTTCCGGTGCCACCTGCGTCATCGCCGAAGGCGAAGTTCAGCAGCTGACCAATATCGGCAATCCCAGCGTTTCAGAAGACGACTACTTCGATACGATTCTCGGCAAGACCGCCATGCTGTTCGAAGCCGCTTCCCACAGCGGCGCGGTGCTTGCTGAAGCAACCCCCGATCAGGAACAGGCGCTGCAGCACTACGGGCGTTATCTGGGATTGGCGTTTCAACTGATTGATGACCTGCTGGATTACCAGGGCGACGCCGAGGCCATGGGCAAGAATGTCGGCGACGACCTGGCCGAAGGCAAACCGACCCTGCCGCTGATCCGTGCCATGGAACAAGGCACCCCCGAACAGGCCAAGCTGATTCGCCAGGTCATCCGCCAGGGCGGGCTCGAGCAACTCGACGCGGTACTCGACATTGTTCACGCGACCGGCGCTCTGACCTACACCCGTACGCGGGCCGAAGAAATGGCCGATAAAGCCCTTTCCCAGCTTGACGCTCTGCCCCCCAGCCCCTATCGCGACACGATGGCAGAGCTCGCTCGCCTGGCGGTTGACCGGCAAACATAATTGCGTTTTCAGCCCTGGCAAGACTTGAAAAAAACCGCCTGGCTACGTATTATGCCTCTCCGTTGTCGCACCATACGGCAACGCATCGGAATATAGCTCAGCTTGGTAGAGCGCTGCCTTCGGGAGGCAGAGGTCGTAGGTTCGAATCCTGCTATTCCGACCAAAGATTTCCATGAAAACGGCCACTTAGCTATTACAGCAGGTGGCCGTTTTTGGCTGGGTGTTCCTGTGTCAGCAATATGTCAGCACTCGCCAAAATGACATTTTTCCTTTGTGTTTGAGCAAAGCAATTATTGAGATCTGATTTTTCAATTCCGCGGGCATGAGAATTTCACTATGGGCTCAGTGTCCGCTGAAACGATCGCTGAGGGATTGGGATAGCCCCTTGCCTCCTCTTGGATCCCACGGAATGCGTTGCCCACGCTCATGCGGGAAAACACGGAATTTGTGAGTAGCTTTACACTACTCTCCCCTTTGCACGCGCTTGACCGGTGCCCGAAAATCGGACTACGCACCATAGTGACGCTTTCCCATACGCAGCAGGGCAGCCAACCCGTTACCAGATTTTCCGGCGGCATTGCTTGTCATTACGCGGGGAAAGGCACGGCAGGTATTACGAAAGTTTCTTAATACCCATCAAGCCGCAAGTGGGACTTCTCACCCCTCCCCGCACAGGCAAGCCATGGATCAACGATCAGGCGATACGCAAAACACGCATTGAAGCGCGCGGGCGTCCAGTACCGTAGCCCCTGCCAACCCCACCACACCTACGCGAGCATGATGGTCAGCGCAGGTGAGCCACTGGCCTGGGTACCAAAGCAGATGGGGCATACCAGCGTGGTGACTACGACCAGGATCTATTCGGGGTGGATACCGACAACGAATAGCCAGGCGGGGATGTTAGCAACAGAAGCTTTCTCAATTCGATCGGAGAAGCTATGATAGTTAGACGAGCAGCCGAAAATTTCTTGGCTCCACATCGCGCCACCAACTTTTTTGTTGTATTGTGACTGTGTGAGCCAACTAGCTTGAGTACTTCTGATTGAGGAACTCGCTAGCAAGCTCTCAATCAAAGCTGACGTAGATCAGCAATTCTACCCAAGGATGCGCTAAGGAGATGACATGATGACAACCTACATGCGGTTCGATGCCAACGCTAATAAGGTATACGACGAAAATGATGGCCTATGAGGTAGCTTCACATCGCCATTAATTAGCTGTAGCCTACTCAAGAGGTGCCTTTGGCACCTCTTTTGCTTTTTAGAACTACTAAAAATGGGACTTTGACGTGTTCGATTGGTTAGTGTCGTATGTAAGCAGCTTAAGACCAGAGGCTATACAAGCATTCCTTACCTTAGCAGGTATTACAGTAGCAGTGATTTCAGTCAGGAGTGTGAAATCTACAGCTCAAAAAAAACAAACTGCTGATTATTTGCTTGAGTTACGCACTGACATCAGGATGGAAAAAAGCATAAGGCTTCTACGCCAGCTACACGGCTGTGAAAACACCAACCTGCTGACGCTAGGTAGAGAAAATAAAGCCGACAACGAAGATGCTCAAGATCTCCGCTACCTCCTGAATCACTTCGAGAGGCTTAGTGTTGGCATACAAGAGAAAATTTATAATGAAAAGATGATAAAAAAATCACAATATTCAACAATTGTAAGGACTTATGACAGATCAAATAAATTCATAGAGGGCGTACGAGAAAACGCTGAAACTGCTTATCAAGAATTTGAATGGCTGAGCAAGAAGTGGAAAAAGAAGCCACTGAAGAAAAAACGCCAACTGCAGTAGTCAACTATATGCCAACATTTTCGAATAACTCACTGATTTAACTAATTAAAAGGCGGATTCAACTCCCGCCACCGGTGAATCTCCATTTCAAAAGAGTCTCTTAAAGACATTCTTTTCCTACCACGCGGCCCGGCTATTTAACGGGCGCAATTTTGCGCTCAGCGACCACACCAAGCTAAACAGGTGGCAGCTATTTGTCTCACTGGTGAAACTGGCGCAAAGGATCGGCAAAACAGAAGGGGCTTACCGCTGGCTCTGGTGGGCTTTCCTTACGGTAGGTTCTGTCTTATATCATGGTCAGCTTATTGTGGCTGAGGCTCACTTTTAGCCGCTATGGTGTCAGCCCTCAGCACATCGCACACGCTCAGTCCCCGTAACACACTACGGAGGTTGGGCGCTTTACCTTACCCCATCTTGCCCACTTATGGGCGGTGGCTAGGTAGCCCAAGCTAAAACGGTACAACTTTAACCCGGCAAACAGTGGCATCAAGGTAATTCATAGTAGTCATTGGCCGGCTTCTTCTGATTCCGCATAGGTCTTACGTATCCAGGCTTCAACATCTTCAGAAGACCAGCGAACGCCACCCATCGGCATCTTGCGGCCGCGTGGAAAGTCACCACTTCGGATCATCGCGTAAACCTTGCTTTCGCTATACCCAACCCTGGCAGCAACATCACGCATTCTTAATAGAGTAAGCGTCATAGCACACACATCCTCCTAACCAGGCGAGCGACCCGGGCGGCTAACTTTATCACCGTGGAGGTGATCGGGTCGGAGTAGTACGGTGCCAACACGGCAAACAGTGCCGTCCACTCTTTACGATTTACAATTCCTACGCGCACGCGGCGGGGGTTATCAAGGGTGGGGTACATTGCGGCGTCTCCCCAGTTAACGCGGCATCACGTCTCCTAACGGGTCCACCCGCCTGGCTGCCAGCGCTTATTCTTCCCAGTCCACAGTTTCCAGGACCGCATCAAGCAGCGCATTCGCGCAGCTAACCGGCTACCGGGGCAGGCGGCGGCGATAAACTTGCACTCGCTTCAGCAGGCGAGCAAACGATAGGCAGCAGGTTACATATTCGGCCCTTTTGGCCCTGTAGGTGGCGTGTTTTGTAAAGTTGCTTCGCTCCGCTCTCTAGGGCCAGGTGGCTTACCGGCGGCAGGATCTGTAGCACTCAACACGGCACGGTGGCCCACATCGGTCAGATGCCCTGCAGAATCAAAGTAGGGGCTGGCGCTCATGAGCTCAAATGCTTGTGCTAGATCGTCGCGGCTTGCCAGTAGCCCCCAGCACTCTCGGCGCGTGGCCTCATTCGCTCCGGCAAACGCCAATGGGGAGGCGGACTTCAAGCGCTCGACCAGCGCGCGCTCCCGGCGTTCTAGGCGCTCCCGCTCTCTCAGAGCTTCCCGTTTTTGCTCACGTTCGGCCTCCTCGCGTTGCTGACGTGCCTGCTCGGCCTCCCAGCGCTTGCGCTCCTCAGACTCCCGGCGCAACTGGCTAGCGGCCTGCTTAACTTCCGATTGCTGTGCGTCGCTCAGCCCTTCCGTAAACGCGGCTAGCTCTCGGGCAGCGGCTTTGTAGCGCTCCTGGTGGCGACGGGCGGTTTCTTCCATCTCATTGGCCCGGCGGCGGTCGTGGACAGCCGACGCGGCGCAGGCTATCACAGGTGCGTAGTGGTCGCGTATTAGCTCAGACAGGCGCGCGGCTTGCTCTTCGGGAGTCTCTTTCGACCATAGGCGGCCACGGCGCTCCAGTTCGGCAGCTGTCAGGTCAATATGACCGGCCAGCGCACGCGCCAGCGCCTCATGATGCTGTTTGTTTGTGGTGTGACTGGCGGCTGAAAGCTCAAGCCCACGCGCCAGCCTGTGCTTGGTGGCCACCTCCTCAGCAAACGCAGTTTGTAGCGAGGACAGCTTGGCAGGGGTGCCGTTGTAGTGATCGGCAGACAACACCACCTCAGCAGGCTGGTGAATCTGTTTTGTGACGCGCTTCAGCTTGCCGTTTTCGTCACGACCACCCGCAAACACAGACTTGCGTATAGTGCGAGCGGGGCGCTCCACCAGGGGCACAACGTACACCACAAGGTGGGGCGCGGATTCGTCGTTTTGGACGTTCACAGCCACTACATTGGCGGCACCGTGCCGGGCTTCCAGGAACGCCTGGGCATCGCGGAAATAGGCGGGTGCGTCCGTCTCCCCGCCTTGCTCTTTGAACGACTCGGCGCGGGCGGTTATCAGGTACTCAACGCACAACACAGGACTTTTCGCTGTGGTAGCCGTCACAAGCGCCAGCCGGCCGCCTATCGCGTCACGAAGCGCGGCGGGGCTAGCCACATCTCGCCAATCCTCGTTTAGGTGCTGCTTGTCCGGGTCAGCATGAGGAACGGGCAACGTGCGCCACGTATGACCTCCGGACGTGGCAACGGCGCTCCAAGATTTCAGCTTTGTCATACGTAGGATTGCGGGCGGTTGGCGGTTTACGTGAGGCTTCATTGGTTGCCTCGCTGGTGATCTCGGAAAACCTGAATCATCTCAACGACCACCCAAGGCTGCGCGCAATGAGCGAAGCCCTTGCTCTGAGCTCATCTGTTGAGGCAGCCTCTCCCCTTGCTGCTGTCCCGCCTCACGGCTGGCGCGTTCTGCCAGTTCAGCGCGACTCAGCTGACTGTCGAGGTCGATCAGTCGGCGTTCGCCGTCAGGCGCTAACTTCCGCCAGTATTCGTTTAGGTGCCGTCCATCCTGATCAGTTGGCAGCCTGAACCAGGTGTGGCCAACGGGCGCGGCAACGCAGTTGCACGTTTTGCGCTGGCCAGGCTGGTCGGTCAATTTGGCCGAACAGGTCATTGTTATCCCCTTTGCTATTTGCATATATAGCTAATAAGGGGCACAGATCCGATATTTGCCCCTCTTGATTAAAAAAGAGGGGTTTCGCGGCCGACTTTTGTCACAAAACATGCTCGAAAGGTTTGCTTGCATCGCCTTCAGCACGGCACTTGCTAAAGTGATTGATAGGCGCAACGCCCGACAAGGCGCTGCCCAAAACGAGAAAAGGCCCTTTCGGACCTTTAATGTCGGCATTGCTTGCAATCAGCAACGCCCATCAACCATCAAATAGACGCTCTGGACTGATGGTTCCGAGCATAGTCATCTAACCAGGTTGCGCCACTTTCTTGCATTACTTCATTCATGACGACCCACCTCCCTCGCTACGCTGCGAAGGCGATCGGCCGCGGTGGCCACTCAATCAAACTCCGTACGCACCAGCCTTTCGCGGCGGTGAGAGGCTTCCGCTGCCAATAGCGTAATCAGCGACTCTTGTGCTTCGGCATTGCTTTCTAACGTCGAGTGCTCGCCTTGGCATAGATACGGCCGTAGTTCAGGCGCGCTGCTACCTCTTCCTTCTCTTCCTGTCCTTCTTCTTTTTCAGCTTCGCTAATCTCTTTCTTCAACCGCTCAACCTCTGTTTCAGCCTCATTGAGCTCTTTTTTCAATCGCTCGACTTCCTTCTCGGCCTTCTCAAGGTCATTGTGAAGGCTTGCGCGGCTGAGCAAATTTGATGCTTTGCGAATGTGGTTAGAAGGCATGGCTACAGCTCCTTGTTTCAATTCTCGGGAGTCAAAGGGTTTCCCACGCTGGCGCGGGCGTATCCCTCTCAGTATTCGATGCTATCCGGTGCGCTGACGGCGTATAGCAACGGCAGCTTCACCTGCATGCTGGCACTGTCGTAACTTTGGCCATCGGGTGCGTGCTCGTTAGCCTGATCCCTTGCAGCGTTGATATTGGCCAGCAAGGTCTCAAGGTCGATACCCTCGATTGCTTTGATAAGCGCCTGCTCCTGGGCTTCCATCGTGGCCTTGCCCACCTCAAAGCCAACGCCTTTACTTAGCGCTTCCAGGTCTGCCAGCTCTTCATGCAAGCCGCTTCGCATCTTCTCTAATCCACGTTTGGCCGCGTCCTGCTTTTCTGCTTGCTCTGCGGCTTTTTCTGAAGCCTTTCGGGCTTTGGCCAGGGTAGTGGCCGCCTGTCCTTTCGCCGCTTCGTCCACATCCCCTAGCAAGGCTTGTGCCTCCAAGCGCTCCACCTCTTCGGAGGCCGCCTGGGCTTTCTGTTCCAGTTCCACGGCAATGCTAGCGCTGTCCTTCATGCTGTTCAGGGTCGCGTCGATTTTGCCCACCTGTTGCTGGCGCCCATCAATCTCTAATTGGATCGCCTCAAGCGCCTTTGGCGAAGGCGTGGGCATCTGCTTTTGCACATCCCGAAGCGCTTGCTCTGCTTGCTGCTTTTCACGAATTGCGGCTTCCAAATCCGCTTGGGCGTTCTCCCAATCGTCTTTCGCTTCTTTAATCATGCTGGCTTGCCGTGCCCACTCTGCATAGCGGGCACGATTGTTCACGTCGACGTTTTTATTCATCACAGCCGCAAGCTTCGAAAGCACACCCTCGACTTGCTCAGAGGTAGGCGGGTAACTCACCTTTGTCCCGGCAGGTGCTATAGGCCATAGGCAGTCATATAACCTATGCTCAGCACTCTCGAGAGCTTGCTTTGCAGAGTTTACTGGCACGGCATTAAGGTCTTGCTGAGCTTGATAATTGTGCTCTAGCCATGTCTTCCATGTGATTAAGTCGCTCATTGGGCAGCCTCTTGTCTCTGTTGTCGAATTTCGGATAACAGCAGCAGCCAGCCAGCGGCGTTAACGTCACCTTCGCTAGCCATGTCTACCAGCATACGAGCTAGCTCTAGGCGCTGCTTTTGGGTTGGGTAGGCCTGTGGGCCTCGTGCTTTCATAATATCACCACTGTTTTTATATACAGTATATTAGCACTTTTTTCGGCTTTATTGTGCTTTTTGCTATTCAAGCGTGAAGGTTTGCTGCCCTCTTTTGGAGGGTCACAAAACGCTTGTTGCCAGATTGCCCTAGCGGGCTGACAGTGCCGAAAAATGGACTATAGGTGCCGACGACACACCGCTATAGATTCGGCACCTTCGGCACCCCTAAGCACGGCAACCATGCAGGTTGGAGCTAGGTGCTGCTGACGACTATGTTTTGCCGAAATTTAGCCACAGAACATGGTTCGAATTCCCCGTGGTACGGTCTTGTGCCGGGGAAGGACCCGCGATTTTTCGCCAAGGCTTACTGCCACAGATCCTTCCAACGCTCTATGTGTCCCGGGCGGCAGCCAGGTTCTATATCGTTCAGCTCTTCATCGGCCAGCTTGTCGAGACGGCGCTGCAACCGCTTCACACCAGCAGCGTCGCCGCGGCCAAAGGCCCAAGTCAGGCGGCGTTCTAGCTTCTCTCGCTCGAGCTCTAGGCGCTCATCCCGATACTGCTCAGCCTCCCGGCATTCATGCTTGAAGGCGTTATCGTTGATATTGCGGGCGTCGGTCGCAAAGTTTCGGCGGGTGCGGTTGGTGTGGCGCATTGGATCTCCTGGCAGCTAGCCTCATCATTGAACTGATTAAATATACAGCTACAATATCCATGCTCAAAAAAAGCCCAGCGGGTGCCGGGCGTGGTGACCGAACGTTGGCCAGGTGTTAACGCTTGGAGGCTGGTTCAAGTTGCCAGCATGTTATTAGCAAGTCGCCGGCCGGCGTTGCCTTTGGTAAAGGGCATGGCTCTGTGATGGGCGTGACGGTTTGCCGTCGGTTTATCGTCAACAGGTTCAGGCAATGCAGGCCAGCGGGCTTTGGCGGCGTATAGGGCGTAGGATCGGTCAGTGGGTCGATGGGCCTGTTTGGGTAATCAGTGTTATCGCCCGATATGTATGGCACTTTCAAAGCTGCAAAGCGCCATACATTTGGGCCGGGCATAAAAAACCCCGCCGGGGCGGGGTTTTTTAAGGATAAGGGTGTCTTTTAACCGTGATTATACACATTGAACGCTCGATCCACCCAAACGACATGAAAAACACGATCCATTCGATACCCAACAATAGGCGCCTTGCCACAGAAACGAAACGACAGAAGGTCAACATCTTCTGTGATTGCATCGGGTATATGGGCTCTGAAAGAGTGACGCGCGATTTTTTCGTACCCTCTGCCATGCCGAGGAGCTTGGCGCAAATCTGCCCAAGTCATGCTGCTTAATAAACGAAGCGTCTCTGCAAGAGCAGCCCTTTCATCTTTAGTGCATTCAGAAATGCAATGACTCGGACGAAGCTTAGCAAAGCAAAACCATGGCGTAAGAGTATCAACCGAACGCTTTTCTTTTGGGCGCTCGGCGACGTCATTACCGGTCTTTTTTGGTCTGTTTTTTAGCTTAGCCACGCCTAAATCTATTCCAGAAGACTGGGGAAGAACTCTTCTAGATCTTCAATCTTGATTTCACTGGAACCTATTTCAGAATCAAAACGATTCATCCAAGGGTCTTCTTCATGGGATAGGTTTCGTAAATGCCATGCAGAGTGTTGAGCATAAACATTGAACACTTCATCAACAAGCTCAGCTGTTTGATCATCAATATCAACTTCTTCTAATGGCATGGCTGGCGGTATTTGCCCATTACCATAAGCCTTATAGTAGTGGTAGGCGCTAGGAACTACAGGCCCATGCATCCATGCTTCCATGCGATCGTCGAAAGCCGGACGCTTAAGTAATACCGTATGAAATCCCTGTACGTAATACAGAAGTTTTTGAAGCTTAAGGTTTGATAGCTTAGAGTGCTCGCCATCTGAAGATGAAGCCTTAGCAATCAAGTAATTAGCAATTTGCAGTGCGTTTGCCATATCTTACACCTCATTCCCCTAATGCGCAGCCGTGTCATTCAGAGGTATCACGCTGCGTGTTTGCGTAGAGAATAGGTTCTGCAAAGCAGCTTTACAACCAATGCTTGTGTTTTTTTGTTAGTAATTAGCCTTACATAAGCTGGCTAGGTCAGCGGCAAGCTAAGCTGCATCCGCTCTCGCCTGCAACGCTCATTGCCTTCCATCGGCTACTTGTGCCAGCGCCACGCAGCCAAGCCGCGCCCTTCTTCGCTCACCTGCTCGCGACGATCTTCCAGCGCTTGCCGTGCCTGTTCCCATTGTTGCTTGGCGTACTCACCTCCCTTGGCAATGGTGTCCAGAATATCCAGCACCCACCGGCGGAAGGCTTTGGCTTTTTTGGTGCGGGCCAGCATGGCAATCAGGTGAGCCCCGCGTAAAGAAAATACGCGCACCCCTTGGGTACCGGTAGGCGTGGTCAAATTGACCACCCCTGACATGGTGTCGGTGAACTCATCCTTATTACGAGTATAAATCCGCTGCACCGCCTTCCCATTTGCATAACCAAGCGCGCGACCTAAGTTACTGGCTGTCACCCAAACCTCATTGCCTTGTGTGATTAGCTCTACCTCAGTGCCTTCAAATACCATCGGTTTCATCCTTCCTTGCCATGCGGTCGGTATTGGCGAGCAACACAACCAAGTGTTTAGGTAACGGATTAGTTATCACGCCTGCCGGCATCCCTAGCATATGGATCGCGTATGTCTGTTCTGGCGTCAGGTGAGCAATGCCCTCGCCCTGCACCGCGGCGTGGATCAAATGCTCTGGGGCGACAATGGTTGGCATGTGCGTTACTCCTTGGCTGTCCTGTTGGTTTGGTGGTTGCAGCATCAACAAGACGTTACTGCTTGGAACTGAGGCGGGTGATCAGCAGGTGATTAGCAGCGCGGCGACCTGCGTTATCTTTGGCATGCTTTCGTGGCTCATCCCGGGCTGCCTGCTGCCACGCTTCCACATACTGACGCGCCAGCCGCATTGCGTGGCCAGGGCTAAGCGTTACCAGCCGTAGGCGTATAAACCGCTTATCCTCTGGCACCAGCGTGCAGTGCTGCTCAATCAGCGCCAGCCACGGCTCTATGATGGGTGCCACTGTGTGTCGGTGGGGAACGACAGATACCTCACCAACCGGCTCAGGCAACGCGGGCCAGCAAGCTTTGGCGGCGTCTAGGGCGTTAAGGTCGGTCAGTAGGTGCCGGCATTGCTTCCGGGCGCTAGGTAGGTCAGGGGCTACTGTAAAGGCATCATCCAGCGCTGCTATTACTTCACCACGAACAGGATTATCTAGGCCTAGCAGCCGCTCACGCGCCAGCTTTTCAAGAGCGCCACCAAGGTCGCGTCCTATCGCTCGCAATGTGGCCAGCATGGCATCCACTTCAGCGGCGCTTCCCCTCTGTTTTTTCTCAAATGCCCCAGTTGTGTCACTGACTTTTCTGACAGATTCAGATAAGTCAGTTTTGTCAGCTCCCCGCTGGGGGCTTTTCTGGATGTCGGCGGTAGCGCTTGCACTTTCGGCAAATGCCCTAGTTGTGTCACTGACTTTTTTGACAGATTTGGATAAGTCAGTTTTGTCAGTTTCCTGTAGGGGGCTTTCATGCATAACAGCGGTGGTGCTTGCCGTTTCAACAAATGCCCCGTTTGTGTCACTGACTTTTCTGACTGATTCGGATAAGTCAGTTTTGTCAGTTGCACACATAGGGCTTTTCTGTATTTTAGCGAGCCAGCGTCCCATCAGCGCACCTCCCCAGCCAGCACCAATTCAGGATGCCAGTGATACTCTGTTCTTGGCTTAGTGGTGGTCGGCACTTCCAGGGCGGTCAGGTGGTTATGCTCCACCAGGACATCCAGCGCATCGCGCACCGCCTCAGTGCTGTCCAGCCCTGTCCATTCCTTACGGCGCACATCCCGCGACGTGAACGGGCTAGGCAGCTTATCCCGGCGTTTAACAACCAGAGCTGCCCCTATTGCGCCTCGATTGGTGGCGGCGCTGTACAGTCGCTCTGCGTGGGTTTTCAGATAATCAGCCCACTCCAGGGCTCGGGCAGCGGCTACCTGGCCAACGGCTCCACCTTCTCCCTCGATCAACTCAAATAGCAGCGCCAGCCCTGCAATGGTCTGGGGCATTTTGAGCAGGTGGCTCTCTAACGCTGGCGCCAGGTCGCTTTCCCGAGCTTCGATGTTGAGGCTCTCCATCCACTCAATGAACAGCGCCTGCGCCTCTGGAGTAAAACGCCAGGCTGGCGGTTCGCCTTCGGCATCGGTTTCCGGCGCCAGCCCTTGCAGCCTGAAAAAGGTTTGCTCGTAAGCGTTCCGTGCCTGGGGATCGGGGGCCCGGTCGCGCCACCGCCATTGCGTTAGATCGTCTGGCCATACCGCCAGCTGAAGCCGCTGAACCAGGCCGTCATTAGCAGTTCCATTGCTGGCGCTGCGAACGATCGGCGCTATCTTGTCGGGCTGGATGCCTCCAATCATGGACAGCGTGCAGTTCTCTATCTCAATGGTACCTCGGCCTATACGGTCGTAAGTAAACCGTCCGTTGCCGTCGAAGCACTCAAGATAAAAAGCTCTGTCGCTTTGGTAGTCATCTTGCGCCAGCTTGCCAAGCCAGCCGGCCAGCTCATCGCGCACCAGAATCAGGCCGTTGGGGTTTTCGTTCAGCAGCTCCCCCAACTTTTCTACGGTGGCATCATTGACGATAAGGCGCGGTTTGCCCGGGGGCGGTATTTCCCGCTCAGCCTCTGCCAGCTCGGCTAACGCCTCGTCACGCTTGCCCTGCTGGTGCAGCTTCTTGGCCTTGTTCTCAGTGGCTTTCTTTTCCAACTCAGCCAGCTTTTGCTCTGCCTTGTACTGCTGCAGGGCTTCACTATGGCCATCGCTAGCGTCCTGCTGGACCCTCACCAACGGGGCAAGCGCGGCTTTCATGCTGGGACTTTTCATGGCGCTGGGGCGGCCAATGATGGCACCCCACTGATTCGGCGTGACAGTCCAGTCGTCTCGCTGCTTGGGGCATACCAGTACCTTGCGGCCCACCAGGGCAGATAACGCACAGATCGCCGTGACGGCCACGAAGTCCGGCGGGCACTGCTGACGGTCGGCTACGTCCATCACATAAGCGCTGATTGCCTCTGGCAGCATGTCAGGCTGAAACGCGGCAACCGGGGCCAATGCACTTGGTAGCGGAATAAGCGGCTTGGGCGCGCCGGGCTGGCGGCTCTGGGCATAATCATCCAACCAGGTCGCGCCTTCCATTTGCGTGGCTTCATACATGACAGCCTACCTCCCTTGCTGCACTTCGCAGACGGCCGGCGGCTGTGACCAGCCGGTCCAGATCGACACGCTCCAACCGGTCACCGCGGTGAGTGGCTTCGGCGGCTATCAGGGTGATAAGTGCTTCTTGGGCAATAGCGCTCAACACGTCGCGTGGTACCCACCGTTCCCCCGGGCGCTTGCTGGCGTGGTAGTCATCACGGCCGCGCTGGGGGAACAGGTCTTTAAGCTCGAGACCAACGGCGGCTAGCACATCAGGCGTAGGGCACCCAGCAAAACACTTCACCAGGATGGTGCCGTCTGGCGTCTCACGGACTGCCAAGCTAGGTGATCGGTCTTGGTGGGCTGGGCAGCACGCCAGCCAGCGGCCTGGCCCGTTCTCTTTCACCTTCTCTAGGCGCGACAGCAAGGCGTACACATCGGCGTGTGTGCTATTCTCAGGCTTAGCGTTTGCTCTGGTAGGCGGCGCTGTTGCCCGGCCACTGTGCCGGGTTGCTTTGTTTTGGGCGTTAGCTGGCATCGTTGCCCCCTTCCTTATCGGCTACCTTGAGCGTGCCAACCATCAGGCCATCACGCTTCATGCAAAGGTCAGCATCTTCAGACGTCACCGTCAGTTCACGCGGGCCTTGCTCAAGCTGCTGGGCAGCGTCTTTCAGCAGGTGGGCTAAGTCGTGGGCATCATCAGCACACAGCGCCAGCACCACACGTTTTGACGCCTGGGTGATTGGATGTTGGGCGTAGCTCATCGCTTCAAGTAGCGCGCTGGCTGCCTCTGATATGTGGCGGCAAGCGCGGCCATAGTCGGCAACGGCTTCATCAGCTATGCCATCGGCTTTAAGCTCGTCTGCCAGGTCGTCTAACTTGTCGCCAATGGCCACCAGCGCGGTTACCTGGTCTAACGTCAGGTGTGATTGGCGGGTGTTCATGACTCACCCCCAGCGCCAGTAAGCTTACGGGCTTCCTGCTCTTGAATAACATCGGTCAAAGAGTCGGCATGGCCCGCAAGGTGTTTGATGGCCGTGACCATGCATCCGCGCTGGAAACGCGAAAGCATTAATGCTTCGTCTTCGCTGGTATCACCGCTACCAGCTTTCTCGAGCATGTCGGCCAGGCCGTAAATGGCGCCCATCATGTCTTGGAGGTTTTCGGCGTGGTTCTGGATGTGGCTCATGAGCGCACCTCCTGCCCTTGCGAGGCTTTATCAATCGCATCAAGGGCGTAATAACCACGGTTGGCGAGTTCATCAATGGCAGATAGTAGGCAACCAATGTCATGGTCATTGAGGGCGGCTTCGTCCTCACTCCCTCTGCGGCACAGGTCTTTTTGCATGATGCCGGCAAGGCCACTCATGGTGCCTAGCAAATCTTCGATCTTATCTAGCTGGGGCTGAACGCGACTCATGACGCCACCAACCCAGGAAGCAGCGCTTCCAGATCGCGAGCAATCATCTGAAGTTGTTCAAGGCTGTCAGGTGCA
Source organism: Halomonas sp. A40-4 (assembly GCF_015767635.1). Classification (GTDB taxonomy): domain Bacteria; phylum Pseudomonadota; class Gammaproteobacteria; order Pseudomonadales; family Halomonadaceae; genus Vreelandella; species Vreelandella janggokensis. The sequence continues at coordinate 231,793 of NZ_CP065230.1, read as the reverse complement.
GCGCGTGTGCAAGGGGGGACGTATACGCTGTATGACTTGGGCAAGACATTCGGGCAATGCAGGTCAGCGCGGCGGCTAACGCTTACATTCAGCTGAAGCAGCATTCCGCAAAAATCCACGCTTACCCAACATGGCGGCTCTGTGCCGTATTCATGGCGTAAAGCGCTGGCGGCCATGCCGATGGTCAGAATATGCAGCAAGGCGTCCCGGTGGGCTTGGGGTATTTGATGCTGGTTCATGCCACACCTCCAGCGCTGCGCTTGGCAGTGTCAGAAAGGCGGGCTTCAAGCTGCTGGGCTTTTCCAATGTGGTGGTTGTAACGCTTAAGGCGGGTGCTGGCGCTGCTATCGGCAAACAGGGCGGCTTTCGCCATCGCTCTGTGTGCAGCGGCGCGGCCAGATAAACTGCGGGTAATGACGTTAGACAGGCGTAGTAATGCCATGGGTGTGACTCCTTGAGGTTTGGAGTCGTCCCCGGATGCCGCCAAGCATCGGATGGGGGCGACTGTACGCAAGTTGGCGGACCGGCCCTCAAGGTTACCGGCATGCCCGAAGGCATCTCGCGCACAGCCGCCATAATGCATAGCGGGCATAAAAAAAGCGCCTGCTATGGTAGGGGCGCTTGTGCGCCTTAAGGGTTTCGATCCGCCAAGATCGGCTGACGATTTTGCGCCAGCCATCGAAGCATAGCGGGGATTGATTGCCGCGGTCAACATCACGCTACCCCCTTCGCTTGGACAGCGTGCAGTGCTTCTGCAGTACTACCGTAGGTATCGCCATCGGCCAGCCAGTTCAGAACATCTTGAAGCCGATACCTGACACTCCGCCCGCGCTTCACATAGCAAGGTGCTTGACGGCCTAACAGCTCACCTGTGCGTCGGCTATCGCGTCCTGTTCTGAGGCTGGCAGGAATCAGGTAGGGGAACACCTGGCGTTCCGTGAGCTCTACTAGCTCGGCAGGCAATCCCGCACGATAGGGTTCTAACGCTTCCGCTATTGCGCGGCCACGTTCTGTCGTAAATGATTTTGTGCTTTGGGGTATGGCAGTAATGCCTTGGGTGTCTTGCATAGTGTCACCTTCACGCTGTTGTTGACGTTCGGTTGTCAGCGTGAAGGTGGACCAGACAGAAGGCATGGCAACTGCCAAAGCTAAACGGCAGCTGCCGTAACCAGGTGGGCTAATCTCTTTCTTTATGAGCGTCGTCTATGGCTCGGAGCCCTTTAGTTATACGCTCTCTTAGGCTTCGATTGCTCATGCCATGGATGCCAGACACGGGGCGCTCAGCTCGACGTGATGAAGGCTGCTCACTTCCTAACTCATCGACACCCGCCAGATAGCGCGCCAGCTCAGACGCATTGGGCTTGTTTCCGTTGTTACCAGAAGCACCAAGGCGACCGGCTAGCGCCTCAGAGAGAGCCCCGATCGTACGATGCAAGTTATCTATTTCTCTTTCACCAGGTGTATCTGAACCTGAATTAATAACCGGCCCATCATTCCACTCACTCTTCTGACTTTTATCTATAAACGCCAAAATATCCCGGCCTGCAATTTTCACATCTGACGCATGAAGGTATGCATAGTCGCGAATTTCTGGGCTAGCATTTTTCTCATACTCCTGGTTTATACCATGCGCGAAAAATGAGAAAGCACCCGTCGGAATATTTCCACTTTGGCTGGCGTATTGAGACTGAGTATCTTCCATGCTCCAAACGACATGCCTTACTTGGTAAACGAGAAAATCTGCAACTAACCTATCAACCGCGATGCAGTCATCCTCAACAGCAAGTTGAGCCTTAAGGAAACTACTTGATTCTACTGCTTTAATTTTCACAGTTCTGCCAAAGCCCCATAGCCCTTCGGATCGGGGACGTGAGATGAAGCTATCGTTGATTACTGGTGCATCATGTTGTTCATACCAACCTAGCCTAATACCTTGATCTTCTGCTTCTTTATAAAGCGCTACACCTTCTTCACCTATGTCTGGCTCAACATTAATTATTTGTAGATAAACTTTCGTGTTGATGTCCTGCCCCAATGTTGTCAGTGGCAGGTCTGTATATGCCGGCAGGTGCCCTAGCCTGACATAGTGTCTTACGTCTTTTTCCAGACACTGCTCCCCAAGCCTGTCAGAAATAATCTTGGCGGCCTCTGGCATGTCATAGAAGTCTCTAAGCGGCAATTTCATTACACACTCCCCAGCGTGCTCCCCAAATAGAATAGATCTGGCAAGCGGCGGGGAAGCCGCGTTCGGGAGCGACCCTAGCCAGATCTAACCTTTTAGCCTGTGATGCTGCTGCGGTAACTTTTTAGCTCTCCAGCAGTATCCGGCGTGTGCTTTTCTCCAAAGGCATTCACGTAGTCACGCGCATGGTCTGGCCGCAAGTGGCCATAATGCTCAATGGTGGTTTGAATATCGGTGTGAGCCATCAATTTAGACACGGTTAACAAATCTGCCCCACCCATAATCAACTGTGACGCGAAGTTATGGCGTAAGGAATACATCGCCAGATTTTCAGGTAGGACCGAAGCGATCTCCCCTTTTGCTTCTAGCTCTATTGCTAGCTGCTTTATGTTCTTCCATGGGCGTGACATGGCTTTTTTATCCATTCGCCGTCCTGTTCTATCACTTGGAAAAACATAGCCTGTCCCGGGTTTTCCTTTTTGCTCCCACCAATCACGCAAGATACCTACGGCCTGCTGGCAAACTGGGAATGTTCTGGGTTCTGGCTGGTGGTGTGCCGTCTTCTCGATCGTTTTGGTGATCGTAGAGAAAGCCAAATTAATATGCTCCCACCGAAGGCCATAAATATCCCCAGGGCGAAACCCTGTGTAGTACATCAGTAGAAGCCATGGCTTAACGTGATCGGCGAAGGGAACATCGTCTAAATTCTCTAAATGAGGTTTCCCATGGGCCCGACTGCTGCGGCGCTGCGCCCGCTTTTGCTCTTGATAGGCCTCAATACCCGCGAATAATGCTGTGACTTCTGATTCCTCAAGATACCGCCGGCCACCATTCGACTCTACCAAGTCGCTCTCCGTCATAGCAGGACGCTCGAGGGAGACACCTTTCAAAGGATTAACCGCGATAGTTTCCCCTCTCTCCGCATGATTCAGCAGCGTCTGCAACGCACCGTATGCCCGCTGAATCGTAGGGTGAGACAGGCCCTTTGACTCTTTGTCAGCCTGCCAGCGCTCCACGTCGCTCCTTTTGAAAGCTCCCATCGGACGAGGGCGCCATGAGCCAAAGTGCCGATTTAATATTGCCAGGGTGTCATTGCCGGTCTTCTTGCGCCTTTGATAAGCAGTATACGGACCGTCCAAATAGGCGCCCAAGGTCTCCTGGTCTTTGCGAAGTGCAGCGTCTTTAACCGCCTGACGTTTAGCCATCGGGTCTTCACCCTGGAATACCTGCCCCCTGGCTTCATGCGCCAGCCTTCGCGCCTGATCAGCAGTAAGAGCGGGGTATCGGCCAACTGTATATGAACGTTCTCGACCATTGCTGGTGCGATAAATAATCCTCCAGCTACCACAGGTCTTCAGCTTGACCAGGTGAAAGCCTGATAGTTGGCTATCCCACAACTTATCTCTGAGCTCAGCAGAGCCGATGAACTCAGCAGCCTTTTTAGCTGTGATCTTAGCCTTTTTCACAGTACATCTCCGGCGCCCGCATAGCGTGTCAGCAATATGTCAGTACTTTCAATCGTAAACCATCGCCACCCAGCGTCAACAATCGTATAAAAACAATAATACAAATCCATGTTTTATAAGCATTTTAACCACTAACATTGACGTTCACTTACGTTGGCTAGTCATGAACAGAATACCTTCGGGAGGCAGAGGTCGTAGGTTCGAATCCTGCTATTCCGACCAAAGATTTCCATGAAAACGGCCACTTAGCTATTACAGCAGGTGGCCGTTTTTTGTTGGCGTGCAGGGTAGCGAACCGCCTATTTGGGGAGGTGCGCGTCACCCCGGCGGGTGAATCAACCCCACAACGCTGACCAGAATCAGCACGGCCCCCAACACACGAAAGAACAGCCCGGTGTCTGCTTTGAGCATATAGCGGTGGGCCTTCTCGCCGAGCAAATGGCCAATAAAAGCGCAGGGCAGCAGCCACAGCTGGTGAATCAGTTGCAGGTCGACGCCTGCGATGACGAACGACACCATCTTGATCACCACCAGGATAAACCACAGCACAAAGAGGGTATCCCGCAGCTGTTCCTTGGCGACGTGAGTAGCAAACACCGCCACGATCAGCGGCGCACCGATCAGTGAGGTACCGCTGACATAGCCGCCCAGCGCCAGCAGCACGTAGTCCACATACTTGTTCTTGCTCTTGAACGGCTTGTTAAGCACGTAGCCAATGGCATAGATGATCACGATGCCGAAGATGATGCTGGTCATCACGTTAGCCGGCAGCGTCAACAGCCCCACCACCCCGATGAGCTTGGGGATAATCATGATCTTCAAGGCCTTGGCCAGGTAGCCCCAATCGATATTACTCGCCGGCGCGGCGCCGGCTCCCCCCTCTTGCTGCACTTGACGATGCCCGCGCCAGGCAATCCAACTGGAGAAGATCAGCAGGTGAATGGCAATAATCGGCAGGAAGACCAGGGGCTCGTTCACTACCAAAAGCAGAAATGGCAGCGCCAGTACGGCACCGCCGAAACCCAGACTCGTCCTGACAAAACCGCTCCAGGCAAAAATTAGCCCGATCAATGCATACTGATACCAGAGTAGATCCGTCATGGGTTCGCCTAACCATCGTCGTTTTTGAAAGCCGTTATGGGGCATCGTTATTGAGAAAAGGTCTCCACCGTCCACCAGGAGGGCAGCAGCGCACGTACATTAGCTTGCGCGAAACGATCATCCATTAATACCACAACGCCTTCATCATCTGGACTGCGAATCACCCGGCCAGCGGCCTGCACCACTTTGATCATGCCGGGAATACGGTAGGTGTAGTCGTCACCCTGGCCAAAGCGCGCGCCCAAACGCGCTTTCAGCGCTTCGTTGAAGTCGTTAAACGGCGGCAGGCCCAGGGTCGCAATAAAGGCGCCAATCAGCCGGTCGCCGGGCAGGTCGATGCCCTCCGCGAAGGCACCGCCCAGCACCGCAAAGCCGATGCCTTTTCCACCGGGTGTAAAGCGCGCCAGAAACGCCTCGCGTTCGGCCTCAGGCATCCCGCGGGTTTGGCTAAACACGGGCACATCCGGGTGCGCTTCGCGGAACCGTGCCAGCGCTGCCGCCAGGTAGGCAAAGCTGCTGAAGAACGCCAGGTAGTGGCCTGGCCTGCGCTGATACTGCTGCGCCATGGTGGTGACGATGGGCTCGATGGAGGCGTCCCGGTCACGAAAACGGGTGGAAATATCGCGTCTTATGCGTACCTCAAGCTGGCGGGCGGCAAACGGCGATGCCACTTCGCGCCAGACGGTCTTTTCCGGCAAGCCGAGAAGGTCTCGATAGTAGTGACCAGGGGTGAGCGTTGCCGAGAACAGCACCACTGAGTGCGCGGCGTTAAAGCGCGGGGCCAGAAAATCGGCGGGTATCAGGTTGCGGAGTCCCAGCACCGCCCGCCCTCGCCCATAGCGGGTAAGATCACACAGCGAGTGCTCGCCAAAACGCTCCGCAAGGCGGCAGAACGCCAGCGCTTCGAACAGCAGTTCCTGGAGTTCCAGACTGGCGTCTTCAGGGTGCTCACCCAGGTGATCGGTCACCGAAGCCCCCGCCTGCTGAGCGGCGGCCACCAGCTTGTCGGGCAGCGTCGTGAGCAGCCGATAGGCTGGCTTACCCAGTTCGCCTACCGCATCCAGCCCCGCGTCTTTCAGTGACTCGTCATTAAGCGATGAGTCTTTAAACAATGCCTGCCACTGGCGGGCTAAACGATTCAAAGGCCGTGAAAGCGCTGTCGGCGCGGCACGGCGCAACCGGTTAAGGCGCTGCTGGTCGAGTTCGGCGCTGTACATGCCGCGGGCGCGCTCCACCAGATTATGCGCTTCATCGACCAGTACGCCCGTCCGCCAGTCATTGGCCTGAGCCAGGCCGTGCAGCAGCGCGTGGTTGTCGAACCAGTGATTAACGTCGCCGACCACCACATCTGTCCAGCGCGCCAGTTCCTGGCCTAAATAGTAGGGGCACACGTCATGGGCCAGCGCCACTTCACGTAGCGCGTCGCGATCCAGCCACGCTTGCTCGACTGCCGCTTGTCGCGCCGCAGGCAGGCGGTCGTAAAAGCCCGCCGCCAACGGGCACGACTCGCCGTGGCAGGCGCGGTCAGGGTATTCGCAGGCCTTGTCCCGGGCCACCAGTTCCAGGACCCGCAGCGGCTGGGCTTCCTCGCCCAGGCCAGCGCGCAGCGTGGCGAGCGCATCCAGCGCCAAACGGCGGCCGGGGGTCTTCATGGTCAGAAAGGCGATGCGGTCGAGTTGCTGACGCGGCATGGCCGAGAGCATGGGGAACAGCGTTGCCACGGTCTTGCCAATGCCCGTGGGTGCCTGAACGAGCAGGCAGCGCCCGGTGCCGGTGGCTTTATAGACATCTTCAGCGAGCTCGCGCTGGCCGGGACGAAACGTGCTGTGAGGAAAACGTAGCGTTTGCAGGCGGCTGTCGCGGCGCTGGCGATGGTCGGCCTCCTGCTGCGCCCAGGCGAGAAAGCGTTGGCACTGGGCGGTAAAAAACGCCTGCAACTCGCTAGCGGACGCCTCCTGGTTAAGCAAGGTCTCCTGGCCACTGGCGATCTCCAGGTACACCAGCGTCAAGGTGATGTGCTCCAGGCCGCGCTCTTTGCAGAGCAGCGCGCCGTAGACTTTCACCTGCGCCCAGTGCAGCACCCGCTGGTTATCGGCCATGCGCTCCAGGCTGCCGCGGTGGGTTTTGACTTCTTCCAGGCGGTTGGCCGCAGGGTCAAAACCATCGGCGCGGCCTGTCACCGTCAGCCCCGCAAAGGTGCCTGACAGCGGCAGTTCGGCGATATAGTCCGCCCCGCGGCGGCTGGCCACCAGCGTATGCCCTTGTATGCCTTCCTGGGCACTGGGCGCAGGAGTAAAGCGGTGGTCGAGATCGCCTTCGCGGGCGGTGAAATCGCAGAGCGCCCGCACTGCCACCCGATAGGTCGCGCTCATGGCATTGGCTCGGCGCTATCCGCCCAGCAGACGTAACATACCGCGACGGGGATCTCGTGACGGTGGAAGAAGGTTAGCCAGCGACGCTGATTATCCTGCAGCCGGTCGCCGGGGCCCTTGACTTCGATCATCCGGTAGCGCGGCGTGCCCTCGGGTGCATCGGGCATCAACTGAATCAGATCCGGCAGCCCGGCGCGGTTGGCCTTGAGATCCCCCAGCAGCCGTTCGAAACAGGCGCGCAGATGCTCTGCGGGGATACATTCGAGCGCCAGCTCGACCAGCGCCTCATCGACAATTGGCCAGTGGACAAAGGGCGATGCCAGACCAAACTTCTCCCGCCAGGTCGCCTGAATCACCTCGCGGTAGCTGCCGTCTTCCAGCCGCGCCAGGCAGGCATCGAAGGCGTCACGCCGACGCGCCACAAAATCGTCGCGGTATAAATCCGCGGGGCCGTTATGAAAGGGATGAAAGAAGGCGCCGGGCAACGGTGCAAATATAGCGGACCAGCAGAGCAGGCCAAACAGCCCGGTGATCAGACTGTTTTCCACATAGTAGACCGGTGCCTGGGGCTCGCTAAGTGCTTGAGCCACAGCGCGCTCCACACCTTGTGGCCCGGGCAATACTAGATCCCAACGCTCATGGGCGGGCTCTGGCTCACTCGGTACAACAGGCATTTTAAGCCGCCGCTGCAAACGGGGCAGCAGCCGTGCCAGAGCTTGATGTTCGGTCTCGTTAGGGCTGCTATCCAACGCCTGGGTCGCCCGTTCAAAAGCCGCTTGATGTTCTCCCGCTCGCTCCAACACACGTAGCTGTCGAATGCGCGCTTCGCTACTGTCTGCATCGCCATAGAGTGTCAGCGCAAGCGCAGAGTCACCGCTGCGCTCAGCCTCGCGGCCCAGTTGCAGCAGTAACCGAGCACGCCGCGTGGCCAACCAGCGGTTATCCGAGGTCGATGGTACTTCACGGTAAAGATCAGCGGGCAATTCGCCCTCATCAAGACGTTGGCGCAAATGATGGAGCACCAGGTAGGTATCCACTTCATGACGCGATTGGAAAGCGCGGGAGTGTGACGTGAACGGCACAACCTCAAAATGCTGGAGGCCGAGCTCCGTCAACACGAACTCAGCCCAGTCCTGGCGCAGGTTGCCAAAGAACATCAGCCGCAGACGGTCGCAGGTTTCCATGACCGTTAGCCGCAGAACTGTATCGTTTGCCCCGGGCCACCACTGGCATAACCGCTTGGATTCATTGAACGCGCTTGCCAGCGTGTCGTAGAGCACGGTTTTGGCGCTAGAGACACTCACCCCGGCTGCGCGTATTTCCGCTGCCAACGCCTGGCGGAGTTCGGCCAAGCGTAGCTGGTGAAACACCTCATCGACACTAAGCGCCGGGTCGCTATCGACCCAACCTAGCGACATCAAGGGCGCCACCGCCGTTGCGCTGTCGCCGATCTCGGCATAGCTGAGTTTGCCAAGCCGGAACAGCTCGCCCTTGCGCATCACCATGCGCACCAGCAGCGCCTGGGATGATCGCGGCAAGTTATCGAATTGAACCAGGAAATCGCGCTCATCTGCCGAAAGCAGGTCAGCATGGCGCTCCCCCACCCAATCCAGAACGAAGCGGAAGTTCGTCAGGTAGTAGAAAGGGTCATCGAGGGAGGCGGTCGGCGTCGCGAATGCACTGTTCATTCATCCATTGTAACAGCGCGGCGGTTTCGCCGTCATGGCGTATGGGAGCGGGTTTTACCCCACCCGATGCTGCTTGAGCACGGTGAGGCTTCGCTCTTCTTCGCTTTGCGGTTGCGATGGTGCTTGGCGGGTGCCGACAAGCACATACCACTCCGCCTCACTCAGATAGCCTTCGCACCAGCGACCCAGATCGGCGGCACAATCCTCTCGAGTGAGCTCTCCCGCACGATAGTCATTGGCCAGGAGTAACAAGCTCTGGCGTGCCGCGCGCGCGCGGGCATCGCCACCGTGCACCTTGGAGAGCGGGCAGCGCCTATCGTAGGCAGCGTTGGTCAAGGCATTTAACCAACGCTCCAGCTCATGTGCTTGAATACCGCCGTAAACGGCCACGCGCGAACTCCCTGCCCTATATAAAGGGCGATAGACTGCCCGAATTGGCCTCGAGTGTCATCTTTTGATGTCTTAACTTATTCCCTGTTTAAAGCCTTGTAGCACATTGACGACATTGATACCAATGTCGTCCACAGCATAGCCGCCTTCCATAAGCAACACCGTTGGCAGGCCAGCTTGTGTAAGTCGTTGTCCCAACAAGCTAAAGTCGCCGCTTGTGAAGGTAAAAGCGCTGATGGGATCACCTTCGAAGATATCCACGCCCAGCGAGACGATCAGCATGTCGCATTGTGCCTCCTTGATCCTGGCAAGGGCGTTATCCAGCGTGGCCATCCAGGTATCAACGGTCGTACCCGGCGGGAGGGGGTAATTGGTGTTGAAACCTTCCCCTCTGCCCCGCCCCGTTTCATCCGCATAGCCTGAATAGTAAGGAAAGGTTACCTCGGGGTCGCCGTGTAGTGAGATAAACAGCACGTCATCGCGCTCGTAGAAGATCTGCTGGGTGCCATTCCCGTGGTGAAAATCCACGTCCAGTATCGCGACGCGGCGCTTGCCCGATGCCAGTGCTCGCTGCGCGGCGATCGCGGCATTATTGAAAAAGCAGTAGCCGCCAAACTGGTCAAAAGCGGCATGGTGCCCCGGCGGCCGACACAGGCCAAAACTGGGCTCGCCCGTCGCCAGCGTCTGTTCAACAGCCCCCAGTGCCACATCTTTACTGGCCATCGCGGCTTCAAAGGTACCTTCGCTAATCGAGGTTTCCGCCGCCAGGGCGTAATAGCCCAGCTTGGCGCTTACCACCCGGGGTATACGGTCATCACGCAAGGTTCGCGCAGGCCAGATATTGGGAATTGCCTCCCCCTCGTGCCCGGCGGCTACCCATTCGTGCCAGCAGTCTGCCAGGAAATTGACGTAGTCAGCATCGTGCACTGCCAGCACCGGCTCCAGGCCGAAGGCGCGCGGCTCGAAAAGCTCGCCCACCGCCGCCTGCTGGAGTTGCTTCAACACCAGATCAACGCGCTCGGGGCATTCGAAGGGAGCGACCAGCACGCCATCATGAAGCTCCGTTCGCGCCTGTCTCAGGCGGGTCTTGTCTGAATAAAAAATATGCATGGTGTCTCCTGCCATCGGCAACGGGGCTGGGCTCGCCCAGGCTGATGCCCAGGCGCGCTTCTGCTGCGCCGACTGACGCTTGAGTTGGTATTCGGCACGGCTGGCGCTCGCCCGGTCGGGGAACGGCTGCGCGCCAAGCAGGGCCACGGGCGGGTTCGCACGGGTAAAGCGCGCACCTTTACCTGAGGCGTGGGCGCGGTAACGCTTGGCCAAATTATTGGTGATGCCCACGTAAGTGCCCCGCTGGCATTCAAGCAAGTAAAGATACCAACGGTCGCGCCCAGGCGCCGTCACGCTATTGACGGACTGGGTCACCGCTGGCTCCTGACGCTTGGCTGCTCGTTGAGCGAATCGATGAACGCGACCAAGCTCGTCAACGGCATGGGCCTCGCCAAGCCAAAGCCCTGAAAGACATCGCAGTGATAGTCCAGCAGTTGGCGATGCTGATCAGACGTTTCAACACCTTCCGCAACGACGTTCAGCCCAAGGTGATGGGCCATGGAAATAATGCCTTTAACAATGGCGCTGTCGGCCTCGCTTTGATGCAGTTCGTGTATAAAACTGCGGTCGATTTTCACCGTATTCACCGGCAGGTGCTTCAAGTAACTGAGGCTTGAAAAGCCTGTGCCAAAATCATCGATGGAGACCCGAATGTCCATATCGCGCAACGCACGCAAGGTATCGATGGCGACCTCGGTATTCTCCATCAGAATCCCTTCGGTGATCTCCAGCGCCAACTGCTGTGGCGGCAACCCGGTGTCCGAAAGCGTCTGTTGTAGCGTGGCGAGAAAATTTGAGCGCTGAAATTGGAGCGGCGATAAATTCACTGCCACCGCCAGATTCCCCCGCCCTTGCTGGGCCAGGGCTTGCATATCACGGCAGGCGCGGTTCAGCACCCACTCACTGATCGGCATGATCTGGCCGGTGGCTTCCGCCAATGGAATAAAACGCGCCGGCGAGATAAATCCTTTTGTCGGGTGCGGCCAACGCAGCAAGGCCTCAACGCTGACGAGCTGGCCGTTGCGGTTAAGCAGCGGCTGATAATACAGTTCAAACGCCTGGCTCTCGATGGCCTCCTGCAGTTCGTTGCGCAACACCAGTCGCTCGCTGGCGGTATCGTTAAATACCTCCGAAAACCATTGATAGGCATTACGTCCCCGCTGTTTGGCTTTATACATCGCCATGTCGGCCCGCTGGATCAGCATTTGCGGCTCCAGCAAAGCCTCCTCACTGATGGCAATGCCCACACTTGCAGTCAGGTATAGCTCGTGCTCCTCGATATAATAAGGACGCGACAGCGCTACCAGCAGGTGCTCGGCAATCTCCACCACATCGGCTTCGTCGTGAACCCTTGGGTGCAGAATGACGAACTCATCGCCACCCAAGCGCGCTACCAGGTGGTGTTCGTCTACCGCACCGAGCAGTCGCTGGGCCACCTCTTCAAGCACCCTGTCGCCCACGGCGTGCCCCAGGTTGTCGTTGATCGGTTTGAAGTCATCCAGGTCGACAAACAGCACCGCAACGCGCTGTTGCTGCGATTGAGCTTTGGTAAAGGCATCACCCAGCGTTTCTTCAAACAGTGCTCGGTTGGGCAATTGGGTCAGGTCATCGTGGGTCGCGTGATAGGCCAGCCGCGCTTCGAAGGCCTTGTGTTTGGAGATGTCGTGCTGCACGCCCACGAAGTGGGTCAACTGTGCATCGGGGCTGCGTACCGGGGCGATGTAAAGATCATTCCAGAACAGGCTGCCGTCTTTGCGGTAATTGCGTAGGGTCACATGAACATCACGCTGTTCGCTTAGCCGCTGACGGATTTTCTCAACAGCATCTGAGTCAGTACCCTCGCCTTGCAGAAAACGGCAGTTGCGGCCCAATATTTCCGCCTGCTCATAGCCCGTCATCTCGGTAAATGCCTGATTAGCATAGACAATCGGCAGCCCCGGCTGCGTAGCATCGGCGATGACCACCCCATTAACGCTGGCTTCCACGCTGCGCTCGAGGGTGCGCAGCCGAGACTCCTGCTGCCGCTTATCGGTAACTTCCTGAGCAATCCCATAAAGCCCCTGAATGTCGCCGTCGACCACGATGGGCAGGTTGATCAGGTCCATGATATGCGGCTCGCCTGCGCGATCACGGATAACTAACTCATAGCGGATAATACTGCCCTGCATGACGGATTGGTAACGCTGGTTGACTGAATCGATATCCTCGTCGTAGATAAAACAGTTGAAGTGGCTACCGACAATCTCATCAACGGCGTAGCCACTAATCGTCGCGCAAGTGGCATTGGCCGTGGTAAAACGGCCTTGCTCATCAAGTGAGAAAACCGCATCCGGGTGGTGAGTGAACAATGAGCGGTAGCGCTGCTCGCTTTCCTCGAGCGAGCGCCGAACCTGAAAACGCTCAACCGCCAGCGCCATTAAGCCAGCCGCCTTGTCGATCAGCAAATTATCGTGCTCGGTAGGCACCCGCGGTCGGTGGGAATAGGTGGCAAACGTCCCCAGCAGTTGCCCATTGCTCCCCATCACCGGACTCGACCAACATGCGGCCAATCCCGCTTGTCGGGCAACATTGTGATACCCATTCCAATGCTGATCATTGGCAATGCACTCACTGATCACCTGGCGACGCTGGTAAGCCGCGCGACCGCATGCGCCCATCAAAGGGCCAATGGCCACCAGATTGACCGCTTCAAGGTATACGTCGGGCAACCGCTTACCCGCCGCCAGCGTCAGGTGAGTCTTCGCTTTATTCGCCAGCATGATCGAACATAACGAACCGGGCAGTTGGCGCTCAAGCAACTGGCAGAGGCTTTCCAGAATGTCCTCCAGAGGCGCTTCCTGGGCGATCATCCGCTGTATATGCTGCTGGTCCTCAAGGGTTTGACGTGCCTCCGCCAGCTCTTTTGCCCTGGCGATACTGGCGACCACCAAACCGATGCAAAAGGCCAACAAACCACTCAGCATCAGCCCCACCATGGCGACCACCACGGGGACAAAGCCCGCTAGATACCAGTTGTAATGGCTGCCCGACAACGCCTCAAGGCGCAGGTTGATCCCCCCGGGCAAGCCTGCATTGCGCTTCGCCAATATACGCCCTGGGTGTAGCGCGCTATCTGTCTGAGCGCCAGGCGGCTGCAGCATCAGCAGAGGCGTACCGCTACGGCTCATGTTGACCTGAAAGGGGCCCAGCTCAAGACGCAAGTCATAATTGAACAGCACGGCCAGATCGAGGCTTGCCACAAGCCGCTGATCCCGCTGGGCGAGCGGCATCGCCACAAACGCCAGGCTCGGCGTGTATGGATCAGAGATCACCACCCAGGGCCGGTCGAAGGGCACCGATAACCACTCGGGCACCGATGGCTTGTTGAGCTGCTGCCGAAGCCACTTCTCGCTGCCGGATGTTCGGGAATGAAACCAGATGGGGTTCAAGCGCTCATCGACCAGGGCGATCGCCTGCAGGCTGGGGGTATCACGCAGATAGCTTTCCCCATCCAGCGTCAACAGCTCGCGATCAAAGTTGTCTGGCGAGGCGTTGATGCGCTCAGCCATACGTTGCAACAGCTGCAACCGCGAATTGACCGCCTTTTCGGCGTTCAGCTGCACATTATCCAGCAGGTACCTGGCCTGTTGTTGCGTATCGTTGAACTGCTGCAGACTGAGTACTCCCCAGGCCACGGCACTGGCGGCTACCCCGGCGAGGCACGCCAGTGCCGTGGAGCGAGTCAGGTTGAGTGGCCCGGGCGAACGGCGCAGGTAAACCCCCACCATGGCGGTTCCCAGCAGGAGTGTGAATACCACTACCGCCACCGGGGACGACGAAAACATCGGATCGTCCAGCTCGATGCCCGCCCATAACCTGACCATCATCAGTCCACCAAATAGCCACTGGCCAAGCCCACTGAATAACCAGAGTAACCGACGCCTGTCCGTTGACTGGCCGCACCACAGCGCTAACCCCACCACCAGCAACATCACCGCGCCAATACTGGTCATTCGCTCCTGACCGGTTAACCATGAAGGATCAACGGGGGAAGCAAGGACGTTATGGGCAAGGGTGTATAGCGCCAGCCCCGTTAGCGCCAGGGCGCAGAACCATCGCATGCGCTGCCACCCTTGCAGGATGGCGAACACGCCGACACTCGCCAGCGAGGTAGCGATCGCTGCATCGGGCACCAGTGCGACGGCAAACAATGAGTGGGATTCGGACAGCCCAAATAGGCTGCCGACCACGCCCATGAGCACCATTGTGGCGACGGTCATTAACAGCAGCGTATCTAACGCAAGGGTCCGCGCGTTGATGGGCACGAAGGCAGTTTCTCCTGGTTAGTCTCTAATACCACTTCACACTGGCTAACGTGAGAAGGCTAGTTCCTCGGTCAACGATTGAATCCGTTCCTCAACAGCCTATACTGCCGCGTGCTGGCATGGATCAACTCACTTTCCTGTCAGTTATTACACTGTATCGACAGCATGCCGACTTACGTTAGGCGCTCTCCTTCAACGGTTAACCAACCACCGCTGCCGAGCAACGGAATTACCTCACGATGAACGGGGCGTAAGGTTAAGTGTACTTCATCACCCCCCCTTGTGGTCATCATGCGAAAGACGATATACGTTTTGTCTAGGGGATAGACGACAAATTAGGTATAGTGGTAGCGCACTAACATCAGACTGACGGAGTACGAATCACGATCGATCATTCTTTCCAAATTGCAGGAGGTTCTCCCTATGAAGGTTTACAAACCCGAGTGGCAGTGCACGTTTAGCGTAAACGAAGGCGCGGAAGAATCAGCTAGCTGGAAAGAGAGAATCGCTTGGCGTCTCAGAGGGGTTGCGGATCGGTTAGAGGGCGGCGGTCGTACGGTAAAGATTGACTATCGCGTGACGCCAGCCATTAGCCAGCACGAAGTTGATACCTGCATGGGTAAAGGCTTTGAAGTGACCCAGCGCTTGCTGTCCCAACTGGCACAACAACAAGCCTGCGAAGATGTAATGCGCCATGCCAAAGCTGAGCTATTCGTAGAAGATCACCAGCATTGATGCGGTAGTCATTGTCCCGCCCGATACCGGGTGGGACACTTGCCAATTTCACTCGTTACGCCCCGACGTTTGCCGCAACACCTCTGTCATTTTGTCCAAAAACACCGTGCACGCTTCCAACTGACTGCGCTCAACATACTCATCCGGTTGATGCGCCTGGGCAATGCTGCCTGGCCCCAGAATGATCGTCTGTAAGCCCTGCCCCTGAAATTGCCCGGCCTCGGTCGCATAGGCCACCGCGTGGTCGCAGCATCCTGCTGGCAAATGGTCTTTCGCCAAGCGTAGGACGCGGTCATTATCACGATCCGCCAACCCCGGGACTGTCACATTCAGCGCCTCGGTCGTGATCTCAACATGCTTCCCTCTGGCCTGCATTTGATCGCTTAACTGGGCGCAAAACGCCTCATAGCGAGCATATACCTCGTCGAACGTATCCGTCGGCAAATGGCGAATTTCCCACTCGAACTGGCACTCCCGGGCCATGATATTGATCGCCGTACCGCCTTTGATTTTACCGACGTGCAGACTGGTATGGGGCACGTTGAAGGCCTCATCGACACGGCCCTCTTCCACCAGCGCGGCCATGGTGTCTTCGATAAAGGTCACCAGTCTTGCCGCGACGTGAATCGCCGAGGTGCCCTGATTGACCTGGCTGCTGTGGGCCTCGCGCCCGGTAACGGTGGTGCGCAGGTTGGTCGCACCTTTTTGCGCCACGACCGGCTGCATGCTGGTCGGCTCGCCGACAATCACATGCGCGGTGGTCGAGTAATGCTCATAGAATCGCCGAATCAGATCCGGCGCGCCCACACAGCCGATTTCTTCATCGTAGGAAAACCCCAGATAAACTGGTTGCTTGAGTGGCGCGTTCACCCACTCGGGCACGTTGGCCAGAACGCAGGCAAGAAAGCCTTTCATGTCGCAGGTGCCGCGCCCGTATAACCGGCCATCACCGCCATCGCGCAGGGTGAAAGGGTCACTCGACCAGGGCTGACCCGCCACCGGCACCACATCGGTATGCCCGGAAAGCATGACACCGCCCGGCGCATCAGGGCCGATACGGGCAATCAAGTTGGCTTTATTACCACACGGGCTCATTACCCGCTCGGCTTCAACACCATGGGAAGCCAGGTAGTCTTCCACATAGCGGACCAGCGCCAGGTTGGATTCGCTCGAGGTGGTATCAAACGCCACCAACCTTGCTAACAGTCGCTCCGCGTCGCTCATTATTGCCCTTCCTGTCATTGGCCATCTTGTCTGCCAGACTATCACCCCACCCACCGGCCGCCTACATCGGCAAGTTGTCATGTGGAGTTCATCTGGCGTTCACCTGAACGTCATCTGCACTTTCTACAGTCTAGGCATCCAGAAAACTATGCATCCAAAAAACCTTAACAAACGCAGGGTACTGCCTGATTCATTTCAGGCCCACAAGGAGCTTCTGTATGTCTCGTTTTACACTGCATGCGCTTGCCGTAGGGGTGGCAACGGCCAGCCTCAGCCTGTCTGCCCAGGCGGCAACAGAGATTAGCTGGTGGCACGCCATGGGCGGCCAACTGGGTGACATTCTTGAAGAGATGACCCAGGACTTTAACGAGTCCCAGGATGATTATCATGTGACCCCCAGCTACCGTGGCACCTACACCGAAACGATGACGGGCGCTATCGCCGCCTTCCGAGCCAATGAGCAACCGCATATCCTGCAGGTCTTTGAAGTCGGTACCGGCACCATGATGAACGCCGAAGGCGCCATTTACCCAGTGTACGAGTTGATGGAAGCGCATGGCCGCGCTTTCGATAACGATGTCTTCCTGCCCGCGGTGGTGGGTTACTACACCGACACCAACGGCAATATGCTGTCGTTCCCGTTCAACTCCTCTACGCCCATCATGTACTACAACCGCGACATGTTTGAAGAAGCGGGCCTGGATCCCGAACAGCCCCCCCAAACATGGCAAGAAGTGGCCGACTTTTCACGTCAGATCGTCGACGCTGGTGCGGCCAGCTGCGGTTTTACCACCTCATGGCCTAGCTGGGTAATGCTGGAAAACTTCTCCGCTTGGCATAACGTGCCGCTAGGTACGCTGGAAAACGGTTTTGGCGGCCTGGAAACCGAGCTTACCTTCAACAATGAGCTGGTTGCTCGTCATTGGGACAACCTCCACGACTGGCAGGAAGAGGGGGTGTTTAAATGGGGCGGCCCCGGTTCCGGCCCCGACTCGGAGCCGCTTTTCTACTCCCAGGACTGCGCGATTTTCTTCGGCTCTTCTGCTTCACGGGCAGATGTCGCCGCCAATTCAGAATTTGACGTCGGCTTTGGCATGCAGCCCTACTACGATGACGTAGACGGCGCACCACAAAACTCGATTATCGGTGGCGCAACGCTATGGGCACTGCAGGGCCACAGCGAAGAAGAATACGCAGCCGTTGCAGCGTTCTTTGAGTATCTCTCCCAGCCCGAGGTACAGGCGCAGTGGCATCAACAAACCGGCTATTTGCCCATCACCCAAGCCGCCTGGGATCTGAGCAAAGAGCAGGGCTATTACGAAGAGAACCCGGGGGCGGATATTTCGCTTGAGCAGATGACCCTCAACGAGCCGACCGAAAACTCCAAAGGCCTACGATTTGGTAACTTTGTGCAGATTCGCGACATTATCTCCGAGGAAATGGAAGCCGTGATGACTGGCGATAAATCCGGCCAGGAAGCGGCGGACGATGCCGTGGAACGCGGCAATGTTCTGCTGCGGGACTTCGAAGCCGCCAATCAGTAACCAGGCACTGACGTCGCCGCTTACCCAAGGGTAGGCGGCGCTTTCGTTCGGCTGTGTTCAAGAGCTTGCCATGCAAACAAAACGCATGACCTTTCCAGGGCGTTGGCTGCCTTTCGCCCTGCTGGCCCCCCAGGTTATCATCACGCTGATTTTCTTTATCTGGCCGGCGGGTCAGGCCCTGTATCAATCACTCCTGCGCGAAGATGCCTTTGGGTTACGCTCGACGTTTGTGGGGCTCGAAAATTTTGCCCGCCTGTTCCGCGACGGCAGCTATCTTAATTCGCTGTCGGTGACGGTAATTTTTGCGGTGGGCACCACGCTGGTGTCGATGTCCATGGCGCTACTGCTGGCCAGCACCGTCAATCGGATGATTCGTTCGCGCAGCACCTATACCACGCTGTTGGTGTGGCCCTACGCCATTGCCCCCGCCCTGGCGGGCGTTTTGTGGTGGTTTATCTTCAACCCCTCCATAGGCATCGTGCCCTACATGCTGGAAATGGTCGGCTACCAGTGGAATCACCGCAATTCCGGCAGCGATGCCATGCTGCTGGTGATTTTAGCCGCCTCCTGGAAGCAGATCTCCTACAACTTTCTGTTTTTCCTGGCAGGCATGCAGTCCATCCCGCAATCGCTGATCGAAGCAGCCGCCATTGATGGCGCCAGCCCCATCAAGCGCTTCTGGACGATTGTATTCCCACTGCTGTCGCCCACGACCTTCTTCCTGATGGTGGTCAACGTGGTGTATGCCATGTTCGACACCTTTGGGATTATCCACGCCACCACCGAAGGCGGACCGGCACAGGCCACCAACATCCTGGTGTATAAGGTGTATGCCGACGGCTTCGTGGGGCTGAACCTGGGGTCTTCGGCCGCTCAGTCGGTGATTCTGATGGTCATTGTGGTCGCGCTGACCGTGATCCAGTTCCGCTTTATCGAGCGGCGCGTTAACTACTAACGGACGGCCTGCTAATCCGGCCTTGTTGGAGCCTTGTAATGGTTGAAAACCGACCCTGGGCCAATTGCTTTGCCCATACTGTGTTGATCATCGGCGTGGCACTGGTGGTTTTCCCCGTCTATATCGCCATTGTGGCATCGACCCAGGCACCTGATGAGCTACTGCGCGGCACCCTGCCGTTGCTACCTGGCAGCCATGGGATCGAAAACTATACCCAAATGTGGCAATCCGGCGTTTCGACGGCCAACTCTCCATCCGCCGCGCTGATGCTCTGGAACAGCTTTGTAATGGCCATGGCGATCACCGTGGGCAAGCTGTTTATTTCGCTGTTATCCGCCTTTGCCATCGTCTATTTCCGTTTCCGCTTCCGGATGTTTTTCTTCTGGCTGATCTTCGTCACCCTGATGCTGCCCGTGGAAGTACGCATTATCCCGACGTATCAGGTAGTGGCCGACCTCAGTATGCTCAACAGCTTCGCCGGCCTGTCGATTCCGCTGATTGCCTCGGCCACCGCAACCTTCCTGTTTCGCCAGTTCTTCATGACCGTCCCCGAAGAAATGCTCGAGGCCGCCCGGGTCGATGGCGCCGGGCCTATGAAGTTCTTCAAGGACATCCTGATGCCACTTTCGATGACCAATATCGCTGCGCTGTTCGTGATCATGTTTATCTACGGCTGGAACCAGTACCTGTGGCCGCTACTGATCACCACTGACCCCGACTACACCACCATCGTGATGGGCATTCAGCGCATGACCTCGGAAGAAAACCCCCAATGGCACCTGGTGATGGCAGCGGTGGTGATGGCCGCGCTGCCACCGGTATTAGTCATTCTGTTTATGCAACGCCTGTTCGTGAAAGGCCTGACCGAGACGGAGAAATAACATGGCCAGCATTACCCTGGAGGGAATAGCGAAGACCTATACCGGCGATGTCCAGGCGGTCAAGGACGTGGACCTGCAGATCGAAGACGGCGAGTTCGTGGTGCTGGTGGGGCCTTCAGGTTGCGGAAAATCTACCCTGCTGCGCATGGTGGCAGGATTGGAAACCATCACCGACGGCACGCTCAAAATCGGCGAGCGAGTGGTGAACAAGCTCGAACCCGCCGAGCGGGATATTGCCATGGTGTTCCAGAACTATGCGCTTTACCCGCATATGACGGTGTACAACAACCTTGCCTATGGCCTGAAGAACCGCGGCTTCAAAAAAGATGAGATTGAACAGCGCGTTCATGCTGCCGCCAAAATGCTGGAGATCGAAGAGTTTCTGGCGCGCAAACCGCGCAAGCTCTCCGGCGGTCAGCGCCAGCGCGTCGCCATGGGCCGTGCCCTGGTTCGCGACCCGGCAGCGTTTCTATTCGATGAGCCCCTTTCCAACCTGGATGCCAAGCTGCGCGTGCAGATGCGTGTGGAAATCAAGCAGCTACAGCGGCGGTTGAAAACCACCAGCCTGTATGTGACCCACGACCAGCTGGAAGCCATGACCCTGGGTGACCGCCTGGTGGTGCTGAACGCCGGGCAGATCGAGCAGGTGGGCACGCCGATGGAGATCTACGCCCGCCCCGCCAGCATGTTTGTGGCCGGGTTTATCGGCTCCCCCGCCATGAACATGCTGCCGGTGGACTACCTGAAGGCTAAAGGTGGCAACGGCCTGCTGGATAACCTGCCAGAAGGCACCGATACCGTCGGCATTCGCCCGGATGATATGCACTTAACGCCGCCCACAGCGCCTCACCTAACCATCGACTCAACGCTTGCGTTGTTTGAGGCCGCCGGAGCCGAAAGCCACCTGTATGCGAACCTTGCCGACAGTGACCAGCCCATGGTCATCCGCGTCTCCGGCCAGCCGCCAGTGGCCGAAGGCGAAACCCTGCGGTTCTACGTGCCCCGCGACGCGCTGCATCCTTTTGACAGTGCCACGGGGCAGCGCACGTCATCACCAGGGGAGTGACTCGCCGTTGCTGTGCCAAAACCCGCCGCTGTTATCGAGGGTCAATTCCTCAATCCGCGCGGCAATACCCAACGCGGCATCCTGCGGGCTGATAAACCCGCCAAAATTCACCATGCGCGTTTGCACATAGCCGGGGTGCAGTTGGGCCACGGCAATGCCGCGGGGTTTTAAATCCATCGCCAGCGATTTGCCAAAGGCGTTGAGCGCCGCCTTGGACGCACGGTACCCATAACGGCCGCCCGAGTCGTTATCCGCGATGGACCCCATGCGGCTGGTGATATTGGCGATCTTGCTGCCTTTGCCGAGATTGGGCAGCAGGGCTTCTGCAACCCGCAGCGGCGCATAGGCATTGATTTCCATCTGCTCGCGGATACTGTCGAAATCAAGACTGCCCAGGGATTCATCGCGCAGCAACCCGGCATTGTTGATCAGCAAGTCCAGCGACTGGCCCTTCAGGGTCTCGGCAAGGCTTATGACATCATCAGGCTGAGTGACATCAGTCGACTCGATCACCTGATCCGCCACGCGGTCCAGCGCGTCGGATGACTGCCGGCAAACGCCGATAACGCGATAGCCTTCATCAAAATAGTGCTCTGCCAGCGCCAGCCCGACACCCCGGTTGGCCCCCGTGATTAACACCGTTGATTTCATCTGTAACTCCCCATTTTTGGAACATGCATCACGGCTACATCGTACATCCTTGCACAACCCTTAGGCGGGTCTCCTTTAAACGCTGACAGGCACCGTGTTGTCATCGCTTATTCACCTGCCTGTCTTAGGCATGTCATCCCTGTCGTCCAAACTGCTCTGTAAACAGACAAGAGGGCGGATCGCACATGCGGCTTTGCATCGTCAGCGAAACATGGGCACCGGACATCAATGGTGTCGCACACACCTTGAGTCGGCTTAGCCGCGAGCTTGACCGCCATCAGGTTCTTATTGATGTGATTCGGCCAAAGCCCCCGCTTGCCGCCAAGGCAACTCAGGCACGGGCCGAGCTACAGGTACCGCGCTTTGCCATCCCGGGCTACCGCGACGTTCAGGTAGGCTTTTGTCGCCCCGCGACTTTGCGCAAGTTCTGGAAAGAGCAGCGCCCCGATGTGGTTTACCTGGCCACTCAAGGCCCGCTGGGCTGGTCGGCACGCCTGGCAGCACGGCAGATGGGCATTCCGCTGGTGGCGGGCTGGCACACCAATTTCGATCATTACTGTGGCGATTACGGCGTTCCCTGGCTCGCCTCGGCAACCCGCCGCTATTTGCGTTATTTCCATAACGGTTGCGGGTTAACCCTGGTGCCTACCCAACTGCAGGCCAGTCAACTTCGCCAGCAAGGCATCCACGACGTCGCGGTGATGTCACGCGGCATCGATGGTGAGCGTTTTTCCCCTGCCCACCGCGACCCTGAATTACGTCGTGCCTGGGGCGTTAACGACCATCAGCCGGTGGCGCTTTATGTCGGGCGGCTCGCCGCCGAAAAAAACCTCGCGTTGCTACAGGAAACCTATCACGCCATGCGCAACGTCCGCCCGGACATGGCCCACGTTATCGTGGGCGATGGCCCGGCAAAGGCCCAGCTTGAAAGCGCGCTCCCGGATGTCCATTTTACCGGTTTTATTGATCCAGACGCGCTTGCCCGGCATTACGCAAGCGCCGACCTGTTCATCTTCCCCTCGCTTTCCGAAACCTGGGGCAACGTGGTCAGTGAGGCCATGGCCAGCGGGCTCGCCGTGGTGGCCTATCGGCACGCGGCCAGCGCCGAGCTGATCCAGAGCGGCTACAACGGCATTACCGTGCCCATCAACGACTCGGCGGCCTTTAGTCAGGCGGCGGTGACCCTCTGCCAACACCCGGCGGACTATGCCAAGTACAGTCGTCTCGCCCGGCTGAAAGCCCTTGAGCAAAGCTGGGCGGGCATTGCCCGGCAGTTTCTTGATTATCTTCAAAAGGCCCAGGAGGCTTATCATGCGACCCCGCCCCCTCGTCGTATTCGATCGTCTTGATTTGCTGGAATGGCAGTTTTGCCAGCGCGTATCGCGCCTATCGCTCTACCGGCCCTGGCGCATGACACTCCAGGCTGCCAGCCGGTTGGGTGATTGGCCGGTCTGGGTGCTACTGATCCTGGCGCAACCCTGGCTGCAGCCTGACGGCGCCTGGCGAGTGCTGCAGTACACCCTGATCGCCAGCGTCGCCATCGCCATTTACCGGCTGGTAAAAACCCGCCTGTGCCGTGAGCGGCCGTATATCACTTATCGCAGCGGTATTCAGTGCAATGCACCGGCCCGGGATCGCTATAGCTTTCCCAGCGGGCATACCATGCACGCCATGATGTTCAGCGTGCTGGTCGCCGCCCACACGCCGTGGTTACTGCCAGTGGTCATTCCCCTGTCGGTGCTGATTGCGATATCCCGGGTGGGCCTGGGCCTGCACTACACAAGCGATGTGATTGCCGGCGCCGCCATGGGCTATGGCTTTGCGCTGCTCAGCCTTTACCTGATGGGCTAGTCGGGGAGCGATAAGGCATCAATCAGACGCAAAAAAACCACCTCGCCGGAACAAGGTGGTAATTTCGCATCGTCGTCATTCCATGACACTGATGTTTAGCGCCTCCTTATGCTAAAACGGAGAGTGCCCATTCCTTTGAATGTTCCATTCATTATCACTCGGGCTTCCTGCCTTCCTTTTACTGCCGTGACACTCTCCTGACCCGCTTTACCTTTCTACTGCTTACCTTTCTACTGCTTACCTCTCTGCTACTATTCCTTCCAACCTATTACCTTTTGACTGACCAGCTTCCGATTACCTTCCAACACGAGATCAACCTTTCCTACGTAACGACTTTACCTGCATAACAACGTTTCTGAACCCAATGATTTGACCTTTGTGACCGTGACTTTAATCAATGCGAATAAACAAGCTTCCTTATCATTTCGCATACACACCTAACGAAGCAGGCATCAGGCCAACTTCGCTTAAAAAAAATTAAAAACCAATTAAAACAATATCTTAAATAAATACCAAAGGGTTCATTCGCGGCGACGACGGCACACAAAAAATGTGGCGTAATGACACATGCGACAAAATAGCATGGTGATTAGGATAAAGAGGTACATACTGCCAGTGTCGCTAAATGGCTAACGTTTGCTAGTCTAGCTAATACCCCCTTGAAGGGGGTGACCACCTGAAAGGAAGCTTCTATGAAACGCATGACAGCTCTTGGCATTCTTAGCATCACCATCTTACTGTTAGTGAGCGGTTGCAATACCATTCGCGGGGCGGGTGAAGACATCGAGCAAGGTGGAGAAGCTATTCAACAATCAGCGAGTTAACGACATTATGCTAACGGTCTACCTATCACATGGCTTGGAAAGCGGCCCCGGCGCATTGAAAATGCAGGCGCTGAAAGGCATTGCCGAAAAGCTCGACGACTGCGAGGCCGTCGTGATGGATTATCGAGACCAACCCGACCCCCAGCAACGCCTAAAGCATCTTTTGGCGACGCTGTCGGCGCGGGGTGACAACCCTGAGTGCTGCGTCTTTGCCGGCTCAAGCCTGGGTGGCTGGCTAAGTGCAGCGGTCAGTTCACAGCAGCCCGTACTGGGCTGCTTTTTATTGGCCCCGGCCATTGGTCTACCGCATTACCCGGAAACCGCCCCCACGCTCCAAGCCAGTTGCACTCACGTGATTCACGGCTGGCAGGATGACGTGATTCCCCCTCGCCCGGTCATTGACTGGGCCGAACGGCAGCGCCTGTCGTTGCGCATGCTGGACGACGATCACCGCCTCCACGAAAGCCTTGACACCTTGCTCAGCGACTTTGACGCCTTCCTGATGCGATGCAGCGCCGTCCTGCACGCCAGTACAATCGCCTGTTCACGCCGCTAGCCGCTAAAGGTAAGGAGTAAAGGTGTCGCAGCATTAGACAAACACTCTCCAAGGGTGTACAAACAATGTACACACAGAAGGAGAGCGTCCATGTTTGGCCTTTTCAAGCGCGACCCCAAAAAGAAGCTACAGCAAGACTACGAACGCAAGCTGCAAGCCGCCATGGAGGCATCACGCAACGGTGACATGCGGGCAAATGCCACCTTGACGGAGGAAGCCGATGCGCTGCTCGCTGAAATAGAACGCCTGAAACAAGAAGACAAGTAACGTAAGCTCATTGCGGCTTGCGCTACTCGTCCGCCGCCAGCGCAGGCAGCAGCGTTTTCAGTTTGCGGGTCAACGTATTGCGCCCCCAGCCCAGTAATTCTGCGGCCTCGCCCTTACGCCCGCCGGTGTGCTTGAGCGCGGTTTCTATCAAGATGCGTTCGAAATCCGGCACGGCCTCTTCCAGCAAATGGGTGTGGCCTTCTGCCAGGGCGTGATCCGCCCAATCGCGAAAAGCGCTCCGCCAGTCACCGTGGGCACTTGACTCCGAAGCGCTGGATGCGCGCAATTCCGCGGGCAAATCTTCTACCAGCACTTCACGTCCCGAGGCCATCACCGTCAGCCAGCGGCAGATGTTTTCCAACTGGCGAACATTGCCCGGCCAGGGCAGGCGGGTCAGATGTGCTTCCGCTTCGGGGGTCAGCACCTTCACATCCGTGGACAGCTCTTTGGCCGCCTCGGCCAAAAAGTGACTCGTCAGCCTGGGGATATCCTCACGGCGCTCGGCCAGCTTCGGCAAGTGGATGCGAATAACGTTCAGGCGATGAAACAAGTCTTCCCGGAAGCGCCCATCGTCGACCAGTGATTCAAGGTTCTGGTGGGTGGCCGCGATAATCCGCACGTCGACTTTTGTCGGCGTATGCCCCCCCACGCGATAGAACTCGCCGTCGGCCAGTACGCGCAGCAACCGCGTCTGGGTTTCAGCCGGCATATCGCCAATTTCATCCAGAAACAGCGTACCGCCATTGGCCTGCTCAAAGCGCCCCTGACGCTGTGAAGTGGCACCGGTAAAGGCCCCTTTCTCATGGCCGAACAGCTCGGACTCGATCAAGTCCCGCGGAATCGCCGCCATGTTCAGCGCAATGAACGGCTTGCCCTGGCGCGGGCTGTGCTGATGTAGCGCCTCGGCAACACGTTCTTTACCGGTGCCCGACTCGCCATTGATCAGCACGGTAATATGCGAATGAGACAAACGCCCGATCGCCCGGAAAACCTCCTGCATGGCAGGGGCTTCACCGATAATTTCCGCGTTGAGCCCCTCCGGCACCGTGACCGGGCGCTGACGTTCGCGCGCATGGGCAATGGCACGACGCACCAGCGCCAGCGCCTCATCCACGTCAAACGGCTTGGGGAGATATTCGAAGGCGCCGCCTTGATAAGACGCCACGGCGCTGTCCAGGTCCGAATGCGCGGTCATCACGATCACCGGCAAATCGGGGTGGGCCTCGCGTACCCGGGCCATCAGGTCCAGGCCATCAATTCCCGGCATGCGAATATCGGTAACCAGTACATCCGGCGGACTCTCGAGCAAGCGGGAAAGGGCCGTGTCGGCACGCTCGATACATTCAACCTCGAGATCGGGTTGCGCCAGCGCACGTTCAAGTACCCAGCGAATCGCACGGTCATCGTCAACAATGACGACCCGCGCAACATCATTACGGGCAGGCTCTGTCATGACGCTTCTCCGGTGACATTAATAACCAAGGGAATCAATAAACGAAATTCGGTGCGCCCTGGGCGTGAGTCGCATTCGATCAGTCCTTGATGTTGGTGCAAAATTGATTGGGCGATCGACAGTCCAAGCCCGCTGCCTTCGGCACGGCCCGAGACCATCGGATAAAACAGGGTTTCTTGCAGGGAGCCGGGAATGCCGGGGCCATTGTCGATAATGCCCACCTCGCTGACCAGGCGGTGCCGCTCGGCGCCCAACGTAAACTGGCGGCGCGCACGGGTGCGCAGCGCCAGCGTCGGTGTCGGCGTCTCGGCATCGCCCATGGCCTGAACCGCATTGCGGGCCACATTCAGCACCGCCTGGATCATCTGCGCTTCATCGCCGAACAGGTCCGGCAGGCTGGGATCGTAATCCCGTTGAATATCGACCCAAGGGTGCTCAGCGATCAGCAATGAACGCACACGTTCGAGCACCTTGTGAATATTGACCGGCTCGTGTTTGACGATGTAATTGGGCCCCAGCATGGAATCCACCATGTCCCGTAGCCGGTCAACTTCTTCGACGATGATATGGGTAAATTCACGCAGCGCCGGGTTATCCAGATCGCGTTCAAGCAACTGCGCCGCGCCACGAATACCACCCAACGGGTTTTTGACTTCGTGAGCAAGGCCGCGCGCCAGCACCTTGATAGTTTCCTGGCGGGTGGTGAGCGCCTCCTCGCGGGAAATCTGCATCAGCCGGTCGCGGGGCTCGACCTCCAGCAACAGTTCCGTGTCGGACAGGGGGGTTACCGTATAGTCGACGGTGAGTGGATCGCGATTCAGCGGCGTAATGCGCGCCTCACGCTGGGTAAAGGGATGAAACGCATCGCGGGCTTTGGCCAACACCTCATCGATGCTTTCATCACCGCCCAGCATCTCGTCCAGGCTCATCCCCCGCACACGGCTGAGGCTAACGGCAAACAACGCCTCTGCGGCAGGATTCATCCAGCACACATTGAGGCGGCCGTCCAGCAGCAGCACCGCCGTGGTGAGGTGTTCAAGTAAACGCTGGTGCATGGTGATGTCTTGCAAAGTCGCCTCGTCCATTATCTTGGGTCAGCCTTCCGCTGGAAAGATGTAGAGAGAACTGCAAAAAGCGCGCCAAATGGGCCAGCGTGCTGATTTGCACGGCACTTGCGCCGTGTGGCGGTGCATGGCGAGTCGTTTTAGCGCAGGTCATCGACGCTTCCAGCGACCACATGCACCATAATGGCGCATTGACGCTATTCTGCCACCACAATCGTCACCGTGTTTGTGCGGTGCTGCCGTCGCCCATGGCTATCCAATAGCTCAGCCTGAAGCCGATGCCGACCGGCGGGCAAGTTTGCCAACCAGAACACATCGCTGTGCAGCGCCGACTGGCTAAGCTTGCCATTCACCCGCAGCTGTACCCGATGATCATCACGTAACCGGGGGCTAATACTCAGCATTACCGGCGTGTCGGCACCCACCTCGGCGCCATCGCTTGGCGAGCGAATCTGGAAGCGGTCGTAAGGCATGAAGGGCTGGCCAGGTGAGGTGGCCTGTGGCTCATCGGACCTCTCGGCGTATTCGCTTGGCAATCCAGGCAACGGCGCCAGCTCAAGCGCTTCCCCACCCTCGCTCGGGGTGTCGGAAAAGGTGACATTGCCGTGTTCATCGACCACTCGATAGACGGTTGATGATGCAGCCGTAACATCCACCCATACGGCCAGCACCAGACCAAGGCCGATGCCCCAGCCTTTGGTCAGCGCCATTAACACCTTGCGCAACATGCGTCCCCCTCAATCGAGTAGGAAGGGGAGTTACCTCCCCTGTCCTCTCACACCACCGGGCATACGGTTCCGTACCACGGCGGTTCATGAACAACGTTTGAGCCATCCTACCGTATCGAGTATCGAGATTAGGCCATGGTCATAAAAGCACTTCCTCGGCAGGGCCTGATTCATGTGCGATGCCCCGGCATTCCACCAGGGGCCTCGCCCATTACCCGCCGATTTCCAAGCTCGGTATGCGTCCAGACCTAGGCCTCGGAGTTTCCGCCGCCGGGTCGCTGGGCGCTTCCATTGCCGCCAGAGCAGGCCGCGTAAGCGGCGGCGTATCCATTGATCCAGCGCTTCCAGCGGGCGCTTTACATCAACGAGGCTGAAGTAGTTGGCCCATCCTCGTAGGACTGGCCTCAACCCTTCGATTACCCGTTGGATGTTACGCCCCCTGCCACGCTTCAGGATCTCCCGGACACGCTGCGTCATACGCTTCAGGCTGGTCTTGGCTAGCGTCAGTTTCGGCTGATTGTGCCGAGTGAGACTGTAGCCTAGATAGCCGCGTTTCCACGGCCGATCCACCGCACTTTTGCGGCGATTGACCGTCAGCCGGAGTGAACTCTCGAGATACTCACTCAAGCTGTCCATGACACGCTCGCCTGCTCGTCGACTTTTGACGTACACCTGAACGTCATCGGCGTAGCGACAGAAGCGGTGGCCTCGGCGTTCCAGCTCCTTGTCCAGATCGTCCAGCAGGATGTTCGCCAGCAGCGGGCTGAGGGGCCCACCTTGAGGCGCTCCTTGGCGTCTCGGTGTGGGCAGGCCGTGCTGGAATATGCCTGCCTCCAGGTAGCGGCGGATCAGGCGCAGCACGCATTTGTCGTCAACGCGTCGCGCCACCCGTGCCATCAGCAGGTCGTGGTTCACTCGGTCGAAGAAGGCTTCCAGGTCGAGATCGACCACCCAGCGGTGGCCGGCGGTAACGTGGGCCTTCATGGACGAGACGGCCTGCTTGGCGTTGCGTTTGGGGCGGTAGCCGTAACTCGACTCGGAGAACATCGGGTCGAAGATAGGCATGAGCACCTGCAGCAGCGCTTGCTGGATCAGTCGGTCTGTGACCGTAGGAATGCCGAGTTGCCGCTCGCCGCCTTTAGGCTTGGGGATCGTGGCCGCTCGGATTGGGCTTGGGTGATACTCGTCGGCCAGCAGCCGCTCGCGCAGCGTTGGCCAGTATTGCTTTAGGTGGTTGGCTAATTGATGCACTGTCATGCCATCGACACCCGGTGCCCCTTTGTTGGCAACCACCTTACGGTAAGCTCGCTCCATGTTCTCCGGGTCAACGACCCGTTCCATGAGCGAGGTTGGCTCCGCTTTCGTCCACGATAGCGACGCCGGGGTCGTCTCGACGCTCACCGGCTGGGGCTCAGGGTACTGCCCCTGCCCCTCTGGGTGAGTGACGGTGTTAGCGTCAGTTTCTGTCTTCATGATCGATCCTCGAGACGTTATCGCCTACTCGCGGTTCTTCATGTTCGGCCCTTGGTGCCGGAGTGAACCGGCACTTACTATGGCCTCTGCTGACGTCTGGTGGTCCATCCCGTCGCCTCTCGACGCCGGTAGCACCATGGCAGACCACCAGACCTCCCAGGGTAAGACGCGCGACCTTCCCGCTTATGCCTGTCGGATTTACGTCATGACGTTCCGTGCAAGTATCGGGCTTTAGTGATTAGTGCCACCTCACCCCGCCATAACGCCTCGTATCCGCTTCCTATTCGTCAGGCCAGCGTTTTGCCTCAGGCTGCCTTCAGATTCCCCCTCGCGGGAGACACCCTTGCCGTCGGCTAGCACTTCCCCTTGCCGGGCGTGCAGGGGACTTTCACCCCCAAGTCATCCTGAGGCACCACCCCCAGGAACAGCGCCAGTTAAGGCGCTGCGCGCCATGCCTGGCGCACACTAAAAAACCCCGCCGTGGCGGGGTTTAGGATCATCTGCACCACATAGGTGAGATTAGCCGCTGTTGTTAGCAGCTATAATACATATCAAACTCGACCGGATGCGTGGTCATGCGGATCCGCTCCACGTCTTCCATCTTGAGTTCGATGTAGGCATCGATCATTTCGTCGGTGAACACGCCACCTTCGGTCAGGAAGGCCCGGTCGGTGTCCAGCGCTTCCAGCGCCTGATCCAGGCTGCTTGCCACGGTGGGTACCGACTTGCCTTCTTCCGGCGGCAGGTCGTACAAGTTCTTGTCCATGGCGTCGCCAGGGTGAATCTTGTTCTTGATGCCGTCGATACCGGCCATCAGCATCGCCGCAAAAGCCAGGTACGGGTTGGCCGTCGGGTCAGGGAAGCGGGTTTCAACACGCTTGCCTTTCGGGCTGGCCGTGTACGGAATACGAATGGATGCCGAACGGTTACGGGCACTGTAAGCCAGCATGACCGGTGCCTCGAAACCCGGTACCAAGCGCTTGTACGAGTTGGTAGAAGCGTTGGTGAAGGCGTTCAGGGCACGGGCGTGCTTGATGATGCCGCCAATATAGTAAAGCGCCATTTCGGAGAGACCCGCGTACTCGTCGCCTGCGAACTGGTTGGTACCGTCCTTCCAGAACGACTGGTGAACGTGCATGCCCGAACCGTTATCACCCACCAGCGGCTTCGGCATGAAGGTTGCCGTTTTGCCGTAGGCATGCGCCACGTTGTGGATCACATACTTCATTTCCTGAACTTCGTCGGCTTTCTTCACCAGCGTGTTGAACTTCACACCGATTTCGTTCTGACCAGCGTTGGAAACTTCGTGGTGGTGAACTTCTACCGACTGGCCGATCGCTTCCAGGGTGTTACACATGGCACCACGGATATCGTGGAAGCTATCGACCGGTGGAACCGGGAAGTAGCCGCCTTTAACACGCGGACGGTGGCCCAGATTGCCACCTTCTACCTGGCTGTCCGTGGCCCATGCACCTTCTTCAGACGTGATCTTGTACATGGCGCCCTGGATGTCGGATTTCCAGTGGACTTCGTCAAAGATGAAAAACTCGGGCTCAGGACCGAAGAAAGCCGTGTCGCCAAGACCGGTTGACTGCAGGTACGCCTCGGCGCGCTTGGCAATGGAGCGTGGGTCACGGTCATAGCCCTGCATGGTGGCCGGTTCGATAATGTCACAGCGCAATACCAGCGTGGCATCTTCAGTGAAGGGATCGAGATAGGCAGTGCCATCTTCGGGGCGCAGAATCATGTCGGATTCGTTGATGCCCTTCCAGCCGTTGATGGACGAACCATCAAACATCTGACCGTTTTCGAAAAAATCTTCGTCCACATCGCGGGCAGGCACGGTCACGTGCTGCTCTTTACCGCGGGTGTCGGTGAAACGCAGGTCTACCCACTTAACATCATGCTCTTCAATTAGCGCGAGAGTCTTGGCTGACATAGTGTCCTCCGGTATGAGCGTGGCTTAAAGCTAATGACAGTAAGCTACCAATAAATGTTGTTCGACATGTCGCGTGCATCATGGCACGCCTGCCTTGCTTATTCACTCAACGTTTGTCCGTTGCCATCAACAGAACGTCTAGCGATAGAAACCGGCTAATGTTGTAGCACGCCGCCAGGCGATTTGCCTATGACCTACTAGCCGCTACCGCTAATAATGCAGGTTGCGTGCCAATCTTGCACCAATATGGCATAAAATAATGGCAAATAGTTGTTTTTAAATGACTTTAAAAAT
The DNA here is from genome assembly GCF_015767635.1 of Halomonas sp. A40-4. GTDB lineage: Bacteria > Pseudomonadota > Gammaproteobacteria > Pseudomonadales > Halomonadaceae > Vreelandella > Vreelandella janggokensis. The sequence goes on along the minus strand of NZ_CP065230.1, from coordinate 199,675 downwards.
CACTCTGGTGCCACTTCATGTTGCATATCAAGCATAAACGTCCATTCAAAACCTGATGCCGCCAACTATTGCACCACAAATAAGCAAGAATAGACTTAAGCGCACCATATAGGTGCACTCGATATTGCAGCCAAATCCACCCGCTTAATTTACTTGCGCGCCAAACGGTAGAGACTATAGTAAACTTTTATACACAATCAGTTACAATAAGCAAAAACCAGACACATAGACCGGAGGGCAACCCATGAAGTCGGTCTGCTTTATTATCGACACCAGCGTAACGGGTGCCCAACTGCCCCGCCATTTACGCAACATTCACCTAGCAGCCGCCGACCATCCCGCTTTCACACTGCAGATAACCAGTTTGCACCGTGACCCCCGGTTAACCTTGATGGAGCAACGCTTCGCTGCCCACTGCACCACCCTGCCGGGCACCGCGCTGGGTGCGCGGCTGAACCATTCGGCCGCCACCAGTCAGGCCGAATGGCTGGTGTTTGCCCTCCACGCCAAGGCCCTGCCGGTGACACTTTGGGTGGCAATGTTTCCCATGCTGGATAGCTACGCCGTGGATGCCGTCGTGCTCGGCCCCAGTGAGCCCACCTTTCCCGCACGCCTGTTACAACGCTTTTTAGCCTCAACGCTACAATCGCCGCCCTACATAGCGGTTCGACGAACGTGGTTGGAGCGTCTGGGCGGCTTCGACCCGGACCTCGACCGCAGCGCCCTGCACGACTTCATGCAGCGACTGCATGCCTGCCCCACCCGCATTCATACGTTGACCAACGACAATGCCACCACCTCGCCAGGGGTCGCCTAGTGCATGGCCACATTCAGTTTCTTGCCAAACATCATCGCCCCGATTCTGGATGTATTGACCACCTTGCTTAGCACGATACAGCCCGTAATGCTCACCAACGCAAGCATTACGGCGTAAACCACGATGGGCAGCGATAAAGGCGCGATGATCAGGTCGGTGGCGATGAAAAACATCGGATGCGCCAGATAGATGCCAAACGAATACACATTGATCTGGCGGACCCAATTCGGTGCCGTATAGCCCTTGAGCTGACGTGTGGCGCAGAGCGTAAACAACACAAAGAACGGAATGACCCAGACCTCTTTTGATGTAAAGGCCGGCAGGTGGGCAAGTGTTGCCACACCAAGCCCAAGTACAAACAAGCCCAGGCAGGCCGGGTGGGCCAGATACTTCATCCACTGCGGTCGCTGGGCTTTGATGCCATTAGGGGCCAGCGGGTAGTAACGCACGAGTACCAACGCCAGGAAAAACAGGTAAAGCCAGCCCAGCGGCGCCACCCAGAGCAGATACCCCGGCGGATTGACGCCCTGCCAGTACGCCGTTCCCCAGTAGGCCATGCTGATCAGGCAAGATAGCCAGAACCACGGTACCGGGTTGACTCGCCAGAGGCGCAAGCGGGTAAACAGCCAATAACCGACATAAAACTGCATCGCAATGATCAGGAAGTAACCGTGCCAGCCGGCATAAACAAAATACTCAACGGCATTGGCCCAGAAGTTGACCGGGTCACCTTCTGCCCCCCTTTTCGCCCACTCCGCCGTTGAATAGATAAATCCATAAACGAAATACGGCAGCATGACGTATTTGACCCGCTGGCGTATGAACCCTTCAGGCACCGCTTTATCGTAGCGAACGGCAAAGACGAACACCGAAATAAACAGGAAAATCGGCGTCCCCAATACCAGGGGGATACGCATGAAATCAGTGACGAGGTTGTCGACGTACTTGTTGACCTGGTCCATCAAGTGGAATAAAAAAACGGCTATACAGCCGTAAGCTCTAAGCCAAAAGATTTCTTCCACTTTCTGCATGAACCCTCCCGCCACGTTGTGTTGCGCGACGCCGACGCATTAGCATCTTGAACATCCCACCCCGTGAGTTGTCCGACCCCGGTAGAACACGAGAATTCCCGACAGACGAGGTGCTCATGAGGAAACGCCCACTTTGGCGGCTCGGATTCATCAGCCTGTTTGGTTTACTCGCGGGGCTGTTGGCGGCCACTTCAACCGCCCTCGCCAGCAGTGTGGAGCGACACCATTTCGATTCGCCGACGTTGGGCAACCCCTACCCCTACACGGTTTACCTGCCTGATGGCTATGCTGAAAACAGCGACACCGTCTACCCTGTGGTTTACCTCCTGCACGGCTCGTTTGGTAACGAACGCGACTGGCTGGCCAAGGGCAATTTGCAGCAGACCGCTGACCGGTTGATTCGTGCCGGGCACATTCCGCCCAGCGTCTTCATCATGCCCGGCAGCCGCAGCTGGTGGGTCGATGGCCATAACGAAGCGGCCCGCAGTGCCTTTTTCAACGACCTCATGCCCCATGTGGAAAACCACTACCGTGTGGGCGACGAGCGCTCGATGCGCGGCGTGGGTGGGCTCTCGGCCGGCGGTTTTGGCGCGATTAACTTCGCCCTGGAGCGCCCCGACCTTTTCGCGGCCGTCGCCGCGCTCAGTCCCGCGAGCTATGTGCCTTTTCCACCCAACAACTCCTCTGCCAACCGTCACCCTGCCTTTCTTGACGATCAGGGCGAGTTCGACCGCCAGCTTTGGCAGCAGTTGAACTACACCGCGCACCTTGAGGATTACCGCATCAAAGTGACGCCTCGCCCCTTGGAAGAGCATAGCGACGTGCCCCACGTTCCAATGTATATCAGCGCAGGGCGCAGTGATGTATATGACGCCGAGTTTCACGCCCGGCAACTGCGCCAGGCCATGGAAAAGATTCAACCCACCTCAGTGCATATGGACCTTTACCCCGGCGGCCATACCTGGAGAGTCTGGCGGGCCAGTCTGCCCGCAGCGCTTAACTTCATGTTTCAACACGTCGGACAGCCTAACCAGGGCGAAAGTAGCGAATAAGTAAGCTACGCTAATATAACGATATTTATCTTTGTTGCTTGCAACGCACCACGAAGAAGGAGTTTTCTATGCATCGGCACATTGAATGGGATATGCCAGGCAGCGCCAGCGTTGCGCACCATTACGCCCAGGATCCCAACCACGACGCCAGACCGCATACCGGTGATATCATCTCCGCCCGCTACCAGGGCTGTTCGGTTCGAGTCGACGTGCAAAGCTACCAGGAAGACGAAGCGGTCAGCATCGGCCCGGTGGTAGCGATCATTGGCCCCCAGGGCCAGCGCCTGGACAGCCACGGCAAGCTCCACAAAGGCGACATCGTCCGTCTCCCTGACGACAAGCGTGCTATGGAGCCGAGTCCGGAGGAATAATAACAGTGTGAGACGTCCTCCAAGATATCCCTCGTTATCGACGGGGGGTTATTAGGTCTTTCGGCGCTTTCTATATTTTTCCTAGATTCCCTCAGCTTTCACTCACATTTATGCGGCACGCTTTAAGTGCAAGACTGCATGATTAGCGTTGCCCTGTGCCGCTGAGCGCGTAAAATAAGCGGCAAATTTTTGGCTTTGCCATCGTTATGTTATAACCTATTCGATTATTCACGAGGTCGGCTTTAATGAGTGAGCATTCGCATCGCCACAACAGGGAAGGCCCTTGTCATTTTTCGCTGATGTCGCTGTCGGCGGTACGGCGGTTGCTGTCGGTAACGGTACCGCTGCTGGTGCTTTGGTTGATGGTGCTGTGGGCCAACGGGTGGACATCATGAGTCAGCGCTCACTATCACGCCTGCAACTGCACAACCTGCATTTGGCTCAGGGGCACCGCACGGTGCTTGAGCATGTGGAAGGCGACTTTCAGCCTGGCGCGATTACCGCCTTGATTGGGGCTAATGGCTCGGGCAAAAGCACGCTGATTCAAGCCATCATGGGTGAGCTACGCCCGATCAGCGGCAAGGTGGTGTGCACCGTGCCGAAAGAACGCCGCGCCTGGCTGCCCCAACAGCTGGCGTTGGATCTGACCTTTCCGATGAGCGTGGAAGAGCTGGTCATGACCGGCAGCTGGCCGAGCCATGGGGCGCTGAAAGGCTACTGTGCGTCGCATTACCGCAAGGGCCGCGAGATCATGGCGCGGCTGGGCATTTCTCATCTGGCGCACCGCCCGCTGGGCGAGCTTTCCGGCGGCCAGCGCCAGCGCGCCTTGATTGGCCGTACGCTGATGCAGGAAGCCGAGCTGTTACTACTCGACGAGCCGTTTGCCAACGTGGATAGCGAGACGGTGGATATCCTGATCCGCATCCTGCGCCAGATGGCCGATGACGGGGCCACCCTGATTCTGGTGCTGCACGATATGGACCACCTGCGCCGCCTGGCCGACGAGGTATTGATGCTCAACGGCGGTCACGGTCGCTGGGTATCGCCCGGCGCCCTGACGCACCAACACGCCCCGGCAGAAGTGGTGCCGTTCACCGTGGGAGGTCGACATGCTGGCTCTGCTTGATGCCTGGATTATCGCGCCTTTCGATTACGGCTTTATGCGCCGCGCGGTGGTCGGCGGTCTGGCGCTGTCACTGGCGGCACCTACGCTGGGGGTGTTCCTGGTACTACGTGGCATGAGCCTGATTGGCGATGCCATGGCCCACGCGATTCTGCCGGGGGTGGCGCTGGGCTTTCTGCTGGCCGGGTTTTCGCTGCCGGTGATGAGCATCGGCGGCGTGCTGTTTGGTGTCATGGTGGCATTGCTTGCCGGGGCCGTGTCCAAAATGGGCGGCCAGCGCGAAGACGCTGCCATGGCCAGCTTTTTCATTATTTCGCTGGCGGCGGGCGTTATGCTGATTTCGATCGGCGGTAGCAGTGTCGACCTCACCCACGTGCTGTTCGGCTCCATTCTGGCGATCAACTCCACCGCACTGCTACTGATCGCTGGGATGAGCACGCTGATCGTGCTGACTCTGGCGGTGATTTTCCGCGCCCTGGTAGTGGAATGCCTGGACCCGCTGTTCCTGCGCGGCCAGAGCCGCCGAAGCGGCTGGGTACACAGCGTGTTTCTGGGCCTGCTGGTGCTCAACCTGACCGCCGGGTTTCAGACCCTGGGGACACTGATGGCAGTAGGCTTGATGATGCTGCCCGCCACCTCGGCACGGTTCTGGAGCAAGCGCCTGGAGGGGTTGATCGGCATTGCCGTGTCGCTTGCCATGATTTCCAGTACCGGCGGGCTACTGCTGTCGTTCCATCTCGATATTCCGTCCGGGCCGAGCATCATTCTGCTGGCCGGCATTGGCTATCTGCTCTCTGCCCTTTTCGGTCGCTATCACAGCTTGGCAGCCCGCTGGCGGCGCAAAACCGCGCCCCTCTCGGCCGAGCCAAGCGCTTGATCATCGGGCCTTGCCCGTTCACCTTTACAAGGAGCCTTTATGTCGCCGTTACCTTTCTCCCGCTGGCTGGTTGGCGTGTCTGCGCTGCTGGCGCTACCCGCCGCCGTGGCGTCTGAACGCGTGCAAGTGGTCACCAGCTTTTCGATTCTTGCCGACATGGTCGAGCAGGTCGGCGGCGAGCACGTGGACGTGACCTCGCTGGTCGGCCCAGACGGTGATGCGCACATGTATAGCCCGAGCCCAGGTGACGCGCGAGCGCTGGCCGATGCGGACCTGGTGGTGTTCAACGGGCTACTGTTTGAAGGCTGGATGGAGCGCTTGATCGACGCCAGCGATTACACCGGCGCGTTGGTCACCTCGACCCAAGGCATCAAACCACTGGCCCAGGCAGGTCAAGATGATCACGACGAGCATGAGCACGATGAGCATGGCCACGACGAACATGGTCATGGTGATCACGACGAGCACGGTCATGATGCTCAGGGCCACGATGGTCCCGGCGACAACGCCGAACACGCCCATGGCGATGACGACCCCCACGCCTGGCAGGATCTGGTCCGCGCGGAAACCTACGTCGAGAACATCCGCGATGGATTGATCGAAGCCGATGGCGACAATCGCGAGGCTTATCAGGCCAATGCCGAGCGCTATCTGACCGATATCCGAACGGCTGATGAAGAAATCCGCGCGCTGATCGAAGAAATTCCTGATTCTACCAGCGTGATTACCGGCCACGATTCGTTTGGCTACTTTGCCAATGCCTACGGCGTGCGTTTCCTGTCACCGGTAGGGCTGTCCACGGAAGCCGACCCGAGCGGCGCCAGCATGGCCGAGCTCATCGATGTTATTGAAGAAGAGAACGTCGAGGCGCTGTTCCACGAAAACATGACCAATCAGTCGGTACTTGATCAGTTAGCGGAAGAAACCGGTCTGAGCGTGGCTGGCACACTATACGCCGATGCGCTTAGCAGCGAGGGCGAAGCAAGTACTTACTTAGGCATGATGCGTCACAATGCCAAAACGCTCCACGATGCGTTAGCCAAACCCGGTCATGAAGAGACTGACCACGAAGATTACGATCATTCTCACGACCACAGCGAGCATAGCCACTAATCGAACCGGACCTAAAAGCGCTGCTCAGGCCTTGGCTGCCTTGAGCAGCCATGCTCGGAAACACGTCATGGCGTGGGTTTCGGTGCGTGTCTGCAGGCGCGTCAGCCAGTAGCCGCCCAAACTGACGGCGGTGTTAAACGGCTGAACCAGTGCGCCACTGCTCAGTTGACGGGGGAACATCAGGGGTGGCGCCAACGCCACTCCCGCCCCTTGCAAGGCCGCTTCCACCATGGCGATGGATGAGTCGAAAACGATGCTTTTCGACATCGGATAGCTGCTGGGCAACCCCGCCGCCAATAGCCACTCGGTCCACTCATCAGCACGATAGGAACGTAGCCATGTCTCGCCCAGCACATCGGCTGGCGTGTTGAGCCGGGCAGCAATCTCTGGAATGCACATTACCGATAGCGACGCTGGCATCAAGGGCTGCGCGGCGGTACCGTGCCAAGCCCCGCTACCAAAGCGGATCGCAAAGTCGAGGCCCTCGGCGGCCAGCTCGGCGCGATTGTTATGAGTGGAAAGGCGCAGGTCGATAAACGGGTACTGCTGCTGAAAATCATCCAGACGTGGCAATAGCCAGCCGACGGCAAAGGTCCCCACTACGCCCACATGTATCACTTCCCGGTAACCGCTCTCGCCTATCCGGTCTAGGGTATGCCCCATCTGGTCAAAGGCACTGTTCAGCACCGGCAACAAGCGCTCGCCTTCTTGCGTCAACATCAGCCCTCGGGGCAGACGTTTAAATAGCGGTACCTTCAAATGACTTTCAAGCAGCTTGACCTGGTGGCTAACGGCCGCCTGGGTAACGCAGAGCTCATCCGCTGCCTGGGTAAAACTCAAATGCCGCGCCGACGCCTCAAAGGCGCGCAACGCGTTTAGCGGCAGATAAGAACGCGCCATCCAGACCCCCTAATTTTTCTAATGGCTTGGGCAAAATATCGCTGTTTGTCGTACTCACCCGCTCACCCTATATTAGCGACTTTCACGCTCGCACCGGCGGGCGATTACGCCCGGCCAACTGACACTCACCTTGCCACTGCAACAGGAGCCATGTATGTGCAGGATGTTAGCAGCAAAAACCGGCCTTATCATGACAGGTTCTCTTCTGATTGGCAGCACTGCCTGGGCATTGGAAGACGTTGATAACGCAAACATCGAGGCGCTGGTCAACGACACGATCGCCCCGCTCATGGCCGAGTATCGTATTCCCGGGATGTCCGTTGCGCTGAGCATCAACGGCCAGCCGTATTACTTTAATTATGGCGTTGCCGACCTGGAAGCAGAAACGCCGGTCACCGAAGAGACGCTGTTCGAGCTTGGGTCCATCAGCAAGGTGTTCACCGCTACGCTTGCGGCTTATGCGGCATCCAATGGCGACCTGTCGCTTACTGATTCGGCCAGCCAGCACTTGCCGGCCCTTGAAGGCAGCGCTTTCGATGAGATCACCCTGCTGGAACTGGGTACCTACACGGCAGGTGAGCTGCCTCTCCAGTTTCCGGAAGCGGTACAAGATGAAGCGGCGATGGTGGACTATTATCGCCAGTGGCAGCCTGAATCACCGCCCGGTAGCCACCGGCTCTACTCCAACCCGAGTATGGGCCTGTTCGGTTATCTTGCCGCGCAACGCCTTGGCAAGCGGTTCGAGACGCTGATGCAGGAAGACCTGCTCACACCGCTGGGCCTTGAGAACAGCTATTACCAGGTACCTGACCCGCAACAGCCGCATTACGCCTACGGTTACTCTCAAGACGACGAGCCGATCAGGGTGAACCCGGGCATGCTGGATGCCCAGGCCTACGGTTTGAAATCGACCGCGGCAGACGTACTGGCGTTTGTAGAAGCGAATATGGACGGTGCCGGGCTTGATGGATCACTCAGCCAGGCCATGGCGACTACGCGCGCCGGTTACTTTGAAGTCGGCAACATGACCCAGGGGCTGGGCTGGGAAAGCTACGCCTACCCGGTCCCCCTTGATAAGCTTGTCCAGGGCAACTCGCTTGAGATGATACTCGACGCCAACCCCGTCAGCCGCTTAAGCCCACCACAGCCCCCCAGGCAGCAGGCGCTCTACAACAAGACGGGCTCCACCAATGGCTTTGGCGGCTATGTGGTCTTTGTGCCCAGCGAGCAGATCGGTATCGTGATGCTGGCAAACCGTAATTACCCCAATCAGGCGCGCATCAAGGTGGCTCATCAACTCCTTACCGCGTTGACCGACGGGCACTGAGTGCAGGAACAGTGTCAGTGAAAGTTGCATTTTTCGCTGTCGATAAGGAGACTAGCACCACTTCCTTTGCCTGCAAGAGTCAGCCCCATGCGTTTAAACGCCGACTTTACCCGCTTTGCCTGTGTGACACCGGAAGATTACCGCTGGGTGGCCTCGCCCAGTGCTGGCGTCGAACGGATGATGCTTGACCGTATTGGCGACGAAGTCGCGCGCGCCACCAGCCTCGTGCGCTACGCGCCGAATAGCCAGTTTGACCCGCATATCCACGGTGGTGGCGAAGAGATTTTAGTGCTGGAGGGTGTGTTTGCCGACGAGTATGGTCGCTATGCCGCCGGTAGCTACTTGAGAAACCCCATCGGTACCGCCCACACGCCGCAAATTGGCGATGAGGGCGCGCTGATACTGGTCAAGCTGCACCAGTTCGACCAGAACGATGAGCTACAGCTTGCCGTCCCCGCCCACCGCCTGCCCTGGCAGCCGGACCGTCGCCCCGGCATCAGCTACAAGATGCTGCACACCTTCAAACAGGAGCGGGTCAGCCTGGAACACTGGGAGGCTGGCCAGGCCATTGAGTATCCGGTGCTGACCGGCGGGCTGGAGTTTTTCGTGCTGGAGGGCGCCTTGAGCGACGGCGACCGGGAATACACCGCTGGTAGCTGGTGCCGCTACCCCAGCGGCATGGCGCTGACCCTCACTGCCGGGGAAAGTGGCGTGCAGATGTACCTCAAGCGCGGCCACCTACCGCCGGTGCAGGACGATTCAGCCTAGGGCCAGAAAGGGCAGCAGCGTTAACGCCACCAGCAATAAGATGGCCACGCCCACCAGCGTGATTTGCACGGGGTGGGCACTAAAACGCTGCCATAAGGTGGGTGCATCACCCCGTGCGAGGGCTTCGTTGTGTTCTTGCCTGGCCCGCGCCTGGCGCTCGGCCTGATACTCGGCCAGTAGCGCGTTGGCATCCTCAAGTTGACTTAGGTCACGCAGCCAGATGGCATCCACGCCCAACCGGAAGAAACCAGCCTGTGTCTCGTAAGTATCCAGGCCATGGGCATCGAGCAACTGGCGGACTTCCATGGCCTCTTCGTCGGTCACATGGCGCAGGCGAAACAGCAAATGCGCCATGCTAGTCGCCCTTGCCGGCCATCAGGTCCGCTTGAATCACTTCAATCCAGTAGCCGTCCGGGTCTTTGACGAAAATCACGTCTTGCATCTTTCCCTGATCGGCACGCTTGACGAAGGTGACGTCGTGCTCGTCGAACCACGCCTGGGCCGCCGCCAGATCGGGCACGCTAAAGCAGATATGGCCAAACCCCTGGGGCTCGGCGTTGCCATCGTGGTAGGCAAAGCCGTTCTGGTTTTCTGTGCCCCAGTTGTGGGTCAGCTCTAAAAGTCCCTTTTGACTAAACGTCCAGGCGGTTCTTGCCTGCGTCTCTTCAGGGACCTGATCACCGTCTTCCAGATTAGCCAGAAAGTAGAGTGAAAATTGCATTTCTTCAAAATCAAGTCGACGCATCACTTGCATACCAAACACCTGTGAATAAAACGCCAGCGCACGCTCGGGGTCCTTGACCCGCAACATGGTGTGGTTCAAACGGAATCCCTGAGTTTGCTTGGGCGTCGGGGCAACCCCTGGATGCTGCTCACCTTGAAATGACATGCACTATCTCCTTTGACGTTTCGGTTACTTTGTACAAGGCTGTAGAGTCCTGGCTGGCAGTCTTCAGCAACTGTCTGTACCAACTATCTGTTACCAACAGCCTTTACCAACCATCGTGACTCGCCCTCATGGCGCACCAGAATGATAGTTGTCTGTCATTTCATCATGAGGGCAGTCTGACAAAATACCAGTCCTTGCGCTAAGGAGGCCTTATGGCCCGCGATCTCAATGTCCTGGGTGAACCGCTCACCCCGTGCTGCCATGACCCCAAAACCGGCTTTTACCGCGATGGATTCTGTCGCGTGGGGGCGGATGATATGGGCGTCCACTCTGTGTGCGCCATGCTGACGGAGGAGTTTCTGGCCTTTTCACTGGCACAAGGTAACGACCTGGTAACGCCGCGGCCTGAATTTGGCTTTCCTGGCCTGCGGCCCGGTGACCGTTGGTGCCTGTGCGCATCACGCTGGCTGGAAGCCGCCGAGGTGGGCTTGGCGCCCCCTGTCGTCTTATCCGCCACTAACCAGAAAACCCTCGACATCATCGGCCTCGAAACCTTGCGCCAACACGCCCTGGATGCCGTGCATTGATAGGGTTGCGTCTTGGATATTCTGTGCAAACATCCTACACTTCCATTATAAATTTTATACACCCCATCAGTTGATCCCCACCGGAAGGGTATCCAACAGGAGTAGGTCATGACCTCGATCGATATGACCCTTGGCGATCACATCACCTTGAAGCAGCTTTCCCAGGCGCTCCGCAACGGCTTCTCGCCGATTGTGGAAGTTGAATCAATGGATGGCATCTATAAGGTGCGCTTTCACCATGCCAACGGGGTTTCTGATTTATCCAATGCCCAAGGGCACGTCAGCACCTTCCTGGGCACTGGCGAAATCCGCGATACTCTGGGTGAATTGGGCTTGACCCATGGCGTGCTTACCTTTGCCGATCAGTGCGGCGACGAAATGATCGGTGTTGAGGGGAAAGCCATGACGCCCGATGAAATGCTCACCTACGGAACACGCATCTCGTTTCGTTAAACGAGCCTATCCAACGCTTTACAGACCCACCTAAGGCACGGATAGTATGATCACGACAGGGGCGCTCGTCACTGAACGGGCTGAGAAGCACCCTTATAACCTGAACCGGCTAATACCGGCGTAGGGAGTCGTGGTGCCCTGTCACCACCTCCCTGCCGGGAGGATTTCATGACCACATTTGGCGACAGCTTGATGACGCTGCGCGATACCACCCCGCTTATTCACTGCATCACCAATTATGTCGCGATGAACAGCACCGCCAATCTGCTGCTGGCCACCGGGGCGTCACCTGCCATGCTGCATGCCACCCAGGAAGTCGCTGAGTTCGCCGCGCTTGCCGATGCACTGTCGGTCAACATCGGGACGCTTTCATCACCCTGGGCGGAAGCCATGCTGCTTGCCGCGCGCACGGCTCGCGAGCACAGCACGCCCTGGGTACTGGATCCCGTCGCCGTCGGTGCGACCCGTTATCGCCAGACGGTCTGTGCCGACCTGTTAGCCCTTAAGCCCAGCGTCATCCGTGGCAACGCCTCTGAAATACTGTCGCTCAATGGGCTGGCCCACCAGGGCAGGGGGGTTGATGCCACCGCGTCTACCGACGATGCCATAACGGCCGCCATGGCACTTGCCGAGCGGCAACAGTGTATTGTGGCCATGACCGGTGAGCGGGACAGGGTCACCGACGGACGAGTCTGCTACTCGATCAATGGCGGCCACCCTTTGATGCCCCGCGTCACGACCTTGGGCTGTGGGCTTAGCGCCCTGGTCGCCGCGTTTGTCGCCACCAATCCGGACGCGCCGTTGAATGCCAGCAGTGCCGCCGTGGCGTGCTTTGCGGCAGCCGGGGAGCGTGCTGGCAAGGCTGCCAGGGGGCCCGGCAGCTTTTACGTTGCCTTGTTGGACGCGCTTTACCAACTGACACCTGATGAGCTTAACCGCTTTGCCCAGCGGGAGGTCAGCGATGCCCTTTGATCTGTCGCTCTATCTGGTCACCGACGCGACCCTTTGCCAGCACCATGGTCTTGAGCATACCGTCAGCGAGGCGGTCCGCGGCGGCGTCAGCATGGTGCAACTGCGCGACAAGCAGGCAAGCGATGCACAGATGATCGACCAGGCACGACGTTTGAAAGCCCTGCTGGCAGGCACTGGGGTGGCGTTGATCATCAACGACCGCCTTGAGGTGGCACTTGCCAGTCAGGCCGATGGGCTGCATGTGGGTCAGAGCGATGCGACGGTTCGCCAGGCCCGGGCTGGGATGGGGCCAAAGGCCATATTGGGGCTCTCGATCAACACCGTTGAGCAACTGCATGACGCGCCCATTGATCAGCTTGACTACGTCGGCATCGGGCCGATCTTTGCCACCCCCAGCAAAGCGGATCACGCCCAACCGATTGGCTTTGGCGGTCTCGCCTCCTTGATCAAGGATTGCCCGATACCCAGCGTGGCCATCGGCGGGCTGAATGCCAGCCACGTGAGCGCGATACGGCGGGCAGGCGCTGACGGGCTAGCGGTCATCTCGGCGATTTGCGGGCAGCCCGACCCTGAGGCAGCGGCTCGCGCCTTCCGGCGTTAAGAGTCGGTACTAGGCCGTTGGGCGCCGCTTTAACGTCGTTCGACGGTCGTGATAGGCAATCGCCAGGCCGCTCGCCATGATCAAGGCACTGCCCACCCATACCCAGAGGTCCGGCAGTTCGCCCCAGAACCACCAGCCGAGCAGCACTGCCCAGAGCATGGCGGTGTAATCAAACGGGGCGGCTATCGCCGCGGGAGCGAAGCGAAATGCCAGGGTAATAAACGCCGTCGCACCTACCCCCAGAACGCCAGACGCCAAAAAGCCCAGCCAGTGCCAGGGCAGCGGCGTCTGCCAAACCCAAGGCAAGGTCAGCCCCGTCACCACCAAGGGCACAGAGGTCATGTAGAAAAGCATCGCCCAAAGGTGCTCACGGCCCCCGTAGCGGCGTGCGGTAATCATCATCAGGGCATAGAACAGCGCCGCTCCCACCAACACCACGGCGCCCAGTTGAAAGGCATCACTGTTAGGGCGAACAATAATCAGCACTCCGACAAACCCCAACAGTGAGGCAATAAGCACCGGAGGTTCAATACGTTCTCCCAGCAACGGCACCGACAGCACGGTGACAAACAGCGGCGCGACAAAGGCTATCGCCGTGGCTTCAGCCAGCGGTAATAGCGTCAAACCCCATACGAAACAGACCATGGTAGCGGTATAGATCAAGCCGCGTAGCAGGTGCACCCCCGGTCGCCGGGTCCGTAACTTGCGCAAGCCGCCAGCAAAGTGGGCAAGCAGGGCAATCAGCGGTAGCGAGATCAGCGCCCTAAAGAAGATGATCTGCAGTGGTGAGTGCACCTCGCCTAGCCACTTGGAGACGGCGTCCCCCAGTGCCAGGAACAGCACCCCCGTACACATGCAAAGTATGCCTTTCAGCGACGTCGTCACCGCCGTCTCCTTTTATTTCCTAGCAGCCTGTCGGGCTTGACCGATCGTCGCGAGAAGCACGGATTTTGAGCCAAATTTATCGATCGATTGAGGCGAATAGCGCGCTATTTAACGAAATCGATCGAATAAAGTTGGCCAAAATACCGGGATTCGCAGTAGATCAGTGTTAAGTCCGACAGGCTGCTAGCTCGAATTGATGATCTGAAAAGTAAAAACCCCGCCAAAGAGCCTTTGGCGGGGTTTTGGGCTCTTTTCAATGCTACAGGCTGGCGTTAACGACCATACAGTCCATTCCCCGCGAGCGCAGCTGTTCGCATGCCTGATGTGCCTGTTGTTCTTCCAGCGCCATCAGCCGGGCACGAAATATCGGGTTCTGACCTACGGAGGTGTCGTCTATCGCCACTTGACCATCGAGGTCACGTGGCAAGTACGCGGCAGCTTCACGTGCATAGCGCTGGGCTTGATCTTCCTGACTGAAAGCGCCTACTTGAATACCCCAGCCACCTGCGGCACGGGATGCCATAGCGCGCTCGCGGTCGATAAAGGCCTGCAAGGGATCCGTTCGTGGTTCTGGAGCTTGTGCTGCCACGCCCGGCGGTTCAAATGGAGCTGTTTCAGGCGAGTAAGACGCGACAACGGGTGAAGATTCGACCGGTGCGGGTGTTGGCGTCGGCGACGGCGCGGGCGTATGAGAAGGTGCTGGGGAAAAGGCCATGTATTCTTCAGAAAATTCAAGGTCGGCCAGCCAGTTCGACTTATCAAGGAGGGCTGCACGGGCAAAGCCCCGATCCAGCAGATTTGCCATGTGCTTATCCCGGGACTGAGCGGTAAATCCGCCCATCACAATAGCCATCAAGCGCCGGTCACCGCGCTTGGCCGTGGTAATCACGTTGAAGCCTGAAGCGCGTATAAAACCGGTTTTCAAGCCATCGGCCCCGGGGTAGTCACGTACCAGTCGGTTGTGACTGGTGTGCCGAGTGCCGCGGTAAGTGAACGCCTGAAGACCAAAATAGTGATAGTACTCGGGGAAATCCCGCATTACACGTACCGCAAGCGTGACCATGTCGCGCGCCGTGGTGACCTGCCGATCATCGGGAAGCCCCGAGGCATTGCGGAAGGTGGTATGGCGCATTCCCAGTTCGCGGGCTTTTTCCGTCATCAACTGGGCAAAGCGACGTTCGCTACCCCCCAACGCCTCTGCCATGACGACCGCTACGTCATTGGCCGAGCGGACAGCGAGCGCACGAATTGCTTCATCGACCAGAATCGAGCTGCCGGGGGAAAGCCATAACTTTGTTGCAGGCATGGACGCCGCCTGGGACGACACCGGCAGCGGTTGGTCCAGCTGCAATCGCCCTTCTTCTAGCGCTTCAAAGGCCAGATAGAGGGTCATGACCTTGGTCAGCGAGGCAGGGTAACGGCGAGCATCCGCATTTTCCGAATACAGTACTTCACCTTGATCGAGGTCGACGACCATCCCCGCATAGCGTGGGTTAGCCGCTTGCAGGGGTAGAGCCATGACAATGAACAATACCCCTATCAACAACGATACCGCTCTGATGGATACGGCTCGCCGACATTGTCTCGCTATCATACGTCCCCCTGACATTTTGTTTTATAACAGCGCCGTGATAGTGGCCTTTACTTCAGGCTAATGCATTGAGTATATACGTTGAACTGGCTAATCGGCACCATAAAAAAACCGACCCACAAGGGGTCGGTTTTGGCGTTGACGAGGTGTAGCAAAAGGGAATTACTCTTCTGCAACGGCCTCTTCAATCACCGGACGATCGACAAGCTCAACGAATGCCATGGGCGCATTGTCGCCGGTACGATAACCGCACTTGAGAATACGGACATAACCGCCCGGACGCTCGGCGTAACGCGGACCCAACTCGTTGAACAGTTTGCCGACGGCTTCTTTGGAGCGCGTGCGGGCAAATGCCAAACGGCGGTTGGCAACGCTATCCTGCTTAGACAAGGTGATCAGCGGCTCGATGACGCGACGCAGCTCCTTGGCTTTGGGCAGGGTTGTCTTGATAACTTCATGTTCGACCAGCGAGACAGACATGTTCTTGAACATGGCCTGCCGATGCGAGCTGGTACGATTCAGATGACGACCACTCTTACGATGACGCATGGTTGTAATTCCTTACCAAACTGGGACTCGAGTCGACACTCACGCGGAGGCCTTGTCGTCCTTCAGGCTAGCCGGCGGCCAATTTTCCAACCGCATGCCGAGGGACAAGCCGCGCGCCGCCAATACATCCTTGATTTCATTCAAGGACTTTTTACCGAGGTTCGGGGTCTTCAACAGCTCAACTTCAGTGCGCTGAATCAGATCACCGATATAATAGATATTCTCGGCTTTCAGGCAGTTCGCGCTGCGAACGGTCAACTCAAGATCGTCTACGGGGCGCAATAGGATCGGATCAACGTGATCCTCTTCCTCTTCGACTTCCTGCTCTTTATCTGCTTCCAGGTCGACGAAGGCGGCCAGCTGCTCTTGCAGGATGGTCGCACTGCGGCGGATAGCCTCTTCCGGATCCAGAGTACCGTCGGTTTCCAGATCGATAATCAGCTTATCGAGGTCGGTCCGCTGTTCGACACGAGCAGCTTCGACCGCATAGGAAACTCGGCGGACAGGGCTGAAGGTAGCATCCAGCTGCAGGCGGCCAATGGCACGGGACTCTTCATCAGAGCCACGAGCGTCAGCCGGTTCGTAGCCACGACCCAGTGCTACCTTAAGCTGAATCTTCAGCTCGGCACCTTCATTGACGTGTGCAATGACGTGGTCCGGGTTGACGATTTCGACGCTATGATCAAGTGCAATGTCGCCAGCGGTGACGACGGCTGGGCCCTGCTTGTTCAGCGAGAGCACCGCCTCATCGCGGCTGTGCATCTTGATCGCAACATCTTTCAAGTTCAGGAGGATTTCAATGACATCTTCCTGCACCCCTTCGAGAGCACTATATTCGTGCTCGACACCCGCAATCTCAGCCTCTACCACGGCACAGCCGGGCATGGATGAAAGCAGAATGCGACGCAGTGCATTCCCCAGGGTGTGGCCAAAGCCGCGCTCGAACGGTTCGAGTACGATCTTGGCATGATGTGCGCTGATTTCTTCGACCTTGATGTCACGAGGACGGAGAAACTCTGTCACTGAACGCTGCATATGAACACCTTTCAGGCTGCCAAACGGATACTTGGTACTCGGTACGACCTGGTGCTGGCCTTAAACCGGCACCAGGTCGACAAGAAACAGAAAACTGCTTACTTGGAGTACAGCTCGACGATCAGGTTTTCGTTGATGTCGGCAGACAGGTCACCGCGTTCAGGCAGAGCCTTGAAAGTGCCTTCCATCTTCTTGGCGTCGGTTTCGATCCACGCCACATCACCACGGTTGGCCGCAATGGACAACGCGTTTTGAATGCGAGCCTGGTTCTTCGCCTTTTCGCGAATGGAAACAACGTCGCCCGGCTTCACTTGATAGGAAGCTATGTTAACGCTGCGACCGTTCACGCTAATCGCCTTGTGGCTGACCAGCTGACGCGCTTCAGAGCGAGTCGAGCCGAAGCCCATACGGTAGACGACGTTATCCAGTCGGGATTCGAGCAACTGCAACAATACTTCGCCGGTCGCGCCTTTCAGGCGAGCGGCTTCTTTGTAGTAGTTACGGAACTGTTTTTCGAGTACGCCGTACATACGACGTACTTTTTGCTTCTCGCGAAGCTGCAAGCCGTAGTCTGAAAGACGTTGACGGCGCTGGCCGTGTACACCCGGAATCTGCTCGGATTTACACTTTTTCTCGAAGGGAGTCACACCACTCTTCAAAAAGAGGTCGGTGCCTTCACGACGAGACAGTTTGCACTTCGGTCCAATATAACGAGCCATGAATCTGTCTCCTTAAACGCGGCGTTTCTTCGGCGGACGGCAGCCATTATGGGGGATGGGCGTCGCGTCGATAATGCTTTGCACGCGGAAGCCGGCGGCATTCAGTGCGCGCACGGCGGATTCACGACCGGGACCTGGGCCTTTGACCAGCACGTCTACGTTTTTCACACCATACTCGGCTGCAGCAGTTGCTGCACGTTCACTTGCCACTTGAGCAGCGAACGGGGTGCTCTTGCGAGAACCACGAAAACCCGAACCACCGGCAGTCGCCCATGACAGAGCGTTGCCCTGGCGGTCTGTGATCGTCACGATCGTGTTGTTAAAAGAGGCATGGATATGCGCTACGGCATCCACTACCTGCTTTTTAACCTTTTTACGGTTACTACGCGGGTTAGCCATGTTGATGTCTATTCCTGTCTTTACGCCAGAACGTGCGTGTTATTTGCGGATCGGCTTACGCGGGCCCTTACGGGTACGCGCGTTAGTCTTAGTCCGCTGACCACGCAGCGGAAGACTACGACGATGACGCAGACCACGGAAACAACCTAAGTCCATGAGACGCTTAATGTTAAGCGTGACATCACGACGAAGGTCGCCCTCTACGGTGTACTTACCAACTTCAGAACGCAGGGTGTCGACTTCTTCAGAAGACAGGTCCTGGATCTTGGCAGTCGGCGCGATACCGGCAGCAACACAGATGTGCTCTGCACGTGTACGGCCAATCCCGAAGATATAGGTCAGCGAGATCGCCGCATGCTTGTTGTCCGGGATATTGACGCCTGCAATACGGGCCATCAGCTTACTCCGAAATTTGAGCGGCTTGCTCGTTAATCATCTTTAAAAGGCGCAACAGCATACCCCCTTTGTACACCCGAAGGCAAGGGGTATGCCGGCACCCGCTTAATACAGACCAGGAAATTAACCCTGGCGCTGCTTGTGCCGCGGTTCGATGCAGATGACGCGGACTGCGCCATTGCGACGAATAATCTTGCAGTTACGGCACATTTTCTTTACGGAAGCTCGAACTTTCATCGTTCTCTCCAATACGGACGGCAGGCGCCTTAGCGCATGATGCCGCCACTACCGTAGCCTTTCAGGTTGGACTTCTTCATCACTGAGTCATATTGATGCGACATGAGATGCGATTGCACCTGGGCCATGAAGTCCATGATGACCACGACCACGATCAGAAGCGAGGTACCACCAAAGAAGAACGGTACGTTCCACGCTACGATCAGGAACTGGGGCATCAAGGAAACCGCAGTGATGTACAAGGCACCAAACAACGTTAAACGCGTCATGACCTTGTCAATATAGCGAGCGGTCTGCTCGCCAGGACGAATACCCGGCAGGAATGCACCTGACTTTTTCAGATTGTCAGCTACGTCCTTGGGGTTGAAGACCAGCGCTGTGTAAAAGAAGCAGAAGAATACCACTGCC
Organism: Halomonas sp. A40-4; assembly: GCF_015767635.1. Classification (GTDB taxonomy): domain Bacteria; phylum Pseudomonadota; class Gammaproteobacteria; order Pseudomonadales; family Halomonadaceae; genus Vreelandella; species Vreelandella janggokensis. The sequence continues at coordinate 180,575 of NZ_CP065230.1, read as the reverse complement.
GCCCCAAAAAGCAAGATGTAAAGCGGTTGGCCGGGACCTAATGCTTGCGAGGCACGCTGCAACCACTCCATGCCATCACCTGAACCCACCCATTGGCCGATTGAAGCCGGGAAGAGCAGGATACTGGAGGCGAAAATGGCTGGAATGACCCCCGCCATGTTCACTTTCAATGGCAGGTAGCTGCTTTGCCCTGCATACATCTTGTTGCCGACCTGGCGCCGCGGGTAATTCACTTTAAGGCGGCGTTGACCGCGTTCAATGAACACCACGAACGCAACAGTCGCGATACCCAGTGCCGATAGCGCTAACAGTGGCAGTACGTTCCAGGCCCCTTCGTTGCGAGCCAATTCAAACGCCTGACCTGCCGCACTGGGCAGCCCAGCCACAATACCGGCAAAGATCAGCAACGAAATACCGTTGCCAATGCCTTTCTCGGTAATTTGCTCACCTAGCCACATCATGAATACCGCACCCGATACGAACGTAATCACGGCGGTAAAATAGAAGCTGAAGTCAGCGGTGTACGCGATACCCTGGCTAGCCAGACCGACAGACATACCGACAGCCTGAATAAACGCCAGTAGCACCGTACCGTAGCGGGTGTACTGGCTAATCTTGCGGCGGCCGGCCTCACCTTCCTTCTTGAGCTGTTCAAGATGGGGAGAGACCGCAGTCATCAGCTGCATGATAATCGACGCCGAAATATAGGGCATTATGCCCAGGGCGAGGACACTCATGCGCTCCAGCGCACCACCCGAGAACATGTTGAACATGCCCAGAATGGTGCCCTGTTGCTCCCTGAACAAGGCAGCAAGCTGGTCAGGATTGATACCGGGAACGGGAATGTGGGCACCAATACGGTACACCACGATGGCGAGGAGCACGAAGCGCAAACGCGCCCACAGTTCACTCAGACCGCTGCCCATCGCCGGCATGTTTCCTGACTTGGCCATTTAGTCCTCTACCTTGCCGCCAGCGGCTTCGATCGCTTCACGGGCACCTTTGGTGACCTTGATGCCGCGAACGGTAACCGCTTTTTTCAGTTCGCCAGAAAGGATGATCTTCGCGTGTAGCGTTGCATCCTTCAGCACGTTTGCCTGCTTCAGCGTCTCGAGTGTCACCTCTTCGCCGGCCACTTGGGCCAGCTCAGCCAGGCGAACCTCTTCCGAGACCATCGACTTGGCCGAGGTGAAACCAAATTTCGGCAGACGACGCTGCAACGGCATCTGACCGCCTTCGAAACCTGGCTTGACGCTGCCACCGCTGCGTGCTTTCTGACCTTTGTGGCCTCGGCCACCGGTCTTGCCCAGACCGGAACCGATACCACGACCAACGCGCTTTGCAGCGTGTTTAGAGCCCGCTGCCGGGCTCAAGGTATTGAGTTTCATGGATTACTCTCCCTCAACGCGCACAAGGTAGTTAACCTTGTGGATCATGCCGCGTACGGCAGGGGTGTCTTCCAGCTCAACCGAATGACCGATGCGACGCAGACCCAGGCCGTTGATAGTCGCCTTGTGCCTGGGCTGAACGCCGATGGTGCTGCGGATCTGGGTAACCTTGATCGTTGCTGCCATGGTGCCTTACCCCGTGATCGCTTCGACAGACAGGCCGCGCTTGGCGGCCACGTCATCCGGTGCTTGCATGGAAGCGAGACCTTTAACAGTCGCTCGCACCACGTTAACCGGGTTAGTGGAACCGTAGCACTTGGCCAGTACGTCATGGACACCAGCGAGCTCCAATACAGAGCGCATGGCGCCACCGGCGATAATGCCGGTACCTTCAGAGGCTGGCTGCATGTATACCTTGGAAGCACCGTGACGGGCTTTAACCGGGTATTGCAGCGTATGGCCTGAAAGGTTGACCTTGACCATGTTGCGACGAGCTTGGTCCATGGCTTTCTGAATCGCGATCGGCACTTCACGCGCCTTACCACGACCGAAACCAACACGACCTTTACCATCACCAACGACGGTCAGTGCGGTGAAGCCGAAAATACGACCACCTTTGACCACCTTGGCGACGCGGTTGACCTGCACAAGTTTTTCCTGCAGATCACCGCTTTGCTGTTCGTTCTTCGCCATCGTAAAAACCCTTTAGAATTCCAGGCCGCCTTCACGCGCGGCGTCGGCCAGAGCCTTGACGCGACCGTGATACTTAAAGCCAGCACGGTCGAAGGCCACCTGGGTGATGCCTGCTTCTTTAGCGCGTTCGGCAATCAGTTCGCCGACTTTCGTAGCGGCTTCCGAGTTACCAGTCGCACCCTCGCGCAGTGCTTTGTCCAGCGTAGATGCGCTAGCCAACACTTTGCCACCATCCGGCGAGATAATCTGCGCATAGATGTGACGCGGGGTACGGTTGACGCACAGGCGATACACGCCCAGCTCGCGGATCTTGGCGCGAGCACGGCGGGCACGACGGAGACGAGATTCTTTCTTCGCGTTCATAACCCTGCCTTACTTCTTCTTGGCTTCTTTGCGACGCACCTGCTCGTCGGCGTACCGAACACCCTTGCCTTTATACGGCTCGGGGGGACGGAAGGCGCGGATTTCCGCGGCGCACTGACCGAGCTGCTGCTTGTCCGCGCTTTTCAGCACGATCACGGTGTTTTTCGGCGTTTCCGCTGAGACACCTTCAGGCAGTTCGTAGTCGACCGGGTGCGAGAAGCCCAGTGAAAGATTGAGCGTCTGGCCCTTAACTTGGGCACGATAACCGACGCCAACAATTTCGAGAGTTCGTGTAAAACCCTCGGATACGCCCGTCACCAGGTTCTGAACCAAGGCGCGGGTTGTACCGGCCATTGCCCAGCTCTTGGCAGATTCACTCGGGGCGAAGGTCAGCTGGCCATCTTCTTGAGCCACTACCACATCGTGGTGAATGGTCATTGACAGCGTGCCCTGGCCGCCCTTGGCGGTCAGCTGGTCGGCATCGATTTTGATCTCAACGCCGGCAGGCACTTTAACCGGATATTTCGCTATGCGGGACATTCCAGCCTCCTAGAATACGGTGCAGATGACTTCGCCACCAACACCCGCCTGGCGAGCAGCACGATCGGTCATCACCCCATTGGAGGTGGTAACGATCGCAATACCCAGACCGTCGGCGACCTTAGGCAGGTTGTCCTTGCCCATGTAACGGCGCAAAGACGGCTTGGAAACCCGCTGGATATGGTCGATAACCGGCTTGCCCTCAAAGTACTTGAGAGTCACGGTTAATTCGGGCTTGGTGCTTTCAGCCACCGTGAAATCGGTGATGTAGCCCTCTTCTTTCAGCACGCGGGCCACTTCCACTTTCAACTTGGAAGACGGCATGGTGACCGTCTCCTTGGTGGCCATCTGCGCATTGCGGATACGGGTAAACATATCCGCCAGAGTGTCTTGCATGCTCATTTAATGTGCGCTCCTGATGATTCTACGTGGCGTTACCAACTGGACTTTTTCAGACCAGGAACGTCGCCACGCATGGCGGCTTCACGCAGCTTGTTACGGCCGAGGCCGAACTTGTTGTAAAAACCGTGCGGACGGCCTGTGACACGGCAGCGATTACGCTGACGTACCGGGCTTGAGTCGCGCGGCAGTTGCTGCAGCTTCAGCGTCGCCTCGAAGCGATCTTCCTCAGAAGCGTTCACATCTACGATGATTGCCTTGAGCTCAGCGCGCTTGGCCGCATACTTCTCGACCAGCTTGGTGCGCTTTAGCTCACGCTCTACCATGCTTTTTTTAGCCATGATCCAACCCTTATTTCTTGAACGGGAAGTTCAGCGCGGTTAGTAGCGCGCGACCTTCCTCGTCGGTGTTGGCGGTAGTGGTGATAGTGACGTCCAACCCACGGATACGATCGATCTTATCATACTCGATCTCCGGGAAGATGATCTGTTCACGCACACCCATGGAGTAGTTGCCGCGACCGTCGAAGGACTTCGGGTTGAGACCACGGAAGTCACGCACGCGAGGAATCGCGATGTTGACCAGACGGTCCAGAAAGTCCCACATACGCTCAGCGCGCAGTGTTACCTTGATACCGATCGGCCAACCTTCACGCACCTTGAAGCCCGCGATGGACTTGCGTGCCTTGGTCACCAGCGGCTTTTGACCGGACAACATCTCCAGGTCGCCGATGGCATTGTCGATCAGCTTTTTATCGCTGACCGCATCGCCGATACCCATATTAAGCGTCACTTTCGTGATGCGGGGTACCTGCATTACGTTGGCGTAGCTGAACTGCTCTTTGAGCTGTGCTACGACCTCGTTTTGATAACGTTCTTTCAAGTTCGCCATTTTGCTACCCGACTCGCGTTAGGCGTCGATCTGCGTCTGCGTCGACTTGTAGATACGTACCTTGGTACCGTCTTCCTTCACTTGGAAGCCGACGCGATCCGCCTTACCGGTCTCCGAATTGAAGATGGCTACGTTGGACGCGTGAATCGGAGCCTCACGCTCGACGATACCGCCCTGATTTCCCGCCATGGGATTTGGCTTGGTGTGACGTTTAATCATGTTCACACCGGACACCAAGAAACGGTTTTCTAGTACCCGCTTAACGGTGCCACGCTTGCCCTTATCCTTCCCGGCGATGACGATGACTTCATCGTCACGTTTGATTTTTTGCATATCCGCCTCGCTCCTTACAGCACTTCAGGCGCTAAGGAAATGATCTTCATGAACTTCTCGTTACGAAGCTCACGAGTGACCGGCCCGAAAATACGAGTACCGACTGGCTGTTCGTTGGTGTTATTCAACAAAACCGCCGCATTTCCATCGAAACGGATCAGCGAACCGTCGTTACGACGGACGCCACTACGGGTCCGGACCACAACCGCTTTCATGACCTGGCCTTTCTTGACCTTGCCACGCGGAATGGCTTCCTTCACCGTTACCTTGATGATGTCACCAATGCGAGCGTAACGACGGTGTGAACCGCCCAACACCTTGATGCACTGCACCCGGCGCGCTCCGCTGTTGTCGGCGACATCCAGCATTGTCTGAGTCTGAATCATCGGTTTTCTCCAAACCTAATCTGACTGCACTGGTTAAGCAGGTTCATGGGTTACCCCTTGGCCTGCTCGACCACCTCGATTAGCGCCCAGGCTTTCTTCTTGGAAAGCGGACGGCACTCCTCAATGGAAACCGTATCGCCTGCCTTAGCCTGGTTCGCCTCATCATGGGCGTGCAGCTTGGTGGAGCGCTTAACGTATTTTCCGTAGATCGGGTGACGCTCACGACGCTCGATCATTACGACGATGGACTTATCCATCTTGTCGCTCACCACCTTGCCGGTGAGCGTACGTGCTTTTTTCTCTTCGGCCATCTCAGTCACCTGCCTTCTCGTTGAGCACAGTCTTCACACGGGCAATATCCCGACGGACCTGCTTGAGCAGATGAGTCTGGCTCAGTTGGCCGGTGGCCTTCTGCATGCGCAGGTTGAACTGCTCGCGGAGGAGTTCGAGGAGCTGCTCATGGAGCTCTCCTGCGGACTTTTCACGAATTTCCTGGGCTTTCATCACATCACCGTCCGTTTCGCAAAGGTGGTGGATATGGGCATTTTCTGTGCGGCAAGCTCAAACGCTTCACGAGCGAGCTCTTCAGGCACACCTTCGATTTCATACAGGACCCGACCCGGCTGGATCTGGGCTACCCAGTATTCGACGGAGCCTTTACCTTTACCCATACGAACTTCGAGCGGCTTTTTGGAAATCGGCTTGTCAGGGAAAACGCGGATCCAAATCTTACCGCCACGTTTAACGTGACGTGTGATCGCACGACGGCCGGCTTCGATCTGGCGCGCAGTAACGCGACCACGACCGGTAGCTTTCAGACCGTACTCCCCGAAGCTGATCTTGCTTCCGCGATGCGCCAGGCCACGGTTGCGGCCTTTCTGCATCTTGCGGAATTTCATACGCTTGGGCTGTAACATCGACTCGCTCTCCCCTTACCTGGAACCTTTCTTCTTGGGCGCGTTGCCGGAAGGCTGCTGTTGCTTAGCCTTGGCACGAACTTCCTCGATACCGCCGAGGATTTCACCCTTGAAGATCCACACTTTGACGCCGATAACGCCATAGGTGGTGTGAGCTTCGTAAGTGGCGTAGTCAATGTCCGCACGCAACGTATGCAACGGAACACGACCTTCGCGGTACCATTCGGTACGTGCGATTTCAGCACCACCCAGACGACCTGACAGCTGAATCTTGATGCCGCCAGCGCCAAGACGCATGGCATTTTGCACCGCGCGCTTCATGGCACGACGGAACATCACACGACGCTCAAGCTGGCCCGCTACGTTAGCAGCGACGAGCTTGGCATCCAGCTCCGGCTTGCGAACTTCTTCGATGTTCACGTGAACAGGAACACCCATCAACTCGGTGAGATCGCGACGCAGACGGTCGACATCTTCACCTTTTTTACCAATCACGATACCCGGACGGGCAGTGTGAATGGTGATGCGGGCGTTGTTCGCCGGACGCTCGATGTGAATACGGCTAACGGAGGCGTTTTTGAGACGCTGCTCCAGGAAGCTTCGCACTTCGAGATCGTTATTGAGCTTATCGGCATATGCGCCGCGCTCGGCATACCAGACAGAAGCATGGTCTTTGACGATGCCCAGTCGAATGCCTGTTGGATTGACTTTCTGACCCATCGGTCGACTCCTACTTCTCGGCTACCTTGACGGTGATGTGGCAGGTGCGCTTCAAGATACGATCCGCCCGCCCCTTGGCGCGCGGCTTGATACGCTTGAGCGTCATGCCCTCATCGACGCAGATGGTCGAGACACGCAGCTCGTCAATGTCCATGCCGTTATTTTCTTCCGCGTTTGCAATAGCGGACTGAAGCACTTTCTTGACCAGTTGGGCAGCCTTCTTCGGTGAGAAGGTCAGCAGGTCGAGTGCCTCGGCGACAGGTTTACCGCGCACCTGATCAGCCACCAAACGGGCCTTCTGGGCGGATAATCCGGCGCCACGCAGCTTAGCTGTGACTTCCATCTCTCAATCCTCTTTGGCTTACCGTTTGGCTTTCTTGTCCGCCACGTGCCCGCGATAAGTGCGAGTGGCAGCGAATTCGCCTAGCTTGTGACCAACCATTTCCTCGGAGACGTGCACCGGGACGTGTTGGCGACCATTATGGACTGCGATGGTCAGACCCACCATGTTTGGCAGGATCATCGAACGACGCGACCAGGTCTTGATCGGTTTGCGATCGTTCTTTTCCACTGCAGCCTCTACCTTCTTCAAAAGATGAAGGTCAATGAAAGGACCTTTCTTTAGTGAACGTGGCACAGCCGTTACCTCTTAATGTCTTGGCAATTTAGATCAGCTACGAGCCTTGCGGCGACGTACGATCAGCTTGTCGGTGCGCTTGTTCTTACGCGTCTTATAACCCTTGGTCGGCACACCCCATGGAGTGACCGGGTTACGACCACCGCTGGTGCGGCCTTCACCACCACCGTGCGGGTGATCCACCGGGTTCATTGCGACACCGCGAACAGTCGGACGCACACCTCTCCAGCGCTTCGCACCGGCCTTGCCAAGTTGACGCAGGCTGTGCTCGGAGTTGCTCACTTCGCCCAGGGTCGCACGGCACTCAGCCAGCACCTTGCGCATCTCGCCGGAGCGAAGACGCAGGGTGGCGTAGTTGCCTTCACGCGCAACCAGCTGAGCGCTAGTACCGGCACTGCGAGCAATCTGCGCGCCTTTACCCGGCTTCAGTTCGATACCGTGAACGGTCGAACCCAGCGGAATGTTGCGCAGCGGCAAGGCATTGCCTTTCTTGATGGGCGCGTTGACACCAGATTCCAGCACGTCACCCGCGCTGACACCTTTCGGTGCGATGATGTAACGACGCTCGCCATCGGCGTATTTCAGCAGCGCAATGTGCGCACTGCGGTTCGGGTCGTGCTCCAGGCGCTCAACGGTGGCCGGAATGCCATCCTTGGTGCGCTTGAAGTCGATCAGCCGATAGTGATGACGGTGACCACCGCCCACGTGGCGGGTGGTGATGCGACCGTAGTTGTTACGGCCGCCGGACTTGGACTGTTTTTCCAAAAGCGGTGCATAGGCACGGCCTTTGTACAGTTCCTCGCCAACGATCTTGACGACGTGGCGACGACCGGCGGATGTGGGTTTGGTCTTGACGATTGCCATTATCCGTACTCCTGCCCTTATTCGGCGCCAGAGAAGTCTTCGAGCGTTTCACCCGCAGCGAGGGTTACATACGCTTTACGGTAACCCTTACGCAAGCCAACGCCGTTTGCAGTACGCTTGGTTTTACCCTTCACGTTCAGTACCTGAACGCTACCGACCTTCTTGCCGAAAAGTATTTCCACGGCCTTCTTGATCTCGGGCTTGGTAGCATCGGTTGCCACCTTAAAAACGTACTGGTTGCGCTCGGCAGCCATCGCGGCCTTCTCGGTCACGTGCGGTCCAAGCAGAACCTTGAATACGCGTTCCTGGTTCATGCCAGCTTCTCCTCGAATTTACGCAGGGCGGAGACGGTGACCAGGACCTTATCAAAGGCAACCAGGCTCACCGGGTCAGCGGCCGCAACATCCACCACATCAACGTGAGGAAGGTTGCGCGCGGCTAGATAGAGCTTTTCGTCAACGTCTTCGGTGACGATCAACACTTTCTCAAGGTTGAGCTCTTTCAGCTTGGCAGCGACCTGCTTGGTTTTCGGCGCTTCAACGTTGAACTCTTCAACCACGACCAGGCGCTCTTGACGTACCAGCTCTGACAAGATGGAGCGCATCGCGGCGCGATACATCTTGCGGTTCACCTTCTGGGTATAGTCTTGCGGACGCGCCGCGAAGGTGACACCGCCGCTACGCCAGATTGGCGAACGGATGGTACCGGCACGAGCACGGCCAGTCCCTTTCTGACGCCACGGCTTTTTACCACCACCGCGAACATCGGAACGGTTCTTTTGAGCACGGGTGCCCTGACGACCACCAGCCAAATAGGCAGTGACGACCTGGTGTACCAGCGCTTCGTTGAATTCTTTGCCAAAGGTGGCGTCGGCTACTTCAACGGTACCCGCGCCTGCAGCAAGATTCAGATTCATTGGTAATTATCCCCTTCAGCCTGCTTTAACGGCGCTGCGAACGATAACGTCACTACCGGTTGCACCCGGCACGGCGCCCTTGATCAGCAGCAGGTTACGCTCGGCGTCGACACGGACGATCTCTAGGCTCTGCACGGTGCAACGGGCGTTACCCATTTGACCGGCCATCTTTTTGCCTTTGAAAACGCGACCCGGGGTCTGACACATACCGATAGAACCCGGCGCGCGATGCGACAGCGAGTTACCATGGCTGTTGTCTTGGGTACGGAAGTTCCAGCGCTTAACGGCACCCTGGAAACCTTTACCCTTGGAGGTACCGGTCACATCGATCATCTGACCAGCTTCGAAGAGGGATACGGTGAGTTCGCCGCCGACTTCAGGAGCTTCTTCGCCATCTTCCAGACGAAACTCCATCAGTGAACGACCAGCCTCAACACCCGCCTTGGCAAATTGACCCGCCTGGGCTTTGCTGAGGTGTTTGGCCTTGCGAGAGCCGGTTGTTACCTGAACCGCCGCGTAACCGTCAGACTCGACAGATTTAACGCGTGTAACACGGTTAGGATCAACCTCAATAACGGTTACGGGCACTGATGCACCGTCTTCGGTAAAGACACGAGTCATCCCGGCCTTTTTACCGACTAAACCGATAGTCATTCTCAGTTCTCCTATAGTGTACGGGGCTATCACCCGCTATGGCTGCCCTTTCCAGAGCATTCCACTAGCACATTGTGTGGCGTCTCACGACGCGGCGGCTGCTGCTCAAGGTTATTTCGTAATGAGCGCTGGGCCGCAAGTGTCTAGTGTGATTAGTCGAGCTTGATTTGCACGTCTACGCCAGCGGCGAGATCGAGCTTCATCAGCGCATCAACGGTTTTCTCGGTCGGCTCAACAATGTCGAGCACACGCTTGTGCGTACGAATCTCATACTGGTCACGCGCGTCCTTGTTGACGTGCGGCGAGATCAGAATGGTGTAGCGCTCGCGGTTGGTTGGCAGCGGAATCGGACCACGAACCTGAGCACCAGTACGCTTAGCGGTTTCAACAATCTCCGCTGTGGACTGATCGATCAGGCGATGGTCGAACGCTTTCAACCGAATGCGAATCTTTTGGTTCTGCATTTGCCCTAAACTCCAATGGATGTCGACGGCGCGAGCCGTCTACCCACGCATTCAAAGGATGCGCATTATAGGCACGCCAAAAGCCCATGTCAAACATTTGCTAGAGGTGCGCAGAAAAGGGGGCTCAAACGAGCCCCCTTTCACATTCAGCGAATCAACTTACTGAATGATTTTGGCCACAACGCCAGCGCCAACGGTACGGCCGCCTTCACGAATCGCGAAGCGCAAACCTTCGTCCATGGCGATCGGAGCGATCAGGGTGACAACCATTTTCACGTTGTCGCCCGGCATGACCATCTCAACGCCTTCCGGCAGTTCACAGGTACCGGTGACGTCAGTGGTACGGAAGTAGAACTGCGGACGGTAGCCCTTGAAGAAAGGCGTGTGACGACCACCTTCTTCTTTGGACAGTACGTAGACTTCTGCTTCAAAGACGGTGTGCGGGGTGATGGTGCCGGTTTTCGCCAGAACCTGACCACGCTCAACGTCATCACGCTTGGTACCACGCAGCAGGGCGCCAACGTTCTCGCCTGCACGACCTTCGTCGAGCAGCTTACGGAACATTTCAACACCGGTAACGACCGTCTTGGTCGTGTCGCGCATACCGACGATTTCAACTTCTTCGCCCGCCTTGATGATGCCGCGCTCTACACGACCGGTAACAACAGTACCACGGCCAGAGATAGAGAATACGTCCTCGATCGGCATCAGGAACGGCTGATCGATGGCACGCTCAGGCTCCGGAATGTACTCATCCAACGCCTTGATCAGGTTGGCAACGGCAGTCGTACCCATGCCGTTGTCGTCCTTGCCTTCCAGAGCCATCAACGCAGAACCAGTGATGATCGGCGTGTCGTCACCCGGGAAATCGTACTGGTCGAGAAGTTCACGAACTTCCATTTCAACCAGCTCGAGCAGCTCTTCGTCATCGACCATGTCCGCCTTGTTCAGGAACACAACGATGAACGGAACGCCTACCTGGCGAGACAGCAGGATGTGCTCACGCGTTTGCGGCATCGGGCCGTCGGCGGCAGAACATACCAGGATTGCGCCGTCCATCTGCGCAGCACCGGTGATCATGTTCTTGACGTAGTCGGCGTGCCCCGGGCAGTCAACGTGTGCGTAGTGACGCGTCTCGGACTGGTACTCCACGTGAGACGTCGCGATGGTGATACCGCGCTCACGCTCTTCCGGCGCGTTATCGATGGCGTCGAACTCACTCCAGTCACCACCGAATACTTCAGCGGAAACGCGGGTCAAGGCCGCAGTCAGAGTCGTTTTACCGTGGTCGACGTGACCAATGGTGCCGACGTTGATATGCGGTTTGGAACGTTCAAATTTTTCCTTAGCCACTGCTATAACCTCTTTACGTTAGCTAACGGTTAACCGTTTTGGTTGATGACGGCTTCAACGACGCTGGAGGGCGCCTCCTCGTACTTCGCGAACTCCATAGAGTAGCTCGCACGGCCCTGGGTTTGCGAGCGGAGATCGGTTGCATAACCGAACATCTCACCCAGCGGCACCGTTGCACGAATGATTTTACCAGACGAGGAATCATCCATGCCCTGGACCAGGCCGCGACGACGGTTCAGGTCGCCCATGACGTCACCCATAAACTCTTCGGGGGTCACGACTTCGACCTTCATCACCGGCTCCAGCAGCACGGCCTTGGCTTTCCTGGCACCTTCTTTCACTGCCATAGAAGAAGCAATCTTGAACGCAGTCTCGTTGGAGTCCACGTCGTGATAGGAGCCATCAAACAGCGTCACTTTAACGTCAATCATCGGGTAACCCGCAATGACGCCATTTTTCAGCTGCTCGTATGCCCCTTTCTCTACTGCCGGGATGTATTCCTTGGGAACCACACCACCGACGATTTCCGAGTTGAATTTGAAGAAGATTTCATCATCCCCTTCGCCTTTCTCCTCGTAGGTCAACGGCTCGATACGCATGATAACGTGACCGTATTGACCACGACCGCCAGACTGGCGTACGAACTTGCCTTCCTGCTCGACGCTGCCGCGAATCGTTTCACGGTAGGCCACCTGCGGCTTACCGATATTGGCTTCTACCTTGAACTCGCGACGCATACGGTCGACAAGAATATCGAGGTGAAGCTCGCCCATTCCCGAAATGATCGTCTGACCAGTCTCTTCGTCGGTTTTCACCTGGAAGGACGGGTCTTCCTGGGCCAATTTACCCAGAGCAACACCCATCTTTTCCTGGTCAGCCTTGGACTTCGGCTCAACCGCTACCGAGATAACCGGGTCGGGGAATTCCATACGCTCAAGCACGATCTTGTGATTGATATCACACAGGGTGTCCCCGGTGGTGACATCTTTCAGACCGATACAAGCCGCGATATCGCCCGCGCGTACTTCCTTGATTTCTTCGCGCGAATTCGAGTGCATCTGAACGATACGTCCAACACGCTCTTTCTTGCTCTTGACCGAGTTATAGACGCCATCACCAGAATTCAAAACGCCCGAGTAGACGCGAATAAACGTCAGGGTACCCACAAAGGGGTCGGTGGCAATCTTGAACGCCAAGGCAGCAAACGGCTGATTATCGTCCGCTTCACGGGTATCGATAGTACCGTCTTTATCATCAAGCTCGCCTTCGATCGCCTTGACTTCAGTCGGCGACGGCATGTACTCGATGACGCAGTCCAGCACTGCTTGAACGCCCTTGTTCTTGAAGGCGGAACCGCAGGTGATGAGGACGATTTCGTTAGCCAGGGTGCGCGCACGCAGACCTGCCTTGATCTCTTCGATGGTCAACTCACCACCTTCGAGATACTTTTCCATCAACTCATCAGAACCTTCTGCCGCGGCTTCGACCATCTGCTCGCGGTAGGTTTCTGCCGTTTCGACCAGCTCTTCGGGAATATCAACCAGGTCATAATTCATGCCCAGGTTCTCTTCGTCCCAAAGGATGCCCTTCATCTGGATCAGGTCGATGACGCCCTTGAAGTTCTCTTCCGTGCCCCAGTTGATCTGGATGGGCACGGCATTGGCACCCAGGCGCTCTTTCAACTGGTCGACGACCATGAAGTAGTCGGCACCGGTCCGGTCCATCTTGTTGACGAAGACCATGCGCGGCACTTCGTACTTGTTGGCCTGGCGCCATACTGTCTCGGTCTGCGGCTGAACGCCGGAGGAACCGCACAGTACGACAACCGCCCCATCAAGTACGCGCAGGGAACGCTCAACTTCGATGGTGAAGTCAACGTGCCCCGGTGTGTCGATGATGTTGATGCGGTGCTCAGGAAACTGCTTGCTCATGCCCTGCCAGAAACAGGTAGTCGCAGCTGAGGTGATAGTAATACCACGCTCCTGCTCCTGCTCCATCCAGTCCATGGTCGCCGCACCGTCATGCACCTCACCCACTTTGTGGGAAAGGCCGGTGTAGAACAGTACACGCTCAGTCGTCGTGGTTTTACCCGCGTCGACGTGAGCGACGATACCGATATTACGGTAACGATTTAGTGGAGTCTTGCGTGCCACGGTGGAACTCCCGTTTGTTGGCGATGCTCGTGAATCTGGAGGTGCGTTTTTTGCTTATGCCACCGCCGCCATCAATCATGATAGCGGCGGCATCTTGCAACTGACGCTCACTGATCTCGACACGGCGCAGTAGCAAAAAAGCATCCCCAGAAAACGCCGAATTTAAAAACGCTGATGCTAAAAGCGCCGATCTTAAAAACGGTAGTGCGAGAAGGCCTTGTTGGCTTCTGCCATACGATGCACGTCTTCGCGCTTCTTGACGGCAGAACCCTTGCCTTCAGCGGCATCCAGCATTTCGCCTGCAAGACGCTGAACCATCGTTTTCTCACCGCGACGACGCGCCGCGTCAACCAGCCAGCGCATGGCGAGCGCTTGGCGACGTGACGGACGAACTTCAACCGGCACCTGATAAGTCGCACCACCGACACGGCGCGACTTTACCTCGACCATCGGCTGGATAGCTTCCAGCGCCTTGTCGAAGATCTCCAGCGGCTCTTCTTTACTACGCTCGGCAACCTTGTCCAACGCACCATAAACGATGCGCTCAGCTATGGACTTCTTGCCGCTGAACATCAGGTGGTTCATGAACTTCGCCAGGCGCTCACTTCCGAACTTGGGATCCGGCAGGATTTCGCGCTTAGCTACAACTCTTCTTCTAGGCATGATAAGCCCTCAATTTAAGGATCCTTCAGGTAAACTCGGAACTCACACAAGCGATTTCGCGAAGTGCCGCCCGACCTTACTCTTATCAGACCATCATATGCGTGATAAACATCTCGTACGGACGCCGCTTACGCGACGCAGCACCGAATTAGGACTTCGGACGCTTGGTACCGTACTTGGAACGACCCTGCTTCCGATTCTGTACGCCAGAGGTGTCAAGGGCGCCGCGAACGGTGTGATAACGCACACCGGGCAAGTCCTTCACACGACCGCCACGAATCAGCACAACAGAGTGCTCCTGGAGGTTGTGACCTTCACCACCGATATAGGAAGCCACTTCGAAGCCGTTGGTAAGGCGCACACGGCAAACCTTACGCAGGGCCGAGTTGGGCTTCTTCGGGGTGGTGGTGTAAACGCGCGTACATACGCCGCGCTTTTGCGGACAAGCCTGAAGCGCGGGCACGTCACTCTTGGTGACGGGGCGCTTACGCGGCTTGCGCACTAGCTGATTAATCGTTGCCATGGTGTTTAGCTGACTCCAATGGTTGCCTGGCCTTCCAGCGGATGCGGGCGTACCCACCCCACTGTTAAAGGCTGCGCATTCTAAAGGCTGACCCTAGCCGACGTCAAGTCCTGCCGGTCGCTAAACCGACAGGACCATGATGCCAAAGGGTCAGGTCTCAATGTTAGAGCTCGTCGTCGGAATCCAATGCGGTCAACTGAGCTCCCAGCTCCTGCTCTACCTCGGTCGCCGAGGGATTGTACAGGCGCTCGACGTCTTCGCGTTTGCGGCGACGTTCCGCGTGGTGAGTCAGACCGGTACCTGCCGGAATCAGACGACCCACTACGACGTTTTCTTTCAGGCCGCGCAGATAATCGCGCTTGCCGGTTACCGCTGCTTCGGTCAATACACGGGTCGTTTCCTGGAACGATGCCGCCGAAATGAACGATTCGGTCGCCAGACTGGCCTTGGTGATACCCAGCAACAAGCGCTGATACTTGGCGGGGAATTTGCCTTCCTTCTCAAGTACTGCGTTCTGCTCCAGCACCCGCACTAGCTCTGCCTGATCGCCAGTGATGAAGTCAGAATCGCCAGAGTCGGTGATTTCCACCTTGCGCAGCATCTGACGCACAATCACTTCGATGTGCTTGTCGTCGATACCGACGCCCTGCAGGCGGTAAACATCCTGAACTTCGGCGGCGATGTACTTGGCAAGCTCGGCGACGCCCAGCAGACGCAGGATATCGTGAGGATTGCTCGGCCCGTCGGAAATCACCTCGCCTTTCTCGACGGTCTCGCCCTCAAACACGGCAATCTGGCGCCACTTGGGAATCAGCGCTTCAAACGGATCACCGGATTCCGGCGTGATCGTGAGGCGACGCTTGCCTTTGGTCTCTTTACCGAAGCTGACCACACCGCTGATCTCGGCCAGGATTGAGGGTTCTTTCGGCTTACGCGCTTCGAACAAGTCAGCCACGCGTGGCAGACCACCGGTGATGTCTTTGTTACCGGACGCCTCGACCGGAATACGGGCAACCACTTCACCCACACCGATCGCCGCACCGTCATCAACGGAAATAATCGATTTACCCGGCAGCAGGTATTGCACTGGGGTATTCGCCCCGGAGACCGAAACGTACTCGCCAGCGGTATCCTTGAGCATGACCATCGGGCGCTTGTCACGACCGGCCATGGGACGTGCCGCAGCTTCGATAACCTCGATGGACGACAGGCCCGTCATCTCGTCGACGGTACGGTGCATGGTGACACCCTCGTCGAGATCGATGAACTGCGCCTTACCTTCCACTTCGGCAACGATCGGGTGAGTGTGCGGATCCCACTTGGCGACCGTTGCACCGGCATCGACGACATCGCCGTCACGCACGGAAAGCTCTGCACCGTAGGGTAGCTTGTAGTACTCACGCTCGCGACCATGGTCGTCAGCAACGGCCAGGGCGCTGGAGCGGGATACCACGACCAGCTTGCCGTCGGCACGCTCAACGTGCTTGATGTTGTGCAGGCGCACCTTGCCGCCGTGCTTGACCTGGACGCTGTCCACTGCCGATGTCCGCGAAGCCGCACCACCGATGTGGAAGGTCCGCATGGTCAGCTGGGTACCCGGTTCACCGATGGACTGAGCGGCGATGACGCCGACAGATTCACCGATGTTGACCTGATGACCGCGAGCCAGGTCACGACCGTAGCAGGCAGAGCACACGCCATGCGGCGTATCACAGGTAATCGTCGAACGAACGATAATTTCGTCAACGCCCATGGTGTCCAGCGACGCGCACCATTTTTCATCGAGCAGCGTACCGCGCGGGATAAGGACTTCATCCGTTCCAGGATCGACTACGTCCTGAGCTACCACTCGACCCAACACACGCTGGGACAACGGTACGATGATGTCGCCGCCTTCGATGATCGGGTGCAACGTCAGGCCGTTTTCGGTACCGCAATCGGACTCGGTAATCACCAGATCCTGTGCGACATCGACCAGACGACGGGTCAGGTAACCGGAGTTGGCCGTCTTCAGGGCCGTATCCGCGAGACCTTTCCGCGCGCCGTGGGTCGAGATGAAGTACTGCAGTACGTTCAGGCCTTCACGGAAATTGGCGACGATCGGTGTTTCGATGATCGAGCCGTCCGGCTTGGCCATCAGACCACGCATACCCGCCAGCTGGCGGATCTGGGCGGCGGAGCCACGTGCGCCGGAGTCGGCCATGATGAAGACGCTGTTGAACGAATCCTGTTCGACTTCGTTGCCATCGCGATCAACCACCGTCTCTTTCGAGATACCGGTCATCATCGCCTTGGCGACTTTGTCATTGGCCTTGGACCAGATGTCGATAACCTTGTTGTACTTCTCGCCCGCTGTTACCAGGCCAGAAGAGAACTGGTCTTCGATTTCCTTAACTTCCGCCTCGGCAGCGTCGACAATTTCTGTCTTCGCTTCGGGAATGACAAAGTCGTTGACGCCGATAGAGGCCCCGGACATCGTCGCCAGACGGAAGCCGGTATACATCAACTGGTCAGCGAAGATGACGGTCGGCTTGAGGCCGGCGCGACGGTACACTTCATTGATCAGGCTGGAGATCGCCTTTTTCTTCATCGGCTGATCGATCAGCTCGAACGGCACCCCTTCCGGCAGGATGCGGAACAGCAGTGCCCGACCCACCGTGGTGTCGTAGATACGGCGGTGATGAGAACGATCCCCGGTCTCTTCGTCAACATCCACTTCGTCCAGGCGCACTTTCACCCGCGCGTGCAGCGATACCGTCTGGGTACCGAAGGCGCGCTCGACCTCATCGAGGCCGGAAAAGATCATGCCTTCGCCTTTATCGTTGATTCTTTCCCGGGTCATGTAGTAAAGACCCAGAACAACGTCCTGCGACGGCACAATGATCGGCTCGCCGTTGGCGGGCGACAGCACGTTGTTGGTCGCCATCATCAATGCACGGGCTTCGAGTTGGGCTTCCAGGGTCAGCGGTACGTGTACCGCCATCTGGTCACCATCAAAGTCGGCATTGTAGGCAGCACACACCAGCGGGTGCAGCTGGATGGCCTTACCTTCGATCAGCAGCGGTTCAAACGCCTGGATACCCAGACGGTGCAGCGTCGGTGCGCGGTTAAGCATGACCGGATGCTCGCGGATAACGTCGGCGAGGATATCCCACACTTCCGGCAGTTCGCGCTCGACCATCTTCTTGGCCGCTTTGATCGTTGACGCGTAGTCAAGCGACTGAAGCTTGGAGTAGATAAACGGCTTGAACAGCTCCAATGCCATCTTCTTGGGCAGACCGCACTGGTGCAGACGCAGCGTCGGACCCACGGTAATCACCGAACGGCCCGAGTAGTCGACGCGCTTACCCAGCAGGTTCTGGCGGAAACGGCCTTGCTTGCCTTTGATCATGTCGGCGAGCGATTTCAGCGGACGCTTGTTGGTACCGGTAATCGCACGGCCGCGGCGGCCGTTATCCAACAATGCATCGACCGCTTCCTGGAGCATGCGCTTCTCGTTGCGCACGATGATGTCCGGCGCATTGAGATCGAGCAGCCGCTTGAGGCGGTTGTTACGGTTGATCACTCGACGGTAAAGGTCGTTGAGATCCGAGGTCGCGAAGCGGCCACCGTCGAGCGGCACCAACGGACGCAAGTCCGGCGGCAGCACGGGCAGCACTTCCATGACCATCCACGCCGGCGCGTTGCCGGAGTGGTAGAAGGCTTCCAGCAACTTCAGACGCTTGGAGAGCTTCTTGATCTTGGTTTCAGAGTTGGTCTGCGGAATTTCTTCGCGCAGATGATTGATCTCTTCTTCCAGATCGATGTCCTTGAGCAGCTCCTGGACGGCTTCGGCACCCATACGGGCATCGAAATCGTCGCCGAACTCTTCCAGCGCTTCGAAATACTGCTCGTCGTTCAGCAGCTGACCGCGCTCCAGCGTGGTCATGCCCGGATCGATGACGACAAAGCTTTCAAAGTACAGCACGCGCTCGATATCACGCAGGGTCATATCGAGGAACATGCCGATGCGCGACGGCAGTGATTTCAGGAACCAGATGTGAGCCACCGGGGAGGCGAGCTCAATGTGCCCCATACGCTCACGACGCACGGCGGCCTTGGTCACTTCAACACCGCACTTCTCGCAGATAATACCGCGGTGCTTCATGCGCTTATACTTGCCGCACAGACACTCGTAGTCCTTGACCGGGCCGAAGATCTTGGCGCAGAACAGACCATCCCGCTCCGGCTTGAAGGTCCGGTAGTTGATGGTCTCGGGCTTCTTCACCTCGCCGAAAGACCAGGAGCGAATCATGTCCGGCGACGCCAGGGTAATCTTGATCGCGTCAAACTCTTCGGACTGAGATTGCGATTTGAGTACTTTCACCAAATCTTTCATGGGACGGCTCCTAGCTCTCTAACTCGATATCGATGCCCAGCGAGCGGATTTCCTTCACGAGTACGTTGAAGGATTCCGGCATGCCTGCCTGCATGGTGTGGTCGCCATCCACGATGTTCTTATACATCTTGGTGCGTCCTTCGACGTCGTCCGATTTGACGGTGAGCATCTCTTGCAGCGTGTAGGCCGCGCCATAAGCTTCCAGCGCCCACACTTCCATCTCACCAAAGCGCTGACCACCGAACTGCGCTTTACCGCCCAGCGGCTGCTGGGTGACGAGCGAGTAAGAACCGGTAGAACGCGCATGCATCTTATCGTCGACCAAGTGGTTCAGCTTGAGCATGTACATGTAGCCAACGGTAACAGGGCGGTCAAAGGCATCACCGCTACGTCCGTCGTACAATATCATCTGACCCGACTCGGGAATGTCCGCCAGCTTGAGCAGGTGCTTGATTTCGTGCTCTTGAGCACCGTCAAACACCGGCGTTGCCATGGGCACGCCCGCCTTGAGGTTTTTCGCCAGCGCAATGACTTCGTCATCACTCAGCGAATCGATGTCTTCGACCCGCGTGCCTGGCGTGTTGTATACCTGCCCCAGGAAGTCGCGGATCTCGGCCACTTGCTGTTCACGGGCATCGCGCAACATGGCTTCGATCTTGACGCCTAGACCACGCGCCGCCATGCCCAGGTGGGTTTCGAGAATCTGACCCACGTTCATCCGCGACGGTACACCCAAGGGGTTCAGCACTACGTCAACCGGCTCGCCTTGCTCGTCGAACGGCATGTCTTCGATGGGCATGATCGCCGAGATAACACCCTTGTTACCGTGGCGGCCAGCCATCTTGTCGCCCGGCTGAATGCGGCGCTTGACGGCCATGTAAACCTTGACGATCTTGAGCACGCCCGGTGCAAGATCATCGCCCTGGGTCAGCTTGCGCTTCTTGTCTTCAAAGCGCTCGTCCATTTCTTTGCGGCGATTTTCCAGCTGCTCATCGGCCTGGGCCAGCAGCTCGTTAACGCTCTCATCCTGCATGCGTAACTTGAACCACTGCTGACGCGGCAGCTCGTCAAGGTACGCCGCATCAAGGGTATCGCCTTTCTTGAGGTTCGGGCCACCGTTAACCACCTGGCCTTCCAGGGTCCGCTTGAGACGCTCGAAGGTTGCGTCTTCAGCGATACGATAGGTTTCCTGCAGATCCTTACGTACCTCATCCAGCTGCATTTGCTCGATCGCAAGCGCCCTGGAGTCTTTCTCGACGCCGTCACGGGTAAACACCTGAACGTCGATAACGGTGCCTTTCATGCCGGTGGGGGCACGTAGCGAGGTGTCTTTTACGTCAGACGCTTTCTCGCCGAAGATGGCACGTAGCAGCTTTTCTTCCGGCGTCAGCTGGGTTTCGCCTTTGGGCGTTACCTTACCGACCAGGATGTCGCCCGGGCCCACTTCGGCACCAATGTAGACAACACCGGCATCGTCCAGTTTGCCAAGCGCCGACTCACCGACGTTGGGGATATCCGACGTAATCTCTTCCGGGCCCAACTTGGTGTCGCGCGATACGCTGGTCAGTTCCTGGATGTGAATGGTGGTGAAACGGTCTTCTTGGGCCGCCCGCTCGGAAAGCAGGATGGAATCCTCGAAGTTGTAGCCGTTCCAGGGCATGAAAGCGATGCGCATGTTCTGACCCAGCGCCAGATCGCCCATGTCCACCGACGGGCCGTCGGCGAGGATATCGCCACGCGCCACGTCGTCACCAGGCCGCACGATGGGGCGCTGGTTCATGCAGGTATTCTGGTTCGAGCGGGTGTACTTGGTCAGGTTGTAGATATCGACCCCGGCTTCGCCGCCGATGATCTCGTCTTCATTGACCCTTACTACCACACGACGTGCATCAACGGAATCAATCACCCCGCCACGACGAGCTACGGCACAGACACCGGAGTCACGGGCAACGAAGCGCTCCATGCCGGTACCCACCAGTGGCTTCTCGGCACGCAGTGTAGGCACCGCCTGACGCTGCATGTTGGAACCCATCAAGGCACGGTTGGCATCATCGTGCTCAAGGAACGGAATCAATGCCGCTGCCACCGATACCACCTGGCGCGGCGAGACATCCATCAGCGTGACCTGCTCAGGGCGCATGAAGGTGGTTTCGCCCTTGTGACGGGCCTGCACCAGATCGTCGCTCAGCTTGCCGGACTCATCCACGGCCGCTGATGCCTGGGCAATAACATAGTCACCTTCTTCGATTGCCGAGAGGTGAACAATATCGTCGGTCAACTGACGGTTCACTACCTTGCGATAAGGCGTTTCCAGGAAACCGTAGCTGTTGGTGTGGCTGTAGGTGGCCAGCGAGTTGATCAGGCCGATGTTCGGGCCTTCCGGCGTTTCGATCGGGCACAGGCGACCATAGTGCGTGGCGTGTACGTCGCGCACTTCGAAGCCGGCACGCTCACGGGTCAAACCACCCGGGCCGAGCGCTGAAACACGGCGCTTGTGAGTCACCTCCGAAAGCGGGTTGTTCTGGTCCATGAACTGCGAAAGCTGGCTAGAGCCAAAGAACTCTTTCACCGCCGCTGCCACCGGCTTGGCGTTGATCAGGTCTTGCGGCATCAGGCCTTCACTTTCCGCCATGGAAAGACGCTCTTTCACCGCGCGCTCAACGCGCACCAGACCGACACGGAACTGGTTTTCGGCCATTTCGCCAACGCAGCGAATACGGCGGTTACCCAGGTGATCGATATCGTCAACGTCGCCAAAGCCGTTGCGGATGTTGATCAGCTCACGAAGGACGTCGAGGATGTCTTTACGATCCAGGATGCCGGAACCGGTATCGCCTTCGTTGCGTAAGCGACGATTGAACTTCATGCGACCCACGCCCGACAGGTCGTAGCGGTCCTCAGTGAAGAACAGATTGTGGAACAGCGTCTCGGCGGCTTCCTTGGTAGGCGGCTCACCGGGGCGCATCATGCGGTAGATTTCCACCAGCGCTTCCAACTGCGACCCTGTAGTGTCCAGTTTCAGCGTGTCGGAAATAAACGAACCACAGTCCAGGTCGTTGGTATACAGCGTTTCAATCCGCTTGATACCGCCCTTGGCCATGGCTTCCAGCACGTCCGGGGTAATTTCGGTATTACACGGGCAGATCAGCTCGCCAGTCTTGCTGTCGATCTGGTCCTTGGCCAGGGTTTTGCCGAACAGGTACTCCATCGGCACATCCAGCCGCTCAAGCCCGGCTTTTTCGAGCTGGCGGATATGCTTCTGGGTAATCCGGCGACCTTCTTCAACGATGGTCTCTCCGTTGCCATCCTTGATATCGAAGGTGGCCGTTTCGCCGCGCAGACGCGACGGCACCAGTTCCACTGAAAAACCAGACTTTTCAACGTGGAAAACGCTGGTTTCAAAGAATTCGTCGAGAATCTCTTCCGCACTCATGCCCAGCGCACGCATCAACACCGTGGCCGGCAGTTTACGGCGGCGGTCAATACGCACAAAGACGTTGTCTTTGGGATCGAATTCGAAGTCCAGCCAGGAACCACGGTAAGGAATCACTCGGGCGGAATAGAGCAACTTACCGGATGAGTGACTCTTGCCTTTGTCGTGATCGAAGAAAACACCGGGTGAGCGGTGGAGCTGGGACACAATGACCCGCTCGGTACCGTTGATCACAAAAGTACCGTTCTCCGTCATCAGGGGGATTTCCCCCATGTAGACTTCTTGCTCTTTGATATCTTTGATTGCTTTATTCGAGGAATCGCGATCATAAATGATCAAGCGAACCTTGACGCGCAGCGGTGCGGAATACGTGACTCCGCGCAGCTGGCACTCCTTAACATCGAACGCCGGCGTACCGAACCGGTAGCTGACATACTCAAGCGCCGCATTACCGGAGAAGCTCTCAATCGGAAACACGGACTTGAACGCCGCGTGCAGGCCGATCTCGTGCCGCTCGTCGGGCGAACGATCTTGCTGGAGGAAGTCGTAATAGGAATCAAGCTGGATGGCCAGCAAGTAAGGCACATCCATCACTTGTGGCAGTTTGCCGAAATCCTTGCGGATGCGTTTTTTCTCAGTATATGAGTAAGCCATCTGTATTCCCCAGCTTGTTCACCATGGGTGACCGATGCGTGGTCATCTGCCCTGCGGCCGTGTCAGACGCGAACAGCAAGCTCCTGATCGGGTAGCTCGCCGTCGAAAATCTTGATCGATAACAGTCTTGCGATAACCGTACTACAACGATTCT
The DNA here is from genome assembly GCF_015767635.1 of Halomonas sp. A40-4. Lineage (GTDB taxonomy): Bacteria > Pseudomonadota > Gammaproteobacteria > Pseudomonadales > Halomonadaceae > Vreelandella > Vreelandella janggokensis. The sequence goes on along the minus strand of NZ_CP065230.1, from coordinate 157,099 downwards.
GCTTCACCGTTCAGTTACAACAGAAAAAGGCCGGCAGCGGGAGTTCCCGCCGCCAGCCGTGGAAGCTTACGCAGCGCGTAAAGCCATCGGCACAAGAATTACTTGAGCTCGACGCTTGCGCCCGCTTCTTCCAGCTTCGTCTTAGCTGTTTCAGCGTCTTCCTTGGCCATGCCTTCTTTGATGGTCGCCGGTGCGCCGTCAACGGCACCCTTAGCTTCCTTAAGGCCAAGACCGGTGATCTCACGTACCGCTTTGATGACGTTAACTTTCTTGTCACCAGCAGAGGTCAGCACCAGGTCAAATTCGGTCTGCTCTTCTTCAACAGCCGCTTCGCCGCCACCAGGGCCAGCCACAACAGCTGCCGCGGCAGTAACGCCGAATTTTTCTTCCATTGCTTCGATCAGCTCGACAACTTCCATGACGGACATGTCGGCTACAGCATTGATGATATCGTCTTTGGTCAGTGCCATTGTTTCATTCCTAACTTTGCGGGAGTCTCGGTTTGCCGACGACTCGGGATTCATTGCTCGGTTCAAGCAGCCTCAGGTTGCGCAGAAAAAGCGTTTAAGCCGCTTCTTCTTTCTGGTCGCGCAGGGCAGCCAGTGTGCGAACCAGCTTGCCAGCGGAGGCTTCTTTCATTACCGACATCAGCTTGGCAATTGCTTCATCGTAAGTCGGCAGGGTTGCCAGACGGTCGATGTCAGCAGCCGGAATCAGCTCACCTTCGTAGGCCAGCGCTTTGACTTCGAAGTCTTTGTCGTCTTTGGCAAACTCTTTGAACAAACGAGCGGCAGCGCCCGGATGATCAGTCGAGAAGGCCAACAGAGTTGGACCCACGAAGCTCTCGGTCAGGCATTCCCACTGGGTGCCTTCGAGGGCGCGACGCGCCAGGGTGTTGCGGACAACACGCAGCTGGACGCCATTCTCACGTGCCTGCTTACGCAGATCGGTCATCTTGCTGACCGTCACACCGCGAGAATCGGCAACTACGACGGAGAGTGCGTCCTTGGCCGCTTCACTGACCTCGGCAACAATCGCTTTCTTGCCTTCAAGTGCTAGTGGCACAGTGATCACTCCTTCGTGCCGAAACCTGTTATAAGTCTCGGTGGTTACCATCTCTTCCAGGTGATCAGTCGATCAACGCTGGAAGCCTTAGGGATGGTGCTCACCAGAAAGCGGTTAGCTAAAAAGCGTTACCAACTGGCGGCCACACCATCTGCGCAGGCGCTTTGAGCAATTAAGCCACACTTTTCAGCATCTACTGCATACATCCAAAGTGCGGCACCTGCGGTCTTTGACGGTGCCCCGGCATGACCGAGGGACCGCAAAGTTATTGCTCGGTTGTTGCTAAAACCTCACGAACACCCGCTTATACGTAAGCAGAATGATCGATAGTCAAACCCGGGCCCATGGTAGTAGACAGGGTGACTTTCTTAAAGTAGATACCTTTCGACGTACTCGGCTTGAGACGCTTCAGGTCAGCGACAAGCGCTTCAACGTTGCCGTTGATAGACGCCGCATCGAAGTCCACTTTACCAACTGTCGTGTGGATGATGCCGTTCTTGTCGGTACGGAAGCGCACCTGACCCGCCTTGGCATTTTTAACCGCCGTCGCCACATCGGGCGTAACGGTGCCAACTTTCGGGTTAGGCATCAGGCCGCGCGGCCCCAGAATCTGGCCCAGCTGACCAACAACGCGCATGGCGTCCGGAGAGGCGATAACGACGTCAAAATCCATCACGCCTTTCTTGACCTGTTCGGCCAGATCGTCCATGCCCACAATGTCGGCGCCTGCTTCTTTAGCGGCATCGGCATTGGCACCCTGGGTAAAGACCGCAACGCGCACATCTTTGCCGGTGCCGTTAGGCATGACAGTAGCGCCACGCACCACCTGGTCTGATTTACGCGGGTCAACACCCAGGTTGATCGCCACGTCGACAGACTCCTTGAACTTGACCGTCGACAGCTCGGAGAGAAGAGCGACAGCTTCTTCAAGGGAATAGACCTTGTTGGTGTCGACCTTTTCACGAATCTGCTTGGCACGCTTGGTAAGTTTCGCCATGATTAGAGACCCTCCACGTTGAGGCCCATGCTGCGGGCACTACCCGCGATGGTGCGGACCGCTGCGTCCATGTCAGCCGCTGTCAAATCCGGCTCTTTGGTTGTGGCGATCTCTTCAAGCTGTTCGCGTGTCACCGTGCCGACCTTCTTCTTGTTCGGCTCGCCTGAACCCGACTTGATGCCGGCTGCTTTCTTCAGCAGCACAGCCGCCGGCGGCGTCTTGGTGATGAACGAGAAGCTGCGGTCAGAGTAGACCGTAATCACGACAGGCGTCGGCAGACCAGGCTCGATATCCTGAGTCTCTGCGTTGAACGCCTTACAGAATTCCATGATGTTCACGCCGTGCTGACCCAGTGCCGGGCCGACGGGCGGACTTGGATTGGCTTTACCTGCAGCAACCTGCAGCTTGATGTAAGCCTGTACTTTCTTGGCCATCGTTTTACTCCAGTTGGGTGATAACGCCTTTCGGCTCCCCGGTAACAGCCAGATGACGACATCGTCACCTGACACGAATCAAATCAAAACATGGCGCAGCACGAACGACTGACGGGACACACCCGCCAGGGTATCGACTGCTATTCTTTCTCTACCTGCGCGAACTCGAGTTCGACAGGCGTTGCACGCCCGAAGATCAGCACACTGACCTGCAGACGGCTCTTCTCGTAATTGACCTCTTCCACAACGCCGTTGAAATCAGCAAAGGGACCGTCAACCACACGAACAGACTGGCCCGGTTCAAACATGTGCTTGGGCCGCGGCCTGTCGGTGCCGTCTTTGACACGACGCAGAATGGCATCAGCCTCCCGCGTGGTAATGGGCGCTGGCTTTTCCTTGGTACCGCCAATAAACCCCATTACACGGGGCGTTTCGTTTACCAGGTGCCAGGTATCGTCGGCCATTTCCATTTCGACAAGCACATAGCCGGGGTAGAACTTGCGCTCGCTCTTGCGACGCTTACCGTCACGCATTTCAACGACTTCTTCAGTCGGCACCAGAATCTCGCCAAAACGATCTTCCACGCCGTACATCTTGACGCGCTCAATCAAGGAGCGCATCACGTGCTTTTCAAAGCCGGAATAGGCGTGAACGACGTACCAACGTTTGGACATGCAAGCTCCTAACCAATAACGCCGGACATCGCCCAGCCAAGAAGAGTGTCAATCAACCAGAGCATCAACCCAACCACCAGCACAGCAACAAGCACAATCGCCGTGGTTTGAATGGTTTCAGGGCGAGTTGGCCATACAACGCGCTGAATCTCTTTCTTAGCGCTTATTGCCAGCTCTACCAACTCACGCCCCTTGGTCGTGGTAAGTGCCAGCAGACCAGCTGCGACACACAACACCACGACGCCCAGCACGCGGTAGATCAGGCCAATATCGGCAAAATAGGTATTACCTACAACGGCAACGACAAGCAACGCAATGACTGCAGCCCACTTGAGCCCGTCATGGCGCGACTGTTGCACCTCAGCGCCATGTTTTACAGAACTCGGCTTCATAAAAACGAGACTCCTCAGGGTGCAGCAAGCGACAAAGGAATTCTTGAAAAAGACATACCAATCTGGGGAAGATTGGCAGGCCAGGAGGGAATCGAACCCCCAACCTGCGGTTTTGGAGACCGCTGCTCTGCCAATTGAGCTACTGGCCTGTATCAATATTTACGTAGACAAGCTCTCCAGCCTACGCAACAGCGGGCGTCATAATAGCGGACAAAAAGCCGCTTGACAACCCTTGCTCACGCCAACCACTTTCATCAAGCAACTGGCGGCAGCGACAAAAAAAGCGAGCATCGCTCGCTTTTTTGAATATGGAGCTCATGGACGGATTTGAACCGTCGACCTCACCCTTACCAAGGGTGTGCTCTACCCCTGAGCTACATGAGCCAAGTACCTATACAACTCAGTACCTAACTGGAGCGGGCGGCGGGAATCGAACCCGCACCATCAGCTTGGAAGGCTGAGGTTCTACCATTGAACTACGCCCGCGCAACTTGCTTCAGAATGATCATCCGCAGCGCGCCTAGTCGTAATATTGCCCGCTTCCGGCTTTCATTCTACGGCATCGACACTTGTCGCTGACGCTTGAAACTGGTGGAGAGGGAAGGATTCGAACCTTCGAAGCTTTCGCGGCAGATTTACAGTCTGCTCCCTTTGGCCACTCGGGAACCTCTCCAACTAAGGCGGCACATTATGCCAAGCTCCAAAGCCGTGTCAAGCTCACTTTGACCTTCAGTGACCGCAACAACCTTTGGGTTCAACAACATAGGATTTTATTACCCTAAACTTGCTGGCCGCATGCCTTGGAACGCGCTGCATTCTGTCAAAGCAGCATGGAGAATGCAAGGCCCGCACGAATTTTTTCCAATGATACCGGCTCCGGAACACGCGGGGCGCCCGCCATCTTACCCGCGCGTTCGGCAAAGGTGAGCGGGAAACGCGCTTCAAGCCCGCCATAGACCATATCAGGCCACACCGCGTGGGGCACCTGCACCCCCCGCGAGACCACGCGGGCGTCGCCACCCGTCAGCAGCATTGGCAGGGCCACGCCTTCCTGATCGCACACCTCGCTGTAGATGCGGTTAATGGCACTCACTGCCGCCATGTAAATGCCATGGTTCACAGCGTCGACCGTTCGCCGCCCTGGCTCCAGCAGAGCGTCCGCTTCGCTTTCCGGGTCAATGGCCACGTTCCGCGTTCCCAGCTTCAGGCTTTCCTTCATCAGGCGCAGTCCGGGTACAATAAAGCCACCCAGGTGCTGTCCGCCTGGCAGCACGAAGTCGATAGTGATGGCACTACCACAGTCTACCGCACAGCAGCCACCCGCGAGCTGATAGCCCGCCAGCGCACCCAGCCAACGGTCGACACCTAATCTTTCGGGCTCTTCGTAGCCGTTGACCACGCCCAGTGCTTCGGCAGTTGAACGGGCAACATGGACATTCCGCACCCGCCGACGCAGCAGCCCCACGGTCTCCTCTAGTACGGCCGCCCGGGCAACACTTGAAATGCGCACAGCTTCGACCACGTCGAGGTCGGGTATATCAGCCCCGGGCCGCCATTCCTCACGTGTCCATACAGCGCCCCGTGACCGTATCTCACTGCTGTCAGCGTCTTTCAGGCGCCACTTGGACAAGGTATTGCCAATATCTAGATCTAGAATCATAAGCGCCTACGTACGCTGATTTCACCGCCCGACAAGCGCTTTGACTGCCCTGATGCCGTTACCCACAGGCTGCCGCTATCGTCCACATCGCACGCGACAGCCTCGTAAACCTGACTACCCTGAGTGACGCGAATGGGTTGGTCAGCATAAGCATGCCGCTCATTCCAGGCCGCGCGCCAGGATGCAAACCCTTGTTGTTCAAACCCCGCCAGCATGGCGAGCAGCCCCGCCACAACATCCGCTGCCAGCTGGTTACGGGAAAGCGACGGCAAGTCATCAAACAGTGCCGCTACCGGCTGTTCAATGGCATCACGCATTGCCTCGGGCAGCGAGAGGTTCATCCCCATGCCTATCACGACCTCGCACGGGCCGGCCGCGTCCCCGGTCACTTCCACCAATATACCCGCCAGCTTGCCCAACTCATCGCTGTCGCGCTGGGGCAGTAAAATATCATTGGGCCATTTCAGCCGAGGGGCGACACCATGCTGTTCAAGCACCTGGGCAACTACCACGCCAACGGCCAGGCTCAAGCCTTCCAGGGCATTGACACCCGCTTCAAAGCGCCAGCCAACCGAGAGCATCAGGCTTTGCCCCCAGGGCGTAGTCCATACCCGCCCTCGTCGACCACGCCCCGCCGTTTGCAACTCGACCAGGCACACCTCTGCGTGGCCAGCCCCCTGCTCAAACCGCTCACGCAGGTAGGCATTGCTCGAAGGCAGTTGGTCTTCGACAAACAGGCGGGCAAGGTGATGGCGAGCGGAGGCGGGAAGGCGCTCCACGATTTTTGCTCCGACAAGCGGCTCCAACGGCTGGGCAAGGCGATAGCCGCGCCCCTTGACCGCCACCAGCGACACGCCGAGCGCCTCTAACTTTTTCAGCTGCTTCCAGACGGCAGCGCGTGAAACGCCTAGCGCCTCGCCCAATTGTTCACCGGAATGAACCTCGCCATCGCTTAGCAGCCGCACCAGGTTGCCGATGCTCATGTCCTTGCCCCATCTGGGAAAACGTCTATCTTACCGGATGCGCCAGCAGCGCGAAAACTACTGCCCAAAGTTAATCTATTGATGCCTTGCACAATACAGTGCTGGTAGTAGACCGCACCGAGACCCTATAATGCCGCCCTATTTTTCTAGCAGGATCGCGTCGTGATCGAGAATCTTCGCAACATTGCCATTATCGCCCACGTTGACCACGGTAAAACCACCCTGGTCGATAAACTTTTGAGCCAGTCCGGCACGCTCGACCGCAAAGCCGAAGGGCAAGAGCGGATCATGGACTCCAATGACCAGGAAAAGGAGCGTGGCATCACCATCCTGGCCAAAAATACGGCGATCAAGTGGCAGGACGGCAACGGCACTGACTACCACATCAATATCGTGGACACGCCCGGACACGCCGATTTCGGCGGTGAGGTCGAGCGCGTCATGTCGATGGTGGACTCGGTATTGCTACTCGTTGACGCCGTTGATGGCCCGATGCCGCAGACCCGCTTTGTTACCCAGAAAGCGTTTGACCGTGGCCTGAAGCCTATCGTCGTGGTCAACAAGATTGACCGCCCCGGCGCGCGTCCCGACTGGGTGATCGACCAGATCTTTGATCTGTTTGATAACCTGGGCGCTTCCGACGACCAGCTCGACTTCCCGATTATCTATTGCTCTGCCTTGAACGGCATTGCCGGCCCCGACCCGGAAGAGCTGGCAGACGACATGTCCCCCATGTTCCAGTCGATTGTCGATATCGTCGAACCGCCCAAGGTCGAGAATGACGGACCGTTCCAGATGCAGATTTCCGCACTGGACTACAACAGCTACGTCGGCGTCATCGGCCTCGGCCGCATCAGCCGCGGCAGCGTCAAGCCGAACCAGCAGATTACCGTGGTAACCAAGGAAGGCCAGTCACGCAAGGGCAAGATCGGCCAGGTAATGACCCATATGGGCCTCGATCGCGTACAGACCGACGAAGCCACTGCAGGCGATATCATCTGCATCACCGGCATCGAGAATCTGGCGATTTCCGACACCCTGTGCGACGTGAACGCCGTCGAAGCGCTGCCGCCGTTGACCGTTGACGAGCCGACAGTCTCGATGACCTTCCAGGTCAACGACTCGCCGTTTGCTGGTAAAGACGGCAAGTTCGTGACCAGCCGCAATATCAAGGACCGCCTGGAACAGGAACTCATCCACAACGTGGCGCTGCGCGTTGAACAAGGCGAAACGCCGGAGAAATTCAAGGTCTCCGGGCGTGGCGAACTGCACCTGTCCGTATTGATCGAATCCATGCGTCGTGAAGGCTTTGAGCTGGCCGTTGGCCGCCCCGAGGTGATCATCCGTGAAATCGACGGCGAACAGCAGGAGCCCTACGAAGAAGTCATCATCGACTGCGAGGAGCAGCACCAGGGCGCCATCATGGAAGAGCTTGGCTACCGCAAGGGTGAAATGACCAACATGAATCCGGACGGCAAGGGTCGCGTTCGCCTGGACTTCATCATCCCGGCGCGTGGCCTGATCGGCTTCCGCGGTCAGTTTTTGACCCTGACCTCGGGCACCGGCATCCTGACCAGCCGCTTTGACCACTACGGCCCGCTGAAGCCGGACGCCTCGATCGAGCGTCGTAACGGCGTCATGGTGTCGATGGTCGATGGCAAGGCACTGGCCTATGCGCTTTACACCCTTCAGGAACGCGGCAAGCTGATCGTCGACCACGCCACCGAAGTCTACGAAGGCATGCTGATCGGCATCAACAACCGTGCCAACGACATGGTGGTCAACCCGACCAAGGGTAAAAAGCTCGATAACATGCGCTCAACAGGTAACGATGAAAATATCGTGCTGACGCCGCCGATCAACTTCACCCTGGAGCAGGCCATCGAGTTCCTTGACTCCGACGAGCTGGTGGAAGTAACGCCGAACCATATTCGTCTGCGCAAGAAGCTGCTCAAGGAAAACGAGCGCAAACGCTCCAGCAAGAAGTAAGTTCTCGAAGCCCGCTTAGCAGCGGGCTTTTTTTTGCCTGCCACACCCCTGACATGTTGACCACGCACGTTTGCCAAGGGGTTCCCCCAACGCAACCTTAACGGTTACTCGCTGGAAAGCCGCTGCGGTGTAGCGCAAAGTAGCGGTATCCCCGACACGGGAAATCATTTTATTATCGAATTCATACAAACGTTTTGATCATCACTGCCGTCAAGGAAACCCATGACCCCGCTTATCGAGGTTCAACAGGTCAACAAGGCCTTTGGTGGCCTGCAGGTCATCAACGACTGTTCTATCCACGTCGAGAAAGGCTCGATTACCGGCATGATCGGCCCTAACGGCGCGGGCAAGTCGACGTTATTCAACTTGATGGCCGGCGCGTTACAGCCCGACAGCGGGCGTATCCTGCTGGAAGGCGACGATATTACCGCGCTCAGCGCGGATCAGCGCTTTCATAAAGGCCTGCTGCGCACCTTCCAGATTGCCCATGAGTTCACCCACATGAGTGCTCTGGAAAACCTGATGATGGTCCCCCCGGCGCAGGCCGGGGAAAACCTGTTCACGACCTGGTTCAAACCCGGTCTGGTGCGCCGCGAGGAAGCCGAAGTGCGCCGACGCTCGCTTGAGGTGATCGACTTTATCGGCCTTCACCATGTGCGCAATGAGCTGGCTGGCAACCTGTCCGGCGGCCAGAAGAAACTGCTGGAACTGGGCCGCACGATGATGACCAACGCCAAGATCGTGCTGCTCGATGAAATCGCCGCTGGCGTCAACCGTACCCTGCTCGGCGACCTGATAGGCAATATCGAACGACTCAATCGCGAAATGGGCTATACCTTCCTGGTTATCGAACACGACATGGACATGATCGCCCGGCTTTGCGATCCGGTCATCGTGCTTGCCCAGGGCCAGGTCATGGTTGAAGGTCACATCCAGGATATCCAGAACAATCCCGAGGTCATTGAGGCCTATTTCGGTGCCGGAGCAGCGTGACGGATGAAGGCGCCGAGCTTATTTAAATGCCACAAGCAATCAGTTGGCAATCAACAAGAGACTTTTCCACCATGCCTTTAATCGAAGCGCGCGACGTTTATGGCGGCTATGGCGGCATGAATATCCTCAATGGGGTGGACATGTCCCTGGAAGCTGACGAAGTCGGGGTGATTGTAGGACCGAACGGGGCGGGTAAATCGACGCTGCTGAAAGCGATCTTCGGGCTTCTGCACGTCAATCAGGGTGACATCCTGCTCCATGGCAAGCCCATCCAAAATTTACCCCCCCACCAGTTGGTTGAGCGCGGTATGGGCTTTGTCCCTCAGGAAAAGAACGTTTTCCCGAGCCTCACCGTGCAGGAAAACCTGGAGATGGGAGCCTTTCTGAAGCCGCAGAACGTGAAACGCATGCTGGGTCAGGTTTACGAGTTCTTTCCGCCCCTGCAGGAAAAGCGTCATCAGCCGGCGGGGGAGCTATCCGGAGGGCAGCGCCAGATGGTCGCCATGGGCCGCGCGCTCATGGCCGAACCCAGCTTGCTGCTGCTCGATGAACCCACCGCCGGGCTTTCCCCGCTCTACATGAACGAGATTTTTGACCGCGTTAAGCATATCAACGCGGCTGGGGTAGGCATTCTGATGGTCGAACAAAACGCCAAGCAAGCACTGGCCATTGCCGATAAGGGCTTTGTGTTGGCAGCAGGCCAAAACCGCTTCACCGATACCGGCGCGGCACTGCTTGCCGACCCGGACGTGGCAAAAAGCTTTTTGGGCGGATAGTCCAGGGGACAATAACGTGAATGAACTGGTTTTCTTTGTTAACAACGTCGTGATCGCCGGTAGCGTGACGGGCGCCATCTACGCCATTGGGGCGATCGGCGTCACGTTGATTTTCAGCATCATGCGCTTTGCTCATTTTGCCCACGCCGACGTGATGACCTTTGGCGCCTTCATGGTGTTGCTGCTCACCACCGCATTTCCTGGCGTCGGCATCAGCATCGGCGTACCCACGGCAATCGTCATGTTGCCTATTGCCATGCTGCTGACCGCCTTCCTGGCAGTGGGTATTGATAAAGCGTTTTACAAACCGCTGCGCGCTCACGGGGTGAAGCCCATCGTCATGGTCATCGCCTCGCTGGGGGTCACCTTGATTCTACAGGGCCTGATTCGCTTGTTCTCAGGGACAGGCGGCCAAGGCTTGTACGTTGACGATCGCAAGGCGATTTTTCGCATGCTGCCGTTTGAAAACGTTCGTGTACCGATCGTGATTACCGAGCCGCAAATTTATCTATTCGTGATCACCCTGGTGGCGGTGATCGCCCTGCACCTGTTTTTAAGCCGCTCGCGGCTCGGTAAAGCCATGCGGGCAATGTCTGACAACCCCGAACTGGCCCAGGCTTCGGGCATCAACACCAACACCATCGTCGCCGTCACCTGGGTGATTGCCGGCGGGCTTGCCGCCATTGCCGGCACGCTGCTGTCGCTGGACGTGACGTTCAAGCCCGACCTGAGTTTCTTCCTGCTGCTACCCATTTTCGCCGCCGCCATCGTTGGCGGCGTCGGCCACCCCTATGGCGCGGTCGCCGGGGGCTTCGTGGTCGCTTTTGCTGAAACCCTGGCGGTGTTCAACTGGGCCGTGTTGCTGCGCCCCTTCCGCGATAGCCTGCCCACCTGGCTCGAGCTGCCGTCCAACTTAGCCTTCGTGGGGACCGAATATAAAATCGTCGTGCCGTTTTTCATTCTGGTCGCCATCCTCGTTTGGCGACCCACCGGCATCTTTAAAGGCAAGGTGATCTGATGGCTGATAATAACTACACCCCGCAGGATGCAACGCCCAAGGCGTCGCGGCTGCCGCTACGCGAACTTTGCCTGTTCGGCGCACTACTGTTGACCATTGTCGGCGTTTATGCAGCGATGGGGGCCGCCTACAGTACCCGCATGCTGGTCGAAGCGGCGTGTTACGCCGTGCTGGCGCTGGGGCTGACCATTCAATGGGGCTATGCGGGCCAATTCAATGCTGGTGTCATGGGTTTTGTCGCCTTGGGCGGTGTCAGCGCCATGTTGTTCAGCGTGCCGGTCAACGACGCTTTCTGGAACAGCGAACTGCCTGCCGAGCTTGGCAAGGTATTGCTGTATGCCATTGGGGCCACACTGCTGGTCGTGGCCGCCACCAAGCTCACCCGGCTGGGCGTTCCCAAACGGGTGCGTACCGTATTCGCTGTGCTGCTCGCCATCGTTCTGTATATGGTGGTCATCAGTTTGTTGCGCGACGTCACCGCGGATATTGAGTCCCAGGCAGACTTCGTCGGCGGGCTTGGCTTGCCGCCCTGGCTCGGCTGGATCTTTGGCGGTGCGCTGGCAGGCGTCGTGGGCTACTTCATCGGCCATGTTTGCCTTGGCCTGCGCAGCGACTATCTGGCCATCGCCACACTGGGTATCGCCGAGATCATCAAGGCATTCCTGAAAAACTCAGACTGGCTGACCCGCGGCACCGCGACGGTTTCGCCACTGCCCTGGCCAACGCCCGGGCCGGCAGAATTGGGGTTTACCCTTTCCCGGGCGATATACCTGTCGCTGACGGCGGTGATCATTGCCGGGATCTTCTTTCTGCTCCATCAGGCTTACCATGCCCCCTGGGGGCGTATGATCCGCGCCATTCGCGACAACGAGATATCGTCGGCGGCCATGGGCAAGGATATCAACAAGCGGCGCCTCGAGATTTTCGTCCTCGGCTGTATCCTGATGGGCATCGGCGGCGGGATGCTAGCCAGCTTCAACAGCTTGTTTGACCCCAACGGTTACCTGCCGCTCAACCATACCTTTCTGGTTCTGGTCATGGTGATTCTGGGTGGACCAGGCAACAATCTGGGCACCATTTTTGGCGCCGTCGCCGTATATATCATCTGGATCATGTCGGAACCACTGGCGCTGTACCTGATGGACCTCGCCGTGGCTTTCGGTAACGTTGCCTTCGACTGGCAGGCCCCTGCCAACATCGACAGTCGCGCCCTCCAGGCAAGGGTCTTGGTGATTGGTGTACTGGTAACGCTGGTATTGCGCTTCGCGCCTAAGGGACTGCTGCCAGAGCGCGTCAAGTACCACGACTGAACAAAAAACCGCCCCAGCGACTGGCCGGGGCGGTGGATGTGGCTCAGTTGACGCCGCTGACTGCTAGTCGGCGAGTTCGCCTACCCGTTTGAACTCGCCGTCTTCAACGGTCATTTCCACAACGATACCGGGCACGTCGCCGCTTTCGTTGAACTCATGGCTGCCTGAAGCACCTTCGTAGTTAATCTCTTCTCCCTGGGCAATCAGCTCCACGGCCTTCTCCCACTCGCCGGGCAAAATGGTTTCACCGGGTGCTGTCGCCACCGAGCGCAATGCCTCTGATAACCCTTCACGCTCGGCGTTACCGTTCTGCTCGATGGCCAATGCCACCAGAAACGCCGCATCATAGGCCTGGGCGGCAAATACCGCTTCAGGGTCGATTCCTTCAGCTTCGGCGGCTTCAATGAAGATATCCGTGCCGGGCAGTGCCGGGCTGCCTGGGCGGGTTGCGATCATGCCCTCAAGCACACCAGCGCCTACGGCTTCGACGAGGCTATTGCCCACCATGCCGTCAGCACCGACGTACTGGGTGAATACACCGCTTTCTGCCGCCTGGCGCAGCACGGTCTGGCCCGATGTATCGGCATAGGCCAGTACCACTAACGTTTGTACACCGGTCGACGACAATATGCCCAGTTCAGAGCGGTAGTCGGCACGATTGTCTTCGTGGGCGAGGCTTTCCACCACGCTACCACCTTCCGCTTCAAAGGTGGTGGTAAAGGCGTCGGAAAGCCCCTGTCCATAGTCGTTATTGACGAAGGTCACGGCGACTTCTTCGATGCCTTTATCGATCAGAAGCTTAGCCAGCATTTCGCCCTGGAAGGCATCAGAAGGCACGGTGCGGAACACCAGATCATTATCGTCAAGCTCGGAGACCGCCGGCGCGGTAGAAGCGGGGGATACCATGAGCACACCGCCGGGGATCGCTGCATTATTGGCCGCGGCAATGGTGGCACCGGTACACAGCGCACCGACGATGGCGGTGACATCTTCGGAATTGACCATACGGTCCGCCGAATTCGAGGCGGCCGATGCATCAGAACAGGTGGTATCGCCCGACGGCATTTCCAGCGTCTGGCCGCCCAGAAGACCGCCCTGTTCATTGATCTGCTTGACCGCCAACTGCGCACCGTCAAAGATTGGCGGTGTCAGGCTCTCGATCCCCCCGGTAAAGCCCCCCAAAAAGCCCACCTTGACCTGAGCCTGGGCCGCACCTGCCAATGCCAGTGAAGAAACGGCCACGGCCGTGGCAATTATGCGTTTATTCATCATGTTATCAATCGCTCCCTGTAGGATTTAGCGCCCCATCGTCTCGCGCTGGGGTCTGCTCTTAATCTGGAACTGGAACGCTAAAAATACAAGCAACGTTTTCCAACGCTAGCCGTCGCGATCATCCTTGACGCGCTCAGCCCAGCGCTTGCGAGCCAGGTTGCGTCGATAAAGCCGCATCAGTGCAATCGTCAGCGCCGTCGCCAGCATGGCAGCCAACACGACGCCCTGCCAGGGACGGGCCGCGTTACCCATTACCGTCTCCAACGTGATAATCAGTGTCAGGCCAATTGCCTGGGAGCCGATCGCTAGCGCGCGCAGCCTATCAAAAGCGGGTGGGGGCATAACGTCTCCGTAATTTTCAACTCGCATGATATGGTGCATCAGTGTAACTGCTAAACGGGAAAACCATGAACGCCATCACCCTTGGCCCGCTGCTGATTTCGCTGCCCCGCCTTTACGCCATTGCCTGCGCGCTGGCATTGCTGGTCAGCACGCGCTATTTGCTGGGGCTGCCCCACCGCCGCCACCAACGCTGGTTTTTGGGTCTTTTGGTCATCTGGCTGATCGCGGCTCGCTTCGGTCATGTCGCCCTGCATATCGAAAGCTACAGTACCGCCCCACTGGAGACACTTAAGCTCTGGAAACCTGGTTACCAAGGACTTTGGGGCATGGCAGCAGGCCTGTTGTGGACAATCTGGTCGCTGCGCTCACGGCTGATTGCCATGGGCGGCGCAATGGCGCTGCTGATCGGGGCCTCAAGCCTGTGGCTGGTGCTGGTAACGCTTGCCCCGCTGGGCAGCGACATGAGTTTGAAAAGCCTGCCCGACATTACCCTGGAAGATATTGATGGCACCCCGGTGCATCTTCCCTCCTTGGCGGACGACCACGACAGGGTCATCGTCAATCTTTGGGCCACCTGGTGCCCGCCTTGCCTACGCGAAATGCCGCTGCTTGAAGATGCCGACCAGCGCGAAGGCGTCGCTGTCGTGGTCGCCAACCAGGGCGAGGACCTGCTGCCCATTGTGCGCTACCTGGATGAACAATCGCTGCGCTTTCGCTACGCCCTTCGCGACCCCAACCAAATGCTGATGTCGCTCGTCGAGGCCCCCGGGTTACCCACGACGGTGTTGTTCGACGGCGACGGCAACACCCTGGATATTCATGTGGGCGAACTCACCCAGGCCCATCTGGACCGTTGGCTCGAAGATTGACGACGATACACCTTAATCCCCCAGCGCCTTTGCGTTAGAATCCCTCGCCCTGTTTGTAGCCGGTCATCGTGACCGGCCACGTACGCCCCGTTTCGCAGACTTCCTTGAGGCATCATGAGCGATTTTTCCCCCGGCCAACGCTGGATTAGTGACGGAGAAGCCGAGCTTGGGCTCGGTACCGTGCTTAACTGCGACACCCGTAGCGTTACCATCTTGTTCAGTGCCAGCCAGGAAACCCGCACCTACAATACCCGCCAGGCCCCGCTGACCCGCGTCATGTTCGGCACCGGCGACCGCATCCAGTCGGCTGATGGCTGGCAGATGATCGTCGATGACAGCCAAACGTCTAACGGCTTGATCACCTATACAGGCGAAGACAACCAGGGACAACGGCGCGAACTGCCGGAAGCCAAGCTCGCCGACACCATGCAGTTCGACCAGGCTCGCGACCGGCTGCTTACCGGCCAGGTCGACCGCAACGACTGGTTCGACCTGCGCTTTCGCACCCTGCATCACCACCAGCGTATCGAACAGCACAGCGCGCTGGGCTT
This sequence comes from Halomonas sp. A40-4, assembly GCF_015767635.1. Lineage (GTDB taxonomy): Bacteria > Pseudomonadota > Gammaproteobacteria > Pseudomonadales > Halomonadaceae > Vreelandella > Vreelandella janggokensis. Next base: position 141,774 of record NZ_CP065230.1, on the reverse strand, counting down.
TGCCGGGCCGCGAATCGACCTGGTGCCACACCAGCTGTATATTGCCGATGAAGTCGCCCGGCGCCATGCGCCGCGCGTCCTGCTGGCAGACGAAGTCGGGCTCGGCAAAACCATTGAAGCGGGGCTGATATTGCACCGCCTGCTGCTGACCGGACGCGCCGAGCGAGCCCTGATTCTGGTGCCGGATAGCCTGACCCATCAGTGGCTGGTCGAGTTGCTGCGCCGCTTCTCGCTCAACGTTACCCTGTTGGATGAGACCCAGAGTCAGGCTCACGGCAGCGCCAACCCGTTTGAAAGCGCTCAGCTGGTACTGGCAAGCCAGGGCTGGCTGTTTGCCAATACCCACCGCCAGGAACAGGCGCTGGCCAGCCACTTTGACCTGCTGATTGTTGACGAAGCCCACCATCTTGACTGGAGCAGCGAGGGTAGCGGCCCCGGCTATCAGTGCGTCGAGCAGCTGGCAAGCGATATCCCCAGCCTGTTGCTGCTCACCGCCACGCCCGAGCAGATGGGCATAGAAAGCCACTTTGCCCGTTTGCGGCTGCTCGATCCAGAACGCTACCACGACCTGGCGCGCTTCAAAGACGAAGAACGTCACTACGGTGAAGTGGCCAGCGCCATTGAAGCGCTCGAGGCATTACCCGACACGCCTGACGCCCGTGTCCACGTCGACGCCGTGGCCGACGACCGCGATAGCCGGGCCCTGCTTGCCACCCTGTGCAATCCTGAGGCCAGCACCGACCAGCAGGACGCTGCCCGCGCCCAACTGCGCGACGCCCTGCTTGACCGCCACGGCACCGGGCGGGTGATGTTTCGCAATAGCCGCCGCCATGTGGGCGGTTTCCCCGAGCGCCGCCTGCACCTTGACGCGCTGGCATTGCCGTCGGCCTATCGCCGCATGCAGCGACGCCTGGAACGCGACGACGACTACCTCGACGAACTGCTGATCGAGACCGGCATGGATCATCCGGACGTGCTGATCTATCCGGATGCCGCTTACCGCGAGTTGAGTAACGATCCGCTTCACGGCGAACCCTGGTGGCATATCGACCCGCGGGTTAACTGGCTGCTGGAAAAACTCAGCGACGACAGCGCCGCCGGTTTTGCCAACGATAAGGTGTTGGTGATTGCCCATCACCGCGACACCGCTGAAGGCCTGGCCGAAGGTCTCCGCGTGCTGGGTGGCTACCATGCCCCGGTGTTTCACGAGGGCCTGTCGCTGGTCGAACGCGACCGTGCCGCCGCGGCGTTTGCCGATGAAGAAGACGGCTGCCAGGTGCTGGTGTGCTCTGAAATCGGCTCCGAAGGGCGCAACTTCCAGTTCTGCCGTCACCTGGTCATGTTTGACATGCCCCAGCATCCCGACCAGTTAGAACAACGCATTGGCCGCCTTGACAGGATCGGCCAGCGCCACGCGATCGAGATGCACATACCGACGTTTACCGGCAGTCCCGGCGAACGCCTGATGCGCTGGTATCACGAAGGCATGGATGCCTTCAGCGCGCCCCACGGTATTGGCAGTGACCTGTTTGACGCCTTTGGCGATGCCCTGGCCGATGCACTGCTCGACGACGAGATGCTGGATGAAATCATCAGCGAGACCCGTGAGCTGTTTGTCGCCAAATTAGCCGAGCGGGATGCAGGCCGTAACCGCCTGCTGGAGCTCAATGCCTGCCGCCCTGTGCGCGCCCAGCAGGTGGTCGAAGCCGTGCGCGAGCTGGACGACGACAGCGCCCTGCCGCGCTACGTAGAGCGCGCGTTGGATGTGTTTGGCGTGGATAGCCAGGAGATCGGCAACGGGCTGCTACACCTCCAGCCGGGACAGCACATGCTGGACGGCCTGCCTGGGCTGGTAAAAGGCGAAGAAGGGTTTTCGGCTACCTTTGATCGTCATCAGGCACTCGCCCGCGATGACGTTCAGCGGCTTTCCTGGGAACACCCGCTGCTGCGCGAAATGATGGGGCGCATCATTGACGGCACCATGGGTAACACGGCACTGGCATTGCTGGGTCACCCGGCAATCCCCAGCGGCCGACTGATGACCGAGCTGATATTCCGCACCCATTGCCCAGCCCCGACATCGCTGCACCTGAACCGGTTTCTGCCGCCGACGGCCGTCCGCGTATTGCTTGACGAGTCGGGGGCCAACCTGACCGACAAGATTTCCTTCACCGGGCTGGGTAAAAACCTGCAGAAGGTCAATAAATCCATGGCACGGGACCTGATCAAGAGCCGTCACGACGAACTTCGCGGTCTGCTCAGGCAAGGAGAGGGTGAAGCCGAACGAGAACTACCCAGCATCGTTGAAGCCGCCGAGGCACGCATGCGCACCCAGTTGGACGCAGAACTTGCCCGTCTGGGGGCGCTGGCGGAACACAACCCGTCAGTACGCAGCGAGGAGCTCGACGCCCTGAAAAAGGAACGCCAAGCCCTCAGTGACGCGATTGAAAACACCCGTCTGCGGCTGGACGCCGTGCGGGTGATTATCACCGTTGACCCCAATGCCTAAGCACTCCGCTCAGGCGAAAGGATAGCGGCGAGCGCCTTTTCCAGCGTGGGGTATTGAAAGCGAAACCCCGCTGCCTCAAGGCGCTCGGGGCGCATATCAGCACCGGTCAGCAGCAGCTGAGACATCTCACCCAACCCCGCTTTCAACACGCAGGCGGGCACCGGCAATACCGCCGGGCGGCGCAGTTGCCTGGCCAGTGTCCGGGTAAACTCGGCATTGGTCACAGGATGCGGCGCACTGCCGTTGAAGGCGCCGGATAGCGAGGCATCATTGAGCAGGAACATGATCGCCTCGACCAGGTCGTCGCGATGGATCCAGGGCATGAACTGCCTGCCATCGCCAAAACGGCCCCCCAGCCCCAGCTTGAACGGCGGTAACATCTTTTGCAGGGTGCCGCCGCCCGCCCCCAATACCAGCCCGATACGTAAAATCGCCAGGCGCACGCCCATGTTCTCAATGGGCTTCGCCGCGGCTTCCCATTCCGCGCATAGCCGGTGGGCAAACTCATCGTGGGGCGAGGTGTCTTCGGTGACGCGCTTATCGCCTTGATCACCGTAATAGCCCATCGCGGAACCACTGATCAGCACCTTGGGCAGCGGCTGGCCGTTCTCGCCCAGCTGCTCGCAAAGCGAGACGAGTTGCTCGGTCATCTCGATCCTCGAGCGAGTCAGCCGCTTTTTCTGGCTGTCGCTCCAGCGCTTGGCCGCAATTGACTCCCCCGCCAGGTTAACCAGTGCATCCGGCGGGCTATCGATGAACGCCTGGGCGCTGTCACGGATGTCACATTCGCGGGGAAGACGCTCGCGTACTTTATGAGGCGTACGGGAAACCACCAGCACCTCATGTCCCTGCGCTATCAACGCCGGGCAGAGTCGCTGGCCGACAAAACCACTGCCGCCGGTCACTAGTACACGCATGTGCTTCTCCCTTTGATATCGATGAGCAAGCTACGCTCTTTATTAAGGTTTACATTTCGATTTATTTATACAAGACTATTACTTATAAAATGATCCGTACATAAATATATGTGAACTCTATACATCACATCGTGCTGGGCCGATTACCCAACAGGTCGCCATGACAACCGTCACCTCTCCTTCTCTCTCAAACGTCGCCATTATCGGTGCTGGCATAACGGGACTGGCCTGCGCCAACCGGTTGGTAGAACACGGTGTGGCGGTGACGGTATTTGATAAAGCCCGTGGCCCAGGCGGACGCATGTCGACCAAGCGCCTCGATCAGGCTCAGCTTGATCTGGGTGCCCAAGCATTTACCGCTCGCGATCCAGCCTTCAGGGACGCTGTTGCTGACTGGCTTGCGTCAGGGCTCGTCGCTCGCTGGCCGATCGTCAGCTATCAAGCTAGTCCAAACGGCTGGCAACTGCATCATGACTCACGCCCCCGCTACACCGGGGTACCCCGAATGAGCGCTATAACCCGCCACCTGGCAGCTAGGTTCCAGGCCCACCCCCAAACGGCCCTGCAACTTGCAACGCGCATCGAGGCGCTGCACCGCTCACCCAAAGGCTGGCAGCTTCAAGATGCACAGGGGCGTGGTTACGGGCCGTTCGACCACGTCGTCTTGACCACTCCACCGCCACAGGCATTACCACTGGTGGCGCCCTGGGAGACGACACTGGCTGAGGCATGCCAAGCACGTGAGCAGCGCAGCTGCTGGGCGGCCTGGGCGGTGCTGGATGGCCCCCTACCCACTCCACCAGGCAGTCAGAGCGACTGGCAGATGGCCCGTATTGAGCACCCCGCGCTGCGCCTGGTGTCGCGTAACCAGACCAAGCCGGGTCGCGAGCATCAGCCTGAAAGCCTCAGCCTGATGGCCCATCTGGACTGGAGCGAGACCCACCTGGAAGATGACCCACAAGCGGTTGCTGAGTCACTGTGGGCGGCCTTTACGACGCTTTTTCCGGCTGACACGCCGTTACCGTTGCGGGTTACCAGCAGCGCACACCGTTGGCGTTATGCTCAGCCAAGCACTGCCGATGACCAGCTATACCTATACAGCGACAGCGGCCTGGCTATGTGCGGTGACAGTTTCACGGCCAGCCGTGTGGAATCGGCATGGGTCTCTGGAACGCAATCAGCCCAGGCGTTAATAGATCGGTCGGTACATAACAGAGCCTCATCATCACACTCCAACAAGTGAATCCAAAGGTTGTACCTTGAGGCTACAAGTTGTACAAAGGAACGTTAGTTATTCAAGATTGTTGATCGGTTAATTAGATATTAGGTAATTGCTATGGATAGCAAACCACATCGCCCGCCGCAGCAAACCACGATAGGCCCATGCGGCTTGGCTCCGCAGACAACGAAGAGGCAATGGCGCCCATGAATAATAAGGCGACCCACCCACCCGATACCCCACTTTATCCTATTCGGGAAGTTTCCCGTCTGACGGGCGTAAACTCGGTTACCCTGCGCGCCTGGGAGCGACGTTACGGTTTGATATGCCCCAAACGCACCCCCAAGGGCCACCGGCTGTATGCCCAGGACGACATCACACGCATCGAGCGCATTCTTCAGTGGCTCAACCGCGGCGTTCCGGTCAGCCAGGTCGCGGACCTGCTCGACCAACCCGACACCGTTGAGGCCCCGGTGCCCGATGCCGGCGATTGGGTAAGCCAGCGTCAGCAGTTGCAGGCGGTCATCGAAGCGCTGGATCTACCCAAACTGGAAGCCTTCTACCACCAGAGCCTGGCCCTCTATCCGCTGAGTACCGCTATCAACGAACTGTGGCAGCCGGTGGTGCTGACGCTGGAAGCCAAGTGGGCAGTGCAGCCTGATGCCCTTGTCCGCCGCACCTTCGAAGCCTTCCTGCGCAGTCAGGTGGGAATTCGCCTGCATTATGCCAACCAAGCCACCCGCGGCCCGTTGATCCTGCTTAATGTCATGCCCGACGACCCAGGCCCCCTGTGGGTTCTGATGGCAGCGTTGATGGCCAGCGAACAGGGTTACCGTGTGCAGCTGCTGGATCACTCCTTGCCGCTTGAAGACCTACCCCAAGCCGTTGCCCGCCTGCATTCTTCGATGGTGCTGCTGTCCAGCGGCCAGCGGGAAGACGACCACTATATTCGCCAGTCGCTGCCGGATGCCGCCGCCACGTTAAATGTGCCCATCGGCGTCTGCGGTGAAGTCGCCCGCCTGCGCGACGCCGACTTGCGCGACACCTCCGTGCATATGCTGGGCGATGACCTCCCTCAAGCCATCGCCCGCTTGCGCCCGTTGCTGCGCGAATCAGGCGTCCTTTGACAAACTGAGTGACACCGCCGCTGCGGCGGTGGCTACCCGCTTGACCATCGCCCTGCAGGAGTTCCCATGTCTCGACAGTTGGTTTGGCTGCGTAGTGACCTGCGCATCCACGATAACACCGCGCTTGCCGCCGCCGCTGCAAAAGGGCCGGTCGTTGCCGTGTTTCTTCGCTCAGTGGCCCAGTGGCAGGCGCATGGCCATGGTATTAACAAGATCGACTTCTGGGCACGTGGCGTTACTGCCCTCAAAGAGGCACTTGATGGACTGAATATTCCGCTCCTGCACCGGGATATCGCATCGTTTGACGATGCTCCCGCCACCTTGCTGGAGATTGCCCGCCAGCACCGGATTGAGCAGTTGCATTTCAACATCGAGTACCCCCTCAACGAACGGCGCCGCGACCAGGCGGTCATGGAGTCCTTCAAGCAGGCAGGAATTGACGCGCAAGGACATCATGATGCGGTGGCCTTTGCCCCCGGGACGCTACTGACCGGCAAGGGCGACTATTACGGCGTGTTCACGCCGTTTGCCAAGGCCTGGCACAAGCAGATCACGGCAGACCAGTTGACACTGCGCGACACCCCGGACGCCCAATCGCCGCTAAGTATCGAGAGCGACCCCTTGCCTACGCTGGCAGACGTCAATGGCTCCCCCGTTGATGCACACCAGTGGCCTGCAGGAGAGCACGCCGCCAGTGACCGCCTGGAGCGCTTCTTACGCTTCCGCGGCCACCACTACAGCGATCAGCGGGACTTCCCAAAGGTGCGCGGCACCAGCGAGCTTTCGCCCTATCTGGCGCTGGGAATGATTTCTTATCGTCAATGCATGCAAGCCGTCATGAGCGAGAATGGCGGACATTTGGCCGATGGCGATAAAGGCCTGACCGCCTGGGTAAGCGAGCTTATCTGGCGGGAATTTTACCAGCACGTGGCCGTCGGCTTTCCTCAGGTATGCCGCCACCAGCCGTTTCAGGCCCACACTCGTAAACTTGCCTGGCGCGACGACCCCGACGCCTTTAGTGCCTGGTGCGAAGGACGCACCGGCTACCCGCTGGTAGACGCCGCCATGCGCCAGCTCGTCGCCACCGGCTGGATGCATAATCGGTTGCGAATGGTGACGGCGATGTTCCTGAGCAAACACTTGTTGATCGACTGGCGGCAGGGTGAAGCGTTTTTTCTGCATCATCTGATCGATGGCGAATTTTGCGCCAATAACGGCGGCTGGCAGTGGGCGGCCTCAACGGGTACCGACGCGGCCCCGTATTTCCGAATCTTCAATCCCACCACGCAATCCACGCGCTTTGACCCCCACGGCGAGTTTATTGCCTACTGGTTGCCCGAGTTTGCCACTTTGCCAGCCAAAGCCCGCCATGCACCGCCACGCGACTTGTTGACCCAGTTGGACTACCCCGCCCCCGTTGTCGACCACAAGGCAGCACGTCAACGGGCACTCGATGCCTTCAAGGCGCTGTCAGACTGATACCGGCCCGCTAACCGCCTAACGACTTCAGGAGTCTTCATGTCACAGGACAAGGCACTGGAAGATTTTTGCGCCTTTTTCAACAAACTTGACAATACCTGTACAGAAAAGCTGTACGAAGTATATACTGACGATATAATTTTCACTGACCCGCTGCATAACGTTGAAGGTCGCCCCGCGCTGTCGCGCTATTTTGCCGCGATGTATGAAAACGTCGAGCATTGCCAATTCGTTTATCACACGCGCCAGCGCCAGGGCAGTCAGGCATTTGTCACCTGGACCATGACATTCGTGCATCCAAAGCTGTCAGGGGGACGTACGATCAAGGTAGAGGGATGCAGTGCGTTGACATTTGCTGACGACGGACGTGTAGCGCGACACAGAGACTACTTTGACGCCGGGGCGATGCTCTATGAGCACCTTCCGGTAATGGGGCGGGTAATTCGCTGGTTAAAGCATCGTCTTGATTAATCATTACGTTGCCTGGGGCACCTGACCGAGGTGCCCACAGGGTGTAACAGGAGAGGTTCGATGAGCACATGGACAACCCCCCAGCGTATCTGGCTGACGGGTGCGACCTCGGGGATTGGCGAAGCCTTGGCCAGAAAGCTTATTGCCCAGGGTCATCAGGTCGTAATCAGCGCCCGCAACCACGAGGCGCTGGAAGCGCTGTGCCAGGACCACCCCAACGCCCACCCGCTGCCGCTCGACGTCAGCGACCGCCATGCGGTGTTGGCGGCGGGCCAGCAGATCGGCGAACTGTTGGGCGCCCTGGACCTCGTTCTGCTCAACGCAGGCACCTGTGAATATCTCGATGCCCAGCAGTTTGACATGGACCTGATCGAACGTGTTTTCACCCCCAACCTGTTTGGCACCCTGTATGGCGTCGAGGCGGCCCTCCCCTTACTGCGTGCCGCCCGCCAGGAAGGCAAGCCCGCCCGGCTTGCGGCCACTTCGAGCGCTTCTGCCTACCTGCCGTTACCCCGGGCTGAAGCCTATGGCGCCTCCAAGGCGGCCGTCAGCTATTTCCTGGAATCGCTGCGCCTTGACCTTGACCAGGAAGGCATCGACGTCAGCCTGATTCACCCAGGCTTCGTCAAGACGCCGCTGACCGATCGCAATGACTTCCCCATGCCCATGCAGGTCAGCGCCGACACCGCCGCCGAGGCCATTATCAACGGCCTGGTCAAAGGCCATCTGGATATTCATTTTCCGCGCCGCTTTACCTATCTGGTCAAGTTTCTCGGCATCCTGCCGCCAGCCCTGCGTCGCCGGATCGGCCTGCGCATGACCCGGCAAGAGGCTTCCTGATGAGCAACACGGCGTCTCAACGCATTGCCATTATCGGCAGCGGCATCAGCGGCATGGCGGCCGGATGGTACCTATCTGCCCAGCACGAGGTCACGCTGTTCGAAGCCGACGCGCGCCTGGGCGGGCATACCGCGACCATGGATGTCGAGGTAGGCAGTCGCCCTTACGCCATCGACACCGGCTTCATCGTCTTCAACGACTGGACCTATCCGCATTTTCAGCGCCTGCTGGATGCCCTGGATGTTCCCAGCCAGGCCACCGAAATGAGTTTTTCGGTACACGAGACCAGCGTTGACTTTGAATACAACGGCCACACCTTGACCTCGCTGTTTGCCCAACGCCGAAACCTGCTGAATCCAGCTTTTTATCGCTTACTCGGCGATATCATGCGCTTCAACAAGCAGGCCACTGCGGACCTGGAGAACGGTCGGCTTGCTCAGGACATGACGCTTGGCGACTATCTGGACCGTCACGGCTACGGCCAGGCCTTCCAGCGGCGCTACCTGCTGCCCATGGGTGCGGCCATCTGGTCGGCGAGCATTGGCGACTTGCGATCCTTTCCGCTGACCTTTTTTGTCCGTTTTTTCCGCAACCACGGGCTTCTATCGGTCAACCACCGTCCCCAGTGGTACACCTTGGTGGGCGGTTCACGCCGCTACATTCCACGATTGACCGCGCCCTATGCGGACCGTATTCATCTGAACACCCCGGTTTCCGGCATTACCCGCACGGATACCGGGGTGATGATCACCACTGCTCAAGGCACCCAACGCTTTGATCAGGTCGTACTGGCATGCCACGCCGATCAGGCCCTGGCCATGCTGGACGACCCGACCGAGGCTGAAAGTGAGATTCTCGGCGCAATGCCTTATCAGGACAACGAGGTGGTACTACACACTGATACGTCGCTGTTACCGCGTCGGCAACGCGCCTGGGCCAGCTGGAATTACCGCCTCGACGGTCGCGGCGCCGATGAGCGGGTCTCGGTCACCTACAACATGAACATTCTCCAGCGGCTGGACGCGGACACCACGTTCTGCGTCACCCTCAACGATTCAGACAGCATTGACCCCGCCAAGGTGCTGGGTCGCTACACCTACGCTCACCCGCAGTTCACCCTGGCGGGGCACGCCGCTCAGCAGCGTCACGACGAGATTTCATCCCCCGCCCGACGTACGCACTTCTGCGGTGCCTACTGGCGCAACGGCTTTCATGAAGACGGCGTCTGGAGCGCCCTGCGTGTTGCCCGCTCGCTGGGTTGTGACGAAGCGTACACCCCGTTTACCACCCCCACGGCGCTGCCTACCACGGAACTGTTTGACGCCCACCAGGGGAGTGACGCGGGATGATAACGACGCCACATTCACGGGTGTATCGCGGCACCCTGCGCCACCGACGTTTCTCGCCTCATGCCCACCGTTTTGATTACCAGCTGTGGATGGCCTGGCTGGACCTGGACGAGTTGCCGACGCTGTTTGACGGTGTGCCGGGGTTCAGCGCTAGAGGCGCGGCGCTGGCTCGCTTTCGCCGCGAAGATTATCTCGGCCCGACGGATCGCCCGCTGGCCACCGCCGTGCGCGAGGAGCTGACACGCCAGCTGGGCAGCGCTCCTGAGGGCCGAATCTGCGTGTTGACGCAACTGCGAACGCTGGGCGCCATGTTCAATCCTATCTCGATGTATTACGCCTATGACCGGCAAGGCCAACTGTCAGCGGTGCTTGGCGAAGTCACCAATATGCCCTGGCGTGAGCGCACCTGTTATGCCTGCCGTGTCGATAGCCACCGCCACAGCCACCACGCAACCTTCGCTAAAGCCATGCACGTCTCACCCTTTAACCCCATGGACATGACTTATCGATGGCGATTTAACACACCGGGCGACCAGTTATTACTGCACATGGAAAACTGGCAGGCCGGGCAGCGTCATTTCGACGCCACCTTGACCCTGGAGGCGGCACCCGCCACCGCCAGGGTATTGCTGACCACTTTGGCGTGCCAGCCATGGATAAGTCTGAAAACCATCACCGGCATTCATTTTGAGGCGCTTCGGCTGTGGTTGAAGCGCAACCCTGTCTACAACCATCCCAAGCGCAAGGAGACCTCGAAATGACGACCCTGCGTTCCACGCCGCCTGACATTCAACCCGCCCCCCAGGGGCGTGTCACCCGCTGGCTGAAAAAGCGGCTGATCACACAGCTGGACACCTTTACCGGCGGGCACATCACCCTGATTGAAGGCAACCAATGTCACCATCTGGGCCAGGGTGGCGAGCTTCACGTCACCGTCGTCGTCCGCCACGCACGCGCCTGGAAGCGGCTGGCTTTCGGCGGCACCGTGGGCGCCGCCGAGGCGTACATGGATAACGACTGGGACGCCGATGACCTGGTCGCCCTGGTGCGCCTGTTTGCCATTAACCTGGATCAGGTCAACGGGCATCTCGAGAACGGCAGCGCGCGCATGGCACGCTGGCTGATGGGCCTGGTGCATCGTTTTCAGCGCAACAGCCTGACCGGTTCCAAGCGCAATATCGCCGCGCATTATGATATTGGCAACGACCTGTTTGCCACCTTTCTCGACAAGCACCACTGGATGTACTCCAGCGCCGTTTTTCCCTATCCGGATGCCAGTCTGGAAGAGGCCTCGACCTACAAGCTGGATGTCATGCTCGACAAGCTCGACGTGCAACCCGAGCACCATTTGCTGGAAATCGGCACGGGCTGGGGCGGGCTGGCCATCCATGCGGCCAAGACCCGCGGCTGCCGTGTGACGACAACCACCATTTCCGAAGAACAGTACGCCTATACCGCAAACCGCATTAAGGAAGAAGGCCTGGAGGAACGCGTTACTCTGCTGAAACAGGACTATCGCGAACTGACCGGACGCTTTGACCGGCTGATTTCCGTCGAGATGATTGAAGCCGTCGGCCATCAGTACCTGGATACCTACCTGCACAAGGTCGACAGCCTGTTGACCGACGACGGTCAAGCCATGCTCCAGGCAATTACCATCCGCGACCAGCGCTTTGATGGTGCCAAGCGGGATATGGACTTCATCAAGCGGTATATTTTCCCCGGTGGCTTTTTACCTTCCCACCACGCCATTGCCAGCAGCTTGATGCGCAAGACCTCGCTCAACATGGTTGCGCTCGATGAAATTGGCCAGCATTACGCTCGAACCCTGCGCGAATGGCGGCACCGCTTCGAGGCCCATCTGGAACATATTCAAGCGCTGGGTTATGACGAGCGCTTTATTCGCATGTGGCGTTATTATCTCTGTTACTGCGAAGGCGGTTTCCTTGAGCGTTCGATTGGCACCTGCCACCTGCTGCTGGCCAAGCCTGCTGCCAAACCGGCGCCCTTGACCGGAGGGTTGTAATGCTTGCACGGCGGCGCTTGATGGCGGTGCTCGTCAATGCCCTCGGCTTTGAAGTGATCTGGACGCTATGCGTGCTTGGAGGCTCCTGGGTCGCAGCGATCGCTGGCAGCACCTGGATTGCACTGCATTTAAGGTATGTCGGTAAACCGGGCGAATGGCGCCTGGTGGCAGGCTTTGCCTTGTTAGGGCTCGCAGTCGACGGCGGCTTACAGCTGGCAGGGGGGCTGATATTTGGCGATCAACGGCTCATTGCCGGCTTGCTGCCATTATGGCTATGGATGCTCTGGCCACTGTTTGCCACCCTGGTGCATCATTCGCTTGCCTGGCTATGGCGTTGGCCCTGGCTGGCAGCAGCGCTGGGTGCGCTGGGCGGGCCACTATCGTATTTTGCGGGCGCCGCCCTCACCGATGTCACCCTGGCGCCTTGGCTGCTACCCGCCCAGGCGCTGGTATGGGCACTCCTCTGCCTGGGGGTTTGCCGCTATTATCGGCGCTGGCAATATCGCCATGCTGCCACTGCAGTTCGCTAAGGACCCGCTTTCGCCATGCTGCCGGTGCGTGACTTTGCAGGCTGTGACTGGGGGAGCAAACGTTGCTCCAGTTCGTGTGCGGGTTGAGGACGGGCGAAATAAAACCCTTGCACCATATGGCAGCCCGCATCAACCAGGAAATCACACTGTTCTTTGGTTTCGACGCCTTCAGCAATCACATCAAGCTCCAGCCCCTTGGCCATCGACAGGACCGCCTTCACAATGGCGGCATCGGCCTGATCACCGGGCAGCTCCCGGATGAAAGCGCGGTCGAGTTTTATCTTGTCCACCGGCAAGCGCTTCAAGTAGCCAAGCGACGAATAGCCGGTACCGAAGTCATCAATCGCAATAGCATAGCCTTGGGCGCGTAGCGCTTTCAGGCGCGGCCCCATATCTCCCGCGCGCTCGTCCAGAAGAACCGATTCGGTTAGCTCCAGACCGATGTGACCAGGCGTTATCCGGTAGCGTTTCAGGCAGGTGGCCAGCTGGGTTTCCAGATCGCCATGAAAGAGTTGCAGCGCCGAGATGTTGACCCACATGGTCAGCGTCGGCATGCCATTATTGGCCCAGTGCGCCTGCTGGGCGCAAGCCTTTTCAATCACCCAGCTACCCAGTTCGGCCATCAGGCCGTGGCGCTCGGCCAAGGGAATGAATTCACCGGGCGATATCATTCCATCGCGAGGGTGCTGCCAGCGCAGCAGCGCTTCCATGCCAAGCAGCTCGCCCGTACCAGGGTGGTGCTGGGTCTGAAAGTACAGTTCCAGTTGGTCTCCCGAGACGAGGGCGGCGCGCAGGTCGCTAACCAGCGCCAATTGCGGATTGTCCTGCTTGTCCAGGGCAGGGCGAAAACGCAGACTGTGGTTACGCCCAAGCCGCTTGGCGTTGTATAACGCCGACTCCAGCCGTTGAAACAGCACGCCTGAGTCACGACCATCTTCTGGCGCTCGACAGCTGCCGATGGTCAAACCCAGACGCAACGACTGCTCTAGAATCTCAAACGGATTGCTCATGTGGTCGCGTAAGTTAGCGACCCACTTATCGTGATCATCATAGGTCGTGGTGCGAATGACCATGAATTCATCGCCGCCTAGACGTCCGACGACGCTACCTGCCATATAACTCGTCAACCGCTGAGCAAAGCGCGCCAGCAAACGATCACCCTGCTCAACGCCCATGCTGTCGTTCACCGATTTCAGGCCATCAATATCGATCAGCGCAATATCCAGGCTTTCCCCCGCGCGTACACCGCGCAGGCGTGATTCCATCAGGTCGTGCAGGCGCCGCCGGTTAGGTAGCCCGGTCAGCGGGTCTTCATAGCCAATGCGACGCAGGTCGCGCTCACGGGCTTTCTGGGCGGAAATATCGGCAAAAAGGCTAATGAAATGGGTTATCTTGCCGCGTTTATCGGTGATGGCACGCACCTTGAGCCACTCGGGGTATTCATCGCCGTGCTTGCGCCGGTTCCACATCTCGCCTTCCCAGCGCCCGGTGCTTTTCAGTGTGCTCCAGAAATGCTGGTAAAACGTCTTGTCGTGCCTCGGGGCTGCCAGCGTTTCGAGCTTCAGCCCCAGAATTTCATGACTTTCATAGCCGGTAATTTCAGTAAACGCAGGGTTAACCGCAATGACACGATTCTCAATGTCACTGATGACCATCGCATCATTGGCGAGACCGATCGCATCCTGCGATAGGCGCAACCTTAGGCGCTGGTGACCAACCTGACGCCATGCATCCCAAAGCCCGAGCGCCACCATCGATGCCGCGACCATGCGCAGCGCGACATCCGGAATCCAGATGCAGGCGGGTAATGCCACCAGCGCTGTCCAGACTAAGGGACGATTAAGGGAAACGGGAAGCCACATGCTTGTTCACGATATCCTATAAAAACGGGCTCAGAGCTACTCCCAAAAAGAATTAGATCGACGTCATACCGTCGCCTGACAAGCGACTGAACGCCAATCTTACGTCAATAAGCCGTTTAATGTGCAAAACCAATCATTCGACTCTACACTATTTGCCTCATTATACTTTCGGCCGCTAATAAAAAATCTGTAGGGCACACCAATAATAGGCCCGTTACGTGCATTCAGCGGTTTCGGGAAGTAGACTAGGCGCAACCTTTTACCCTGATACTCGGAACGATTCAGTGACCAAGCAACATTCCTTTGATCGCGATGAACTGCTGGCCTGCTCGCGCGGCGAACTTTTTGGCCCGGGCAATGCCCAACTGCCAGCACCCAACATGCTGATGCTTGACCGCATCACGCACATTCACGAAGCAGGCGGCGAGTACAATAAAGGCGAGCTGATTGCCGAATTGGATATCACACCCGACCTGTGGTTTTTTGATTGCCATTTTCCCGGTGACCCGGTCATGCCAGGCTGCCTTGGGCTTGATGCCATGTGGCAGTTGGTTGGCTTCTACCTGGGCTGGCTAGGCCACCCCGGCCGCGGTCGCGCACTCGGCTGCGGCGAAGTGAAGTTCAGCGGCCAGATACTTCCCGACGCGCAAAAAGTAACTTATCGTATCAACATGAAGCGTATTATTACTCGTCGGCTGATTCTGGGCATGGCCGACGGCACCGTCTCAGTAGACGGTCGTGACATCTATCAGGCTAATGATTTGCGCGTTGGCCTATTCACCTCCACTGCGAATTTTTAACAGGAGGCTCCCATGCGACGAGTGGTAGTCACCGGCCTTGGCATTGTGTCGTGCCTGGGCAACGACCAACAACAGGTTCTTGAGGCGCTCAGAAGTGGCCGTAGCGGCATTCGCTTCAAAGAAGACTATGCTGAACGTGGCTTTCGCAGCCAGGTTGCAGGCAGCGTTGATATTGACCTTGAATCGCTCATTGACCGCAAACTGCTGCGCTTTATGGGCGATGCAGCGGCTTATGCGTATATTTCCATGGCACAGGCCATCGAAGACGCCGGCCTCCCTGATGACCAGGTATCCAACGAGCGAACCGGCCTGATTGCAGGTTCTGGCGGCGCCTCGAGCGCCAACCAGGTTGAAGCCGCTGACGTGCTGCGCGAAAAAGGTTTGCGCCGTGTGGGCCCCTACCGCGTTACCCGCACAATGGGCAGTACCGTGTCGGCCTGCTTGGCAACGCCGTTCAAGATCAAGGGCGTCAACTATTCGATTTCGTCGGCTTGTGCGACATCGGCGCACTGCATTGGCAGCGCCATGGAGCAGATCCAGCTCGGCAAGCAGGACGTGGTCTTTGCTGGCGGTGGCGAAGAGGAACACTGGACACTGTCCTGCCTGTTCGACGCCATGGGCGCTCTTTCCACTCACTATAACGCGTCGCCCGACAAGGCATCGCGTCCTTATGACCAAGCTCGTGACGGCTTTGTGATCGCTGGCGGCGGCGGCATGCTGGTGCTCGAAGAACTGGAGCACGCCAAGGCACGCGGCGCCAAGATTTACGGTGAGTTGGTAGGCTATGGCGCCACGTCTGACGGCTACGACATGGTGGCACCTTCCGGCGAAGGGGCGACTCGCTGTATGCGCCAAGCCATGGCGACCGTTGAGGGTGATATTGATTATATCAATACCCACGGCACATCAACGCCGGTGGGCGATGTGGCCGAGCTCAAAGCGGTTCGCGAAGTATTTGGCAATTCAACACCGGCGATGAGCTCGACCAAATCGCTGACTGGCCATTCACTGGGCGCGACCGGCGTGCAGGAAGCCGTCTACTCGCTGCTTATGATGCAGCATGGCTTTGTGGCCGCCTCGGCCAACGTGGAACAGCTCGACGAGCAGGCCGACGGTTTCGATATCGTCACCGAACGTCGCGACGGCGTAACGATCGACCGCGTCTTGTCCAACAGCTTTGGCTTTGGCGGCACCAATGCCTGCCTGGTGTTCCAGCGCTACGCCGAGTAATCTGCGGCTAGTCTCTGGTAAGCACCATGAAAACGCCCCCTGTGGAATCCACATGGGGCGTTTTTTATGCTCAGCACATAAGCGCGTTATTGCGGCCTTGGCACATCCGATATATCGATCAGTTGGGTCTCTATCCACGCCTCGACATCGGCCAGTACCTCATCCGAGGTTCGCCCCGCGGTTTCGATCGGCTCGCCAATACGCACCCGCAGCACGCCCGGACGCTTGACCCAATGGCGCCCTGGCCAACGCTCTCCCGCATTATGGGCCACGGGGATGACCGGCACCCCTGCACGACAGGCAACCACGCTACCGCTTTTGTTGTAACGCCTGCGCTCCCCCGGCTCAACCCGGGTGCCTTCAGGGAAAATCAGCACCGAAAGCCCCGTGTTCAGCCGCGAGACGCCCTGGCTCAGCACCTGTTTGATAGCCCGTGCCGGTTTGGAACGGTCCAGGCTGATCGGGTGTAGCAGACGCAAGCCCCAGCCAAAGATGGGTAGGCGCAGTAATTCTCGCTTCAACACGGTACAAACAGGCGGTTTCATCACCTGCAGAAAAACCGTTTCCCACTCGCTCTGGTGGTTTGCCTGAATCACACAGGGCCCGTCAGGCAGGTGATGCGCGCCCTGAATGTCGTAACGCACACCACAGGCGATGCGGAACCAGAACATCAGAAAATAATTATATAAATTGAGCAGGCGATAGCGCCCGGCCAGAGGTAAAAAAGGCGCGATCGGCAGAAACAATACGCCAATCACCAACAAAGCGGCAAAATATCCCGCGTAAAATACCACGCTGCGAACCACTTGCTTCAAGACGACGCTCCTGTGCCGTCGACACCCTTTTGATCACGCGTTAAACACCAGGCATCGAGCATGCGCCCAACCTCCAAACGCCACGGCTTTTGATGGACACCAAACACGTTGAGCACGCGGCGGCAATTCAGCACGCGCCGCAGTTTGGCATCGTGATGATGCTTCAATGCCTTGACGTCGCCTAATGTCACTTGCTCGCCACGACCTTCAAGGTGGGTCAACAACTGGGTTCTTACCATGGAGGTAAAGGTAAAAGCGCTCACCGGCTCAGTGCCTGCCAGGTGATAGGCGCCCCAGGCGTTCGCCCCGCAGGACTGCTGCTGGAGCATGCCGATCAGTGCGAGAGCCACGGCATCTGCCGAGGTAGGGCAGAAGATGACGTCTTCCGCCGCGCGCACGCTGTCACCCATGACCAGGCTGTCCAACAGTTCGTTGAGCCACGCATGACTGCCCTCAAGGGCAAACAGCGGCCCCAGACGAACAATCAGATGGCGCGCGTAATCAGCCCGGATACGATTGCCGGTTTGCACCAGACGGCGCAGGCTCTCATCACGAGGTGCCGGAACGACATGCTCATCGATGGCGACGTCGAAACCGTCTTCGTAGAGCTGATCAGACACACACCAGACGAGCGCCACGTCTTCTGCGCGGCAGGCCTCAAGGCAGGCCTCAACGGCGTCGGCGTGCTCCATAACGGCGGCGGGAGCCATGTTCAAGGGGTGCGCCAGAGGCGGCATAATCACTGCATCCGGCGACACCTCGCGCAGGCGCTCGGCGCTCACTCGCGTCGTTGGCTCAATCACCAGCTCAGTATCTGAGCGGCGATTGGTTTCGCGCGCCAGCGCCAGACTCAAGCAGTGTCCCGCATCGAGTATCAAAAGCTTCAAGACGGCCTGTCTCCCTTAACCATCACTCGCGTCATTGAACGTCACTTAGAACGGAATCTCATCGTCGAAATCATCGAAATTGCCGGGGTCAGGGGCGCCATACTGGTTGTTTTGCTGGCCTTGGGGCGGTGCGGGCTGGTTTTGCTGGGGCGCTCGCTGCGGCTGGTTAGCGCCTTGTCCGCCGTATTGGTCACCCTGAGGCGGCTGGGGTTGGCCACCCTGCCCACCTTGCGCATAGTTATTGGGCGCCCCGCCGCCCTGGTAATCACCGCCGCGGGAATCAAGCATCTGCATGTCATTGGCAACGATTTCAGTGCTGTAGCGGTCCTGACCATTCTGGTCCTGCCATTTGCGGGTTTGCAAACGACCTTCGATGTAAACCTTGGAGCCTTTCTTGAGGTATTGCTGGGCAATTTCGGCGGTTTTGTTGAACATCACCACCCGGTGCCACTCGGTGCGCTCCTGGCGCTGGCCACTCTGGCGATCCATCCAGGTATCAGTGGTGGCCAGATTAAGATTGGCAACCGCTGTCCCGGAGGGCGTGAACCGTACCTCAGGATCCTGTCCGAGGTTGCCGATCAAGATAACCTTGTTAATGCCGCGAGCCATAAGGCGCTCCTTTCAATTGATATCGATAAACGTCGACAGCGTCCCAGCGACGCACTATTACCCCGCCCCTCTTACGATTTCGGGGGTGTTACCAGCTTAGCAAGCGCTGCTTGATCAAGCTGCTGTCGATTGACCTTCAAATACGCTAGCCGCTCTTCGGGCACAACCATGACATCCTCGACGCCTGCCACGCCCGCCAGGTGATCAAGCAGCACGTCCATAGTATCGCCCTCGGTGTCACCCAGTGCCACCACCTCACTGCTCAACGGCGGAGGCGATGGCATATTCAGCATCGCGACCCACCATAATAGCGCCAGCAGCGCACAGCCGAGAAATACTGCGTCCAGACCGCCGACCGTTGCCAGCACGCCCCCCAGGGTACCGCCGAGAAATGCCCCCAGGAATTGGCTGGTGGAATAAACACCCATGGCAGTCCCCTTCGCCCCGGCCGGTGCGAGCTTGCTGAGCATCGAGGGAAGGGTCGCTTCCAGCAGGTTAAAGCCGGTAAAGAAAATAAACAGCCATGGAAATAACCAATAGCCTTCAGAAACGGGCAGTCCCAACCCCGCCAGGCTGACCGCAATGGCGCCTATCGCCAGCAAACAGATCCGCGTCATGCGCTGGTGCTTCTCGGCCATGATCATCAGCGGCAGCATGGCGATAAACGAAAGCCCCATGATCGCCAGGTAGGCCAGACCATGATGCGCCGCACTGATACCCGTCTCAATCAAGCGAAACGGCACGGCCACAAAAATCGCCATCAGCACAAAGTGCAGTGCAAAAATCGACACGTCGAGTCGCCAGAGCTCCGGGCGTGACAACACGCTTCTCAACTGCCGACGATCCATGCCCACATCGCGGTGCTGGACACGGCGCGGCGCGGGAGGCACCCAGCGCCAAAGTACCATCAAGCCCAGCAGCGTCAGCAGCACCGTCATCCAGAACACACCGGCAAGCCCTGCCCATGCCGCCAGCCAGGGCCCAATCACCATGGCCAGCGCAAATGCCACGCCAATCGATAAGCCAATCGTTGCCATCGCCGCGGTACGCACCTGCTCGCGGGTCTGGTCCGCGAGCAGCGCCATGATAGCCGCGGCCACCGCACCACTGCCCTGCAAGGCACGACCGACAATCATTGCACCGATGGAATCAGCGAGCGCCGCCACCACACTGCCCAGGGCAAACAGTACCAGGCCGAAGGCAATCACGCGTTTGCGGCCAATCCGGTCAGACCATAAACCAAAGGGGATTTGCAGCAGCGCCTGGGTCAGTCCATAGATCCCTAGCGCCACCCCCACCAGCAGCGGCGTCGAACCTGCCAGACCGTCGGCATACAGCGCCAACACGGGCAGCACCATGAAAAGCCCCAACATACGAGACGCGTATAGACCCGCCAGGCCGCTGATGGCACGGCGTTCAGAGGCCAGTAACAGTGCAGACACCTTGCGCATAAAACCCTTGGGGTGGTCCTTGGGGTGATGATCGTCGATGGTAAATGCCCATAGGGGCTTGGATAGCCGCCCATTCTAGCGCGTTGGGTGATTCAGCGAAACGCCATCAACCCGATGCCAAGTGAAACCGCTTTGCCGGGAGGGCACAGAGAAACGTATAATCACGCTTTTGCCGCGCGATTCGAGGTGTTGATGGACAGCATTCTGGTCAGGGGTGCCCGCACCCACAACCTCAAGCAGATCGATGTGGAACTGCCCCGCAATAAGTTGATCGTGATTACCGGCCTTTCCGGTTCGGGTAAATCATCGCTGGCGTTCGACACCCTTTACGCCGAGGGGCAGCGCCGCTATGTGGAGTCGCTCTCCACCTACGCGCGCCAGTTCCTGTCGATGATGGAAAAGCCCGATGTAGATCACATCGAAGGGCTGTCACCTGCGATCTCCATTGAGCAGAAGTCCACCTCGCACAACCCGCGTTCGACGGTTGGCACGATTACCGAAATTTACGACTACCTGCGCCTGCTGTTTGCCCGTGCGGGCACGCCACGCTGCCCCGAGCACGGTGAGGATCTGGAAGCCCAGACGATTTCGCAGATGGTCGACCAGGTAATGAACCTCACCGAAGGCACCAAGCTGATGCTGCTTGCCCCGGTGGTCAAAGGCCGTAAAGGCGAGCATTTGCAGCTGCTGGCAGAGTTGCGCGCTCAGGGCTTTGTGCGCGCGTTGATCGATGGACAGGTGCTGGAACTGGACGACATCGCTCCGCTGGACAAGCGCAAAAAACACGACATCAGCGTGGTGGTCGACCGTTTCAAGGTGCGTGACGACCTCGCTCAACGCCTGGCCGAATCCTTTGAGACCGCGCTGAACCTGGCCGACGGCACCGCCATGATCCACTTCATGGACGGTGGCCACGAGGATATCGCCTTCTCGTCGCGCTTTGCCTGCCCGGTGTGCGGCTACTCGCTGGCAGAGCTCGAACCGCGCATGTTCTCGTTCAATAATCCGGCCGGTGCCTGCCCCACCTGCGACGGGCTGGGTGTCCAGCAGTACTTCGACCCGGCCAAACTGATCAGCCACCCTGAGCTGTCCTTGGCGGAAGGTGTAATCAAGGGCTGGGACCGGCGCAATATCTACTACTTCACCCAACTTCAGGCGTTGGCCAAACACTATCGCTTTGAACTGGAAACGCCCTGGAATGAACTTGCTCGCCACGAGCAGGAGATTATTCTCAACGGCAGCGGCGATGAAACCATTCCGTTTGTCTATGTGGGTGATCGCGGCCGCAAAGTGACCCGCGAACATGCGTTTGAGGGCGTACTGCCCAACATGCAGCGCCGCTACCGGGAAACCGAATCCAACATGGTCCGCGACGACCTGGCCAAGTATATCGCGGTACAGCCCTGCGCGACCTGTAGCGGCTCTCGTCTGCGTAAAGAATCACGCCATGTGTATGTCGACGACCGCAACATTGCCGATATGGTGCATTTGCCCATTGGCGACGCGTGGCGCTACTTTGCCAACCTGAGCCTGCCGGGACGCAAGGGTGAGATCGCCGACAAGATCGTTCATGAAATTCATGCACGGCTGGAGTTTCTGGTCAATGTGGGCCTAGATTACCTTAACCTGGAACGCAGCGCCGACACCCTCTCCGGCGGCGAGGCACAGCGCATTCGCTTGGCCAGCCAGATTGGCGCAGGCCTGGTCGGGGTGATGTATATTCTCGATGAGCCTTCCATCGGGTTGCATCAACGCGACAACGACCGGCTTTTAAAGACCCTGGAGCGACTGCGCGACCTGGGCAACACCGTGATCGTGGTCGAGCACGACGAAGATGCCATCCGCGCCGCCGACCACGTGCTGGATATCGGGCCCGGAGCTGGCGTCCACGGCGGCGAAATTGTCGCCCAGGGGACCCCGCAAGACGTCATGGACAACCCCAAGTCGCTGACCGGCCAGTACCTTTCCGGCACGCGGGAAATCGCCGTACCGCCCTACCGCATTCCCGGCAATCCGGAAAAGCAGCTCATCGTGCACGGCGCCACCGGCAACAACCTTCAGGACGTGTCGCTCTCGCTGCCGCTGGGGCTATTTGTCGCCATTACGGGCGTGTCTGGCTCGGGTAAATCAACCTTGATCAACGGCACCCTGATGCCCATCGCCGCCCGGGAATTGAATCGCGCCACCTCACTTACCCCTGCGCCTTATCAGAAAATCGAAGGGCTCGATCAGTTGGATAAAGTGATCGATATCGACCAGAGCCCGATTGGGCGCACGCCGCGCTCCAACCCGGCCACCTATACCGGCATTTTCACGCCTATCCGCGAACTGTTTGCCGGCACCCAGGAAGCCCGTTCGCGAGGCTACAAGCCCGGCCGGTTCAGCTTTAACGTCAAGGGCGGGCGCTGCGAGGCCTGTCAGGGCGAAGGCATGATCAAGGTCGAGATGCACTTCCTGCCCGACATCTATGTGCCCTGCGACGTGTGCAAGGGCAAGCGCTATAACCGTGAAACGCTGGATATTCATTACAAGGGCAAAACTATCCACGAGGTGCTGGCCATGACGGTGGAAGATGCCCTGGAATTCTTCAGCCCAGTGCCGGCCATTGCCCGCCGCCTGCAAACCCTGCTCGACGTGGGCCTGTCCTATATTCGCCTGGGGCAAAGTGCGACCACGCTTTCCGGTGGTGAAGCTCAACGAATCAAGCTCGCCCGCGAGCTGGCCAAACGCGATACCGGCAAAACGCTATATATCCTCGATGAGCCGACCACCGGCCTGCACTTTGAGGATATTCGCCAACTGCTGACGGTACTTCACCGCCTGCGCGATCACGGCAACACCATCGTGGTGATCGAGCATAACCTGGATGTGATCAAGACCGCCGACTGGATTATCGACCTGGGGCCTGAGGGAGGCTCTGGAGGTGGCCGAATCATCGCTGAAGGCACGCCGGAGCAGGTCGTCAAACAATCGACATCGCATACCGGACGCTTCCTGGCACCGTTACTGAAACGCCAACAGCCCGCGTCCGCCTGATGGTCAACCATGGTGGGCTTGCGCGCGCTGCTGCCACGCTGCGAGACTCATACGCTAAGCATTTTTAATCGGCGTCGTTTATAGTAGCGATCGATTGGATCATCGATTTTGTGCGAACATCATTTAAGGGGTCGTTAGCCGTGGGCCAAGAAAAAAGCTGCATCATTAAGCATTTCAGCCACTACTCCTCGCTTAGTGAAGACGAAAAGCAACTGCTCATCTCGCTGGAGGATAGTCCCACCGACATCAAGGCAGGCACGCTACTCTGGGAGATAGGCGACCCGGCCAATGAGTTCTGTACCCTGAAAAGCGGCTGGGCTTACTCGTATCGCCATCTGGAGAACGGCGACCGCCAGATACTGGAAGTCTTTTTGCCAGGCGATATCATTGGACTGCGTGAGTTTGCCTTTAACCAGCGTCTCGAGAACGTGCGCATGATCAACGACGGGGTTATCTGCCATTTTCCCCATCGCCGCATGCTCGAGCTATTTCGCCAGTCGCTACCGTTAACCTCGGTCATGTTCGCCATCGGCAGTCGTCAGCAAGCATTACTAACCGAACGGCTAGTCAACATTGCCCGGCGCAGCGCCCGCCAGAAAATGGCTCATTTTCTTCATGAAATGTATTTACGGCTGCGCCAGACAAACGACGATATCAGTGGCCAGTTCCGCTTACCGCTTTCCCAGGAGCAGTTGGCCGATATCCTGGGTTTGAGCCCGGTCCACGTCAGCCGAACGTTCAGCGCCCTCAGCGAGGATGGGCTGGTCTTCCGTGATCGGCATAACGTCACGATCCCGGACCTGGACGCCCTCTCGGTAGAAGGCGAGTTTGACGACGCCTACCTGACCGATAATGTGCGCCCACTGTTTGATGCCGCGGGCTAGCCCCCTACCTCCTCGTCTCCCCAACAAGCAAAAAACGCCGCGGGCTGACTAAGCTCGCGGCGTTTCTCATACGGCGATGACGCTTATTAGCCGCACTTAGACCAGCCACACCCCGCGTAACAGGTCGGGCAGCCATCCATCATGATCAGCTCACCGCGGCACTCCGGGCAGTGGCCGACGACCGCCGGTCCGCTGGCCTGGTCAGTGGTCGACGCCGCTTGACCGATGGGCTCGACCGCCCCGCTGCCGGCCTCGTCGGAGGTATCATCCACGGGGGGCTGCCAGGCGTGGCCGTGCTGCATACGATGCGCGTACCGCTCCACCAGGCTTTCCACCGGCACCTGGTTGCCGTCCTGATCCAGAAAGCCCCGGCGATACAGAATCTGCTGGATCGACCAGGCAATAGCAGCCACTTCGGAATCGTGGAACATGGGTTTGTTCCAGCGGTTCATGCCACAACGCACCAGACCCTTATCCCAGGCAACCTTGCGTAGGTCCGCGACCGCCTGGGTGACATAGCCGCCCCTCGCCGCCAGTGACAGGCTACGCATGGTAGCCGTAATCCATTGGTGTTCGCTGGAAAGCTGCCCGGAGGGGAAGAAAAACTCCACCGGCCGCTCGATGACCACGCGTTTGCCGCCAACCACGCCTTCCACCGGCATGAAGGACACCAGTAGATAAACCTTTTTGCGGCCTTCAGCGCCCACGTAGGAAATCTTTTCCGAGACGGCCTCCAGCGTGCCTTCCGGGCGCGACGGAATGCGCACCGTCAGCGGGTCTTCCTCGGGCAGAGTTGGGTTGGGCGCCGTCGGCTCCTGCTGTTTGATACGGTAACCGACGATCTTTGAAGTAATTTCAACAGTCATAACGTTCTCCACTTAGCAAAGGTGTGCATTGGCTGTGCGTGATGGGCCGCGTCCAGGCATCACCATTTGCCGTAAGTGCCTTCTTTCAAGCCATCAAACAGGTTGGCGGCATTGTGCTCTTCACCGTCGTAGATCACTTTTTCATCGCCGGCCAGTTCGAGGGTTTCACCGTTCTCGAGCTCAAATACATAGGTAGTGTTTTTCAGGTCATCCTCACGCACCAGCACGCCCTGGAAGGCTTCCGGGTTAAAGCGGAAGGTCGTGCAGCCTTTCAGGCGGCTTTCATAAGCCTGTAGATATAAATCCTGGAACTGTTCGAACGGAAATTCGGTGGGCACGTTAACCGTTTTGGAAATCGCCGAGTCGATCCATTGCTGGGCCGCCGCCTGCACCGCGACATGCTGCTCGGGGGTGACGGCATCAGCCGTAATGAAGTAGTCGGGGAGGTCACTGTCCACCGCATCAGCAGCAATAAAGTGGCGATAGGCTGCCAGCTCGAAGGACACAACTTCGACCTGCTCTTTGGTTTTCTTGCCAGACTGGATGATATTGCGGAAATAACGGTGCGAGAACGACGGCTCGATGCCGTTGGAGGCGTTGTTACCCATCGATAGCGAAATCGTGCCGGTCGGCGCGATAGAGCTGTGATGGGTAAAGCGAGCACCGTGTTCCGCAAGCTGCGCCACCAGCTCGGGTTCCAGCTCAGCCACCTTGTTCATGTACTGGCTGTAGCGGGCATGGAGAATGCGACCGGGCACCTTATCGCCCACTTCATAGCCGTCTTTGGCAAGCTGAGGACGCTCACGCATCATCTTCGGGGTGATCACGTGCTCTTCGGCAAGTACCGGCGCCATGCCTTTCTCTTGGGAAAGCTCTAGCGCCTGCTTCCAGCCTTCTAGTGCCAGGTGACGACTGACTTCTTCCGTGAAGGCCAGCGACGCCTGTGAGCCATAGGGGATCTTGAGCATGGTCAACGTCGAGCCCAGGCCCAGAAACCCCATGCCATGGCGACGCTTGGCTTCGATTTCGCGCTGCTGCTGGGGCAGCGGCAAGCCGGCAATCTCGACCACGTTATCCAGCATGCGGGTGAAGATCGCCACCACCTTGCGGTAGCGATCCCAATCAAAGCGCGGCTGGTCACTGAACGGTTCAATCACGAACTGGGTCAGGTTGACCGAGCCCAGTAGGCAAGCGCCTTCCGGCGGCAGCGGCTGCTCACCGCAGGGGTTGGTGGCGCGGATATCTTCGCAGAACCAGTTATTGTTCATGCGGTTCACCTGATCAATCAGGATGAACCCAGGCTCGGCATAGTCGTAAGTCGAGGACATGATGGTGTCCCACAGTTCCCGCGCCTTGATCACCTCGACAATGCGGCAGGCCACACGGCCTTCATCGTCGACCGTGTAGCCGTCTTGAACTACCGGCCAGTCACGGTAGATGATGTCCTCGGCGCTGACGTCTTCTTTCTCGCCGGGGTGGAGCGGGAAGGCCAGCGGCCAGTCCGTGTTATGCTTGACGGCCTCCATGAACTCGTCAGTAATCAACAGGCTAAGGTTAAACTGACGCAGCCGCCCCGCTTCGCGCTTGGCCTGGATAAACTCACGCACATCGGGGTGGCCAACATCGAAGGTGCCCATCTGCGCGCCTCGGCGGCCGCCCGCCGAGGCGACGGTAAAGCACATCTTGTCGTAGATATCCATGAACGCCAGGGGGCCGTTGGTGCCCGCACCTGCACCAAACACAAAGGCGCCCTTGTGGCGCAGCGTGGAGAAGTCGTAGCCGATACCGGCGCCGGACTTGAGCGTCATCCCTGCGTCCACCACGGAATCCAGAATATCGCGCATCGAATCGCGGATGGTGCGCGACACGGTGCAGTTGATCAGACTTACCGCGGGCTTATAGGCGTCAGCTCCGGCATTGGAGAGAATACGACCTGCAGGAACCGCACCATTTTCCAGCGCCCAACGGAATTTGGGCAGCCACTCTTGCGCCTTGTCACCTTCTACATCCGCCAAGGCTTTCGCTACACGCTCGAAGGTCGCGCCCAGGTCCTGATCCACCGGTTGGCTATGGCGATCCTTCAGACGATACTTGGCATCCCAAATTTCCCGCGACGGCGCCTGCAGCGGGACATCGTTAGAGGTGTTCATAGCCTGGGTAGCAGTACTCATGTCGCGAAACTCCTTAGCGGCGGTGAAAATAGCACTTGGTCAAAGCGATTATACGAGGCAACCGGATGAAGTATAGCCCTGACTTTCCACTATATCGGCTGCTTTTTGATATTTTTTCTACCATATATAGAAAAATCAGCGCGTTAGCCTTTTGTCCCCGAGCATCAGACGATAGGCTAAGGGTTTTCCAGATGATGGGCCTGCTCATGCCGTTAATATCGCGTTTTCAATCCGCACTTGCTTACCCTGCACTTGGCGCGGCATTGGTGTTATCGCTGCCATCGGCTCATGCCGTGTCGTTTAACGTCGAAGACGACCAAACCCATGAGCATTGGCAGTCGATGTCATTGACCCTCGGTGACGAGCGGCATTTTCGTGCCGTGGAAGCGCACAGCTATTCGGATGCCACCTTGAGTATCAATGCCACCCAGGGCGTGTGCGACTTACCCTGGCTGGAGATGCGTGTCGAGCTGGAGGCCGCTCAGGGCGAAAGCCAAGCGGTTAATCAGGTGCCTGCGCGGCTACGCGTCGATGAGCGAGAGCGCATTCACAGCGTCGCCGAATTTATCACCGAGCGTGGCGATAACGGCTTTTATGCCCACTTTTATCTCAACGATATCGATCAATTGATCGCCGACATGAGTGTTGGTGAACAGGTCTTCCTGGGTTTTGATCAGGGAGATGAAGACCCCTGGTACATGATATTCAGCCTGGAGGGCGCGGGAGAGGCACTGGCAAGGATGCAGCGCCTGTGCCGGGATGCGTCTTAGCGGGGGTTACTCCTGGATTGGCGGTTGCCTGAGTACCAGTTCGACACGACGGTTGGCCGCCCGCCCCTGCGCCGTTGCATTACTTGCGATCGGCTGGGTATCGGCATAGCCAACGGCGCGCATGCGATCAACCTCGAGCCCCTGGCTATCCAGGTGGCGGACCACTGCGATCGCCCGTGCTGCTGATAGCTCCCAGTTGGAAGGAAAGCGCGAGGTCGCGATGGGCACGTTATCGGTATGGCCTTCGATCGATACCTGTCCATCAAAGGCGCTGAGCACCTCGATAAGACTTTCGACAAGGTCACGGCCCTGCCCGGTGAGTTGCGCCCGGCCGCTATCGAACAACAGGTTGTCGTTGATGCGCAGCGTCACCCCTTCCCGCCCCTGGGAGACATCCACCCCGGGGATACTGACACCCTCAAAGCGTGGCTTAAGGCCGCTATGACGGGGCTCGATCCCGGCCGCCAGGGACGCCAGAGGCAGGTCGGCAATCGCGCCGGGAGATGCTTCAACGACGCTGGCTTGCGATCCGGCATCGTTACCGCCGGGTGGCGCCAGCGAGAGCAGCAAGACAAACAAGGTCAGCAACAGCGTCAATACATCCAGATAGCTGGTCATCCAGCCATCGTCGCCACTGTCCTTGGGCAGTGGCGCTTCCAATGTATGGCGGGTATCCCGGTCCAACATGCCGACTACCCCTTGGCGGGGGCGCTATTCGAGGCGCGCGGCTTCTTGACCTCCGGCTCGCGGATTTCGTCATGGTAATTGGCGACAAAGGAATTGAGCGTTTCTTCAATAAAGGAAGGTAACCGCCGCTTGGTAATCAGGGAGATCCCTTCCAGCACCATGTTCATGGTGATCAGGCGCTCCTCGGTGCGTCGCTCGAGCTTTACCGCGATAGGCTTGAACACCAGATTGGCCAGCAGGATACCGTAGAAGGTGGTCAGCAGCGCCACCGCCATGCGCGGGCCGATCACATCAAGATTGCCGGCGTCCATGACTTCCAGCATATTGACCAGTCCCACCAGGGTGCCAATCATGCCGAAAGCGGGCGCATAAGTGGCCATGGTGCGGAATATCTGGGCTTCCGCATGCTCACGCGCCTTCAGCCGCGCAATACGCCAGCGCAACATATCGAAGATTTCGTCTTCTTTGGTGTTGGCGATCACCAGTTGAATGCCGGTCCGCAAAAACGGATTACGGGTGTTTTCGAGCTCTCGTTCAACAGCGCGGACATCGCCCTTGAACCACAGCCGGGACATGGCCACCAACTCGTTGATATCATCACGCACGTAGGTGTTTTCGCGCCGGAAGACCAGCCCGACCAGACGCACCACCCGCAGCACTTCCTTGAGGGGATAGCTGATAAAGGTAGCGGCAAGTGTGCCCGTGACCACGATGGCGAGCCCGGGCAGGTTGAAGAAGCTATCCGGCGATTCGGCGGTGAAAAACAGGACGCTTACCAGCAACAGGATGCTGGCGAAAATACCGATCAGCGTCGATGGGTTCATGTCGTGCTCCTTAAAGCAATATAACGGGGCTTATCAGCACCGAGCGCTAAAACGCCGTTGCCCTGGCAGTGACGTCAAAAGCTCCTAAACCGAGTCGTTTAACTTGGCGCGCAGACGGCTGACTGCCTGACTATGCAACTGGGAAACGCGTGACTCCGTGACGCCGAGAACAGCGCCCACTTCTTTCAGGTTGAGCTCTTCCTGGTAATACAGCGCCATGAGCAACTTTTCACGCTCGGGCAGCGCCTCGATGGCCGCCACCAGGGTTTCCCGCTGCTGAGCATCGAGCAAGTGGTCAAACGGCGAACTCACGGTTTCGCGATTATGCGGTTCGCTGCCATCGGCCACCAGCTCTTCAAAGGGCAGCAACTGCCCGCTATTAGTGTCTTGCAATAGCTGCTGATAGTCGCCCAGCGGCATCTCCATGGCGTCAGCGATTTCCGTTTCCTCGGGGGGACGCCCAAGCGACTGCTCCAAACGCCTGACGGTTTCATCAACGGCCCGCGCCGAACGACGGACGCTGCGAGGCAGCCAATCACGAGTACGCAATTCGTCCACCATCGCCCCGCGTATGCGCTGACTGGCAAACGTCGCAAAGGTGGCCCCCTGAGTGGCATCGAAACGTCCCAGAGCTTCCAGTAGCCCCATCATGCCTGCCTGGATTAAGTCATCCAGCTCTATGCTGGCCGGCAACCTGACCTGAAGCGTCAAGGCCTGACGTCTCACCAGTGGCATGTACTCCGTCATCAGCTCACTTTGTTTGATCCTGCCTTGTGCTGTGTACATCCTATTGCCTCGCGGCTAAACCACCTGTGCTCACTGGTAATTCACTATCATCTGCAACCCTTTAACGCTAACGGGACGCTGCCCTGGGTTTAGCGCAAATTGAAAATGCAGGGGCGTTGTCGCACTTATGCCTGATAAAGCACGGGTCTCCCCACGCATGCCCGATAATGACACACAGCGCTCGGGGTGGCATAACCATGCCTGTAGCGCTGCCCCGGGCGCGTGTTGGTACTGCCACTGGACTCGCTCGATGACCGCCGCTGGCGTGGTAGCGCCCGCTGGAGGACGAACCGGTTCACTGCGACTGGCGCGGTCGCTCATGGTCACCATGAGCCCCGGCACTTGTGTCACCCAGCTGCTGGACGCTCCCTGAGCAAACGAACCGAGTCCCAGGGCTAGTACCAAAATGCTAATCGCATGACGCCAATAGCCTAGCATGCATCGTTCCTTCTCATGAGCGGATTAACCCCGATTATTAGACGCTTTACCGGCGTTAGCTGCCATTAGCGGGCCAGCAATAGCAATTCAGTGTCAAGATAGTAGCCGGCCGCTTGCTGCAGGTTGGCCAATAGGCCTTGCCTGGGCAGGTGAGGCTCGTGCAGTGCCAACAAGCGTTGCGGGCCGTTATGCTGCCGCAGCTGTTTCAATAGCTGGTACATGCGCCCAAATGCATCGGCATCGCTGCTGACCCACAACGCCCAGCGACGGTGTTGCTGGCTGAGCGTCGCCAGTTCTGGCTCATCCGGCATCACGATCCGAATATCCCAGTCGGCCGGATCCCCGGCCCAGGCTCGCCCTAGCGCGGCCCACTGGCCCAGGCGCGCGCTGACCTTGCGCACCTCTACCGGCCCATCACCTGATAGCCCGGTGACCATTAACGGCGTTTTAGGCTTAGGCGGTGTGACAGGCGGCTCCATGGCCGCCGCGCTGGGCACCACGGGTGAGCGGTAGGCCATCGGCCCGGATGATTCCGTTGCCTCGGGAGGCGCTTCATCGCCCCGCTGCTGACGCTGCAGATCCGCCCACTTGCGCAGCCCAGAAGCTTGGTCTTGTGCGCTCATGCCAGGCCCTCACGATTAACACCGCCCAGTTGGCGGATCGCATCACGGGCCATAAAGGCGTATACCAGCGCATCCAGCAATGCCGTATCCCGCCGACGGCGACGGCTGCTTAGCAGGTTCAGCACATCACCGTGCAATGCACCGGCGGCCTCGTCCTCGGCGCAATCAAGGTGCCCGGCAATGGCGGCAATGCCACTGGCCATCAACAGGCGCACTTCAGGGCTTACGTCGCCACTATCGGCGTCTTTGAGCTGCTGCCAGGCACGCCGTGTCAGCGCCGCAAGGCTTTCACTCTGCAGTTGGGTCACCAGCAGGCTCAGCACCTCATTGCCCAATCGCGCGGGGGTGAGCCAGTAACGGCGGGTGACCACTTTGGCGCTTTCGGGGTCACGGACTTCGCCATACCACGCCAGCAGCGCCCGCCCCTCTTTGTCGGTAACTTCGGCATAGGCCGTCCACAGCGCCATCGGCTGGCCACGGAAGCGCACATTGACGCGGTGATTGAGCGTACTCTCGGCAAACAGCTGGCGCAGCGCATAGCGTTCACCGTGCAAGTTTACCCTGAGTGCCGGGGGTGCCAGGCTGACCCAGGTCAGGTATTGGCGCTCTAACCAGGTCAACGCCTCGCTATCGGGTAATGACGGCAGCAGGTGCACGGCGACGCCATCGCGCTCGCTAAAGGTGGTCATGCGCGGTTGCCAGCCAGCGGGCTGGCGGTGCTGAAGCCAGGGTAGCGCCATCCAGGCGCCCTCGGCATCCAGTCCTATATCCGGCATCGCCCAATCGCAGCCGCGTTCATTGCGGCGGGGCGACCAGGCCATGCCCAGCATGTGTTGGGGCGGTGGGTACCCTTCCAGAAGCTCGTCCAGACGCTGATCCTGCAACACGCTGGGCAGGTTAGCGATATCCCAGACGCCTTCGAGACGCTCAAAGCCCACCATGCGCTCGCGCAGACGCGCAAACAGCGACGACAGACGGCGCCCCTGGCCCAGCACATCCCGTGACCAGCGGGGCATGCTGAGCGGTGCGGCGGATGGAGATCCACTGCCTGACCCGGCCGCGTCGGTATTCAGCGCCTGATCGACCAGGGTAGCCGGGTCCGCCACCGCCATATCTTCGGGGACCTGCTGACCATAGGAACCAAACAGCACGCGCATGCCATGGCGCATGACAATATCCAGGATAGGCGCCAAACGTCCCGCTTCGTCCTGCTTGGTGATGATGCAGTCATCCAGTTCAGCACCTGCCGCACGGGCAGCCTGGCGATAGCGCATCACCACTTCTTCCAACGTTTCCGGTTGGCTGGCGGCATTCAGCAGCAGTACCAACCTGACGTTGGAGCGACCACCCTGCAAGTGAGCGATCTGCTCGATGACCCGCTGGTCGCGCTGGCTCATGCCCACGGTATCGATGATGACCCACTGTTTGCCCTGCAGACGATTCAGCAGGTCGTCGATGGGTTGCTCCGCATCCAGCGCGTACATCGGGATATCCAGCAGGCGCGCGTAGATGCGCAGTTGCTCATGAGCGCCGATACGGAAGCTGTCGGTGGTCACCAGGGCGACGGGACGGGTCCCATGGCGCATGACAAAGCGAGCCGCGAGCTTGGCGGTAGTGGTCGTCTTGCCAACCCCGGTGGGCCCAACCAGGGCGACAATGCCCGTTTGATCGAAAAATTCGGGCTCATCCTGGAGCACGGCCAGTCGTGCCATCAGGCGCTCACGCAACCAAGGCAGTGCCTGCTCGCTGTCCGCACTTTGCGCCGACAGGAAGCCCGGCAGGTCCATCAGGATGTCGTCGGCAAGCTCGCGGCTGAAACCAACACCGCAAAGCAGCTGTCGCCAACGCTCTGTCCCGCTGGCGGTCGAGGCAGTGGGTGTTGTGCTACGGTCGGTTTGTTGGGAAGCAAGCAGCGAGCGCATATCCTGCATTTCGCGCAGTAAGCGCTCACTCATCGACTCCAGCGGATCCTTCGGCGCAGCCGGTGGCTCGTTGGCGGGAGGGGGCGAAGGCTCGAAATGATCAACGGCTTCGTCGGCCATGGCGAGAATTTCAACGCCGCCCTCAGTGCGCCGGTTCGCGACAATCAACGCGTCGTCACCCAGCGCTTCACGCACCTGGCGCATCACATCGCGACTGTTGGCGCCCACGAAACGTCTAACACTCATGTATTACCCCTGGCCGTGAGTCAAATAGTGACGCTGGCATCAGCGGCCCCCTACCACAGTGGTTACCCGCAGCGTGCGGTCATCGGGTATCTCAGCCTGGGACAGGACGGCCATATGGCGCAAGCGACGGCGCAAGAACCGCGACAACACCGCACGCAGGGAATGCTGAACCACCAGTACCGGCGGCTCGCCACTGCTTTCGTGGCGCTCCAGTGCCTGCTGGGCCTGGGTCATTAGCGTTTCGGCAAGCCCCGGCTCCATCGCCCCGTTGCCGTTCATCGCCTGCACCAGCACCTGCTCTAGCTGAGCATCCAGCCCCATCACGTTCAAGGTATCCTGACCGGCAAACCACTGCTGGGTAATCGCCCGGCCCAGGGCCACACGAACCAGAGCCGTCAGCTCGTTGGCGTCCTGCTGCTGGCTGGCGTACTCAGCCAGGGTATCAAGGATGGTGCGCATGTCGCGAATCGACACGTCTTCATCCAGCAGGTTCTGCAGGATACGCTGCAGCACCGTGAGCGAAATGGCCTTGGGTACGACTTCTTCCACCAGCGACTTCTGCTCGCTGCCCAGCTTGTCCAGCAGTTTCTGAACTTCCTGGCGGCCGAGCATTTCCGGCGAGTGGCGGTGCAATAGGTGATTGAGATGCGTCGCGATCACTGTGCTGGCGTCGACGACCGTGTAGCCGTAGACCTGGGCATGCTCTCGCTGGCTGGACTCAATCCACACCGCGGGCAAGCCAAAGGCAGGATCTTCGGTTGGCGTGCCTTGCAGTTCCCCGGACACCTGACCCGGGTTAATCGCCAGCCACTTGCCCGGATAGGCCTCGGCACGGCCAATTTCGGCGCCTTTCATTGACAGCACATAAGCGTTTGGCGACAGCTCCAGGTTGTCGCGTATATGCACTACCGGCGGCAGAAAGCCGACCTCCTGGGCAAACTTTTTACGAACGCTTTTAATCCGCGCCAACAACTCGCCTTTTTGTCGTGAATCGACTAGTGGAATCAGACGATGACCGACTTCCAGGCCGAGCGTATCGACCAGTTGGACATCTTCCCAGCTGGCCTCAGGCGCCTCCTGGGTCGGCGGTGGTGCGGCGGAGATTTCCTCCTTGACCAGCGCCTGCTCCTGGCGGCGCATGATGAACCAGGCCAGCCCGGCAAGCAGCAGGGTAAACAGCAGGAAAACCATGTTGGGCATGCCCGGCACAATACCTAGCAGGCCCATGACCATCGCTGCCAGGATCATCACCTGGGGGTTGATGAACAACTGGCTGATCATCTGCTGACCAACATCCTGGTCGGTATTGACCCGCGATACCGTCACACCGGCGGCCGTCGAAATAACCAGGGCGGGAATTTGCGCCACCAGGCCATCCCCGATGGCCAGCAACATATAGCTGCGACCGGCATCGCCGAAGCTCATATCGTGCTGCAGCATGCCAATCATCAGGCCGCCAATGATGTTAACGACCATGATCACCAGGCCCGCGACGGCGTCGCCACGTACGAACTTGCTGGCACCATCCATCGACCCGTAAAAGTCGGCTTCCTGGGCGATTTCCGCACGCCGGTTCTTGGCGTCTTCCTCGCCAATCAGCCCTGCATTGAGGTCAGCATCGATTGCCATCTGCTTGCCAGGCATGGCGTCCAGCGTGAAGCGAGCACCCACTTCGGCGATACGCCCTGCACCTTTGGTGATAACCATGAAGTTGATGATCACCAGAATCAGAAAGACCACCAAACCCACGGCAAAATTACCACCGACCAGAAACGCCCCAAAAGCCTCGATCACCTTGCCGGCAGCGGCACCGCCCTGGTGCCCTTCCATCAGCACCACGCGGGTTGACGCCACGTTCAACGACAAACGCAGCAGCGTCGTAAACAGCAGCACGGCGGGGAAGGCGGCAAAGTCGAGGGGTTTTTGGGCGAACATGCTGACCATCAGCACCATGACGGCCATGGCGATATTGAAGGTAAACAGCAAATCCAGCGCAAACGGCGGCATGGGCACGATCATCATGCCCAGAATCATCAGGATCAGCAGTGGCCCGGCGAGCAACTGGACTTTTACGTCGCTCACCCAGTCACGCCGACTCATTAGTTGGGTAAAGCCTTTCATGTTTGGGCCTCATCGCCACCGGCGCCACGCCCGGGGGTTTCCATTTCCGGGGGCACCGGCAGATTATCGGGGGTAGGCGGCACTTCGCCTCCTTGTTGCGCTACATTTTTCAAGCGATATGCCCAGGCCATGACCTCGGCCACGGCCGTATATAAATTCGCCGGTATTTCGGCGTCCAGATCGACGTGATGATACAGCGCCCGCGCCAGCGGTGCTGCTTCTAACCGTGGCACTTCCGCTTCATTGGCAATTTCACGGATGCGCTCGGCCACCGCATCAGTGCCTTTAGCCACCAGGCGTGGCGCCCCCATCTGCCCCTCTTGATACGACAGCGCCACTGCGTAGTGGGTCGGGTTGGTAATGATGACGTCCGCCTCCGGCACCTTGCTCATCATACGGCCGCGCGCCATGGCCTGCTGCTGCTGGCGAATCCGGGCCTTCACCTGAGGGTCGCCTTCTGATTCCTTGTGCTCGCGCTTGACTTCTTCCTGGCTCATGCGCAATTTCTTGGCATTACTCCACAGCTGGAAGGGCACATCAATCAAAATCACCACGATCAACGCCAGGATCATCAATCCCGCTGCCTGGGCCGCCATGGTCAAGGCGCTGGCCAACGCCTGCTGAATAGGCTGGTTCATCAGTGACATGAACTTGCCCATATTAAGGTATAAAAATGCCGCACCTACGCTACCGACCAGCAGTGTCTTGGCAATCGCCTTGGCCAGCTCGATCAATGCTTGGGTAGCGAAGATGCGCTTCATCCCGGATAGCGGATTCAGCTTGGACAGTTTCGGCTGCATCGACTTTCCTGAAATCAAAAAACCGCCCAGCAGCGCAGGTGACACCAGCGCGATCAATGTCAGCAGTAAAAACAGCGGCATCATTGCAAACAGAGTGCGCCTGCCGAGATCGATGGCATGGGTCACCATCGGCATACTTTCCATGGCGTGGCGGCGCTCGAATAGAAAAGCCTGCTCCATCACCATGCCAAGCTGATTGTAGAGCATTTGTCCCATGGTCCAGAGGCCAATCACCCCGCCCAAGAGCACCAGAAAGGTGGTCAGCTCCCGCGAGCGGGGCACCTGCCCTTCTTCACGCGCCTTTTCCAGCCGTCGGGGCGTGGCCTCTTCGGTCTTTTCCTGGTCGCTGTCGTCTTCTGCCATGCGGTCATCCGGCCAGGTAATGTATCGCGGCTAAACACGAAAAGCCGCCCCTAAGGACGGCTGAGCGAAACGTCGTGTAACCCGAGCAAGGGTTCAAACCGTGCGCTAGAAGCCCAATTCGTCCAATAGATCGTCGACCTGATCTTGCCCGGTCACGATATCAGGTGCATTGTCCTTCACTTGAGGCCCATTCAAAAGCTCTTCGTTACGCCGTGCATTCTCGTTTTTCCACTGATCTTCGGCCTTGCGTTGCATCGTTTCTCGTGCCTGGGCCTCCGGAACGTTGTCAATGAGCACCTGAACCAGCTGATGTTCAATCTCGCGAATGACGTCCATCATCTTCTTGATGACCTGACCGGTAAGGTCCTGGAAATCCTGTGCCATCATGATTTCCATCAACTCTTTATTGGTCGCCGCCGCCATATCCGGCACGCTCCCCAGATAGCCACGCGTATCTTTGACCAGCGCTTTGGCTTCGTCCAACTCCTTTGGCGCTTCAAACCACTCTGACCAACGCTTATCCAACGCCTCAGCCTGATCGCTAAGCTGATCCTGAAGCGGTTGGGCCCGGTCAATCGCATTCAGCGAGCGATCTGCCGCCTGCTCGGTCATGGTGGCGACGTAATGCAAACGGTCGCGTGCATCGGGTATCGCTTCAGCCGCTCGCTCGATTTCCTTATCCAGCCCCAGCTCACGCATGTTTTCCCTCAACATGCGGGTCAGTTTGCCAACGCGATGAATAAGATCTTCGGCGGCCTCTTCGGACAGTTGGGTAGAACCGGACTGCTCATTCTGGCTCATGGTGCTCTCTCCTCGTAATCCCGGCCCGCAGGCCTTGCCGCGTTACTTACCCAATTTGTCAAAGATCTTATTGAGCTTTTCTTCCAGCGTCGCGGCTGTAAACGGCTTCACAACATAGCCGTTGGCGCCCGCCTGAGCCGCCGCAATGATGTTTTCTTTCTTGGCTTCCGCCGTCACCATTAACACCGGCAACTCTTTGAGGGCGTCATCCTGACGGATTTCCTTGAGCATCTCCAGGCCATCCAGATTGGGCATGTTCCAATCAGAGACCACAAACTCAAAATTGCCTGCACGTAGCTTGTTCAAGGCATCCTGCCCATCCTCTGCCTCTTCTACGTTGGTAAAACCGAGTTCTTTCAACAAGCTGCGTACAATACGGCGCATCGTGGGGAAGTCATCCACCACCAAAAAGCTCATGTTCTTATCTGCCATGGGTCATCCTCTATCAGTTGGGGCTGGTTAAAATTCTTCCCAGTCGTCGTGTCCGCTGGTTGATGGCACTGAACGGCTAGGCGGAGTCGATGGTGTTTTGGCGGCTGGCGCGGCCACCGCTTTAGGCACTGAGCCTGCACTTGCCTGGCGTGACGGCTGCTGATGAGCCACCTGCATGCCCACCAGTTTAAATACCGCCACCGCTTCTTCAAGGCGGTTGGCCTGCTCTTCCAATGACGACGCGGCGGCGGTGGCCTGTTGCACCAAGGAGGCATTCTGCTGGGTCACCTGGTCCATCTGGCCGACCGCTTGACTGACTTGTTCGATGCCGTCGCTCTGCTCCTGGGACGCAGCTGAGATTTCGTCCATGATGTCGGTGACACGGCGTACAGACGTCACCACGTCGGACATGGTTGTGCCCGCCTGTTCAACGAGGGTAGAGCCTTGCTGGATCTGAGTCACCGAGTCATCAATCAGCGCTTTGATCTCCTTGGCGGCATCGGCACTTCGGCTGGCGAGGTTGCGCACTTCCCCGGCCACGACAGCAAAGCCTCGGCCTTGCTCACCGGCACGGGCTGCTTCAACCGACGCATTGAGGGCCAGGATATTGGTTTGAAAGGCGATCGAGTCGATCACGCTGGTAATATCCGAGACTTTTTGCGAACTGCTGGAAATACCGTGCATGGTGGTCACCACCTGCTGCACCACGTCGCCGCCACGCTCAGCCGTGGACGATGCATCCGCTGCCAGCGTGCTTGCCTGGCGTGCATTGTCGGCATTCTGCTTCACCGTCGCCGTCATCTCTTCCATGCTGGAGGCAGTCTCTTCGATAGAGGCCGCCTGCTGCTCGGTACGCGATGAAAGGTCGGCATTGCCGCTGGCAATTTCGCGAGTACCGTGGTGAATTTCACGGCTGCCATCACGCACCCGCGCGACGATATCGTTGAGGCTGCCCTGCATCCGCTGCATCGCGGTATAAAGCTGGCCAATTTCGTTTTTGCCGCCGCTGGGGATCGCTGTGGTGAGATCTGCATCGGCAATGGTATCGAGCATCTGCACAGCTTCTTTGAGAGGCCGAATCACCACGCTGCGCAAGCCTGCATAAATCAAGAACAACAGAAGAAGCGTTACAGCAAAGATGATCCACTCAATAAAACTGTAGAACTGGTTAATGTCGTCCAGCTCCCGCTGGAGGGCATCGCCTCGCTCGCCAGCATAGCGCACGAATTCAGTCAACAATTCTTCCTGACGCTCTGCTGTTGGGGCCAACTCATCACGAATCGCATTGAAGCCGGTTGTATCCATCTGGTCCAGCGCTTCTATCTGCTGGTACGTCAGATCAAACACCGCTTCAAAAACCGTTTCGATCTCGCTACCCAGCGCATCTCCGACGTCTGTACGCGGTACGGAAGCAAAGTTGTTAAAACGTGCTTCAGCCCGACTCAGTTGGTCCTCGGCGGCTTCCAGGCGAGCCGTCGCTTCGCGGTTGCGTCCCAGCAGAAATTGGTTGGAGGCCACCTCCAGTTCAACCAAGGCGCCGCTCCACAGCGCATCGGCGCGGTTTAGTTCATTCAGTTGCTCCACATTTATCCGCTCAAGCGTGGTTAATGTATCGTCCATAGCCTGTTCGGCAAGTCGACTCATTAACACATTGCTGACAATGGCCAGCAAGAATAACAACAGCGCCACGATCACCGCGACGTTAACACTTAAATTGCGTAATGCTCGGTTCATTGGGTTCCCTTACAGCCAAGGATGACTCATTCTTGTCGTTATACCCGCTGTGCCCGCCCCGACGCGGCAATCAGCGACATTAATTTCTCTGGAATCTCATCCAGCGCCGTGACATCAGCGGCCGCGCCCATGGCAACTGCTTCTCGGGGCATACCATAGACAACACAGCTTTCCTCGTTCTGAGCAATGGTGGCTGATCCAGCCTGACGCATTTCCAGCAGCCCGGCGGCTCCATCTTTGCCCATGCCGGTAAGAATCACGCCAATGGCGTTTTTGCCGGCCTGGTCGGCGGCAGAGTGAAATAGCACATCCACCGAGGGGCGGTGGCGATTGACCGGTGGTCCGTCGTCAAGCCGGGCGACGTAGTTGGCACCGCTGCGCGCCAGTTTGAGGTGCTGGTCTCCGGGGGCAATATAGGCGTGGCCGGGCAGCACACGCTCGCCGTCGGTGGCTTCCTTGACGGTAATGCGACATAGCCGGTCCAGCCGCTCCGCAAACGAACGCGTAAACCCACCCGGCATGTGCTGGGTAATTAAAATCGCCGGCGCGTTGGCGGGTAGCGGTTCGAGCACTGCCCTGATTGCTTCGGTACCGCCAGTGGAAGCGCCGATAATAATCAGCTTCTCACTCGATACCATGGGCGCTTTGAGTTGGGCAGGCGGCGGGGTATTTTTATGCCGCGCCTGGCGAGGGCGAGAACGCGCCGCCGCACGCAGTTTTTCGGCAATCTCGTTGGCGTAATCCATCATCCCGCTGCGAATACCCAAACTGGGCTTGGCAACAAAGTCCAGCGCCCCAAGCTCCAACGCCCGTAGGGTGATTTCCGAACCGCTTTGGGTCAGTGACGATACCATCAATACCGGCATCGGACGCAGACGCATCAGGCGCTCGAGAAAGTCCAGCCCGTCCATGCGCGGCATTTCAACATCAAGCGTCAGGACATCCGGATTATGCTGCTTGATAAGGTCGCGGGCGGCAATCGGATCAGGCGCTACCGCCACGACTTCCATATCGGGTTGGGTATTGATAATTTCCGTCAACAGGTCGCGAATCAGCGCCGAGTCGTCAACACATAACACTTTTATTTTGGCTGCACTCAAAGCACGCCTCCTTATCCGTCAAGCCGTTTGCCGCACTAAGGCACGTTGGCGTTTTATTTGTTTGCCAGGGTATAAACTGTTTGCCCACGTAGCTTGAAAGCATCGCTGATGTAGGAAAAATTCTCCGAGTGACCGGCAAACAGAAGGCCGTCGGGCTTGAGCAGGGGCGCGAAACGTTTAAGAATTTTTGCCTGGGTGTCTTTATCAAAATAAATCATGATATTCCGGCAAAAGATCACGTCAAAAGGGCCTTTGACAGGCCACTGGGGCGCCAGCAGGTTCATGGGCATAAACTCGACCAGCGAAGATACTTCAGGTCGCACGCGGGCCAACCCGAGATGGTTGCCGGTGCCCTTCTGGAAGAAACGCTTTACCCGCGCCTCTTCAAGCTTGCGCACCTGTTCCTGGGGATAGACGCCCTTACGCGCTTTGTTCAGGGCGTCAGTGTCAATATCCGTCGCGATGACGCTGGACTGGGAAGCTCGTCCGCCCAGCGTTTCGAGCAGCGTCATGGCAATCGAGTAAGGCTCTTCACCGGTGGACGCAGCCGAACACCACACCGATACAGGCCCCTGCTTGTCCTTTATATGCTCAGCCAGCAGCGGAAAGTGGTGGGCCTCACGGAAAAAGGCCGTGAGGTTGGTGGTTAGCGCATTGGTAAACGCTTCCCACTCTTTAGCATCCGGCTGACGCTCAAGGCGCGCGAGGTAGTCGCCAAACCGAGTCATCCCGTGGTGACGTAACCGTTTCGCTAAACGGCTATAGACCATTTCGCGCTTGTGCTCGGCCAGCACAATGCCTGCGCGCTGATAAATCAACTCACGTACACGGGTAAAATCGGCATCCGTCAGTTCCAGGTCGCGCTCGATCTGGCTGCCGGATGCCCATTGGCCGATGTCGACTCGTTCACGTTGCTCGGTCAAAATATGCGCCACTCCTCTACAAAGCCTTGACCCGCCTACTTGTCAGCCAACGGGGGTTGCACGACACGGTGAGTCTGAAACACAACCGACTGCTGGCACCAGAGGCACACCGCCTGATAGAGCGGCATGCCTCTGGTCGAAGTGCTATTGACTCCAGCTTTTATACTATCAGCTTGAAACCCGCTGACTTGAGCGCGTTTGCAGTACGTCTTTAGTGTTTAAAACGCTTCCCATTCATCCGCTGTTGCTGCTGACGCTGGCGCGGCAGGACGGGGGGACTGAGCGGGCAGCGAAGTGGCTGCGCGTGGCTTGCTTGCGGAAGCCGTCTGCGACTCGGCAACACGAAAACGTTCAACGGCTTCGCGCAGTCGCCCGGCTTCGTCTTCCAACTCGTTCGCACTGAAGGCGGCTTGTTGCACCAACTCGGCATTTTGCTGAACCACTTGATCCATTTGCGCCACGGCCTGGTTAACCTGACCGATACCATTGCTCTGCTCTTCGGAAGCAGCCGCAATTTCGTCCATGATGTCGCTGACCCGCTGCACGGCGGCCACCAGGTCCTGCATTGTCTTACCGGCCTGATT
Organism: Halomonas sp. A40-4; assembly: GCF_015767635.1. GTDB lineage: Bacteria > Pseudomonadota > Gammaproteobacteria > Pseudomonadales > Halomonadaceae > Vreelandella > Vreelandella janggokensis. The sequence continues at coordinate 99,542 of NZ_CP065230.1, read as the reverse complement.
GACCCGCTCAGTACCAACATCGACTTTGCTCAACGAGGTGTCGATCAGGGTTCGAATATCCTTAGCCGCACTGGCGCTTCGGCTGGCGAGACTGCGAACTTCCTGTGCAACCACCGCAAACCCTCTACCATGCTCGCCAGCCCGCGCCGCTTCTACGGACGCGTTTAGCGCCAGAATATTCGTCTGGAAGGCGATATTATCAATAAGGGTAATGATATCGGCGACCTGGTGCGAGCTGGCGCTGATGTCCTGCATGGTATCGACGATCTCGCCAACTTCTTCGCCGCTGCGCCGTGCCGTCAGGGTGGCATTTTCCGCCAGTTGACTTGCCTGGCGGGCGTTATCCGCATTATGGCCAACGGTTGAGGCAAGCTGCTCCATGCTGGAAGCAGTTTCCTCCAATGAGGACGCCTGTTGCTCAGTGCGTGATGAAAGATCGTTGTTGCCACTGGCGATCTGTTGCGAGCGCTCAAAAATTGACGCACCACTGGTACGGACGACACCCACCGTTTGCGACAGCGACGCTTGCATATGGGCCATCGCAACGTAAAGACGACCAATTTCGTTATTACCAGGCGCGGTAATCTGCTGGTTTAAGTCGCCTTTTGCCATGCGTTCGAAGTAACCCACCAGATTGTCCAAAGGACGCAGCACATTTGCTGCCACCCCCCAAACCACTGCCACTACCGTGGTGAGCGTCACCAGCACCACGGCTAGGAGACTCCAGCGTATTTGCTCGGCGAACGCTGTAAACGCCTGCTGCTGGGCGGCTAGATCGCTACTGTTTTGCACGATATCTGCCCCATGATGGAGAGCATAAAGGCCGATACCACACGCCACCAGCACCATCGTCGACAGCGTCACCAGCACCAGTCCCCAACTCAGCCGGACGGTCATGTTATTCATTACTTGCCGTATCACCTGCCCCACCTACCGCACTCCTTATCGCCAGAAGCGCCCCCTCACTCCATTGCGGTGAGGGCGCTGACCGCATGATCCCTGGACACTCTTCCCTGTGCGTCAACTTTCTTTAACTCTGGCTGGCGCCGTCCACCAAGGCCATCTCTTCGCTGGTAAGCAGTTTGTCGATATCGACGATCACCAGCATGCGATCGTCAAGGCTGCCGAGTCCGCTAAGGAAATCGGAAGACAGAGTGACGCCAAACTCGGGGGCAGGCTTGATCTGGTCGGGCGTCAGCGTCATGACATCGGATACGCCGTCAACCACAATACCCACAATCCGGTCAGCCACGTTGACAACGATCACCACGGTTTGGCCGCCGTACTCGACATTTTCGAGGTGGAACTTGATGCGCAGGTCGACGATCGGCACGATCACGCCGCGCAAGTTGGTCACCCCTTTAATGAAGTCAGGTGCGTTGGCAATGCGCGTTACGTTCTCGTAGCCGCGAATTTCCTGAACTTTCAGAATATCGATGGCGTACTCTTCGTCACCTAGCGAGAACACCAGAAATTCGCTGTTATCCGCTTCAGTCGCGAGGACCGCCCTATCGTTTGCTTGGCTCATGACGGTTCAGACTCCTTGTAAAAAGACATGGTTTGCGTTTTGGCTGGTTTTGCAGCCTCTTTTTTTGCCCGGCTCAGTCGATGCAAGCCGGAAATATCCAGAATCAGGGCTACGCTACCGTCGCCAAGAATGGTGGCCGCAGAGATGCCAGGCACTTTGCGGTAGTTATCTTCCAGGTTCTTGACCACTACCTGCTGCTGGCCAACCAGCTCATCGACCAGCATGGCATAGCGACGTCCCTCACCTTGCACAATCACCGCAATGCTTTTGGTCGGGTCGGTAATGGCATTTTCGACGTCCATCACTTCGTGAATGGCGATCACCGGCAGGTATTCGTCGCGCACCTTGAGGACTACGTCGTCACCCGCCATGGCATACATGTCATCTTTATTGGGCTGCAAAGACTCCAACACGGTGGAAAGCGGCAGGATAAAGGTTTCCCCCCCCACTTTAATCGACATGCCGTCCAGAATGGCCAGTGTCAGGGGTAACACGATACTCGTGACGGTGCCCTCACCTTTTTTGGATTGGATCTCGACACGCCCACCCATGCCCTGGATGTTGCGTTTCACCACGTCCATACCGACGCCACGCCCCGATACATCGGTGACTTCGTTGGCGGTGGAGAAACCCGGTGCGAAAATCAGCTGATAAACCTCTTCATCCGACATTGTGTCGGATACATTCAGGCCGTTTTCCTTGGCTTTGGCAAGCAGGCGGTCGCGATCAAGGCCAGCGCCGTCGTCACGCACTTCAATCAGGATGTTGCCGCCCTGATGGCGGGCAGCCAGGGTCAGCTTGCCGGTGCGCGGTTTGCCGATCGACTCGCGCACATCGGGCATTTCAATGCCATGATCAAGGCTGTTGCGTACCAGGTGGGTTAACGGATCGGTAATTCGTTCTACCAGGCTTTTATCCAGTTCGGTGGATTTGCCTTCGGTGACAAGCTCGATCTCCTTGCCCAGCTTACCGGCGGTATCGCGTACAACCCTTGGGAAACGGCTAAATACAAACTCCATGGGAATCATGCGGATCGACATGACCGATTCCTGCAGGTCCCGGGCATTGCGCTGTAACAGGCTCATACCGCTTTGCAGCGAACTGTTGACACCCGACTGCTCACCCAGGTCGCTGACCGTTTGATCGAGCATCGACTGGGTGATGATCAGCTCACCAACGAGATTGATAATCTGATCGACCTTGTCCACCGATACACGTATCGACGAGGACTCGGAGGCCGCTTTCTTCGCTTTGCCCTTGGCCTGCCCATCGCCAGCCTCGGCCTTGGCAGGTGCCGGCGGCGACGCTTTTTGTTCAGTTGCTGGTGCCGACGTTTCTTGCTCGGTGGGTGGCTTGGCTTCAGGCTGCCCTGCTGACGCGTCTGCTTTCACCTCGCCAGTTGCAACCGGCTGGATATCAATTTGGTCGGGCTCGATAATAAAGCACATGACCGCTTCAATATCGTCAGCGCTTACGCTACCACTGAGCACGACTTCGTAGCGCTTATCGTCGCCCGACTGGGACTCGATATCGCCTAGTTGCTCCAGCTCTTCAACCAGCAGTAGGCGATCCTTGTCATCCACATTGATCAGCGCCACTTTCAACTGGCCAGTGCTGTTCGCCTGTGGTGCTTCATCTGCAGACAAACCGTCAGCGGATGCCTCTTCGGTTGACGCCGCCGGAGTGCTCGCCGACGATGTTGTTTCAGCAGGCGCTTCGAGGGACTGGCCAATCTCTTCAAGGGCTATCTGCTGTAACGTTTGGCAAATTCGTTCATACGTTTCCTGGTCAGGCTCTTCCTCGTTGCGATAGGCATTTAATTGCTCGTGCATAATGTCTTTGGCCTCTAAAAATGTATCAACGAGGTCAGCCCGCAGCGCTAGCTCCCCTTTACGCGCGTAATCCAGAAGATTTTCCATGATGTGCGTGGTGTTTTGCAGAACGCCAAATCCGAAAGTGCCTGCGCCACCTTTAATCGAATGTGCGGCACGAAAAATAGCGTCGAGCTGCTCGCTGTCAGGATTATCCACATCAATCTCTAGCAGATGCTGCTCCATATCCGCGAGCAGCTCTTCTGCCTCTTCAAAAAAGGTGTCAAAAAAATCGGCTATATCCATGCACCATCCCCTACCTTCACGTCAAAGTGTTAGCACAAGCGCAGCGTTATTCGGCGCTCGTTGTCTCTTGTTCTAAGTCTGGCTGTTCTGGGTCTATCGCTTGCTCTGGGTTTTCCGCTGGAGTCGCCTCTTCAGGTACACCAATTGCGTCTTCCGCAGTTTCTGATAGCACCGTGGAAACATCGGTTTCCATCACCACCGGATTGCGAATGGCCTCGGCAATTTCGGGTAACAACACGATCAACTCAATGCGTCGATTGATCGGGTCGTCGGGTGCAGTGTCGGGCAGCAGCACCCGGTCTGCATAGCCGGAAACACGCAACAGTTGACCCGGATCAAGTCCTCCCGCAACCAACTCTCGGCGGGAGGCGTTGGCCCGGTCATTCGACAGCTCCCAATTGCTATAGCCTCGATAGCCACCGGCATAAGGCACGTTATCCGTGTGCCCCCCGATACTCAGGTCGTTGGGCAGCTCATTGAGCAGCGGCGCAATGGTTCGCAGCAGATTACGCATATAGGGTGCCACCTGGTCGCTGCCCAACTCGAACATGGGTCGCTGCTCGGTATCCAGCACCTGAATACGCAGGCCTTCGCGAGTCAGGTCAAAACGCAGCTGTGAGCGCAACTCGCGTAGTTCAGGATCGAGCTCAATCGCGCGCTCGATACGCTCCTGGACATCCATGAAAAAGCGTCGCTCCTGCACGCTAGGCCGCGTTGCCTGCTTTAAATCAATGCGTGCGCGTTCACCATCGCTGTGCGTTGGATCAGGGCCGCCGCCAGGAATCGCACTCGTACTTCCGGAGCGGTCACCACCGGTAATAGCGGTCGTCAAGGGTGTACTGAAATATTCAGCGACGCCTTGGCGCTCTTCCTCGCTGGACACGCTGAGTATCCATAGCACCAGAAACAGCGCCATCAGTGCAGTCATGAAATCGGCGAGGGCTATTTTCCATGCGCCACCGTGGTGCGCATGCACGACTTTCTTGCGCCGAATAATGATCGGCCGCTTATCTCCCGCCGCACTCATGCACTACCAGCCTTTTTCGCGTCGCGTACGTAGTCTTCCAGCTCGTTGAAGGTAGGACGCTCAGTGCTGTGCAGCGCCTTCCTGCCAAATTCCACCGCCAGCTGAGGGGCATAGCCATGCAGGCTTGCCAGAAGCGTCACGCGAACACACTGGAGCATTTTTTCCGCTTCTTTCGCCTGCCGATCGATCGTGCTGGCTACCGGGTTGATAAACCCGTAACCCAGCAGAATCCCAAGGAAGGTACCCACCAGCGCTTGGGCGATCATCTCCCCCATCTGCTCTGGGCCGGCATCAGCATAAGTCAGCGCTTTCACCACGCCCATTACCGCCGCCACGATGCCAAAGGCAGGCATCGCATCGCCGACCTTGGAAATCGCGTCGATAGGGATGTGAGCTTCCTGTTCGAAGGCCTCAATTTCATGCAGCATCAGCTCATCAATCTCCATGGGCTCCATGCCGCCGCTGACCATCAGGCGCAGATAATCGGTAAGGAAGTTCATGATATGAGGATCTGCCAACACCGTAGGGTGCTCTTGAAACAGCGGGCTTTCCTGGGGGTTATCGATATCTCGCTCTATCCCCAGCATGCCTTCACGACGAACCTTGGAAAGCAGCTTGTACTGCAGCGCCATCAACTCCATGTACATGGCTTTGTTGTACTTTTTCGTGCGCTTCAGCTTGGGCATGATTTTGAAGGTGGCCTTGATCGCTTTGCCGTTGTTGGCAGCAAGAAAAGCCCCTACCCCGGCACCGCCGATCATCAACAACTCAAGCGGCTGAAACAGGGGACCCATGCTGCCCCCCGCCAGCACGTAGCCACCAAATACCGACAGTAATACGACGATGTAACCTAAGAGGATCAGCACAGGCAGTGTCCTTCACTATTTCAATGGTCTATAACGGAACCAACGGCGACCCGTTACGTCAAAAAATCACGTTATGTTTGATGCCGATTTACACATCTGCCGCGTTTTGCCGGCCCGGGAGGGCGGTTGGCAAATGCCGCAGACATAGTCGTGCATCGGGTTATGAGCGTGAGCAACAAAACGACCTCCGCAACGGGTACACGGCGTCAGCTGGAGCAAGTCGCTCTCAAAAAAACGTACCAGCGTCCAGGCGCGCGTCAGCCCCAACACCGGCTCTACGCCCTCAACATCAATCTGTTCGCCGTATAGCCGATAGGCCTTCACGAAGGCATCAATCCGCTCACAGTCAGCTTCTTCCACCAAGCTGGTATAAATGTTGTAAAATAAAGAGGAGTGGATATTGGGCAGCCAGGTAATGAACCAGTCGGTTGAAAACGGCAGCATGCCTTTTGGCGGCGACATCCCTCTTACCTCTTTGTACAGCTTGATGAGACGTGTGCGACTTAGCTCTGTCTCCGTCTCCAATACCTGCAGCCTTGCCCCAAGTTCAATCAGCTCAATAGCGAGCTGCACCTGGTGCATTTCGTCTACCAAGCTTTTTTGACTCACGTGCTGTCCTCCGGCGGCATCGACTCGTACTCCTCACCAGCCAGCAGCAGTGACGCATGCAGGCTTGCGAGGCCTTGATCACGCGGATTGGCTGTCACCTGCTTCAATCGCTCGACGCTTGCCTGACCGAACCGGCAAATCAACTGGTTGGTCCGCGACAGCTTCGTCAGCTGCCGAGCATTGAGCGATAGGATAAGATCCGCCACCTCACCGTCGATTTTCAGACGGAACATTGCGGCCTCACGGTCTTCACTCAACAAGCGCTGTGCGAGCAGCAAGTACGCTAAATTGATTTCTTGTATTTCATCGAGAAAGCTGGTTTGACTCATAGTGGCCTATCGGACGAAACTGACGCCTCTATTAGGGTGGTAATGGCGCCATGAGTGATTTTTTCATACTGACCCAAACTTCATGGTTGCATACCACGTTTACATTGGCTACTCAGCCTTCTCACGCTTGTGTAGCCCAGCCTCCGACAATTCAAATACCCATACCAACAGTTCAGCAATCACCTGATACAGGTTGGCAGGAATCTCTGCATCCAAATCCAGTTGCATCAATAGCGCGACAAGCTCCGGCGCATCATGCACATAAATGCCCTGACGCTGTGCCTCGGCCATGATGCGTTCGGCCAGATCGCCATAGCCCTTGGCCACTACCCGTGGCGCTCGTTCATGATCCTGATAAGCCAACGCCACCGCTTGACGCCGCGATTCATCCGAAGACATCCGGGGCCTCCTCGACGTAGCGTGCACGCACCTGAACCTTGCGCAGATCCAGCGCCTCCAGACGCGACTCAAGCGCAGGAACGCCGGCCTCAAGGCGTTGATGCACTTGCGCTTCACTGGCGGTTAAGTCGATGTTCAAGACACCTCGATAGAGTCGCAGTGACACGCTAAAAGCACCAAAACCAGGCACATCAAGCTGCATATCGGACTGCCAGCTATCATCAGACGACCGCTGCTCTTCGCCGTCTTCCTGATGCTGCCCACGTGTCGGCAGATTAATCGCCAGCGCCATGAAAATACCCGCCCACACGTCACCTTCCCACCGGATCGTGGGTGTCACCAGCATTTCAAGCTGTTGACGCACCAAGCTTTGCAGACTTTCATGCACCACTTCGCGTGGCTGGCGATTGGGCATGACATCCAGGGTGGTGTCGCGGGCCAAACGCGCATCAATGTTCGCTTGTGGCGACTCTTTCGCATGGGGGGCGAGTTCAGCCGTGTTAAATGTTCCTGGACTGCCCACCGGCGACTGAATCGTAGCGGGTGTGTTAACCACCGGGGCACGCGCCGCCGCAGATTCACTGGCTGCAGGTATTAACGATGTGTTGGGTAGGATAGCGGCGTTACCCGGCGGCGGTGGCGCTACCAGCAATGGCGAGGTGGCGCCGGGCACCATACCGGATGACGATATTCCACTCCCACCACCTTGCGGCACCAGACCTGCACCCAGCGCTGTCGACGCCAAAGGCGTTGGTACCGAGGCGCGCGGACCAGGCTGCATTTGCGGCTCTCTCAATAGCTGCTGCCGATTGGCCTCACCTTGAAACCAGCGTTTGAGATGTGCCTCGTAAAACAGGCCACTGTCCCGCACGCTGGCTTCAAGCCGCGCCGCCAACTGTGTCGATGATGGTGACTCGGCCGCATTCATCAACGGCGCTTCGGCACGCATGACGGTGGGTGGCGCGGGAAAGCGAAGCAATACATCCGCAATACTGCGTGCCGCTGGGCTAAAGTGGGTCTGAGTTGAGCCAGGCGGCAATGCCTGAGCATCACCTCGCTGAGGCTGTCGCCCGCCGTCAAGCTGAGACGGCAAACCCCTCATATCCCGTAGTGCTGTATCACGCAGCGCTGTAGAAGCAGGGTCACGTCCATCCAGCCGCGCATCCCCCATCAGGGCGCGCGGGCCTTCACCCGGCACTACCGGTTTAATCGGCTGATCCATTAACCGCTGGTTCGACACATCGCCCCGGCGCCCCAGCACCTGATGAAGCAGGGTATCGATCAGCGGATTAATGGTACTCACGACGACCTCGGCGCCTGGTCATCATTACCGCCAAGCTCATTACCACCTGCCTGCTGTGGCGCATAGGCACGGTGTAAATTGCGCTGACGTTGAGACACATTGATTAACCGCCCCAACTCATCACGACGGGCAATAAGCTGCCGACGGATCTCCACGTCCTGCTCCAGAATCGCTTCCAGCAGCTCTGCTTTACGCTGCTGCGCAGCAGACTCGAGCGTCACCGAGGAGTCCAGCTCGCGCAACTTTTCAACCAGCAGGACATAGTGAGTCCGCTGATCGATCAACTCTGCCCACTGATCATTATCGGCCAGTTCGTGCATATACATAACGCTGTCGAGTAGCGCTGTATAGGTATCAATGAGCGTCTGTTGCGCGTCATCTCGCGTCGTGGTGGAAGCCGCCATTAGTGCCTCATGCAGATTGCTGTTGGCCAATTTCGCGCCATGCAGAGGCAATATCCTCAAGCAGCCGCTCGGCTTCGTCCAAGCTCGCTTCGTCATTGCGCAAATTAGCTGTCAACAACAGGCGTGCAATATAGTTGTACAAAGCGCCTAGTTGCTCTGCAATATCGCCGCCCTGCTCGCGATCAAGTGCCGCCGCCAGGCCATTGTTGACGATATCAAGCGCTTTCGAAATGGACCGCCCTTTCTCAGCCGAGTTACCCGCCTGCATATGGATACGGGCGGCGCGAATGGCGGCTTGCGCACCATCAAAAAGCATAACGATCAGCTGATGGGGATCAGCCGACATCACGCCGCTTTCAACGCCAACCCTTGCATACGCATTGGCTCCTCGGCCATAGGCGGCTGCACCGCGCGAGTACGTCATACGTGCTACTCCTCATCCCGTGGCGACCGGATGCGGCCAGCCACTAAGCAAATTACCGGCAAGCATCAAGCATATCGCTGGGAATGCCTGCCTTAATTGATTATCGGCGAGCGCCAAAGCGACTTTAGTGCTTCAAGGTGTTTTTCTTTGTCTGGCGCTTGTAAGCCCTCTGTCAGCGCCATGGCTATGTCGAGACGGCCACTTCGCTCACCGGACGCCCCAGCTTCTCGACAACATTACCGCGTATTGTCTCACCCAGGTTATCGCGCATCGGTGCATTCGCTGACGTCGCCAGCTGAACCTCCGTGAGATCACCCTCCTCATCAATACGCAATACCCACGCCAGCTGCTCACTGGAAAAGCGCACCAAGGCGCCAACCGGCAAGGACTTAAAGTGCCCCACATAACGCTTGATCCAGTGTGGGTCAAACTGTTGGGAATGGGTCAACAGATGGCGGTAAATTTGCTGTGCCGTTTTCGCGGGACGATCACTTCGGTCGCGCCGCAGGGCTTCCGCGACATCCACAATGGCGCTGGCCTTGGCAAGCTCGTTCAACGATTCTCCCGACACACCGTCTGGATAGCCGCTACCGTCCATGCGCTCGTTGATACCGCCGATCACGGCAGACGCAACACTCTGAGACAGCCACTGGCAACTCTCCAATCGCTCTAACACAAGCGAAACGTGTTCGCTCAATGCCTGGCGATGCGTCGCCTCGAAGTGAGCCGCCTTGAACAACACCTGAGGCACCAGCGCCTTTCCCAGATCATGAACCAGGCCGCTTGCCACGACCGCTTTGCGCACATCGCGGGGCATACCAGCGCCTACCAAATCCAGCAAGTGAACCGCCACGGCAATACCATGGCGAACCAGCAGCGGCTCGGGCGACAGACACCGACAAGCGAAAAGCAGCGATTCACGATCCTCTTCATGCAGCCCCATCAACCGGTCGGCGTATAAGGAAAGCTGGCGCGAGTCGATATCGCTTCCTTGCTGCAGCGACAGCATTTGCCCATCCAGGAAAGCGGCAACCTTGACCAGGCGGCGAGCCATGGGCGTGGCATAGCGCTTTACGTCGCGTCGCCCGACATGCTCACCGGCACCCACTCGCCCAGCTGGCGAGGTAAACAAGGGCGATGGCTGGCGCCCCTCACGATCCTCTTTGGCATAACGGGCCGACTCGCGCTCGATTTCACATACGAAATACCAGACCTGACGCTCCTGATCGGCACTGCATGAACCGAAATAAAACCCGACGCGCAGCAAATTTCGCTCCGGGTCCGGGCGCTGATGGCGAGCCAAGGCCTGAATCTCAAAGTGCGTCCCATCGGGAAATTCAAAGGCAATATCCAATGGCCCCTCAGCGGTTGACAGCATGCCGCTTGCCGTCATTGGCAGCTCCAACTGGCAACCCTGCTGGGATAAGTCGCGCAGCTCGCCATGAATAGCCTCCTGGCCTGGCATGCTGACGTTGGCGGCCACGGGCATGCCAATGCGTAGCTCAGCGCGAAAAGCCTCACGCCGCTGAAGTACGTCCAGATACGACGGATAATCACTGCAGCACAGAAAACGCCCACCAGAACGGCGAGTTTCGGTCAACGATAGCAACGGTGTGCGCAGCACCTTACCTTGCGTTTCCCCCACCAGATAAAACGCCTCACCCTGCTGAAGACGACCGAGCAGGTAATCTACCGACGAAAGATCCAATACCAGGGTTTCGCCCTTGTGCTGCTCCATCAGCACGACCGGTTCCGGTCGCCGATCATCACCCTCCAAGCAAAGCGACGCGCCGCCGCTTTCCACCAATGTATCCAACAGCGACGCCACCGCTACCGGGTTTGCAACTCGCTCATATTCTTCCTCAAGGGCCACCATGCTCTCCTTACCTCTCCCATTGCCTCAGCGGATTATGCGCAAAGCGCTACACAATACCAGAAGCTGACGACAACAAGGATGCGCCACCCTTCGATGCAAGGTTTCGCTTAGCGGCTATCCTAAACGCGACTATGCTAAACAGGGTGACAAAGTTAACTTATCCACCAATACTGCTTTGCCGACACTAAAGTTATCGTTAGCAGGGCCGATCAACATAGCGTAAGTATTAGATGCAAGAGCCTAAAAGTCGCTCCAATAAAGCCTCATGCCAGAAGAACTTATCAACCAGCGCTGGCCATTGGGGGCAGGTACAAAAAACAGGGGAATACGCACCATGAACTCATCCAGCATTGACGCAATCAACCTCGCTCAGACGACTCAGTTGAATATGCTGTCGCCGCGCCAGCGTCTTGACGACGCATTAGAGGTCCTTTCTGCCCCCGGAAGCCAGCTGAGCGAGAACCGACAGGCTGAACCCACTGCCGGGGAGCTCGTCGAACCCATCCAGCGCATTAATGAAGTGATGCGAGAGCGGGGGATAGAATTTGAAATCAGCGAAGATTTGTCGCGGGTCATCACTCGTGTCGTTGACCGTGATTCGGGTGACGTTATTCGACAGATTCCTGCCGAGGAAGTTATCCGCATTGCCGAACAGCTACAGGAAATGCGCGGCCGGTTCATCTCGCTGGAAGCTTGAACCACTGACACAAAAACCCGCTACTAACAGACCGCAATCAACAGGCGTAGCACAAAGTGCGTTACGGGGTTACACCTGCATATTCATAACATCCCGGTAGGCTGACACCAGGCGATTGCGCACCTGTAACCCCATCTGAGAGGCAACACTCGCCTTCTGCATATCAATCATGACATCCGCCAATTCGAGGTTGGGGCCCCCCGCCTGAAACGCCTTCGCCTTGTTGTTGGCATCCAGCTTTAGCTGATTGATGCGCTGAATGGACGCCTGCAGCTCACCGCCAAAACTGCCATGCCCTGCCGACTGGACAAGTGCACCACTTTGCATTGGCTGATTTGCCGCCTGGCTGGCCAACCCCTGCATCTGCTGCAGCGTTGCCTGTATTGCAGGAGTACTCATGTTATCGCCTCAAGCAGTAAAATGGCTGAACGTACGAAGCCTATCACCAGTATGACAAAGCTCATACGGACAATTACGTACAAAAAGCCAAGCTTTTCGTTCCTTTATGGTTGCCCAGCCACCGGATAATGGCGTTCATCATAATTACGCCTCATCTTTTCGGCGGATAACCGCGATTGACGGAATTTAGCCTATGCCTTCTATGGTGATGTGCCTGGGCAGCTACCTGTTTTGCTTGTCCCAAGGGAGGGATTCATGAGCGAAGCGGGTGCTGCGGCGGGCCGTCAGACGAACACTACCACGCCCTCAGCTCGTGACGGCGCAGGTAATGATAATACGAAAACTTCCTTTGCTGACCGCGTGCTGTCTCAGTTGCGCGGCAATCCGCTTGTCGCTCTGCTGGTGGCTGGCGCCGCGACCATTGCCGTGATTGCCGTCCTGATGATGTGGGCAAGCAGTCCCGACTATCGCGTGCTGTACAACAATCTTGATGAGGCGGACGGCGGCCGCATTATTACCGAACTTGATGGTCGCGGCGTGCCTTATCGCTTCAGCGACAACGGTCAGGCGTTGATGGTTCCCGGCGATCAGGTGCACTCTCTGCGCCTCTATCTTGCTGAGCAGGGCCTCCCACAGGGGGGGAATGTTGGCCTGGAACTCATGGACAACCAGGCGTTCGGGATCAGTCAGTTCGCCGAGCAGGTCAATTATCAACGGGGACTGGAAGGTGAGCTAAGCCGTTCCATTGAGTCATTAGGGCCTGTAGAAGGCGTTCGTGTTCACCTATCGATGGCCAAGCCCTCGGTGTTTATTCGCGATCGAGAGCCCGCGAAAGCCTCGGTGGTACTGACCCTGTTGCCCGGGCGCGTACTTGGCGATGGCCAGGTTAGCGCCATTGTTCACATGGTATCGAGCAGCGTGCCTGAGCTGGCGCCCGAAGATGTCTCCGTGGTCAACCAAAATGGCCGCTTACTGTCGGCAGACGTCGGCGGCAATAATGACCTTGATGGTAGCCAACTGGAATATCTGGCTGAGGTCGAGCGTTCTTATCAGCGGCGTATCGAGAACATCCTCACACCGATTCTCGGCGAAGAAAACGTGCGCGCTCAGGTAGCCGCTCAGGTGGACTTCTCCCAGCGGGAAGAAACGTCTGAACGCTACGGCCCCAATCAACCGCCTAACGAAGCCGCCGTTCGCAGCCGCCAGTTAAGCCTGTCGTATGACGGTGAAAACCTACTGAGCTCCGGCATCCCTGGCGCACTCAGCAACACCCCGCCTGGAACAGCGCCCTCCCCCATCAATCAGCCTGATGAGGACGGTGAAGGTGACGAAGACGGCGAAGAAGCCCCTGAAGATGCCCTTCGCAACCTGCAGCAAGACGATGTCGTCAATTACGAAGTTGACCGCAGTATTGAGCACGTTCAACACCGGCTGGGTCGCGTTGAGCGCCTGACGGCCGCGGTTGTCGTGAACTACCGTGAAACCATCAACGAAGAAGGTGAGCCAGAGCAGGTGCCTCTCTCGAACGAGGAAGTGCAACAGATCGAGCGCCTGGTGCGCCGGTCGATGGGCTTCTCTGAAGCGCGCGGTGACGCAATCGATGTGGTCAACACCCCGTTTGTCGATATGGAAGAGGACACCCGTGAAACGCCCGAGTGGTGGCAGCGTCAGGGGACTCTTGAGCTGGCAGCGCAGCTGGGCCGTTACCTGCTCGTCGCGCTTGCCGCGCTGCTGCTGTACCTGCTGATACTAAGACCGCTCATCAAGCGCTATACCGAATCGCCTGTCATGTCGACAGCCACGCCTGGCGCAGGCGTTCAGGCTCGGGTTGGGGATGATGAAGATGAGTCGGTAGAAAACGAAGAAGACGCCGACGAGACATACCAAAAGCCGAAACGCCGGCGCAAGACATCGCTGTACGAGCACAACCTCAACGACCTGCGCGAAATGGCGCAAGAGGATCCCCGCATGGTAGCGATGATCGTGCGCAGCTGGATGAATGCCAATGAGTAATGTAGTTGCCAATATGGGCGGCGCCCGCAAGAGCGCCATCCTGTTACTCGCCCTGGACGAGGACAGCGCCGCTGAAGTGTTCAAGTACATGAACGCCTCGGAAGTCCAGGAAATCAGTATGGAAATGACCCGCCTTCAGCAAGTCTCCCACGACGACATGAAAGCGGTGCTTGAGGCATTCCATAAAGAGACGGAAGAGTTTGTCGCGCTCAACCTTAACTCCAGCGAGCATATTCGCTCGGTGCTTACCAAGGCGCTGGGCAGCGACCGCGCGTCCAGCCTGATTGAAGACATCCTGGAAAGCAGCGCTGAGACCTCCGGGATCGACTCGCTCAACCTGATGGAAGCCTCGATGGTCGCCGAGCTCATCCGCGATGAGCACCCGCAGATCATTGCCACCATCCTGGTCCATCTGGATCGTCACCAGGCGTCAGATGTGCTTGAACTGTTTGAAGAGAAACAGCGCAACGACGTGGTATTACGTATCGCCACCTTCAGTGGCGTTCAGCCCGCCGCCCTGCAGGAGTTGACCGAGGTCCTCTCCAGCATGCTCGATGGCCAGAACCTCAAGCGCAGCAAAATGGGTGGCGTAAGAACGGCAGCGGAAATTCTCAACCTGATGAATTCGTCTCAGGAAGAAACGGCGATCGAAACCGTACGTTCCCACAGCGAAGATCTGGCACAAAAAATTATCGACGAGATGTTCCTGTTCGAGAACTTGCTCGACCTGGACAACCGCGCGATCCAGATGGTCCTGCAGGAAGTCGAGACCAATTCGCTGGTGATCGCCCTCAAGGGCGCCCAGGACGCCCTGGTGGACAAGTTCCTGCGCAATATGTCTCAACGTGCTGCTGACCTGGTCCGCGAGGACATGGAAGCCCGCGGGCCCATTCGCGTGTCTCAGGTTGAAGCCGAGCAGAAGACGGTTCTTCAGGTAGTGCGCCGCCTGGCGGATTCGGGTGAAATCGTCCTGGCAGGAGGAGATGATGAATATGTCTGAGACCCAATCGCCGCAGTTCGATCGTCACCAACAGTGGCGGCGCTGGCAGATGGATGAGCTCCTCCGCCCGGCCGGCCCTGGCGAACATGAGACCTCAGCGTCGGCATCGTCCCACCAGCGTAAGATCGACGCCGCTCAGAAAGCCGCCAAGGAGGCACAGCGGCGCGAAGAACAGGCGCGCCAGGCAGAATACGACAAACTACGCGAGCAAGCCGAAGCTGACGGTTACCAGGCTGGCCTCGCTCGCGGTCATGAAGAGGGCTTTGCAAAAGGCCTTGAGGAAGGCCGTCAGCAGGCCGAGCAGGAACTCGCTCAGCGAATAAAAGACACCTTGACTCCGCTTGGCAACCTTGCCAAGCAGTTTTCGGACGCACTCACGCAAATTGACGACGCCATTGCCCATGATCTGGTGGCGTTGGCCACCACAACAGGCAAACAGCTTGCTGCCGAGGCACTGAATGAAACGCCCGAGCGTATTTTGACACTGGTACGCGAGCTACTGCATACCGACCCCCCGCTTGTCGGCCAACAGCGGCTGTGGCTAAACCCTGATGACCACGCGATTGTCGCAGAGCACCTCGGGGTTGAGCTTGAAGCCGCCAACTGGAAACTCCAGCCCGATGATCAACTGGCCCGAGGCGGATGCCGGGTGACCAGCGCTCAAGGCGAGCTCGATGCCACCTTCGAGAGCCGCTGGCAAGCCGTGCAAGCCCAGGAGCGCAAGCGCCAATCCAATCCACCCAAGTCGTCGACGTCGTCATAGGGACTGCCATGACCACTGCTTGTCCTCACCAATTCCGCTGGCAAAAAGCCATCCGCCGCACCACGCAGCGGGTTGGTTCTTTACCGCGTGTGGGCACCAGTGGTCGCGTCATACGGGCAACCGGCATGGTCGTCGAAGTGGTCGGGCTTCGCGTTGCGGTCGGCAGCGCCTGCAAAATCGAACTACCGAAAAGTGATGCGCATCTTGACCAACCTTATGCCGAAGCGGAGGTTGTCGGGTTCGCCGGGGATAAGCTCTACCTGATGCCTCTTGAGCAAATCTCAGGCCTGATGCCCGGCGCCCGCGTATCACCGCTGAGCGACGGAAGCGGCCACAGTGCAAGGCGCTTTCCCATCGGCGAGGAGCTGCTGGGTCGCGTACTTGACGGCAATGGCAATCCGCTTGATGACCGTGAGCACCTGGACGACACTGCCCGCGCCACCCTCGATACGCCACCGCTGAACCCTCTATCCCGGGCGCCCATCGAGTCTCAGATCGATGTCGGCATTCGCTCGATAAACGCACTGCTGAGCGTCGGCCGGGGTCAGCGCATGGGGCTTTTCGCCGGGTCAGGGGTCGGCAAATCGGTGCTTTTGGGCATGATGGCACGCTATACCAAGGCGGATGTCATTGTCGTAGGCCTTATCGGCGAGCGTGGCCGAGAGGTGCAGGATTTCATCGACAATATTCTCGGCCCCGAAGGCCGCCGCCGCGCCGTGGTCGTTGCCGCACCGGCTGATACGTCGCCCCTGCAGCGCCTCCAGGGGGCCGCCTACGCCACGCGGCTGGCCGAAGGGTTTCGCGATGAAGGCCGCGACGTTCTACTGATCATGGATTCCTTGACGCGCTTTGCCATGGCCCAGCGCGAGATCGCCCTTGCCATTGGCGAACCTCCGGCCACCAAGGGATATCCGCCGTCGGTCTTTGCCAAGCTGCCTAGCCTGGTCGAGCGCGCAGGTAATGCGGAACGGGGCGGCGGCTCGATTACCGCGTTTTACACTGTCTTGACCGAGGGTGATGATCAACAGGATCCGATCGCGGATTCCGCTCGGGCGATCCTCGATGGTCATATTGTCCTTTCGCGTACGTTAGCCGAAGCAGGCCACTACCCGGCTATCGATATTGAAGCCTCCATCAGCCGCGCCATGACCGCGATCACCGACGAAGCTCAACAACGTCAGTCACGTGTTTTCAAGCAGTACTTCTCGCGTTATCAGCGTAATCGCGACCTGATTAGCGTGGGCGCCTACTCGCCCGGTCACGACCCGCAGCTTGATGAGGCGGTGAAGCGTTTTCCAGAACTTGAGCACTTTCTACAGCAGAATATTAACGAAAGCGCCACCATCGACGCTTCCCGACAAGCCCTGAATGCCCTGGTTGGAGAGTCCGCATGAGCCGAACGCAGCTGGAGATGCTTGCCGATTTAGCCCGTGAAGCCCGCGACCAGGCGGGTATTGCCCTCGCCCAGGAGCGACAGGGGGAACAACAGACAACCGCTCAATTGAATTCGCTAAAGCGCTATCGCGCAGAGTACGCCGAGCGTTTGCAGCAGGCGATGCGCGAAGGAATTGATCCGGCCACGATGTACAACTACCAGCAATTTCTTGGCTCGCTGGATGCTGCATTGGATCGCGCTCGCCATACGCTGGCGGCACAGCAAAAACGCGTGGAAAAACGTCAACAACATTGGCAACAAGAGCAGCGTAAGCTGTCTTCCTACGATACACTGACCTCACGACGGCTAGTGGAAGAACACCGACGCCTTGAGCGTTATGAACAGAAAACCAATGACGATTTGGTGACTAGCCGTTTGGCTCGCCAACGTAATGAGACGCCGCAGTAGCGGTGCCGGGGAACTGAGCATGAATATTCACCAGTTGCTATCAACGACGCAAGGTCAAGCGACCAGCAGCCAGCAAGGCAACACGACAACAGCTGACAGTGCGCGTGGATTTTTTCAGCAAGCGCTTTCCCAGGCGTCTGCTTCGCCTCATCAACGCCTTGCCAGTGCACAGGTTACCTCCCCCTTAAACCAGGCAGGCAATAGCCCGATGGATAATGGTCAGCCTACAGAGGCAACATCGCTGTCGGCCTGGCTGGAATCACTTGGTTTAGATATTAGCCCTGAGGCCCTGGAGGCACTGGTGGCACGCTTTGCCTCGGACGGTGGCGAGTCAATGCCTGAGGAAATGACCCGCCTTGATGCTTCCGAGAGCCTGGATAACGCCACACTTGATGAAATTGCCCAGCGCCTCGCGCTAATGGCAAACTTCAGTAATACCGCCAGCGCGTCCCAACAGCTCCCGGGCAACGAGGGAGCGGCGCCTACCGCCACCGAGCTTGCCGAGCAGCTAGGCATTGAGGAAGGTGAAGCAGAGCAATTGGTGAGCCTGCTCAGTGCCTTTGCTAACTCTCAGGGCCAGACAGCCAACACGACCGATACCCGGCCATCCGGTGCATCGCGAGGACTGAGCGATATCGCACAGGCACTAGGTACTTCGCCTCAAACGGCTGACGCGAGCAAGGGCTCGCGAGCGGAGAGCCTATTAAGCCAGGTCGACGCACGGTCAGCCTCTCGTCAAGGTCCGGACACCTGGGTGAATGCGCTCGACACCTCAGGACGCGCGGCTGACGGAGCTGCCAAAGCCAATCTGGTTTTGCCCACAACGTCCTCGGAAACACTGCTCAACACCCTGTCGTCGAATAACGCCGCGCAATCCAGCGGACAGGCGTCCGCACAAGCGACTAGCGGTCAGCCAACACCGACGAACAGCCTGGGTAGCGCTGCTAACCCGGCACCTGCCGCGGTCAACACCCCGGTGACCAGCCCCGCCTGGCCGCAGCAACTAGGTCAGCAGCTCGTCCAGTTCGCCCAGCGAGGGGGAGACCAGCTTGTGCAAATGCAACTACATCCCGCCGAGTTGGGTGCCCTCTCCATCTCCTTGAAGTTTGGCGAACAAGGCGCCCAGGCACACTTTTTATCCAGCCACGCCCAGGTTCGCCAGGTCATCGAACAGGCCATTCCCCAGTTGCGTGAGGCGCTGGCAGAGCAGGGTATTTCGCTTGGCGAAACCTCGGTTGGCGAGCAGCGCGAATCAAGCGAGCAGGATTTTGCACAGCAGCAGGCTAGCCCGGGTGGCCAACCCGGCACTGAAGGGGGCGAGGAAGGTAGCGGCTTGGCGCCAACTACCCTTAATGCGCCCATCACAATGGATGGCAGAGTTGATCTGTACGCTTAACCGGATAATTCGCCAGGACAACACGTCTTCCGTGACCATTCAAATGGCACTTGGAAGCTAAGCCAAAAGATAGGCTTGCCAAGCGAGCCTGTTCATTTCATCACTAGCATGCGCTTTAGGCATAATGCCACGTTAACGCCACGCATGGAGATTACGGGAACGACCAATGGCTGAATCAAGCGGCGGACCAAAAAAACTACTTTGGGTCATGATCATTTTAGTACTGCTCTCCTCTGCCGGTGCAGCAGCCGCCATTTATATGGTGCTGGATGAGCGTGATGATGATAATCCGGAAGCCCCCTCCGAGGAGGTTGTAGAGTCAAAGCCACCGGTATTTCTGACCATCGAGCCCTTCACCGTTAATCTGGCTGATGATCGTCATGGTACACGCTTGTTATATGCGGGCATTACGCTTCGCGTGGAAGATGAAGCTACCCGGGAGTTACTGGAAACCCATATGCCACAGGTACGCAGTCGGTTACTGACGGTATTATCGGGTCAGGAGGCCGGCCAGTTGACATCCTCAGAAGGCAAGCAGCAACTAGCCGCCGCCATCAATGAAAGGCTGAGCGAGCCTTTCGACGAGAACCAGCCACCGCCTGAGCTGCGTGAAGTGCTGTTTACTGAATTCATTGTGCAATAATTTCGGGAACTGGAGCCGTTCATGTCGCAGGACGATCTACTGTCCCAGGAAGAAATTGACGCCCTGCTGAAAGGGGTCAGTGGTGATGACGAGTCATCAGCTTCCTCGGCCCAGTCGCAGGATGAATCAAGGATACGGCCTTACGATCCATCCACGCAGCATCGCGTTATTCGCGAGCGACTGCATGCTCTGGACTTCATTAATGAGCGCTTTGCACGTTACTTCCGTACCGGCTTATTCAACTTGCTCCGGCGCAGCGCTGACATAACGGTTGAATCGGTTCGTTACCAGAGCTTTAGCGATTTTTCGCGCAATGTGCCCGTGCCAACCAACCTGAACATCGTCTCGATGCGCCCGCTACGTGGCTCTGGCCTGATCGTATTTCCGCCTAATTTGGTTTTCATGGTGGTCGATAACCTGTTTGGCGGCGACGGACGCTTTGTCACAAAATCGGACGGGCGCGAGTTTACCAATACCGAGCAGCGCATCATCCACCGACTGCTAGGCTTGGCCATTGATGCCTATCAAGAAGCCTGGAAAGTCGTTTATCCGCTGGACATCAGTTTCTTGCGCTCGGAAGTACAGTCAAAATTTGCCAACATTACCAACTCACCCAATGAAATCGTGGTGAACACGAAATTCAATATCGAGGTGGGCAACCTGTCGAGCAATTTTCAGGTCTGCATGCCTTACGCCATGATCGAACCGCTACGCGATCTTCTGGCGAACCCGATCAACGATAGTAACCACGATCAGGACGGCACCTGGTCGCGCCGGATGGCAAGTGAGTTACGCGAGTCGGAAATCGAGTTAGTGGCTGAGTTTGCACAAATACCCAGCCGTATTTCCCATGTCATGGGACTCAAGAAAGGCGACGTACTACCGTTGGAAATTCCCTCTACGGTTACCGCCAACGTTGATGGCGTACCCGTGATGGAGTGCGAGTACGGTAGCCAGCGTCAGCAGCGTGCCTTGCGTGTCAAGCGCTTGATTGATCACGCCGCCATGAACAATGTACCGTCCAACGACTTTGCCAAAGGGTCGACGCGACAGAAAGCCAAGGAATCTAAAGCATGACGGATCCTAAGAAACCCGATCAGAACATCTCTGACGACGACTGGGCATCTGCCATGTCGGAACAGGAGCAGGAAGAAACCGCTGCCTCATCCGAGGCCGCTGACGGGGAGGATGAAGATCCCTGGGCAGCGGCGATGGCAGAACAGCAAGCCGTCGAAGAAGAAGCCTCAGCAGAAGAAGAAAGCGCAGCCGATGAAGCGCCCGCAAGCGAAGCCAAGGCGGCCAGCGACGATGTTTTCCGTCCGCTGACCCAGGAAGGTGGCGCCACGCCTTCGCGCGATCTCGAAATGATCATGGATATTCCGGTCAAGCTGACCGTTGAGCTGGGGCGTACGAAGCTGACCATCAAACAGCTGCTTGAACTGGCGCAAGGGTCGGTGATCGAACTCGACGGGCTCGCCGGTGAGCCCATGGATATCCTGATTAACGGCTATCTGGTGGCTCAAGGGGAAGTCGTTGTTATCGAAGACAAGTATGGCATCCGTATCACCGAAATCATTACGCCGTCTGAGCGCATTCACAAACTGAACCGATGAGCAGTGAAGCCGCTTCAACACAAAATGGGTCGCTCGACGCACTAAGTAGCGGTGGAGATTCCTTGATTGGCATGGCCATGCTGGGCAAGACAGCCGCGGCGCTGGCGCTGGTCATTGCGATCATTTTGCTGTGCACTGCATTGCTCAAGCGCCTCGGCAATGCCAAACGCGCTGGCGGACAGCTTCAACTGATTAGCAGTATTGCTGTAGGTAATCGTGAACGCGTGGTCATCGTGCAGGTTGAGGATACGTGGTTGGTGTTAGGCGTCGGTAGTGGGCGAATTAACAAACTACACGAGCGACCGGCACCAGCCACACCGCCAGCTGAGACGCCTCAGGCACCATCCAGCTTTGCCAAGCGATTTGCCCAGGCACTTGCACACAATGTGACCCAAAAGCGCCGCGGCCAAACGCCCTCACCGACCTCTGATACAGACCGAACCCCATGAGGATTGAAACCTTGCGTCAGCCGCATTATCAGCGGTGGCGGTGGCTCATTGTTATTGGCTTACTGCTGTGCCTCTTGCCGGTCATCGGTTATGCGCAAGAGCTGCCCGGTATCACGACCCAGCCGCTTGAAGATGGCGGCCAGCAGTGGTCGGTTTCTCTACAAACGCTGTTATTTCTAAGTTCGCTGGCGTTTCTGCCCTCCATGCTGCTCATGATGACCAGCTTTACGCGCATCATCATTGTGCTGAGCTTGCTGCGCACGGCCATGGGCACCCAGGCGACACCACCCAACCAAGTACTACTGGGCATCGCGCTGTTCTTGACGTTTTTCATCATGTCGCCGGTGTTGGCCCAGGTCTATGACACTGCCTGGGTGCCGTTAAGCGAAGAAACCATCAACTTTGAAGAGTTTTTGCGCCTTGCGCAGGTGCCGTTTCGTGAGTTCATGCTGGCCCAGACCCGCGAGCCCGACTTGGCCCTCTTCGTTCGCCTGGCGGACGTCGGCCCTATGCAGGGACCTGACGATTTGCCAATGCGCGTTTTACTGCCGGCATTTGTTACCAGCGAGCTTAAAACCGCTTTTCAAATCGGCTTTACGATTTTTATTCCTTTCTTGATTATCGATCTGGTCGTTGCGAGTACGTTGATGGCACTGGGCATGATGATGGTTCCGCCGATCACCATTTCGTTGCCATTCAAGCTGATGCTATTTGTTCTGGTCGATGGCTGGCAGCTGATTGTCGGATCGTTGGCTGAAAGCTTCTACATGATATAGCCGTCATTACGACGATGGAGGCCGAATGACCCCTGAAATGGTCATGACGATTGCGTATCAAGGCATGCGAGTAACGCTGTTTCTCGCAGGCCCCATGTTGCTTGCTGCCCTATTTACCGGCTTGGTTATCAGCCTTTTTCAAGCCGCGACGCAAATCAATGAGATGACGCTGACGTTCATCCCCAAAATTCTGGCGGTTTTTGCCGTCCTGGTGCTGGCGGGCCCATGGCTTCTTGGGCTGATCACCGATTTTACCCACCGCTTATTCACCAATATTCCCAGCATGGTGATGTAAGCCAATGGTTGAGGTCACCTTTGCCCAGCTACAGGCATGGCTGGTGGCGTTTATCTGGCCGTTTGCCCGCATTACCGCCTTCATGGCGGCTTCACCTCTGTGGGGTCATTCCAGTGTACCCAACCAGGCCAAGGTAGGCCTCGCGGCGGTCGTTGCGGTGGTGATCGCTCCGATCCTCCCTCCCATGCCAGACGTACCGCTGATGTCCTGGGCTGGCGCCGGCATCATGGTCGAGCAAATCCTCATTGGCATCGCTATCGGCTTGGTCATGCACATTGTATTCGCCGTGGTTCAAGCCGCCGGGGAATTTATCGGCCTGCAGATGGGGTTGGCATTCGCTAGCTTTTTTGATGCCGCCAGTGGTACCAACATCATGGTCTTATCGCGGATTTTATATATGGTCACGCTGTTGATGTTTCTTGCTCTGAATGGCCATCTGATGGTGCTGGAAACGCTGGTGATGAGCTTTCAGAGTCTGCCCATAGGCATCGGCACGCTTAATCCCAACGCCTTCGAACTAATGGCCCGCTACGCGGGCACCATATTTGCCTCAGGGATGCTGCTGGCCCTGCCACTGGTCGGCTCACTGCTGGTCATTAATCTGGCGCTGGGAATTCTGAACCGATCCGCTCCGCAATTGACGGTGTTCAATATCGGTTTCCCGACGTCATTGACGGTAGGACTCCTGCTGATGATGGTGCTGATGACGGATCTTGAGCGCTTTTTACAACGTATTTTCAGCCAGGGGATCGACTTCATGCAGGGTTTGATCGACACCCTCGCACCGTTATCTTGAACTTTTAATAAACGGCTCGCACCATGCAAAAAGCCCCTTGCCATCAATGACAAAGGGCTTTTAATTAACGTCAACAGAATTTCTGTCGCTCAATTTTCCGGGTTTACGTTACAGGTAGTCAAACAGCGACATACCCTTCACATCAACAAAGGCTTTTTGAGAAGCCTGCAGGCCTACCTGGCGTAAACTATATTCAGAGATTGCTTCGTTATAGTCGAGGTCGACCAGATCCGACAATGTCTGTTCATAGTTGAGGCTACGGTTATTGCCCACCGCGTCAATCACATCGAGCTCGTTGAGGCGTGCGCCTGCTGATGCGCGCACGGTTAGAACGTTATCCAGCGCATTGTCCAGGTCACGCATCGAGGTATTGAGCGTGTTGCGTAGATCAGCCTTGTCCGCGTCGTCCTGAACGGGGTTTTCAAGCACACGAATCGCTTCTTCCATGGTGCGGAACAGGTTCGGTTCGCGTTGATCGCTACCCGCCTGGGCTACCAGAATTTCATCCCCCACCGCTGGCTCGCCTTCCAGGTCAACATTTACCCCGCCGAAAGAAACATTCATACCTGGAATGTAGGCTTGATCGGTAAAATCACCATTATTATCGGGATCGTAGGCAACCCAGCTTTCGCTGCCCTCGTCATAAGTCTCGATGCTATAAGTAGGGTTGTTCCCAGCATCCTCATCGAACTGAATGCGATAGCTATCACCATAGCCGTCGTCATTGACATCGCTGACCTGCGGACCACCAAACGTCACATTGCCAGCGTTATCGTTATCCGCTTCAGCCACGTAGCCTGCGCTGCTGGGCACACTTTTGAAAATTGATTCACCGTTTTCATTGACCGACATCAGGCGTGATGCATCGACTCGCTGTTCACGCGTATTGCTATCACCTTTATATTCCACATTGCCATCGGCATTTTTGACAAATGGCGGGTTGCTATCATTATAGCCACCGAACAGATAGCGTCCGTTACCGTCGGTGGCATTAGCCTGGCCCAGCATGGTTTCGTAGACGCCTTTGAGCTCGCTGGCGATCGAATCGCGATCGACATTGCTGAGCGTGTCGCTGGATGCCTGGATCAGCAACGTCTTGGCGCTGGTAACGGCGTCGCTGACACTGTTGAGGATGCTTTCCGTCTGGGCAAGCGAGTTACGCGCTGAGGTTCGGGAATCGGCGTACTGCTCGGTGACCGCCTTGGCCTGGTCAACACCAACGGCGCGCGAGGCTGCCTGAGGGTCGTCGGAGGGATTCACGACGCGACGACCACTTGCAATCTGCTGACTGACTTTCAAAAAATCGCTTTGCTGGCGATTCATTGACGCCGTGCTTTGATCAAACATGGTAACGCTGCTAATACGCATGACTGTCTATCCTCGAATTAACCGCGTAGATTCAGAATGGTGTCCATTATCGTGCCGGCCGTATCAATAACGCGGGCGTTGGCCTGATAGAACTGCTGATAGCGGATCAAGTTGGCGGCTTCTTCGTCCAAATTGACACCGGACTCGGACTGCTGCACCGCGGTTAACTGATCGGTAAGTCCTTGCCGTGCATCCAGGTTCACCTCGGTAATGTTGGTACGATTACCTACATCACTGACCATCGAGCCATAGGCCCCACTCACCGTAGCGCTTCCGCCAACGACATTCTGGCTTTGCAGGTCCTGCATGGCCAAGGCATTGCGATTATCACCGGTATTGGCTGTTGCTTGGGATAACGTTAGCGTTGAATCTGTGCCAGCGTCATCAATAACAAAGCTAACGCCGTCGACTGTTATTTCATCACCGTCTGAGAACGTAGCGGCCGTTCCACCAGTCGCATCCGTTTGGACAACCCCTGCGTTAAGGGCTCTTTCTTCTCCATTAACGAGTACGTTACCTGTAAAGCCATCAATCGTTAACTCACCACCAGCGAGATCAAATTCCAATTGCTCACCTGTGGAATTGGTTAATGCATTATCCCCCGTCACCCGGAGATCGCTGATCGCCATCGTTCCCGCTTGCTCAAACTCGAAACTACCCGCCGCAATCTTGTCAAGATCGCTGATATTGGCTTCCATACCGGCCCCAGCACGGCGTACGGGCTGGATTTCAAATTGATCACCGTCAACTGGTGCTGGCGTATCGCTAAATTCGATAGTGATACCACCGAATTTTAATTGCTCATCGTCGTTCCAGGCGTCCTGATCAAACTCGACTTCCTGGCCGTTATCGTTGCGTGTCACGACGGGGTTAGCGCCGTCAAAGCTGACAGTGTAGTCCGTCGCGCGAAGCTCGTCGGCGCGACTAGCGTCGAATTCGGCAGAGGTAATAGTGGCATCGCTGTTAGACTCATATCCATAGGTCTGGGGCGCGCGAATATTGAAAAAATTCTCGCCCTGTTCACCATTGAGATCGACGCCTTGTTTGTGTTGCTCATTCATTGCGGAAGAAAGCGACACTGCCAGTTGCCCGATCTGGTTCTGAGTCTTGTCCAGAGTTTCCTGGCGGAAGTTCATTAATCCGCCAAGCGAGCCGCCCGTCACCACGTCTTCATCCAACTGTGAAAGATTACCGCCGCCATCCCGGTAGCCGATGACGGTCCGCTGCGGATCGTAATCAGCTTCCATGGTTTCCAGTTGAAAAGAATTGGTGCCGGTAACCAATGGCTGGCCATTGGGTAAGCTGACGTTGTAGGTTTTGCCATCCTGGATATTCAGGCGCAGGTCCATTCGCTCGTTCAGGTCGGAGACGAGCTTATCCCGCTGGTTGAGAAGGCTGTTGGGAGCTTCCCCAGTACGGGCCCGGGCTAGGGCAATCTCTTTATTGAGGCCGGCCACTTGCTCGGTGGTGTTATTGATCTGGGTAACTTCGTCTTTCAGTTGACTGTTGATATTGGTCTGCATGTCCTGCAAGTAGCTATCGAACGAGCGGAACTGTGCGCTTAACGTTTCAGCGTTACCCAATACACCCTGCCGAGCCGCCGGGTCTGATGGCGAACTTGCCAAGTCCTCCAGCGAGGAAAAGAAATTTTGCATCAGCGGCGCTAGCCCCGCGTCGCGATCGGCGAGCAGGTTATCGATCTGGGTCACCTGGTTGTAATAGGTCTCCAGAGCGCTTGACTGCGTCTTGGCACTGTTGAGCTGTTCCGCCACGTATTGATTGAACTGGCGTTCGATATCGTTGACCTGAACACCTGATGTCCCCGCGCTGCTCTCACCCAGTTTGGTTATTTCACGGTTGTAACCAGGGGTGTACACGTTGCTGATATTGTTGCTGGTCGTGTTCAGCGCGTTTTGCGCCGCGTTCAAGCCGCTTAGCCCAACAGAAAACATGCTCATGGTTCGATTCCTTTAGCCGATATTTTTATGATCGGCAGCGCGGTACAAAACTTGAATGATGATCTAACGTGAATCCGCCAGGAAGTCACCGGCATCCGGCATTGGCCCCAGGGTGTCCATCACGCTCACCAGCTTTTCAGCATAGCGGGGGTCAGTTGCATAACCGCCACGCTGCAACTCACGCGCCGCCAGTTCGGCTGACGGCGCCTGTGTCACGCCCGCGTAGCGAGGGTTATTGCCAATCAGGTTGGCATAGTCGGTAAACGCATGCTCATAGGAATCATAAACACGGAAGGTATCGACAATTTTCTGGCGACGCCCATCTATGTATTCGTGCGTCACAACATCCGTTGTGTCGCCATCCCAATGCCCGCCAGCCTTGATGCCAAAGACGTTATGACTATTCCTGCCATTCTGAGTGGCAATTTCATGCTGCCCCCAGCCTGTTTCCAGCGCAGCTTGGGCCAGGATCAATTCAGCGGGAACCCCAGTGGTACGGCTAGCAGCTTGAGCTGAAGGGGCCAATGTGCTCATAAACTGATCAACGTGGGGCAATTGCCCTGTCGCTTGACGCTGGGCCTCGGGCTGCACAGGGGCTACTTCCCCTCTCTGGCCCTGACGTACAGCATCCAACTCAGCCAGGAAGTGACTTTCCGAGCTCGCTTCGGGAACGCGCTCGTCACCAGGATTAAGCGGGCTGTCCAGAACCCGAGGCGTACCTCTTGGAATACCCGCGATCAATGCCTGCATTTGTTGATCACTGGTGGAGGACGTTCCTCCCCCTTTAGCTACCAGGCCTTCCCGCTCCAACTGCTGAACAAGTGCATCCGCAAGTCCAACGCCTCGTGAAGCAATCACCTGTGACCATTGCTGGTCCAGCATCTTTTGGTAGCTATCGGTCGCACTACTGTCCATCAGGCCAGACGTCGGGATCGCATCGCGCATGCTTTTCATCATCATCTGCACGAATAACGCTTCAAACTGTTGAGCGGCTGACTGTACGCCAGCTTCCGGATCCATCTTCGCCGTGTGCTGCATCCGCTGAAAGCCTTGTACATCAAGCGCAAATTGACTGCTCATATCAGTGGCATTCATCAGATGATCTCCAGCTCTGCACGTAGCGATCCCGAGGCCCTTAATGCTTCAAGAATCGACATCAAGTCCTGAGGGGTGGCGCCGAGGGCATTGAGTGCGTTGACAACTTCATTCAGGTCTGCCCCCTCGACCACCTGCAGGAAGGCTTCCTGCTGCTCAATGTCGATATCGGTATCGGGCACCACCGCTGTTTCCCCTTCGCCGAAGGGATTGGGCTGGCTGACGCCAAACTGGGTATCGATCATGATCGAGAGATTGCCGTGGGCGACAGCCGCTTGACGCAGCGTGACCGCGCTGTTCATGACCACCGAGCCGGTCCGCGCATTGAGGACGACACGCGCAGGCGCCTCCATCGGGGTCACATTCACGTTCTCAACCCGGGCCATAAAGTTGACGCGCTCGTTATCGTCTACTGGGCCGTCTAGGGCGATCACCCGGCCATTGCGGCCGTAGGCGACCGACCGACCAAATTCGTTGTTGATGGCGGTTACCATGCGCTGGACGGTGCCAAAATCAGCGTCATCCAGCTGTAGCTCCAGCATGCCGCCATTGCTACCCAAATTGAGCGGCACTTCCTGCTCGACCAGACCGCCGTTGGGAATTCTGCCCGTTGCCTGCTGGTTGATCTGTACGCTACTCCCTCCGGCTTGTGCCCCCGCACCGCCAACCAGCATATTGCCTTGGGCAATGGCATAGGTATCGCCATCGGCGCCTTTCATTGGCGTCATCAAGAGGGTGCCGCCACGCAGGCTCCGCGCGTTGGCTATGGACGAAACCACGACATCAAGCCGCTGACCCGGCCGGGAAAACGGCGGCAGATCGGCTGTCACCATCACTGCGGCAACGTTACGCAGCTGTAAGTTGGTGCCAGAAGGGACCGTCACGCCCAATTGCGACAGCATGTTGGTCAAACTCTGGCTGGTAAACGGTGCCTGGGTCGTCTGGTCACCAGTGTTGTCCAGCCCCACCACTAACCCGTAACCTACAAGCTGGTTATCCCGCACACCGGCGAAGCTCGCCAGTTCGCGAATACGCTCTGCTTGAACAGGCATGGCCAGTAGGCAAACCAGCCCCATGATACCAAGTTGCCAGATCCGTTTTCCCAGCGCGTGAGGCGTTATACGTTGCATGTGATTGACCCGCATATTGTCGACCGTCGTGTCAGGCGCGATTAGAAAGGCGAAACGTTGAGGAAGAAGCGCTGCAGCCAGCCCATGTGCTGCGCTTCGTTAATGTAACCATCCCCCACATACTCAATCCGCGCGTCGGCGACCTGGGTAGAAGGAACGGTATTTTGCCCGCTGACGGTACGGGGGTTCACCACGCCCGAGAAGCGAATAAACTCGGTACCCTGATTGATGGCAATCTGTTTCTCACCGCGTACGCGCAAGTTACCGTTGTTCATGACTTCCAGTACCGAGACAGTGATGGTGCCGGTGAATGAGTTATTGGCCTGAGAGCCTCCTCCGCCTGAAAAGTCGCTTTCACCATCAACCTCAAAACCATACTCGGCCAGTGTTTCCAGGGCATCCGGTAGTGCACCAAACTCCAGACTCGCACTGCCATCGCGATCGGCATTGGACGCCGAGTTTTTGCTGGCACTGACCTCTTCATCAAGAATAATGGTCAGAATATCGCCAACGGACCTTGGGCGGCGGTCTTCAAATAACGGCTGGTAACCCCGACGCGCCTGGTAGATAGAGCCATTGGGAACCGGCGGGGGGCGATCGACAATATTGATCTGTTCCTGTTCGCCCACCACCGACGCCCTGGGTATTTGAGCACAGCCAGCGACCACCAGCAGAAAGAACGCCAGCCCTGCCAGCGCAATGCTTCGCAAACTACAATGTCGTTCCAGCATGAACCCAACCTGTCAGTAAACGTCGTTACAGCTGACCTAAACGCGCCAACATTTCATCGCTGGTCGAAATGGCCTGGCTATTGATTTCGTAAGCGCGCTGGGTCTGGATCATATTGACCATTTCTTCGACCACATTGACGTTCGACGTCTCTACGTAACCTTGAAACAAGCGCCCAGCTCCGTTCATGCCCGGCATATTCTGATTAGGCACACCGGAAGAACCAGTTTCCTGATAGAGATTGCCACCCATGCTTTGCAGACCAGCGGGGTTAATGAAGGTGGCGACGTTAATCTGACCAATCTCATTAGCCTGATTGTCCCCCGGCTGGCGTACGCTAACCGTACCGTCTTCGCCCACGCTCACCGAGAGCGCGTTTTCCGGGATGAAAATCGCAGGCTCGATGGGGTAACCATTGGCCGTGACCATCTGGCCATTTTCATTCAGCTGAAAGCTGCCATCACGCGTATAAGCGGTATTGCCATCGGGCATAAGAACCTGGAAGAAGCCATCCCCATTGATCGCCAGGTCGCGGGAGTTTTCGGTTTGTTCCAGTCCGCCCTGAGTGTGCAAGCGCTCTGTGGCGACCGCGCGCACACCGGTACCCACCTGCATACCGGATGGCAGGCGATCCTGTACATTATTCTGCGCGCCTGGCTGACGCATATTTTGGTATAGAAGATCTTCAAATACCGGACGTGAGCGCTTGAAACCATTGGTGCTGACGTTGGCCAGATTATTGGAAATCACATCCAGCTTGGTTTGCTGAGATTCCAAACCGGTTTTGGCCGTCCACAAAGACGAAATCATAAAAAACCCCTCTTGGCTGACAACGGTTTATCAGCCCTGAATCGATAACATGCTGTTGGCGCGCTGGGCATTTTCGTCCGCCGAGCTCAGCATTTTCATTTGCATATCGTAGCGGCGCGCTGCGTCAATCATTGTCACCATGGCGTCAACCGCGCTGACGTTACTACCTTCCAGCGCGCCACTGACCAGTGTCGCGTCTTCATCGGCTGCTAGTGCCCCCGGCTCGCCTTCTTCATTCGGGGGGGCGCGGAAGAGTCCGTCTTCACCGCGGGTGAGTTCGCCCTCTGCTGGCGTCACCAGCTTGATGCGACCGACATTCACCAGGGCTTCTGGACCCTCGCCCTGGGGAATCGCACTGATGGTGCCATCGGCACCAATGGATATTTGCGACCCCTGGGGTAGCGCGATAGGGCCTCCGTCACCCACCACCGGCCGACCAACGCTCATCAAGATACCGTCGCTGTCGACCTGGAGGTCTCCACGCCGCGTATAGGTTTCAACGCCTTCGCCGTCCTGCACGGCCATCCAGGCATCCCCCTGCATGGCGACGTCAAGCGTGCGCCCGGTGCGCTCTATCGGCCCTTGAGAATAATCGGTGCCCGGCGTGGTGGTCACGGCAGACGTGCGGGTAGACAGCAAGGCGTCACCTTCCACAGGCACAGAGCGCGCTGCCTGCAGTTGGGCGCGGAAACCCGATGTGGCAACGTTCGCCAGGTTATTACTCACCACCGACTGCTGGTCCATCGTATGCTTGGCGCCGCTCATGGCGGTATACAGCATTCTATCCACGACCTTGCTCCCTTAAATCCGTCAGCCGTTACAGGTTGATGATGGTCTGCAGCAACTCATCCTGGGTACTGATGGTCTGCGAGTTGGCCTGGTAGGCACGCTGGGCGACGATCATGTCGACCAGTTCCGCGGCCATGTCCACATTGGAGGTTTCAACCGCGCCAGGCTCAATAAGACCGCGCTGGCCAGTGCCCGGCGCACCTACCAATTCCTGGCCTGAGGAGCCGGTAGCGGTCCACAGATTTTCGCCATTGGGGCTCAAACCTTCAGGGTTACGGAAACTCACCAGAGCAACCTGGCCAGCCGCGCGCGATTCCTCGTTGGAGTAGTTGCGCATGATCGAGCCGTCGTCTTCGATGGTCACACCCACCAGCGAGCCAGAGGTATAACCATTCTGAGACAAGTCATTAACCGTAGAGCTATTGGCAAACTGGGTGGTATTGGCGAAATCAATCTCGATCTGCTGACTGGTCAATGCGCCGCCGCCACCGAACTCACTAGCTGCGACATTATTACCGTCCGCATCACGAATATCATCCGGTGTATCAAGATTAAGCTCAAATGCATTGAAGTTATTGTTTAGGCGCCCGTCCGTCGTGAAGTCAAAATTTATCGGATCACCATTTTGATTATTCCCGCTCCCAATATCGGTGAAAGCATAATTAGGTGCGCCAGCAGGCCCCCCCGATATCCGCGCATCAACTCGCCACTCATTGGCAGCAGTCTTGGTAAAATAAGTAGTTAGGTTACGAGCATTCCCTTGGGAATCGTAAATCGTACCGTTTGTAGAATACGAATATTGACTCGAATCAAGACCGTTAGCTACCGCCTCTGCATCGATACCCGCGGTCACTGGATCAATTACTTCTTCTTCAGCATCCAGATTAAGGGAAACATCCAGCTCAGTGGTGGCACTTGCTGCAATATCTCCAGCATCAACGCTAAGCGCTTCAACGTCACCGCCGCCCTGGATATTGCCCTGATCATCCGCCGGGTAACCCATGATCTGTGCGCCCTGGGCGTTTACCAGGTCGCCGTTGGCCGTCATGGTCAGTTGGCCATTGCGCGAGTAGCCGATTTCGCCGTTGGGCTGCTGAAAGCGGAAGAAGCCTTCGCCAGCAATCGCCAGGTCCATATTGCGGTTCGATGATTCGATATTGCCCTGGTTGAAATTCTGCAGCACGGAAGAGGTTCGTGTACCCAGACCAATGCGCGACTCAGCGTAAACATCGGCGAACTGTACGCTCGAGCTCTTGAAGCCGACCGTTTGCGAGTTGGCGATATTATTTCCGACGGCACCCAGCTTGTCTTGCTGGGCATTCAGGCCACTTAACGCTTGTGAAAAACTCATGATAGTCCCCTGCTAAATCGATCAATAAGTAATGGTTCAGAGAATTTGTTTGACTTGATCAAGTGTCACTTGGCCGTATACAGCACCGAGGTCAAGGCGAACTTCTTCACCCGATTCGGCGGGCGTCACACCCTGAACAAGCGCATAATTGAGCGCTTTGGATTCAAGTGCTTCCCCTTCGGCATTGGTCGCTTTAAAGCTGACGTTGTACGACCCCTCAGCGACGGCAGCTCCGTCATTATTCAGGCCACCCCAGCTGAACGACTCGACGCCCGCACTAACACCCTCAATGTTCTTGGTATAGACGACTTCACCGGCATTACTGGTCACGGTAATCTCGACATTATCCGCTGGCTTATCCAGCTCGATACCAAACGGGGTGGCATAGCTGTTGCCGTCTTCATCAGTGTTGACCTTTACCTGGTTACCCGGTACCAGCACGGCATTACCGATTAACCCGGAGGCTTGTAACATTTGAGAAGCATCCATCTGCTTGGTAATGCCACTGAGGGTATCGTTCAACTCCTCAATGCCGCTGACCGTATTGATCTGAGCCAGTTGGGACGTCATCTCCGCATTTTCCATCGGATTCATCGGGTCCTGATTTTCCAACTGGGTAATCAGCAGGGTCATGAAACTCTCACGCAGCTCCGCCGACTGACTGGCCGGCATTCCGCTAGAGCCACCGCCGTTGACATTGCTAAGTACACTTGTATCGATATTCATGGTTTACCCTTCACCCAGCGAGAGTGTTTGCATCATCATCTGTTTACTGGTGTTAAAGACCTCGACGTTGGCTTGATAAGAGCGTGAGGCTGAAATCATGTTGACCATCTCATGAACCGGTTCAACATTGGGCTTGGCGACGTAGCCATCCTCGTCTGCAGCGGGGTGGTTGGGCATGTACTCAAGCCGTAGTGGCGAATCATCCTCCACGACCTCAGTGACACGCACGCCCCCCACGCCATAGCGTGAATTATTGGCTTGGGATTCGAACATGACCTGCTTGGCCCGATACGTCTCGCCGTCTGGACCTGCCACGCTATCGGCATTGGCCATGTTGCTGGCGGTGACATTCATGCGCTGCGACTGAGCACTCATGGCGGAACCTGCGATATCAAACGCAGAAAACATTGACATAACTACCTCCTAACCGGTTCGGGCCAGTTTATTCTGGCTGCATGGCCGTTTTTAGCCCTTGAATCCGGCTATTCATTATCGTGAGAGCTGCTTGATAGCGAACTGCATTGTCGGCGAATTGCGAACGCTCACGGTCCATTTCAACGGTATTGCCGTCCAGGCTGGGCTGGCTTGGGGTCCGGTAAAGCAGATCCGCATTATTACCGGCCGTTCGTGCAGGCCCTTCGCCGGCCAGATGCCGATCCGAGGTCCGCGACAACGCCAGGCCCCCGCCATCATTGCCCTGTGCACGCTGACCGCCGTCAACGGCTTTTTTCAATTCGCTGGCAAAGTCGATATCCCTGGCTTTGTAATTCGGGGTATCGGCATTGGCAATATTCGCCGCAAGCACTTCATGCCGCGCCTGACGCAGCCCCAGCGCCTGCTGGTGGTAATTCAAAGAAGCTTCTAATTGGTCGATCATGCCAACCCTCGCTTACTGAGAGGCAAAATAGGATTTGTTGATGGTGGAGAATACGCCGACGCCTGTCAGCCTAAAGCATGAAACAACCTTCGTTTCACCCAGCATTTCTCGTGATAGCTATCGGGCTTTTTCGTTAGAATCATGGTTAACTTATATCTGCCTCTTTCGTTGAGCACCCGCCTCCATGCGTCAATTGCCGCTTAATTCTGTACCAATCCCTCTGCTACGTTGGGTGTATCGCCTGATTGTGGTCAGCCTGGCGGCATTGGCGGCCCTGCCTTTCGCCAACGCGTCAGATACCAAGCATGACGCGCTAATGGAAAGCGTGCATCAGTTCCTCTATAGAGAAACACAGGCCCTGGGTAACGAAGTGGTTATCAATCTGCGCCCCCCTTCTCCCCACCTTTCCGTCTGCACCAACCCCGACCCGTTCTTGACCAACCCGAATGAGGCGCCACTTGGACGCGTTTCCGTGGGGGTTCGTTGCGGCACCGATAGCCAGCAAGTTCGCTATCTGCAGGCAGAAATCGACGTCATCGGCAGTTACACGATTGCCGCTGTCAACATCGAACGCGGCCGTCAAATCACTCCTGACATGCTGGGCGAAAAAACCGGCAATCTAGGCGACTTACCCTCACGAGCTATCACTCAACCCGATGACATCGTGGGTAAGGTCGCCCGCCAACCAATCGCTAGCGGGACAACGATTCAATCACATTTTATTCAGGCGCCTCTTCTCGTTGAACGAGGCCAGCGGGTTAAGGTCATAGCTGAAGGAGATTCTTTTCGCGTATCCCGCGAAGGGGAGGCTCTCAATAATGGCGCTATGGGCGAAGAAGTCAGAGTGCGCTTTGGTTCTCGCGAAGTGATGTCCGCGCGTGTGGTCGAGCGCGGAACTCTGATGGTCGATTTTTAATTAAATGGCTAAAGTTTCACCCAACGACGCCGATAGTCCACGTAACACGCGCATCGCGCTCTAAACGTTGACGATGAGGCACACAACGTGAAAATTGATAACGTCAATAATCAGCCACTTCGCTCCAATCATGCCCAGCAGCGTGATGAAACCCAGAAGGCGGCGAATTCAGCATCTACCATGTCAGGTGCTGAAGCAGAGGGCTCAACACGCATCAGCACGATGAGCGCCGACGAATCGCATGATATCGACAGCGCGAAGGTTGAAAGCATTCGTGATGCTATTCGTGATGGACGCCTGGAAATCCGGGCTGATCGTATTGCTGATGGCTTGATTGCCAATCTTCGAGAAACCCAGGAGTAATTTATGAGCCTCGCCAGCTTGTTGACCGATCAGCATCAGCGCCTTGATGCGTTGATATCACTGCTGGGCAACGAGCAGACTCTGCTAACTCAGGGGGACATCGACGGCAATGCGCTGGCTGACGTTGCCCATCAAAAACAGCAATTGCTCACTGAGCTTGAGCGTATTGAAACCCTCCGGCGTAGCGTACAAAAACGCCTAGGGTACGAGGATGGTGCTCAAGGTGCCAAAGCTGCCGCTCGCGATGCTAGCTGCACTGACACATGGAGCCGCTTGCTCGAAAAAAGCGAACGTGCCGCCCGCATGAACGCGTTAACAGGTGAAATGCTTTCCCTTCGCATGAAGCATAATCAAAAGATGCTTGATTATATTCGGCAGATTGCTGAGAAGACGCTTTACAACCCGGATGGTCGTAATTCAGCCCAACCGGGTCGCATCAATGCTTCAGCTTGAACAATACTTGTATCAAGCGCTACTAAAACTAGACAACCCCTCTGCAAGATACTTCAATAGGTAACATTACGTTCCCTTATGGAGTAGCTGCATGCTTCCTTTCCTACCCGAAAAGTTTACTGCTGTCGTTATCGGCGCCAATGGCGGTATTGGCAACGCCATCGTTAACACCTTGCTAGGCAATAGCCAGATAGGGCGTCTCATAGCGGTTAGCCGTGCACCTTTTCATTCAAATCACCCTGACGTGGAATCCGTGGTTGCTGATGTCTCGACATCATCTGGGCGTGAGGTCCTATCACAGCACCTGGATGGCCGACCTATACATCTTTTGTTTAATGCGATGGGGATACTTCACGACCAGGCAAGTGGTATCCAGCCTGAAAAACGGCTTGAACAGCTCAATGAAGACACTATAGCCCATGTCATGCACATTAACGCAGTGACACCAGCGCTTTTGCTCTCGTCACTAAAACCGTGTTTACAAGGTAAGCATCCTTCGATCATCGCCAGCCTGTCGGCTCGTGTAGGTTCAATTGGAGATAATGGCTACGGGGGCTGGTATAGCTATCGAGCCAGCAAGGCGGCTCACAACATGTTGATGAAAACAGCTGCCGTCGAGCTTTCACGTCTTAACAAGCAATCTATCGTGTTATGCCTTCACCCTGGCACTACCGACACAACGCTTTCAAAGCCCTTTCAAGCGCGTGTTCCCTCCGAAAAGTTATTTCACCCTGCCTTTGTTGCCGATCAATTGATCAGCGTAATAGCCAAGCGCACACCTGAGGACACCGGCAGCTTCTGGGACTGGGCTGGCAAACCTATTGAATGGTGATTGTTTATTTTTCTTTCACACAAACAAAAACCCCCGAGCACGATGTGCTCGGGGGTTTCTGCGGGATAGGTGCCTGACGATGACCAGAGCGGCGCTCCGGCACTCTTCATGGGGAGACCCCTAAACAAAAAACCCAGCCGATTGGCTGGGTTTTCTGCGGTATAGGTGCCTGACGATGACCTACTCTCGCATGGGGAGACCCCACACTACCATCGGCGCGAAGCGGTTTCACTGCTGAGTTCGGCAAGGGATCAGGTGGTTCACGCTTGCTATGGTCGTCAGGCGTAACTTTAAATGCATATCATGCTGTGTTTTGTGTGCGTCTCCTACCAAGCCCTGTGTCATCACCACTTGGCTCAGTACGCGTATCCGGTTCTCTGCGTGTCTTCACACGCGTCGTTATCATCACGACCAGACCCCTTGGGTGTTATAGGGTCAAGCCTCACGGGCCATTAGTACACGTTAGCTCAACGCCTTGCAGCGCGTCCACACCGTGCCTATCAACCAGCTGGTCTCGCTGGGCCCTTCAGGAGGCTCTAGGCCTCAGGGATGTCTCATCTTGAAGGGGGCTTCCCGCTTAGATGCTTTCAGCGGTTATCCCGTCCGCACATAGCTACCCGGCAATGCCACTGGCGTGACAACCGGAACACCAGAGGTGCGTCCACTCCGGTCCTCTCGTACTAGGAGCAGCCCTTCTCAAACATCCAACGCCCACGGCAGATAGGGACCGAACTGTCTCACGACGTTCTAAACCCAGCTCGCGTACCACTTTAAATGGCGAACAGCCATACCCTTGGGACCGACTTCAGCCCCAGGATGTGATGAGCCGACATCGAGGTGCCAAACACCGCCGTCGATGTGAACTCTTGGGCGGTATCAGCCTGTTATCCCCGGAGTACCTTTTATCCGTTGAGCGATGGCCCTTCCATACAGAACCACCGGATCACTAGAACCTGCTTTCGCACCTGCTCGACGTGTCTGTCTCGCAGTCAAGCACCCTTATGCTCTTGCACTCATTGCACGATGTCCGACCGTGCTGAGGGTACCTTCGTGCTCCTCCGTTACGCTTTGGGAGGAGACCGCCCCAGTCAAACTACCCACCACACACTGTCCTCGATCCGGATAACGGACCTGAGTGAGAACGCCAATGATGCCAGGCTGGTATTTCAAGGCTGGCTCCACCCGAACTGGCGTCCGGGTTTCTAAGCCTCCCAGCTATCCTACACAGGCAACATCAGCGTCCAGTGTGAAGCTATAGTAAAGGTTCACGGGGTCTTTCCGTCTAGCCGCGGGTACACCGCATCTTCACGGCGATTTCAATTTCACTGAGTCTCGGGTGGAGACAGCGTGGCCATCATTACGCCATTCGTGCAGGTCGGAACTTACCCGACAAGGAATTTCGCTACCTTAGGACCGTTATAGTTACGGCCGCCGTTTACCGGGGCTTCGATCAAGAGCTTCGCCTTGCGGCTAACACCATCACTTAACCTTCCGGCACCGGGCAGGCGTCACACCCTATACGTCCGCTTACGCGTTAGCAGAGTGCTGTGTTTTTACTAAACAGTTGCAGCCACCTGGTATCTTCGACCGGTTCTCGCTGAAGCCGCGAGGGCTCTCACAATACGCCGGCGTGCCTTCTCCCGAAGTTACGGCACCATTTTGCCTAGTTCCTTCACCCGAGTTCTCTCAAGCGCCTTGGGATTCTCACCCTGACCACCTGTGTCGGTTTGGGGTACGGTCGCACATGATCTGAAGCTTAGAGGCTTTTCCTGGAAGCGTGGCATCGATGACTTCAACACCGTGGTGTCTTCGTCTCGTCTCTCGGCCTTGAGCGCCCGGATTTACCTGAGCCCTCAGCCTACCGACTTTCACCAGGACTACCAACGCCTGGCTCACCTAGCCTTCTTCGTCCCCCCATCGCAATCATGTCCGGTACGGGAATATTGACCCGTTTCCCATCGACTACGCCTTTCGGCCTCGCCTTAGGGGCCGACTCACTCTGCTCCGATTAGCGTCGAACAGAAACCCTTGGTCTTCCGGCGAGGGAGTTTTTCACTCCCTTTATCGTTACTCATGTCAGCATTCGCACTCGTGATACCTCCAGCGAACTTCTCAATTCACCTTCATCGGCGTACACGACGCTCCTCTACCGCTCACACCTAAGTGTGAACCCGTAGCTTCGGTACCTGGTTTAGCCCCGTTACATCTTCCGCGCAGGCCGACTCGACTAGTGAGCTATTACGCTTTCTTTAAAGGATGGCTGCTTCTAAGCCAACCTCCTAGCTGTCTGAGCCTTCCCACATCGTTTCCCACTTAACCAGGATTTCGGGACCTTAGCTGACGGTCTGGGTTGTTTCCCTTTTCACAACGGACGTTAGCACCCGCTGTGTGTCTCCCACGCTCGCACTCACCGGTATTCGGAGTTTGCCTCGGGTTGGTAAGTCGGGATGACCCCCTAGCCGAAACAGTGCTCTACCCCCGGCGGTGATACGTGAGGCGCTACCTAAATAGCTTTCGAGGAGAACCAGCTATCTCCGAGCTTGATTAGCCTTTCACTCCGATCCACAAGTCATCCAAATCTTTTTCAACAGATCCTGGTTCGGTCCTCCAATTGATGTTACTCAATCTTCAACCTGCTCATGGATAGATCGCTCGGTTTCGGGTCTATATCCAGCGACTGTGTCGCCCAGTTAAGACTCGGTTTCCCTACGGCTCCCCTATGCGGTTAACCTCGCCACTGAATATAAGTCGCTGACCCATTATACAAAAGGTACGCAGTCACAGAACAAGTCTGCTCCTACTGCTTGTACGCACACGGTTTCAGGATCTATTTCACTCCCCTCTCCGGGGTTCTTTTCGCCTTTCCCTCACGGTACTGGTTCACTATCGGTCAGCCAGGAGTATTTAGCCTTGGAGGATGGTCCCCCCGTCTTCAGTCAAGGTTTCTCGTGCCCCGACCTACTCGATTTCACATGATCAGACTTTCGACTACGGGGCTATCACCCGCTACGGCCACGCTTCCCAACGTGTTCGGCTAGTCAGTCTCATGCTTAAGGGCTGGTCCCCGTTCGCTCGCCGCTACTGGGGGAATCTCGGTTGATTTCTTTTCCTCAGGGTACTTAGATGTTTCAGTTCCCCTGGTTCGCCTCCCCCACCTATATATTCAGTGGGGGATACTCATCTGATGATGAGTGGGTTTCCCCATTCAGAAATGCCCGGGTCACAGGTTGTTTGCCACCTCGCCGAGCCTTATCGCAGGCTTCCACGTCTTTCATCGCCTCTGGCTGCCTAGGCATCCACCGTGTGCGCTTCATTGCTTGACCCTACAACCCGAAGGGGTCTGGTGTCTCGCAATGATAACGATTGCCGGATACGCTTGAGACGTATCACAAAACAATTACGTATAAACGTCTTAAAAAAACGTTCATGTCAGCATGATATACATTGTTAAAGAGCGACTGCTATGCGCAGTGATAAGCGGATGCTTTGCTCACATTAAAAGGAAAAAAAGGTCTTTTCTCTTTTTTAACGTGAAGAAAACGCTTATCACTGCGTATCGACAGCTATCTGATCAGGTAATTCATTGTGAGCGCTTACCGCGAGGATGATGCATCGTTTAAGGAGGTGATCCAGCCGCAGGTTCCCCTACGGCTACCTTGTTACGACTTCACCCCAGTCATGAACCACACCGTGGTGATCGCCCTCCAACGTTAGGCTAACCACTTCTGGTGCAGTCCACTCCCATGGTGTGACGGGCGGTGTGTACAAGGCCCGGGAACGTATTCACCGTGCCATTCTGATGCACGATTACTAGCGATTCCGACTTCACGGAGTCGAGTTGCAGACTCCGATCCGGACTGAGACCGGCTTTAAGGGATTCGCTGACTCTCGCGAGCTCGCAGCCCTTTGTACCGGCCATTGTAGCACGTGTGTAGCCCTACCCGTAAGGGCCATGATGACTTGACGTCGTCCCCACCTTCCTCCGGTTTGTCACCGGCAGTCTCCCTAGAGTTCCCGACCGAATCGCTGGCAAATAGGGACAAGGGTTGCGCTCGTTACGGGACTTAACCCAACATTTCACAACACGAGCTGACGACAGCCATGCAGCACCTGTCTCTGCGCTCCCGAAGGCACCAAGTGATCTCTCACAAGTTCGCAGGATGTCAAGGGTAGGTAAGGTTCTTCGCGTTGCATCGAATTAAACCACATGCTCCACCGCTTGTGCGGGCCCCCGTCAATTCATTTGAGTTTTAACCTTGCGGCCGTACTCCCCAGGCGGTCGACTTATCGCGTTAACTTCGCCACAAAGTGCGCTAGGCACCCAACGGCTGGTCGACATCGTTTACGGCGTGGACTACCAGGGTATCTAATCCTGTTTGCTACCCACGCTTTCGCACCTCAGTGTCAGTGTCAGTCCAGAAGGCCGCCTTCGCCACTGGTATTCCTCCCGATCTCTACGCATTTCACCGCTACACCGGGAATTCTACCTTCCTCTCCTGCACTCTAGCCTAATAGTTCCGGATGCCGTTCCCAGGTTGAGCCCGGGGCTTTCACAACCGGCTTATCAAGCCACCTACGCGCGCTTTACGCCCAGTAATTCCGATTAACGCTTGCACCCTCCGTATTACCGCGGCTGCTGGCACGGAGTTAGCCGGTGCTTCTTCTGCGAGTGATGTCTTTCCTGCCGGGTATTAACCGACAGGCGTTCTTCCTCGCTGAAAGTGCTTTACAACCCGAGGGCCTTCTTCACACACGCGGCATGGCTGGATCAGGGTTGCCCCCATTGTCCAATATTCCCCACTGCTGCCTCCCGTAGGAGTTCGGGCCGTGTCTCAGTCCCGATGTGGCTGATCATCCTCTCAGACCAGCTACGGATCGTCGCCTTGGTGAGCCATTACCTCACCAACCAGCTAATCCGGCATAGGCTCATCCAATAGCGGGAGCCGAAGCCCCCTTTCTCCCGTAGGACGTATGCGGTATTAGCCTGGGTTTCCCCAGGTTATCCCCCACTACCGGGTAGATTCCTATGCGTTACTCACCCGTCCGCCGCTCGTCAGCATCCAGCAAGCTGGACCTGTTACCGCTCGACTTGCATGTGTTAGGCCTGCCGCCAGCGTTCAATCTGAGCCATGATCAAACTCTTCAGTTTACAATCATTGTAATCCTTACTTGTCACTCGAAAGTAACAAAAGCGGATCAAACTTGGCTCAAGGTTTTCAAACGTTCTCTCAAGATCCGAAGACCTTGGACGAGTCGCTTGCCTTGATAATTGGTGATTTATCACCCTCATCGGCAAGCGCCCACATGAATTACCTGATCACATTATTAAAGAGCGTTTCGCTTGCGGGCCTTAAAACCTGACGTGGCCGCTGCTAAGCGAGGAAGGCGTATTCTACGCACTTTCCAATGTTTGTCAACGGCTGTTTGGCAGAAGCGAAGGAAATGTTTAACTCAACTTTCCTTCCTGCTATTTGCCTAACTTACTGACAAACCGAGGTTTTTACACCTCATTCACCGCTGGCAACGCCTGGCGTCCCCGGCAGCGGATGCGTACTTTACGGCTTTGCTGACGAGGACGCAAGGGATTATACGAAAAAGTTTTATGGCTAGACACTATCCGCCGTGAAAGCGCTTCGGCGACAGGCCAATTGGCGGTTACACTAGCGGCATTTACTTTATTGCCGAGGTCCGTGATGAGCCAGCGTCAGCACCTGTTAACTGTCGATTCATTAAATCGCGAACGCGTTGACCATTTACTGCGCATTGCCGCACGTATGGAGCCGATTGCACAGCGCCGCCAGGTTACCCGTGTTTTAGAGGGGGCAGTTCTTGGCAACCTGTTTTTTGAGGCCAGTACGCGTACCCGCGTGAGCTTCAATGCCGCCTTTTGCCGGCTGGGCGGCAGCGTGTGCGACACCACCGGCTTTACCTTTTCGTCGATGGCCAAGGGAGAGTCGCTGTACGATACCAGCCGCGTGATGAGTGGGTATTGCGACGCCATTGTCATGCGCCACCCGGACCAGGGGTCTGTGGCAGAATTTGCTGCGGCGACAAATGTCCCTGTGATCAACGGCGGCGATGGTCCCGGTGAACACCCCAGCCAAGCGCTACTGGATATCTACACCATCGATAAAGAGTTTCAGCGCTTGGGTAAATCACTGAGCGGTGCCCACATTCTGCTCACCGGCGATTTAAAGTACGGCCGTACCGTGCACTCTCTGATCAAGCTCTTGTCACTCTACGGACCGCTACGCATTACCCTGGTATCGCCGCCGGGCCTTGAAATGCCTGCACAACTGGTAGACCTCGTCACATCTCGTGGCCACCGTATTGAACAGCGCAACTCGCTGGCCAGCGACTTCTCGGATTTGGATGTGGTGTACGCTACCCGGATTCAGAAGGAGCGCTTTACCGACGAGATGAACGAGAGTTTTCAGGGCCTTTCGAATGACTTTATGGTTAACCGCGATTTCCTGGACCAGCGCTGTAGCGACAACACCATCGTCATGCATCCGCTGCCCCGCGATAGCCGCCCTGGAGCAAATGACTTGAACGTGGATCTAAACGGCGATCCTCGGCTAGCCATCTTCCGCCAAACCGATAACGGCATTCCCATGCGCATGGCCATCTTCGCAACGCTACTTGAGGTTGACGAGCTGGTTGAAAAGGAAATGCGCCCCGTACGTTGGTTTGTCCCCGCCCAGACGGGCACGCTCGACCGTTAGCCTACCTTCAGCGGGATATGCGCCCACCGGGAAGTCCTTCCTGGTGGGCAAACCAGCCTTCCAGAATCAACACCGCGGCGATACCGTCGACACTCTCTTCACGGTAGTTGCCACGGTGTCCCGCCGCGCGGGCGATGTGCTTCGCTTCCTGGGTAGAGCCACGCTCGTCGACCATTTCACAAGGTTTACCGAAGCGCCCGTGAAGTCGATTACCGAACTTGCGCGCGCGAAGGCTCATGGCCGACTCGGTGCCATCCATATTGAGCGGCAAGCCGACAACAAACAGATCGGGTTGCCACTCCTTGACAAGGCGCGTCACCAGCTCCCAATCGGGAATACCGTCGCGTGCGGTGAGAGGAGCAAGCTCACGAGCACTGTTCAGCATCTCATTGCCGACAGCCACGCCAATGCGCCGTGTACCAAAATCAAACGCCAGCACAAGGCGCTGACCGCTTTCAGTCATTATTCTCAACCATCAGGCGTGGCCTGCATCACGGGTCATCAGGTTAAGATCCACCCCGAGAATGCCTGCCGCCGCGGCGAGGCGTTCGGCAGGTGGCGTATCAAATAGTACGGATGCCTGACCCTCCACCGTCAACCAGGCGTTTTCTTTTAACTCTTCTTCAAGCTGCCCCACTTCCCAGCCGGCACAACCCAGGCAGACCAGAAACTGTTCAGGGCCTTCACCGTTCGCCAATGCCTGCAAGATATCCATCGACGTCGTGAGCGAAATGTTGTCTTCAACCTGAAGGCTGGAATCCCATGCCTGACTATCCCCGGTATGGAGAATAAAGCCGCGATCTTTATGCATCGGCCCACCGTAATACACCGGCGAGTTGCGGTAGGGGCTATTATCTCCCCCTAATTCCAGTTGCTCGAAGAGCGCATCGAGGGTGATCTCCAAGGGGCGGTTGGCAATCACACCCATGCAACCATTGTGATCATGGTCGCACAGGTAGATCAGGCTCCCCGCAAAATTGGGATCGTCCTGGTGCGGCATCGCCATCAAGAAATGATGCTTTAA
The DNA here is from genome assembly GCF_015767635.1 of Halomonas sp. A40-4. Classification (GTDB taxonomy): domain Bacteria; phylum Pseudomonadota; class Gammaproteobacteria; order Pseudomonadales; family Halomonadaceae; genus Vreelandella; species Vreelandella janggokensis. The sequence continues at coordinate 54,831 of NZ_CP065230.1, read as the reverse complement.
ACTTTGCATGCGTCTCCTGCGGCCAACTGACAACATCAGCCAGCCTAAAAAATCAGTAAATAAGTCGCGACAGAGCAATAAAGAGCCGCTTATGCAGCAAGGCGACGTTCTATGGCGTCCAGCAGCAACCCTGCGATATCCGTGCCACGCTGATCGTCGATTTCGCGCACGCAGGTGGGGCTTGTCACGTTAATCTCGGTAATATAATCGCCGATCACATCCAGACCGACGAACATCAATCCTTTTTCGCGGATCATGGGCTGCACTTGCTCAACAAGCCACTGGTCTCGCCTGGTCAGCTCGCGACTCACGCCGCGCCCACCGGCAGCCAGGTTACCGCGTGTTTCCCCCGCTGAAGGAATGCGGGCCAGACCATAGGGTACCGGTTCGCCATCGACTAGCAGAATCCGTGTGTCGCCTTCCTTGATGGCGGGCAGATAACGCTGCGCCATGATCTGGCGCTGGCCGCGCAGGGTAAGCTGCTCGATCACGGCACCGATATTGCGCCCCTCGGGACCAATGTGAAAGATACCGGTACCGCCCATGCCATCCAATGGCTTGAAGATCACATCGCCATGCTCGGCGTGAAAGGCGCGCAACACGTCGGCCCGGCTGGCCACAAGCGTCGGCGCGCAGCACTGCGGAAACTGCTGGGCAAATAGCTTTTCATTACACTGCAACAGGGCATCTGTCGGATTGACAATCAACACGCCCTCTCGTTCAGCAAAGCCGAGCAGATGAACCGCGTTGGTAAAATCCGCATCCACCGGCGGGTCTTTGCGCATCAATACCGCGTCAAGCTCATTGATCGGCCGGGCTGAGGGTTCACCCAGTTCATACCAATGCGCGGGATCTCGATAAACCGTCAGCGGTCGCATGCGCGCGTATGCCTGCCCTGCATTCAAGAAAAGATCTTCCTGCTCCATGTAATGCAACGTATAGCCGCGGTCCTGGGCCGCCCATAGCATCGCCATGGTGGTATCTTTCTTGTAAGCGATGTCGCTGATGGGATCCATCACGACACCAAGGTGCAATGTTGACTGACTCATCGGGGCACAATCCATACATGAACATATAGGTGGGCAGTATGCCGCACTGCTTCTCAGGCTCCAACCGCGAGACGTATTACTCGCTGAGCGCACCGGGCACTAGGCGTATGGCGTTAGGCTCAAGCGTAATCAGCTGTTGCTTGTAAAGTCGCCCAATCGCCTGCTTGTAGGCGCTCTTGCTCACACCCAGCCGCGCCTTGATATCGTGAGCGGTACTTTTATCCCCCAATGCCAGGTAACCGCCGCTCTCGCGCAGCGCCTTGAGCACTTGGTCACCTACCACGTCCAAGCGGGCAGCGCCGGGCGGCAGCAGCGAAATATCCACCCGTCCGTCTTCACGACGCTGCTTGACATACCCTGTTAACGACTGGCCGCGACGCAGCGGCTGGCTGATATCGTCCTGGTAGATCAACCCCCAATAGCGGTGATTGACGACGACTTTCATGCCCAGATCGGTGCGGTCGGCGACCACTACGGCCACTTGGTCACCCGTATCCAGTGCCCAGGCATCATCGGTTAAAAACCGATCCAGGCGCATGGTGGCCACGGGCCGCCCCTGATCGTCGCTATACAGCATAACCAACACGCGTTTGCCGGGGTCGGGGCGAAAACGCTGCTCGCTGTAGGGCAGCAGCACATCCTTGGAGGGCCCCCAGCGCAAAAAGGCGCCAGTGTTGTTCACCGCGGTAACGGTTAAGTAGGCCACTTCACCCAGTTGAGCAGATGCATCGCTGGCGGGTCGGGAGGAAGAGTGAGGCTCACGGACCATGGGTGCCGTCCTTACAATAAATAGGCTTTCATTATGGGGGCTTGGTAACGCAAGGCAAAGTAGTAGAGAGGAAGGCTTACAAATCGCCTAGGTAATGCTGAAGAAGGGTTAACGCCACCACCGGCGCCGTCTCCGTACGCAAAACCCGTGGGCCGAGTGTTAGCGGTTTAAAGGCAGCATTTTGGGCGGCATCAATATCACTCTCGCTCAAACCGCCTTCCGGGCCGATAAGCAATGCAGCCGACGTGGGACGGTCTTGGCGATCGAAGGCATGGCCAGTCGCCAGATGCAGCATTAAACGCAGCGGCTCCTGGCGCGCCTCAAGCCATGCCTTGAGGGTGATGGGCGGGTTGACCGGCGGCACGAACGCACGCCCGCTCTGCTCACAGGCGCTGGCAGCCACCGCCTGCCAATGGGCCAGCTTTTTGGCTTCCCTGTCGCCTTTAAGGCGCACATCACCCCGCTCGGTATACAGCGGAGTGATGGCAGACACGCCAAGCTCGACGGCCTTCTGAATGGCATAATCCATCCGGTCGCCTTTGGAAATTGCCTGGCCTAGATGCACGGCCAGCGGCGATTCACCGTTACCCGGCCAAACAGCCTCAATACCCACCGTTGTCTGCTTGCGGCCTACGTCGACAAGGCGCACACCCGCCTCATGGCCATTGCCATCGAACAGCACCAGGGGCGAGCCTTCACCCAACCGCAACACCCGTGTCACATGTCGCGCAGGGCCTTCCGGGAGCACCACCTCATCGCCTGGGCGAAACACCCCGGGGACATAAAGGCGCGGCATTTTCCCGTGCCGGGCGTACCAGTCGGTCGCCAACATCATTTAGTGCGTATTCGCTTCAGCCTGGTCAGCTTGTTGTTTCTCGCGTTGCTTACGCTGCGCGTACATCGCTTCAAAATTCACCGGCGCCAGCATCAGCGGCGGGAAGCCACCACGGTTGACCAGATTATCCACGCATTCGCGGGCGTAGGGGAACAGCAGGTTCGGGCAGAAGGCACCCAAGGTTTGATCCAACTGGGCACCTTCGATACCGGAGATACGGAACAGGCCTGCCTGCTCAACTTCCGCCAAAAAGGAAGTCGTACCGGTTTCTTTGTCGTTAACCTGCGCCGTCACTTTAACGACCACTTCATACTGGTCATCGGCAATTTTTTTGCTACTGGTATTAAGGTCGAGGTTGACCTTGGGCTTGAACGCGTCCTGGAACACCGACGGCGAATTGGGCGCTTCAAACGAAATATCTTTTACGTAAATACGTTGCAGCGAAAATTTGAGCTGCGGTTTGTCGTCGGCTTGCGCGCCAGCCTGCGGGGTGTTGTTATCTTCCGCCATGTGAGAACTCCTCGTTGTTGATGCAATAGTCAGTGCAATCGTTCATGCAATAAGTAACGTGCGTATCGACGCTTACTTTTTAACCACCGGAAGGCCGTCAGCCTGCCACTGCGCCATGCCACCTTTTAATTTAAAGGCGCGTTCAAAGCCTGCTTTCGCAAGCTTCGCCTGGGCAGCACCTGAACTTTGTCCATGTTTACACGCCACAATGATCGGCTTGTCTTTCACTTTATTCAGCTCATTCATGCGGCTATCAAGGCTGCTCTGGGGAATATTCCGCGCACCGGCAATATGCCCCGTTTTAAAGTCTTTACTTTCACGGATATCCAGTACAACGGCGTCTTCACGGTTAATGAGCTGCGTGGCCTCAGTGGCCGTTAGCGCATGGGTTGAGGCGCTGCGTGTTTCGTACACAATCCACGCAATCAGCGCCAGCACAAACGCCCCTACCAATAGGGGGTGATTCATTACGAATTCGAACAGCTGATCGATCATCGCGACACAATCTCTTGGTCAATACAGAAAAAAGCGGCATTGCCACCATTAGAACGCGACAAGTATACACGTCTGACGCCAGCGCGCGCAGGCCGCGAATAAAAACGAGCACCAGCGCGGCCATGCGTGAAACGTCAACAGGCCCTATTCATGACGCTCAGCCACTGGCTGCGTTATGATGCCCCAAGCATGCATTAGTCGCGACCCCGATTGGCTTTATGCCGTCCGGTTCGCCACTCATCAGGAGAAATTTTATGGACACTGCAAGCACTCCCCGCCCCGTCGCGTTAATTATTTTAGACGGCTACGGCCACAACCCCGACAACGCGCACAATGCAGTAGCTGCCGCCAACACACCGGTAATGGATAAACTCTGGGCTGACCGACCACATGCCTTTGTCCACACGGATGGGCGCCACGTCGGGCTACCTGACGGGCAAATGGGGAACTCCGAAGTGGGCCACATGAACCTGGGTGCCGGCCGCATTGTTTACCAGGACTTTACCCGCATCACCAAGGCAATTGAAGACGGCGACCTGGACACCATTGACGTGCTGACCCGGCCCATCGACGAGGCAGTGACCAACGGACGTCCCGTTCACCTGCTGGGGCTGCTTTCGCCCGGTGGCGTTCACAGTCACGAGGACCACTTTATCGCCATGGCGGAGCTGGCGGCCCGCCGCGGCGCCCAGCGTATCTATGTTCACGCCTTCCTGGACGGCCGGGATATGCCGCCACAAAGCGCGTTGCGCTCCATAGAGCGTGCCAACGCCCGTCTGGCTGAGCTGGTAGGGGCTGACAACGGCTTTGTTGCCTCGATCATCGGTCGCTTTTACGCCATGGATCGCGACAACCGTTGGGAGCGTGTTGAGCAAGCCTACCGCCTGCTCACTGACGGCCACGCCGACTACTATGCCACCAGCGCTGAAACGGCGTTGCGCGATGCCTACGACCGTGGTGAAACCGATGAATTTGTGGCCGCCAGTAGCATTCCGCTGAGTGACGGCTCCCAAGACAAGGCCATCACATTACAGGATGGCGACGCGGCAATATTCCTTAACTTCCGCTCGGACCGCGCTCGCGAACTGACCCGCGCCTTCGTCGAGCCTGACTTCAATGGTTTCGAGCGGCGCGTCTGTCCCAAGCTCGCGGGCGATGGGCTGGTCATGATGACCCAGTACGCCGCCGATATTCCCGCACCAGCCGCCTTCCCGCCCTCGGACCTGAACGACACTCTGGGGGAAGTCGTGGCCAAACGCGGCTTGAAACAGCTGCGCATCGCCGAAACTGAAAAATACCCCCATGTCACCTTCTTCTTTTCGGGCGGCAATGAAGCCGAATATGAAGGCGAAGAGCGTATTCTCGTCCCCTCACCGCGCGACGTGAAAACTTACGACGAAAAGCCCGAAATGAGCGCCGTCGAGATTACCGACAAGTTGGTTGAGGCCATCGATAGCGGCCGCTTTGACCTGATGGTATGCAACTACGCCAACGGCGATATGGTGGGCCACACCGGTGACTTTGACGCCGCAGTAAAAGCCATAGAAACCGTCGATACCTGCGCGGGACGCGTGGTCGAAGCCATTGAGCGCGCGGGCGGGGCCTGCCTGATTACCGCCGATCATGGCAACGCCGAGCAGATGGTCCACCCCGAGACCGGCGCACCGCAAACCGCCCACACCACCTTTATGGTGCCACTGGTTTACATTGGAGAACGTCCAGGGGCGCTGGAGGATGGACGGCTATGTGATCTTGCCCCGACGCTTTTGCGCATGATGAATCAAGAGGTTCCTCAAGCGATGACCGGCCACCCATTGATCACCTTCGGTTAATCCGCTTGATGCGACGACTTGTCAGCATAGCGGCTGGGATAGCGCTGTTATACGCTACGCACAGCGCTGCCCAGCCCAGCGAAACCCAGGCACGCCAGCAACTGGATAACCTCGGCCAGGCGATCGAGGCGCTTTCCGAGCGCTTGAGCGAAACCGATGAAGCTCGCGAAGGGGCCAAACGCGAGCTGCGCGAGGTTGAAACCGAGCTCGCCGAGACCCATCAACGGCTCGATCAGCTACAAAGCGAGCGCCGCAAGCTCAATGAGGAAACCAATCAGCTTCGCAAGCATCGCGACCGCCTTGAGGCAGACCGCGAAGTTCAATCAGATGCCCTCGGCCAACAGCTGGCAGCGCTTTACCGGTTGGGACCGACTCCCCAACTCAAACTGCTGTTAAATCAGGGCGACCCCGCCGAACTTGACCGCATGCAGGCTTACTTGAATCGGCTTACCGAGGCGCGTCAGCAGCGCATGGCCGAGATAGCCCGGTTGGATAGTGCGCTGGCCGACACCCAACAAGCACTTGCCGAGCGCGAGGACCGACTGGACGCTCTGTCCGAAGAACTGGAAGCCGAAAGTGCACGGCTCGCCGAACGCACCCAGGAACGTCGCGGCGTCGTAAACAGCCTAGATGACCGCTATGGCAGTGAAGCCGAGCGTCTGGCCGCCCTGAATGATGACCGAGAGCAGGCCGAACAGCGACTGCGCGAGATTCAGGCCGAGCTGGCACGCCTTGACGAGCCTGCGCCGACGACCCATATTGCCCGTACTCAGGGGGATCTGCCCTGGCCGGTCCAGGGCGATATCACGGCGGCTTTTCAGCGCCGTGATGGTGTCCATTACAACGGCATCGTCATTCAGGCCACGGCAGGCACCTCGGTTAGCGCCGTGCACCCTGGTCGTGTGGTGTTTGCCGACTGGATGCGTGGATTTGGCAATTTATTGATTATCGACCATGGTGATCAAATCATGACGCTCTACGCCCACCTGCAGCAGTTCACCGCGCGCCCCGGTCAGCAGATCGAGCGCGGCGACGAGATTGGTCGGGTTGGCGATAGCGGTGGTCAGCCACGTAGTGCGCTTTACTTTGAAGTCCGCAGGCGTGGTGAACCAATTAACCCACAACGTTGGATTGCACGCCGCTGACGGGATAAGCTGGGTAATTCTTGTTGTCATTGGGGTAGCGGCGCGCGCTGCCCACCAATATCGTTTCGCGGAGTCTGCATGACGCTATCTGTTACCGAGGGATCGGCCCTTGCCAAACGCCTCTTGGCAACCCTGCTCCCTATCGCTTTACTTTCGGTCCCGTTACCGCTTCTGGCTCAGCCCAGTAGTGACAGCGACGGGACAGTTGATAACGTCAGCGACGACCTGCCGCTTGAAGAAATCCAGACGTTTGCCGAGGTATTTGAGCGCATCAAGCGCGCCTATGTCGAAGACGTCGAAGACCGCACTCTACTCCGCAACGCCATGCGCGGCATGCTGAGCGAGCTGGACCCTCACTCCGCCTATCTGGATAAAGAAGAATATCAAAGCCTGCGCGAATCCACCGAGGGCGAGTTCGGCGGAATCGGCATCGAAGTGGGTATGGAAAACGGCCAGCTTATGATCATAACGCCGATCGACGATACCCCGGCCTCAGAGGCGGGGCTGATGTCCCGGGATATCATCATCAGTATCGATGGCACCCCCACCGAGGGCATGTCCCTGCAAGAGGCCGTGACCTTGATGCGTGGCGACCCCGATACAACGCTGGACATTTCCGTGCTACGGGCAGGCGAAGAGTCCCCTCGCGAGTTCACCCTTACCCGCGAGATTATCCGTAGCGAAAGCGTCAAACACGAGTTGCTGGAAACCGGCTATGGCTATTTACGCATCAGCCAGTTCCAGTCACGCACGCCTGAGCAGGCCAGGGAAGCCCTGCAGCGCATGGCCCGTGAACAGCCGCTGGATGGCCTGGTGCTCGATTTACGTAATAACCCCGGCGGGGTTTTACAGGCCGCCGTTGGCGTGGCGGACCTGTTCCTGGATGAAGGGCTGATTGTCTACACCGAGGGTCGCATTCCCGACAACGAGCTATCATTCTCCGCCTCGGCTGATACGCCAGCAGAGGATGTGCCGCTTGTCGTGCTGATCAATGGCGGTAGCGCCTCCGCCGCGGAGATTGTCGCCGGTGCCCTTCAGGATCAGCGCCGCGGCGTGATCATGGGCACCGACAGTTTCGGTAAGGGATCGGTACAGCAGATCATGCCGCTGGGCAATGGTGAGGGGTTGAAGCTTACCACGGCGCTTTACTATACGCCGCAAGGCCGTTCCATTCAGGCCCAGGGCATCGAACCCGACGTTGATGTGGTTCGCGGGCGCCTGGAAGTCGCCGAAGGCAGGCGCGAAATCCGCGAATCCGACCTGGAAGGCCATTTACAGTCCCAACAGGCCCCGCGTGACCAGGAAGAGGTGTCACAGCGCCTGCGCGAAGACTACCAGTTGAGCGAAGCACTTAATCTGCTCAAAGCGCTGAACGTGGTCGACCGCCGCCGTCATTAACGGCACGAAGCCGGCAAGCGGCCGCGTTCGCCGGTGGCTTGCCGCATTACCATGCGCTTCAGCGGAGTAAGCCGGTGCAAGCCGCTCATGCCCAGGTTACGCACCAGCGTCAGTGCCGGATCATGGCTGCCGAACAGGGTTTTAAAGCCTTTCATTAGTGCCAGCATGGCGCGGTTGTCACCGCGCCGACGGCGGGCATAGCGGCTCAAGGTGCTTAGCTCACCCCACGGTGCCCCCCGCCGCCAGGCCGAGGTGACCTCGTCGGCTAAAACGGCGGCATCCATCAACCCCAGGTTAGCCCCCTGCCCCGCCAGGGGATGAAGGCTATGGGCCGCATCACCCACCAGTGCAAAATGCGGCTGCACGTAATGCACTGCATGGCGTTGGACCAACGCAAAACGGTGCGCTTTATCGCAGACGCTCACCGCGCCCATTCGCTCCCCCAGGGCGTGGCCCAGGGCTTCCCCCAACGCCTCTCGGGAAAGCTGGCACAGCGCTTCGGCATGCGCGGGGGTGGTCGACCACACAATCGAGCAGTAATGAGGGTCCCCCTCCACCGTTAGCGGCAAAAATGCCAACGGACACCCGTCGATAAACGCTTGCCGCGCGGTATCGCCATGGGGATAGCCGCAGCGCACCGTGGTGACCAGCGCCTCCTGGCCCATCGCCTCGCTGACCACGTCGATGCCCGCCATGTCGCGCAAGACCGAACGCGCACCGTCCGCCGCAACGACCAACGGCGCATGCAGCGATTGGCCATTCGCCAAGCGCAACTGACGCCCCGACGTTGAAGCCTCCAGGGCATCTACCGGCGTGCCGAAAAATATGCTGACCCGGCCCTGGTCTTGAAGCGTTGTGTGCAACGCCGATAACGTCACGTCATTCTCGACGATATGCCCCAACACGGACACGCCCGCTTCGTCGGCGGAAAAGCTTATCTCGCCGCTACCCTCGGCGTCCCATACCTGCATATAGCGATAAGGGGTCACCCGGGCATTAACCATTAATGGCCAGGCCCCGATATGGGTTAACAGTCGCTGCGAGACCGGTGTCAGAGCACTCACCCGGGGCGACGGCAAACCGCTCACCTCGTGCAAGGGGGGCTGTGCTTGCGCTTCTACCAGCGCCACCTGCATGCCGGCGTCGGCCAATAGCCAGCTCAACGTCGAGCCCACCATGCCGGCGCCGACAACGATGGCGTCGAAGCCGTTCTCCGCCGGTGCACCTGACTCATTGGATGTCTGCATAACACTCCTTCTGCTGGCAGCCCCGGGGGCACTCAACGCTCCAGTCCCATCGCCCGGCGCGCCAGACCTTTACGTAATGGCCCGATGATATTGAGCCCCACCAGGCCGGCGGCTCTGGCATGGGGTAAAAAGGGTAAGTTCATGCCAAACAGGCGAATCAGGCCATCACTAAAGCGAATCACATTGGCTCGGTCCTGAGCGCGCTGCCGCTCGAACGCCTGAAGCGTGGTCATGTCACCCAACGGCCGCTTCGCCAACTCGCCTTTCTCAAGTGCCTCGACCAGGTCCATTACCCCACGAAGGGCCAGATTAAAGCCTTGACCGGCCACCGGGTGCAGCGCATGGGCTGCATTGCCCAGCACCGCAAGCCCAGGCCGAACGGGCTCCTCGGCAGTGATTAAGGTCAATGGATAGCTGTGGCGCTGGCCCACTCGGGTAAAGCGCCCGACCCTGTCGCCAAAGGCCGTTTGCAGCTGCGCCAGGAAGTCTCCATCGGATAGATCCAGGCGCGCTTGTTCATGCCCGGTGGAATGCGTCCAGATCAACTCCATCGTCTGCCCTGGCAAGGGTAACAGAGCGATAGGCCCGGCCTGGGTAAACCGCTCATAGGCCACGCCCTGATGTGGCTGGCTAACGCCCACATGAGCAATCAGCGCCGTTTGCTGATAGGCCTCGCGACGGCTGCCAATGCCAAGCTGCTCCTTTAAACCCGACCGCCCGCCGTCCGCCAGCACTGTCAGGGCGCCGTGGAGCCGACTGCCATCAGACAGCATCAAGTCGTGCCCTTGGGGCGTCGGCGTGATGTTGTCGACCTTGGCCGGGCAGTGCCATTCAAGGGGTAATGCATTCAGCCGCTGATGCAGCACGCGCCCCATCCAGGCATTGGGAATCACGTGACCCAGCGCATCCACGCCCAGTTCATCGGCACTGAGCCGGGTTGCCCCGAGCCGCCCCCGTTCACTGATATGGATACGCTTGATGGGCGTTGCCTCGGTTTGCATTGCCTCCCATACGCCCAGCTGACGAAAGCGCTGGGCCGAGCCTTCCGCAATGGCACTGGCACGAGCGTCGAAACTGGGTTGCCAGGCCTCATCAAGTGATTTGGCCGGTAACGGCGCCGCTTCGATAATGGCGACTTTCCAGCCGTAACGCTCAATCAAGGGCGCCAGAGCACAGCCCAGACTTGCGCCGACTAATCCGCCCCCCACAATCACAATGTCATGGGTTACCGTTTGCCCAGACGCTTGCATTGACTCTCTCCCGCTGGTGACACAGGACCACGCTTATTGCGTAACGTAAATTACATAATGCACTGCAACGACTTAATCAGGCGCCATGAGAGCTTCAATATCGGCTACCCGTTTAGGGACCTGGTGGGTCAGTACCTCACGCCCCTGGGCGGTAACCACCACGTCATCCTCAATACGGATGCCGATACCGCGGTACGCGGCCGGAATGTCAGCTTCATCGGGAATATAAAGCCCCGGCTCAACGGTCAGCACCATACCGGGCTCAAGTGGACACGGGGTTTCTGCGTCCAGGCGATAGGTGCCCACATCATGCACATCCAGCCCCAGCCAGTGCGATGTCGAATGAAGATAAAACCGCCGGTAGCGCTGCTCGTCGATGCAGGTTTGCAGATCGCCTTCCAGCAGACCCAGTTCCATCAATCCAGTGGTCAAGTCAGACACAACGCCCTGATGGATTTCGGCGAGGGTGGTGCCAGGCTGAACAGCCGCAACAGCCCGCTCCTGGGCATCAAGCACCACCTGGTAAAGCACTCGCTGAGCATCGCTGAAGCGCCCGGAAACCGGGAAAGTGCGGGTAATATCGCCCGCGTAAAGGTCAAACTCGGCACCGGCATCGATCAACACCAGCTCGCCGTCTGCAAGGGGTGCACTGTTCTCAATGTAGTGCAACACGCAGGCATTGGCACCGCTCCCGACAATCGTGCTGTAGGCGGGTCCGCTGCCACCCTGCCAGACAAACTCATGCTCCAGCTCAGCCTGAAGCTGATATTCGCTTAACCCAGGGCGCGCTACCTGCATGGCGCGCACATGAGCACGGGCAGAGATTGACGCGGCGTGCCGCAACAAGGCGATTTCCGACTCGCTCTTAATCTGACGCATGGCATGTATCAGCGGGCTAATATCCATCCAGCCTTTCAGCATGGGATGACCGCGACGTTGACCCGCCTTGGCCTGGGACAGGGCGTCTTCGGCAATATCGAGGGCATCGCCCTGATCAAGCGGTAAATAGAGCCACTCACGACCCGCTAACAGCTCAAGCAACAATGTCTCGCGTTCGGCGTTCTCGAACGCCTGATCGACGCCATGCATTGTCACGACTCCCTGAGCGCCCAATCGCCGCCCTGTCCAGGCTTCCATGGTGGGGTCACGGTCCTGGCAGAACACCACGCTTTGCCCCGCTTCGCGCCCGGGTAACAGCACCAGCAGGGCATCCGGCTCGCCAATACCGGTCAGGTAGTAGAAATCGCTGCTTTGCCGGAACGCATACTCACTGTCATGAGAACGCGTTACCAACGATGCGCCGGGCACAATAACGGCGGCATTCGGCGGAAGTTGGGCCATGAGGGTCTCGCGCCGCTGTTGGTATTCCGCTGACGGGATAGCCGGAGGGCGAGGCAGTACATCAGGCAACATAGCGTTTTCCAAAACAGATTAATGAACAGGGGTATCAGTTTGCTCGACCTGCGGCTGACCGGGGTGTTGCTCGGTATACAGCAGCATGGCAGCCATACGCGCGTGCTCGGTCAGCGCAAAGAGGTCATTTTCATTTTCCGGGGAATCATCGATATCCGTCTCGATCTGGCCTAACCCGGCAAGGTCTTCTACCGCTTCACGCAGGGTTTGCGACCAATGCTTTCGCTGTGCGTCATCGGCCACTTCGTCGACCACTTCCATGAAGCCTAGCGTCCACTCCTTCAGGCCCTGGGCCTGCTCAGCCAGGCTGAACAGCTCATCCGGCAGCAGGGGGGCATAGTTCATATCACTGGCGCTTAGCGCCTCCAGGGTTTGCCGTCGCCAGCCCAACAGACGTTCAGCACTCGCCGAATCGCGTGGCTGATCCACCCCCAGGCTTAAGCAGACCTCTTCCAGCCAAGCCTGGGCATCCATATCACGCAGCGCGAGCAGTGCGCATAACCGGCCGTCCAGAAAGGCGGGCGACTGCATACTCCCGTGCAACAAAAAAACATCGGCGATATCCGAGAAATCCTGGCGTTCGTCTATTAGCGACATCGTCTTCACTCGTTGATGGGTTTAGGGTCGCTCGGGCTTGCGCGTTGACCCCGCGCAAGCGGCTCTCTTATAGTGAGCGACATCGTCCTTCCTATGCAGTGATGTTAACGCATTGGGCATCCTTTTGACCCGTGCCGGAGCCTGTCATGAGTAACACTAAACGGCCTACTACCGAAATCAGCCTGTTAGGGCGTGATTACGTGATTGCCTGCGACCCCGGTGAAGAAGCCAAACTAGAACGGGCCGCACGCTACCTGGACCGCGCCATGCAAGGGATTCAAGCCCAAAGCAGCCTGCTGGGAAGCGAACGTATCGCGATCATGGCGGCACTTAACATTACCCACGAGCTGCTTGAAGCCATGGACGAACATCGCGCCGGAGAAGCCAGCCTGAACCGGCTTAACGAGCGGCTTGAGCACGCTTTGTCACAAACCCGCACGCCGTAAAGACCGTTTAACGCATGCCTTTGGCATTGGGCCCCGCTCTGTTAGGATGATGACGTTCTCTGGGGTGTGCGCCAGTCGTTACAGTCCCTCGAGCCTATGCGTAATACCTAGGGGGCCAAATGCTAGCCAGGCCCGTGTGCATGTCCGTGCGTCGGAAAGCCTGACGGCTTGGCTGCGGCCACCCACCTGAACCAGTAGGTTCAGGGCCAGAACGACAGCGGCACTCTGGGGAACACTAATGATGAACAGCCTCCACAGCGCTGAAGAAAAACGCGCTTTGCGACGTGAACTGCGTCGGCGGCGTCAATCGCTCTCGCTGCGTGAACAACGCGAAGCAGCCCACCGTCTCTGTCAGCAGCTTAAGCGCCTTCCCGAAATTCACCGCGCAAGACGCATCAGTCTTTACTTACCTGTCATGGGTGAAATCGACCCGACCCCGCTACTTCCCTGGTTGCGTCGACGAAGAGTGTCGGTTTATCTACCCGTTTTACGGCCATTCAGTGCCAATACGCTCTGGTTTGTCGCCTACCATGCCAACACGCCGATGATCAAAAACCGCTTTGGCATCGCCGAGCCGGATACCCGTTTTGCGGCCAAACATCAGCGTCGTTTGCCCGCATGGGCGTTGGATACAGTGATCTTACCGTTGGTCGGCTTTGATGCCCGGGCCAATCGCATGGGCATGGGCGGCGGCTTTTACGATCGCAGCCTTGCCTTTATGCGCCGCCCTGGCCCCAAACCGACGCTGCTGGGTGTTGCCCACGCTTGCCAACAGGTAGATACCCTCCCTGTTGAGCCCTGGGACATACCATTAAACGCCGTGGTGAGTGACCAGCATATCGTTCGCCCAGGATAAGCTACCTAAAAAAATGGGCTGGCCCGTAAGGGCCAGCCCATTGAGCCGGTGACGCTTTCGTACCCCAGCGCTACGGCTTAACCTCCCGAAAGCGCCTGCGCGTAGCCGGTGGCTAATACCCCGAGCGCAAACACAATCATTAGTGTCAGTACCATATCGGGTTTCTTACGCCGCATAGTGCTTCTCCAGCCCCTTTAAAGTTGTCAACTTTAAGGCGTCATCCTGGTTACCTGTCGTTGATGAGCAGCCTAATACTGCCCTGATGACGCCCTTCATCAATATCGCCTGTGACTATAGGGCCAATAGGCTATCGTTGACAACGGCTTAACCCCCTATATGACATTAAAAAATAAACGCACACTGTTTCTTAACAAACTGACTTGTGAAGGGCTGCGCTGTAAGTAACCGCTCACATATTTGGCGACGCAAGATCAAGCCATGAACAGCCGGTAGGCGGGATTATCGCTTTCCCGCCAATAGCGGTAGCCAATCGCATCCAGATGCTCGGCGACGTGAGAGCGGTCACCATTAGGTACCTGCATACCCACCAGAACACGGCCATAAGCGGCCCCGTGGTTACGATAATGAAACAGCGAAATATTCCAGTCATGGGGCAGTTGGGTGAGAAAGTTCATCAGGGCCCCTGGACGCTCAGGAAATTCAAAGCGATACAGCTCTTCTTCAAAGTATTCGCTGGGGCGGCCGCCACTCAAATGACGGATGTGTAACTTGGCAAGCTCGTTGTCGGTCAAGTCCTCGACCTGATACCCCCCGTCCCGAAGCTTGTCGATGACCAGTTGGCGATCTTCGCCGCCGGGTTTAACCTGCACGCCGACAAAAATATGCGCTTCGCTGTTATCTGCGTAGCGGTAGCTGAACTCCGTGACCATGCGTTTGCCAAGCGTGCGGCAGAACTTTTTAAAGCTGCCTGGCTTTTCGGCAATCGTTACCGCCAGGATCGCCTCCCGCTGCTCGCCAAGCTCGGTCCGCTCGGCAATATGCTGTAGACGGTCAAAGTTGGTGTTGGCGCCGGAATTGATGCACAGCAGGGTTTCGCCTTCCGCGCCGGTTTGCTGAATATATTTTTTCAACCCGGCCAGCGACAGCGCGCCCGAGGTTTCCGCGACGGCGCGGGTATCTTCAAAGATATCTTTGACAGCGGCGCACATTTCATCGGCGGTAACGGTAATCACATCGTCGATAATGTCTTTCACCAGCGAAAAGGGCACTTCGCCAATCTGCGCCACGGCAACACCTTCAGCAAAAACACCCACCTGGTCCAGCACTACCCGTTCACCGGCCTCCAATGCCGCTTTCAGGCAGGCGCTGTCTTCGGACTCAACACCGATCACCTTGATATCCGGGCGCAGATATTTAACGTAGGCAGCGATCCCGGCAATCAGTCCACCGCCGCCAACCGGTACAAAAATAGCATCAAGACGCCCCGCCTGCTGGCGCAGGATTTCCACCGCGACAGTGCCCTGGCCGGCGACAATATCAATATCATCGAAGGGGGGAATATAGGTATAGCCGTGCTCCTTGATCAGCTCCTGGGCATGCTCAGCGGCGGCAGCAAAGGCATCCCCCTTGAGGACTACCTTGGCGCCCCGGGCGCGGACCGCCTGTACTTTAATCTCTGGGGTAATCCGTGGCATCACGATCACCGCTTTGACGCCCATCAATTTGGCGGCCATGGCAAGCCCCTGGGCATGGTTGCCCGCCGACGCGGCGATCACGCCTTTGGCTTTCTGTTCTTCGCTGAGCTGGGCCATCTTGTTGTAGGCCCCACGGATCTTGAACGAGAAAACCGGCTGCAGGTCTTCGCGCTTGATTAAAATCTGGTTATTGAAACGACGCGACAAAAAAGGAGCAGGTGAAATGGGCGTTTCACAAGCGGCTTCGTAAACGTGGGCCTGGAGGATCTTTTTGACGGTAGCTTCAAGCATGCGGAAAATTCCAAGAAAGAACATAACCCTGACGGGTGCGGGGAAAGCTCCTATTGGTAGCAGATTACGCCGTTCGACGTCCAGCAGCGTTTTGATCGGCAGGCCGCGTTTAGGCCGTTATAATGGTCACCGAGTCCAATCTTCCCTGCGAAAAGGCATACCATGAACCAAGACGAACTCAAGGCCGCCGTCGCCGATAAAGCGATCAGTGAAATTGAACCCTGGCTGGAAAAAGACACCGTGCTGGGAATCGGCACCGGCTCGACGGCCAACCTGTTTATCGACCGCTTAAAGCCGCTACGTGATCAGTTCAAGGGAGCGGTGGCAAGCTCTGAGGCCAGTGCCAAACGCTTGGAAGCATTGGGCATCGAGGTGTTCGAGTTGAATAGCGTTGGAACACTGCCCTTTTACATCGACGGCGCTGACGAAGTGAATGCTCACTTACAAATGATCAAAGGCGGCGGAGCGGCACTCACCCGGGAAAAAATCGTGGCTGCCTGCGCCGAGCGTTTCATTTGCATCGCCGACCAATCCAAATATGTCAGCCAGCTTGGGCACTTTCCACTGCCGGTGGAAGTCATTCCCATGGCACGCTCCTACGTTTCCCGCCAACTCGTCGCCCTGGGGGCTGAACCGGTGTATCGGCAAGGCGTGGTTACCGACAATGGCAACCAGATTATCGACTGCTATGAATTCATGATCGACGACCCGGTCGCCATGGAAGCCACGCTCAACGCCATTGTGGGCGTGGTCACCAATGGTCTATTTGCCGACCGAGGAGCCGACATCCTGCTATTAGGCAACCCGGAGGGCGTTGAGCGGATCACGCTACGCTAA
This sequence comes from Halomonas sp. A40-4, assembly GCF_015767635.1. Lineage (GTDB taxonomy): Bacteria > Pseudomonadota > Gammaproteobacteria > Pseudomonadales > Halomonadaceae > Vreelandella > Vreelandella janggokensis. The sequence continues at coordinate 38,206 of NZ_CP065230.1, read as the reverse complement.
TAATTTTGTAGCTTGCTCATCCTTAGCCAGGCCAGTTTTTACGCTGGCCTTTGTTTTATCGAACAATAACACCCCCTCCACCTCTCTTCTCACCCTACTCGTCCCCAGGCCCATACCCTTACCCATGCTCAAAGTATGACGAAAAGCATGCCGTGTTAGTGAGCAAATCCATTAGTCCGACTATTGCTTCTAATTGTAATTAGAATTAAACATAAGGATACAAACTGTTGCAAAAAAAGCGCTGATTAACGTCTTGTGACGAAGACGTCATCAGCCAATAAAGGGGAAGGGAACATCATGTTGGATCACAACGATAAGCGTGTTCTTGTGACGGGTGGTGCAGGCTTTATAGGCTCCCATACGGTCGACCTACTTTTGGCAAGCGGTTACTCGGTGCGCGTGCTGGACAATTTTTCAAGTGGTCGCCAGGCCAACCTGCCTGAACACAAACATCTTGACGTTATGCAAGGTGATATCCGATCCCGCGAGGACGTCTCAGCCGCAATGCGGGGAATCACTCATTGCCTACACCTGGCCGCTCAGGTATCCGTTTCACGCTCAGTTGAAGATCCTTACGACTCTGCCACACATAATATCCTAGGGGCGCTTAACGTGATGCAATCGGCAGCCCAGGCAAAGGTCACGAAACTCGTTTACGCTTCTTCTGCCGCCGTTTACGGTGTGCCAACACAGCTGCCCCTGACCGAAGAGTCATGTCAGCAGCCGCTATCGCCTTATGGGCTGGAAAAATGGGTGGATGAACGCTATGCCGCCCTGCTGGCAAGCCTGCACAACTTACCCAGTTTAGGGCTGCGTTATTTCAATGTTTACGGCCCACGCCAAGATCCGCACTCGCCCTATGCGGGGGTTGTGGCGCGCTTTATCGACAGACTGCTTGCCCATCAAGCGCCTATCGTGTATGGCGATGGACACCAATCACGCGACTTTATCTATGTCGGCGATGTGGCCCGCGCCAACCTTACCGCGCTGTTCAGCGAACAGTGTGGTATTTGCAACGTGGCTACCGGTCAGCGGATTAATCTGCTTGAACTGATCGACCTTCTTAACCACTTCACCGGTTGTTCATTACCCGCCCAGCACCTACCCGCCAAGGCCGAAGATATTCAACATTCTTACGGGGACCCTCAGCGGCTGGCCGAATGGCTATCGTTGAGTCCGCAATGGACGCTAAGCGAAGGCCTGAGCGAACTCATTCAAGACTATCGCCACACCATCGCCAGGGAGTCAGCCTCCCCACTGAAGGTGAGCGCCTGATAAGCGCATTATGCGAATGGTCAATACCAATATAAAGGTGATGCTGTGGCGACTTCTCTCTTCCGTGGACTACTCTTAGCACTCAACATGCTAAGCAGTGCCCTGGTGTATGCGGCCACAACACCCGGCCAACCCAGCGTTGCGTTCTACTACGGCAATGACGCCCCCACCGAGCTTCTCTCGCAGTTCGACTGGATCGTGGTCGAGGCGGCCAATATTGACCATGACCAATCCCGTCAACTTAGACAGCACGGCGGGCAAGTCTTTGCCTACGTCAGTGTTGGTGAACTCGACGCATGGCGGGAAGCCAAGACACTTGTTGCCGAAGATGCGCTGGTCACCCGCAACGACGCCTGGAATAGCCAGGTCGCCGACCTGACCGCCCCCGAGTGGCAACGATGGTTGATTGAGGAACACATTCGACCATTGTGGAATGCGGGTTATCGTGGCCTGTTTCTCGACACTTTGGATAGTTATCGCCTATTTGCCCCTGAGGGAGACGCCGCTAAGCGCCAGCAAGACGCGCTGGTGGAGATCGTTACCCAGATCAAACGTCAGTTCCCCGATATGCAACTGGTGTTCAACCGGGGCTTTGAAATCCTTGACCGCGTTCACAGTGATGTTGCCGGGGTGGCCGCAGAGTCGCTCTATCGCGGCTGGAACCCCAGCACCAAGGTCTACGGGGCAGTGCCTGACGATGACCAGGCCTGGCTTTACGCACAGCTTGCCCGCGTTAGGGATGACTATCAGCTGCCCGCGATTGCGATCGACTATGTGCCCGCCAATAACCGCGCGTTAGCGCGAGACACCGCCAAGCGCATTCATGACGAAGGGTTTATTCCCTGGGTGAGTGTTCCACAACTCAATCAAATGGGTATCGGGCTGATCGAGGCCATGCCTCGGCGAGTGCTGATCCTGTTTGATAAAGCCAAGACGGAAGCTGGCGAGTTGGCCTACACCAACGCCCATCGTTACCTGGCAATGCCCCTTGAGTACCTTGGCTACGGCGCCGAGTATCGCGACGTCAATGAGCCGCTGCCCAGCGACACCCTGCACGGCCGCTATGCCGGCGTGGTCACATGGTTTAACGAGTCGTTAACGAATGCCCCACATTATGCCCCCTGGCTACAGCATCAAATGGAGAATGGCCTGCGTGCAGTCATCATCGGTGATCCAGGCATACCGCTCTCGGGCTCGTTGGGTACTTTAATGGGGCTGCGTGAAGTCAGCGGTCTTGTGGCTTCCTCGTTAACACCACTGGAACATGACAACCTGGTTGATTTCGAAGGGTTTCCACACCCGTCCCCCGCACCGCAGACCAGCTACCAGATACTCAACAGCGCCAACACATCACATCTGACGCTGAGCGATGACCAGCAGCGGCGCTTTTCACCGATCATCACCGGCCCTTGGGGTGGTCTTGCAAGCCACCCGTGGATTTTCGAGCAGGCCAGCGAAACGCAAATACGCTGGAATCTTGATCCCTTTGCCTTCTTAAAGCGCGCATTAGCACTCCCGGACATGCCGATCCCCGACGCCACCACCGAAAATGGCGCCCGCTACTGGATGACCCAGATTGACGGCGATGCTTTTGTTAGCCGCGCCGACATGCCGGGCACGCCCTTCACAGGCGAACTGATGCTGTCGGACATTTTAAGGCGCTATCAGGTGCCTACCACGGTGTCGATTATTGAAGGCGAGATAGGTCCTGAGGGCCTTTATCCCCAGCACCGCGCTACGTTAGAACCGCTAGCCCGGCGTATTTTCAGTCTCCCTTGGGTGGAAGTCGCAACGCACACCTTTAGCCACCCTTTCGAGTGGGAAAGCCTCAATGAAAACGACTTGGCGGGCCAGGGTGTAACTCTTGCCAATTTCAATTACAACCTTCCGATTCCCGGCTATCGCTTCTCGCTACGACGCGAAATCGAAGGCTCAACCGACTATATCAACCGTGAGCTGGCACCCGCCGATAAGCCGGTCAAGGTGGTGCTATGGACGGGTAACGCACTACCGCCGGAAAAAGCCTTGGCGATTGCCGACGAGTTGGGGCTACGCAATATTAACGGCGGCAACACCAGCGTTACCCAAAGCAACCCGACCATGACCAATGTGTCGCCCATGCTGCGCCCGCTGGGCCGCTACCTTCAGGTTTATGCCCCGCAGATTAATGAAAATATATATACCAACAACATGCTTGGCCCACTTTGGGGCTATCGGCGAGCGATTGAGACCTACCAGCTCACCGACCAGCCGCGCCGTTTAAAGCCTATCGATATTTACTATCACTTTTACTCTGCTGCGAGTCCCGGGGCACTGCGTGCGCTCCATCAGGTATATGAGTACGTACTCACACAAGAGACGTTGCCGCTTTTTACCAGCGCGTGGAGTGATGTCGCCACCCAGTGGTACCACACCGGTATCGCCAAGCAGTTAGACAGTGGCTGGCAGATCAAAGGGGCTAACCACATGCGTACCCTACGTTTACCCGCGGACATGGGCTGGCCTGATCTCGAGCGCTCTAGAGGCGTTGCGGGCGTGCGCGACATCAATTCGGGTCGCTATATCGCGCTCTCAGGTGACCGTAACGCCACCCTTTACGTGACGACTAGTCAACCGCAAGTACCTCACTTGCGCTATGCCAACGGGCGCATCACCGAGTGGCAGACAGGGTCGTCCGGGCAGCTAAGCTTAGGCCTTGCCGCCGAACAGTTACCATTAAAGGTAGCGCTAGCCAACACCCATAACTGTCAAGTCTCTGCCCCTGGGGCGCGTATTGAACAACGTGATAACGCCACTCTACTAGCCTTTGACCGCGCTGATGCTGAGCGTATCGAGGTGCGCTGTGCAACGCGTTAATCCCAAAGCCGGTACTGTGTTGCGTCAAAGGCGCCTGATCCGACCGTTGACCCTGCGCCTGGTGGCATTGGTCATCGCCTTGATGTTGGTATTGCTGTTTCCTGCCCACCATCTGCTGACCCTCGAAAGCAGCGACAGCATGCCGAGCCGTATTTCACTGCTGTACTCCCAGGCACTGTTAAACGCCAACCCGGATAACGTCGAGCTACGCGTCAATCTTGCAAGCAAACTGCTCCAGGTGGGCGACGCGCCGTTGGCTCGCACTATCCTGATGCCTCTGCATGACAATGAAGACAAGACGATTCAATGGCTGCGCCTGTCCATCGAGTGGCAATTGCTCGCGGCGATCAAAGTGGAGCAACCAGACCGTCAGCAAGCCGTGCAGCAGTTTCAAGCCATCCTGCAGGCTTTCCAGACCAACGCCCATCTGCCTGCGGCGTATTTAGAACGCATGGCGGACTACTGGCTGGCCACGGAGACCCCTTCACAGGCCGCTACACTTTATGAGCGTCTTGCTGAGCAGCAGGTCGACAGCCAATATCATTGGTTATCACTGGCCGGCTACTGGTGGCTTCGCGCCGGTCACCCGGAGCGCTCGGCCGCCGCCTGGCATCGCGCTTACCGAGTCGCGGAAATGCCCAGGGTGACACTGGGCTGGCTTTCCTGGCTGATTGCCTCAGCGCACGCCCAACAAGGCGATGATAGCGCCGAATCGCCGCGCCGATCTGCAGCTCTGGAAGCGCTACGCTCCGCCCAACAGAGCCAGCAGGACGATGGTGTCGAATACGCCCGCGAATACCTGGCCGCGTTTCCCAATGACCGCGAGCTGCTCGACCTGGGTATTCGCCTCGCACTGGCCCACGGCCAGCCTCAGCAGGCGCTTGGCTGGTCACAGCGACTCATCGACCAGCAACCGGACATCGCGAACCTAGAACGCCACGTCAACATCGCCCTGGGCCTTAACGAATTAGCCAGCGCGCTGGGGGCGCTCGACCAGCTACGCCGCCAAGACCCAGACAACACCGCTTACCTGGAGCAACTGACCCAAACTCAGCAGTGGTCCGGCGATGCCGCGGGCGCACTGCAAAACGCTGATCAACTCGCCCGTCAAACCGGCGAGGAAAGCCATAATCGCTGGGTCATTTCGCTGGCACTGAGTGTCCGCGACCGACCTTCTGTCATACGCGCCTTGAACCGCCTTGATGGCCAAGGCCAACTGACGCTGGAAGACCGTCGTTTATGGGCCGATTTGCTTGAACAATTGGGCGAGCCCGACGCCGCGATTGAGCAGATCCAAGCCTGGCAGGCATCCGGCATTCACGACCAAGCGCTAGGTATTCGCCTGGCCACCTGGCTTGGGCAAACCGGACGCCTGGATGAAGCGGCTGACAGTTGGGCGGCACTCAATGTCCGCTACGGGTCACAGCCTGAGTTCATCCAGGCCCAAAACCAGTTGATGAGCCAAAACTGGCAGTTGGATCGTGCCTTGCAACTATTAGGCTCGCCCACGGATGGCATCAGCATGGGCGCCAGCAATGACAAGCAACGCGCCGAGCTAGCCTGGCAGCTAGGCGATAGCCAGGCCAGCATGACGGCCTATCGCAGGTTATTTGAACAGGATAACCTGGACGCAGAAGGCGCCTCCCGGCTCATACAAACCGCTGCTGATAATGACAACCTCGACCTTGCCATGCGGGTGACCGAGTACCGCTGGGCCCAGGCACGTGACGGCGATGCCCTGATTCAAATGCTCTATCTGGCCCAACGAGAACGCCAGACAGCATTGACCCAGTCGCTATTGGCGATGGCAGAACAAACCCCTGAAAGATTCGCTAATTCGTCGGATTATTGGGCTGCGTCGGCACAGCAAGCGCTGCTCCGGCGAGAACCTGACGAAGCGATCAACGCTTACCAACGCGCCCTGGAGCACTCACCCCAGGACCCTGGTCTTCGCGCAGGCATGCTATACGCGTTGATCGCCTCAGGGGATGATGAAGCAATACGCGAGCGCATCACAGAGTGGCAGGAGCAGGCCGTTCAGACGCCTTCCATGATGAGCGCCATGGCCGACGCGGAACGTTTTTCAGGCAACCTCGATCAAGCACTTGTCTGGTACGCCTTGGCAAGCGACGCAGGTGTATTGGATGCCTGGCAGCAGCTTTACTACGCCGATGCCCTCAGTCAGCGCGGTGAAGTAGCGCTGGCATTTAACATGCGCTTGGCCGCCTTCGACGAGCTGTCGCCAACCTTTACCTCACCGCTAGCGTCTCCTCTGAGCGAGGCGCAGCGCCGCGACCATACTCAGGCAATGGCAATAGTGGCCAACCGACATGGCCCTGAGAGCGTGCGCAGCTGGTACCACCAGCTCGTGACAGACGCCTTTGCCGATACGCCCCCCCAACCCAGCGACAGCGAGTGGCTGTTCGATGCACACATGGCTATGCGACAGCCCGTTCACGCCCGCTATTTGCTGCTCCGCGCCCAGTCACAGGGGTATGTCAGTCCCGCCTGGCAAACGTTGGCTGTGGCCTTAGAAAAAAACGATCGCGATACACTAGAAGGGTTATTGGATAGCGATGCGGGTCGCGCGCTTTCCGCCACCGATCGCTTAGCCATTATGCGCCAGCTTGACCGTCGACAAGACGCCTGGGCGCTCGCCGAACGGCTTACCGCGAAGGGCGTGGACCGACGGCGTGATGTCGTCGAGCTAGCCGCCGACATGCCTCACCGGCTGGCCACTTCGGCTAAATATCGGCGCTTGGGCGACCTGGATATCGCCTCACAGGACGTGTCATATCAGCTAAGTGGAGAGCGTTTCTGGGGCCAGCTTGATCTGGTTCGTCGTCAGCTAGATAACCACGACGACGCTGTCGATAGCCAAGACCTCCGCGATGAACAAGCCGTCGAATTAACCGTGGGCCGGAACGGTACGCGCCTTGATACCGAGTTATCGCTGGGCCAGCTAAACACTGACCGTAATAACCGGCTTTACGGTGGCGTGTCTCAACGCTGGCAGGCCACCTCACGCCTGGCAGGCACGCTGTATGGCGAAATAAGCCATGTGTCCGATATTAGCGACTCGATGCGACTGCTAGCCGTCGAAGACCAGATTGGCATTCGCATGGAATGGACCCCTACCGCCCGAGACACTCTGACCCTGGACACTCGTCACGTGAATCTGCGCAGCCGCGAAACACGGCAGACATTGGGCGATGGCTATCGGGTAGATGCCGAGCTACGCCATGCGCTGCTGAAAGGGGCTACCCGCCAGTTGGATCTCAGTTTGTTGGCCAATCATGCCGACTATTCCATCGGCCAGTTGCCTGACGATATCCGCCAGCGACTACCAGCCAATTTTCAAGCTGATGACTTGCTCACCGAACAATCGAGTTTTGTAGGGGTCGGCGTCGCGCTGCGACGCGGGGAACCCGCCAGCACTTCCCCTTTGCTGGCCTCACCGAGTTTCGAGGTAGCGTTGGAAGCGGGCTACCAGCTACCCGAAAAAGATATCGGCCTTAACGCCCGTTTTGCCTTGGGTAGCCGACTTTTCGGTAATGACGCACTCAGCCTGAGCCTGGAGGCTGACCAGGGAACGGGGAATGATGGCGACACTAACCTGGGCGTTTCACTCACTTATCAATACTTCCTGGGGCACTGAACATGCCACGGGCGACCCAACGGCAACGCCGTTACCCCACCACTGCTTGAGGCGCCGAGCTAGCGCCCTGGAGATACAGCGATGCGTATTCATCATTTGAGGCCGTTGGCACAGCTGGCACTTCTTGTTGGCGTGATATTACTCAGTGGCTGCGCGGTCACGGATGTTCACCGCTCAGAACCGCTAAGCCGCCAGGCGCAATGGGCATTACTGCCAATTGCCAACCATTCGGAAACACCGCTGGCAGGGCAGAAGGCGGAAGCCAGCCTTACGACGCTTTTGCATCAGCAAGGCATCAGTTCCCTGACCCAGGCGCCTCGCCCGCCCCAGCAAAATTTATTGGCGCTGCCCAGTGAGCAGGACTATCAAGCGGCTCTCAGTTGGGCGCAGCAGCAAGGGGCGCGCTATGGGGTGACGGGGTCGGTGGATGAGTGGCATTACAAAACCGGTCTGGATGGCGAACCCGCTATTGGCATCAGTTTGCGCGTAGTGGATGTCAACACAGGGGATATTTTATGGAGCGCCAGCGGCGCACGGTCTGGCTGGGGCTTCAGCACCACCAGCGGCGTGGCACAGAAACTGATGGCGGATCTCGTCGACACCTTGCCCGTACAGCAGTGAGGCCACAATGATCCTATCGACCGATGAACGTCAGCCTGCACTGCCCTCCCGCGGGTTAAGGCTTCTAGAAACCGCCGTCATCACTCTCGGGTTTCCGGTTATCGGCTGGCTCATCAACCCAGATGACCCCTTGCTACTGGGCAGTGGCTTAACCTGGCTATTGGCTATCGCCCCCTTGCTGGTGGGCATGCGCTATGGCTTTGCTCTGGGTTTCAGTAGTGGCTTGGTCAGCGTCGTATTGATGGGGCTTGAGGGATGGTGGTACCACGGTGACCTGCTAAACGACTCGTCACAACGCCTGCCAGTGGCCATCGCGCTGATATTGGTAGGCATGGTGGCAGGTGAAATGGCCGATAACTGGCGGCGGCGTTTACATCAGATGACGGTTGTCCACCGTGCTCAGTCGACGCGGTTAGAGGAGTTTATCCGCCACTATCAGCTATTGCGCGTTTCCCATGATCAACTGGCCGAGCGCTTGGCGGCCAACCCGTTCACGCTGCGTGATGCCCTGAAAGCCCTTGAAGCCAAGTACCAAGCACTTGCGCCTGGCGTCGATGTTCTCAGGCAACACGGCAACGAACTGCTGAACTTCCTGGCCCTGCATGCCAGGGTCCAAAAGGCAGCGTTGATACCCGTCGATCGCCAACAGCGATTACAGCCACAGTCTGTCACATGGTATGGCGGCGATATTGCGCTTCCGTGGAACGACCCGATGCTCTTGGCCTGCCTTGAACAACGCCGCATGATCTGCCTTAAAAGCGCAATGGATCAAGGAATTAACATTGATAACGCGCCACTGCTTGCCGTCGTGCCTCTCATTGATGTCGAGCAACGCATCTACGCTGTTGTAGCTATTACCGCTATGCCTTTCATCGATTTTCATCGTGGCCACTTACACCTGCTGGCCGTGCTGGGGGCTCAGTTGGGTGATCTGTTGCAACAGACCCAACACACACTGCAGGGAGAAAGCACTGACCATCGCGCCATCGTCGCCCAGTGGGTTCGACACGCCCGCGATCATCAACTGACCTCGCTGCTCATCACCATTGATTTCTCAACCCAGCTCAGCGACATCCAGATAACCTCCGCCAAGGATAGCATCGTCAGTGCGCAACGCGGCCTCGACCGTAGCTGGGTCACTCCAAAAGACGACGGTTCGCAGCGACTCTATGTACTGCTGCCGTTAACAAAACAAACGGCCTTTGCGATGTATGCCGAGCGGTTAAAAGAAACCATGGCCGCGCAGCCGGGTATCGGCGAGGCCTGCCAATACATTGATGTCAGCTACCAGGTCATTGACGGTCGGCGTTCGGCCAGGAAGCTGCTCTCGACCAATACTCGCCCCGAGGCAAGCCATGCTCACGCCTAGTCCTGCAAGACGTTTATCAATCGGCATGCTCTGGCTGGCCGCGGGCTTTGGTGCTGAAGCCTGGGGTGCTCACATGTGGTTCGCGACGGCAAGTGTGCCTTCTTTACCCATCATGTTGCTACATGGCGCTGGCGCGCTACTGATGGCGGAAGGTATTCGACAACTATTGCCTTCAGGCTACCAGCAGCCCTTGATGGGTAATCTTCTACTGCTGTTTTTATTACTCTTCCTGTTGCCGGGTATCGGCTTACTGGGTTTATTGATGGCCGTGGTTCCCGCACTTTATGGGGCTACCCCAAAACGTGACGTGTCTTGGCAGGCACTGAATTTACCGCCTCTCCCTTACCAGCCGCTCTCCCCGCCCAGCCCTGAGACCACTGCCATGCGGGAAGGCTTAGCCAGTATATTGAGCTATTCCGATAGCCCAGTGCTGCGCCAGGAAGCCATTCTGGCCTGCCGACATCTACCACGGCGCCAGGCGATCAATCTGCTTCGTCTAGGCCTGGCTGACCCGACCGATGACGTAAGGCTGCTGGCCTATTCCATGCTCAGTGGCATTGAGCGCGATGTCGACGAACGTATCCAACGACTCGTTCAGCACCGCGAGCGCGATGGTGACCCGCATGGGCATTTCGCCGAAGCATTGGCGACCCTCCACTGGGAATATGATTACCTTACCCTCGCCCAAGGCAGCACGACGCGATTCTATTTATCCCAAGCTCTTGACTACATCAATCAGGCCATCGGCCAAGCCAATCACGCTCATCGACAGCTCTTACGCGGCCGTATATACCTGGCCTTGAAGGATCAGCAAAGCGCCGAACAGGCCTTTCGCCAATGTGAAATGCTCGACATGCACGACGATGACCTCGCGCCTTATCGCGCCGAACAGGCCTTTCAAACCCGCAACTACCATATGCTACGCGATCATTTGTCACGACTGAGCCCTACGGCCCAGCAGCACCCTGTGTTGCACCCTCTAATGGAGTACTGGCGATGAACTGGCCGACACTGAGTCAACATGACGACCCGGCGGATGTTACTTTGCTGCTGGAAGGTACCTATCCCATGGTACGGGGAGGGGTAAGTGCCTGGGTAGACCAGTTGATTCGTGGTCTGCCACACCTTCGTTTCGCGCTGGTTTTCCTGGGCGGGAGCCGCGACCATTACCACGGCATTTTGTTTGAACGTCCCGCCAATGTGGTGCATCTAGAATGCCATTACTTAATGGAAGACTTGTCCCCGCGTCGCACCATCAAAGCTAGCAGAGGTCGAGCCAGCACCTTTGTCAAGGTCCGTGAACTTCACGACACGTTGCGTCAACCAATGGCGAGTGACCAACAGCGGGCACTATGCGACGTTGCCCGGATGATTGGCCAGCGGGGTGGCTTAAGTCAGGAGGATTTTCTTCACAGCCAGGAAGCATGGCAATACATTGTCGATCACTACCTCGAGCATGTGACAGAGCCCTCATTTATCGATTACTTTTGGTCAGTGCGCAATATTCACGCGCCGCTCTTCATGTTGGCGCGCATTGCCAACGCCTTACCAAAAAGCCACTGTCTACACGCCATCTCTACCGGCTATGCAGGATTCTTAGGCGCGCTGGCACACCATATCCATCAGCGGCCATTGGTGATCACCGAGCACGGTATCTATACCAAAGAGCGTCAAATAGACCTGCTCGAAGCCAAGTGGATTAAAACATCCCGGGATGCGCTGTCCCACGGGTTTCAGATCGATACCGGCTATATTCGCCAGATGTGGATCCGTTTCTTCCAGGGGCTTGGCCGAATGACCTACGCCAGTGCCGCGCAAATCACCACGCTCCATGAAGGCAACCGCTTGCGTCAACTGCAGGATGGGGCGACTGAGGCACGTACCCGGCTGATCCCCAATGGCATTAACATTGAGCGCTTTGCCCCGTTGCGCGATGCCACCGCGTGCAACCAAGCGCCCATTGTCGCTTTGCTGGGTCGCGTCACGCCGATCAAGGATATCAAGACGTTTATCCGCGCTATGCGCCAGTTGATCAGTCAATTGCCTGACGCCGAAGGCTGGATTGTCGGGCCGGACAGCGAGGATCCGACTTATGCCCAAGAATGCCGCGACCTGGTGGCACAGCTGGGCGTGGAAAAGAACGTGCGGTTTCTGGGTTTCCAACGCACCGAAGACATACTTGCCCAAGTGCGCCTGGTAGTGTTGACCTCAATTAGCGAAGCACAGCCATTGGTGGTGCTCGAAGCCATGGCTGCGGGCGTACCCGTGGTGTGCAGCGATGTCGGTGCCTGCCGCGAACTGGTCATGGGCCATCAGGATATTCGCCAAGCGGCAGGAGAAATCGTACCGATCGCCAACCCCATGGCGACGGCCAGTGCCATGCATTATCTGCTTGCTAATCCGGCGGTATGGCACAGTGCACGCGCCACAGGTATTGCCCGCGTTGAGGCCCAGTACACCGATATTTTAATGATGGAGCGTTACCAGCAGCTGTATAAAGATGTCATGCAACCCTCTTTAGCCGCCAGCGATTCATCGGCACCCGCGGGCAGCCCACTATCAACATTAACTGCACGTTAACCCCTTGGCGCTGGGAGATCATATAGATGGCCGGCATTGGTTTTGAACTGCGGCGGTTGCTACGCCAGGATAGCTATTTCAGCCTGCTGCGTGCCTATGGCTACGCGGGATTGATCAGTTCCGGCCCCTGGGTGCTGTCCATTCTGGCGGTCATGGCACTGGGCATCTTGTCAGCAGCAGCTAGCCCCGCCAACACCCCCCATGTGACAGCGTTTCTGGTGTCTGTCACCTGGCTTGTCGCCGGGTCGCTACTGCTGACATCACTGGTACAGTTGCTGTTTACCCGCTTTGTTGCCGACCGGCTGTTTGAAAAGCGCGATGCCACGATCCTGCCCAACGTGATGGGGCTGCTGACGTTGGTCATGCTGGTAGCCGCCTCCGTTGGTAGCGCCCTGCTGTGGTGGACTTTCGGACAGACACCCTGGCTCTATCAACTGGAAATGCTGGTCAGCTTTGTGGTGCTTTGCATGATCTGGTGCGTCACCGTGTTTGTCGCAGGAATAAAAGCCTACCGTCAGGTACTACTGGCGTTTGCCGTTGGCTATGGGGCCACGTTTGTTGGCGGCATGCTGCTCAACGATTATGGGCTTGAGGGCCTGCTGGGTGGCTTTGTGATTGGCCAGAGCCTGCTGCTTTTCATGCTACTGGCCATGGTAATTCGACATTACCCAAGTGATCGACTGTGGGCCTTCGAGTTGCACCGTGCCGGGCAGTGCCAGCGTTCGTTGATCGCCATTGGGCTGTTCTATCAGGCCGGTATTTGGGCAGACAAGCTGGTGTTCTGGTTCAACCCGGCCACATCCGAGCCCATTATTGGCCCGCTGCGCGCCTCGCCGATTTACGACCTGCCTATCTTTTTGGCCTATCTTTCCATTGTGCCGGGAATGGCGGTATTCATCATGCGCATGGAAACCGACTTTGCCGAGCGATGCCATGCCTATTACGACGCCATAAGAGGTGGAGACACACTGGGACATATTGAGACACTGCGCGGTGAAATGGTCGCCAGCGTTCGCCACGGTATCTACGATATTTTTAAAGTACAGGGCATCACGGTGGCCGGACTGCTACTCAGCGGCCCATTATTATTTACCTGGCTGGGGTTTTCCCACTGGTACTTGCCGCTTTTCAATATCGATATTGTGGCCGTGGGAATCCAAGTACTGCTGATGGCCATCCTGAACGTGCTATTTTATCTTGACCGTCTCAAACCGGCACTTTGGCTTTGCCTGCTATTCTTGTTAAGCAACCTTGTATTCACGCTACTCAGTCAACTTCTCGGCCCAGTGTTCTACGGTTATGGATACGCACTATCGCTTCTTTTTACATCTTTAGTTGGCTTGGCCGTACTGGACCATGAGTTTGAACATTTGACTTACCAAACGTTTATGCTGCAACCCAGCAAGGGTTAATCCGGAGAGACCGCTAGCGACTGGGGTACGAGCTTACCAAGCCCGTGCAGGGTTCGCTTGAGGGCGCCCTGCTGGGCATTGATTACCGCCAGGCCAGCCTGGCCTTTTTGTTGCGCATCACAGGGATGGTCAAAATAACTCATCAGCATCTCGGCGAGGGCATCGGGGCTATCCACTAGAACGAGGGCGCCGGCGGCTAACAGTGGCTCGGCCACGTCAGTAAAGTTTTCGATTGAGGGCCCGCTCAACACAGGCCTGCCCAGGGCAGCGGGCTCCAGCACGTTTTGGCCGCCCAGGGGGACCAAACTGCCTCCCACGTAAGCCACACTGCCCGCCGCATAGAGCAGCGCCAATTCCCCCAGCGTATCCGCCAGGTAGACCTGGGTCTGCTCCGTTACGACTTGCTGTTCGCTGCGACGGCTGAGCAACCAGCCCTCATCGCGGCACAGGTAGGCAACCTCATCAAACCGCTGGGGATGGCGGGGCACCAGAACTAAAAGCGCGTTTGGATGGCGCTTACGCAACTGAGCATGCGCCTCGAGTAATAGTGTTTCTTCACCATCACGGGTGGAGCCCGCTACCCATACCGGGCGCCCACCCCACTGACGATGTAAGTACTCACCCTCCTCGAAAACCTTATCCTGAGGGGGGATTTCAAATTTCAGCGACCCCACCACGCTGGTTACCTCAGCGCGGCAACCCAGCGCGTTAAAGCGCTCGGCATCTTCCGGTGACTTGGCAGCCAGCCAGCTAACGTTAGCCAGGGCGTCAGTCATCAAGGGTCGCCAGCGCCGATAACGCTGGTAGGCGCCAGACGATAGCCGACCATTGACCACGGCCACAGGCACTGTCTGACAACGGCAGGCGTGTAGCAGGTTGGGCCAGAGTTCGGTTTCAAACAGCAGCGCCATCGCGGGTTTTACCCGATCGACAAAACGCCTGGCCGCGCCTGGATAGTCGAGCGGCAGGAAGCGGTGAACAAGCCGCTTCTGTTCGCTTTCAGGTTGTTCATGGATGAGCGCCTGGGCCTGCTGAGCGCCCGTGGCGGTCATGGTAGTGATCAGCAGGCTGTGCCGGGGATAGCGCTCCAGCAAGCCCTCTATCAGCGGGCGGGCAGCACGCACCTCGCCCACCGAGGCGCAGTGCAACCAGAGGCGCGGCGCTGAAGGCAGTGGATCAAGACACATACCAAGGCGCTGCAAACGGGAGTAAGTAGGTACTTGCTCTCGCCAGATACGCCACATGATCAATGGCGAAAGGGCATACAGTGCCGCTGAGTAAGCAAGCCGAGGCCAGTTGGGTGCCGCCATTAGCGCTCGCGATCCAGGATCGAGCTGATCATCGCTGTGGTTGAGACACCATCTTCAAAGCCCAGTACTTTCACCTCACCGCCATTGGCAATCACCGCTTTTCCACCGACAATATCCTCTGGCCGATAGTCGCCGCCTTTGACAAGAATATCCGGCAGTACGGCTTCGATGAGCGCTTGTGGGGTGTCATGGCTGAAGGGGACGACCCAATCTACCGCCCCCAACCCTGCCAGTACCTGCATACGGCGATGGAGTGGATTGATAGGCCGCGTCGGGCCTTTTAGGCGGCCGATGGAGGCATCGTCATTGACTGCCACAATCAACCGATCCCCCAACCGTTTTGCCTGTTCAAGATAGGCCACGTGGCCCGCGTGCAAAATATCGAAGCAGCCGTTGGTCATGACCACTCGCTCGCCCCGGGTCTGGGCAGCTTGTACGGCCTCTACCAGTTGGGTTGGCTCAATCACCCCGAATTCAGCAAGCTTATCGCCGTGCAGGGCGGTATAAAGCTCGGCGATCGACAACGTAGCAGTACCCGGCTTGGCCACTACCAACCCTGCCCCCAGATTGGCCAGCATCATGGCCTCGGGCAACTCATGGTTTGCCGCCATTGCCAACCCCATCAGGCCAATCACGGTATCGCCGGCGCCCGTCACATCAAAGACTTCCTGAGCACGGGTTGGTAAATGCAACGGTTCATGCCCCTCGTAAATCAACGTCATGCCTTTTTCGCTGCGCGTGATCAATAGCGCGTCCAACGCCAGCTCAAGGCGCAATGCTTCACCACGCTTTGAGAGCTCTGCATCACTGCTACAATGGCCGACTATTGTCTCGAACTCCGTCAAATTCGGCGTTATCAGGCTGGCGCCGCGGTACTTACTGAAATCGCTACCCTTGGGATCGACCAGCACCGGCTTACCTTGGGCTCGCGCCAGGGCGATCAGCTTCTCCACCTGGTTCAAGGTGCCCTTACCGTAGTCGGACAGAATCATCACGTCGCAATCAGGCAGCGCCTGCTCCACCTGGGCCAGCAAATCCGTGGTATCGACACCGTCCAGACGCTCCTCGAAGTCCAGGCGCAGCAACTGTTGGTTGCGACTCATGACCCGAAGCTTGGTAATCGTGGGTATCTCCCCGCTATACTGAAAGTGAGTACTTACATTCGAAGCCGACAATTGATGCGAAAGCAACTCGGCATTTTCATCTGCGCCCACCAATCCTGCCAGGCCAACCCGTGCCCCTAACGCCGCAATATTCAACGCGACGTTCGCCGCTCCGCCGGGACGATCATCCGCATCCTCGACGCGCACCACCGGCACAGGCGCTTCCGGCGATATGCGCGAGGTGCCACCGTGCCAATAGCGGTCTAGCATCACATCACCCACCACAAGAACGCGGGCATGCTCCAGGGCGTTTAAATCAACTTTCATCGGTGGTTCCTGTTGTTGGGCGCGCAGCCGTATGTGTCAGCAGTGCCTCGAACTTGGCAATCACGTCATCGGTTTTGATGAGTCCCATGGCGTCGGCATGGCGAACGCGCTGTCCCCAGCTTACCTCTTCCACCAATTTTTGCTGGTAGGTATACAGCGCCTCCGGGTAGGCATTAACGGCGAAATCTCGCCATAGATAGGGCGCCGCGCGCTGCGGGTTGGTCGTCGCGTAAAGTCCTAGTGTCGGGGTCCCCATGGCGTTAGACATATGCGCAGGACCGGTATCCGGCGAAACCACCGCACGCGCGCCATCAACCAACGCTAAAAGACCTTTTAACGACGTCTGACCAATGGCATTGATCACGCTGCCTGGCTGGCAGAGCATTTCAATTTGCTCCCCGATCTCCCGCTCGAGGGAGCTGCCTCCTCCAGTCAACACGCTTTTCAGTCCGTGCTGTACCCACGCATATTCAATGACGCTTGCATACCCTTCCACCGACCAGTTACGGAAATTACGCAGCCGCACGTTACTGCATGGATTAATCACCAGATAAGGGGCTTCACCGCTGATCAAACGCGCTTCATCATAAGCGGCAGAGGGTACCGGCAAATTCCACTCCAGGGGTCCTTCTTCGACACCCATCAAACGCGCGAAATCCATGAAGGATTCCAGCACATGGGGGTTGGTCCTGGGCGCAATATGGAGCTGGGTAAACCGGTGCTGGGCATCTTTGGCCCGCGCCTTGTCATAGCCCACACGCACATTGGCCTTCAGCCCCAGCGATAAAATACTCGCCCGAATGGCTTGCTGCATGTGCAAGAGCACGTCAAAACGCGTATCCGCAAGCTCGCGCCATAGAGCGCGCATTCCCTTGAGCCCCGTCGATTTGTCGTACACAACAAACTCGACCCCGGACAGGCCGGCCAGTAAACTGTATTCCCCTTTGCCGATGATCCAGGTAATGCGCGCTTGTGGCCACTGGCGCTGCAACGCTCGCACGGTGGGCACAAGGTTGCAGACGTCTCCTAACGCCGAGAGACGCAGAATCGCAATATGGTTAGGTTGAGCAGGCAGAGAGGGCTTCATGCGCTTAGCGGCACTCCGGCAAGGAAATAGTCTGATTTTACATGATGCAGACAGTTTATGTGACGCTGCCATGTCACACCAACCCGATCCCGCTCTGTTCAGCGCTGAATACTGGCGATCCCGCGATTTAGTGGTCGGTGAAGCCCCTGGCCGGGGCAGCAGCCTTTTTTTGCAGGCTACCCCTGAAGAGCAATGGGTTTTGCGCCCTTACCGGCGAGGCGGTCTAGTCGCCAAGCTAAGCCAAAAACGCTATTTCTGGGTAGGTGCTGAGCGCACCCGCGGCTTTCGCGAAATGCGCCTCACGGCCAACCTGTTCGAGCAGGGTTTACCTGTTCCACGCCCTATCGCCACCTGCGTGGTTCGTCACGGACTCAGCTACGAAGCCGCCTTGATCACGCAACGCATCACCGGCGCAAAAGCGCTCGCCGAGTTGATCGTCAGCCACCTGGCAGATGAAGCGCTCTTGCAACGCGTAGGTGCCATGATTCGACGCTTTCACCGTGCCAAGCTTGATCATGTCGATCTGAACGCCCGCAATATTCTGGTCGATGCCAGCGGCACGCCATGGCTGATTGACCTGGACCGCTGTCGGTTGCGCCAACCGGGGAAGTGGCAGAGCGCCAATCTGGAGAGGCTTGAGAGGTCCATTCACAAGTTTGATTCCAGTCTATCGATCTCCTCTATTCTGCAAGGATATCGCGCTACGAGTTGATCAAACGCGGCCGTATTGATCCTCGAAGCGAATAATATCGTCTTCACCCAAGTAGCTGCCGGACTGAACCTCGATCAATTCGAGAGGCAGCGTGCCGGGGTTTTTCAGCGCGTGAATCTGGCCGATGGGGATATAGGTCGACTCGTTTTCACACACAAGGTAGGTCGCCTCTCCGTTAGTCACTTCCGCCGTGCCGGATACCACTATCCAGTGCTCTGCCCGGTGATGATGCATCTGTACCGAGAGCTTGGCACCCGGATTCACCGTAATACGCTTGACCTGATAACGCTGGCCCCTATCAACCGATTCGTAGCGCCCCCAGGGACGATAGACAACGCGATGATTGTTGAACTCGTCGCGACCTTCAGCCTTGAGTCGCTCGACGATTTTTTTAACGTCTTGCGTCTTATGCCGATCAGCGACTAATACCGCATCCTTGGTTTCGATAATGACCAGGTCTTCCAAGCCTATCGCAGCCACCAGGCGACTCTCGGAACGCAGCATGGTATTGCGAGTATCTTCCTGGATAACATCACCATGATAGCTGTTACCCGCCTCACACTTATAGCTTAACTCCCATATGGAAGCCCAGGCTCCCAGATCGCTCCAGCGCGCCGCCAAGGGCACGACGGCGGCATGCTGTGTTTTCTCCATCACGGCATAATCGACCGAGATGTCCTCGCATCGGGCGAAAGCCTCGTTGTCGATGCGCGTAAAATCCAGGTCATTCTCTAGCTGAGCCATTGCCTGATGGCAAGCATGCAGCATATCGGGGTGGAAGCGCTCCAGCTCTTGCAGGTAGCAGCTCGCTCGAAACAGGAACATGCCGCTATTCCATAGATATTCACCACTTTCCAGGTAAGCAGTCGCCGTCGCCGCATCAGGCTTTTCGACAAAACGCCTGACACCAAAGCCCTGCCCCAGTGATGTCCCCTGCTGAATATAACCGTAACCAGTTTCTGGGAAGGTGGGTACCACACCGAAGGTGACCAAATAATCAAGCTCTGCGAGAGCCTGCGCCTTCTTGATACTGTCATGGAACGGCACAATATCCTGAACCTGATGGTCAGCCGCCAACACAAGCAGTAAAGGGTCATCGCCGTCTTGTGTCGCGGCAATGGCCGCCAATGCAATCGCGGGCGCCGTATTGCGCCCGACCGGTTCCAGCAATATGAGACGATTATCCGACCCTATCTGGCGTAACTGTTCTGCTACCAGAAAACGGTGTTCCTCATTGCATATGACGATGGATGATTGTGTTTCAAGCCCGTCCAGACGCCCTAGCGTCTTTTGCAGCATGGTAGGCCCACCATCCAGTGACAGGAATTGTTTGGGATGCAATTGACGCGATAATGGCCATAGTCTCGACCCAACACCACCCGCCAGGACAACAGGCAATAATGACATATCAGAATATTCCTAGGGTTATGAGGGCGCCACAGTATTGATTGCCGGGGCTCGAAAAGGTTCGGGTATCAGGCTGTAGCATAAACAATGCATATCAGGGATTTGTCTTTCTTTTTAAAGAAAAAACACTCACCCACTCTCAACTTGCCATCCCCAAGTGTTAGTTACCAGCCCTCCTGATACTCGACTATACACATAGACGTCCAATCCAACCTTCTGAGGGCTTGTTTCGTGTAAGCTGGTTCTATGGCACGCTAACAGATACTTCCTGCAACTTCCCGATATCAGCCTGATGACTTGCTAACGCCCTGGCACCTGTTCTCAAGGATATCTTTCACATCTGTACTGCAATTTCTGAGACACCTGCTGTCGCGATCCACAATTCGCGATGCGCCCAGCGGCTCCAATACAGCCCTATTATGCAACCTCCGCTACACCAAAAGGATTCACCTTCATGAAGGTATTGATTGTCGTTCGTACGTTAAAAATTGGTGGGATGGAACGCGTAGCGGTGAACCTCGCAGACAGCTTTGCAGAACAGGGGCATGAGAGCCACTTGATGTATTTCAAGTCGCGCCCACCCCAGTTGGAACCGAGCAATGACCACGTCAATGTTCATCATTTCGAGCTTGCACGTGCCATGTGGACATCAGGTATAGGCGGCGTCATCGAGATCGCCGCACGCCTGTTCAATAGCGTTTTACGCAAAAGCTATTTTTTATTATCAGGATGGTGGGGCGGAAAACTGTTTAAGCGCGAAATACGCCGCCTAGAGCGCCAATACGGCTCTTTTGACCGAATTATCTTTCGTGGTATTGGCACCTTCGAAACGGTTTGGTCTTTCCAGGACACGCGCGCCTGTTACGTTCTTGAAAATATCGTCAAGCCAACCTTAGGCCACAATGCCTGGTTGGAGCGACTGAAAGCACGCTGCCTATTTCATAATAAACATCTAATTACCGTTTCTCACGGGGTCGAAAAACAAATAGCGACGACAATGCAGGCGCTAAAGGTAGAGCCTTTATCATTGAAAACCATCACAAATCCCTGCCCTGTAGCCGCCATCCAGCAGGCCATGAAAGATGACTTCCCGGAGCGACCCAATTTCCCTTATTTACTCAACGTGGCCCGCTTAGTACCGCAAAAGAACCATGACCTCCTGCTGAGGGCGTATGCCAAAATGAAAACGCCCCTCCCGCTTGTGATTGTCGGCGAGGGGCCATTACGCAAAGAACTGGAGGCGCTTGCCATTGAGCTTGGAATTGCTGAGAACGTTATTTTTGCGGGCCGCCAATTAAATCCTTACCCATGGATGCACCATGCTCGTTTGTTTATCCTGAGCTCGGCACATGAAGGTCTTGGCATCGTACTGCTCGAAGCGCTGGCCTGCCAAACCCCTGTTGTTTCGGTCGATTGTCCAGGCGGGGTACGTGATATCATGACCGGTGATTTGGAAGCTTACCTGTGTGAAATGACACCGGAGGCGTTAGCAGCCCGTGTTGATGGCATTCTTGACGCTGGCGGCTACGCTATTGATGAAGGTTGGCTGGAACGTTTTTCACCAGCACACATTACTTCTGCCTTTTTGCAAGAGATGCCTGTTTCATGATATCGGCTAATATTATTGCCTTTAACGAAGAAGCCAATATTGCGGACTGTATTGCTTCCGCTCGCCAGGTTTGTGATGACGTTGTTGTCGTAGATTCAGGCAGCCAGGATCGAACCGTGGCGATTGCGACCGAGTTGGGTGCCAGAGTGGTACATCAGGCATACTTGGGCGACGGCATTCAGAAAAATGTTGCACTTGAACATGTCAAGTATGACTGGGTTCTGAGTCTGGACGCTGATGAACGTCTTACCCCAGAGATGGTAGAAGCGATTCGTCAGCTTGAGCTCGCGGCAACCGAGCACGACGCCTTTGCCTTTCGGCGACGCAACATGATTGGATCACGCTGGATCCAGGTCTGCGGCTGGTATCCAGATTACTGTATTCGACTCTACAACCATCGCCATGCACGCTTTGCTGACGTCAAGCAGCACGCAAAAGTCATCGCCGCCAATCCAAAGCGACTTGATGCGGATATGATACACCACTCTTTTGATAACCTTGGGCAACTGTTTGCCAAGCCAGGGCGTAATTTCAGTGGTCGCGCGGCCAAAATCATGTTCCAGAAAGGGAAGCGGGCTAACGCTTTCTCACCGTTTGCACATGGGCTGAATGCTTTTGTGCGTAAATATGTATTACAGCGCGGCTTTATGGGCGGGGTTGATGGCATGACCGTTGCAGTCAGCGCGGGGCTCAATAGCTATTTGAAGTATGCCAAGCTACTCGAGTATCAACGTGATCCCAAAGTGCTTGAAGCGGAAGATTTTAATAAGGTTTGGTGATCAATGCACATTACTCATGTCAATTTGGCGCGCGGATTTCGTGGCGGCGAGCGCCAAACTGAGTTATTAATCAAGACATTGGCAGAGCAGTCACACAACGACCTTTCACAAACACTGGTTTGCCGTCGCGACTCTCCCATGCGTCAACACCTGCATGGCGTAACGAAACTCACGTTTCAGACGGCCGATCATCAGTTGGCCGGACACTTTCATCTCGGCGACACTCAGTTGGTACATGCTCACGATGCAAAAGGCGTTCATTGGGCCTATTTGCACTATCGTTTAAAAGGCACACCCTATTTAATTACTCGTCGTGTTGATGCACCCGTTAGGAAAAAGTGGTTTAACCAGCAAAGTTACTCGCATGCATCCGCCCGAGTTGCCCTTTCCCAAGTTATAAAGCACCTTCTGGAAGACAGCCAGTGGGGCAATGTAACGTTGATACCGAGTGCCTATTCACGTTTGACGCCTAAACTTGAGGCCGCCAACAGTTTTCGTGAGGATTTTAGGGATAAATTCTTGGTAGGCCACGCAGGCGCCGTGGTCGATAGCCATAAGGGTCAGCGAGTGCTACTGAAGGCTGCGCAGATGCTTGAACATCAAGCGCCGGATATACACTTTATTTTTTTAGGTGATGGTAAAGATGCAGAGGCACTAAAAGCAGAGTCGTCGTCGCTTGGCAATGTCTCCTGGCTCGGATTTAAAAGCGATATTGCCAATTATCTGGCTGGCCTGGATATATTTGCATTTCCGTCACGTAATGAGGGATTGGGTTCTGTTATTCTGGATGTCATGCAGCTAGGCATCCCCGTCATTGCCACTGATGTAGGCGGCATACCCGATATCGTCAAACATGAGCATACGGGATTACTTATTCCCTCCAGCGATGCTGAATCGCTGGCTAAAGGGATTATTCGTTTACGTGAAGATCCAGCTCTTCGTCAACAGTTAGCTCAAGAGGCCACTGAGCATTTGGATCAATACAGCCCTCAGTCAATGGCAGCATCTTACTGGCATCTCTATCAATCAATAGTGAATTAACATTATGCTTGCAACGTCTGCAAAAGCACATAAAAACTTTCACAAGCTTAGCTTTTATGCCCGACATACCTTTCACCGCCTGATTCCAGGGGCTTTTCTTCAGCGTCAACGAAAAAACTTGCTTCGCAAGCTTAAGAGCTTTTCAGAGGACGAGCGGCAAATAATACTTAATCGTGTTAATTACTGCAATCAACTGAATGATAACGTTGAACTTCCCGAGCAGGCCATAACGCTATCTAGTTTCAAGCGTGAGAAAAGTGGCACTTATTACTTGGATTTACTCAGCGTATTGCGCTATTTTCCACCTGAGCTACGCTTCTGTCATCGCTTTGGTGATGTAACCACTGTGCCCGACGTGCCAACCTTGGTTAAAAGCCGCCCCATCAGTGACCACAATCAAAACTCTGTTTTACTTAAGTTAAACCGCGTTCGTCATTACTACACAGTAAAAGATCCTTACCGCTATGATGCCAAGCTTGACCTCGTGGTATGGCGTGGTTCTTGCCATCAAGAGCATCGGCGTCAATTCATCCGAGACTTTTACGATCATCCGCTATGTAATGTGGGTGACATTCACAAAAATGCGCTTGGCCAGCCTTGGCATAAACATTTCATGTCGGTCCCGGCGCAATTGAAGTATAAATTTGTGATGAGTATCGAAGGCAAGGATGTTGCAACCAATCTCAAATGGATAATGGCCTCTAACTCACTGTGCTTCATGAGACGACCACGCTTTGAAACATGGTTCATGGAAGGCACATTGCTGCCTGGATATCACTATGTGCTACTCAAGGATGATTACTCTGACCTTGAAGATAAAATCATCTACTACCGGGAACACCCCTGCGAAGCAAAAGAGATTATTCGCAATGCCAACCGTTACGTAGATCAATTTATGGATACCGAAAAAGAACGTTTGGTTGGCCTATTGGTTATGCAAAAATATTTCGAGCGTACCCATCAATTTTTCTCTCATTAACGCTATTATTAACATCCACCGATCTCGCTTCAATTTGATTCTCACTATTTAAATCAGGTAAATGTCATCATTCATTATCGCTTTTTCTCTAAACTGGATAACGTTAGGTTAGCCATCATTGCCATCACCCTGATCGGTCTCTCCCTTGGCTATGCGATCACCGTGCTAACCCGCCTACCCTTGTGGACGCTGTTCCTGTTTGCTCTCGCCTGGTTAAGCGTCGGTATAAAGTTACGCTGGGGGCGGCCTCTCAATGCACGTTACCGCAAAGTATGGCCGTGGTCGCTTGCGCCGTTAAGTCTATGGGGTGTTTATATCTACCTGGCAGACAGCTTCGGTAATGTCGACTTGGGGGCTGTTTTTTTCCATCTCCAGGCAGGCATGGCTGAGCATGGCGGTGCAGGCAAGATGATTACCGCCCTTGTTTATACACTGAGCATGCTTGCTGTATTGGCTTCTGTCACCTGGCTGTCCCGCCATGATCAACGTTGGCGATTGATAGAACGCTTTCTGGCGATTGGGCTTCTCGCCAGTAATCCTTTGCTTTTCGGGCTGGGCCAGCGCAGCGCGGCAGTGGTGGCCGACAACGCTGATTGGCTGGATCAGCGCTATGTAGCCCCACCTACATCTAATCAGAAAGAAGCCCCTAACTTGCTTGTACTTTATTTGGAAAGCATCGAGCGCACTTATGATGCCACCCAGTTTGGCGATGCTTACGATGACCTTAACCGCCTCGGTGAACGGGGCGTTGTCTTTGAGGGTATTCAGCAAATGGAGAATACCGGCTGGACCATGGCCGGTATGATCGCCAGTCAATGCGGTGTTCCCCTGATGCCAGCGGGGCTTCTCCATGACAGTCAGTTCGAACCATTGAAGAGTGTTGTTCCAGGTATTGACTGCCTGGGCGATATTCTAGCCGCCCAAGGATACCGACTCAGCTACCTGGGTGGGGCCAGCACGGAGTTTGCTGGCAAAGGCTTATTCTACCGCGGCCATCAGTTTCAACGCGTTCAAGGCAAGGAAGAGCTCGTACAGCGACTCGATGACCCGGACTACGTCAACAGTTGGGGAATCTACGATGACAGCCTTTATGACATGACAGTTGAAGAAATTCGTCGGCTTGACGAAGCAGATAACGGCCCCTGGGGGGTAGTGACGCTGAGTATTTCAGGCCATGCCCCCAACGGATTTCCTGCCCAGCGCTGTCGCGAACGTCAGGGCCCTTTTGATGAGCAAGACATTCTTTACTCAGTTGAGTGCTCTGCCTGGCTGGCACGCGATCTGATTAATCGCCTGAACAATGAAGGGTTATTGGATGACACCGTCGTGGCGATCATGAGTGATCACCTCACCATGCGCGTATCAGTATGGGACGAGCTGACCACGATGGATCGTGAAAACACCTTCATGCTACTGGGTGACCATTTGCCTCCCCAGCGAATTCAGCGAAATGCCACCATGCTGGATGCCTTCCCCACGATTCTTGAGGCTCTCGACTTCACATTGGATGGACACCGAGCGGGGCTGGGCGTCTCGCTGCTGAGCGATCAGGAAACCCTGGTGGAGCGTCATGGCCTGGATACTTTGAACGAGCACTTACGAGAGGAAACCGCCCTGCAGCACCGACTGTGGGAGGGGCTGGCACCCCAGCGTCAGGAACCCAGTCCCTCTCCACAGGAGCAGGTGATTGAAACGCCGGCAGACCGAACCGATGAAGTCGACATTATGCGTTAACGATCACTTTTTCACGCTGCCGGTCGGCCAAAATTGCCTGATAGACGGATTCTACGTGTAACTTATTCAAGCAGTTAGTATGGCCCAATGGGCAGGTACGCTCAAAACATGGGGAGCAGGAAAGTTCAAGATAATGAATCACCGCATTATCGGTAAGCGGTGGTGTGTAAGCAGGCGAAGAAGAACCATAAAGCGCATGTATCCGCACACCGACTGCGGCCGCTACGTGCATAAGACCCGAATCATTGGTCACGACCTGGCGACAGTCGGCAAGCAGGTCCACCGCATCTGCCAGGGCCGTCTTACCACATAGATTGTGGGCCTGGGGGAGCCCTTTCACAATCGTGTCAGCGCCTTCATGGTCTTTGGGACCACCAAAAACACGTATTTCATAGCCATCGGCAATAAGCTTTTGGGCTAATTGTCGAAAGTAGTCGAGTGGCCACTGTTTCGCCGGTCCATATTCAGCCCCCGGCATCATGCCTATCGCCGGACGGGATGAAAGCATATTGGCCAGTCGTAAATTGACCAGATTGTCCCGGTCAATGGTCAGGCGCGGCTTGGGGATCGCAAAATCCCCTGTCGCCGCCTCATCAAGCGGCAACCCTAACGAGACAAATCGCTTCACGGTTTGATCCAATACTTGCTTATCCAGCTTGCGGCGCTCTTTCAAGAGGCCATAGCGATGCTCTCCGAGAAATCCGATACGCTCAGGAATACGTGCCATAAAGGGCACCAATGCGGCTTTCCAGGACCGGGGCAGCACAATCGCCCGATCAAAACGTCCTTTCAGACGATTGGCAAGTTCGCGCCGACTGACAAGACCAAACTCGCCGTGGCCTACTGCCAGGGGCAGCACCTCATCCACCTCGGGCATTCGTTCCAGAATAGGCTGTGACCATGCGGGTGCGACCACCCCGATGGTGGCATTGGGATAACGTGCTTTAAGGGTCATGAACAGGCTCTGGGCCATCACCATATCGCCCACCCAGGAAGGCCCGATAACCAGTAGCCGCATGGCGGAATTAGCCATTGAGCCACTCCAGATACGCTTTGACACCCTGGGCAACCGTTTTGAATTCGACATCGCAACCGGCTTCCCGCAGATTGCTTATGTCAGCACGGGTATAGCTTTGGTAACGCCCTTTCAGTTCTTCCGGGAAATCGATGTAATCGATTTGCCCCTTGGCGTAGAAATCGATGACCGCTTCACCAATCGCCTTAAACGGTTCCGCGCGGCCGGTACCCAGATTGAAAATACCCGAGGCACCTGGGTTATCCAGAAACCACAGGTTTACGTCGACAACATCGCCTACATACACAAAGTCACGGCTCTGCATACCGGCCTCATAGCCATCATAGGCACCAAACAGTTTCAGGGTTTCACCATTACGGATTTGCAGGTGGTGATGATACGCCACGCTGGCCATCTTGCCTTTATGCTGCTCTCTGGGGCCATACACATTGAAATACCGAAACCCCACAACCTGGGTTGTCAGCTCATCCCAGCGAGTACGCACGTGTTGATCGAACAGCAGCTTGGAGTAGCCATACACGTTGAGCGGTTTTTCACACTCAGGCACCTCCTTGAATACCTCGCTACCGCCATAGGTGGCAGCTGATGAGGCATACAAGAAGGGGATTCCCCGCAGCTCGCAGTAATTTAGCAGTACTTTGGAGTACTCGAAGTTATTTTCCATCATATAGTGGCCGTCCCATTCCGTCGTATCGGAACAGGCGCCCTCATGGAAAATAGCATCGATCTTGGGTAGATCGACGCTCTCTCCCCGCAATGCCGCTTTTACCCTGGCGAGAAAATCGTCTTTATCAAGATAATCCGCCAGGGTGCAGTCAGCCAAATTGACGAATTTGGTGCCATCGCGCAAATCATCAACCACCATTACATCGTTCCGGCCGCGGGCGTTCAGCGCTTTGACCAAGTTGGCCCCGATAAAACCGGCACCGCCTGTTATGACAATCATTTCATTCTCCTTACCAAAAACGGCTCTGTTGGCTCTCGTGCCTATAACCTATCTGCTTGGGATTGTATACTTGACGGCTTATGAATTCATGGCCAACGGTGCTTTCCGCGATGAGTGTCTCGACAAACCAATCGACGCCTGATGTGTCGACCTTTCAAGGCTTGATCCTTGCGCTGCAACAGTATTGGGCAGAACAAGGCTGTGTCATTCTCCAGCCGCTCGATATGGAGGTTGGTGCAGGCACTTTTCACCCCGCTACCTTCCTGCGTGCCATTGGGCCGGAGACCTGGAACGCTGCCTATGTCCAGCCGTCTCGCCGCCCTACAGACGGCCGCTACGGCGAAAATCCCAACCGCCTGCAGCATTACTATCAATTTCAGGTGGTCATGAAGCCGTCACCCAGCAATCTCCAGGACCTGTACCTTGGCTCATTGAAACGCCTAGGACTGGACCCGCTGATCCATGACGTGCGCTTCGTCGAGGACAACTGGGAATCCCCTACCCTCGGCGCCTGGGGGCTTGGCTGGGAAGTCTGGCTGAACGGCATGGAAGTCACCCAGTTTACCTATTTCCAGCAGGCCGGCGGTATCGAATGTTACCCGGTCACCGGCGAGTTGACCTACGGGCTTGAGCGCATCGCCATGTACCTGCAAAACGTCGACAGCGTCTATGACCTGGTTTGGGCCATTGCCCCCGACGGCAGCGAAGTCAGCTACGGCGACGTTTACCTGCAGAATGAACGCGAACAATCCGCCTATAACTTCGAACACGCTGACGTTGACCAGTTATTTGCTAACTTTGACCATCAGGAACAAGAGTGCAGCAAATTGCTGGCAGCCAGACTTCCACTGCCCGCTTATGAACAGGTGCTGAAGGCGTCGCATACGTTCAACTTGTTAGACGCGCGTCACGCCATTTCGGTCACCGAGCGCCAACGCTTTATTCTACGCGTTCGGACCATGGCACGGGACGTCGCCACTGCCTATTTTGAGTCGCGCAAAGCTGAAGGTTTCCCCATGGCCCCGGAATCACTGCGCAACGAACTACTCGCCGATCAGGGAGACGCATAATGGCTGTTGATACGCTTCTACTGGAACTGGGCGCTGAAGAGCTTCCGCCGACGGCCCTGGATGCGCTTTCAGATGCCTTCGCGGCCGGGATCGAAAAAGGCCTGCAGGAAGCTGACATTCCCTTTCAGGGCGTTACGGCTTATGCGACACCCCGCCGTCTGGCGGTGCAGGTGAAAAACCTAGCCGACAAACAACCTGACCGTGAAGTCGAGCGCCGTGGTCCAGCCCTGGCAGCCGCCTTCAAAGAGGGAGCGCCCACCAAGGCGGCAGAAGGCTTTGCGCGCTCTTGCGGTGTCAGCGTGGATGAATTGATCCACCTGGAAACCGACAAGGGCACCTGGCTTGGCTTTCGCGAACATCAGCCGGGTGAAAGTGTACAGGCGCTACTGCCCGATATTCTGCGCAAAGCGATCAGCGCGCTGCCCGTGCCCAAAAACATGCGCTGGGGTACCTCGCGAATAGAGTTCTCCCGCCCGGTTCATTGGCTTGTGACCCTTTACGGCAGCGATGTCATTGCCGCCGAGGCACTGGGTTTGCAAGCCAGCCGTACCACTTATGGTCATCGCTTCCACGCCCCGGATGCCATTCAGCTCGAGCATGCCGATGCTTACCTTGGCGCACTGGAAAACGCCTTTGTGCTGGCCGACCGTCAACAGCGCCGGGAGCGTATCCGCGAGCAGGTGCTGGCAGAGGCGGAAGTACAGGAAGCCAACGCGGTAATCGACGAAGACCTTTTGGTCGAAGTCAGCGGTCTGGTTGAGTGGCCCGTGGCACTGACCGGCAGCTTTGACGAACGCTTCCTGGAAGTGCCCGCCGAATGTCTGGTTTCCTCAATGAAGGCCAACCAGAAGTACTTTCATTTACTGGATGATCAGGGCAAGCTCAAGCCACTTTTCATTACCATCTCGAACATCGACAGCGCTGATCCTCAGCAGGTGATTTCAGGTAATGAAAAGGTCATTCGCCCGCGCCTGGCCGACGCGGCGTTTTTCTACGACACCGACCGTAAGCGTACCCTTGCTTCGCGTATTCCCCAGTTGGAAAGCGTGGTCTTCCAGCAGCAACTCGGGACCCTGGCCGACAAGGCACGCCGCAGCAGTGCTATCGCAAGCCACATTGCCGAAAGGATTGGCGGTGACGTCACCCATGCCCAACGCGCCGTTGCACTTGCCAAGTGTGATCTGGTGACCGAGATGGTACTGGAATTCCCTGAGCTTCAGGGCATCATGGGGCGTTACTACGCCGAGCAGGATGGCGAACCCGCTGACGTTGCCCAGGCACTTGAAGAACAGTACCTGCCCCGCTTTGCGACCGATGCCATTCCCCATAGTGCGACAGGCAAGGCGCTTGCTCTGGCTGACCGTCTGGACACCCTGGTCGGCATTTTCGGTATTGGTCAGCGGCCGACTGGCGCCAAAGATCCCTTTGCATTGCGTCGCGCCTCTATCGGTGTGCTGAACATCCTGGTCAAAGGCGAACTTAATCTCGACCTTCGTGAGCTGCTTAACGTGGCCGCTGAACAGTACCGGGATCTCCCCAAGGCGGAAGGACTAATCGATGATGTCCTGACCTACATGCTCGATCGTTTCCGCGCCTGGGGCCAGGAAGAAGGCATCAGCGCCGAAATGTACCTGGCTGTTCGCGCCCGCCCGGTGACCAAGCCGCTCGATTTCGCTCGCCGCCTGCGTGCCGTCAAAGCTTTCGCCCAGCGTGATGAGGCGGCTGCCCTGGCCGCAGCCAATAAGCGTGTTTCTAATATTCTCAGCAAGCAGGAACATGACGGCAGCACTCAGGTCGATCAAAGCCTGCTGCAAGAGCCGGCGGAACAAGCATTGTTCAATGCAGTAACCCTCAGCCAGCATCAGGTGACTCCGCTGTTTGCCGCCGGTGATTACCAGCAGGCGCTTGATGCGTTGGCAACGTTGCGCGAGCCGGTGGATAATTTCTTTGATCAGGTGATGGTGATGGCCGATGATGTGTCCATTCGCCGTAATCGCCTTGCATTGCTTGCCAGTCTTCAGGCGCTATTCCTTGAAGTGGCAGACATCGCCCAATTGCCTCAATAACGCCAACCCAGTATCTGATACGGTTTGAAACACGGAAAGCCCGGCACCCAGGTTGCCGGGCTTTTTTATACCCACAGCACTGTTTCACGTGAAACATTCGCGCTTTTATTGATCCGCTTTTAATCTAAGGCTAAAGCGAAAGCACCACCATCACCCAAGGATACCTATGCTGAGTGCTCACCAGTTGGTCATTCTCGATCGCGACGGCGTTATCAACCATGACTCTGACGCCTACATCAAATCTTTGAGCGAATGGGTCCCCTTACCCGGCGCTATCGAGGCCATCGCCAAGCTATCCCGCGCGGGCTTCACGGTTGCGATTGCCACTAACCAATCGGGCATTGCCCGGGGTTTTTACGATGAATCGACGCTGCAAGCCATGCACGACCATCTTCAAAGTCAAGTAAATGCCAAAGGTGGCCAACTTGCCCATATCGCCTACTGCCCACATGGACCAGACGATCACTGCGATTGCCGCAAACCGTTACCCGGCCTGCTTGCTGAAATACAGGAAAAACTGGAATTGGAGAGCCTTGAGGGCAGCTGGATGGTCGGTGATAGCCTGAGAGATCTTCAAGCAGGTGAAGCGGTTGGCTGTCGACCGGTACTGGTCAAAACGGGCAAAGGGGAAAAAACGCTCTCCAGGAATATAGGTCTGGAGAAGGCACTGGTCTATCGCGATCTGGCAGAGTTTGCTGATTGGCTGTGTGACCAACAACAGATAATTCCTCAGCCATAAAAAAACGCTGCTCCTGAGCGGGCAGCGTTTTTCATCAGGCAAAGCACCGACTGTTTCACGTGAAACAGCGTGCTAGATATCGATATTCGCCGTCAGCGCATTGGATTCAATAAAGTCACGCCGCGGCTCAACTTCATCACCCATCAAGGTGTTGAACATCATGTCAGCCGCCACCGCGTCTTCAATGGTGACCCGCAGCATACGACGACTATCAGGATCCATCGTGGTATCCCAGAGTTGTTCCGGGTTCATCTCACCAAGGCCTTTGTAACGCTGCACAGAAAGGCCACGCTGACCTTCCTGCATCAGCCAGGCCAGCACTTCAGAGAAGTGGGCAACCGGCTTCTGGCGCTCGCCTCGAGCGATATAGGCACCTTCTTCAAGAAGACCGTTAATCGTGCCACCCAGCGCCGCAATGGCACGGTAATCTGCACTTTCAAAGAAATCCAGACCCCATACATACTCGGTCGTCACACCATGAGCAATGAGCGATACGGCTGGCAGGTGAAGATCACGCTCCGTGTCTTCGTGGAGATAGAACTGATAACGCGGGCCGCCTTCATAGGCCACCATGTCATCCATGGCTTTTTGCAGCTCGGCAATCCAGTTTTCCATGGTAACGCGATCTTTAAGGCTTGCTTCACCCTCAAGAGCGGTGGCGTGAACAGCCTGCTTGAGCACTTCGATGGGGTATACCCGTGCAAGACGGTCAATACGCTTCATCACATTGCGGTACTGGTTAACCAACGATTCAAGCTGCGACCCGGCGATACCCGGCGCATCGGCATTGACATGGAGCCCTGCACCGTCCAGGGCTGTGGTCGTCAGGTAATCAACCATCGCCTGCTCGTCTTTGAGGTAAAGCTCTTGCTTGCCACGCTTGATCTTGTAAAGCGGTGGCTGCGCGATAAACACATGACCGCGCTCGATCAGCTCGGGCATCTGACGGAAAAAGAACGTAAGCAGCAGCGTTCGAATATGCGAGCCATCAACATCAGCGTCTGTCATGATGATGATGGAATGATACCGTAATTTGTCGGGATTAAACTCTTCGCGACCAATACCGCAGCCCAGCGCGGTTATTAGCGTGCCAACTTCCGCTGACGATAGCATCTTGTCGAAACGCGCCTTTTCGACGTTCAGTATCTTGCCTTTAAGCGGCAAAATCGCTTGCGTGCGACGGTCACGGCCC
Organism: Halomonas sp. A40-4; assembly: GCF_015767635.1. Lineage (GTDB taxonomy): Bacteria > Pseudomonadota > Gammaproteobacteria > Pseudomonadales > Halomonadaceae > Vreelandella > Vreelandella janggokensis. The sequence goes on along the minus strand of NZ_CP065230.1, from coordinate 5,298 downwards.
TGCTTGGCACTGCCACCCGCCGAATCACCCTCCACCAGATACAGCTCCGACTGGCTGGGGTCTTTTTCCTGGCAGTCGGCGAGCTTGCCAGGCAGCCCGGCAATATCCAGCGCCCCTTTACGGCGTGTCATATCCCGCGCCTTACGAGCCGCTTCACGCGCCCGTGCTGCATCAAGCATCTTATTGACGATTGCTTTGGCTTCGTTGGGCTTCTCGATCAAGTAGTCAGAAAATAGACGGCCCATTTCCTGTTCTACCGCGGTCTTAACTTCCGAGGAGACCAGCTTGTCCTTGGTTTGTGAGGAGAACTTCGGGTCAGGCACTTTTACTGAAATAATCGCGGTCAAGCCTTCTCGCGCATCATCACCCGAGGTATTGACCTTGGCCTTCTTGAGCAGACCTTCAGCCTCGATGTAATGGTTCAGCGTCCGCGTTAACGACGCGCGAAAGCCAGCCAGGTGCGCACCGCCATCGCGCTGGGGAATATTGTTGGTGTAGCAGAAAATACTCTCTGTAAAGGTATCGTTCCACTGCATGGCCACTTCCACTTCAATACCGTCCTCACGAACCGCGTTGAAGTGAAACACCGGGTTGAGCACTGATTTATTCTGGTTGAGGTGGTCAACAAACGCTTTCAAACCACCTTCATAATGGAAAAGCTCTTCCTTGCCACTGCGCTCATCCATCAAGCGGATGGCAACGCCAGAATTCAGGAAGGACAACTCCCTTAGCCGTTTCGCCAGAATATCATAGTGGAATTCGATACTGGTGAACGTCTCCGGTGAAGGCCGGAAATGCACTCGCGTACCACTCTTTTCTGTCGTGCCCACAACGGCGAGGGGAGCTTGGGGAACACCGTGGTGATAAACCTGTTCAAAAACGTCTCCCTGGCGCCAGATCGTCAGCCGCAGCTCTTCGGACAAGGCGTTGACCACGGAAACGCCCACACCATGGAGCCCCCCGGAAACCTTATACGAATTATCGTCAAACTTACCGCCTGCGTGCAGGACGGTCATGATGACTTCAGCGGCCGATACGCCTTCACCTTCGTGAATCTCGGTAGGCACACCGCGTCCATTATCGCTGACCGTGACGGATTCATCAGGGTGAATAACCACACGAATTTCGCTGCAGTGGCCAGCCAGGGCTTCATCGATGGAGTTATCCACCAACTCGAAGACCATGTGGTGCAGCCCGGTGCCGTCGTCTGTATCGCCGATGTACATGCCTGGACGCTTGCGTACCGCATCCAGCCCCTTGAGCACCTTGATGCTTGATGAATCGTAAGCCTGCTCGCTCATTGACCACTCCGTCGTGAAGTCTGTCTCTATCCGTGTCGTCTACCCTTCAGGCATTAACTGACTCAATCCATTATCCGCATGTTTCACGTGAAACATCCTTACATGGGTTTGAGCCTGCCATGTTTGCCTTAAAGCATCAGGTTCGACGCTGGTAATAAATACTTGGCACTGCATATCTTCCAGTAATTGACAAAACCTTAACCGATGCAACTTGTCTAGCTCGGCGGGCAAGTCGTCAATCAAATAGATGCAATGCCGCTGTGACGCTCTTTCCAGAAGCCGACCCTGCGCTAGCTTGAGCGCACTCACCACCAGTTTTTGTTGGCCTCGGGAAAGAACTTCTATCGCAGGTTGCTTATTAAGCTTGATGCGCAAGTCTGCTCGCTGAGGGCCTTGCTGCGTAAAGCCCATTTGCTGATCGGTTGAACGGCTAGCCTGCAGTACATCAACCAACGACCTTCTTTTATCCCAGCCTCTCGCATAGTGAAGCGTTAAACCGGGTAGTGGGAGTAGCCATTCGAGGGTTTCTTCAAATACAGGGAGAAACTCAGCGAACCAGTCCCGTCTTAGCGTATCTATTTGCTCACCCCAGTTAGCAAACTCTTGCTCCCAGATGGCAAACTCCTGAGGCTCTATTCTACCATGCCTCAACAAGGCATTCCGATGTTTCAACGCTCGACGCGTTCGCTTCCATATTTCGAGAAAACCATGTTTCACGTGAAACACACCCCAGTCCAGGAATTCACGACGACCTGAGGGGGAACCTTCCAAAAGGCGAAAAGCATCAGGATTGATGAGTTGAAGCGGCATGGCTTCCACCAGATCCGCTAGGCGGGCGTTCTTATCACCCTTGATACGCAGTTCCAGCTCGCTGGTGGCGCGCAAGCGACGGACCCCTAGTGCAACATCAGGCTCTCCGGACAAACGGCCATACAGCGTTACGTGGGGCGCATCCGTTTGAATCGCATGCTTGAGCTGACGTGTCCTGAATGACCTGCCCATGCCCAGGATATGAATGCCTTCCAGCAAGCTTGTTTTACCGCTTCCGTTAACGCCATTAATCACGTTGATACCGGGCGACGGTGCCATATCCACAGGCTGCAAGTTGCGAAGACCATCGAAATTAAGCTGAAGAAGACCCATTCACCCGTCACTTATTTTGTGCGCCCTGAAACATAGCGACGGCGCCCATACGCCGTCACTCGGTAAATTATCGCCAACTGAGGACTTTATAGACGCATCGGCATGACAACGTAGAGTGCGTCACCCCCACCCGGCTCTTCCAGAAGCGCACTGCTATTGGGGTCTGCAAGGGTGATTTGTACGCGGTCTTCATCCAGTACGCCCATCACATCGACCAGATAGCCGACGTTAAAACCAACTTCCATGGCCGAGCCCGTATATTCAACGGCAATGTTCTCTTCCGCTTCTTCCTGTTCAGGGTTATTGGCCATTACCTTGAGGTTATTTTCCTCGAGATAAAGGCGTACACCACGGTACTTCTCATTGGACAGGATAGCGGTGCGGGAAAGCACTTGGCGGAGTTCGGCGCGCTCAGCAATTAAAACCTTGTCACCGTTGCGCGGTACCACACGCTCATAGTCGGGGAATTTTCCATCAATCAGCTTGGACGTGAACGTAAAATCACCGGTGTGCGCCCTCACATGCGTGGATCCTAATGTCAGGCTCACCGGCTCATCGCTATCGTCAAGCAAACGGGACAATTCGAGAATCCCTTTACGGGGAACAATGAGCTTCTGTGACTGATCAACGGTCACGTCCACCGGCCGCGAACACATCGCCAGGCGATGCCCATCAGTCGCCACGGTGCGCAGGAGGTTGCTCTGAATCTCGAGCAGCATACCGTTCAGATAATAGCGAACATCCTGCTGGGCCATGGCGAAGGATGTCGCTTCGATCAGGTGTTTCAGCGTACCACGCGGAACACTCAATTCCTGGCTGCCTTCGGCATCTTCAATAGATGGAAACTCAGCGGCGGGAAGCGTCGACAGTGTGAAGCGAGACCGACCACTCCTCAGGACAGCGCGACCCTCTTCAACCGCTAGCTGTATATCTGACTGATCAGGGAGCGACTTACAAATATCCATCAACTTGCGGGCCGGCACGGTTGCCGAGCCTTCTTGATCCACCTGACTGGCGACAGTGCGGCCAACCAATTCGACTTCCAGATCAGTGCCCGTCAGGGCCACCTGGTCACCGTCTACCTGGATCAGCACATTCGATAAAACAGGCAATGTCTGACGGCGCTCTACCACCCCTGCTACCAAGGTAAGCGGACGTAGCAGCGCCTCTCGGGAAATCGAAAATTTCATCAATACTCCGTTGTCTATCCTGAAAGACCTGCTGAAACAGGTCCGTCCTGGTTGATTAACTGGTCAGTAGGCGTAACAGGTTCTTATAGTCTTCGCGAATATCGGCGTTTTCTTCCTGCAACACTTTCACCTTGCGGCAGGCATGTAACACCGTCGTGTGATCACGACCGCCAAACGCATCGCCAATCTCAGGCAGACTGTGATTGGTCAATTCCTTGGCAAGCGCCATGGCAACTTGACGGGGCCTTGCAACCGACCGGGAACGCCGTTTGGATAATAAATCGGCAACCTTGATTTTGTAATATTCCGCTACCGTTCGCTGGATATTGTCGACGCCCACCTGCTTGTCTTGTAGCGCCAACAAGTCTTTAAGCGACTCACGTATAAAGTCCTGGGTAATGGTCTTGCCCATGAAGTGCGAGTCAGCAATCACTTTTTTGAGGGCACCTTCAAGCTCGCGCACGTTCGATCGAATCTTCTGGGCAATAAAGAACGCCGCATCATGGGGCAAGTCGACTTTGGCCTGATCCGCTTTTTTCATCAAAATAGCCACACGGGTTTCCAACTCAGGCGGCTCAATAGCGACAGTAAGGCCCCACCCAAAGCGTGATTTCAGGCGTTCTTCGACACCACTGATTTCCTTGGGGTAGCGATCCGACGTCAGAATCATTTGCTGACCGCCTTCCAATAACGCATTAAAGGTATGGAAGAACTCTTCCTGAGAGCGCTCTTTACCGGCAAAAAATTGAATATCATCAATGAGTAACGCATCAACACTACGGTAAAAACGCTTGAAGTCATTGATGGCATTGAGCTGTAGTGCCTTCACCATATCGGCCACGAAACGCTCTGAGTGAAGGTAGACCACACGCGCATTTTCACGGCGCAACGCCAGACCATTACCAACGGCATGCATCAAGTGGGTTTTACCCAGACCAACACCGCCATACAAGAATAGCGGGTTATAGGCCCCACCCGGATTTTCGGAAACCTGGCGAGAAGCCGCGCGCGCGAGCTGGTTGGATTTACCTTCCACGAAAGTATCAAAAGTAAAGTTAGGATTTAGCCCGCTGGTATGCTTGAGCCCACCCTCAACCTGAACCTGGCGCTCGTTCGAACGCCGGTCTGAACCACTTCCCTCCTCGCGTAGCTGATCGATTTCACGCTCGTCAGCAATATCGCCCCGTGGCGGCGTATGAACAGCCGCCGACGCACGCGGTGCCGGAGAGGCCGAGACCGGATTACCCAGATCACGGGGTTGGGGGGCAGGTGCTGCTGGCCGTCGACTACCTACCGTGAGGCTAACCTTGGGAGGTTTCGAAGGGGCAAGCTCGCGCATCAGTTCGCTAATCCGCTTGGCGTACTTGTCACTCACCCAATCGCGCACAAAGCGGTTAGGCGCCAACAAGCGCAGCTCGTTAGCCTCACTATCTTCAGCCTGCAGTGGACGTATCCACGTGTTGAACTGCTGCGAACTCAGCTCGTCCTGCAGGTAATTCAGGCACTGTTGCCAAAGCGCGAGTGACACACATCTCACCATCGGTTGAAAAAGGCCGACCATTGTAGCGTCCAACGGCGTGGTTATCCACACAGGACTGGGGCGTTTTAATAAGCTGTGGAAAACTTTTCAGGTGTCGAATTGATAGATATTCCAAGTGCTGATC